>QHXR01000012.1:0-38106 GCA_003223025.1 Acidobacteriota bacterium
TGATCGTCCTTCATCTGCTTTTTCATCCGATCATTCAGCGGCCCCATCGAATTGCCCTCGCCCATGATCTGTGTCGTCACGCCTTGCTTCAACTCTCCGAGCGAACGTGGATCGACGATCAGCGATTCGGTCGACCAGGACAGCATGTTGATGAATCCCGGAGCGACAGCCAGGCCGGTCGCATCGATCACCGTAAGCGCTTTCGCGCGGCTTAAGTCGCCGATCTTCTCGATCATGTCGCCTTTAATTCCAACATCGGCTTTGATCGGCGCACGGCCGCTGCCGTCGTAAATCATCCCGCCCTTGATGATGATGTCGAAATCGCTCTGCGCCGAAACGCTCAATGCGATCGTTAGTATTGCCGTACAAACAGCGAGTATCTTCATTCTGATTTGTGTTCCCTAATTTTTATCGAGTCGTTCTGCGAATTGCCTTCCCCGGCTTAACGCCTTCCACGATCTTTTCATCGCGCACGACGAAGACTCCGCCGACGAGTACATGGCGAATCCCTTCCGAATACAGCGCGGGCTGTTCGAATGTCGCGCGATCGATGACAGTGGCCGGATCGAAGATTGTGAGATCGGCATCCGTTCCGACTTTGACACGGCCTTTCATGCGCATTGACGGGACAACTTTCTCCAAACGCTGCGCCGGCATCAGCGACATCTTGCGAATCGCGTCCATCAACGAGACCGCCTTCTGTTCGCGGACGTAGAGTCCGAGCACCCGCGCGAAAGTTCCCGTGCCGCGCGGATGGCCTTTGCCCTTTTCGATCAATCCATCGCTCGCGACCATCACCCGCGGATCGGCAACGGCCAGACGTGAAATTTCTTCGGGGATAGCATGACCGATGACCGATCCGCCTTCTTTCCTGTAACGTGCAAAGGTTTCCGCCGTCAACCGTTCGCCGGTAGTTACCCACTGCAGATCTTTATAAGTGATGCCGAACTTTTCCTGCCAGCCCTCGTCATAGATCGCCGATTCGAGACGCGTCTGCGTGGCCGTGTAAGGGTACGCTTCAGTCGTTACGTCCAGACCATGGCTCCGAGCTCCCTCGATCATCGCTAGACACGTGATCGTTTGCCTGAGACACATACTGGTTATATGTACGACGTGCAGCGATGCACCGGTCGCGGCGGCATCGGCCAAAACTTCCTGTAACGATCCCACACCGCTCGCCGGTTCTACCGCGCCGGCATTCCGCATGTGAACGTAGTTCGCCACGCCGCGTTTGGCGGACAGAGCAAAAAGATCGAACACCTCGGCACGCGTCGTGGTCGGAACGTAGTTGATACCGAATCCGATTCCAAGAGCTCCTTCATCGAGCCCTTGATTGATCAGCGCGGTCACTTGGGAAACTTCGGCCGGTGTGGAAACACGGTTGATTGCATTGTCACGCGGCAGAAATGTACCGGTGTCTTTCATCACGGTCATCTTTGCCTGGATGTGACTGACCGTTGCCCCGAAGTTGATGAGCGCCTTGCCTTCGCGTTCGGCGTACCACGATGCGACGGGCGATACACCGACTTCCATTTCGAGCGCAGTCGTCACTCCGTCGCGTGCTTTGTATCGATAGTTCTCGTCGTCCTGTCCGTGCGAATGAAGATCGATGAAGCCAGGTGCGATGACCAGGCCTTTGACATCGATCACCGTTCGTCCCTTCAACGGCTGCGTCGAAATGGCGGCGATCTTTCCATCACGAATACCGACATAACGAACCGCGTCGAGATTCGATTCCGGATCCATCACGCGCCCGCTTGCCAGCACAACGTCGTACTGAACTTGTTGAGCAGCCGTCTTCACCGGCGTCATCAAGATAAGAAACGCGCTCGTCATGAGCATGACTCGTCCAACGATTTTCATAAAATTTTTGCCTTCGCTATTGCCCGAGATTCATTCGCCGCATCAGATCCTTGAATCGCGGATCGCCGCGAAGCGGATCCATGAATGGATCGGCGGCTATTTGATTGAGAAAACAGTCGTGATCTTCGAACGACTTTTCCAACTCCGCGAACGCTTTGTCCTTGTCTCCGAGCGTGGCATGGATCGAGGCGAGATAATATGTGCGAACATACCGGGTGCTCCTAAGCGCCTCCATCTTCGCGATCTGCTTCTCCGCCTCGGGGCGATTTCCGGTTTTCGCATAGGCGTGAGCGAGTGAAACCAAAGACATCCATGCGGACGGCGAGTCAGCCGGAGCTTGCTGGCTGATAGTGATCGCCTCGTCGTATTTTCCGTTCGCAACCAATGCCATCCCGAGCCAGTACCGCGCGAGCGGAAAATTAGGATCGAGCTCAAAGGCTTTGCGCGCTTGGTCCAAAGCCTTCGGGTACTGACGGTCCTTCACATATGTACCGACTGCAACGGAATTATTTATAAGGGAAAGCGGCTCGAGCTCGAGAGCCCGCTCCGCTTCCTTCACGCTTTCAGCAGTTCGTTGACGGGCGGGCAAATAGCTTCCCGCATAGACCAAATGAATGTACGAGATGTTCGGATCAAGCTCGAACGCTTTCTTAAAATGGCTCTCCGACTCCGCCCAGTTCCAGTCATAAATCGCAAGCGCATCTGCCAGTGCCGAGTGCGCCTGAGGCAGCGTCGGATCGATCTCAAGGGCTCGCGTTGCAGCTGCCTTCGCGGCCGGTATGCATTCCTTCGGCGCGGCATCGGGATCTTTTCCCATCGAGTTGTACGCCTCGGCCTTCCCCGCGTATGCGAGCGCAAAGTTCGGATCGATCTCGATCGCCTTGTCATAACTGTCGATGGCTTTCAAGAGATCGTCTTTCACGCGGCGCGACCAGTGATAACGTCCGCGCAAATAGAGCTGATACGCTTCGTTGCTAGTCGTGTATTTTTTCGTGATGCCTTGCTCATTGCCGGCGAGCTTGAGCTGCATCTTTTGTGTGAGCGTCGTCGCGATCTCACGCTGTGTCGCCATGAGATCCGCCATCTTCCGATCGTATTGTTCCGCCCAAACGAGTTTTCCGGATCGCGCATCGATGAGCTGAACGCTGATATCCAAACTATCTCCGATCTGCGTTAGCCTTCCTGAGAGAACCGCATCGACATCGAGATCCTTCGCAATCTGTGCGACGTCTTCTGCTCTTCCTTTGTATCGCATCACCGAACTCGTCGGACTCACTTTGAGATTGGGAAGTTGAGAGAAGCGGAAGATCAGTGAATCGGTCAGGCCGTCAGACAGGTAATCCGTATCAGTATTTCCGCTGCGATTTTCAAACGGCAGAACGGCGATCGAATCGAGTCGTCCGCTACCGCCTGAAGATTTCAAGTAGCCATAGCCGAAGTAGCCACCGACTAAAGCAACGACACCGAGAACAATCCCGGCCATCATGCCCGCGCTCATGTTCTTCGCCTTTTCCGATTCCGCCTCATGCGGCTGTGCCGCCCGATGAGCGGAAAGGCTTTGCCTTTCCGTGCGATTCTCAATTGTTGTTGGAGGCTCCGCCTCCGATGCGGTTGTGTGATGAAACGCGAGAGTCGACGCATCTGGCGAAGAACCGCCTGAAGGCAGCACCCGAAACGAGTCCAAAATGGCAGTCGCCGGCTCACCCGCGGCCGGTCCGAACAAAAGCTCCGCTCCGTCATCGAGACAGAATCTCAACGAGTCATCGTTATAATCTCTTCCACATTCGGGGCATCGCTTCATAGAATCGATCAGGCGATCGTGTCGTAAACAAAAGATCCGACAGGAACAGTCAGCAGCGGCACGCCGGCTTGGCGCAATACGCGTTCGCTGTGACTGCCGCGAAGTCCGTCGAGGAATCCGTTTCGGCCTTCCGTCACCATCACGATCAGATCCGCCTGCGTATCTTTCGAAGCGTCGACGATACTTTGGATCACATCGCCGGAACGAACATCTTCTTCCCAAGTCCATCCCGGAACATCTCGCGTCCGTACGGCCGGCATCGAGCTTCCGTCACCGACGTGAAGCAGCGTGAATGTACCCCGATCGATGTTGAGGCTCTTGGCAAAACGCACGGCCGCTTCGATCGCGGGCTGAGGTTTTGGAGATAGTGCTACGGGAATAAGAATGTTTCGCAACGAGATCGAGCCATCATCGGGCGACACAAATCCGCGCGTGTCCGACCCGATGAACAATGTCATTTCAGTCGCCTTCCGCGCGATCGGCTCCGCGATAGATCCGGTGAGCCAACGCGCTACGCCTGTCTTCTGACTTGTCGCGAGCACGATCATCTCCGCGGGAAATTCATGGAGATAATTGACGACCGCATCGACCGGATCTTTCTTCTGCGTGATCGCCTTACGAACGTCGATGCCAAGATCGGCGACCGCGTTTCGAGGGCTGCCCGGCGGCAACAGTCCCCACTTTTCAAGCGTTTCGCGCACACCGGGAAACTCGTTCCAGTTGGGACGCTCGTCGGAAGAGACGTTCAGCAACGTGATCTTCGACTTCGCAAGCAAGGCCGCCTTCAACGCGTGGTAAAAAGCAACCTTGCTGCCCTCCGAAAAATCAGTTGGGTGTAACACGCCTTCGATAATCCGATCCATAAATTGTATTTCTCCTACTGTTCTTACTTTTTCAACAAACTGGTCCAATTGAGGATCACGGTCGGCGGCCGAGCGGTCGGCTCACCGATCAGGGTCCCGATCACAAACTTTTGGCCGTCGCGACTCACGTCGAATTCGTGTGTCGCTCCAAACAGTCCGAGCGTGCGTGTCTTGAACAAAGCCTTCGGAGGCGTGAATTCAAATTCGCTTCCGGATGTCTTTACGGATGTCGTGGTCATCTGACCGTCACTACTCACAAAAAATAATTCGCTTCCGTCGGTTCTCCATACCGGCAAGATCCCGCCCGATGTAGAGATTCTTTGTCGGTCGGAACCGAGCTTGCTGTCGGCGGAAAATGATTGAACGTAGATTTCGTAATCTCCGGTGTCATCTGCGCTATAGACGAGCCACTTTCCATCGGGCGACAATTGCGGGGTCTGTTCATTAAATGGTGAACTGAGGAGCAGCGTCTCTTTCGGATTGTCGTCCAGCGAAATCGAATACATGTCAAAGCGTGTCTTCACTCCGCGTCTGACATAAATAATGAAGCGTCCGTCCGGTGACCAATCATACGGGAATATTGCTCCCGGAAACGATATAGTAGCCGCGTCGCCGAGACCGCTCGCCGGTTTTATGGAAAGTCCGCCGTTGCTGCTATAGGCGACTTTTGTTCCATCGGGCGACCAAATCGGGATCTGCGCAAAATCCTTGGTCAGCCGCAGATCTGTCCCCTTCTCGAGATCTATGATCCAAAGAGTGTTCGGAAAACCGCGCTTGATGAGAAGCTTCTTTCCATCCGGAGATAAGTGCGGGTCTTCGCCAACGGCGACCTTTGCGGGCGGGCCGACGCCCCCGATCTGATTCCCTTCACGATCGAACCAGATGAGTTGGTAATCACGTTCCCATGACCCTTGCCAAATAAGGATCCCGTTTTCAGAAACTGAAAATCGCCGGGTGTTGCCCACGGCGTTCTTTTGTCCGCCGATGATCGGTATCACTTCACCGCTAACCGCGGTCTCTTCGGCGTCGAATGCCTGCGCCACGAGCGCGTCGTTACGAACAAAAATGAGCCAGCCACCCGGGTCGTAGGCGAATGGCGTATCGCCCGCAAGAACTTCCTTTATCTCGGGTGAATCCAGCGATCCCGCCCAGACGCCGAACGTCGGAGGCGGATTTGCATCCAATCCGCCGATGCCACGACGGTACAGGAAGTGCCGTCCATCCGGCATGAAGATCGGATTGGCATGTCTTTCCTTTGAGAGATCTTCAGACCCAAGTTTTATCGTCTGCGGTTCGCCGCCCGCTGCCGGAACCTGGAGTAGTGACGCCCGGTAGTCCGGAGCGAAGATGATCGTTCCTCCTTTACCCCAACTGCCGCCGATCATCCGAGCTGCATCGCAAAGTACCTGCGCATTGCCGCCACTTAAGTCCGACCGTTTTAGTTTCCCGTTCGAGCCGTACGCGACCGATCTGCTATCCGGCGACCAGAATGGCTCGAGCGGATTTTCGGAGCCGGGTAATACCTTCGCCTCGGTAGAATCCAGATCGCGGACATAAAGCAAATTCTTGCCCTCGGTCGAACCTGAGAAAATGATCTTCTTTCCGTCGGGCGAGATCACTGTAGAGTCGGGCTGTTTGTCGTTGAACGAGAGATTCGACGGAACCTCGAATGCTAATCTGACCACCGATTGATTCGCCGCGCTCCGTCCATTGAATGCGAATCCTGCCGCTCCGATGACGATCACCGCAAACAGCGCCGCGGCGATCCAGGGAATAAACTTTGACGATCCTCGCCGCGGTTGCGCAGACGTTTGCGCACTCGCAGGCAACGTCTCGGTTAAGTTCTCGCCGGACAGCGCATCGCTCGATAAGATCGCCGTCGCCGGTTCATCGTGTACAGTTCCCTGCACAAGCGAAGCACCATCATCGAGACAGTACAACAGACTGTCGTCGACGTAATCCTTTTTGCACTGAGGGCACCGCTTCATCAATCGTTCTATTCGGGAAAACCAATCTTCTTTAACAAGTCCTGGAATCTCGGATCGGTGCGAAGAGGATCCCACGCAGGTTCCGACTTCATCTGAACCGCCGCGATTTCGCCTTTACCCTTTGCAACGGCTTTCTGCAGAGTCGCGATGGCCGCGTCATTGTCGCCGAAACCGACCTCGCACATAGCGATCGTGAACGGAGCAGGTTCTTCGTTACTCTTCCGCGCACCTTCGCGTTCGAACTCAAGGACCTTCCGCCAGAATGCCTTTGGACCACCGCTTCGGTACACGGCCCGGAGGGCGTCGAGACGCGGGTCGACTTGCGTCATGTCTTCGCCCCCATAAAAACGCTGCTTCCGTGCCTCGTCTATCGCTTCTTCATACATTCCTTTCGCACGGTAGGCATAGATCATCTGTCTATGCGCTTTTTCGAAACCTGGGTCTATTTCGAACACCTTCTGGTATTGCGCGAGTGCCTCATCGTAGCGGCGGGCACTGTAATACATACCCGCCAAGGTCACATTGATTATCAGTGACATCGGATCGAGCTCGAGCGCCTGTTTCATTTCCGCGATCGACTCATCATGACGGCCCATGTTCGCAAGGAACTCGGCGTACCACTGATGTGCCGATGGGTACTTCGGATTTAGTTCGATCGCGCGCTTGAATTCGCGCTCAGCCTCGGGGAAATTCCATTCGTATTCGTGACACACAACGCCGATCGCGGCACGCGGTTCGGCAAGAGTCGGATCGATCTCGAGCGCTTTTTCCGCCATAGCACGGGCCCGCGGATATGTGTCGTCAGGCTTGGGATGGTCCTGATACGACGGCAATACCTGATATGCGTCGGCGAGCCCCGAATACGCCAGTCCGAATTTCGGATCGAGCTTTATCGCCTCGTTAAAAAACTCAATGCTGCGATTTATGTCCGGCTCAGTGCGCTTGTTCCAGAAATAGCGGCCCTTGAGATAAAGCTGGTAAGCCTCGTTGTTGTCGGTGTACTTTTTGGTGACGCCGGTGCTTTCACTACCGGTGAGTTTGAGCTGAAGTTTTTCGGTAATGACAGCGGCGATCTCGCGCTGCGTTGACATCAGGTCCGACATTTTTCGCTCGAACTGCTCGCCCCAGATCGTCTTGTTATTGATCGCGTCGATGAGCTCAACGCTGATGCTTAGATTGTCGCCGCGTTGAACCATGCGTCCTGACATCACGGCCTGAACACCCAACTCTTTAGCGATCTTCTGCGCGTCGAATTCCTTTCCCTTGTAACGCATCACCGAGCTCGCCGGACTGACTTTTAGATCGGGTAATTGAGACAGGCGATAGATGAGCGATTCGGCAAGACCATCAGAAAGATATTCCGAATCAGCATTGCCGCTGCTATTTTGTAGCGGAAGCACGGCGATGGAATTTATCCGGCCGCTGTTTGAGAAGTATCGATAACCGAGAAATCCGGAAGCCGCTAATAAGGCAACGATGATCCCCATCGCTGCCAGACTCCGGCGACTATTCTTCGGCTCCGCCGCCCGATGGGCGGAAAGGCTTTGCCTTTCCGGCGAGTCACCAAAATGAGTTTGCGGCTCCGCCGCCGATGCAGTTGTGTGGATCTGAGCGCGAGTCGGAGACTCGTTAGAGCCGCCTGAAGGCGGGACTCCAAGCGACGGGACTCCAGGCGGCGTAATACCAAATTCATTCAAGATCGCCGTTGCCGGTTCGTCTCCCGACGCAGGTCCGTCGAGAAGCGTAGCTCCGTCGTCAAGACAAAAGTTCAATGTCTCGTCGGTGTAATCTCTTCTGCACTCCGGACAACGTTTCATGAATTACTAAACTCCGAACTGGCGCAGGTGATGATCCATGTGTTTGTGAGCGATCAATCCCCAATCTTTCGCCGACATCTTTCCGAAGAACGGATGATAAGAACAATCATGATCCGCAGGTAATGTACCGACTCGACCAACAGACTCGATGACGAGCTTTTTATCAGTTTCAAACCCGAGCGCTTTTCGGCCTTCGCGCTGCTGATCCATCCGGGCAGAAGTCTCGATCTCTTTCGGCATTGGAAGAACGTAGAGCACGAGCGGCTTTATCAACGTGCGAGAGAAGAAACTGCTCATATCCGGTATGTCGGAATTGAACGGCAGATCGTGTGCCTGGACAAGGTGCGACAACATCTGTTCGACACTCATTCGTCCCCAGACCGCTTTGGTTTCGGGTGTTAATTTATTCAATCGATCAAGCAGATCAGCTCGACATTTCTCATCTCGAATACTTTTCATATCGGCTACTCCATTACACCGATGCGGTGAGCAAGATCTTTCCAGCGGGGATCGCTGTGCAGCGGATCGAGCAAAGGTGATATTCGCAATGTTGCAAGTTCAAAGCTGTGATATCCGAATGCCTTCTCGAGCCATTCAAAGGCTCGATCCTTATCCCCCAGCCCGGCATAAACTTCGGCTATGTCTGTTCCATCTGCGGTCTTAGTCGCATATCTTTCTTCAAGCTCCTTGATTATCGCTTGAGCATCATTCGTGCGGCCAAGTTTTCCGTAAACGTACCCGAGCTCGGTGAGCGAGGAATTCGACCTGTTGGATAACTCGACGCCCTTCTGCGCCGCGACGAGCGCGTCGTCATATTTCCCTTGCTTCACGCGAACCCAAACCAGGGTTTGATACACCGCCCAAAAGTTAGGGTCAAGTTCGATGATTCGCTGGCATTCCTTATACGCCGCATCTAAATTGCCTTGATCGATATAAGTTTCGGCAATGTTATTTATGAAGATCAGCGACATCGGATCGAGTTCGACCGCCTTCTGTATCTCTTTGAATCCTTCATCGGAACGGCCGAGCGACCGCAAGTGACGCGAGTACCAGTGATGTGCTGTCGGGTAATTGGGATTGAGCTCGATCGCACGTTGGAACTCTTTTTCAGCCCCAGGCTTGTCCCAATCATTGAACCAGGTCGCCAACCCAAGGGCGGCGTGTGGCTCCGCGAGCGTAGGATCAAGCTCGATCGACTTCATGGCGTAAAGCTTCGCCTTCGGCATTGTCTCGATCGCCCGTTCACCGGTGTATGTCGATGCTACGACATACGCGTCGGCGAGACCCGCGTATGCGAGCGCGAAATTCGGATCCTTTTCGGTGGCCGCCGTTAGAAGCTCGATGGACTTCTTTAAGCTTTCAGCGGTTCGCCTGTTCCAGTAGTATCGGCCTTTGAGATAAAGCTGATATGCCTCGTTGTCGTTTGTGTACTGCTTCGTGATGCCTTTTGTCTCACCGCCCGAAAGTTTGAGCTGGAGCTTTTCTGTAATGGCCGAAGCGATCTCGCGCTGCGTCGTCAGCAGGTCGGATATTTTCCGCTCGAATTGTTCACCCCACAGCGTTCTCTTATTCCGGACGTCGACAAGGTCCACGCTTATCGTGAGATTCTCTCCACGCTGGATCAATCGTCCCGACATCACCGCATCGACACCGAGCTCACTGCCGACTTTCTCTGCATCCGCGTCTTGTCCCTTGTATCTGAATACCGAACTGCGCGGGCTGACCTTCAGATCCGGAATCTGAGAGAGACGATAGATGAGCGATTCCGCGAGACCGTCCGAAAGATATTCAGTATCCGCATCCGAATTCCGATTTTGAAATGGAAGCACGGCGATGGACCGGATCTCGCCTGCATTTGTCGAAGCGTAATATCGATAACCAAAGAATCCACCGGCGATCAGAACGCCGAAGCAAAGCAAAGCAACAAATTGGAGTACACGGTTCTTCAACCCTGCGGGTCGACGTTCGACTCCTTGCTGCTCCGCTAAAGTTCCAGTCTCATGCGGCTGCGCCGCCCGATGAGCGGAAAGGCTTTGCCTTTCCGTCGAGTCTCCCAAAATTGTCGGAGGCTCTGCCTCGAGCGGCAGTATCACCGTCGCCGGATCGTCGACCGACGACGGGCCTTCCAAGAGCGCAGTTCCGTCGTCGAGACAGTAACTCAGACTGTCGTCGTAGTAGTCGCGGCGGCACTCAGGGCATCGCTTCATACTGTAAGGACCAACGAGGGATGAACGCGGTAAATTATACGGTCAAATGCCACTTCGTGCGAGTGTAAGCGATCTCGAAACCGTTTTTCTGAGCGTTCTTTTGAGACTGGCTTCCGGGCATGGAGCTCATCATCGCCAAACGGCAGCCATGTTCGACAGCGAATTTCAGGCGGGCGGCGAAGAGAGCATTCTGTGCTCCCTGGTTCCGGGCCTCGAGAATGGTGCTGGCGCCGGCAAGGATGCAGGCATCGTCGCTCATAAAAAGCATCCCGGCGGCGACCGGTTTGTTGTCGAGTTCGGCGAGGAACGGATAGCTGCCCTCGCTCCTCGCACTGACGCGGCCGAAGCTGAACATGAAGTCTGCGAGGCCGTCCATTTCGGTTGACCAACCGACTGCCGATGTCGCGGCCCAGAGGTCCGCTTCGTTGTCCTCGATGATGCGCGTTTTGAGTCGCGGCTTCAGCCGGCCTTCCGGCTCGGCTGGGCCTGAAGGCGGGACTCCATGCTCAAGCTCCCGAAACAACACGGTACTCATCTCGATCGGGCGGTAACCACGTGAGTTCAACAGTGGAATGATCGCCGGATCGGCTAACGGACTGACCTCGTGAAAAACGGGAGCGCCACGTGATCTGAAGAAGTCTTCGATCTCGTCCAATCGCTCGCCCGTGATTTCGTCGAACAGACCGAGGCCGAATGTCTGGGTGCATGGCGACTGTGCTCCGTCGAACATCGCACGAGCGCCGCCGATTTCGATCCACGTTGCCCCGATCTCGGGCTCGAGCTTCGCACGAGACTCAACGAAATCTATATTCGCGCGGGCTTCGGTGAGCTCCAGTTTTTGAGAAAGTACTTTGTCGGAATAGATCATGCGTTTTACGTATCTGAAATGCGATTGCAATTGTAGCCGAAAGCCGCTAGTGTTGCGTTCAATTCCCATCACAAAGTTCTACAGAGAGTTCATCTATTTCGGAGGACAATTCAATGACACAGAACAGCGGCTCCAGGCTGGAGGGTAAAGTAGCGGTCGTGACCGGCGCCACCGGCGGGATCGGCGAAGCGATCGCAAAGCGTTTTCTCGAAGAAGGAGCCAGCGTCATGCTTGTCGGCCGCTCCGCAGAGAAACTTCAAGCGACGCGGAATCGGCTCGAGTCGAACGGCAAGATCGCCGAGTTTATCGCCGACGCGACGGATGAGAAAGCTACAGCTGCGTCGATCCAGGCGGCGGTCGATACGTTCGGCGGCCTCGATATCCTTATCGCGAACGCCGGAACAGAGGGTCGGATCGCGCCGATCGAAAGTCTTACGGTCGACGACTTCGAAAGCGTCTACAGAACAAATCTTATTGGGGTATGGCTCGCGATGAAATATGCTGTCGAGCCGCTGAAAAAACGCGGAGGCGGCTCTATCGTCGCACTTTCGTCGATTTCGGGTGTCATCGGTTTTCCAACCATGGCTCCTTATATTGCGAGCAAGCACGCCGTTTACGGCCTCGTGAAAACCGCGGCACTCGAACTCGCGCCTTTTAATGTTCGAGTGAATGCTGTCGGTCCGGCGCCGATCGACAACAGGATGATCCGATCACTCGAAACGCAGTTCAGCCCCGATGACGCAGATGCCGCCCGCGAGATGATCATGTCGAAAATGCCGATGGGCCGCTACGGTACTAACGAAGAGGTGGCGAATCTTGCACTCTTTCTCGCGAGTGACGAAGCCTCGTACTGCTCCGGATCGATCCACATGATCGATGGCGGATTTACTGCGGGTTGATCGAAACCGGCCGGATCCCGGCGACGTTCACGGATTCCTTTCTCAGCTCTTCTGCTTTGCTGTCGGAATTCGCAAGCAAAATTATCGACCTTATCTTCAGATCAGCGAGGATCTGCGCCGCCGGAGTATAACTTCGACCATCCGCTTTGTATCCTGCCATCTCGTACGCCTTCGCTTGCCCAAACTCTTTTTTGAACGGAATGCTCTCGATCAGCGCGAGATGCCCGTTCCCTTTTCCTTCCTGATCGAGCCAGACGATCACGCCGCGACCTTCGTTTTGAACTGCGACTTGAGCCGCTTCCATCTCTTCACGGCACGTGCACTCGATACTGTTGAAGACGTGTGCGCCGATGCAATGCGAATGTACGCGACATAGAACATTCTCGCCGTTGGTTACGTCACCCATGACGAGCGCGATCGATTCCTTTTGTCCGTCGTAGTAAAGGATCTCGGTGAACGTTCCGAATTTAGTTTTGAGTTCGCGTGAGCCGAGACGCTTGATCATTTCGGTGAGTTTGCACGCAGCCAGTTAAGAGCCTGTTCACGATCGGAAAAGATCTTAACGCGGACTCCGTAGGCCGCAGCAACTACGGTGTACAACTCCGTCGACTCCGTGGGCACAAATCCGTCGAAGTGAAACGCGAGCCAAAGATTTGGAATGACCGCCGTCTTCTTCGCGGCTTCGACAACGGACGAAGGAGACCGATCAGGCGCCGGCACCACACCTTCGGCTAAGATCCGTGCCGTGTCGTGTCCTTCACAAAACTTCCTTAGCAGATCCCACAATTCATTCTGCCACTCGGGATCAGCCGTATAGCTTGCCCCGAATTGAACGTGAACGTGATCGCCCCGATGTTCGATCTTGAAAGCTTCATCCATGATGTTTAATTGATCAACCCGGCGCGTTCGCACGCAGCCATGTCAACGCCGAATCGTTGTCGGCAAAATATTTCACACGAACACCGCGGGCTGTGGCGATCGCTTCGAAGAGTTCGCTCTGCATGCTCGGCGTGTGATTTTCCATGTGGAACGCGAGCCACAGGTGCGGCACCGTCGCAGTTCGCTCGCCGGCCGCGATAACTTCACCGAAGCTTCGCTCGCCAGTCGGAACATAACCTTCGACAAGAACTCGGCGCGAACCGTGCTCGTCGCATAACTTGCGAACATTTTCCCAGACCTCGTCCCGCCACTCAGGATCTACCTGAAACCCCTCGCCAAGTTGCACGTGGACATGATCGTCACGAAATTCAACGCTATATGCAGGTTCCATAAGGTTCTACAAAGTCGGGAAACGACCGCAATAGTAATACTTTTTGATGGCGTACAGAAGTCGCTATGCATTCCGCTCTCGATGAATCTTCGTGCGGTTGCCCAAAGGCGACGATCGTCGAGACGCAAACATTACGAAATTACGAATTACAAAATTACCGAATTACTTTTTGGAAATTGCGTCCCGGGTGCACCACCCTGCCGCCTTTTAATTTTGTAATTCTTAATTCCGTAATTTCGTAATGCTGTTCTCCAAGTCTTGGCACTACATGAATCTGTGCTAGAGTTCTCGCGTTCTTCAGAAGTTCAGATACAGCACTCCCTTCAGTCACCCGTATAAAATGACAACATCATCCGATGCCGCACAAGTCGGCACGTCTCATGATCTGCTTCGCATTCTCGGAGTAGGCTTCGGCCTCGCGATCGTTATCGGAGGAACCGTCGGAGTCGGGATTCTTCGTTCACCGGGTCCGATCGCCGAACAGCTCGGCTCGGTTTGGCTGATCATGCTGGCCTGGGTTCTAGGCGGTGTGTACGCACTGCTCGGTGCGAATTATCTTTGCGAGCTGGCGACGATGGTGCCGAAAGCGGGCGGATATTTTATCTACGCGCACCGCGCATACGGCTCGTTCGGCGGATTCGTCGTCGGCTGGAGCGATTTTCTTTACAACAATCTGGGTCTGGCATTTATCGCCGTGGTTTTCGGCGAGTATGCGGTCTCACTTTTTGGATTGGAATTTCCAGGCGCGCGAGTGCTTTTTAGCATCTCGGTTTTGCTGCTCCTGACATTGTTGAATTGGATCGGCCTCCGCTCCGGCAGCGCGACGCAGAAAGTGACAAGCGTTTTGAAATGCCTCGCACTCTTCGCATTCGTCGTGGCTTGTTTTGTATACGGCGGACAAGCGTCGCACGCGAATCCGATCAGCGTTGCATCGCCGGCGACACCGATCGCTGCCCTCGTCGCTTTTGTGCTCGCGTTCCAACTCGTGTTGGGAACATACGACGGATGGCACTCAGCGATCTACTTTACCGAAGAGGACACGAATCCCGGACAGAACGTGCCGCGTGCGATGTTCGGCGGAATACTGCTGATCGTCGTGATCTATCTGCTTGTCAACGCCGCGCTGCTTTACGTTTTGCCTCTTGATCAATTGGCGGGTTCTAAATTTGCTGGCGGCGATGCGGTAAATCTGATCTTCGGATCTCTCGGCGCAAAGATCGTGACTGTGCTCGCGCTGCTTTCGCTGATCGGAATAATGAATGCCCTTTTGATGATGTGTCCACGAATGCTGCTCGCACTTGGACGCGAAGGTTTGTTTACGACGAAAGCGACAGAAGTGAATGAAGGTGGAACGCCGGTTTTCGCTTTGGCTTTTACTGTAACCGCGGCGATCATCTTTTCATCGATCGGCACTTTCGAGATCCTGCTCGCCGTTTCGCAGTTCTTCGCGGTTGTCATCACGATCCTTTTGATCGTTTCGCTATTCATCCTCCGTCGACGCGAACCGGAGCTTCATCGTCCCTATCGAGCAAAAGGTCATCCGATCGCTCCCGCGATCATGCTCGTCTGCGCCGTGCTGCTCTTCTTCGGATACATCTACAGCAATCCATATCCGAGCTTGTACGCGTTGGCCGTCTTGGCGGTAAGTTATCCGGTCTTCAGGTTAATGCGGAAGACGGCTCCATTGCCGTGAGGACTCTTCTCTTGTTCGCGTCTTTTTTCGCGTGGGTTCGTGTGTTTCGTGGTCTGGATTTCTAAGACGTAACCACCAATCACACGAAACACACGAAAAAGACACGAAAAATCTGTCCTAGATCTTCACGCACTCGCCGCGTTTCAGAAACTGTCCGTCGCCGGCTTTGCCTTTATGCTCGCCGTTTTCGATAACGACGCGACCGCGTGACAAGACCGTCTCAACTTTTCCTTTTACTTTCCAACCTTCGTACGAACTGTAATCGACATTCATGTGTTCATTCGCGACACCGAATGTGTGTTCCTTTTCAGGATCGAAGATAACGATGTCGGCGTCGGATCCGACGGCGATCGTTCCCTTTTTCGGAAACAGTCCGAACATCTTCGCCGCGGCGGTCGATGTGAGCTCAACGAATCGATTGAGCGAAATTCTGTTCTCGACGACGCCGCCGTTGTAGATCAAAGACATTCGATTCTCAACTCCCGGTGCGCCGTTCGGGATCTTCGAGAAATCGTCCTTGCCGAGCTCTTTCTGCTCCTTCATGCAGAACGGACAATGGTCGGTCGAGATCACTTGCAGATCATCCATCTTCAATCCCTTCCAAAGCTCGGCATGATTGTGTTTCTCGCGCAACGGCGGCGTCATCACATATCTCGCGCCTTCGAAATCGTCGCCGTAGTCATCGATCGAATGAAAAAGATACTGCGGGCACGTTTCGGCAAACGCGGGAATACCGCGATCGCGTGCTTCTCTTACCTTATTCAGCGCGTCGGTGCAGCTCAGATGAACGATGTACACCGGCGACTCGGCCATCTCGGCAATTGCGATCGCACGATGCACGCCTTCGGCTTCGGCGATCGTCGGACGCGTGAGCGCATGATACTTCGGAGCAGTTCGTCCATCGGCGAGAAAGCGCTTGATGATCTCATTGATAACGATCCCGTTCTCCGCGTGCATGCAGATCAGACCGCCGCGCTCGCCAGCCGCCGACATCGCACGAAAGATCGTCGCGTCATCCGCGAGAAACACGCCCGGATACGCCATGAATAATTTGAAGCTCGTGATGCCTTCGTCCATGAGCGTGTACATCTCTTCGGTGTGCTTATCCTCGAAGTCGGTCGTAATGAGATGAAATCCGTAATCGATCGCACACTTCCCTTCCGCCTTTTTGTGCCAGGCATCAACGCCGGAGATCATCGATTCGCCTTTCGTCTGCACCGCAAAGTCGATGATCGTAGTCGTCCCCCCGAACGCCGCTGCTCTCGTTCCCGTGAAAAAGTCATCGGAAGACTGTGTTCCACCGAACGGCAATTCCATATGCGTATGCGGATCGATCCCGCCGGGAAAGACGAGTTTATTTTTCGCGTCGATGGTGATGTCGGCTTCGATGTCGATCTGTTTGCCGATCATGCTTATCGTTTCATCTTCGATAAGAATGTCTGCTGTGTAATCATCGACCGCGGTCACGATGCGTCCGGATTTGATGAGTGTTTTCATAGAATCAATAATTCCAGTTCCGAATATGCTTTCGAAAAGGTAGGTACAAAAACTAACAGAATCGCGATTAGAAAAAAAATAACGACAACTGCGGAGATATGTTCACACATGTAACTCCATTCACGACCTGCATACCCGTTTCGTTCTTTTAAATTGCCTCCACCATTTAGGTGGAGGTCAGTCTCGAAACGACTCGGCTTCAGCCAAACTTAATCAAAAGATTTCCTTTTGGCTTTAGCCCAGGTACGAGCCCAAGATAGGCTGAAGCAAGAGGAAATCTTTTGATTAAGTTTGGCTAAAGCCGTGCATGTAGTCCAGCTAACCACTAGCTAAAGCTTAGTGGCAATTTAAAAGAAGGAAATCATCTGCCTATGCGGGTGAATGAGATTTCGTTCAGCTCATTCCAGCATCATCGGTCCTTAAATCTCTGAAACCCCGCCCGAAGCAACATCTCATCAAACTCTTTTTCGAATGGCACCCTCGAATGATGCTCTTCCTGCTTCGCAATATAGCGCCTAACCTTTTCAAGATTCGACTCGCTCACCGACGCTACGAAATATTCATCCTGCCATCCGAATTTTGTCTTCGTTAGCTGATTCTTATTTATCCAGAAGGATGACTCTCCTTTTATCAGCTGCATTATCTTCTCTAAAGTCTGATCGCTTCCCAGAGAGATCAAGCAATGGATATGTTCAAAGTACCCGTTGATGAAATCAATGTGAATACTTTTTTTGCGCGCATTTTGCCGAATGTGATCGAGGACTTTGGGACGAATCGAATTCTGCAAGAACGGGATTCGATTTTCAGTGGACCAAACAAAATGTAACCATACTTTTATCCAAGGCATCGCGGGAGACTCCTTTCATAGTTTTCATGAAGAAAGGAGCTTAACAATTAAAGCCAAGAATGGTCTTGAACTGTTCTAGAGCGAACTTAATTTCTCTTCTCTCCCGGACGGATCACGCACCCTGGCTATAGACTCTTTCGCATTGTTAGCATCAGGCCTTTGTAGTTCGACTTTTCGTATGCCTTCACCGCAGAACTGTTCTCCGCAAACACTTCAAGTTCTATCACGCTCACTCCTTTCGACCGTGACCAGGACTCAAGGGCGTCGATAATCATCCTGTTGACGCCCTTGCCGCGATGTTCGGGCACGACGAACATGAATCCGAGATAGGAATATTTGTCGTGCGCGTAATATGGCTCAGATAATTTCAACCGAGCATATCCAGTCGCGATCAGTTCCGAGTTCAGTTCTGCAACAACCACTTCGGCTTCCGGGGACGATATCAAAGCCGTCAGATCGTAGTAACGGACGTCGCTTCCTTTCCTTATCTTTTCGTCGAACGGTCGCTCCGCCTCGATCATTGCCTGCTCGAACATAAGTAGCTGTTCGAGGTCATCGAGTTTCGCTCGCCTTATTACGACTTGATCCATCAAGATTCTTTTTCAGCGGGATAAGGAACAACCGCCGTGTCCCATTTCCGAAATTCAGCGCGAAGACGTTCGAACGTAGCGGTCTCGGCATTTTTATAATCCGCCTGCTCGTGCTCGTCTACAGAAAGATCGTAAAGACTTTCATTCTTCACATCGCGAAGGTATTTCCATTTTCCGTTTCGCATCGCTCCCTGGCTCTTCGTTCTCCAGAAAAAGGTGCGATCGAACAATGCCAGCTTGCCTGCAAGAACTTCTCGAAGGTCTTGGCCATCGAATGGATAATTCGGATCTGGCTTACCGCCCGCAGCGGCGATCATCGTCGCGGTCCAGTCCATCGTGATCACCGGTTGATCACTGACGACGCCGGCTTTTGTCACACCCGGCCAGCGGACGATCGCGGGGACGCGCACGCCGCCTTCGTGGAGATCCATTTTCTGTCCGGTGAAAGGCCAGTTATATGAGAATCGCTCGCCGCCGTTGTCGCTCGTGAAGATCACGAGCGTGTTTTTATCGAGACCTGTCGATCTCAATGTCTCTAACACGCGGCCGATTCCGGCGTCCATACTCTTCATCATTTCGCCGTAAACTTTCAACGATCCACCGGCGCGAAAACCCATCGGACCATATTTCATCGCATCACTGATAGCCTTATCCTTCGGCCCTTCCCACGGCCAGTGCGGAGCGGTGTAATGAAGACTGAGATAGAAAGGATTTTTGTGCTCACGCTTTAAGTAATCAACAGCGCGATCGGTGAGAAGATCGGTTATGTATCCGACCCTGTCGACAGAAACTTCCCCTTCGTAAAGATCCGGTTCGGACGCCATCGTCTTGTGAGAAAAATGATCGGCGGCTCCGCTCATGATCCCAAAGAACTCATCGAATCCGCACTTGAGCGGGCCGAAGTAAGGAAGGTATCCGAGATGCCATTTCCCGATCAGCGCCGCGTCATAACGCTGAGCTTTTATGAGCGACGGGATCGTCGGATGTTCGCGTGGGATACCGATCGTCTTTACACGCTCGCCGAGTTCTTTCTTTTCGGTGATCGGTTCTTCGAGACCGACCGGAAGTCGGGCGGGATAGCGTCCGGTGATCCAACCGACACGCGTCGGAGTACACACGGGCGCCGCGGAGTACGCGTTCGTGAATCGAATTCCCTGCGTCGCAAGTTTATCGAGATTCGGAGTTTGGTAATCCGGCCGGCCGTAGCAACTGAGATCCGCCCAGCCCATGTCATCGGCGAGTATGAAGAGAATGTTTGGACGACGCTGCGCATCGGCGGTCGTCGGCTTGAGCAGACTTGCAGCGGCAGTTGTGCCTATTGTTCCTGCGACGAATTCTCTGCGGGTTATTCTCGCCATGCGGCTTCTCCTATTGAGTGCGGCTCAACCTAATATTTGGCTAAAGCCCGGAATTTTTTGTGCTCAATCCACTAGCTAAAGCCTAGTGGCAATTTAAAGAAGTTAAGAATCATATTCAAATCTTTCGCCGAATTCGGCAAAATTCCTTCATATTGCCTCAACCTGGTTAAATCCATATTTGTGATGTGGTTCTTAAGCTCGCTTATGTAGCAACGAATCGCACCTCGCCTGCGGAGCAAAGATTCGTTAGCTCGAGTACGCGAGCTGAAACCGGTGGCACAAATCACTGAGCGCGAACAATGTCATCTACCCGTGCCGGAACATGCATCGCTTCCCAATCGTCGCGCCCATCGTCTCCTCAGTTACCTTTAACCGACTTCGCGGCCGCCTCGACCGCCGCCAGTATTTTGTCCAGATCGTTTCTATCGAGAATACGTCCGCCGACTATAACGGCATTTATCTTTCTCGTATTTGAAATATCCGCCAGCGGGTTTCCGTCGAGCATAATGATATCGGCGATCTTGCCAACCTCGATCGTACCGAGATCTTTTTCACGACGCATAAATCTCGCCGGATTTATCGTCGCGGTTTGTAACGCTTCGAATGGTGAGAGTCCCGCCTGCACGAGTATCGAAAGCTCATCGTGCAGCATTAGACCGGCGGTTCCGATCGCTCCCTGGTTCAACTGCGTTCCGGCCAGAAGCATCACGCCCGCGCGTCGAATGTCCAAAATATCCTGCAGCGCGCGTTTGCGATTCTCCGTTGACGTCCGGTAGTCGTTGTTGCGTATCTGCCGCTCGCGTTCCGCGATCGCGGCGACAACTTCCGCGCGCTGCGATTCTGTCTTGAATCGCAGTCTCGACTTATCCGCCATTTCGAAATCGCCGCTGAACGTGGCGGTCGATGCAGCATTTGTTACGGCGCAGGTCTTATTCTTCGAGAGCGTTCTGAGCGAAAGATCGTAATACGGTCGGTCACGCGTCATGGTGCCGAAGAACGCATAGTTCTGGTCTGTGGTTAGAGTGTCGATCTTACGATCCCGGTAGAGCGCGTAATATTCTTCTCGTTTATCCGAGGTTTCGCGGTTGATCTCAGCAAAGTGCTCGATGCAGTCGAGACCATCGTTGGAAGCGTCGATGAGGAATGATGGCGGGACACCGACGACGGGCAGTTTCTGTTTGTGCGCTTCCTCGATGATCGCCCGTAAAATATCCGGCCGCGTACGTTTCTCGGTTTTGATATGGTCGACTCCGGAACGTGCCAGTTCGGCGACGGCGTGTTTCGCGTCTTCTACCGTTTTGACGACCGTCGAAATTCCCGTCCAGCGATCACTGCGACGCGGCGGCATTTCGCTCATTAGAACATTGCCCGCATAAAAAAGTCGTGGGCCGAGAACATGTCCCGCATCAATTTCGGAGCGAAGTTTCGCGGCGGCAGCCAGATCGTACGAGGTTCCCACGTCGCGTACTCCGGTGACACCGTGGGCGATCAGCAATTCGAAATACGGGTGATGGTTTTTTACTGCCTCGAGTGTATAGGTGTAACTGTCCCACAATCCAGGAATGAGATACTTCCCGCGTCCGTCTATTACTTCGGCGTCTCCGGGTATTCGCGGTTTTTTACCGATGGCGGTGATCCTGCCGTTTGCGATGATCACGGTCTCGTACGTCCTCGGCGTCGCACTCCGCATGTCGATCACCGTGACGTTTCGGATCGCTATCGTGTGAGGCCGCTTAGTCGCTCCTTGTTGGCCGGCGACTAGCGTCGGCCACACAAGCAGCAATAGTAAAGTAATCGTCCTTTTCATTCGGGTGAATGCCTATCGAGTTCGCGGCGATGAAGGAATGGCGCGAACGGTAGTTGTTGGAGCGATCATTTCGATCTCTTCGACCGTTTCCGTTTCCCACCATTCTACGTGCCACGTGTTCGCCGGGATCACGAAAGTTGAGCCGGCTTCGAAACGCTGGACCTTGGCATTGTCGAGATCTCCCAGGAGAATGAATTTACGTCCACTCTTGACGGTGATCTTCATATCGGCTGTGTGCTTGTGTGCCGAGATCGCGGCTCCGGGTTGCGCGGTCAACGAGTACTTAAACGGACCGGGAGTATTCCGATCGCCGGCGATCGGTGTCGTGGTATAGCCGACATTATTGAACGATTCGTCCTCGATCCTTATCCGCCATCCGCCCGGTTGTTTGTTCAGGACCGCAGTGTAAGAAAATGTATCTGTCGGGCCACTCGGCCCCTGGTAGGTAAAAAGTCCGACGACCGCGGCAGACTCCGGTGACAAGACCTCGAACGTCAGATTCTTCCATTCGAATGCCTTAGGCGGAGTCCACCGGGTCATGTAATGCTTCTTCGAGTCTTCAAAAGTAAGGAGGAACTTGGCACCGTTTCCGGCGCGGTAGTAGCCGCGTGAGTCGTACCGATCGGCGATCGCCTCACGACGACCGAGTCTCAGATCTTCACCGTACGCGTCGTAGAAATCCTTCAATTCTCGCTCCGGGGTCAATGCAGAGTTATGCATTTTCTGATCTTGGTTCGGAGTACTCTGCGCATGAGTAAAGACGGAAAGGCACGAGAGGAATAAGAGGACAAGTATTTTTTTCATTTGTTTTAAGAGAGAGCAGGATCGGCGTCACAAGTGCTGCGAATGTGGAGAGTGAGTTTTCGCATATGTTCTTTTACCTGCGGATAAAATTCTACGTGGTAGCTCGACGCCCGTCTTAAGCTCGCGTATGCGAGCGACAGCATAAAGCCCCCGGGCCTTGGCCGGGGGTATGCTTTTCGAATTCGTCGAGCTCGCGTATGCGAGCGTCAGATTTGATAACGTCTGCCGCTCGCATACGCGAGCTTGCTCAACTGTCGTTCTTACCCCCCGGCTAAGGCCGGGGGCTTTATGCTGTCGCTCGCATACGCGAGCTTAAATCGAACGCCAAATAATCGCCGGGTTTGTCCGCGACAAAATTCTTAACAGATCGCCAATCCCGCATCTAGAGCCTTGATCAACTCATCGACCGTGTCATTCGAGGAATTCAACATCAATCCGGTGCGGATCACGTTCCCATACAATCCACCCTTGCCGATCAACACACCCTGGCGCTTTGTCTCTTCAAAAATTTTCAGCACCGCTTCAGGATTCGGCTCCTTTGTCTTCGGATCTTTTACAAGCTCGATCGCCTGCATGATTCCCATTCCCCGGACTTCGCCGATGATCGGATACTTTTGCTGCAGACCGAGAAGCTGGTCGTGGAAATAATCTCCGACGACCCGGCAGTTCGTTCGAAGATCGTCTTCCTCGATCATCTTTATCACCGCGAGGCCGACTGCCATCGAAACGGGATTGCCGCCGAATGTCGAGAACGTCAGTCCGGGAAATGCGTCAGCGACTTCGGGTGTCGCGATCGTCCAGCCGATCGGCACGCCGTTGCCCATTCCTTTCGCCGATGTAATGATGTCCGGCTCGACTCCGTAATGCTCGATGCCGAACCATTTATCGCCTGTGCGACCCCACGCGGTTTGCACTTCGTCGGAGATGAAAAGTCCGCCGTGATTTTTCGTGATCTCGTAAACGCGTTTGAAATAATCTTTCGGCGGTACGATGAATCCACCGACGCCGAGGATCGTCTCCGACATGAACGCGGCGATCTCGCCGGTCGTCGTCGTGCGGATCAATTCTTCGACATCATTCGCACATGCGAGACCGCAGTTGTCAGGAGTCGCGTTGAACGGACATCGATAGCAATAAGGAGCATGAGCGTGAACGAATCCCGCGACCTGCGATGCTACCGGTTTCCAATTCGAATGACCGATCGACGAAAGGGCTGTCGCGCTTCGCCCCGCGTAACCGTGACGCAGCACGACGACCTCGTGATTTCCAGTCGCGAGTTTCGCTGCAAGGATCGCCGTGTCATCGGCCTCCGTCCCGCTGTTCGTGAAGAATGACTTCTTCAAATTTCCCGGCGAGATCTCCGCAAGCTTCTCGGCAAGATCGCCCTGCGGTCCGTTCGCATAAAGAGTCGACGTGTGTGCGACGGTGTTGACCTGATCGATCCACGCCTTATTCACACGCGGCTCTGCATGGCCGACGCTCACCGTCAGCACGCCGCCAAAGCAATCAAGATATTTATTTCCAGCGTCGTCCCAGACGTGTTCACCTTCGCCCTTCGTGATGGCGATCGGTTCCTGGTAATAAGTTGCGACAGCGGGAAAAAGAAATTCTTTATGTTTTTCGATCGCGCTCTTCACGGTCGATCTTGGTTCTGGTTGTGTCATAAATATTGTCCTCGGCTATTCGATCCCTGGATTCCTTAACGGTTCGACGGCTTCGTCGCGATCGCTTTCAAGCTTGTTCACCTGCTCCGCGATCAGATCATAGATGCTATCCGAATGTGGAGCCCGCTCGAGCGAACCTCGATACGCACGAAGCGCGTTCTGCCGGTCGCCGATCTTCAAATATTGATTGCCGAGTTCGAGATGCGTAAAAAAGCAGGAATCGTCCATCGCAATAGAGCGTTCAATTCCATCGATCGCGGCGTTTGGATCCGGCTTATCAGTATATATCGTCGAATAGATCGTGCGGTAAAAAATACCTCTCGCGCGCATCGATCTCGGAGTATCGAATGTTCCCTGGAAGATGAAGATGTTTCCAAACCGCTTTGTCGGAGCAGCACCGCGGAAGGGTTTGCCAACATCCCACCATTGCCCTTCGCCTAACTCGTTCGCTCCGACCATGAACGTCCCCGTTATCCGATCGCCATCGAATCGCGCGTTATCTCTTTCGGGATTGCGACCGACATAATCCATCCCGCGAGCTTTTCGGTCGTTCGAGTTTGAGAAGTATGCGAGAAACGGGACGTCGCCTTTCGCCTCTAACTCTTCATGATAGAAACGCGCTGCTTCGCCGACACGCTGGCTGAGATCGACGCCTTCGTCATTGAAGTACAAGTAACCGTTCTCGGCGCCGCCTGCCATTTCGTTGAAATATTCCCACGGCCGCATCTGCGGAACGGCCGAAGCGATGGCGCCGATTAGAAGAATTCCGACCGCGGCGCGTGCGATCCAAGAGCGACTCTTCGCGGCATAGTAAATCGCGAATGCGGCGAGCATCCCCGCGAACGGAATTAGAGGAAGTGCGTGTCTCACGCCGGCATAGCTCGAACCGCGAATGAGAAATCCCAAAAAGATAAGTGCAAAGATCGTGTACGCAGCGATTCCAACGGTTGATTCTCCCGTCGTGCGGCGAAGGACCAACAAGATCGCACCGGCAAATGATAAAAGCAGTAGGCCGATCGGAAGCTTTGCCGCGACGACACCGGGAAAGAAATAGAACGGACCTTTTGCGTAATATTCTTTTCCAAAGGCTCTAACCTGAATCGCGCGTCCCTCGACGCCGGCGCGGATCGTATCCGCCATTCCCCATAGATAAGCTCGCGGAAAAATATGAGTCGCGGCGGATACGTCAAGAGCCTTCCTGTATGACCACGACCGGATGTCTCCGGTTTTCTCGGCGAGCGATCTGTTGAATGTCTGTTCGGAGACGCCCGGAGATTCGTTGTATCGAAATCCGTAGAAACCCCAAAGAACTATTACGCCGCCGATCACGATCGCCGCTACGGCGCCGAATCGTCTTAATCGCATCGCCCATGAAAGCGAACGAGCCGAGGCGAGAGCGGCAGCCGTTCCGATCAAGGCTACGGCGATCAGAACGATGATGCCCGAGTGTTTTGCGCTGAGAGCCAATCCGAGCGCTAGCGCTGCAAAGATCGCGTCCGTGACCCGCCAACTCTGAAATGCTTTTGCGGCGGCGAGCACGGCGATACCGGCGCAGAGAGCGATCGGAAGATCCGTCATCACGACCGGCATGTGCGCAGCGACGGTCGGATCGATCGCGAGAAAAAGCGTAAGTCCGGCTGCGACGATCTCACCGAAGATCCGCCACGCGGCGATCGCGAGGAGGAGCATCAAAATTCCATTGAGTGCGAACATCGCAGTCCGCGCGCGTGTTTGCAGCGCAAACGGATCGTTATGAAAGTACGCGTCCTGTTCGACGAAATCGCGCTCGTCTTCTTTGTCGGAAAATGACCGATATGGCGAAAGCTCGTATCCGAAAAGTGAGACGTACGCGCCGACCCAGAGCTTCGTCAGCGGCGGCTGTTCGGGGTTCAGTCTGAAGTCGCCCGTCCGAACATATGCTACGCCGGCTCCGACGTGATACGCCTCGTCGTATGTAAAGCTATCGAGACTCGTCGCGATCGACGAACGAATGATCGCGGCAGCGATGATCGCAAGGATCAGGGTGAGAAAAATGAGTCGGAGTTTTGTAGAAGTGGGCGCAGGATGAGCCGTGTCCTTTGTTTCGGTTTCCATAAGACATGCATGACTCTACCCGTGTTCGATCGTTTAGTTTGTGGGAGGTGATGCCAAAAGTCCTTTTTCTTGTTTCGTGCGTTTAGTGTGTTTCGTGGTTAGTCTTCGGGGTTTCGTTTCTATCAAAACCGAATCACGGAAGACACAGAACAAGAAGAGGAAACCACGAAATACACGAAACACACGAAGTAAGAAAATCGATACGGCGCCTCCGCTCTCGTCTTCGAAGCGTAGTTCTTTCGTGTCGCTTCGTGCGAGTTCGTGGTTCCAGGCTTCTCAGGCAGAAGAACTGGAACCACTAAATCACACTAACTAACACGAAGCAAAAATTAGAACAACGATCCCTTATCATCCTTGCCCATCATTGCTTTTCTCACGAGCGGGATCGGCGGACCGCCGTACGAGAGGAACGCGTCGTGAAATTGCTTCCACGCAGTGCGGCCGCCGCGTGATGCGATCCAGTCCTCGCGAAGCTTTCTGATCATGAGCTTGCCCATCGTGTAATTCAGATACGCCGGATCGAACGTGCCTCGCGCCGATTGCTGTTCGGATTCACCTTCAGCACGGAGCCCCTTTTCGAGAAACATTTTCTTCGATTCTTCTACCGTCATTCCTTTCGTGTGAAGGCCGATCGCTGAAATGAATCTGACATCGCGAAGCAAAGCTTCCTGAAGCTGGCCGATGTGCAATTCCGGATCGTTCGCACCAAGTCCGGCGTCGTACATCATCTCTTCCGTGTAGTGAGCCCAACCTTCCGCGTATGCGTATCCGACGAATACTTGTCCGAATTTCGACTTCGAGCGATTCGCGTGGAGGAACTGCAGGAAATGTCCGGGATATCCTTCGTGAACCGACGTGAATAAAAGACTGCCTTTACCGGGAACATACTCGTCCTGCTTTTTCTTGTCCCACGTCGGATCCGGCGGTGAGACGTAGTAGACGGACGGCAAATTCGTTTCGTACGGGCCCGGAATATTTATGTAAGCGAAGTTCCAAGCCTTATACTTCGGCGCCTGATCGACCTTACACTCCTCCGTTCCCGGAACCGTGACGATGTCCTTCTCCTGAATGAACTTTCGCAGATCCGCGAGCTGCGCGGTCGCAGCTTGTACGACATCCGTTCCTTCGGCTTTGTGCTCGCTCGCCTTTGCGCTGCATTCGATCAAAGTCATTCCGGGTGCGTACTTGTCGCATTCGACTTTCATCGCATCGAGATTTTTCTGCAGATCTTTGTTACCAATCTCTTCTAGTTGTCCAAGATCGATATCGACACCCTCGGTCGCCTTTAGCATCTGCTTGAATTTATCCGCGCCGAGCGCGAAATTGTTCGTCGCGGTCGCTTCCTGTGAACCGAGCCACGCATCGAATTCACGCACGGCTTTTGACGCCGCAGAATTCGCCGCCTTGAAATCTGCTTGCGACTGCGCGTCCGTTACCGGAGCGAAAATGTCGATGACTTCCTTGTCATAAAAATCAGCCAGTCCACCGATCGTCTGCCGTCCGATCTTGATCAGATTCATCGCGAGAGGCGGTTTGAGATTGCCTTTGATCTGCTCGAGAGCGGCCGGAACGTTCTTGGCATATGTTGTGTACGCTTTGATACGTGTTTCAAGTGGAGCATAAGGCCGCGAAACGTAAACATCGGGATCGATCGAGTCAGCGTAATAGTATGGATTTATATGCGGCTCGTCGGCGGTCTCGCGCCAGAAGATGTCTTTATCGATCTGCGAGATCAAATAGTCGCGCTCGAATCGCTGACGCTCATCGAGCTGATCGTCTTTGAAGGCAGACGCTTTTTCGCGTTCCGATTTCAAACGTGCGATCTCTTTATTCAATCCGTCCGAGGACCAGTCCGGAAACTTTCCGTCGAACTCGTGTCTGCCTTGATAGGCTCCAGTGGTCGGATTCGCCGTAAAGTAATCGGTCAAAAACTGCTCGACATACGAATCCCATTTCGCATTTGAGGCGGTCGAGTTCGAATTTACATTCGACTGATTAGTATTTGTCGCCGGCGGCTGGCATCCGAGGAAGATTATCGATGTCGCCAGAATGATCGCGATTGCTGTCTGTTTCATATGTCTGTCGTCCTAATTCTTGTTTCGTGTTCTTTCGTGTGTGTGTTCGTGGTTCCAGTTTCTTAAAAGAAGAAGAACTGGAACCACGAACACACACGAAAGAACACGAAACAAATCTCTTCTTGACCTAATATAAATTCCCTTCTCTCTTCCTACCCGTGTAATCGACATACACGACCTTCATCTCGGTGTAAAAATCGAGCGATGTCGAGCCCTGCTCGCGTGCACCAAGCCCGGTGTTTTTCAATCCGCCGAATGGAACATGCGCTTCGCCACCTGTCGTCGGTGAGTTTATGTGCGTCATGCCCGACTCGATCTCATCGACAAATCGATAGACGAGATTTGTGTCGTTCGTAAAGACCGATGATGACAACCCGAACTCGGAATCGTTTGCAACGCGCATCGCTTCTTCAAAATCTTTTACACGCAAAACCGAGAGCACCGGTCCGAAGATCTCTTCGCGAGCGATTCGCATGTCGGCTGTCACGTGATCAAAGACCGTCGGCTCGATAAAATAGCCGTTCTCGAGGCCGTCGCCCGTCGCACGCTTTCCGCCGCAGAGCATCTCCGCTCCATCTTCGCGGCCGATATCGACGTATTTCAGAACGGTGTTGAACTGTCCTTCGTCGACCGATGGACCGATGTGATTCTTCTCGTCGTCGCCGCGACCAAGCGTGAAACTCTTTGCACGCGCGACGATCTTTTCGACAAACTCATCCGCGACTTTGTCGATGACGACGGCGCGAGACGTCGCGGTACATCGCTGTCCCGTCGATCCGAATGCGCCTTGCGCTGTCGATTCGACCGCAAGCTCCATGTCGCAGTCTTCGAGAACGACAACGGGATTCTTACCTCCCATCTCGGCTTGAACTTTTACTCCGCGAGGCGCCACCTGTGCGTAGAGCTTGAGTCCGGTTTCCGTCGAACCGGTAAATGAGATCGCTCGAACGGCAGGATGATTTACGATCTCATCACCCGCGTCGGAACCGGAGCCAAGTATCAAATTGAACACGCCTTTCGGGACACCGGCTTCGACAAATATTTCTGTCAGCAGCGTTGCCGTAAGTGGAGTCAACGTTGCGGGTTTGAATACGACGGTATTCCCTGCAACCAGCGCGGGAGCAAGCTTCCAGGCCGGGATCGCGACGGGAAAATTCCACGGCGTGATGCACGCGACGACGCCGTGAGGTTCGTAGATCGTGTAAGCAAAATTCGACGGTAGCTCGGACGGAATCGTCTCGCCGTTCATGCGGCGCGATTCGCCGGCACAAAATTCGACGACGTTGATCGCCCTCTGCACTTCGCCTCGAGCTTCCGAGATCGTTTTCCCTTCTTCACGCGTGATCGCCTGAGCAAGTTCTTCCTTCCGATCTTCCATGAACCGCGCGGCTTTCGCGACGATTCGCCCACGAGCAGGAGCCGGCGTGTGTTTCCATCCGCGAAACGCGTTGTATGCCGCTTCGACAGCGCGGCGAGCTTCCTCGCGCGAGGCGAGCTCGATCGTTCCAATCACGTCGTCGATGTTTGCCGGATTGATATTTGGCGCCGTGCGGCCGGAGGTCGAGTCGATCCACTCGCCGTTAATATAGCTTCGATAAACAGACATATAGGAAAGCCGAAACTGAGTTGTCTTGAGTGCAGTTAAATATAGGAAATTACAGGCGAGAAGGCAAAGTTGACGGCCGCTCGATGACACGCCGCCGTTCAAATGATTTAGCCAGGCCGAGGGGCCTGGCTAGAACGTTTCGCACCTTCGCTGCCAAGAACTATTTCTTATTAGTTCTCGCGTCCGGCGAGTCGGCTTTCGGAAACGTGAGCATCCATTTACCGCCGATCTTTTCAAAATCCATCGTGCTCCACTCTCCGGTCTCAGTCAGGTACTCGAGTGCGGCTCGGTCACCCTTGATCATCTCGTTGCGAACCTCGGCTTTGTCTGCTTGCGGCTTGTCGATCATTTCTTTGATCATGTCGTCCAGAGATTTCTTATCCTCTTCGCCCATCATCGTAAGAAATTCCTTAATGTCGGGCGACATTATACTTTTCAATCCTTGAACGTCTTTTTTCTTACGAAGCTCATACGCGGTTCGATATGCATCCGACGGAGTCGCGAGAGAACCTACGGCCGCTGTCGGAGCATCATTAGCGGCGACTGCCGGTGTCGCACTTACGTTCGTCGCCTGTGCCGCGCTGTTCGTATTGGCATTCGCATTCGCGATCGAAGTATTAGTATTCGCAGCAGACTTACATCCGATGCCCGCAAAGATAAAGATCACGATCATCGCAGTCGCATTTATTATCGTCGTTGTGTTTTTCACGTATTCTCCTAGGTGTGTGTTTCAGTCTCAGATGAATACGAAGATTAGTACAGTTCACCTCGATTGTGCACACGCATTTCGGTAAGTATTTTAGACGTCTTGAGATATTCCAAAGATTTAGGATTATATTTGTAACGAACGATGATCTCTAACGTACGCGAATTACTTGAACAACGAGCCGCGGCCACGCCGGAAAAGACTTTTCTTTTTTCGGAGACCGATGACCGGGCATGGTCGTATTCCGAGTTTGACTCCGCCGTCAATCGAACCGCGAATATGCTGTACGCGAATGGCATCTCGAAAGGCGATGTCGTGAGCTTGCTCCTGCCGAACTCTCCCGAATACATCATCTCGTACTTCGCGTGCTGGAAGATCGGAGCTCTCGCCGGACCGGTGAACTCGCTTTTGAAAACGGAAGAGATCGAATGGGTAGTTGGGAATTCAGAAGCGAAATTGATGTTGATCGGATCGGAGTTTGCCTCGGGCAGGTTGGAACCACCTGCCATAGCGGGTGGTTCAAATAAAAGCCCTCGAGAGCCGAATTACTCTCCGAAACCCCATCCCGCTGTCGCAGACGGTCCCGGCTTGTGTCCGCGGATTATTTTTGACCGTGTGTCAGTCGCGGATGAGTTTAGTGGCGATTTGGATCCTGTCGATCTTAACTCCGACGACGAGGCGATCATCATCTACACATCAGGAACGACCGGAAAACCGAAAGGCTGTCTGCTGACGCACGGCAATCTCATCGCGAACGCAAAACAGATAACCGAATGGATGGGATTCACCGAAGCTGATCGTCTGCTCACGATCATGCCGCTGTTTCATATGAATGCGGTTTCGGTGACGACTATGACTGCACTCTACGCCGGAGCATCGACGGTCGTCAGTCCTAAGTTTTCGGCCTCGCGATTCTGGGACATCATTGAAAAATATCAGATCACATCATTCGGCTCAGTTGCGACGATGCTCTCGATGCTTCTCGCGAAGTGCGACGCGGAGGATACACGCGACACGGAGACGCGGGGACACGGAGATACGGAGATCCGCACCGTGTCGCCGCGTCCGCGAGTCCCCGCGTCGGACAGACTGCGCTTCGCAATGTGTGGCTCGGCACCGGTGCCGGCGGAAGTGCTACGAACATTTGAAGAGACGTTCGGCGTACTCGTCATCGAGGGTTACGGACTGAGCGAATCGACATGTCGCTCGACGTTCAATCCGCCGACCGAGAAACGTCGCCCTGGATCGTGCGGTCAGCCGATCGGAAACGAGATGAAAGTCTTCGACGAGAATGACGAAGAAGTTCCTGACAACGAGCTAGGCGAGATCGTCCTTCGCGGTCCGAATATTTTCAAAGCGTATTTCAAGAATCCCGACGCGACCGCAAAAGCTTTCGGGAACGGATGGTTTCACACCGGCGACGTCGGCTATCGCGATCCCGACGGATTCTTTTACATCGCGGATCGCAAGTCGGACATGATCATCCGCGGCGGCGAAAATATCTATCCGCGCGAGATCGACGATCTTCTTTACACGCATCCCGCGATCGCGGCGGCGGCCGTGATCGGCGTAGCCGATGAGTTGTATGGCGAAGAAGTCGCGGCATTTGTCGTTTTGAAGAATGGGTCGAAAATAAGCGCAGGTGAGTTGATCAAGTTCTGCCAAACTCATCTCGCCGATTACAAATGTCCAAAGTCTGTGCACTTCGTCGACGACATTCCGAAAGGCCCGACAGGAAAACTGCTGAAACGAGAGTTGGCAAGACTATTCAAAAATCGAGGGTAAGTTTGTCTGCCCTTCCGGAATAACTGAAAACTGATAACTGAAAACTGAAAACTGGTTTCGTCTCTTCCGTTTTCAGTTTTCACTTTTCAGTTTTCAGTTATTCCGGAGCAGATGTTGTAAACTTACGCTTCTCTTATGGCAAAGCGAAAACTTGGAATTGCGGTCGTCGGTATCGGCGGTGCAGTCGGAACGACGATGGCTGCAGGCGTTGAGCTTCTAAAGAACGGTGTCGTCGGGACAGAGGGTCTTCCGCTCGCAAATCTCGACGTACCCGGTATGGCGGACTACACGGATATCGTTTTCGCCGGCTGGGATCTGTTCGGCGAGCATCTCGCGAAAGCGGCCGAAGAACACGACGTGCTGAGTCACAAGCAATTCGTCGCAGCGGAAGACGGCCTGCGAAATATCAAACCGTGGCCGGCGGTCGAAGATCCGACGTTCCTATCGAACATCGAAGGCGAGAACAAACTCGCAAAGGTTTCGCATCGCGAGATCATTGAAAAGCTGCGTGCGAACTTGCGCGAATTTATTTCGACATGCGACTCGGTTGTCGTCATCAATCTTGCCTCTACTGAAAAACTGACGGCAGAAGGAAACGAGATCTTCAACTCACTTGAGGGATTTGAAAAAGCGCTCGATGAAAACTCGCCCGACATCTCGCCCGCGATGCTCTATGCGTACGCGGCGATGACCAAGGGAATTCCGTATGGCAATTTTACTCCGTCGGTCGCCGCGGATATTCCGGCATTGGTCGAGCTCGCCGATTTGCGGAAAGTTCCGGTCGCGGGAAAGGACGGAAAGACGGGACAAACATTTATCAAGACCGTGCTCGCCGCCGCATTTAAGAGTCGTGCATTGAGAGTCGATGGTTGGTATTCGACGAACATCCTCGGCAACCGCGACGGCCTCGCACTTTCGAATGAAGATTCGCTCGCGTCGAAAGTGAAAACGAAAAGCTCGGTGCTCGAAGACATTCTCGGATACGAAGTCGAAGATCATCTCGTCGACATCCGCTACTACCGTCCGCGGGGAGATAATAAGGAAGCTTGGGACAATGTCGATATAAGCGGATTTCTCGGTCAGTCGATGCAGATCAAAGTGAATTTTCTTTGCAAAGATTCGATCCTCGCCGCACCGCTCGCGATCGAGATCGCGCGATGTTTAGATCTCGCGAAGCAACGCGGCGAGTCCGGCATCCAGGAGCAGTTGTCGGTGTTCTTCAAGCTACCGATGTCGAAGACCGGAAAACGCGACCAGGCTTTTCATAAGCAGGAAGCGATGTTGCTCGAGTGGCTCAAAGTGCAGTCCGGGTCGCTGAAGGCGACAGACATTAAAGCCTAGGGTGGAGCGAGCAAAGCTCGCGGAACCCTAGGAATTTTTCCCACGAGGATCCGACCCTGAAGGGGTCGAACAATCTGCGAAATTGTTCGACCCCTTCACGGTCGGATTATTGTGTCGAGCGAACCTAGGGTTCCGGCCTTTGGCGACAAGAAAATTATCGGCCGACGGAACTCATTCCCATCGAGGCTTGCTCCCGCTTCGTTGATTTATAAAAATAAATCACCATGACCATCAATTCCGTTTCTTACCTGCTTCCCGCCTCGATCGAAGACGCTGTTCGCGCCGAATCTGAAATTTGGAAAAAAGATGACAAGATCGCTCGGCTCTGGTCGAAGGATGCATCCGTGTGGACGAACGATGACGAATCGAAATGGCTCGGCTGGCTCGATATCGTCGGACAGGAGCTCGGCGATCTGGAGAAGTTTCAAAAGCTCTCGACTGACATCGAACAATCCGGCTTCACCGACGTTCTTCTGATGGGAATGGGAGGATCGTCGCTCTGTCCCGAGGTGCTCGCGATCACATTCGGAAAAACCAATTTCCACATTCTCGACTCAACGGTTCCGACCCAGGTGAAAGCGATCGAAGACAAGATCGATCTGGCAAAAACTCTTTTCATCGTCGCCAGCAAATCGGGTTCTACGCTCGAGCCGAATTGTTTCAAGCAATATTTCTTCGATCGGGTTTCGCAGATTTCCAATGAACCCGGCAAACAGTTCGTCGCGATCACCGATCCCGGCTCGAAGATGGAACAAGTCGCGAAAGACGACGGATTCCGTCATATCTTCTACGGCAAGCCCGAGATCGGCGGACGGTTTTCGGCTCTCTCTGCATTCGGACTCGTTGCGGCGACATCGATGGGAGTCGACGCCGGGATAATCCTGAATCGCGCGAACGAGATGGTCGAAGCGTGCCGGAACGCGGATCCGAATTCGAACCCCGGAGCTCTGCTCGGTTTGATCCTCGGTGAATGCCACAAAGCCGGTCGCGATAAATTGACGATCTTCACATCTCCGGAAATTTACGATGTTGGCGCATGGCTTGAGCAGTTGATTGCGGAGTCGACCGGCAAAAAAGGTGTCGCAATAATTCCGGCAGATCGCGAACCGATGATCGATCCGGAGAATTATTACGACGATCGAATCTTCGTGCATGTCGGACTAAAAGGTTCGGCGATGGATGAAAGCGCGTATCAAAGTCTCGAGGATATCGAACGCGCCGGTCATCCTGTGATCCGCATCGAGCTCGAAACGCTCTATCACATATCGCAGGAATTTTTCCGGTGGGAATTCGCGACTGCGGTCGCGGGTTCGTTGATGAAGATCAATCCGTTCAATCAACCGGATGTCGAATCGGCAAAGATCGAAGCTCGAAAGATCACCGACGAGTACGAAAAAACCGGAGCTCTACCGGAGGAGAAAGCATTCTTTGAAGCAGACGGAATCGCATTGTTCACGAACGAGGCGAATGTTGCCGAGCTGGACAAGATCGTCGGTGACGATCGCTCGCTCTCTGCATATCTGAAGGCTCACGTTTCGCGCGTGAAGTCGCACGACTATTTCGCGCTGCTCGCCTACGTCCACATGAACGCCGAGAATGAGACGTCTCTGCAGTCGATCCGTGAAATCGTTCTTGATCGAACGCTTGCCGCGACTTGCCTCGGGTTCGGTCCGCGATTTTTGCATTCGACGGGTCAGGCTTATAAGGGCGGAGCGAACAACGGCGTGTTTCTGCAGATCACATCGGACGATGAGATCGATCTACCTGTGCCGGGGCAAAAATATACGTTCGGAGTGGTGAAGTCCGCGCAAGCACGGGGTGATTTTCAGGTGTTGCTGGATCGGGGCCGACGGGCTCTGCGCGTGCATGTCGGCTCCGACCTCGCGGACGGACTTGCGCGAATTCTCGAGTCGATCAAATAATTTTTGCCGCGGATTTACGCGGATGACGCAGATAAGAAGATAGATTTTTTACAGGGATGAAGAGGATGAAAGGGATTTTCAGAAAGAAATCATCCCTTGCATCACCTCCATCCCTGCTAAAGCCTTCTTGTCCTTATCCGCGTCTTCCGCGTTAATCCGCGGCAAATTTTCTTTACTGCATGTGGCTACAGGTATGAAAGGGATCTGCAATCATTCTGCAGATCCCTTTCATCCCCCTTCATCCCTGTAAAAAAACCTAAACGCCAACAGTCTCGTCATCTTCGATCAAGTAAGGCGAGACCGAAGCTTTCTCAATATCTTCCTCGAGTACCTTCGCGATCACAGGCAAAGACAACGAACGTGTCTTCTGGATTCCCGGAACTTCCTTGCCCTTCGCGTAGACGGCGTGACGACCATTTTCCTGATACCACTCGGAAAGAGATGCGGTCTTGTGCATCTCTTCGATAATCTGCCGCCAGCCGACGCCCGTGTTGTATGCGCAGAATGAGATCTCGCCTTCCTGAGTGCCGTACGGGATAACGCACATCTCGGTGCGGCGGAAGTCGTATGTGAACAGATCCTGGAACCACATTCCCTCGACACACAAAACTCGCCAGACATCTTCGTCGGCCTTCTCGGCCTGCATGCGATCGTTGCGATCCGAGTTCGATGTCGTTGAGCTCGGCTTAAACAAATTGATGATCTGCGAGATAGGAAATCCGTCGGGTGCTTTCGATGCGTCGTAGTTGCGCATGATCGCCATCCCGAGCTGCGCCATCGTGAGTTTCTTTCCGCGAGCAGTGTCGGTGATCGTCGCGACATCCGCCATGAATCGCTCGTAGTTGAAAAATTCGAACAGCGATTTCGTGAGACCGGTCTTTTTGTTGACGACCATCAACGTGAAGATCCCGCAGTTCGGATGACAATTGCATGATGACCATCCCCACGGAGCATCGGCTCCCTGCAGCATATCCATCACCGATGTGAACGCCGAATAAGATGAGAGCGGGAACCAATCGCGCATCGGCTCGAGAACGCCGTCGAGTTGTTCTTTCAGATCGTGAGTCATGCCGGCGAGCGTATAACGCTGCTTCACGCGATCTTCGTCCGAGATGTCCTCGTCGCGGCCGGTAAAGCTCACGGGTTGGAACGCTATCGTCTGAACTTTGTCGATATTCTCGGCCGCGAATTTTACGATGCTGCCGATGCCGTAGTTGTTCCACGAATTCACGATCGTCGTCACGAGGGTGACTTTGATGCCGACCGACGCGAGATTCTCGATAGCCTTGAGTTTCACATCGAATAGATTTCCGACACCGCGATGCTTGTTGTCCTCTTCGTTCGTTCCGTCGAACTGAAGATAGACGCCGTGCTGTCCGGCTTCTTTTGCGGCCTTACAAAATTCAATGTCCTCGGCGTAACGGATTCCGTTCGTAGCGGCGAGGATTCGGTAGAACCCGATCTTCTTCGCATAAGCAACAGCGTCGAGATAGTAAGGCGAGAGGGTCGGCTCACCGCCTGAGAATAAAATGATGATCTGGCGTTTCGGTTTAAATGAAACCGCTCGATCGAGGATCGCTTTTGTATCTTCGAATGTCGGCTCGTGAACGTATCCGACTTGATTCGCGTCCATGAAGCACGGATTGCACATCATGTTGCAGCGGTTCGTGAGATCGACTGTCAGAACGGCCCCTCGACCGAACTTGATGTCGCTCGTGCCGTGATGATGAATGTGTTTGTCTTCAGCGGCTTTAAAATCGCGTCCGAAGAAAAGCGATTCGATACGCTGGAGAAAATTCGCGTCCGTTGCAAGCACGTCTTCAAACTCGCCGTGCGTCGGGCAAGTCTTTCGCATCAGCACCTGTCCGTTCTCTTCCAGGATCTGCGCTTTGATCTCGCCGGGATGCGCATCCATCAAAATGTTAAGCGGGATGTCGCCGTTGATGACGCCGTTGCGGACCGATTTCACGCATGAAGGGCAAAGCGAATCGGTCTCGCGCGGAAACCCGAGCGGAGGCGCAGTGCGCTCATATGATTTGAGCAACGGTTCCGCCGCCCACGACGGTTGGATCGACTGACCTTCGGGGATCGCTTTGTTTACAGCCTGAAAAGCTTTCCAGCCGAGATCCGCAATCTTCGAGACGGCCTTAGAGCCCGTCTTGCCGCTGCCTTTTCCTTCGCCGCGTCTGAAGTTATCACTAAACATTTTTTTATTGAGAGATGCCGAGATTTAACCCGTAAATAATAGCAAATTTGAAAGTTTTTGGGGAAAGGGAGTTGTCTACGGATTATTAGAGTTCAGAGTGCGCGATTTATCGCGTAGTTTAACGCGCGATTCATCGCGTAATGCCCTCGTAGCGGGCGGCAGCGCTTCTTTGTCAACGTCCAGTTCGTTACATGACATGAAGCCGCGATAAATCGCGCACTCTGAACACATACGTTTGCGATTCAATTCAAACACTCTCACAATAACCGCCTATGAAAGTCGTAAAGGTTTGTGTCGAGACGCCACAGATCGTCCGCACATCGGAAGAAGGTTTCGTCACAACGGCGATCTTCAAACACGTCGTCGACGGCCGGGTCCGAGTGAATGAGCTCAACCTCGAAGGCGACGCCCAGGCGGACCTGACGGTGCACGGAGGATGGAGCAAAGCGGTCTACGCATATCCGGGCGAGCATTACGATTTCTGGCGGAGTGAGCTTCCGGAAGTGGAGATCGGGGATTCCCAGTTCGGCGAAAA
>QHXR01000012.1:38118-74715 GCA_003223025.1 Acidobacteriota bacterium
CGGCGACCGGTTCCGCATCGGCACGGCCGAGTTCATCGTCACGGAACCTCGGATGCCGTGCTACAAACTTGGAGTTCGATTCGGCCGTAATGATATTCTCAGGCGCTTTCTCCAGAGTCGCCGCAGTGGATTCTATCTTGCGGTGACAAAGACCGGAGAACTCGGAAGCGGTGACGCGATCGAGCTACTCGAGCGCGATGAAAACAATGTGAGCGTCACCGACATCGTTCGTCTCTGGGTCGAAGATAAGGGCGACGTCGCGACGATGAAGCGTGCGTTGAATATCGGATCGCTTCCTGAAACATGGAAAGAACCGTTTCGCGATCGCATTGCGAGAGCTCTGTCGTGACACACATCGTCCGAGTGTGATCCTCAAATCCGCCAACTTTTCTTGAACGCGGATTTGGCGGATCAGGCGGATAAAAACGGATCAGATTTTTTTTTCAGATCCGCCTTACTCTTTTTTCGTGTTCCTTTTTGTGTGTTTCGCGTGCTTCGTGGTTTCTCTTTATGCTGATCAAGAACCCACTCAAGCGCACAAAAACCTAACCACGAAACACACCAAATCACACGAAACAAGAAAAGCCTTGGATAAATAAACTGTTGTAGAGTTCGCAAGCGAACCGTAGGATAGGACACATGTCCTTTAAGGCCTTTGTTATCACAGCCGTGGTAGTCGCGGCGGCTAACGGTATTTTTGCCCAAGCGGAGCTGCAACCGTTGGCCGATGCACAGCGATCATTCGAACAGTTGGCGACTGACAAGGGAATGAAGGCCGCTTTCCTCGAGGTTCTGAAGGACGACGCGATCGTATTCGAACCGGCGCCGGTGAACGGAAAAGTTTACTGGGAATATCAAAAGCCGGATCCGTCTACTCTTCTTCAAAGGACTCTGACGTATTCGGATATCGACGCCGGCGGACTTCTCGGATACACGACCGGTAATTGGCGCACTTACCAGAAAGGCAAGAGCGAAGGGCTTGCGAAATTCGGTCAGTACGTCACGATCTGGGAACGTTCGCCCGGCGGCAAATTTAGGGCGAGCGTCGACATCGCGGTTTCGCATGAGAAACTTCCCTTCGCGGAAACAAACACACCGATCACCAAAAAGCAGAAACGCGATTTAAATGTACGAGGTTGGTCCCCCGCAGACGCGCTGACAAACTTCCTTCGATTGAGCATGACCAGCGCGAGACTTGGTGGAGCATACGAAAAGTTTTCGGGCGAAGATGTGCGGATACTTCGCGACGGTGCTCCGCCGATCATCGGGAAAAAACTGGCGGTCCAGGCGATGGACGAATATGTCTCGGTATCGTTTCCGAGGAAGTATGTGTTGTTTCAGTCGACCGACATGGCATACACGTGGAACCCGTGTAACTTCGACAACAGCAACGAAGGCATGGTCGAGGGAAACTGTCTTCACATTTGGAAGCTTAGAAAAAAGAAATGGTATATCGTGCTCGGCGTGTTTGCCCCGATCCCGACGATGAGAAAACCCGAACTTAAATCACCGCCTAAAAAGAAAAGTCACTGAACAGCTTCGAAAAACTATTCGGTTAGACGAGCGATGGCGAACACGCTGCCCGTGGCCGTGTCCGGGTTTTTCGTCTCACCGATGACGAGCAACTTGCCGTCTGGCTGAAGCGTCACGTCGTATGCCAAAGCGTACTGTCCGGGCGTAAACGGAAATGAAATGTTGTCCTCGAGCACGCCGCTCGAGCTAAACCGAGCGACGAGAAAATTCTCCGGCGTGCCGATAGATCCGGCAATTCGGATCTTGCCGTCCGGCGATACAGCAAGGGCCGCGGCAGCGTCAGAACCTCCCGGTGCAAAGTCGTTGACAACGACGCCGGCAGAGCCGAACAAACTATCGACACGCCCATTTGATCGGAACCGCATCATCCACGTATCCATGTCGGAGTTGGAGACGCTTCCGCAAAGGATCACCTTTCCGTCAGGTTGCAGAACCGCGTCTTGAATCCGCCCGGTCAAGCCTGGACCGAAGGCCATCTTTACGAATCCAACTCGCCCGAATGTCTTGTCCCAATTTCCCGATTCGCTGAGACGAGCAAGAAAAAATTCTTCGGAACCAGCCGGGAAATTAACAGGCGGAACATTTCCGGCGATCAGAATTTTGCCGTCGTTGAGCGCGAGCATTTTCAGACCGGCTTCCGATGGTGACGATATTTTGTTGAATACGATACCGACAACGCCGTTGACGCCAAACGCCGTATCACGCGTTCCGTCGATGTTCAGCCGGTAGAGGAAGAACTCACCGTTCTCCCGAATCAGCACAAGGATCTTTCCGTCAGGACGCACGAGGATCTGAGACGGTTTCGCAGTACCGAATCCGCCTTGCGCTCCGATGCTGGCGTTCGAGCTAAAAGCGCTGTCGGTCGTCCCATCGGCGTTAAGACGCGCGGCCCGCACGGTGCTCGATCCAACCACGTTGAAAAAATTCGTGAGCCGCAAGACGCGTCCGTCCGAATACATCAGGGAGTCGGCAAGCGATGTAAATCCGTTCGACTGCCATTCAGGTACATTCGCGTATGAGGAATCTACGGTTCCGCCGCTCAGAAGTCCGGCCACGATCACACCCGGCAACTGCCCGTCAGGAGTGCCTCGGGTGAACGATCCGGCGGCGAGGATCCTGCCGCCTGGCTGAACGAAGATCCTGAGTCCGCGGGAAGAATAGCCCGCGACCGAATCCGGGAATGTGATCGTTAATCTTCCGACACTCGCAAATGTTGAATCGAGCGTGAAAGTAGCGAAGCTCGTCGTGGCGAAGGAGAGAAAAAGGAAAGTAAGTGTAAAGGCTCTCGTTAGCGGGCGGCTAAGCGCTGTGATGCCAGTTTTCATCCGATTAACTCCTGCTGGGAAGGTCGCGTTTAGCCGCTAGCCTATCACAGGTTCACTGGAACACTTCGAGATATTTCACGCCTGATCCTGTGTTAAAAAGGACGACGGTTTCGCCTTCAGTTAGCAGATCTTGCTCGATCAATTTTCTTAGCGCAGGCAGACACGCCGCACCTTCGGGAGCCGCGAAGATCCCGGTCGCAGATCCGACCTCCCCGACTGCTTTAACAAGTTCGTCGTCCGTAACCGAAACTGCCGTTCCGCCCGAAGCTCTTATCGCATCGAGAATCAGAAAATCTCCGATCGCTTTCGGAACGCGCAATCCGGAAGCGACAGTCGAAACATTCTCAAACTCGTCGGCGAATCGCTCGCCGTTCTCGAAAGCTCGGACGATCGGCGCACATGTTTCGGATTGAACGGTGACCATGCGCGGACGCTTTGAATCGATCCATCCCATCTGCTCCATTTCATCGAACGCCTTCCACATTCCAATCAGGCCTGTTCCGCCCCCGGTCGGATAAATTATCACGTCGGGAAGCGGGAAAGAACCACCCCGTCCGCGAAACGCGGCCACCCCTCCTTCGGAAGGAGGGGAGTTAAATTGTTCAAACAGTTCGTAGCCCATCGTCTTTTTTCCTTCAACGCGATACGGCTCTTTTAATGTCGAGACGTCGAACCAGCCTTCGGCTTCCTTTCGCTCGGCGACGATCTTTCCGCAATCGGTGATGAGCCCGTCGATCAAAGTTACATTCGCGCCGGTCTGTTCGCATTCGACTACGTTCGCCCGCGGCGTGTCCGAGGGCATGAAGATAAACGCTTCCATTCCGGCACGTGCGGCGTACGCCGCCATCGCGCCGGCGGCGTTGCCTGCCGACGGGACCGCGACTTTCTTTACGCCGAGTTCCTTTGCCATCGAGATCGCAGCGGTCATGCCGCGCGCTTTGAACGACTGCGTGGGATTCTGGCCTTCGTCTTTTATGAAAAGATTTAGTTTTATCGGAAGCGACTTCGCGAGTTCATCCGCTTTCAGCAGCGGCGTCCAGCCTTCGCCGAAACTGACGATATTGTTTGCCGTGTCTTCGACCGGAAGAACTTCGCGATAACGCCACAAAGAAGATTCGCGCGATGCAAGCGATTCGGGCGTGAGAGTTTTCGCAGCTATGTCGAGATCGTATCGAACCAGCAAAGGCTTGCCGCATTCGACACAAAGATTTTGAAGGGTGCTCGCCTCGTGCAATTTTGAGCACAGAGCGCATTCGAGATGAGTTACGTTCATGTGTTTTGAGTCCCGGCTTCAGCCGGCCCGTCTGCGAGTTTAGGCCGGCTAAAGCCGGGACTCAAAACTCACTTCTTCCAAATAAATTCTCTGAACAGATTGAAAGCGGCGTTGAAGGCCAAGGAGCTTGATCCGCTGATCAATCCGTCTTTCCAGTTGTATCGATCGGGGTACCAAGCCTCGGCCGCGATGATGCTCGAAGTGTACGCCGCAGTGATGCGCGGAATACCGAGAACACGCTTGCCGTTTCTGTCTCGGGCCGTAACCGGCGAGATCAATGAATTTTTCAAACGTGCTCCGACGCTCTTATCTTTACTTCGGTAGAAATAACTGTCGTACTTCAATGCTTCATCGAGGCCGAATGACGTCGTTTGACGGATCACATTTTTTCCGACGTTCGATGCGAGCCGACGTCCGAAACCTTCCCAATGAGTTCCCCATTCTTCGGGCGAATTCGTCCAAGTCGACACGCCGGCGTTAAAAACCATTCGACCGAGCGCGACCGGGCCGACGGTGCTGTTGATGAATCGTTTTCTCCGAGCCGCAGCACTCGGACGGACATAAGCCACCGTATTCGCAGAAACAACCGTCTGGTTTGTTGCAGCGGGTAGACCCGAGTTTTGATTCGTATCGGTGACCGACGTTCCGATCTCAGGCGACGCCGCCGGAGACGGCGTCGGCGATTGCGCTGAGGCGATGCCTGTTCCCACAAGAAGCGCAAATAAAGTTACGGCAAGTTTCATAATTTCCCCATGTTCGATCTAGTCAGGAACTCTTTAGCATCGGCGTCAGTTCTTTATATACATTCGCCATCATTATCTTCGTGCCTTCCGCATTCGGATGGATGCCGTCGGCTTGGTTGAGATCTTTGATCAGCGCAATGTTCTCCAGCAGGAACGGCAGATATGCAACCTTGTGCGTACTCGCAAGATCTGGAAACGCTCGCGTATAGTCGCGCTGATAATCTGCTCCCATCGTCGGCGGTGCGAGCATGCCGCAAAGAAGAACGGCCACTTTTTTCGCCTTCGCTTTTTGAATTATCTTATCGAGATTCGCTTTCATCTTTGCTACCGGTATCCCGCGCAGCAGGTCGTTGGCACCGAGCTCGAGAATCAATATTTTAACGTCATCCTGCTCCAATACCCAGTCTACCCGCTCCAGTCCGCCGAGGCTCGTGTCGCCTGACACGCCGGCATTCACGACCTCGTAATTATATCCGTCAGCGTTTAAGCGTTCCTGCAAAAGATACGGATACGACTCGCGCTCGGTCAGTCCGAATCCGGCCGTGAGGCTATCGCCAAACGCGACGATCTTCGGACGCGCCGAGGTCACCTGAGGAGTTTTCAGAGGTCTGTTCGCGGCTGAGCCAATGTCAGATGACCGCTCGCCGGAGGCACATGCCATCAGCATACCCGTTAGAAATGTGAAACTTAGAAGTCCGAGCTTTCGAATAATATGATTCATGCAGATAAATATTATGCTACGCGATTTAGTAAGATTTGGATGCAGAAAACGTAGAACTGGCTTTCCCGCTTGTCCACGACGACAGTCACGACATGCTGTCGCACATTTATGATTGAACTCAAGTCCGTCACTAAAACTGTTCGCTCCGGCATCGAGGATCTCACGATCTTGTCCGACGTTTCCCTCGAAATTCCGGAGGGACAATTCGTCGCTCTGACGGGCGCGTCGGGCAGCGGCAAGTCGACGCTTCTCGGTCTGATGGCCGGGCTCGATGCTCCGACATCGGGAACGATCACGATCGATGGCGACGAGATCACTCGCATGAGCGAGGACGATCTCGCCGGAATTCGAAGCGCGAAGATCGGATTCATTTTCCAATCGTTTCACTTGATCCCGAGTCTCACCGCATTCGAAAACATCCTCATCCCGATGGAGATTCGCGGAGCGCCAAATGCAGCCGATCGTGCGAACGAGCTTCTCCGCGATGTCGATCTCACAGATCGCGGGCATCATTATCCGGCCGAGTTGTCGGGCGGCGAACAGCAGCGTGTCGCGATCGCACGTGCATTCGCGAACGAACCGAAGATCCTGCTCGCGGACGAGCCAACCGGAAATCTCGATTCGAAAAACGGCCGGCATATTTTTGATCTGATGACGGATCTGCACAAGCGAAGGGCCGTCACGCTCGTGCTTGTCACCCACGATCATGCACTCGCCGCGGAAGCCCAGCGACAGATCGTGTTGCGGGACGGGGTGGTCGTCAGCGACGAATCGGGACGCGACGCAGTGACTGGGATGAGAGATGCGACGCGGGGACCCGGTGACGCGGAGACGGTGCGACGCGGAGACACGGCGAAAGGAGATGCGGAGGTTGTCGATCTTGCGACTTAAAGCAATCACCGCGTCCCCGCGTCTCCCCTTCGCCGGGTCGCAACAAATATGCGCTTCATCTTCAACCTAACCCGGCGAGAGATCAGGTCGTCCTGGCGACGTTTGCTCTTCTTTTTTCTCTGCATCGCCCTCGGTGTAGGGTCGGTCGTCGCGCTGCGGTCGTTGATACAAAATCTCACACGCGCGGTCGGCACCGACGCGCGAGCGCTCATGACCGCCGATGTCGACGTAAGCTCAACGAACGACTTCACGCCGACCGAGATCGCGAAGATCGAATCCGCCGTCGCCGAATCCGGCATCGTCGACGGACGAAATGAGACGATCACGACATCGTCGATGGCCAGGCCGAGCGAGCCCGCGAATCCAAATGTAAAACTTGTCGAGCTGAAAGGGATCGAGCCGCCGTTCCCGCTTGTCGGAAATTTCACGCTTGAAGACGGCAAGCCATTCGACTTTGATCTGCTCGCGAACAACGGAGCCGTGGTAGCGAAGATCCTGCTCGAAGATCTGAACGTGAAAGTCGGTGACAAGATCCGGATCGGTGAAAGTGAATTTCAGATCCGCGCCGTTTTCGATGAAGAGCCGGGCGGGACAGGCGGATTCCGGCTCGGGGCTCGCGTGTTTCTCGAGAAGAAAGCATTCGACGGAGCAGGTATCACACGAAATGCTCGCGTCCGTCGTCGGATACTGTATCGCACGACGGACAATCCTACGGCACTCGTCGCAAAGCTTCGCGAATCGTTAAAAGGTACGACGATAAATATCCAGTCCTACCGCGAGACGCAGGAGAATCTCGGCGAGCAGTTTGAAAAAACCGAAAACTATCTTTCGCTCACCGGCCTTTTAATTCTTGTCCTGGGCGGCGTCGGCGTTTGGAATGTCGCCCGCGCTTTCGTCGAGCAAAAGCGCAAGACCGTCGCCGTTTTGAAATGTTTAGGTGCGGGCGGCGGCCGGATCATCACGGTCTATCTGCTTCAGCTCCTGACGCTCGGTTTACTCGGTAGTCTGTTCGGAGTCCTTCTCGCTCAGGCTGCGCTTCTTTTGATCCGATGGCGTTTTCTCGAGACGCTCCCGGCGAAAATGTCGTACTCGATCAACTTCTCGACCATCGTCCAGGGAGTGACGCTCGGAGTTTTGATCTCGCTTTTATTTTCGGCGCTGCCTCTGCTGCAAGTGCGAAATATCAAGCCGAAGCTCCTGCTTCGCGACGAGAACAACGATTCGATACGAAGGCTCGATTTTACAAAATGGCTAATCGGAGCAGTGTCGCTTCTCGCACTTCTCGGCCTTGCGGTCTGGCAGGCGGGCTCGATACTCGTCGGTGCATTTTTTCTCGCCGGTTTGGCTGTCACGTCGCTAGTGCTCTACCTCACTGCTCTTTTGCTGACGACGCTTCTCCGGCGATTTCGCGGCGTCGGGCCCTTCGCTTTGTCGCAGGCCGTGAACTCGCTCTACCGTCCGGGAAACCAGACGCGGATCATTCTGCTAGCGGTCGGTCTCGGTGCGTTCGTCGTACTCGCGGTGCAGTCGCTGCAGACGAATCTTGTACGCGAATTCGATTTCACCAAAAATCAAAAGTTGCCGAGCCTTTTCTTTGTCGACATCCAAAAAAGTCAGATCGACGATCTCGCTCGCATGATCGAATCGCACATCGGTGAAAAGGCCGAGACGATCCCGACCGTTCGAGCCCGGATCTCACACGTCAACGGCGAGCCATTCGATTTTGCGCAGCGCGAAGTTCGGCAACAGCAGGGACAGATCGGACGCGAGTTCGCTGTCACCTATCGACAGGATATGGATGACAACGAAAGTTTGATATCCGGTTCCTGGTGGAACGCGAACGACAATAACGATCCGGAGGTTTCGGTTGAAGAAGAGATGGCGGGGAGACTGAAGATCACGCCGGGTGACTCGATCACGTTCGATATTTCAGGACGGAAGATCACGGCTCGTGTGGCGAACATTCGAAAGCTCGATCTTAGAAATACGCGAACTGCATTTGTATTTGTGTTTCGGCCCGGTGCTCTTGAAAAGGCGCCGCAAACTTTCGCCGCTACAGTCTTAAAACGTGCAACCGCGACCGATCGACAGCGTCTTCAGCGCGACATTCTCGAGTCTCATCCGAACGTCCAGATCTTCGATGTCGCCGATCTCGTCGCGACGGTGCAGAAGCTAGTCAGCAATTTCGTTCTGGCGATCTCGTTCGTCGGAAGCTTTGTGATCCTCAGCGGGATATTGATATTGATCGGTTCGATCGCACTGACAAAATCGCAGCGAATTTATGAGAACGCGATATTGAAAACGCTCGGTGCAAAACGGCCGACACTGACCGCGATCTTATTCGCGGAGTATGGACTGCTCGGGCTACTGTCGGGAATTATCGGGGCGGGGTTTGCAACGCTGCTGTCGTTCGGCGTGAGTCGTTATCTCCTCCATATCGAATGGGAATTCGAGCCGAGGCTGACATTGGGCGGAATATTTGTGACTGCGGTTATCGTTATGCTGGTCGGTGCGGCGGCGAGTTTCGACGTGCTCTTCCGGAAGCCGCTCTCGACGCTGCGATCTCAGTAGGAAATCACTTTGCCGAAGGATCGAACGGATACTCCGCGAGAACGGTCCGCATGTTTACCTGCGCGAGAAGCGTTTCGATATACGCTCCGAAGCGATGAAGAATGGGGACAATGTCCTTCTTTTCACCGGTCGCAAAGATCTCCTCGGAAAAGCGCTCGAATGTTTCGCGATCTTTGTGAAAGATGAATGAGATAGTTCGTTCCAGAAACTCGCGAAGCTCGACACCGACTGCCTCGAGGTGAGTTTTATCCGGTTCCTGCTCCGCAGCTTGCACTGCTTTAAGCGACTTCCAAAGGTTTTGACGCAGAAGGAGCGATTGCTCGAGCTTAGTCTGAAAATTCGGAAAGACCTCAGCCGGTAAAATATCGGAATCGACCACACGAGCAAAACCGGCGAGTATCTGCCGGAAGCTATCGCTAAGAAGCTCGTATGCCGTTTCAACACGAGCGAAGACGGAAGGAACCGGACGGATGCCGACAAGTCCGGTGAGCTCCTGCGAAAATACTTTTCTTAGTTCCAGCGACGCGGTGTAAGAAGCTCCGTCGAGTGAATCGAACATCGCCGCTTCCTCGTTCGGGTATCTCGAAAGGCGATTGTTCATGTGAGTGATCAGGTCGTTGGTGAGTTCGTAGACACGCGCAAAAATTATCAGCGAGGGCTTCAACGGCTCGTCATTGCGGAGCATCTTTCCGACGATTCCGAGCGTACCGAGGATCGTACCGAACTGCGGGAGGATCATCTGGAGATCGACCTCATCCGCGAACGGGATGGAACCCTGCGTCATGAGCTCTTTTAATTTCGTCGGCAAGAAATTCGCACCGCCGTGTCGAGTTCCCCGGATCAGTTTGTGATAGACCGGAGAAGCGTCAAGCTTCTCGCTTAGGATCGAACTCCACGCGCGCCAATCCGCGAAGTTAAGACTCTTCGCGGCTCCGATAACGCTTTCGTTGAGGACAATCGTATCTCGCAGAACGAGCGCGAAGTCGTCGAGCTCGGACGTTGAATATCCGTTGACAGCGATATCGCCTTCGGTTGGAATCGGACCGGCGACTGCCTTGCGAAGTCTGAATGTAAGTTTCGATGCATTCAACAGCGCGGCTCGTGTCAGCCGGCATTCGCGAGACCAATCTCCCGTGGCCTCAGTCGGCCGGTTTTTGTCAGAGAACGTTTGGTCGCCTTGTTTTAGAAAGCTATCGAGGCCGGCGAGCCAGATACCAAGCTCGAAAGAGAGTTCGTCAGGATCGAATACGGCCATGATGGCAGAATTCTCAAAAGCCTCTTCCCCATCGGACAAAAGAGTCGTGGGATCAAAAAGTGGTTCGGCAGTAACTAGTTCCAAATGGGATTTCCTCTCTTTAAGGTGAAGGTAGCAGGTGGGTGGCGGACGATTTCGCCATTTATTTTATACAATTAAAGTCTACGCTTTGGCAATAAAAACTTTGTTTCGCAATGTTTCGCGCAATATGACCAAGACTCGGTTAACGACACTGGTTCTCGCTACTGGAAACGCCGGAAAAGTCCGGGAGCTCAGCCGGATATTCGGCGATCTGCCTTTTGAGCTCAAGAGTCTTCGCGATTTTGACGGCATAACCGGTATGGACGAAACCGGCGAGACCTTCGTCGAGAATGCCTCCCTAAAAGCAACGGGTTTCGCTGTTCAAACTCGCGAATTATGTTTAGCCGACGATTCAGGGATCGAGGTCGAAGCGCTTGGGAACGCACCCGGCGTTCTATCCGCTAGATTCGCAGGTGCTGATACCGGATATGACGTAAAGATCGAGCGGCTTCTCGCGATGATGCGGGAATCGGGGAGCTCCAGTCGAAAGGCACGATTCGTGTGCGGGATCGCAGTTGCGAACGATCGCGGCCGGATCGTGCATACCGTGCAAGCTCAGTGTCGCGGAACGATCGCGGATAAACCTCGGGGAACGAACGGCTTTGGCTATGATCCCATCTTCATCCCCGATGGCTTTGGCCAAACGTTCGGCGAGTTAGGCGATGATGTGAAAGGGTCGATCAGCCACCGGGCGAAGGCGGCCGATCTAATTATTCGATATTTACTGGATTTTATTGCACGTCGAACTTGACCAATCAATTTTTCGCCAGTAAAATTCGACACTTGAAACCGTTTCTTAGCTGAAACGTGACGGGGCGTAGCACAGCCTGGTAGTGCGCACGGTTTGGGACCGTGAGGCCGCAAGTTCGAATCTTGCCGCCCCGATATCATCAGGCGGGCTCGATCAACGGATCATTTCCATTCTGCTACTGTTTCTTGCAGACATTTCAGTTCAAGCAAAGAAGTACTTATATTCACAATTCACTCTGGAGGTTAACTAAACTATGGCTCGTATGACTCAATCGGAGATCGTCAACTCATTGGCGGATTCATCGGGACTCAAGAAAACTGACGTCAAAGGCATGTTTGACGCGATCGCCGAATTGGCGGTTAGCGAAGTTCGCAAGAATGGCGAATTTACACTGCCCGGCTTTGGAAAACTGGTAAAGGCTACCCGTAAGGCTCGCGAGGGCCGCAATCCCGCCACCGGCGCCGTTATCAACATTCCTGCGAAGACGACCGTCAAGTTCCGTCTCGGCAAGGCTATGAAAGACGCTGTAGGTAAATAGTCGAGCAAATATCGATTTTTAGTACCCGGGCCGGCATGGTTTATCCATGCCGGCCTCTCCATTTTTTCGGATTTTCCAAAAAAATTTGGTGACAAATCGAGGTTCCTTCTGTTAAAATTCCATTACAAAGTTGGTTAGCGTTCGGAATCCCTCATTGTTTGCAACGTTGAAATCGCTTTTTTCAACTAAATACCATCGGGAATGTGCAGGTAACTACCGCAATTTCCAGGGATTCGGCCGTTTTCCGCTTTGGAAGGTTTATAAGGGGTAATTAATGAGAAAGGAGAGTAAAAAGTGGCAGCAGCTAAGCTTATGACATTGCAGGACAGGATCCTGCAAATCGATCACATCCAGGCGCGCCGGTATTCGAAGCTTGCGGAGGACTCAATGGAGATCGCGACGCAAGGTATCATCCGGCACCTTCGTGCATGTGCACGAATGGAGGTTAACCCGGACGCTTCGGCAGTTCGCGAAATAATCGACGATGCTCTAAACGGCAGGCGAGTTTTCGCGGAGACGTCGAACGATCTTTTAGCCGCTTAAGAAGTATTTATATTTACTTAGCAATACATATGACCGCCTCCATCGAGGCGGTCTTTTTTTGTCTTGATAGCCGGCGCGTTCGTTGGGTAGCCCACCAAATAGATCACTGTTCTTTCAGTCGAAGCTTGTACAACGTGTACTTCCCTATGGCCTCCCCGGCATCGCGCTCGTACCACTTATCGAGATTGGTCAGATCCGTGTCCGCTTCGTTGTTGACTACGGCATAAGAGAGCTTGGGATGGGTGGCGGTCGCCGCGCTGAAGTTCTCAATGTACTCTTTGTAGCGTGCAACCTCACTTGCCACCTCACCGTGCGTCAGTGGTTTCGCGTTGCTGCTCAGACGGTCGGTATGTCGTCCCCATCCGAATAAAGCGATCTTCGCGACAAAGTCATTTTTCAAAAGATAATCCAGTCCGGCCGCATCGACGTTTAGATAATAAAGAAATTGAAAATACCGGTCTTTGTTCTCTTGCCATGACATTCCGGCGAACACATGTTGATGACGCGACCAGAGAACGTTCTGCGGAGCGACGCTTGGCAGATCGTCGGACTGGATCATGTCGTACGCGATGACGGTTGATCGATGAGGATCAGCTTCGGAGCGTCCGAGTTCCTCTAGCCGTCGTGCGACCGGCAGTGCGAGATCTCGCTCGATGTTCGCATCGTCGAGAACACGAACCGTGTAATGACATTCGATGAAGCCCCATGCGATGGCGGCGACGGCAAGAGTTGCACACGCGACGCGAAGCCCGTCGGTCGCGAATCTCCGCCGCAGCATTATCCCGCCCGTCACGCTCAGAGCTAGCGCGGCGACATAATTTCCGATGAAAACCTGATAATGGATCGGTTGAAGAGACCGGCCCGTGATGATCTGTTGATTAAATACGAGAAGAGGTACGAGCGTCAGCGAGAGCGCGAACAACGTAGCGCGTTCGCGCAATGCGATGGCTTTCGTCATCACGCCGCAGACGAGCAGAATCAGACAAACGATGCTGATGTACTCCGGCACCCGGAAAAGATCGGGAACTCGCGTGTAGACCAGCAGCTGAACGTCATCCATCGTTTCGGAGCGTTTTGAGAGAAGCCACGCGTATGGAATTAATGAGAGAACGCAACCTGCTCCCACGATGACGAGATCCTTCAAACCTTTCTTGAAACCGTAGGGTCTCAAAATCAGCCAAAGCATGAAGAGACATCCGAGCCACGCCGCGGCCGTCGTCCAGATAAAGAAGTAGGAAAAAACGGTATAGGCAAAGCAGACGACGGCGGCGAGCAATAAGAGAATGCGGACATACAGGTCAGAACCGGAAGCGGTAGCAACGGGGTTACCTGATTGCGGATTGCGAAGCCCGAAGTCCGCATTCCGACTGCCCAAATCGGGTGAACCAGTCGCTATAGCTCCCGGTTCTGACTGCGGACTCGCAAGGATTTTCCAAACAAATGCGAACAATCCGAACACCGCCGCCATTGCCATCGCCGGTATGTAGCGCCGGAAACCGGGAAAGTACGGATAAGAAAATCCGTCGAAGAATATCTCGGGCATGGCACCTTCACCGGCGGCCAAAGCTCCACCGGCAAACACGATGAGCGATCCCGCCATTCCGTACCAGTTGCTGCCGGTCATCCGCGCGATCAACCAAAACGCTCCGAGTGCGGCGAGAAATCCGGCGATCGCACCGGACAACGTCATCGCCCATGGAGTCCCGATCCCGAGAAAGCGCGACGGAATGGCGATCGAGTACGGAGCCGCAAACTGGATCGAGAAAAGCGATTCAGGCTGCGGCGTTTCAGGCGAATCGTCACGTCCGGAATACGGATCGTTCTTTCTCGGACGGCCATCGATCAACGCTCGAACGTATGACGCGTAGGCGACCTCGTCGATATCGTTGTACGCGTAATGCCCATTCCACTCCGAGCCGCGCAGATAGAACATTTTCATCTGCGGGTAGAGACAAAAGATTGCCAGGAAAATTGCGGCGACAAGGCCGAAGCGCCAGCGAAGCTTCATACGATAAGAAGGATAACGTAGCACATCCGACGAAGCATGTCCCTTGTGATAAACTCGACACAATGTGGTGTTCGTTCATTCCGGCACGATTAGCTGCCGTTCCATTCTGTGTTCTAATTCTCATCATTTGCTTTTCGGCCGATAGCATCGCCCAGACTTCGGATCCAAAATTTCTCTCTGCGCCGGATTTCAAACTTTCGGCCGAAGCAGTCTCTGCCGGTATTGACGGGGCGTTTAAGGTAGCTCTTTCGATCGATGAAGAAGGAAACGTCAAGAGCGTTCGGATGTACGGCGATCCGGTATGGCCGTGCGACACCTCGCCGAAGCGTGAGATCGAAGCCGTGCGAGACGCGGTTGAGGCTCACTTACGGTTGCTCAAATTCTCACCCGCAATGAAGAACGGGAAACCGCGCAAGTCCGAAGTGATGTTGGAATTCGCGATCGGGGATGCATTCAAACACGCAGTGGCACCGGGCGAAGCGAAAAATGGTTCGTCGCCAAAGCTGGTAAAAGGGGGAGTTTTGAACGGTCGTGCTATTCGCTTGGTGAAGCCTCTAGGCCCAACCGCGAAGGGCATCGTCGACATGCAGGTTCTCATCAACGAACAAGGAAATGTTTCGAAGGCGGGCGCTCTTGCCGGAAATCCTGCTCTTTTCACTGTTGTGCGGGAGGCGGCATGTGCGAGCAAATTCTCTCCGACATCGCTTGGAGGCACACCGGTTAAGGTTACGGGCGTGATCACGTATGTCATCCAGTGATCCGGCTGACCACGCGAACTTGTTGTTATCTTCCGCCTCGAGAGGCGTCATCCTCCATTGAGGTTCCGTTCGAAAGATATTATTTTTAAGGAACGATTTCTGCGGCTTACGCGATCGAACATGCAAGGACGAACTTCGTGAAACCAACCAACATCAACGATCCCGAATATTTTCATAAGGTGGTGGATTGCCAGTATGCGTGTCCGGCTCACACGCCGGTGCCCGAGTATATCCGCCTGATCGCCGAGGGCAAGTACACCGAGGCGTACATGATCAATTGGGATTCGAATGTTTTTCCCGGGATCCTCGGTCGTACGTGCGATCGGCCGTGCGAGCCGGCATGCCGACGAGGCCGTGTCGATGAAGAACCGGTTGCGATCTGCCGATTGAAGCGCGTCGCCGCCGACAACAAAGACGAAGTCAAACATCTCATGCCGCAGGCTCCGTTCAAGCCGAACGGCAAGAAGGTTGCACTCATCGGCGCAGGTCCGGCATCGCTCACCGTTGCACGCGATCTCGCACCGCTCGGTTACGAGATCCACCTATTTGATGAGCAGTTCAAGGGCGGCGGTTTCATGCTCAGCCAAATCCCGGCGTTTCGGCTACCGGAGACCGTGCTCGACGAAGAGGTCAATTACATTCTCGACCTTGGAATTCACACGCATTTCAAACACTACGTCTCGTCGCTCAAGGAAGTGCTCGAGCAGGATTACGATGCAGTGTTCGTCGGAACCGGAGCTCCGCGCGGACGTGAGCTAAAAATTCCCGGACGCGAAGAAGGCGGTGCGAATATTCACATCGGCATCAACTGGCTCAACAGCGTCGCGTTCGAGCATACAAGCAAGATCGGAAAGACCGTCATCGTACTCGGCGGTGGAAATACCGCGATGGACTGCTGCCGCACGGCGCGTCGACTCGGCGGTGAAGACGTAAAAGTAATCGTCCGCTCGCCGTTCGCCGACATGAAAGCCTCACCGTGGGAAAAAGAAGACGCGCAGCACGAGGACATTCCGATCGTCGACAATCATGTCCCGAAATCTTTCGTCATTGAATATGAGGACAATGCGACGGCTCAAAACTCCCCTCCTTCCGAAGAAGGGGTGGCAGCCGCTTCGGCTGACGGGGTGGTTCTAAGCTCCCCTCCTTCCGAAGGAGGGGTGGCAGCCGCTTCGGCTGACGGGGTGGTTCTTCCTTCCGCACCACCCGAGCGCAAAGCCCGCCTCAAAGGCGTGATGTTCGAAAAAGTCGAAGCTGTCTACGATGAGAATGGCAAGCGTTCTCTCGTCCCGACCGGCGAGCCCGAAGTTTTCTTCCCCGCAGATGACGTGCTCGTCGCGATTGGGCAAGAGAATTCATTCCCGTGGATCGAGCGCAACGTCGGTGTCGATTTCGATAAATGGGAAATGCCGATCGTCGACAAAACGACCTTCCAGTCGAGTCATCCTAAAGTTTTCTTCGGCGGCGACGCCGCATTTGGACCTGAGAACGTGATCACAGCCGTCGCACACGGACATCAGGCCGCGGTCTCGATCGATCTGCTTTGCAACGGAAAAAATCTTCTAACGAATCGTCTCAACCCGATGGTGAATCTCGTCTCGCAGAAGATGGGAATCCACGAATGGGCATACGACAGCGAGATCGACGAATACGATCGTCTCGTCGTACCACAAGCGCCGAAGACGAAGACGCTCGTCAATCGAAAACAGGAAGTCGAGATGGGTTTCGACACTCTCGCCGGTTACAAAGAAGCCGAGCGGTGTCTGAACTGCGATGTTCAGACGGTGTTCGACGCTCCGAAGTGCATCGAGTGCGATGCCTGCGTCGACATCTGCCCGACCGCGTGCATTACGTTCACGCCGAATGGCGACGAAGCGGATCTCCGTGCTCGTGCAAAAGTTCCCGCCTTGAATCTCACACAGGACCTCTACGTTTCCGACACTCTGGTGCAGACAAAACGCATCATGGTGAAAGACGAAGACGTCTGCCTCCACTGCGGCCTCTGCGCCGAACGCTGCCCCACGGCCGCCTGGGACATGCAGAAGTTTTGGTACAACGTGACCAAGGCCGGGGAAATTAAGTATGGGTGTGGTGGGAATGGGAATGGTTGATATCCGCTAAGCTCTTAGTCGTTTGCGCTCGGTGTGCAGAAGAGCTCCACCTTCCGATAAGCCTGGACTAAATGTCTGGCGGCTCCGCCGCTTTCTATGGGCTTCGCCCCTCGGTGTGCGGAAAAGCTCTGCTTTTCCGATCGGCTCAACTAAGTTTCTGCGGCTACGCCGCCCTACTTGCGCCGCCACCAGATTTGTCGATGATCGGTCAAAAGTGGCTCATTCTCAATCTCCTTTCCATGCCACTGCCTTGAACTCGAGAACCGGTAATCGTCGGGAACCTTCACTAACCCGGCGCGAACCGGATTCAAGTGAATGTAGTTCACCTTCTCCATCATTTTGTCCTCGCCATAGATCTCGAAAGCATTTGAATGATGTTGAAAAACAGAATGCTTATGTTCTCGTTCGCGAACCTGGATTCGAAGCTTTTCCAGACACGACTCGAAATTATTTTCCTTCAAGTAGTCGAGCACTCGCTTAGCGGTGATGCCGTTCGTGAATCGCAGAGTGTCGGATGTTGACTTCGCATAGTCGGTTAGCAAATGCAGATGGTCGGGCATGATGACATAGGCAAAGATCAGCAGGCTGGCGGATTTTCTCGCTTCGTCGAGGGCCTTGCAGACTATCTCTTTCATCTTATCGGTCTGAAAGATCGGGAGCCGACTGTGTGCTACTGATGTCAGATAATAAACAGGGCTGGTGCGGGAGATCTGAAACATTTTTGGGAGAAGTTGCCTTTTCCCTCATTCTAAAAAAGCGGAGGTGGATGAGTCTTTAATTCTTCTTAATTGTTCTGAAGAGCGGCGTAGCCGCAAGAGGAAGTAAGAAGTGAAAAGGGAGAAGTAAGAAGTAAGAAGTGAGCTGCTTTAAGCCCTTTGAATTTTCTTCGGGCTTGCCCTCGGTGCGCGGAAAAGCTCCGCTTTTCCGGCAGGCTTTCCAACTTACTTCTCACTTCTCACTTCTCACTTCTCACTTCTCACTTCTCACTTTTCGTGTCCCTATCCCTTCTCTTTCTTCGCGAGGTACAACCCATAACTCACCGCAGTGATCACAACGAAATACAAAAGCGCGAAGACGTGAATATTCACATCCGGAATCGCGGCTTTCGTTTCCACACCAGCCTTCAAATAGTTGTACATCGGATACGTGTAGGGGATGACATAGCCGAAACTCCATGAAAGCGACGCGAGGGATCCGACCCAAAAGACAAAACCCAGGCCGACCGGGACTAGGAAGTTCTTGAATCGAAGCGCGATCAGATACTGCAGCGCGACTATCGGGAGTGTGTCGACGAAGTAGAGGAGATTCTCGCGAAGAAAGTGATCGTAAGGAAGCGGCTGCGATGGATACGGCGTGCCGCTGATCAGGAGATAAGGAACGATGGCGGAGAGATAGATGCCGATGTTGAAGAGCACGAAGAACTGCAGCATCAGCACAACGATGACCGCGAGCTTGGCGAAGAAGATCGTCGTGTACGAAAGCGGCAGCGTGTGAAGTTGCTTCCAGGTGTTGTTCTTGTATTCGATCTGCGCGATGAGGCTGGTCGAGAGTATCGCTCCGAGTGGAAGAAAAAATATTGCCATCGACTCCCACGAGTTTTTCCATAGCTGATCCCAGAAATTGTCGGCACTGTATAGCTCGGGAACCTTTGCGTGTCTCACGAGCCGCGCGACGATGATGATCGACGGTGTGAAGAACCCGCCGATGACGACCATCCAAAACGCGAGACTGCGTTTCGTCTTAAGCCATTCGCTTTGGAAACTGTTCAGAAAAGTCATGAGTCTATCGAGTCTGTCGAGTCGCCAGGTTTTAGCACCAAAGGTGCGGCAATAATTTAGCCAGGGGCAACGCCCCTGGGACGATTATTTGAAAATCAAGCACCAAGGGTGCGGCGTAATGGACGCGGCTTACTTCGCCGCGTTGCGGCTCCAGCGAACTTCGCGTTTCCAGGGGCGTTGCCCCTGGCTAAATTATTGCCGCACCTTTGGTGCTAAAACCTGGCAACTCGAAAGATTCGAAAGACTCGCGAGACTGAAAGACTCGAAAGCCTCGCCAGACTTAGGAAACCATATCCATAAAGATCCGTTCGAGATCGTTCTTCACGATGCTCACCTCGAACACGTCGACGCCGGACGATACCAATTCCCGGTTGATCTCGGCGATCTTATCTTTCGGTATCGCAGGCAATGTGCAGCGGCCGTTCTCGCAAACTCCGACGATCCCGAATCGACCCGCGATTTCGCGCACTTTTGTCGAATCACTCGTCTCAAACACTACCGACAGCGATTGTTGCTGCTTCTCTTTCAACTCATCAAGCGTTCCCTGAAACATCATCTCGCCTTTGTTGATGATGCCGATGTGCGAGACGAGCTTGTCGATCTCCGACAGCAGATGACTCGAGATGACGATCGTGATGCCGCTCTCGCGATTTAGGTTTCGCAGCAACTCGCGAACCTCGATGATCCCGTTCGGATCGAGTCCGTTGGTCGGCTCATCCAAAATCAAAAGGGAAGGAGAATTCAGCAGCGCGATCGCGATACTCAAACGCTGCTTCATCCCAAGTGAAAACTCGCCCGCTTTCTTTCGTCGCGTGTGCGCAAGTCCGACGAGCTCAAGCACCTCTCCAATGCGTCCGCGAGAGCATTGGTAAATTTTCTGCAGCACTCGCAGATTCTCTTCAGCAGTCAGATGCGAATAGATCGACGGGCTTTCGATCATTGAACCGATCCTGCCGAGCGACTTCACCCGATTCTTTTCAAAGTCTTCGCCAAAGATCTCGATCGAACCTTGCTGAACCTTCAATAATCCAAGCACGAGTCTGAGCGTCGTCGTCTTTCCCGCGCCGTTCGGCCCGAGGAATCCGTAGATGCTCGACTGCTCGACATTGAGGCTGATACCGTTCAAAACGATCTCTTCGTTCGAGAATGAATGGACGAGATCGTGCGTCTTTAGGATCGGCATAGATTTGATCGGGCAGATGTCAGCGAACTTTACGACCATCATCGCGCAAAGGTTTCCCCAATTCTTTTTCGAATCGGAACGAATTAGTATGTTGCGTAGTGGCGAAGCCTCTGGTTCCGTGGTTTCCCAACGAGCGCTACAAGGTAGACACGGAAAAAACAGAATACACGGAATAAGAAAGCGGACGCAGAAAAGAAGCGCTGGAGTTAACGAGTCGTATGGAACACTTCGATGTACTGATAGTCGGTGCAGGCCTGTCCGGGATCGGAGCGGCGTGCCAACTGTCGATGGCGTGTCCGAATAAATCATTCGTCATCCTCGAAGGACGCGATTCGATCGGCGGAACCTGGGACCTGTTTCGATACCCCGGCGTGCGTTCGGATTCGGACATGTACACGCTTGGCTATCGATTTCGTCCATGGCGAGATGCTGAGGCGATCGCCGACGGGCCCGCGATTCTCAATTACATAAAAGAAACCGCGAAGGAGTTTCGAGTCGATGAAAAGATCCGTTACGGGTATCGTGTCACCGACGCAAGTTGGTCATCCGAAGACGCGAGATGGACCGTTGAGGCTAGTGACGGCCATTTCACATGCAACTTTCTTTATCTCTGCACCGGCTACTACGACTACGAGAACGGATACACACCCGAATGGAATGGCGTTGAAAAATTTCAAGGCCGGATCGTTCATCCGCAAAAGTGGCCGGCGGACCTGGACTACACAAACAAAAAAGTCATGGTCATCGGTAGTGGAGCGACTGCGGTCACGCTCGTTCCCGCGATGGCCGACAGGGCTGAGCACGTCGCGATGCTCCAACGATCTCCGACGTACATTGTCTCCATGCCGACTGAAGACGCGATCGCAAACTTTCTCCGTCGACATCTTCCCGACCGCTTGGCGTACGCACTAACGCGATGGAAGAACGTGATGCGCCAGATGCTGTTCTACGTTCTTTCAAAAAAACGTCCGGAGATCATGAAACGCATGATCAACAAAGGCATTCGGACCGAGCTCGGCGACGATTACGATCTGAAGCATTTCACGCCGCCTTATAACCCGTGGGACCAGCGACTTTGTCTCGTGCCCGACTCGAACTTATTTAATGTGATGCGCGACGGCCGTGCGTCGATCGTGACTGACACCATCGACGAATTCACCGAATCCGGCGTGAAACTGAATTCCGGCGAAGAGCTCGATGCAGACATCATTGTCACGGCGACCGGACTGAATCTGAAACTCATGGCCGGGCTTACGTTGAAAGTCGATGGCGAACCAGTCGATCTCTCGAAGACAATGGCGTACAAGGGAATGATGTACAGCGACGTGCCGAATGTCGCGTCCGCATTCGGATATACGAACGCCTCGTGGACGTTGAAGTGCGACCTTACGGCCGAGTATGTCTGCCGCCTTCTGCATCACATGGACAAGTATGGTTTCGCTCAATGCACCGCACGCCGATCGGATCCCTCGGTAGTCGCGGAGCCGGTCCTCGATTTCACGTCGGGTTACGTTTTGCGCGCTCTACATACGCTCCCCAGTCAGGGATCGAAGATGCCGTGGAGGCTTTATCAAAATTACATCAAGGACCTGTCGATGATCCGTTACGGCCGCGTCGATGACGGAACAATGGAGTTCAAATGATCCAAAGCTCCGTTGATTATTTTTCGACTCGTTAACCGAGCAGCGTTTTTTAGAGGAGGAAACATGTTCGTACCCATGTGGCTATTGCTGTCCGTTTCTTTACTGGTGCTAGTCGTCATTGCGTGGTTGGTGCTCGTCGCATTGCGGCGAAACCCGCTTCCGTTTCCCGACCCGGGCTCACGAATTTTTTCGGCGGCATCGATCGCCGGCAAGGACGCGATCGTTGAGCTCTTGAAGATGTACGGAATCAAGGAGCGTTTCCGTGCGGACACCGACGGAGTCAGACGCTCGATAATGTGGGATGGGACGATCATCAACCTGCCGTCGGACGAGGTGTCGCGGAAGCTAAATTCTGCTGCGGCAAGTATCGGATTGGTGGCAGAAGATCCGGCGGCAGGTGCAAACGCAGCGGCCGACTTCCTCCGGTCACGCGGCTTTACTGCCGAAGTCGTTCTCGATGTCGAGCCTGAGCTCCCGATCGTATTTGTCACGACAAACGCGATGAAGGCAACGGTCATTAACTTCCGCAAGCATATGATCCACTTGCCGAGACCGAAGTGACTCATGAACTCAAGAGCATGTCACAACTCCTAGTGAGTCCCGGGCTAGCCGAGAAAGTCACGACGATGCCGTCGCATTGATTGCAATGCATCTCATTCGAATCGCGTAGCGATCGCATGCATTTAGCCGTGGACCTTCAGGCCACGGAAAATCGGACAATAATTCCGTCGCGTAGCGACGCCTGAATCCAACCGTCGCTACGCGACGCGATCTTTGACGCAATATCCGTGGCCTGAAGGGCCACGGGCTAAATTCACGGGCACGCTACGCGGCCGGGAATTTGAGGTTTGACACAGTCACTTTAGCTATTGAGATACGGCGGTTCGCAAATAATTTCGCGTCGATGCGATTCCGAGCATCAACAACATCACCAGCTTCAACGCATCAAATCCGATGTACACGAAATGCATTCTCGAGAAAGGCGGAGCTGTTCCAGCGATGACTTCTATGGCTCGAGCGTCGAGCACCGGAAGCAGCCAGACGGTTTCGAGAATCAAAATAAGCAGCGCCATCACTAGAAAAATCTTTTCGGCCTTCGGACTTCGACCCGATCGCCAGCACGCGATCAAAAGCAGAAACGCACAAACGATCTCCATCTTGTTCAGCGCAAAGAAAACGAGTTGCCCGATTCCGAGACCGAGCGGGATCGTGATACCCGCTGCCTGGAATTTCAACGGAGCTTCCATGAACGAGATCGCGAGTACCATCCCGAACCAAATGAACGGCACCGCGATCTTCAGCGTCTTAGCCCACATCACTTTTTCATCAGCTCTTTGATGGCGGCTTCGATCTGCTGATCGCGTCCGCTCGCCATGACGTCAGGCTCGTTCGCGACCCGGATGTCAGGTTCCATCTGATTATTCTCGCCGCACTTACCATCCAGTGTTCGCCAACATCCCATCGGAATTCCGAATCGGATCGTCGGATCGATCTGATTTTCCCACCAGACAAATGTTCCCGTCCCGGGCACCGGCATTCCGAGAACTTGTCCGATTCCCTTCGCCTTGTACGCAAGCGGGAAAAGATGAGCGTCGGAATAATTGCTCTCGCCCATCAGCACGATGGAAGGCTTGACCCATTTATCGAACGGTTCGCTGCCGATGTATTGGCCGTGCGGAAGAACATCGAAATATTTCTTGCCGCTCAGGAAGTCGCTGAGCTGTTCGTGGATGCTGCCGCCGCCGTTAAACCTGGTATCGACGATGACCGCGTCCTTGCTGATGTTTAGACCGAGAAGCTCGTCGACAACGGTTCTCATACTCGAGTCGTTCATTGCACGGACGTGGACGTAACCGATTTTGCCATTCGAAAGCTTGTCGACCTCGGCCCGACGCTGACGCACCCAGCGCTTGTAAAGGAGCTCACCTTCCTCGCCGCGATTGATCGGCTTCACAGTCTCGTCCCAGCGTTTGTTTGCGACGGGATCATAGACGGAAAGCAGTGTGTATTTCCCAGCCTTTCGATTTAACAATCTGTAAAAATCCATCGAAGGATCGATCGCATTGCCGTCGATCTGCTCGATGATGTTCCCCGCTTTGATCGACGATGCGGCGAGATCGACAGGCCCGCCCTGGATCACCTCCGCGACTTTCACGCCGTCACCGGAATACGAATAGTCGTACAACACTCCGATCGACGCGGTCTGATCGCCGGTCGGAAAACTTGGATTGTAATACGCTCCGGTGTGCGAGACATTCATCTCGCCGAGCATCTCGCTGAGCATCTCTGCGTAATCGTAATTGTTGTTGATGTACGGAAGGAATCGCTTGTACGACGCGTAGTAAGAATCCCAATCGACGCCGTTCAGATCCGGGAAAATCAATTTCTGTTTGAACTGTCTCCAACTGTGATCGAAGATGTACGCCTTCTCGGCGGTGTAATTCAAAACCATCTCGGTGTTGACGCCGATCGGTTCGGCCTTACCGGCTTCGGTGTCGATCTTAGTCGCCTTTCCGTCCGCGAGGACTAGGAGGAATTTTCCGTCAGGAGAGATTTCCATCGATGCATTATTTGCACCGAGCTTGCTGAACAGTTTTGTTTCTCGCGTGCGGATCTCCGTTACCCAAAGATCATTGCCTTTCTCAAAATTGGTCAGATAGAAAAGTTTTTCGCCGTCTTTCGAAAGCACCCAATCGGAAGCCGAAGACGTATGAGTCGTCAACCGCGTCTTACGATCGGTCAGACCGTCCCAGTCGAATGCGATCGGCTTCTTTTCTTCGGGTTTTGGCGATGCCGCGGGCGATGGCGACGGCGATGCTTTCGCTTTTTCGTCAGCCTCTTTTTTGTCCTTCTCTTCCTGCTCCTTCAAAAGCGCGAATTCTTCCTTTGAAAGTTTCGAGCGATCGTAGGTCGCTTTCGTAAAGTACATCGCGAAAACGTCACCCGAAACAGATCCGCCGCCTTGCGACAGAGCTCCTTCGCGACTCGATCCCCAGATCATCATCTTTCCGTCCATCGCCCACTTCGGAACGTAGTCGTCGTAGCCGCTCAGAGTCAGATTCCGCAGTTGCCCGGTTCCGTCCGCCGCAACCAGACCGACCTCAGGCGTGAAGATCCTTTCCTTCTGACCAAATTGAACGAGCAGCCATTTCGAATCGGGCGACCATGAATAGTACTGATCTCCATCGGCGTACGAATAATTCCAGTCCGCCGGCAGCACGGTGCGCGATTGCTTGGAAGCGAGGTTAACGACCTTCAACGTGTTTCGATTCTCGAGATACGCGACCTCTTTTCCGTCGGGCGAGAACGTGGGTTGAAATTCCTCGGCGGCCGTCGCGACCACAGGCTCTTCCTTCACGACCGTCGATGTGAAGAAGTACGGCTCCTGCTTTCGATTGATCGAAACCTTGTAGACATTCCAGTTGTTATTTTTCTCCGCGGCGTAAACTAGCGAACGGCCATCCGGACTAAAGCTCACGCTTCGTTCCTGCTCCGGCGTATTCGTGATCCGTTTCACGATCTTGCCGTCGATGCTGCTGACGAATATTTCGCCACGGAATCCAAACGCGAATTCTTTTCCGTTTGGGGACAGGCTCGTCTCCGTGAATCCCGTATTCACCGGAACGATCTTTTCGATAGGATCACGTCCGTCGGCGCCGATGTGAATATTCAACTTCGTCGGTTCGCCACCGGCGTTCATCGTGTAGAGCTGGCCGTCATAGCTGAACGCCATCGTTCCGTTTTTCGAACGAGTCAAAAATCGGACGGGATTCTTCGTGAATTTTGTGACCGCCACCGTCTTGTCCGGATGCGCGAGACTACTCTTCCAAACATTGAATGAACCGCTCTGCTCGCTGAGGTAATAAAAGTCGTTATCGTTCGAATCGAAAACCGGATTGCGGTCCTCGCCCTTGTACTGCGAAACCTGCGCATACTTTTTCGACGCGGTGTCATAGACCCAAACGTCTCGCGTCACCGCAGATGTGTGGTGCTTGCGCCAGGGACTCTCGTAGCCTTTGTAGTCGTGGAAAATTATCTTGTCGCCGTTTGAGCTGACCGTCGCGTCGTACGCAGGGGTTGTCAGGACTATCGAAACGCGCCCGCCCGTTGCCGGCACGCTGTACAACTCGGTCATGCCGCCAGTCGGAAACTGGACGTGCGTCGGTAGATCCTGGCGAGCTGCGGTGAAGAGAACCGATCTGTCGTCAGCAGTGAATGTACTCGGGATCTCACCCGTCGAGTGATACGTCAATCGCTTTGCTTCTCCGCCCGACGCCGGCATGACGAATACATCGAAGCTTCCATATCGGTCCGATGCGAATGCGATCGACTTCCCATCATGACTCCAGACGGGCGAGAACTCGTACGATTCGCTCAACGTCATCGGGATCGCATTGCCCCCCGACGCGGGCACAGTCCAGATGTCGCCCTTGTATTCGAACAAGACCGTTTTTCCATCAGGCGAGATGGCCGGATAACGAAGCCACAACGGCGAATCCTGAGATAACACAGCGGTCGAAAGAGAAAACAGCAGCACAAGCAAAGAGATCGCGAGTTTCATATTGATAAGGTTTCCCGAAAAAGGTGTAAAGGTCGGAATATGATACGTCAAAATGTCCGGATTGGTTTAGGGCGAGGCTTCCGGTTCTCGCCGATGTCCCACTGCGAAGTTCGTTTCCTGAAAATTAAGAACGATTTAGGACTTCTACTCATCAGTCGTCCTAAAATCCGGTTTTGCGTCGCGTAGCGACGACTTGCTTTTAGCCGTGGCCCTTCAGGCCACGGTTAGTCCGTAAATTGATCTCGTCGCGTTAGCGACGATTGAAAAGCACGCTCCCATATGGCAAACACTTACTCCCAACTTTTCTATCACCTCGTTTTCAGCACTAAGGGACGGTTGAAACTCATTGAGCAGGAAATCGAAGATCGAGTTTGGTCATACATCGGTGGCGTTGCTCGGAAACATAATCTGACGTCACTGCAAGTCGGTGGAATCGAGGATCACATTCATGCCCTTGTCATGACGAAACCGGTCGTCGCTCCTTACCAGATTCCCCAATGGTTAAAAGGCGACTCATCAAAATGGATCCATAGCGAGTTTCCGACAATAAACGCTTTCAATTGGCAAGACGGCTACGGACTGTTTAGCGTGAGCAAATCTATCGTTCCTTCGGTGATCGAATACATCAAGAATCAACGTGAACATCACACCGTGCAGACTTTTGAGGAAGAATATATTTCCCTTTTGAAACTGCACAAAATCGACTACGACGAGCGATATATTTTCGATTGATTCAGTCGTCGCTACGCGACGAGATTGTTTTTCGAGTGACCGTGGCCTGAAGGGCCACGGCTAAATGCAGTTGGTCGCTACGCGACAAAGAATCGCATAGTCGCGAAAGGACAGCGCGAAACAAAATCCTTTCGCGTGTTTCGCGGGAATAATTCCGTGCTTTTGGCTTTTCGCCGAAACGCGCGGAAGATGAACCCGTACCTCGATGAAACAACTTCTCAAAAATATCAGCCCCGAACTACACGCACTACTCGAAAAACGCGGAGACCGCCGCACATACGGCGTGGGCGGCGAAATATTTTCCGAAGGCTCGCCTGCGGAATTTCTTCCGATCGTAATCTCGGGCGCGGTGAAGATGATCCGATCTCCGGAGATCGGGCGCGATATTATCATCGGCATCTTTCGCGAAGGCGAGATGTTCGCATTACCGCCGGTCTTCGATGGCGGTCCGTATCCGGCGTCGGCGTTCGCCGTCGAGAAAACTGTTCTTCTAAGATTGGATCGCCGCGATTTCCTGCAACTCATCCGCGAGTCGCCCGAGTTCTCGTTCGCGGTGATCGGCTGGATGTGCGAGATGCTCCGCGAAAAGACTTCGATCATTCGAAATCTGGCAATCACATCTTCCGAACGCCGCGTGGCCGGTGTCGTGATGAAGTTGGCAAAGAACGCGGGACCGGATCTCCCGGTAAAGATCACTGTCCGGCGTCAGGATATCGGTGAGATGGCGAGTGTTAGTACCGAGACCGCGATACGAGTCGTGCGGCGTTTTGCGGAGCGAGGTCTGCTCCGCATCGAGCGCGGAAAGATATTCATCGATGACCTCGATCCGCTCCGTAAATTTCAACAGGAGTAGCCGAAGCAATACCAAGGAAGTCCAGCATTCTCGCTGCGATGGCTCCGGCACGAACCTTCAAATGGTCCGCATTTTCACCGGCGAACAGATCATCGATCGTCGCGGTAAATAATTCCAGCCATCGCTCGAAATGTTGTGGGGTCAGCGGCGACTTTGCGTGCAATTCTTTGTGCACGAGCATCGGATTCCGTCCGTGCTTCTGATACGTCGGCGTTCCGAAGAGCAGGCTCTCCCAAAAATCGCCAATGATCGGCAAATGATGCTCAAGATCGAGCTTGGCGACATCGGTGAAAATGTATCCGATCACGCTGTCGCCAAGCGCACGCTCGTAGAAGACATTCATTAACCGATCGATGTCCGTTCTCGATTCGACGTCTTTCAACATGTTCATGCCTCCACCGGTTCGGCGACGATCAAAGGCTCGGCCGCCGGTCGACGGATCATCAAATTTATCGCGAACCAGACAAATGCGATGGCACCGATCGCAAAGACGGTATCACCGAACAGTCGCATCCAACGTAAATTTTGCATGATGGTAGTCTGCATGAACTCCGGACTGCGGGCGTACCAGTAGCCTTGGCTGACGGACTGATAGGTTTGCATCAAGCCGATCGGAAGCAGGCTGAAAAGTATTTCCATCAGCATCCCGATGTTGATCGCCCAGAAGGCAAAGGCCAGCAGTTTCGTGTTCCACTTTCTCTCGGGTTCCATCGCCCGCATGCAGAACAGTAAAAGCGCGAGGCCAAGTGTTCCGTAGACGCCGTACAGAGCACCGTGAGCATGAACCGCCGTCGTATTCAATCCTTGCATGTAATAAAGCGCGATCGGTGGATTGATCATGAAGCCGAATATCCCGGCTCCGACAAGATTCCAAAACGCGACCGCGACAAAAAAGTAGACGACCCATTTGTACTGCGCGAGCCACGGCTTCACTTTCGAATGACGAATGTTCTCGAGGGCTTCATATCCGACGAACACAAGCGGCACGATCTCAAGTGCGCTGAAGACCGATCCGAACGCAAGTGCTACCGTCGGCGTCCCGGCGAAGTAGAGATGATGAAGTGTTCCGATGATACCGCCGCTGAGATAGATCGCGCCGGATAAAAGCGCGGCGTACGCGGCGTGATCGGCACGGATCACTTTCAGACGTGCGAAAAGAAACGCGATGACCGTTGTCGCAAAGACTTCGAAAAATCCTTCGACCCAGAGATGCACGACCCACCAACGCCAGTATTCAACGACGGTAATATGCGATCGCATTCCCCAGAACAGTCCGGGTGCGTAAAAGAATGCGATACCGGCGGTCGTCAACAGATAAAGCATGATGAGGGAGCGTCCGCTCTTCGCAGTCTTAAGAGCCGGGATCGCGGATCGCGCGACGAGAAAAAGCCAGAGCAAGAGTCCGACAAAAAGTGCGGCCTGCCACACGCGTCCGAGATCGACGTACTCATATCCCTGATGACCGAACCAGAACCACAGATCGCCGGGTAGCATGTGCATGACGCTCATCCACTGTCCGCCCATCGATCCGAGCACGACGACCAGAAGAGCGCCGAATAAAACGTCTACTCCGAGTTTCTGAAGCTTGGGTTCGTAGCCGCAGATGTACGGTGCGATGAATAGTCCCGCCGCAAGCCACGCGGTCGCGATCCAAAAAATTCCGAGCTGCGTGTGCCACGTCCGCGTGACGACATACGGAAGATAATCCTGCAGCGGAATGCCGTAAAATCCACCGCCCTCGACTCCGTAGTGCGCAGTGATTATTCCCATCACGATCTGCAGCAGAAACAGAAGCGAGACGACAAGAAAATATTTCACCGTCGCTTTTTGGGACGGCGTCAATTTCTCGCCGACGAGCGGATCTTCGTCCGGCGTGTCGCGTTCTTCAACTTCCTTATGCCATCCGGCGTAGAACCAAACCATTCCGCCGATTCCCGCGATCAAAAGGATGACGCTGACACCCGTCCAAACGATCGCAGAACTTGTCGGAACATTTCCGACGAGCGGCTCGGACGGAAAATTACTTGTGTATGAGATCGTGTTGTCCGGCCGATTCGCGGCCGACGCCCAGGCCGTCCAAAAGAAAAACGAATTTAGTTGTCGAAGCTTCGCAGGATCCGATTGCGCATTTCTCTGGATCGCGTACTCCGAGCTTCCGTTCGTGAAGATCTGGCTGTAATGCGCGAGATTGGATTCGAACGCGCGTTTGCGGATCGGGTCTAGCTTTATCGTGTTCGTCGCCTGATCGTAAGTGTTAGTTCTAAGCAGATCCTGCAGCCGCTGTCTTAATCCGGCTTGCTGTTCGCTCGACAGTCCACCGCGCGAGTATTGCCCGCCCGACCATTCGTCGAGAATGAAAAGCGCTTCGCGGTGAAGATAGTCGGCGGTCCAGTCCGGTGCGACATAGCTACCGTGTCCCCAGATCGACCCGACCTGCATTCCGCCCATCGCCTGCCATACATTCTGTCCATCGGAAATCACACCGTCTCCGATAAACACCTCACCTGACGTAGTCACGACTTGCGCCGGTATCGGTGGTGCCTGTCGGAAGATTTCGGTTCCGACCCAGCCCAAAATTGCAAAGGAGAAGACAAATACCGAGATAAGTAGGATCCAAAGTTTTTTCATGATGCCTGCCTCCGGCGCGCGTCGAGAACTGCCGCGCTCTTTATATATCACCCTCACTGTAGTTCCTAACAGCGCGCGGAAATATGACCACGGTCATAAGTGACAGGAACGATGAATCTCTTAAGGATGGTGATGGTGAGCGTGATAGAAGCGATAGAGTGCCCGCGGAAGCCGCGAAAAAGAAGAGCGGGAGCAAGTTAAGAAAGAGGGGCGCTGCTTTTGCTCCGGTAGGAGCGACATGTTTGTAGAATTTGGATCTGCACTGCCCCCCGCTCCGTAGGTGCGGAACGATTGTTTCGCTCCTAACGGAGCGAAATCCTTTTTTGCCGGCAATTCTACAAACATTTTGCTCCTAACGGAGCAAAGACCGGCTCCCTGCGTTAGCGTGGCGCCCTGGAAACGCGGAGCTTTTCCGCACGCCAAACGGCTCAGCGAGTGAAACAAGATCGACAATCCACGAGTCGACTGACTTTCACTTTGAAGACCGAGGTTCTATCATAGATCCGTACGAACGAGACCTCGGATAATTCACAAAATATTTCATGGTTGAATCCAAGATCAACGACTTTGTAGTCCGCTTCGCGAACGTGAACGGAACCGGATCCGCGTCGGCGAACGCATTATTTACAAAGGCGATCTTTCGGCTCGGCGTACCGGTCACGCCGAAAAATATCTTCCCTTCGAACATTCAGGGACTTCCGACTTGGTACGAGGTCCGAATTTCGGAGAAAGGTTATCTCGGCCGGCGCGAAGGGATCGATCTGATGATCGCCGTGAACCCTCAGTCGATGAAGAAGGATTACGCCGATGTTCGCGAAGGCGGATATTTTCTTTACGACAGCTCGAAGCCTCTGCCGCCGGGATACGATCGGACCGACATCACTCATATAGACATCCCGTTAATGAATCTCTGCAACGCGCAGTTCACGGACGCGCGTCAGCGGCAGCTTTTCAAGAACATCGTTTACATCGGCGCTTTATCGGCTCTCTGTGATTTCGATTTCGCGGTGCTCGAAGGTTTGATCGGCGAGCAATTCAAAGGAAAGGAAAAGCTCATCGAGCCGAATATCAAAGCGCTCAACATCGGAGCGAACTACGCACGCGAGAATTTCGATTGCCCGCTTCCGATCCGTGTCGAGCGACGCGATCTGCTTGGCGATAAAATTCTCTACAGTGGAAACTCGGCGTGCGCACTCGGCGCGATCTACGCCGGTGCGACGGTCGCCGCGTGGTATCCGATCACGCCCTCGACATCGGTCGTCGACGCGTTCGCGAAGTATTGCACGAAGTATAGAGTCGATCCTGAAACCCGACAGAACAACTACGCGATCGTTCAGGCCGAAGACGAGCTCGCCGCGATCGGAATGGTGATGGGTGCGTCGTGGAACGGAGCCCGTGCTTTCACGGCGACAAGCGGGCCGGGCGTTTCGCTTATGAATGAATTCGCAGCAATCCGACATCCTGTTAGCCGCATACGCATCGCACGGTGATACAAAACACCCGTTGCTCTTTCCTGCTTCGCCGAAAGAATGTTTTGAGATGACGGCCGCCGCCTTCGACCTTACCGAAAGATTGCAGACTCCGGTGATCGTGATGACCGATCTCGATCTCGGGATGAATGATCACGTCACCGAGCCGCTTGCGTGGGATGACTCGCGGGTTCACGATCGCGGAAAAGTATTGACTACCGAGCAGCTTGATCGGATCTCGACCGCGTCGCTGGCCGGCAGTCGCTCATCAAGTCTGCACGAAGCCGACAATCCCGGCGATGGCAACGGCAATGGAACTCGCCACAATGCTGCCGATCTTCCGGGCCACGATGGAAGCAGCGAAACCGCCGGCGAGCCGCTCCAACAGTTCCGAGGAAAGTTCGGTCGCTACCTCGACGTGGACGACGACGGGATCCCGTATCGCACGATCCCCGGAACACACGCGTCGCGCGGAGCGTTCGTCACTCGCGGATCGTCGCGTGACGAGTACGCCGTCTACACCGAGGACGGAGAGGCGTATCGCCGCAACGTCGATCGACTCGCGCGAAAGTGGGACACGGCGAAAGAGCTTGTTCCCCAGCCGGAGTTTTATGTAATTAAAAACGAGGATGGAAGGAAAAAGGTGGAAGGCCTCGGCACGAGAGATCTCGGAGATGCTTCGATATCTTTCGTTCCACATTCAGCGACTTCGTCCGGCGTAATTTTCTTCGGCACGTCATCATACGCCGCGGAAGAAGCGATAGAGATGCTCGCCGAAGAAGGTGTCCTGCTCGACGCAATGCGTGTTCGAGCATTTCCCTTCGGCCGCGCGTTCCGAGACTTTGTCGATTCGCATGACAAGGTCTTCGTAATCGAACAGAACCGCGACGCGCAATTCCGCAGCCTAATGATGATCGAGCTCGGTATCGATCCGGCGAAACTCGTTTCAGTCCTCAACTACGACGGAACGCCGATCACGGCGGAGAATATCTTCAGGCAGATCAAATCAAATATCGATGCGTAACCTGGCGGGGATATCGCAGCCTAGCTAGTAACGAAGAAAATTGCCCGCGAAATACGCGAAAGAAGCGAAAAAGAAGAAGGTCCGCGAATAAGCTGATTACGCGATAATACGTGATCTACTGGCGTTATTCGCGGCTCTTCTTCTTTTTCGTTTCTTTCGCGTATTTCCCGGGCAAAGATTCTTTTGCGGACAAAATTCTTCCGAATTACACCGCAATGCTATCCCTCAATCTCGCAATATCTCTCTGCGGCGGAGCACCGAATTGTTTTTTATAATCGCGACTGAAGTACGACGGATCTTCGTAGCCGACGCGGAAGCCGGCACTCGCGGCGTCGAGGTCTTCACCGAGCATAAGACGTCGTGCTTCTTGAAGCCGGATCTGTTTTTGAAATTGCAGCGGGCTCATCGCAGTCACCGATTTGAAGTGATGATGAAATCCCGAAACGCTCATCCCGAGCTCGCGTGCGATGTCGTCGATCCGCAATGGCTGATCGAAGTTCTCGCGCAGATGGCCGATCGCTCTCGAGATCCGACGCGTGTCTCCGCTCCGCAGCAGATGACTTAGACGTCCGCCCTGCCCGCTCGCCAGAAGTCGATAGACGATCTCTTTGATCACGAGCGGTGCGACGATCTTCTGCTCGGCCGGCGAGTCGATCAAACGCACAAGCCTGACTACTGCATCGAGCAGCTCGGCATCGACCGCACTCGCGCTCATCGCCCGCACGTTCGCGCCGCCTTTCTTTATCCGCATGTCCGACTCCATCATCACCGACGCGACGAGTGCCGGATCGAGGTCCATTCTTATGCCGAGATACGGCCGCTCCTCGGACGCTTCCTTCACTTGAAACGTGATCGGCAAGTCGACGGTGAAGATGAGGTAATTCATTGGATCGTAGCGAAACGTCTCATCGCCGAGGATCGCGTGCTTGCTTCCCTGCGCGATAAAACAGAACGCGGGTCGATGAACTGAGTTCGGCGATTCGAGCTCGACGGACGAACGCGCGAGAAACAATCCGGGGATCGCTTCGAGAGATCCGTCCTTGGTAATCGTCTTCGAGATCCGTTCGACGAGCTCTTCTCTACCGTGTCGTATCCGCTGCGATTGACGATCTGATTCTGTTCGGTCCATGTTTTTCATCTTAAACTCTTAGTCGCCGGGTCGTCATATTAAATTCACGGTTTTTGCAGGATCGTACAAGCATTCGCCAGAATCGTCTTATCGCAATGCCGTTTCATGCCCTTATTCTCTAACTGCACAATGATTATCAGGTTTCAGAACGGGTTTATTTACACAAAGGAGCAATAGATAAATGTACAACGCCAAATCTTATGCAGCAGCGAGCGCGACGTCGGGCCTCGCGTCACAAACTATCGCCCGGCGCGATCCGACCGAGAACGACGTCCAGATCGAAATTCTTTTCTGCGGCGTATGTCACTCGGATCTTCATCAGGTTCGAAACGAGTGGAGCGACGTCATGCCGACGATCTATCCATGCGTCCCCGGTCACGAGATCGTCGGACGCGTGACCAGCGTCGGATCGGGAGTGACGAAATTCAAAGCCGGCGATCTTGCAGCCGTCGGATGCATGGTCGACTCGGATCGCACGTGCCCGAATTGCCAAGCCGGTGAAGAGCAGTTCTGCCCGAACTTCGCTTTGACTTACAACTTCCCCGACAAATTCAAAACATCTCCCGTGACCTACGGTGGATATTCCGAAAGCATCGTCGTCGATGAGAACTTCGTATTACGCGTGCCCGAGAATCTCGATCTGGCCGGAACCGCGCCGTTGCTTTGCGCAGGAATTACGACGTACTCGCCGATGCGTCACTGGGGAGTGACGAAAGGCAAGAAGGTTGGAGTCGTCGGACTCGGCGGGCTCGGTCACATGGGCGTGAAATTCGCGCATGCACTTGGTGCGGAGGTAGTCGTGTTCACGACATCGCCCGGCAAGAAGGAAGATGCTCTTCGACTCGGAGCCGATGAGGTTGTAATTTCAAAGAATTCCGACGAGATGCAAAAGCATGTCGGCAGCTTCGATTTCATTCTCGATGCCGTCTCGGCGAATCACGACATCAACGCGTATCTCCAACTTCTCCGCCGCGATGGAAATCTGACGCTTGTCGGAGCACCCGACAAACCTCTCGAGGTCGCGGCGTTCAATCTGATCATGGGCCGCCGGAGTCTTTCGGGCTCGCCGATCGGCGGGATCAAAGAAACTCAGGAGATGCTCGACTTCTGCAGCGAACACAACATCACTGCGGATGTGGAAGTGATCCCGATCCAGAAAATAAACGAAGCGTACGAGCGTCTGCTCAAATCAGATGTGAAGTATCGCTTCTCGATAGATATGGCATCGCTTAAAGATGAGTAAGTTTTCTTTCCTCTTTTTCGGTGCATTCCGTGGTTAAATTCTTTTTAGAGACACACTACGGAATTCACTGGGCGGAAAAACTCAGGAGACCGTGCAAAACAGGTCGGAACCGCCTGCGGTAGCGGGCGGTTTAAGCGAGTCGGCCGACAAGATTATCAACGCACGAATTTGCGAGTTTCAACCGCCCGCTACCGCAGGCGGTTCTGACCTGTGGATCGAAATCTGAGTAAGTTTTCGTTCCTCTTTTTCGGTGCATTCCGTGGTTAAATTCTTTTTAAAGACACACCACGGAATTCACTGAGCGGAAAGACTCGGAGTGCAACACAGGTCGGAACCGCCTGCGGTAGCGGGCGGTTTTAGCGAGTCGGTCGACAAGACTATCAACGCCCGAATTTGGGAGTCCAACCGCCTGCTACCGCAGGCGATTCTGACTGTGGATCGAAGCAGAGCTAAAATCGGTTCAGAGAGTGCGGAAAAAAAAATTAGGAGCAATTATGAAAAAACGAACATTGGGAAATGGTTTGGAAGTATCGGCATTAGGGCTCGGATGCATGGGCTTGAGCTTCGGTTACGGTCCTGCGACGGAAAAACAAGATGCGATCGACCTAATTCGCGCGGCGGTCGAGGCCGGTGTCACATTGTTTGATACCGCGGAAGTTTACGGACCCTTCACAAACGAAGAAGTTGTCGGCGAAGCCCTCGCTCCGTTTCGCGATCAGGTCGTCATCGCGACGAAATTTGGATTCAACATCGATAAGGATGGAACGCAGCATCAGGATCCGCCGCTCGACAGCCGGCCTGAACATATCAAGGAAGTCGCCGAAGCTTCGCTGAAACGTCTCGGCACCGATCGCATCGATCTGTTGTATCAACATCGCGTCGATCCGAACGTCCCGATCGAGGATGTTGCGGGAGCGGTGAAGGATTTGATCGACGCCGGTAAGGTGAAACACTTCGGCATGTCTGAAGCAGGTGTCGACGCGATCCGTAGAGCTCACGCGGTGCAACCGGTCACCGCTCTACAGAGCGAATATTCGCTTTGGTGGCGCGAACCTGAAGAGTCCGTATTTCCCACACTCGAAGAATTGGGTATCGGCTTTGTTCCATTCAGCCCGCTCGGCCGAGGCTTTCTAACTGGAAAGATCGACGAGAACACCGCGTTCGAAGAAAGCGATTTCCGAAACACTTCGCCTCGATTCGCCGCCGACGCGCGAAAAGCAAACCAAACACTGATCGACCGGATCGGCGAGTTCGC
>QHXR01000033.1 GCA_003223025.1 Acidobacteriota bacterium
CGAAGCACCGCCGCGATAGACCGCCGGGTCGGCTTTGCCGTCACCGTCGTAATCACCGGTCACTCTGGCGTCGTCACCGGACTGTCCGAATGTGTCGATCCTCACCGTGTTCGTCTGGCTCTGCAGGATGTAAAATGCAGCGACAAGAGGAGCGCCGGGACGCCAGACTGCGATGTCAGATTTACTGTCGCCGTCAAAATCCGTGGGTACGAACGTGTCACCGTTTATGCCCCACTGATAAGCCAATGTCGTTCCGGGCCCGTTCAGATTAACGAACCAAGTGATCTGTCCCGTCGGTTTTCAACCAGTGTTACGTACGACGGCAAAGTCGGTTTTACCATTACCATCAAAATCCACATGATGCTGAGTAGGTGCGGCGGCGCCGCCGGTTACCGAGATATCGTCGATGCCGACCCACTCGTCGTTTCCGCCGGCGTTCGTCGTCATGATACGGACCTGAACATTCGCCTGGTTATTGGCGGCGGACGGCAGCGTCAAATTAAGCGGCGTCACTTGGGTCGCTGTTCCCGCAGTCGTCGCATCGAGGATGTAGCCACCCGGAACCGATGTGAAATCACCGGTCGCTCCGACTCGATATTGGACATCGATCTGCTGGATCGCATCATCGGCCGAAGCATCGAGATCACGGATGTTGCATGCGAAGTGAACATTACTCTGTCCGGTTAGGTTCAGGTAAACGATGATGTGCGGAGCGTCCGCGGTTCCGGATCCGTTCAAAGCGATCGCCGGATTCGCAATTCCATCGAATTCTGCGACGCCGCCATTTGTAAGTGTGTCCGGATTGGTTTGATTCGCAATTACGTCAACAGCAGAAACGGCCGAGTAATCCGACAGAAGCGTGCGCGGGTCGACATTCGTCGTTGTTGTCGCCGCGATGTCGCCGAGGTAGCCGACGATTCCGGGAACGCCCGCCCAGTCATCGTTGGTAGTTATTAGTCCGACGTTCGTCCATGCCTGGCTGAACGGAAGCGTCTGAGCCGTGTTGTTTGCAGACACCGGGACATCACTAAATCCCGCAAGAAAAAATACACTGGTTGCTGCCAGCACAGTGATGCAGCATGCCGTCCTAAAAGTTTTCATATTCTCCTCTAAGTTGTAGGTCAGGTCGGGCGTCTAAAACGAAGACGCACCCGGCCCGCTTTCGAATTTAAAATGCGGTGGAAGACAAAGTTCCCACGATAAAATTTGGTGAGGACAGCTTAGCACAACACCGGGTCTCGTTTAACTTAAATGCCCCTTAACAATGGGCCCAAAGACAGAAAGTTTTAGCGTCCGAAAACGAATTTTGGTAAACTCGACGCGAATCCACATGATCGGGGATATTGATATGAAGTCGCGAACTCTTTGTCTAATGTTGTTACTGGCGTCGAGTTTCTCGGCTACGACCCTGGCCCAGAACAAGACGCCCACAAAAAATGAAGAAGATGAGGTGGTCCGCGTTGAGACGGAGCTCGTTGAAGTTCCGGTCGTGGTGACAGATAAAACCGGCAAACCTGTCTTAAATCTCAAGCAAAATAACTTCTCGATCTTCGAAGACGGTAAGAATCAGGAGGTGACGGAATTCGCCGCGACGAGTGCGCCGTTCGAGGTAGCCCTGCTTCTAGACACGTCCGGCTCCACGCGTTCCGATCTGGTCATGATCCAAAAGGCGGCGCAGAGTTTTATCGATTCGCTTCGTCCCGGTGATCGGGTTTCGATCATCGCTTTTAAAACTTCCGATGACGGCCAGCGTAAGGTTGCGGCGGCGGATCTTGTCTCCGAACTCACCGACAACCGAAACTCTCTCCGGTCGGCTCTCGAGCGCGTTTCCACAAGTAACGGCACACCTTACTACGACGGGCTGATGCAGGTCGTGGAAAAGGTCTTTGCCGCGAAGCCAAAAGAGGAATTTCGCGGGCGACGAGCGTTGGTCGCTCTGACGGATGGAGTCGATTCGACCAGCGTGTCCGGTTTCGACGAGGCTCGCGAAGGTCTCGAGGGCGCGGGAATCGCTGCTTACTTTATCCAGGTCGACACACGGCCGTTCTTTGAAGAAGGATTACTCGGGCCGTGCGACGGCGGAGCTTTGACGCGCTTTTCCGCGGCTCAGATCCGGCGGTATTTCCGAAGTTTCGGATCGAGGTCCGGAGTCGAGCAAACTACGAATTTTTGTGAGCTCGGCGATTTCGAAAGGCTTGCGATTAGCAAGAAGCTTTACGAGATCGCTGACTTTGAAATGAATGCGATCGCAAAACGATCAGGCGGAAAAGTATTTCCGGCGGGCGATCTCAACGATGCGCGAACGGCTTTCAAGAGCGTGGCCGCCGAGATCGGTACAAGGTACAGCCTGGGATATTACTCATCCAATGGAAAGCGCGACGGAGGCTTTCGCAAGATCCGCGTCGAGCTTCGAGGTTTGCCTGTCGGTGCACAGGTTCGAGCTCGAGAGGGATACAACGCGCCTGTGAACTGACTCTTGTCCGCGTTCACGCAACGCGAGTGCGAACGAGCATGCGAGGCCGCACTCGTTTACACTCTTTTTTAACGAAAATATTTTTATGAAGTTTAATCGAGTCTGTCTGATGGTTTTAGATTCAGCCGGCATAGGCGAGATGCCGGATGCGGGCGACTGGGGAGACGCCGGAGCCGACACGCTCGGCAACATTCTCAGGAGCCGTAAAGTCGAGTTGCCGAACCTGCAACGTCTGGGCCTCGGCAATATCCGAGAGCTTTCGAATCTGCCCGCCATCGATGACCCGATCGGATCGTTCGGAAAGTGCGCTCTAATGTCGAATGGAAAGGACACGACGACCGGACACTGGGAAATGGCGGGCATCATTCTCAAAAAAGCATTTCCAACTTATCCCGGTGGTTTTCCGCCGCAGATCGTCGACGAGTTCGTCGAGCAAGCCAAGGTTCCTGGCATCCTCGGAAACGTTCCAGCATCGGGAACCGAGATCATAAAAGAACTTGGCGAAGAACACGTGCGGACGGGGAAGCCGATCGTCTACACATCTGCTGATTCTGTTTTCCAGATCGCGGCACATGAGGAAGTGATTCCGGTCGAACGGTTGTACGAGATGTGTCAGATCGCACGAAAGATCCTCGACGGCGAACACAGGGTCGGACGCGTGATCGCTCGTCCGTTTCTCGGAACTGTTGCCGACAATTTTACTCGCACGGAGAATCGTCACGATTATGCCGTTCCGCCGCCTAATGAAAATCTGCTGCCGATCTTAAAAGATAAAGGATTCGATGTCGTCTGCATCGGAAAGATCGCGTCGATCTATGACAGCGTCGGGGTCACCGAAGATCTGACGGCGAAGAATAACGAGCAGACCGTCGATCAAACTATCAATGCGCTGAAAGCGGAGTCGCGGGGGTTGATCTTTTCGAATCTCGTCGACTTCGACATGCTCTACGGACATCGTCGCGATACTGCTGGGTACGCGGCCGCACTCGAGCGATTCGACGCTCGCCTGCCGGAAATTATGTCGGCGATGCGGGAAGACGATCTCTTGGTTATGACTGCCGATCACGGAAACGATCCGACGCAGGCGGGAAGCGATCACACGCGTGAGTATGCTCCGCTGATCGTTTATGGAAACTCCTCTCTGGGTGGCGTCGATCTCGGCACTCGCAGCAGTCTCGCGGACATCGGTCAGACGATCGCGGAGAATTTTGGAGCGGTGTTGGAGGCCGGAGAGAGCTTCTTAAATCAAATTTGAAATTTGAAATTTGAAATTTGAAAAGCGTTGCTTGGATTTGGAGCCGCCAACTCGGGTTAGGAACCGCCGTCACGGTAGTCGAAGTCTCACACTCGCTAAGAAACCGGCGTCACGGTAGTCGAAGTCTCACACTGGCTAAGAACCTGCGTTACGGCAGTCGAAGCCTCATACTCGGTAAGAAACCGGCGTCACGGAAGTCGAACCTGAATCCATATTTTTTTCAAAGTCGCGGATGTGCAAGCTGAAGCGATACTTTTCAAATCTCAAATTTCGAATTTCAAATAAAAAAACCGCGAAGCCATTCAGCCTCGCGGTTTTTCTCGCCTAAAGGCGAACTCATTTACCAACGGTTGCCGCCGTAGCCGCCACCACCGCCGCCGTCGTAGCCGCCGCGTCCGCGATCACCACCGCGTCCGCCGCCGCCACCGAATCCGCCACGTCCGCCACCGCCGCGGCTCTCCTGCGGTTTGGCTTCGTTGACTTTCAATTCACGGCCGTTAACTTCTTTGCCGTTCAGTTCGGCGATCGCTCGTTCGCCGTCTTCCTTGTTTGCCATTTCGACAAAACCAAAACCACGCGAGCGGCCCGTTTCACGATCTTCGATCACGTTGCATGACTCGACTGCTCCGATCTCACCGAAAATATCGTTTAGATCCTGATTGCTGGTGCTGAAGGGAAGATTTCCCACATAAAGTTTCATTGACATGTTTACTATTTATTGCCCGCTGTCGGGACTTTCCAAAGAAGCGTCGAATCGGTGCATCTGACGAAGACCAAATTTCGGATACTCAAAAAACTGAGAGCTACTTCTAAATTTTCTAACCGGGGACCTGCTCTCTCACTTATCCAAAACCGTTTAAGACGAAGCGCATCATAACTTCTGACGCGAGAGAAGGATTGATAAAAGTATGATGCACGTTCAGGCAGGAATTGGCAAGGGGGCTCTAGTACCCCGCAATGGGCGGACAAACGTAGGTAGATGCAGGCGAAAGGCAGAAACCCGACCGGTAGGGAGGGTGTTCTTGGATCGACACTGTTTCATTTCCCGCAAGGTACAGGCAACGCGAAGGAATACGTATGGAAACGTGATTCGACATAGTGGGAAAGAATCTCGGTTTGTTCCGGGTCAGTTCGCTACCGGTCGGGTTTCCGCCTCGTGCGAATATCTTTCGAAGCTTATCGGCGGTTCCGACGGAAGAACACCCTCCCTACCGGTCGGGTTTCTGCCTTTTGTGATCAACTACTTGACGTGTGATCCAACCAAAATGGAATTATTCGTTCTTCCACTCGTCCGCCCACTCTTTCATGTCCTCGATCTCGGCTTGCTGGTCGGTGACGATCGCACCGGCGAGTTCTTTTAGTTCGGTTCTCTGAGATCGATTAGCAAGGTCCTTTGCCATCTCGATCGCACCTTCGTGATGCGGGATCATTTGATTTACGAATTCCTTATCGAACTCGGTTCCGTTCAACGTCTGGAGCTTTGCGAGATCCATTCCGCTCATCCCGTGGGACATCCCGGGCAGATCCATGTTCATCGCGGGCTTCGGCTTGTCCGGAAACCACGCGTTTCGCCATTCGGTCATCTTCGTGATCTCTTCTCCCTGATCTTCGATGATCTCAGTGGTGAGCTGTTTCAGATCATCGTCATCCGCGCGGCCGGCGGCGAGCTTCGCCATATCGATCGCACCCTGATGATGAGCGATCATCGTGTCGATGAATTGCAGATCGTAAGGAGCTTCGTCGGCTCCGGGCGAGCTGATCATTGCCGCATGATCATGTGATGCGGCGACTGTGTTCGCCGCCGAGATATGTTTGGAATGATCGACCTCGCCTGATCGCTGATCGTTGCACGCCATCAAAAGGGCAGAGGCAAGAATTAATACAGCACAGTTTTTCATGCGCATTAGCGTACTGCTTTTCGAGATTCACGGCAAAAGTTTTCCGGGCGTCGGCTATTAACCGAAGACGACGCAGATAATCCAGATCTAATGATTTATTTTTTCTTGATCCGCGTTATCTGCGTCATCTGCGGTTAATTACCTTACAGACAATGACGATTCGATCTTCAGAACTTATAAAACTTCCATGACGGGCGGTGGTCCTTCTCGAGTTTTTGATTTGTGAGAATCGCGCGAACCATCTCGACCGGGATCGACCCTTCGAATCGACCAACTCGCGGTGCAGGTTGTAGAACTGGAGTCCGCCCATCATGTATGCGATCTGATAGAGCGGACCGTAGTCGCCGGAGAACGATCGCCGAACTTCGGCGGCCGCGTTATCGCGTTCGTGCCCGACGCGTTCGACGAGAAAGTCGACCGCTTCCTGCGGCGACATTTTTTCGAGATGGAAATTCAAACTGAAGATGATCCGAGCACAACGATGCATTCGCCAGAATAATGCTCCGACTCGGTCTTCAGCGGTTTTATTGAATCCTCGATCCCACAAAAGAAATTCCCAGTACAAGGCCCATCCTTCGCCCCAGAACGGCGTCCAGAACCGTGTGCGATCAGGGCGGAAGCGTTCGGTCCTGAATCGCTGAAGATGATGCCCGGGGATCAGCTCGTGATGCGTGACCGCGTGCGTGAAGTGCGGGTTGTTGCCTCGCATGGACATCATTTTTTGCTCGTGCGTCATCGACGACGTCGGATACGAAACCAGGATCGTTTCGCCGCCGAGGAAGAAGGGACTTTGCAATTGACGCTCGGGCGACATCATCTCCATCCGCCATGATTCGCGGGCGAGTTTCGGTACGGTCACGAGATCATTCTTCTCGACATACTCGATCGCTTCCATCGCCTGGTCACGAATAAGTTGATCTTGTTTTCCCGGCTCGACGTATTTTTGCTTCACCGCCTCGAGCGCTTTTTTCCAGTCGTCGCCGTATCCCATGTCGCGCGAAGCTTTCTTCATTTCGTCTTCGCACCACGCGAATTCTTTATTCGCGATCTGGACGAGTTCTTCCGGCGTGTACGGGATCATCTCGTATTTCAATTCGTCGATGAGAGCGTCGCGTCCGATCGGATCGCCGATGATCGTCGTTTTATCATCGGGAGAAATACCGACGAGTTTTGCAACGATAAACTCCGAATATTTTTGAAGCGAATCTTCAACCGATTTGTACGGCTCCGCGTTCCACCACGTGAACGTCGGATCGTACGCGTAATGAAAGTTGTACCAGTTGCGAAGTGTCGAGCGCAGAGTCGCGAGCGTTCGAGCGGCGCGGTTTGCCACGGTCCGCTTCGGTTTGTTCGGATTCGAATCGAGCGACTTCTGAGCGGCGTCGATCTGTTTGCTGAGCTGGGTTAGCTCCGCGGCGGTCTTTGCCGGATCGATCGGCTCGAGACGTCGACGCTGATCTTCGAGATCGTTAATGACATTTGCGAAGGGAAGTATCGGCGCCATTTCGGCAACCTGTTTTTCGAAACGTGTCAGTTCTTTTTGTTCATGGTCAAGATAGTTTTTGAAGAGAGCGAAGTCGATCTGCTCGTCGTGATTCAGCGAAGCGAAATCGAGTCCCGTTATCACGGTTGTGTAGTCGGAATAGAGCCGGCGGAATCTAGCAATTCGGTTAGCTGAAGTGCGGGCGGTGTAAAAACGGTCGATGCTTCCGTAGTCCTCGCCAAACTTTTCGATCACACCGCGCAGTCGCGAAGGCGGTTCATTGTAGGCGTCGAGTTGGTCTTTCCTCTGCGAGAGAGCGGCCGGCGGTAAAAATGCAAAAAGAATAAAAAAGCAAAGGATCGATCTTTTCATATGCGTGGCTCGGGGTGATGTTGCTGGCAATGATAGTGGAAAGTCCAGTATCGACGCAATCCATCTTAGTCGTGTTCGATTTGCTGAAACCTTTGTAACGATTCCATGCACGCTATTAAGAAATGCTTCCCATAATCGAGTTAAATCCGAGAGTTCCCCTTGGCACGGTCATTGCCAACAAGAGGGCAGAGAAGGAAATCTGCTTTATCCGGGAGATAACAAGAAATGTCGAAACAGGTAATCACAGCGGGCGGAGAAGAACATCTTGTCAGAGAGGACACGGCGAAGTCATATAGAGGCGTGCAGTGGGCACTGCTTAGCCTGGCCGCCTTCGTAATCATTGCCGCAATATTATTTTTCGGAGGATTTCTGACGGCGCTCACAGGGCGTAGCGTCGATTCCCCTGCACAGATAGAACGTCAGTCGGGCAGGTGAAGAGGTCTTGATTATTACAGTTTTCAAGGGGGAAAGAACAAGGGGGATGTAATAATTTTGTCCTAGTGACCTGGTCTTTTGACGATTCGGACGTCGCATTCGTGCGGCGTCTTTTTTTGTCTTCTTGTGCGAGGTGTTTTGAACGCGAATCGGGCGGATCAAGCGGATAGGAGCGGATCTGAGTTCTATTCTTTTGTCGTGTGTTTCGTGGTTCGGCGTCGAAGGTGATCACCTCGGAACACACCGAACGCAAGAAACAATTGAAAGAGGAAGGCATTAGAAACTCAGATCCGTCTTAATCCGCCTGATCCGCCAAATCCGCGTTCAAAAAAGCTCGCTCTCTTGGAACCATCGGTTTTGCGCGATTCGTCGTCCCGACATACATTAATAACGTGCTCGTATTAGGAATCGAATCGTCGTGCGACGAAACGGCAGCGGCGGTCATAAAAGACGGTCGTGAAATTTTGTCGTCGATCATCTCTTCTCAGATCGATCTGCATAAACCATTCGGCGGTGTAGTTCCCGAACTCGCTTCGCGCGAGCATCTCGAGAAAATTGAGCCGGTTGTTCGCGAAGCATTGCAGCAAGCGTCGATCGGTTTCAATGATCTCGACGGCATCGCCGTTACCCGAGGTCCGGGACTCATCGGCTCGTTGCTCGTCGGCGTGTGTTACGCGAAAGCATTGGCATTCGGTTTGAATATTCCGCTGATCGGCGTAAATCATATCGAGGGACATGTCTTTTCTGTCATCTTTGAAAATCCTGAGATCCAGTTTCCCGCGCTCGCGTTGATCGTATCGGGTGGTCATACGAATCTTTTTTTCGTTCCGGAACCTGGGCAGTATAAGGTCGTGTCTCGAACACGCGACGACGCGGCCGGCGAGGCGTTCGATAAGGTCGCCAAGATGCTCGGCCTGGAATATCCCGGCGGTCCTGTCATTGAGCAGATCGCACGCAGCGGTGATCCGAAAAAAATAAAATTTACACGTGCGAAAATCTCCGATGGCCGGCCCGATTTTAGTTTCAGCGGTTTGAAGACCGCCGTCTCAAAACATCTTCGCGAGAACAGTATCGCACCGGTAATTCCGGGTGAAGATCCGAGCTCCGACCTGCGAGACCTCGCGGCTAGTTTTCAAGCATCGGTCGTCGACGCTCTTATCCGCACAACCGAGAAGCAGGCGATCGAACTCGGTGCCCGGACCTTGATCGTCGCTGGCGGCGTCGCAAGCAACAACGCACTTCGCGAAGCATGCTCATCGATCGGTAATCGATTACAGATCCCGGTTTATTTTCCGTCGCGTCATCTTTCGACCGACAATGCCGCGATGATCGGGGCGGCCGGGTACTTTCATCTTCAGCGCGGAGAGTCCGCCGATCTGCGAATGACGGCCGACGTCGGGATGCGACTGCAAAATCTCGATTCGCCGGACGCGGAATTGAAAAGACAAAAGGTCCGTTACCGTCTCTAAAATCATTGCAATTCGGAATCTCGAATCGTTACAATTTAGGCAGACTCAAGCCCACGAAGATCGCTCACAACGGACCGTACCGGCGACGCCGTTCTGTTAAAACGCAGCGTCCGATGTAAACTCTAATTTCCGTTCGGCCTTAAAGACCGTCAAATCAATATGAATAAACCGATCAATTGGAACTTCGCGGCAATACTGATCCTCTTCGCGACTTTGGCAATCTTTGCGCAGACGCCCGCGCCTTACACAGCACGGCTTCAACCGTTTCTAACCGGGCTCAGCCGGCCAATCCTGATCCGAAGCGCACCGGACAACACGAAGCGACTGTTCATCGTTCAGCAGGCGGGAATCATCCGCGTTCTTCAACCTGGATCAACGACGCCGACGGACTTCATCAACTTAAGCTCGAAGGTAGTGAATCCGACAAGTGCCGGTGACGAGCGAGGCCTCCTCGGCATGACGTTCCACCCACAGTATGCGACGAACGGAAAGTTCTATGTCGATTACACGAGAGTGGGAGACGGCACGACGGTCGTGGCGGAGTACAAGGTCAATCCGAGCAATCCGAATCAGGGTGATATCGCGACCGAGCGAATCCTCTTCACGGTCCCGCAGCCGTTCTCGAATCACAATGGTGGAATGGTCGAGTTCGGAAATGACGGTTATCTCTATATCGGCATGGGCGACGGAGGGTCGTCGAACGATCCGAGTAATCGGGCGCAGACTCCTTCGATCCTTCTCGGTAAACTCCTTCGCATCGACGTCAATATTCCGGTCGGTTCGCCCGATGCATATCTGATCCCGCCGACGAATCCTTTTACCGGGGCCGGCACGGCACGTTGTCCGACGGGCGGCGCTTTGACCGGGCCGACGTGCCAGGAGCTCTGGACGATCGGTATGCGAAATCCGTGGCGATACTCTTTCGACCGCTCTAACGGCGCGTTGTGGGTCGCCGACGTTGGGCAAGGCTCGGTCGAAGAAGTCGATGTGATCTCGAGTGGCGGCGGCAATTACGGCTGGCGAGTTTTCGAAGGGAACTCATGCACGGGTAACGATCCGACGTTGTGCACCAATCCTCCGACCACGTACCTTCCGCCACTGTTCCAGTACACACATTCGGGCGGTCGTTGCTCGATCACCGGCGGATACGTTTATCGCGGCCTGCTCGGAAGTCTGCCGCAGGGTGCGTACACCTACGCCGACTACTGCACGGGCGAGACTTTCATGTGGAATAATGGCGCCCAGGTTGCTCTTCCCGATACTCCGCGGACGATCGTTTCGTTCGGAGAGGATGCGAACGGCGAGATCTACATCTGTTACGGCAACGGCCAGATCGACCGCATAACGCGAGCAAAAGCGTCTGCCGATTTCGACGGCGATCTGCGAACCGATGTTTCCGTTTTCCGTCCATCGACGGGCGTTTGGTATATCACTAACAGCTCAAATAATTCCGTCAGGATCCAAGGGTTCGGACTGAATAACGATATCCCGACTGCCGAAGATTTCGATGGCGACAACATCAGTGACATCGGAGTTTTTCGTCCGTCCGATGGAGTCTGGTATTTCGTTAGAAGTTCGAATAACACCGTAGGAATCGTTCCGTTCGGTGCGAACGGCGATATTCCCGCTGCAGCGGATTACGACGGAGATTCGAAGGGTGACCTCGTAGTCTATCGACCGTCGACCGGTGTCTGGTGGGCTCTTCCGACGATTTCTAATACGCCTTACCAGCTTCAGTTTGGAATCAATGGCGATACTCCGGTCGCCGGAGATTACGATGGCGATGGCAAAAACGACATTGCGGTCTGGCGTGGAAGCACCGGCGTCTGGTATCGAATTAACAGCTCCGACGGAAGCGTCACGAGCTATCAGTTCGGTGTTACTGGAGACGTGCCGACTCAGGGCGACTTTGACGGTGACGGTCGCACTGATACGGCCGTGTTTCGCCCGTCGACCGGACAGTGGTATATCGTCCGAAGCAGCAACGGGGCCTTCGTGTTTACGCAGTGGGGTGTTAGCGGAGATGTTCCGTCCGTCGGTGATTACGATGGTGACGGACTCGATGATGTAGCCGTATTCAGGCCTTCCAACGGGACTTGGTACAGGGTGAACAGCTCGAATGGAGCGAACGTTTTCGCTCAGTTCGGTTCGACAGGAGATTTAGCGATTCCGCACTACGACGTACCCTAAAGCGTACGGATCGGAAGTCACGCGGCGCGTGCGAGAGTGATCACATCAACTCTTGCCGCGCCGTTCTTTTTGAGGATCTTGGCGCAACTCGAGACGGTCTCACCCGAGGTCAGGACGTCATCCACCAAAACTACGTTGCAGCCTTCGATTAGCTTGGGCCGGACAATATTGAAGGCATTCTTAACCGTCATTCCGCGGGCTTTCCGATCCATGCCGGCACGGTGCATCGGGGTATCGACGCGGCGAATGAGTGTCGTTTCATCGACCGAGATTCTCAATTGTTTCGAGATTGCTTTTCCGATGATAGTAGCTTGATTGAAACCGCGATCGTGTAGCCGCCTTGGTGAAAGAGGAACTGGAATTATCAGGCTTGACGTTTTATCGACGGTGATGCGGTCGCAGATTCGAGCGAGAAGCTCTTTTATTTTTCCCGCGAGACGCGGCGTCTTTTTCAGTGAAAGCACCGAAGCCGCGAGAGCCTTCTCATAAAGCCCGACCGCGACCGCGGCATCGAAATTCTGTTCATCGCATTTGCGACAAAAGGCTGGATATCGAGACTGCCCATCAAACAGAAACGCTCCGCATTTTTCGCAGAGCGTTTCATTACCGGCAAAAATTTTAGTTTCGGCCCAACAACTCCGACAAGCGATCCCATCGGATAGAGCTTCGACCTCACCGCCGCAAACGCGGCACTCTTGGGGATATATAACTGAAAGAAGCGAGTCGGGGAGATCTCTTATCATTTACTCGTCGTCAAGTAGGCCTTGTTCGACGAGCTCCTGACAGTCCAGACAATAACGCGCCCAGGGGATCGCCGCTAAGCGTTTCTGGTTAATCGCCTTTTCGCAATTCTGGCAGGTTCCGTATTCATCGTCTTCGACCCGAAGGAGAGCTTCGTCGACAAGTGTTAGCTGCCGGCTTTCGTTCTCGGAGACCGCAAGCATCACGTTTTTCGAGTAGTTTCTGACGGCCAGATCCACCGGATCCGGTGTCTCGGAGTCGTCGATCGACAGGTCATTGCCTTTTAGCTTTTCGGCCAACAAAGCTCTTTCGTTTAAGAGCCGTTCTTTGATCTTTTTCAAGTTAGCAGCGGTCATTTCTGATACGGAAACCCCTTTATAATTGTATATGCTCGATATAATTGCTCTAACAGTACCGCACGAGCCATGTCGTGGGTGAACGTAAGAAACGACAAGGATAAACTAATGTCCGCCGTTTCGGCAACTCGCCGCGACACTCCGTTAGCCCCGCCTATAATAAAGGCTACGTCGCTAAGGCCGCGGTTTTGCCAGCCTTCGATCTTTTTCGCCAAACCCGGTGATGAGATCGGTTCGCCGCTTACATCGAGCAAAACGGCGAATGTCTTTTGATTCAAAGCCGCGAGAATTCGTTCGCCTTCAATATCAGGCGTATCTCTTGGTCCCGAATCCTTTATTTCGGTGATTTCGCACCTGACAAAATGAGAAAGACGCCCCAGGTATTCTTCCTGCAGCGCCTTCCAGTTTTTGTCTTTGGTTTTTCCGATCCAGATCAGGCGAAACTTCATATGCTACGCAGCCGTCGGAGGGATATCGACCTTACGAGCGTCACGCCAGAGTCGTTCGAGGTCGTAGAACTCGCGGGCCTCTTTATCAAAAAGGTGAATCACGAAGTCGCCGTAGTCGAGCAGCACCCATTCAGCACCGTTGTAACCCTCGATTCGAACCGGCTTGCGGCCCAACTGCTTCTTAAGCTGCTCGTTTATCTCATCCGCGATCGCCTGTACTTGCCGTTGGTTCGTACCACTGGCGATCACAAAAAACTCCGTAAAACTGGCGATCTCTCGCAGATCGAGTGCTATCAGATCGACGGCCTTCTTTTCGTCGGCACAATGGATCGCGAGTCGGAGCTCGGGATCTAGCTGATCAAGCGGAGTCTTCGCCAGTGCGGGATCGACCTTAACAGTCTCACGATGCAGAGACTTTTCCTGTAATTCTTCCATCACCTATAAAGTTCGTATTTTTCGATGTATTTTGCAACCTCCTTTGGAACATCGTTCTCGCGGTCGAGTCGATCATCCTCGCGTATATCATTGCGGATCTCTGTCGCTGAGACATCGCGACTGACTGCATCGGTTATGAAAAGAGCCGGGTTCGTCGCCGTCCTGGTCGGAGATTCATGCGAGTTTCTGAGATCGACGATACGTGATCGGACAGCTTCCGTGACGTGACCGAAGGAGATCTCGTATCCCGGCCGAGTGACGACGATGTGGTTTGTCATCAGAAGAACTTTCTCCCACTCGCGCCATGTGAGAATGTCTCTCCACGAATCTGCACCCATGACGAAGAAAATATCCGCGTCGGCGTGAAGCTCAATGATTTCAGGCAGCGTGTCGATCGTGTATCTTTTTTCCGCATGATCGAGTTCGAGAGTGGAAATGGTGATATTCGGTAAGCCCGCCGTCGCCATTGCTAGCATGGCGAATCGGTGGTAAGCGGACGTCGGTTTCTTGTCCGCCTTGTGCGGTGCGTGGAAAGCGGGAAGGAATACGAAGTCATCAAGCTCGAAAAGGGAGAGCAGACGTTTCGCGACCGTGATATGGCCGCAATGAACCGGATCGAACGTGCCTCCGTAAAATGCGATCCTCTTCCTCATCCTTACGTGTCGCCCGCCGCGGCTTTTGATATGTCGAGAAGCTTTGCAACTTCGAAGACAAGGTCCTGGACGCCAATATTCGCCACAGCCGAGATCGCGAAGAACGGCTTACCGTCCTTTTCCGCCTGTCGTTTCAGACTCTCCAGACGTTCCGGTTCATCCAACGAATCGATCTTTGTCGCAACAACGACCTGCGGCCTCTTTGCCAATTCCGGGTCGTAACCTGCCAGCTCGCGGTTGATGATCTCGTAATCCTCTACCGGATCGCGCCCCGAAAACGAAGAGACATCGACAAGATGAAGCATTAGTTTAGTTCGCTCGACATGTCTGAGAAATCGATCGCCCAGACCTGCTCCGGTCGACGCTCCTTCGATCAATCCCGGAATATCAGCAACGACGAAAGTTTTGAAGTCACCAATATCGACGACGCCTAAATTCGGCTCGAGTGTCGTAAAAGGATAATCGGCGATCTTTGGCTTCGCTGCGGAGATTACGCTGATCAATGTCGATTTGCCTGCATTCGGAAAACCAACCAGTCCGACATCGGCGATCAACTTCAATTCGAGTTGTAATTCTTTTTCCTGGCCCGGACGTCCTGTGTAATGAAACTTCGGAGCTCGTCTGGTCGGCGTCGCGAAATGTGCATTTCCCCATCCGCCTTTGCCGCCTTTCGCCGCGAGAAATCTCTGTCCGCCTTCGGTGAAGTCGCAGATCAACTCGTTCGACTCGGCATCGAAGACTTGGGTGCCGACCGGAACCTTGATAACGATTGATTCGCCATCTTTCCCAAAGCGATTGGATCCTTCGCCGTGATGACCGCGTTCGGCCTTATGTTCCGGGTTGTAGCGGAGATGGAGCAGCGTATTGTAACCCTCGTCCGCTTCCATCCATACATCTCCGCCGACTCCGCCGTCTCCACCGGACGGTCCGCCGCGCGGAACAAATTTCTCCCGCCTGAACGCGGTAACGCCGTTTCCGCCGTCTCCGGCTTTAACTTTTATCTTTACTCGATCTATGAACACTTGATTGATTCTACACAAGTTTGGGAGCGGAGGCAGATTTGGACGGAATGGAAGTTAAAACAGGTAGGAGCGCAAAATCAAAAGCGTCAACCTGATTGCTCAAGCCGACGCTTCTGATTTTTCCTTTTTGGACACCGAAGTGCCCTAAAGGGTTTGCGATTCCAGCATGCACACACTCGAACCGCGATTTGTATCCCGAAGTAGCTCTGCGGGGAGCCCGCTCCGGTCAACACCCAATTCGTTTTCACAATTTGCTGCATCCGAAGATGCGTGGTGTCGTTAGGTTTTTTTTGTGGTGGCTTTTCCTCCACCGCCGGTTACGTGTTCCGGCAACGAGGCTCAACGTCCGAAGACTTGAGCGGCGTAGCTCCCGATCGGTTGATCATTTCCGATGGGCGTTACTCGTTTTTATCCGAGTAACTGGAATCGTCTTTCGACGAATCCCGCAAGCCTTTCGGCTTCGACCTCTGGCGTTTGAGTAGCGGCTTTCCGCTCCTTCTACTCTCAAACAATTGCGTCACCGCATTCGTTCCACTTCCAGTTGCCGGTCAAAACGCCCGTAAGCAATCTCGACTGTGTAATGGATTCTACACGTGGAAATTTATGAGTCAAGTATAAAATACTTGAGCTTTTGGCCAGATTTTATCAGGCTACTGTGGAAACTTTGTGGAAAAGGTCGCGGGATCAATTGTGGAAATTTTGTGGAAAACGGAACAACTCATTTTCGTATTTGGCGTTCATCCTACGCCGATAATTTTCAATGATCCACAGCAGGTGAGTCCGACTAATGTTTAGTATTCGAAGTAAGTAAATTTATTCTCTTTCTCGTCAAATAAATCTTTGTGAACTGCGCGATTCAAATCAAAAGAGACTGTCCGGAAAGGCAGTCTCTTCAAATCGCTCCTCCGCTTTTAGCCGGAAGTAACAGTCAGATGCGACGCTTTAGATCGCTACGCGATGGAGGATTTGATTTTCGACGAGGCCCGAAAGCTATTGGCAATGAAAGAGGCCGCCCTTTCGGGCGGCCTCTCTTCTTATAAAACTTCAGAACGATCTACGCTGCTTCCGTAGCTGCTTCCTTTACCACCAATTCGGGAGCTCCCTCAGCATAGACGCTGATGAACTTTCCTCTGATGCCTTTATTCTCGAACTTAACAAAGCCTTCGATCAAAGCGAACAGCGTGTCGTCTTTGCCCTTACCAACGTTGTTGCCGGGCTTCCACTTCGTTCCACGCTGACGAGCGAGAATGTTGCCGCCAAGGACGTGCTGGCCGCCAAACTTCTTCAGACCAAGCCGCTGAGCATTCGAGTCGCGACCATTTCTCGATGAACCTACACCTTTCTTATGTGCCATTACTTAATGCGGAGTGCGGAATGCGCACTTCCTTCCTCCGTTAGATCTTGTCGATTTTGATTTCTGTGTAACCCTGGCGGTGTCCCTGCGTCCGCTTATACTGCTTACGACGCTTCTTTTTGAAGACGATGATCTTGTCACCGCGACCGTGGCTGACGACAGTGGCTTTCACCGAGCCATCACCGATCTTGGCATCTTTTCCGCCGCCAATGACGAGAGCCTGAATGTCAACTTTTGCTCCTTCTTTGCCTTCGAGGCTCGGAACACGAAGCGTTTGACCATCTTCAACCGCGAACTGTTTGCCGCCCGTTTTGATTATTGCGTAACTCATTTCTGTTTCTCCGTGGCCACTGAAGCGAATTTCACCCCTAGCCGAAAAGCTGAAATTATACGGAAAACACTATCGAAGGTCAAACTCAACCTTACCTCGGACTAGTTTTTCCGGATCAACCGGCTGACTTTACACCCGTGCTATCATCGAACCAGTTCTAATCAATCAACGCACTACACGGAGGTTTATGGATATCTTCGACGATGATTCGGCTCGACACGTGACCCGGACAAGCGTTCTGCACGGTGCCGACTGGTTTTTCTGGCTTGCGATCCTTTCTGCGATCAACTCGCTGCTCGTCTACTACTACCAACTCCCGAACACGCCAGTCGCCCTAGGATTAACGCAGTGGCTCGACGGAACCTCGAGCGGCTTCAACGCAACGATGTCGACATCGGCTCTTGTGACCAATTTGCTCGTGGCATTTGTCCTCGCGGGCTTTGGTTTGGTGGCCCGCCGTGGAAGCGACATCGCGTTTGTCGTAGGTATATTTCTCTACGTGATCGATGCGTTTCTGACGATAGGACTACGAGATTTCTTCGGATTCGGAGTTCATCTGATCGCGCTGTTCTTCCTCGTGAAGGGACTGCTGGCGAGTCGCCATTTACGCGAGAACGCAGTTTCGATCTGAAGATTTTTTCTTAGACAGCAGAAGGATCGCGAACTGCTGCGATGAATGGCAGATTGCGATATCGGCCCGCTGCATCGAGGCCGTATCCAACCAGGAATCTATTCGGCACGACAAAGCCGGTGTAGTCGATCTTGAGCTCTGTCTTGATCCGCGGCTCGGGTTTGTCTAGAAACGTAGCCAGTTTGATCGAATTCGCCCCGCGCGAATCGAGTATCTCCAACAAGCGTGAAAGCGTCAGCCCCGTGTCGACGATATCCTCGACGACGATCACATCCTTGTCGCGTATCGGATTACTCAGATCTTTTAGGATCTCAACATCTCCCGTCGATACGGTTCCGTCCTTATAGCTCGAAACGGACATGAAATCGATCGTCAGCTCGAGATCGATGACGCGCATCAGATCGGCGAGAAACACACACGATCCCTTCAGCACTCCAACCAGTACGAGATCGCGGCCGCGATATTCGCTTGTGATCATGGCTCCTAACTCGGCGATCCTCTGTTGGATCTGATCTACTGAATAAAGGACCTCAAGGTTGGGATTCGTGAACTCGGTATGGTCGATTTTCGGGGATTCGGCTGACATATTTTTCTTCGGCTGACGGTCGGTTTTAGAAATACTATTCAAACACTCTATAATTTACAAGCCGGAACCGTCCGCAAGTATTCCACGTCGAAATTATGGCTGCTGAATCTCAGGAAACCCGCGATCGCGTCCGCGAGCTTGTGAGGCAAGTCCTCGAATCCGTTCCCGTTGAGGGCGAGGCAGCCTCACCGGATAAAGAACCCGAGCACGTCGTCGTGAACTCGCTTCGAGAAAAGAGTGAGCGAGAATTCGATCGCGATGAGTCTTCGAAATCGCTCATCACCGAGGACGATCTTCGAGGGCTTGATGCCGGTTCGCGCGTCCGCATTTCAGAAAATGCAAAATTCACTCCTCTCGCGCATGACATCGTCAATGAGCGGGGAATCGTTCTGATTAAAAAGAAGTCTCGAACAGAGGGGTTGAAGGTAAGCTCGGTCGGGATCGGAGCGGATCATGGCGGATATCCATTGAAAGAGCAGCTCAAAACATTCCTGGAACAGCTCGGACTGCAAGTGCGAGATTTTGGAACGAACTCCGACCAAGCCGTCGACTACCCCGACTTCGCGCATGCCGTTGCCCGATCGGTCGCGGCAAAGCATGTCGACATCGGTATCGTCATTGACGGTGCCGGCATCGGAAGCGCGATGGCGGCAAATAAAGTTTCGGGAGTTCGTGCCGCAGCATGTTATTCGCCCGCGCTTGCGAGGAACTCACGCGAGCACAATGGGGCCAACATACTGACGCTCGGCAGCACTCAAAACTCGTTCGACGAGGTAAAAGAAATCGTCCGGGCATTTATTACTTCCGAGCTCACCGAAGAGCGCCACAAGCGACGCGTAGGCAAAATCGACGGCATCGAAATGGAATACAACAGGTGATTATGAGTAGGAATGGAAATTACGACCGCCTGGTCGAGCAGATAACGGATCTTGTCCTGGCTAAGATCGGAGGCGACGATTACTGTCCCTCATTCTGCAGCGCCGATGTTCAGAGGATCGTCGATGCAGGGGCCGAGCGGATCGGCGTCGTGCTCGGAGAAACAGCAACGGCACATGATTGGGCGAGCTTGATCGATCACACGCTTTTGAAGCCGGAAGCGAGCGAGTCCGACATCAGACAGTTGTGTAAGGAAGCGGCGGAGTTTGGCTTCGCGTCAGTTTGTGTAAATCCGGGATGGGTAAAAGCATCGGTCGAATTCTTGCGCGGATCCGGTGTTCCGGTTTGCACCGTAATCGGATTTCCGCTCGGAGCGACGTTGCCGGATGTTAAGGCATACGAAGCTCGTCGAGCGATCTTCAATGGAGCGAAGGAAGTCGATATGGTCATCAATATCGGAGCTTTGAAGTCGGGTGACGACTGCACGGTTGAGGATGACATCCGAGCCGTTGTCGACGCTGCTCATGAGAATGGCGTTCTCTGCAAAGTGATAATCGAAACCGCGCTCCTAACCGACGAAGAAAAGGTCCGCGCATGTTTATCAGCCAAGAACGCCGGCGCAGACTTCGTAAAAACCTCCACAGGGTTTTCGAAGGGCGGCGCGACGGTCCACGATATCTCTTTGATGCGGCGGACGGTCGGCAGCGATTTAGGCGTCAAGGCGTCGGGCGGAGTGAAGGGAATTGATGACGCACGAGCCATGTTCGAGGCGGGAGCCACTCGGATCGGAGCATCCGTCGGAGTCAAGATCGCGCAGGAAGCCGAAGGCTTGAAGACGGCTCCGTCGACGGCTTCATACTAGAAAAAAAAGCACCCGTGCTAGCAGGTGCTTCACGATTCAAACTGATCCCGGCAGATTACTCTTGTCGGTGATCCTTCAAACTAAAATTGTAAACGATCTGGCCTTTACCTTTTATCGGCCGGTTATTGAACATTGGAGGCTTGAACTTCGATTTCTTCGCCGCGTCTTCAGCCGAGCCTCGAAGCATCTGATGTCCGGAAGCGGCCTTCGCTGAAACAACGTCACCATTCTCGTCCAACTCGAGATCGACCACGACCTTTCCTTCAACGTTCGATCGCACAGCGATTACCGAATAGGTCGGCGTCACCATCTTTATCGCGTTCGACACCGACAAAATTCCGACGTTAACGAATTCCGGAGGCGGAGCATTTCGCGCCGCTTCTGCGGCGGCAGCGGCCGCAGCAGCGGCTGCGGCATCCTGGATCCGCTTGAGATTCGCTTTTGCGGATTCGTTTGCCGGATCAAGATCGACGGCCTTTTGATAATCCTCCATCGCCTTCTTCGAGTCGCCAAGCTTTTCGTACGAAACTCCACGGTTCAGAAATGCTGCAGAATCCTTTGGATTGATCTCGAGAGCTTTATCAAAATCCTTCACCGAAAGATCGTAGGACTTCATCCCGTAGTGAGCCTTGCCCCGCCCGAGATAGGCGATGGCATTATCGGCCTTTATCTCGATCGACCGGTTATAGTCGGCAACCGCGAGACTGAACTCGCCCTTACCCACATTCTGATCGGCGCGCGTTTGATAAAAATTAAAATCGGGTGGCGTCGGCGTCGCAACGGGAGCCGCGATCGGTTTGACGACTTCCGCGGTCGCCGGCTTCGATAGTGCGATCTTCTGACGTATAGCTTCGACGAGCAGCGGTGAAGCTCCCGTAGTCTCGAGCTCTTTCTCGATCTCCGGCGTCAGAGCAAATGTCACGCCGCGCTGACGGATCGCTTCGGTCAGGATCGCGTTCCGCTCAGGCAGCGAAACCTTTTTCGATCGCAGTCCGATCAAAAGATCCGCGAGACTGAGCTGCGGAGATTGCGCGTTCAACTGAACCGCGGAGCCTACGAGCAAGAGAACTGAGACGAGAAGCATATTCAGTCCCAGCCAGGAGATTTGTGTTGAGAAGAACTTGGAGAGTTTCATATGTGTAGTAGCGGTACTGATCGGCGAGAGTCGGTTCGAGTCCGATGCCCGTCAGATCAGTTGTCGTTGATCAGATCGTCAGCGGTGACTTTTTTCTTAGCGGGTTCGGGTTTCGCCTCTGCCTTTTTAGGCTTCGGCGCATTTTTCGCGACTTGAGTAGGACTTCCCGTAGATTCCGTGATCGGAACCGTCTCGGTCTGCGGTTCGGCGGAGGTCACGATGACTTCGGGTGACGGAGCCGTCTCGACTGGAGCCGGTTGAGCGACTTGAACCGGAGCACTCGTTTGTTGCGGCTGCTCTGGTTTCGAAGAACCGGACATCAAGAACCAGCCGCCGACTGCGACGACTAGAACAAGGACGACGATTCCGGCGATCGCGGGCATCGGCAAAGAAAATCCGGTCTTTTCCGGAATAGAAAAAATAGTATCGTCGTCGTCCGCGAAAGTGTCGGCCGTCGGAGTCGGCGCAGAGTCGATCGGAGCTTCGGATACGTCGATGATTTCGCCGGCAGGTTTTGACTGAGTTTCGGATTCCGCTTCCTCGAGTTCTCTGAGCACTGCCGAAAGCTCGGCTTCGTCCACTTCGTTTGAAGCGTCGCGGTAAGCGACGACTTCTGCCGCGTTCACTGCCGAGGCCTTCTCCGCTTCTCGACGTTGCCGCTCATCCTGCGCGGCTTTGACCCGTCGCTCTTCGGCATCGCGCAGCTCGCGCGCCATCAATTCTCTCTGTCTCTTCTCTTCAGCCTGAGCTTCGTGAATCTTCTTTTCTGCTGCTTCCGCTTCGCGACGTTTCGCCTCAGCGTCGGCCTCAAGTTTCAGCTTCTCGGCAGCTTCGGCTTCGCGGCGTCTTTCTTCAGCCTCGGCCTGCTGCTTCATTCGCAATGCGTCGGCATCAGCATGGCGTTGCTTTTCTTCACGCTCGGCCCGGAGACGGGCTTCGTTGTCAGATGACGAATCTTTCGCTACCGGCGCGGGCGTAGCCCTTTCGACCGCGACAGGCCGCTCGGCAGGAGACGCTGCCTCTCCGCGGGCGAGCGCCGTCTGAAGGACCTGCCGCATTATCACCGCGGAGTCATATCTGTTCTCGCGCTTTATCTCGAGAGCTTTCATCAGAACGTCCGATATGTCGGCCGGGATATCGGGATCGACGTTGATCGGTTCGCGAAGCGGATCAAGCCTGCCTTCGAGGATCTCGATCGAGCGTTCAAGAGCGTCGATCGGCTCGATCCCGGTGATCAGAAAATAGAGCGTCGCTCCGAGCGAATAGATATCGCTCCGATCGTCGAGCGGCTGCTTTAATATTCGTTCGGACCTGTCGTCATAGCTGTGAGTGATCACCTTTTGCGATGCAGGATCGAGTCCGGGCCAGATCTGCTCCAGAGGGCAATAGCGCAGCTTATCGGTATCAATATTGGACGCTACGAAATCTGAGTCTGCCGCGGTTTCAACACCGACGCCGAGAAGTTTGATCTTTCCCGAATCGCCGATCTTTACATTCGAAGGATTAACGTTCCGGTGAACGATGGCGGGCTTTCTTGTGTGAAGGTAATTGAGAGCGTCGAGCAATGCGTCAGCCCATCCTGTCACTTCTGCGAGCGAGAACGGCTTATTCTTTTTGCGCACCAGATCGCCGAGACTGTCGCCTTCGACGGCCTCCGTGACGAGAT
>QHXR01000013.1:0-94365 GCA_003223025.1 Acidobacteriota bacterium
TCCTTCCGAGCCCGCTCGATATCCCCGCGATCGAAGGAACGGTGCCGCGCACTGACGAGATCGAAACACGAGAACCGGATGCAAAAGCCCCGTTCGCAGGTCTTGTGTTCAAACTGATGGCCGATAAGCACCTGGGACAGCTCGCATTCGTGCGAATCTATTCGGGCACGGTCAAATCGGGTTCGTATGTAACGAACACTATCAAAGGTTCAAAGGAACGAGTCGGCCGTCTGATGCTCATGCACGCCAACAAGCGTGAAGACGTCGAAACGGCAGGTGCAGGCGAGATCGTTGCGATCGGCGGCATGAAGAATGTCACGACCGGCGATACCGTCGCTGACGAGAATCATCCGATCATTCTTGAATCGATGGAATTCCCGGATCCGGTTGTTCGTGTTGCGGTCGAACCGAAAACGCGTGCCGACCAGGACAAAATGGGCATCGCGCTCAATCGCCTTGCTCAGGAAGATCCTTCATTCCAGGTTTCAACCGATCACGAAACGGGTCAGACGATCATCGCCGGAATGGGTGAGCTTCATCTCGAGATCATCGTCGATCGCATGAAGCGCGAGTTCGGTGTCGAAGCGAACGTCGGTAAACCCCAGGTCGCATATCGTGAAACCATCACTGTCAGTGCACCGGGCAAAGAGATCTTCAAGAAGCAGTCGGGTGGCCGCGGTCAGTTCGCCCACGTCGAGCTCACGATCGAGCCGGCACCGGGTGAAGGATTTGTGTTCGAAGACAAGATCAGCGGCGGATCAATTCCGAAGCAGTTCATCAAGCCTTCGATGGAAGGGATGCGTGATGCAATGCGTCGCGGATTCCTCGCCGGCTACGAGCTCGTCGACATCAAAGCGACACTTGTATTTGGTTCTTTTCACGAAGTCGATTCGGACGAGCGTTCATTCCACATCGCAGGTTCGCTGGCATTTCAGGATGCGGTGAAAAAGGCGAAACCGGTCCTGCTCGAACCGATCATGAAGGTCGAAGTCGTAACGCCGGAAGAGTACATGGGTTCGGTCAACGGTGACTTGAATCGTCGTCGCGGACAGATCGACAAGATGGAACCGCGTCCGGGTAATGTTTCGGTCGTGACCGCGTTTGTTCCGCTGTCGGAGATGTTCGGATATACGACGGACCTTCGTTCGTCGACGGAGGGACGTGCGACATCGAGCATGCACTTTGAAAGATATGCGGAAGCTTCGCGTAACGTCGCCGAAGAGATCATCGCGAAGGTCAAGGGAGCAAGTAATTAGTTTAGAGTACCGCCTTCAGGCGGCTGAACTTGAGAAGAATGCCGCCTGAAGGCGGAACTCAAAACGACATTAGGAGAAGCAATGAGCAAGGAAAAATTTGATCGCAGTAAGCCGCACGTGAACATCGGAACGATCGGACACGTGGATCATGGTAAGACGACACTGACGGCTGCAATCACGAAGGTGATGTCGAAGCACAACCCGAAGATGGTGGTGCGGGCATTCGATTCGATCGACAATGCGCCTGAAGAGAAGGCTCGTGGTATCACAATCGCGACGGCACACGTGGAATACGAGACGGCGAACCGTCACTACGCACACGTTGATTGCCCGGGACACGCCGACTACGTCAAGAACATGATCACGGGAGCCGCCCAGATGGACGGAGCGATCCTGGTCGTGGCAGCGACGGACGGCCCTATGCCGCAGACCCGCGAGCACATCCTGCTTGCACGTCAGGTGGGAGTTCCTTCGATGGTCGTGTTCATGAACAAAGTGGATGCGGTCGACGATGCTGAGCTGCTTGAATTGGTAGAGATGGAAATTCGCGAATTGCTCTCGAGCTATGAATTCCCGGGAGACGACATTCCTGTCGTCCAGGGTTCTGCTCTTAAGGCACTCGAAGGCGATGCAGCATGGGAGCCGAAGATCGACGAGCTGATGCAGGCAGTGGATGACTACATCCCGACACCTGCCCGCGAAACGGACAAGCCGTTCCTGATGCCGGTCGAAGACATCTTCACGATTCAAGGACGCGGAACCGTTGCGACGGGACGTATCGAGCGTGGCGTTGTAAACGTCAACGAGCCGGTCGAGATCGTCGGTATCAAGGACACGAGAAACTCGGTCGTCACGGGCGTCGAGATGTTCAAGAAGCTTCTTGATTCGGGAATGGCCGGAGACAACGTCGGTTTGTTGCTCCGTGGTGTTGAAAGAAAAGAGATCGAACGCGGACAGGTTATCGCCAAGCCGGGCTCGATCACGCCGCACACGAAGTTCAAGGCCGAAGCCTATGTTCTGACAAAGGAAGAAGGCGGACGCCACACCCCGTTCTTTACGGGATATCGCCCGCAGTTCTACTTCAGAACAACGGACGTGACCGGTGTTGCAAACCTGCCGGCAGGAGTCGAGATGGTGATGCCCGGAGACAACATCCAGATGGAGATCACACTGATTGCTCCGATCGCGATGGAGAAAGGACTCCGGTTCGCAATCCGCGAAGGCGGAAGAACAGTCGGAGCAGGCACCGTTTCTGAAGTAGTTGAATAAAGGTTTAGAGTCCCGGCTTTAGTCGGCTGCCGCCTTAAGGCGGGACTCAGAACGAAAGATATGCTAAACGAAAAAATTCGCATCAAGCTGAAAGCCTACGATCACCGCGTGCTCGATCAATCGACACAGGAGATCGTCGATACGGCGAAACGCACGGGAGCAAGGATCGCAGGTCCGATCCCCCTACCGACCATCAAAAACAAATGGACGGTCCTTCGTTCGCCCCACGTTGATAAGAAATCGCGTGAGCAGTTCGAGATCAGAACGCACAAGCGTTTGATGGACATTCTCGATCCGACCGCCGAAACGGTAGACGCGTTGATGAGACTTGATCTCCCGGCCGGTGTCGATGTCGAGATCAAAGCTTTTGGAAAAAATTAGTTTTGAGTACCAGCGTTAGCTGGCTCTCTTAGCGAAGAGGCCGCCTCAAGGCGGGACTCTAAACGAAGAAATATGATTAGCGGAATCATTGGTAGAAAACTCGGAATGACGCAGATCTTCGCGGAAGACGGAACGGTTACACCCGTGACGGTCATCAAAGCGGGACCTTGTGTCGTCGTCCAAACGAAAAGTTCGGCCGGCCCCGACGGATACAACGCAGTGCAGCTCGGGCTTGTCGAAGACAATCCGATCCGTCTGAAGAATGTCACGAAGCCGCTTCGCGGACACTTTGAAAAGACCGGCGGCGGACTTCCGCCGACGCGGATCCTGAGAGAGCTTCGTCTGACGGCTGAGCCGGAAGCGGCGATCGGCGATCAGATCAAGGTCGATCTCTTCGCTGACGGTGACAAGATCGAAGTTGTCGGAAAGTCGAAGGGACGTGGATTTGCCGGAACGATCAAGCGACATAATTTTAGTCGCGGTCCGGAATCGCACGGTTCGATGAACGTTCGCGAACCGGGATCGATCGGTCAGTCGGCATATCCGTCACGCGTTATCAAAGGTACGCGTTCGTCGGGTCACATGGGTGACGATCGCGTGACAGTCAAAGGATTGACCGTCGCTCGCGTCGATGCCGAGAACAATCTGTTGATGATTCGCGGTGCTGTACCCGGCGCTAATGGAAGTTTGGTTGTTGTTAAGAAAAGCTAGTTGATAATTTGCGATTTTCGAATTTCGATTTGCGATTGCCGAGGCAAAGAGATTGCAAATTGAAAATCGCAAATCGAAAATAAACGGAGAAATTATGCCTACCGTAAAGGTTCGCAATTTGAAGAATAAGGAAGTTGGCGAAGTAAGCCTGGCTGATGCCGTGTTCGGCGTCGAGCTGAACGAAGCTTTGATCCACGCCGCCTTGATGAACTATCAGGCGAACGGCCGACAGGGAACATCCGCGACGAAGACTCGCGGTAACGTTTCGGGTTCGGGCCGCAAGCTGTGGAAACAGAAAGGAACGGGACGAGCACGTATCGCGTCGCTTCGCTCGCCGCTTTGGAAAGGTGGTGGTAACGTCCACGGACCGCAGCCACGCGATTGGTCCTACAAGATGCCCAAGAAAATGCGCCGTGGAGCACTTCGCTCGGCACTTTCGGAAAGACTTCGCGAAGGCAATCTGATCGTCATCGACGAGTTTGGTTTCAAAGCACCGAAGACAAAGGATTTTCTCGAAGCGGTCGCAGGACTCGGACTTGTTGAGAACCGCAAGCGTACGAAGACGTTGATCGTCGACTCGCTCGACAATGAAAATCTCATAATGTCGTCGCGTAACGTCGAAAAGACGAAAGTGACGAACAGCTTCGGTCTTAACATCTACGACATCCTTTATCACGAAAAGGTTTTGATCTCGAAAGTCGCGATCGAAGAGTTAAATCAACTTCTGGATCCGCGTGCTGAACACAATAGGGTCGAATCGGAAGCCGAGGAAAAGCCGAAAGCTAAGAAAGCTGAAAAGGCTGAGTCGACCGAAGAAGCAAAGCCGAAGAAGGAAGCGAAGCCGAAGGCAGAGAAAGTTGAAGGCGAAGACGCTCCGAAGAAAGAAGCGAAGCCGAAAGCTGTAAAGAAGGAGGCGACGGACAATGAGTAATTTTACTGTTTGGGACATCCTAAAATCGCCGGTCGTCACCGAGAAGAGCGTCATCCTGAAAGAGGATTCGTCGGACGAGAACGCCGATCGAAAGGCCGGACAGGTCTTGACCTTCCGCGTTGAGAAAACAGCCGGCAAGCTCGACATCAAGAAGGCTGTCGAAGAGATCTTCAATGTAAAGGTCGCGAGCGTTCGAACCGTGAACTACGACGGCAAGATCAAGAAGCGCGGCCGTCAGGAAGGACGCCGCCCGAGTTGGAAAAAGGCTTACGTCACGTTGAGAAAGGGCGAGCCGATGGTTGATTACGCTGAAGCGATTTAACTAAAGCGATTTTGGATTTTGGATTTTGGATTTTGGATTGGTCGGAAGGCCAACTCTTCAATCCAAAATCCAAAATCCAAAATCCAAAATGGAATTATGGGAATCAAGAGACTAAAACCGACATCACCGGCACGACGCTATCAGACTTATCTGACGCGCGACGAGTTGACGCCGGGAGCAACCCCCGAGAAGTCGTTGCTCGAACCGAAGAAGAAAATTTCCGGCCACAATAGTGACGGACGAATCACGGTACGCCGCCGCGGCGGAGGTCATAAGCGACACTACCGGAACATCGATTTCAAGCGCGACAAGGCGGGCATCCCCGGAAAGGTTTCGCAAATCGAATACGATCCGAACCGCTCGGCACACATCGCCCTGATCACTTATCTCGACGGCGAGAAGCGATACATCATCGCTCCGGTCGGGCTGAAAGTGAACACGATGGTCCACAGCGGCGCGGACGCGGACATCCTTCCGGGAAATGCGCTGCCGATCAAAAACATCCCGCTTGGCACCGAGGTTCATGACATCGAGCTTCGACCCGGAAAAGGCGGCCAGATGGTCCGCTCGGCTGGCGGCTTCGCACAGATCGTTGCGAAGGAAGGCGATTACGCTCAGCTTCGAATGCCGTCGGGTGAAGTTAGAAAAGTTCCTGTCGTTTGTATGGCGACTGTCGGACAGGTCGGCAACACCGAACACGAAAACGTCTCGCTTGGAAAGGCCGGACGAAGCCGCTGGATGGGCAAGCGTCCGAAAGTTCGCGGCGTCGCGATGAACCCGGTCGATCACCCGCACGGTGGTGGTGAAGGTAAAACGTCAGGTGGACGTCATCCGGTAACCCCGTGGGGACAGCCGACACGCGGATACAAAACGCGTCGCAACAAACGCACGACAAACATGATCGTGAAGGACCGCAGAAGGAAATAGCGTTTTGAGTCCCGCCTTTAGGCGGCTTGGACGCGAAGAAGAGGCCGCCTAAAGGCGGGACTCAAAACTAATAGAAGATATGCCTCGTTCATTAAAAAAAGGACCGTTTATCGACCTGAGTGTTTCCAGAACGCTGCAGCGGATCGCTGATGGCGGAAAGAAACCGCCCGCGATCAAGACCTGGTCGCGACGCTCGACGATCTCGCCGGATATGGTCGGACTGACCTTCGGCGTACACAACGGCAAGCGTCACATTCCGGTGTTCGTCACCGAGAACATGGTTGGACACAAGCTCGGCGAATTTTCGCCGACGCGAATGTTCAAGGGACATCCGGGAACCAAAGCGGAGAAGATGGCCAAGAGGAAATAGACACGGAGAAAGGGAGAAGGGGAGACACGGAGAATCACCGCGTCGCCGCGTCCCAAATTTCACCGCGTCGCAATAAAAGACATGGAAGCGATAGCAAAGACAAAACATTTGAAAGGCAGTCCGCGAAAGGCTCGGCTTGTAATCGACATGATCCGCGGTCAGAACGTCTCGCGTGCTCTTGCGATATTGAAGTTCACCGACAAGCGTGCGGCAGATCCGATCTCGAAGTGCCTGAGCTCCGCGATCGCCAATGCGACCTACGCGGCTGAGCAACAGAACATCGCGATCGATCCCGACGGATTGTGGATCAAGACCGCCTTTGTCGACATGGGACCGACCAAGAATCGCCGACGTGTCCGACCCGCTCCTCAGGGCCGTGCCTATCGCGAGCAGCGTCACTACTGTCACATCACCATACAGGTGACGAGCGAAGAGCAGGCGAAGAGCGAGAAGGAATTGAAGGCGGAAGCCGGACGAGCGAAGCGAGCCGAAGCGAAGAAAGCCGAAGGCGGAGAGAAGAAAACTCCGACGAAGAAAGCGGCTCCGAAGAAAGCTAAGGCTGAAGAGGTAGAAACACCGACAGTTGCAGTTGAGACGACAGAACCGAATGTCGCGGACGCAAAGAACGTCGAAACGCAGACGACCGAAGCTCTGAACGAGACGAAGCCGGCTGACGAAAAGCAGCAGGATACAAACGAGGAGCTCGAGCGGCAATAATTTGCGATTTGCGATTTGCGATTTTCGATTTGAAAACGCGATCGCAAATCGAAAATCGCAAATCGAAAATATTTTTATGGGACAGAAAGTTCATCCATACGGATTTAGAGTCGGATACAACAAGGACTGGCATTCGCATTGGTTTACCAAACACGATTTCGCTAAGTTCCTTGCCGAAGATCTCAAGCTCAAGCGTGACCTGAAGCGGCGCTTTAGCGGAGGCGGTGTCTCGCATATCGATATCGAGCGTGCGGCTTCTCGCCTGAAGATCATCATCTACACCTCGCGACCGGGCATCATCATCGGCCGTAAGGGTTCCGAGATCGAAAAGCTTCGCGAAGATCTTTCGCGAAAGACGGGACGCGAAGTTCTGATCTCGATCCAGGAGATCCGACATCCGGAGCTCAACGCACAACTGCAGGCCGAGAAGATCGCTCAGCAGCTCGAGAAGCGAATCGCTTTCCGTCGTGCGATGAAAAAGACGATGGAAGAATCGCAGCGTTTCGGAGCACAAGGGATCAAGGTCATGATCGCCGGCCGCTTGAACGGAGCCGAGATCGCACGTACCGAATGGTCGCTGCAGGGCCGTCTGCCGCTGCACACGCTTCGTGCCGATATCGATTACGGTTTCGCAGAAGCACTCACGACTTTCGGGATCATCGGCGTCAAGGTTTGGATCTATCGCGGTGAGATCCTTGATCCGAACGGATCGATGGCACGCGGTACGACGACCGATCCGATGAACGAAGTTAAGGTTGAGCGTGGTGCTCGACGCCCGAGACGAGACGATAGGAATAGGTAGTTTATTTGCGATTGCCGATTTGCGATTTGCGATCGCGCTGACAGCAAGATCGAAAATCGCAATTCGAAAATCGAAAATTAGAGGTTTTAGCTATGTTGATGCCGAAAAAGGTCAAGCACCGAAGAGTCATGAAGGGACGCATGCGCGGAAAAGCTACGCGCGGCGAGAACCTCAACTTCGGCGACTTTGGACTGAAGACACTCGAAGCAGGCTGGATCACCGATCGTCAGATCGAAGCTGCACGTATCGCGATGACGCGACACATCAAACGTGGCGGCAAGATCTGGATCAGGATGTTCCCCGACAAACCGATCACCAAGAAGCCGGCTGAAACTCGTATGGGTTCCGGTGCTTTATGAGATCCAGGGTGTCGACGAAGCCTTAGCCCGTGAGGCGTTGAAGCTTGCGGCGCAGAAACTTCCTCTCAAGACGAAGTTCGTGACGCGTGCCGACCTTGAAGGAGGCGTAGTTTAAGTTTATGAAGCGCAAGGAACAGATCGAACAGCTCAACGACATGAGTGTTCAGGAGCTCAACGATCAGGCAGACGCATTGAAGGAATCGCTTTTCCGTTTGAAATTCCGGAAGACGCTTGGCGTCGGCGATACGATCAAGGACATCCGCCGCGAGCGAAGGACGCTCGCCCGGGTTTATACGCTGATCGGCGAAAAATCTAAGGCCGAAAAACAGGCTAACTAAAGATGGCAACCAAGAAAAAGACAGACGAAACGGAAGAGACCGTTGAAACGGCAGCAGCAGCGGGAGCTGAAAGTGAAGCTGTAGAGGCGAGGGCTGAAGCGGCGGCAACGGAAGAAGTACCGAAGGAAGCTCCGGCTAAAAAAGCGAAAGCTGCGAAAGCGGAGACAGCCGAACCTGCGGAAGCCGAAGGCGAAGCGAACAAGATCCATAAAGGGAAGCGTGCCGAGAAGATCGGTGTCGTTACGTCCGACAAGATGATGTTGACCGTCGTCGTTCGCGTCGACCGGCTTGTAAAGCATCCGATCTATCGGAAATACATTCGCAAGCGAAAGAAATTCATGGCGCACGACGAGAAAGGCGCCAAGATCGGCGACAAAGTAAGGATCGTCGAAACTCGCCCGATGTCGGCTCGAAAGCGCTGGCGTGTTGTGGAGATTATTCAGAAAGCGGAACTTTAAGTTTTGTGACGCGGAGACCCGGTGACGGGGCGACGCGGAGATAGAAAGTCACCGCGTCGCCGCGTCTCTTGATCGCCGCGTCGCTGAGTGAATGGAGTGAACAGATATGATTCAGATGCAGACCTCCTTGGCGGTCGCGGATAATTCGGGAGCGAAACGTGTTGTGATGATCATGCCGATCGGCGGATCCACTAGCAAGATCGCCCGCCTCGGCGACAAGATCAAGGTCACTGTGAAGGAAGCCTCGCCTGATGGCACGGCGAAGAAGGGAAAGGTTTATAACGCGGTCATCGTTCGTACGCGAAAAGAGATCCGCCGCAAAGACGGAACCTATATTCGCTTCGATGAGAACGCAGCGGTGCTGATCAAGGATGACGGCACTCCGGTTGGAACCCGTGTCTTCGGACCAGTCGCTCGTGAGCTTCGTGAGAAGAATTTCATGAAGATCGTGAGCTTGGCTCCGGAAGTTATATAGATTGGTCTTAATACTCGGGTGAGAGAACCACCCCGTCAGCCGAAACGGCTGCCACCCCTCCTTCGGAAGGAGGGGAGTTAAGAAAAGAAATGAAAACGATTAAGACAGGAACAGTAAACAGCAAGATCAAGCGCGGCGACCAGGTCGTCTTTATCGCCGGCAAGGAATATGCCCGTTACGATAGCGCCGGTAAGAGACAGCCGGTTCGCGGCAAGGTCATTGCCGTTGATGCACGAAACGGAAAGGTGAAGGTCGAAGGTGCTGCTCTCGTAAAGAAGCACGTGAAACCGGTACCGCAAATGAATCGCGAAGGCGGCATCAGGGAACAGGAAGCGTGGATCGACGTATCGAACGTCGCTCTTATCGATCCCGATACCGGAAAGCCGACGCGTGTGAAATACGAAGTCCGTGACGGAGAAAAGGTCCGTGTCGCAAAGAGCGGCAAAGTGATCCCGATCGCGAACGTTTTCGGCAAGAAAGAGCCGAAGAAAGACAAGGAAGAAAAAACGGAAGAATAGTTTGAGTCTGGAAACGGCAGTAGCGTCGGGTCCCAGACAAGGTGAATCAAACAATGGCTAGATTAAAAGACAAATATAAGAATGAGATCGCCGGTGCGCTCGCAAAGGAGTTCGAGATCAAGAACCCGATGGGCATTCCGCGGATCGAGAAGGTCGTCATCAACATGGGACTGGGCGAAGCCAGTGCGAATGCCAAGATCCTCGATGTTGCAGCGGAAGAACTGAAAGTGATCACGGGACAGAAACCGGTCGTCACAAAGGCGAAGAAGTCGATCGCGGCGTTCAAGCTTCGTCAGGGAATGGCGATTGGAACGATGGTCACGCTTCGCGGCGACCGTATGTATGAATTTCTCGATCGTCTGATCTCGGTTGCATTACCGCGTGTTCGCGACTTTCGCGGAATTTCGGGTAAGGCGTTCGACGGACGTGGGAACTACACGCTCGGTATCCGTGAGCAGTTGATCTTCCCGGAGATCGATTTCAACAAGGTCGACAAGACGCGCGGGATGAACATCTCGATCATCACGACCGCAAAAACCGACGAACAGGCTCGCTCGCTCCTGAAAGCGATGGGCATGCCGTTCAGGCCGTAGCCGAAAAAGTTTCTCGTTCATACTTTCTGGTTTCTAGTTTGAAACCGAAACGAACGAACTAGAAACAAGAAACCAGGAACTAGAAACTTAAGAGAAGAGATGGCAAAGATCAGCAAAGTAGTAAAGAACGAGAAGCGAAAAGTACGCGTCGCCCTTTGGGCAGAACGCCGAAAGGCCGCGAAGAAAATTATCAATAGCCCGAAATCGACTCCTGAAGAAGTCGATGCGGCGGTTCTTCAACTTCAGAAGATGCCGCGCGACGGCAGCCCGATCCGAGTTCGCAACCGCTGTTCGCAGTCGGGCCGAACCCGCGGGTACCTTCGCAAATTCGGAGTTTCGCGCATCGCGCTTCGCGACCTCGCTCTCCAGGGGCAGATCCCGGGAGTCGTTAAGTCGAGCTGGTAAGGCTCGACTGCGGATTGCGGATTTGGGAATGCGAATTTCGTGTGTTCCCGGCGCAATTTTATTTGAAAGTTTTTGGGTATCGGTAGGAGTCAGGAGTAAAAGGATATCGCCAGACGAAAATCCGCATTCCGAAGTCCCAAATCCGAAATTGATTGACGGAGTTAAGAAGAAATGACAGATCCAATAGCCGACCTGCTTACACGAATTCGCAACGCGATCGCTGCGAATCATCCGCGTGTAGACATCCCCGGTTCGAAATTGAAACTGGAAGTAGCGAGAATCCTGAAGGAAGAGGGCTATATCAATAGCTTCACTACTAAGGGCGACGCTCCGAAGTATGTGATCCGCATTTTCCTGCGTTACGACGCAAAGGGTGCATCATCGATCACCCATCTCTCGCGAGTTTCGCGGCCCGGTCGCCGCGTCTATGTGGGTGCCGGTGAGATACCGAAGGTCCTCGGCGGCTACGGCGTGAATATCGTTTCGACATCGCGCGGCCTCATGAGCGGAAAGAAAGCTCGTGCGGAAAACGTTGGCGGAGAGATCTTAGCGGAAGTTTATTAGTTTGCGATTTCGATTTTCGATTTGGTTTGCTTCGGCAATCCAAAATCCAAAATCCAAAATCCAAAATCCAAAGATTATGTCAAGAGTAGGAAAGAAACCGATTACGATCCCGAGCGGCGTCACTGTGACGATCGGCGATTCGCAACTCGAGGTCAAAGGTCCGAAAGGAACTTTGAATACACCCGTGCCGTCAGGCGTGAAGTTTACGCAAGAGGACGGAACGCTCGTCGCCGAGCGGTCGGACGACAGCTTCAAAGCATTCCACGGTCTCGCACGAGCTCTGGCTAACAGTGCGGTCGTCGGAGTCACCGAAGGCTTCGAGAAGAAGATGGATGTCGTCGGTGTCGGTTACAAGGCCGATGTCCAGGGCAGAAAGATCCTCTTCTCGCTTGGCTATTCGCATCCGATCGAATACGCATTGCCCGATGGCATCGAAGCGAAGACCGAGCGTGTTAACACGAAGACCTCGATCAACCAGTATCAGTTGACGATCACGCTGAGCGGCATCGACAAGCAAAAGCTTGGGCAGGTTGCGGCCGAGCTCAATCGTCTGAGAAAGCCGGATGCATACAAAGGTAAAGGCATCCGTTATTCCGATAAGTTTTACAAACTCAAGCCTGGCAAGACAGGCAAGTAATTTGCGATTTGCGATTTTCGATTTGCGATTGTTTTCGCGAGATCGAAAATCGCAAATCGAAAATCGCAAATATCAATATGGCAACGAAGAATAAAGCAGAGATTCGCCGAGGAGTTCACAGCCGCATTCGAAAGAAAGTGCGCGGCTCCGCGGACCGTCCGCGTCTGGCTGTTTTCCGCAGCTTGAATCACATCTATGCTCAGTTGATCGACGACGATAGCGGCAAGACGCTTGCGACAGCATCGACGACAGAGAAGTCGCTCGGAGCAGCGACCGGCGGCAACATCTCCGCAGCTCAGCAAGTCGGCAAGACGATCGCCGAGCGCGCAATTGCAGCCGGTGTTTCGAACGTCGTCTTCGATCGCGGTGGATATCTCTACCACGGCCGGGTCAAGGCATTGCTGGACGCGACGCGTGAAGCGGGATTGAACAAGAACGAAGCCGGCGAGAAGCCCAAGAAGGAAGATAATGGCAATTAAGAGTAAACAGAGAATTTCGCCGAACGGGTTGATCCTCAAAGATCAGCTGATCTCCATCAACCGCGTGACGAAGGTCGTAAAGGGCGGTAAGAACATGTCGTTTGCGGCTCTCGTCGTGATCGGCGACGAAGCCGGCCACGTCGGCTTCGGTACCGGCAAGGCGAAGGAAGTTCCGAACGCGATCAAGAAGGCAGTTGAAGCGGCGAAGAACAATCTCATCCGCGTTCCGCTTATCGACGGCACATTGCCGCACGAGATGATCGGCGAGTATGGCGCGGGACGTGTCCTTCTGAAGCCGGCCGCCGAAGGAACAGGCGTGATCGCCGGTGGAGCGGTACGTGCAGTTTTGCAATCGCTCGGCGTTCACAACGTGCGTACGAAGATCCTCGGATCGACGAACAACCATAACGTCGTCCGGGCGACTTTCAATGGATTGACACGGATGAAAGATCCGATCGAAGTCGCAAGGCTCCGCGGAAAAGCGGTCGAAGAATTAGTGTAGAACAGACTTTCCAGTCTGTTCACTTCGACAGCCTGGAAAGGCTGTCGTACGAAAGATCATGGCAAAGAAGACAGAAAATAAAGACGGAAGCATCACGATCCAGTACTATCGCAGCTCGATCGGATACGCGAAGAAGCAAAAGGAGATCGTCAAGAGTCTCGGCATCACGAAGCTGAACCAGACGGTTTCGCGGCCCGATACGCCCTCGATGCGCGGCATCGTGGCGAAGATCCCGCACCTGTTGAGGATCGTAGAAAATAGTTAATCGCAAATTGTAAATCGTGAATAGGATTTCAACTATTGACGGTTAACGATTGACGATTCGCGAGCAAACATATGGCATTATCTTTAAATAATTTGAAGCCGGCGAAAGGCTCCACTCATAAGAAGAAGCGTGTCGGTCGCGGACCCGGATCGGGTCTTGGAAAGACCGCGGGCCGCGGGCATAAAGGTCAGAAATCCAGATCGGGCTATAGCAGCCGGCCGGGTTTTGAAGGCGGCCAGATGCCGCTTCAACGTCGCTTGCCGAAACGCGGATTCACGAACATTTTCAAAAAGCAGTGGGTCGAGATCAGCCTTGCGAAGATCGAATCGAACTTTGACGCTGGTGCCGACGTTACGCCGGAAATTCTCCACGAACGCGGCCTGATCAAAAAGGCGAAACACGACCTCGTTATCCTTGGAAATGGTGATGTCTCGAAAGCACTTAATATTTCAGCACACCGTTTTACAAAGACCGCGAAGGACAAGATCGAGAAGGCGGGCGGTTCCGCGACTGAGATCAAGAAAGCTGTAGCAGCAGCGGCTTAGTTAGTTGATCGTAATTCGTCGTTCGTTGGTCGGCCCGTGGGAACGAACAACGATCAATCAGCAACCAACATTTATATGGAGAAGTTTCTCAACGCAGTTCAGAACATGTTCAAGGTTCCCGAACTGCGCACGCGTATTCTTTTTACGCTGGGCCTGCTCGCGGTTTACCGCTTGGGCGCGCACGTAACCGCGCCGGGAATAAACAAATCTCGACTCGAACAAGTTTGGGGAGAGGTCGCCGGAACTTTGCTCGGAGTACTTGATCTGTTCTCCGGCGGAAACTTCAGGACCATCTCGGTCTTCGCCCTGGGCGTGACGCCGTACATCACGGCATCGATCATCATGCAGCTCATGCCGGTGCTATCGCCGGCGATGAAAAAGATTCAGGAAGAGGGCGAAGTCGGCCGGCAGAAAATGAACCAATGGACGCGTTACCTTACGGTCGTCCTTTGTGCGGTTCAAACCTTCTTTGTCGCTACCTGGCTCAATCGCAACGGCATCATTCAGGATACCTGGTGGGCGACGGCGATGATCGTCGTGACGCTGACGACCGGCACCATCTTCGTGATGTGGCTCGGTGAGCAGATCACGGAACGCGGAGTCGGAAACGGGATCTCGCTTCTTATCTTCGCCGGTATCGTTATCGGATTACCCCGCGGCGTTATGCAGGTCAGCGAACGTGTTAGGGGTAGCGATCCGCAGCAGATCCTGGGCGTCATTTTCCTCATTGTGGTGCTCGTGGCACTGATCGCTTTGGTCGTCTACGTCGAGTCTGCGCGAAGAAATATCGCGATAACTTACGCTAGTCGTCGCGTCGGAAATCAGACGTTTCGTGGTCAGGAAACGAGCTTGCCCCTAAAGATCAACATGGGTGGTGTTATCCCTGTGATCTTTGCTTCATCCGTGCTTGCGATGCCGCAGACTTTGTTCTCGGCGTTTCCGCCGGCTCAAGGCGATACAACATCGACCTGGGCGCGGATCCATATTTTCTTCCAGCAGTTTCACGGCGGCGATCCGTATTACGAACTCGTCTTCCTTTCGCTGATCGTTCTGTTCACGTTCTTTTACATCACGATCGTCTTTAATACGGACGAGGTCGCGGACAATCTGCGAAAGCATGGCGGGTTTATCGCCGGGATTCGTCCGGGTGCTCCGACGGCGGAATATCTCAATACGATCTTGACGAGGCTTACGACTGTCGGTGCTTTGTACCTCGCGTTCGTCGCGTTCGTTCCGCAGATACTGCTCAGCGGATTTCGAGTAGCGCGGCTGCCTTTTATAGGCGACGGCATCGACTCGTTTCTGACATCGACTCCCGGCCTGAGCTGGATACCGACCGGACTCGGATATCAGTTCTATTTCGGCGGTACCTCCTTGCTGATCCTGGTCGGTGTTGCGATGGATACCGTGTCGCAGATCGAAGCCCAGCTTGTGATGAGAAACTACGAAGGATTTCTCGGAGCAGGTTCGAGGCTCCGCGGTCGCAGAGCTTAGACGGAATTTTGAACCGCCGAGACGCGGAGACGCAGAGAAAGCTTATTTCTCATTCTCCGCGTCTCTGCGTCTCGGCGGTTAACGCGTATGGCGAAGATTATCGTATTGATCGGTGCACCGGGTGCCGGAAAGGGAACACAGGCCAGACTGCTCCAGGAGCGTCTCGGTATTCCGCAGATCTCGACGGGCGACATCTTCCGCGAGATGAGGGCACTCGATACTCCGCTTGCGAAAGAGGTTCAGGCGATCATGGCTGCGGGGAAGCTCATCTCGGACGACATCACATATAAGATCGTTCAGGATCGTACATCACGAGAAGATTGCCGCAACGGATATATTTTGGATGGCTATCCGAGAACCGCGGTCCAGGCGGCTCAGCTTGAAGAGCTGGCGAAAGAACAAGGATTTGATATTCAAGCGATCGAGGTCGATGTCCCTCGAGACGAGCTCATGAAGCGCCTTACCGGACGCCGGTCGTGCTCGGTATGTGGCGAGATATACAACATCTACTCGAAGCCGCCGAAGAGCGATAACGTTTGTGATTTTCATCCTGAGACTCAGTTGACGCACCGGGCGGATGACAACGAGGAAAGCGCGGCCACACGGCTCACAACGTATGACGAGGAGACCAAGCCGCTGTTGGACTATTACCAGAGATCCGGTCGCCTTAGCAAAGTCGATGGAACTGGAGAATCTGAGCAAATTTACGCTCAGCTTGCGAAGCTTGTGACAGGATAAATGCTAAGCGGTTCGAGAATTGGCGGCTTACTGAGTTCGACCGCCGAGCTGCTGTTCGGAAAGAGAATGATCATCGCGAAATCACAAAAAGACCTCGACAAGATGCGGGCAGTCGGCGAACTTATCGCCGAGGTTCGCGAGGCCTTGCGTGCGATGGTCAAGCCCGGTGTAACGACGCTTGAGTTGAACGCGGTAGCCGAGAAAATGATGCGGGATGCGGGGTCGATCCCGACATTCATCGGGTACAAACCGCGTGGCATGGTTCCATTCCCCTACGCGATCTGTGCTTCGACAAACGATGCGATCGTCCACGGATTCTCGAACGACACGCAATTGAAAGAAGGCGACATCATTTCGCTTGATATGGCATGCACGCTGAATGGGTTTGTCGGCGACACCGCAACGACGATCCCAGTCGGCAAGATCAGCGATGAGGCTGCTCAGTTGATCCGTGTGACTGAAGAAACCCTGGCTCTGGGCATTGAGCAGTGCTGGCCGAACAAGCGTGTTGGCGACATTGGCTGGGCAATTCAGACTCATGCCGAGAAGTACGGCTACGGCATAGTGCGAGACTATACCGGCCACGGAATTGGCCGCTCGATGCACGAGGCCCCGCAGATCCCGAACCACGGTCGTCAGGGAACTCGAGAGAAGATCCGTGCCGGCTACTGCTTCGCGATCGAGCCGATGCTCAATCTCGGCGGTCCGGAAACCAGAACATTAGACGACAAATGGACCGTCGTGACGGAGGATGGCAGTCTTTCGGCGCATGCGGAGCACACCATCGCCGTGACCGAGAACGGTCCCGAAATTTTGACGCTCACAAAGGACCAAAAACGGGAGCTTAAAGCGTCGAAATCAGAAACTGCAGCCGCTTAGCTTGAGTTTTATGGCATAAGAGGCTAATATTTACGGTTTGTCCAACTAAATAGCCAGTTGGCAACTAGACTATGTCTAAAGAAGAGGCGATAGAGGTGACGGCAACCGTCCTGGAAACCCTTCCAAATGCTATGTTCAAGGTTTCCATAGACGGTAATGAGCACGAGGTGCTCGCCCACATCTCTGGCAAGATGCGAAAGAATTTCATACGCATTTTGCCCGGCGACAAGGTTCTCGTAGAGCTTTCGCCGTATGACTTACAAAGGGGAAGGATCACCTATCGCTATAAGTAAGAGGTTGGAATTATGAAGGTACGACCGTCAGTAAAAAAGATCTGCGACAAGTGCAAGATCATTCATCGGAAAGGCGTTGTGCGGGTGATTTGCGATAATCCGAAACACAAACAGCGACAAGGATAATGACCGATTTTGGATTTTGGATTTTCGATTTTGGATTGGAAGAACCGATCAGAATCGAGAGTTCAAGGTCTGAGATCCAAAATGGAGAAATATGGCTCGCGTAGCAGGAGTTGATTTACCGCCCAATAAACGGGCACAGATTGGTTTGACGTACATTTACGGCGTTGGAAGATCGCGTGCGACGGAGATCCTCAATGAGGCTTCCGTTAGCATCGATGCAAAGATCCGCGACCTGAGCGAAGACGAGCTGAACAAGATTCGCACGATCCTCGACACTCAGGGCGACATCGAGGGCGACCTTCGAAAGCGCGTTCAGATGGACATCAAGCGTTTGATGGACATCGGATGCTATCGCGGCCTGCGTCATCGTCGAAGTTTGCCGGTTCGCGGTCAACGCACATCGACAAACGCTCGTACGAGAAAGGGACCGAGGAAGGCGGCTGTCGCTAAGAAGAAGGCGCCGGGCAAGAAATAGGGAATTTGCGATTTTCGATTGCCGATTTGCGATTGAACCTCTCGATGTTGAGAAGATGTTTTTAGATCGCAAATCGCAAATCGCAAATCGAAATTAAATAAAGATGGCAAAACCAGCAGCAGCTAATAAGAAAAAGACCTTTAAGAAGAAAGAGCGCAAGAACATTCCACTTGGAATCGTTCACATCTCTGCTTCTTTTAATAACACGCTGATCTCGATCACCGATACGCAGGGAAATCTCATCGCACAGTCGTCTTCAGGCGCACGCGGATTCCGCGGATCGCGAAAGGGAACTCCGTTTGCAGCCCAGCAGGCGGCGGGTGAAGCCGCACGCAAGGCTGCCGAAGCTGGTATGCGTGAAGTCGAAGTTCGAGTAAAAGGACCGGGTGGCGGACGTGAATCGGCGATCCGAGCAGTGGCACAGGCTGGAATTCGTGTGACATCGATCCGCGACACGACGCCGATCCCACACAACGGATGCAGGCCGCCCAAACGCCGCCGCGTCTGATATCCATTTTGGATTTTAGATTTTGGATTTTGGATTGTCGGAAGGCAATCGATCCATTTTGGATTTTGGATTTTGGATTTTGGATTGGTCGGGATTAACTCGACCAAATTATCGAAAGGACGAAGGGGAGCGACACGTTTCCCGTAAACTTTTTCACGAAAAATGATCGTCGGACGAAGATCGAAGGTTTTGGTGTAATCCAAAATCCAAAATCCAAAATCCAAAATCATTTTTGCTGAAGGCAAAAAATACTATGGCTAGATATAGAGATGCGGTGTGCAGACTGTGCCGCCGCGAAGGTGGAAAGTTATTCTTGAAAGGCGATCGCTGCTTCAAACCCTCTTGTGCGATCGAAAAACGTGGAACCAATCCTCCGGGACAGCACGGAGCTGCTCGACGAAAGATGCTCGCCGGTTACGGTCAGCAGCTTCGCGAAAAGCAGAAGGTGAAACGCATCTACTTCATCCTCGAAAAACAGTTTCGAAACTATTTCGAAAAGGCGCTCCACCAGAAAGGCGTTACCGGAGAGAACCTTTTGTTCATGCTCGAGCGCCGCTTGGACAATGTCGTCTATCGGTCGGGTTTCTCGACCTCGAGACGTCAGGCTCGTCAGCTCGTCAATCACGGTCACATCGAAGTCAACGGACGCAAAGTGGATATTCCTTCATTCCAGGTAAAGCAGGGCGACGTCGTCAACGTCAAAGACAAGAGCCACAAGAACGCTCATGTCGAAGGCGCATGGTCGACTGCTGCGGGTCGCGGGCGTCCCGGCTGGATCACGCCCGGCGACGGCGACTTGAGCATCGCTATCTCAGGCCTGCCGACGCGTCAGGATATCGATCAGAATATCAACGAGCAGTTGATCGTTGAGCTTTACAGTAAGTAGTTGGTTTACGGTTGGCTGAAGTATCCGGGTTCTGAAAGTTTGTTCTTGCTCGCTGAACCCGGGGACAAAGTCAACCTTGGATTCATTTTAAAAAGAACAATATGACACAAAGCAATAACTGGACAGATTTTCAGATGCCGAGCCGGTTGAACGTCGAGACCGAAACCTTGACCGACCGATACGGTAAGTTTTACGCTCAGCCGTTCGAACGTGGATTTGGAACGACGATCGGAAATTCGATCCGTCGTGCACTCCTGTCTTCGATCGAGGGAGCCGCTGTTACGGCGGTGAAGATCGAGGGCGTCGAACACGAGTTTTCATCGATCAAGGGCGTAGTTGAGGACGCCACAGACGTGATCCTTAACCTTAAACAGATTCCTTTCCTGCTTCACAGCGGTGGTTCGAAAACACTCACGATCAGTAAGAAAGGCTCCGGCGAAGTAACAAGTGCCGACATCAAGGGTGACGCGGATGTCGAGATCCTGGATCAGAACATCCACATCGCGACGATCAGCGGCAACGGTTCGCTAAACGTCGAGATGCGTCTCAAACGCGGTCGTGGTTACGTATCAGCCGAATTCAATAACGACGAAGATCTTTCGGTCGGTTACATCCCGGTTGATTCGGTCCACACGCCGATCCGCAAGGTTAATTACAACGTCGACAAGACACGTCAGGGATCGAACACCGAGTTCGATAAACTGACGATCGAAGTTTGGACCGACGGTTCGGTCAAGCCTGAAGATTCGATCGGACTCGCCGCGAAATTGGTGAAAGATCATATGTCGATCTTTATCAACTTCGAAGAAGAAGAAGAGGAATATAAATACGAGGACATCGCTCGTCCGCCGCTTATGCGGAACGACCTGCTCGACAAGCCGGTCGATGAGCTCGAACTTTCGGTTCGATCTTACAACTGCCTGAAGAACGCCGACATTCGCTCGATCCGCGATTTGATCAAACGCAGCGAAAAAGACATGCTCGGCACGAAGAACTTCGGCAAGAAGTCGCTTACGGAGATCAAGGACCTCCTTCATGGGATGGGTCTCGATTTCGGAATGGACTTTGACGAGCAAGGCAATCCGATCCCGGGCTCGGGCGGAAGAGATCTCGACTAACGTTCCTTGTTCCGAGTTTCTAGTTTCTAGTTTCGATCCACGGAACAGGAACTAGAAACCTGGAACTAGAAACTAGAAACTTTTGATATGAGACATTTAAAAGCACATCGTAAATTGGGCAGGACGACGGAGCACCGCATGTCGTTGCTTCGCAACCTGGCGACCTCGCTTATTACCGCGGAAAAAGAGCATATCGTCACGACGCTTCCGAAAGCGAAGGAGCTTCGACCGTTCGTCGAGAAGGCGATCACACTTGCTCGCAAGGCACAGGCGCTTTCAGGCGACACCGCGAGGGTCGACGAAGTTCATCTGCGACGTCAGGCGGCAAGATTCTTTCACGCGGGTAACAGTACTTTCAAAGTTGCTGCGAGCCGGTTCCGTGGCAAGAAAGGTGAAGCGAAGGATCCGATCGAGCGCACTGCAGGTGTCGCGGCCGTTCAACGATTGTTCGGTGAGCTCGGCATTCGCTATAAAGATCGCAACGGCGGTTATACAAGGATCATCAAGCTCGGCCGGCGTTCGGGCGACAACGCCGAAATGGCGGTTATCGAATTGGTGGACAATCCGCGGGAAATGGCTGCGAAAGGCTAATTGAAGGAGTAAGTGCACGATGAGTGAAACTACCGCTTCTGCTAAAGCTCAGGACTCGGAAAGATCCGCAACAAAGAACAAGCGGAGTGCGAAGAAAGACGTGAGCGATCCGTCGTTCAACATGGATGAGATCCGCGAACTCGCCGATCTTGTCGACGAATACGGATTCACGGATTTCGAATTTGAGAATGAGAACATCCGCGTTCGACTCAGCAAGATGACCGGATCCCCGGTTGTGCAGCAGGCCGCACCTGTTCAGATGTCGGCCCCGGCGACATCGTCCGCAGCGGCTGCTCCATCGAAATCGGAGACTGACGCCGCGGTTGCCGCGAGCGCCGATCCGGATGCCGATCTTTTCAAGATCACGTCGCCGATCGTCGGAACATTTTATCGCTCGCCCGGTCCCGACAAAGATCCGTACGTAAAAGAAGGATCGCAGATCACGGCGGAATCCGTCGTGTGTATCGTCGAAGCGATGAAGCTCATGAACGAGATCCAGGCTGAGACATCGGGTGAGGTCGTTAAGATCTATGTCGAGAACGGCCAGCCGGTCGAGTACGGTCAGCCTTTGTTCGGAATTAAAAAGTGATATACCGCAGAGACGCGGAGACGCAGAGTATTTCAGTCAAATACTTCCTTGGTTCCGACCTTCGGATTTCTGACCAATATCCTCTGTGACTCGGCGTCTCGGCGGTTTAAATTCAATGCAGACTCGTGAGATCAAGAAAATTCTGATAGCCAATCGTGGCGAGATCGCGATCCGGATAATCTGGACGTGCAAGGAGATGGGGATCAAAACCGTCGCCGTGCATTCCGAGGCCGATCGCGAGGCTCTGCATGTTCGATATGCTGACGAGGCGATCTGCATTGGCCCGCCGCCGTCCGCTCTGAGCTATCTGAACATTCCGGCGATCATCAGCGCGGCTGAAGTGACGAATGTCGACGCGATCCATCCGGGCTACGGATTCCTCGCCGAGTCGGCAACGTTTGCGAAGATCTGCGAAGACTGCAATATCAAATTCATCGGACCGCGTGCCGACGTGATCGCGATGATGGGTGACAAGGTTGAAGCTCGGCGTACGATGCAGGCTGCGGGCGTGCCGATCCTTCCGGGAAGTCCGGATCCGATCGAGTCGACCGAAGAAGCGAAAAAGATCGCAAGGGAAATAGGTTTCCCGGTGATCATCAAAGCGGCTGCCGGTGGCGGCGGACGGGGAATGCGGATCGTCCGGTCGGAAGACGAGCTCGAAATAAATCTCGAGACAGCTCAGACTGAAGCGCTGGCAGCATTCAAGAACGGCGCGGTATACATCGAACGTTATATCGAGCGTCCGCGGCATATCGAGATACAAGTGCTCGCTGACGAGCATGGCAACTGCATCCACCTCGGTGAGCGCGAATGCTCGATCCAGCGTCGTCATCAAAAACTTTTGGAAGAGGCTCCGTCGATCGCTATAACACCTGAGCAGCGCGAGAAGATGGGAGCGGTCGCAGTCAACGCTTGCAAAGAGATCGGATATTCGAGCGCCGGAACGTTTGAGTTCCTTCTCGATGAAGATGGAAGTTTTTACTTCATGGAGATGAATACTCGCATCCAGGTCGAGCATCCTGTCACCGAGATGGTCACGCTCGCCGACATAGTGAGAAATCAGATCCGCATCGCATCGGGCGAAGATCTTCAGTATCAGCAGAGCGATGTTCAGATCGTCGGGCATTCCATCGAATGCCGCATCAACGCCGAAGATCCGGTAAAGTTCACGCCGAGCCCTGGGAAGATCACGGCTTTCAATATTCCGGGTGGCCCCGGAGTTCGAGTCGATACCGCGGCTTATCCGGATTATACGGTGCCGCCGTACTACGATTCGATGATCGCAAAACTAATAGTCCATGCTCGGACGCGTGAACTGGCGATCGCCAGAATGCAGAGAGCGTTGGACATGATGGTTGTAGAGGGGATAAAAACGACGATCCCGCTGCACAAAAAGATCATGGCGGACGAGAGGTTTCAAAAGGGAGACTTTTCGACCAAATTCATGGAAGAGTTTAAGTTGTAACGACGGTTGAGAGTTAAAGGCAAATATCGTAGAATTTAGCCTACTTTTAATTAGGAATTAGGAGTTCAATTTTCGCGGTTATCGCCGTGCAAACCACAGCGAAGTTACTGCGAGCTAGGAGAGACCATTTAAGAGTCGGATTTATTATGGCGACAGTTAAAGAAGTTAAAGAACAGATCGTGAGCGATTACAAAACTCACACAACGGACACAGGTTCTTCACAGGTGCAGATCGCACTTTTGTCACAGAGGATCACTGAACTTACCGAGCACTTTAAGGTGCACAAGAAAGATAAGAACTCGCAGAGAGGACTGCTCACAATGGTCTCGCGTCGTCGCAAGTTGCTGGATTATCTCAAACACACGAATATCAACGAGTATCACGAGATCATCAAGAAGCTTGGACTGAGACGATAAGAAAGTTTCTAGTTTCTTGTTCCAAGTTTCTTGTTAGGAACTTATCAGGAACTAGAAACCAGAAACCTGGAACTAGAAACTTATTAGATTTGATTTCTTCGAATCAACGTAAAAGAGGTTCTCTCGAAGAATTTGATGGCGGCTGCTGAACGTGACAGTGATATTGGCCACATACAAAAGGGAACGCGTAATATCGAAACTCCAAAGGCGGCGGGGCATCACGACTTGCACCGGCCGCCTTTGTCTTTAAGGAACAGAAATGTCAACGAAAAAATATTTAAAAGAATCGATCAAACTCGGTAACCGGGAATTGGTCGTCGAAACGGGCAAGGTTGCCAAACAGGCCGACGGTTCGGTCGTTATCAAATACGGAGACACGATGCTGCTCGTTACAGCAGTTAGTGCCCGGACAGCAAAAGAAGGCCTCGACTTCTTCCCTCTCACGGTCGAGTACCGTGAATCCAGTTATTCAGCCGGACGTATTCCGGGAAATTATTTCCGCCGTGAAGGCCGGCCGAGTGAGAAGGAAGTTCTTACCTGCCGACTCATCGATCGCCCGATCCGTCCGCTGTTTGCAGACGGATATCGATTCGAAACGCAGATCGTCGGAACCGTCATCTCGGCTGACACCGAGAACGATCCTGACGTAGTCGCGATCACCGGAGCATCCTGCGCACTTTATCTCTCCGACATTCCGTTCGAAACTCCGATCGCCGGTGTGCGAATCGGTTTGATCGATGGAAAGTATGTGGTCAATCCGACTTACGATGAACGACGCGAGTCGGATCTGAATCTCATCGTCGCTGGTACCGAAGAAGCGATCTGCATGGTCGAAGCGGTTGCGAGTGAAGTCGAAGAGAACATCATGGTCGAAGCTTTGATGCTCGCTCATAAAGAGATCAAGCGTCTTTGCCTCTGGCAAAAGGAACTTGGAAAGGCTCTCGAGATCACGAAGCGCGTCTTCGATGTTCCTGTCCTTGATAAGGGAATTGTTGCTGATGTCGAGAAGACCTGGACCGACAAACTGCGGACGGCTCTCGATTCGACCGGCCGTGACAAACTTGAAGTTTATGCCGGTCTCGACGCTCTGAAAAAACAGGTTATCGAAAGTTACCCTGAGGACGATCCCGGTGCTCGTGCTACGGCCGGCAAGGCTTTTGGCCAGCTCAAGGAACGGATCTTCCGGGAAGACATGCTTGGCAATCGCCGACGTCCCGATGGACGCAAGTTCTCCGAGATCCGTCCGATCACTTGTGAAGTCGGTTGGCTTCCGCGTGTTCATGGCTCGGCGCTGTTTACGCGCGGTGAGACACAGGCGATCGTCACGACGACGCTTGGCACCAAGATGGACGAGCAGTACATGGACGACATCGAAAAGGGAGAAGTTAAGCGTCGCTTTCTGCTGCACTACAACTTCCCGCCGTACTCGGTAGGTGAAGCGGGTCGCTTTGGCGGAACGTCGAGACGCGAAACGGGTCACGGAAATCTCGCCCGTCGTGCGATCGAAGCAGTGCTTCCCGACGATGGCGATTTTCCATACACTCTTCGAATTGTTTCGGATATCACCGAATCGAACGGATCGTCGTCGATGGCTTCGGTCTGCGGCGGAATTCTGAGCTTGATGGACGCCGGTGTGCCGATCAAACGACCGGTCGCTGGTGTCGCGATGGGACTTGTGATGGAAGGTAATCGTTATGCGATCCTCTCCGACATCGCGGGAGCAGAAGATCACTACGGTGACATGGACTTTAAGGTCACCGGTTCGAGTGAAGGAATCACCGCTCTTCAGATGGACATCAAGGTTGCGGGAATCAACGCGATGATCCTTCAGGAAGCTCTTGAGCAAGCTCGCAAGGGACGTATGCACATCCTCGGGATCATGGAGCAAGCGATCCAGAAACCGCGTGAGGAGATCTCGCCGTATGCTCCGCGGATCATCACGATGAAGATCAATCCGGAGAAGATCCGCGACGTGATCGGTAAGGGCGGATCGGTTATCCGTTCGATTACTGAAGAGACCGGTGCGAAGATCGATATCGAGGATGATGGAACCGTAATGATCGCATCCTCTGACGGCGAAGCCGCACAGAGAGCGATCGCACGCATCAGAGCTCTGACTGCTGAAGCGGAGATCGGTGAAACGTATCTCGGTACCGTTTCGCGAATCGTCGATTTCGGCGCGTTCGTCGAGATCATGCCCGGCCTCGATGGTTTGTTGCACATTTCTGAGATCTCGGATCGTCGCGTCAAGGACGTGCGTGATGAGCTCAAGGAAGGTCAGCAGATCATGGTCAAGTGTATCGGCAAGGAAGGCAACAAGATCAAGCTTTCACGCAAAGCGATCCTTGCTCAGGAAAAAGCGGCCGGCGGCGGTAATGGCGATGGCGGAAGCCAGGTCGAAGAATAATCCGTCGTGAGCGGATCGGAAGAGGCTGTTCCGGAAGGGCAGCCTCTTTTCAGTTGGGACGATTTCTCTGTTTGTAATTATTAATTTAGTAATTATTAATTTCGTAATTCGTTACCGAATTAAAAATTACCCGATTACTTAATTAAGCTTCGAAGAACAACCTCGCGTTTTTTGATACGCAACCTTCGTTGTAATATTTCACTTCTATATGTCCGCTCCAAATATCGAAACAATCGTCTCTCTTTCCAAACGTCGCGGATTTGTGTATCCCGCTTCCGAGATCTATGGCGGACTCGGCTCGTCGTGGGACTACGGCCCGCTCGGGGTTGAGCTTGCGAACAACATCAAGAAGAGCTGGTGGAACTGGCTTGTCTACGAGCGCGATGATGTCGAGGGGCTCGATTCATCGATCATTCAGAATCGTTTGACATGGAAATACTCCGGGCACGAGACGACGTTTAGCGATCCGCTTGTCGACTGCCGCGCATGCAAGGGAAGATTTCGACTCGATAAGCTGCAGGATGTTCAATGCCCGAATCATTCCGGTGTTCATCCCGGCGATGATAAGGAATGCGATCTGACCGAAGCCCGCGAATTCAATCTCATGTTCCGGACGACGGTCGGCGCGGTTTCGTCCGATGAAGACGAGTCGGCTCTCGCATATTTAAGACCCGAAACGGCGCAGGGGATCTTTATCAATTTCGCGAATGTGCTCAACACCTCGCGCAGGAAACTTCCGTTCGGAATTGCACAGATCGGAAAAGCGTTTCGCAATGAGGTCACGCCGGGAAATTTCATTTTCCGAACACGCGAGTTCGAGCAGATGGAGATGGAGTATTTTGTCAGGCCTGAGGATGCGCCGTCGATCCATCAGGAATGGATCGACGGATTTCAAAAATGGATCGGCTCGCTCGGGATCTCGCCTGATAACCTGAAATTGTACGAGCAGTCGAAACAAGAACTTGCTCACTACGCGGAGCGAACTGTCGATATTCTCTACCGCTATTTCCCGGAACGCGAAGACGAAGACAAGCAGTGGGACGAGCTGATGGGAATTGCGAATCGTACCGACTACGATCTGCGTGTTCATTCGAAAAAACCGGAAGACGCAGAAGGGAAGCGGATCAATCCGGATTCGACCGACGATCTTTCGTACTTCGACACTCAGACGAACGAGCGATTTTATCCCTACGTTATCGAACCGGCGATCGGCGTCAATCGAACGCTGCTCGCGGTAATGATGGACGCGTATACCGAGAAGACAAACGAAAAAGGCGAGACGCGCGTGATTCTGAAACTCAAACCTGATCTCGCTCCGATCAAAGTCGCCGTGCTTCCGCTCGCGAAAAATAAACCGGAGATCGTTGAGATGGCGAAAAAACTGAAGCACGATCTTCAACCGAGCATGCGGTCGGTTTACGACGATACCGGCGGCATCGGAAAGCTCTATGCTCGTCAGGATGAGATCGGAACGCCGTTCTGTGTGACCGTCGATCACGAATCTCTCGAAGATAATGCCGTGACGGTTCGTGATCGCGATACTTGGGAGCAGGAGCGCGTAAGCACCAGCGAATTGAAAGAGTATCTCAGTGAAAGGCTTAAATAGGAGCGGTCACCTTCAGCGATCCTTCCTTTATTTGTCTCCAGCCCGGCGTATCGGTCGATCCGACAAACGCTCACGACGATAGGCCGAAGGTTTATCCCGGAAGGTCCGTCTACGTTTCGAATTTCAAATTTGAAATTTCAAATTTGAAATCTGCTCGCCGCAGTCGTACACACCCGCAGCTAGAACAGTTCGGAAAAAAAAGGGCGAGAATCTCTCCTCGCCCATCGAATCATTCCATTTGATTCAGTAGCAGATTAGTGGAGCACAACTCCGAAACCAAACCTGTAATTGTTCTGCATCACGCCGGGGAAGACTCCGAACTGAGTATCGCGATCTCCTCGGAAGATCGGATTCCAATCGAACTGCACGAGCCGGACGTCGACATTTTTGTGAACCCGCAAGTCGAGCCCGCCACCGAATGACATCGTGAGATCCGTCGAGTTAATGTCGAACGCGATCACTTCACTTCCTTCGGGACGAACCGGCGTCGCCACTAGAAACTGTCCTTCACCCTGGAACGACTGCTGAGCCGCACCAGCAAGGATATGAGCAAACGGTTTAAGTTTCGGGCCATCCTTCTTGTTATCTTTGATCTGGATGCCGCCCATAAACTGTCCGACCTTTTGTTCGAGCTTGAAACCTTCACTCAGATCCTGACTGTGAGCATGTCGCGTGTAGACGAATTTAGCGCCGACGAAACGTGACCAGTTGTAGTTCACGCCCAGTTCGATCCCGTGCGCGTTTACACGATTGCCAGCGAAATCGCTAAAGTCATCGTTGAATTCGTCCGCGTCAAAGCCACGATTTAAGTTCATGTATGAATAGCCACCGTAAAACTCGAATTTATATCTTTCGTTGTCCTGTGCAAACACCGAAGTAGCCGTCAGTGCCATAAGCACAAAAAAGAAAGCTCCAAAAAACGTCTTTCGCATGGTAAATCTCCTATGATTTGTATTGATTTTCCGCCGGCAGTTCAAACGGGAGACGCCCGGCATGCAATATCAGGGTATAAATCCGGGAGCACGACCATAACTGTAACTTTTTACAGGTCTTCGAGATTCAAGATCGTGACCGTTTTGATTTGAGCTCGCTGACTAATGCAGAATGTTCACTTGTAAACGATGAAGCATACGTACGAAAAATTGATTCAACTTGCGACGACCGTACGCGATGAAGGCGGACGAGCGATGCTTGTCGGTGGATGCGTTCGCGATGAGCTGATGGGGGTAGAGCCGAAGGACTGGGACGTCGAAGTGTATGGCATCGAATCCGTGCGTTTACGCGAGATCCTCGATTCGCTCGGCGAAGTAAACGTTGTCGGCGAGGCGTTCACGGTTTATAAACTCGGAAACGATCTCGATGTGTCGATTCCGCGACGCGAACGGAAAGTTGCGAAAGGCCATAAGGGATTTGCGATCGAAGGTGATCCCGAAATGTCATTTGAAGAAGCCTGCTTGCGACGCGACTTCACGATCAACGCCATTCTCAAAGATCCTCTGACGGACGAGTACGTCGATCCGTTTCACGGCAGGGAAGACATCGAGCAAAAGATCATTCGACATGTTTCGAATGATACCTTTGCCGAAGATTCGCTACGCGTTTTGCGCGCGGCGCAATTCGCGGCCCGATTGGAATTCGATATCGCGTCTGAGACGGTTGAGATCTGCAGGACGATCGACGTCACCGATCTTCCCAAGGAACGCATTTGGGGTGAGCTCGAAAAACTTTTGCTTCGTGCCCAACAACCTTCGATCGGTCTTCGGTGGCTTTACGATCTAGGCGTCGTCGATCAGATCTTTCCTGAGTTGAAATCGCTTGTCGGCGTGCGGCAGGAACCGGAGTGGCATCCCGAGGGCGATGTCGACGTTCACACGCTGATGGTCGCAGACGAGGCGCGAAAGCTTATCGACATGCTGCCCTATGAGAAGAAAGTAGCAGTCATGCTCGGAGCAGTCGCTCACGATTTCGGAAAGCCCCCGACGACGCAATTCTTCGACGGAAGATGGCGATCTCATTCGCATGATGAAGCCGGCGTCGAGCCGACGCTAACGTTCCTCGACACGCTTGGAATATTTACTTTGAACGGTTACGACGTACGTAATCAGATCGTGCAACTTGTCCGATATCACTTGAAGCCGGGCGAGTTTTATAAGGCGAAGAATCCTGTCGGTGACGGCGCATTTCGCAGGCTCGCTCGAAAGGTCGAGCCCGATCTTTTGTATCGCGTCGCAAAGGCCGACAGCCTCGGGCGAAATCCGGATTGGCTCCCGCCGGAGAAACGATTTGGGTCGGAGGCGCAAGAATGGTTTATCGAAAAGGTGCGCGAGCTGCAGATAGATGTGAGGCCGCCCGAACCGATCCTGATGGGACGTCATCTTCTAGAGCTCGGTTTGGAACCCGGACCTGAATTCAAGAAAATCCTGGACGCCGTCTATGAACTCCAACTTGATGGGCAGGTGACGAACCTGCAAGAAGCTGACGCTGCAGCGCGAAAAATAATCTAACCTTTCGTTTCTTCGTTCTCCGTTATTGTTTGCTCCGCTAGCGCATTCCCATGTTTGATATCGACTCGCAGCATCCGGTACAAGCTCATCCAAAAATTCGCGATCCAGGGAAGAATGAAGAACGCTAGAAAGTAGCCGCGCCAGTCGTCGAAGAGAACTTGGAACTGAGTGATAAGAAGGACGAGGATCGTGACCCAATGGCTGAAGCAGTACTCGCACGTCCAGACGTAGAAGAACTTTCTAACGAGGAGCTGATGTGAGCTTTTACTGCGCTCGGCCGCCGCTTCGCGCCATTCCTCGAAAATCTTTTCCTGCGTGACCGTCCATGAGATCGACGCGACCACGAGTGACAAGATGAGCAGCCAGTACAGTTGCGTGAGGATCGGCATCTAGAACAGTTTGCAATCCAGAGCTTGAAAACGCAAAACGAAGGAAACTGTTGCCTGCGAAACACGCGAAAGGACAAGAAAAAGAAGAGAGTGTTCTGGATTTATTTTCGCGTCCTTTCGCGTATTTCGCGGGCGATTATTCCTCGAGTTCAAAAGCAAAATGCGGTTCGTAATCGCATCATGCAATCACGAACCGCAATTCGAAATCCTAGATCCAAAACAGGATTACTGTTTGCCTTCGAGGAACGCTTTCAACCGACGCGATCGCGACGGGTGACGAAGCTTTCTCAAAGCCTTCGCTTCGATCTGTCGGATACGCTCACGAGTAACCGCGAAGTGCTGTCCGACTTCCTCAAGCGTGTGCTCGGATCCCGTGTTCCCGAGTCCGAAGCGCATCTTGATCACTTTCTCTTCGCGAGGCGTCAAAGTCGCAAGAACCTCGTCCGTGATCTCACGCAGATTCGAAAATGTCACCGACTCCGCCGGATTCAGGATCGACTTGTCCTCGATGAAGTCACCGAGATGCGAATCTTCCTCTTCACCGATCGGCGTCTCGAGTGAGATCGGCTCCTGTGCGATCTTCAGAACCTTTCGAACTTTCGAGACCGGGATGTCCATCCGTTTTGCGATCTCTTCGCTCGTCGGTTCGCGGCCAAGCTCCTGCACCAGCAGACGCGAAGTGCGGATTAGCTTGTTGATCGTTTCGATCATGTGAACCGGGATGCGGATCGTGCGTGCCTGATCGGCGATCGCACGCGTGATCGCCTGCCGGATCCACCACGTCGCGTAAGTCGAGAACTTATAACCGCGTCGCCACTCGAACTTGTCGACGGCCTTCATCAAACCGATGTTGCCTTCCTGGATCAAGTCGAGAAACTGCAGACCGCGGTTCGTGTATTTCTTTGCGATCGAAACAACGAGACGTAAATTAGCTTCAACCAGCTCACGCTTCGCCTGATTCGTTTCGTACTCGCCGACGCTGATGTTCTGATACGAACGCTTGATCTCGACCGCCGGAAGATGGAACTGTTCTTCGATCTCGCTTAAAGCGCCTTTCGCTTCTCGAAGTTTCGCCTGCAGCTCGCGCTTCTGCGGTTGAGCCGGTTTCTTGTCGAGCTTGTTCTGCAGCGGCTTGATCGTCTTCTCGATCTTCCGGATGTCCTCGACAACCTTTCGGATCGACGCGATCAAAACTTGCATCGAGTGCTCGGTCAGATTGAGATTCTTGATCTCTTGCGCGATCTCCAAACGAAGCCTTGCCGTCTGACGTCGAAGTTTCAAAAGCTTCTTCGGCTTCTTCTTGTCTTTAGCTAGGACCTGCTCTTTCTGGTAAGCGGCGAGAGATTTCAGGGCGGCGTTATAAGTCCCCTGAACATTCCCGATGCCTTCCAGCGTCCACCGCATGTACTCTTCGGCCTTGTCCTCTTCCTGAGAGATCTCGGCCTGCTCGGAGAACGCAACAGTTTCGCGGATCGTAGCTCGGCCCTTAACAAGGTCGTCGCCAAGTTTGATCAACCTTTCAACCGCGATCGGCGATCTGGAGATCGCTTTACGTGTCTTGATCTGCCCGCGCTCGATTCGCTTCGCGATGGTGACTTCGCCCTCTCGTGTTAAGAGCGGGACGATACCCATCTCGCGGAGATACAGACGAACGGGGTCATTTGATTTGTCGAGGGCACCGGCGGAAAGGTCGAGATCGAGGTCTTCCTCGTCGACTTCCTCCTCCTGATCCTCATCCAGAGCCATGGTCGACGCACGCTCAAGAAGCTGCGCATCGGTTTCGGCTACAGGAATATTTGCACCCTCCAAACGATCCAGAACGTCTTCCAGATCGTCGGCGGACATCATGTTTTCGGGTATTTCTCTATGGAGCTCATCCAAGCTCAGGAATTTTTTTCGCTTGCCCAGGGCCAGCAGGCGGTCCATCAGGTCTTCTTTTTCGTCGTAATCGGCCATATTTTGTGAAACGAATTGGATTATAAAAGCGGTGTGTGCCGTTGTTCGTAAAATTAGTTATTAATATCAAACCGACCGTTCTGCATAGGCAGTACGGCCAATATATTCAAAACGTAGATGGTATCAGGTTTCGGAGATTTTATTAAGCAGGTGTTGCTTCATTTTCGACAGATCGAGGTGTTCCGTTACCAGTTCGTTTATACGTTCGAGGTCGCGACTTTGTTCTGCGGCGATCAGTTCATGGCTGACTTCGAGAATTCGGTTCGAAATTGCCATCGACCGGAGGGTCAGAACGCAGTTCTCGGCCTGATGCAAGACTTCGTCTATCGCCTCGCCGCCGCTACGCCGCGATTCGGTCATCATCAGAAGTGGCAGGAAGTCGTGGAGGATCTCGTCGTCGCCGGTTAATTCGGTCAACTTCTCGAGCGTAACGTCTTCGCCTTTTGAGTTTAGCTCGAATAAAGCACGGAAGACCGGGGCTGTCGCGAGCGACTCGTAGTCCGTTTCCTCGAGCAGCGGAAAGACTTTGTCCTGAAGCTCGTCGTCATAGACGAGGAGTTCCAGTAACTGCTGCTCGGCGACGGTTATCTTTGCCGCCGTCGCCCGTTTGACCTGCTTCCGCAGCGTGTCCGAACCGACTTTGCTGCCTTGTTTCACCGCCGTCCAGAGATCGCGTTTGAGCCCGCTACTCTCGACGCGGAAAAAATTCATCGCCTGATCGAAACTTTCCCGCTTCTGGATCGCGTTCTTGATATCGGACAGAACCGGCAGAACTTCCTCGATCGCCTCAGCCTTCTGCTTCGCGTTAGCCAAAGTGCGTCCCTGCATCGACGAATCGAGTACAAAATCGAGAAAGGGAATGGATCGTCCGCGAGCTTCGTTGTAGGCCTTCGTGCCATGCTCTCGGACGAAATCATCGGGATCTTTTCCGTCAGGTAGCACGAGGACTTTGATCTCGAAATCGCTTGGAAGGAGGATCTCCACAGCTCGTCGGGCGGCGCCGATCCCGGCGACATCACCGTCGTAGTTGATGACGATCTTCTTCGTGAATCGTCCGAGAAGTTTCGACTGTTCAGGCGTGAATGCGGTTCCAAGACTCGCGGCGACATTCTTGATGTCATGCTGCACGAGCGCGATCAGGTCGAGATAACCCTCGACTAGGATCGCGAATTTCTTTTTCCGGATCTCATCCTTGCCCTGGAATAGTCCGTAGAGATGTTCGCCTTTGACGTACGCCGGAGTCTCCGGTGAATTGAGATACTTCGGATGATCGTCGCCCATCGCCCGTGCACCGAACGCGACGGGATTCCCGTTCACATCGAGAACGGGAAACATGATACGTCCGCGAAAACGATCGAAGACACGATCTTTTTCTTCATTGACGGAGACAAGACCGCTCTGCTCGATCAATTTTTCGTCCGCGCCTTTTTCTTTGAGGTGATTTAGAAGCGAGTCCCAGGAGTCGGGCGAGAACCCGATGTGAAATTGTTTCTGGATCTCATCCGTAATACCGCGGCTTTCGAGATACGCCTTCGCGTCCTTCGCCTTTTTACTTTTGCCTTGCAGCTCGGCTTCCCAGAAGTCGAGGGCGATCTGATTAAGCTCGATGACCTGATCCGAGATCTTCTTCTTCTCTTCGCGCCGCTTTTTTGATTTTTGAAACTGCTGATCATCGACCGGCTCCGGAAGTGGAACGCCGCTGATCTCGGCGACGCGTTGGATCGCCTCCGGAAAGTTCAAACCTTCCATCTCCATCAGAAAAGTGTATGCGTTCCCGCCTTTTCCACATCCGAAGCATTTGTAAAATCCCTTCGCAGGCGAAACCGAGAACGAAGGCGTCTTCTCCTGGTGAAACGGACAGCATCCCATCCAACTCGATCCCTTCTTCTTGAGCGCCGCATACGGCTCAATTATCCGCACCAGATCGGCGCGGTCTTTGAGATCATCGATGAAATATTGTTCGTAGAGCACAAGTCGTACGACAGGGTGCTAGCCTGTCGGTGAATAGTTTGTCGCTATTGTAACGAAAAATAATTTCGGGTGCAGATGGCCCAGACGTACGACAGGCTTTCCAGCCTGTCGGTCTCTATAACCTCGGTTCTACCTTCTACGGAAGAAACCAATATTCACTCATCGGATATTGATCGGGCTGGCTTCGGTCCCGTCGTAAAAAGACACGAATGCGGCTTCGGCTTACCCCATATTGTTTTACAAGATTCGAGACGACTTCAGCCGCCTCCTTTCCTGCTCTCTGTATCGACCTCGCCCGGAAAACCAAGTTCGCTCGCGAAGATGGATTGGCGGTCAGGAATCGTGCGAGAATTCTTCCATCATCGATCTCACTACACTCAGGCATATCGGGGAAATCCGACGACCCAAAAAGAAACGGTTTCAGAGTCCGAGGGATTTCGTACGATGCGTCGACGGACACGGTAGGCTCCGATGCCCCCGTCGGCACCCGCCAATAGCTGATTCGCAGATCCGCGTCGCTGAGCGTTCGCACGATCTTTATTCGAGATAGATCGAATCCGCGATACCTCGTGTACCGTTCGATCCACAACTGGCGTAACACACTCTCCCGACGCTTTTCAGCGCGGTTTGCGATTACGATAAATCCTGTCGAATTTGGATTGTCATTAAGCTCCATGTAGAAGGCGTCCCATCGGGACATGAGATCGTCGCACGGGAGCGAACGGTGTTCGTCGATCAAAATCGGTTTCGGTAGCCATTGTCCTTGCCCGTTCATCGACAGGATCGTTAGCAAAACCAGAATGCAAGAAATCTTCGATTTAAGCATTAGAACGTATTTGGTTGAACGCAGATGAATGTTAATTCCGGGCCGGAAGATACCAGTATTCCACGATAGGTTCGTCATTGCTCGCAGGCTGGGTGAGTCTTGCTGTAAACGTGCGAAGCCGCTTGCGCGAGATGCCATATTTCGTCTTAAACTTCCATAGTATCGACCTAGCCTTCTTTCGGGCGTTTTCGTCGGAGTCGTCTCGCACCACAATGTTGCCTCGCGCGGACGGATTCGCTTTTAGAAATTCGACGAATAGCCGCTGGTCATCTATTTCGGGACATATCTGTGTACCGAACTTTGTTTCGTTCGCCAACATAAAAGGTTTAGTAACAGTGTCAGACATGCGATAGCCAAACCCGCTATTCTCGATCTTCGGTGTTGCGGCGCCCGGCGGTATTCTCCAGAACTCATGATGGAACTTATCTCCATCAGCGCGAACTATCTCTATTCGCGAGCTATCAAATGCCCGGAATTCAAACTGATACTCCATCATCCATTGGAGCATTACGCCGTCTGCGCGCTCTTCTGCTGGATTACTAATGACGATAAGACCTTTCGAATCAGGATGCAGTCGCATTTCTCCCAGAAAGAAATCTAATCGTCCGAGGAAATCGTCGCAGGGAGTCGAATCGTACTCATCAACCAGCACGGCTTCGTTCGTGCCTTGGCTGTTTGTTTGAATACCGAGGGCCAAAAGCAGGATCGAGATCGAAAAGACTTTGAGAAGGTTCATGAATTTGAGGAGGAAGCGTGTCCCATATCGGCATCATCGGCGAACAAAGGAAACGGAGATAGTCGCGACGTCACCCTCGTAGTCCTTTAGACGCGTATCATTTCCGCTGTAGATAACCTTGGTCCGACTTGTCGGCACGACGACGGACTTAGCAATAGTCTTTAAGAATCAGATCTGCCACCTTTTTATAAGTGAGGTTCGATCTCGCCCGCACGGCAAACTCGGCGTCGAACTCCGGATTGCTCTGAAGCAGGTCTGAAAGAATCTTGAAATTGGTGATCGATTGCAGGCAGCAGGCTTCACAATCATGCACCAGGTACGTTTGCTTTCCTTCGACCTTTACGAGATCGACAATATCATCTGCAAAACCTATCCGTTTGAAGGTAGCTGGCAAAACCGTACCGATCTTCTGTGCTTCCAATTTCGGTTTTGAATTGTTTTTACTTTTCCAGAACTTGATCCTAAAGTCGTTGCTGTCCTGAGTCGAAAGCACGACAATCCTTTCTGACGGAACTTTTCGAAACGCGACGTGACCTTCGACGGCTCTAAGAACAAACAGATTCACAATTGGATCGAGCCCGCCGTGGACGACGATATACCCTTTTGACCCTGAATCTTTTGTAACGTTAGCAAAGAAGCTATCGAGTCGAGCTATCAACTCTTCGCATTTCGGATAACCGATCTCATCTAAGATCGCAAGGTCACTGTTCTGCGCTGAAACGCACGCAACGGAAAGCCAAAATACCGTCAGTGCAGCTGCAATTCTCATAAAGTGCTGGACAAGCTCCTACCGTTTCATATCCGCGATCGTCGCTCCGTTGCCGCCTTGGCTGTCGGGGGCGAAGGCGAACTTTTCCACGAGCTCGTGGTTCTTTAAGAAATGATGGACGTAGTTTTTCAGAGCGCCGGTGCCGAAGCCGTGGATGATCCGGACTCGGGGGAGCGATGCGATGTAGGCTTCGTCGATGAATCGGTCGAGCTCGTACTCGGCTTCAGCGGTCGTGTGGCCGATGAGGTTGAGTTCGGCTGCGGCGTCTGGGGAGTCGATCGGTTTGCTTATGTTGGATACCCTCCCTACCGGTCGGGTTTCCGCCTGTAATCCCGGTCGGGTCTCTCCTTGCTGTTCGGCGACTCGTAGGTTTGCTATCTTCTCGCGCAGACGCATTCCGCCAACGAGCACTTCCGCGGTTTCTTTGTCGAGCTTTTCGATTGTGCCGACGTTGCCAAAGGAAGTGATCACTCGTGAGCCGACGGAGAGAACCACCCCGTCCGCCGAAGCGGCGGCCACACCTCCTTCGGAAGGAGGGGAGTCAGAAGGAGCCGTACCCGCGTGGATTCTTCCACCCGTGTCGCCGCGTCTCCGCGTCCCCGCGTCGCTAACCTTCGAGACCACCGCGCGATTCAACTCAGCCTTCCTCGCGGAACGTTCCTTGTCGAGTTTGTTTCGAAGCGCTTTGTCCTCGATCGTCTTCATGAACGCAGCAGACTGGCGGTCGAACGCGTCGACCGTCTCAGCCAGCGTATTTTCAAACTCTTTCTGTCGCGCTTTTTCTTTTTTGCCGGCTTCGATATCGAGCGTCGCGTATCTCATCGCGACGGCTTCGCGTTCTTCCTCGAGTGCGATGCGGAGGTCTTCGGCGAGTTTTGTTTCGTTTTGTAATTTTCGAAGATAGGCTTCGGCTTCCTGAGCAGAGATATCGAGATTCTCACGAGCCTCGTCGATCACTTCCTGCTGAATTCCAAATCGTCTCGCGATCTCAATACCGGACGAAGCTCCGGCTAGGCCGATGAGCAGTTTGTATGTCGGCCGCAGCGTCTTCTCATCGAACTCAACGGACGCGTTGACGACGCGTTCGTCGTTCGCCGCATAGATCTTCAGACCGCGATAGTGCGTCGATGCGATGACTTGCGCCTTACAGTTCCGTCGAAAGTGATCGACGATCGCGACTCCGAGTGCGGAGCCTTCTTCCGGATCTGTTCCGGTACCGGCTTCGTCGAGCAGCACGAGCGCGGGCGAGCGGCACTCGCGCATCATGTCGGCGATGTTCGACATATGCGATGAGAACGTCGACAGATTCGCCGCAAGCGATTGATGATCGCCGATGTCGGCGAGGACGGATGAGTAAAAGGGAATCTTTGATTTGCCAGCCGGAACAGGAAGTCCGGATATTGCCATCAAACTCAGCAATCCCGCTGTCTTGAGCACGACGGTCTTTCCGCCCGCGTTTGCGCCGGAGATGATCATTACCGCGTTTTCTTTTGTTAGCTTGAACGAGCTAGGAACGATAGCGGAAGAGAGAACCACCCCGTCAGCCGAAGCGGCTGCCACCCCTCCTCCGGAAGGAGGGGAGTCGGGCGATTTTGGATTTTGGATTTTGGATTTTGGATTGAATGAAGCTGCGTCCGCGGCCGATGCGGGTGACCCGGTCGCTACCGCTCGCGGTTCTGACTTCTGTTGACGCAGATTCTCCTCGAGCAATGGATGTCGCGCGTCGATCAACTCAAGCGTTTCATCATCCGCGATCTCGGGCACCACAGCCTTAAATTTTCTTGCGAACTCGACCTTGGCTTTTATGAAATCGAGCTCGGTCACCGCTTCGACCGCGGCTTCTACTGCGACGAGTTGGTCGCGTAGCTGCTCGGTTAGCTCGAATAATATTCTCGCGACCTCGCGTTCTTCTTTGCCTTTGAGATTCTGCAACTCGTTGTTTGCTTCGATCGCTTCAAGCGGTTCGACGAAAACGGTCTGACCGCTGGATGAAAATCCGTGCGCGACTCCGCCGACCTTTCCGCGGAAATCAGCCTTCACCGGGATCACGAATCGGTCGTTGCGTACCGTGACGATTTCATCCTGGATGGCTGTACCCGAGCTTCGCATCACTGCTTCAAGCGATTTCGTGAGGCGTGCTCGTTGACTAAAGATCTCTCGACGCAATCGCGCCAACTCAGGCGATGCCGAGTCATCGATTTCGCCGCTCGGAAGGAGCTTTTTGTTTATGAGATCGATCGCCGGGAGGAGAGACGGAGGGATCGATTCGACGATTCGCCAGACTACAGGCGCAGATTCCTTTTCCGGCTGAAGCGACGAACGTGCGAACAAAGCCTGTGTACAAACTCGCGCGATCTCGAGGAGCCAGATCGGTTCAAGAGTCGCGTTCTTTATTTTCAAAATCGCGACGGCGTCGGACGGATCCTGCATTCCGCTGAATGACCACGTCACTTGTTTGTCTTCATTCAGTGAGATCGTTTCGGAGATCGCTTCGAGAGCGCGGTCGAGCTCAGGTCGGCTCGTTAGCGGGCGCAGGTCGGCGAATCGAGCTTCGCCCATCGGCGTCTGCGCGTTTCGCGAGACTAGCTCGAGGAGTTTTGAGTATTCGAGTGTGTCGAGTGAAAAGCTCATTTCTATTGGGTCTTTGGTTTTTGGTCTTTGGTCTTCGCTTTCGGATTTGAAATTTGAAATTTGAAATGTGAAACCAAAAACCAAAAACCAAAAACCAAAAACCAAAAACCAAAAACCAAAAACCAAAAACCAAAAACCAAAAACCAAAAACCTATTCGGTAACCTCAACTCCTTTCCAAAACGCGACGTAGTCCTCGATCTCTTTCGCCTCCGGCTTAACTTCCGGGTAATACCACGCCGCATCCGGGTTCGTTTCACCGTTGACGACGATGTCGTAATAGCTCGTCGTACCTTTCCAACCGCAGACCGTGTGCGTTTCGCTCGGCTGAAAAAACTCCGTGTTGATCGTGTCTCTGGGAAAATAGTGATTTCCCTCGACTATCACTGTCTCGTCACTCTCGGCCAATGTTGCGTTATTCCAAATTGCTTTCATAAAAATCTTGCTCTTGCTTCAGGAGTCGGAAGCATGCATTCGTCTTTTCGTCCAAAGAATCGATATCGATATTTCGCAAATACGCGATAAAAAAAGTCGCGTATCGATGCCGGCACGATAATAAATGCGTAACTCCACGACCAAAGTCCGGTGAGTCGTCGAGCAATCCTCAATGCCGCAGTCGAATGAGTATATGCCTCGCCGTCTTCGATCAATATCACCGAGTCGATCGGAGTCGATCCGTCGCCCGACTCACGGTTCGCGACTTTGGAATCGAGTTTGTATTCCGCCGCTAACTTCATTCCGGCCTCGGACTGCAGCGGAGCAAACTTAAAATAGCAGTCGGGATCGTGCTCGATCACAAAATTTACCGACGCGTCGCAGAAGTTGCAGACACCATCGAACAACACGACTGCTCCCATGGTGTGATTTTAGCAAACCTTTGGAGCAATGGGACAGATGGGACAGACGGGACCAATGCCATAGGTCTCATATGTCCCATCTGTCCCATTGATCCGACTCCCTTTCCTTTCCGAAACTTTTCAATTATTCTCTGCGTAAACCCGAATCCAAGGTTTCCACTCGCGATTTACTTATGAAATTCAAGATCGTTTTATTAGCTGTCGCGGCGACAGGTCTGTTCGCAGCACACGCCGGCGCTCAATCGTTCGCGATCACGAACGCCAAGATCGTTACCGTCTCCGGACCGACGATCGAGAGCGGAACGGTCGTCGTTCGCGACGGACTCATCGCTGCTGTTGGCGCGGACGCGAAGGCTCCCGCAGATGCGCAGATTTTCGATGGCACCGGAATGACGGTTTATCCAGGATTCGTCGACGCTCTGACAAATGTCGGGATCCAGCCGCGCACTGCTGCCGCAGCTCCACCTGGAGTTGTGGCGACCCAGCTAACGCCGCAAGCAAACTCGAACTATCCGGTGGGATTGCGACCCGAAGTCATCGCGATCGATGAACTGCGCGGAGGCGATGCGCAGTTTGAAACGGTGCGGAATGCGGGATTCACTACGGTCGTGACGGTTGGACGCCTGGGGATCTTCAACGGACGTTCGGCGATCATCAATCTCGCCGGCGAAAATGTTTCCGGAATGATCGTGAAATCACCGTTCGCCGAACACATCTCATTCACAACGGTCGGAGGCGGCGTTTATCCCGGATCGTTGCTCGGAACTTTCTCGGCGCTTCGGCAGATGTTCCTGGACGCGCAGCGTCTGCAGGAGATTCAGAAGATGTATGCGGCGAATCCGCGCGGAATGAAACGGCCCGACGCCGATGCGTCGCTCGAAGCTCTGTTTCCCGTCATCAATCGCGAAGTGCCGATCGTGTTCAATGCGAATCGAGAGATCGAGATCGTCCGTGCACTCGATTTTGCGAAAGAGTTCAACCTCAAAGCGATGATCGGCGGCGGTCAGGAAGCATGGAAAGTTGCGGATCGATTAAAAGCCCAGGACGTGCCCGTTCTGCTCTCGCTCAATTTTCCGAAGCGTACGACCGCCGCGTCGCCGGACGCCGATCAGGAGACGATGGACATTCTTCGCTTTCGAGCGGAAACTCCCAAGACCGCTGCGAAGCTTCAGCAAGCCGGTGTGAAGTTCGCATTTCAATCCGGCGGAGCGACAACACTATTAGACTTTTTTACGAATGCCGGTAAGGCAGTCGAAAATGGTTTGTCGCGCGATGCCGCGATTCGGTCGATGACGCTTGGCTCGGCAGAGATCCTAGGAATCAGCGATCGACTCGGTTCAATCGACACCGGAAAGATCGCGAATCTTGCGGTCGTGAAGGGCGATGTTTTTAGCAAGGATCGATTTGTCTCGAGTACCTTTGTCGACGGCAAACCGTTCGAGCAAAAACTGGTCACTCCGAGTACGGCCGCGGGACGACCTCCGACCACTACGTCGCCCGGAGCCATTGCGAGAGTTGGCGGAAATTATTCGATCACGATCGAAGTTCCGGGACAGCAGTTGACCGGTACGATGGCGCTTACACAGCAGGCAGGAGTGATCACCGGATCGCTGCAGACTCAACTCGGGACTTCGCCGATAAAGGATGGGAAAGTTACCGCCGACGGATTTAGTTTTGCCGCGACGGTCGAGTTCGGCGGAACGCAGGTGGAGATGCATGTGAAGGGAACGGTGGCGGGAAATCAAGTCAGCGGCACGATGGATTCGCCACAGGGAACTGTTTCGTTTACGGGAAAGAGGAATCCATGATTACCAAAGCAGTCGACAAGGGACTGGACCGCAGGCAACCTGCCAGCCTGACATCGCCGCTTCGGCCGATGTCAGCCTCCGTCTTGTCGCATCATCATCGTTTCACGCCATCGGAAGCCTAGGCGTGGCAGGCAGGCTGCCTGCGGTCCAGTCGATACGCCATCTGTTCGGATGCTGACGTTTAAATTGTTATGAAAACACTGACAAGCATATTCATTGTTTTGCTGTTGGGTCTTGCCACGCTTGCGCAAACTCGCAACGAAGTTCTGATCAAAAATGCGACCGTGCTGACGGCGATCCACGGAACACTTGAGAACACCGACATCCTCATCCGTGACGGCAAGATCGCAAAGATCGGAAAGAATCTCGCCGCCGGCGGTAGCGCGAAAATTATCGACGCGACCGGTAAGTTCATTTCGCCGGGTATCATCGATTGCCACTCGCACACGATGATGGATGCCATCAACGAGGGTTCGTTGTCGGTGACGTCGATGACCCGCATTCGCGACGTTTTGAATCCGACTGATATCGCGATCTATCGAGCACTCGCTGGGGGCGTAACTACGGCGAATCTTCTGCACGGGTCGGCGAACGCGATCGGCGGCCAGAACTCGACGGTGAAGTTTAAGTTCGGGCATCCGATCGAGGACTTCATGATTCCCGACGCACCGCCCGGGATCAAATTCGCGATGGGTGAAAATCCCAAACGCTCGAGCCAAACGTTTCAGCCCGGTCAGACGCCGCGATATCCGCGGACTCGCATGGGAACTCTTGAGGTGATGCGAGACGCGTTCGTCCGCGCACGTGATTACAAACAGGCTTGGGATGACTACAAAGCAAAGAAAACGAAAGTTCCGCCTCGACGCGATATCGAGCTCGAGCCGATCGTCGAGATCCTCGAAGGCAAGCGCCTTGTTCACGCTCACGGATATCGTTCGGATGAACATTTGAATTTGATGCTGCTGGCCGATGAGTTCGGATTCAAAGTCGCGACCCTTCAGCACGGTTTGGAGGCTTACAAGATCGCACCGGAGATCGCACGGCGCGGCACCGGTGTTTCGATCTTCGCCGACAGTTGGAGCTACAAACTCGAGGCCTACGATTCGATCCCGTACAACGCATACATTCTTTGGAAGAATGGCGTTGTCGTTTCAATCAACTCGGATTCGGACGAACGTATGCGTCGGCTGAATCTCGACGCGGCGAAAATGATGAAGTACGGCGGCGTCCCCGAAGAAGAAGCCCTGAAGATGGTTACGCTCAATCCGGCGAAACAACTCGGGATCGACAAACGGACCGGCTCGATCGAAGTAGGAAAGGATGCCGACATCGTTATTTGGAGCGCACACCCGTTCAGTGTCTACTCGCATGCCGACATGACATTGATCGAAGGCGACGTCTATTTCGATCGTTCGAACGACATTCAAAAGCGTCCGGAGATCGCGAAGGAGCGTGAAGCTCTCGAGAAGATGGATATCAATAAAGCTCCCGCCAGCGGAGCGACGAGTCCGCGAATTCCCTCGGAGAAGAGAACGGAAGAAAGAGACGAAGCTGAGTACGGAGATAACCGATGAGGAATAGGATTTTTACCGCAGAGACGCGGAGACGCGGAGTGTTTTTGAACAAGAATCGAGTACGGCTTGTTGCGTTTTTCTTCTCGGCGTCTCTGTGTCTCGGCGGTTTGTTTTCCGCCGCCGCTCAGAGCGACGGCTCGCAGCAGAACAAGACCGGACGCGCTGGAACATTTGCGATCGTTAATGCTCGCGTCGTTACCGTTTCTGGTGCGGTTATCGAGAATGGGACGGTCGTTATTCAGGATGGCAAGATCGTCGCGGTCGGAGCATCCGTGAATATTCCTTCGAATGCCGAGAAGATCGATGGGAAAGGCCTGTCGGTTTATCCGGGGATGATCGATGCCGGAACAAATCTCGGACTCGCTGAGATCGGACAAGGTGCGAACGCTACCATGGACGTTGCCGAGACAGGAACGCAGAACGCGAATGCGAAAGCGATTCTCGCCGTCAATCCGCATTCGTCACACGTGAACGTTACCCGAGTGAATGGGATCACGACTGTTCAGACGTATCCCTCGGGTGGCTTGATCGCCGGACAAAGCGCGGTGATAAATCTAAACGGATCGACGCAGGCTGAAATGGCAGTTGTGTCCGCCGAAGGCCTGGTGATCAACTTTCCTCGAATCGCGACGTTCGGTGGATTCAATCCGGGTGTCGGTCCGCAGGTGATCGAATTCAACGATGCAGTTAAGCGTCGTGACACGCAGATCGACGAGCTGAAGAAAACTTTTAAGAGCGCCGAAAATTACGGCCGGGCAAAAGATGCGTACGCGAAAGATAAATCTCTTCCGTATCCCGCAACCGATCTTCGACTCGAAGCTCTTGTTCCTTATGTCCGCGGTCAACGGCCGATCATCTTCACCGTAGAGCGCGAGCGCGACATTCGTGCCGTCGCTCGATTTGTTGCGGATATGAAGGTGAAGGGAATCATCGTCGGCGGACAGGAAGCGTGGAAGGCCGCCGATGAGTTGAAGAAAAATAACATCGCCGTGATCTACACGAACATTTATAACCTGCCGGTTCGTGACGATGACTCGTACGATTATCTTTACGAGGCTCCTTCAAAATTACAGCAGGCGGGAGTTCGATTTGCGATCAGCACGGGCGATGGCGGAGCCGAGGTTCGCGATCTTCCGTATCAGGCCGGGATCGCCGGTGCGTTCGGATTGTCGAAAGAAGACGCGTTGAAGTCCGTAACGCTTTATCCGGCGCAGATTCTGGGAGTCGATGATCGGCTTGGTTCGATCGAGGTCGGGAAGATGGCGAACATCGTTGTGACCGACGGGGATCTTCTCGAACCGCGGACGAACATAAAATATCTTTTCATCGGCGGACGATTGCTTGCGCTGACGAGCCGGCATACCGAATTGTTCGACAGTTTTAAGGACAGGAAAGAAAGTAATCAGCCTCTGCCCTAGCAAGTAGCCGAGGACTTCACTTTTTAGCAAAACAAAAGGTCGCCCCGTGGCGACTTTTTATTTTGTCGCTACTTGCTTCCGCTCAGCAGAATCCAAAGCTCATCTCCACCGGTTCAACAATCCGGCCATGGCTATTCAAAAACATTTGCGAAGCCGTTGGACGGTGATATTATTTTCGGCACCAAACGCGGTGATCCTCCCGAATTAAACAAAATCTTTGTTTTATTACGTCTTTCTAGAAAAGTGAGGTAAAACTTAATGTCAAAAATCCCCCGAAAGTCGAAGCTTGTCAAAGCTAAGTTACTGATAGTTCTCATGTTTCTCACCGGAATCGTATATTGGCTCGGCCCGACCGCCTACGCTCAACTGATCGATCGAACAAAGAATCCCAACGCGATCAACGCCGGTATCGCGAAGTCTTTTACGCAAGAAACCGGTGTCGGCCGTGGCGACATGCTCACGCCGGATTCGTCGATGTTTATCATCAAACGCGATCCGTTTCGGGCCATCCGTCGCGGGCGTCAGCTTTTTCAACGCAAGTTTTTGCGGACTCAGGGAGCCGGACCTATCGCCGACGACTTGATCCTCGGCGGTAACATCGAGACGAGCTTGAAGATCGGCGCCGGCCTTTCCGACAGTTGTGCCAGTTGCCACGGACGACCTCGAGGTGCGGCCGGATTCGGCGGCGATGTAGTGACGCGTCCCGAAAGCCGCGATGCACCGCATCTCTTCGGACTAGGTCTTAAGGAGATGTTGGCGGACGAGATAACAACCGAACTGCGTTCGCTGCGCGCCGATGCTGCGACGAAAGCTCAGCAGACAAATATCAACGTAACCCGCGACCTCAAGAGCAAGGGTATCGATTACGGAAAGATCACGGCACGCCCGAATGGAACGTTCGACACGTCGCAGATTCGAGGCGTCGACACCGATCTGCGCGTCAGGCCGTTCTTTGCACATGGCGGAACGATCTCGATCCGTGAATTCGTTGTTGGAGCCCTGAACGACGAGATGGGACTTCAGGCCGTCGATCCCGATCTCACGCTCGCTCACGGCGGCGGACGCGTTGAAACTCCGGCGGGAATGATCCTCGATGGCAGCCTCGACCAGATCAGCGGACCGCTTGCTCTTTCACCGGCGCAGGACGAAGACGGTGACGGCGTCGCTAACGAAATTCCGTCGAGCATCGTCGATTTCATGGAGTTCTATCTTCTGAATTATTTCAAAGCCGGGACATACCAACAGACGAACGGTACGAGAAAGGGCTTGGATAATTTCAAGGAAGTTGGTTGCGCGCAGTGTCATGTGCCGGATCTAAAAATAGATCACGACCGCCGCGTCGCAGATGTTGAGACGATCTACGATCCGGAGCGCGGAAACTTCAACGGCCTTTTTGCGACGGCAGCTCCATTGTTCGGGCCGGTGTCGGATAGCAGCGGATATCCGGCATGGAAGCGACCGAACGGTTCGGGCTTCAACGTGAAAAATATATTCACCGACTTCAAACGACACGATCTCGGGACAAACTTTTACGAGAGGAATTACGACGGATCGTACCAGACGGTGTTTCTGACGACGCCGCTTTGGGGCGTTGGATCGACGGGTCCATACGGGCATGATGGCCGCAGCATGAATTTGCGTGACGTCATTCTTCGTCATGGCGGCGAAGCTCAATCGGCTCGAGACAGGTTTGCAAATCTGAATGCGAACAAACAGCAAGAGATAATCGAGTTTCTCAGTTCTCTGATCTTGTTCCCGCCCGACGACACGGCATCAAATCTCGATCCGGGTGATCGAAATGCGGTCGGCTTTCCGCAGCATGGGCAGGGAAGTATCAAACTCGGAGTACTGTTCAATAATCCGAACGACCCGGAATAAGTGGCGGAGTTTAGTTTCTTTTTGGAACGGCGGTCGTTTATGCGGCCGCCGCTTTTTTTACACCTTCTGAGGAATGTCTTCGCCCTCGCCAAAAAATTCTAACGACGCGGAGTTCAGGCAGTATCGCTGCCCGGTCGGAGGCGGGCCGTCTGGGAACACATGTCCCTGATGACTGCCGCATCGTGCGCAGCGGATCTCGATACGGCGCATTCCATAACTGTCGTCCGCGATCTCAGCCAAGTGATCTTTGTCGAACGGCGTGTAGAACGATGGCCATCCGGTTCCGGAATCAAACTTATGCTTCGACGAGAACAACGGCAGGCCGCATAGCCGGCATGCATAAGTTCCGTCAAGTTTATTGTCGAGCAGCGTTCCGCAGAACGGAGCTTCGGTGCCATGACCCAAGAGGACTCGATATTCCTCTTCGTTCAGATCCTGCGCCAATCGGTCGCGAGTTTCGTCCGAGATCGGAGTGATGTCATAACCACTCTCCGACATTTGTTTTTGCGTCTGAGTCTGCATAAGCCTTATCGTCTCCTATCCTTTATCCCCACCAAAATGCTGCCGCGATGATGCAATACAATCCTATCAAAGCCAGCCCCTCGACCCATATCGACTCGCCGTCGAATACGATGAACGCCGATACGATCGCCGCGAGTAGAAGCGAAACCACGAGGATCGGGGAAAGCACGAACGTCAGGATCGACCCACCGAGAAAGAACGAAAGCAGAAGCAGGATCGGAAATAGTCCGAGCGCGATCTGCAGTGAGCTGTTAAGGATTATGCTTACGGCGTAATCCATCTGATTTCGCCACGCGAGTTGAACCCCGATCAAGTTCTCGATCGCATTACCGGCGATCGCCACGATAACAAGTCCGGCGAAACTTTCGGAAATTCCGAGAGACGCCATCGCGGGCGTTAGAGCTTCGACGAACCAGTCGGACACGGCAGCCGCCCCGGCCGCTGCGCCGGCAAGTACGCCGATCGTGAGACCTAAGGACCACTCGGCGTGACCGATATCCGCTTCCTGATTAGAAAGCGCCGGATCTCCTCTTACCGAAAAATAAATACTCGACGCATAAAGCACAAGCAGCACGATCGCGACAAATATATCGAGATTGTTGATGTGCGGCTCGCCGGGCGTATGAAGCGTCGTCGTAAGCGTCGGCAGGATCAGAGCCGAAACCGCGAGCAGCATCAGAGTAGCGATCATCCGCGGCGGTCCGGTCTTGAATTTCTGTGTTCCGTTCTTCAGACCTCCACAGAAAAGTGCTAATCCGAAGACGAGTAGAGAATTCCCGAGGATCGAACCGACGAGAGCGGTTTGCACGACGTGAGCGAGGCCGGCCCGGAGAGCGAAGATAGAGACGAAGAGCTCCGGAAGGCTCGCCAGGCTGGATTGTAAAATTCCCGTCGCACCGGGGCCGAGACGGCTGCCGAGCTGCTCCGTTCCATCACCGACGATGATGGCTATCAGTGCGAGCGCGACGCCGGCCACCGAGAAAGTGATAACCGCATTAGCTCCGGTGAAGTGCAGAGCTCCCGCGGCGATGACCGCCATCAGACAAAGAATAATAATGATCTTCTCGTTCCGCTTCACTCTTTCTCCTCCAGCTTAGAAACACGCGAGCTGAGATCGCGCAGCTTCTGCACAATGTCGCCAAGCTTGCGATAAGCCGCCGTGGCACGCAGCCAATCCTTGTTGTCAAAACCCGGAACGCCGGAAATAATTTTGCCGGGCTCGACATCGTGACTCGTCGCGGACTTCGCGGTCAGAACAGCGTCGTCACCGACTTTCAAATGTCCCGCGATACCGACCTGGCCGGCGAGGATCACGCGCTTTCCGATGACGGAGCTTCCGGCGAGTCCGGTCTGCGAACAGATCAGAGCGTCTTCGTCGACAGTACATGAGTGACCGATCTGAACAAGGTTATCGATCTTCGCTCCGCGTTTGATACGAGTTTCTCCAACCGACGCGCAATCGATTGCCGTGTTCGCGCCGATCTCTACGTCGTCTTCGAGCACGACACGACCGACTTGCGGGATCTTCAGCCAACGCTTTTCTTCGTCTTTGGCGTAACCGAAACCGTCGGAACCGATCGTCGTATTGTTATGAATTATGCAGCGTGCGCCGATCTCACAATTCTCCCGAACGGAAACTCCGGAGTGCAGAATCGAATCGCGGCCAACCGAAGCACCATCGTAAATGGTCACGTTCGCGAAAAGTTTTGCGCCTGCCGCGATCGTGCAATCTTTTCCGATAACAACATGCGGTCCGATCGCACAACCGGCGTCGACACTCGCACTCGGATCAATTACCGCGGTCGGATGAATCGACGGAAGTACTTTCGATTCGGGATGAAATAGTCGTAACGCGCGGGTGTATGCAAGATAAGAATCAGTCGCGCGAAGGACGGCTAGATCGGTTCGGTCGAGTTGAACGCCCTCGTTAAGATAAATGGCGCTCGCCTGTGTTTCCTTCATTTGCGGCGTGTACTTTGGATTCGCGAGAAACGTGATATCGCCTGTTTTAGCGATGTCGAGCCCCGCGGCACCGGTGATCTCAGCATCCGGATCACCTCGTTCGATAGTCGAAGACGTGCCCGCAGCAAGCTCAGAAAGTTTCATATTGATAACCTTGAAATATTATTGCCCGATATGCCACACTATTTCCAGCAACCAATAACCCAAGCGTTAACCGGCCCTTTGTTCCAAGCCCACTCTCTCGAATTCAACGCATTAAAAACCACCCAGGAGTACACATGAACGAAAAAGTGTTTGGTCAAAACCCCAAGAAGGCTTCAATGGACGAATACCTCACAACAGAACGCCACTCTACATCGCGTCACGAATTTGTCGATGGGCGGGTCATCGCACGCGCCGGCGCAAACCGCTTCCATAACGTACTAGCGGCAAATACCGCGATCGCGCTCGGCAGTCGGATGCACGGACATAAGTCTGAGATCTACATCAGCAACATGCGCGTCAAGCTAAAAAATAATTACGTCTGCTATCCGGACGTCGTTGTTGTAAATGGCGAGCCCTCGTTTGCGGATCAGAATTTCGACCTGCTGTTGAATCCGACTGTGATCGTCGAGATAGTTTCGAATCAGACAAACTCTTCGGACAAGACGAACAAGCTTGAGAGCTACCTGGCGATGGAAAGCATCAAGGAATTCGTTTTGCTGAAAGAGGAAGAGATGCGCGTCGAGCATTACGCCCGGCAGAATGCTAAGCAGTGGATCTATCGGATCTACAACGAACGCGACGATGTCATCTCGCTCGAGTCGATCAACTGCAAGGTCTCCGTTTCGGAGGTCTACGCTAGCGTGAAAGCGAAGCATACGGAGTTGAGTTCGAAAGCGGTGAATTGAAGTTCTTAGCTCGCGTAGCGAGTGACAGCATAAAGCCCCCGGCCTTAGCCGGGGGTAAAGATGTTAAGACGGACGAGCTCGCGTAGCGAGCGACAGACTATTCGACTGAGGTCTGCCGCTCGCTACGCGAGCTTCGCTGTTTTGACGTTTATCCCCCGGCTAAGGCCGGGGGCTTTATGCTGTCGCTCGCATACGCGAGCTAAGAGGATCCGACGGTTTACATCAAATTCACTGATCGATCTTTACATCAAATTCACCGGATCGATCTCGGTGTAGATATTCCGCATCTCGGCTCCGTTGTTTTCTGCGAGGTCGAGACCTACTTCCAACATTTCTCTCAATCGCTTCCGGCTCGTCGCTTTCACCAGGATCTGAATTCGATATTCACCTTTCAATCGAGATAGAGACGCCGGCGCCGGTCCGAGAATTCGACACGACTTATCTGCGTTCGCCGCGTCGAGCGAGTTTCGGACTATGCTCCCGTTTCTCTTCGCCGCATCTTCGTCCGCATTTTTTATCAGGATCGAAGCCAGGACGATGAACGGTGGATAGCTGAGCTGCGATCGGTACCTGATCTCTTCATTGTAAAAGCCTTCGTAATCCTGATCCGACGCGTATCGCAGAGCGTAGTGTTCGGGATAATAAGTTTGGATCAGAACACGTCCGGGCAATTTACCGCGACCGGCGCGTCCGGCAACTTGAGTCAGGATCTGAAATGTTCGTTCTGCAGATCTGAAGTCGGGAAGTCCGAGACCGATGTCGACGGAGATTACACCGACCAGCGTTACGTTGTGAAAGTCGTGACCTTTCGCGAGCATCTGAGTTCCGACAAGCATGTCGATCTCACCTGAATCGAACTCCAGGAGAGTCTTCGACATCTGTCCGCGCTTCGACATCGTGTCACGATCGATGCGAGCGATATTCAGGAGCGGAAACTGTTTGCGCAAGATCTCTTCGACTTGCTCAGTACCGTGACCGATGAAGTATAAAAATTCACTTTCGCAAAACGGACAAACTTTTGGCGTGCCGGCTTTGAAGCCGCAGTAGTGACAGACAAGCTTCGCGTCGTGGCGGTGATAAGTGAGAGTGATATCGCAGTTCTTGCAGCGAAGTCGTTCGCCGCACGAACGGCATAGAACGAACTGCGAGAATCCGCGGCGGTTCAGAAGAATGATCGACTGCTCACCTCGTGCATGCGTTTGCTGAATGCCTTCGATGAGATCGGGCGAAAGCACGACATCCTTTCCCGCTTTCCTGAACACATCGCGCATGTCGATCAATTCGGCCTTGGCCAGCGGGCGATCGCCGATGCGGTTTTGCAGTTGAAGATATTGATATTTTCCCGAATGCGAATTGTGATACGACTCTAGCGACGGAGTCGCCGATCCCAACACGACGACCGCCTTCGCGAGATTCGCTCGCATCACGGCGACGTCGCGGGAGCTGTAGAACGGCGATTCGTTTTGTCGGTACGACGTGTCGTGTTCTTCATCGACGATTATGAGTCCAACATCATTTAGCGGAGCAAAGATCGCTGATCGAGTGCCGATCACGACTCGAGCTTCGCCGCGACGGATACGACGCCATTCGTCGTAGCGTTCGCCGTGCGACAGATTGGAATGCAGTATCGCGACCTCATGACCGAACACGGCGCGAAGACGGCGCGAGAAGACCGGTGTCAAAGCGATCTCCGGCACCAGCATCAGAGACGATCGACCCGCATCAAGCGCCTCGCGCATCGCGCGAATATAAACCTCGGTCTTTCCGCTGCCGGTCACTCCGTGTAATAGAAACGCACGGAACTCGGATGAGGTCAGACCTTTCGTGATCTCGGAAAGCACAAAGGTTTGCTCCGGATTAAGCACGATCTTTTCGTGATCGGAAATACTCGTGCCAGCTAGCGGATCACGGCGGATCTCGGTTGTGAAGATCTCAAGCCACCCGCGCTTCGCAAGAGTGTTAATAGATGATGCACCGGCATCGGCCCGCTCCAGGAGATCGGTGAAGGTCATCTCGCCGCCGTTGGCGCTCAGTCGATCGAGGATACGCTGCTGAGATTCGCTCGGCGGTTTTCGGTCGTCATCGCCATCCGGCGGGGCCGATAATTTCACAGCCTTTCGACGTTTCGGTTTTACCTTTTCGCTCTCGGCGTGGTCGCGGATGAATACAAACCCTGAGCGATCGAGTTCTCTTATCGACCGTTTTGCCGACGCAGGTCCAAATTCTTTCTCGATATCGACGCGCGCGATTTCGTCGTTTAGCGAGAGCCGTTTGAGGATCTGGTCCCGCACTGATTTCAGACTCCGTGTTCGCAGCAAGTGCTGGCGGCCATCTTCAGTTATCGACACATACTGAACGACGGTCGCGTTGACTCCTGCGGGCAGCGACGCTTTCAACATTTCGCCCCACGACGCGGCGTAATAATCCGCGGTCCATTTTGTTAGCGCGAGTATCTCCTCATTTACCAGCGGAGTTTCATCGACCAATTGCGTGACCGTCTTCAAAGCGCTCTCGTCGATCCCGAGCTCACGGTCGAGAGTTTGATGGACCGCGACGACGTAACCGGTCAGCGTGCGATTCGCGAAAGGGACAAGAACACGACTTCCCAGTTGGACACGATTCGCGTCGTGTTCAGGAAGCTTGTATGTGAACGTTTGTCGCGGAGGCAGCGGAAGCGCGACCTCGACAAAAGCATTCGTCGTCGAGGAGTTTTCGCTTGAGTCAGGCATTTCTAGGAACGGTTATCGAATGATAACCTATAGGAACTTTTTGCAAAAACCGGCGTCTAAACGAATGCTGACACGATCATTATGGATGGATTTCTAGAACCCAAAAACGAAAAGAAGGGAATCAACAAGGCTCTGATCGTCGGTGCGATCGTCGGTATTGTTTTGCTTGGCGCCGCGATCCTGCTACTGACGCGGCAGCCTTCGATGGACGATCAGATGGCGAATATCCTTGAAGGCTCGTATCGCGAAGGAACTCCGGAATTCGCTGCGATCACAAAGGACATCATTATTTCCACCGAAGAAGACACGGTTCAATCACCGAACGCGTTCGGAACGATCTCGATCTATCCTCACGGCAAGATCCGCAACAAGGGCGACAAGGTCATCAACGGTCTCGAGGTCAACGTCGCCATCGTCGACACATTCAACACGGTGCTAAAGGAAAAGCGTGTCCTCGTCGTGCCGACGCAGCGGCCGCAACTCGGACCCGGAGAGATAATCGATATTCATCTCGAGATCACGGGATTCGATAAGAAGGATGACCGAGCGAATATTCGCTGGAAGGTTACGGCGATCCGGGTCGCGAATTAGAATCTTACAAGGATGAAGGGGATAAAAGGGATGAACGCGTAGGTTTCATCCCTTTTATCCCCTTCATCCTTGTGAAATCTTCTTCAAGCCGTGGGAGGCTCGACAAATAGCTCTTCGAGCGACTGCCGGACCGGCTGCACGGATATCAAATGTCCGCCCGATTTTCTTGCCTCGATCAACAGATTGTCGATCTGAGATTCATCATCTATCTCAACGATGACTCCGCTGGCGATCGACCTCACCGAATATCCGTTCGGGAGCTGATCCGCACTTACATTCTTTAAGCTCACCTCGTAAACCTGACGCTCGCCTTGTCGAGTAAGCAGTTCGTCGAGACGGCCGGTTGCAGTGAGTTTCCCTCCGCGGAGGATAGCAACTTCGTCGCATAGCGCTTCGACATCGGACAGAATATGCGTCGACATGAACACGGTTGTACCTTTCTGTCGCAGCTCAATGATGAGCTCGCGAATCTCTCGCCGGCCGATCGGATCGAGACCGCTCATCGGTTCGTCGAAGAAAACGATCTCCGGCTCGTTGATCAATGCTTGCGCGAGTCCGACGCGTTGCAGCATTCCTTTCGAGTATTTGCGAAGCTGCTTGTTCCAATCTTTTTCATCGAGTCCGACTTTCGTCAGCAGCTCCGACGCACGTCTAGATCTGTCCGCGGAGTTTAGTCCGAGAAGCTCGCCGAAATATTTCATCAGCTCTGTCGCGGTGAGGTAATCGTAGAAGTACGGATTCTCTGGGCAATAACCGATGCGACGATGCATCGACACATCCGAGATATCGCTTCCGAGTATTCGCGCCGTTCCCGATGTCGGAAACAGAAGCGTCATCAGAATCTTTATCGTCGTAGTTTTTCCGGCGCCGTTTCCGCCCAGAAATCCAAATATCTGACCTGGTTTCACTGCAAGTGTAAGATCGTCCAGTGCACGGACCTTTTTCTTTTTCCAGAAACCGACCTCGTAGTCCTTTGTAAGATTTTCGATCTCGACAATGTAGTTCATAAAAAACTATTTAAATTGAGCTCGTCTGCCGACAATGATCGATGCCGCCGCAGCTATCAACACGAGCAGCCATGCAGCGATCGAAATATATCGCGAATAAATTTCGTAAAGCGGTCTGACGAAAGTCAATGTTACGCTTGCCGGACCGGAAGGAACATCGACGAGAATGCTTCCGTCTTCCGCGGGACGAATCCCAAGATTGTTGCCGGCTGCATTTGCATTCCAGAACGGATAATAAAATATCGCGACACGGACCGCGGCCGCCGGACCGTCATCGACTGTAAACTCACGTTCGTCGTTCGTCCAGCGCGTGATCTCGACTGCACGCTCTTGCGCAGAAACACGTGAGCGATCCTTCAAAGCAATTTGCTTTGCCGAGACGGGCCACCAGCATTCGTAACTTTGATCGTCGCGATATTTTTCTAAATTTGTATCGAATTCCGCACGCGTAGAAAATGTTGCCGGTCGAATAACCTGCGCCGCGGTAAACGCGAAACCGGCAACGATCGCACCGACTGCGACCAGAGCGAGAGGGCGAAACTTTGTTTTGAATGAAGCAGCGACTTCATCAAAACTTGCGGCAATAAGCACGGATCCGATCAAAGAGATCAAACCGAGAAAGCGCCAGGGAAATTGAATTCTGTCGAGGATCGGCGCGTGGTTCCACAAGGGCAAGCTTATCGGTGTTGCGATCAAGATTGCCGAGACCAGGACTGTGAGAAGGGGATTGAGCGATTTACGATGCGAGCTTTTTCCCGCGGCGTAGAAGATCGCGACGGCGGGAACGATCATCGCAAGGGTCAAAGCGAGCAGAATGTCCGTGAACCAGAGCGATGTCTCGCCGTACTCGGCGAGAGGAACGTAAAATATTCCCGCAAGAAAATTCTGATGGAAGTCGTATTTGGATTCGGTGAATTGCGGAAGCGTATGGTTCACGAGCGGGAGCTCCGTGACCATCCGGATCCAGTAGAACGAGCTCATCGCCAATGCGGCCGCAACTCCGGATCCGAGCTTGATGATTCCGGATCTAACGTTGTCGCGGTTGAGCAACGTCAATCCATAAACGGATAGTCCCATACTTCCGATTATGACGAGCGGCAGATGCGCGAGGATAAGAAGTGCAAAAGAGATCGCGAGCCCGGCAACCTCGAAGGCCTTTCCCGACAAAATAATCCGTCGTACAAAAAGAAAACAGAAGGGAAGTATCGCGAGCCCGGGAAACTCGGCGAAAAGGCCTGCGTTATAAACCTGGTTGGCGTGATAAGGCATCGCCATAAAGATGACGGCACCTGCCAGCGAAGCTTTCTCCGAAAATGATTCGCGTGCGAGTAAGTACGTCCCGAGGCCGCTGAGAAAGAACCAGAAACAGATAGCTCCCGCGAGAGCCGTCGTCCAGCTCTCAGTCAACGAGCGAAAGATTATGACGACGTAATAAGCAAGAGGCGGATAGAATCGGATACCTATGTCGCCGAAGCCAAGATTCGTATCGCCCGGCCAAGACGGATAAAAATCACCGCTGCGAACCGAGTCATAGAACGTGTGAATGAATCTGTAATGCTGAGGCAGATCGTTTCCGCCCGGCATCCCGAAATAATAGATGGGCAGCGTCAAACATACCGCCGTCAAAAGCAGTATTACCGGAACTAAAAACGATCGATAACGAAGTGTGTTCAAGACGAGATGTCGGGCTCGGTTATAAGTGTGGAACCTTGGTTCCGACACCTAGATCTACGGTGCAGGTCTGACGGTTGAGCGAATATACCGCTCCGCTCGGATCCACTATGTTGTTCGACCGGTCGATACGAAGACGACGTGACGCCTCGGGCTTCTTTGCAAGCGTCGGAAGGAGCTCCGACCAGGTCGACGGGCAGCGGTTATTCGCTTCACGAAAATCCGACAGTGCCGCTGTTATCAGATCGCGTTCGTCGAGCGAATCGATCTGCATCAAACGTAGCTCGGCATTTTCGCGCGACTGTCCGTCCTCGCCCTGGTCGCGGATCTGCTTGTACATCTCACGAGCGATCTCGCGGCTACCGCCTTCCGATCTCATGCGTGCAGACATCATTCGCATAAAGACCGGCGAGCCCTCGATCTGGGATCCCTTGTCGTATGTCTCGGCAGCCTTTTCATAGTCACCAAGTTTCCAATAAATGTAACCGAGGTGCTGATGGAGTCTCCACTCTTTAGGATTATCGGCGATTCCTTTTTCGGTTAATGCTATCGCTTGTTTCGCATCGATAGCCGGAAGGATCGTCGCACCGTACGAATAGGGCGCGGTGAATTTGGGATCGAGATCGGTAGCTGCGTTGAGATACGGGTAAAGCAATCGCGGATTCAGAGGTGTCATGTCTTCGAGATTCAGCTTATCGAGCCCAACCGTCGAAACTTTTTTGCCGATGTACTGCAGCGAGTTCATCCAATACCAGTCCGCGACCAAACCTTCCGCACCGAACACGAATCCTTTGAACTTCGATCCGCTCACGGCCAGGTCTTCGTCTTCATAACCGGCAGGCAAAGGCGGCCGGCTGCGTTCCGCAAAGCCTGTCAGAAACACCGAGAGGACGAACCCCGCGAGAACGACGATCGTCGAGACTAAAGTTTGAGGTGATCTCGAAGCCATCGCTATTTGAAGTTGCGTCTGCTGAAGATGATCATCGCCGCTGCGATCAGGATCGCGTCGAAGACGATCGCGTAAAGGATCGCACCACCGAGCATCGAGGCCGGAGGCATGTCGCCGTGCGACGCATTCGTGACAAACGTGAAATGCGAAAGATTGGGTAAAACGAAATAGATCGCCTCGAAGAAATATCGAGCCGATTGCGATGATAGTGCGGCGAGATCCCGAAGCGATGTGCTGAAATGCCCGATAACAAAAACGAAAAACGTCAGCAGCGCGGACAAGGCCGGAGATGAGAACGACGAGAAAAGCGTCGCGACGGCGGTCAGGATCGTTAGCTCGAAAAAGATAAGAAGTATAGACGGCCAGATCGTGCCGGCCAATCCGGTGTTGCCGACGTAGATCAGAGCAAGCGATACGCCGAGACCCATCACCGACACATTCACGGCGAGAGTCAGGCAGAGACCGAGATACTTTCCGACGATGAACTCGCCGCGTCCGATCGGTTTTGCAAAGATCGCGAAGACGGTCCGCTTCTCGATCTCTTTTGAAACGAGTGCGACCCCGACAAATATTGCGATGAACGCGCCGAACATCAGCATCGCATTGAGGCCGATGTTGACGATCGTGCGAGCTTCGTGGCCGTCGGTCAGATCGCCGAGCAAGATCGCGCAGGCGATGATGATAAGCACGAATAGCACCAGGTTATACAGCACGCGATCGCGCACGGCTTCCCGGAAAGTATTTATTGCGATAGAAATTATTCGATTCAAGATCGGTAAACGGGGCTAAAAGTTAAGTGTGAAGCGCGTGCCCTGCGATGAAGCACGGCCATCGTTATACTAATGCATTTTCCGATGCTGGTGAAGTGAAAAGTTGCGGCATGGAGTCATTAATTCAAGGTTCAAAAACTCGGCCGCGTTTACTCGTCGGGTGCAGGCAATTTTACTAACGAGAACCGCTGCTCTTCGGGATGAAGGATCAGCCGTTCCGTGACGCTTGCATACAGGGAGCTTTGCGGCGTCAGCTCCATGACGGTCGAATACATGGAAGGATCGCGAGCGGTCATTTCCGAGAGCTCTTTCGGGCCGGAGTTTATCAGCACTTGCCATGATCGGGACGCGCGGGCATCGATCTTTAACGCTCTGCCAAACAGGTCATAGGCTTCGCCGATCTTTCCGTTGTTCGACAGCAAGATCGCATACTTCGTCAACACGAATGGCGAATGAGGATAGAGATTGCTTGCGGACGAAAGCGTTCTCTCGGCTCCCGCTTGATCTCCGGCGAGCGACTGAGCGGTCGCGAGATACGAAAGATCTGCCGACGTGCCTCGGCCGATCGAGATAGCCGACTCGAGATAAGGAATCGCGTCCGCATATCGACGATTCGCAAAAAGTCGCAACCCGAGATTTTGTCGCGGCTCGGGATTCTCGTCATCGAGTCTCATCGCGAGATCGTAATCGGGCATTGCCTCTCGAACTGTCCTGGTCTCGCCAGCGCGAATCGTAAGCAAGACGCTTGCAAGTCGGATCGCAGAATAACCGAACAAGCCAAGACACGCGATGATCCCCGCGGCAAGTGCCGGCATAGCGTACGCCGACGGCAATCGCATGCTCGATTCGGTTCGCCTTTTGAACGAAAGCTTCGCGGCGACGGCGAGGATGAAGAAGAAAACTATTCCGTTCTGCATGACGCGGAACGAATACGCGCTCACGGCCGAGCTCGCAAGAAACATTCCGAGACCGACCACGGCCGCGTATGCGTAGAGCGAGCCTCGACGCATTCGGCGTAACGCACGAAATCCCATGATTGCGATGCCTGCGAGGAACCAAAGGAATATGCCGACTCCGACTATGCCGAGCTCCGCAGCGATCTGCAAAAATTCGTTGTGAGCGTGCGACGGGATCTGATCCTCTGCGTTCGCGAGATTGGGATCGGTGGGATTTTCGGAACCATATTTCTCGCGATATGTGTTCACCTGCATTCCGAAATTGTCTGCGCCGATACCGATGATCGGATGAGCTTGGATCATCTCCTTCGATATCGACATCATCAGCTTTCGAAAATTATTGCTGCTAGTGAGTCCCTGGTCGTCGCTAAGTCGATTCACGATCGGAACTCCTCCGCCAGGTGACAAAAGCGAGAACAGGTGGAGAGGTATCGGGGCGATGATCATCAAGGCCGCGAGAAGCGCGAACTTCGGAAGATATCGGCGATGCTGCTTGAAGATTACTAGCGGAGCCAAAACCGCAACGATGCAGGATCCGAAAAGAATGTAGTTGATCCGTCCTACCGTGCAGAAGATCAGCAGCCACATTATTACAAGAGCCGCTGCTCCGAATATGAATTTCTTATCGCGGGCTCGCACGACCACCAACATGAGAAGCGGCACGATCGTCACGATCTGTTCGCCCCACTTCGCGAATCTCATACCGAGCGTTGTCCCTCCGCCGTACGACAGGAACGCGCAATATTCGATGATCGCCGGCAGCGAGAAGAAAACCAGGGTCAGAACGATCACGGTGAGCAATCGATTAAAACCCGAGCCGCGCTCCAGAGTGTGGCGGAAGATCAGGTAGAAGATCAGATACTCGGCCCAGATGAATGAATGATGTAGTGCGGATTTCCAGGACGGTGCCCAGAAAGCAGAAAGCGAGCTCCAGAGAATAAAGACGAGGATAGGGAGTACGATAAACTTCCATTCATCGTAAGAGATTTCGATTTCCAGACCGGATTTTCGAGCCTTAAGAAACAGATATAGCAGCGTTCCACACAACAGGATCGACGATCCGATCTCGACCCGCCACATATGAATGAAGGTAGTCCACGGAGGACTGAACATGTTCGCCAGCAGAACGACTGCCAAGCCGACGTAAAAAATACGTCCCGGGGACCATGTAAATGAGTTGGATCTTGGATCGAGCATGGAGGTGAGCCAGGCGGGATGATTATAGTGCAAAAAAGAAACGATTACCCGAAGGTAACCGTTTCTTTTGTCAAACGATTTCGGCTAAAGCCGAAGATCATATTAGCTTACTGATTGCCCATCACTGTAGCGTTGGTTCCCGAAACGAAAGCGCCGCCGGCTGCGGTACCCTGAAGGGAAAGCGAACCGGTGACATCACCCGTTACACTAACGATCAGAACGCCGTCCGTAGCAATACCAAAAGCACGCGTACCGGTTTTGACGATACCCGAAACCTGCTGCGGCTCAGCCATAGCAGCAAACGAAGCGGGGTTCACACCCACTGCGAACGGGAAGCTTTCGTACGTGAACTGGTAACCGCTCTTCGTTCCCTGCGAAAGAACGCTGTCGATCAAATTCGCCGTGCCCAACGCGGTAAGACCAGCTGCACCGGTAGCCGTAAAGTTACCGTTACCGGACGTTGCCTGATAGGTAGCTTCTGCACCATGAAGCGTACGAAGCGACGATGCTGCAGAACCTTCATTTGCCGAGCGGCGTGCTGCAAGCAGGTTAGGGATAGCAATCGCGGCGATGATGCCGATGATCACAACAACGATCAAAAGTTCGATCAAAGAGAAACCTTTTTGATTTTTCATTCTAATTCACAATCTCCTAGAGTTAATAAAAGTCTTTATCTACCTTTCCCAGGCACTCTGGCTATTACAACGTTCGTGCCACAAGCATTGTCGGAGTTGGGTCTTGACTTATCTCTAAGTATTGTTGAAGTTAGCGGGTTCCGAACTTGATTAGGGAGGTTGAGGGCGGTTCCGGAGCGGGCTGAAATTACAGTTTTTGGTAACGGCTCAATGACACTTTTTGTCAGACTGGCGATTATTGCGGTGTGCTTATTGATTGCCGATCGGCTGAGCTGTCAGAAGGGTAGCCGCGTCGAAAGGAATCGCGAGCGCAGCGGCTGTTGAGTCGTAGCGCACGACACCGTCCGAGCCAATGCCGAATCGATTGGTACCGGTCGCGAGAACGCCCGTTGTCGTTGCCGGATTCGTCGCAAAATAGAATGTCGCTTGCGCGGTCGGCGTGGTCAGTGTCGAATCTCCAACGAACGAATAGCCGCTCTTTTCACCGTCTCTTAATACTCCATCGATTAAGTTTGCAGTATATAGCTCGGCCATGCTCGACGTGCCGACGGTACCCGCAGTACCGGCGTAACGGCCGGAACCGGCGGTAGCCGCGAAACTAACATTTGCGCCGAATAGCGTTCGTAATGATGAGACAGCCGAACCTTCGTTGGCCGCTCGACGGGCACTGATTAAATTCGGGATCGCGATCGCGGCAACAATGCCGGTGATCACAACGACCAGCAGGAGCTCGATAAGCGAAAAGCCTTTTGAATGCTTCATACAATTGGGGGACGTCCTGAGACGCTCATCCATCAAGTAGCAAATTAAAGACCAAATGCCCGAGCTATTTCAGTTTTTAAAGTCTTTAAGGCTATTCACCGTTCCGCATCTGGGCGGAAAGATTTCGGATATCGTGTTTGTCCAGGAGATGTCTGAGTGATCGGACCTGCATCTGAAGCAGGTCGGCGGCACGGGTTTGATTACCCGCGGTTTTGCGGAGGGCCTCGACAACGTACGTTTTTTCGAGGTTTTCAAGGTGAGCCGTGAGGTTCAAGCCGGTATCGGGTAAGTCGAATTCGGCACTGATACGTTCGGGGTTGTAATTGGTGATGTGCTCCGGAAGTCTTTCCGGCTGAATTTCACCATCGCGTTCAAGCGCGACCGCACGCTCGATCGTATGTTCGAGCTCGCGCACGTTGCCGCTCCAGATGTAGCCCTCGAGGAGCTGCATCGCTTTCGGAGAAATGTCGAGGTGCCTGCCCGTCTGTTCGCCGAACTTTCGCGCGAAGTGAACAGCAAGTTCCGGAATATCTTCCGGACGGTCGCGCAAAGGCGGAAGACTTATCGGAATCACAGAGATCCGATAAAAGAGATCCTCGCGAAATGTTCCTTCGGTCGACATCTGTTTCAGATCGCGGTTCGTCGCGGCAATGACGCGGGCATCGATCGGGAGTTCGTCGTGAGCTCCGACCGGCCGCACTTTCTTTTCCTGCAGAACTCGAAGCAGTTTCACCTGCATCGCCGGCGACATTTCGCCGATCTCGTCGAGAAAGATCGTTCCGCGATTCGCGGCTTCGAACAATCCTTTTCGATTCGAATTGGCTCCCGTGAACGATCCTTTGACGTAGCCGAACAGCTCCGATTCAAGCAAAGTTTCGGTAAACGCTCCGCAGTTTATTGAGATGAACGGTTTTTCGGCGCGGGCACTCAGATCGTGGATCGCACGTGCGACGAGCTCTTTACCTGTTCCGCTTTCGCCGGTGATAAGAATCGTCGATTGGACCTCGGCAACGGTTTCGATCATCTGAAAGATCGCGTGCATCTTCGCCGAATTTCCGACGATGTTCTTGATGCTGCCGCGCTCGCGCTGTGCTCGCCTAAACGCGCGGTTCTCGTCAATGAGAGCTTGTTTCTCGAGCGTCTTCTTGACGATGAGTTTTAGCTCTTCAACGTCGAAAGGCTTTTGTATGAAATCATCTGCACCAAGCTTAAATGCTTCGCGCGCGGTCTCAACGGATGCGAACGCCGTCATCAGCACGACGCCGAGATCCGGCTGGGTCTCTCGTACCGAACTCAACATTTCGATACCGTCCATGTCGGGCATGCGCACGTCCGAGATAACCACGTCGGCCGGTTCGTTTTGGAGGAGAGTGAGAGCTTCGCGTCCGTTCGATGCGGTTCGGATCGTATGTCCGTCGCCTTCGAACACCAGGCTTAAAAGCTGCCTGTAGCTCTGCTCGTCATCAACAATCAGTATGTTAGACATCCGTAATGTGCTGGTTCAGTGACCTGAGGGTTCGCGCGTGGACCGGGGGCCGATCCGTCAGAACCATTCTCACAAATAACAACGATCCTGTTCAAGAAGAAATTTCCGATTCTCTTTTGACGTTGAGATAGTCCGTCAGCGGAGTTGGCTCAGAGGTGTCATGGATCCCCTGAGTGTCTGCGACTACCGATTGCTTCGCCGTACGCGGCAGGATGATCGTGATGACAGTGCCTTCGCCTTCAAAGCTGCGGACATTTATCACGCCGTCATGATCGCGGATTATTTGATAAACGATCGACAAGCCGAGACCGGTTCCGCCCGATGTTGAATTCGAGAATGGCTCGAACAAACGTTCGACCTGTTCCGGCGACATCCCGACGCCACTGTCCTCAAAAATAAACTGAACGCGATTATTCGGGATCAGTTCGAGCTTGATCGAAAGATTTCCGCCATCGGGCATCGCGTTGATAGAATTCCGCGCAAGATTCCAAAACACCTGTTTGAGCTGCGTCGAGTCGGCCGAGACGAATACCGGGTTCGGCGGAACCGATTCGTTTATGACGTGCTTCTCGGTCACCTCAGGACTGTGCCGAAGTAACTTGATCGTTTCGCGTACCGCCTCGCCCGCATCGATCTCGCTAAAGCTCCCAACTTTCGGTTTCGCATAACTGAGAAAGTTCGTGATGATGCTGTTGAGCCGGTCCGACTCGCGCATGATGATCTTCATCAGATCGGCCTGAACCGAATCCGGAGGCGTGTTCGACTCGAGAACCTGGATCGCACCACGCATCGCTCCGAGCGGATTCCGGATCTCGTGCGCGAGCCCGGCTCCGACACGTCCGACGGCGGCGAGTCGATCTTTGCGCTTGATGCTTTCTTCCATCGACCGGATCTCGGTCAGATCCTGAAAAGTGATGATCAAACCCGATCGCTCATTGTCCTCAGAAAACAGCGGAGCGATGTTGTAACCGATGTGAACCGCAAATCCGTCCGGCGTCACAAGATCGGTTTCGAAGCGAGGCGGCTGATCGCTCTCCGGAGAATCGAGCGAAAGTCCGATTGGCTGTTTGATGTTCCCGAACAGAGAAAAGATCGAGCGTCCCTGCATCGTGTCGGCTTTGTATCCCGTGATCTCGGTTGCCGCTACATTAAATGTATAGATGTTCCCGTCGAGGTCGGTCGTGATCAAACCCGAGCGGATCGATTCGATGATCCGTTCGTGAAGAGCCTGTAGGTTCGCCAAAGTCTTTGTCGCTTCTTTGAGTTGTTCACCGGACGACAGTCGCTCCGAAAGCTTCGACGCGAGCAGGCCAACGACAAGAAACGCGATCGTATGGAAGCTTGTGATCTGGATCACGCGAGGTGTCGTCTGCGTTGTACCGGACGGCTCGAGAACCGCTAGACCGGTCAGTATCGCCATCGTCAGGAAGAAGGCGACACAGATCAGAGCCATTAAAAAAGTCGGCCGCGGTCGGAGAAATGCGCTCGAGACACCGATCAGAACAATGTAGAGCGTTATGTAAGGCGAAGTCAGATCGCCGGTCTTCCAAACCAGCCACGTGATCAGAAGCGCGTCGATCAGGAATTGAGCCCGAACCTGCCATTCCACGGAACGCGAGAGTCGCGACAGCAGAAAGTAGACCGCCGTGAGACCAACGGATACGACAAAGACAAGAAACGGTCCGGCAGGAAAATCGTCGAGCGTCAGTTGGAACGAGCCGCTGTACCAGATCCAGCTTGTGACGAGAAGAAGGAAGATCACGACGAGCCGACCGATGATAAGCGCCTGCAATTTCTGCTGCGGGACGTTATTGGCTGAAGTTGTCTTTTCGTTTAAACTGAACATGCTCGAAGCGTGAAAGTGGAAAAATGAAAAAGGAAACTACGGAATCATTCTATTCCGAAGACCGCCCTTGGGGCAGTTTTACGATCCTCGATGAAGGCGAAAATTATAAGGTTAAGCGACTCGAAGTTTTGCCGGGTAAACGCCTGAGCTATCAACGTCATTCGCGTCGTTCCGAACACTGGTACGTCGTCCGCGGCACTGCTAAAGTAACACTAAACGACGCTGAAATTCTAGTCGAAACCGGAAAGGCTCTCGACATTCCCCAAGGCTCCGCGCACCGTATCGAGAATTCCGCCGGCTCTGAAACTTTAGTAATTATCGAAATACAAACAGGCGACTATTTCGGCGAGGATGACATCGAACGTTTGGACGATGATTTTGGCCGGAGCGCGTGAAACTGGGATTTGGGATTGCGGATTTGCGATTTGCCGTTGGCCTCGAAGTAATCGGGGTCGCGTTCACATGGTAACAACATTAGATTGAATTCACGGTTCTCGTCCGGAAATCCCAAATCCCAAATCCCAAATCGAAGATGTCTTTAACGGTCGAACGAAAATTACCGTTGATCCTTTTGTTTGTCGTCATCCTGCTGACGGCTCTCGGGTTCGTGCTGTATCAATATACGACCTCGCTCCAGGACGCCGTCGATATCGAGAAGCGAACTCAAAGCACGGTCTCGAGACTCGATGATCTGCTCCGCCTTACGCTCGATGTCGATTCCAGCGTCACCGGATTCATTATTACGGGAAACGACTCGTACCTTACTCCGTACCAGACTTCCAAACCGAAGATCGCGCAGAACCTCGCGCAACTGAGATCGGAAATGTCGGACACACCGGTGGAGCTCGATGAACTGGCGAACCTCGAGTCGGCGACCGCCGAGTACGTCGCGCAAGCAGAGAAAAAGATCGAGCGAAGAAAGATCGAAGGCTTCGATGCAACGATCTCGAGTTTAGGAAATATGTCCGACCGTTCGCTCGCAGGCGATATTCGAGCCTCGATCGATAAACTTAAATCAGCCGAACTGACGTCGTTAAGCTCGCGTGAACAATCACTCGACCAAAGCTTCTATCGCACGATCTGGGTCCTTATCATCGGTTGTGTTTGCGGGATCATTGCGCTCGCTTTCGTGAACATCGTCGTTTCGCGCGAGATCGACAAGCGTCGAAACGCGGAACACGCGCTCACCGATGCGAACAAGGAACTCGAATCGCGCATCGACGAACGCACGCAGGAACTCGAGCAAGTTAACGAATCTTTGCGCGTCGTTGCGAGCGAACGTGAGGAGCTTCTAAAAAATGAACAAATCGCTCGTCGGGAAGCGGAGATCGCAACTCGGCTTAGAGACGAGTTCATGGCGACCGTGTCCCATGAGCTGAAGACGCCGTTGAATTCCATACTCGGCTGGGCGCGAATGCTGCGGGCCGGCGATCTTAATGAAGAGCAAGTAAAGAAGGCTCTCGGTACGATCATCAAGAATTCCGAAACGCAGAACCGATTGATCGAAGATCTGCTGGATGTCGCGAGGATCATCTCCGGCAAACTCGTGCTCGAGTTCGAACCGGTGAATCCGATCGAGCTTCTTCACGACGCGATCGGCACATCGACTCCCGCGGCGTCCGCGAAAAATATCGAGATCGTCGAGACATCGGACGAGAATGCAAAATCGGCGATCGTTTACGGCGACCGGAATCGGTTGATGCAAGTGTTCTCCAATCTCCTCATCAACGCTGCAAAGTTCACACCCGAAGGCGGACGCATAGAGGTCTTTCTAACCGCGGACGACGAACACGTTCACGTTTCCGTGAAGGACAACGGTATCGGCATCAAGCCTGAATTTCTCTCGTTAGTATTTGAGCGGTTTCGGCAGGATACGTCTGCACGCGCCGGGAACGGCGGGCTCGGACTCGGGCTTGCGATAGTCCGGCAGCTTGTCGAGATGCACGGCGGAACTGTGAGCGTTCAAAGCGAAGGATCAGGAAAGGGAAGCGAGTTCACCGTACGACTTCCCGCACGACATCACGCAAATCTTCAGCGAGCACATCAGGCATAGATTCCATCTGAATCGAATGAGCACGGCCGTATCCGGTCATGACCATCGCGGTACGAGTGCCCGCTTTCTGCCCTGTCTCAACATCTATTTTCTTGTCCCCGATCATCCATGAATTCGGCAAGTCGATCGCGAAATCCTTCATCGCGGATTCGATCATTCCCAAGCCGGGTTTTCTGCATGAGCAGCCGTCACACGGAAGATGCGGGCAAAAGTAAAATGCATCGATCATGTTGTCGAGCTGCGATTGCATTGCTTCATGGATCGCTTGCATCGCTTTCTCATCGTAGATCCCGCGACCGATCCCGGATTGATTCGTGACGACGATGACGAGATATCCGGCGTCTTTCAAACACTTCACCGCTTCGAACGTGTACGGAAATACGCGAAGCTCATCGACGCTTGAAAGAAAATTTACTTCCTCGATCAGTGTTCCGTCGCGATCGATGAAAGCGGCTTTTTGTGCTTCGCTAGTTTCCATTTCGCTTTAGCTTACAAAATTAGAATCCACAGAATCTATTCGGAAAGTACTTTTGCCACGCGATTGTAGACGTCGTCGACGGTGACCCGGGTCATGCAGCGATGATCGATCGGGCAATCGCGAAGCATGCACGGAGCACATTCGACATTGGCCGAGATTATCTCAGCTCGTGTCGACATCGGTCGTGTTGTGACCGCATTCGTCGGTCCAAATATGACGAGTGTTTTCGTTCCGACCGCAGGTGCGAGATGCGCGAGACCCATGTCATTCGAGACGAGTACGTCGACACTCGCGAGGAGCGCGGCCGCACCGACGATATCCGTCATTCCGGTGAGATCGACCGGCCTATGCGTCGCTAAGTCGGCTACGCGTTTCGAGATCTCTTCGTCATCCTTTGAGCCGAGAAGAATGACGTTCACATTCATTTCAGATCTCAGCCGGTCGGCGAGTGCTGCGAAACTTTCGGGAAGCCATCGTTTCGCACGCGAGTTTGTCGAGCCGCCGGCGATCGCGACAGTCTTCAATGTCGGATCAATTCCGCTTTCGCGCAGGATCTCGATCGCATTCCGCCGCTGCTCATCAGTAATCGAAAGTTTTGGCTCGAGGGTCTCTGCTTCCGTAACTTTTCCGAAAAAACTCTTCTCGATCGCAGCTACTAATTCGAGATAGTAATAAACCTCGTGACGCGAATCTTTCCATTCCGGTGTCGTTACAGGATCCGTGAGCAGCATCGAACGTCGTTCTGCGGCGTAACCGAAACTTCGCTTTGCGCCGCCAAGTCGAACCACGAGTGCGGACGAGAACGAGTTTGGAAAAATAACAGCGAGATCGAAATTTCCTTTTCGAATGGCTCCTATCTGATCTGGAAAGGATGTCGGCGTGATGATCTCGTCGAACAGCCCGGATTGGTTAAGAATTCCTCTCGCCCAATCGCGAGTGTGCAGCGTGAGACGCGCGTCCGGAAAAAGTCGGCGCAGTTTTGCGATCGCCGGAAGTGTCATCACAGCATCGCCGATCCAATTTGTTCCGCGTACCAGAATCTTCACTGTTTTCTAATTCTTCTTCGTGTCTTTTTCGTGTAGTTAGTGTGTTTCGTGGTTTCGGCTTCTAAGAAGCTAACCACGAACCACACGAAAAAGACACGAAACAAAACACGTTCGTCCACGGCACTGGATAGGACAAGACACGGGACTATGAAGTCGGTACAAACGCCTCGAACATCGTTCGTAATCCTTCATCCAGACCGATCTTTGGATTCCAATCCAATTCCTGCGTTATCAAGGCGAGGTCGGAAATGTAGTTCATCGGCACCGGATCCGGCAGTGGATTTTCGAGATCGACGACTGCCTGAAGTCCTGAGACTTCTTCGAGCTTCGCGACGAGTTCCGTAAGCGTCAAAGTGTTAGGACGGCCGCCGCCGATGTTATACAGGCCGTGACGAATGACGGAATCGATAAACGCCTTACACGCCGCGGAGAAATCGTCGATGTGAAGCAGATCTCGACGCGGCCGTCCGTGGCCGGGAAGCCGGATCGATTCGCCTTTGTTGACGGCATCGACGTATGCTCCGACAAAATTTGGCGTCGTGCCCTCGAGCGGCTTCGCGTAGATAGTTGACATTCGAAAGATGCAGGATCGAAATCCGAGCTGGTTCGCATAGAACTCGACGTAGCGTTCGGCGATCAGCTTCGACCATTCGAGAGCCGACTGTCCGGCGTAGAGCGTTCGACAACCTTCGGGAACATCGCCGAAGTTATCGGCGAACCGTCCGTACACATCCTTTGTAGATGCGAAAATAAAAACCGCATCGCGTCGGATATTTTTGAGAAGGTTGATCGTTCCCTCGACGTTCGTGAGAAAAACTTCTTCCGCGGCCTCCGGGGACTTGTCGAGATGCGCGGCGAGATGGATGACGACGTCGTAGTCCTTGACCACGGCAGCATCAACCGAATTCAGAACATCAAAGCCCGACGTGCGCGAGAAATCGTCCGCTTTAAAATATCGTCGAACGTGTGTGCCGAGATAACCAGAGCCGCCGGTAACTAAAATCTTCATATGATTTGCGATTTTCGAATTTCGATTTGCGATCTCCTCAGTAAAAAGCAAAGCAAGTTGCTTTCCAGCGTCGTACTTTTACGAAGCAAGCGGTCGGGATCCTGGCTCTCAGGTTCTCAAAACTGCAAAAGTGCAAAGAGATCGCAAATCGCAATTCGAAAATCGCAAATAAAAGCCGAAGAATCTAATAGACATCGAGTTGCTAAACTCGATAAAATTTTACAGGGCAACTGCCTAAATCCGAAACCTCTCTAACTCGCAGAACACTCAGTGGAAATGCGGGATCCGCTCCAGCCGAAATCTATGCGATCAAAACGTCCGCCGAAAGATTGGGTCGGGACACGCCGTGTCACCGCTTATCAGGCGCCGCCTTCGAGCCGCACGCGACGATTTCTGCGTTTCTTTATCAACCCGTGGTTTCTAACCGGCGTCGCCGTCATCACGCTCACCGCGTTTCTCACCTTCACCTATTTCTGGTTCGAATTTTCCGATCGCATCGATCGCCGGCTGCTGAGCGGAGAGATCTATACGCCATCCGCCGGGATCTATTCGGCGCCTAAGCTTCTAAAAAACGGTGAGAGAGTTTCGACGCTTGAGCTTATCGACTATTTGAAATCGGCGGGCTATGTCGAACGGAATAACAAAGCCGACGAGTCGCGCAGTCGTTACTCGATCGTCGAAGGAAAGCTCGTCGTCGAGCCGGGCGTCACCGGCGTGATCGACGGAAAGAAAATGTATCCGGCGATCTCGGTCAGTTTCGCGAAAGATGGAAAGTCCGTTAACGGAATCGCCGATCTGGAAAAGCGAACGCAAGTCGATTCCACTAAGCTCGAGCCGAAGATGCTCAGCACCGTCGCCGCCGAGGGCGATGGTCGGCGCAAGACCGTGACATTCGCCGACATCCCGCCGCATCTCGTGAAGGCGATCACGGTAACCGAAGACCGCGCGTTCTTCGAGCACTACGGCGTGAACTTTCGCGGCATCGCTCGAGCGTTGTGGAGACGTTATGAAAAAGAAGACGACAATTCTCCGATCGCGAATCAGGGCGGATCGTCGATCACGCAGCAGCTCGTAAAGAATCTCCTGCTCACAAACGATCCGACGCTCGAGCGAAAAGCGACTGAAGCGTTCATGTCATTCATTCTCGAAACGCGTCTGACCAAGCAGGAGATCTTCACGCTCTACGCGAATCAGATCTATCTCGGCCAGCAGCAAGGCGTGTCGATCTACGGAGTCGGCGAAGCGTCGAATGTTTATTTCGGAAAAGACGTTTCGCAATTAAGCTTGGGCGAAGCCGCGTTTATGGCCGGAATAATTCGAAGTCCGAATCGTTATGGCCCGTACAAGAATCCGGAACGTGTCGAAGAGCGCCGCAATCAAGTTCTCGACTCGATGCTCGAAGCGGGTGCGATAACTCAAGAGCAGAATTCCGCGGCGCGTGCGACGAAGCTTGAATTGAAACCCATCTCCGGACGCAAAGATCTGCAGGGAATGCCCTACTTCTCGCAGTTCGCCATCGAGGAATTGCCGAAGATCGTCAGCGACCCCGAAGCGATGCAGCATTATCGCGTCTACACATCGATCGATCCCGATCTGCAGCGGATGGCGTACGAGACGATGGCGAACCGGCTCGACAAACTCGAAAAGTTTTTTCCGAAGCAGCCGAAAGGAAATTTGAACGGAGCCCTCGTCGCGATCCGTCCGAAGACCGGCGAGATCGTCGCGATGGTCGGTGGGCGCGACTATCAACAGAATCAGTTCAATCGAGCGACCGACGCGATGCGTCAGCCGGGATCCGTTTTCAAACCGTTCGTCTACACAACGGCTATCAACTCAGCCTACGACACCGCGTCGCGCGTCTTTACTCCGGCTACTGTTTTCAAGGACGAGAAGAAGATCTTCACGTACGGTCAGGAAACTTACGCACCGAATAATTACGGCGATACGTTTTCGAATAAAGAGACGACGCTTCGCGATGCACTCGTAAAAAGTAAGAATACGATCACGGTCGATATCGGGATGCAGGTGAACATCGGCAAAGTGATGAACCTTGCACACAAAGCTGGCATGCCGAAAGTCGATAAGGCTTATCCGTCGATGGCGCTCGGGACGGCTGAGGCGACTCCGCTGAATGTCGCGTCGGCGTACACGACGTTTGCGAATCTCGGTGATGCAGTCGCGCCGATGCCGATAACGCAAGTGACGCAAGGCGATGGCACGACGGTCTCGATGGCGAAGATCGAGAAGACAAATGTCGTTCGTTCGGATGTCGCGTACATCATGGACGACATGCTGAAGGACGTCATCAATCGCGGCACGGCGGCGCAGGCTCAAGGCTGGGGATTTAAGAACGTTCCCGGCCGGACGGCGTTTGCTGGAAAGACCGGAACCTCGCGTGACGGATGGTTCGTTGGTTTCACGCCGGAGCTCGTCTGCGTCGTCTATGTCGGATTCGATGACAACGCGGATCTCGGTATGAAAGGCTCCGATTCGGCGATGCCGATCTGGTCCGACTTCATGAAAGACGCGCTCGAGATGCATCCCGAATGGAACGGCGACTGGACGATGCCTGCGAATGTGCGAAAGGCGGAAGTCGATATTCGAAGCGGCTTGTTGATCCGCGAGCTCGACGCCGTTGAAGTCGCCGATGTGAAAGCGACTCCGACGCCCTCGCCGACACCGAAGGTTCCCGGTCTCGACGAACCTGCTTGGGCGACGGAAAACATCCCGGAGCCGAAAGAGGATCTGAATTCAAATGTTCCGCCGGAGTTTCGTCGAGTCGAATTATTTATCAGCGGTACGGTTCCGCCGAAAGTAATGATCGATACGAGTGCTCCGACCTACGAGGAAGATGGCCCATATCAGAGCGCTGAGCCGCCTCCGGACTCAGCTCCATCACCGACGCCGCTCGTCAACACGTGGGAAAATCAGATAGATCGCGGCAGCAATTCCAATTCATCTCGTCGCTCATCCCCGAGCGCCGACCGGGCAAGCATAGTCGTAAACGTCTGTCCGGTCAGCGGCATGCGTGCGACATCGAACTGTCCATACAGCGAAGCACGAAATTTCAAACCGGGAACGGAACCGAAGGAGTTTTGTACGTTGCATAGATAGAGCTCCAATAGGAGCGTCATATTGGTAGCAAGGTGGATAGAAGAAAAAAGCTCCGGAGGAGCGGCAGAGTTGTGTCGGTCCTCCGGAGCGGAAATGTTTTGGAGATGGGGCCCTACCAATATGACGCTCCTATCGGAGCTAGAAAGGAAAAAAAAACTGCTCGATCTCTCGAGCAGTTTTTCCATCAAAATGGTTTCAGCGGCCTAATACTTAATATCCAAATTCTTTACCAGGAATCCCAAAAGATCCGCCTGCTCCTGGATGATCTTTGTTGTCGGCTTACCTGCGCCGTGACCCGCCTTCGTTTCGATTCGGATCAAAACCGGTGAGGGCCCCGACTGAGCTTCCTGCAACGTCGCGGTGTATTTGAAACTGTGAGCAGGGAAAACACGATCGTCGTGATCGGCGGTCGTCACCAAAGTTGCCGGATATTTTGTGCCCGCTTTGATGTTGTGCAGCGGCGAGTACGCATAGAGCGATTTGAAATCCGCCGCGTCCTTCGGATCACCGTAGTCGGACTTCCATGCCGCACCGACCGTGAACTCGGTGAAGCGGACCATGTCCATCACACCGACCGCCGGCAGAGCTGCTCCGAAAAGATCCGGACGCTGATTCAGAACCGCACCGATCAACAGACCGCCGTTCGATCCGCCCTGGACCGCAAGCTTCGGAGTCGATGTGTATTTGTTCGCGATGAGCCATTCGCCGGCGGCGATAAAATCGTCGAACGTGTTCTGCTTATTCAAACGCGATCCGCCTTTCCACCATGCCTTGCCGTACTCTGCTCCGCCGCGAATATTTGCGACTGCATATACGCCGCCCATCTCGAGCCACGGAATTCGCGCGACCGAGAATCCGGGTGTCTGCGAAATGTTGAATCCGCCGTACGCGTACAGCAAAGTCGGATTCGTTCCATCGAGCTTGATCCCTTTTTTGTAGGTCAGGAACATCGGGACGCGCGTGCCGTCTTTGCTCTTGTAGAAAACCTGCTTGACCTCGTACTGCGATCCGTCAAATTTCACACCCGCTTTGCGGAAGAGCGTGCTCGTGCCCGTCTTCATGTCGTAGCGATAGATCGACGGCGGAGTGTTGTAGCTCGAAAATGTGTAGAACGTCTCGGTATCTTTTTGCTTGCCGCCGAATCCGCCCGCGGATCCGATGCCCGGGAGCTCGACACTGCGAACAAGCTTGCCGTCCTTGTCGACGATCTTGATCTGCGTATACGCATCTTTCAGATAATTGAGGACGAACTGATCGTTGATCATCTGAACATTGCCAAGCGTCTCTTCGGCCTGCGGGACGATCTCTTTCCAAACCGGAGTTTTCGCCGACACATCGACACTGACTACGCGACCGCGTTCGGCGTCCTTGTCGGTTTGGAAATAGAAGACTGGTCCGTCATTCCCGATCATTCCATAACTGTTCGTACGTTCCGCGACGAGCGGGAGGATCGGTGACTTGTCCATGGTCAGATTCTTGAAATAAACCATGTTCATTCGCTCGGTACCCTTGTTGACGTAGATGACCAGCCACTTGCCGTCCTCGGTAACATTGCCGCCGATGAACATTTCACCATCATCCGGCCGTTCGTAAATTAGAACGTCGTCCGACTGCGGCGTTCCGAGTTTGTGAAAGTAGAGCTTCTGAAATTTGCTCATGCCTTTCAATTCTTTGCCCACGGTCGCGTCGGGGAATCGGTTGTAATAAAAACCCGAATTGTCGTTGAGCCACGAGACTCCGCCCTGACGATTTGGCTTGAGCGTGTCCGCAAGCATCTCGCCCGTCTCGACATTCATCACGCGCCATTCGGTGCGATCTGACCCGGCGATCGCGACGCCGTATGCCCAGAGCTTTCCGTCATCGGTGAATGACGATCCACTCAATGCTGCGGTGCCGTCGGCCGAAAGTTTGTTCGGATCAAGAAGGATGCGACCGGGGCTGTCGATCGAGTCCGTGATGAAGAGCACGCTCTGATTCTGAAGCCCATCGTTCTTCGAATAGATGTAATGATTGCCGACTTTGCTCGGAGAGGAATATCGTTCGTAATTCCAAAGTTCCGTGAGCCGCGATTTGATCCGGTCACGTTCGGTTTGGATCGTCGCGAAATATGCGTCGGTTACTTTGTTTTCGGACGCGATCCACGACTGCACGTCCGCGGAGTCGGTGTCCTCCATCCATCGATAGGGATCGCTGACCTGCGTGCCGTGATAGTTGTCTACCTGCTCAACCTTCTTCGGTTTCGGATAGTCGAACGCCGTCTGTGCGTACGCACCGGTGAATAGAAATGTAGCAAGTGTGAGGGAAAGGAAAAATCGTCTGAACATATTGGGCTGTACCTCGTCGGAAAGAATTTCCGACATTATAAGGCCGAGCCCAATAGTTCACAAAGAGATGTTTCGATTACGGAGGCGTTACCTACCGACCTTACCGGCGACTCGGTCACAAAGGTGTTAATACAATTCGCGTGCGAATATAGCAGATCGTTGTATTGTTCCGTTGACCGTGGATATAGCAGGATGCTATATTCGTATTTGTCTTAAGCTGGTTGCTAGAGGATGAGAATAATATCGCGGAAGATGATTCGTGACTTTGCCAAAAGCGATCCCGTCGCCGTCAAACCGTTGGACGAATGGTACCGCCGATTGAAGAAAACGGTTGCGAGCAATCTAGCGGAATTAAGGCAGACCTTTCCAACCGCCGATCAGGTCGGAACCTGCACCGTATTTAATGTAGGCGGAAACAAGTATCGAATTATTACGAAAATTGTTTATAGGTTTAGGACGGTGTATCTCAGAGAGGTTCTGAATCACAAGGAATACGATAAGGGAAAGTGGAAGACGGGTTGCACGGATGATTCAACCAGGGTAAATACGGAGAAGGAATATGCCAAGCGTAAGAACACAGAAAGTGAAGAACAAAGACCTCGGGTACGCAAGTCTTTTGGCAGAGTACTTGCCGGCCGTAATAAAAAACGAACGGGAGAATGAGCAAGCTCTAGCACGGCTAGGGCGTCTGATTGATAAGGGCGAGAAAAACTGGACGTCTGCCGAAGCTCGGATTTTCGATTTGCTTTCCTGTCTGGTCGAAAAGTTTGAGGAGGAAGCTTATCCTATGGGAAAACTGACTTCACCGCTCGACAGTTTGCGTGTGCTAATGGAGGAGCGATCGCTGAAGCAGACCGATCTGGCTCCGATCTTCGGCGGACAGTCGGTGGTTTCGGATGTGCTCAAGGGGAAGAGAGACATCAACGGCCGTCAGGCGAAGCAGTTGGCGGAAACGTATCGTTACCCAGTAGAAGTCTTCCTGTGATTACCTCGGATACACGGGGAGGGAGTCGCTCGGATTAATAAATCTCTATCCTTTTCAGGTTGCCGCAAATAGAATCGTACAGAGATGTTTTTACTCTTCTGTACGATTTTTTTCGTTGTCAATGCCGCTTGAAGTATTGAACGTCGCGCTCGTGCTTTTCAGCGGCCTCACGTGTATCGAATGTTCCTAAGTTGCGTCGCTTTCCGGTCTTCGGATCTTTCTTCTTCGAGTACAAACGATATTCACCTGATTTCAGTTTTCTGATCATAATTACCTCCGCGGTTTGGGATGCAAGCGGTATTCCGTTCGGACGAATCCACGTATCCTTGCCGCCATATATTGAAGTCAAAAATAAAGCTCCGGAGGAGCGACATATTGGTAGCAGCGAATATTCAAGAATAACGTTCGAGCTCCGTAGGAGCGACAGCATTGTGTCGCTCCTACGGAGCTCGATTCATCGTCGGGTCAATTGCTACCAATATGACGCTCCTAACGGAGCTGGTGCAGGTGTTCTTTTTTGGATCTTCGTCTTAATGATATCGTTACGAATGATGATGAGAAATCTTTTATTAGGGCCGGTATTCTTGATAGCCGGTTTGGGATCAATTTCGTGTCAGGTTGTTGAGCAAGCGACTGTCCGACGTGTGACACCAACTAACACTTTAGTTATTTCGACGAACGCCCAAGACGCAACTGATTTCGCAAATTTCGCATTTCCTCAGACAGAACAGTGGGAATCCTTTGTCTTGAAAAACGGCGGTTCGCCCTTCATTCGCGGCAGCGGAACCGATGAAGGCCAAATGGGATACAGCCTTATCGATGTCTCCTCCGGAGATTTAAAAGGCCTGACTAAACCGACGTTGGTTGTCGTGTCAGTAACGACTGGCGGATCAGCTACACCGCTTCTTGTTTATCTTTTTGATCTCAAAGACGAACAACCGAAAGTTGCCTGGTCGATGGTGTCGGGTGATAGGGCAGAAGGAGGATTGCGGCGAGCGTTTCTGTCGGACGGCAAACTTCAAATTGAAGTTTACGAATCTGAGAATTCTAGAGGCGATTGTTGTCCGCAAACTTATGCGACTCTGACATTCGAACTGCGAGACGGAACTCTATCGCAAACGGCTGAATCGCATCTACTCCCAAATCCCAAGGGTTCTGCTAACTTCTACAAGTCCGGCAAATAAAATACAACTCCGCTTTCGACCGTCCGACAAACTAAAGTTCGTCGTCCGTTTTAGAAGACCGGTAAATTCTCATCCGAAACATTCGATGTTGCACGCTCGAACTGTCCGGAGACTTCTTCGGGAAGCCAATTGTGTGTCTTGTAGAGTAGCGTTTCCGTTTCGTCGCGGGGTTTCGGTTTTGCGAGAAGGAATCCCTGTGCGTAGTCGCAGCCGAGATTTTGCAGTACGGCGAGTTGGCTCGTTGTCTCGACGCCTTCGGCGATGACTCGCATCTTTAGATTCTTCGCGAGGGAAATGATCGTCTGAAGGATCTCGGAATTTTCGCCATTCTCGCCGACGAGATAGACGAACGATCGATCGATCTTAAGAGTGTCGAAAGGCAGCCGGTGCAATACGCTGAGCGAAGAATATCCCGTACCGAAATCGTCGATGCTCAACTGCACTCCGATGTGCTTGAGCTTGTTGAGCACATTGATCGTGTGCTCGGCGTTTTCCATCGCGACGCTTTCAGTGATCTCGAGCTTCAGAGTTTTCGGTGCGATACCCGACGATTCGAGCACATTCTCGACGTCATCGATCAGGTCGTCGTTTGAAAGATGCTTGCCCGAGATATTGACGCTGACCATCAGATCTTTGTAATCCGGTGCGATCTTCTGCCACTTCGCGAGTTGGATCGCCGTCTCATTTAAGATCCAAACGGTTATCGGTTTTATGAGCCCGCCTTGCTCGGCGATCGGGATGAATTTGTTCGGCGGGATCATGCCAAACTCGGAATGATGCCATCGCAGCAGAGCTTCGAATCCGACGAGCCGTCCGTTCATCAGATCGACAATCGGCTGGTAGTGCATCGAGAGCTCCTCGCGATCGATGGCGCTTCGCAGATCCATCTCAAAGCGGATCCGCTCGAGGAACCTCGCACGCAATTCTTTTGTAAACACCGCCGGCCCGTCCGACTTCTCCTTCGCGTAGTGCATCGCAATGTCGGCGTCGCGGAGGATCTCTTCCGGCGTATCGTACTCAGCGTCGCACGGGGCGATTCCGATATTGACATCGATGTTGATCTGATTGCCGCTGAGCGAGAACGGCTGGACGATGCTGGCGTAGATCTTTCGTGCGACCTTCTGTGCCTTGGCAGGGCTCGAGACGTTCTTGAGGATGATGGCGAACTCGTCTCCTCCGATGCGTGCGACGGTGTCTTCCTTCTCGACGAGGCGCAAAAAGCGTCGGGCGGCGATCATCAAAACCTTATCGCCGATCGTATGACCGAGACTGTCGTTGATGTTCTTAAAACTCTTGATGTCGAGGAACAGAACCTGGAAGGTGACGGTCGGATCGTTCTTATAATTGACGATCAGTTTACGAAGTACGTCACCAAGATTTTTTCGATTCGCCAACCCGGTCAGCGAATCATGCAGCGCCGCATGCTGAAAATCGCGTTCGCTCTTTCGCAGAGCCTTGTTCGCACGAGCCTCTTTTTCCAAGGTCCACCCAAGCTGCTGCGCATGTTTCTCCGCCTCAACACGCCGCTCCCGCTCGACCTCCGCGCGTTTATGCTCGGCTGCCTCAGCCTGTTCGACCGAACTATTGATCTGCTGTATCGACTGCCGGTACGTCAGATAAACGATCCCAAAAACCACCATCGCGATCGCTGCGGTAAAGACATCGCCATAGCTGATGATCTTATAGACCATTCCCGCGGTTCCGGCTCCGACGAAGTTCGAAGTCGAGCCTGCAAGACAATCTCGCTTCCATGCAGTCCAAAATGTTGACCCGTCATCTCGCGGCAGAATGAGGGATGCAAGAAACGTGGACGCGGCGAATTGTCCTAGAGCCAAAATTCCCAACGTCGTGATCAACGCTCTAGTGTCGATCAGAAAACTCGAGAGATCAGTAAACGCGGCACAAAGTTGCCAAAGAAGACACGCGGACGCTGTACCTAGCCCAGCTCCGAACGTGTTCACGGTGATCATGTGCGGAGCGAACTTGATTCGGCCGGAGACTTTGTTGTAGTAGCAGTTGGCTAGTGTCTCGACCACGGCCATTATCACGGCACATTCCGGTCCATACAGTAAGAATGATAGGAAAACGACGGAGTCTGAGAAGCTGATTACTATTTTTGAGCGGGGAATAACCAAGCTCATGCGTGGAGCGATAATCGCCGATATTCCCAAGAGCAAGGCAAAGCCAACTGTCAGGGACTGATTGCGCAACGCGATAAGGCCGTAGGCAACAACCAGAGAGCCTACGGCCACAATCGCAGCTTTTGAAAAGTTGGGTAGTTTCTTTTCGATCATTAAATGGAAGATTTAGGTAGAACTATAGACAAAGTGCCGGCTGGGGGGACGCTCAGTTAAGAGCATGACTTGAGAATTCTAGCATTTCGAGATTCAGAAAAGCCAGAAAAATATTGACCTTGCGGCTAAAGTGGATACCTGCTAACAACCACCAAATTGTGTACCAGGTAGACAATCTGGCAATAACCGAAGAAAAACCGGAATACGTGCCTTTAGAGCGTAGTTATTTGCCAGGCGTCAACTAAGTATACAATTAACTCCTCACATCCACCTTAGCCTCTACTTTGCTCTAACTGATACAAATACAGCGAGTTGAAGACCCGCGGGTAACATCGTTTCGAATGGCACGTCGATTGAAATAGACGTCTCCGTAGTTCAAAGATAGATCGAACAGGAGAGACAAAAATGAAAACACTTAAAGGCTGGATCACGACGACTTGCTTGGTTGCTATGCTGATGGTTTCAACGATGACGGCAAACGCGGGAATTATAATTGCTGGAGCCGTTGACCCGTGCACCGATTCGACGACTGCAAAAACTGGCAAGCTCAATTCAGGGATTATTATCGCCGGTCTTACGGGAATCATCATCGCCGGGTTTACAGGAATTATTATCGCGGGTGGTACCTCTACGGAAGTTCCAACCGAGAGTTGCGGAATTATTATTGCTGGCTAAGATAAGGTTCTACCAGGAGAACGTCTCTCCACCGCAAAAGGGCCCGCATCGAGGTTTGATGCGGGCTCTTCCGTTTCTATCGGTTGCCATGAAACTGCTCTAGTTTGGCGAGTCCTCAAAATCTTTCCTGGGGAACGCAATCCTACCGACCGAGGCCGGATCGCGTGGAGATACCGTGTCGCACAGCAATTTTAATCGTAATGTCTACCTCGAGGAATGCCTGACCCGGGAAATCAGGTCCTGAAACCTCGGCTTTCTTTTTACAGATTTAAATCGGGGGTCGACGCCCAGGGTGTACATTTCTAGTGAATGTTCCTGAAACGCCTCCCCTGAAAGCCTTACTCGCCCGAAAAGTAATTTTCCGACTCCAAGTGACGAACCTAGTTCCACCACATCAATGTTCGAGTTGCGGTAGCGAACAACCGTGTTCCGGGCTATGACGCGGAGGCCGGGTGTGTGTGAAAGTCCGTTTATCAAGCTTTCGGTCAAACCGTCCGCTAGGTAATTGAGGTTCGGGTCGCCGCTTTCATTCTCAAATGGCAAAACGGCGATGGACGGTGAATTGGCTCCTTCGTTGTGTTCAGGTGCGCGACTTGTCGTGGCCGCGGCTTTCCATTCGGTTTCGGATGACGACTCTAGCGGAGATACAAAACGATATCCGACGCCCTGAACGGTTTCGATGAACTTTCGATCTTTTGCTTCGCCGAGTGATTGTCGGAGCTTTGAGATGTGTACCGGTAATTACTTTCCTCGACGAAGCTGCCGTTCCAGACTTTGCCTAAGATGTCGTCTTTGGTGAGGACATTTCCGGCGTTCTCGATAAGGAACTGCAGAACGTCGAATGTTTTGGTAGTTAACTCCAGATGATCGTTGTCCCTGATAACTGAACGTTCCAGAGTGTTCAATAGACAGTCTCGGAATTTATAAACATTCATGGGAAGCCTCGTCTCTAACCACTATAGAAAATATGTAAGGTTTAAATCCTCTTCTAAAGTTCCTTACCTGGACTAACACGAACCCGACAAATCAAATCCCTGAACCTCTTTTCTGTTTTTATTGACCTCCAACGAGGATCGTGGGACAGCGTGTACATTTCGACGGAATGCTGCTCAAAAGCCTGTTCCAAGAGTTGATACGTAGTCTCTTTCTCGTCAAGAGCAAGGTGAATCCTGGCTAGATTCATCGGATGACCGTAGGGTGTCTTCATGTCGCAACTGATACTGGCGAGGACATCCATTGCTTCCTGACGGTTTCCGGCCATCGCCTCTATATACCCCATCATGGCGAGCGTTTCGATGTGTTTCTGACAAGCGTAAGATTTCTTAATTAAATGTAGTGCGTAATCATACTCACCGAGCTCCGTATAAACCGCTCCCAGCATGACTAGGCTCTCGAAGTCTTCCGGCTCGAGCTCGAGAGCGTCATTAAAGCAGGCCACCGCAGCGTCGTAACGTTCAATTAAATAAAACATTCGGCCCACATATCTTAATGATGAGGGAGAAACTGGATCTAGGAGAAGAATCTTTCTGGCTTGAAGTTCCACGTCGGCCTTTCGGCCAAGAGAAACCAAAACATGGCCATAAAAACATTGAGCCTCGATAAGATTTGGGTTAAGTCTCAAGGCCTCTTTGACACGCGACTCTGCTATTTCCAGGTTCCAATTCAATCGAAGAGCCAGTCTTGCGTGCATGAATTGTACGACGTCGATCGATTGCTTAAGTTTGGAAAGAATCTCCAACAGGGGCGCAATATTCGTGAGAGTGTCAGAATATGACGCCTGATCAAGCATGAACAGATAGACGAACGCGTCAACGACCGCGACATAAGAGTGCACATTAGTCGGACAATAACTTATTGACTTCTGAAAATAATCGATTGCCTTGCAAACTTCGGAAACCAGCCTTTTTTGAAAAACGTACTTTCCCATCAAATAGTATTTGTACGATTCGGCATTGGCAGTCGGCTGAACTGATAAGAATGATGGGTCAATTATTGTCGTAACGAGACTTTTCTGAACTTCCTCAAGGATCCATCTCTCGACTTCCACAATCTTGGAAAATGGCACGTCGTAGAGCTCGCCCCAGATTTGACGGCTGTCTACTGCATCGATCAGCTCGACGCTAATTTGGACACTTTCGCCAGTCAACCTTAATCTCCCAAAAAGTAACTTTCCAACGCTCAACGAAGCCCCAAGCTCAGGAAGCTCGATGTTCGAACTTCGATATCGAAATACCGTGTTGCGAGCTATCACGCGAAGCCCGGGTGTGTGGGAAAGTCCGTTGATCAAGCTTTCAGTTAGACCGTCGACGAGGTAGTTGATATTCGGGTCGCCGCTTTCATTTTCAAAAGGAAGAACTGCTATCGATTGTGAGTTGACTCCATCGGTGGGTTGAGGTGGCCGGCTTGTCGCTGCGGCGGCCTTCCATTCGGTTTCGGATAACGACTCCAACGGAGATACGAAACGGTATCCGACGCCCTGGACGGTTTCGATGAACTTTCGATCTTTTGCTTCGCCGAGTGATCGACGGAGCTTTGAGATGTGGACAGGTAAATTACTTTCCTCGACGAAGCTGCCGTTCCAGACTTTGCCTAAGATGTCGTCCTTGGTGACGACCTTTCCGGCGTTCTCGATAAGGAATTGCAGGACGTCGAATGTCTTGGTGGTTAGCTCGAGATGATCATTGTCCCTGATGACTGAACGTTCCAGAGTGTTCAAGAGACAGTCTCGGAATTTATAAACATGCATGGGAAGGCCTCGTTTATTCCTACTTGTTACCCTTGGTAATGCTTTTTAAGTAGGGAGAATATAGCAGAAATTCCCGCGTTTCATCCAAGATTTCCGCGAATTTAGAATAATTAAGAATACGCCAAGAGGATTAAAGACATCGGCCTACGGGTGCGGGTAATCTGGTTTCATCCTAAGTCAGTAAGTGCCGTGAGCGGGTCCAGTCTCCCACTTTCGGAAACCTACGAAACCACGGATATCTCCCGACGATCGGCGAGGGGAACTCGAGGCACGGGAATCAACCTTAAGGTTCTCTTCGCCGATATTCTTTGACATGGCAGAGACACGAGCCGTAGCGAGTGTGTCGCGTTTCGCGTTTTTGGATCTAAGATTTGTTCCCGGGTCCCCTCAGAGTTCTTCCCCGATGCTCTGAAATCCGGACGACGAATTCGGACTCGAATCTACGACTGCAACGACACTCGCTACTGCTCGGGTCTCTGCTCTCCTACTTTGAAGTTTGTCGGAAGAAATCATTCGTAAGGTCGCAGGAAAACTCTAGACGCGTGCACATCCAGGAGATAAACATTCAAATGTGGCTACCCCAAAATTCTGAAGAAATGTTCACTGGCCGGCAAGGAAAAACGCCTCTTGAGTCGCTGGTCTCGTGTGGCATAATGCTTCGTATGAGCATTCTTGAGATCGAAAACGCGATTAAGAATCTGTCGCCGGAAAAGGTGAACGAACTCATGGACTGGTTCGTTGCTTATCATGCGGAGATTTGGGACGAGGAGATCGAAACCGATGTTAAGGAAGGTCGTCTCGATTCGATTCTGAATGAGGTTAACTCGGAAATTAACTCGGGAAACGCGAAGCCGATCTGAAGCATTTTACCGTCCCACGTTTTTGGAAAAACTATCACCGGCTTCCGCTTAGTGTCCAGTCGCTCGCTAACAAGAACTATTCGCTTTTAAAACTCGATCCCGAGCACCCTTCTCTGCATTTCAAGAAGATACCTACGAATAAGCAGTTATGGTCTGTTCGAATTGAGATAAGCTACCGAGCCCAAGGAGTTGAAAACGACGGAGGAATCTATTGGTTCTGGATCGGATCGCATGCTGAATACGATCGTTTGATATCAAATAACCGATAGAGTAACAGGCGGTGTGCGGATATCCGGGGTCCGGGTCTGCGAAACATTGCTGGAGGACTTGGCGCGATACGTGTACCGATATGACTTTTTGAGCTATACCCGCGCCCGTGCAAGTTTGCGAAGATTCTCAACCGCTGATGGCAACACTTCGAGAATTCGGTCGACGTCATCGTCGCAATTAAATCTTCCAAAACTAAACCGGATCGCACCGCGGGCGAGTTCGTCGGTGCGACCGAGGGCGCGGATGACGGGGGATGGTTCGAGTGAGCCCGATGAGCATGCCGAGCCGGTCGAGACCGCGACGCCCTGCATGTCGAGGTTGATGAGAAGTCCTTCGCCTTCGATACGCGAAAACGAAAGATTCGAAATGTTCGGCAGACGATGTTCGACATCGCCGTTTCGAGTTACGTTGTCGATGTGTTCGAAAACGCCTTGCTCGAAACGATCGCGGAGCTCGCCGAGCTTCGACATGCTTTCAGTCAATTCTTCGGCAGCGAGCTCGCACGCTTTTCCGAATGCGACGATGTTCGGGACTGATTCGGTTCCGCCCCGGACTCCGCGTTCCTGACGACCACCGATATTTTGCGCATGCAGACGCACTCCGCGTCGAACGTACAATGCGCCGACCCCCTTCGGTGCGTAGATCTTGTGACCCGATATCGAAAGAAGATCGCAGCCGATCGCTTCGACGTCGACCGGAGTCTTTCCGGCGGCCTGGACCGCATCGGTGTGGAACCAGATCTTGCGGCCTTCGCTTCTCAGATCTTTGACGAGTCTCCCGATCTCTTCGACTGGCTGTAGCGTTCCGATCTCATCGTTCGCCATCATCACCGAGATCAGCACCGTATGGTCGCGAACCGCGTCTTTTAGATCTTCGATACGAATGACTCCGTTCTCATAGGCGGGAAGATACGTGAATTCATAACCGCCGAGTTTTTCGAGATCTTCACACACACTCTTTACCGCGGGATGCTCTATTGCGGTTGTAATGATGTGGCGCTTGCTTTCTCCCCGAGCGTCGAGATAACGCCCCCCGCCGCGGTCCGGCTTCTGAGCTTGAGATTCGAGAAGTCCTCGGATCGCGAGATTGTTCGACTCGGTTCCGCCCGATGTGAAGACGATCTCCGCCGGACGAGAATTGATCAGCACCGCAGTTTGATGTCGAGCCTTGTCGACCGCCGCGCGTGCTTCCTGCCCAAAGAAATGAATGCTCGATGCGTTGCCGAATTTATCTTTTAAATACGGCAACATCGCATCGACCACTTCTGGTGCGATCGGAGTCGTCGCGCTGTTGTCGAGATATATCCGGCGAAGCATGACTCGATTCTAACCCATTTGAATAGAGGGAAGAGGGGCAGGGTCTAAATCTCGTGGTCCGGGTTAAAAGTGCGCAGGCGATAAATCCATAACTGCGTCTTTCGAAATTCGTGACTTGAAGCAGTCGGCATGGCAATACCATGTCTGCCATTTCCTTCCCACTGTCTCTACCGTCACGGCGCATGGGTCAACCTCGGTTTCTGCGATTTCAAGGCCACAAAAACAACAAGGTCCCCAACTGATCTTTACTGGTTCGTTCATTAACTCCCAGGGTTCGGACGACGTCGCCCTAGTCCTGGTTGAGGCCCCCTTTTTTAATGACCTTCGCGGATCTGAGAATTCGTTGGATCTCGCGTTGCTTCTGGACCAATTCGAACTTCTCTTTAGGAGAGCGACTCGCCCGTTCGCTCCTCGCCTTCTCCTTTTGGGCGAAAAAATCGGTGAGGTCCGGATATTTCTTCTTTAAAACTGAATCAGTTTTTGCCATTGCTCTTTCAGTTCAAAGCGTTCGATAAGTTCCTGCAAGGTGTCCATATCAACCGTGCCCTGGTCCACGAACATTTTAGCACGCGCAAAGTCTTTCAATCGCCCCGTCTTGAGCATCACTGCGACGACATATTCAGGGGCAAACGCGCGAAATGTGACATCGTCTATTTCCAGAATGCGGGCATTGTTCGCAGCGTCCTCGCTGAGCTTGTCAGGAAATGGAATGAACTGCACTAACTCGCCTTCGATCTCAAATTCAACTCCCTTGGGCTTATAGCCGAGCGGTTCAAGATAATTGATTCGCGGCCGTAGAGGATCCAAAGCTGGCGAGGCGCCGCTTACACTTACAAAAAAATCGAAGTCTATCGTCGGGAACGAATCGATATAAAGATTCGCCGCCATTGCGCCACCTAAAGCATAGATGTCAATGACGCCGTCTGCCTGCATTTGGTTGATCACCTCGAATACCTTTTTCACAGTAGTCGAAATCCTACACTGTCCGAGCAAAACAAATAAAGCGATCACCCAAGAAAAAGAGCGAAGGCACGAGGCACTCCGCTCAAAGTACAAAACCTCGGCTCGGATCTACTTATTGAGCCGATAGGTCGTGAACTGCGCATCCATGCGCGAGTCTTGTCCCGCTGAGAATTTGAACATGCATGAATCGTCCGTGTAGTCCATGAAATTCTCGATCGGATCAAGTCCCGTGATGTTCCGGCACGTGTCTCGACCGCCCGGACATCCGAATGCCGCGCTCTTCTCAGCCGGAGTATCGGCGACCGCGTCTCCACCGTTTGCCTGGCGGGCACATCCGCCTTGAAAAGTGTGATAGAGACCCATCCAATGACCGACCTCATGCGTCGCTGTATCGCCTAGATTGTACGGAGCAGCCGAACCGCCGGGAAGCGATGAGAAGAGGACGACAACGCCGTCAAGTTTCGGCTGGCTGTTATAGCTGGATGGAAACGTCGCGAATCCCAGAATGCCGCCGCCTGGATTACAGGTGTAGACGTTCAGGTCATCAGCCGTGCCAATGCGAAGAGCGTTCTTCATCGCACTCTCGGAATTTCCGTAACAGTTGTTATACCAGGTCGCGTTTGTTGTGCGGTCCGTCGAAACAAGATTGAATGACCAACCCGTGGAAGCGTACGCCGATCTCAGAACGTTCATCTGATCGTTGATCATCGCCGCCGACACGTCGCCATTCGCGATACCCGATCCTTTATTTACGACGTGGAAATACACATTGATCACGCCGCCGGTCGCTTCTGCAGCACCTTGGCGTTGCAGATTTTCTTCACGGGATTCGAAATCGCTTTCCATGCGTGCGACCTCTTCATCGGACGGATGCACCGGGCAGTAGCGTTCGCCCGGACCCGGTTTCGCATTATTGTTGTCTTGCTTGTCGGCTCGGGCATCACCCTTGAAACCCACTACCGCCATTGCGATCAGCATTACGAGACTGAAAATAGAAAATTTACTCACGAGTTTTCCTCCTGGAGATAGCTTAGTTAAAAAGGACAAATGACAGACGGTCCGGATCGGGACTATTGCGTTTGTAGCTTGTGCATATTACGCGAAATCGTCGGAAGCGACAAGCGTTTTGTCGGAAATGATTTGGATATCGAAGAACGTCTTGCCCCTTATGCCTTGCGACTCGGAGTCTTTGCGTGAACACTTAGCTGATCTGCGTGTAACGACGGTTTTTCACACAAAGACGCTAAGGCGCAAAGTCCCGATGCCTCTTTAGCCGCCGAGCCAAGAATTGGTCTAATTTCTCCAAATAAGATAAATTAAAACCCGTAATTATAAGTTCGCATCATAGTGCGAGCGAGGAAAACGATGGATTTTGCTACAAAAGAAATATTTAAACGATACGCGAGCATAATGGTCGGACGGCCGATCTCGCCGGTGTTTTTGAACATCCTGGTGACGAGCGTTTGCGACATGCGGTGCACGCACTGCTTCTTTACCGAAGAGCTCGATGACCGGCCGCGAAAGAAACTGCAGATGAAGGCCGACGAGATCGGCCGTATCTCGGAGACTTTAGGCGGAAATCTGGGCGTGCTTGTGCTCGCCGGCGGAGAGCCGTTCACGCGTAAAGATCTGCCTGAGATCGTCAAGTCGTTCTACGAAAACAACAAGCTGGACTCGGTCTATCTCATGTCGAATGGCCAGATCCATCAGCGCATCTTTCCGGATGTGACGAAGATCCTCGACGAATGTCCGAACCTCAACGTCACGATCGCGCTCGGCATCGACGGAGTGAAGGATGCTCACGAGAAGATCCGTCGTAAAGAGGGAAGTTGGGACAAGGCGATCCACACGGCGCGAACTCTGCAGCAGATGAAGCGCGAGCAGTATCCGCAGCTCGATATCCAAACGTGCACATGCGTAATGCATTCCAACGAGGACACGATCTTCGACTGGTACGATTTCTTGAAGCACGATCTCAAGCCGGACAAGGTGAACATCAATTACATCCGTCCGCCGTCGGCTGATCCGATCGAACTGCAGTTCGATCACAAGCGATATCAGGAACTGTCGCAGATGATCCTCGACGACACGAAAAACGCCGTGCTGAAAAACAGCTACGGCGGCACGTCGGGATTCTTCAAGGCCGCGGTCGATCTTTACATGCACGACCTTATCGCGAAAACGAAGGAAGAGAACAAGGCTCAGCTCAAGTGCTACGCCGGCAGCGCCGGTGCGGTGATCTATGACAACGGAGTTTTGTCGTCGTGCGAGAACAAGGCTGATGTTTTGAATCTTCGCGATTATGATTGGAATTTCCAGGCTGCGTGGAACACCGACTTGATGAAGGCCCGCCGCAAGGAAGCCGGTGCGGGATGTTACTGCACACATGAGTCGAACTGTTACTACCCGTCGCTTCCGTTCAATCCGGGTCATTTGATAAAGATCAAGAAGCTCGAAGGCCAGATGAAGAAAGCGGCGAAGGAAATGAGTTTCGCTGCGGCAAAGGAAGTCGCTTTGAAGGCATAGTCGATATGAAGCGGATTAAGATAATCGTCGAAAAGCACGAGGATGGATACGTTGCTTATCCCCTTGGCGTCAAAGGCGGAGTGGCCGGCGAGGGCGATACTTATGATGAAGCTCTCGCCGATGCCCAGTCCGCAATTCGATTTCATATCGAAACCTTTGGTCCGTCGGTGTTTGAAGGTGAGGCTGATGTCCTGGAAGCATATGTTGACGATTTTGCCGTTGTAACGTGATGTCAAAGTTCCCAATCGACGCTCCCCAGCGGTTGGTGATCGAAGCGTTTGAGAATTTAGGATTTGTCATTGTTCGCAAGCGTGAGCACATATCGATGCTGCGTTCGAATAAAGACGGAACATCCACTCCGATTACGCTGCCGAACCATTTGAAGATTAAAGGATCGACGCTTCGCCGTGTTTGCACACTGGGTGGGATCACAAGAGAAGAGTTTCTCGCGGCGTACGATAAGTAGGTAATGCAGCAAAACACTCCAAAGATCCTCATCATCTCGTCCGATACCGGTGGCGGCCACCGGTCGGCGGCGGTGGCCTTGACTGAGGGACTTCAGCGGATATGGCAAGGCCAATCGGTTGCGGTTCGCGTCATCAAGGCGGTCGAAGAATCGCATCACATAACCGACAAATTAGTCACGGTCTACAACTGGGTACTTCGAAACAAGCAAGGCTGGATGAAATATCTCTACTGGGCGATGAATAAGTTTCGGCCCGAGACCCGAGAATTTTTTCAGCGGCGCTGCATCGGCTTCTGCAAAGATGCATTTGAGAAATGGTGTCCGCACGTCGTCGTCAGTGTTCATCCGATGACGCAGCATATCTTCGGACGAATACTCCGCGAGTTGAATCTTCAAGATCAGATCCCGCTTGTTACTGTCGTTACCGATCCGTGTTACGGATTTTGGAAAGGCTGGGCATGCGATGATGTTTCGCTTTATCTGGTCGCGAATGACGATGCACGTCGACAGTTGATCGACTATGGGGTCTCCGAAGAAAAGATAAAGATTTCCGGTCTGCCGCTTCACCCGAAATTTAAAGAAGTCACCGAGGCCGATGCGCAAAATGCGCGACGAGCTTACGGCTTGGATCCGGACAAATTCACCGTCTTTGTAAACGCCGGATGGATCGGCGGTGGTAACATTCCGGCGATCTTCCGCGAACTCGTCCGGGGTGAGCTCGATGTCCAGGCGATCTTTCTCGCGGGTAAGAACGAAGATCTTCGAAAGGAAGCTGAAGAGCTCGCCAAGACGGCGCGTTTTCCGGTGAAGGTTATCGGATATTCGGACGAAGTCGAGAAGCTTATGCACTCGGCGAACGTCATGGTTTCGAAGCTCGGCGGGTTGACGACGTTCGAAGCTCTTGCGTGTCACCTTCCGATAATCGCCGATACCATCACGCCCCCGATGCCGCAGGAAGCAGGAACCGTGAAACTCATCTCGAAGCGTGGAGCAGGGATTTTGCTCGAGAAAGCTTCTGACATCGTCCCGGTTATCCGGTCTTTAACGGGAAATTCCAGACGCTATCGCGATATGAAGGCGGCAACCGCGGCGATGACGATTCCAAACTCGACCGAGCAGATAATCAATGAGATCACATCGCTTCTGCCTGCATACGAAATGCATCGTTCAGCAGCGTAATAGAAATTCAAAAGAGTAAATTCTTCCTTTCGTGTTAGTTCGTGGTTCCAGTTCATGAGATCAGAAGACCTGGAACCACGAATCAACACGAAAAAACACGAAACGAAGAATAAGAAAAAGCGAACCGATTCGTGGAGCCTCTTATCGTTTGGTGTTGTTTGGTGTGATGGCGTGATTCCAGTTCCTCAGGCAAAGCCGAAGCACGACTTGTCAGACCACACCGATTTCATTACGCTTTCTATTTAACATTTGAACCCTATTTCGGAGTTGAATCATTGAGTCTATTACTTGAAGGAAAACGTGCGTTTGTTTCCGGTGGAACGCGAGGCATAGGAGCTGCGATCTGCGAAGTGTTCGCACGCGAGGGCGCTGACGTGGCGTTCAACTATCATTCACGCGACGATCTTGCCGAAGAAGTTAAGAAAAAGATCGAAGCACACGGCCGCAAAGCGCTCGGATACAAAGTGTCTGTCACTGATCGCTTCGGCATGAAGCATATCGCCCGCGAGATCAAAGACGCTTGGGGTTCGATCAACGTCCTCGTCAACAATGCCGCGGTCAACAAGCCCGATAATTTCGCGACGACGACCGACAAGAGTTGGGACTGGGTCGTCGACACGAACGTCGGCAGCTTGTTCGCGGTAACGAAGCCGTTTTACAAACAGATGATCCGCGAGCGGATCGGATCGATCCTCAACATCACATCCGTCGGTGCGATCCGAAGCTTGCCGACATCAGTTCATTACGCGACATCGAAAGCGGCGATGATCGGATTTACAAAATGCCTGTCGCGCGAGGCGGCGAATTTTGGGATTACAGTGAACGCGATCGCGGCGGGAATTTTCGATACGGATCTTGGCAACACGCTTCCCGAGCGACTTCTCAAGATGCACGACTTCTGGGTCTCGAAAGGAAGGTCGGGCCAGCCGGCAGAGCTCGCCGAATACGCGGCGTTCATGTGCAGCGACCGAAACAGTTTTATGAACGGAGAGATCGTGATCGTAGACGGCGGTGCGGTGACGTAAGAAAGACTGCGGGCTTTCCTTCCTGAGCGTGCGGAGCACGCGGCCCCAACTTTAGCTACACACGAAGCGAAGCGGAGTGTGTAGTAATGGAACGATAAAATAGAGCGTGTGAAACACGCGATCGTGAGGTCGCGTGTTTCACACGCTCGAATTGTTTTGAACACTGAACTACAGGTTCCGCTTTGCTCCACCTGTAGCTAAAGTTGTTTCCGCATGCTCCGCACGCTCGTTGACGGCGTGACCTCAGTCAGCACAATGCGTACAACTGGGTCGGTTCGATAAGAAAGGCGGTCATCCTGAAAATGGACGACCGCCTTCTCCCACTCAGACTCAATCCAATTCTAACTCGCCTTCTTCGCCTTCCACTTCCTCAACGATTCTTCGAGCTCCGCGATTCCTCCCGCGTTGGGCGGCGTCATTGCTTTTGCCATTTCCAGAGCTTTTCCGCCGAGGACAACTGCCTCGTCGAATCTGCCCATCTCCGCCATGAGTTTTGCTTTGATGTTCAGATTGCCAACGTTCTCCTTCGCCTGGATGGACGAATCGATCCAGCCCATAGCTTCGTCATAATTTGCCTTCAGCTTAAATGTGCGGACATAGTTCGCTCCGGCGTTGAGAGGGCGGAAGTCGTCGGGCTTTCGATTCGTGATCGCCTCTCGGATCTGAGCGAGCACTCGTCCGTGGATGTCACCGGTATCGACCGTGAACGGAACCGAGATCTTCTCCCAACGCAGATTCACACGCGTGCTGTTCTCCGTCACATCCTCGAACTCGTACACGAGCGTTTCCTGCATCGGCGCTTTTACGGGTTTCACGGTCACGCGGAGAGCGTCCTTCTTGTCGTCGTAACTATAGCTGCCCCACTTGTCGTTATCCTTGCTGAATATCAGGATCCAGTCGGTCTTGTTCGGGATGATATGAAAACCATATTTGCCGGCCGGAAGCGCCTTGCCGTCGACATTTACATCGCGACTGAATTCGATCGTCGTGTTCTCATTCGCTCCGGCGCGCCAGACTTGATTGTTCGGCACGAGACACGTGTAGAGATTGTTGGCGATAGGAATGAAGTCCTTCGTTTCACAACCCCAGATCTGTCGGGCTTTCGTGTTCGGCCGATGATAAACGATCGAGACTTTTCCATCGCCGACAGTCTGCGCGATCTCCTGACGCTGGCTCTCGCGGGGAATCGAAAGCTGGGCAAGACCGGTGAATGCAAAAGTAAAAACGAAAACTGAAACGAGTAAAATATTGCGAATCATTTTTCCAACTTCTCCTTAGCTCTTTGTATGAAAACTTTTATCATCTCGGTAACACGCTTGCTCATCTCGCTGCTGATCAGGCTTTCGCCGGCAAGCCCGGCGAGATAGTGAAGTTCGCGTGCCGACTTTCGCCGCAGCTCGACCATCTGCGAGAAATGGATCAGCGTTACGTTTTTTGCCTTTTCGAGAAAGTCGACGGAAAATCGCAAAAAGTTCTGCGTCTCGAGTGCGATCGGGAACCACTCGATACGTTCGCGTGAATTCTCGCTTAGCTCGACGGCGAACTTTTGCATCATCTGGCCGACGACAGGGATCTCCGCCTGGATCTTCCAGTGCGCGACGCCTTTCGCGTCCGTGTGAATACTCGCGATCCCGGGCATCAGGTCGGCAAAATTCCGGATATCGGAAAAGAACGCCTGAACCTTTTCTATGTTTGTCTCTACTTCGACGTCGTCGCTATACCCCGCTTTTACTGTGAACATTCTTTTTAAAACACCCCGCTGAATAAAATCGAATTAAAGAACGGCCGCGTAGTCGAACGAAAGATCCCACGGAAGAACGGCTCCTCGGCAAAAAGTATTACGTGTCCCGAGCCTGTAGGTTCATCGATCAGATAAGCTGTTCCTTTCAACAACCTTTCCGTGTTTCCTTCCCAAACGAAACCCGAAACAGTCAACGGTTTCTTCGGTTTCGCGTCAAAGACCAACGCGTTCGTGCCTTCCTTAGAATAGCGGAAAAAATATCCGCTTGAAAGCAATACGGGTAACTCATCCCGATCGACGCCGTAAGTCAAGTACGTTGTCTTGTCGACCGTCGCTCGCAGGATCGCACCCGGAATTCCTTCGGGAACTTTGCCCGCGTTTGCCGACGGCGATGCGATCGGCGGAAGCACGGGCGGCTGCCAATCCTGTTTGTCCGTCTTCGGCTCCGGAGTCGCTGCAGGTTCGGCTGATGCCTCGCGACTCGGAGTCCCTCGCGGAGTAGGAGACGGTTTTGCTTCGACGTCTTTTCGCTTGTCTGATTCTTCTTCCGCCGTCTTTCCTTTGTCCTCGTCGTCATCACTGCCGACAAGTTTTGATGATGTAAGTCCGACGTCTTTTAGCGCGGCGAAGACGGACGCTCCACGCACCGTGATCAGCGTGCCGCCATTATTGATCCACGTCTTAAGTCCCGCAACACCTCCGGTACCAAGCGAACTAAAATAACGCCCAGCCGCACCATCGGGCATGACAAGCACGTTGTATTTGCTCAGCACGATCCCGCGCGCGTTCCCGAGCGTCAGCGGAGTAAAGTCGATTCCGTATCGATCGAACGTCCACCAGATCGATCCATAGGAAGTTTGATCGACCATCTCGTCGGCGATCATCGCGATCTTCGGCGCCTGCAGCGGCTGAATATTTTCGCTCCCGACGCCGGTGTCGCCGGAATCGTAATAACCGTTGTTGACGGCGACGACCGTCGTACCAGTTTCAGATGCGATTCGATTAACTGCTTCGTGAACCGTCTCCGCGTTGCGCGAAATTCTGATCACAAAACTTCCGCGTTCGAACGTTCTTCCGCCCGCCGTCATTTGTTTGTTCGCGACGGACACACGATGACCCGCCTGCAACAGCCGGATCGCCATCGCTCCGGCGCCGTCCGTGTTGTAAGGAATGATGTACGCGATCGTTGCTCGACCCGAGACGCTGCCTAACTTCGCCGTCGTGATCGTCTGCTGAGTAACCGGTGTCGTGGAAATCGCGTCCGTGTCTTCGGTCCAAAATGCTTCGACTCCAAACGCGAGCGGCAGACTCCACGCGGTGATGTCGTAGAAACGGTAGTCTTCCTTCGATGCCGATTTCCCGCGCATGTCATTTCGCTTAAACTTCGCGATCTCGTCCCGAACGAAAG
>QHXR01000013.1:94374-119606 GCA_003223025.1 Acidobacteriota bacterium
CGAAAGATTCGTCCTGCGGCGTGTCCGGCTCGAGAAGCGCTTTGATGACTCGCTTCTGAGGCTGGTTGAGATCGATCACATAACAACCGCCGCTGCACGATCTCGTCGTGACAGGCGAACCTTTCTCGTAATCATGCGCACGCGTGGACCGAACGGACGAGCTGCTCATGCCGACCTCGATCTTCATTCGCAAAAGGATCTCGACGAGCTCAGCCGCTTTTACCCGATCGCTCGATGGATCGATGACGATCCGTTTCATCCGCTCGCTGCGAGCTTCGTCCATTGCCTTGCGATGAAAGTCGGCGAAATCCTGAAGACGTGCGAGTCGGTTGCTCGATGCGGTCTCGAGCGTCGTCATCGACGCGACGTAATGTTTCGCGATCGCCGACCGGAGTGTGACGATCGTTCCGTCATCGCGCGTCCATCGACGTCCTTTGTTACCGCCGCCGTCAGTTTCGTACGTCATGCCGGTCGCGCCGTTTAGCGATGGAAATGAATCCCAGTAGCCGACATAAAAAAGATCGAAGATGTCGCGGACGTAATAGTCCCACTTGTTCGCATCGAAGCTCGCGGCGTTGGCTCGTCCGAATGTATCGAGCCACTTGTTCGTCACCGGCTGCGGCAGGTTCGGATTGATCGGAAGCGCGGCGGGAGGGAAGTGGAACTGCGACGGCTGGCCGTGATGATCGACTGCGATGTGCGGATTCCATTCGAAGAAAGCCTTCTGCATGTTTCGCGTTTCGATCTGAGTTGCGGCAGTGTTGTCGCGATTGAGATCAAACCGAAAATGATTGAACCGTCCCTGGATCGACCACGGCTCGCGATGCTCGTATGCGTTTCGATCTGCGTTGCCGGTCGCGATCGAGTTGTACCACGTGACAAAGCGTTCGTGTCCGTCGGGATTTTCTCCGGTCAAAATCAAAACGACGGTGTTGTTCAGGATCTCCAGCGTACGCGGTTCGTTCGACGCGGCGAGTTGATATGCGACTTGCATCATCGCTTCGAACGATGCGCTTTCGTTTCCGTGGATCGTGTACGCGAGCCATGCGATGAGCGGATTATTTTGCGCGATGGAATTCGCTTCGGATGAGGTTGTCGTTCGCGGATCCGTCAGTTTCGCGTTCAGTGCTTTGATCTCGTCGAGTCTTGCGATATTCGCGGGAGATGAGATCGCAACAAGATGCTGCATGCGAAGCTCATTCGTCAAACCGATGTCGAAGACCTTCACGCGATCCGGCGCGGCCCTCGCGATCTCGTCGATCACTTTCTCCATCTGCGCATACGTCGTGTGATGATCGCCGACATCGAATCGCAACAACGTCTGCGGCCGCGGCACATTCGTCCGGTATTCGCCGCGTGTGTAGAAGTCGAATTTCTCTTCGACCTGCGCTAAAAGCGAAACGAACGCACAGAGCAATACAACGACTGAAAGACAAACTGTTCTGAATCTCATTATGATATTTGTGACGGGTCGACCGACTTTAGGGATTGTCCCTAAAATACTAAACTGAAATGGCTTTAACGCAAAAACACCGTGCAAGGTTCTAGCTTACAAACTGATAATTGTCCGCGATGCGGAAACCATTATCTAAAAGGTTGGGCGACACTGACCGACGACGAAAAGATGCTCGCTGAAAAACTGCCCGCGTCCGCCGACTACACAATTCTCGAAAGAAAAAAGCACCGCTTTTGTACGCGGTGCTGGTTCGAAGAAGTTTCAAGATCGGACACGTTGGCTTAAGGGATCATGTTGACGCCGAAGTCGAAGAACTTCGCTCCGACGGCCGCACTCGCATTCGAATTTCCCGAGTTCAGCAGATAGAATCCATACTCACCCGTTTTTAGAGCCGCCGATGGCGTTACTTTGAAGACGCCGTTCCCCATATCCTGCGCGGTAAACTGCACGACGTACTCGTCGGACAATCCGCCTTTGCCGCCAAACGCATTCGATTTTCCGATCGTTACTTCGCGATTATCGCTTCGCTGATTGAATCGGATCATCGCAAACTCATTCGGTGTTGAGGGAATTCCGCTCGCCGTATTCAAACCGCCGCTCGATTGATCGAGGTAAAAGTAAAACACCGGCTGCGTGTCTCTTATCTGAAGCGCCGCATTACGTCCCGGAAGATTCGATTTGACCTTCACCTTACTGATGCCGTAAGTCAGACTCGATGTGAAAGTGCCGCCAGTTCGGTTTTGCGCTGAGACATTCGGTGCGAGCTGCGTCATTTTTCTTTCGCCGCCCCGCTCTTCAAAAAGATAAATGCCGTAACCGTGTTTGCTCATGGGATCGTTCGGATCGCCGCCGCCGTTGGTCGCGGTGCTAGTTGTCGTCGATCGTCCGCTTTTTGCTTCGAGCATGGCAGCAACGATGTCGTCGTGAACACCCGACTGTTTGAGCTTGATCAAAGAGTCGGTCGAAAGATCGAAATTAGATTTACTGCTCCGTATCTTGCCGACGATTATTCCGGTGCTCAGTCCCGCCTTGGAGAGGGAGATAACTTCGTCATTTGTCATCATCTCGTCTTGAGCGCAAACGGTCGTGAGCGATCCGAGACAGACGAGACCGGCGAGCAAGACAGTGAGTATGAAGCGATATTGCATCTTCGTGGTCTCCTTTACTTTTTCTAAAATGGCGGAGAGAGGGTGAACGATAACGAAATTACTTTCCGAGATAACGATCGCGCGCCGTGATCTTAAGATCGGGGCGGTAAACCCGCACCTTTATATCATAGGTTGCGCCGGATTTCCTATCTTCTGACGGATAGTAGCCGAGGCTGTAAACGCGGCGAAGTTCATCTGCGATCTTCGTGAATGCGTCGTTCAGATTTGTTGTCGTCGAGACCCGATAAACGGATCCGCCGGTTTGATCGGAAATGCCTTTCAAGAAACTTCGGGCGACCTGATAATCATGCTCACGCTCGCCCTTTTTGGGTGGAACGATCACCGTGTACGGCCGGTCGTTGTCGTCGAATCGGACCTCCGCATCTTTACGCCGATTCTTTTGAACGTCTTCGAATGTGTCGTAGACGATCGGATAGACGATCACGTCCTCGGCTCCGAAATGTTTTTCAACTGCTCCCGCATCGGTTGCCTTACTGCTCGTGTCTACGCCGTCGCTTAGCATCACGACAGCACGGCGACCGGAGATCGCGGATAGTTTGTCGTGGAGAAGCATGTCGAGCGCGTCATAAAGCGCCGTGCCCGATGCGATCTCGGAACCGTTGATCGCGAGGTTTAGAACACGCCGGTCGTTAGTCGGTTCGCAAAGTACGTGGGGTTTCTCATCGAACGAGACGACCATCACGCGATCGTGCTCGCGGAGCTTCGCGACAAAGATCCGCGCCGCGAGTTGGATGAACTCGAGCCGGAAGACGCTTGAGTAACTCATGTCGAGAAGCAGGACGACGGTGAATGAATTCGTTTCGCCGCACATCCGGCACCGGTCGGCCGGTGAGCGTCGTGATCTTCACCGGTATCGTGACGAGATCGGTCGGTACTTTTACGACATCGACATCGGTCTTCGGATCTGAATTCGTGACCGGAGTTTTCGTTTCGGATGAGAGACGCGTCGTTCCGCTTTCGGAGTATCCTGTGGTTCGCCCGGACTGCGCGCTGATACTCAATATTCCCGCCACAAGTATCGCTGCAACTGACGAGATCTTATTCATATCTAATGGCTGTAGTATAAGCCCGGCGCGGCCCAAGCGAGGAGAGTTTTTTGCAGGCGGATAGCGGTCAAAATTTCAATGCTTGGCGAAGCGGTTAACCTTGTCGTATACTCGACATTACCCCGGGCTCGAGAACGAGCATGACAAAGAAAATACTTGTTGTTGAAGACCTTACGGATATTCGAAAAATGATGAAGATCATGGTCGAGCTTTACGGCTATGAGGTCATCGAAGCCCGTGACGGAGCAGAGGCAATCGAGCAAGCTTTGGAGCATCGACCTTCACTCGTGCTGATGGATCTGGCAATGCCGTTGATGAACGGCGCGGATGCCGCACGAGCGATAAAGGGAACCGAAAGCTGCGCGGACATACCGATCATAGCTGTCACGGCATATCAGAACATGGATCAGGAAGCTCTTGAAGCCGGATGCTCGCGGGTAATTCACAAACCCGTCGATTTTCTAAAACTAAAAACTCTACTGGCGGAACACGCCGCATAAATCCTCGAAAAGTTTTTATCGAAATGGAGGCTGTCTGAAACGACAGCCTTTTTTTTCTCGATAGCCAGTGGCAACGTAAAGAGGCCGCCCTTTCAGCCAGCCTCTTCTCGATCCAACCTGCTTGCTTTGCGATCATTCTCTCGGATCAGCCACGAAGTCTGCACCCTTGACGTCATCGCTCATATTTATCGTTCGGACCGGCATCGAGAAAGTGTACCGACCGGCGGTGACGCTTAGCGAATAAACTCCGGTCTCAAGTCCTTCGAACGAGAAGTAGCCCATCGATCCCGTTGCAATACGCATCGGTTGAGTCAACCCGCCTCCCTGAAGCGTCAGAATGGCGTTTCGGATCGGCAGGCCGTTCGAATTAACAACGCGTCCGGAGAGTGAGATCGCTGCAGCGGTCGGCCCAAGCATCTCGATACCCCAGCCTCCGGCGATGATGCCCGGAGCGAGCGGTGAAAGCGAACCGGAGTCGTCATAGACATACAACATCCATGTTCCGTTGGCATTCATCCCGCCGAAGGTCGTATTCATGTACGAAGTTCTCGATCCACCGGGCCCGGGTTCCGCAGTCGCGGTCGGCGGTGCGGGAGCCGGGAATGTCGACGGCAGAACGCTGTAGCTCGTCGGCTTGTACTCGCCGGAAGCAAACGCGGTCGTCGGTATGAACGTCGGAGAGTTGTCGTTGAACGTCAACGTAGTTCCCGCAGCGACCGGATTATTTCCGCCGGCGTCGGCCATCAGAACGAAGCTGGTCGTGCCGTTCGGTGCGACTAGGACGAAATTGAGATCGTCGGCTCTGTCATCTGCGATGTCGAATACCGTGACACGCATGTAACTGATCGTGCCGGTTGCTCCGCTGACCGCAATTCCGGAACTTGTTACGGCACCGTCCGTGATCGCGATCGGTGTCGTGTTCTCGAACTGCGTCGCGGCCTCGATGATCGTCGCCACCGCTGATGACGGAGAGACGAGAGTCGCTCCCACCGGACTCGACAACGTGATGTTGAACGTCTCCGAACCCTCCTTGAGCAAGTCGCCGCAGATCGGGATGTTCACGGTCTGCGTTGTCTGCGTTCCGGTGAACGCGACGGCCGTATTCGTACTGACATAATCCGCTCCACCCATGCATGTGCCGCCGGTCGCGCTTCCGCCGGAGGTCGTAAGTTGAGCCGATGCGGTTCCGCTTCCGACTCTTTGAACGGTGACGACTAAGATCTCCGATTCATCCTCGATATAGGTCGACGATGAAAGAGAGATCGTTGAAGTCGCGTCGTTGTCGGTGATCGTCAAGACCGCCGAGCTCGGTGTTCCGAGAACTGCACCGCCGGTGACGTTCGACAATCCGAGATTGACCGTTTCGTCACCCTCCGGCGTCGCATCGACACACGTTTGAACAAAGAACGACTTGGAAGTTTCGCCTGCGAGGAACGTCAGTGTTCCCGTCGGGGTGATGTAATCGACACCCGCCGCGCATGTCGCTCCGCCGGTCGCCGTGCCGCCCACGACCGCAGCGTAATCAACAGTGATCTGATTCCCGAGAGCGCCTGTGCGAGTCACCATTATGGTTGCCGCCGGAATTGTTCCTTCCGGAGCTACCGAGGTGAGCGCTTCACCGATCGTGTACGTCGCCGAGCTGAACTGAACAGTCGGCTGCACATCGTTATCGGTGAGAGTTAGAACTGCGGTCGTTTGCGTTCCCAAAACGGCCGGAGAACCCGGACTCGAGATCGCGAGATTGACTGTCTCGCTGCTCTCGAACAGATTGTCGTCACAGATCGAAACTGTGAACGTTTTGCTCGCGTCACCTGCCGCGAAATTGAGCGTACCGCTAGCTGTTTGGTAATCGACACCTGCCGCGCATGTCGCTCCGCCGGTCGCTGAGCCGCCTGCGGTGGTCGCGTAATTCACAGACACCGCATTGCCCGCGGCACCGGTTCTCGTCACGGTGATCGTCGCGGCACCCGCACCTTCGCCGGCCGAGTATGTCGGCGAGCTGAACTGCAGCGTCGGAACGGTCTCGTTGTCGAGGATCGTCAGCACGGCGGTGTTCGGCGTTCCGAGAACCGCTGGTGCGGACGGGCTGGTCAACGCAAGATTGACCGTCTCATTTCCTTCGAACAGAGTATCGGGACAGGCCATCACAAGGAAGATCTTGCTCGTTTCTCCCGCCAGGAAATTCAGCGTGCCGCTCGCCGAGAGGTAATCGACACCCGCCGTGCAGGCACCACCGGCAGTCGCAGTTCCGCCCGCGACGGTCGCGTAGTTAACCGAAACCGCATTGTCGATTGCACCGGTGCGGGTCACGGTGATAGTTGTCCCCACCGCTTCCGGCGCAAGGCTTCCCTTGATGCCGTTCGCAATATCGTCAGTGCTCGTATAAGTCGCCGAGGTGAACTGCAGCGTCGGTACCGTCTCATTGTCGATAACGGTAAGCACGGCCGTGCTCTGTGCCCCGAGGATGGCCGGAGGAGACGGACTGCTCAACGTCAGATTGATAGTCTCGCTTCCTTCGAACAGAGCGTCAGTACAAACGGTCACGTTGAACGACTGCATCGTGACACCGGCCGCGAAATTGAGCGTGCCGTTTGTCGAGATGTAGTCGACACCCGCTGTGCAGCTTGCACCGCCGATCGCTGTGCCGTTACTCGCGGCGTAATTGACGGAGACCGCGTTGTCCGGAGCTCCAGTGCGCGTAACCGTGATCGCCGCGACCTCTGGTGCGAGCGCATGAGCTCGGCCGCCCGCGAGATCGTCACCATTATTGTAAGTCGCCGAGCTGAACTGGAATGTCGGCGGCACCGTGTCGTTGTCCGTTATCGTCAGTGTCGCTTGATTCGGCATTCCGGGGATCGCAGGCGGTGACGGAGACGACAGATTGAAAGTGACTAGTTCGTTTCCTTCGAACAGACTATCCGCGCAGATGGTCACGCTGAATGACTGCACCAGGGAGCCGGCGGGGAAGTTCAGCGTTCCCATCGGAGTGATGTAATCGACTCCCGGCGTGCACGATGCGCCGCCGGTGGCAGTACCGATAGATACTCCGTAATTGATGGAAACAGCATTCTCGGTCGCACCGGTTCGCGTGACATCGATTCCGACGACCGGCGAGCCTTCAGGCGACAGAGCCTCGGGCAAAGTGTATGTCGACGAGCCGAACTGGAGCGATGGCGGCAAGTCATTCTCTGTTATCGAGACTATGTCCGACGACTGAGATCCGAGAACCGCTCCGCCCGTCGGCGAAGAGAGCAATGCCATGAAGCCCTCAGTATTCTCATACAGATTGTCATTACAGATCGGTACGTTGAATGTCTTGCTTGTTTCACCTGATGCGAAGTTCAAAGTTCCGGTCGTGGCGATAAAGTCGACACCCGTCGTACAGCTCGCACCGCTCGTCGCATTGATTGCCGACGTTGCGTAATTCACTGAAACCGCATTCCCAGTCGCACCGCTTCGCGTGACGGTCAGCGTCGCATTTCCCGCACCCTCGCTGAACGAATCCATCGACATTAGGAACTGCAGACTCGGAGCTCCGTCATTGTCGTTGATGGTCAACGTCGCCATGTTCGGAGTTCCGAGTATGGCTGGCATCGTCGGCGCGGAGAGCGTGAGGTTCAAGGGTTCATCGCCTTCGGAAAGCAGGTCTTCGCAGATCGGGACATCAAACGTCTTACTCGTCTCGCCTGATGCGAAGTTGAGAGTTCCACTCGTGTTTTGATAATCCACACCGGCACTGCACGATGCACCACCTGTAGCCAAGCCGTTGCTCGTAGCGTAGTTCACCGAAACCGCATTGTCCGTAGCGCCGAGGCGAGTGACTGTGATCGTTGCCGTGGGACTGTTCTCAATCACGAGGTAGCTCGACATGTTGAACTGAACCATCGGAGCCATCTCATTGTCGGTCAGAGTGAGCACCGCCGAGTTCGGCATTCCAAGCGTTGCCGGAGCCGACGGATTACTCAACGCGAGATTTACCGTCTCGAATCCTTCGAAGAGAAGATCGGTACAAACTGGGACAGCGAATGTCTGACTCGTTATTCCGGCCGCGAAGCTTAGAGTACCGTTCGTCGAGACGTAATCGATTCCTGCAGCACAGGTTGCACCGCCGGTGGCCGTGCCGGCGCTTGTTGCGTAATCAACCGTGACCGCATTGTCGGTTGCACCGGTGCGCGTCACCGTGATGACAGCTCCGCCGGGTACGAACGAATTAGAGTTCAAATCATCGGAGTTCGAATACATCGACGAGCTGAACTGAAGGGTAGGCACGGTTTCGTTATCGACGATCGTCAATACCGATGTGTCGATCGGTCCGAGGACTGCCGGGGAGCTCGGAGCAGTTATTGAAAGGTTCACCGTCTCGTCGCCTTCGAACAGATCGTCCGAACAGACGGTCACGTTAAAGGTCCGAAACGTCGCACCAGCCGCAAAGTTCAGCGTGCCGTTCGCCGGAATGTAATCCACGCCCGCGGTACAGCTCGCACCGCTGGTGGCGGTTCCGTCACTTGTCGCGAAGTTTACGGAGACCGCATTCTCAGTAGCTCCGGTCCGTGTGACCGTCATCGTCGCAACCTCGGGTGACAATCCTTCAGTCCTACCGAGTCCGTTAGTCAGATCATCGTTATTCGAGTACGTCGCCGAGCTGAACTGCAGTGTTGGCGCCGCATCGTTCTCCGTAATGTCCAGAACTGCCGTGCTCGGTACGCCGAGCGTAGCTCCGCCGGACGGAGCGCTTATCGAGACATTGACCGTTTCGGTCGACTCGAACAACGCATCGTTACAGATCTCGATGGTAAACGTCTTTGAGACGGCATCACCGTTCGCCCATGAAAGCAGCCCGACGGATGTTGCGTAATCGACGCCGGTGTCGCAACCGCTGCCGGCCGCAGCCGTTCCCGGCGAAGTGCCGTATGCAACGCCGACAGCTCCGTCAGTTCCGCCCGTCCGCGTGACGGTTATCGTCGCCATTCCGACACCCTCGTCGACACTATAGGTCGCCGAGCTCAGCGCGATCGTTCCGGGATTGATGCCCGTCCCGCTTAATGCTCCCGCGTTATCGCCACTTGCGGCGTTGCTCGCGACCGTATACGTCGCCAAGCGAGATCCCGGAGCCGATGGAGTAAAGCTGATCGGGAACTGGATCGCATTTCCGGGAGTCACCGTCATTCCGTTCGGCGACGTTACAACATTGAAGTCGCCTGCGTTCGTGCCGGTGACCGTGACCGCTCCAACTAACAGGTTGGCCGTCCCGGTATTCTGGATCGTCGCATTCAATTGCGCAGTTTGACCAACGACGACATTTCCATAATTGAGATCGTCAACTGCGATCGCGGGTGATGTTGCAACATCATTATCGGTGATCGTCACTGTTGCCGGATTCGGTGTACCCAATGTAGCGGTACCGGAACCGATCGCGAGTGTTGCATCGAAAGTCTCATCACCTTCGAAGCTCGCATCGTCACAGATCGGGACCATGAAAGTCTTATCGGCCGCATCGCCGTCGGCGAACATGACCGAGCCGCCATCGTTGTCGTAATCGACCGCTCCGCCGCATGTCGCTCCGCCTGTCGCGCTTCCACCGGCAAGCGAGTAGTTTACGGTTACGGCACCCGAGCTTCCGCCGGTTCGCGTCACGGTCAATGTCGCCATACCGCCGCCCTCGCCGATCGAGTATGTCGCCGAATTGAATTGAACGGTTCCAGGTGACGCAACTTCATCCGCGCCGATCTCCGGGAACGCACCGGATGTTCGAGCATCGCCATCGATATCGATAGTTATCGGAAGCGTGGCTCCGGCGTTGATGAGTGTGCTCGTATTCTGCAGGTGCAGATCTGTAGGACTGACGAAGAGCGGGTCGACAGAAACCGAGTTCGCATCTTTACCGGTTGCTGTTTGCCAGTTCGCCAATGTCGCGCGAGTCGTGGCCAGGAATCCTACATTTTGCGCAAAGTAGTCGTTGTTATTGATCGCGGCGAACACGGTGTTGGGAGCCGCGCTGTATATTCCGTAGCGAGTTCCGACCGTCTCTGTATTCGAGAAGATGTTGTTTCTGATATCGAGAGAATTCGCCGTTGTCACACCTACCGCAACGTTGATCGCCGCAGGAATGCCGCTGACCGATACCTGGTTCGTGTTCATGTTCACAGAATTGAACCAGATCTGATATCCGCCGCCCGAGTCGATCATGATCCCGTATCCGTTGTCGGTCGCCAACGCGCCATTGAATCCCTGCGAAGCGACATCCCAAATGAAGTTGTCGTCTACGGTAATGTTGGACGCGGTAAGCGTTGACTTTAGATAGATACCATTACTTCCCCAGCCGGCCGTGTTGGTTTGCTTGATGTCGCTGATCCGGTTCCGACGGATAAACGCTCCACCGGATGCACCGTCGATCATTATTCCGCTCATCGTTGAGGTCGATGCCGTAGCTGAGCTTATGCCGGCGATCGTATTCAGCTCAATCGTCGGGTTCGTCGCATTGTTTAGATAAATACCGCGGAAGCTGAGTTTCTCAGCCGCGATCGTCGAACCGAAATTGTTGTCCCTTATCGTCCACAGATTATCGGCGGACACCGCGTTGCCGCTGATGAAGATACCGTTCTGTACGTTCTTGAACGAGTTATTGCGGATCGTATTGAACGAATTTGGAAATTCGGCCGCCGCGCCGAAGGTCGTGCCGCTTCCAACAATGATTCCCTGTGAGCCGGCCGTATTTCCGCCGCCACCTGAGATGTTGCAATTCTTGACGACATCCGACTGAGCACCGCTCGTTGCATTGGTGCCGATCCAGATCGCTGCACCTGCGCCCAGATTGGCGATCGTTAGACTGCGGTCGGTACCACCCGAAGTCGAACCATCGATCGTGACCGTATCTGCTCCGCTGAGCTTGATGATGTTCGTAGCCGACGTTCCCGAGATCGTGCGCGCGGCTCCGCTTGGTTTGATGATGACCGGCCAGCCACCCGCGTTCTCATTGAGCGCAACGACACCCGTTTCCGATGTCAGGTCGGAGATGACATTGACCGTGACGGTTCCGGATATTCCAGCTGAATTGACGGAGTCGAAAATGCCTCCGGGATTAGTCAGAGAAGCGAAATTGCCTCCCGAACCGACGGTGTACGTTCCATTGAGCGGCGGAACGACCGTAATCGTTCCGGTGATCTCGTCATTCGCCGAGACCGTATCTCCCACTAGCTCGGCCTTCGCTTTGATGGAGTAACTTCCCGGAGCGAGGCCAGGGAAGCTCGGGAACGTCGCGGTCGCCGAAGCACCGGCATTCAAGGTCGCGATCGTAGTTGTCTGGTTATAGACCTCGGTCATTGACGCGTCGAGGATTCGATAACGAACCGGAACGCTCGTCTGATTCGCCGTGCCGTTATTTGTGAACGAGGCCGACGGCGAGAACGAAACACTGCTACCCAACGCGGCACCATTTGCCGGATTAACAAAAGCCGTCGCCTGAACATCGTTCATAACGAACGGCGTGAACGTTCCTTCATCCGCGCCAATGTCGGGTGTCGAAGCATTGCGCGTATCACCATCGATGTCGGTAGTAATTCCGGCGATGGTCACGCCCGCGCTTTCGACCGGCGTGGCTACAGCCGTGTTGATGTGTAGGTTCGTTATGGGATCGAGGAATTTTGGATCACCGAGAATATTGCCCGTTTGCGATGTCGCTGTCTCAAGAGCTACGAAGGTCTGGTCAGTCCCGGCGAGGCCACCAGTTACGCCCAAGTTCGCGCTACTCGAGAAGAAGACGTTCTTCGTCATCGTCAAGTTAGTAAACGGAGCCGCATAGGTGAACCCAATCGCGTATGTCTTACCGGTTGTCGAAACTGCGCGATTGGAAAAGATGTTGTTTCGGATATCGACAACAGGATTTGTTCCGCCGACAACGATTCCAAAACATGGGCTGGTGCTTGAACAGACCGCCGTTCCGGACGCGGTCGCATTCATCGAGATCGAGTTGAAATAGACCTTCGTGCTGCTCGTCGCGCCGCCTCCGAGCAAGATTCCGGCAGGGAAATCGGAAGGAGTAGCCGCCGTCGTACGAACTCCGGAAATGAAATTATTCGAGATAGTGTTTGGATTAGCACCGACACTAGTGACTGTGGCGACGCCAATACCGAACGCGGTTCCGTCGCCATTCCGCACAATATTGTCGATCGCATTCGCCGTCACGTTTGCACCCGTTACTTCGTTACCAGTGAACACGGTGAAAGAGTTCGATGGAAGAGTTCCGAGGGTAATGCCGTAAGTCGGAGTCGACGTACTGAACATGTTCGCGACCATGTTTCGCGAGATCGTAATTCCTTCTTCGAATCCAACCCGTATTCCGCCGACTCCAATATTATTTGGGGAAATCGTATTTAACGAGTTTGCTGTGATGGTGTTGCCGGTATTCTTTGCGGCCGCACTCGCGCCTTGCGAGTAAATCCCGATTTGCGTCTTGCTGACGCTGTTATTCCGGATAGTGTTTGAATTGTTATTCGTTCCAAGACTGGACGAGCTGACGGTGGAGCTTCCCATCCCAATTCCGTACAACGTTGACGTGTTCGCCTGGCCCACGATGTTTACGAACTTGATGACATTGTTCTGCGCTCCGTCAGTACCATTCGACTGAAGCCAGATGACGGCGGATGACGTTCCGGTATTAGTTTGCGTAATGGTCAAACTTCGATCGGTACCGCCACCGCCGACTGAACCGTCGATTATGACTCGATCCGCAGCGTTAAGCCGGATCAATCCACCGCTATTGGAACCCGTGATCAAGCGCGCTCCGCCGACGGGGTTGATCTCAATCGCGAAATTGCTTCCAACCGGTTCCTCATTGATCGCGTTAAGAGCGACAGTACCATCTTCACCCGTCGTGAGATCACCTGTAATCTGAATTTCGACGTTGTTCGTGACAACCGCGGCGTTGATCGCGGCAAAAACGCCACCGGCTCCGGTTAGTGTCGTGTAATCACAACCGCCGCCAGCGGGACAGACGGTTTTCGTTCCGCCAATTGCAGCCGCAATTAGGTAGCTCGGCGGTGTCGTTGGCGGAGTACTCGCGGCGGGCGGATTTGCACTAAATCCACCGGCTCCGCCGGACGGGCTTGTCGTCACATTCGGCGTTCCGGCCGCATCTTGTGCCGCGATGTAGTAGTTGATCGTGTCCGTGCCGACGACGCCGCCGACCGATGCATATGTAACTGTGCAGTTGTAATTGCTTCCGCTGACGAAGACGCATTGGCTCGCGTTGTACGAACCAGTACCGTTCTTTCGGAAATAAAGAACGGGTAATCCTACCCCGGCGGTTGGAACACCTGATCCTGTATCGGTCACGCTGATCGAAAGAGTCCGGTCCATGGTGCTCGTGGTATTCGCAAGATTTGTAAACGTAATGACCGGAACGATCACATCCCCGGCTGTTACGAAATTACCGGCATCGGCTCCGATATCTACCGGCGTGAACGAGGCCCGGGTTTCACCGTCATAATCATTTGTTACACCGACGTCCGCGCCATTGCCTTCGACAATTGTCGGATTCGTCGGATGAATATGAAGGTTTGGAATCGAATTTGTCGGATCGATAAATTGAGGATTGGATTCGAAGCTGAGGCCGTCCTGACCAACCGCTGCTTTCCATGCTGCGAGATTTGCGACATCGAGTGAATTGAAGAACCCGAACACGCCGCCACTGCCGTTAGAGAAATAGACGTTGTTATTGAGAGTCAAGCCGGCTGGATTTGCGGTCGTGCCATTGATTTTAATCGCAAAGTTTTTTCCGGTCGCTCCGCTATTACTGCGGGCGTTGAAAAAAATGTTGTCGCGGAAGCTGCGAGTATTCGTCGTAACCGTGCTGTTGAAAGCATAGGATGCGCCAAGTCCGGCAGTCGGAGCACCTCCTACATAAACGCTGTTATGGAAAAAACTATCAGTGCCGGAAGCTCCGTTGATGCCATTGACTCCAGTAGTGCCGGCGTTTGTCGGAGCGGCTCCAATCGCGTTTGCGATACCGGCACCTAGTGCGATGAAATTGTTCCGATAAACCGTCGTTCCGCCTCCAACGCGGATCCCGTTCACTTCAGCGGTCACGCTGTTCGTTGACGCGGTCAGACTGTGAATGATGTTGCGCTCCACAATATTTACGGTACCGCCTGTGAACTGGATTCCGGTGACGACGCTGGCAGCCGTGGCGTTCGAATTACTCAGGTTAAGGACGGAGTTTTGGGAAATCGTATGATTGCCAGTGATATTAGAGAGAATACCTATTACCGATGCGGAGGTAGTTGTTCCAGTGCCCCCGGCAGCAGTCAAATTGCGGAGAGTGTTCTGCGTCAACGTCGTTATGGGACTGGAGGCGTCTCTGAGCGCGATACCGACAAGTTGCGCCGTTGTCGAAGTCGAGTTGTTCTGGATCGAGTTTGCAATCGTACCGCCGACGAGGTTCGAGGTTGCCGTCCAAGTCAACAAACTACTCGTATTCGCGCGCATGCCATAAACGATAAATGCACCAGTCGCTCCGGCGTTATTAGCAGTGAGACCCCCGATGTTATTGCTATTCGATGTCCAATTATCGCTGCTGAAATTGTATAGTGCCACGACATCGGTAGCGGTGGTCGTGTTCGTCGAAAATGTCAGCGAACCGGTCGAAACCTGACTTCCTATGGTGTTGTTGTTAGTATTCGCCGAGCCATTGTTAACGAAAATGCCCATGAATGGTCCGCTAGTTCCAGTACCGCTAGTTGTCACACCGGTCAAGCTTGCGCTCGCGATCGTATTGTTGTTGATATTGGATATCGTTCCGCCAGTTATTCCGTTAAAGACGATTGCCCTAAAAACGCCGGTGGAGCCGGTGAGTGTGTACGTACCGGTTTGAGTGTTAGAAGCGTAACCGATGGTATTGCCGGTTATCGTGAATCCCTGCGCTCCGCTCGTGGCGCTAGTATTCTGAATATTGATCGCATTGTGAGCCGCCCCGGTCGTCCATGTACGGGTTCCGGTTTGATAGAAGCGATTGTTGGTAATTGAGTCGCCATTACATCCACTAGCGACGTACACCGCGGAACTAGCTACAGCCGCTCCGAAAATGTCGAAAAAATTGTTGTTGTCGATTGTGATGCCGCTATTTCCGATGGCGGTCGTTCCCGTCGAGCCATTGCAATACACACCTTTCGTCGGAAGATTTGCTCCAGCCGGACCGATATTATTATTCGAGATCAGATTGCTGTCGTTTCCATTGAGTGTGACTGCATCCGTGCTGAAAAAAAAGTTTCCACCATTTGTTCCTACCGCTGCACTGAAAGAGCCAAGAATAGTCGAATTGGTAATCGCGTTCCCCGTCGCGCCGCCAACAAAGCGAAACGTCGAGGTGCCAGAACTTGCAGAAGCGGTCGTATTCGAAATAGTGAGTGCGTTACCACCCGTATTCAGTCCGTTTACGATTACATTGTCCGCACCGTTGAACTCAATGAGCGCGAATCCAGCTGTCGCTGCTCCTTGTATCATTCTCGGAGCCCCGCCGGCTGGCGCGATACCAACCGTCGCGTAATTCGCTCCTCCGCTACCGCTGGCGTTGAGGGACATCGACGGCCCACCTACAACCGGAGCTTCAACAATGTCGCCGCACACATCGATCGTGATATTGCCCTGATGTGTTCCCAAGTTGATCGCATCGAATGCCGACTTCAAGCTTCCGTATCCGGTCGGTCCCACCGTGCCCGCTGAAGCCTCGACTTCGATTACTCCAAAGCCGTCGCACATGCCCGGTGTCAGAACCACGCGCGGTTGGAAAATGGGGGCAGTTGCTTCGGATTGTTCCGGAGCGGAGAAGGCCGATGTGATGGATTCGGAAAATGGGATGTAGTCGGTCCATTTGGCGAGGGCGGTGATGCTGAGTGTGAGGACGACGAAGACCGACACCGCGGCGCGGAGGGAGTTAGGGCGTTGCGACATAAAATATTGTTCCCCGCGGTCGGGGGACACTCCTATTTGTGATCTGAAGTTCGGGTAAAACTATTGCGCGAGGCCATGCGCCAAACGTGCAGAAGGCCGATCGGGAAGGAAGACCCGGCCGTCACACGCGATCAGTAATGCAAGAATTCTCGGATGAACAGTACTGGGATTATATTCGCAATCGAAGCGAAGTCAATTTGTTCTTTACAAAATCTTACAAAGGCACCTTGTAGGTTCTTGTTCTTTCTTGCTCCCGAACGAGAAAGGCCGGGACTGCATGCCATCAAAACAAAAGCACCGCGAGGCACGGTGCTTGCTAATTATTACGGCGCTGCGGATTGCCCTGGACCAACGGATCCGCTTTGCGGATCCGACCTCACCCCGGGCACCGCCGCAGCGCTTCTTTAATGTTTCTAGTTCCTAGTTTCTGGTTTCTAGTTTCTAGTTTTCGAGCTCGTTTATAACATGACTTCTGACTTCTCACTTCTCACTTCTCACTTCTCACTTCTCACTTCTCAGGTACCGGATCGTGATGCCATCAAACTTTTCGTGATGTGTCGCGCCAGATTCTCGGCTAGCGATCCCCATGATGTCGTCTCACCCGCCGCGAGCACCGCGCCGGTTCGGCGATCGTAGATCCGATATACGTAACGATGCGTGATCCACGAGAAGGGGACGAATCCGATGTCGACGAACAGATCGGCGGAATCTTTATAACGCTCGATCGTCAGATGGAGACCCTGAAAATCCTTTCGCTTCATCAGCTCTTTCTCCAGTGCCTGACGCGATGGTTGAAGTGACGATTTTCCGAACGCGATCGTCTTCGCGGAATTCATGACATGCTCGGGAGTTGCGACCGGCGGTGGACCGCTCTCGGAAAAGCCCGGGGCCGGTGCGATCGCGATCTCGCTGCGTTCGATCATTGCCGCGATGACGCTGTCATCGACGTCAGCCTTTTTTAGAACGATGAGAGCGCTCGCAGATACATCAAAGGTCGCGTGGGAGGTGCCGATCTTTCTGACGATAAGCTCCGACGAAAGTCCCGCCTTGCTCATCTCGACGACCGTCTTATTGTCGATCGTCTCGTTTTGAGCGAATGCTGCGACTGTGAAGAAAAGAACGAGTGTGAGCGTAAGTGTTCTGTGCATAATTTATTTGCTTTCGAACTGAAATGTTTAGGTCACAAAAGAGTCCGACATGCGCAAGGCAGAGAACCACCCCGCCTCGCAAAGCCTCGGCACCCCTCCTTCGGAAGGATGGGAGTCTTGTCCCGGGCTTTGCGAGGCGGGGTGGTTCTCTGTCTCGCGGATATCGGCTTTGCATTTTCTTGACTGCGCGGATGGAGACTCGGACATAACGCGCGCAACTCTACTTATCGTCACCAAGCGCCTGAATCTGAATCGATGTTCGCGTCTCGAAGGCGGGCATGAAAAGTTTGCGGACTCCTTTTCCGACTTTAAAAACTGCGTAGTCGTCGCCCGTCCGGATCGTCACCCAGTGACGTCGATGTTTTGTAAACCCGATGGGGATCGCGATGAAAAGTAATGGTGGAAAAAGTATCGCTGCTGCGCCGAGACCGAGACCGGTCTTCCATCTCGGATTTTTTGTGTACGAATATTCTGCCGACTCGATATCCGAGTAATTCCATTCCTTGAGTACAGCGCGGTTCGAACGCTTGATGACGCGCATTGTCGAGTCATCGAACTCGATGCGGACGTCAGTCTCACGAAGACTATCTCCGTTCGGCTGCATGAACTCGATATTCTCAAACGCTTCGGCCGCGGCTCGCACGGGAACGGCTGCGAGACTCAAACACGAGAGAAGAATGATCGCCATCGAACAACGTAGCTTTTTCATGATTTCAGACGGCTGAATAGATCAGCGCTCCTTTCTCTTTCTAAGGATTAGTCTGAAGGAGGATCGGAACCGCGAAGGAACTTGCTGTTAGAGTTTTTCCACTGTCACAACGCAGTCTCGAGTATGTGTTCGAACGAGTTGCGGATGTTTAGTCGATGGATGGTCAGTTTCTCAAGCAGATCATCGACCGACTCGAGATTCATGCGTTGAGCGATGAACTCGAGACCTTTGAGGTTTGCGATCGGAAGGCGCGTTGTGCGTCCGACCGTGAGGCGGAGTTGATGATCGAGACTCGCGAGAAAACGATAGCCGTCGAACAAGTTTTCGAAATCGTCAGGCGAAAGCGAACCATGTTCGCCGAGCCTTCCGAGCATCGAGTCGGTCGATCGATCCTCCGTGTCATCGGGAACGTTATCGCGCAATTGCAGAAACCGCATCGCAAAGTACACATCGAGCATTCCGCCCGCTCCGTACTTGATATCGATGTCCTTCGAGCGCCGTCGTCCGGCTTTTTCTTTTTCCAGAAGCAGCCGTACGCGCTTCGTCTCGGTCGCGAGTTCCGACGTATCGACCCTCAGCGCTTGTGAGTGGATGATCGCGCGAACGTCAGACTCGATCCGTCCGGCGAGCGTCATGTCCCCGCCGACCGCTCGAAGTTTTACATAAGCGAGCCATTCCCAGATCGCCGCCGTGCCGCGCATGTAATCGGAAAAAGTTCGCGCGCCGATTATGCTCTGTCCGTTCTTTCCGTACGGCCGGAGTCTAAGATCGACACGATAGATACTTCCGTCACGCGTCATGCTCGATAACGTGGTGACAAAGATCTCGGCCGCACGTCCGAAAAATTCGGCGGGCGTGCTGTCGCGGGGAATAATGCCGTGGTCGTCATCGTATAGAAGCACGAGATCGAGATCGGAATCATAATCCACGCCGGCACCGCCGAGCTTGCCGAGTCCCATAACGCCGATGGGCAGCGAATCGAGTTTGGTCCGATATCGCTGCTCGAGCTCGTGTCTTGCTATCTCGAGCGCCGTCTCAATACTCGATTCGGCAAGCGCGGTCTGTGCGTTTTTGGCATCGCGAATGCTCAGTTCGCCATCGAGATCGGCAGACTTGATCTCGGCCTGAAGCATCGACCATGTCCGTCGAAACCGTCCGAGCTTCTCGCCAAAATCCGAATCCGGATCGAGCGCGGTTTCTAGTTCGGACTGATAGCGATGACGGCGGAACAGAGTTGCGACGCGGGCACCCATTGTCGTGAACGCGAAAGCTTCGGGCGGGCTTGGGAAGTCGAGGCCGCCACCGTCGTCGGCCCTAACGATTCTCTGATCCGAAACCTTCTCGATCGGTGCATCACCCTTTCGCGTCGCCCTTTCAAAAGCGAAAACTCGTTCGAAGATGCGGTGTGTATTCCCGGTATGTTTGGCGATCTCACGATTAAGTTCCGCAACAGATCCAAGTTGCATTCGTCGTGCGACGAGGTGGCGGCGTTCATCATCGTCCGGAACGGTGTGCGTCTGCAGTCCGCTTTCCATCTGTAGTACGTGTTCGAGTTGCCGCAGGAACTCATACGCGCTGAAGAGCTCGGTTAATTCTGCTTCGCCTATCAAACCTCTGTCAGAAAGACGCGAAAGCGATATCAGCGTATGCGGAGATCGAAGCCATCGATCATGTCCGCCGTGTGCCAACTGCAACGCCTGGGCGATGAACTCGATCTCGCGAATTCCGCCGCGGCCGAGCTTCACATTGAATCCAAGGTCGGGTTTTTGCTCGCGATCGATAAGCTGCTTCGAGAGACGCACAGACTCGAGTGCGGTCTCGACCGTGACGTCGCGAGAAAATACAACTGACTCGACCTGCTCGAAAAATTCTTTATAGACTTCGGCCGCACCGGCGCTCGGACGCGATCGGATCAACACCTGACGTTCCCAATCGCGAGCGTCCGTCAAGTAGTAGCGGACCGCGTCATCGACCGAGATGGCGAGAGCTCCGACGCGGCCGTGCGGACGCAGCCGCATGTCGACTCTGTACGCGGCACCTTCGCCGGTCTGTTTGCCGACGAGTTGAACGACGGCTTCGCCAAGCTTTACAAAGTACTCGCGATTCGTCACCGAACCACGCGTACCGGTTCCGTACGTTTGGCCATCGGCGGAATATAGAAAAAGAAGATCGATGTCGGATGCGTAGTTCAACTCGCGCGAGCCGAGCTTTCCGAGACTGTCCATCTCCTGCTCGGCGCTCCGAAGCGCCGTTTCAAGAATCGCGTCCGCGAGATTAGAAATGTCTTCGGTGATCTCGGCGATAGTTTTCAGGCGTCGAACATCGCTTAAAAATATTCTTAGTAATTCGCGACGTCGAAATCGCGCGAGCTGAGTATGAAGATCGAGCTGCGAATGCGTGAGAAGAAATCTCCCGAGCGCTTCCATCAGTTCGTCTTTGGTGCGAACCGATGGCGAGTTCTTTTTTCGATTTAACCACCAGAGATATTCCGGGTTTTGGAGAAGCGTTGTCGAAAGCAGCGGACTGTACGCGGCGAGTGTCAGCACATCGGAAAGCAGACCGTTGTTTTTTAGCAGTTTCGTTTTCTCGCGCGGGTGACGATCATCCATTAACGACAAAAAGCGCCGAGCCGCGTCGGGATCGGGAAGATCGTCAGTAAGATGCGCGAGATCAGGATTCATTGAGAACAGTAGATCGCTAAGGTTACTAACCGCAGATAACGCGGATCACGCTGATATTTAAAAAACGATTTTCTTGATCCGCGTCATCAGCGTGATCTGCGGTTAGATACTGTTGTCATTCGATTCTAAACCGCCGAGTATCGATCCCGTAGGTTTTGATCTTGTAAGCGAGAATCCGTTCCGTCGAGTCGAGCTGACGAGCGGCCTTCGCAATATTTCCTCGGGTGGACTTCAGCGTGTCCTGGATCATCGCTTTCTCGAACGCTTCGACCGCAGATTTCAAAGTCAGATTCGTAACCGTGCCGGAAATCTCAGCAGTCTGCAGTGTCGGCGGAAGATGATGACTGTGGATCACGTTCGCGTCGCAGACGAGAACAGCGCGTTCGATTGCATTCTCGAGCTCGCGGACATTTCCCGGAAAGTGATACGCCATCAGCATGTCGATCGCCGGTGTCGAGATTCGTCTGATCCGCTTGTCGTGTTCCTGTTCGTACTTTTCCAGAAAGTGTTCAGCGAGCAAAAGAATATCGGATCGACGTTCGCGCAGCGGCGGGAGAAATATCGTAAAAACGTTCAGACGATAATAGAGATCTTCGCGAAACTCTCCCTTCGCGATCGCTTCCTCGAGATTCTTGTTCGTCGCCGTGATCAGGCGAATGTTCGTCTTAATCGTTTCGGTTCCGCCTAGCCGCTCGAATTCTCGCTCCTGCAAAACTCGCAGCAGTTTTATCTGCGTCTGAAGCGGAAGATCGCCGATCTCATCGAGAAACAACGTGCCGCCTTCCGCCAAATCGAAACGTCCTTTTTTAAAACGGTCCGCACCGGTGAACGCGCCTTTCTCGTGACCGAAGAGCTCGGCTTCGATCAACGTGTCGGGCAGAGCCGCGCAATTCAGTTTTACCAACGGACGCTTGCTGCGAAGACTGTTGTAATGGATCGCGTTCGCGATCATCTCTTTTCCCGTTCCGCTCTCGCCGCGCAAAAGCACCGTCGCGTTCGAACGCGCTACCTGACTGACTTGATCGTAGACGTGCTTCATCGGGTTCGACGTCCCGATGATGTGCGAGAAATCGTGCTTCTCTTTTAGCTCTTGTCGAAGATGCGAGTTCTCGTCGATCAATCGCTGCCGCTCGCCGTGAACCGAACGCTCGATTCGAATGGATTGGGCGATCATGGATGAGATGACCGCGATCGGCTCAACCAGATCGACGCTTTTTTCGAATATGAATCCGAGGATGCCGAAGTTTCGTTTTGCGACCGACACCGGCGCGGCAATAAGAACGCCGTCATCGTGCTCGACAAGAAATCCGATCGAGTCATCGCTACGGAGTCGGTCGATCTTTTGAGGTCCGGCAGAGCTCTTAAATATCGGAGCTTCCGCCGCCAGATCCAGACGTCTGAATTCGGCGACGCTGAGGCCGCTGGAGCCGGCAAGTGCGGACTTCTCGTCAGCTGAAGGGCTGAGAAACAAAAACGCTTTGTTTGCCCCGAGCCCCTCGACTGCGGCATCAAGTATCGGATTCAGGTTGAGCGGTCGATCGGAGCCGCCCGAGATCAGCTCACTGATTTCCGAGATTACTTGAAGAGAATCGCGCATACGAAATTGTCCGCTTCGCCTGAGAGTGTTCTTTGAAAGACAGTACTTTACCAGCGGACGGTGCGATTAGGGAAACGTCGCTCGCGACTTTGCCTCCAAAATCGTCTGATGGTCTTGGAGTCGCCGACAAATATGTCGGGAATCGGCACACTCGAGATTCCGCTCGGGCGACCTATCCTTTATTATTTCAATACTTAATTCGTTCGATTAACTTCGGCTCGCTTGTTGCCAATAGCTCGATTCATAAAACTCGCGGAGGAAGTTACTCGATGGCAATTGCGACTGGAACAGTTCCTATCAGTTTGGCTCTCTTATTGGTGATTCCGACGGCCGCATTCGCCGATGATCTATCGGGTCGCCTCGCGAATCTCGAAACGGCGGCCGCCTCGGCACAGTCCGCGGCGGACAATGGTTGGGTGCTTCTCTGCTCAGCACTCGTCCTGTTGATGACGATTCCGGGCCTCGCGCTTTTTTACGGCGGACTCGTCCGGCAGAAGAACGTTATCTCGACGATGTTGAAAAGCCTCATCTGCGTCGGCATCGCGACGCTGATGTGGGCATTCGTCGGCTACAGCCTCGTTTTCAGCGAAGGCAACGCGTTCATCGGCGGCCTCAACTTCGCGTTCTTAAATGGAGTCGGCGGTGCGCCGAATCCGGATTACTCGACTACGATCCCGCAGCAGACGTTCATGATCTTTCAACTCATGTTCGCTGTCATCACACCGGCTTTGATTACGGGTGCATTCGCAGAGCGAATTCGCTTCCCCGCGAAGATCGCGTTCACGAGTCTTTGGCTTCTAGTCGTGTACTATCCGCTCGCTCACATGGTCTGGGGCAAGGGCGGATTTTTGAATGCCGTGCTCGGCGGATCGATACCCGCTTTGGATTTCGCCGGCGGAACGGTCGTGCATGTCTCGTCGGGTGTGTCGGCACTTGTGTGTGCGATCTATCTCGGCAGGCGAGTGGATTATCACGATCTTCCGACTCCTCCGCACAGCACCGTGCTTAGTCTTATCGGAGCTGCTCTGTTGTGGTTCGGCTGGTTCGGATTCAACGCGGGAAGCGCCCTTTCGGCAAACGCTCTCGCAGCGAACGCTTTTGTCACGACGCACTTTGCTGCCGCGAGCTCGATGCTCGCGTGGACGCTTATCGATTGGTTTAAGAATGGAAAGCCGACGGCGATAGGCGCGATCTCCGGCGCTGTCGCGGGACTTGTCGGAATCACGCCCGCGGCCGGATTTGTTTCGCCGATGTCGGCAATCATCATTGGTCTGCTCGCCGGTTCCGCGTGTTACGTCATGGTCGTCGAAGTGAAGAAGTTCTTCGGCTACGACGACACGCTCGATGTGTTTGGCATACATGGAATCGGGGGAACGATCGGAGCGATCGCGACAGGATTGTTTGCGACCCGTCTCATCAATCCGATCTTTGGAGAAAATCCCGTCGGATTGATCGATGGCAATTCGTCGCAGATCGTCAATCAGATCGCGGGCATCGCGATCGCGGCTCTGCTCGGCGCTGTCGGCACATTCGCGATCCTTAAGTTCGTCGATGTGATCATCGGATTGCGGGTCAGCCCAACGGACGAGATCGCCGGGCTTGATGCGACGCAGCACGGCGAGATCGCGTACGTGTTCGACGGCCCCCCATCGGGTGCGCGAGATTCAACCGATATTCTCCCGGGACAGAAGGCGCTCGCGGCGGTGCGTATGAAATGATCGAGTCTATAAGAATTGTTTCCATTATCTTGGCGGAGTGAAACCGTTTCACGCAATGCTTCGAAAGCGATAACATCACGTGTATGGGATTTTCATTGGATACGCTCTTGCAAGACACTCGCGAAGCCGCACGGCTCGCATTCGACGCAGTCACCGAGACGTTTTACGGCAAGGCCTCCACGCTGAGGGACGGCACCGAGCACACGCCGGTCTCGCTTCCTCGCGATCTCGCAGCTCACTCGGATGCACAAACCGAATGGTGGTACTACACCGGCCAGGCGACGACTGATTCAGGACGCGAATTCGGGTTCGAGTTGGTCTTTTTCAAACGGCGAACCGATCTCGATAAGTTCTCTCTTGTACCGCTCCGGCTCCTGGGAAATCCATTCTACTTCGCGCATTTCGCTATCACGGATATCACACGCAAAAGATTTATCTACGCCCATCGCAAAAGTACGAACGGAGCACTCGATATGCCGGCATCGGCGAGCGAGGAGCACTACTATCTTCGTCTCGGTGACTGGACCGTTCGCGAAGCACACGGCGATCACGTAGTTGGCGCATCGATCGGTACGGACACGACCTTCGGAGCGACTCTGAGGCCGGCGAAAGATGTCGTGCTCAATGGCCGCGACGGCGTGTCCTTCAAAGACGAGGGCGAGGCTTCGAGATATTTTTCTTACACGCGGATGAACCTCGAAGGCGATCTGACGGAGAACGGTGTGACCGAGCACTTCACCGGATCTGCCTGGATGGACCGCGAGTTCGGAACATGGACGCCGACGGAAAATCAAAAAGGATGGGACTGGTTTTCGATTCAGTTGGACGATGACACCGAGCTGATGTGCTATCAACTTCGTAACAGTGCCGGAGATATCTCACCGTTCTCGAGCGGAACATTCGTCCGCGCGGACGGCTCGAGCGTCACGCTCTCGTCTACGGAGTTTTCGATCGCTCCGACCGGAGAGTGGACTAGTCCGAGGACAGGCGTCGTATATCCGTCCGGATGGAAAGTGACGGTTCCGTCGCATGACATCGATCTGACCATTACGCCGGCCATGACCGACCAGGAGCTCGACACGCGTGGATCGACGATGATCGTATATTGGGAAGGTGCTTGCCGCGTGAACGGAAGTGTCGGTAGCAGGCCGACCGCCGGTCGCGCGTACGTCGAGCTTGTCGGCTACGACCGCACTCACGAGAACCCGAACCTCGCGTCTTTTCTTCTCGGAAGCTCTTTGGATTGGGTAAAGCTTCCCGAGTGG
>QHXR01000013.1:119627-182127 GCA_003223025.1 Acidobacteriota bacterium
AGATTCAAATTACCAACGGCGTTCCTCGCACACGACTCGAAGATTACCTCTTTGGACAGTTCCCAGGGCTTAGTCGGATGTATCTCCGCCGGGTCATTAAGGAAGAACGATGCGAAGTTAACGGACGGCTCGAGAACGTCGGATTTCGGGTCAGAGGCGGAGATTTCGTTGAGATCGAGCTCGACCCGACAATGGCGAACTCGATGCGGCCGGAGAATGTTCCGCTCGACATCGTTTTTGAGGACGCCCATCTCGTAGTCGTGAACAAACCGGCCGGAATGTTGGTGCATCCGACGAATCGCGATAAGAACGGAACACTTCTTAACGCCCTCGTCTTTCACTTAAATGCCGCGATTTGGGATTTGGGATCTGGGATTTGGGATTTCGACTCAGGACATATCGAAACATCTGATCCAGCTTCAGAAGATAAGCACATAAATTCCCAAATCCCAGATCCCAATTCCCAAATCATCAGGCCTGGTCTCGTCCATCGTCTCGACAAACAAACATCCGGCCTGATCGTGATCGCAAAATCGATTCGAGCTCATCGATCTCTGTCGCGCCAGTTCCAGAAGAAATACGTGGAGAAAAAATATCTCGCTCTCGTCGATGGTTTAGTCAAGAAGAATGAAGGAACGATCGATGCAGCGATCGGAAGATTCGCCGATGAAAAGCGCTGGGATGTGAAGGAAGGCGGCAAACACGCCGAGACGCTTTTCCGTGTCTTGGAAAGAAACGAACGAACGACGCTGCTAGAACTTGAACCCGTCACCGGCCGCACGAATCAGTTGCGTATCCACTGCGCATCGATCGGCCATCCGATCGTCGGCGACGTATCACGAGGCGGAAGCGAATTCGGGCGATTGTGTTTGCATGCGTGGAAGTTGAGTTTGAGACATCCTGTGACGCGAGAAGATCTAATGTTCGAAGCACCTCTTGGAAACGTTTTCGCAACAGTCAATAGAAGTTAATAAGAAAAAAACTCCCTTCCTTCCGAAGGAGCGGTGGCAGCCGCTTCGGCTGACGGGGTGGTTCAAGCTACACACTCACGTTGGACCGTAGTTGCCGAATGCGAGGCGCGAGAGAACCACCCCGCCTCGCAAAGCCTCGGCACCCCTCCTTCGGAAGGAGGAGAGTCTTTATTTTTCTGATTTAGTCGACGTGATTAAGAGAACAACCCCGCTTCGCAAAGCTCGGCACTCTCCTTCAGAAGGAGTGGAGCTTTTTGTCTCGAACCGACAGCCAAATTTAGTCAGCCATTCGCCTCAACGGCACTCCCGACATCACACCCGTCATTTTCGTCCCATCAAACACGATCTTCCCATTAACGATCACCGACGAAAATCCTACGGCGTATTGATGCGGTTGCTCGAATGTAGCCTTGTCACCGACTTTTGTTTCATCAAAGATCACGATGTCGGCTGCGAAGCCTTCGCGGATCTGGCCTCGATCGCGAAGGTTGAAGGTTTGCGCCGGTAGGGAAGTCATCTTTCGGATCGCGTCTTCTAACGTCACAACTTTCAGCTCACGGACATAATGTCCGAGCACCCGAGCATTGTTTCCGTACCCGCGCGGATGCGGCACACCAGCGCCGAATTCTCGAACTCCGCTGTCCGAAGCGATCATCGTGAACGGCTGGCGCATGATGTTCTGGACGTCCTCTTCGTTCATCGATCGGTAGACCATCGACGCTCCGCCCTTGTCGTACATCTCAAGAATCTGCTCGATCTGATCATCGACTTTCTTCTTTCCGCGAACCTGCTGTGTGATCTCGGCGATGTTCTTCCCGTTAAACTCTGCATTCGCGCGATAGCTCGCGACGTACGCATAGCTGTAATCTTTGAAACCTCGCTCCTTGAGCTCCTGCTTCATTTCATCAAAAACCTTTGTACGAGTTGCCGCGTCGGCTAATCGTTTTCTTCCTTCGGCTCGACCGCCGGCGAGCACCCAGCTCGGCATACGCGAATCGAGTGATGTCGACGACGCAGCGTAGGCGTATTCGTCGACCGTTACTGTCAGACCTCGATCCCGCGCCGCTTTGACAAGACCGATCGTCATCGGCGACTTTCCCCACAGCGATTTCGCGGAGATCTTGAAGTGCGAGATCTCGACCGGCATTCTTGCTTGCTCACCGATATTGATCGCTTCGTTTATCGCATCGACCACGCGAGCCTCTTCATTTCGGATGTGACTGGCGTATGTCCCGCCGTATTTCGACGCGACCTTCGCGAGTTCAACAACCTCTTCCGTCTTCGCGAACGTCCCGGGAAGATAGATCAGCCCCGTCGAAAGTCCGACCGCACCGTCTTTCATCGCCTGCTCGACGACTGCATTCATCTTCTGCTGCTCTTCGGGAGTCGGTGCGCGATTGTCGAGTCCCATCACCTTCGCACGAACCGATCCGTGTGCGATCAGTGTTGCGAGATTTACGGCGAGCGGTTTGTCCTTGAAGCGTCCGAGAAATTCGCCGACGTCGGTTTCCGATCCGCCGCAGTTTCCGGTGATGAGGGAAGTCACGCCCATGCGAACAAAATTCTCCGCATTCGGATTTCCGAAAATGTCTTCGACGTGCGTGTGAACATCGATGAATCCCGGTGCGACGATCTGATTCTGTGCATCGATAACCTGCGTCGCTTTGCTAACGTCGACGCGTCCGACTTTGACGATCTTTCCATCTCTGATCCCGATCGATCCCCGAAACCACGGATTACCTGTGCCGTCGATGATGCGACCGTTTGTTATGACGAGATCGTATTCAGCGGATGTATGGGGCAGAATCACAAGCGGTGTGCTAAGAACCATTGCAAGCAGAAGTGAAATAATTTTCATAAACGTTAAGCCGCGGCGATCGCCAACGGACTGGACCGCAGGCATCCCTGCCTGCCCGACATCGCCGCTTCGGCCGATGTCAGTCTCTGTCTTGTCGAACCACAAACGTTCACGCCCTCGGAAGCCTCGGCGGGCAGGCAGGGATGCCTGCGGTCCAGTCGCATCTGCCGTGCGTTACTGGATCTTTACTGTGATCGTGATCTCGTCTTCCGTCGCCGATTCGTTGCTTACTTCAAAGATATAATCACCGCTCTTCGGCAAGACCGCGCTGAATTTGTGCTCGCCTTCGGTCACGCGTGCGGCGGTGATCAGTCGGACCGCCGAACGTTCGCTGCCGACCGATACCATGAGGGTCTGCCCGGCTCGAGCACCAACGACGAACTTCTTCGAATCGCTGCCACCAACATTCGCCGTGAAAGTCGCTCCGGATTTTCCTTTCTCAAAAGTTATTCGCTCCGCTCGATCGATCGGTTCCTTCGTCCGGCCCAATTGCGAAAGTTTTCCTGCCGCGACTTTGTAACGAGTCGTGATGATGAACTCCGGACAGCAAAGACCGCCTTGCTCGCCTTCTTCGTTGCTCTCGACGACAAGAACTCCTTTTTCCGCACGAGCCGTTCGCAATCCGCCGTCCGCACGATCTCCGCCGGGAATGCGTGCGATGAGCGAAGGCTTGCCGGATTTCATCGAATAGATCACTCCCTCGGAAAAGTTTCCGGTGCCGCCTGTGTTGCAGACGGTGAGAACGATCGCGTCGTCCTTGCCATCGCCGGTCACGTCGCCGTACGCGATCTCGAAAACCTTCACGTAGAAACGATCTACATAACCGTCTTCCTGCGTCTCCTTAGAATACTCGCCGTTTATGACCGTGATCTTGTCGGCTGTGTCTCCGAGGCATTTAAGTGAAAATGTGAAGTTCTTAAAGTCGATCGCGTGAATGTCATTTTGCGCAACGGCCGACGCGGCGAACATCAAGAGCATGAAGATGGTGATCAAAAATCTTTTCATTTGGTTTTTTCGATTTACTTTATCGCCGCCTTCTCGTCTTCGTCCGAAAACGCGTTGTGCAACTGTACCGGATCTGTCTTCTTTCGAAGTCTCATGTTCAAGATCTCGACAAGTACCGAGAACGCCATCGCGAAATAAATATAGCCCTTTGGAATATGCTGGCCCATACCTTCGCCGACGAGCGTCACACCGATCAAAAGCAGAAATGAAAGCGCCAGCATTTTGATCGTCGGATGTCGTTGGACGAAAGCTCCGATCGGACCCGCGAAAAGCATCATCGCGACGATAGAGACGATGACGGCCGAGATCATGATCCAAAGATTGTTGACCATGCCGACGGCGGTGATCACGGAGTCGAGCGAGAATACGATGTCGAGCAAAGTGATCTGGATGATCACGCTCGTGAACGAAGAATAAACCCTTTTCGATCCCTGGCCCTCCTCGCCTTCGAGCGAGCCATGGATCTCGTGTGTACTTTTTCCGATAAGGAAAAGTCCGCCGATGAGCAGTACAAGATCTCGACCCGAGATGTTTTTCCCAAAGACATTGAAGAGAGGTTCAGTGAGCCCGATGATCCACGACAACGAAAGCAGAAGCAGCACCCGCATCCCGAGTGCGAGAGTCAATCCGATGAATCGCCCGCGCGCCTGCTGTTCGGCTGGCAGTTTGCCGGACAGGATCGAGATAAAAATTACGTTATCGATGCCGAGCACGAGCTCGAGCACGGTGAGTGTCAAAAATGCGATCCAGATCTGCGGATCAGAAATCCATTCCATGTAAAGTTCAGCACCTCTTGAAGTTAGACCTTAAAGAGGGAAATTATAGCATGCCGATCGTTTGCTCGATTTTGGCGATGAGCCTAGAAGTAGAATTTGAGTCCGGCCTGAAACTGCCTGCTTTCCTGCGCGGTCGATTGATTCCGGGCCGCGAAATCCGGAAGCGGTCCGATCATCTCTCCCGTCACCGGATCCGTGATCACCGAAACGTTGTTGTACTGGACGATGCTTTTGATGTTGAAGACATTCTGAAATTCGCCGTAGACCTCGAGCCTGTAGCGCTCCGTAAAGACAAAGAAACGCGAGTACCGCAGATCGACGTTGTATTGCGGCGGAGTTTTTCCCGAATTACGAGTGATGCCGACCGGCCGGTCCGCGTTCGTGATACCGGTTCCGAAAACTCCGTCGTTGTTCACATCGGTGGTCGAGACGATATTGAAACGCTCGCCGCTGTTCGCGGTTGCGATCAAACCGATTTGATTGTGATTCAAGAGGTAGTTTAGCGACGGGTTCGACGCATGAAAACTTGGATGGGCGACGGCGCTCATGAAGAACGTGTGACGCTGGTCCGCGAACGAGTTTCCTTGATCAAGCCGACGATTATTCGGATCCGAAAGTACGAGGCCCTGAATGGTCTGAGTGATCGCGTTCTGTTCAGGCGCGTTGTCGGTCGCTTTCGCAAGTGTATAACCAACGGCGAATTGGATCCCGTGCGAGAGTCGCTGAGTCAGTTGTAAATTCAGCGCATCGTACCTCGACGTACCGCTCGAATCGGGCATCAGGATAACGTTGAATCGCGGATCACGCCGCGTCGCCGCCGACACGATGGAGCTAAAAACACCGCGGCCGTCCGACAGAAAACGATCGGGATTTATCGGATTGATGTTGCTGTAAACCGAGAGATGCCGACCTGACGAATGCACGAAACCAACGGCGACGGAAAGATCGCTCGTCAGGGCCTGTTCGAGTTGAACGTTGGCGTGGATCGCGTACATATTCACGAAGTCGGGTGAGACGGTATCGATATCCTGAGCGGGCAATCCCGCGCTCGGTTGCAGCGTAGAAGAAAAAGAATTCGGGAAAGCCGGAGCCCGCGGATCGTCCCGCTGAAAGCCGACGCGAACGATCCGAAGGTCGCCATTATTCTGTAACGCGCGCGAATACATTTTTAACGCCGGCTGATCGAAATAGATCCCGGCGCCGAATCGTAGCACCGTCGGCAGCCTGCCGTTCCGTAATGCGTACACGACTCCGATCCGAGGAGCAAAGTTGTTAGTGTCACGATTGAATCTCTGGGAATAGGGAAACGGTGAATTGGGATTCGCGGCAGGCGGCGTGTAAAGGTCGTACCGCATACCGTAATTTATCTTGAGCCGGCGCGTCAGCTTCCAATCGTCCTGAACGAAAAAATTCCAGTACGCTGTTTTGTAAGTTATTTGTGGATCTCCAAAAACCTCGTCGTAATGCGAATAGTTGCCTTGCCGTAGAATCGTTCCCGCTCGGGTGTTCAAGTAATCGTCGATCGTCGCAAAAGTGTAACTTGAATACAGCGATATACGGTCTGTGCAATCATAAAAATTCAGACCGCCTCCGACCTTGAAAGCATGAGTTCCCCGAATATAGGTCAGGTTGTCCTGAAACTGCGTGATCCGTAGCGGTGGAGATACGCCCGGGGGACAGATCGGCGATCCGAAGTTTGCTACTCCCGTGATCGTTATTGTCGGACCCGTTCCGGAAAATTCGCTGAGACATGGGCGGCTCTCGCCACGTTGGCCGTACTGGAATCGAAACTCGTTCAATATTTGCGGCGTGAAGAAAGCCAACTGGGCCGCTATCGAATAGTCAGTACTCGAGGCATTGGAGGTCCGCTCCAGTGTGTTCAAACCGCCAAGAGTGAAATTGTCGGATTCGGAGTCCGAGTGATTGAAGCGGATCGCGAGGTGAGTCGACTCACTAAGTTGTGCGTCGGTTCTAGCGATAAAAAATTTGCCGCGGGCCACGCTCGGGATCGCAGCGGGGAATATGCTTGCGGGAAGTCCGGCAGCGATCAGTCGCGCCTTATCGCTTTCGCGGATCGTGATGAGCCGCTGCGAGGTCGCTTTGTCGTCCTTATTTTGTATATCTACGCCGAAGTAATAATGCCAGCGGTCGCGGAGGATCGGACCGCCGATCGTTGCCGTAAGAATGTTGGAGCGGTTATCGGGCAACTCCGAGCCGCGGTAAAAGAAAGGTCGCGTGTAAAAGGATGGAAGTCGAAAGGCATACGCGGCGGTTCCGTGAAGATCGTTAGTGCCGTTGGCCGTGACGACATTCATGATCAGACCGGGAGTATTCCCGAACTCAGGAGCAAAACCGTTCGTCACGAGTTGGATCTCACTGACGTAAGTTTCAGAAATGAACATGAACCGGATCGAGGGCTGATCACCCTGGGTGTTGGTATTGCCATCAAGCAAATAATTTATCCGGCGCAGATAGCCGTTCACATTGTAATTCGCAAATGCGCCCAATCGTCCGGGGCGTCCATTGACATTCACATGCAACTGTCCGAATGAGTACGGATTTCGCTGTAGGGAAGGAAGGTTCTGGACCTCGCGCGTGTTCATCACACGACCGAGGTCGGTCTTGCCCGCGTCTGCGATGGAGCTATCGCCGGAAACCGTGACCACCTCGTGGAGACTTCCGCGCGGCAAAATAAAATCGACGGTGAGACTCTGACCCGTCGTAAGGGTGAGACCGTCACGAAAGACCTTTTTGAAATTCGGTGCTTCCGCCGTGACCGTGTACGAGCCGAGGGTGAGGATGGAAAAACGGTAAAGGCCCGACTCATCGGTAGTGACGATTCGGGTTACGCCGTTATCTTTATTCGTAGCCGTGATAATTGCGCTCGGGACACCGGCCGAATTTTCATCGGTAACCGTGCCTTCGATCTGTCCGTCAGAAGCCTGTGATTGAGATACTGCGGGCGTCGCGCAAAAAGCCAGCAAGATGGATCCAAGGAGAGCGAGAACTGCCTTTCGGAGATCTTCACGTTTCATTGAACTGACGATATTTCTCAGCGGGGTGCGACTCGTTCCAATAAGCGAATATACCTCGGATCATCTCTCAGCGTGTCCAGACGCGGGTCGACATTCATCGACATCATCCAGCCCTCCCGGCGTTCAAGCGATTTCTCAAGATAATCGAAAGCTCGATCGTTATCGCCAAGTTCCGCGGCATAGGCCGCTCCTTGAAAGAGCCCCTGACTGCTTTCGTCGAATCGCTTCATCCGTTCAAGCAAAAAGCCCCGGTAACCGGATGTTTGAAAGGCGGTGTTGTAGGCCTGAGTCGCTTCGGGATTCTTTCCGGATGATCTTGAAAAGAAGTCCATCCACGCTTCGAAAGCTTCGGTCTCTTTGCCCTGCACCACGAATATTCTGGAAAGCCATTGATACGCATTTCCGAATTCCTTGTCGACCTCGATCACCCGCCTGAGCTGGAGTACGGCGTCATCGTATCGCCGTGCATAAAATAAATGCATTCCAAGGTTACGCTTGAAAAAATGCGAGGTCGGCTCGAGTTCGATGGCAATGTCGCTCTCGGCTATAGCCTCTGCATGCCGGCCCGCCCACGACAGAAACCGCGAGTAGATATCGTGGGCGAGTGCCGAATTAGGATCGAGCTCCAAAGCGCGTTTACATTCGCTCTCTGCACCCGGAGAGTCGAACTCATACATGTACTTGTTTTCACATAGAGCGCTATGAGCTTCGGAGAGATTGGGATCGAGAGCCAAAGCTCTGTTCACCGCTTCGATCGATTTCTTGTATTCCTCGTCCAGGCTGGAGGAGGTGTTGCGAACCATGTTTCCTAGATAGCGATGGGCGTGCGCATCTCCGGCCCAGGCAAGAGCGTAGGTCGGTTCAAGTTGAACCGCCTGATCCAGGAGCCGCACCGACAATTTCGCGTTCTCATTGCTCCTTCGGTCATACAGGCTCATGCCCTGAAGATAAAGTCGATAAGCTTCTTCGTTTGTAGTTCCGCGACGCGATGGATCGCCAGACAAATGCAAGGCGAAGCGGGACATGAGTCGGTTTCCGATTTCCACGGCGAAAGCGTCCTGCAGTTCGAAAGCTTTCGAAATTTCTTTCTCGGTCTTGTAGGTCTCTTCAGTTTTTCCGCTACCTACATTAATAAGTTGCGAGGTGATCCTTATTTTCCCTTCCTGGATCTGATAGTTCGAAGCGAGCACGTAATCGACCTTCTGCTCTTTTCCCGCGGCGACCGGATCGATCTCAGACTCCTCATATTGCCGAGTGGAGCTCAATGGTCGGACAAGAAGGCCCTTAGTGGAGCTCAGTCTGTTGATCAGGGAGTCGGCGATGCCGAGATCGTAAAGCGGATCACGGTCGTCTCCGTTCAGGGCTCGAAGAGGCAGGACGGCGATAGTTTTGACGGCGGCGTTGTTTCCCGCCGAGCCCCATTGAAAGTCGAATGAAAGGACGACGATCAACGAGATCGCAGTCGCAAATCCGGCGACGAATAGAACGATTCTGGGATTTCTTTTTGAGTAGATAGCGGGCTCGTCGTCGACTGGTACGGACGGCGGTCGCACCGTATCAAGAGACGTTGGCGGAGACTGTGCTACGACAGCGGAAGTTGACGGTTCATCGAATACTTGCGTGACGTCCGCGACGAACCGATAGCCTTTTGTCGGCACCGTTTCAATAAACTTGTTGCCGTTCTCGTCCTCGCCGAGTATTCGCCGGAGCGTGTGGACGATCCGCGCAACGTTTGCCTCCTCGACAAACGATTCGCCCCACACCGACCTCAGCAGGTCGTCCTTTTCGACCAAGTGACCGCTTCTTACGACCAGCGTCGCGAGCACGTCGAACGCCTTTGGCGTGAGCGGCAGGGCTGTGCCGTTTCGCAGAAGCTGGCGCTCTTCGAGATCAAGTCGGAACGACTTAAATTCGTAGGAATGCGTAGCTTCACCGTTCACATCACCCTCGAACAAATTTAGGAAAAAACTAGGAAGATTCTCCAAAGACATGTCCAACCTCCAGCGTCTACCGTGACTTCGCACGTGCAATACGTCGGTTGTTAGAACTTTCGGGGGATGGACAAAATGCCTGCGAAGTATAACAGCCGACACTTTTACAAGCAATCAAATTAGAGATCGTGTGTGTCAGCACATTAGGTCCCTCCGAAGCAATTAACTATCGGCATTCGGTCATCAGTGTATTTCTAGACACGACAACGGGGCCCAATGGCGATGCAAATTCGGAGTCGCCGGCAAAATTCGCGTTTTGGATCGAGACTGAGGTGAAAGCTATGAAACAAATTATTGAGTGGAAAAGGCTGATAAGTATTTTGGCGATACTAGCGACGATAGGTTTCGGTGCGATCAATGTTAAAGCATCAGATGGAGATCTCGACCCAACGTTTTCCGGTGACGGAAAACTGACTGACGGTTTCTTGTCGAGCAGACCGGATCCGGCGTACAGCGTGGCAATTCAGACGGATGGCAAGATCGTGGTCGCAGGTGCCGGCGGTTTTGGATTCAGTGTTGCTCGTTATAACACGGACGGCTCACTCGACAATACTTTCGGCACCGGCGGCGAGGTCACGAGCGAGGACGGTATTGCATATGCTGTCGCCATTCAAACCGACGGGAAAATCGTGGTCGCGGGTACCCAGACGGGGTTTGCCATCATCCGATACAATCCGGACGGTTCAATCGATACGACGTTCGGCAATAACGGTAGGGTAGGAACCTCGTTCGGTGACGTCTATGCGGAGGGACGTTCCGTTGCCATCGCCGCTGATGGAAAGCTCGTCGTATCGGGATATGTTTTCGATCATGTGACGTTCGCCGAAAGTTTTGCGACCGCTCGCTATTACCCAGACGGTTCTCTCGACGTAACGTTCGACCTTGACGGTAAAGTCACCACACCCGTGGGCATCCCCCCGCCCGGCCAATCGGGTACCGCCAGTAATGCTCGTTCAGTCGCTATTCAATCGGATGGAAAGATAGTAGTTGCCGGCGAGGCGTTTATGGGCGTTATGAACGGGTTCGAACTTACTCTTGTGCGATATACGGCGAATGGCTCGCTGGACCCATCGTTTAGTTCCGATGGCGTCGTGACTACGAATATTAATAACGATGCCATGTCCGATGGGGCAAACGACATTACGATCCAGTCCGATGGGAAGATCGTCGCCGCCGGACGTAGCGGCAATACGTTTGGCCTTGCCCGGTACGAGACCGATGGCACGCTCGACTCAAGCTTTGGTAACGGCGGCACCGTAACAACGCAACTTTCCTCATTGTTGAGTGGTGCGAATTCGGTTGCTATAGGCACTGACGGGAAGATCGTGGCTGCCGGATACAGTCACAATCAGAATAATCTTGACTGTGCCGTCGTCCGCTACAATTCGAATGGATCCCTTGATCCGTTTTTCGGATCTAGAGGCATCGTTATCACACCGATAGAAGGAGACTCGCTTTATGATCAGTTCTATTCAGTGGCGATTCAGCCCGACGGAAAGGTTGTTTCTGCGGGCGGCAGCTATGCAAGTACAGGGAATTGGATTCTTGCTCGATATGGGACAGACGGCACTCTTGATGACGCGTTCGATGCCGACGGAATCGTAAGGACAGAGATTCTTTTCTATGCAAACCCGCCGCTAAATGATGTTGCAATTCAGCGGGACGGCAAGATAGTAGTGGGCGGAGCCGGCGGTATTGTCCGATATAACGTTGATGGCACACGTGACACGACGTTCGGCGGTACAGGAATAATAGCGGGATGGGCGAACCTCGCGATCCAAGCCGACGGGAAAATCGTATCGGTCCGTAGTTACGAGGATGAATATTCAATTTATTACCTTGAACTCATTCGTTATAACCAAGACGGGTCTCCGGATACTTCGTTCGGTAACGACGGCACTGTAACAACCATATTCGGTTCCTACGTTGTTCCCCAATCGCTACTTATCCAACCGGACGGAAAGTTTGTAATTGCCGCCTCCAACTTCACGCTGGTCCGTTTCAATTCGACCGGTTCCCTCGACACTACGTTCGGTAACGGCGGCATTGCGGAAATGCCGACTGGTCATTACGCATCTGCGTCATCGGCGGCCATTCAATCTGATGGGAAAATCGTACTAGCGGGTAATTCCTACTCGTCGGACAGCGGTCCGGACTTCGCCGTCGCACGATACAACTCCAACGGCTCCCTGGATCTTTCGTTTGACGGAGACGGCATTGTAACTACGGACTTAAATGCGGACGACTTCGGCGGTGACGTCGCGATTCAGTCCGACGGAAAGATCGTCCTTGGGGGCTGCATTTCACCGATTTTTGATGAGGCATGCGATCAATTCGCTATCGTGCGGTACAACACGAACGGATCGCTCGATCCGAGGTTTGATGGCGACGGTAAGGCGACGACGTACATCTACGGCAAGTCACATAACACTGTCCTAAGCTCGGTGGCGATCCAGCCGGATGGAAAGATCGCAGCCTCCGGATTTTCCTACAACGGTTCGAACTACGATTTTGCACTCGCGCGATTTAATCCGAACGGATCCCTCGACAATACGTTCGGAGGCGGCGACGGCAAGTCTACCGTCGACTTCGAATACACAAACGACAACGCATATGGAATGGCGCTCGATAGATTAGGTCGAGCAGTAGTAGTCGGTGGGTCGAACCGTAAGTTTGCTCTCGCCCGCTTTCTGCTCGCTCCGAGGCATGCTATTGCGGATTTCGATGGAGACGGACGTTCGGACGTTTCAGTGTTTCGACCGGCAGACAGAGTTTGGTATTTCGATCGCTCGACGGACGGTTTCAGCGCGGTTCAATTTGGACTCTCAACCGACAACATAACGCCGGGCGACTTCGACGGCGACGGCGCGACCGACATCGCCGTGTTTCGTGATGGCACGTGGTGGCGGATGAACAGTTCCGATCACGTCGTTTCCGCATTCCAGTTCGGGTTACCAGGCGATCGTCCGGTTCCGGCGGATTACAACGGCGATGGTAGGGACGAACTCGCCGTTTATGGAAGCGGCCAATGGTGGATGCTGGACCTGTCGAACAATGAGGCTTCTCGTGTCGACTTCGGACTCGCGACCGACAAACCAGTGCCGGCCGACTATGACGGCGATGGAAGAGTCGATCAGGCAGTTTACAGAAACGGCGAATGGCATCTCAATCGATCTAATCTCGGATACACGGTTGCCGTGTTCGGTCTCCCGAGTGATCGCACCGTGGTCGGCGACTACGATGGTGATGGTAAAGCGGACCTCGCAGTCTACCGGGATGAGACTTGGTACGTACAGCAAAGCACGGCCGGTTTCCGTGCCTTGCCGTGGGGAATCTCAACGGACATTCCGGCTCCGGCGGATTACGACGGCGACGGACGAACGGACATCGCGGTCTATCGCAACGGGACGTGGTACATACTTCGAAGTTCCAACGGAAGCGTCAGCTATCAGCAGTTTGGTTTGAGCACTGATATTCCGATCAGCGGAGTACATCAATAAAGCTCCAGGCAGCAGCGAGTCGATCTTAAGTCGACCGCCGCTTGCGTTTGAAACGACGGCGAAAAATGTCCGTCCTGAAGGCAGGTCTATGAAGACATTATTTCTCATCCTTATGTTTGCGATCGCGGCAAGTGCCAACCTGCATCGCAATGGCAAGATAGCGTTTACCAGCGATCGCGACGGCAACCGCGAGATCTACGTGATGAACGCGGACGGCACGAACCAAACGCGACTGACGAACAACGCCATCGTTGACGATTATCCTGCCTGGTCTCCGAACGGAACTAAGATCGCTTTCGCGAGTCAAAAACCGTCCGGCGATTACGCGATATTCCGAATGGATGCAGACGGAACAAACAGAGTCGAGATCACACCTCTCCAAACTGATCCGGGTTTTCCATCTATAAGTTGGTCTCCGGACGGAAGCCGTATCGCATTCAACGACGGAATCACTATCTTCACCGTCAATCCGGATGGAAGTGAACGTCATACGCTGAGATCGGGAAGCTTCGGTTCGGCGTGGTCACCCGATGGTTCCAAAATTCTGTTCGTAGATCCCGACGGCGCTCTCGCAACCATAAAACCCGACGGCACCGACTTTCAGTATTTGCCCGGCGAAGGGAACGTCAGTTATGCGCGGTGGTCGCCAGGTGGAAATAAGATGGTTTACGTCTACGACAATATGTTTAGTGAGCAGGATATTTCGATTGCCGACGCCGATGGCAGAAATCGAGAACGTTTCGATGGTGGATTCTGTCCATGTTCATTCTATCGGTTTGCACCGAGCTTCTCGCCCGATGGCCGAAAGATCGTTTTTGCGCTGCACTCAGAGTTTGATCCAACAAAAGAAATAGTTGTAAAAAATGTCGACGGCACTGGATACCTTCAACTGACCAGCGGCGTCGGGAGAAATACCAACCCTTCGTGGCAGCCTCTCGCCTCGACGAATACGCCATTCGATTTTGACGGAGACGGTCGTTCGGATATTTCTGTCTTCCGGCCGAACGACTCAACTTGGTATTTCAATCGTTCGACGAACGGCTTTTCCGCAATCAAGTTCGGACACTCAACCGACAAACTCACTCCCGGCGATTTCGACGGCGACGGCTCAACTGATATTGCGGTTTTTCGTGACGGCGTGTGGTGGCGGATGAATAGCTCCGACCACGTCGTTTTCGCGGTCCAATTCGGAGTAGCGGGCGATCTTCCCGTTCCGGCCGATTACACCGGCGACGGCCGGGATGAGCTTGCTGTCTATCGCAACGGAGTTTGGTGGATGTACGACTTTTCGACCGATCATACCTCGGTCGTAAATTTCGGTCTCTCGAATGACAAACCGGTTCCGGCGGATTTCGATGGTGATGGACGAATCGATCAAGCCATCTATCGAAATGGTCAATGGCACCTCAACCGCTCGAGTCTGGGATATACAGTTGTCCAATTCGGCATATTGACGGACAGTCCGGTCGTCGGCGATTACGATGGCGATGGCAAAGCTGACTTCGGGGTGTATCGCGACGGAATTTGGTACATCCAGCAAAGCACGTCCGGCTTCCGCGCATTCCAATGGGGAATATCGACCGACATTCCGGCACCGGCGGATTATGACGGTGATGGAAAAACGGACGCGGCTGTATTTCGAAACGGAACTTGGTATTCGTTGCACGGCTCCAATGGAGTATCGATTCAACAGTTCGGCTTAGCGGGCGACAAACCCATTCCGTCAGCGTATTCGCCCTAAACGGACAGAGCAGGGCGCGCAAAACAAGCGCCGGTCGTATTAGTTTTCAGAAACTGGGAAGACACCTTGGGCAGTCAGGTCAAGCTACGGCTTTGCCCGGATAGAGCTCACGAGAATTACGGTTCTTTTCTCGATCTTGAGGATGTGTCTATGAAACATCAATCGGTATTTCGTATTCTCCGTCGCGGTTTAGACCGAGCGGCGAAAGGTCGAGTAGAAGTTCTTCAAGTTCGTAGACTATGGAATCACACGGCTTAACCTCTTTGAGGTTATTTTGATGACCAATTGATTCCAAATCTAACGACACACATGAACTTTCAGAATAGCGTAAGTGCGAAAAGACAAAAGTGAACGTAATTCTGCGAACGCCATAGGCTTATTCGAAGAGGACGAGATTGAAAAATTCGCGATTTGTAGAACCGGGTGGCCGGACGAACGCGGGCGTTGGCCGCGGATACGGTGAGAAAACACCGCTAACCCCGGAGGAAAAATGAAAGCCCATCTTGAGAGAATGAAACTGATTGCTTACTCCCTTCTTTTACTAGCTACATTCGCAGGGTCTGCAACTGCTGATGCAGTTTCGGAAATGAACCGTGTAGCGACTCAATCGAGCACGGCGGCTGCACGACAGGCCACACAGACGACCCGCATTGTCGCGATGACGCAGATCGCGATTCACGATGCTCTCAACTCGATCGACCCCAGATACGAATCGTACGCATATGCGACTCCGGGCGATCCTTCAGCGTCGCCGGTGGCGGCAATAGCGGCGGCCGGGTTCAACGTGCTTCGTATCGAAAATCCGACAACGATCGGGATGCTGATGACGGAGTACAACGCTCTGCTCGCTACGGTTCCCGATGGACCGGCGAAGGAGGCAGGTATCGCGATCGGCGAAGCGTCCGCGTCAGCGATCCTCGCGGAACGCTCCGGTGACGGATCGGCAGCAGTATGTCCGACGTACGTTCCGGGAACTCTGCCGGGCGACTGGCGTCCGACGCCGGCCGGTTTCTTGCCGTTCGTGACACCGTGTTGGGGAGCGGTCAAGCCGTTTACGATGAAGAGCGGCGACCGATTTCGTCCGCCGTCACGACCGTACTTCAAGCTCTCGAGCTCTCACTACACACGCGACTTTCTCGAAGTCAAAGAGTATGGCTCGGCGACAAGTACGAGCCGCAGCATTGACCAAAGCGAAGCGGCCCGGTTCTGGTATCCGGGTCCGGTGTGGTTCACCTGGGGACGGATCGGCATGATGGTCGGCGCAGATCGTGGTGGTTTGGATCTGTGGGAAAGCGGTCGCATGTATGCGCTTCTCGGGGTCACAAATGCTGATAGCTTGATCTCGATTTGGGACGCGAAGCGCTTCTATACCTTCTGGAGACCCGTAACGGCGATCCGTGCGGCTGACACGGACGGCAATCGGGAAACCGAACAAGATCTCACGTGGTCGTCGTACATGGTCACGCCTCCCTATCCGGATAATTCGTCGGGACACAGCAGTATCGACGCGGGCTCGGCCGAGATTCTGCAACGATTCTTCGAGACGGATGAGATCAACCCGGTCTCGCTCGCGACGACATTGCCACCGAACGGTCCACTCACCCGTACGTTCACCAGCTTTTCCGGAGCTGCGATCGACGGTGCCGAATCCCGCATCTGGGGCGGCATCCATTTTAGATCGGCATGTGTCGATGGACTTCAGCAAGGTACCGCTGTTGGCCGGCAGGCGTTCAATCATTTCTTCCGACCGTTAGAAGAAAAAGGAAAGTAAATCCGCCCATCGAGCGGGTGGAAATTATTTTCCGCCCGCTTGAATTCGATATGAATGATTCTCTATCGGACTTACCTGACTTCGCCGTATACAATTCGTCCGCCGACGATCGTTGCGACTGCCCGGCCGGTGAATTCGCGTTCATCGAACGGCGAGTTGCGCGATTTCGATTTCGATTCCGAATTTCGATAGGTCCACTTTAATTCCGGATCGATGATGGTGATGTCGGCGATGGATCCGGGCTTGAGTGTGCCGCGATCTTTCAAGCGAAAGATCTTCGCCGGATTTGTCGAGCACAGTTCGACGAGACGTGCGAGATCGATAATTCCTTTGTGAACGAGCTGGTTGAATGCGAGTCCGATCGCGGTTTCGAGTCCGGTGATGCCGAACGGAGCACGATCGTATTCGAGAGCTTTCTCGTCAGCATGGTGCGGCGCGTGATCGGTCGCGATCGCATCGATCGTTCCGTCTTTCAATCCTTCAAGAATCGCCTCGAGATGCTCTTCGCTGCGAAGCGGCGGCGACATCTTTGTGTTTGTGTCGTAGCCTTCGACCGCGACGTCGGTGAGAGTGAAGTGATGCGGCGTAACTTCGCACGTGACATTGATGCCTTCGTTCTTCGCGCGGCGAACTGCTTCGATCGCACCTTTAGTCGAGACATGTGCGATGTGAATGTGAGCTCCGGTTTCTCTTGCGAGAATGATATCGCGAACTGTGTCGATCTCTTCGGCGAGTGCGGGCATTCCTTTTAGTCCGAGCAAGAGAGAAAGTTTGCCTTCGTGCATCACGCCGCCGGACGAAAGTGATTTGTCTTCGCAGTGATCGACGACCGGAAGATCGAAGTCGTGCGCGTACTGCATCGCACGTCGCATGATCCCCGCATTCGGAACCGGACGTCCGTCATCCGAAACCGCGACCGCGCCTGCGGATTTCATCTCGCCCATCTCGGCGAGCTCGCTTCCGTCAGAAGATTTTGTGATCGCACCGACAGGGAAGACATTCGCGAGATTAGCTCGCTCGGCTTGCTCGATCATGTAACGCGTGATCGCGGCGTTGTCGTTCACCGGCGTCGTATTTGGCATCGGACAAACGCTTGTCCAACCTCCCGCGACCGCCGCAGCACATCCTGACGCGATCGTTTCTTTGTGCTCCTGTCCGGGCTCGCGGAGATGGACGTGCATGTCGATGAATCCGGGAGCGACAAGTAATCCGGACGCGTCGAAGACTTCACAACCTTCGGGCGGATTCTCGCCAGGACGCAGCCATGACGAGACACGGCCGTCCTCGATGAGCACCGACATCCCGGTGTTCTCCGGAGCTGCCGGATCGATGAGGTGTCCGTTTGAAATGAGAAGTTTCATTCTGATTCAATTGGTCCTACGAGTCGCATAGGACAAATGGGACTAATGAGACACATTACACGTCAACTGCTCGTCATACTGCCGCCAGTCGCAAGATACAACACCGCCATTCGAACCGCGACTCCGTACTTCACTTGATCCAGGATCAGCGAACGCGAACTGTCGGCGACATCGGACGAGATCTCGATGCCGCGGTTCATCGGGCCGGGATGAAGAACGATCGCATCTTTCTTTGCGAGATTCAGCCGGTCGTTCGTCAGTCCGTAGTGGATCGAGTATTCGCGCAGCGTGGGGAAGTAGGCAGAGTCCTGACGCTCGCGCTGAATGCGCAAAATCATGACTACGTCGGCACCTTCGATCGCGTCCTCGATCTTCGGAACTACTTCCAATTTTGGATTTTGGATTTTGGATTTTGGATTGTCAGAATCCCTTTCGTCGATCAGATGTCCGAAATCGTTCGGGACCAAAGTTCCTGGACCGGCGACTCGGACTTTTGCACCGAGTTTCGTCAGCAGATGAATATTCGAACGAGCGACGCGGCTGTGGAGGATGTCGCCGATGATTGCGACTTTCAATCCCTCTATCTTTTTTTTATGCTCGCGGATCGTCATCGCGTCGAGCAGAGCCTGCGTCGGATGTTCGTTTGCTCCGTCGCCTGCATTCACGATCGCGGCTCGACTTACTTTCGCGAGTTGATGCGGAACCCCGGCGCTCGAGTGACGGACGACGATGCAGTCCGGAGCCATCGCGTCGAGATTGAGCGCGGTGTCCAGAAGAGTTTCACCTTTCGAGACGCTCGACGAAGAAACACTGATGTTCACCGCGTCGGCGGAGAGTCGCTTTGCGGCGAGCTCGAACGATGTTCGCGTTCTCGTAGAGGATTCGAAAAAGAGATTGATGACTGTCTTTCCTCGCAGCGTCGGAACTTTTTTGATCTCGCGATTCGAGATCTCGCGGAAGTTTTCGGCCGTGTCGAGAATGCCGATAATGTCCTGCGCGCTCAGGTTGCGGATGCCGAGTAGATCTCGTCGTCTGTATGGCTTTTCCATCACGTTGCAAAAGCCCGCGCGTGAGCAAGGGCGATATGCTCAACTAACAGTTACTAACCCAGTGGTCCGAACAACATATTGATCAGCGTCGACGCGGGCGCGGGTTTCGATATCGCCCTTGCTTACGCGCGGGCTTTGCACCTTGCGGCCTCGACTAACCTACAAAAAAAGCAAGGCGTTTACCTTGCTTCAAAACTAAACGCTTGGCCTCTCGAAAATGCCGACCGCTTCGACGTCGTCGAATTCCTTTAGCATGACCTTTATTATCTCGGTCTGTTTCGTCGGAACGATCTTCCCGACGAAATCCGCCTGGATCGGAAGCTCGCGATGCTCGCGGCCGCGGTCGATCAGGACGGCGAGCTGAACTTTTTTCGGGCGGCCGAAATCCATAAGCTGATCCATCGCCGCGCGAATGGTTCGTCCGGTGTAGAGGACGTCATCAACGAGTACGACGATCTTTCCCTCGATGTCATCGTCGAGCTCGGTGCGATTTACGATCGGGTTTGCTCCGACCGTCGAGAGGTCATCTCGATAGAGCGTGATGTCGAGGATGCCGTACTTCGGACGAACTCCTTCGATGGCTTCGATCTTGTCGACGATTCGTTCGGCGAGCGGTACTCCGCGTCGTCTGATCCCGACGATGTACAAGTCTTTCGCGCCTTGATTCTCTTCAACGATCTCGGATGCGAGACGCGATAGTGCCCGCTTCATACGGGCGTTGTCCATTATTCGGGATTTTTCGATCAGGTGGAATTCGTCTGCCATTCGAGTGCAAATCGTAACAAAGCCCGCTCGGAAGTTCAAAGATTCAAAGCTTTTAGTTTCAAAAATGCAGAGCCTTCATTTAACATCTACGCTTTAAGCGATGTCAGGATTTTACGAAAAGATAGTCCGACCGGTGGCGTTCAGTCTCGACGCCGAGACCGCGCATGAGCTCGGGCTGGAATCTTTACGGCTCGGTCTTTGGACGAGCGTCGCACGCCGGATCGCTGCAACACGATATGCCGGCGCCGCGCCGGAGCTTGGTCCGCTCGATCGCTTTGGTCTGACTTTTTCAAATCCGTTAGGCGTGGCGGCCGGCTTCGATAAAAATGGTCTCGTTGTCGATCAACTCGCTGCGTTGGGTTTCGGGTGTGTAGAGGTCGGCACGGTCACATTCGAAGCGCAGCAGGGAAATGCGAAACCGAGAATGTTCCGACTGCCCGCCGACAAAGCTTTGATAAATCGTTTGGGTTTTAACAACGACGGTGCGGCGACGGTTGCCGATCGGTTACGCGGCATCCGGCGTGACTGCATAGTCGGCGTGAATATCGGCAAGAACAAATACGTGCTCAACGAAGAAGCGGTTGAGAATTACGTTGCGGCATTTGATGTCGTCCATGCGGTCGCAGATTACATTACTGTAAATGTCTCATCGCCCAATACGCCGAATCTTCGGCAACTTCAGCATGGCGAAAATCTTGAGGAGTTAATAAAGGCACTCGTCGAGCGAAACAAAGTTTTGAGTTCGCCTTCCGTTTTGAGTTCGCCTTTCGTTTTGAGTTCCGCCTTTAGGCGGCAAAACGCGGAGACCGGGCCGCCTAAAGGCGGAACTCAAAACGAGGACGGGACTCAAAACGAGGACGGGACTCAAAATGCGAAACCTATCCTCATTAAGATCGCGCCGGATCTGAATGAAGCGGACATAGAGATGATCGTCGATACTTGTATCCGACACGGCGTGGCCGGGATCGTCGCGACAAATACGACGGTTGATCGCGACGGGTTAAAAACACGTGGCGTCGAGAAATTCGGATCCGGCGGTCTCAGCGGCTACCCGCTCGCGAGTCGATCGAATCAGGTCATCTCAACCGTGTATCGGTATTCAAAAGGAAAAATCCCCATCGTAGGCGTGGGCGGAATCTTCACTGCGGAGGACGCATTTGCGAAGGTCGCAGCGGGCGCGTCGCTGCTCCAGGCATACACCGGGTTTATTTATGAAGGGCCGGCGTTTGCGCGGAAGATCAATACCGGGCTTGCCCGCTTGCTAAAAGAAAAGGGGTTCGAGCGGCTTGACGACGCGGTGGGCAGCAGTATTTAAGGGTAATTCGTTTGACAGACCGAGGTCAGTAGCTATAATTAACAATTTGCTTTTCGGGGTTATTTGACACAGGATTCATCTATCTGACAATGATCTTCGAACTCGTCGACATAGAAGGTGCTCCCCGCGGATTTGATTTTGAACTAGAGCCCCAAGCTCTCGATCTCGAAGACTCGGATGTGAGCCTAAAGAGCAGCGTCCGGGCAACGGGTGAGGTTGTGAAGACCGCCGCCGAGATCGTAGTTAAAGGTTCGATCACGGGAGACGTCGAGATCGAATGCAGCCGATGTCTTAAGCCTGTCGATCAGAAGCTGGACATTGAGTTCCAGGCCAACTTTGTCACGCCGGAGCATTTTGCGGTGGACAAAGAGAACGAGGTTTCTGCATCCGATCTGGATACGGACGTTCTTGAAGGCGATCGGATCGATCTTAAGGATGTTGTTCGGGAACAGATCCTGCTCAATATTTCAGAACAGGTATTCTGCAAACCCGAATGCAAGGGTTTATGTCCAAAATGCGGGGCAGACCGAAATTTGATAGATTGTAAGTGTGATTTGAACGAGACCGACCCGCGTTGGGCGGCTCTGAAAAACTTGAGATAAGTAAATAGTAAATCGTGAATCGTTAATGGGTCTCGATTCTGCCAATTAACGATTTACGATTTGCTATTTACGAAGTAGGAATATTATGCCAAATCCAAAACGACGACATTCGAAATCGCGCACGCGCCAGCGTCGCGCTCATGATGCGCTGAAAACGCCGCAGTTTTATCTTGATAAGGACTCGGGCGAACCAAAGGTGCCGCACCGTGTCGATGCGAAAACTGGGATCTATAAAGGCCGCCAGATCATCGATGTAAAGGAAAGCGAGTAGTTTTTGAACTTTTAGCTCATTTGGGTTCTAATTTCATTCAATGACACAGCAGAACGCGGGCATCCTCGGGATGGGACACGCCTATCCTGATGGCATTCTGACGAATGCCGATCTCGAGAAGATCGTCGAAACATCCGATGAGTGGATTACGACGCGCACCGGTATCAAGCAGCGTCATAAAGCAGCCGAGGGCGAATACACTTCGCAGTTCGGAACTGCCGCGGCGAAGCAGGCTCTCGAGCGTGCCGGATTAAAGCCCGAAGACATCGACATCATCGTTTGCGCGACCACGACGCCCGATCAGATCATGCCGTCGACCGGTGCTCTTATCCAGGCGCAGATCGGTGCGGTGAACGCCGCGGGTATGGATGTGTTCGCTGCGTGCTCCGGATTTCTGTACGGACTTACGATGGTCGAGTCGATGATCAAGACCGGCCAGGTCAAATACGCGCTTGTCATCGGTGCTGAAGTTCTGACGAAGTACGTCGACTACACCGACCGCGGCACATGCGTGATCTTCGGTGACGGAGCCGGAGCGGCCGTGCTCGGGCCCGTTCCGGAAGGGAAAGGAATTCTCGCGACAAAGATCAAATCCGACGGACGCTACGAGGAGCAGCTCTATGCTCCGGGCGGCGGAACGAAACTCGGAACTACCCATAAAACCATCGACGATCGGCTGCACTTCTTCAAGATGAAAGGCAATGAGCTTTTCAAGGTTGCCGTGCGCTCGATGGCCGATATTTCGGCTGAGATGGTTGCGAAAGCCGGATACACGGTCGACGACATCGACATCGTTATTCCGCACCAGGCGAACCAGCGGATCACCGATGCGGTTGCTTCGCGACTCGGTGTTGCAGAAGAAAAAGTTTATTCGAATATAGCGGAGCACGGAAACACGTCGTCTGCTTCGATCCCGATCGCGATGGATGAGTGCATCGAGTCGGGCAAGATCAAGGAAGGCAGCCTCGTACTGCTCACCGCGTTTGGCGGCGGCGTGACATGGGGCGGAACCGTTATTAGATTTTAGAATTTCGATTTGCGATTTGCGATTTATGTCTTCGCGGTCGCGCACTGAGATATGAGCGACACGGATCAATCGAAAATCGAAAATCGCAAATCGAAAATCGCTCTCCTTTTCCCGGGTCAGGGCAGCCAGGCTGTCGGCATGGGAAAGGATCTCGCGGATAATTTTCCGGCGGCGAAGCAGGTCTTTGAAGAAGCAGACGACGCGCTCGAATTTCCACTCTCGGCTATGTGCTTTGAAGGGAACGATGAAGATCTTCAGCTGACTGCCAATACTCAGCCCGCGATCCTCGCGACGTCCGTTGCCGCGTTTCGCGCGATGGCGGTGGAAGGATTTCCGGTACCTGCGTATGTCGCCGGACATAGTCTGGGCGAATACTCGGCACTGGTCGCTGCCGGAGTTTTGAATTTTGCCGACGCAGTCCGTACGGTCCGCAAACGGGGAACATATATGCAGGAAGCGGTGCCCGTCGGAGTAGGTGCGATGGCCGCGATCCTCGGCCTCGATGTCGAGTCGATCGAACACGGATGTGCTGAAGCTTCTGAGGGTCAGATCTGCAGTCCGGCGAATATCAATTCGCCGGGGCAAGTGGTCATAGCGGGAAATACCGAAGCGGTTGACCGCGCGTGTGAGATATTAAAAGGTAAAGGTGCAAAGCGAGCGATCAAGCTGAATGTCTCGGCTCCGTTCCATTGTGATCTAATGATGCCGGCGCAGGAACGACTCGCAGTCGATCTGGACGCTCTGAATTTCGCGGGCTTTGCTTTTCCGATCGCGCACAACGTGGATGCGGAGGTTAACGAAGACCCAGCGAAAGTCGCGAGCGCATTAAAGCGTCAGGTGTCAGGCCCTGTGAAATGGCTGCAGTCGATCGAGAAGTTACGATCGCTCGGAGTTGAAAAGTTTATAGAAGTTGGACCTGGAAAGGTTTTGACCGGACTGCTTCGTCAGATAGATCGAGAGGCGTTTGGTGCTAATGTCGAGAACAGCGAAAGTTTAAGAGCAACTTTAGAAACGTTATAAATAAACAGGAGAATATATGTCAGAAGTTCAGGATAAGATCAAACAGATCATTGTTGATGAGTTAGGTGTCGACGAGGCGGAAGTTACCGAGAATGCGCGCTTTATCGAAGATCTCGGAGCCGATTCGCTCGACCTCGTTGAGCTCGTCATGCGTTTTGAAGAGGAGTTTGATATTGAAATTCCCGACGAGGACGCTGAAAAGATCCAGAGTGTTCGCGACGCATATGCGTACGTCGAGCAGCACAAAGGCTAGTTCGTTAATAGTGAATCGTAAATCGTGAATGGGTCGATATGGGCGATTCACGATTTACTTTTTACGATTTGCGTATGAGAAGACGAGTAGTAGTAACAGGCCTCGGTTTGGTCACGGCTGTCGGAAACGATGTGCCGACGACATGGAGCGCGGTCGTGAACGGCGTTAGCGGAGCGGACTACATCAAGAAGTTCGATACCGAGAAGTTTTCGGTAAAGTTCGCATGTGAAGTTAAGGGCTTTGATCCGCTTAGCTTTCTCGATAAGAAGGAAGCCCGCCGCATGGGTGCGTTCACGCACTTCGCGCTCGCCGCGGCAGACGAGGCGGTCGCACACAGCGGTCTGAAGATCGATGAGTCGAACGCCGACATGGTTGGGACTTACATCAGTTCGGGCATCGGCGACTTCTGGGCCATCGAGCGCGAGCACGAGAAACTCCTGAACTCCGGTCCGGATCGAGTGTCGCCGTTCTTTATCGTCTCGGCCATCGTCAATCTAGCGTCAGGCAACGTCTCGATCCGCCACGGTGCGAAAGGACCGAACTCGGCGACTGCGACCGCATGTTCAGCGGGTGCTCACGCGATCGGCGATAGTTTTCGTCTTATCGAACGCGGCGATGCTGATGCGATGATCTGCGGTGGTGCTGAGAGTGCGATCACGCCGATGTCGGTTGCGGGATTCGCATCAATGCGAGCTCTTTCGACGAGGAACGACGATCCGCTGCGAGCATCGCGGCCGTTCGACCTTGAGCGTGACGGATTTGTGATCGGCGAAGGAGCCGGAATTCTGATACTCGAGGAGCTTGAATTCGCGAAAGCTCGCGGAGCAAACATCCTTGCCGAGATCGTTGGCTACGGGATGAGCGGCGATGCGTTCCACGTGACGATGCCGGACGAAACGGGATCAGGTGCGATCCGCGTGATGGAACGTGCTATCAAGGACGCAGGTGTTTCACCCGACGAGATCGGTTACGTCAATGCTCACGGAACATCGACGCCGTATAACGATAAGTTTGAAACGCTCGCGATCAAAAAAGTATTCGGCGACCATGCGAAGAACGGTTTGGCCGTCAGCTCGACGAAGTCGATCACAGGTCACGCTCTCGGCGCGGCAGGCGGAATCGAGGCGGTATTCTCCGTACTTACGCTAAAGGAAGCAAAGCTTCCGCCGACGATCAACTATCAGGTGCCCGATCCCGACTGCGATCTCGATTACATTCCGAACGAGGTGCGCGACAAGCAGGTCGAATACGTCTTGTCGAATAGCTTCGGCTTCGGCGGCACCAACGCGTGTCTGATATTTAAGCGCTATGAGCAGTAAGCACCTAGCAATTAGCAACTAGGGAAAGACTTAATGCTAATTACTAATTGCTAATTGCTAGTTGCTAGTTGCTAAGACCATGAAGATCATCGTTCTAATGAAACAGGTCGCCAACAAGGATGCGGTGTTGCGCATCGGGCCTGATGAAAAATGGATAAACGAGACGGACGTCGCGATGCAAACCAATGAATCCGACGGATATGCTCTCGAGGAAGCTCTGCGTTTGAAAGAGGCAAAGGGCGAAGGAGAAGTCGTCGTCTGTTCGCTCGGTCCGCAGAGTGCAAAGACCGTCATCAAGGACGCTCTCGCCCGAGGAGCCGATCGTGCGATCCATGTTGTGGCCGATCAGTCGAACAAACTTTCGCCATATCAGATCGCAAATGCCATCGCCGATGCTATTCGAGAGGAGAATGCTGACTTGGTATTCACCGGATTGCAATCTGATGATGCGAGCTTTGGGCAGACGGGAGTCGTCCTTGCTGAGCTCCTCGGGATTCCGCATGCGACGATCGTGATCGAAGTAGACCGAGCTTCATTGAATGGTAGCCTGCGCGTAAAACGCGAGCTCGAGAGCGGTTGGTATCAGTGGTTCACGTATCAACTACCGTCGCTGCTGACGATCCAATCGGGAATTTCGCAGGTCCGATACGCGTCGTTGAAGGGAATCATGGCGGCAAAAAAGAAAGAGATTCGCGATGTTACCCCGAATATCGAGGCGTTCGCTTCGGCCTCGTCCGTTGAAAAAGTTTATATGCCGCTAAAGACCAAGCAGACTCAAATGCTAGGGAACGGTGATGCGAAGGCGGGAGCGGTGGAACTTGTTGAAAAGCTCAAAACCGAGATTCGCGTTATCTGATCGGAGATTCGAATTGAATGAAAAGAAGAGCTGCCTGATGAAGGCAGCTTCTTTTTTTGGCGCAAATCGAACATGTTCTGTAATAAATACCTGAGGTAACAGAAACTCATTGTATTATTTGGGCGAAACCCATATTATTCTTTGAAACCAGTTATTTGGGCGAAAGCCATATTATTCTTTAAAACCAAAAGAGGAGGGTTTGTATGTACTTAACGAGAGTTCGTGCATTAGCATTTTCACTGATCTCTGTGGCGTCTTTGGTGTGTGCAAGTGTAGCGCCTGTTATTTCGCAGAACGAGTGCAATTCTTTAGGTCCGCCGACTACCACGACGGGCGCGATATTGGCGGGCGACGAGGCCCAGACCGGACGACTTTTTCGCGATGGCCGCGGCGGTACTTGCGAATTTCTTCGGACTCCGCCGGCGGCTTCGGCTGGAGCGTATAACAGCGATTCTTACACCTTCACCAACACCAGCGGCGGTCCGATCTGCGTCTTTGTCGATCTCGATGCTACGGGCTGCGGTGTTGCAACGAATCAGATCAGCATTGCCGCTTACCTGACCTCGTATAATCCCAATGCTCCGACGACCAACCTTATCGGAGATCCGGGACTCAGTACGGGGCAGAATTTCGCAACGTCAATGAATTTTTCAGTTCCGGCGGGTGCGACCTATGTTGTCGTTGTTCACAATGTCAACGCGGGTACCGAATGCGCGAGCTATACTTTTAAGAAGTATGAAACGAACGCATGTCGCGATCCCGGATTCGATCTGGCGAACGACGGCAGTGCCGATCTCGCATTGTTCCGCCCGAGCGGTGGACAGTCGGTTTGGAACAGTCTAACGCTTGCCGGCGCATTCAATCAGGTCCAACTCGGTTCGACCGGTGACATCCCTGTTGATGGCGACTACAATGGCGACGAGACGAGCGACTACGCGGTATTTAGACCGAGTAACGGAACGTGGTATCGATCTTCGAGTCCTGTAAACAACTATAACGCGGTCCTTTGGGGCACCAGCGGCGACATTCCGGTTGAAGGCGATTATGATCGCGATGGTATTACCGATGTTGCAGTCTATCGACCGTCGACCGCTCGTTGGTATGTTCTCCGTAGTGCGACCAATGCATATTCCGAATACGCTGTGGGAGCTGTCGGTGACAAACCCGTGCCGGCTGACTATGACGGCGACGGCAAGATGGATCTCGCCGCTTTCAGACCGAGCACCGGTATCTGGACGACTCTTGCGAGCTCGGGTAATTTTGGCTCGTACGGTCTTCAGGTTCCGTTCGGCTCATCGACGGACATTCCGGTTCCTGCCGACTATGACGGTGATGGAAAGGCGGACGTCGCGGTCTTCAGGCCGAGTACTGGCGTCTGGTACATCATTCGTTCGGGGCTTGCTCCGGGTGCGGGACAATTCCAGTTTGTTGCATTTGGCACGTCCGGCGATATTCCTCAGCCTGCTGATTACGATGGCGACAAGAAGGCCGATCCGGCCGTCTTCCGTCCTTCGAACGGCTCGTGGTGGGTAAATCGAAGTGGAGGTGCGGGAGTGTTCGCAACGACCTTTGGTCAAAGCGGCGACATCCCGACTTCAGCGCCGAATCCACATCTTCCGTAAGCAATCACTCGCTTGAAAAGGCGAATATGGCCGGGACATGCGTTTGCCATGTCCCGGCCTTTTTGTCATACTTTCCCTTCCGTTTTTCAGGTACTTATGAGCGATATTCTGGTTTTTATCGAGCACCGAAACTGCGTCCTCAACAAGACTTCTCTCGAAGCCATAACTGCGGCACAAGGCATCGCGAAAGACCTCGGACTCAAGGCGTCCGCGGTGATGCCGTGCGACAAAGATTGCGAACTCGCGCAGGAAATTGCCGGTTACGATCTCGAGAAAGTCATCGTCGCGAAAAATGAAAAGCTCGGTACGTACACACCCGACGCTTACGCTGACGCGTGGGAGCAGGTGATCAAGTCGGAGAATCCCAAGTACGTCATCATGTCGCACACTTATCAGGTTCGAGACTTTGCTCCGAAGGTCGCGGCCCGGCTCGGACGTGAGATGGTTGGCGATTGTATCCGCTATCAGAACGAAGGCGGCAAGCTCGTCCTAACGCGCCGCATCTTTCTCGGAAAGCTGGATGCCGACGTCACGATAGGCGGCGATGCTCCTTATTTTGTTACATTCCAGTCGGGATCGTTCCGCGGCGACAACGCGGAGAAAGGAAGTGCGACTGTCGAGTCGATGGATGTGAACGTCGGCGAGATCCGCATGACTCCGGAAGAACCGTTTCAGGAAGCGAAGGCATCGGTCGATCTTACGAAGAGCGAGATCATCGTCGCCGTTGGACGCGGGATAAAGTCGCAGGAGAACATCGCACTTGCTCAGCAGCTCGCAGACGCGCTCGGTGCGGACCTCGCGGCATCGAGGCCGATTTGCGATGCAGAGTGGCTGCCGATCGATCGTCAGATCGGTTCGTCCGGCCAGACCGTCGCACCGAAGGTCTACATAGCACTCGGTATCTCGGGGGCGATCCAGCACATTGTCGGAATGAAAAACGCCGGCACGATAATCGCGATTAACAAAGATTCGGAAGCACCGATCTTCGATATCGCCGACTACGGTGTTGCCGGTGATCTGTTCGAAGCCGTGCCGGTAATGATCGAGGAGATCAAAAAGGCGAAAGGGTGATCAGGAATTTTTGGCGGACCCTTCCTTCGTTTGCTGAAGTGATCGTCGTGCGAGGCTAGCGACCGCGGCGACCAACTCTCTTGGCTCAACCGGTTTCGGAGCATGTGTGTGAAATCCGGCTGACAGAGCCCGGACGCGGTCTTCGACGCGAGCATAGGCCGTCAGCGCAACGGCCGGAATCTGACCGCCTTTTTCATCCGGCAGCTGGCGAATTCTTTTGATCAGCGAATATCCGTCTTCGCCAGGCATCCCGACGTCCGAGACAAGTACGTCCGGCTTCCATTTTTGAAGTTCGTCAAAGCATTCCGCAGCCGAGCCGCAAGCCCTTACATCCGCGCCACAACCAGAAAGCACGACCTGCAGGAGCTCGCGCGCGTCCGGTTCGTCTTCGGCGACGAGTACGCGGACGCCTGACAGGATCGGTTCGAAGTCGAAAGGCGGAATGCTGTCCGGTGCGGATTCATCTCGCAAATCCTTCGGCAGCGTCGCCATGATCGGCAGGCTCACCGTAAAGACTGACCCATTTCCGGGGCCCGCGCTTTCGGCGTCCACCTTTCCGCCGTGCAGCTCGACTAAATGCCGCACGATCGCGAGTCCGAGGCCAAGCCCGCCGTGCGGCCGCGAGCTATTTCCGATCGCCTGTCGAAACCGGTCGAACGCAAACGGCAGGAACGCAGGATCGATGCCTTCGCCCGTATCGCTGACGGTGATCTCAACATGCGAGTCGACGCGTGCAAGTCTCACCTCAACGCTGCCGCCCTTTGGCGTGAACTTGATCGCGTTCGACAACAGATTCCAAATCACTTGCTGCAGTCTCGAGTCGTCACCCGAAATCGGTCCTGCCTCGGGTTCGAGCTTGGAGCTAAGTTTTACCCCTTTTGCCTCCGCCGTCGGGCGGACGATCTCGATGGCCTGTTCGACGACCGCTACCGGCTCGACCGGTCTGACATCCAGTCTTACCTTTCCGGTAATGATCCGTGACATGTCAAGAACATCTTCGATAAGTTGTGCCTGATGACGGGCGTTGCGCTCGATCGTTTCGAACGCATGGAACTGATCGTCCGGGCTCAGTCGTCCCGTCTGCAGCATCTGCGACCATCCAAGCATCGAGTTCAGCGGTGTTCGGAGCTCGTGAGAAACAGTCGCGAGGAATTCGTCCTTCGCGCGATGAGCGATCTCCGATTCGACAAGCGCCGCTTTCTCGCGCCCGACCGACGCTTTCAATTCTTGTGCGATGCGTTCGCGCTCATCGATCTCACGACGCAACTCCTGAGCGGTCAGCTCAGCCCGCTCGCGAGCTCGGTGCATTGATTCGCTCAAAATGGAGATGACCGTGCCGCCGACCAGAAACAGTCCGGTGAATACGGCGTAGCTGACCGGAAGAGTTTCGAAAGTGTAAGTCGGATCGATGAACAGGTAAACGGCGAGAGCGGCGCTCAGAATCGTCGCGACGAAGCCCGGGCCGAATCCCCCATACCAGCCGGCGACCGCGACGGCGAGAAACATCAGCACGAAGGGACCGCGGAATTCGAGAACGGGATTGAACGCGGCGCGAATTGCCGAAGCCGCCGCGACTGCCAATACTGATACAAAATATCTTGCGACCGGATGAGGCCTCATGTTTCCGCAGAATTTCCTAGATCCCGAAGCAAGTACTATAACGATTCAGTCACTTACTGTTCAATGGCGACGATAGTTCGGTTGATAAACTTATCCAATGTCTTCCGAGATCCGCATCGGCATTTCCGGCTGGAATTATAAATTCTGGCGCGGTGAATTCTATCCGAAAGGGCTGGCTCAAAAGCGCGAGCTCGAATATGCAAGCCGGCAGATGAATTCGATCGAGATCAACGGTACGTTCTATTCGCTCCAGCGTCCCGCGAGTTACCAGAAGTGGCATGACCAGACGCCGGACGATTTTGTTTTCAGCGTGAAAGGCGGAATGTATCTCACTCATCGGAAAAGGCTGATAGATATCCGTGAGCCGCTCGCCAATTTTTTCGCGTCGGGAATTCTACTGTTGGGAAAGAAGCTCGGCCCGATCCTGTGGCAGCTTCCGCCATGGATGAAGTATGACCGCGAGAGAATTTCGTCGTTTCTGAAACTGCTGCCGCGAACATCGACAGTGGCGAGCAGGTTTGCGCACGAACATAATCTGAAAAAGAAAGATTGGATCTCGGCAGACGCGGTTGCCAAAACGAAAATCCGACACGCGTTCGAACCGCGTCACGAGAGTTTTTTCACCGAAGAATTTATCGAGCTTTTGCGAAAGCACAACGCGGCGCTTGTCCTTGCTGACACGGCCGGTAAATTTGGATACGCCGAAGATCTAACGGCCGACTTTGTCTACATTCGATTGCACGGAGCGAAGGAGCTTTACGCGAGCGGCTATTCCGAAGAAGAACTCGATCGTTGGGCGAACCGGATAAAGAAATGGCGGAGCGGAGTGCAGCCTGGCGATGCGGTGAAAATTTCAAAAAAGAATTTTCTGCCTCGGACGACGCGGGATGTCTATGTCTATTTCGACAACAGTATCAAAGAATATGCACCGCGCAATGCGATCAGTCTTGCTACGCGATTTACAAAATGATGGCTTTACGGAAATAGCAAAAAGGATTGAAATCCGGCGTCTTCATGTTTCATAATGTCGATACCTTAAACCGTAATCCGTACCTTTAAAACTGGAGAACAGAAATATGCCTCACATATATTTCCTAAGATCTATTTATGTCTGCTTTGCACTCGCGCTTCTAATAAAAGTCGGCGTCGCCCAATCGCAGGCCATCTACTTTTTTGACGATAAAGCAGCATTTCTGAGTGCGACGGATCAGACTCGTACGATCGATTTTGAGTCTGTGGCTCCGCGAAAGGGATTTGGGAAATATGCGCCCAATGTCGGTCTCAACATCGACGGGATCAATTTTCGAACATCGGGCGGTTTGAAATTTGGCTCCGGGACTATCTATGTGCCAAGCGCGGATTACACCTCCCTTAATCCGGGAACGAAAATGCTGGACGGAGCGCACTTATCGTGGGGAGCACCGAACGAACCCGGCAATGCACATTTGGAATTGAAGTTGCCATCCGGAGTAAATGCAGTCGGAGCAGACTTTTGGGCGATGCAGCCTATCGTGTCTCCGATCGAAATAACAGTGACGACCAGCGACGGGCTAACGCACAGCACGACTGTCTCCACCAAAAAGCGTCCTGACAGCGCCTTTGCCGGTTTCATTTCAACTTCTGAAATTACGACTGTTAGCATCACGCTCGCGAAGGCTCAGTCGGCGCTGCTATTGGACAATCTCACATTCGGCCGTCGGGCTGACGGTATAGATCTCGCAGCGATCGCGGCGAAGCCTTCCACCGCCTCAGCGCGGATGGAAAATGAAACATCACCGGTCGTGTCCCCGCGTACAACATCACGAGAAACCTCAGGTGTGAAAAGCGAAAGTGTTGCTCCGACTCAAAACGCGCAACCCGCGATCGTACGCGAATCGCCCGACCCTTCAGCCGCACCCGGGTCCGGCACTGCCGCAGCAGGGACGATCGCGTATGTGCGTGGCGGCACAGAAATAAGATCGATATTGCCAGACGGTTCGAACGACCGGCGTCTGTGGACACATGCTGACGCGCACGAGGGGCTCGGGATAAATGAGCTCGCCTGGAGCCCGGATGGCAGCGAGCTTGCGTTTTCAAGCGGGCATGAAAGCGTCGCGTCCTTTTACCACTCCGATATATTTGCAATGAAGGCGAATGCGACCGGACTTCGAAGGGTGACCAATGGACCCGATCGCAGCGATTATTCGAAATACGGCAAAGGCACGGTGACGGTTACGATTCGGAACGAGCAGCCGATCTTTCGTACTTCGAAGGCGAGCGCCGGTATTTTCTTCATCTACGTCGTCGGAGCGGATGTGCCCCAGGCCGTAGTCTTGCCTCCGGGATCTTCCAGGATCCTCACATTCAATAATGTGGCCGACTTTGGTGATCACGCCCAGGCCCTCGTTGCCGTCTACGGTGGCAACCGCTGGTTTATTCCCGGCACCGACGTCAAGGCGGGAAAGGTGGTGAAGGCTCCGGACTTCGGGATCAGCGGAGATGGTATCGAGTTGTTTGGCGCGTTTCGTCCGATCTGGAAAAGAGATGGATCGCGGATCAGCTATCGAAGCGGAGCCTGCATCGTGAGCAGTATCTCATCGCGGGGGACAGTCGGACATACTTTCGATCCGGTCTTTACCGGCGAACATCCGCCCGCACCGTGTGCCTATGACTGGGGACCGACGGCTGAGACAGCCGATCAACTTCTTTACTCAGTAACGAAGGATGAAGAAATTGGGATCTATCGCCTGAAGGGAAGCGGAGCCCAGCACCCGGGCGAGAAGCTGGTGACAATTTCTACGGAAAAATTTCAGTTCATTAACGACCTGCGGTGGCTTCCGGATGGGTCGGGCTTTCTTTACTCGGCGTCGGATCTAGCTTATAGCTTCGCAAACATTCTCAAATACGATATGGCGACCCGCCAGATTGTACCGGTGACAAACTTCGAGGAAACGTTCGTAAAATCATTTAGCGTATCGCCGGACGGAAAGTGGATCGTGTTCGAACGAACTGAAAAGTTTATCGACAACAAAGCAGATCTTTGGATAGTTGGAATCGATGGAAAAGGGCTGCGTGTGCTTGCGAAAGGTGCAAGCAACCCGGCGTGGGGAAAATGACGAAGTTGCCTGGGACGATATTGGAAAAGAGGCTGCAAGAAACCAGGTTTCAATACAGCCTCTTTTGTCTGGTAACACCTTATGCTTAGAATCAGAGAGATTCGGCGATCGCTTCATCGAATATTTGCAGAGCGACGTCGACGTTCTCCTTGCTCAAGATCAGCGGCGGTGACCATCGGATGGTGTTCGATCCGCAGCCTAGAATGATCAGGCCGCGCTCGTAACACGCGTACTCGATCTTGTCGCGGAGCTCCGGAGCGGCTTCCAAAGATTTCTTGTCGGTCACGAATTCGACACCGAGCATCATTCCCAGTCCCCGGACATCGCCGATGCAATCGTATTTCTCTTTCAATCGATTGAGTCCGGTCTCAAGATATTCACCAACCTCTCGCGAATTCTCGACAAGGCCATTCTCAAGAAGCTCGATCGTTTTCAAAGCCGCGGTCAGTGCAACAGGATTTCCGCCGAACGTCGAAGCGTGTGCGCCTTTGTGCCAATCCATGATGTCGGCCCGAGCGACGCACGCACCGATCGGCATTCCGGATCCGAGTCCCTTCGCAAGACAGATGATGTCGGCCTTGACGCCTTCATGATGGTCCAGCGCAAACATCTTTCCTGTACGGCCCATTCCGCTCTGAACTTCATCGACGATCAGCATGATGCCATTCTCGTCGCAGATTCGGCGGAGCTCTTTTACAAATGCTTTCGGCGCAGGAACGTAACCGCCTTCGCCTTGAACTACCTCGAGCACGATGCCGGCGACTTCTTCGGGCGGCGTGGTCGTCTGGAATAAACGCTTCTCGATCCAGTTGATCACGTCGCGAGTTATAGTCGCTTCGTCTGTCGGTAACTCGTTCGCAAAATGTCGAAACGTGTTCGGATAAGGAATGTGAACTACGTCGAGAGCCTGTCGCATGAATCCGAGACGCTGTGCTTTTTTACTCGATGTAAGACTAAGGGCTCCGAGCGTGCGGCCGTGGAATGAACCGAAGAACGAGATGAACTTCTGCCGACGCGTGTGATACATCGCGAGCTTCAGAGCAGTCTCGATCGCCTCTGCTCCGCTGTTTGCGAAGTGCGTCTTGGTCGGACCGTCGATCGGAACGATCTCATTTAGCTTCTTCCCGAGCTGCGGCATGTGCCGATAGTAAAAGTCGGTACCGCAGAGATGGATGAGCTCGCTCACCTGCTTCTGAAGAGCCTTAACGATCTCGGGGTGGCAGTGGCCGGTCGAGCAGACCGCGACGCCGGCGTTGCAGTCAAGAAATACGTTCTCATCCGGATCGGTGATCCAGACGCCTTGAGCGTGATCCGCGACAAGTTTGTAGTCGGGACGCGGATAGCTCGGCGTAACGTATTGCGCGTCGGCCTCGATGATCTCGCGTGACTTCGGGCCGGGTAATTCGGTTTTGATGATCGGTTTTTGAAGCTCGGTCGTCGGTGTCATGAATTTCTCCTTAAGGTTAAGAGTGCGCGATTTATCGCGTGCTAGGTTAGGTTTCAAACGGGCCAAAGCCCGCACTCTGAACGATGGAGAAAATTAGTCGCCGCCAAAGAGATTGGCGCGTTGGTGAGAAGGGCAAAGAGTTTCGATACAGCGGGAAGTCATTTTGATTGTCAGGATAGCCTAACTTCTTCGCGATTTCAAAGTTTTCGACTATCAAACGCGAAAGCCGAAACGCTTTGGTGACATTCCGGCCGACGCGAAAGATAAATTGTGATGTCTAGCGCAGACTGATGTTGCCCGAGTTGATAGTTTCCATCGGAAAGGTTCCGAGCGGGATCTGCTGACAAAGTTGAGGGTCGCCCATCGTGCCCGGATCATCGTCAAAGAAATAGGCCAGGCTAAGCCGATCGTTATTTGCGCCCGGATTGCCGTTGTCTTCAATCGAAAAGTAAACAGCATCGACCAGATTCGGATCGGTCGTTCGTCGAGTCGTGCCGCCAAAGAAGGCCACGTTTCCCACGACCCTCATGCATGAAATGTCGATCTGCAGAGCGTATGGCTGGTTGCCGTGGGCTCCGTCATCGAACGCGCTATGCAGAATGGCATTCCCCGTGACTGTACCGTCGGCACTTGTTCTCGCGCTAAAACTGAATTGACGCTTAAACGGCCGGCCGTTAGGCTGAATGCCATTTGTTAACGAGCCACTGCCATTCGCCGCCGCGGTTGGGCCCGCAAACGTCGGAGCCGCGTACCAAACAGCAGCGACGGCCGTCACAATACAAAAAGCCGCAAGAAATATGAGGTGTTTTTGGTTCATAGAAATACTCCTGTCTAAATTTTTCCGAGTGGTTTGGCGTGATTATACACAGATGCCAGAAGCGTGCCAATGAATATTTCATCGGCATTTTGGCGTTTCGCGTCCGGGTGAAACAATTGATTTATGCAAGAGCAGTCAAAACATACGAATAGACTGATCGACGAGACTTCGCCTTATCTCCTTCAGCACGCGCATAACCCTGTTGATTGGTACTCGTGGTCCGACGAAGCGTTTGAGAAAGCGAGAACCGAAGGCAAGCCTTTGCTTGTCAGTATTGGATATTCGGCGTGTCATTGGTGTCATGTGATGGAGCACGAGTCGTTCGAGGATGAAGCGACCGCAAAGATCATGAACGAGAATTTCGTGAACATTAAAGTCGACATGGAAGAGCGTCCCGATGTCGATCAGATTTACATGACATTTGTTCAGCTCACGACCGGTCGCGGCGGATGGCCGATGAACGTATTTATCACGCCTGACAAACTTCCGTTCTTCGGGGGAACTTACTTTCCACCGAATCCTAGATACGGCATGCCGTCGTGGCAGCAGATACTCCAAAGCATCGCCGAGGCGTGGCGCGATCGCCGCGATGAACTGACGCGGTCGGCGACGGATATTTTGGGAGAGCTTAGACGCGTTGGAATTTCTGAGTTCGCGTCCGAACCGCTTTCGACCGATCTGCTCGATGCGGCTTACAAGAGTTTTATTAAATCGTTCGACAAGACGAACGGCGGATTCGGCGGAGCACCGAAATTTCCGCCTTCGATGTCTCTCGACTTTCTGCTCCGTTACTGGAAGCGAACCGGTGACGAAGGAGCTCTCGAGATCGTCAAAGTCACGGCTCGCAAAATGGCCGAAGGCGGAATGTACGATCAACTCGGAGGCGGCTTCCACCGATATTCTGTCGACGCAGTGTGGCTCGTACCGCACTTTGAGAAGATGCTTTATGACAACGCACAGTTGATCCGTACTTACCTGCATCTGTTTCAGATCTTCGCGGCAATTCCGGGAGCGGGCGGTGATGCCGAATTCTTTAGAAACGTCGCCGTGCAGACAATCGAATATGTAAAGCGAGAAATGCTGGATGCCTCGGGCGGATTCTATTCGTCGCAAGACGCGGACAGCGAAGGCGAGGAAGGAAAGTTTTTTGTTTGGACGCCGGCCGAAGTGGTATCCGTGATCGGCGATACGGACGCGCGAGTTTTTAACTTTTTCTACGATGTTTCCGCAGAGGGAAATTTCGAAGGTCAGAATATTCTTCACGTCAGCTACACGGCCGAAGCTGCGGCGAAAGCATTAAAGATCGAGACCGAGGAGTTGGAGACAATTCTCGAGCGGAGCCGGGCGAAATTGTTCGAGCACCGCGACTCGCGTGTGAAACCGTTTCGCGATGAAAAGATCCTGACGGGTTGGAACGGTCTGATGCTCGCCGCGTTCGCAGATGCGGCGTTCATTCTCGGCAATGACGACTATCTTTCGATCGCGAAACGGAACGCGGACTTTCTCCTAGACGATCTTCAAAAGGACGGGCGACTTCTCCGAACGTGGAAGGACGGCAGATCGAAACTGAATGCGTATATCGAAGACTACGCGAATCTCGCGGACGGATTGATTCAGACGTTTCAGGCGTCGGGTGAAATTCGATATCTGGAAGAGGCGAAGCGCCTCGCGGATTTGATGATCACTGAATTCTGGGATCAGCAGAACGGCGGCTTTTTCTTCACGTCAAACGATCATGAAGAACTGATCGTGCGGAACAAAGATTTCTACGACAATGCGACGCCCTCAGGAAATTCATCCGCCGCCGATGTCATGCTCAGGCTTAGTAAATTCTATGGCGAAGAGAAGTACGAGCGGTTTGCGACGACCGTGCTCCGTCTGGCGGCGAATCAACTGAAGCGCTATCCGCAGGGATTCGGGCGGACCTTGGCCGCGATGGAATTTCACAATTCGGATGTGAAAGAGATCGTCGTGATCGGCGATCCCGGCAATGAGCTCGAGAAGACCGTTGCTGCGAGCTATCTGCCGAGCTCCGTTATCGCATCCCTTCGAAAATCTTTATCCACTCTTCGGCTTACTGCCGACAAAGAGAAAATCGAAGGGAAGTCAACAGCGTTCGTGTGTGAGAACTTCGTCTGTCAGCGTCCGGTGACCGATGTCGAATCATTGCTGCGGCTGCTTGATGAATGAATGCGCTTTGGAGAAAAGATTCCGCTCAATAAAAAAAGAGGCTTCCCTTTCAGGCAGCCTCTTTGAACTTTCTATAATTAAGTAACCCTAATTATTTGTGGTTCGCGTTTGTGTTTGCAGCAGCGTTAGCAGGTGCAACATTGCTTGCAGGCGGCTTCGCCATGTTCGACGTTGCAGCGTTGACCTGGCTCGCAGCATTTGCAACCTGGTTAGCAGCAGCGTTGACCTGGCTCGCAGCATTCGTCAACGCAGCGTTAGCATTAGCCATAGCTGCATTAGCGTTTTTGTTCATGTTCGCTGCCGAGTTGTTTGCAGCGCCATCGCCACAAGCCATTCCCAGTGCGCTAAGCGCAAGCAGGGATGAAAGTGCAATAATTTTTTTCATTTCTAAAGGACTCTCCTGTCTTTCTCAAAGATTAACTTACTTATTTTTACTTACTACCGCCTTTGCAAGCGGTATTGCTCCAGAACGTTAAATTTCGGAACAAACGACAATATAGTCATCCAGCCTACATTAGTCAACTGCTAAATACGCGAAAAACGGGTTTTAACCTATAAAGTTTCAAGGGTCAAACGACCGATTTTAGCAGTAAATGAAAAGGCACCGGACTAACATCCGGTGCCCTTGCGATGCTGATCGTGTATTCCTGCTAAGGCTTGGTGTTGCCGTTCGATTTCATGTTTGAATTCGGCATGCTCGAATTGGACTTCATGTTCGAGTTCGAGTTCGACATATTCGAGTTCGACATCGGCGTCGACATCGGCGTGGACATCGGCGTCGACATCGGAGTCGGGCTCGCCAGGTTCACATTCGTCCGGTTTGCGTTGTTAGCGTTGTTCGATGTTGCGTCAGTACACGCCATCCCGAGAGCTGCAACGGACAACATAGCAGTTAGTGCAATCTTCTTCATAAAACTTATTTCTCCTGTCTTCTTCAAAGTTAGATTATCTATTTAGTAGCTATCTATTTAGTAGCGTTGCGCCGCAGTAGAATCTCTCAGACTGCGACGAATTTGGTGGAACAACCGCCACTATAAATATCCGATCCCAGGGAAGTCAACCCAAAATTCCTATCCGATCCGGATTATTTATGATCAGTGTAATCTGGGTTACCGATGAAGCGTCCGGAAGCCGGATTTTGAATATATATTGACTATCAACGACGCAAAAAGTTATCTTCACGTTAGGAAATCTCGCCCGGCCCGGGAGATTTTTATCCGACATCAGTACAAAGGTTTTGACCTTCCCGCACGTTCCCCTTCCCGTATGAAATTTTCCGACGGTTTTCGAAATTCCGACGCCGGATTGAGCGCTGGGCAGATTGCTCTCGGCGTTTTCGGGCTTGTCGCTCCGATCGTCACGTTCCTTCTGGCGATTTCCGGTCTGCCGGACTCCGGCAAGATCATGATCCTGATCGTGCTGGCCGCCGGTTATTCTGTCGTATGTTTGTGGGCACTTCGCAAGTCGACCGAAGCAGCCGAGCCTATCGTGGATAAGACAGACAAGGATCGTGATCTCGACGAAGCGTTGACCGCCATCGGCGAAGCGAGTGAGTTCTTTGGCGCTTCGTTAAAGCCGGTCGACATATTTCGACTGGTTTCTAATCGGGTCGCGCAGGTTTTTCCGTTTGTCTCAAGCGCTCTGTTCATCGAATCGGAATCAGGCGACTCACTGCACGTTGCTCAAGCCGAGGGCATGAATGCCGAGGTGATGCTGAATACGCTCCTGCCGCTGGATCGTGGACTTGCCGGGATGGCATGGCTCAGCCGCGAAGTCGAGGTCGATTCCGATTTGGGACTCGAGATGGAAGCGATGCCGGACGAAGCGATGTCCGGACTCCGATCCGCGATCGCGATTCCATTGATGCATGAACAGCAGCCGTTCGCGGTTCTCGTTCTTTATCGAGATCAACGGCTGGCGACGGATGACACGATCCGCACGACATGCGAAGCGATCGGCACACGCGTCTCACCGCTGTTCCTCAGCTCGATCTCATTCGAGCGTTCGATCTCGAACGCGCTGACGGATCCTCTTACAAGTTTGCCTAACGAGCGGGCCTTCTTCATGGTGCTCGAAAATCAGCTCGCCGAGTCGCAGAGGTTTCGCGACGAAAGACCGTTGACGGTGCTCAGCGTCGATATCAAGAATTTCGCCGATGCGAATCAGAATTTCGGATTCGCTGCCGGCGACCGGATGCTCGCGTTCGCCGCTACTCACCTCGCGGGGCTGCTCAGGAAGATGGATTTTCTATGCCGGTCGGTCAACGACGAATTTCTTATCATCCTGCCGACAGCGTCAGAAAAATTTGCGGGCGAGATCATTCAACGCATCAAGGACCACTTCGCCGCCGAGGTCTTTTCGGTGAACGAATCAGAAAATATTAAGATCTGGCTGAACTTTGGATTCGCGACATTTTGGCAGGATGGCGAGACCGGGACCCAACTGCTCCAGCACGCACGGATCCGGAAGCAGCAGTCCAAGGCCGAAGAGCCGAGCAAGGTTCTTTGGTTCCCGAAAGAATACGTCAACTAGAAGATAGTAAATCGTGAATCGTGAATCGTGGATGGATGACCGGAGCGTTTTCTATTTGCGATTCACGATTTACTATTTACCAGCGGACGTTATCTATTTACTATTCACGATTTACTATTTACTATCTCCCCAATGGCGAACATAACTTTCTACGGTGGAGTCGGTACGGTCACCGGTTCGAAATACCTACTCGAGAATAATGGACGACGGATCCTTGTCGATTGCGGTTTGTTTCAGGGGTTAAAGGAACTTCGCGAGCGGAACTGGCAGGATCCTCCGTTCGATCCTCAATCGATCGATGCGGTTGTAATTACCCACGCTCACATAGATCACACCGGCTGGCTTCCGCGACTGGTGAAGCTAGGATTTCGCGGCCCCGTGTTCACGTCGCGGGCAACGGGGGATCTGTTAAAGATCTTGCTGCCCGATTCGGGACGCCTTCAGGAAGAAGAGGCCGACTACCGCAATCGTCACGATCTGACGCGTCACGCTCCGGCGTTACCTTTGTATGACGAGGACGACGCCCGCCGGGCATTGGAGCTTGTGCGACCGGTTCCAAACGACGGTAGTGTGGTCGAAGTCGCGGAAGGCTTTAAGGCAAGTTTCCGCGTCGCCGGTCATATCATGGGAGCGAGTCTCGTGCTGGTCGAGATCGCGGCGAGTCCGGCGCCCGTTCGATTTCTTTTTTCGGGTGATCTCGGGCACTACGATCAGCCGATCGTAAAAGATCCCGCAGCGCCACCCGATTGCGATTATCTGATGGTCGAATCGACATACGGCAATCGGTTGCACGGAGAAGTGTCGTCCGAAGATCAGATGGCCCGGATCATTAATGAAGCCGCCGGCAGAAATGCTCCGATCCTCATCCCGGCATTTGCCGTCGGACGCACGCAGGAAGTTTTGTATCTCCTTCGCGAGCTCGAGGAAGATCGTAAGATACCGATCCTTCCGGTCATCGTTGATTCGCCGATGGCGTCGCAGACTACGCAGGTCTATAACCGCTGGAACGAAGAGCACGACGAGGAATACGCGTCGATCCTCCGCAAGAAACAGCATCCCTTAAGGACGCATTCGATGATGACCGCGTCGACGCGCGACGAATCGAAGCGTCTGAATAACATGCATGGAGCGCGGATCATAATCTCCGCATCCGGAATGATGACGGGCGGCCGAGTTCTTCATCACGCGATGCGCGTTCTTCCGAACGAAAATGCGACTGTAATATTTGTCGGGTACAATGCCGCCGGAACGCTCGGGCGGCGGGTCCAGGATGGCGAGCGGGAAGTCCGGATCATGAAAAACTGGATCCCGGTTCGCTGCCATGTTGAAAAAGTCGAGGGCTTCTCCGCACATGCTGATTGGCAGGCCGTCATCCGATGGCTCGAAGGTTTGCATTCGGCGCCCAAGACCGTCTTTACGACACATGGTGAACCCGACGCGGCGGCCGCGATGGCGCAGCATATTCGAGACAGGTTCGGGTGGAACGTCGTCGTCCCCGCGTACGAACAAACCGTAACTTTATGAGATCAGCATTCGCTATCGTAATTCTCCTCGTCGTTTCTTCGGCGGCCGCGGCTCAGGCCGCGACTAAGCTTTCCGATCTTGGTTGGATGTCAGGTTGCTGGGAGAGGAGTGATGATAAGCGTGGAATGCTGATCAGCGAAATGTGGATGAAGCCGTCGGGTAACGCGATGATGGGCGTGGGCCGGACGATCAAATCAGGAAAACTTGTCGACTTCGAATTCCTTCGGATCGTCGAAGACGCCGACGGGCTCGCCTACATTTCTCGTCCGTCCGCCAACAAAGAAGACACCACATTCAAAATGCTTCGCGCATCCGTAGACGAGATCGTGTTCGAGAACCCCGCCCACGATTTCCCGCAGCGGATCATGTACAAACGTAACGGCGCGAAGATGACCGCAAGAATCGAGGGAACGTCGAAAGGAACGCTAAAGGGAATCGATTTCCGTTACGTCAGAGTTCAGTGCGACTAATTTCTCAGCGGACGGACTCATGTGCAAGCCCCTTGAGATTTCGGCATCAGATCAGCCCAGCCAATGCCATTTGTTTTGGCATCATTAGCGCCGTTTTTTAAGAAGGTAAGTGTAAAAAAGGCGGGAGAAAATTTCTCCCGCCGTTCAATGATCCTGTCGCAGTATGACTACTTGGTGATGTAGCAGACGTTACACGGCGAAGTGTTGCCGAAAGCCAGCCGATTGTTATTCACGCTATCGAGGAAGTTTTTCAGTACCTCCTGATCTTCGCGATGCGGATCACCGGTAACGGTAAAACCGTTATTACCAAGCGACTCATTCGCAAGCCGACGGACCTCGCCGATGGTTACCAAGCCGAGACACGTGCCGTTCGAATTGCATACCCCCCTCGCATCCACCACCGTTGTATCAGACAGCGTCTGATGACGTACGTCCAGCGACGTCGCTGAGAGTTGCACTGACAACATATAAGCCATGTTTATCGCGTTTCCGCTCAACAGCCACGTACGGAATTGCGTGTAGCTCGTCGGATCAAAATCGAGTCCGTTCGGATTGTTCTTAACCGAAGAGGTATTGCGAAGGTTGAATCGCCTCAAGAAAGCTAAGTCGCAATTTATTCCATTCGCACCGGAGCTGCCGCAGTTCATGTTCTGATCCGGCGTTCCGTCGGCGTAAAAAACATATACATCTGTGATCGGTCCGGTTTCCATCCGTTTCTGGCCATTCTTGTTTGACCAATATCCGAGCGTGAATCCGCCTGTACCATCCGTAAAGCAGATATCACCGAAGTCGAGACCTGTTACATTTTGGAAAGCGGTACCGGTATAACCCTGGAAGCCTTCGCTGTCGGCCGCCGGTGCTGTCTGTATCCAGTACGAACCATCAGGACACGGATCAGGCAAAATCTCGTCGACCTTGTACGCGGATCCGGCGGGGACAGGTCCAAATGTCCAGTTGCCATTGGCATCCGTTTGGACGACCGCATCTTCGTCTGCAGGTGCCGTGGATGGGTCGCTTCCCGGATGCCATATGAGTACATGGATTCCAATATTTTCGACAGGAGCTTCGTTTTCATTCACGGTGCTGGCGTTTGCGTCGTAAAACTTATGACCGCTGATCGTCACCGTACCGAGCTCTTGACATGTCGGATCATTCGGGTTTTGCTGACAGAAATTGAGTACCTTGAAATTGTCGGTCTTTGCATTACTCGGAAGAAAGTTGATGTGGATCCCATCCGCTGCGACGGTTGTTGTCGAGGACTGGCGAATCAACCAAACTTTATATTCCCCGCCCGCATTCGGCGTGTCATTGAACGGAACAAGTTGGACACCACGCGATCCGTTCGCATCATTAACGGTTGCGTTCGGATGCGGACACGGACCGGTACCGCCGGCCATCTTTCCTGCGACAACCATCTCCTGGCGGCAGTTCGCCAGATCGGTCGAGAGAAGGACACTGCCGCTTGGATTCGTAACTTGAAAGTAGTACGTACCGTCCGGCAGGCCGTGCGCATTTGGATTCTGCGGACCGCCATTAAGGTAAACAGCGGGCTTGTTCGGATAGACATTCTGATTAACGGTCTGGCCGTCTCCTAATGTCGTGTAGATCGCACCGAAGAAACCGCCTTGGGCAAACACAGTGACTGACGCTGCCGATACGGAAATGACAGCGATTACAAATGTGAGCATCCTTCTAATGTTCATAAACTCTCTCCTTACACATCAATTCTTGCCATCGAAAGTCTGGCGCCGTGATAATGTCGCATCGCGAAGCATGGGGCTTCCGCGAACGACGCGATCTCGTGGGAAAAACCACTCGAAGAACGAGCGGAAGAACCTCTAAGCACGTTGGATTAGCACGTAGTAAAGACGAAATCTTCTCTACTTTCCACTAATGCGAAACGAGCGAGCCCGGTGGACAACATAGTTGTACAGCCAGACCTACGGTTTTTAGCTTCGGCGGTATATTTCGGTGAATCGACGAAGTGTCAAGATTTTTTTGCCGACAGGTTTGGTCATCGTACTCGTCTTGAGTTGATTCAGTTCGTCAACTACCTAACCGGAAGCAAAAAAAAAAAACGGCTGTCGATCAACCGGTTATTAAAACTTGTACCTATTTAATGAGAGTAAAAGACGTACGCTATTCGTACCGCAGACATTCGATCGGATCGAGCCGGGCCGCCTTGCGAGCGGGCAATACTCCGAAAACGAGACCGACGCCGATCGAAACACCGAGCGATAACAAGATCATCCAAAGCTCCACTTGAGCAGGCAGCGTCGGTAAGAGCAGCATCAAAAGATTGCTTATTCCAAGCGCCACGGCGAGTCCGATAATTCCTCCGATGGCCGTAAGGGTCATAGCTTCAAGCAGAAACTGGAATACGATCGCTCCGCGCGTCGCGCCGATCGCCTTTCGGATCCCGATCTCTTTAGTACGCTCGGTCACTGAGACCAGCATAATGTTCATCACGCCGATGCCACCGACAAGAAGACCCAGGCAGGAGATCGCGATTGCCGCGCTTCCGACACCGGCGATGATGCCGTCGAACTGCGCGATGAAAGCTTCAGGCGTTTTGATATCGAAATCATTCTTTTCACCGAACTTTACCTCGCGGCGTTGGCGCAGCACGGACTCGATCTCGGCGACGGTATCGGAAAGTTTGTCCGGCTTGCCCTGCACGATCAAAAGTGTGAAGTCACGAAGCGGTGCCGCCTTGCGTGAAGTTCGATATGGCATGAAGACTTTCTGGTCTTCCTCGTTCTCGCCAAAGAATCCGGATTTGCGCTTTTCGACCACGCCCACGATTTCCCATGTATCGCCATTCATCCGAACAACTTTACCGATAGCCGATTCGTCGGGATTGGGGAAGAGAGCCTCACGGCAGCTAACGCCGATAACAAGAACATTGCGCCGTTGAAGATTGTCCGCCTCGGTAAGCCAGCGTCCTTCCTTGATCCCGAGGTTCAGAATCCGGTCGTAATTCGTCGACACACCATCAACGCTCGCCCACCGATAGTTGCGGTCCTCGTATTTAAGATTGTCGTCGAAGCTCGGACCGAAATTTCCAATGCCGGGATTGATCAGTGCGATATCGTTGATCGTCGTCGACTGATTCATGATCGCATCCGCATCCGCGTCTGTTAGCGGTTTCCGGTTGCGCTCGTCGCGATTATTTCCGCCGCCGCCCATCGAGAGGTGAAAGACATATATATTGTTTGTTCCATATTCTTCGACGATCGAAACGATGCTCTGACGCATGCCCGTGAGAATCGATGCAACAACGACGGCCGTGATGATCCCGACGACGATACCTATGATCGTCAAAGCCGAACGGAACTTATGTCCCATTATGCTGTCGAGCGCCATCTTGACGACTTCGATCGGTAATGATGTCGAGAGCTTCATATATTCGAGAATTGAGATCGCAGATCGTCAATCGTTATTTGTTAAATCGGGAAGCATCCGCACTACTGACGATTTACGATCCACCGTTCGTTAACTCTGCGTCAGCGCAACGATAGGATCGAGCCTCGCCGCCTTCCATGCCGGGTACAGGCCGGCGAGAACACCGATCACACTCGACACGGCGATCGAGATCACAATGTATTTCATCTCTATGGTTGTCGTAATACCCAGTAACAAACCGATGAGTTGAGTGACGCCCATCGCCACGATCAATCCAAGCACGCCTCCGACGATACAAAGCAGAGACGATTCGATCAGAAACTGGAGAAGTATCTGTTTCCGTGTGGCTCCGATCGCCTTTCTCAGACCGACCTCGAAAGTTCGCTCGGTCACCGAGACAAGCATTATGTTCATCACGACGATTCCGCCGACGACAAGAATGATCCCGGTAATCGGAAGCACGACCGCGGCTATCGATCCCGTGATCTGATCCATTGTCGAGCTGAATTCATCGACGTTTACCACACCGAACGTGTCCTCTTCACTCCCGATAAGCTGCCGCCGATTTCGAAGAAGCTGCCGGGCCTCCTCGATAGAATCCTTAAATTTCGAGCCGTCGATCGTCTTGCCGTGAAGCTGCACTCCGCCTGTTCGATTGAATAGCTGGCCGGCGAGCGCGATCGGAATATAAACGTGACGGTCTTGTGATTCGCCGAAGAATGATCCGCGCTTCGCTTCGACACCGATTATCCGCAGTGGAGCTCCGCGAACCTTGATCTCTTTTCCGATCGGCGACTCGTTCGGAAAGAACTTGTCTTTCACGTCCCATCCGACAACACATACGTATGTAATGCGCGTCGATTCGCCTTCGGTCATGAACCTGCCTTCACCGATAGTCTTGTCCTCGATGTCAGCCATGTTGGCAGTGACACCCATGATCCTGGTGGCAGGCATTTCGATGCTGTTGTAACTCAAGTCCGTACCCGAATTGATTTGAGCACCGACCTTGTCACAAAGTTTGCAGTTGTCGCGAACGTATTCGTACTCTTCCCACTTAATGTCCTTGTTGCGGCGGTTGCGGCGCTCGTAATCTTCGTCGGACATCCTTCCCATCGAAGCCATTCGCGTCATCATGAAATGATTCGAGCCAAGAACCTTCGAAGCGGTTTCGACGACATAGGTCTTGAGCCCGCTTATCGATGCGGCAACAACGATCACCGCCGCGACGCCGATTATGATCCCTATCAATGTCAGGAACGCGCGAAGCTTATGCTCGAGGATCGATTTGAGGGCGATCCAGAACGCGTCTGAGTAAAATGAGTAAAGCTGCCGCATTTCAATTTAGGATTTCGGAATTCGGATTTGGGATGTGTCGTCATCCTAACCATCCTGTTTCCGTTAGAAGGACGTTATTGGGAACGTATTCGTTAACGGAAAGGTTCAACGAAATTTGGGATTTGGGATTTGGGATTGCGGATTTTTGTCGTGGGCGGCTACCCGAAACGTTCAAAATCGAATTTTCAAAAGCAAATCAGCGGTCGGGGCGGCCTGAGAGATCCCAAATCCCAAATCCGCAATCCCAAATCCCAAATCGAGATGCTATACTCTCAACTTATTTCAAAACCGTTTAGGAGAAACAGCTTTGGCAGTTTTAGTCGATAAAAACACACGCCTTATTGTGCAAGGCATCACCGGAAAAGAGGGTACGTTTCACGCGCTTCAGATGCGTGACTACGGCACCAATGTCGTCGGAGGCGTCACGCCCGGGAAAGGCGGCACGACTCACGAAGGCATCCCCGTTTTCAATACCGTCGCCGATGCGGTCCGCGAAACTGGAGCGAACGCGACGGTGATCTATGTTCCACCGGCGTTCGCGGCCGACGCGATCATGGAAGCTGCCGATGCGGGACTGCCCTTGATCGTCACGATCACCGAAGGAATTCCGGTTGCGGACATGGTCAAAGCGAAGGAATTTCTTCGCGACAAGAACTCTCGTATGATCGGTCCGAACTGTCCCGGAATTATCTCGCCGGGAAAATGCAAGATCGGGATCATGCCCGGACATATTCATAAGGAAGGCCGGATCGGAGTTGTTTCGCGATCCGGAACCTTGACGTATGAAGCTGTCGGACAGTTAACAGCTCTCGGTCTCGGACAGTCGACCGCGATCGGCATCGGAGGTGATCCGATCATCGGAACGACACACAAAGACGCGCTGAAATTATTTCAGGAAGATGACGAGACCGACGCGATCGTCGTCATCGGCGAAATCGGCGGCACCGACGAAGAAGGAGCGGCGCTGTATGCACAAGAGCATGTGACGAAGCCGATCGTCGCGTTCATCGCCGGTCAGACCGCACCTCCGGGACGCCGCATGGGCCATGCCGGTGCGATCATCTCCGGCGGAAAGGGTACCGCGGCCGAAAAGATGAAAGCTTTGACCGATGCCGGAATCCGCGTCGTGCAATCGCCGGCGGATATCGGTCAGGCGGTTTTAGAAGTTTTGGGATCCAAGGCGGCGGCCTGAGTGGAGTGTTCTTTCCTGGGCTTCGCCCCACGATGAGGTGAAAGGCTTTGCCTTTCCGGCAGGCCATTAAAAATTCAGGAGGCTACGCCTCCACGCGGGAGGCGTAGCCTCCGGGTTAATTGAGCACCGACGGAAAGGCGAAGCCTTTCCGCTCATCGGCGGGCGAAGCCCGAAGAAATTCACTCGTTAAGCGTGAAGAAATTCACTCGTTAAGCCTGAAGAGGAGAAGTTATGGCTGAAGCTGAATTCATGCGTCGATGGTTCGAAGAGATTTGGAATAACCAAAACGAATCTGCGATCGACGAGATGTTTGCCGAAGACGGCGTTGGCCACGGACTTGGTCCCGAGCCGATCGTCGGACCCGAGAACTTCAAGATTTTCCATCGAGCATTCGTATCCGCTTATCCGGATCTGAAAGTTCACGTCGAGGACACCATTGTCGAGGGTGACAAGATCGCAACTCGGTGTCGCGTTACAGGATCGCATCAGGGCAACGGCATCGGTGTTGCTCCGACAAATCAGCCGGTCGAATTTACCGGCATGGTTATCGTTCGAGTGGAGGACGGCAAGATCGTCGAAGCATGGAACGAATTCAACTTCATGGAAATGTACAAGCAGGTCGGTGCGTTGACGCTGAATCTGCAATAAGGAAAAAGGAAAATAATTAATTAGTAAATGAGCACACTTACATTTGGAATCATAAAGCCGGACGCGGTCCGGGCGGGGAATCAGGGAAAGATCATCGATCGAATTGTGGCGAACGGATTTAAGATCCGTGGAATGAAACTCATTCACCAGACGACGAAACAGGCTGAAGGCTTTTATGCCGTGCACGCGGGCAAAGGCTTCTTCGGCGAACTTACCGAGTTCATGTCGAGCGGGCCGTGCGTCGTGCTGGCTCTCGAGAAAGATGGCGCGGTGAAAGCGTGGCGCGATCTGATGGGTGCGACGAATCCGGCGGAGGCTGCGGAAGGAACGCTTCGTAAGGATTTCGCATCGTCGATCGGCGAAAATGCCGTCCACGGATCGGACTCGGATGAGAACGCGGCGGTCGAGATCAGTTACTTCTTTAGTAAACTTGAGCTTGTTTAGTTTTGAGTGCAGGCTTTTGCCTGTACAATTGGTTTGACTTTCTCACTCCAAAATTCAGGATGGGCCAAAAGCCCGCACACTCTTAACTTCTATGAAACGATGTCCGACTTGCGATAAGACTTTCGACGACAATATGCGCTTCTGCCAGGCTGACGGAACTCCGTTGGTCGAGGACGCGCCGCTTGATCCTTATAAGACGATGGTCGCGAGGCCTGAAGACATCGCCGCGGCCAGTGCTGCGAGTCAGTCGGATGATCTGTTGGATCTTCCGTCCGCTAACGATCCGGCGAAGACGATGTTCGCCTCGGAAGATGAGATCCGAAAAGAGATGGCAGCGCACGACGATCAAGTGATCGATATTCCGCCGCTAGTCGAGCCCGAACCGCCAAGCTTTAGCGAACCGACTCCTCCGCCTTCGCCTTTCTCGCCGGACCTCGGAGGATCGACAGTTCCGCCGATCCCGTCGCCGTTCAGCGATCCGAAACCGTCGACATACGATCCGCCGCCGGCTCCGTCATTCTCCGATCCGGAACCGTATCGCGATGAGCCGTCGGTAAATCCATTTGATCAGCCCGCACCAATGGCGCAGGCCGAGTGGGCACCGCCGCCGGCGCCTGATGCCGGTTGGCAGAATCAGCAGATCGGACAGAACACTCCATTCCAGCCGCCGGTCGCGGGAACGGGTAGCGTGAATCAGACGCTGCCGATCGTCTCGCTCGTATTCGGGATCGTTTCGCTTTGCTGCTACATTTCGCCGCTTACTGGAATCGTCGCGCTCGTCACCGGATTTATGGGGATGAAGAATGCGAACAACGATCCGCAGCATTACGGCGGAAAAGGATTGGCGATCGCGGGAATGATCACGGGTGGAATATTCTTCCTGCTCGGTTTGTTCTATTGGATCTACATCATTTTTATTGTCGGGCTCGCCGCAATGGGAAGCCTCGGCAACTTGTAGGCAAAGATGTCACTAATTTCAGACGTAATTCAATCAACGGTCGCGGTCATCAAAGGGATGAAGCGCACGATCTCCGAGATCCCGCGCGAGAAGTGGACAGTGCAGTATCCGGATGTTCCGATCACGGTGCAGCCGCGTTATCGCGGACAGCATCTTCTTCATGTCGATGAGATGGGAAAGGAAAAGTGCGTCGCATGCTATCTGTGCGCCGCAGCTTGTCCGTCGGACTGCATTTACATCGAAGCGGAGAATGATCCCCGGCCGTACGAGCAACGCGTCGGACGTGATGAGCGCTTCGCCAAGGTTTACAACATCGACTACGGTCGCTGCATCTTCTGCGGATTCTGCGTCGAGGCTTGCCCGAAAGACGCGATCACTCACGGCTACAATTTCGAGCTCTCCGTTTACAATCGTGCTGACCTTCTAAAGACAAAGACCGATCTCCTTATCACATCGCAGAAGCAGTCGAAAAACTACCGCGTCGCACTTTCGAGCGAGGACGTGGATTCAGAATATAAAGAAGTCTGATCCGATTTGGGAATTGGGATTTCGGATCTGGGATTTCGAACGACGCAGTTTGTGCTCGCCAGATCAAATCCCAAATCCGAAATCCCAATTCCCAAATGCAAAACCTGCCTCCGACTCAAAAAGGACGTCATCACGAAATAAGAGCGCAGGGGCTTCGGGAGTTCGCCGGACTGACTCGCGACGATCAGCGGCTTGATCCTTTCAAACTTGCCGAGTATGCCGGACTTCTAGTCGTTTCTTTTGCTGAGATCGAAGCTTTGCTTTCTAAAGAAACTCTCGATGAGCTTCTCGATGGCGGCAGTAAAAACTGGTCGGGCGGTGCCGCTTCCAAGAAATTGCCGAACGGGAAGAAGCTGATCATCTTAAACCCGACTCACGCAAAGACTCGTCACAAAGCGACGTTGATGGAAGAGATCAGCCACGTGTTTCTCGGTCACAAAGCGAGCAGGCTCGCGATCGAGAATCGGGACAAACACGGTAACGTCATCGCTCGCGATTACAATGCCGACATCGAAGAAGAAGCTTACTCAACCGGAGCCGCGGCACTCGTTCCGTATGCCGGCTTAAAGAGTTTTGTCGAACAGGGAAAGACGACCGCCGAGATCGCCCGGCACTACAATGTCAGTAAGGCTCTGGTAGAATATCGCATCAAGATTTCCCGCCTCTGGGACGCGTACAAGGAAAATTTATTTCAAAGCTGACGCCGCATGAATCAGCCGACACAACCAGCACCTAACTCGAACCTGTCGACGGTCGATAAACTTAGGCTGCTCCTCGACATTACGAAGACGATCAGCCGCTCCCTGGATCTGGATGAGCTGCTCAACCTCGTGATGGACACGCTCGGGTCGCTGCTGCCGTACGACGCGGCCGGAATTTATCTCATCGATCAAGGCACAGGAGACAGCCCGTACGTTTTTAAGTCGAAGGCGATCCGAGGATACGAGATCAGTTTCGAGCTGGTCGAGCCGCGATTAAAACTCGGCGAAGGATTTCTCGGCCGCGTCGCTCAGACCGGCAAACCGATCATTTCTGCAGACGTCAGCAAAGACGACCGCTACTTCGCTGCCCGCGGCCGTACGCGGTCGGAGATGGTCGCTCCGATCATTTCCAATGATAAGGTCATCGGCGCGTTCGACCTTGAAAGCGACAAGCTAAACGCATATACCGAGGACGATCTCGCGGTGCTTCAGATGCTGACGTCGCAGGTTGCGATCATCATCGAGAAAGTTCAGCTTCACGAGCAGCTCGTCGAGCAAAAGCGCCTGCAGGCGCAACTCGAGATTGCCCGCCAAGTTCAGCTCGAGCTTCTTCCGGATCACGATCCGGATCTCGAAGGTTTCGACATCAGCGCATACGTCTTCCCGACCGAAGAGGTCTCGGGCGACTATTACGACTGGGTCGAAGTTTTTGAGGATCAGATCGGCATCACCGTCGCAGACGCCGTAGGAAAGGGAATCCCGGCTGCGTTGCTGATGGCGTTTCTTCGTGCGTCGATCCGTGCCGGCGTGCAGACCGGATATGCGTCACACATTCTGCTTTCGAAGATCAATAACTTGTTGTGGGATTCGATCGAGGACAATCGATTCGTAACTGCGATCTACGGCCTGCTCGATACGACGAACCGAACTTTCGTGTTCGCGAACGCCGGACATAACCCGCCGCTTCTGATCAAGCCGGATGGCGAGTATCGTTACGTGGAATACGGCGACACGCCGCTCGGTATGTTCTACGACGCGCGTTACCATCAGCACTTCATTCGATTCGAGAAAGGCCAGGTGCTCGTGATCTACACGGACGGGATCACCGAAGCCGCGAACGTCAACGATGAAGAGTTCGGCCAGGAACGATTTGCAAAGAGCGTGCTAGCGGGCATCGATCTTCCGGCGAAGAAGCTCATCGACCACATCCGCAAAGACGTCGCAAATTTCACCGAAAGGAAATTTCTCGACGACGACGGCACTCTGTTTATCGTGAAAGCACTTTAGTTTTGAGTACCGCCTTTAGGCGGCAGGCCGGCTTAAGCCGCTACTCAAAACAAAAAAAGGGCGGAAGGCCCTAACCGCTTAGATCACCTTCCGCGCGTTCTCAGTTGATTGTGAACTTGTTTTTTGGCATGCCCGCCCGGGGCAGTTACCTGAAGGCCGCTCAGTGGGCCATCATACTTGCGTGAAGCCGCTCACCGCCCGGCACCACCGGCGTCCTGTAATCGCCGTAATTTATTTTCTCGTTGGTCGTGGCGAAGGCATAAATATCAAAGCCGTACGCATCCAAGAAGTCCGTGAGCTCCTGGCACCGCTCCAGATAAATCGTTTCTCCGAATCCAAGCTCGGAGCGGATTTCCAGCAATCGCTCAACTACTTCCAAAGGTGCGAAACATCTTGTGGGGTCTTTGAAGGTTGCCATATTTTTGGGGGATGCCGGTGATCTGCCTGCGAAGTCGACCGGACAACACCTATGATTACGTGAATCCTCTAAAGGTTGTTCAGCTTTTGCTCGCGAAATCGTAATCTTGACATAAATTTACGAAATAAGACCGTCGTCGACTACAATATAAGCTATCGTTAAAGCGACCCTTTCGAGTGAGGAAAAATCAATGAAAAGCTATCTCGTCCGAAGTTTTGCGGTGTGTTTGGCTCTTTTTGCGACTGCTGCGGTTGGAATCGCGCAGAATGATACGATTTCCGCGGCCGCGGGCGATCGTTTCATGATCTCAGCTAAAGCGGGCGGCGTTAATTTTGTCGAGGGAGACGTCAGGGTAGCTAAAGTGGCCGGCACAAACGGACAGCTTCTTAGCCGCGACCCGCTCGAAGTTGGAGACCGCCTAACCACAGGAGCCGATGGTAAGGTCGAGATCCTGCTGAATCCGGGTTCCTTCGTTCGTCTGGGAGGCAATTCAAAATTCGAGTTCAAGACCACGTCGCTCGATGACCTTCAGCTAAAGATCGATAGCGGTTCGGCGATCCTCGAAGTGTACGCCGCGGACGATTTCAAAGTAACCGTTAGTACTCCGACGGCAGTTTACTCGCTTGTGCAAAGCGGAGTTTTTCGTATCGATGTTTCGGGTGGTGAATCCCGACTGCGGGTTTGGAAAGGACTTGCTTCGGTCGGCCAGGACAATTTTGTTAAGCCAGGCCGGGCAGCTTCGTCATCCGGGAAGGACCGCATCTCGCTTGCTAAGTTCGATCGAGATGAAAAAGACGCTCTCGACATCTGGAGCAAAGCCCGATCGAAAGAACTTACTCGACAGACCGCGTCCCTCCGTCCACGGGACGTGCGCACCTCCTTGATGAGAGGATTCCTCGGCGGGCGTTGGAACTTTCTGGGATCGTTCGGATTATGGATATTTAATCCGTACTCGAACGGTTATTCCTTCATGCCGTTCGGCTATGGTTGGCAGTCGCCGTACGGATACGGCTACGGAATGGGAATGAGTTGGTGGGGAGATATGAATTTCCCGATGAGCATGCCGCAAGGCACCGGAAATGGCGGAACAAGCAGTGGCGGCGGAACACCTCAAGGCGGCGGATCGACCGCTCCTCCGGTTTCCACGGCACTTCGAACCGATCGTTCGCCGATTCCACCATTCATTCGAATGGAGCAAGCTAACGGCGGCGGCAACGGCTTTAGCAACGGCGATCGCGGTGGCTCTGCTGATTCTGGATCCAGCTACACGCCATCGTACTCGTCATCGTCGTCTTCGTCGTCCTCATCAGGATCTTCGAGTTCGCCGGCTCCCGCGAGTACGGGAGCGAGGGATGTGACGGGTTCAAAACCGTAGATACAATTTAGAGAAGCTCAGATTTTTGACCCGGCGATCGATTCGATCGGCGGGTCAAATTATTTGAAGAAGAGTCTCGCCGTCTGCTCGATGGTCGCGTCGGCCGTTTTGACGTACGGTTCGAGTATCAGCAGCACTGACTGGATCCCGTTAAAGATCGTATGAAGGATGATGCACGGCAGGAGATTGCTCGTACGGGCCCGGACAAGTGTCAGGATCAAACTTAACAAGAGAAGTAGCCCGATGGTCGCGTAGCTCGGATAGTATTGCGGAACGTGGACGAGAGCGAAGAGCAGCGTAACAGCGACGATCGCGAGGCCGGCGCCGAGCGTCCGCTGAAAAGCCGAATAAAGGATCCCGCGGTAAATGACTTCCTCAACAATAGGCGCGGTGAACGTCGCCATGAATGCGACGAGAAAGACTGCCGTCCGAGAGCTCGCAAGCATTCTCGTAAGATCGTTTTCCTGATCCGGAAAGTAGTATCCGACAACGCTTGCAACGGCAAAGAAAAATACGACGATGAGCGCATAATGACGCCACGTCATACCGCCCGAATTCCATCCGAGCGTTTCCTTGAACGAAAATCGCTTCATCCTCGTTACGATCGCCCAAGCGAGCAAGAGCGTCAGTAAATGAGCGGGAATGATCGCAACGATCTGAAGAATGATGGCGGTCGGATCTTTCTGCAGGAATTCGCCCAGCGCCTGATTCTCGGCAAGCGCCGATTTCTGCATGACGACATAAGGCAGCAGGAAGATCGACGGGACGATCACTATCGCGACAACGCTCGCTATCCACGCGAGAACTGCGACGATGCTGTTCCATGGCGGATCGTTCGGGGTCGGATTTGCGATTGCGATTTGAGGATCGTTAGTGGATGAGTCGGGAAAGCCGTTATCAGTTGCTTCGTGCACGGGTGAAAGTTTAGCGAAACGTCGCGCATCTTCCAAATTTTGCGCCTCAACTTGTGTTCGGGACGGTTTACAGATAGTCTAAAAGCCCGTGGAGCATCACGGGAAAAATCACTCAAAAATTGTAGTTGCAATCATCCCTGCACGGTACGCGTCTGTCCGTTTACCGGGCAAGCTTTTGCTCCCGATCGCCGGACGACCGCTCATCGCGCATACGATCGAAAGGGCTCGATCTGCATCGACGATCTCTCGAGTGATCGTTGCGACGGATGATCAGAGGATCTTCGATGCCGTCGGGGCGATCGGCTCGGAAGTCGTCATGACTTCGGCCGAACATCGGTCGGGAACGGATCGACTTGCCGAGGTTGCCGCGAAGTTACCTGAAGACTGCATCATCGTTAATGTGCAGGGCGACGAACCGATCATCGCGCCGGAAACGATCGACGCGGCGGTCCGGGCTTTGATAAACGACGAAGATGCCGACATGTCTACAACGTCGGAGCCGATCGAGAATTTTGAAGATCTTCTGAATCCGAACGTCGTGAAGGTCGTTACCGGAGATTCGGGCTACGCAATTTATTTTTCACGGTCGCCGATACCGTTTCCGCGTGACGCGTCTCTTCGTCACGGCGGCGATCTGCAACGGGCCGTTGCGGAAGACTTTTCGCTCTTTCGAAAGCACACAGGTTTGTACGTCTATCGTCGCGAATATCTGTTAAGACTCAGTAAACTTCCGTCGACGCATCTTGAAAAAGTAGAAATGCTCGAGCAGTTGCGGGCACTCGAAGATGGAGCGGACATTCGAGTCGTTCATGCAGTCGGAAGCTCGATTGGCGTCGACACGCAGGAAGATTATGAAAAGGTACGCGCGATTCTTGAAAGAAATGTGGCGGTAGTCCAAGGTTCTTAATATGCAGGATTGGATCGGACTCGCATTTTTCGTTCTCTTGATAATAGGCGCGATCGTCGGGTTAAAGATTCTGGCGAAGCCGCGGACGAGAACCTCGGACGAATTCGAGAGGAACGCAGCCGAGAATACGACGATGATGGGTGCGAGCATGAACGCACTGCAGGAATTGATGAATCCGGAGGCTGCGAAGTCTAAGGAAGTGATCACGCAGATGAAGGAAGGTCGTTATCAAAAGAAGAAGCGGGAAGGGAAGGCCGGTGGCGACGCGGAAACTCGTTGAGCCGGGACGCGGAGAAGGGGAGACGCGGAGACGCGGAGGGAGAGGACGACGAACAACGAACAAAATCTTATGACTAAATACATTTTCGTAACGGGTGGCGTGGTTTCGAGCTTGGGGAAAGGACTTGCGGCGAGCTCGATCGGCTGCTTACTCGAGGCTCGCGGGATGAAGGTTCAGATGATGAAGCTCGATCCGTACATCAACGTCGATCCGGGAACGATGTCGCCGTTCCAGCACGGTGAAGTATTCGTCACGGATGACGGAGCGGAAACCGATCTCGATCTCGGACACTACGAGCGGTTCACAAACGCACAATTGTCGCAGGCGAATAATTGGACGAGCGGACGGATCTATCTTTCCGTCATCGAGAAAGAGCGCCGCGGGGATTACCTCGGAAAAACTATTCAAGTCATCCCGCACATCACCGACGAGATCAAAAAGGCCGTTCGTACGATCGCCGAAAAGCATGAGCCGGACATTCTGATCGTCGAGATCGGCGGCACGGTCGGCGATATCGAATCGCTGCCATTCATGGAAGCGATCCGCCAGATCGGCAACGAAGAGGGCCGAGGGAACGCGATCTTTGTTCACGTCACGCTCGTTCCGTACATCGCGGCCGCCGGCGAGCTGAAAACGAAACCGACGCAGCACTCCGTAAAAGAGCTGCGTGAGATCGGTATCGCACCGGACATTCTTCTTTGCCGATCGGATCGACCGTTGTCGATGGATCTCCGCCGCAAGATCGCGCTGTTCTGTAATGTTCAGGAGAACGCAGTCATATCCGCGCTCGATGTTCCGACGATCTATGAGGTTCCGCTGGCGTTCCACGAGCAGGCGCTCGATGAGCTCATCATTAAAGACCTGCACTTGAATGAACAATTCCCGCAAGTCGATCTCAAGAATTGGCGTGAGCTTGTCTCGACGATCAAAGATCCGAGCGGCGGCTTGGTCAAAATTGCGATCGTCGGAAAATATGTCGAGCTTGAAGATTCTTACAAGTCGCTCCGCGAAGCGTTGACGCACGCGGGCGTTGCAAACAATCTTCGGGTAAATGTGACGTGGATCGAATCTGAAAACCTGATGAACGACGGCTATGAGGCCGAGCTTCAGGATTACGATGCGATCCTAGTCCCCGGTGGATTCGGCAAACGAGGAATCGCGGGAATGCTCCGAGCGATCAAGTACGCGCGTAAGTCAGGCACGCCATACTTCGGAATTTGTCTCGGCATGCAGACAGCTTGTATCGAGTTTGCACGCGACGTATGCGGACTTCGCGATGCGGACTCGACGGAGTTCAACGAAGAGACTCCATTCCCGATCATCTTCAAGTTGCGCGATCTGGTCGGTGTCGATGAGCTCGGCGGAACCATGCGGCTCGGCGAATATATCTGCGGATTGAGCGAGGGCTCACTCGCGCGACAGGTTTATCATGATTCTGAGCAGATCGGCGAGCGTCATCGTCATCGATACGAATTCAATCCCGAGTTTCGAAACGTTCTCGAAAAAGAAGGCCTCGTTTTCAGCGGCGTTTCGCCCGATGGAAAGTTTGTCGAGATGGTCGAGCTTCCGCGTGATCAGCATCCGTTCTTCATCGCATGCCAGTTCCATCCGGAATACAAATCGAAACCTTTGAATGCTCATCCGTTGTTCACGTCGTTCGTTAAAGCTGCGTGGGAAAATCGTCTGCACAGTGAGAATCTGGATCACGATGTCCGGAGCGACAAGAGTGTCGAGATCCCGGAGCGCGCCGAAATTGGATCAGACGAATAGGTGATGGTTTAGATGCGAGAGGATAAACGAGAAATCTGTCATCTCGTTTCTTTAGGTTAGTATCTATTCGGAAAAAGATTCGATAGTTGGTTTCACATATGCAGTCGTTCCAAGTCGGTAACGTATCGTTCGGCAACGGCGGATTGAGCTTTCTGCTCGGCCCGTGCGTTGTCGAATCATCTCAGCACGCGCTCTTCATGGCGCAGGAGATCAACGACATCTGCAAGCATGTGGGTGTCGGTTTCGTTTACAAATCTTCATTTGATAAAGCGAACCGAAGTTCGATCGAAAGTTTTCGCGGGCAGGGAATGGAGTTCGGACTTGAAGTTCTCGCACAAGTGAAAGCCGAGATCGGCGTCCCCGTCATCACCGACATTCATGAACCTTGGCAGGTCGAAAAGACGGCCGAGGTCGCGGACATTCTTCAGATTCCTGCATTCCTATGTCGTCAGACCGACCTGCTTGTCGAAGCGGCGAAGTCGGGTAAAGCAGTTAACGTTAAAAAGGGACAGTTTCTCGCGCCGTGGGATGCGAAGAACATTGTCGACAAGCTTCAGGAATCCGGCTGTGAAAAGATACTGCTGACCGAGCGCGGAGCGAGTTTCGGATACAACAATCTTGTCGTCGATCTGCGATCGTTTCCGATCATGCGATCGTTCGGCGTTCCGGTCGTGTTCGATGTCACGCATTCGCTTCAACTTCCGGGTGGGCTCGGAAAAGCAACCGGAGGACAATCGGAGTACATCGAAAACTTTGCTCGGGCCGGTGTTGCATGCGGAGTCGATGCAGTTTTTATGGAAGTGCATGATGATCCGTCGAAGGCCCCGAGCGACGGGCCAAATCAGCTTCCGTTGTCGAGGCTTGAGAAATTGCTTGCGAAACTAAAACAGGTCCACGAACTTATTAGCGGTGAGTGAATCGCTATCACGAAACTCATCGACATGATTTTACTGTCGCCACACAATTAATGCAGAAGCTATTTATCCTCGCAGCTCTTTTCCTTTGCTCGGTGAGCGTTAAAGCACAAGGCACGCTGAGCGTTACCGCACAAGACACGCGTCCAACGGCGACATGGCAAGTCGTGAAATACGATATCGCTGTAACGATTCCCCCGTCCGATGCTGACCGAAATCTTTCCGCGAAGGCGAAGGTCGAAGTCAAGAATATATCGGCAAAGGCCGCAACGACGCTGAGCCTCAGAATTTCCCCTGCCGCCGAGGTCGCGACTACTGCGATCAACGGGTCGCCAACGGAGTTTGCGAAGGCCGAGGAAAAGATGGGCACAGGCTCGCTGCAGCGCATAAACATCCGAATACCGGCTGTGCAACCTGGTGGCGTTCTGACAGCGACTGTCGACTACAAGCTTGCTGTAAAGGACAATTCCGGGCTCGCTGCTTTATCGCCTTCCTCGTCACAGTTTCTTCCGTTGGCCTTTTGGTACCCGACACCGAATAGCTGGTACTTCGCTCGCGGAGCGGACTACGCTCCTTTCAGCGTCTCGGTGGCATCGCCGGGCGCGACGGCTATCTCATCCGGAACTATTTCGGGTGGTGCGTATGAGAACAAGTTCGCAGGGCAGCCATTCTTTCTAACTGGCTCGTGGGATCCAAAGACGTACGACTCGGTCACGGTTTACCAACCAAAAGGAGCCGATGCGAACGCCCTAAAAGCGGGAGCCGACCTCGCATCGCTGGCATCGGATGCCCGGACTTTCATGGCCAACATTCTCGGAGCCGCGCCTGCGAATCCAATTCAGATAGTTGGCGTGCGCCGCGCCGGAGGTTTCACGAGCGGAGGTACGATCCTCGTCGACGAGAGCGTTTTCCGCCGGGGCCGACTCGATTCACAGACGGCGATGACAGTCGCGGAGTCCGTCGCGAAACTTTGGCTCGGCGGTTCGATCAATATTTCGGGTGACGGAGCGGGTGTGATTCGCGAAGGATTGGCGCGTTATATAGCGACACAATTTCTTGAAAACAAATTTGGAAAAGAAATCGCTGATCTTGAACGGCAGCGCCAGAGAGTTGCGTATGCAGCAGTTTCGAGACGAGATTCTCCGCTGACGATCGTATCTTCGCTCGACGATTTTTACTTTCCCGAGGTCGCGAACAAAGGCGCCATGGCATGGCGGATCATGGCGAAGAAAATCGGCAACGAAGAATTTTCTAAGGCTGTTCGCTCCACGATCCAGGACGGCACCGTCACGCTGGCCGAGTTGCGTGCGCAGTTTCCCGCTGACAAAGATCTTCTCGACTATCTTTTTGATCAGGTGACCGATACGAATCTCCTTGCGGGGATTCCGCAAGCGAACGGCGCCGAGATGCGCGTCGCATTGAAGAATACGGGGCCAATCGACGTGACGGTAAACGTCGCTGCATGGGCGGCGAATGGCGAACGAATTTCTGCTCCTACGACTATTCGCGCAAAGAGTTTTGGAGAGGTCAGTTTTAAGACCGGCAGTAAGCTTACAAAGGTCGAGATCGACGCCGAGAAGTATTACCCGCAGACCGACTATTCAGATGACATCGCTCCGCGTGAATCGACCGATAGTGACCTGCTTCTCGCCGTGAAGCGGCCGTTCGACAAACAGGAGTTTGCCGAGGCTGAGAAGATCGCGCGCGGCGTGCTTCGCGATCAGCCGCGGTTTGATGACGTTCGTGTGCTGCTAGGACGCTCACTATTAGCTCAATCGCGTACGGCCGATGCCGAGAAAGAATTTCGTGCGGCGCTCGATGAGAAGCTTCCTTCTCCGCGAACCATCGCCTGGGCGAATGTAGGACTTGCGGACATTGCGGCGAAGAGCGGACAGGCTGCACAGGCGGCGAAATTCGCATCGGACGCCATCGCCGCCGACGCCGAGTATGGCGCGAGCCTCGCGGCGAGAGCGATTCGCAATCGCGTGAACGCCGGCTCGGCGGCAGACGAGAGTGTGAAATCATTCTTCGCTTCGTTCGATAAAGCGGCTGCGTCGAATCGCAAAGGGGATCTCGAAGCACTCGCGTTAACGGGCGAAGTGTCGAAATTCGTAAGCGGTATCGCAGGGCAGACAGTTGAATGGAAAACGAACGTCCTGCACGTTGACCCGATCGATGCCAACAACGCGTGGGTTGAAACTTCTCTGAACGTCAGGCTTCTCAATCGTGATCCGGAAAGCGGTACTGCGGTGTTTCGTCTGACGCGTGTCGCGAGCGGTTGGAAATTAAGTTCGGTCGATATGTTCGAGGTGAGATAGTTGAAGATAAAATTATTGGCGATGGATTGTGACGGCGTCCTGACGGATGGCCGTCTTTATTTTTCTGCACGTGGCGAAGAGATGAAAGTCTTCGACGTCCGCGATGGACAGGGGATCGTTTCGTGGCATCGCGCCGGGTTTAAGTCGGCGATAATTTCGGGGCGAGGTGCGGGTGAGATCGTCGGTAAACGAGCGGAGGAGCTCGGTATCGAGTTCGTTCGCACATCATCGA
>QHXR01000014.1:0-51764 GCA_003223025.1 Acidobacteriota bacterium
CTAGTGATTTCTCATTTCTCATTTCTCATCTTATTATCCGATGAACTACAAACTTCTCATTCAATACGACGGCACCGACTTTCACGGATGGCAGGTGCAGGAAAACGATCGCACGATCCAGGGCGAACTCGAGCGCGTGATCAGCATGCTCGAGGATGCGAAGGTCGCAGTAGTCGGTTCCGGACGGACGGACGCAGGAGTCCACGCCGAGGGACAGGTCGCGAACGTCGTCATCAATCGTACGTTCACGCCGGATAAACTTCGGGCCGCTATAAACGGAAACCTCTGGCGCGATATTCGGATCATGAAAGCGGAGCCGGCATCCGACGAATTTCACGCGCGATTCTCTGCAAAGAAGAAAACGTATCTTTATAGGATCATCAACGCTCCGGTTATCTCGCCGTTTTGGCGTCGTTACGCGCACCACGAGCAGCGGCCGCTCGACGTCGCGAAAATGACAGATGCGGGACGATTGCTACTTGGCGAACACGACTGGACCGCGTTCTCATCGGCACAGGCGGACGGCGAATCCCGAGTTCGGACCGTTGTTGATTTCACCGTTCAATCTCGATGGGACGAACGCGCATCGGCACAGATTATCGAGTTCGAGATCAGTGCGAACGGATTTCTCCGCTACATGGTTCGATCGATCATGGGCACGCTGATCGAGGTCGGGCGGGGCGAAAAAGATTCTGATACAATCCAGACGGCGATCGTCACCGGTGAACGCGGCCTCGCGGGACAAACGGCGCCGGCCCATGGTCTGACGTTGAAGAAAGTTTATTACGAGATCTGAATGTTCATCTATCACGTCGTACTTCCCGCCGTTTGGGAACTCTCCAAAACAAAACCGTCGTACCAGTCGGATAGCCTTGCGACGGAAGGGTTCATCCATTGCAGCTATCAAAGTCAGCTCGAAGGAGTCTTGGAACGTTACTACAGCGACGTGGATAGAGTTCTGATCCTAACCATCGACACGGACAAGCTTCGATCGAAACTCGTGAAAGAGCCATCGACGAATGACGAGCTGTATCCGCATATCTACGGCCGGATAAATGTCAACGCAGTCGTCGATGTTCAGGAACGCGTGCTGAGATAGACGAGTAATCCATGAGCGATCATTTCGCTGAAATAATAAAACCGAATACGACCGAAGCGAAGCTGCTTGCCTCGATCGATGCTGAACGTCTGCCGCGACACATCGCCGTCATCATGGATGGCAACGGCCGTTGGGCGAAGAAACGTGGCAAGCCTCGTATCTTCGGACACAGAGCAGGCGCCGAATCCGTCAAAGCGATCATCGACACGTGCGCCCGGCTTGGGATAAATGCGGTGACGTTATACGCATTCTCCACCGAAAACTGGAAGCGTCCGAAGGCGGAAGTATCGGGATTGATGTCGATGCTCAAAAAAGTTCTGCGACGCGAGCTCGACGAGGTCACGGCCCACAACATCCGATTTAAGGCGATCGGAAATATCGGCGGGCTTGCACCGGACGTCCAAGCCGAGCTCGCATTCGCAACCGAGAAGACCGCCGCGAATACGGGGATGATCATGTGCGTCGCTCTGAATTACGGCGGGCGAGCTGAGATCACCGAAGCCGCTCGAAAAGCCGCAATTGAAATTGTTGAAAACGGCCGTTCGCCCGATGAAATGACGGAGGCCGACATCGAACGGAATCTGTATACGCACGGACTGCCAGACGTCGATCTGCTGATCCGCACGAGCGGCGAGATGCGCATCTCGAACTTCCTTCTCTGGCAGCTCGCCTACAGCGAGATCTACGTCACGCCGACGTTCTTTCCGGATTTCCGTCGGCCCGAGATCTTCGAAGCGATCATCGATTATCAGAAACGCGATCGACGGTTTGGCGATGTGAAGAGTAAGAAAGGCTAGATCGCTTTTTTCAGTGGATAGTTATAAGTGACAAGTTAATAGTTGTTTGAACTATCTTGTCGCTCAACTGAAAAATGCCGGATGAGCTCCCCTTTCTCCGGAATCCCTTAGAATGAAGCGGATTCAAAGATATGAAAACTAGAATTCTAACAGCCGCTGTCGCACTGCCGATATTGATCGCGTCGATCGTGCTGCCTTCTTACATTCCCGAGACAGTTTGGATATTCGTCGCGATCGCCGCACTCGCACTTGCTGCCGGATTGTTCGAATTCTTCTCGCTCACAAAAAAGCTCGAGCTGAAAGCCGATGCCGCGATCGCTTATTTCGGAGCAACCGCGCTGACGATCGCATTCATATTCAACGCACCCGCGACCGATCCGAATCTTCTGATGATGACGCTGGCGGGATTCATAATCCTCGTCCTCATCACTCAAACATTTCGTTTTCAAAAGGACTTTTCGAAGATGCTCGGCGGGATCGGCGTGACGATCCTCGGCGTTCTGTATCTCGCGTTCCTCGGCGGATTTCTCATCGCGACGCGCGTCGGATTCGAAGAGCATCCGTTTCTTTCGACGCATCTGCTAGGTTATTTTTTCCTCGTTTTGATGGGATCTGATACCGGTGCATACTTCGCCGGCCGTGCGCTTGGAAAGCACAAACTCGCGCCTGGGATCTCACCCGGTAAGACTTGGGAAGGTTTGATCGGTGGGCTGATCGCTGCGGCCGCGTTCGCCGCGCTCGCGACATTCTGGTTCTTCCCCGAGTTTCCTTACAAATTCTCGATCCCGCTCGCGATGGTGATGGCGGGAATTGGAGTTCTGGGCGATCTTGCCGAGAGCGCGATGAAGCGAGGCTCGAAGACAAAGGATGCCGCGAGCATTCTTCCGGGTCACGGCGGACTGCTCGACCGACTCGACAGCCTGCTCCTTAACGCACCTATTCTTTATTACTTTGCGCGAATCTATTTTTAGAGAGGGATTTGCCAACCCTGACGCCGCTCCTGTAATATCTCACTTGCTTTTATGAACGCCATTTTGAGAGTCGACGACAATAATACGTAAGGCGAGAGCGTTAATCTTCTGACGTTCCGCCTTTCGTTTGTCGCACACTCGAAAGGCGTTTTTTATTTTGAATCTCGCGGCCGAAGAGTAATGCCCGCGAAATACGCGAAACGGACGCGAAAAATTGTCTCCCATGGCAACGATACTGCATAAGGATGAAAGTTACAGAATAATTGGAGCTTGTTTTGAAGTTTATAAGCAAAAAGGTTGCGGCTTTACCGAGCCTGTTTACCAGGAATGTCTTGGATTAGAATTTGAGATTCAGCACATTCCTTTTCTTGCCCAAGTTGAGCTACAACTCGATTACAAAGGTCGGCTGCTCAATCAATACTTCAAGCCCGATTTCATTTGTTTCGACAAGATTTTGGTCGAGATCAAGGCGCTGGCAAACTTGGCTGATGTTCATCGGTCCCAAGCGCTGAACTACTTGAATGCAACGCGTTTCGACTTGGTTTTGCTGGTCAACTTCGGTCATTTTCCGAAGATTGAATACGAACGAATTGCACACAGTCGTCCCAAGACCATTAGCGACGAGCTAAACAGTTGGATTTGATTTAGTCTTCTTTTTCGCGTCTTTTCGCGTTTTTCGCGGGCAGATTCTTACTTTTTATGTTGGATACTTTAGGAAATTTGGAACGAACACACACCTGCGGCGAGCTGCGCGAATCGCACGTCGGCGAGCAGGTTGTATTGATGGGATGGGTTGCGAAGAAGCGTGACTTTGGCGTGTTCACGTTTATCGATCTTCGCGATCGTGAAGGCGTGACGCAGATCGTCGTCAGCTCAGAAACTTTTCCGGACGCGCATGCGAAGGCAAAGAACCTTCGCGGCGAGTTTGTGATCGCCGTGAAAGGCGAAGTCGTGTCGCGTGCCGAGGGAACTCATAACGCGAAGCTCGCAACCGGTGATATCGAGATCAAAGTCAGCGAGCTTTTGATCCTGAACGATGCAAAGGTTCCGCCGTTCCAACTCGAGGTTGCAGGATCGGAAAATCTCGCGAGCGAGGACACGCGACTTAAATATCGTTATCTCGATCTGCGTCGTCCGCAGCTTCAGAACAACATTCGAATGCGGGCGAAAGCGGTTCGCGCGATCCGTGAGTATTTCGACAACCGTGGATTCATTGAGATCGAAACACCGATACTCTTGAAGTCGACGCCCGAAGGCGCACGGGACTTTGTCGTTCCGTCGCGCATTCATACGGGAAAGTTTTTCGCGCTTCCGCAGTCGCCGCAGATCCTAAAACAGATCACGATGATCGCCGGCTTCGACAAGTACTATCAGATCGCCCGATGCTTCCGCGATGAGGATCTCCGCGCCGACCGTCAGCCTGAATTCACGCAGCTCGACATGGAGATGTCGTTTGCGAATCGTGAGCAGGCTTATCGCGAGATGGAAGGAATGTTCAATCACGTGCTGAAACTAATCGGCGTCACGCTTCCGACAGAATGGCCGCGGATGACGTACGCCGAAGCGATGCGTCGTTACGGCTCGGACAAACCGGATCTGCGATTTGAGATGGAGTTGCAAGATTTTTCGGCGGAGTTAAAAGATACCGATTTCGCGCCTTTCGCCGACGTGCTTGCGAAGGACGGAGAGATCAAATGTCTTATCGTAAAAGGTAAGGCGGATTATTCACGCAAGCAGACTGACGAGTTGCAGGATTTTGTGAAGCGATACGGAGCGGGTGCGCTCGCGTGGATAAAGATCGGCGATGAGACCACATCATCGCTGTTGAAAGTCCTGGGCGAAGAAAAGATCGCGGCACTCGCGTCCACCGCGAAAGCAGAGAAGGGCGATGCAATTCTGATCGTCGCCGGATCGAAGTCTGTCGTCGCCGCCTCGCTCGGAGCGCTGCGCAATGAAGTTGCGCGACGCGAGAACCTGATCGACCGAACTAAATATGAGGCTTTGATCGTGACGGAGTTTCCGATGTTCGAACACGACGAGGCGACCGACCGCTACACGGCAGCCCATCATCCTTTCACGTCGCCGATGGACGAGGACCTCGAGCTCTTCACGACCGCGGTGAATGACGATTCGCAGCATCACCTCCTCGGACAGGTCCGTGCGAAGGCATACGACGCAGTGATCAATGGTTACGAATGCGCCGGCGGTTCGATCCGTATCCATCAAAAAGCGATCCAGGATTTGAACTTCAAAGCGCTCGGCATGACTCCTGAAAGTGCACGATCGCAGTTCGGATTTTTCCTCGATGCACTCGAATACGGAACGCCGCCGCACGGCGGATTCGCAGCCGGCATCGAGCGCACATGCATGATCTTGTGTGGTACCGAGAACATCCGTGATGTCATGGCATTTCCGAAGACCGCATCAGCTCAGGACCTGATGATGGACTCGCCGGGGATTGTTGATGAGGCTCAATTAGAGGAATTGGGGATTGAAGTAAGTTCCGATTCTGAATAGGTTTATTCATCGAGGAACCGTAAGCACACTCACAGGGCGGGACACTTGTGAGGTTTCATTGAACAAACCTGAGAATAATACCGTAAACTAGCATCGAAGATGGCGAAAAAGTTCGATACAAATCCTCTGGATCCCGAATTCCCGGAAAGAGCACACGCCGCGGCGGCGAATTACGGCCCGCCTCCGAAGACGCCTTTTAGCACGTCCGAGTTTCCAACTGCGCCTTCGAGCATTACGGAGGAAGAGACGCGCAGATTCAGCGACGCGGATTTTCAGGCTTACTCATACGCGACGGCCCAACCCGTCGTGCCGTATCAGGCTCCGAATTTTTCTGACATGAATCGAGCCTCGGAGCGCAAGGTCGCGAAGACGGGCGTTCCGGAAAAGTGGTTGATCGGTTTACCGTATCTTCCGTTCTCGATCGGCCTGGTTGCAGGACTGATCCTGCTTCTGGTAATTCCGAAGGACGAAGCTAAAGTACGGTTTCACGCCGCACAGGGATTGGCCGCTCATGTCGGAATTTTGATCGTCACCTCAATTCTCAGTATCGTCGGCAACGTCGCAAATGTTGCCGAGATCGGCAGCTTCATCTTCACGCTTGTTACGACGATCATGCTCGTCATCTTCGCGATCAAAGCGTGGAAAGGTAAGCCAGTTCATATCGAAACTCTCGATGATCTGACGAACTGGCTCGAAGAAAAGATAGGACCGATCAAATCCTAGCCGCCTGACTCGCCGCCCCTAAGACTTCACGCAAAACTTCCGCGTACTCGAGTATCGCCCGTTCGCCATCGCCGGTGTAAACCGATCCGTGCATCGTCGCAACGGTCGTAGGCTTTTGTGCGGCGACTCGACGCAGAGTCGCATCGGTCTCGACGGCATACGGAAGATAACCTGCAAGCGGACCCGCTTGAAAATCAATCAGAGTCTTCTTTACGCGCTCGGTGACACTGTCGAATGTCAGCGGTTCCACATCGCCGTTCTGATGAAGCACGTCGGATGAAAATAAAACTCCGGTCGTCGTATCAAATAACAGTCCGGCTTCCCAGTTGTGTGGGACATGCGGTGTCTGCAGAAAACGAAACGTGTGCTTTCCGGTCGAAAATTCTTCGCCGTCGATCATTCCCTTCGCCGGATTCTTCGGAGCGAAATCATCAACGCTCACTAGTTTGCCGACCATGCTGACAACGCCCGTCGAATTCGGTGCCACCTGGTGCCACTCGTTCAGCGAGCCGCATTCGTCCGCTTCGAAATGACTAAATCCGACCCAACGAACTGTGGAAGGATCGATGAGCTTTGACACGGCTTCGTGAACAATTGGAAACAGAGCCTTTCCGCCCGTGTGAAACAAGAGCGGTTCTTCATCCTTGACCAGGAACTGGCTGAAGCCAAGATCGATCTCGGGAACATAAGTATTTATTCGGTATGTATCGGGTGCTATTTCGGTGATGTTCGTCATATACGGTGCCTCCTCGCTTAAAAAAGTCCGCGACAAGTGAGCCGCGCAAACTAATACGCGTAGATCGGCAGAATAAAATATCGCTCGATCACAAAACTTCCATCGGCGGAGGCGCGACTTCCAGCGTTCTGCTCTTTATCCACGCTGTAACGACCAGAAAGATCGCGAGACCGATCAGCGAAAGCGAGACGAGACCGTTTATCAGTTTGATGTCGAGACCGGTCGTCGTTTGCAGGTTCACATAAACCATCGAGCCCAGCGCCCAGAGTGTAATGACGAGAACGAACAGCATCGGTATCAGAGTGAATGCGATTCGACGGCGAGCCTTGTATAGCCACGCCGTGATCGACAGTAGCGTCAATGCGGCGAGAAGTTGGTTCGATGCGCCGAACAACGTCCAGAACTCGACGTACGATCCGGGCTTCGCGAAGAAGATAAGGGCGAACGGCAGAGCCACGGTAATGAGCGTTCCGATGATCGCCCCGGCCCGTCCCGGAAGACCGATTAGTTCCTGGATCAAATAACGCCCGAGCCGCATCGTCACATCGAGCGTGTCGAATACAAACGTCGAGAACGCCATCGCACCGAACGTGATCGCGAACTGGAGATTCTGTTTTCCGATCAGCAGCGTTAGGAAATTTCCGATCCCGTTTCCGTAGATCTTACCTGCCGACAGCGAGTGGCCATCCGGACCGACCAGCGCATCGCTTGTCGCGATCATCACGGTAACGAGTGCAATGAATGCGACGAATCCTTCAGCGAGCATACCTCCGTAACCGACAGGATGCGCGTCCGATTCTTTGTCGATCTGTTTCGACGTCGTGCCCGAGCAGACAAGTCCGTGAAATCCCGAACATGCACCGCAGGCGATCGTCACAAATAGAAACGGAAACAGCATTCCTGTCATTCCGCCGACATCGAACGATTTGAATGCCGGCTGCTGGATCGAATAACCGCCGAAGAAAATGCCGACGACCCCGACGGCGATCGCCGAGTACAAAACGAACCCCCCGAGATAACCACGCGGCTGCAAAAGCGCCCAGACCGGCATGAGCGACGCTGCGACGCAATACAGCAGAATGATTACCGCCCACGTCTGATGTCCGTAGCTAAGAACATGCGAGTACTGCGTCCCGACCCATGAGAGTGCGAATGTCGCCGGGACAAAGATGATAGTTGCGAGCCACAGCGGCGGTTTTAGAAATCGCTCGACTAGTCCTAACAGAATCGACAAACCGAGATACAACACGCTGGCGAGAGCGACTGCGCCGCCGGGATTAAAGCTCGTCTCACCGACGAGCGCCTCGTCGCCGGCGACGAACGTACCGGCCGTGATGTCGGTGAACGCGACAGTGACGTAGACTAGTGCGATCCATATGAAAGCCATCATCGCACGACCGGCGCTTAGTCCGAGTTGGTCCCGCGTTATCTCGGCAACACTTTTTGCACTGTGACGAAGCGACGCCGTCAACGTCGAGAAATCATGAACCGCGCCGATGAGAACGACGCCGAGCGCGATCCAGATCAAACACGGCAGCCAACCGAACGCGAGGCACGCAATGATCGGTCCGGCGATCGGGCCCGCAGCGGCGATCGCGGAGAAATGCTGACCGAATAAATAGAACTTTGACGTCGGCACGTAATCCTCGCCATCGCTTAATTCGTGAGCGGGAGTAGGGCGATGATCGTCGAGCACGAATTGCTTTGCGATCCAGCGGCCGTAACCGAAATAGCCGAAGACGAGCCAAACGAGAAACACGACGGCGAGAAGTGTCAGCATAAGATTTTGAGAAGGACGACGTGAAGCGAGATAAATTTACGACAGATCGATGGGTGTCGGCAAACACGCGCAAAACCTAAAGCTCCGGAGGAGCGACATGTTGGTAGATGCCTGGACGCCCGCTGTTTTCAAGCTCCGTAGGAGCGACATGATCTGTGTGCCGCTCCTACGGAACTTCATACAATGTTGCCGTCGATGACTACCAATATGCCGCACCTAACGGTGCTTACCTTGCCGCGCATTTTCCCGAATACAAAAAGCCGATAGAATTAAGTCAATGAAATCTTTACAGGAAACTTACTCGCCGGACGGAATTTGCTTTGGCTGCGGACCGAAGAACGAAAAGGGACTGCACATTCGGAGTTTTGTAGATGGCGATGAGGTCGTCGCGGAGTTCCAGGCCGAGCCGCATCATCAGGCATTTCCCGGTGTGCTCAATGGCGGGATCATCGGAGCCTTGCTCGACTGTCACTCGAACTGGGCGGCGGCGTATCGCCTGATGCGAAAGCGCGGCGATGACGAAGCGCCTTGCACTGTGACGGCTGATTTTCACGTGAAGCTTCTCCGTCCAACTCCGGTCGACGGACCGATAACCTTAAAAGCTCGCGTCGTTGAATCAACCGATGATCGCGCGACCGTCGAAGCAGAACTCATCGCCGGCGGAAAAGTTTGTGATACGTGTCGGGGAACCTTTGTCGCGGTGAAGGAAGGACATCCCGCATATCATCGGTGGTAGATCTTAGGTTCTGGCTTCTGGAATTTGAAATCTGAAATTTGAAATTTGGAATTTGAAATTTGAAATTCGAACTCTGAAATTTGAAATTTGGAATCTGAAATTCGAACTCTGAAATCTGAAATTTGAAATTTGAAATTTGAAATTTGAAAAGTAGAACGCAACTCCCGGAAACTGGGTCCTGAATCGAGAGTTCAGTAATCCAGAACTGGTCCTGAATCGAGAGCTCAGTAATCCGGAACTGGTCTTGAATCGAGAGCTCAGTAATCCAGAACCTGAATCCGGAAGTTAGAAATCCAGAACCCGAAACTAGAAACTAGAAACTAGAAACTAATATCTAACCTAGCTACTTGCTGCTCATATTCCTCGTGCAATACTAGCTTCTCCATCCACGACTCTTGCTCTCGCATCAATGCGGGAAGATGCGTCACATCCGACAGAGCGTAATCGACAAGTTCTTCCGTCCAGACTCCGTCCCATGACTTGTTGAATTTCGAGCGGTGCGATTTTTCCAGATCGACCGCGAAGTAGCGATATAACGTCTCGGCGAGCGATGCGGATTGATTCGCGCCGCGCGTGAGGACTCTCTCCGCGATCATCGTGTCGAACACGTTGTTTACTTTAACTCCCACTGCGCCTAAAAAGTCGAGATCGAATTTCGCGTTGTGAAAGATCTTGATGATCGATTCGTCGGCGAGAAGCTCGCCTAGTCTTCCGAGCTGCACGCCTTCGCTCAGCGGAACGAGCAGATTGAATTCGCCATCCGAGAATTGGATCGAGAACATTTTTCCGAATCGCGGATTGAGAGATGACGTCTCGGTATCGCAACCGACAACGGTTGCTGCCGAGAGTTGCGAGAATGCGAGATCGATCTGTTCGGTTGTGCGGGCGACGAGAACATTCACACGACGATTCTAATTCACTCGATGCGCGGGCGGGAAATGTATTATGCTAATCGGCAACTTATGCTCGAACAGCTTACAGAAGTCGAAGCCCGGGTCCTTGGAAGTCTCGTCGAAAAACAGCTCACGACTCCGGAATATTATCCGCTGACCATGAACGCGCTGACCGCGGCGTGCAATCAGAAGAGCAATCGTGATCCGGTGGTCGCATACGATGAGACGACGATCATGACCGCGATCGATTCACTTCGCGACAGAAATCTCGTCTATCTCTTCTACGGATCAGGAAGTCGGGCGGTGAAGTACAAGCACATGATGCCGAGCGTTTTCGATCTCGATGACGCCGGTGTTGCGATCGTGGCGGTACTCTTGCTGCGCGGGTATCAAACGATTGGCGAGTTACGCGAGCGGACGGGACGGCTTCACGAATTCGCCGGGCTCAACGAGGTGCAGGAAGCTCTGGATGCGCTGATGCGGCGCGATGATCCGTTGATCATAAAACTCGAGCGGCAGCCCGGACAGAAAGAAGCGAGATACGCGCACCTGTTGTGTGGTTCGATCGATCAGTCGGCGGTACCCGTTCGCGAAGCATCATCAAGCGGAAAAGAAGACAGGATCGCGAAGCTCGAATCAGAGATCGAGAATCTCCGCGGCGAGTTCGCTTCCCTCCGCGATACATTTGAAGAATTTCGAAAGCAGTTTGAGTAAATTAGTTTCTGGTTTCTAGTTCCTGGTTTCTAGTTCCTGGTTTCTTGTTCTTGTTTCGATTCATCGCGTCCTAAAACTAGAAACTAGAAACCAGGAACTAGAAACTTTTAAACGATGTATCGATCCAACATCTGACGGAGCTCATCGGGATGGACCGGTTTATAGATCACGTCGGAGCATCCGGCTTTCATTGCTTCATCTCTGATGTCACTGAACGCGGTGACGGCGATGATCGGGACGAGTCGATTGGTTTTCTTGTCGTGGATGAGTTGGGCAACGGATAGCCCGTCGAGCAGCGGCATCCCGATATCCATCAGGATGAGGTCGGGAAGGAATTCAGCGGCCTTGTCGATCGCGTCGTACGGACCGGAAGCCTCGATCACCGAGTAACCGAACTTCTCGACCATAAACTTCAGAAGGACCCGTGTGTCCTCGTAGTCTTCGACGACCAGTACCCGCTTCTTCATATTGCCCCCTTGTGAATCCTTAATATTCTACCCACCGCCTGACGGCGAGGGCAAAGTGTTTAAACAACATTTTGCGAGCCTTGAAGGGCGGCTCCCACATGCCGAGCCGGGTTGGCCCGACATGAGGGACCTATAGTTCATTTGAATGCAGCCGATTTGGCGTCGATGACGATCACCTTGTCGCTGTTCATCGCTTCGTACAACCGGAGAGCGAGTTCCGGATTGGATGAGGAAACCTTCCGTTGCTGAGCTATGGCAGCTCCTTTATCGCCGCTCGCGACGTAAAGATGTCCAAGTAGAAATTGGGCCTCTTCGGCCTTTGGATCGAGCTCGATCGCCCGCTGTGCTTCGGCAATCGCCGCGTCGTATTTCTTTCGCATTCCGTAAATAAAGCCGAGACTTGAATGGATCCTCGCATCGTCTCCATTGATCGATCTCGCTTTCTCGAGTACCTGCCCGGCTTCCTTATATTTATTAAGAAAGATCAGTGCGTTTCCGATGTTCAGTAATATCACCGCGTCGTTCGGCCGCAGCGAATCGGCCTTACGAAATTCATCGAGCGATTCCGTATAACGCTCCGATTCGAGTAACACGGCACCCAACTGATTATGCGTGATGGCATGATCGGGCTTGAGCTCGATCGCTCGTCGAAATGCGGCGATGCATTTCTCGAGATCTTTCTTGTCGCGGTAAACGAATGCGAGATTTCTATGAAAGACCGGCTCGGCGGGTGAGAGCTCGATCGCACGATTGAGTGTGTTTATGGCGGCGTCGTATTCGCCGTTTCGAAATTGAGTTACGCCCTGGTTATTGAGTGTGGCTGCGAGTCGCTCATTGACCGTCTGGGTCTGGGAATAAGTGGCCGCCGTCACCGCAAAAACTATGATGAAAACTCGAAGTAAAAGGTACAACATAACTACTCCTTTAATTTTGAGTTCGTCGTTTTTGAGACGAGCTATCCCGTAGGCCGGAGCTGCTCCTCTGCTCCGGCCCGTAGACGTGCCTTTAGTTTTTCAGTGGTTGGTAAGTGTTAGCGAGTTCGGCGTCGGACGCCGATCTTCATCTGTACAAGTTCTTCTGCCGTGATATTCGGCTCGGTGCTGCGAGCTTCGCGGATGAACTGAGGATCGATCTTGAAGATCCGAAACTTGACGATGTCTTCGGACGAAAGGTTCGAGATGCCCTCTGCTTTTAGCTCATTCAGAAACTCGGGCGTCACTTTGAAGATCCGGAACTTCACCATTTCTTCAAAGTCACTGGACGCAAATCCCATGTCGTGGACCTGGCGGACGTAGTCGGCGTCGATCTTGAAGATTCGTGCCTTGACGAGCTCTTCCATCCCGAGATCGGGAAAACCGGTCGCTTTCATTTCGGCCATGAACTGCGGCGTGATCTTGAAGATGACTGCTTTGAAAAGATCATCGACATCGAGCGGGCCAAAGTTTGCGGATTTAAGATCGTCGGCGAACGCGGTAGTGACGTTTAGCGTCGTCGCGGTAAACAATCTTTGATCGAGATCGATCTGGCCGTGCTTCGACGGTTTTCCGAAATCGAAACCGCGCGATTTCATCGCATCTGCGAATCCGTAATTCGGAGTGAAGCGAAACGTACCCGCTCCCTTTCCGTTCGTGAATGTTCCGTCGCACTGGATCGTGCCTGCCTCACGAACAAGGCTGAAACTGACTTTTCCGTTCTGCGCCTGGTCGCGACTTAGACCTTGCAGGTCGGAATACGCGAAGCTCGATCCGTGATTATTCCGGCTGCCCTTTTCCGTCCGCATCTCAAAATTAAGTTGGATCTTATCCGGGTTCTCATCCTTAGTGTCACCGGTCCAGCTCCCCGTTATGACGTTCTGAGCGACGATAACGTAAGAACCGATAACAAAGATGACAAATGCGAAACTCAACAGGCGGAACGCCAAAACTCTGGACATAAACAAAAACCTCCGATCAATCTCTATATTTGCACGTTAAATGCGTTACAGAATGAGAACACCGGAGGCCTGGATTTTATGACAGAAGTTCTGTTAGGAGACAGGAGACAGGAGACGGGAGACAGGAGACAGAAGACAGGAGACAGGAGACAGAAGACAGAAGACAGAAGACAGGAAACAGGAGACGGGAGACGGGAGACAGCAGACAGGAGACAGGAGACGGAAGACAGGGGCCTCGTATAATTCTTGTCGCCGAACGCGACGCACATTAAAGCCTAGGGTTGAGCCGCCGCGGCGAAACCCTAGGTGAGGTTCAAAAAAAATCCGACCCTGAAGGGGTCGAACAGTTCGCAATTCGTGATCGCATCGCGCCGTCGTATGGACCTAGGTTTCGGCCTCATCGGCCCTCAACCCCAGGCTTTAATGTGCGTCACCTTCGGCGACAAGAAAACCTCGCGGATACGCGTTGAAAAAATACTCTCGTCTTGCGCCGGGTCTCTTGTCTCTTGTCCCTTGTCTCGCGTCTCTCTAAACCGCGTCGTCCGCGACGAGAGAGGTGAATGAAGTATCAATGAATTTGAAATGGCGCTCTGAATCATCGCGAACGGCGCCTAGTTTTTCGTAGAACTTCACCGCAGGATCGTTCCACTCGAGCACTTGAAAATCGATTCGCTCGTAACCGCGTTGGTGAGCAAGTTTCGCGACGATCTTGACCATCGCCTCCCCGAGTCCGTTGCGACGAAAATCTTCAGCGACGAAGATGTCCTCGAGATAGTAACCGCACTGTCCCCGAAAACTCGCGAAGTAAGGGTAGAACATCGCATATGCGACAGGTTCCTTTTCATGGAATGCGACGAGGCCTTCGACGAATGCTTCCTCGCCGAACATAACGTCGAACAGACGCGCTTCGGTGATCTCGCAGTACTCGCCTAGATTTTCGTACTCAGCAAAATCGCGCATGAGACGCACGATGGCGGGAACTTCGTCCGGTGTCGATTTGCGAATTTGAATATCCATAAAAAAGCCGTGCCCGGAACAAATCTTACCAAGCACGGCGGTTCATATCTAATGCGAAACGATCAACCTTTCTTTCGCGCCGGAGCTGTCTTCTGCGGAGCCAGCTTCTGGTTGTTCTTAAGGTCGTCGATAGTTTCTTTTATGCTCGCCTTCAACGGGTGAGTATCGGGAGCAGCATCGACGAATCGCTGCATGTAATTCAACCCTTCCTGAAGGACCGCTTTATTTGGAGGATCCGAAGCGCCCTCGGAGTAAAGTGCCAATCCGAGACCGGCAAGAGCATCCAGATTCTCCGGCTGAAGTTCGAGAACCTTGCGATACGCAACCGAAGCAGTCTTCAATTCGCCCGCTGCGTTCATATTGCTCGCATAGCTCAACATGCTTGTGATCCGCTTCGCCTGATCGGGCTCAGCGACCGTGTACTGCTCGAGTATGTCGCCCGACTTTGCCAACATCGCGGGATCGGGAACGAATCGCGCCGCGAAGCCGTGCGCCTCGAGCGAATTTGCAAGGAGCGTAAGTTTCACCGCATCTCTTCCTTTTTGCTCCGCAGCATCGGACGCGGCGGGAGCGGTTTTCAAAATCTCGAGTCCCTTATCGTAAGCTCCGATCGCGCCTTCGAGGTCGGGTTTCATTTTCCCGAGAGCCGCGCCTCGAGCCGTCGTATCACCGGACGGCACTGCCTTGTAAGTAGCGAGAGCGCGTTTAACAAGCGCGACGCCCTTTGCGTTTAGCATCACCGAAGCACTTGCGGCAAATTCCGGATCGGCAGCATATCCCTTCTCGAACTCGGCAATAGCCGTGTTCCAATCTCCTGCCTTCAGCGCAGCGTTCCCGGCTTGCAGCGCCGCATTAACGACCTTGTTCGTATCCTCGGCTTTTTTGTTAGAAGCCATTATCTCGGCGTTCTTTTTTTCTAACTCGGCCTGCTGTTTCTTTTGCTCTTCGGACATCTTGGGAGGAGCAGAGCTTTCACTACCCGGAGGAGGCGCCGTCGACTTCTCGGCCTGACGAACTTCGGCCTCGGTCAGCTGTTTGCCGTCGCCTTCGTTGACGATGATCGAGATATTCTCCATACCACCTTTTACATCCGGTTCTATTCTCGGACCGATTCCGGGACCGCTTACGGCGAGAACGAATCGCTGTCCCAGGGGAAACCCAACAAATGCGAATTCACCGCCCTTCTTCGTCTTCGCGCTCGGCATTTTTCCGCGCTCGATGTCCGTCCGATAAGCCTCGACCAACGCTCCGACCACCGGAACCTTCGTGCCGTCTGCCTTTTGCAGAGTAACGACGCCCCGAACCGGTGCGTTCTGAGCGAAAACCGCGGAACTTCCGACAAGGACAATAAGCCCCGTTAAAAATAAAGTTAGATAATTTGTTCGAAACATTTTGTTGTGTCCCTCCGAGGACAAAAGAATGGCTGCAAACCGAATCCTGAGATGCTGTAATCGCAAGAAGCGTTTATAGATTTTTCAACATTCTAACCCAAAAACCGGTGAAATTTGAAGTCAACGGATCGAGCTGTCGAAGCGACACAAACCGCTTATTCAAATTAAACCGGACGGTATGCTAACTTTAGTTCTTCGGATCGTACCCGCAATGGAAACCGCAAAAGTTAAGCGTATTTACAATTTCAGCTCCGGCCCCGCCGTCATGCCCCTGCCCGTCCTCGAGCGGGCTCGTGAAGAGATGCTCTCGATCGGCGGGACGGGAATGAGCGTGATGGAAATGAGCCACCGCTCAAAATTCTTCGGCTACGTGATCGAAGGAACCGAGCGACGTCTCCGCGAACTTCTCCGAGCTCCAAACAACTACCGCATCCTTTTCCTTCAAGGCGGAGCGGCTCTGCAATTCTCGATGATACCGATGAACTTCCTCCCGCCGGATCGATCGGCGGACTTCGTCGTGACCGGTGCGTGGGGCGTCAAAGCGGCGAGTGAAGCTGCAAAGATCGGGAAGGCGAATGTCATCTACTCATCCGAGAAAGATGGATTTCGAACTGTGCCCGAGCAGTCGGAGCTCGCATTTTCGTCCGACGCGGCGTATGTCCATTACACATCGAACGAAACGATCGACGGAGTGGAATTCAAATACGAACTCGACGCCGGCGGGATACCGGTAGTCTGCGACGCGTCATCGAATATCCTTTCGAAACCGTTCGACATCGAAAAGTATGCGATCGTTTATGCCGGAGCGCAGAAGAACATCGGGCCGAGCGGCGTCACGATCGTCATCATTCGCGAAGACATGCTCGATCTCGTTCCCGCGAACCAGCCGGCGCTTCTCGATTACCGAAACATCGCGAACAATCACTCACTCGCCAACACGCCGAATACGTGGGGAATTTACACGATCGGTTTGGTTTGCGAATGGTTGGAAGCTCAAGGTGGAGTCGGGTCGATCGAGAAACGCAACCTGGAAAAAGCCGCGATACTTTATAAATTCATCGACGGCAGCGACGGTTACTACAGAGGTCATGCGGCGAATTCCTGCCGCTCTTTGATGAACGTTACGTTTCGTCTGCCATCGGAAGATTTGGAAGAGAAGTTTTGTGACGAGGCTGAGGCGATCGGACTCGACGGACTCCGCGGTCACAGATCCGTCGGCGGAATCCGAGCATCGATCTACAATGCGTTTCCACGCGAAGGTGTCGAAGCTCTCGTCGAGTTCATGAATGACTTTGCGTCCCGGAACGGCTAGCAGCCTGAAGAGTCGATTTCAAAATTTCCAACAATAGTTCCTCTTCCCTTTCGTCGACTGTTCTCAGATCGATCAGTACACGGTCATTTTCGATCCTGGCGATGACCGGCGTTTCGGCCGAGCGAAATAGTTTCTCGATCTCGGACGGCGAAGATTGAGAGCTATTGATCCCGATCAGCATCGTCTCTCTTTCGACGCCCGGCGCCGATCCGCCTCCGACTACCGATCCACCTTCGACCAATTCGATCTCGATACCGGACATTTGAGTTTCGCCGAGCCGTTCGACAAAACGTTTCGCTCTCGCCTTGATCTCGTCTCGAGTGAGACCGAGCATCCTCAACACCGGAACCGTCGTCTCGGCATCTTCGCGAAGATACGATTCCAACGTTGCACCCAACGCCGCATACACGATCTTGCTAACTCGAAGCGCTCGATACAGCGGATGCTTCCGTATCTGCTCAATAAGATTCCCGCGCCCGACGATGATCCCCGCCTGCGCGCCGCCAAGTAATTTGTCTCCGCTGAAAGTGACGAGGTCGACGCCGCCGGAAACGGATCTGCTGATCAGCGGTTCGTCGTCGAGACCGAAACGTTCAAGATCGATCAGCGCACCTGAACCCGCGTCTTCAAAAAGCAGCACACCACGTTTTCGGGTGAGCTCAGCCAGTTCCGCGAGCTCGGGCTTATCGGTGAACCCGACGATCTTATAGTTCGACGGATGCACTCGCATCACGACCGTTGTATTCTCGTTGATCGCTCGTTCGTAGTCGGAGAGTTTCGTGCGATTCGTCGTTCCGATCTCGCGCAGTGTTGCACCGGATTGCGAGAGAACATCCGGAACTCGAAAATCGCCGCCGATCTCAACCAGCTCGCCGCGCGAAACGACGACTTCGCCACCGTTCGCAAAAACCGTCAATACGAGATAAGCCGCCGCGGCGCAATTATTGACGACGAGTGCGCCTTCGGCTCCGGTGATCTCGGCGATGAGTTTCTCGACGTCGTCTCCGCGCCGCCCGCGCTTACCGTTTTCGAGATCGTATTCAAGAGTGCAATAGCCGGACGAGTCGACCATAGCTTCGATCGCATGCTTCGAAAGCGGAGCACGGCCGAGATTCGTGTGAATGACGACACCCGTCACGTTGATCACTCTTTGCAGGCGTGAGCGTCGGCATTGGCGCCACAGATCATCAAACTTCCGCAATGCAGAAGTCAGCAGGCTTTCTCGCGAGTAAGCTTCAGTCCGACCGGATCGAGAATTAATGTCCGCCGCGAGCTCCAGTCTGAGCTCACCGATCGCCAAGCGGACAAGCACCGCGGCCCGCGCGCGGCCAACTTCAGGTAAGAGTCGTCCGACCTCGCCGGTGCTAAGAAGCTCGTCTGTCGAGGGGAGCATTCTTAACGCCGCGCTTAGTTCTGCTGCTTGCGGATTTGCCATTTCGCTAGTTTAACCACACGAAAGAAAAAAGTACGAGCAGAGGCTGGATTCTTGCTATACTCGTAACGGCCGTTCGGCCCCCATCCTGCCTTCCCTTCCTGACTTTATGGCCGTAAAACCTAACAATAACATCTATCGTCAGACCCCGGGCCGCCTCGAAGAAGCCGCCGCAGTTGATAAACAAATCGCGAGGATCGAGGACGACGTGCGTCGTCTGAAAATCGAATTCGATATCTACTTCAACGGTGCCGTGAAGCGTCCGCCGCTGGAAGCCCGTTCGCGTGTCGAGTCGCAGATCAAACGCATGAGCGACAATCGCTCGATGTCGTACGCGCAGCGCTACAAATTCAACGGAGTCGTTTCGAGGTACACGTCGTACCGCGAGCTTTGGCGACGAATGCTGCGTTCGAAAGGTGAAGAATTATTTTGAACTGATCTCGATCAGAAAAATAAAAAAGCGAACCGTGATGCCACGATTCGCTTTTTTTGTTTGAAATATCTGACGCGATCGAAAAGGGGGACCGATCACAATTTCTAAACGGCGACCTTCATAACATTTTCGGCTTGGGGGCCTTTTGGTCCGTTGGTCACTTCGAATTCAACTTCCTGGCCCTGGATCAAGGTCTTGTAGCCGTCGCCGGATATAGCGCTGTAGTGCACGAATATATCCTGTTCGCCCGGCTGCTCGATAAATCCGTAGCCTTTCGCGTTGTTGAACCACTTGACCATTCCGACTGTTTTAGACATTGTTTCTAATTCCTCCTAAGAACATAAAGCACTAACAATTTTTCCAATCCCTTACCCTCGCTTTACAAAAAGAAAACCGCCGCGTGTTCGCCATGCGAGTGCGTACACGAGTGCGGTAAAAATCTTGTGTGGACGTCGGCATCTGCAAAGAAATAACAAATCTTAAACCGCAAGATTTTCCCTTTAGATATTCGGGTTTTATTGATTGACGAAAGAGAATTTACTCATATTTGTAACGTCTGTCAAGGTGTTTCTTTGCATTTCTTTGCATAAGTTCCAAAATTGACATCGACCCGGCCATACACCAAGATTAGGCATACTTTATCGGTCTTTTTGAACGATTTCGATGGCACAAGAATACGGAAAAGGCGCCCCGCTTTCCTATAACAAATACCTAAAAGTTCCTGAGCTGATCCGACTGCAGGAGACGCTGTCCGAACCCGCGAGTCACGACGAATTACTCTTCATCGTCATCCACCAAACGTACGAGCTTTGGTTCAAACAGATCCTACACGAGGCCGATGCGACGATCGGTTGGTTGAACGAAGGACGAACATTTCGCGCGAATCATAGCTTGCGCGCGATCATCGGGATCGAGAAAGTTTTGGTCACGCAGATCCACTTGCTCGAGACGATGGCTCAAATCGGATTTCTCGAATTTCGCGACAAGCTAAATCCTGCGAGCGGGTTTCAATCGATGCAGTTTCGCGAGCTGGAATTCGTTTCAGGACAGAAGAATGAAAAGATCTTGAATGCATTTAAAGACGATGAGTTTGCGTACGCGCGTTTGCAAGAACGACTAAATGCTCCGGGACTCGACGATGCTTTTTGGGGATTGCTCGGACGCGTCGGATTCAAGGTCGATTCATATGAAGAGCGCGTTCAGTCGATCGTCGAGATACTGACGCACCCCGAAAAGAATGCGGACTACTTCATCATGCAGGACCTGCTCATCGAGCACGACGAGAACATCTCGCTATGGCGATATCACCACGTCCTCATGGTCGAGCGAATGCTCGGCATGAAACCCGGAACCGGCGGTTCGGAAGGCGTCGGATATCTGATGACGACGCTGACGAAGAAATTCTTCCCCGAGATCTGGGAAGCGAGAACGCATTTGAAAGTCGGCGATGGTAGTGGGTGTCCGATTTAGACGACCGGCATTAGGCCCACGACAACGAGAAATAAACTCGTCAACGGACTGGAGCGCGGGCATCTCTGCCTGCACATCGCCGCTTCGGCCGATGTCAGCCTGTGTCATGTCGAATCATAATCGTTGCACGCCCTCGGAAGCCTCGGCGTGGCAGGCAGAGATGCCTGCGGTCCAGTCCGTTGACGAGGGCGCCTCACCTTCAAAATAAATGGCGACAAGAATTTATTTGCCTGCACTCTCTCGCCCCAATCGATCCACACTCGTGACGATGATCTTTTCGATTCTCCTATCTGCCGACAACGAAATTTTGTGTTCCGATGCCGGCAGGATCGAATAACTCCATCCATCTTTATCCTTCGCATAAACCACAAACCAGAATGCTTTGCGATTGCCGACTTCTTTCCAACTTACGCGAATGTAATCAATGCCGCTACGAATCGAAACTTTGGGAGGAGACGGACGACTCGACTTTATCCAAGTAAACTCCGGAATGATCGCCTCGTGTTTATAAACATCTTCACTGAGCGCTTTTTGGATCCCGCCCATGTCATTTCGCAGAGACTTAAAACTGAAATAAATCGCACCACTCGTCAGCGACGTAAGGCGAGTCGCGGCGATCTGACTCGCGATCTCACCGGAGGTAAAAGTCGGTGTCGATCCGATCCGGTATGCGGCGACGCCCGGCCAGATAAATCTTCCTTTCGTATTTTGCGCACTCCACCAGTCGAGAAGCACCGGAAAGCTCAAACCCTTTCGAGAAGTCTCCCAATAAAACTGAGGTGATAAATAATCGACCGTTCCATCCTGAAGCCACTTGCGCGAATCCGCGTACAATTCCGCATACGCATTGAAGCCCGCGATTCCTTTTTCCGGAACCGGCTGCCAGATGCCGAATGGCGAGATCCCGTAAACGACATCGGGTTTGATCTTTTTTATCGCGCGTCCGACGGCTTCGATAAATGAATTTACGTTCGACCGGCGCCAGTCGTCACGACTAAGTTTTCCATCGGTCTTTTGATACTCGGCCCAGTTCGTATCGTCGGGAAATTCGATCGCATGACCCGCGGCGTCATTTTCGGCGTAGGGGTAAAAGTAGTCGTCGAAATGTACGCCATCCACATCGTAGCGGCGAACGACGTCTTCGATGACATCCAGGGAATGTCGCTGTGCTTCCGGACTTGTTGGGTCGAGCCACATGTAGCGGCCATATTGCCTGACGGCTGTGGGTTTCCTTCTTGCAACGTGATCATCTGACATCGTCCTCGCCGACGGATGGTACGCCCGATACGGGTTGAACCATGCGTGGACGAGGATGCCTCGTTTATGTGCTTCGGATACGACGAACTCGAGCGGGTCAAAATCTTGCGGCTTGCCCATTTCGCCAGTGAGAAATTCCGACCACGGCTCGAGTTGTGATCGATAGACAGCGTCGGCCATCGGCCTGACTTGAAAAATCACGGCATTAAGCCGCAGCTTCTTTGCGAGATCGAGAGACGCTAGCAGTTCTGCCTTTTGCTTTTCCGGTGGCAGTCCTTTTTGAGTTGGAAAGTCGATGTTGTCGACCGTTGCTATCCACACTGCCCGAAACTCGCGTTCGGGTTTTGGCCGCGGCTGCGCGTTTAGCGGGGGTGCGAGCAGGCTTAGCAACAGGCTTAGAAGCACGACGAAGTTTTGCAACGATCTTTGGTTTATAGACATTTTGAATGCAGACAAATGACCGGCTTGCGAGGAGATCTTCGATCACGGTTCGACGCATCTTCGCATCTTTTTCTTTTAGCAGGCAAACTACGTTTGCCTCATTCTCTTTCGCACAAACTGCCCGCTTATGCTTCCTAAACTCCCGGAGAGTTGATTCCGTTTCGCCGATGCACACTGAAAGTTGATGGCCCCGACCGCGATGATCGATGAAGCGCCGCGAGATTATAAAAACAGCGGGCTGGTCGGTGATGACGGCAGTGAGTGGATAGACTTTGAAGTGATAATCGGAGTTATGTCCCCGAAATAAAGCATCGGCGAGCTTACGTGCGGGTGCGTGTTTCATGTGATACATTGTATCACGGATGCAACACAGGTCAATTGTTTTAGCAACGTCAACGGACTGGACCGCAGGCATCCCTGCCTGCATGAGCGTCGCTTCGACGCGAAAATATGCAGAGCCTCGCAGCGTTTGACGCCGCGGAAGCCACGGCGTTGCAGGCAGGCTGCCTGCGGTCCAGTCCGTTGTCGCCATCAGACGAAAATCGAGAACACTTCGTTAGAAAAAACTTTGCCGCGTTCGGTCAACACAAGTTGACCAGCTCTAAATTCAAGGAGTCCGTTGTCTGCAGCGGTCTCCAACTCGCGTTTATATTTTTCCTCGAGATCGATACCGAATCGTAAACGATAGCTATCGAGGTCAAGACCTTCAACCAACCGCAGACCAAGAAACGCGAACTCGGAAGCAACATCGATCGTCTCTCGCATCACTTCCGCGGTCGCCGCCGTTTCGATCATCTCAACATATCGAGCCGTGTCACGCTCATTGGCGTATCGTTCGACACCGTCGAACGAATGCGCCGAGACGCCGAACGCGTACACCGGATCGAGGCGCCAATATTTCGAGTTGTGTCTCGACTCAAATCCAGGCATCGCAAAGTTTGAGATCTCGTACTGTCGATACCCGGCCGCAGTCAACTCCTCGATCATGAACTCATACATCGACGCCGCAAGCTCGTCGTCCGGTTTCGGTTGTCGTCCCGATCTGATCTGCTCGGCGAGCGGAGTCGCCTCATGGACTTCGAGAAGGTAAAGCGATAGATGCTCGGGCTTCATCGACACGGCTTCTCTTACGTTCTTTTTCCAATCTTCCAAAGTCTGTCCCGGAAGTCCGGCGATGAGATCGAAACTGATGTTCGTGAATCCCGCCTCACGAACCAATGCGAATGTCGTTCGCGCATCGTTCGCATCATGGCCCCGCGCGAGAAGCTTCAACGCGCGATCATCGAACGTCTGCACACCGAAGCTCGCGCGATTTACGCCGAGCGATCGGTATCCCTTGAGACTCTCAATGGTGACCGTCGCGGGATTCATCTCCATCGTGACCTCGTCTGCTCCCATCAATAAGAAGGCACTGTCAACAGCGTAGATAATTCGTTCGACTTGCTGCGGCGAAAGAAGTGATGGAGTGCCGCCGCCAAAGTAGATCGTATCGATCCAGTTGTTCTCCGCGTTATCGGGAAGCTGGAATTTCACGATCTCCTTACAAAGCGCGTTCACGTATCGATCAACCGCGTCGCTGCTTCGATAAACATCCGTCGCGAAGTCGCAGTACGAGCAGCGAGACTTACAGAAAGGAATGTGAAGATAAACTCCGGCGGGCATTTCTAAAATCTAACACGAGGATTGTGGCATGTCCTGTGGGAACCCACATTGTTTGTTTTTATCTCCGGCAATAATCTTGAGGTGGTTACACGGAATATGCACAGACTAATTTTTCCACTTATGTTGCTTCTATTGTCCGCCTGTGGTCGAGAAGCGGTCAGTACTTCTCCCGTACTAGAGAATACTGGGGTCTTAAAGTTTGAGGCGAGCGAGCCCGTAGTCACATCGCCATCTACCCCGGAATACCAAGGCACGACAATCGACGAAATTTTTCCGATATTGGAACAACACAGCTTCCAAGAAACGGAATTCGTGCACCGAGCTTTCGACGTCGCTGTTAAAGATTACAAAGTGGAAATATCGCAATTCAAACCAATATTTTTAAAACGCGCGTCACTTCGAATGCTTAAATTTCGGGCCGCGTCAGATGATTATTGGTCGAGTCTTGTGGGCGAATCGCATCTGCTCGGAGCGAATTCTAACCAGATCTATATTGTTGCGACGGGTCCAGGGGCAGTTTGCTGCACGAATTATTGGATAGTCGACACGACGTCAACCGATCCTCACCTCATTTTTCGAAGCGAAGATTTTGGGGATTTTCGTGGTCCGATCGAGATCGCCGATGACAATAAAGATGGAATTTACGAGTTGGCTCAGTTTGATTCGTGCATGCGATATTTTCGGGATGATTGCGGTAGTTGTTCTCCCGAACCCAGAGCATATTTCGCATATGATCAAAAGCGAAAACGATATAAGCCTACGAAGGGAATTCAACAGGCCTTTGTAAAGGCGGATTTTTCAGACGAGGAGAAATCGCTCGAGACCAAACATCGAGAATTCCGGCAGACGAAGGATATTGTTGTCCAGAACGATCTCCGGCACCTGTTGCTTGGCCACATTGCCGAACTGTTACACATCGGCGGAGACGCCAAAGCTTGGAGTTATTTCACGAGATTCAACGATATTGTAGACGCGGAAGACCGGCGAGAAATGAAGAGACGGTTATCGCATTGCAAGTTTTACAAAATATTGCACGCACGAAAATGACTTTCGAAATTCGCCGATGTCACACGTCTAACTTTGAGGACAGTGACGTCTCCCAAACGGATTCGAGATCCACAACCGGTGCAGCGACCACTGGAGCGCCGTCGATCGCGATGTGCATCTCGTCGCCGTCAACCAAACCTATCACGACAAAAGGACAGTCGCCGACAAGGTCGCGGACACGATCGACGTCGGCTGCCGTAAAGCTCACGACGATTCGCGACGGAGATTCGCTGAAGAGCAGCGCGTCGCTCGAAAGATCTTTTGATGCGATCTCGATCTTCGCACCGATCGCGTCACGACCGAGCGATGAGAAGCAGCACTCGGCGATCGCGACCGCGAGTCCGCCGTCGGAGCAATCGTGGGCCGAGCGAACTAATCCGGCTTCGATCAACATGAGACACGTGTCGTGAACATTTTTCTCGAGAGCCAGATCGATCTTCGGAACGATGCCGTTCGCGATCATGTCGTCTGTCGTGTGACCCATCACCGAGCGCGCATATTCGCTGACCGAAAGATCGTCGTTCGTCACACCGAGAAGAGCGATAACATCGCCTTCGTCTTTGAAACCGTGCGACACGATCTTTCGACTATCTTCGATGAGACCGACCATTCCGATCGTCGGCGTCGGCAAGATGCCGCGGCCATCGGTCTCGTTATAAAAGGAAACGTTTCCCGAAACCACAGGCGTTTCAAACATCTCGCACGCTTCGGTGATTCCATCGATCACATCCGAAAACGCACGCATGACTTCCGGCCGTTCGGGTGAAGCAAAGTTGAGACAGTTCGTCACGGCGATCGGTTTCGCACCGACGCAGACGACATTTCGCGCCGCCTCGGCGACGGCGAGCTTTGCACCTTCTTTCGGATCCACCGCGACATAACGTCCCGGCCCATCGAGACACATCGCGATCGCACGCCGAGTTTCCTTCACGCGAATAACAGCCGCATCCGCACCCGGAAGCACCGCGGTATTCGTCCTCACCATCGTGTCGTACTGTTCGTAGACCCAGTGCTTGGAAGCGATGTTTGGCGAGGCGAGCAACGCACGAAGTGCGTCGGACGCGGAGAGGGAGGGACGCGGGGACGCGGAGACGTTCTGATCGCCGCGTCTCCGTGTCTCCGTGTCTCCGCGTCGCAAACTTTCTCCGCGTCGCGACACATCAGCCATCGGCCGTTCATACTTCGGTGCCTCGTCCGTCAGCGCCATCACGGGCATGTCGGCTTCGAGATTTCCGTGATGATAGATCTTCAGACGATCACCTTCTACAACCTTTCCGATGACGACTGCGTCGAGGTCCCACTTGTTGAAGATCTCGACGACCTGCTTTTCGCGTCCGGTCTTTGCGACGATCAGCATCCGCTCCTGCGATTCGGAGAGCAGCATCTCGTACGCCGTCATGTTTGTTTCGCGTTGCGGAACGAGCGTCAGATCAAGTTCCAAACCGGTTCCCGCACGCGCCGCCATTTCGACGGATGACGATGTCAGCCCGGCGGCTCCCATGTCCTGGATACCCGCGATCGCACCGCTTCGCATCGCTTCGAGACATGCTTCGAGCAAAAGTTTTTCGAGGAACGGATCACCGACCTGCACAGTCGGTCGCTTTTCGAGAGCTTCGTCATCGAACTCCGCCGAAGCCATCGTCGCTCCGTGAATTCCGTCGCGACCGGTCTTTGCACCCGCATACAAAACCGGATTTCCGATGCCTTCTGCTTTTCCAAAAAAGATCTGGTCCTTGCGGACAACTCCGAGTGCGAACGCGTTCACGAGCGGATTCAGATTGTAAGCTTCATCGAAAATAACTTCGCCGCCGACCGTCGGAACACCGAAACAATTTCCGTAATGCCCGATTCCCTCGACGCAGCCCTTCAAGATCGACTTGTTGCGATTGCCGTGTTTCGGATCGTCGAGCGGGCCGAAGCGAAGCGAGTTCATCGCCGCGATCGGACGTGCGCCCATCGTAAAGACATCGCGGAGAATTCCTCCGACTCCCGTCGCCGCTCCCTGAAACGGTTCGATAAAACTCGGATGATTGTGTGATTCGACCTTGAACGCAACGCACCAGTCGTCACCGATATCGACGACACCGGCGTTCTCGCCCGGAGGTACGATCACTCGCGGGCCGCTCGTCGGCAGACGTTTGAGATGTACTCGCGAAGATTTGTACGAGCAATGCTCCGACCACATCACGCTGAACACACCGAGCTCGGTAAAGTTCGGCTCGCGTCCCATGATCGTCTTGATCTTTTCGTATTCTTCGGGTTTGAGGTTGTGCTGCGCTACGATTTCCGGCGTGATTTCCGTCATGTGGTTGTTCTGCAGCGAAGAGACCGGTCAAGGTTGATCTGAACTCGAAATATCGTCCGCCGCGAAACAAAAGAGTCTATGCGGTCAAGTCGATTTTTTCAAATCGCTGCCGATAAACTCTGTCGATGATCGTCCTGTGCCTGGTCTCATTCAGAGACCGAGTTTTTGCTTTTCCTCTAAAGTAAGCTTGGAGATGTTTTTAATTTCATCCCAGATGATATCGGCGACCCACCTGTCTTCGTCCTTGTCATATTGGACTACTCCTTCGACAACGAGATCATCAGGATTTCCCTCGACGTCATCCTCCGGGTGGTAAAAGACCAACTTCAAGCCTTCAGCAAGAGCGATGCTATATTTTTCCAAATCCCGGTGAGTGCCTAAGCAAGTAAGGATTAGACGTGATCCAGCGTATTTATTGAAGTCGGCGTATATAAGCGCCTTAGGCGTGTTCATAAAATCACGGCATCGCGGGCGCGCCCATCGCAGCCCAGTCTTCTTTCGCAGGACCGTACACACCGGGCACACGCAATCCAGCCTGTCGCATCAGTACTGTCATCTGGCCGCGATGATGAGCCTGATGCGCGATGAGCGCGAAAAGCGTGACGCCGCGTGCCCAGGTATCGCCATACATGGCATCGGTCTGGAGCAGCGTTTCGTCAGTCCAATTCGAAGTAACTTCCTGCGTCACCGACTTTGCGGCTTTCGCGTAAGCCGCGGCGATGTCAGACGCGCTGGTCGGACATTCCTGATCATGAGAAGGTCCGTCGATCTTTAACCCGACGTTGGCCAACATTTCCGGGAGCGTCTGCGTCAGATGCCACGCGAGGAATCCGAGACTGCGTCCGTCGGGCGTAACCTTCTGCGAAAGGGACTCGTCCGTCAACGCATTCAAAACTTTTCCGGTCGCCTCGGCTTCGTATTCCCAGTCTTTTCGAAAATCTTCGATCTGTCGCAGCATTAAATTACTCCCTTTACATTAATTTCCGGGCGTCAGAATTTTGTCGATCTGGGCACGTACCGTCTCAATTTTTACTTTGCCCTGACGATAATAGATCTGCTTGCCCGAAGCATCGTAGAGAATCGTCAGCGGAAGCGCTCCGGACCATTCCTTCGAAACGAACGCGATCGCGGCATCGTCATCCTGCGCCTTCAAAAGATACGCCGGCATTCCCGCTTTCATGTCGGCCAAAAACTTCGGAACATCACGACCGATCTCCGACAACTCATCGAGCGAGATCGTGATGAAATCGATCTTGCCTTTGTATTCAGCATCGAGCTTTACAAGATCAGGGAACTCTTCACGACACGGATCGCACCACGTCGCCCAGAAATTCACGAGCAGCGGTTTGCGCGAAGGCGTCAGCGCCTTGCGCAATCCGTTGTTGTCGATCTGTTTAATTGACGGAAGCTTCCTCGCGGCACTCGACACTTGCGCCGCACAAACGACGGCGAGTGACAAAAGCAGAACTGCACCGCCGATCACGGTTTCGAGTTTCATTTTTCGATTACTCGCCGACGCGTTTGATCGAGCAGCCGAACGCATGTGCGCTCGTTTTTGCGATCACTTTTCCGGACAGCGCCGAGTCGAACGCGACTTTAAGATAATTGTCGGTGATCGCTTTTCCGCTCCGGTCGTTGTCGATCGCACCGCGATAAAGCAGAACGTTCTTCGCGTCGAAGTAATACGCTTCCGGCGTGACCGTGGCGCTTAGTTTGTCGGCGAGTACGTTTCCCTTATCGATCAGCACGGGAAATTTGTAGTTTTCGGCGGCGTGCGATTTCACCCAATCAAGCGATTCCGTCGAATTCGAATTGATGCCGATAAATGTAATGCCCTTCGCCGCGTACTCAGCGGCGAGTTGGTTGATCCGCTCGTTGTAACCTTTTACGACGGGGCATTGCGCCGACAGAAAGACGACCACCGAGCCGTTCTTTCCTTTGAGGTCGTTCAGCGATTGCACTTTTCCGTTCGTATCGGGAAGCGAGAAATTCTCAACTGTCGATCCGACGGCAAAGTCTGCGGCAAGCGTGGGCGCGGGCCCAAGAACAAAAGCGAATAACGTCAGGATCGTGAAAAAAACAAAGGTGGTTCGAAACATGATCGGTACTCCTTTAGCGTGATGAGTCTGTATTCTAACATAGGCGAATTTCACTCCTATCGTCCGAATTCTGCCTTCGCCTATCGGTGCCAAGTGTTCAGATATTATTCCACTATCGGGCGAAACTAGAGTATTGAAAGGGTTGGAACGCAGCGCTCCGTTGACTAGTGGTATAATTCCGGTGTTTTCCCGTGTCAAAAGTCGGCCAACAGTTTTCACAATATCGGATCATCTCACCGCTTGGATCCGGCGGTATGGGTGAAGTCTACCTAGCCGAGGACGAGCAGTTACAACGCAAAGCGGCGCTGAAATTCCTCGTCACCGATCTAAAGGCGAACCCGGACCACCTCGAACGATTTCTCCGCGAAGCTCGCGCCGCATCGGCCCTCAACCATCCAAACATCTGCACGATTTACGAGATCAATTCGCAAGGTGAAACCCCGTTCATCGCAATGGAGTTCATCGAAGGCGAGACGATCTCGGCGATGATCCGACGACGACGGCGAAACGTGCGACAGGCACTCGAGGTTGCGTCGCAGGTAGCCGCCGCGCTCGCCGAGGCACACTCCGCGGGCATCGTGCATCGCGACATCAAGCCGGCAAACATCATCATCACAAAGCGCGATCAGGCGAAGATACTCGATTTCGGCTTGGTGAAATTGGTCGAAACCGAAAACATCGCGACCGGATCGAACCAGTTTTTGACGAAGGCCGGAATGATCGTCGGGACCGCGTCTTACATGTCGCCCGAGCAGGCACGGGGACTCGACGTCGACGGCCGCACGGACTTGTGGAGCCTCGGCGTCGTGCTGTACGAAATGACGACCGGCAAGCTTCCGTTCAGCGGCGAAACGTCGACCGATACTCTGGCCGCGATCCTTACAAAAAAGCCGGTGCCGCCATCGGAGCACTGCCCGGACATTCCGAAAGAATTCGAGCGGATCATTCTGCAGGCCCTGACTTCGAATCGCGACGAGCGTTACGACTCCGCCGAATCCTTCCGCAAGGACATTCGCAATCTCAGTCGAAAGCTCGAATTTGAACACGAGATAAAAGGCTCCGGAGCCGGCCGTTCGACTGAAGAGAATACTTTTATTTTCGACACGGCACCGACCGAAGTGGTCGCCAAGAAAACGGCCGGGATCGAACAGGATCAGTCGGGTAAGGCTTCGAGCAACTTACGCCGATACACGGCGCCGATCATCGGACGCCGAAGCGAGATCTCGGACATCACGCAGCTTTTGAGAGACGAACGCGTCCGCCTGGTCACGATGACCGGGATCGGCGGTACCGGAAAGACGCGATTGGCGCACGCCGTCGCCGAGACGATGCTGCCGGAATTCGCCGACGGCGTTTTCATGATCGAGCTTTCATCAGTGTCGCTTCCCGAGCTTGTGCCGGCGAGCATTGCGCAGCCACTCGGCGTAAAGGATGCGGGCGGTCGTCCGGTTTTCGACATTTTGAAGGATTATCTTTCGGATAAACATATGCTGCTCGTGCTCGATAACTTCGAGCAGATAGTCGATGCTGCGCCGCAGATCGCCGAGCTACTCGCCGCCGCTAACGGCGTAAAGATCCTAGTCACGAGTCGATTCCTTCTTCAGGTCACCGCAGAGCGCGAATTCGTCGTGCCGCCGCTGTCGCCGCCCACCGGCGATTTACTCTCGTCATTCGAAGACATAAAGCGAAACGAGGCTGTTCAACTATTCGCCGAGCGTGCTCAGTTTGCCGACCCGAATTTCAGGCTCACTGATGAGAACGGTCGCGACGTCGCCGAGATCTGCGCACGACTCGAGGGACTTCCGCTCGCTATCGAACTTGCAGCCGCACGAACGCGAATTTTGTCGCCGTCGGCGATCCTTTCGAAACTCGAGAATCGTCTGCAGTTCCTGACCGGCGGACCACGCGATCTGCCGGAGCGGCAGCGGACGATGCAGGGTGCGATCGACTGGAGCTACGATCTGCTCGATGAGATCGACAAAGCGGTCTTTCGCCGGATCTCGGTTTTTGCCGGAAGCTTTTCGCTTGAAGCCGCCGAAGCGGTCTGCGCCCGGGATGGAAAGACGAACGACGTCGCAGTCGTCGATGCGATCACGTCTTTGATCGACAAGAGCCTCGTCATCAAGGTCGAAGGAAAAGGCGGCGAGCGTCGATTCTCTATGCTCGATGTCGTTCGCGAGTACGCTGCTCAATCGCTCAAGGCCGCCGGCGAAGAAGATTCTGCGGAACGAGCGCATTCCGAGTACTTTGTCTCGCTTGGCGAAAAAGCCGAACCGTTTCTGCAAGCCGCGCAGTCTGCCGAGTGGCTCGACAGGCTGGAAGACGAGCACGACAATCTTCGTTCCGCCGTGCAATGGTCGCTGACGAACGATCCGTCTCTTGCAGTTCGACTCGCGGTCTCGGTAAGAAACTTCTGGCTCCTGCACAGTCATCTCAGCGAAGGTTATCGATGGCTGAAGGCGGCGCTCGAAGTCGCCGGTGAACCGCCCGCGGCGTTGCGATTTAAGTTGATGAACGGCCTCGGACTCGCGGCGCGTTTTCGCGGCGATTACGAAACCGCACGCAAGGCTTACGCGGACGGACTTGCCGCAGGTAAAGAAGCCGGTGATAAGCAGGGTGTCGCGCTCTCGAGCCGAGGACTCGGACTCGTAGCAATGCAGCTCGGCGACACGGCCGGCTCGCGGCAATATTTCGAATCCGGTCTGGCGATCAGTCGTGAGCTCGACGACAAGTTCGGCATCGCCATCAGTCTCAGTTTTCTTGGCGATCTCGCTCGGACCGAGCGCGATTTTTCGCGTGCCCGGCCTTTGTTCGAAGAATCGCTCGGACTGTTTCGTGCACTCGACAATAAGAGCGCCGTCAGCGACGCGCTGAATAATCTCGGAGCAGCATGCTTCGGCGAAGGCGATCCCGCCGTCGCCAAAAAGCATTTTGCAGAAGCCGCAAATCTGGCACTCGATCTCGGTAACAAAATGACGATCTCGTACTCGCTCGATGGCTTTGCGGCTCTCGCGATCGAGAATGGTGATCCGAAGCGTGCCGCGCGATTATCGGGTGCGGCGGACGGTCTTCGAGAATCGATCGGTTACAAGATCGAGCCCGCCGAACAAGTATTTCGTGATGCATACTTCGCAAAACTTCTAGCGACGCTCAGCGAAGAGGAACTCGCGCGTGAATTGAAGCGAGGCCATGCCACTCCGCCGGAGAAGGCGGTGTCACTTGCGTTTAAGGAGTATCGACCGATCGCCGAAACTCAAGAGGATTCGGGTATCGCTGCCGATACAAGTTTCGCGGACACGCTCTCGCGGACCGAGGCCGAACTCCATTCGATCGCCGTCCTCCCATTCGCCCATCTTTCGAGTACGCCGGATGACGAATACTTTTGTGACGGTCTTGCCGAAGAGCTCATCAACGCCTTGGCAAAGATCGACGATCTAAAAGTTGCCGCGAGAACTTCGGCGTTTTCATTCAAAGGAAAAAACACGAACGTCAGCGAGATCGGCCGCGTGCTGAACGTGCGAAACATACTCGAAGGCAGCGTCAGGAAATCGGGGAATCGACTTCGCATCACGGTTCAGTTGGTGAATGCGGCCGATGGATATCATCTCTGGTCCGAACGGTTCGATCGCGAGATGGAAGACATCTTCGACATCCAGGACGAGATCACCGTTTCGGTCGTTGACGCACTAAAGGCGAAGTTGCTCGGGAAGGTCGGCGATCAAATGCTCGCGGCGCTCGTCGAAGATCTCAAACATTACACCGACGACGTCGAAGCGTATCAACTCTATCTGCAAGGTCGTTTCTTCCTAAACAAATTTACGGCCGAGAATTCGTACAAGTCGATCGATTATTTCAATCAGGCGATCGCCGTCGATCCGAATTACGCGCTGGCATACGCCGGACTCTCGGATGCTTACATCATGCTGACCGAGATGGGCCCCGTCTCTCCGACGGAAGCGATGCCGACGGCGAAGGAAATGGCGATGAAGGCGCTCGCGCTCGATCCGGATCTTTCCGAAGCACACGCGTCGATGTGCATGATCCTTCAGGATTACGATTACGATTTTGCCGGTGCGGAACGTGAGGCGAAGATCGCGATCCAGTTGAATCCCAACAACTCCGTCGCACATCAAGCTTATGGAGTTCTGCTGACAAAACTTGAACGTCACGCCGAGGCGAAAACCGAATTCAAGCGGGCTCTGGAGATCGATCCTTTGTCGGTCGCCTGCAATTGGGTCTATAGCTTTTGCTTGTTCCTTGCCGGAGATTTCGACAAAGCGATTCGACAGGCTGAACGCGCGCTCGAGCTCGATCCGAGTTTCGGCCTCGCGCATCTCACACTTGCATTCGCGTATCAGATGAAGAATGACTACGCACGTAGTGTTGAGGAATATGCGCTGAGCAGCGAGGTCATCGGATTCCAGGAAAATGCCGACTTCGTCCGCGAAAGTTTCGAAGGCGGCTGGGAAGCATTCCTACGGGCGATGACCGTTCAGAGTGAGCATCGTCCAAAGACGTTTTCGTCGTACATAATCGCCGTGCTTTTCGTCGCACTCGGAGATCCCGACGGAGCGCTGCAGGAGCTCGATGTATCGTTCTTAAAGCGCGAATCACATCTCACGATGCTCAAGGCAGATCCGAGATTCGAAGCGCTGCACGACGATCCGCGATTCAATGAGTTGTTGGATAGGATCGGATTTCCGAAGTAAACATCACCCGAACAATCGAGGCAGTCTTCGTTGGAGATTATTTGGCAGCAAGATCTCCATCGCGTCGTCGACGGTGACGATACCGGCGATGTCGCCTTCATCGTCAATGACCGGAAGCGCGAGTAGATTATATTCGGCGATCGTTTGAGCAGTTTCTTCGGCGGAGTCGCCCGGATGCGCTGAGCGAAACTCGCTTCGCATAACTTCTGACAGAGGTCGCGTCGGATCCGCGAGGATCAGACCGCGAAGACTGATCAAGCCGCAGAGCTTCCACGAATTCTCTTCCTCGACGACGTAGAGGTAATAGATCATGCCCGGCGTCTCGGCCATTTCGCGGAGTCGTGCGATCGCTTCACCGGCGGTCAGCGATTTTGGAAAGACGATGAACTCCGTCGTCATCAAACCGCCTGCGGTGTCGTGATCGAAATGCATTAGCTCGGCGACGTCAGCCTTCTCTTCATCTTCCATCAGATCGAAAAGCTCCTGCGCCTTATCTTCATCCATCTCGTCGAGGACATCGACCGCGTCGTCAGGTGACATTTCTTCGAGAATGTCAGCCGCGCGTTCTTCGTCCATATCTTCGAGGATCCGCGCCTGGGCTTCGGTAGACATCTCTTCGAGCGTGTCAGCGGCGAACTCGTTATCGAGACTTTCGACGACCTCGGTTCGATGGATCGGCGACAAAGTTTCGGCGAGCTGCGCGATCTCGACCGGATGTAGCCGCGATAATTTATCTTTCGAAGATTTCAGCTGAACAGTTACCGTTGCGGTATCGGTCGCGAGATAACCTACGTCGGCCCAGTCGAGAACTTCGACCGGACGCTGGCTTCCATAAAATCCTTTCGGCATCAGCCGGCGAACGAAACCCTGCAGACTCACGTCCGCTCCGGTCACGCGCCAGAAGTCGCCGACATCGATGAGCTGAACGTCATTCACGCGGACGACACGCTTGCCGTCGACGTCGATGAGCTGATTGTCGAGCACGTCTTTTGCGAGAAGGACCTCGCCTTCGCGACGGACGAACGGAGTGAGATCGAGCTTGTCGGAGCTCATTCGGACTCCGTGCTCGTTGAATTCGCCGATATTTCGCCTCGGGATAAAGAAGTTTCGCCGTCGAAATCGCGCGATAACGCCGATCACCGGCGGGTAGTCGTCATTCCCGTATCGGACCAGAACGTCCTTTATCGACGCGATCTTCTCATTCCGGGCGTCGAATATCGGCTTTCCGATGATCTGCGAAACATAAAGCATCACGCTTAAGATAGCTTAATATTTGCCCGACTGACCAGATGATCGGCGGTCGGGAAGATATTGCCCGCGAAATACGCGAAAGGCCGCGAAAAAAAGAAAAAGAACTGCCCGCGAATAGCACGAATGAAATCCTATTCGCGCTATTCGTGCTATTCGCGGGCAGTTCTTTTTCTTTTTTTCGCGTCTTTTCGCGTATTTCGCGGGAAGTTCTTTTTCTTTTTTTCGCGGCCTTTCGTGTATTTCGCGGGCAAAATGTCCGAGCGCTCCGACGAGATTCCTCTTTACGAATGATGGATCCGGATGCTATTCTGTTTATCCGCTGTGCTAAACAGCGTTTGTCCATTGCCAAACTTCGGAAACACGGGCTTTTTAATAGTTTTCTAACTATAGGCTTCCGATAGTCGAGGATTTTGGCGGACGGTCTCACCCTCTCAAAAAAAACCATACAGAAACAAGATTCGCGTTTATAAATGCGAGTTTCTGAGCTATCACCCGATGAAAAAGATTTCTCTGCTATTTCCGGCTTTGATCTGTCTCGCCGCTTCTGCGTTCGGACAGACATCAGGTCCCCGCACGTTTGATAATTTCGACCGCTCACAAGGTGTGACCGTCTTTCGACCTTCCATGCCAATTCTCGCCAACTCGTTTTCAAGAAAGGGCAAAGCCGGCAAAGACAAGCTGGTTAAGAAAACGGTAAAGACAGGGATGGTTGTCTCCGTAACCGACGGTCTCGCTCACCGGGAATCGATCACCTCTTTCGGGACAAAACTCGCGATGGGAATGAGCCCCGACATGAAAGGCTTCACGACCGGTAATCCGGCGCACGATTCGTTTATCGTCGATTCGAGTCGACGGTACAACGTCGATCCGCTGCTGATCTATTCGCAGATGCATCAGGAATCGTCGTTCCACCTTCGTGCGACTTCCCCGAAAGGCGCGAGCGGATTGATGCAGCTTATGCCGGCAACGGCGAGACGCTTCGGAGTGACGAGCATTTACGATCCGAAGCAGAACATCGAGGCCGGAGTCCGATACATGCGATGGCTGCTCGATACATTTAATGGCGATGTCGTTCTCGCTCTCGCGGGCTACAACGCCGGCGAAGGAGCGGTGATGAAGTACGGTGGAAATGTTCCGCCATATCGTGAGACTCAGGAGTACGTTCGTCGGATCACGTCACGTTACAATTCGATCTCGAACGGAAGATACATTCAGAGCGCACGATCGATCGGCAGCCGATCCGCCGGACTCGTTCAAAAAGATGCCCGGCCGCTGAGCGTCTATGAACCTTCAGCTCTCGCGGTACGCACGGCGGATGGAAAGATGATGCTGATGAACCAATAGAATCTAGAAACAGATTGCTGGCGCGAGTTCCTCTTCGCCACTAGCGGCCGACCGATCGGCCGCTTTTTTGTTTGGCGAACTCCGTTCCTGTATCATTCCCGAGTAGCTTTTATGTTTTGTACCAAGTGCGGAAAAGAGAACGACGATGACGCGGTCTTTTGTCAGAAATGCGGAAGTGCGTTTGTGCTTGATGAAGACGAGACTCGTGTTGCATCGCGTGGGAAACAACCTTTATCCACCGCGGATCCGGCGCCTGTTTTCTCGATAACTCCGACTCTGAAATTTGTCTATCTCGGGTACGCTATCGCTCTCGTCATCGCGTTTGTCGCAGCGATAGTATTTGGAAGTTTAGGCAGTCTGACGCCGCCGGCGATAGTCGTGTTGGGAATCATTTTGGCGATCGTCGCACTTTTGATACCGGCATATCTCCACCTTCAAAAAAAGTTAGTTCGTTACACGCTGACCGACACGACGATCGAGATCGATCGCGGTCTGATATCGCGAACGACGCAGAATATTCCGATCCGTCGAATTCAGGACGTGACTGTGTCGTCGACGATGGTGCAGCGCGTGCTCGGCTTCGGCGATGTCATCATCGATAACGCCAGCGAGGACGGCGGAAAGGTCATTCTTCGCGATATCGATTCGCCGAAACAGTATGCGGATCTGATGTTGAAGCAGATGCGATTAATCGAGAAGTAAGTAAGGAGAGGACATATAGGACTCATGCGTCCCATATGTCCTACTTGCGTCAACTATGAAGAAATTTTTTGTCACCGGCGGAGCCGGATTTATAGGTTCGGCATTCGTTCGTCTCGTTCTTGAAGAGAACGAAGATATCTCGATCGTCGATTTTGACGCGCTCACGTATGCGGGAAATCTAGAGAATCTGAAAGACGTCGACGACGCTCGCCATACTTTTATTCGAGGCGATATCTGCGACCGGGACTCAGTCTTGAATGCAGTTCCCGACGGGTGCGACGCGATCTTCAACTTCGCCGCGGAATCGCATGTCGACCGGAGCATTCACTCGGCGGATGAATTTCTAAGAACAAACATCATTGGAACGCAGGTGCTGCTCGACGCGGCGCGTGCAAAGAATGTTCGACGGTTCGTACAGATCTCGACGGACGAGGTGATGGGCAGTTTGCCGGACGAAAGCGACGACTACTTCACTGAAGATTCGCCGCTACAGCCGAACTCGCCGTACGCTGCGTCGAAAGCCGCCGCCGAATTCGTTCTTCGCGCAGCGCGCGAAACTTTTGGCGTCGACACCGTTACCACGCGTTGCGGAAATAATTACGGGCCTCGACAGTTTCCGGAAAAGTTAATTCCGCTGATGATCGCAAACGCTATCAACGACGATCCGCTGCCGGTTTACGGTGATGGCAAAAACGTGCGCGATTGGATATTTGTCGATGATCATTGCCGTGCGATCTGGAAGGTTTACGAGAACGGCCGGTCGGGCGAGGCTTACAATATCGGAGCTCGAAACGAGAAGTACAACATCGATGTTGTTAAGTCGATCCTCGACGCTCTCGGTAAACCGCACGACTTGATCGCATTCGTCACCGACCGTCTCGGTCACGATCGCCGGTACGCCATCGACCCGGCAAAGGTCGAAGACGAACTCGGATGGAAGCCGCAGATGACATGGGAAAACGGATTGCAATCGACGATCGACTGGTACCTCAACAATCAAGCTTGGGTCGACAACATCCGAAACGGCGAATACCGAAATTATTACAAAGCGATGTACGGCGCGGAGCTAAAGGCGACTTAAAGTTTCTGGTTCCTAGTTTCTGGTTTCTAGTTTGACTGAATAATAGCAGTTACCGGCTACTGGTCACTGGTGACTGGTTTCTAATTCCTATTTCCTTGTAACCGAAGCCAAAACCAGAAACTAGAAACTCCTCAAAGAGAGATGAAAATTCTTATTACAGGAGCAAACGGAATGCTCGCCCGCGCAGCGATCGCACACTGTCGCGAGATCGGCGACGAGGTTTTCGCACTGACCCGTCAGGAACTGAACATCGCTGATTCGAATGCAGTCGCTGATTGGTTCGGATCCGAGCGTCCCGATGCCGTGCTCAATTGCGCGGCCTACACGGACGTCGATGGGGCGGAGTCGAATCCGGAGTTGGCGAGACTCGCGAACGAGGTCGGACCCGAAAATCTCGCCAGGTCATCGAAGTCGATCGGTGCTCGTTTTGTAACCGTCTCGACCGACTACGTTTTCGACGGCGAGAACGGCGGCTTTTATACCGAAAGCGATTCCCCGAATCCGCGTGGCGTTTATGCGATCACAAAATATGACGGAGAAGTTGCCGCGAGCCGTGCGAATCCCGATTCGGTGATCGTTCGATCGGGATGGATCTACGGTCATGGCGGAACGAACTTTCTAAGCGTGATGCACCGGCTGCTCGGCGAAGGTAAAAGAATCAAAGCAATCGCCGATGCTTACGGCACGCCGACATTCGCGAACGATCTCGCGAAGCGATTACGCGAGCTTGCGCAAACTTCTGTTTCCGGCATTTTTCACGTAACGAATCAGGGCGAGGGAACGAGCTATCTCGGATTCGCGGAAAAACTTTGCGAGGTCGGCGGTTACGACAAAGGGCTTCTGGAACCGGTTTCGAACGATGATCTCAAGCGCCCCGCGCCGAGGCCTGTAAGCTCAAAACTAGGAAGTGTAAGAATGATCGCGACCGGTCTTGGTCCGCTCTCCGATTGGGAGAGTGCGCTCGCGGCTTTTCTATCCGAAGAAAAGAAAAAGCAGTAGGAATTCGATACCTACTGCTTTCTGCTTTCTGCCTTCTGCTGCTTCCTACGGCTTCGTCGTGTGGATCGATTCGACTTCTTCCATCACCGGCGTCGAGAGATCGGTTTCGCTCTTTCCGTAGTATTCGTAATAACCGGTTCCGTAATAGTCGTACTCCATCGAGCCCGCCTTAATGCCGTTCAGCACAACACCATAGATCCGAGCTCCGATCGTCCCGAGACGATGTTTGAATCTTCGCATAAGGTGGATCGAGCTCTTGCCTGCCATCGCAACCAGCACAACTCCGTCGACGAGCGTCGCAAGAATCGCCGCGTCAGTAAACGAGATCGCCGGCGGCGAATCGATGATCACATGCTTGTAGCGTCCGCGAAGGAACTGCAGCAGATTCTTCATCTCATTCGAGCTGAGAAGCTCGGCCGGGTTCGGCGGGATCGGTCCGCTGGTTATCACCTTCAGACGCGGCAGCTCGCGGCAGGTTTTGATCAAGTGCTCCGTGTTCCGCTCGCCGGACAAGTAGTTTGTAAGCCCCTGAGTGTTTTCGAGATCAAAATACGTGTGCAGTCGTGGTCGACGCAGATCGCAGTCCACGATCACGACATCCGCATCGGCCTGCGCAAGCGTGACGGCAGTATTGATCGCCGTCGTCGTCTTGCCTTCGGACGGCTGCGACGATGTAACGAGGATCGATTGCGGCGGCTTACCGGCAGATGAGAAAAGCAGTGACGTTCTCAAGTGACGATAAGCTTCGGCCATCGGCGAACGACGTTCGGCTAACGTGATAAGTCCCGTAGCTGTTGCGCTGTTTCCATTCCCATTCCCATTCGCAAGACCGTTGCCGTTTGCCGCGATCAACTTGAGGCGTCGCTTTTCCGATCCGAAATGATGCGGGATCAATGCAAGCGTCGGTAGTCCGAGATGGCGACCGATATCGTCCGAGGTCTTGACCGAGTCGTCGAGGTAGTCGAGCAGAAACGCGAGGCCGATCCCGACGCCGAATGAAACCAGAAACGCAACGAGGATATTTCGAGTCCGAGCCGGACCGATCGGGCCGCCTGGCGTCACGGCATTCGCCGCGATCTTGATATTCTCCGGACGGCCACTCGCGATCGCGAGCTCCTGTTCCTTTTGACGCTGAGTGTAAGTATCGAGCAGGTTTCGGTTCGTCTCGATCGCTCTCTTCTTTGTAATGAGCTCGGTCTGCGCCTGACCCTGAACGTTCGCCTGACTTGCTTCCTGCTCGTAAGCGGCTAACGACTGAGCCTCCTGTTTTTGAGCTGCCGAGAGTTGCGAACGAAGTGTAACGAGAGCTCCGTTCACCGCATCCTTTTCGATCTTCTTTTGGTCCTTGTCAATGATGGTCGAAACCTCGGACTCGGTCCTGTCCTTGGTTGCTTTGAGCGATGCGATCCGCTCTTCAACGACCTTGACCTTCGAATACTCGGGCGTGTACTTCACGAGCAGCTCCGCCTTCTCAACCTCGGAGTCCTGGATCTTTTTCTCGATGTCTCGTATCTGGTCCTGAAGCTTTGCTTTTCGTTCGGTGTTCAAGCGGATCGTGTCTTGAAAGATCTTGCTTTCGGACAGATCCGGAATGTTCATTCCCTCGCCCCGGGCTCCGGCCTGTGCGGCTGCGGTATATCGGGCTTCGAGCTGACGACGGCCTTCCATCGCCTTTAACCAGGTCTCGCTCATCGACTGCAGACGCGCCGCCGAAAGGTCCTGACCCTTTTCTTGCAGCGGCAATCCGCTTGATCGCATGTAACTGATCAGGTCGGCTTCCTGTTCGGAGATGGTCTTTCCTAATTCCTCTATCGACTTGGAGATATCCTCATAGGTTCGGCGGGACCCTTCGGTTTCGCGTTGGGCGTCCTTATCGATGAACACCTCCTCGACCTTGTCCGCAACCCTTGCGGACAATTCAGCCTTTGGCGTTGTGACGCTGACGTTAACGAGATTTGTTCGCTCTTTCGGCTGAACGGTCACGCGGCCCGCGAGCATTGCCGCGTAGTTCTCAACCCGAGCCCGCTCCTCCGGTGTAAGTTGGATGTTGTCCGAGGCATCGGTTCCGGCCGGCAGTTCACTGACGACGGGAAGCGAATTATCCGGACCGGAGTTCGCTTTCCGACTCGAGAACATCGAACGTACGCCGGACAAGAGTCCGCGATCCTCCTCGCCGAATACGTCCGCTTCCTTATAAAGCCCGAGCCGAATGACGACTTCCTTCATGAGGTCGTGGCTCTGCAGAAGCTCGAGCTGAGTGTTGTAGTAATTCGCGTCGTTACCGAAATTAATATTGATGGATTCCTTGGATTGGACTTTCGGCTTTCGCGGCTCGATAACCATTTCGGTCGTAGCCTGGTAGAGCGACGGCTGCTTGTACATATATAAAGCAGCAGCGACGGTCGCAAGCAGAGTAATCGCCAGAATAATAGGAAGTCTCTTCTTAACTACATTGAAATATTGCTGTATTGAGCGGCGACCCTCGCTTACCTCATCGTCGTAAAATCCCGCATAGGTCGCGGGATACTCGGTCTTCGATGCGCGCAAGTCGAGCGATTTCGGCAAGGGGGTTAGCCTTTGATCTTGTTCCATACCTCTAGATACTGTTAAACCGCGGAAACTACCCGAATATGGGTGGACGAACTTGGTTTATAACACATCCACCACCTTTTTTCACGAATTTTTAGAGGTTTCCGAAGGGCGAGGCGTTGCCGCCAATGTCGTAAAGTGCATATAAAATGGGCGTTTTGTCCGGTCCCAGACCCCGGTGTTATACTCCATGTTTCAAGTTTTAGCCCAATTCCGGGCCTTATGGTGTAGTAATGAATTTGTCGTCTGAAATGCGTACAAGCGGAAATGATTTCGAGCTCGGGATCAAAGGATTCCGTTATTCCGATCTTTTTGATCCGGCAAAGCTGGCCGAACTTACCGAAGCTTTCTATTCCGAGGTCGCCGCGGCTGAGCCCGTACTTCACGAGGCTCTCCGGCGGTACATCGATAACCGCGGAGCGGGATTCGAAAAACGTGCGGCTTCGAAAGTCCTCACGGATTCGGCTCCGTTTCTGTCGGATTTCATCGCGCGGATGTTCGGCATCACAAAAGAGCGTGCCGAGCTCGAACGCGAGATCCTGAGGCAGGATCCGATCTGGAAGTACAAGTTCTTCGTCCAGCGTCGAGCAGCAAAAGCATTCACACCGGAGACACTCTCAGCGATCGATCATAACTCGGTCTCGCAGGCGCTGACGGAGCTTCGGAATAATGCGTTCGACGAGACTCTCGTTTGGGATGACGAACTCGGGATCGCACAGATCGCCGCGCATCTCATCGACGCGGAAGAAGCGCTTACGAAGGGAGATGAGCTCAGTGGGGACGTCACGCGAACGATTGCAAATCTCGGCGCCGCATTCGACAAACTAAAAGACAAAGCGTTTGGAAAACTTTTTTCACAATTCGTTCTGGAGCTCGATGCGACGGGCGAACTTCTTCAGGTGAAGGCTGCATTGCGTCTGCTCGAAGCTTGGTCCGCGGCTGAGTTCTACAAAAAAGAAAAGCGCTGGAAAGCATTCAAGACGCCGCACGCTCTCGACTATCAGAATCTTGTCCATCTCATCCATCCGATCGAGAAAATTCCGAACGTGATGCGCGGACTCGACGACGAGATGCGAAAACGCGATGGATTCAAACTCACCGACGATCGCGGCACGATGCGCGATGCTCTGGCCGAGATCGACTACTGTCTCATCTGTCACGAACGCGATAAAGATTCTTGCTCGACCGGGCTTCATGAAAAAGACGGCTCGGTAAAACGCAATCCGCTCGGCATCAAATCTGACGGTTGTCCGCTCGACGAAAAGATCTCGGAGATGCACTTGCTCAAGAAGCAGGGCGACTCGATCGGCTCACTCGCGCTCGTGACGATCGACAATCCGATGTGCGCCGGAACCGGTCACCGGATCTGTAACGACTGCATGAAGGGCTGTATCTTCCAGAAGCAGGAGCCCGTAAACATTCCGCTCGCTGAAACGCACACGCTCACCGATGTGCTGAATCTGCCGTACGGTTTCGAGATCTACAGTCTTCTTACGCGCTGGAATCCGCTCAATGCGGATCGGCCGCACGCGCTTCCGTACAACGGAAGAAATGTACTCGTCGTCGGACTCGGGCCCGCCGGATATACGCTCGCGCAATATCTATTGAACGAAGGATTCGGTGTTGTCGGCGTCGACGGTTTGAAGATCGAACCGCTTCCAACTGATTGGACCGGCGATCTCGGCCGCACGTGTCCAAAGCCGATCCGCGATATCGACGAGATCACCGAAATGCTCGATGAGCGGATCCTCTCGGGTTTTGGCGGAGTCTCTGAATACGGAATCACGGTTCGTTGGGATAAAAATTTCCTTACGATGATGCAGCTGATCCTCACGCGGCGCAATCGATTTCGCGCGTACGGCGGCATCAGGTTTGGCGGAACGCTGACGATCGAAGACGCGTGGAGTTTCGGATTCGATCACATCGCGATCGCGACCGGCGCGGGCCGTCCGACGATCGTCCCGATGAAGAACAATCTCATCCGCGGCATTCGCCAGGCGTCCGACTTTCTAATGGCGTTGCAGTTGACGGGTGCGTTCAAGAAAGACACGCTGTCGAATCTGCAGGTTCGACTTCCTGCCGTCGTGATCGGCGGAGGACTGACCGGAATCGATACCGCAACCGAGATCTTTGCGTACTATCCGGTCCAGGTTGAGAAGATGCTCAGCAAATACGAGCAGGTCGTCGCAGAATTTGGTCAGACGGATGTGATGAAGAAGTTCGATCCGGAAGAGCTGATGACGCTTCCGGAATTTCTCGAGCACGGACGTGCGATCCGCGCCGAGCGCGAACGCGCCGCGGCCGCCGGAGAAGAGCCGAACTTCGTGCCGCTCGTGCAGTCGTGGGGCGGCGTGTCGCTCATCTATCGAAAGCGCCTTCAGGATTCGCCGGCGTATCGTTTGAATCACGAAGAAGTGCAAAAAGCTCTCGAGGAAGGGATCAACTTCGTCGAATGCATGAATCCGAAGGAAGCGGTTCCGGATGAGTTCAATGCGGTCAAGGCCCTGATCTTCGAACGTCTGAACTACGACGCGGACACCGGCAAATTCGATAACACGGGCGAGATGGTCGAGTTCCCGGCTCGGACGGTTTGCGTCGCCGCGGGAACTTCGCCAAACGTAATTTACGAAAAGGAAAAACCCGGGACGTTCAAGCTCGACGAATGGCGCCAATTCTTCCAGCCCTTCAGGCTCGAGAAAAACGGCGACGGAAAATTCCATGCGGTCGAATGTCAGAAAGGCGAGACCGGATTCTTTACATCGTACGAACACGACGGCAAATTCATTTCTTACTACGGCGACAACCATCCGAAATACGCCGGCAACGTCGTCAAGGCGATGGCATCCGCGAAGCACGGATACAAACACGTTGTCGAGTTATTCGCGGATGAGGTAACGCCGGCCGCTGGCCGGCTGTCGCGAGGGCGTCCCGCCCTCGACCCGCGGGCGGGACGCCCCCGAGACAGCCAGCGGGACGCTGGCGCTACGTTTGACGACCTCGTCGCAACTCTCGACGAACAACTCCGAGCATACGTCGTCAGAGTCGAGCGTCTCACACCGACGATCGTCGATGTCGTCGTCAAAGCTCCGCTGCAGGCGCGCAAATTTGAACCCGGTCAGTTCTATCGTCTCCAGAATTTCGAAACGTCTGCGCCGATGGTCGAGGGAGTTCGGCTGATGATGGAAGGCCTCGCACTCACGGGAGCTTGGGTCGACGAAGAACAAGGTTTGCTATCGATGATCGTTCTCGAAATGGGAACATCGTCGCGTCTATGCTCGCTTCTGAAAGTCGGTGAGGAAGTTCTCGTCATGGGACCGACCGGAACACCGACCGAGATCCCGGAAAATGAAACCGTCCTACTCGCCGGTGGCGGACTCGGCAACGCTGTTCTTTTCTCGATCGCACGTGAGCTTCGCGAAAAGAAAAATCACGTACTCTATTTCGCCGGGTATAAAAACGGCGAAGATCTTTTCAAGCGTGAAGAGATCGAGAACGCGACCGATCAGGTTATCTGGGCGACGGACTTCGGTGACGAGATCGCGCCGCAGCGTCCGCAGGATGCACATCATCGGGGCAATATCGTTCAAGCGATGGTCGCTTATGCGGAAGGAAAATTTGGCGACACGAAAGTAAATCTGAAAGACGTAGATCGCATCATCGCGATCGGATCGGACCGAATGATGAACGGCGTCCGCGAAGCTCGTCATACGACGCTCCAGCCATTTTTGAAACCGGATCATGTCGCGATCGGATCGATAAATTCGCCGATGCAATGCATGATGAAAGAGGTCTGCGCACAGTGTCTGCAGCGGCACGTCAACCCGCACACCGGCGAAGAGTTTTTCGTCTTCTCATGCTTCAATCAGGTCCAGCATCTCGACTTCGTCGATTGCAAAAACCTGAACGAACGACTCAAGGCGACCAGTATTCAACACGGCAGATAGCGAATGGATTTCCCCCTTAAAGATCCGATCGAGTTCAAACTGTTCGACATCGGACTCGCAATCGCGTTCGCGTTTCTGCATCTCCTGCTCTATCTCTTCTTCCCGCGCATCAGAGCAAATTTGTACTTCAGTATCTTCGCCTTCGCCGGTGCGACGCGGTTCCTTACTGCCGACCTTATCGATATATCGAAACTGCCGAACAGCGAAGCGATGCTCATCAGCTACATCGCTCTGTGGAGTATCGGTTTTGCGGTCTTCGCGTTCGTAGCGTTTCTGTATTCTGCCTTCGAAGAAAAATTCCGTTTACATTACTGGGTCATACTCGTGTTGTGGACAGCGATGACAGCGAAGAGATTTTTTACCGCGAGCTTGCCGTACATGCTGCCGGCGGGAAGTCTTCTGATAATCGCCTTCGTCGCAATCGAATCGCTAAGAGTGGTCGGTCTCGCTATCGTTCGGAAACGCGACGGCGCGTGGATCGTCGGGCTCGGCGTTCTGCTGCTGATCGTAGCTCCGCTTTTTAGCGGAGCGCAAATAATTTCAGGCGGAATGTTTTCGGCCTGGGGACAACTCGCGACGCAGACGTCATTGATCGGCATCCTCGTTGCAAACTCTGTCTTCCTCGCTCGAAATTTTGCGAGAACGAATCACGATCTCGAACTTCAGTTGACGCAGGTTCGCGCATTATCGGCCCGCGAGCTCGAACACGAGCGCACGGCCGCGGACCTTCGGCTGCAGAATGAGCATGAGCGTGCGCAGCGAGCGCTCGTCGAACAGGAGGTCGCTCTTGCTGCAAATATTCAGCTGTCACTGTTTCCGGAAAAGCTTTCGGAAGTTCCAGGCTACGACGTCTCAGCCTTTAATCGTCCGGCACGTCACTGCGGTGGCGATTACTACGACGTCATTCCCTTGAGCAATGGAGGCGCTTCATCATTTTTGTTATGTGTCGCCGACGTCTCAGGCAAGGGCTTGCCGGCTTCGCTACTGATGAGCAACATGCAAGCAACGTTACGAGCGCTTGCGTCGCGCACAACTTCACTCGCCGAACTCGCGGAACAGGTCAACGAGTTGCTCTATTCGACTTCGCCGCCGGACAAGTTCGTGACGGCCGTGCTCGCGCAGGTTAGTGAAGCCGGCGATGCGATCTACGTCAACGCGGGTCACAACGAGTGCTTCCTTGTTAGAGACGGCGGAGATGTTGAGCTTTTGAAATCCACCGGACTTCCCTTGGGCATGTTTCCCGGAATGTCGTATGAAGAAGGAACATTTCGCATGGGCTCGGGCGATTTGATCGCTCTCTTTTCCGACGGCGTCCCCGAAGCTTACGATCCGGCGGGGGAGGAATGGGGCGAAGAAGATCTGAAGAAGATCCTGATCCGAGACAACGAAAACTCCGCTTCAGAAATCGTCGATAACGTGACGAATGCGATCGACGGATTCGCCGCCGGCGCCGCCCAGCACGATGACATCACACTGATGATTTTGAAAATGAATTGATGAGACGACGCGCGGGTGACATAACATCCGGGACCCTCACGACAGTCACTTATCGTACAGACCTTGCCGTTTGTATCAGGGTAACGTCTCTTTACCCGTAATCGGAATCTCGTATCACCAGGTCGCTCGAGTCTGATCAGAAACGACTACGGGATTTCAAACCCGGCAGGTTATTAGACAAGGAGCAAACCGATGGTCCGGTACTTTACCTCACGAATCCTACTCGTCGTCGCGGCCGTTTTATTCACAATTGTCTCGATCGTACTGATCTATCTTCCAGCTTCTCAGCAAGCAGCGCCGGCTAGCAATTTTTACGCGAACTTCGACAGTGCTACGCCGTACGAACCGCTCCCCGGCTGGACGACCCACGGATTTTACGTATTCTCTCCCGGCGGGCCGCCGGGCCTGCCGGCCCATACTCCGGAAAATGTGATCGGAGCTTCCACGAGTTCCTTGTACAACACCGTATTGTCTGCGACGTCGCCGCCAATCGCGCTCGGTCAGATCTCGCCGAAACTGGTCTTCTTCCAGAACGTACAATTGTCGGAGCTCGTTCCCAACGGCGACGGGTGCGTCCTCGATATAAAGATAGGAGACGGGGATTGGACCGATATCGTAACGGCCGGCGGAACATTTATCGAAAACGGATACAACGGTGTTATCGATGGTGAAACTAATCCTCTCAAGGGCCGCGCTTCATGGGGAGGCTATTCAGGAAATTCCTATTTTCGTACCGAAGTTCTACTGCCTTTGAGCGCACGCGGACGAACTATTCAACTAAGATGGAGCCTCGCTTTGGACAACAACCTCAACGGCTCCGGATGGACTATCGATACAGTCAGCGCAGGGTCCGACCTCACAGGTGAGAATCCTGACACTATCACCATCCCGTCGGCCGGAACTGCGAATCCCTATCCTTCGGGAGCGGTCGTGTCCGGAGTGTCCGGGTGGGTCACAAAAGCGACGGTGACACTCGAGGATTTTTCGCACTCGTCACCCGCCGATGTTGATCTTCTTCTCGTGGGGCCGAACGGTAAACGTGTTGTCCTGATGTCGGATGTGGGAGGAAGTCATCCGGTCACAAATGCACGTCTCGTGTTTAGCGACGACGCGGCGTCAAATCTACCAGGTGTCGATCCTATAATTTCGGGCACATACAAGCCTACCAATCTTGTCTCGGGGGATCCGTTTCCCGGTGTTGCTCCGCAAGGTCAGGTGTCGGGAACAAGCCTCGCGGTTTTTCGAGGGATGAACCCGAATGGCTCGTGGCATTTATATTTCGTCGATGACTCCGGCAACAACGCAGGTGCGGTCTCAGGTGGCTGGGGCGTTACGCTTGAGACGTCGCCGCTATGTTCATTGACTTTGCCCGAAGCGTTTCGGTCCATTCCCGCGAGCGGCGGCACAGCGAATTTTCAGTTCAATGTTCCGCAAGGCTGCTTCTGGTCGGTCCTCTCTCAATCGGATTTTGTCAGCGTCACTTCGCCACCGGTCGGTACAGGCGACGCATCGGTAACCGTCAACATTCTGCCGAATCCGTTTCAAGACCGAATTGGAACTCTCGTCGTTACAAGAGGCGACGAGGTCCGCAGCATCTTGATCGATCAACTGGGCGGATGCCCCACCATCGTTGATAGCACACCGCGCAGTTTCGATTCTTCGGGCGGATCGGCGCAGATCGAGGTTTCGGCTGCGTCGTCGTGCGTTTGGCGCCCGCTTTCAACCGCGGATTGGATCCAAGTCACTCAAGCGCCGCAGAGCGGGAACCGGACACTCCATTTAGTGGTGCCTCCGAATCCGTATCAATACGCGCGAACCGGAACTATTTCTATCGGACTTCAAACGATCGTGATCAATCAGTCTGCGGCGTCTCCGAAAACGAAGTTCGATTTCGATGGCGACGGGAAGGCCGACCTTTCAGTGTTCCGCCCGAGTACGGGCATTTGGTATTCACAAGGATCGTCCTCAGGGTTTCAGGCCGTTAATTTCGGCCTATCCACCGACGTGCTTATTCCGGCAGACTTCGACGGCGATGGGAAAACAGACGCATCAGTTTTCCGCGACGGCATATGGTATTTACTCCGTACATCAGCGGGTTTCAGCGCATTCCAGTTCGGCTTGGCCGGTGACGTTCCCGTTCCCGCCGACTACGACGGTGATGGACTTGCAGATGTCGCGGTCTTTCGCTCGGGACAATGGCACTATCGACAATCGTCAAATAATGAAATCCGGGTAGTGAGCTTTGGAACCGCGGGAGATAAACCGGTCCCGGCGGATTTCAATGGAGATGGTCAAACGGACTTTGCGATCTACCGAAACGGCAGTTGGTGGATCCAGCCATCGGGTGGCTCCCCTTACGTAGTGCAGTTCGGTTTGGCCGGCGATCGGACGGTACCGGCCGACTACGATGGCGATGGCCGTTCAGACATTGCGGTTTACCGTTCTGGCATCTGGTATATTTCGCGCTCTTCGGAGGGATTCTTAGGCGTGCAATTCGGTCTCGCCTCGGACATTCCCGTACCGGCGGATTACGACGGCGACGATCGCGCCGACATCGCAGTATTCCGATCGGGAATCTGGTATTTAAATAGAAGCAGTGCTGGTATCGGAATAGTTCCGTTCGGATTGGCCGGCGATAAGCCGGTCCCGGCTGCGTCCGTGGAGTAAGAAGTCAACGACGGTGTACGGCGCAAAGCCCTGAGAAGATTGCCCGCGAAACACGCGAAATAAGAATCTTTTTTTTCGCGTGTTTCGCGTGTTTCGCGGGCAAAATTATTTACGCCGCTGCCGCGATCCATTTCTTCACTTTCTCAACTCGCTCGCACGCGAGTCGTGTCTGTTCGTGATCACTACCAAGCTTCCCTTCGAGGAGATCGCAGTTCTGTGTCATCAGACTCAATCCCTGATCCGTGTCGCCGAGATAGACAAGACACTCGCCGAGAAACGTGAGCGTCGTCGCGATCAGCCAATGGCCTTCGGGCAATGCGGCACGACGAAGCGCGAGCGATTCTTCGAGCGCGGATCTCGCTTCGAGATGTTCGCCTTGCGCCATCAGCGTTCGTCCGAGCAGAAGCAATGAGCTGCCGACAACAGGATGCTTATCAGGCAAATTCGCCCCGCGTCGCGCGAGTGCCTCGCGCAGGTAGTGTTCGGCTTCCCGGTACGCCTCGCGATGAATGAGAACGTAAGCGAGGTTGTAGAGCGCCCAGATCGTGTCGTCATGCTCTTCGCCGAACATCTTGCGACAGACTTCGAGAGATTCGCGGCTTAGCTTTTCCGCCTCGTCCGGATGCGTGGCGTAAATAGTACCGACGAGATTGTAGATCGCAGACGCGGTATCAGGATGTTCGCGGCCGTGCACTCTCATTAGGATCGCGAGGGCACGGCGGTGCATCGGTTCGGCGAGATCGCGTTTGTCCATCACCGTCAGAACGTTTCCGAGCTTGCCCATCGTGCGAGCAACTTCGGGATCATTCTCGCCGCTGATCCTCCGCAGGATATAAAGCTCTTCTTCGTACAGGTCGATCGACTCTTCATGTCGGCCTTTCAGTCCGACAAGGTAGGCGATGCTCTCGAGCGCCTTCGCCACGCGAACATCGTCGCTGCCGAGGCGTTCGCGAAAGGTCCGCAGTGCCTCGCGATAAAGTTCTTCGGCCTTACTCAGATCGCCTTTTGCGACGAGCAACTTCCCGTAGTTGTGCAGGCTGCTCGCAACCTCAATGCTGTGCCGTGGAAAAATCGCGACCCTTGTCTCTAGCGACCGTTGCAGATGCTTCTCCGCCGATTCGATCTGTCCGAGACTTAGGTATGTGAGCCCGAGCGTGTTGTCGAGATCGGCCGTGATCTCCGGCTGGTCCTCAAAATCTGATTCGAGGCTGTGAGCTGCCATGCCCAAAACCTCGATGACTTTGACGTCCTTTCCCTCCGAACGCGGATCTGCCGAAGCGAGCATCTTTTGAAGAAACTGATTTATCTGCTCCGCCTTTTCACGCTGACGTTGCGCGATCCGAGCCTGTCGACGAGTCGCGGCAAGACCTGCAGTAAGCGCGATCACCAAACTGGCTCCGCCGGCGACCGCGGCCGTATTCCGCTGCACGAATTTCGTCGCACGATAGCCGAGCGTGTCTTGTCGCGCGATGACCGGCATTCCGTTCAAGTGGCGCTGGATGTCGGCCGAAAACTGTTCGACCGACGAGTAACGGCGGTGCGGTTCTTTGCGGATCGCCATCAGAATGATGTTGTCGAGATCCCCGCGCAGTTGGTTGCCGATGATCGCTTGCGACAGATCCTTGCGCCTGCTTTGAGTAACGATCAGGCTCGGCCTCGCAGGTGTCGAAGCGGTGATGATCTTTGTCAGCTCAAGCGCATTGTTCGACTTCAATTTGTAAGGGCGCTTTCCGGTGAGCAGCTCGTACA
>QHXR01000014.1:51798-54676 GCA_003223025.1 Acidobacteriota bacterium
CTGCTCAGGACTCGCGTACTCCGGCGTCATCATCTGCGTCGCGCTTTTTCCGTGCGTGTGCCCGACGTTGTTCGGATTGATTAGCTTAGCGATACCGAAGTCCAGAAGCTTCGGCACACCATCGTCGGTCACAAGAATATTCGACGGTTTGATGTCGCGATGAACCACGAGATTCTGGTGAGCATACGTGACCGCCGAACATACTTTTAGAAAAAGTCGAAGGCGGTCCTTCAGAGAGAGTTGTGTCTTTTCGCAGTACTTGACGAGCGGTTCTCCCTCGACAAAGTCCATAACGAGATAAGGAAGTCCGTCTTCGGTCGCACCGCCGTCGAGAAGACGAGTTATGTTCGGATGATCGAGCGCGGCGAGTATCTGTCGCTCGTGTCGAAATCGTTTGACGATATCGTCCGTATCGAAACCGCGCTTGATGAGTTTTATCGCGACTTGTTTTTCGAAATGTTCGTCAGCACGTATCGCCTTGTAGACCGCACCCATCCCTCCGCGTCCGACCTCGGCTTCGATCAGGTAAGGTCCGATCTTTTTTCCGGCTAATTCCGTTTCATCGACAAGCAGGCTGGAGATATCGACCGCCGGTTGTTCAATAAAAGCGTCGGCGTTCTCATCCGACTGAAGGAGCGCGTTGACCTCGCTAATAATCGTCTCGTCACCACGCGACCTATTGGCAACGAACGACGATCGCTCGTGCGGCATGAGCTCGACCGCTTCGCTGAAAATATCTTTTACGAGATTCCACTTATCAGGGGTCATTTTTATTACAGGAGCGCACCCCCGCTTTTCACTCGCTACTCATTCGATTGTGAAGCCATGCTTTTGCGATCCGCCACTCGCGCTTCACTGTCGCCGGAGAAATATGAAGCACGACTGCCGTCTCTTCGACCGTGAGACCGCCAAAGAATCTCAGCTCGACAATCCGCGACTGCTGCTCATCCATTGCAGCGAGTTCACGCATCGACTCGTCGAGCGACAGCAAGTCAACCTCATTTCCCTGCGAAAAGCTTATCGCCTCGTCGAGCGAAACTTTCTGTGCACCGCCGCCGCGCTTGTCACGCTTCCGGCTCCGGGCATGGTCGACCAGCACGTGACGCATCGTCTGCGATGCGACGGCGAAAAAGTGAGCTCGATCCTGCCAACTCACGCTCGAAATGTCGATCAGTTTGAGATAAGCCTCGTTGACCAGAGCCGTCGGCTGCAATGTGTGATCGGGACGCTGCTTTCGGAGATATTGGGCGGCTACCTTGTGAAGCTCGTCGTACACGAGCGGCATCAGGCTGTCGACCGCCTCGCGGTCTCCGCCGCTCCAGGCACGCAGAATACGAGTTATTTCCGGTTGACGCTGATCCACTTAACAAACTCCAAAAAGTGCCGGGTAAACGGTTAAGGGCTTGATTATATGCCATTTTGCCGAATGCTGAAATTTTCTTCGGCCTTCGTGAGCCCCTTTTCTAAGAAACGTCGTTAAAGGTGAGTAGAGGAACAATCAATTCATGTCGTGCAGCTTGCCGGATGCAACCGAAACGGTCCAGCCAAAGCATAACGCGGTTTTCGAACGTCCCGATCTATACCGATTTTTAGGAGAAAAATGGCCCATCCCCCTGATGGATCAAAGACGCTTATGCAGATTCGTTCATTTATCGTCTTCGCTTTGTTTTTAGGAATTCTAGCAATTAATGTCGCCGCACAGGATGCCGCGGCACTCACCGGACGTACTCCGGGGTTTATCGATGCCAATTTTAAGCCCGTGCTCGGCGGCAATGTAGGAACCAGCGCGCCGGGCAACCGCACGATCGTTTTGCCGGATGGAAAGATCCTCGTGGCAGGATCCTTCCAACTCGCGAACGGTATCAGCCGAAACGGCATTGCTCGTTTTAATCCGGACGGCACACTCGACACGACATTCAACACAAAGAGTGGCGCGAGCAATGGTGCGATCAACGCGATGGCGGTTCAGTCGAACGGCAAGATCATTATCGGCGGAGCCTTTACCGCATACGCCGGCCAGACGGTTGGATTCATTGCTCGCCTCGAAGCAAACGGTAACTTCGACGCAACCTTCAACAGTGCCGGAGGAATCGGCAATGCAGCCGGAGCGGGCGGAGCTCTAAACGAGATCTCGGTGGCTGCCGACGACCGCATCTACATCAGTGGTGCTTTCACCACATACAACGGGACGAACATCAATCGGCTCGCCCGTCTCACCGTCGACGGATCGCTTGATCCGACGTTTGCAGTTGGCACCGGCCTTACCGGCAGCAATGCGGGCGTGATCGAGCAAGCTCCGGGCGGAAAGATCATCATCAGTGGTTTCTTTACTGCCTACAACGGAACGACCGTTCCCCGCTTTGCCAGAATCAATTCGGACGGAAGCTTGGATACGACGTTCGCAATCGGAACCGGACCGGTCGGAGCACCGGCCGCAGTCAAAGTCCTACCCGACGGCAAGATCCTTGCGGGCGGCGGCGGAGCGACCTTTAATACGGTTGCGAGAAACGGCCTCGTGCGTCTTAACGCTGACGGCAGCGTCGACTCGACGTTTGACGCGGCTATTACCGGATCGTCGGTTACCAGCTTCGCTCGGCAGTCGGACGGCAAAATCATAATAAGCGGCAACTTCACCCTCGTCGGTGGAACGGCCCGCGTCAATATCGCACGAGTCGGAGTAGACGGAGCTCTCGACGCAACGTTTGACCCGGGTACCGGTTTGCAGAGTGGTGCTAGAGCGATCGCAGTTCAGACTGACGGAAGGGCGGTCCTGGTCGGTACCTTTACGACCTACAACGGAACCGTCCGAAACTCGATGGCCATCGTCAATTCGAACGGCACACTTGATACGACGGCGAATACCGGACTCGCTCAAAGA
>QHXR01000015.1:0-32375 GCA_003223025.1 Acidobacteriota bacterium
GCCGTCGTCTCACCGACGGGCGATATACCGAACATGATGCTGTTCGCCGCTCCGATGATGGTCCTCTACGTCGTTTCCGTCTTTATCGCCTGGTTTTTTGGGAAGAAACGGACTGTGGAAGCACCTGCCTAAGCTTGATGCAACCCGCGCCGCTATGGGCCGCATCTTGAATAATTAAGGATATCTGTCTAAAATCTTTAAGGTTAAATCTAGTATCAATTTTCCGCCCTACCAACGCGGCCTTGGAAGTTAAGGAGTTTTATAGCCATGTCATCAGTAAAATTCGTAAGAAATTTTGCACTGACAATTTTGATCTTGAGTCTCGCAGCCGTCGCTACGTTCGCGCAAAAGGGCAAGGACAAGGACAAGGGAAAGCCCAGCGAGGATCCGACGGGAAATGCGCGTAACGTCAAGCCTGAGCTTAAAGACGCTTACAAGCGTTGGCTCAGTACCGACGTCGACTACATCATCACAAAGGATGAAAAGCGCGCGTTTCTGGCGCTCACGACGGACGAAGAGCGCGAAAACTTCATCGAGAACTTCTGGCGGCGACGAGATCCGAATCCGGATACCGAAGAGAACGAATACCGCGAACAGTATTACGAGCGCATCGCTTATGCTAACGAGCACTTCTCATCCGGAATCCCGGGCTGGAAAACAGATCGCGGCCGTGTCTATATCGCTTGGGGAAAACCCGATTCGATCGAGACCCATCCGACCGGCGGCGCATACGATCGACCGAGCTACGAAGGCGGCGGATCGACGACGACATATCCTTTTGAAGTTTGGTGGTACAGGCATCTTGATAACGTCGGCGACGGACTCGAGATCGAGTTTGTCGATCCCACCGGCACCGGCGAATATCGGCTGGCACGTGACGCGAACGAAAAGGACGCGCTCAAAACAGTTCCTGGAGCCGGACTCACGACTGCCGAGCAGTTAGGAATTGGTGACAAGGGTGATCGCATCAACGGCATGAATAATGCGAGCTACATGCGTGAGCAGGATACGCCGTTCCGCAGGATGGAGATCATCACGAATCTACAGCGACCGCCGCAAGTTAAGTTCAGCGATCTCGCCGGCGTGGCCGGAGGCGACTCGGGTGTGTTGGATAACAACCCGCTCGACTTCGACATGAGAATCGATTTCTTCCGCCAATCCGATACACAGGTTATTACGACGTTTACGATCCAGGCCGACAACAAGGAATTGATCTTCAAGAATGTCGGCGGACTCGAAGAAGCAAAACTGAATATTTACGGAAAGATCACAGCGGTTTCAGGAAAGCGGTCCGGAATTTTCGAAGATTCCGTCAAGGCGACCGCTACGTCGGTTGAACTCGCCGATGTGCGAGAAAAGAAGTCGGTCTATCAGAAAGCAGTCGCTTTGACACCGGGTACGTACAAAGTAGACGTTGTCGTTCGCGACGTCGAGACGGGTAACCGCGGTCTTCGGAATATCGGTTTCACCGTGCCTCGTTACGACGATAAGAAGCTTTCCACATCGTCGCTGATCCTCGCGTCTAAGCTCCGCAGCACGACCGAGTCGGACATCGGCGGTCAGTTCATCATCGGCAACGCGAAGGTGATTCCGAATCTTACGGGGAACTACAAAAAAGGCCAGGAGATCGGCGTGTACCTGCAGGTTTACAATGCGGGAATCGATCAGACGACACTCCGGCCTGCAGTCGATGTGGAATACGTTCTGACAAAAGGCGGCAAAGAGATTTTGCGGCAGCCGGAAGATTGGAGCGGCTTGAGCGATTCGGGACAACGGCTGACTCTTGCGAGACTTTTGCCGACGGACATGATGCAACTCGGTGATTACGAGTTGAACATCGTCATTAGGGATCGTGTCAGCGGTCAGATATTGAAAGATGAAAAGCTGAAGGGTCAATTCACGATCACGCAGTAGTCACGACGAACTTTCGCAGACGGGCCGGTGCTTCTTCAAAAGAGCATCGGCTTTTTTCTTATGAGTAGCATTGAAACCGACAGGCTTGTTCTCAAGCTCTACACCGATCGCGAAAAGTCTGACCTGATCGGCCTGCTCACCGATCCGGCCGTCATGCGTTATGTGGACAAAGGTCCGCTGTCTACGGCTCAGGCCGAACGTCTTTGGCGAAAATTGATGGAGGAGTTTTATCCGCAGGGCGTCGACACGATCTGGGCGGTGTTCGCGAAAGACGACGGTCGTTATGTCGGAAACGCGAGTCTGCGTCCGAGGCCGGAACGCCAGAGCGATTGGGAGATCGGTTATTACCTGAAGCCTGCCGAATGGGGAAAAGGTTTCGCGACCGAGATCGCGTCTCGACTCGTCCGCTTTGCATTTGAGAATGCCGGATTGCGGGAAGTTTATGCGACCGTTGATAAAGAGAATTTTTCGTCGATCAAGGTTCTTGAAAAAAGCGGGCTGAAGTTCTTTAGAAAGGAATACGACGACGAAGGAGTTTTTTTCGTCTATCGTCTCGAATATCCCGACTCGTCACTTTAGCTTCACTTCGAAAATCTCCGCACGCTTTCCTTCGTTGGTTCCGAAAATCGCTTTTCCGTCGGCGGCGAAAGCGATCGCCTCGCCATGCTTTCGCTCTCCAAGATCGACCGCAACCGGTTTTGTTTTCCAGACGTCGTCGAACGTCGGAGAGGTCGCGAGCAACTCGTAACCACCGGAATAATCACAAAGGATCACACGCTTTCCGTCCGGTGAAATATCTCCGCCCGTGAGAAGTCCGTTCGGTACGGATGGAACAGAAACCTCGCCAACCTTTTCCGCGATCACCGGTTGACTGGACCCAAAACTCGGTTTGAGTTTGAATACGAGCGACGGACCGTCAAGCCTTTTCGTCAACACGTAAACATCACCGGTCTGCTGATTGACCATCAGCGTCTCGGAGTTATGCGGAGTGTCCTGATACTTAAACGACATTACCTGCGCCGGTTCGGTCGAAGGCGCGTCTCTTTCATCCTTCCCGTCCCTGTCGCCCTTCTCGTCCCTTTCCTCCGAGCTCGATCCGGAACTCGAGATCGTTGGTTCTTTCACACGATAGATGCGCAACTCGGGTCGCTCGAGTTTGTTGTTTCCGGTATCGCCGATGTACAGATAGCACGTTCCATCAGCGTCTTTGTACGCGGCGATGTCTTCCCAGTCTTCGTTTTGCGCGTTGGCAACTTCGAACGTTCCGAGATCTTTTCCGGTTTCATCCATCGCGAATATGTAAGCGTCATCTCCGGAGTCGTTGTGCGTCCAGAAAACATTCGGCTGACAACGCGACGCCGCGAGCCCGCTGCTTTCCTTCACGTCTTTCGATTCGATCCGACCGACGATCGAGGGCTTTCCCCACTCAGCTGAAAGCTCCGCAGAACTCACTTTGGTGGGATCGCCGGGCGCCGCCTGCGAGCAAGACATAGCGACCACCGCGACGACGATGATGGATATGACAAGGCCGACGAATTTCGCTATAGTTTTGTTCGACATAGGCTCTATTATAGGTTCTCAAACCGACGGCACAAACTTTTTCGCATTTCTCGTCGTAGATTTATCGAATGATAGTTGGAACTGAATGGCTGATCGAAGCTACGGGTTGCAACCAGGAGCATCTTCGCGACGAGTCGTTGATGCGCGATCTGCTTGAGCGTGTCATCACAGATCTCGGATTGAAGGCCGTCGGTTCCGTGTGGCACAAGTTCGATGGCGAAGCCGGCATCACCGGTCTCATCGCGCTGACCGAGTCGCATCTCGCCTGTCACACGTATCCCGAACATCGCACCGCGACCTTCAATCTATACTGCTGCCGCACGCGGCCGGAGTGGGACTGGGAATCGAATGTGAAAACGCTTCTCGGAGCAAAGTCCGTTTCCGTTACCAAAATCGAACGCGGCGCCGCTGACGCCGTCTCGGCGGCTGTCCGGAGGCCGTCTCGGCCTCCGGTAGTCCCAAGCGACGATCCGTTTTTTAAATACGGACAGGTTTCGATCCGCGACCGCGGTCGCCTACCGCACTGGGAAAAGGAGGACGGAATATATTTCGTTACATTCCGTCTCGCAGACTCACTACCGCAAAACATTCTAGATCGCCTTCGCGATGAACGCCGCGAAGCTCTTGGCGCACTAAAGACTCTCGACCACGAACTTAGGCTTGAAGAAAAAAGAAAGATAGAGTGGCTCTTTTCTGAAAAGGTTGACGGGTACCTTGATCGAAACTACGGCTCCTGCGTAATGCAAGAGCCCGCGGTCGCTAAGGTCGTTGCCGATAGCCTCCTCCACTTTGATGCACAGAGGTATCATCTCTACGCTTGGTGTGTAATGCCGAATCATGTCCATTCAGTTGTAAGACCGAAGCAGAATCATAAGCTTGAAGATGTGCTTCATTCTTGGAAATCGTATACCGCGCACGAAATTAATAAATTACTCGGGCGCCGCGGTGAGTTATGGCAGCGAGAGTACTACGATCATTTGGTGCGAAGCGAAAGTGACCTGGAGCGGGCGATGAAATACACGATCCGTAATCCAGCAAGTGCCGGACTTCAGAATTGGCCTTGGGTTAGCAGTCTCGAGACCTACAAGTCAGCGGCCTAAGCACAGCCGATGGCGAGACGCCATCGGGACAGCCGCCGGGACGGCGGCGCTACATTCTCATGAGCATTCTCCAGGCCAACTGCCCGTCATGCGCCGCACCGGTCGAGTTCAAGGCCGGGTCGACGATCGTGCTCGTCTGTCCGTTTTGCCGCTCGGCGATCGCACGAACCGATCGCGGTTTGCAGGATCTGGGTAAAGTTGCCGAGATCGCTGAATCGGAGTCGCCGCTCAAGATCGGGTTGAAAGGAACATTCAACGGAGTCCGTTTCGAATTGACAGGCCGCGCGCAACTTCGTCATGAGCTAGGAGGATATTGGGACGAGTGGTATGCGACGTTCTCGAACGGATGGGTCGGCTGGCTTGCCGAAGCGCAGGGCAATTTCTATCTAACGTTTTATCAACCGCTGCCGTCGGGCACCTCGGTTCCGTCGTTCGACGCGTTGCAGGTTGGCGAATCACTGACCGGAATTTCCAGCGAGCCGTTCACCGTGATCGAAAAGGGCGTCGCTACGTCTGTTGCGGCCGATGGCGAAATTCCATATCAACTCACTCCGAACGAACAGAGCTCGTATGCGGATCTCTCCGGACGCGATAAAGCATTCGGAACGATCGACTACAGCATGAATCCGCCGTGGGTCTTTGTCGGTCAGCAAGTCACGCTCGCTGACATCGGTCTCGAATCCGCACGTCCGGCAGAGCGCGAAGCACGGCGTGTATCGACCGCGGCGATGGGATGCCCTAACTGCGGCGGGCCGCTTGCACTCGTCGCACCCGACAAAGCGGAGCGCGTCACTTGTCCGAATTGCAATTCGCTGCTCGACGTCGATCAAGGAAATCTTACTTATCTAAAAGCGCTCAAATCGACGAATGCGGATATCAACTTCGTTTTGCCGATCGGTGCGGAAGGTGTATTCAAAGACGTAAAGTTCAAGATCATCGGAGCCGTGGCGCGAAGCGTCGACATCGACGGCGAAACCTATTACTGGCACGAGTACCTGCTTTACAATCCGTCGATCGGATTCCGATGGCTCGTGCATTCGGACAATCATTGGAATTTCGTCGAGTCGGTGAATGCGGCGGAAGTCGCCGCGGATTCAAATGTACTCGGTGCGCGCTCGGCGACATACAACGGAACGAAATTCAAGATCTTTCAAGACGCCAACGCGATGGTGCGTTATGTGAAAGGCGAATTCTATTGGCGCGTCGAGCAGGGCGAAACGGTCCGTGCGACCGACTATGTCGCGGCTCCGTTGATGCTGTCGCAGGAGGCGACGAAAAACGAGATCAACTGGTCGGTCGGAACCTACATGACGAATGCCGAGATCGAAAAGGCATTCGGTGTCTCGGATCTTCCGAAGCCATGGTCGGTCGCTCCGAATCAGCCATTCACCGGCCGCTTTTACTACACGTGGGGATTGCTTCCCGTTTTGCTTTTGATCGTCGTAGCGATTGTCATGGTCCCGGTCGCCGGTGTCACGACCGCGGTTCTTTCTCAAGAAGTGAGCCTGCCGCCGATGACGAACGCGACCGCGGCGCAGACGATATTCAGCCAGCCGTTCGACATCAAAGCGAATCGGAATATTCGAATTTCGGCATCGGCTCCGGTCAGCAATTCATTTGCCGAGCTCGATGTTGATCTCGTGAATGATCAGAGTCAGGAAGTCGAGTCGGTAAACATACCGATCGAATATTATTTCGGAAGTGACAGCGATGGAGCATGGACCGAAGGATCGAAAGATCAGGACGCGACACTGTCGTCTCTGCCAGCCGGGAAATACACGCTTCGTGTCGAAGGCACGTGGCAGGACTGGCAGCAACCGATGCCGGTCTCGCTTAAGGTCGAACAGAACGTGAACCGCGGCGTGAATTTTTTATGCGCGTTTCTGATTCTTTTGATCGTGCCCGTGCTCGGACTTTTTAGAAAGATCTCGTTCGAATCGCGCCGTTGGAAGGACAGCATGTTTAGTACAAGCGGTTCGGATTCGGACGAATGATTGGATCGCAGGCGTGGGAAGGACGCAGTGTGACTTATGCTAAAAAAACTTTACTTAGTTTTCGGAATGGGCGTGCTCGCGTTCTATGCTGCATCCGCCTGGTTCGGCTGGGAGTTGGCGAACTCGGGCAGCCGATCGCGGCTCGGCGTGCCATTCATCTACACAGGCTTTCGCGGAGGAAAATAAATGCTAATGAGATTGCTTGCTCCATTGGGATTCATAGTCAAGATCGATCAGTTACTTGAGGTCGTTGTCACGGCGCTCGTGTTTGTATTTATTGGCGTAGTATTTTTCGCCGTCACTTACGCCGTTCTCGGTTTGATCTTTCCGATCAAGAAAGAGATCGAAGAGGATCAGAACACTGCACTCGGCATAGTGATCGGGTCGATCATGATCGGAGTTGCGATAATCATCGCCGGCGCGATCGGAGGCTAGTTTTCGCGACGCGGTGTTCAGGAGACGCGGCGACACGGTGAGCACTTCGCCGCGTCCCCGCGTCTCTCAGTCTCCGCGTCAGATAGTATGAACAGGACTCCTCTACTTTTTCTCAACGTCATCATCATCGCGACGTGCGGCTTGATATACGAGTTGCTCGCCGGCACGCTTTCGAGTTACGTTCTTGGCGATTCCGTCACGCAATTTTCTTTCATCATCGGTATCTATCTTTCGGCGATGGGCGTCGGCTCGTGGCTGTCGAAGTACATAGAAAAGAACATTGCGGAGAAGTTCATCGATGTCGAGCTCGCCGTTGCCGTCATCGGCGGATTTAGCGCACCGCTTCTGTTCTTAACATTCGCGCATGTTTCTTACTTTCAGATCATTCTTTACACGATGGTATTTCTTATCGGCGTCCTTGTCGGATTGGAGATCCCTTTGTTGATGCGAATTCTGAAGGATGAGCTGGATTTCAAAACTCTCGTCTCCCGCGTGCTCGCTTTGGATTATGTCGGAGCACTCGTCGCAAGCTTGTTGTTTCCGATCTTCCTGGTTCCAAAGCTCGGACTGAATCGTACATCGCTTTTATTCGGGATGCTGAATGCAGGCGTCGCAGTTTGGGCAACATGGCTGCTTGAGAACCGTCTGAAAAAGAATCCGAATGTGTTCCGTATCAAAGGCGCGGTTATCATTCTCCTTTTGCTGATCGCATTCATAAAGGCCGACCGTCTCACGACGCTCGCCGAGGACGCGCTGTTTGTCGACAACATCATCTACGCAAAAAGTTCGTCGTATCAGCGAATCGTCGTAACGAAAGGAAAAACCGGTTACGCGCTTTTTCTGAACGGCAACCTTCAGTTCAATTCATTCGACGAATATCGTTATCACGAAGCTTTGGTGCATCCGGCCTTCGCCGCATACAACGGCGAACCGAAACGCATTCTCGTCCTCGGCGGCGGTGACGGACTCGCGTTGCGCGAGATCCTGAAATACAAATCCGTCGAGACCGTTCAGCTCGTCGATCTCGATCCGGCGATGACCGGTCTGTCGAAAGCATTGCCCGCGCTCGCTGAACTCAATCATCATTCGTTTGATGATCCGCGAGTCTCGGTCGCAAACGCAGACGCATTTGTCTGGCTCGACAACACGGCGATCGAACCATTCGATATCGCGATCGTCGATTTCCCCGATCCGAACAACTTCGCGCTAGGCAAACTTTACACGACTCGCTTTTACAATCTTCTAAAACAAAAACTCACGCCCGATGCCGCGGTCGTCGTCCAATGCACATCGCCGCTGATCGCACGCAATTCGTATTGGTCGATAGTAAAAACTCTCGAAGCGGTCGGCTTCACCGTGAAGCCATATCAGACGACGGTGCCGAGCTTCGGGCTTTGGGGATACGCTCTCGCAAAGCAGCAAGCATTCGAGATCCCGACTCAGCCACCGAATGTCGAACTGAAATTTCTAAACGTCAGCTCGTTCGCATCGATGTTCGAATTCCCAACCGACATGAAAATGCCCGACGAAGAGATCGAAATAAACCGCCTCGACAACCAGGCGCTCGTTCGATACTACGAAACCGAGTGGAGGCGGTTTGAATGAGGGTTTCGGAATGTTGCTCGGCCTTTCCGGAATAACTGATAGGTGATAACTAATAACTGATAATGGAGAACTCCCATGGACATACTGCAAGAGAAAGCGTACGCATTTGCGCTACGAATTGTCAGACTGAGTGAATATCTCAACAACGAGAAGAAAGAGTTTATTCTTTCAAAGAAGATCTTGGACTCAGGCACAAACATAGGGCTGCTTATTGAGGAAGGCAAGCAAGGAGAGAACAGGCCTGACTTTGTTCAGAAATACTCTGTCGCAAACAAAGAAGCGTTCAAAAGCAACTTTCTTCTCCGGTTGCTGCGTGATTCAAAGAAAGTTACGCGCACACAATCGGCCTCTTTGCTAACGGACTGTGAAGAACTGCAAAAGCTTTTAATTACTTCGTTGAAGACCGCCCGCAAAAATGAATAGAGTTATCAGTTATTACTTATCAGTTATCACTTATTCCGGAAAGTGAAACTAACCCGACGAGAATTACTAACGACCTTTCTGGGCGCGCCGCTGGCGATGGCGGCGTGCAGTATTGGCGCGTCGAAAAAATTTCCCGACGGTAACATAGTGGGGCAAAGTGTTGGCCTCGGACACGTGCTCAGGGACCAAAGCAATTTCGAAGTTCCTTCCGACAAGTGGCAGACGATAAAGGTTGCGATCGTCGGCGGCGGAGTTGCCGGATTGTCCGCTGCATGGAAACTTTCTAAAAATAATTTCAACGATTACGTTCTGCTCGAACTTGAGAAAGAGATCGGTGGAACTTCGCGGAGCGGAACGGGGACGCCGGTTGGATATCCGTGGGGCGCGCATTATTTGCCGGTGCCGTTTCAGGAGAACGGCGAGTTGATCTCGTTACTCGATGAAATGTCGTTGGTCGAGGGTCGGAACGCGAATGGCGATCTCATAGTCGGGGAACAGTATCTTTGTCGCGAGCCGGAGGAGCGCGTTTTCTATAAAGGTCGATGGTACGAAGGTTTGTATCTTCACGCAGGTGAAAGTGAGGACGACAAACGACAGTTTGCTGAATTTCAGAAACAAATCGATGCGTGGGTAAATTGGCGTGATGCAAAGGGCAGACGCGCGTTCGTGGTGCCGGTTGCAAATTGTTCGAATGACGAAACAGTTACATCACTCGATCGACTCTCGTTTGGAGACTGGCTTCGTCAAAACGGGTTCACATCGGAGCGTTTGAGCTGGTATTGCGATTACGCATGCCGCGACGACTACGGATTGAAGCTCGAACAAACATCCGCGTGGGCCGGGCTATTTTATTTTTGTTCGCGCGTGCGACGGAGCGGCGTCGAGTCGCAGCCGTTCATCACATTTCCGGAAGGGAACGGACGATTTGTAAATCACCTGTTCGATCGCGTAAAGAACAACGTTCGAAAATCTCAGATGGTCGTGTCGATCGCGCCGAATAAGAAAGGCGTAGATGTGATCTGTCTCGCTGATGATCAGTTGCGCGGATTTCATTGCGAGAAGATTATTTTTGCATCGCCCATGTTCACGGCGCCGTATGTCATTCGGGGATTTAATGACGACGCGCCTTTTGCCGCAAACGAGTTTCAGCACAATGCATGGTTCGTCGCGAATCTATTTTTGAACGACCGGCCGAAGCCACGATTCGCGCGAGATTTTCCGCTTGCATGGGACAACGTGCTTTATGAAAGCCCGTCACTCGGTTATGTGAATGCGACACATCAAAAGGGAATCGACTACGGTCCGACGACGCTCACTTACTATTACCCGATGTGTCATGAAGAAGAAGGCCGGACAAAGCTTTTCAATTACACGTGGCGTGAGCTCGCCGATGTTTGTCTGACCGACGTTGCTCGAGCACACCCGGAAATCTACGATCTGTGCGACAGGCTCGATATAATGCGCTGGGGTCACGCGATGATCTCGCCGCGTCCGAATTTTCTTTGGAGCGGAGTTCGGGAAAAAGCGATGCTGCCGTGGCGTAACATTCACTTCGCACATACCGATTTGAGCGGGATCGCATTATTCGAGGAAGCTTTTTATCATGGCGTAAGGGCGGCCGGAGAAACCTATACTTCAGCGTCGAAGAGAAGTTGATGACAGTCATTAGCGAGAACTCGATCCACGTCTCCGAGTCTCCGCGTCCCCGCGTCGCGTCGGCCTGGCTGTTCTCCCGCAACGTCGATCTCACCGTCTTCCTCGGGAGCGCGATCGCGTCACTTCTTCTTCTCGCGGTTGGATGGCAACTCGGAATTCTCAATAGCGATTCGCCCGATTGGACTTGGATCTCGGCCGTGCTGCTGATCGACGTCGCACATGTATGGTCGACAAGCTTTCGCGTCTATTTCGACAAAGAAGAACTGAAGCGCAGACTCGGACTTTATCTTCTCGTTCCGATCTTCGGATACGCGGTCGGTGTCGCGCTGCATTCGGAAGGCGAGCTCACGTTTTGGCGAGGGCTGGCGATCGTCGCAGTGTTCCATTTCGTCAGACAACAATACGGCTGGGTCGCGCTATACAGGCGAAAAGCAAATGAAACGGAATCGTGGACGTGGTGGATAGATTCGGCCGCAGTCTATCTTGCGACAATTTATCCGCTCGCGTTCTGGATGACGAGCCTCCCGCGAAATTTCGAATGGTTCGTCGCGAACGATTTCTTTGCGCTGCCGGAGTTTGTCGACGACGTTGTGTTTCCGATCTACGTTCTGGCGCTTATCGCGTACTTTGCGAAATCCGTCTATCTCTATTTCACGACCGGATTTCTCAACATAGGAAAAGATATCGTTGTCACGACGACCGCAGTGTGTTGGTATGTCGGAATCGTCGCGCTCAATTCCGATTACGCGTTCACGGTGACGAACGTGATCATCCACGGTGTGCCCTACTTCGCGCTGATTTGGTTCTATGCGAAAGCCAGGCGCAAATCCACGGGACAATTCTACCGAGCGTTCTCATCGAACTGGATCGTCTTCCTCGCGACGCTCTGGGCGTTCGCTTATGTCGAGGAATTATTCTGGAATCGTGGAGTATGGCACGAACGAAACTGGATGTTCGGATCGAACTGGGATTGGACGGAGTGGAAAGTTTACCTAGTTCCGCTCCTCGCGGTGCCGCAACTGACGCACTATGTCCTGGATGGATTCATCTGGCGAAGAAAGAGTAATCGTGGGTTGGAGAATGTTGTGTGATGGTTTTGAGTTCCGCCTTCGGGCGGCCGAGCCGCGGCTTTGCCGCCTGAAGGCGGAACTCAGAACTAATTACAAAACCCGACCCGGAAACCGAAATTCCGTCATCGGGATCGGTGTTGCCGGCATCGCAAACTTGAATTGCTGCGGTGCCATCGGAGCGACCGGCGACTCGAAGAACATGTTGAAATCTCCGTCGGCCTTCTCGGGTGTCACGCGGATCGTCTGACGATTTCCCTGCCGGACGATGGTCAGAGCAACATCGCCTTCCTTCTTATCGCCGATCGCGCGAATGACATCGGTCTCACTTCTCACTTCCTTGCCTTCAGCCTCAACGATGATGTCGCCTGCTTTCAATCCCGCCTTCGCGGCCGGCGAATCCGCACGGACATCGTTGATCATCACGCCGCTCGCGACGTTGAAGAATTCGCTGAGCTGTTTCGTCAACGTGGTTACTCCAACGCCGATGCGTCGTCCCGAACCCGAACGCCAGACAAACGGCTGACCCGGAGCTCCGGGCGTTAACGCTTCGAATCCCGGCATATCATCCATCTTCGGCATCGTCGGCAATTCGCCGGACGGCGGAACCGGTAGACGCTCCAGCTTCGGCAGGCTTGCACCAAACGAGCCTTCTTCGAATTTCGGCGTCGGACGTTTTCCGAGTGTCGCGGTGACCTCGCGCTCGCCGCCGTTTCTCACGACGGTTACCTTCACCTGATGATCGGGAGAAACTTCGCTCAACAATCGCGTAAGCTTGCGGACGCTGGTGATCTCTTCGCTATCGAGGCGAACAATGACATCACCATTCTGAATTCCCGCCTTCTCGGCCGGCGAACCTTCGATCACCTTGTCGACGGCCACGCCACGGACTTCTCTTAATCCGTATTTTGCGAAGTTATCTTTCGTGATCTCTTCGGTCTGGACGCCGAGGTAGCTTCCGTCGCCGTCAAAGAAAAACGAGAAAGATTTACCCTCGCCCTTCGCTCCGGGCCCCGGCGTCTGCCCGTCACCGACCATGACAAAGATAAAGCCGATCAAAAGAAAACCCAATGATTTACTGATCATATAACCTCCAGTACTTATTAAATTTCTTGGATAAAAATGACTTAAAGCGTTTATGCTCCGGATATGTTTTTGGTTGCGCGAGGGCCAGGAAAAGGTTGCTCAGCGTGAGGTAAAACCCCGACCCTTTAGGAAGGAAGAGCAAGAATCTTTGCCCGCGAAATACGCGAAAGAAAGCGAAATAAGAAAAATCTTTTTCGTGTCTTTCGCGTGTTTCGCGGGCAAATTCTTCTCTTTCTACTGGTGCTCGTCACCGAATCTTTCGAAGTCTTTCCGCTGCGGCCTCGAGCGTTTCGTCTTTCTTGCAGAAACAAAACCGCACCATCTGCGATCCCATTTCGCGATTCTCGTAGAATGATGATCCGGGCACGACGGCCACACCGATTTCGCGGATCAAGTGTTTTGTGAATTCGATATCGTTCGCGAATCCGAAATCCGAAATATCCGTCATCACGTAGTAGGCTCCGTCAGGCGAATCACATTTGAACCCGGCCTCGCGCAAGACCGGCACGATGAAGTCGCGCTTGCGCTGATATTCGACCTGGAGGTCTTCGTAGTAACTTGGCGGAAGACTCAACGCATAAGCTCCGGCATGCTGCAGCGGATTTGCTGCGCCGACAGTTAGAAAGTCGTGCACTTTTCTGATCGCCTGCGTGATGTCCGGCGTAGCGATGCAGTATCCGACACGCCATCCTGTCACTGAGTACGTTTTCGACAGCGAGTTCACAACTACGGTACGCTCGCGCATTCCGTCGAGCGTGGCCATGCAGATGTGGCGACCTGACGGCGATGGATAGGACTCATGAGACCTATTCGTCCCATCGACTTCACCGTCGTAAATAATATGTTCGTAGATCTCGTCCGTGAAGCAGAGCGCGTCGAACTCTTTGCAAAGACCGGCGATGAATTCCATCTCGTCCCGAGTGAAAACTTTTCCGGTCGGGTTGTTCGGATTGCAGATAATGATCGCCTTCGTCTTCTCGTTGAATGCGGCGCGTAACTCATCGCGATCAAAATAAAAACCGTCATCGTTTCGATAGAGCGGAACGAAACGCGGACGGGCACCGGAGATGATCGTGTCCGGCATGTAGTTCTCGTAATACGGATCGAAGATGACCGCTTCTTCACCCGGATCGATCGTCGCCATCGCGGCCGCGATCATTCCTTCGGTCGAACCGCACGTCACCGTGATCTCGCTCTCCGGATCGATGTCCATCCCGAGAAACCATTTCGTCTTCGCCGCGATCGCGTCGCGAAAACTTTTCACGCCCCATGTGATCGCGTATTGATTATGATCGGCGTCGATCGCCTCTTTCGCTTTTTGTTTTATGTCCTCCGGCGCCGGCCAGTCGGGAAATCCCTGACCGAGATTTACGGCACCGTACTTCGCAGCCTCGCGACTCATCTCGCGGATAACCGACTCGGTGAACGATGCGGCTTTTTGAGAGACGCGCTGTTTTGATATGCGTGCTTGAGTCATAAAAAGGACTCGCGGGAGTTAAAACTATTTCTCGGCCAAGCCGAGCGTCGTCGAAGGTTGGACAAAGAATTTGCCGTCGGTCGGCTCGTCGGATTCGGTCGTCGCCCGCGGGGTCGCATCGCCGATCCGCGCTTCGGGAAGCACTTCGTTGAATAATTGTCGGATCCGCGATTCATCGCATTCGACTATCGCGGATCGGAAACTGCTCACGATCCGTTCGACTTCGTCATTCGAATATTCCGCGATCTTACCGATGAAAATTTTTGGATGATTTGTCTTGTCGAGATTCTCTCCGGTTATCTCGAGCTCTTCGAAAAGCTTCTCGCCTTTTCGAACGCCCGTAAAAATAATATCGATATCTTCGTATGGGGTTAATCCGGAAAGTCGGATCATGTCTTCCGCAAGATTTACGATCTTCACCGGCTCGCCCATGTCGAGAATGAAGATCTCGCCCCCGGTTCCGAGCGCTCCTGCCTGGAGCACGAGCTGCGACGCTTCCGGGATCGTCATGAAATACCGCGTCATCTCTTTATCGGTGACGGTGATCGGTTCGCCCTTCCGGATCTGCTCGTGGAAGATCGGCACGACCGAGCCGGCAGATCCGAGCACGTTCCCGAATCTCACCGCAACATAATTCGTCTCGAACTGATTGTTCAATCCCTGCACGACGATCTCCGCGATCCGCTTCGACGCGCCCATCACGGATGTCGGATTCACGGCCTTGTCGGTCGAGATCAGAACGAAATCGCGTACACCGTTCTTACCGGCGAGCGTGCCGAGCGATCGCGTCGCGAGCACATTATTTTTGATCGCCTCGGTCGCGTTGACCTCCATCAGCGGCACATGTTTGTGAGCTGCGGCGTGAAAGATCACTTCGGGATGATACGTTTCGAAGATGTCGCGCATTCGCGGTTCGTCTCCGACGTCGGCTATCAACTGAACGAATTCGACATCGTTGATCTCCGAAAGCTCACGACCGATCTGGAAAAGAAAAAATTCCGCACGTTCGACAAGCAGCAGACATTTCGGCCGGTAGTTGATGATCTGACGGACGAGCTCGGATCCGATCGAACCGCCGGCACCGGTAACCATGACGGTGCGGCCAGTCAAGAAGTCGTGGAGATTCTCGTCGTCAAGTTTTACCGGCTCGCGTCCGAGAAGATCTTCGATCTGGACGTCGCGGATGCGGCTTACGGAAACACGTCCGGTTGCGATCTCATTGAGGCTCGGGACGATCTGGGCACGGACGGGGATCGCACTGCAGATGTCCATGATGCGGCGGATCTCCATTCCCGCAACTTCATCGAGCGCGATCACGACCTGCTTGATGTTCAGCTCGTCGACAAGACGCGGCATGTCGCCCGTCGTACCGAGAACTTTGTAACCGCTGACACTGCCGCCGCGCTTTCGCGGATCGTCATCGACGAGACCTCGGATCTCGAGCTCCGTATTCCGTCGGCCGCTCATTTCCTTGACGAGTGTCGCCCCCATGCGTCCGCCACCGACCAAAAGCGTCGGAATCCGCTTTACGCGATGCTTGCCGGCGAAGACTTTGTTCTTCTCACCGAATTCGTAAAAGAAGCGGCGAAGCACTCTCAATCCGAGCAAGCCGCCGAACGCGAGCACCGTATCGATGAGGATCACCGAGAGCGGAACTTGCCAAAGGTTGAAATTCGTAAAGATGAGCAAGAAACGAAACGCGAGAAGGATTCCCAGTGAAATGAACGTCGCTTTCAGGAAAACTTTGAGATCCTCGATGCTGACGTATCTCCAGAGGATCGAATACGCTCCGACAAGGAAGAGAGCAGAAAATTGCACGAGAACCACAAACGGGAGTTGGCGCAGAACGATTTCGGTATAGAACTCACCGAGCTGTACGTTTACCGCCGGCAGGTAAGCCACAAAAAACGCTCCGCAGAGCACCGCGACATCCGCGGCGAACTGCGTCGGGCGGCGTACGAACCAAAACCTTTCTGCTAGTTGATTATGTTGCTGCACCTGAAAAGTAGAGGGATTTCGTTCTGTATTAATATCTTGAAGTTACATTGCAAGGGCTAAACCTGTCAACATTTAATCGTTTCGCGAACGAGGACAACGAAAGGAACAAAAGGTTGAATCTAAGGCAGTTGTGGGTTATTCTTTGGCGTCATTTCATACCTGAGGTTTCATCAATGTATTTAAGGTTTTTAACGATTTTTGTGTTTGCGGCCGCGTTTGCCATTTCGGCCGTGGGACAAGAGTCTCCGGTTGATAAAACGCCGCAGAGAAGCTACCTGATCGGCCCTGGCGACGAAGTAACGGTGAAAGTGCTTGGTGAGTCTGAGTTCGATTTTGTCGCGACGGTGGATGAGAGCGGGAAGCTCGAGCTGCCATTCGTGGATACGCCCGTTAGCGCACAGTGTCTCACAGAACCTGAGCTCCGGACGGAAGTCACAAAGCTTCTAGTAAGATATTTGAAAAAGCCTAATATCAACCTCCGCATCACCGATCGCAAGAGCCGTCCGCCGGTAAGCGTCTACGGAGAAGTTCGGCAGCAGCAGCAGTTCGTTCTTACGCGTCGAGCATACCTCCTGGAGCTCCTTACAGTTGCGGGTGGCGAATCCGAAAAGAGCGGTGGAATCGTCACGGTATTTCGAACACGTCCGCCGATGTGTACCAACGCCGAACAAGCCAGCGCGTGGAAAAACGTCGATGGCGGCATCGGAGCTCCGTCACGCGATTTTAGTATCGCGAGTCTGAGACAAGGAGTTGAGGGTTCGAATCCGGAGATCCTACCGGGCGATGTGATCCTGGTTCACAAAGCGGCGCCGGTTTATATCACGGGTGAGGTAGTTCGACCCGGAGAATTGAACATTCCCGAAGAAGGTCTCTTGCTTACCCAGGCGGTTGCGATGTCGAACGGGATCACGCGAGAGGCAAAGTCGAAGAACATCACGATCAGACGTCGGAAAGCGAATTCGCCTGAGCCGGAACTGATCGCGGTCAACTACGACCAGATAAAGAAAGGTGTTCAAAAGGATGTTCTGCTTAAGCCTTTCGATATCATCGTGGTCGATAAGGCGAAGAAAAATATCGGCGACATCCTGATGCAAACTCTGATCGGACTCCCGGGCCGAATTCCGATCCCGCTCTAAATCGCGTTTTCGTAGAATCCGTCGATCACGCTTCTATATTTCTCTTCAACGACCCGGCGCTTGATCTTGAGCGTCGGGGTCAGCTCTCCGCCATCGACGGTCAGTTCATTTTCCAGTAACGCAACTTTTTTAACTTTTTCGTAGCGGGAAAGATCCTTTGTCGCGGTATCGATCTGTCGTTCGATCAGATCGATGATCCTAGGATTGCGGCACATCTCAGCCGGGGTTTTCGCGTTTATACCTTTTAGTTTCACGTACGATCTGAGCATCTCGAAATTAGGCACGACGAGAGCCGCCGCAAACTTTCGCTCATTTCCGACCAGCACGACCTGACTGACAAATCGCGAAGACCGGATCATTTGTTCGATCGGCGACGGAGCGATGTACTTTCCGCCCGACGTTTTGAAGAGTTCCTTTTTCCGGTCCGTTATGCGCAAGAATCCGTCGTCGTCGATCTCACCGATGTCGCCGGTGCGAAACCAACCGTCGCCGGTGAACGCCGCACGCGTTGCTTCCGGCTTGTTGTAGTAGCCGAGCATGACTCCGGGACCGGATGCTTCGATTTCGCCATCGGACGCGATGCGGATCTTTGCATTGTGGATCGGCTTGCCGACTGTTCCGAGCTTTACGGCGGATGGATTGTTCGACGTGATCACGGGCGACGTTTCGGTCAGTCCATAACCTTGCATGATCGAGATTCCGGCACCGGTAAAGATCAGAAAAATGTCATCCGGCAAGGCCGCTCCGCCGGTGATACATGCTCGGAGCCGTCCGCCGAAGAAATCTCGGAGCTGGTTGAAGACGAGAGCATCGGCGATCTTCCGCTTCATCGTGAGTGAAAATCCGGGCTCTTCGCGCTGTTCGCGTTTCATCGCAATTTCCTTCGCGATCTCGATCGCCCAATCGAATATTTTCTCCGTCAGACGGCCCGACTGCGCGGCCTTCAGTTTCGCTTTCGCATAAACCTTCTCAAAGATTCGCGGCACGCCGACGAAGATCGTCGGACGAATCTCTTTTAGATTGTCCGGCACTTTATCGATCGACTCGGCATAGTAAACCGACATTCCGTTGAAGATGTAGAGATACATCGCCGAGCGTTCGAAGACATGCGTTAGCGGAAGGACCGACAGACATACGTCGTGGATCGAGAAGTCAAACTTCTCGCCTGCGTCCAGCACGTTCGAGATTATGTTCGAGTGCGTCAGCATCACGCCCTTCGGTTCGCCGGTCGTGCCGCTCGTGTAGATCAACGTGGCGACATCGCCGGGATCGATCGCGGAGCTGAGCTCGGCGAGAAGCTGCGGTTGTTCGCTGTTCAGTTTTTCGCCGAGCGCCTCGAGATCGGAAAGCGAGATCGCATCGTTTGATTCGACGCCGATCGGATCGAAATAGATTAGCTTCTCGACAGACGAGCATTGCTCGATCTCGATCGCGATCCGGTCATACTCGGTGCGATTCTGGAGAAAGAGAATTTTTACATTCGAATCCTTGAGGATGTACTCGACAGACGACGGAGCGAGCGTTGTATAGATCGGGACGTCGATGACCCCGGCGAATTGGCATCCGGCATCACACATCGTCCAGTCCGGAGAGTTCGATGCAAGTATCGCCGCCTTGTCACCTTTGCGAACTCCGATCGAATAAAGTCCGAGCGCGATACGTTCGGCTCGCGCTATCAACTCTGCGGAAGAGATCGGACACCATTCATCCGCGACTTTGTGGTTTAGTGCGTCGTCGAGATCGTGTTTTTTTACGGCCTGGAGAAAAAGGTTGGAAATCGTCGTTGGCTCGTCCGCCAAAAGTGGCTCACCGCGATCGGTCCGCCGTTCGAGAACTCTAACATCGGAGTCATCGAGAATCGCCGTCATTTCGCAAGCAGGCCTCCGAAGAATACTTTCATGACCTCGTCGGCCATGGGAGCGAGCGGGTAGCTCTTACTCGACAGGATCCAGTTCGTCACCATCTCATCGAGAGCGCCGTAGAACATTTTCGCGCAGACGATCGGTTTGAGATCTCCGCGAAGTACTCCGCTCTTCTGGCCTTCGGCGATCGTCGCACGGATTATGTCGAGGTATTCGGCAAAGCCGGCCGCCGAAAACTCCTGCATGAATTTTATTGAGCCGCGAAGCTCGACCTGAAAAACGATCGCCATGTCGCGATCCGCGCTGAGACGTTCGAGATGAAGCTCGGCGATTCGCCTGAGTTTCTCCTCCGGAGTGCTGAGCGATTCCAGCTCGCGACGTCCGTCCGCGATGAACTCTTCCATCGCGCGATCGAATATCGAATGCAGAACGTCGTCTTTGTTCTTGAAATAAAGATAAACCGTTCCATCTGCGACGCCGGCCGCCTTCGCGATATCCGCGACCTTTGCGTTGAAGAACCCTTTCTCGGCAAAAACCGATGTAGCCGCGCGAAGGATCGCGCCTCGTTTATCTGTAACAGGAGTTTTGACGACTGCAGACGCTATCGAGTTTTTAGGCATAACAACGACGGGAATGAATGAATCGCCATTCAGTTCAGATAGGCTATATCAAAGCACGAGTGTTGGCAATATTGAGAGGAGCGGAAAGCTGAAGGCAGAAGCAGAAGACAGGAGGCAGGAAGCGGAGGAAGCCGCAAAAGAGGATTGATTGGGAAACGACCTTGGCCTTGGCCCATCGACCAATCCAAAATCCAAAATCCAAAATCCAAAATCCAAAATTGAGATGGCGGAGAGGACAGGACTCGAACCTGCAAGCGCTTACGCGCGGTAGTTTTCAAGACTACTGCCTTACCAATTAGGCTACCTCTCCGTTCGCCGCGGCGGCATGAGGAGAAACAAAAATATACCGCACCCGTCGCGAATCTTCCAACCCCAAAATCGGACGCAAAAAAACCCGGCTGATACGACAGCCGGGCGAGAGAGGAGAAAATTATGTTCCCCAGAAACTTTAATCGGAGGACAGGAGCTTGGAGATCTGCGAGTCCAGATTCGACGCTTTGTCCCATCCGTCGGTTCGCATTGCGATGATTCCTTTTCGGCTGATCAGAAAATGAGCCGGGAAACCCATGTTGATATTGCCCGAACGATCTTTGTCCGCATACTTCAGCATAGTTGCGAAACTGTTCGGGAGAATCGTGAAATTGAAAGGATTGCGCTTGAGATACGGATCGACTTTCGCTTCGTTATCCATCGTCGCAGCGAGAAATACGACGTCTTTGCCTCGATAATGCTCGACGACGCGGTTCAGGTTTGGAATCTCGCTGTGACAGATCTGGCAGCGGGTCGACCAAAAGGTCAATACCACGACCTTTCCCTGGAGCTGACCGAGATCGTACAAACTGCCGTCGAGAGACTGACCGGAAAATTCAGGTGCTGCTTCGCCGGGCTTCAATGCTTGCTGCGCAAACGCAGCGCTGACGCCGGCAAGGAGGAGCAACCCAATTAGTATTGCGGATTTGAGCATTGGTAATACAAGAAGCGGTGAGTGTTAAAGAGTGTTCAACACTCTATATTTAAATAAACGGTGAATCTCGATTAACTCCAGAACTTTTTTGATCTGGGGCGAAGAAGAACGGATTAGAAGTCTTCGCACGATCCTAAGGTTGCCTCCGTTCCAGCAAAAGGCGGAGCCATTGTCACGTGTTAATATTTTCGAATGCAGCTCGAATCCGTGGAGGTTCAGGATTTTCGCAATCTAACCGGCTCGATAACGCCTGCTCGGGGATTGAACATTCTCGTCGGCAATAATGGTCGGGGGAAGACCAACTGGTTAGAAGCCATCCATATCCTTTCTACCACCAAATCCTTCAAGACCGCAAAGCCTCAGGAAGCGATTCGTTTCGAAAAGGAACTTGCAATTATCCGCGGCACGGTCCGGCAGTCCGAAGAGATCGCCCACAAGCTCCAGGTGGCCATACAACCCGGCTCGAAGATCCTCAGCATTAACGGTAAGCGTGCCACGCTTCACGAGTATCTCGGAGAGTTGAGTGCCGTCGTCTTCAATTCCGAGGCGATTGAGATCGTTCGCGGGCATCCCGATTCGCGGAGAAGCTTCCTCGACGACGCGATCGTGTCTTTGCATCCGCCTTTTATTCAGACATTTTCCGATTACAACCGCGTACTCAAGCAAAAAAATTCCCTGCTCCAATCGGCACGTGACAACGAATTCGGTCTCGATAAGACAGCGGCCCTGCTTGAGCCTTGGAACGAGCAGCTCATCTCGCTCGCCACACGAATTCACAAAGGCCGGATCCGCGTCGTCGAGCGACTAAACGAAGAGCTGGAGAACCGGCTTTTCGGCGAAGAGGTGGTCACGGTTCGTTACTTGTCGTCTCTTGAAGGCAAAGGCGATCTATCGGACTACGAATCGCTGATCAAGGAACGCCTGACGCTTCGCGTACAGGCGGAGTTGATCGCCGGCCATTCCCTGATCGGCCCGCATCGTGACGATCTCGAGATCACATTCGACGGGCACGATCTCAAAAAGTACGGATCCGCCGGCCAACAGCGGAGCGCGGTCCTTCTCCTCCAACTGGCCAACATTGCCGTCTTCAATGCGACACGCGGCGAATATCCGCTGTTTCTCCTCGATGATCTCGACGCCGAGCTCGACTACCGCCGAATCGCACAATTGCTCGAATTTCTGCAGGGCAAGACCCAAACTTTCGTCACGACCTCGAAGGAATCCTTCGTGGAAAAACTTGACCCGGGTGCCTCGGTCTTCTGGATCGAAAACGGCTCGGGAAAAGCTGCCTAAAACCTGCTTATCCCGCTGTAATAATTACGTTCTAAATGCTAAAATTAGACATTGATTTTGGGTGACTTCCTCACCGGTCGGACACACGTCATTTACACAGGTATTCTCCGATAAAAATATTAAAGAAATCAGAGTTTTAAGGATTTTTCCAGAGGTTACAAATTGGCTAAAGCAAAGACAGAATATAGTGCAGATTCGATCACCGTTTTAGAAGGCCGCGACGCGGTCCGAAAACGCCCGGCGATGTACATCGGCTCGACCGGTGACATCGGTCTGCATCATTTGGTTTACGAGGTCGTGGACAACTCGGTCGACGAAGCCCTCGCCGGCTACTGCGACACGATCGAGGTGACGATCCACATGGATAACTCGGTTACCGTGATCGACAACGGACGCGGTATTCCGACCGATATTCACAAGCAGGAAAAGCGCTCGGCGGCTGAGGTCGTCATGACTGTGCTTCACGCCGGCGGAAAGTTCGATTCGAACTCCTACAAGGTTTCCGGCGGTCTTCACGGCGTCGGTGTTAGCTGCGTCAACTTTTTGAGCGAGTATCTCAAGATTGAGATCTGGCGGGACGAGAAGACGCATGAAATGGAATTCGAGGCCGGGATCCCGGTCGCGCCGCTGAAGCAAACGGGCACCACGTCGAAACGCGGCACAAAGATCACGTTTCGTCCGGACGCGAGCATTTTCGAAACGACCGTTTACAGTTTTGAAAAACTCTCAGAACGGCTTCGCGAAAAAGCGTTTCTCAACAAAGGGATTCGGATCTTCATCAAAGACGAGCGCGAAGAAGAAGAAAAATCGCACGAGTTCTATTACAAAGGCGGAATCGCCGAGTTTGTAAAGCATCTCAACAAGAACAAAAGTCCGCTGCACGACGAACCGCTTTACTTCGAATTGATCCACGACGATCTTTCGATCGAAGTGTCGATGCAGTACAACGACAGTTACGACGAAAAGATCTTCTCGTTCGCGAACAACATCAACACTGTCGACGGCGGAACTCACTTGTCCGGATTCCGCGGAGCGATCACGAGAACGATCAACAACTACGCGGAAAGCTCGGGGCTGACGAAGAATGCGAAGGTCACGCTTTCGGGCGACGATGTTCGCGAAGGATTGGTCGCCGTGATCTCGGTCAAGATCCCGCAGCCGCAGTTCGAGGGACAGACGAAAGGCAAACTGAATTCGCCGGTCAAAGGCCCGGTCGAATCGTTCCTCAACGAAAAGCTCGGCGAATTTTTCGAGCAGAATCCGAACGTCGCGAAGAAGATCGTCGGAAAGGCAGTCGATGCCGCACGTGCCCGTGAAGCGGCTCGTAAGGCCCGCGAGATCGTCCGCAAGAGTGCTTTGGGAACATCGACGTTGCCCGGCAAGCTCGCGGACTGTCAGGAGAAAGATCCGGCACTGTCCGAGATCTATATCGTCGAGGGAGATTCCGCAGGCGGTTCGGCAAAGCAGGGACGCGATCGTAAGAATCAGGCCGTGCTTCCGCTGAAGGGAAAAATTCTCAACGTCGAGAAAGCGCGTTTCGATAAGATGCTCGGTCACGGCGAGATCAAGGCGCTGATCACGGCGCTCGGAACCGGTATCGGAAAAGAAGATTTCGACGTCAACAAACTTCGATATCACAAGATCTGTTTGATGACGGACGCCGACGTCGACGGAAGTCATATCAGAACTCTGCTTCTAACATTCTTCTATCGACAGATGCCGGAGTTGCTCGAGAACGGTTTCGTGTACATCGCGCAGCCACCGCTCTACAAGGTCAAAAGGGGCAAGAAGGAAGAGTACATCAAAGACGAGAAGGCGATGTTTCGTTACCTGATGCGCATGGCGACGAACGAAGTTCATATTATGTCGGGCGACAAATCCGTCGAGGGTGCGAAGCTTTCAAAAGCACTCGAGCAGACGACGGAGTTCAAAACTTATTCTGAACGTCTCGCACGACGGCTTGGTAACGACATGAAGTTGACGTTGGCCGTCATCGACGCATTCGCCGGCAAAGACGGAGTTCTCTCGAAGGGGAGTACGAAGATCCGTAAGATCTTCGATCAACAGGACATGATGGCGGCAGTCGAAGGCACGATCGCCAAGGCGGGTTATAAGACCGAGCTCACATCAGACGAAGAGCACGGACTTTGGGAAGTCTTCGTCACGATGAGTAATGGTCAACGGATTCTGATCGATTGGAATCTCGCGCAGCACGTTGAGTTCAGCCGATCGATCGAATTGACCCGCGGTCTCGAAAACGATTTTGCCGGCCCGTTCGTTCTCGGCGAGAACGGTACGAGCGAGACTATCGCCACTAGAGCGGAACTCCTCGAACGCGTCACCGCGATGGCGAAAAAGGACCTCACGATCCAGCGATACAAGGGTCTGGGCGAGATGAATCCGGAGCAGCTCTGGGAAACGACGATGGATCCCGAAAAACGAACGATGTTGCAGGTAAAGATCGAAGATGCGATCGAGACTGACGGATTGTTTACCGTCCTGATGGGCGACAGCGTCGAACCGCGAAGGAAGTTCATCGAGGACAACGCACTCGATGTTAAGAACCTCGACGTGTAAGTTCTGATCAAAGTAAATTAAGAATAAAGAGGCGATCCTGAAAAGAGTTTTCGGATCGCCTCTTTTTTCTTATGAGTTGCCTCCGCCTTTTGGCGGAGGTTTTAGGAATTAGAAAAGGCTTTAGCCGAAAACTCTTCGGGCATTCCCGGCTTATTTGACGTCCTGTCGCGTGACTCCTTCGATCTCTAAAACAAGATCAGCGCCGTATACTTTCGCCGGCGTCTGAAATCCAGGCGTGAAATTTCCGTCGAGAATTTTTTGCACGATGTTGAGCGCGGCGAGCGCGGTGATCGTGTAGCCTTCCGGCGTCTGCAAACGTGACTCGACACGATTGCCGTTCAGATCGGAAGCTTCACCCCAGAGAAACGTTTTCCCTTTCGCACGGTCTTCGTCGCTCGGACCGCCGGGCGGGATCTGTTTCTGCAGATATTCCTGCACGGGCTTTGTCGCGAGCAGCCAGCCGAGATAGCGACTGAGCTTTAGCATTTTGAGATTCTGTTTCGGCATTACGGTGAAGACTTCGATATTCGGAATGCCGGTCGAATAATAAGCCGTCGCGACATCGCCCCATGGAATCGTCACACCCGTCTTTTTCACTTCACCAAAATCGATCTCACGCGACTTCCACGCGGCGATCACCGGCGTGATCTTTCCGTCTTTGCGGATCGCTCCGCCGCGTCCGACATTCATCGTCATCGTCGCCTGCGTACCGTGCGAGATCCGCCCCATTCCATAAAATGCGAGCGAGAGATGCGTCGCCGATGGTAGGCGCTCCTTCAAATGAAGTGCGAGACAATCGCTCGGCACAACATCGAATCCGACACCCGGCATGACCATGACCTCGGACGCTCTCGCTTTGTCGTTGAGGGCCGCCATCGATTCAAAAACCGCGATCTCTCCCGTGATGTCGGTGTAATGCTTTTTATTTCGAAGACATGCGTCGACCATCGGGCGCGATGTCAGCGAGAACGGACCTGCGCAATGAAGCACCAAGTCGACCTTCTGGAGCGCGGCGTCGAGTCTCGAAGTCTCGTCGAGTGAAAACACGCGGTAGTCGAGATGATGTTTTTTTGCGAGCTCTTCGATCGCGATGGAATTTCGTCCGGCAAGTATCGGCTTCATTCCGCGCTGGGCGGCGTAGCGAGTGATCAGCTCACCGGTGTAACCGTTCGCACCATAGATAAGAAATGTTCCAGCCATGGAATGATTATGCGACAGCACAGGTCAGAACCTGGAGCGGTAGCGACCGGGTTTCCCTTGTCAGCCGAGCTACCTGAGGGAAACCCAGTCGCTACCGCTCCCGGTTCTGACCTTTGTCGAACAATATCAATTCCGACGCTTGCGTCCCTTTCAACTTCCGCAAAAAATCCTTTCGCCGTATTTCCTTCGCGCCTAGCGCCTTGATGTGCGGTGTCATGACCTGAGCGTCGAGCCAGGTCAAACCGCGCGTTTTTAGATGATCGATCAAAAAAAGTAGCGCGAGCTTCGATGCATTCGGCGCCGTATGGAACATCGATTCGCCGCAGAAAGCACCGCCGGCATCGACGCCATATAGCCCGCCGACGAGCTCTCCATTCTCGTCCCATGCCTCGACGCTGTGTGCGATCCCGGCCTCGTGTAGTTGCGAATAAGCGCGGATGAAATCATCCGTGATCCACGTTCCCAACTGGTCGGGCCGTTGCATCGACGAACACTTCCGGATCACTTCTCCGAATTTCTTATCGATGGTGAAAGTGTATGAATTCTTGCGGCGCGCTCGTTCGAGACTTCGCGGTATATGAAGCTCGGAGAATTCGAGGATCGCGCGCTTTTCCGGGCAATACCAGGGCAGCGGAAGTCCGTCGACATGCCACGGAAATATCCCAAGCCTGTATGCGTTCGTCAGATTCTCGACCGTGAGCTCGTCACCGAAACTGACTATATCGCGCGAGTAATAAAAATAATCGTCGAACAGGACCCACTCGGGGAAGTCGTAATTGTGAGGATCGGGAAATGACACCGTGCTAGTTTACCGCAGCGGTTGATGAGAAGGGAGAAGAGGACACTGGGACGCAGAGACGGGGAGACGCGGCGATGTCGTCGCACGATCTTCGCGTCCCCGCGTCCCCGCGTCTCCGCGTCCTTCCCGTCCCCGCGTCGCATACAAACTACACTTTCTTCTCCTTCCACTTCCCGTGTTTGAACAAAACGGCGCTCGCGATCGCGAGGAGCGAGAAGGCTATCGTGATCGCCCAAAAAACTCCACGTGGACCGAGCTCGAAATAATAAGCAAGCAGATACGCGACCGGGATCTCGAACAGCCAGAACACGAAGATGTTCAAGTACGTCGGCGTCCATGTGTCGCCAGCGCCGTTGAACGCGGTCTCGAGCACCATGCCTAAACCATAGAAAGTAAAGCCATATGCAATGATATGAAGCGCGCTGGTTCCGTATTGAAGAACCTCCGGCTCGTGCGTGAAGATCCCGATGATCTGACTCGAAAACAGCCAGAAGACGACACCGACGGCGAAGTAAAGTACCGCGTTGAATTTCGCCGCGGTCCAAACTGCGGCCTCGGAACGTTCGGGTTTATCTGCACCCAGATTCTGTCCGACCATCGTCGCTGCCGCATTACTCAATCCGAGCGCCGGCAACAACGCGAACATCACAACACGGAGCGCAATGACGTATCCGGCGATCGCGACATCGCCGAATCCCGCCATGATCGGCATCAGTGCCGTCCAACTCGCGGTCGCTACGAGAAGTTGAAAAACGCCGGTACTCGACAGACGAAGTAATTTCCAAAGCAGCGTCGGATCGAGCTTCCAACTCGCGCGACTGACATGAATCCTTCCGCCGGGACGGAACAAATGCCACGCGGCAAAGAGCACACCGCATCCGCGTCCGATCGTTGTACCAACCGCGGCGCCGGTCACACCGAGCTCGGGAAAAAATCCGACACCGAAGATGAACATCGGTGACAGGATCATGTTCAATCCATTCGACAACACGAGTACACGCATCGCGATCGCGGCATCACCGGCTCCGCGGAAGATCGCGTTTAGCAGAAAGATAAAAAGCACGACCGCGTTTCCGCCGATCATGATCCGCATGAATCGCGAGCCTTCTTCGATCACCGCCGGTGCCGCTCCGAGTGCGCGCAAAATATCAGGCGCGAAAATTATTCCGATCGCGCTGATCAGCACCGATACGATGACGCCGAGATAGATGACGTGCGCCGCAGACTTCGCCGCGCCCTCTTCGTCCTTCTCGCCGGTTCGTCGTGCGACTGTCGCCGTCGCGCTGATCGCGAGTCCGAACGCGACCGCGTAGATCAACGCCATCACCGATTCCGTCAGTCCAACAATCGCGATCGCGTCTGCACCGAGTTTTGCGACGAAGAAAATGTCGACGACCGCGAACAAACTCTCCATGCTCATCTCGAGGATCATCGGGATGCCGAGGATGACGAGAGCGACCCAGATCGGTCCCACGGTGAAGTCGCGTCCCGAGCCGCGCAGTCCTTCGCGTATGACCGACCAAAACGAATTGTCTAACGTCTCCGGCGACGGAGTACTCGAATCAAAAGACATAAAAATATAATTACGGGGAAAAATTCAGCACGAATTGTGCCGGGAAGTCAGACTCCGTGGCGCGATCGCCGCGTCGTACAAACGCTACAGGGCAGATAAATTAGACAAGTTCGATACGCATGATTTGGAAACCTTAGCACACGAGTGCGAAAAGTGAGAAGTAGAAATGAGGGGTGAGAAGTGAGAATTGAGAAGTGAGAAATGAGAAGTGAGAAATGAGAAGTGAGAAATGAGAAGTCAGAATCAGAAGTCAGAAGTGGGAAATATGGAGCGACGAAAAATTGAAGCGGCTTAAACGTCGGTGAACTAAATTGAATTGAAACGTTTCATTGGCGCAATTCCCGGTCGATGACTTTGCTCACCCGCAAATCCGCGGAACATACGGATAGCCTTCACTAGCGTAGAAAATAACCCGGGCGATGTTTGAGTTTCACTCCGGGAATCGAGGGGACCGTTACACGCAGCGTGTGCCACTGGTTATCGGCCGAAGCTTCGGGTGATATGAAGCCCAGCGTGTAGATCGTGCCGACGTCTTTCAGCACGCGATTGTAAACGTCATCGAGATCCTCGACCTTCTTCGCGTAATACATGTTTCCGGCGCTCTGATCGGCGAGGTATTTCAGTCCGAGCCGGGCGTTGGTGTATACGATCTTCGAATACGGATCCGGAAGCTCGGTGTCGAGATAGATCGGGAAGATCGACGTCGTGCTTCGCTGAACCTCCTCGACCAGATCCGCAAATCCCGTACTCGATCCCATACTCGATCCCAGGAAACTTCCCCCGAGCCGGTTATCGACGCCGTCGGACATCAGTACGATCGCTTTTCGACGGCCTTTTACAGAAGCTTGCTCGAGCAAATCGAGACTGAACTTGATCGAATCCCACACTCGCGATCCGCCGCCGCCGGCAAGCTTGGCGACGCGGCTCTGTAACACAGCAGTATCAGTTTCAAGCGGCGAGATGACTGTCGGGCCGTCCGAAAAACTTACGATCGCCAATCGATCTGACGGTCGTTTCATTGCGATAAAACGCTTCGTTGATTTTCGGATCAGGTCAGCCTTATTGGCCGTCGATCCAGAAAGATCGAGAAGTAGGACGATATCAATTGCTGCGTCGGTTTTTGAAAAGAATTCGAGGTCGACCGGCCGGTCGTTTTCGTAAACACGAAAGTCAGATTTCTCGAGAGCGGACGTTCTCGGATCGACAGCTTCCGGCAAGACAACATCGAACGAGATCAGCGACGTCTTAACTTTTTCCACCGGCTCGCCGGCGTCGTCCACGGCCGCGGGCGACTCGAGCGACGTCTTGCCGAGCGATATGGCCGTCGGTTCGGTGAGAGGTTCCATCACTGCCCGGATCAACAATTTTTGATAGCTGGCTTCGAGAAATCTTTCGTAAGAACGCAGCGGCGACATTTTGAATTCCGCTCGACGTTCATCGACCCGGCTCGGCTGCTCGATAGGAGCCATCATGAGAAATCCGTCGCGGACAAAAACCTGCGAGCCGAACAATTGCTTTTGACCGAGCGAGAGCCGGAGCCGATCGATATACCCCGCGAAGAGTTGCCCACGCTCGATCTGATCCCTTTCGAATGCGTCGATCATCGCCGGATAAAGCTCGACTTGCATGACGGCGGGCAATGCCTTCGACACAAGAACGAGAAATGCATCCACACCGTCTCTCCCGACCGCGCCGACCATCGGCCATCCCTGTTTGTTCAGAATCGAGCACACACGCGCGACGTTTTCCTGTTTGAGAGTATCGAGATCCTTTTGCTTTTTCTTCGGTTTTTCCGGCTCTTGCCTTTTGTCCTCACCGGCAAGCCTGTTGATCGTCTCAGTCCGGGTCGCGAGTGAAAATTCGTCGCTTGCGGCGATAAGTTCGTCGTGAAGCTGCGTGTCCACCGCCGGCGGTTTCGGATCCGCGATCTGTTTCTTCAGCGCCGCGAGTCTCCCGGGTTCGAGGCATTTTTGCTGCGCTTTAGTGTCGGACGTTAGGAACGAGAACAAGGTGAACGTCAGAATCGTGCCGATAAACCCACGGGCAAGCTTAGATAAAGGTTTTCGTCTGCCGATCGTCACCATTTATTTATATTCCATCTCGCAATGATTATGAAGAGTAGGATGCGGCGCTCGGGAGCAACGATGACCGAGGTTCTTGCAACCAAACCGATTCGCCTGTCAGAATGGCAAATTGGTTATGAAGATAGCGGTAGCAATGAGCGGTGGCGTCGATAGTTCGGCGGCAGCCGCGCTTTTGAAGGAGCAGGGACACGAGCTGATCGGGTTTACGATGCAGCTCTGGAACCAGCGACGTCATATCAATGTCGACGAGAACGGTGATCCGCTCCCGTCGCGATGCTGCTCGCTCGACGATGTCTATGACGCACGTCGCGTCGCTGAAACTCTGGGCTTTCCGTTCTACGTTCTTAACCTCGAGGAAGATTTCGAGCGCGACGTCGTTGAGCCGTTCGTGCAGAGTTATCTCTCAGGCGAAACTCCGATCCCATGTGTTGCGTGCAACTCGCGTTTGAAATTTGCGTCGCTCGATCGCATGGCCGTGAGCCTGGGTTGCGACAAAGTTGCGACGGGTCATTTCGCACGCGTCGAATACGATGAGGCAGCGAATCGCTATCGACTCTTTCGCGGAAAGAATCACTGGAAAGATCAAAGTTACTTTTTGTGGGAGCTGACGCAGGAGCAACTCTCGCGCGCATATTTCCCGCTCGGCGAGATGCTGAAGAGCGAGGTCCGCGACATCGCACGTGACGCGAATCTCTACACGGCCGAGAAGCAGGAGTCGCAGGAGATCTGCTTCGTTCCCGACGGGAAGTATTCGGAGTTCATCGACCGTTATCTCGAACATGAAGATCGGTCCGATGAAATGCCGGCTGCAGGTGAGATCGTAAACACAGCCGGTGAGACGATCGGCGAACACTCGGGAATTCATCGTTACACGATCGGTCAGCGGCGCGGCCTTGGCATCGCACACGAGAAGCCGTTATACGTCTTGCAGATCGAGCGGGCCAGGAACAAAATTATCGTCGGCGACGTCGAAGATCTCGAGTCCGTCGAGTTCGTCGCGAAAGGCGTGAACTGGATCGCATTCGATGAGCCGTCCGAGCCGGTTCGCGCGAAAGTGAAGGTTCGCTATCGCCACGATCCCGCGCCGGCGACGATCCATGCTCTCCCCGACGCCCGCGCACGAATCGTTTTCGACGAGCCGCAGCGTGCGATTACACCGGGACAGGCAACGATCTTTTACGACATCGATGACGCTGACGAAGTGGTCGGCGGTGGTTGGATCATTAGAAATTAATTTATGGCAAATGCAAAAAAACGGCCGAGCAAAACGGCTAAGGCAGCAAAAAAATTATTGGAATCTTCGAAACTGCTCGCGGAAAAAAACGAGCGCGACATGCAGAGCGGACAGGAGTTCAAAGCGTCTGAAGTGACGCCGAGAACCAACAGTACGGCGATGAAAGCACGTCCTCACAAGAAGCGCGGATAGTGGGTGGTATGTGACTTCTTTCCTTTTAGCGTCTTTGCGTGGACATCAGTTTTCACGCAAGACGCTAAGTTAATCTGAATCTTTTTAATGAAGAAATCCGAGCTCCGCCAGATCTATGTCGCGAGACAAAAAGCGATTGCACAAGAAGATCGCTTGGCACGGAGCGAAGTGATCGCTGACTCATTCTTCCGCTCCTTCGATCTTGGCGGTATCAAATTCCTTCACTCGTTTATCCCGATCGAAAAATTCAACGAAGTCGATACGAGCCTGATAATGGAGCGCGTCTGGCGTGACCAGCCGCAGATCCAGATCGTTGTCCCGCGCGTCGATCATGAGACCAATGAGATGAAGAGTTTGAAATTCAGTTCCGACACGCAGCTAGTCCGAAGCGCATGGGAGATAGAGGAACCTGTTCACGATGAAACCGTCGCGGACGCTGAGATCGACATGGTTCTCACGCCCGGCGTTTGCTTCGATCGTGTCGGGCATCGCGTCGGATACGGGAAGGGATTTTATGATCGGTTCC
>QHXR01000015.1:32439-86320 GCA_003223025.1 Acidobacteriota bacterium
CGGTGGATAAGATCGATGATGTCTACGAAGGCGACGTCGCTCTCGACTTCATCCTGAGTACAAACGGAGTTTCGGACACGAGTCAGAACCGGGAGCGGTAGCGACCGGGCAACCGATTTGGGAATTCGGAATGCGGATTTCGGATTGAACTCGCATCACGGCCAATCCGCAATCCCAAATCCGCCATCGACGTCACTTCGCCTTTAACACATCTCTAATCTCAGTCAGCAACGCAACCTCCGCTGTGGGCAGGGCTTCCGCGTCGAGGATTCGGAATAACTTAACCGCGTAGCGCGCGAGAAAGAACATCACGATGGCGACGATGAGGAACGTAATGATGTCGTTGATGAACTGGCCGTACATGATCAAAGGCTCTTTTGCCTTCGTTGCGGCTTCGATCTCGGCCGCATTCGTCACCGGCATCGAGCCGAGATTCCAGACTTTTTGTTTGAAATCGACACCGCCGGAGATCAGTCCGACGAACGGCATAATAATGCCGTCGGTAAATGTCTTCACGACCGTCGTAAACGCCGCACCGATGATCACACCTATCGCCAGATCAAGAACATTGCCGCGCGAGATAAATGATTTAAAGTCTTTCCACATAAAAAAGAGGTTGTCCTTTGCAAGATGATTTTTGATGCACGTTAGCACAACGCTCGAGCAAATGTCAGTTACACATTGATGAGTTTCCGCGCAGATCCGTTCGCGTTTTGTACGTTCGAAACGCTCAGAGCATTAGTGTGTTTTCATGTGAGTTAGTGGTTCCAGTTCTTCGCACACTTAAGAAGTGGAACCACTAACTCAAACATCACGAACAAGGCCGGGAACACGAATCGCGCAAAAAAGGCGGCCGCTCGGCCGCCTCAAATTCTTCGGTTGAACAGAATCTAAACCGTGACTGCTTTGGCTTCTTCTTCCTCTTCGGTTTCGTCCGCCGATAGATATTCGTCATCGTCATCGTCATCATCCGCGACTGCAGATGACTGATAGCTCGACGCTTCCGCGGCGCGATATTGTTCCTGAGCGGCGGTCGTCTCGGATTCCATATCTTCGCGAGCCTTGATCATTGAACATCCGCCTTCGAATATGGCACCTTCTTCGATAACCAAACGCGGCGTTGCGACATTTCCCATCACCCGTGCCGTACGGCCGAGTTGGATCTTTTCGCTTGCGATGACATCGCCGTTCACGACTCCGTTAATCGTCGCGACGCCGACGGAGACATTCGCATCGACCTGGCCGTTCGTACCGACGATCAGAGTTCCGCCATCGGAGGTGACCGTTCCGGTAAGATGACCGTCCACGCGAAGCATCATTTGAAAATGAGTTTCACCGGTTAATGTCGTCCCATGTCCGACAAAGCCGCTTAGACGTCCCTCCTTGATATCGCGTGCGATCGATTCGCTGTCGGTTACGACACGTGGCGTAGCCTGCTGGCTCTCGCTGCTGTAGCCGTATGCCGGAGTGGAATTCGAAGTGTTGTTCTGATAGTCGTTAGTTTCGCCGGGTTCCGTTCTGGAACCTCTTCCCATTCTAATCATATGACAATGAACTCCTTTGCTTTTTTGATTATTGAGGCGGCATTTCTAAACAGGTGAGGGCCTGAAGGTTCGATCGCGATATCACTTTGTAGTGGTAAAAAAATCGGAAGAATGCCTGCAAAAACATCATAGTGGGTCAATGACGGCATGTAAAGTATTTTCTTTTGGTTGTTAAAATCAGGCTCACATGCGAAAATCTGACGTTTCGGAGGTAGATCGGATAGTTGACTATAGAGACCAGGACCAGAGGTAAGCTGCTCAAGAAAATGGGGCGGGCCATCGGCGACTTCGGCATGATCGAAGACGGCGACAAGGTTATGGTCTGTCTTTCGGGCGGAAAAGACAGCTATACGATGCTCGATCTGCTGCTCGATGTGCAGAGACGTGCTCCTGTAAAATTTGAGATCCTCGCGGTCAATCTTGATCAGAAGCAACCTGATTTTCCGGAGGAGGTTCTTCCGAATTACCTGACCGAGATCGGTGTGCCGTTTCGAATAGTCGAAGAAGACACGTACACGATCGTCAAGAAACACATTCCGGAAGGCCAGACCTTCTGTTCGTTGTGTTCACGTCTTCGAAGAGGAATCTTGTACACGACCGCGATTGAGGAAGGCTGCACAAAGATCGCGCTCGGCCACCACGCCGACGACATCATCAACACATTTCTTTTAAATCTCTTTTTCGTCGGACAGTTGAAAGCGATGCCGCCGATCCTGCGTTCGGACGCCGGGACGAACACGATTATCCGACCGCTCGCGTACTGTCAGGAAAGCGAGATCGCGAAATATTCCGAGGAGCGTCAGTTTCCGATCATTCCTTGTAACCTCTGCGGATCACAGCCGAATCTGAAACGAGCACGAGTAAAAAGATTGGTCAGCGATCTCGCGGCTGAGATTCCTTCGCTTCGTTCATCGATCCTTACCGCGCTAACGAACGTCACCGGATCGCACTTGCTCGACACCGAGCTTTACGACTTCCGCAATTTCGAACCGATCGTAAAAAAGATCCCGCCCGGACACGGCAGCGTAGAAAAAGAGCTCGACGCGGTTTTCGACCACAGCGAGCCCACCTTCGTTCCGAACCTCATGCAATCCGCCGGACTCGAAGCAACCAACTAAAAAACCGGTTAATTTGTTGCGCAATTGGTCGCGTGTTTCACATGCTCGAACTTCGTCATTCGCGTCAGCCACACATTCCGAAGCGTCGTGTGTGGCTAAAGTTATGGCCGCATGCTCCGCACGCTGCGCTCTCGCTCTCAGTCTCCGCCAGCTGCTCGCAGTATAAATAAACTCACATTTCGCCGAGGCTATTGCGAACATCGATACGAACGTGCGGAGCACGTGGTCACAACTTTAGCTACACACGAAGCCGCAGGCCGAGTGTGTAGTTTCCTTCGAACAAGTTGACCGAGCGTGTGAAACACGCGACATATCCGACGCGCTCGAATCGGCAGCCGAAAGTTTTGGATAGGGGGTTGCGATATGGTCTAGAATCGAAGGCGATTCTAGACGTCGAGGTGAGTTCGCATGCGCAAAGTTACTTTTGGTGGCGCGAATAGTTTGGATAATTACATCGCACGGCCCGACGGCTCCGTCGACTGGTTGCTGTGGAGCGACGAGGCTGGCGAGATCATGAAAAACTTCTGGGCCAACATCGACACTATCGTGATGGGCCGCAAGACGTGGGACGTTGCTCGGGCAAATTCGCCAAAGAACACCGCGAATCCCTACGGCGATATAAAGACCTACGTTTTCTCACGCACGCTCGACGCCGGCGAATTGGACGGAGCGATCATCCTCAACGATGAACCGGGTGCGTTTATTCGTGACCTCAAACAGCAAGACGGCAAGGACATCTGCATCATGGGCGGCGGCGACCTAGCCCGCGATCTTTTCGAAGCCGGTGTGATCGATGAGATCGGATTCAACATTCATCCTGTCTTGCTCGGTCGCGGCGTTCCGCTCTTTCATCAGATGTCTCTGCAGATCGACCTCGAGCTGACCGAATGCCGGCAGTTCAAGAACGGGTGCGTTTATGTTTTGTATCGAGTAAAAAATCAACGATTTTCTTCAGTGGATAGTGATAAGTTGTAAGTGGATAGTTAAGAAGTTTGCGACTATCCACTTGTCACTAATCACTATCCACTGAATAAATCGGTTCGGGAGACTCATTCGTCGCCACTCGAACACCGATCGCCATCAACAGAAAAAACATCATTGCGACTTCCTGATCGCCGAGATTGTAATGGACCAAACCGCTTGCGAAGAATCCAACCATTCCGCCGAGGCAGCCGAGTAGAATCCCTTTGGATCTTGGATTTTGGATTTTGGATTTTGGATTGTCGGAACGCAAACCTCTCCACAGCGTTCGGGCGTAAACACCGAGCACGATCAGCCAGAGTAGCAGAGCCGGTAATCCGCGTTCGACAACGAGGTTTAGCGGTGTCGAATGGAAATGTCCCGGATTCAAACGTCCGTCGTCGAACATGTGCCACGCCGGAGCGTAACGCTGGGCGGAATCCATCCCGACGCCGAGAATAAAATTCCGCGGGCTCGCGGTCCAAAGATCAAACCCCTCGCGCCACACCGTCTGCCGCCATTTGATCGAGTCGTCCTTCGTATCAAAAAATCCGACCTCGCGGCTCTGCTGAAGAAACAACACTCCCGCAAGTGCGATCGGAATCGCGATCAAGCCGGCGATCGCGAACCACTTGCGTCCAAGGCCGAGCAAGACGATCACTGCGCCTGAGATCATAAACGCGAGCTGCGACGCGCGTGTGACTGTCAGCAAAAGCGCGAGCGACATCATCACTAGACAGAAGGAGAGAGGTATGAGGGGAGTTGGGGGGAAGGGGAGAAAGGGAGACGGGGAGAAGGGGTAATAAGGTGACAAATCATTTACGTCCTCGTCTTCTGTCTCATGTTTCTCCTGCTTCCCTTTCCAGTAATAGCCGACAAATGCAACGAGGAGTCCAAAAACCAACGACGCGATCAATTGCAAAACTTCGGAGTACGTCGCGTAGTGTCCGTAGAATCCCGTCGAGCGCCAGTTGTGACTTTTCTTCCAACTCGAGAATCCGAGCTGCGTCATCGCATCATTTCCCGCAAGCAGATCGTCACGCTTCACATCGACTACAAAATCAAAATCGGGGCGGTAAAATTTTACTTTCGTGGTCTCGTTCTGCCGCACCGCCGCGAGAAGATCTTCCGGTGTTCGAATCTTTCTTCCATTCGCCTCGAGCAACGTATCGCCTTCCATAAGAAGAGCCTTCGCAACCGGTCCCTCGGGTGCGAGGCCATGCATCTCGACGCCGCGTCCGATCAGCCGCTGGACCGGAGTCCAGAGAACATTGACCATGCACGATCCGATCAGCAGAAATGCTAGAAAGTATGCCGTGCGGACTCGACGGATGTTGTATGCGACAAAATAGAAGATCAAAAAGACTGCGACGCCGCGAAGTTTGTTCACCGAGATGTCCGGAGCATACGACGTAAGCGACGTCAGAACCGACCATGCGAAAAAGATCCACAGCGCCGCATCGAGCGCCGTGAAGCGGAATTGTATTCGCGGTCGAAAGAACAGACGGATGATCCAGACGAACATTCCCGTCAGCCATGCGATCTGCGTTCCCGCTATCGAGTGCGGAGCGAAGATGATCGTGAGGAGGACAAAAACGAAGATGACACGGTCGATCCATGTCACGACGCCGTTAATTTCATCGATCCCGGCAAGGTCGTCCAATATCTTCGTCGCCTTCTGCATACAGATGTGAATTTTGGTATCCTCACCTGAATTATGCAAAGCCCCGCCCGCCGATTGCCTGCGGACTTCGATAACTGGACGTCTGATCTCGTGCGCGATGTTGCAAACGTCGCCGGCTATCTCGCTCCGAATGAGATGAAATTCCTCGCGCTGATGGCGGCGTATCCGACTGCCTCCGGCGAGATCCTGGAGATCGGTTCCTTCAAGGGAAAATCGACGGTGATTCTCGCAAAAGCGTCGGCGCTGGCCGATGCCGCGACGATCGTGAATGCGGTCGATCCGATGACGGCGCCGTGTGAGACTGATCCGGATCTCGAAGGATCGGCCAGCTCATTCGAAGACTTCCAAAAAAATATTGGTGATCACAACGTCGAATCGCAGATACAACTTCATCAGATGATGTCACACGAGCTTGCTCCGAACTGGCAACAGCCGCTACGGCTTTTGTGGATCGACGGCGATCACACTTACGCCGGGACGCTCAAGGATTTTCGGGGATTTGCTCCGCATCTTGTCGACAAAGGAATCGTCGCGATCCACGATACGCTGCATCAGTTCGAGGGTGGTGCACGGGTGTTTCTCGAAGAGGTACTTCGAAATCCGAATTTCGGAGCGTGCGGTTTTTGCGGATCGATCGCGTGGGCGCAATTTCACCGGGACGCGAACGACGCGGCACGACACTCGTCGGTCAAACATATGCTCGCCGACAAACTGTCGCGTCTGATCCCTTTCCTGACACGCGATGATCTGAGCTTTTTCGAAAAGAAAAAATATAAATTCTATCGCTGGCTGATTCCGCACGGGGCGGTCGATCCGCAGACCTGGATCGATTCCATAGACTAGAATTTTATGGAGACAAAAGATCTTTCATTCAAAGCCGAGATCAGTCTTTTCTACGACCTGTTCGTGCCGGACGATGTACGTGACGCCCCGCTGCTGATCGCGGTCCACGGCTACGGCGCACACAAGCGCTACATGATGCGCGAGGCACGGCTCGTCGCACCCGAGAATTTTGTGATCGCATCCATCCAGGGTCCGCATCAACATTTTCGTCCTACGCCCGATGGGTACCGCATCGGTTTCGGATGGCTAACCGAACACGAACCCGACGAATACATCAGGCTTCATCATGATTTCCTGCTAAGGCTGATCGATAAGCTCGCGAGCGACGGCATGGTCGATCGATCGCAAATTTATCTCTACGGATTCTCGCAGGCGTGTGCGTTGAATTTTCGATTCGCTTTTACGCATCCGGAAATTCTTAGCGGATTGATCGGTGTCTGCGGCGGAGTCCCGGGCGATCTCGAAACGTATCCGATCTATAAACCATTCGACGCGCGAACGCTTTATCTCTACGGCGATGATGATGAGTTTTACACGCAGGAAAAGTTTGCGGGTTTTGAGCAGAAGCTAAGAGAGAAACTTCCGAATTTCGAGTCGAAGCAGTACGTTGCAAAACACGAGATCACGGAGGAGATGCGCGAGGATATTAGACGTTTTCTTGAGAATGAGCCGAAGCCGGAGTTTGAATCAAAAAAGTCGGAGATGGACAACCGGTAAATAAGAGAAGACATCCAGGCGTTCTTTGTCCCCCGCACAACTTCGATGAAGAGCTCTTTAATTGTCATTCTTATCGTTTTTATCCTCGCGGTTTCGGCGCCTACCCAGACATCCCGCAAGAGCCGTCACCCAGGCATTCAACTCTTCGAACAAGCAAAGTTTAGCGAAGCAATTATCGCTTTCGAAACGGCGACAAAAACGGAAGAGTCTAAATCGAACCCCGAGATCTGGAATTATTTAGGACTTTCCTATTTGGCAAAAGATAAGCTGAAGGAGGCCCGAAAGGCGTTCGAGAAAAGTGTTGATCTGCAACCGAAGAGTTCTATATTTCAGTCGAACCTTGCGTATGCCTACTTCTTGAGCCACCAACTCAAAAAGGCGAGTGACGCTGCGAACGCTGCGATCAAACTTGACGCGAGAAATCCGGATCCTTACCAGGTCCGAGCATCCGTCAATTTATGGAATCACAATCTCGATTCCGCGGAACGCGATGTCGACGCATTCATTCAACTCGCACCGACAAATCCTCAGGGATATATCATTAAGTCAGACATTTTGTTGGCGGACCTCTCGGCCAAATTCATGTCGGGTAAGACGGTGAGGGAGGAGATAGACCTTCTCAAGCGCGCCTCTCAAACGCTTGGCACCGGAAAAGCGAAGTGTAACGGAAACGACCGCTGCGCGGATCTTGAACGTGAATACGGATCCGTCAACGCCTTTTACGAATACTTTTTGCGCGACGGCTCATCACCCCCCCTAATTCCTGATCAACCGAATGCTCCACAACCTGGAGTAACTCCGGTGAAAATACTCTATCAGCCCAAGGCGAATTACACCGACGAGGCTCGGTACGTGAACGTCCAGGGGGCGGTACGAGTAGCTATATTGCTCGGCGCCACCGGAAAGGTCGAACAGATAATGTTTCTAAGTAAGCTCGGATTTGGCTTGGATCAGGAAGTGTTGAAAGCAGCAAAAGCGATCAAGTTTGAACCGAAGACTGTGGATGGTAAGGCTACTTCGACTGTTATCGTCCGTGAGTATACTTTTTCGACTTACTGACCTCGTATCTTTACGCTCCTAACTTCAACTTTCCCATCCAGCGCTGGCGGCAAAGTGAGCCGAGGCTCATCGATACCTGCCGCGTTCTTTGAGATCTCGACATGCAGATTTTCCGTACGCACATTTTCGAACACGGACCTGCCGCCGAATAACATGACGGTCGCCCGCCTGCCACCTTCTACTGCAACCGAATAAACCCGCTCGACGCGTTTCTCACCGATGCGAAATCCAACATCGACGACAGTCTCGAGTACCGCCGCTTTTGGATTCGCGACACTGACCGGAACCTGTTTCTCCGTGAAGTCGGAAGTCCGATTCGAAAGATCGATGCGTCCGGTCGGAACGGACGATAGTGACCGGATAAAATTAGACGGTCCGCGAACGCGGATCTTTGACGGGGTGATCGTTTCGGAATAGATCTCGTATCCTTCGGGAACCTCGCCGTACGTCTCGGCCTTTACGGTGATCTCTTTTTCCTCGACAGCTTCAATGCGAACGGGAACTTGTCTCGGCTGGATCTCGTCAAGCTTCACACCCGTCGGAAGCGAAACACCAACCGTTTCGGGCGTGAGATTGATCACACGATCACCGGGCATCACATCCGAGATATCCATCGACACGATGAGATCGTTTTTGTTGATCTGAGCAAGTCGGCGCTTATCACCTGTGACTACGAGATCGACTTCCTGGATCGGTGAATTCGTGATCTCGATATTGTTAGAAAAACGCAGGCTGAGCGGGACGGATGTGAGGCGCTGCGTCGTCGGCGTGCTGAGTCCCGTGACGCCGAGCCACAGCGCAAGCGTGATCGCGAGAGCGACCAACTTCATCACCCAATCTTCGAGGAAGATCTTGCGCAGAATTTGTTTGAGCCAAACCATTCGTCTTTGTTCAGAGTGCGCGATAAATCGCGCACTCTGAACCCTACCCGATCGTGATCTCCGTCTCTGTTTCCTTCATTGTTTTCGTCTGTTCGCGTTTCGTCTGAACGAGCGGAACACCCATCGCATCGAGAAGGATCTTTCGAAGCTGCGTCGTATCAAGATTTCGCCGGAGCTCACCGGCTTCGACGTATGTCACGAGGCCCGTCTCCTCCGACACGACGAGCGATATCGCATCCGAACCTTCGGTGATGCCGATGGCCGCGCGATGACGCGTGCCGAGCTCGCGCGAGATGCTCGGGTTCTTCGTCAACGGAAGAAACACCGACGCCGCCGCAACGCGTTCGTTCTGGATCACGACCGCTCCGTCGTGAAGCGGTGTCGACGGACTGAAAATAGAGACGAGCAGATCATAACTGATGCGTGCATCAAGCTGGACACCGGCGTCGATAAAATTCCGCAGACCAACCTTTCGTTCGACGACGATCAATGCACCAGTTTTCTCCGACGCAAGCGTCGTCACGGCGAGCACGATCTCGTCATAGACGCTGCCGCCAAACTGGCCGCGTTGCTTTTTCATGATTGGGAATCGCAAACGGTTCGCGAAATAGATAAGCGCCTGGCGAATTTCGGATTGGAACAGAACGATGATCGCGAATCCGATATAAACGACGGCGTAGCGAAGGACGAACTCGAGCGTCGCTAGATCCTGCGAGACGGAGATCCAGTAGAGAAGTCCGAGTAGAATAAGCCCGACGACCGTCGGGACCGCTCGAGTACCGCGGAATAATTTCAGGACCACATAGACGAGGATAAAAACGAGCGCGATGTCGATGACACTGCGTAGCGCATTTATCGTTATGTAGTCAGTGAACGGCATAAACTTCCGCCTAGAATATCACAGGTCCTTTTGTGATCTCGCCTTCCGTCCGGCGAGGCAACCACTTCGAAACTTCGTCCATCTAGCAGGAAAGCACGCTCATTATGCACCGCCGCCTCCTCCTTATTTTCACCGTAATCGTCTCGCTGTTGACGCTTGCGATACATGCGTCGGCGCAGGAACCACACGCGACGCCGACACCCGATGACACGGAGCGTGTGCCGACCGAGGAGGTGCATCTCACGCTCAGCGCCGAAGGGCCGCTTCGCGGATTCACGCCAAAGCTTCGGACGGATGACTTTACGATCTACGAAGACGGCGTTGCGCAGACCGTGACGAGCATGACGCAAATTCCGGCGCATGTGATGGTGCTTATCGACTCCGGCGCCGCGCTGACGTTTGCAAAAGACCGCAGCATCACAAATCTCACGGCGATGCTCATCGTCGATAATCTTCCCGCAGGCACGACATGCGCCGTCGCTCAATACAGCGAGAAAGTAGCGCCGATCGTTCCGTGGACTGAGGATCTCGATCGCGCCGTGACGCAATTGATCGGGGCGATACGAACTGGCAGGCGCTCGCTGCTCGGCGATGGTCTCGGATACGTTCTCGAAAGTTTCAAGTCACAGCCGATGGCGAATCGCCACCTGATCCTGCTGACGGACGGGATCGATGGCCCCGCTGCGGTCAACGGTAAGAGCTCTGCACTACGCGATCTGGCGGCGGCAAATATCGCGGTTCACGTTCTCAGCCTGACGACGATGGAACAGGAAGGTGCGAAGGATGCGGTCAAGACTATTCGGATAAACGTCGATCCGCATCCAACGAAGCCGCGGGTCCAGAAAGAAATATATGACGAGATGCTAAATTCTCTCCCTATCAGAGCCCCTCAAAGAGAATTCATGAGAACGCAGAACAATGCTCAGCAGATCGTAATCGTCGATCTCGATTTTGAAAGGCGGAAGATTCTGAAGACTCGCCGGGGCGAGTGGGAAAAGGGCGAAACCAATCTGCAAAGAATCGCGATCGACACCGGCGGCAGCATACGCACTCCGGCCGATTCGACCGCGCTTCTTAATTCGGCTATCGACGTCGCTCACGGCATCGGTTCGCATTACGACGTGACGTACACACCGACGCGCGCGATCTCGGAAGCGTCTGACAAAGCACCGCGAAATGTTTCAGTGACGAGCCGTTCGGATGCGCTAAAACTCAAAACGCGCAAAACTCTTTCCGTCCCGAAATAAAACTCTATTTTTTTGTTTGTAAGGTCACGACGCCGACGAGATGTTCGGTTTGATCGATCACTCCGACAGCCTGCCGATTTGCGCCAAAAAAAGAGACTGCCTTTTCAGACAGCCTCTTTCAAATCTATGGGAACGAATAGACTGAGTCCGTTCGTTCCGCGAAGTACTACGGCAGGTAACGTCTCGGAATCGGAGTATCTCCAGCGACGCCGAAGAACTGCGTTGTTGGACCCGATGTCGAACGATTCAGCCACCATTGACCGTTGCGATAGACCGCGACGTCATCTTTGCCGTCACCGTCATAGTCGCCCGGTACGGGAACGTCCGTCGAGTTACCCCAAGCGAAGGCCTGGACGGCGCCGTCCGTACTTCTCAGGATGAACCACTGACCCGTGCTCGGACGGTATACAGCCCGATCGTCGATGTTGTCACCATCGTAATCGGCAGGCACGAGAATATCTCCCGCCGCGCCGTGTACGAAGTTGAGGATACCGCCGCCGTTGACCTGGGTTACCCAGACACCCAACCGGTAGAGCGTATAGTCGGCGTTCGCACTGCCGGCAAAGTTACCGGCTACCGGCACATCCCCGGCCTGTCCGAACACGACTGCGGATGCTCCACCACCGCTGTTCAAGACATACCAGGTGGTGTTCGATGAACGGTAAACCGCGATATCTGATTTACCGTCGTTGTCGTAATCGGCCACTACCGGAATGTCACCGGTAGTACCCCACGAAGCACCCGAAACAGTAAAGCCAGCGCTGTTCAGGATGTAGAAGTCGGGTTGTGCCGGATCCGCATTCGGGCGGAACACGGCCGCGTCAGTCTTTCCGTCACCGTCGAAGTCACCCGGAGTGAGAGTGTCGGATGCAGCTCCCCATGCAAATGCAACGAAGCCGGCCGTCGACTCATTCAGATACCAGGTTCCACTGCGGAAAACCGAAAGATCCGTTTTGCCATCGCCATCGAAGTCAGCACGCGATCTGACGCTTCCAGTAACGCAACTATAACCATTCAGGAGCTGAACGTCATCAATGTTGACACCCGTTGACGCAACCGAACTATCTGAAGCCATTCTCCATTTGAACTGAACATTTTGACCATTAGCCGCGGCCGGAAGATTGACGACGGTGTCAATGTATCCGCCCGGGGAAGTTCCAGACCAAGCCATGCGCCCGCCGATCGGACTCATGAAACCGGTCGAGATCGTCGCAGTGTAACCGCCGCTGGCAAACGTGCCGCCGGCCGTGATGATGTCCTGGAAAGCACCCCCGCCAATGCTCATTTCAAGAACCATTCCGTCGAATGTCGATTCGGTAATGAATTTGTTCTTGAAACTCAATTTGCTGCTTGTTGAAGAAACCGCGTAGGTTGGACTAATCAGCGACGCCATATTAACGGTCGCAGGATCGTTGGCAAACGCCGAGTTCGGAGCCGAGTTCGGGCCGGTCGTGGTAGTGGTCCACGTGATTTCAGTACCGTTGTCCTGGACCGTCGTCCAACCGGCGGGAAGCGCCGGAGCGGTTACTCCGTCGAAGTTTTGCGAAACCAGGATCGGCGTGCCCACTATGAATGTTTTGACAACATTCGGGTAATTAGTCGCTCCGTCGTTGATCACCCAGGTCAGCGTGATCGTCGAGCCGCAGATGGCGCTCGGGTTCACGGTGAAGGTGAAGTCTCTTGTCGTCGGCGGTCCCTGGGGTGGTAGAACCCCGTAGTTTTGCGCGGCCGGATTCGGATTGGTCACGCCGCCGGTCGCCTGGAGAGTGGCCGTCAAATTCGTCGTCGCGGTATCGCCCACATTTTGGAGCGGAAGCCGGACCGAAACTATTTCGCCCGGATCGGGCGCACCGTTGGGCGGAGGATAACTCTCAGAAACAAGAGTCGCGGTTCCCGAACTAATGACTGCCACTCCGCTGAAGCAAAGCAGTTTCTGATTGATATTTGTACCAACGAAAGCACTCGATGCCATGCTTCTTCCGCCGACAACATAAAAATTGCCGCCAAGAATTGCGCCGGTCGTTCGCGATCGTTCGCCGACCATGGGTGTCAGCGTGTCCCAGACATTGGTCGTGGGATTCCATCTGGTCACGGATGTCGAGATATTCGCTGTTACTGTTCCCGCGACGTAGCCGCCTGCGAGAACCCAACCGTTATTCACGCCGTAGCCCGTAATCGAAGAGGCGGCGCCCCAGCGAGTAGCCGGGAGATCAGTGATCGCGGCGTCATCCCAACTATTTGCGACCGGATCGTATCGATAAGTTTTGGCCGAAGCAACAGATCCGACGCTCTGAATTCCGCCGGCTCCATATATAAAACCGCCCCGAACGAATGCTCCGACGAAACTTATCGCCAGAGGATAGGGAGCACCTGCCGTCCACGTATTCGTCGCGACATCATAAATTTCAAGCACGTTGGTTGAGGCTGTCGCCGGACCCGTGCCCGCGAATTTATAGATCTTTCCGCCCAGATAAACTGCCGCAGCGTTCCAGGTTCCGGTCGTAAAAGAAGCTAAAGGTGTGTAGGTATCTAACGCGACGTTATATCGATAAAGCGTCGTCTGCGGTGTGCCGGCAGTGTTCGCACCACCCAAAATGTAAATATTCGTTCCGTCGCTAACGGCGGTTGGAAACTCCAGAGCTACAGGCAAGGGAGCGATCGGCGTCCACGTCGTGCCGTCGAACTTATAGGAGTTGGCGATGATGGCCGTGCTGACACCCCCGAAACTATAGAGATTACTTCCGACGGCTGCAGTCGCTTGATCGAGTATAGTTATCGGATAAACAGTTGACTCAGTCCAGCCGCAGACGCTTCCCTCGGGCGTCAACTGCGGGGAGCTATCCGCATCGGCCTTTAGCTCCGGCTGCTCCGTATTTTCGGGCTTGGTTCTTTGTCGGCCCGTCGCCGCATTTGCTTCGACCAAGCTGGCAGCTTCGGAATTTTCCTCTGATTGCTGCGCTTGGGCGGTGGCGATCGCTTGACGATATAAGGTCAACGAAACGACCGCTAACGCCACAAGGCTGAGGAGCGCGATCACACGAAACCTTTTTGAGCGGGTAAATTGGGGTTTGTTGTGTCTTTCAGTTGAATACCAAAAAAACTTAGATAGATTTGTCCGTTGCATTCTCGACCCTCCTTAAAGTCCTTCAAACTTAAATTAACCGGTAACGTTAAGGGGGGGACGTTCCCGGCGCGATTGGCTATTACCGAGTCGTAGGGCACAAGTCTCCGAAACTACTAGGAGAATTTATTGATCTGTGGTTTCGTCATTAGAACACACCTGCTTATTGGCGCAAAGGAAAAGTTTACAAGGGTCAGGATCGCCCTTCCGCCTACTCACTCAAGTCAAACCAAATGAAGCTGAACAAGTTCCTTTTCAACAACAAATGAAAAAGGCTGACGGTCAAAGAATTTCATGATCGTCAGCCACAAGAAATCAAGGAAAACGGAAGATTGTGAAAGTCGATCTTTCAGCTTTCAGTCTTAGTTACGGGGTACCGTCTCGGAATCCGGAGTATCGTCGCGAGAAATAAGCGAGCCACTCCGACGCGCTAAAACTCAAAACGCGCAAAACTCTTTCCGTCCCGAAATAAAAACTCTATTTTTTTGTTTGTAAGGTCACGACGCCGACGAGACGGCCGGCCTGATCGATCACACCGACAGCACCGCATCCGTTCGCCGCCGCGAGTTGGTTTGCTTCCGCAACCGTCGTCGTGGTTTCGACAAACTGTTCGGTTGTCACCGGCCGCATCGCATCTCGGATGAGAGTTTGATTCCAAACTGAACGTCCGAAGCGTTTAAGATCTTCGATGACCAGCATCCCGAATAGCTGCTTGTCTTTCGCGACTGGAAATACCGCTTGCCGGTGCATCGGCAGAACGCTGTCGACGAACTCCATCACAGTCAGGCCCGGATCGAGGTTGATCGGAAGCTCCATGACGTCACCGACGTGGATCGTGCGGGCCGCCTCGATATCGCGCAGGATCGATTTCGCCGAATCGTATAAAAACAAACCCGCGAGCACGGCCCAGAATCCGGTGAACGGTTCGCGGTAGATGATGAGGAACAAGATCCCGAGGACGATCAGTCCGACGGCGATGATCTGACCGCACTTTCCGGTGAGGATCGTCGCTTCGGTAAGGTCCTTTCCATTTTTCCAAAGATAAGCCCGAAGCACGCGGCCGCCGTCGAGCGGGTAACCGGGAAACAGATTAAAGACGGCGAGGAGGAAATTCGAGAGTGCGAGCAGGAAAAGAAGTATCGCGAGTATGTCGAGTCCGCCGGCATTCGCCGCGGTCATCACACCGACAAAAAATAACGAGAGCAGAAAGCTAGCGGCCGGTCCCGCGATCGCGATCCGGAATTCCGCTCGCGGCGTTTCCGGGGGATGCGCAAATCGCGTCAGCCCGCCGAACGGATGAAGGACGATCTCGACGACCTCGAGCTTTTCCCACCGCGCCGCGATCGCGTGTGCGAACTCATGCAGAAATATCGATGCAAAAAACACAAGCGTCGTCGCGAGCCCAAGCACAACACTTCCGGCGATGTTCAGCACGAGAGAATTCACGCTCACCGCCGTGACCGCCGACATCAATCCGACGACAAAGAACCACCGATAATCCGCCCGAACCGGTATCCCGGAAACGTTCCCCAACACCGCCTGTCGTTTGAAATAATCACCGAACGCCATAGCAAATCCCGACTTGCGAGAAGGATATCAAAAGCCTGTAAGCAGAAAGAAACGGGACTGCCAAAGACAAGTTAGGATTTTCTAGGCGCGGAATAAAAGCCGTTGTCAGCAAAAGCCACCTAAGTTAGTATGTTAATACCACTCGGGACGGCCGATCGTCCCATTCACCTCTGATCTAGCTTCCAGCTACACATCCCCAATTTCTCATGAAACGCATTTCCCTACAGACTAAGTCCTTACTCTTTTTCGCTGCTCTCTTCTTTATTGCTATCGCGTGGTGCGACCTATCGGTTGACAGCCGCGCCGCTCATCTCGACGGCACCGGCGCTTCGCCCGAGTTCTCAGTTGGAGTGACGGCATATTCAACACGCTCAAACTTCGTGGTACTTCATCCCGGATCGGGAAAGATCTACGCGAGCATCCCAAGCAGCACCGATCCTCGCGGAAACTCGATCGCGAGGATCGATCCTGCAAGCGGCTCGATCGAACAAAGTACCTGGATCGGAAGTGAGCCCAACAAGCTCGCCTTGGCGCCGGACGGCAACACGCTCTACGTCGGACTTGCCGGCTCGCGATCGATCCGGCGATTCGACATTTCCAAAAACGTACCAGGTTCGCAGTTCTATGCCGGCTTTAACACGACGGACGGCAATTTGCCGATAGTCGACTTTGCCGTTTCACCGACCGATAGCAATGTGGTTGCAGTTTCACGAAATTCGGAATCGTCTTCGGGCACGCGCGGAGTAGCGATCTTCGACAACGGAGTGCAGCGGCCGATTGTTGCTGGTGAAATAGATGCGCTCACCTTTACGAATACCGAGAGCGTCCTGTTTGGTGTAAAGCAATGTTGTTCCGGGCAAATTTCTCGTCTTTCAGTCAACGCCACCGGGGTAAGTTCTGTGACGTCGATTGACTCACCGTTCAATGGCAATCAAATCTCGTTCGTGGCCGGCCGGATCTATTCGTCATCGGGTCACATTGCGGAAGTTCCATCGGGCTCGGCGGCAGGAATATTCTCTGTTGTGAGCGCACAAGGATCGCGGCGGGCCTTCGTCGTCGATCTTCCTGGCCGCAAGGCGATCTATGTCACGGGGACAGCTGGAGCTCTCATAATTGAAGCTTTCGACATAGACACGTTTGTACGTATCGGAGGTGTGGCGTTACTGAACCCAAATGATCTCGAGCCGAAAGCGGTCGCTCGTTGGGGACCGAACGGCCTCGCGATTAGCACCGATGAGGGGCCAACCTACTTCATTCAATCCGATCTCATCGGTCCCGGAGGGATACCTCAAGCTGCCCCGACTCCGACTCCTACACCGTCTACAGATCTCACCGCCGCCGTCCGTCGTGTAGCCTTGCCAAACAACGACATAATTTACAATCCGTCGGATCAGAAGATCTACGCAAGCGTTCCTGGCGTGGCCGGGCTACCGGTCGGAAACACGATAACTCGCGTCGACCCGGTTAGCGGTTCGATTCTTTCATCGGTCTTTGTCGGAAGCGAGCCGGGCAGGCTGGGGATCTCCGATGACGGCTCAACCCTTTACACGAGTCTTGAGGGTTCATTATCTATCAGCCGCTTCGACACAATAACCCAAACCGCGGGTCTACAATTTCCCCGGCTAGGGGGCAGTAATCAAATTCGAGATCTCGCCGTTCTACCTGGAAATCCTCACAGCATTGTTGTCTCAGCGGGTGAAGGCGGCATCGCGGTCTACGACGATGGAATTCTGAGACCCTTTTCACCAAACATCGAAGTCGGGCCGATCGAGCACAACGGAACGCCAAACACCATCTACGCGTATCATGACCAGAGCACTGGTTTCTATCTCTATAAACTTTCCGTAGATGCAAACGGATTGAGCGTAGTCAGCAGCCCGCGAAACGTGATCTACAGGTTTAACGTAACGATGATTTTCGATAGTGGTCGGCTGTACTGCAGCGACGGTCGTGTGGTCGATCCCGAAACGAATCGCCAGGTCGGACAATTCGTGCTCCGGGACGGTTTCTTTACCAGTTATTCCGTTACCGTCGATTCAGCGGCTCGAAGGGCATACTTCGTCTCGAGAAACGACGACTTCGTCGAGGTCTTCGATACCGACACCTTCAACAAGGTCGGAACGATCGTGATCCAGCCTGATCCGCAAGCCGGAATCTTTGTTGGAAGCCTCTTCAGATGGGGCCGCAATGGGTTGGCGTTCCGCGTGCCGACTCAGAGCGGCGGCTACATCGCACTTGTGCAAAGTCCGTTAGTCGCAAAGGCTATACCCTTCGATTTCGACGGCGACGGTAAGACCGACATCGGGATCTTTCGTCCGGCTGCATCCGGTGGAGAGTGGTGGATCAATCGAAGCTCAACAGGTCAGACTTTGTCTCTGCAGTTCGGGGCTTCGACTGATCGCATCGCTCCGGCCGATTACACCGGAGACGGAAAGACTGATATCACCGTCTGGCGTCCCTCGACCGGCGAATGGTACGTGATTCGATCCGAAGACAATTCATTCTTTGCATTTCCGTTTGGATCTAACGGAGACATTCCGGTACCGGCCGATTACGATGCTGACGGGAAAGCCGATGCTGCCGTCTTCCGCCCGTCGAGTGCGACGTGGTTCATCTCGCAATCTGCCGGAGACGGGACTCGCATATTCCAGTTCGGTGTGACGGGAGATCAACCCGTCGTTTCAGATTACGACGGCGATGGTAAAGCAGATGTCGGCATCTTCAGACCGGAACAAGGTGAGTGGTGGGTACAGAGAAGCACTGCAGGACTGGTGGCAATGCAGTTTGGTGCATCGACTGATAAACCTGTTCAGGGCGACTACACCGGAGACGGAAAGACGGACATTGCGATCTGGCGACCATCGACAGGGCAATGGCTCATCGTCCGGAGCGAAGATCTTTCATTCTACGGTTTTCCGTTCGGAATGAGTGGCGATGTTGTAGCTCCGGGAGATTATGATGGCGACGGCAAGTTCGACGCAACGGTTTTTCGTCCATCTAGTTCGACATGGTTTATCGGAAGAACGACGGCCGGTACACAGATCGTGCAGTTCGGTGCGAACGGCGATCGTCCGTTGCCGAATTCATTTGTGCCCTAATCGGAATGAGTCAGAGAAACAAGCTCCACTAGGAGCGAACTATTTGGTAGCACCGAAAGGAAAAGAACCCGAGTCCGGAGGAGCGGCACGGTGTCGCTCCTCCGGAGCTTGAAACTCTCGTATTCCCGGATCTACCAATATGTCGCACCTAGCGTGCTACGAACTGGGTCGCACAGAAGCCACCAACTTGTACTAACGATCACAGCAAAAGAAAACGGTGAACGATCATCACGACCACTCACCGTTCACTACTTACAATTTACCGTTAATCTTAAGCTTCGAACGGGATCTCGGCGTTCTGCAAAACACCGAGCTCGTTGCGTGTGACCTTTTCGAGGAGCTTTGGATCGTCGAACATTTTTACCAGTCCATTGACCGTCGCGTAGCGAGGTTCTTCCGAGATGCCGACCGGTAGGTTGATAAAGGAGCGGATGTATTGATCGACACCGTCGAGCAGCGCTCCGCCGCCGGTCAGTATCACGCCGCGGTCGTAGATGTCGGCGGCAACCTCAGGCCTGAGCTCAGTTAGCGTGTCCTTCGCGGTCTGTGCGATACGTCGGACGATCGATTCGACGATCGGATAAACCTCGCCGGTCGTGATCTCGACCGCCGCCGGGCTTCCGGTCGTGACGTCGCGTCCGCGGACCTCGGTTGTCTTTCCGATATCGTCGGGCAGATATGCTGATGCGAATGTCGTTTTCAGAAGCTCGGTCGTTTCGGCACCGACCTGAAGCCCGCGATGACGGCGAAGGTGCGTTGCGAGTACGTCGTTGATCTCGTTGCTGCCGAAGCGTTCCGATGTGGAATGAACGACTGAACCTTTCGCAACTATCGCGATATTCGTCGTGCCGGCTCCGATGTCGATGATCGCCGATGCACGTTTGTCATTCGGCAGAACTCCCGCACCGAATGCCGCGGCAAGTCCTTCTTCCATCATGAAAACTTTTCCGATGCCGGCTTCTTCAGCCGCATGCAGAAGCGCACGCTGCTCGACGTGCGTCACATCCGAGACCATGCTCATCACAGCCTGCAGCGAAAGATTCGAACCGCCGGTCTTCGCCTTCTTCACAAAGTAGGCGAGCATCTTTTTCGTCCGCTCGAAATCCGCGACGACGCCGCCGATAAGCGGAGCCTTGACCGTGATGTCGCGGCCTTCGCGGCCCGACATGTCGGCAGCTTCCTGACCGAACGCGACGATCTCTTCGGTGATCTCATTTACGGCGATCAGTGAGGGTTCGTCTAGAACAACACCACGGCCCTTGACCGCGATGATCGTGCTGGCGGTACCGAGATCGATAGCCATCGAGTCGGTCACGAGCTTTTTTAATGAGGAAATCTTCAACTTCATACTGCTTGGGGGTTATTCGAAACTCATTATAAGACTTCGAAGCAAAGTGCGCTAACAATTTTTTCAACCGCCGCGAGCTTCGAACAACCGGAATTTTGCCCGCGAAATACGCGAAAAAACGCGAAAAAGAATTTTTGCCCGCGAATTACGCGAATAGCGCGAATGAAGAAAGGGATTTCTATTAGTTTCATTCGTGTTATTCGCGGGCAGGTTTTCTCCTTCTTCTTTTCGCGTCCTTTCGCGTATTTCGCGGGCAAGTTCTTATAGCAAAAACGCGAAGACGCAAAGAACGAATTAACTCCACTTCACTTCGAAAACGTTTACGGGCTGCACGCGATTTTTGACAGTGAGAGGCTCGCGTGGGTTGACGGGTATTAGATTCCCGCTGGCCGCCGCGGTTGCCTCGCTGATCAGAATTTCCCCGCCCTTCGAGTTTGATTCGAGCCGGGATGCGAGATTCACGGTATCGCCGATCGCGGTGTACTCCGACCGCCGGTCCGAGCCGATGTATCCGATCGTCGCTTCGCCGGTGTGAAGGCCGATGCCCATCGAAACCTTCGCGAAGCCTTCGTCCTGAAGCTCATCATTCAGCGTGATCAATCTTTTTTGCATCGACACCGCCGCCTTGACGGCGTTCATCGCGTCCGCCGGCGACGTGCTCGGAGCACCGAACAACGCCATCAATCCATCGCCGATGTATTTATCAAGCGTGCCGCCGTGCTCGAAGATGATCTCGGTCATCGCGGAGAAATATCGATTGAGCAGTCCGACAACCTTCTCCGGCTTCTCGCGTTCCGACAATGCGGTGAATCCGCGGATGTCGGCGAAAAGCACGGTGATGGTTTGATTCACGCCGCCGAGGCGGAAAGAATTCGGATTAAGAAGCAATTGCTGCACGACATACTCCGGCATGAACCGGCTGTAGTTCGCACGCGCGACTTCTTCGCGAGCAAGACGGCGATGGGCCTTTATGGTTTCGACCGTGACCGCGGTCTGCGCCGCAACGGCGCTGATAAGTCGAAGATGATCCGGCGAGAACGCGGCGAATGGATCGAGCCGATCGGCATACACAACGCCGTGGACATTCGACTCGGTGATAAGCGGTGCACAAATGGTCGATCTGACGCCCTGCGAAACGATCGAATCGGCACCCGAGAACTCGGCGTCCGCCTTTGCGTCCTGTGACAGCAGGGCAACTTTCTCCCGCATTACCTTCGCGGTAATAGTGCGGCTGACCGTAAGATTCTCGGTCAGTTTCTCAATTTTCGCGTCGCGCGTTTTTATCGCGACTGCCACCAGGTTGTTCGGCAGGATCTTTCCGTCCTTCGTCTCGTCCGCGATAAGAGCGACTACACGATCGGCCGGCGTGCCGCGAAAGATGAGATCCGTCGCGCTTTCGAAGATCTCTTTCAGATCGAACACCGTCCCGAGCGTTTTGCTCATTTCATATAGCAGCTCGAGGATCTCCGCCTTTCGTCGAAGGTCTTTGATCTCTTCGGGTGTCGCGATCGCAGTCTCCATCGAGAGATGCGATTGCCGCCCGATGATCTCCTTTGCCGAGATCTGAACTTGCGTATGTCCGAGCGGTTTGTCGTCGTAATCGAGAACCTTCTGGTCGGCGATCACGGTCGGAGCCTGCCGCTCGTCGGTCGGGATCGTATCGGGAAGATGCGGGAGCGGAGGAATGCTGATCGTCGATGGAAAATCTTCGACATACGCGATCCTGCTCTCGCCGATGACGATGATGTCTCCCGAGGCGAGATTTTTTTCGAGAGTCGGTGCTCCGTTCACGAAGACGTGGTTCACGCTGCGGACGAGCGTTCCGTTCTCGTAATAACCGTCGACGATCCGGAATCCTTGTTCGTCGCCCGCGATCTGCGCGTGCTTGCGAGATGCCCGTCGATCGTTGAGGACAATGTCATTTTCCTTGGCCCGGCCGATGGAGTAGACCTTGCCCTTTTCGAGCTCGAATTCCCACTCGCGACCATTGGGCTCCGTGATTTTGATGTTTGCCTTCACGATGTGCGTTAATTGTAACCCAAGTACAATTTCTAGTTTCTAGTTTCTAGACTAGTTTCTAGTTTCTAGTTTCTGAATTCTGAATTCTGCATTCCGGTCTCGATCGCTCGTCGTTCGTTTCCGACTTTCAAACTAGAAACAAGGAACCAGAAACCAGAAACTATAAAAAGAGTGATCTACCTCGACAACAATGCCACGACCGCCATCGCTTCGGAAGTACGGGAGACGATGCTTCCGTTTCTCGGATCGGAGTTCGGCAACCCGTCGTCAGCCCATTCGGCTGGCCAAGCAGCACGGGAGGCTATCGATAATTCGAGAACTTCCGTCGCGAGACTTCTCGGCGCCGATCCGGAAGAGATCGCTTTTACTTCGGGCGGCACCGAAAGCGATAATTGGGCGATCCGGGCCGCTCTCGATCTTGCGCCACAGAAAAAACACATCATCACGACCCGCGTCGAGCACGAGGCAGTTCGCAAATTATGCGAGAAGTACGAGCGTGACGGTTATCGAGTTTCGTGGCTCGATGTCGACGGCGAGGGCTCGCTCGATCTCGACCAGCTTCGCGATCTTTTGTCCGACGATACCGCGATCGTTTCCGTCATGCTCGCGAATAATGAAACCGGAGTCTTGTTTCCCGTCGAAGAAGCTGCCGCGATCGTGAAGGAAGGATCAGGCGCTCTGTTTCACGTCGATGGTGTGAACGCGGTCGGAAAGATCCCCGTTGAACTCGGTTCGGGTTCGATCGATCTGTTCTCGATATCGGCTCATAAGTTTCATGGACCAAAAGGAATTGGAGCTTTGTACATTCGGCGCGGCGTCGAAGTGCCGTCTTTTGCGATCGGCGGCGGACAGGAGTCGGGACGTCGTGCGGGAACTGAAGCGGTGCATCAGATCGCCGGTCTCGGAGCTGCCGCGGACCTCGTTCGCGACATGACGGCGATGGAAAATGTTCGAGCTCTGCGGGACAAGCTCGAGAACTCTATCCTCGAACGTATTCCGATCGCGTCCGTAAACGGCGATCCAGGTCGTCGGCTCCCGAATACCTCAAACATCTCATTTGAAAATTTGAACGGCGAAGCCCTGCTGGCGTTTTTGGATGACGCGGGAATTTGCGTTTCGACAGGCTCCGCATGCAACGCCGGTGATCACTCTCCGTCCGCGGTTCTGCAGGCGATGGACATTCCGTATTCGAAAGCTATGGGATCGATCCGATTTTCGCTTGGCAGATTTAATACTGAAGATGAGATCGATATAACGATTGCTGCGCTCGAGGACGCGACGGGTAAAGTGGCCCGATTCGGTTGACGGCGGATGCGACTGGACCGCAGGCATCCCTGCCTGCAACGCCGTGGCTTCCGCGGCGTCAAACCTCTCGGTACTCAGATCGCTAAACGCTTTTTCGTGCTTCGCACTCATGCAGGCGGGTCGCCTGCGTTCCAGTCGCATTCGCCAGGCGAACTACGCCGCCTTCTCGATTCCGTATCGCGCAATTTTTAGATAAAGTCCGCGGCGTGTGAGCCCGAGCTCGTTCGCTACTCGGGAGATGTTCCAGTTGTGGCGGCCGAGTGCGGCTTTGATCATTTGCATTTCGAGCTCGGTGACAGCTTCCTCCAAAGTTCCGCCGTCCGGAATGTTTTTGAACGGCATCACGGGCATGTCATAAGTAGCGATCGGCCGCGGTCCGGTTCCAAGATTCGCGGTCAGCGGTTTGGCGCTTCGCTTGAGCTCGGGTGAAAGATGATCGGGCGTGACCACCTCGTTGTCGACGGCGCGTGCGATGATCCTCTGAACTTCATTACACAACTGCCGGACATTTCCTTCCCAGTTACAAACCATCAACAGATCGACCGTCTGCGGCGTAAACGTGATGTCGTGTTTTCCGAATCGTGACGAGTAATGGTTGATGTAGTAATTCACGATCGGCGGAATTTCCGAGCGACGCTCGCGGAGCGGCGGAACGCGCAGTCGGATGACGTTTAGCCTGTAATAAAGATCTTCGCGGAAACTTCCGTCCGCGACCTTTTGCTCGAGCGGCATGTTCGTCGCAGCGATGATTCGAACATCAACCTTGATCGGAGTTTTCTCACCGATCGGTTGAATTTCGCCTTCCTGCAAAAATCTCAAAAGCTTCGGCTGCACGTCGATCGGAAGATCGCCGATCTCATCTAGAAACAGAGTGCCGCCGTGGGCCGCGCGGATCATGCCGGGCGAATCGGTGACAGCTCCTGTAAACGCTCCGCGCCGATATCCGAACAAATGCCCTTCGGCAAGCTCCTTCGGAACCGCCGTGCAGTTGAACGGAACGAAGACTTTCTCCTTTCGATTCGAAAGCGTGTGGATCGCCCGCGAGACGAGCTCTTTTCCGGTTCCCGATTCGCCGGTCACGAGCACGGTCACATCCGACGAACGGATCTTGTAAACCTCTTCGACCAGCGACGTCATCGCGGGCGACGAATGAATGAAGCCCGGCATCAGGCTGCTCGAAGTGTAGGGACTCGATTCCTGCTCGACCGGTGCGCGTTTGTCGCGTGCACGAAGTGCGATGACATCGAGGCCGAGTTCGACGACCGGGAACAGCGGACTGAGCGGACTGCCGTCGTTTAATATGGCGCTCGTGTTCGGCTGGATCAGAAGATACGCGGGCTTTGCATTCGCAGTTTTCAGCGGGAATATCGAAAGGTTCCGGCCGCGCGCAAATGCTTTCTCATTTCCTTTATGCAGAGCATCTTCGTACTTTCCGATGACCTCGTTGCTCTCGATCGGCGAATATCCATGGGTGATAAACGGCCGCAGCTTCTTCTCGTCATCCGCTTCCGCGATGATGATCTTTTTCGCCCGGCTTTCTTGCTGAAGGACGGCGACGAGCTCGCGAAATAAAAGTTCCCGTGATGCAGTCGCTTCCGCCAGCCGGACCATGAGCAGTTGCGACGCCGCCGAGTTCGAGTGTGCCGGTGCTCGCATCTCGCCGCTGGCAAGGTCTCTGACCGCCTCAAGTTTTCTGCTCGCGCGATCCGCGAGACGTTCGACACCGAGCTTACGAAAGATCTCGCTCGCCTTCGTCAGATGTTTCTTCGCTCGTCCGACGTTCTCAAGACCGACGTTCTCGCCGATAAGCAGATCCGCGAGCGCCGTGTGATACAGATCTTCCGCTGCCTCGAATATCGTCAGGCTTCGATTGAAGTGATGGACGGCGACTTCGACATTGTCGTTCTCGAGCTCAGCCAATCCGCGAATCCGCTGAATATTTCCGAGCACGAAAAAATCCGAAGACGGGTCGTTCTCTTCTATCGCCCGCAGAGCCGTTGCGCAGGCGCTTCCGTCGTTTAGTCCGAGGCAGCTTTCCGCCAGGACCAGACCCGCCATGTTCGCGTAATGCTTGTCACCGATCTGGGCGCAAAGCTCGATCGTTTCCTTGGCTTTGTCGATCGCTTTCTCGAACGAGCCCTGTGCGAGATAGCATCGAGCGAGATTCCGCATCGCCTGCGCCGCGTACCATTCGCGATTACGCTCGCGAGCAAGCGCCACGGCTTGATCGAGATAATCTTCGGCATCCGTCAGATCGTCGCGGAGGATCTTCAATTCGCCGAGCGAATCGAGTATGCCTGCGATGTGAACGTGATTCGTGTCGATGGCGAGGTCGAGCGAACGTTTGATTATTTCCTCGGCACGATCCCATTCGCCGATGAGCATCAAATTAATGCCGAGATTGTTATAGGCGATTATCGAATTCAGAACGTGCTCGGTCTGCTCAAAAAAACCGATCGATTTTTCAAGACACGCGATCCCGTCTTTCGGCCGGCGCAAGAACCAGTACGCACCGGACATGTCTGTGAATAATTTTCCGAGCATGAAAGGCGCCGTGCGATCCCCGATGATCTGAATTCCAAGATCAAAATATTCCAGCGACTTTGCACTGTTGCCTTCCTGGTGATAGCTGAGCGCGATCTCGCGATAAGCCTCCGACATCCCGAGCCAGTCGCCGCTCTCGCGAAAGTACGCCAGAGCCTTCTCCGCATAATCGCGGCAGATCGCACATTCATTCAACTTTCGATAGACGCGTGCGAGTCCGCTGTCGATCGGGCCGAGGAGATGATTGAGCTCGTTCTCCCTCGCGACTTCGACCGACTCTTTTAGAAGCGTAACCGCTTTGGGATGATCGCCCAGATTGTTGTATGCGATCGCGAGCTGCGTGCTCACCCGGACCTGAGTCTCCTTCGAAAGGAGCGACAACATATCCGCGTCCTCATACGCACGAACCGCCTCTAGCGAATCTTTGTATTTCCCGACCGTTTCGAGGGAGAAAGCCAAAAGCCGTTTGAGATTCGCGAGGTTTTCAGCCGTGTGATTGTAATTTTGGATCGTATCGACAAGCAGTTTTTCAGCCTTGCTCGACTTTCCGTCGCGCAGGCTTTGGCCGACCGTCGAGAAGATCAGATCGAGCTCTTCGGGCGGCAGCGTGCGTTCGCGGCCCATACGCGTATTACCGAGAGATCCGTATGTGGATCCGCCGCCAGGCATACGATCGGCCGATTGGGAACCATTTTTCATTTGACGATTAGCCCTATGAAACGTTCAATTGCCGAGTGTTTTCAGCAATTGCTCAGGTTGTTGGTTATTTAGTAAACAGCGCACTCGAAATCTAGCAAAAAAAGTAGAGAGTGTCTATATTGAATGCCGGGCCGCTATGGCAAAATCGAACCGATGGCAGATTTCCCCGAATTTGATACGGATGTCCTAACCGAGTCCGAAACAAAACTCGAAAAACCAAAACTGTTTAAGGTCCTCCTGCAAAACGACGATTTCACGACGATGGAATTCGTGGTTTTCGTGCTCGAGTATGTCTTTAACCGAACGGAGGCCGACGCGTTCTCGATCATGTTAAAGGTCCATAACGAGGGAATGGGACTCGCCGGCGTTTATCCGTACGAGGTCGCGAACATGAAGTCGGAAAAGGCGATGAACCTCGCCAAGGCACGCGAGTACCCGCTTCTGTGCACTGTCGAGGAAGAGTAGAAATATGGTAAGGTGATTTTTGTAATTATGCGGAGGCCATCGCCCATTATAAACATCATCAACGGGACAAGGCTCGGAGTTATCTGAGCCCAAAGCGAGCGTTTGCCTCGAAGTCCCAAGCCGATAAGAAGGCTTGGGGCTTTTTCATTTTGGATTTTGGATTTTGGATTTTGGATTTTGGTTTTTGGTCTTTGGTTTTCGGCTTTGGGTTTGGGTTTTCGGCTTTGAGTATTGAATGTCGATTTTCGCCGCACCTTTTCAAATTTGAAATTTGAAATTTGAAATTTGAAAGCTAAAGCCAAGACAAAAACCAAAAACCAAAGCCGAAAGCCCAAAGCGGAAGACCAAATACGAAAGCCGAAAACCAAAGACCAAAGACCGAAGACCAAGAAACTAGAAACGAGAAACTTTGCCGTCATGACCGAACCATTGGATTTAAAGAAGACAGTTAACTTGCCGAAGACTGCGTTCTCGCAGAAGGCGAATCTTAGCCAGAGCGAGCCTGCGCGGTTGAAGAAGTGGAAAGAGATGGGCTTGTACGATCAAGTCCTAAAGGCGCGAGCCGGACGCGAGAAGTTTATCCTTCACGACGGCCCGCCGTATGCGAATGCTGACATTCACATCGGAACCGCGCTGAACAAGATCCTTAAAGACTTCGTCGTCAAAACGCGTTCGATGATGGGCTTCGAAGCGCCGTACGTTCCGGGCTACGACTGCCACGGTCTGCCGATCGAAACACTTGTCGAGAAGAAACTCACCGAAAAGGGAAAGAACAAGAACGACATCCCGGTCGCGACATTCCGCCGCATCTGCCGCGAGCATGCATCGACCGCGATGACGGGACAGACGCGCGATTTTCAGCGCCTCGGAATTCTCGGCGAATGGGACACGCCGTATTTAACGATGTCGCCCGAGTACGAATCGTCGACCGCTCGTTTGTTCGGAAAGTTCCTCGAACGCGGATACGTCTACAAAGGACTTCGACCGGTCTATTGGTGCATCCACGATCAGACCGCGCTCGCCGAAGCCGAGGTCGAATACAAAGAGCACACGTCGCCATCCGTGTATGTGAAGTTTCCGCTAAAATCCGATCCGGCTGAGATCGATCCGGCACTTGCCGGGAAGAACGTGTTTGTCGTTATCTGGACTACGACTCCGTGGACGCTGCCGGCGAACATGGGGATCGCGGTGCATCCGGATTTCGATTATTCCGCGATCGAGGTTTCGGATGCAGAAGTTTTCATCGTCGCATCTGAGCTCGCGAAAGCTTTCACCGAAACCGCCGGCTTCGCCGAATACGAAGAGATCGCGCGATTCAAAGGCTCGAAGCTTGATCGGCTGGAAGCAAAACATCCGTGGATCGATCGAACATCGCTGATCATGAACGGCGAACACGTAACGCTTGGCGAAGCCGATGCCGAAGTTGAGCTCGATGTGCGATTCGAAAACAAGTCGGCCGGAAAATCCGGAACCGGATGCGTTCACACAGCTCCCGGTCACGGTGCGGACGATTTTCATATCAGTAAAAAATACGGGCTCGAGATCTACAATCCGGTCGACGCCGCGGGAAATTTCATCGCTGAGGTCGAACATTTCGGCGGGATGAATATCTTCGACGCGAATCCGAAGATCGTCGAGTTTCTCCGCGAAAACGGAATGCTGCTTTTCTCCGAAAAGTATCAGCACCGTTACCCGCATTGCTGGCGATGCAAGAACCCGGTCGTCTTTCGCGCGACACCCCAATGGTTTGTGTCTATGGATGAAGTAACGCCGCCGTCGGATGTAACGCCGCCGTCTCGGCGGCTGGCGCGGGAGCGTCTCGCTCCCGACGACGACGCCCGGAGTGCGGGACGCACTCCGGACAGCCAGCGGGACGCTGGCGTTACGCCGCTTCGCCAACAGGCACTTCAAGAGATACAGCGGGTGAATTGGTATCCATCGTGGGGCGAAGGTCGTATGACGAACATGTTCAAGGGCCGTCCCGACTGGTGCGTTTCTCGGCAGCGTTCGTGGGGAGTTCCGATCCCCGTGTTCTATTGCCAGGCGTGCGATGAAGCGATCGCCGATCCGAAGATCATCGATCATGTCGCGGACATCTTCGCTAAAGAAACCGCCGACGCATGGTACGCGCGACCGGAGAGCGAGTTGTTGCCCGAAGGATTTAAGTGTCCGAAATGCAGCGGTGCGGATTTCAGAAAGGAGACTGACATCCTCGATGTTTGGTTCGACTCCGGCTCGAGCTGCGTCGCCGTTCTCGAAACACGCGGCGATACTCTTCGATTTCCGGCGGACGTTTATCTCGAAGGCGGCGATCAATATCGCGGCTGGTTCAACTCGAGTCTGAGCTGCGGTATCGCGGCACACAATTCCGCGCCGTACAAGCAGATCATCACACACGGCTGGGTCGTCGATGGCGAAGGTCGTAAGCAGAGCAAATCGATCGGAAACGTCACGGCTCCGCAGGAGATCATCGACAAGTCGGGTGCCGAGATCCTGCGTCTGTGGGCCGCGGCGGTCGATTACACCGAAGACGTTCGATGTTCGGATGAGATCCTTTCGCGCGTCGTCGATGCGTATCGAAAGTTTCGCAACACGCTCCGGTACGCACTCGGAAATCTCGACGGGTTTGATGTCGCGACGGATTCGGTTCCGGAAAACGAGATGCTCGAGATCGATCGTTGGGCGCTCGCGAGCTTGAACGATGTGATCGCGAAGGTCGTGAACGGTTACACGGAATACAATTTCCAGGCGGCGTACAACGCGATCTATAACTTCTGCACCGTCGCGTTATCGGCGCGGTATTTCGACATCATCAAAGATCGGCTCTACATCTTTGCTCCGAAGTCGAAAGAACGACGCTCGGCGCAGACGGCGCTTTATCAGATCACGGACTCGCTCTGTCGACTGATGTCGCCGATCCTCGTCTTCACATCCGACGAAGCGTGGGAAAGCATTCCCGGCCAGACGATTCCTTCGGTCCACATCGCGGAGTTCGCGAAACCGGAGACGGCCGACACTGATCTGCTCACGCGTTGGGAGCGCGTTTTCTCGATCCGCGATGAAGTTCTGAAAGCGTTGGAAGAAGCTCGAAACGCGAAGCAGATCGGTTCGTCGCTCGAGGCAAAAGTGATACTGACGACGGACGCCGAGACGACTCGTTTCTTGCTCGATTACTTCGAACAGTTACGTTATATTTTCATCGTCTCGCAGGTCGAAGTTCACGAAGGCGATGCGATGAAGGTCGAGATCCAAAAAGCGGACGGCACGAAGTGCGAACGTTGCTGGAACTACTCGACGCGCGTCGGTGAATTTGAAAAGTTTCCGACGGTCTGCGAGAGATGCGCGGCTGCGTTGACTGAGATCGAGAAGTCGGCGTCAGCGTAGCTCTATCCGTGTCTTAATCCTGATCCGTCTATTCCGTTTTATTCTGCGTGTTCCGTGGTTAATCAGGTTTAGTAAACCACGGAATACACGGATCAAAACCGAAAGACACAGAACGGGAACTGAAGGTGGAGAAGACACAGACTCGTATGGTGGGTATGAAAACGATATTTCTGTTCGTATTGCTCGCGACTTCGATCGCCGCGCAATCGCTTTACACGCCGGAGAAAGGTTCGCCGGAGCGAAAGGCGATACTCGATGCGCTACGGATTCCGGTCGAGAAGGATCTCAAACAGAAAGTCGTATTCGTCGCCGACAATTTTAACGTTTACGGAAACTGGGCGTACATCGGAGGAACTCCGCAAGGAGCAAACGGCGGGACGCCGAACTACGCGAAAACTAATTACGCCGACGCCGTTGAGTCCGGAGCGTTCGACAATAACTTCTTCGCTCTTCTGAAGAAGACGGCCGGCAAATGGAAAGTCGTGACGTATGCGATCGGATGCACCGACGTTTGCTACGCTGATTGGTGGAGCCGATACAAGGCTCCGAAAAAAGTGTTTCCGTATACCGAATAGAGAACTGTTTCGGCATTCGTCGCGTACTTACAAGCATCAAAGGTTTGCGTGAATAAAAAAGATCTACTTTGGAAGCTTGCATACCTCGCCATCACCGGCGGGGTTTTTCTGATCGATCAGACGACAAAGGCCTGGGCCGTGCGTCGTCTGCGGTTCGGCGACGACATTTCCGTGATCCCCGGATTTCTGAACTTCGCATACGCGCACAACACTGGTGTCGCGTTCAGCATGCTCGACGATCATGGAAACACCGGACGATGGGGATTGTCGGTTGTAGCGCTCATCGCGGCCGCACTCGTCCTCTATTTCTTCTGGCGAACGCCGCGAACCGATGACCGGATTCTTGGATCGCTTGCGCTATTGCTCGCCGGAATCGCCGGCAACGTAACCGATCGACTTCGACTCGGATACGTGATCGATTTCATCGACGTTCAATTCGGCGGATGGCATTACCCGACATTCAACGTCGCCGACATGGCGATCTGCGTCGGAGCGGGGTTACTGATATTGGATATGTTTCTTTCGAAGAAGAAGGGATCGCAATCCAAACTTGGTACCGCGTAAGATCTTTCATTAAGTAATTACGTAATTAAGTAATTAGGTAATTACGTAATGATGAAAATTTATGTATCCAGAGATTTTTCGCATCGGTAATTTTCCCGTCACGACTTACGGCGTCTGGCTGGCGGTCGGGATGTTGCTCGCGCTTTTTGTTGCGTCGCGGCTCGGAGCGCGTGACGGGCTTCCGCGTGAGAGAATCTACGATCTCGGACTTTGGACTTTGATCGGCGGGCTTCTCGGATCGAAGATCCTGATGTTCTTTGTCGAAGATAACGTCCAGGTCTTCACGCTCGATTTTCTCCGTTCGGGCGGCGTGTACTACGGCGGTTTGATCGGAGGATTTCTCGCGGTCGTCTTTCTCGTAAGATTTTATAAGCTGCCTTTTTGGAAAGTCGCGGATGCTTTTGTACCTGCGCTAGCTCTCGGGCAGGCGTTCGGACGACAGGGCTGTTTCGCTGCCGGATGCTGTTGGGGAAAACCGACCGATCTATTTTTTGGCGTTCATTTCAGCGAGGCCGGACACGAGTACACCGGCGTTCCGACTTACGGCCCCGAAGGCGACGCGCTTTATCTTTATCCGACGCAGCTCATCGAATCGTTCACGATGCTCATCGTATTCGGTTTTCTATTCTGGCTGCACAAGCGAAAGAAATTCGACGGACAAGTTTTGATCGCATACGGCATCATATATTCGATCTTCCGATTCTCGATCGAGTTCATCCGAGACGATCCGCGAGGCGATCTTTTTGGATTGACTACAATGACGGGACTGTCTACATCACAGTTGGTGAGTTTGCTAGTTGCCGCAGCGTCGATCGTGTTTATGATTTGGAGACTAAGGGCGGGAACTCCCGAGAGCGTCGCCGCAGAGTAATATGCGACTTTGGCTAATCTCGATATCACTTCTAATATTTGCGGGTTCTGTTACCGCACAGCAGACAGAGTTCTGTTCGGCATTCTCAGAAGGTACTCACACGACAGGCACGATTAGGGTAAAGGCATTGATGACTTTGTCGACCGTGGGCAGAGTCGACGGCGGCGATTCCTTTTTGTACAGCGCCGGCTGCAATAATGGGGACTACTTTGCCGTGACCGATTTTTCACAGTCGAAGGACAATCGAAAGACGCGCAAGTTCTTAGACTCGCTGGCGGCGGAAACGAATTTCATCCTCGAGGTGGATGTAACCGGGCGTCTCGTTAACTCGTTTATGCCTTCGTTCGGCCACCTAAGTTGGGCGCGATCGGAATTCAAAATTGATCGGATCGATTCGATTGTTGATGTGAGCGGTCGACAGAACCTTGTCAGGCCTGATCTCGACGCCGTCACTCCCTTAACGAATCTTGCGACTTCTCTAAAAGTGACCAACACGCAGTTGATGCTACGCTTTCTCGGATCGTCGAGTTGGCCCGATATCGACGGGATGTTCGACGATTCATTCATTGCTGTCGACCCTAACGATCAGACCTACACAAAGACCACTTATAACGATCTCGATGCAAACAAATTGTTCGGCGGTACCTCCGGTTATCCGACACGGTTCGTAACCCAGCCGGATCAAGTGACGAAGGACGGCAATACTTACATCGCCTCCGGGATAATGGGCGTGGAACGTGCATCGCGCGCGCAAAAAAAACTTCGCTACGAGAATACTTACCGAATTACCGACGAATCCATTCGTCTGCTTAAAAGTCGTTTCACGAAGCCCTAACGTACACTTACCTGTGACCACAGAATCATCATCCTCAATCCTCCATCCTTCTCCCGATGATGCCGGCAAGCGTCTCGACGCGTATCTCACCGAACAGATCGAAGGATGGTCGCGATCGCGGCTTCAGCGGTTGATCGAGAACGGCGACATACTCGTCAACGAAAAAGAAGCGAAAGCGTCATACAAACTTCACGACGGTGACGTGATCGACGTCGATCTCACGGAGGCTCCGGTCGCGAAGTTCGAACCGGAGAACATTCCGCTCGACATCGTTTTCGAAGACGAATATTTAGCGGTGATCAACAAGCCGGCGGGAATGGTCGTGCATCCGGGAGCCGGGGTCAGTTCAGGTACGCTCGCGAATGCGATTGCGTGGCACTTCAGGTCGGAACCGCCTGCGGTAGCGGGCGGTTTAACTCGCGAAACCAGCGCGTCGCGCGATCCCGACGGCCAACCGCCCGCTACCGCAGGCGGTTCCGACCTTTTGTCTGCCAACGCTCTGACGCAAAACGAATTTCAGATTCGGAATCGAGTTGGAATCGTTCATCGTCTCGACAAAGACACGTCCGGCCTTATCGTTGTCGCGAAAGATGAACAGACTCACGAAGCACTCGCGGAACAGTTTCGCAATCGAACAGTTTCCAAATCCTACGTTGCACTCGTTCACGGAAGTCCGCGTGACAATACCGGGACGATCGACCGTCCGATCGCACGCGATCGATGGCATCGCACAAAGATGACCGTGGCCCGAAGCGGGAGAGTTGCTCTGTCGCTCTGGAAAGTGCGGCAACGGTTTGAAAAATTCGCACTGCTCGATGTCGATATCAAAACCGGCCGCACGCATCAGATCCGCGTCCACCTCGCATCGATAAATCATCCCGTCGTCGGCGACGCAACCTACAACGAAGGCCGTGACAACACGATCTCCGATTCGGATACAAAAAGAGCGGTTGAGAGCCTCAACCGCTTTTTCCTGCACGCCGAAAAACTTGCATTCACACATCCGGTCACCGGAGAAGGCGTCGCTTTTGATCGACCGATCCCGGTTGAGCTCGAGGCTTTTCTTCAAAACCTCCGATAGCAACTTTTACAAGCAGAGACGGCTTCCGTCTTGCAGGCACTCGAATTTCGTAACGAAGTGTTCCTCGGCCGCGAGCGGCTTTCCGTCCGGCTGTGTCACATACGTCAGATATGCATCCGGTGTTATTCCACCGCGCTCCGGGAATTGAATGATCTTCGCGACGACCACCGGTGTCCGGTCATCGGTTTGCATGATGACAAGACCCTCGTCGGCAAGGCTTCTGAGTTCCGTCAGCGTGCGGATGATCGGCGTCCCCTCGGCCGAAGTTCCGTTGCGTTGAGCGAGAATGTTGAGCGTCTTTTGCCCCGACCGAGATATTCGAGGATTGAACTCGACGTTGACAAGAACTCCGATGCCCAACGGATTGTTCTGAAAGTAAGAGCTATCGGTCGCGATCAGTGCGGACTGCCGGTACGAGTCCCGGACGAACGAGCTCGGAAAGACATAGACCGGATATGTTTTAGCGATCTCATACGCACGGTAGCCGGCAGCGTTCGTTATAAAACTGTCCAAAGTCGCGAAGGCGTAGAGATTCCAATAGATCGCGCTGCCGTCGGCAGAATAGCCCGGCATCGTTTCAAGGATCCTGACATTCGTGTACGTGACCGGATCAGTCGGCGTGTCGAACACCGACTTTTTATCCTCGCCGTTACGGCGATCTATGAGCGTGCCGGCGATGATGCCGTTGCTCTTGTAAAAGTCGTTACTGAAGTCGAACGGACGGATCTCATCCGCGAGTTGCGCATCAGAAACCGTGAAACCAAAAAGCAGAAGTGAGAGTACGAGTGTGAGATTGATTGATAACTTTTTCATGGTAAAACTTCCCCTGTTCGTTCTTTAATTTTTAGGAATGAAGCATCGCTTCTGACAGACAGTGCGGCGGGGTTTGGGAGAAAGACAGGCCGCGAAAAAAATTTTGGATTTTGGATTTTGGATTGGAGCAGGGAGCACGTTCGATCGACGCATCGACGGATCGACGGATCGACGGATCGACGGATGGATCGACGGATCGACGGATGGATCGACGGATCAACGGATCGACTGACGGATCGACGGATCGACGGACGGGTCGACGGATCAACGGATCGACGGACGGATCGACGGATCAACGGGTCGACGGATCGACCGGAGCGATATTCGATGGACCCCGGCGTTTGGTGGAAGGGAATTCTTAGCTCGCGTAGCGAGCGACAGCATGTAGCCCCCAGCCTTAGCTGGGGGTAACGGCGCAAATACGACAAAGCTCGCGTATGCGAGCGACAGATCACGAAGAAAATTCGTCTGCCGCTCGCTACGCGAGCTCACCCTATTTGTGTCTTACCCCCAGCTTATGCTGGGGGCTACATGCTGTCGCTCGCATACGCGAGCTAAGACGCTGCCTCGAAATTCCTACGGGACTTGTGAAATAATCCTGAGCACGACGACCAACGGAATTCGTGATCCGAAATCCAAAATTTGAATGGGCTTCCGCCTTCATCATCAAAATATGAAACTAGCTTTTGTCGGACTCCTACTGATGTTCCTGTGCAGCGTTTCCGTGTCCGCGCGGGCGAGCGAGATTGATATCGTCCCGAAACCACAATCGGTAAAGGCAGGGGAAGGATTCTTCGAAATTGATCCGCAAACCGTAATACTCGCGCACAGGCGGGAGGACCGGCCAATTGCTGTGGCACTGAATGCATATATAGCGAAGAATTTCGGTTTCGAGCTCAAAGTTGTCTCTAAGTTTGGCAAGAGAAAAGCCATTTTCATAACCGGCGGTGTCGACTACATGCATCCCAGTGAGGGGTATTCTTTGGTCGTGGAAAAGGACGGAATACGACTCCAAGCTTTCGAAGTGTCGGGCAGATTCTACGGACTGCAAACCCTGATGCAACTGATGCCTCCTAAAACTTCAGTCAGCACCATTCAAATTCCTGTCGTTCAAATACAAGATTCTCCCCGCTTCCGATACCGAGGCATGCACCTCGATGTAGCTCGCCACTTCATGCCCGTCGAATTCGTAAAGAAGTTCATCGACCTGATGTCGCAGTACAAGTTCAATTACTTTCATTGGCATCTTACCGACGATCAGGGCTGGCGGATTCCGATCAAAAAATATCCGAAGCTCACCGAGATCGGATCGATGCGTCCCGAGACCGTAAAGGAGCGCAACCTCACGCCGTATATCGGCGACGGAATTCCGCACGGCGGATCCTACACACGCGAGCAGATCAAAGACGTCGTTGAGTACGCGAAGGAACGACACATCACCGTGGTACCGGAGATCGAGTTACCCGGTCACGCGTCGGCGGCGCTCGCGGCTTATCCGCAGTTCGGCTGCAAGACGGATTACAAATTCAAAGTTCAGACGACGTGGGGAATTTTCAAAGAGGTCTATTGTCCGACCGAAGAGACGTTCAAGTTTCTCGAAGACGTCCTCGAAGAGACGATCAAACTTTTTCCCGACTCGCCCTACATCCACATCGGCGGCGACGAAGTGTTGAAAGATCACTGGAAAGAATCGCCGTTTGTCCAAGCATTAAAGCAGAAAGAAAATCTGAAAGACGAGCATGAAGTCCAGAGCTACTTCGTTCGTCGAATCGAAAAGTTCATCAACTCAAAAGGCAAAAAGATCATCGGCTGGGACGAGATCCTCGAAGGCGGTCTCGCGCCGAATGCGACCGTCATGTCGTGGCGCGGAATGAAGGGCGGGATCGAAGCGGCGAAGTCGAAGCACGACGTGATAATGACTCCGACCGATTATGTCTATCTCGATTACGGCCAGGGCGATCCGGCGTACGAGCCGCTCAACATCGGGAGTTATGTTCCGCTTGAAAAAGTTTACTCGTTTGACCCCGTTCCGAAGGAGCTGACAGCAGAAGAAGCGAAATACATCATCGGCGGTCAGGCGAATCTTTGGACCGAGTACATGCAGACGCCGTCGCAAGTCGAGTACATGGCGTTCCCGCGGATGGTCGCGCTCGCGGAAGTTCTATGGTCGAAACCCGAAGATAAAAATTACGCAGACTTTCAGCGACGTCTTGCTCTCAATCTGCCGCGGCTTGCTGCGCAGAATGTGAATTATCGAATGCCGGAGCCATCGGGCCTGAGCAACGTGATCACGGACGATGAGAAAGTCTCGATCACATTAAATCCTGCTCCGGGTACGCGGATCATTTACACGATCGATGGCACGACTCCGAATGACACTTCGCCGCCATACGACAAGCCTATCGAGATCAGTTTGAATCCGCGCCAGGTCGTGACGTTGAAGACGATCGTCGTCGAGCCGGGCGGACGAAAGAGCTCGGTGTATGCAACGACGATCATCCGTGACGCGATGCGCGAGGCGGTCGTGGCGTCTTCGAATATTCAAGGAGTAAATTATGAGCTCATCGTTCCTGGGAGCGATCGAAAGACCGGCGAGACGAAATCGATTTTCGTAAACCAGTTCGCGAATCAAGGCGTGGATATCAAACAGCCATTCGCATTGACATACGACGGATACATCACGATTCCGGCTGACGGCCTGTATGAGTTTCAAGTCGACTCGACGTGGGACGCGACGATCGTACTCGCCGGCGAGATGATCATCGACGACGCCGGCACAAAAGATCGAAAGGTGAAGTCGGCAATCGTACCGTTGAAGAAAGGGCTGCATAAGATCTCGATCCGCTACAACCATCGCGGCGGCGATGCTGCTTTTCGATTCCGATACGGCATAAAAGGTCAGGGATTGAGGCAAGCAGGTGGTGGGGAGTTTGTGCACTGACATCGACTGACGCGTCGTCAACGGACTGGAACGACATCAACGGACTGGACCGCAGGCAGCCTGCCTGCACGTCGCCGCTTCGGCCGACGTCAGCCTGTGTATTGTCGAATCATAGTCGTTCACGCCTTCAGAAGCCTCGGCGTAGCAGGCAGGCTGCCTGCGGTCCAGTCCGTTGACCTCCGGTCCAGTCCGTTTACCTCGGTCCAGTCCGTTGACGTCAATTAGTTCGCTAGAAATTATGCGCAAGTTTCTCTTATTGCTTTCCGCTTTCTGCCTTCTGCAAACCGCCGCCGCGCAGCCGCTCGACTTTACCCGCTGGGTAAATCCATTCATCGGCACCGGCGGACACGGTCACACATTTCCCGGAGCTACTCTGCCGTTCGGGATGGTGCAACTCTCGCCCGACACACGCACCGACAACTGGGATGGATCATCCGGATATCACTATAGCGACGACATCATCTACGGCTTCTCGCACACGCATCTGAGTGGGACGGGGATTCCGGATGGCTGCGATATTTTGTTTATGCCGACCGCCGATTCCGCCCGGCACTTTGGAAAGGAGCCTTTCGGTTTCTCTTCCACGTTTTCTCACGCCGATGAAGTCGCGGAGCCCGGCTATTACTCAGTTCGCCTCGATGACAGAAAACTGCTTGCGGAACTCACCGCAACAACTCGCGTCGGGCTTCACCGCTACACGTTTCCAAAATCAAGGACGCCAGGAATCGATCTCGATCTTCTCTGGCGGGACAAAACTCTCGATCGCGACGTGAAAGTGATAGGCGATCGTCGGGTCGAAGGCTTTCGAAAGTCGGCTTCGTGGGCGAAGAATCAGACCGTCTATTTCATCGCCGAATTTTCGAAAGCCTTCAAGGGTTACGGTTCGGGTGGCCCGTCTCAGTTGGACGATGAGAAAGACGACAGCCTCTTCTTCGGATTCGACACGAAAGAGGGCGAGCAGATACTTCTCAAAGTCGCAATCTCTTACGTCTCCATCGAAGGCGCGCGAAAGAATCTCGAAGCCGAGCTTCCCGGTTGGAATTTCGACAAGGTTCGCGCGGATGCAAGAGCGGCGTGGAACAGAGAGCTGTCAAAGATCGAAGTCTCAGGTGGAACGGATGATCAAACGACAAACTTCTACACCGCGCTCTATCACACGATGATCCATCCGAGTGTCTTCAGTGACGTCGATGGAAGTTACAAGGGACATGACGGAAAAGTTCATATGTTGCGACGCGGAGAATCTTTGCGACGCGGAGACGGTGAGACGCGGAGACGCGGTGATGGCGCCGCAAATAAATCGCCGCGTCCCCCTGTCTCCGCGTCACCGCGTCACGAAGAAAGCCAATATTCCGTCTTCTCCCTCTGGGACACGTTCCGAGCCGCGCATCCGCTTTACACGATCATCGATCAAAAACGCACGGTCGATTTTATAAACACTTTCATTCGGATCTACGAACAGGGAGGTCGTCTGCCTGTTTGGGAACTGTGGGGCGAAGAAACCGACACGATGATCGGCTATCACGCAGTGTCTGTGATCGCCGACGCGATGGCGAAAAATATCCAGGGATTCGATTACGAAAAAGCATACGCCGCGGCGAAGCATTCGGCCGAGCTCGATCACTTCGGATTAGCTGCATACAAAAAACGCGGCTACATCTCGAGCGAAGATGACAACGAATCGGTATCGAAGACGCTCGAGTATGCGTACGACGATTGGTGCATCATGAGCATGGCGTCGGGACTTTTTAACCGCCGGACATTGAATGAAAAAAAGTCGGCGGGCGATGATGAGTATCTAAAGAAACTTTCTACCGACATCGAGTACTACAAAGACCGCGCGCAAAATTTCGAGAACTTGTTCGATGCGGAATCGCGTTTTTTTCGACCGAGGTTGAACGGCGGCTTTATCAAACCGTTCGCACCGCAGGAGGTCACTTTCCATTTCACCGAAGGGAATTCGTGGCAGTATTCGTTCTTCGTCCCGCACGACGTGACGAGACTGATCGACCTGATGGGCGGGACCTCGAAATTCAATCAAAAGCTTGATGAGCTTTTTACGACCGAGACAAAGCTCTCGGGCCGCGAGCAGCCGGACGTCACCGGCCTAATGGGCCAGTACGCACACGGTAACGAGCCGTCGCATCACATCGCTTATCTGTACGACTACACGGGTGCGCCATCGAAGACGCAGTATCGAGTGCGGCGGATAATGGACGAATTTTACAAACCGACGCCGGACGGTTTGATCGGCAACGAAGACTGCGGGCAGATGTCGGCGTGGTACGTCTTGAGCGCGAGCGGCTTCTATCCGGTCGTGCCCGGTACGTCGCGCTACGATCTCGGAACTCCGCTCTTCAAGCAGATCGTCTTCAATCTCGAGAACGGAAAGAAGTTCATCGTGCGCGCACCGAAAGTTTCGCAAACGAAAATCTACGTTAATTCGGCGAAGTGGAACGGACGGCCGCAGACTACTTCGTACATCGTGCAAGAGCAGATAATGTCCGGCGGTGTTCTCGAGTTCGACATGAGCGATAAGCCGAACGATAAAGTTTTTGAGCATGTTTCGACGTCGAGTATCTATTCCAATCGGGTCGCGATTCCGGTCATCGAGGGCTCACGCATCTTTCGCGACAAGACGACTGTCACGATAAAAGCGCTTGGCCGGAACGATCGCATCATGTATTCGATCGACAACTACGGCGAAGAATACGCACGGAAGTCGCAGCCCTATACCGGACCATTCACGATCAGTGAGACGTCTAGAATCGAAGCCTTCGCGGTAAACCCGCACATGCGCAGCGAGAGCATGAGAGTGGAGGCTAACTTCAGCAAACGTGCGAACGATTGGACAGTGAAACTGCTGTCGCAATACAGCTCGCAATATCCGGGCGGCGGTGACGACGCGATCGTTGACGGGCTTCGCGGTACTCCTAATTTCGCAAGCGGCGAATGGCAGGGTTATGAAGGCAAGACATTCGAAGCCGTGATCGACCTGCAGAAACAAACCGAGATCAGATCCGTCGGCGGAAGTTTTCTGCAAGCGGCTCGATCATGGATCTGGATGCCGGATCGCATCGAGTTTGAGACATCGAACAACGGCATAAATTTCACGCGCGTCGCCGAGATCAAACCTGGATATCCGCAGCAGGAGATGAATTCGATGGCGAAGGAATTTCGACAGTCGATCACTCCGGTTAGCGCCCGGTACGTTCGCGTCCGTGCATTCAATTTTGGAAAGATCCCGTCATGGCATCCGGGTGCCGGCGGCGATCCGTGGATCTTTGTTGATGAGATTTTGATTGATTGAGTTCAGAGTGCGCGATTTATCGCGTAGTTCACGCGGGGCTTCAGCCCGTGGTCTGCGAGCTCAGAACTCAGCGATAAATCACTAGGGCAACTACGCGATAAATCGCGCACTCTGAACTACGCGATAAATCGCGCACTCTGACAAAATAAAAATTGACCATCTCCGCCTAAGCCGCGTCTAATAAACTGACGCTCCTCAGAGGTAGTAATCATGGACAGACGATATTTTCTAAAGACAAGCGGCATCGGTTTGGCGAGTTTTGGCTTGATGGCGGCGGCTCCGGAATTCCTTCACCAGTTCGCATCGGCACAGACTTCAAAAAGCGCTTACGGGAAAAAGAAAGTTCTCGTGACTGTTTTCCAACGCGGCGCGGTTGACGGATTGAACATGATCGTCCCGCACGGCGACAGTGCGTACTACGATCTTCGCCGGACGATCGCGGTCCCGCAGCCGGGAAAGACGAACGGTGCCATCGATCTGGATGGGCACTTCGGATTACACTCATCGATGAGCGCGCTTGCACCGTTTTGGAAAGATAAAAAGTTCGCCATCATCGACGCTGTCGGTTCACCCGACAACACGCGCTCGCATTTCGATGCGCAGGATTACATGGAATCCGGCACGCCGGGAAATAAGGGAACACGCGATGGTTGGCTCAATCGCGCAGTACAATCGCTCGAGGAAAAAAACGCGTCGCCATTTCGTTCGGTCTCGATGACGTCGTCTTTGCCGCGAGCGCTCTACGGAAAAGCTCCGTCGGTTGCGATGACGAACCTTTCCGACTTTGCGATCAAGGCCGGGCTCTACACGCAAAATTTCAAAGGCGGTTTCGAAGGCATCTATCAAGAGAACGCGAAGGACTCGCTTGGCGAGACCGGAAAGGAAACTTTCGAAGCGGTGAATTTTCTAAAGCAGGCGAATCCGTCGCAGTACAAACCCGAGAACGACGCCGTTTACCCGAACACTCAATTCGGCCGATCGTTAATGCAGATCGCACAATTAATAAAAGCGGGCATCGGTCTTGAGGTTGCGTTTACCGACACCGGCAACGACATCCGCTGGGATACACATACAAACCAGGGCGGGTCGCAGGGACAGCTCGCGAATTTCCTAAGGACGTTTAGCCAGTCTATAGCCGCGTTCGCGACCGATCTCGGCCCACGAATGGACGATGTCATTCTGCTGACGATGTCCGAATTCGGACGCACCGCTCGCGAGAACGGAGGACGCGGAACAGATCACGGTCACGGCAACGCGATGCTCGTACTCGGAAACTCGGTTCGCGGAGGAAAGGTCTACGGCGATTTCAAAGGACTAAAGAACGATCAACTAAACGAAGGCCGCGACCTCGCCGTTACAACCGACTTCCGCGACGTCTTCTCTGAAGTCGCTTCGAAACATCTCGGTACGAAAGATCTGAAGAAACTTTTCCCGGACTATTCCGGCTCGAAAGAGAAGTTCCGCGGGTTTCTAAGCTAAGAAAGATTGCCCGCGAAATACGCGAAAGACGAAAAAAGAATTTGCCCGCGAATAACGCGAATGAAAGCGAATAAAAGAATTCTTCATTCGCGTGATTCGCGTGCAAAAATTCTTTCTCCGCGCCTCGGCGGTGATATCCTCTTCCCGTGTTCGACAAACGCGCGACTGAGCCGGAGCGGATAGATACCGGCGACTACACACCCGAGGAATATCAAACCTTCCTTCGCGAGATCGCGTTCATCAATCGACATTTCGGAGACGGGCGTGCGTTGAAGAAAACTCTTCTGCGTGAGATCGAAGAAAAAGATCTTCGAACCTTCAGTGTTCTCGACGTCGGCTGCGGATCAGGTGAGCTGCTCCGCATGATCGCTACGTTCGCCGATTCGACCGATCGTCACGCGACGCTTGTCGGGATCGATCTCAACCCGATCTCATCTTCAACGACGCATACCGAGTCGCTTCAATTTAGCCAGATCTCCTCGGTTCGCGGCGACGCATTTCAACTTCCATTTGCTGACGACAGCTTCGACTACGCGATCTCGTCACTCTTCTTTCATCACCTGACCGACGATCAGATCCCGATCGTATTAAAAGAAATGTCCCGCGTCGCGCATCGCGGCATCGTCGTCATCGATCTTCATCGCGACGTTGTACCATTCATTGCATACAAGTTTCTCTGCGCCGCATTTCGGATCTCGCCCCTCGTGCGCGAAGACGGATCGCTCTCGATAAGGAAGGGATTTAGAGCAGCGGAAATACATGCGATCGCAGACAAAGCAGGATTCGCCGTCCGCAATGTCGAACAAGTCTCGCCAGGTAGAGTGGTTTTAGTAGCTGCGGTAAAAAAATAGCTAATAGCCATTAGCTATTAGCTAAAACAACCGACCATGAGAGGTCCTCTCTTCAATCCAAAATCCAAAATCCAAAATCCAAAATGAAATTTATTCCATGTTCCTCAATCTCAACCTCAAAGCCTGGAGCTTGATGAATCCTTCCGCGTCGTGTTGGTCGTAGGCTCCGGCGTCGTCTTCGAAAGTTACGACGCGTTCTCGATAGAGTGAGTTCGGCGACTTACGTCCGGTGACGATGACGTTGCCTTTGTAGAGTTTCAAACGCACGTCGCCGGAAACAGTCTCCTGGGTTTGATCGATCATCGAGCGGAGGATCTCGAACTCGGGTGCGAACCAGAATCCGTAATACACAGACTCGGCAAACTTGGTCCCAAGGGAATCGCGCAGGCGTGTCACCTCGCGGTCCATCGTGATCGATTCAAGCGCGCGATGGGCGACCATCAGAATTGTCACACCGGGAGTTTCATAGATACCTCGCGACTTCATTCCTACGAATCGATTCTCGACCAGATCGACGCGCCCGATCCCGTGATCGCCGCCGAGATGATTCAGCTTCGCAAGTAGATCGACCGCGCCGTACTTTTCGCCGTCGATAGCGACCGGCTCGCCTTTTTCAAATGTCAGCACGATCTCCTGAGGTTGATCGGTCGCCTTTTCAGGCGATTTCGTCATTAGGAAAATATCTTCAGGCGGAGCAGCCCACGGGTCCTCGAGAATCCCGCCTTCGTACGAGACGTGCATCAGATTTCGATCCATTGAATACGGCTTCGCTGTTGTCGCGGTCACAGGGATCCCGTGCTGCTGACAATACGCGATCAGATCCGCGCGTCCTTTGAATTCCCATTCGCGCCACGGAGCGACGACTTGGATGTCGGGCTGAAGCGCGTAGTACGTCAATTCGAAACGAACCTGGTCGTTTCCTTTTCCGGTCGCACCATGAGCGACGGCGTCGGCGCCCTCCTTCCGTGCGATCTCGATCTGTCGCTTTGCGATCACGGGGCGCGCGAGCGACGTGCCGAGAAGATAAACGCCTTCGTATAGAGCGTTCGCTTTGACTGCCGTCCAGACAAAATCGCGAACGAATTCTTCACGAAGATCTTCGACGTAAAGCTTCGACGCTCCGGTCGCTTTTGCCTTTTCCTCGAGACCGGTAAGCTCCTCGCCCTGGCCAACATCGGCGCAATAGCACACGACTTCGCAGTCGTAAGTTTCTTTCAACCACAACAGCATTGCCGATGTATCCAACCCGCCGGAGTAGGCGAGAACGACTTTGTTTATCTTTTTCATTGCTCATTCAAGGCAGAAACACGGCCGTTACCGAGTGTATCGGCCAGCGAGATCTCTGCCTTTATATTTATGGAATAACATAACGCGGTCATCGGCAAAACGGCAATGGACCACATATCGGTTATAATTTCGCAACGATTTATGGAAGATGTTAAGGCGTATCTTTACGACGCGAAAGGACATGACGACGAGGTAAGCCTCGACGAGATCGACATCGAGCAACTGAAAGAAAATCAGTTGCTGTGGGTCAACGTCCTGAAGCGCGATGAGCCGCTGCTCGGCAAAGTAACCGCCTCGCTCAAGGTCGAGCACGTTCCCTGCAGGGCGGTCGTTCGGGATTCCGGTCTGCTGGACATAGATCGTTTCGAGACTTTCTTTCGATTTTGTGTCGACTCCGTCGTCACAAAAGAGAACGAATCGCCCCAGCGTCTGATGGTCGACTACATCGTTGGAAAGAACTTCGTTCTCACAGTTCACGACGGAGAGGTCGAGTATTTCAATGAATTCCGCGAAAGGGAAAAAGGCGAAACGCCGCTCGGCAAACTGGACTCTGAAAGTTTTCTGGCGACGCTACTGGATCTGAACATCGTTTCGTATTTTCGCGCGGTTGACGAGCTTGAGCGGCGCGTCGACATGATAGACGAAGGCATTTTGAAGAAGGAGATCGAGACCGAAGATTTCATAAAAATGATGGTCGGTTTGAGAAGAGATGTCTCGCGGCTGCGGCGCTGGCTCGTACCGCATCGCGAAATTTTTTACGCACTGTCGCGTGCAGACTTTCACCAGATCGCCGAGTCGGATTCGGCCGAGCAGTACAAGATGCTGAATCAACATTTCGAAAGCGCAGTCGATGCTGTAGAGAATTCGCGCGACACAGTTCTTAGCGTTTTTGAGTTGTACGCGACGAAGTCGGCGCAAATGACGAACACATTCGTTCAGCGGCTCACGTTTCTAACGCTGCTGACCGGATCGCTGGCGGTCATCGCCGGAATTCTGGGAATGAATTTCAAGTCGGGCATATTTGATCTGGAAAACGGTTTCTGGTTTACCGTAGCCGGATTACTCGGAGTTGGAATCGGCCTGACAATTTATGCGAGGTTCCGGCGTTGGATCTAACGAGATGACTGAAAAGCAAAATCTGTGGGGCGGAAGATTTACCGAAGCTCCTGACAAGACGTTCGCCGAGTTTAATGATTCATTTCGTTTCGATCGTCGACTATTTGCAGCCGATGTTCGCGCGAGCATTGCGCATGCGAACGGGCTCGTCTCGGCGGAGGTTCTGACACGCGACGAAGGGAACGCCATCACTAACTCGTTGCAGCAATTGTTAGAGAGTTCGACGAAGGACAGTGGCTTTCTCGAGAGCAATGCTGAGGACGTGCACTCGTTTATAGAATCAAAGCTTGTCGAGTTAATCGGCGATACTGGAAAAAAACTCCACACCGGTCGAAGCCGCAATGATCAAGTCGCTACTGCATTCAGACTCTGGCTCCGCGAAAATATCGATGAGATCGGCCACGTGGTGGTGGGTTTGCAACACGCACTGATAGCCGCGGCGGATCGCCACGCCGACGCAGTTCTCCCCGGTTACACGCATCTGCAGCGAGCACAGCCCGTACTCTGGGTACACTGGTGCCTGGCATATTTTGAAATGTTGAGACGCGATCGCGAGCGACTCGAGGATGTACGCAAGCGAGTCAACATTCTTCCGCTTGGTTCGGCCGCACTTGCGGGGACGAGTTTCCCGATCGATCGCGAAGCCGTTGCGAGGGAATTGGATTTCGAAGGCGTTACTCGGAACAGTCTCGACGCTGTATCCGATCGCGATTTTGCAGTCGAGTTCGTCGGTGCGTGCTCGCTCGTGATGGTCCATCTCTCGCGCATGGCCGAGGACTTGATTCTTTACTGCTCGACAGAGTTTGGATTCGTGAAATTGAGTGACGCGGTCTCGACCGGTTCGAGCCTGATGCCGCAGAAGAAGAATCCTGATGCGCTGGAGCTTATCCGGGGAAAAGCCGGACGAGTCTTCGGACATCACACCGCTCTGCTCGCCACGATGAAAGGTTTGCCTCTCGCATACAACAAGGATATGCAGGAGGACAAGGAAGCGGTCTTTGACACCGTGGACACCGTGGCGTGGTGTCTCAAGGTGGCGGCGATCGTCCTTGATAATCTTTCGCTCGACGAGGCGCGCACTCGTGAGGCCGCGGCTCGCGGATTTTTGAATGCCACCGAGCTTGCTGATTATCTGGTGAAGAAAGGAGTCCCGTTTCGAACCGCGCATGACACGGTCGGAAGGGCTGTACTTTTTGCCGCCGAAGACGGACGCGAGTTAAACGATCTCTCGTTTGAAGACTTTCGAAAGTTTTCCGAAGAGATCGGCGACGAAGTTCTGGAGGCATTGAGCCTGGATCGAACTCTCGATTCTAAGTCCCAGGTTGGCGGGACGTCTCGGCGGCGGGTGGCTGACGCGCTGCACGCAGCGCGTGCGACCTTGGAAGAGTACAAATAGAGAGTCTGGTTTCGGCCGTGCTATAAGGTGGGAAATGGAAAGATGGAATTCATCTATGAGACGCATTGGCGTTTTGTTAATTCTGCTCGGCATGTTCGTTAGTATCGCTCCGGTGTCCGAAGCGCAGGATAGAAAAGAAATCGGCCCGGACGCGGTTGTTCAACCTTCCGAGAGTCGACCAGAAATGGGACTGGAGTTGAGTGCGAACGCTAAGGCAAAAGTATTTCTCCCGCGCACCAAATTTCGACTGGGTGAGTTAGTTAAAGCTGATGTCGTATTGCGGCTGACGAATAAGTACCAATACTACTTTACGCCGGAATTCCACTACCGAATTATCATAGAAGATTCAAAAGGGTCGCCCGTGGTTATCAAAAGTATCGCTAACGTCGACACCTTCCTTGGGCCGCGCTATGAAAAGGTCACCGACACGCTTCTTATTCAGTCGTCGTATTTAGTTATCGGATGCAGAGTGCCAATAGTACGTAATTTCGAGAAATCGATCGAGATCGCTGAGATGGATAATCCCGATTGGCTCTTTGAGAACAATCTCTTCAGTCCGCCTGCTGAAGCATGCATTGACGTAACGACTCCCGGCCAACTGGAACTTAACGTTGTAGTATTCAACGACCGCGTAGTGGTTCCGGCAACGGGAGATAACACAAAGACGTTGGTTGGATCGATTCGAGGCAAAAGCTTTCGGATGTCTATAGAAAGATAACGAGGCTCGACTTGGTTGGAGGTTTACCGACGTCTTGCGAAAACGCCTCGAGATTCGAACAGCGAGAGAACCACCCCGTCAGCCGAGGCGGCTGCCACCCCTCCTTCGGAAGGAGGGGAGTCGACCGCATTTTGGATTTTGGATTGAAGCAAAGAAACCACCCGCTACCCAGGTGGTACTGACTTCCATGGACAAGTTCGTACGCAACCTGATCACCGAATGGCGGAAGCTTGAATTGCCGTTCGATGGCGAGACGGTCGTCGTTGCGGTTTCAGGCGGTGCGGATTCGATGAGTCTGATGCTCGCGCTTCACGAATTGAGATCACGGAAAAAGATTCTCAATCGAACGATCGTTGCACACCTCAATCATCGACTGCGCGGAGCGGAGAGCGACGAGGACGAAGCGTTCGTACGCGAGCAGACGGCGCAGCTTGGATTCGAATTCGTTTCCAAATCAACGCGCCTTCCAAAGACCGGAAATCTGGAACAGCACGCTCGCGATGCCCGATACAAGTTTCTTCGCGACGTCGCAATCAAAAATAAAGCCTTCGCCGTTCTCACGGCACACACACAGAACGATCAAGCCGAAACGTTTCTCTTGAATCTGATCCGCGGCAGCGGCCCCGACGGGCTCTCCGGAATGAAGTCGATCCGCGACATGGATGGCGTCAGTCTGATCCGGCCGCTGCTTTCGTGGGCGACAAGATCCGACACGGAAGAATTTTGTGCATCGAGACGCGTGGAGTTTCGCACCGATCGCATGAATCACGATGAGAAGTTCAGCCGCGTGCGAATTCGGCGAAAAGTCCTCCCGCTACTCGCCGAAATGAATCCCGGGATCATTAAAACTCTGGCTCGCTCCGCGGATCTGATACGCCGAGGCGTTGAAGCCGACAAGAGCGAATCCGCGAACGCCGCTTCCGAAAGTCTTGCGCTGAAGGATCTGAAGTCTATGGATTCGACCAAGCTTTACGCGACGCTCCGTTCATGGCTTCGCACCCGCCGCGGAACCCTTCGGGGTCTCGGGTTGGAGAATATTCAGGCCATCGAGCGTCTGATCCGAAGTCGGAAGAGCGGTAAAACCGTGGAATTACCGGCCGGCGGACGGGTCGTGAAGCATGACGGCACGCTTCGCTATATGGATATAAAGGTTGAAAAATGACCCTTTGGGAACTACAATCGACGATTGGCGTTCCGGTTCTAACCCCTCGTTATTCCGGGAACAACTCGCACTCTCGAACATTCATCCAAACGCTTTGACGAAAAGCTTTTTTGGGTGAAAGTTGATTTTTGGAGGCTATAAATTGAGTTCTAAAGCAAAACAGGTCCTTTTGTGGTTGGTGATAATCTCCGGAGCGCTGTCGTTCGTCTGGTTTTTACAGACCCGACAAACGAAACCCGCTCAGGACCTGAGTATCGATATGGCGGTCACGCGCATCGCCAACAAAGAGTTTAAGGAAGCGGTCTTTAAAGATTCTTCCGTCGAGTTCACCGATCAGTCGGGCGGTAAATTCGTGGCCACGATCGGAAATCAACCGACGCGTGAACTGCTCCAAAAGAAGCTTGATGAGTTCAACACGGCGAATCCGGCGAGTCCGGTCAAGTGGAGCGAGGAAGCTGCCTCAAGCGGTCTCGGCTGGCTTCTTCTGGTCCAGGCTCTGCCATTTCTTCTCTTGATCGGATTTCTCGCGTTCACTCTTCGCCAGATGCAGGCCGGCGGCAACAAGGCATTGAGCTTTGGGAAGTCGAAGGCAAAGCTTCTCAACAATCAGCAGAAGCGAGTGACGTTCAAGGACGTCGCTGGCGTCGACGAACCGAAAGAAGAGCTGCAGGAGATAATCGAATTTCTAAAAGATCCGCAGAAGTTTCAGAAGCTCGGCGGTAAGATCCCGAAGGGCGTTTTGATGATGGGACCTCCGGGAACGGGTAAGACCCTTCTCGCGAAAGCAGTCGCCGGTGAAGCTAACGTTCCGTTCTTTTCGATCTCCGGTTCAGACTTTGTCGAAATGTTCGTCGGCGTCGGTGCGAGCCGCGTCCGCGATCTTTTCGAACAGGGCAAAAAGAACGCACCGTGCATCATCTTCATCGATGAGATCGACGCGGTCGGTCGTCATCGCGGAGCGGGTCTCGGCGGCGGTCACGACGAACGCGAGCAGACGTTGAATCAACTTTTAGTCGAGATGGACGGATTTGAATCGAACGACGGCGTGATCCTGATGGCTTCGACCAACAGGCCCGATGTTCTCGATCCGGCGCTTCTTCGTCCGGGACGTTTTGATCGTCAGGTCGTTGTATCGTATCCCGATGTCCGGGGACGCGAAGGCATTTTGAAGGTTCACACGCGGAAGATCCCTCTCGATGAAGGCGTTGATGTAAACGTCATCGCACGCGGAACTCCGGGATTCACCGGTGCCGATCTTGCGAATCTCGTGAACGAGGCAGCGTTGATCGCCGCACGTTTGAACAAGAAGGTTGTGACATTGAACGATCTCGAATTTGCAAAGGACAAGGTCCTTATGGGACCCGAGCGACGCAGCATGGTGATCTCCGACAAGGAGAAACGGCTGACGGCGATCCACGAAGCGGGTCACGCACTCGTCGGAATGAATATTCCGGAGAGCGATCCGGTGCACAAGGTCACGATCGTTCCACGCGGACGTGCTTTAGGCGTCACGTTCTTCCTTCCCGAGGCCGATGTGCTGGGCCGGACGAAGGAAGAGCTCGAGGCCATGATCGCGAACTCGATGGGCGGACGTATCGCTGAAGAATTATTCATCGGACGCGTCACGACCGGTGCGTCAAACGATATCGAAAAAGCGACCGAGCTTGCTCGTGCAATGGTTTGCCAGTACGGGATGTCGGCGCTCGGACCGCTGGCGTTTGGTAAGAAGGAAGAGCAGATATTCCTCGGCCGTGAGATCGCACAGCATCGCGATTTTTCGGAGGACACGGCGATCAAGATCGATATCGAGGTGAAGCGGATCGTCTCCGAGCAATATGAACGGGCGACGAAGATCCTGCAGGAAAATCGGGAATCGATGGAACGTTTAGTCGATGCGCTTCTTGAGCATGAATCGCTCGACAGTGCTCAGATGCGTCGCGTGATCGCCGGTCTGCCGATCGATGGTTCGGATCCCGAGCCCGTCGCAACCGATGATGACGGAACGCCTGAAACGGAAGAAAAGAAGAGCCGGTTCAAGAAGCCGATTCTGCCGCCGATAACACCGAACAATCCGGCGACGGCGTAGGCTCCTGCGGAAAGGCGAAGTAAAAAGTAAATGGTGAGAGCGGATCTAAAGTTTGCTCTCGCCTTTTTCTTTTTCGTTTCGATTTCGGGTACCGATTTACTTTTCACTTTTTACTTCTTACTTTTATAGCGATGCGGATTTGGAAAACATCAAGGCGGGATCTCGATTACAGCGATCGCGCGCTCGTGATGGCGATCTTGAATGTGACGCCGGATAGTTTCTCGGACGGCGGTGCGATCCCAAGCCTGGACGACGCTTTGCGAAGGGCGGAAAAGTTTGTCGCCGAAGGAGCGGATATCCTCGATGTCGGTGGCGAATCGACGCGACCCGGAAGCGTTCGTGTTTCGATCGAAGAAGAGGTCGAGCGCGTCGTCCCGGTGATCGAAGCGATGGCGAAACGATTCGATATTCCGATCTCGGTCGACACGACCAAATCCGAAGTCGCCGCACGAGCGATCGATGCCGGCGCCGAGATCGTGAATGACATTTCCGGTTTGCGATTCGATGAGGCGGTCGCCGACGTCGCGGCAAGCTCGAAGGCAGGTCTGATACTGATGCATTCTCGTGGCGAGTTTGAGACCATGCATTCCCAGGAGCCGGTCGCAAATATTCTGGAAGAGGTCGCGCGCGATTTTCGGCGCGCGATATCCATCGCCCGCGACCATGGTGTCGTGGCCGAGGCGATCGCACTCGATGTCGGAATCGGATTCGGTAAAGCCCAGGCGCAGAACTTAGAATTGCTCGCCAAACTTGCTAAACTCACGGCAGAGTTTCCCGAACATCCGATGCTGGCCGGCACATCCCGAAAGTCTTTCATCGGGAAATTGCTGGGCGATGCTCCGGTCACGGAACGACTGGCCGGATCTCTCGCAACCGCCATGTTCGCGGTTTGGAACGGCGCAAACATTCTTCGCGTTCACGATGTGAAGGAAACCGTCGACTGTGTTCGAATGATCAACGCTATTCGAGATCAGATATGAAGTTCTTACGACTCGCGTCCTTACTATTGACCCTTTTCTTAGTCGCAGGATTTACCGAATGTTATAAGCCGGTGACGAGCTCAGGCTTGCCAAAGAATATTCGGAAGGTCGCGGTGCCGGCGTTTCAGACCGAGGCAAGAGGTGCGCGGTATCGAGTCAGCTCACGGTTCACCGAAGCGGTTTCGAACGAGATCATTCGCCGCGGCAACGGACTGACGGTGCAAGGCTCGACGCAGGGCGCCGATGCGGTGATCGAAGGAACGATCCGCAGTTTCAGTTTCACCGGCGTATTGTTGGATCGCGAAGGCCGGGCTCGCGTCTATGAAGTGACGATCGTTGCGGCGATCACGATCCGCGATCTGAAAGAGAACAAGATCCTTTACGACAATCAGAATTTTATATTCCGCGACTCGTTCGAGTTTTCGGAAGATCCGCGCTCATTCTTCAACGAAGAAGACCCGGCGGTCGAGCGCATCGCTCGGTCGTTCTCCGAATCCGCCGTCTCGGCTATCGTTAACGGGCTCGGAGTCAAAGAGGATAAGAAATAGGAATGGCTCTGACACGCGAGGATCTGCGAAATCAACTGAGGCGGCGGGAGATCGCTCCGGTTTATGTTCTGTTCGGGCCTGAGACTTACCTTCGCGATCTTGCTGCAAAAACGATCTGCGATCTCTCGTTTGCCGAGGGCGATGCTCGTGATTTTAACGAGACGGAATTCAGTCTGGCCATCGAATCGAATCTAACCTCCGCGCTCTCTGCTGCGGAACAGTTGCCGATGATGTCGTCGCGGAGTGTGATTCGCGTGACGGATGTACGTGTCTCTGCGACCGGAGCGAAAGATACGCTTCGCGAGGATGACGAGGCGATTATCGACGCATATTTGAAACGACCGAGCGAGACGAGCGTCGTTATTTTTGTCGCGGACGAATTCGATAAGCGGCGAAAGGTGACGAAGCTGCTTTTTGAAAAAGCCGTTGCGGTCGAATTCTCCGAGTTAACGGACGTCGAGCTGATGAAGTGGGCTCGCGACAAAATAAAGGATGCCGGCTCGGAGATCGACGACCGTTCGCTTCGTCTGCTTGTCTCGCTCGTCGGTCCGGATGTTCGCCGGTTGACTATTGAGATCGCAAAACTTTCTACCGCAGCTTTGCCCGAGAAGGTGATCGGCAGCGAGCTTATCGAAATGCTCGTCGCAAATTCGCGCGAGATCTCGAATTTCGATCTCACGGACAGCCTGTTTGCGGGGCGGAAAAACGACGCTCTTCGAATCCTGAACAAGATCCTGAACGACGGCGCCGAGCCGGTGATGCTGCTCGGCCTCATCTCTTACA
>QHXR01000015.1:86330-197881 GCA_003223025.1 Acidobacteriota bacterium
CAGCGATCAGGAATCGTTTATGGCGACGGCGCGGCGTACGGATCTGAAGAAACTTTCGCATGCGATCCAACGCCTCGCGGAAGCGGATGTTGCGATCAAGACATCGATCGGCGGCGGCGGTCCACACGGATCGCGGATGCAGATCGAGATGCTCGTCTCCGAGTTGGCAGGATTGAGCTGAGCTAGAACCAGACTCGAATCATGAATCAGGAATCTAATTTGAAATTTGAAATTTGAGATTTGAAATTCTTAAAGCCAAAGCCAAAGCCAAAGCCAAAGCCAAAGCCAAAACCTAATTTGAAATTTCGAATTTGAAATTCTCAAAACCAGATCCGCAATCCAAAATCCAAAATCCAAAATCCAAAATCCAAAATGCAGAGAGTGATTGTAGGGGCAGCAACTGTGGCTGCCCGAACGAGTCTTGCCTGGGAAAGGAAGACGGACCGGGCCGAGCCCTGCCCCTACAATTTTTCCGGCAACGATGTAGTTGTCGGAAAACTTAAGATCGTTTGTTTAGATCGGCTCTAAGCCGAGACCCTTGTTCAGATAGTGATACAAGTCGTTGAAGTCGAGGACCGCGCGATTTATGATCAACGGCAGTTGCGGAATATCGGCCGTGTTGACGATCAGATTTAGATTTCGAAGGAACGCATCGTGTGCGTTCATCGTCGTACCGCCGTCTTCGAGCGACACGAGAAATAATCTCCGACGTTCGGCCGAGTACATCGTGTTGGCTTTCTGCTGAATGATTGCGGCGCCGCCAAACTCCGCGGCGAAGTCGGGCGAGAAGATCACGATCTCGGTCTTGCCTTCACGAAGACGCTCGTTAGCCTGTGCCGGTGTCTGTGCGATGTACACTCGGTAGCCGTTGTCGGCCATCAACTTCGCTATCTCGTCTTTTTTCTCGCCGAGACAAAGCAGCACTCGCCGTGGGCGCTCGGTCTCTTCGGTATCGTTCTTTAAATTCGTGCCGCCGGTTTGCAGAGCTGAAAGCAGCGAGCGCAAAGCAGTATTGATCTCAAATTCCGATTGCTTTTCGGCGAACTGCTGGGCACCCTGTTCGGTGGCCGGTGCCGGTTTATTGGCGGCTAATTGTTCAGCCGCGGATGAGCCTTGCCCCTTCGAATCTTTGTTCGCCCGAAGCATGTTCTGGCAACGGGGGCAGCGGACGGTGAAGTTTCCACTCGGGATCTTCGATTCGTCGAGTTGAAGTGAGACTGAACAGTTGTCGCAGCGGATGATCATTGTAGTTATCAGTGGTCGGCGGTCAGTTGTCAGTGGTCGTCCTGTTCGTCAGCTCTTCCTGCTGACGACCGGCAACCGGAGGCTGACAACTATTCCATGAGATCAAGAACCGAATTCGTGCTCGCGGGTGCGGGCGGAGGCGGAGCCAGCGGTTCGACCATCGGCTTATTCGGTTTGTTGAGGTAATCCTCGGTCGATGAAAGTCCTTTGAGCTGGAGCAGGAGATTGTTCTGGTTCGTCGCGTACGACAGTCCGTCCTCCAGCGAGATAACTTTCTGTTCGACCAAATTTCTGATGACCGAATCGAAATCCTGCATGCCGTCGATCTCGCCATCGCGGATCGCGTCGAGCAACGTCTTTCCTTCGCTCTCACCCTTCTCGATGTACTCACGGGTACGCGGATTCGATCGTAAAATTTCAACCGCCGCGATACGTCCCTTTCCATCGGCACGCGGGATCAATCTCTGCGAAACGATGTAACGGAAAGTTTGTGCGAGGCGTGTTCGGATGATCCGCTCTTCGTTTTTCGGATAGAGACCGATGATTCGATCGATCGTTTTCGAAGCGTCGATGGTGTGAAGCGTCGATAAGACCAAATGGCCCGTCTCGGCGGCTTCGAGAGCGATCTCAGCAGTTTCGAGATCACGCATCTCGCCGACGAGAATCACTTTCGGCGCCTGACGAAGTGCGGCACGCAACGCCGATGCAAAATCTTTTGTGTCGGCCCCGACCTCACGCTGATTGATCGTGCACTTTTTATGGTTGTGCAGAAATTCGATAGGATCTTCGATCGTTACGATGTGATACGCCTTTGTCTCGTTAATGCGATCGATGATCGCGGCAAGCGTCGAGCTCTTTCCCGAACCGGTTGGTCCGGTAAGCAAAACAACACCGTTGCGGATGTCGGCGATCGCAGCCAGTTGCTCGGGCAAGGCCAATGCTTCGAAGCTCGGGATCTCGGTTGGGATGACCCGCATCACGATCGAATAAGAATTTCTCTGCTGAAAAATATTGACGCGGAACCGGCACTTGCCGGGAAGCGCGTAGCTGAGATCGGCAGTGCGTGTTTTGGCTAACTGGACCGCTGCTTCGGCGTTGTCTCTGAGGATCGCCATCGCGATCATCTCCGTCTGATACGCCGACAGCCTTCCAAGTCCGAGAGGTGTTGAGGGATAGAGAGCACCGCTGATCTCGACCTGCGGCTTCTGGCCGCAAGAAAAGTTGAGATCGCTGACGTTGTCGGAAACAGACAACATCTGCTCAATAATGGGTGCTACATCAAGCAAACTCATTTAAGTGGATTTCTCCTGGAATGAATGTGAGAAAGATGGAAAGGAAAGACTTTGAGGGCGTTTTGGCCTGGGTGACCGTTCTCCAAAACGTATCTTACGCGCCGAGAAAGCTTAATGCAATATATTTTTTATGAATTGCCAACATTGTTTGTCGTGTCGCGTTTTAGTAGGAGGAATTTGCGGACGCGATGTTCGATCTCATCCGGAGCCGATAAAATATCGCTTATAACGGCGACTGAATCTGCACAGGCCGAAAGAACGGAAGCGGCATTTTGAAGATCGATTCCTCCGATGGCTACGATCGGCATCGATCCGGCAACGTCTCGAGCTTGGCGAACCATCTCGAGACCAACTACGGGATCGTGATCGTGTTTTGTACTCGTCGCGAAAACGGGCCCGATCGCTACATAGCTCACGGGAAGCTCGAGGGCACGTCGGAATTGATCGATCGAATGCGTCGACACGCCGATGATCGCATCCGGGCCGAGGATCTTTCTCGCCTCCGAAGCGCCGAGATCATCCTGACCGAGATGAACTCCGTCAGCCTTAGACGCGAGCGCGATATCGACGCGATCGTTGATTATGACTTTCACATCCCGCCGGCGCGCGAAGGCGACGACCTCAACGGCCGAATCATAGAAATCTCGCGCCGGTGATAACTTATCGCGCAGTTGAATAAGAGAAGCACCGCCGGCAATCATTCGGTGAACTTGGTCGATGTGTGAAAGATCCGATAGCTGCGTATCGGTTATCGGATAGATTGTCGGAAGGATGATATTCAAGAGCGGTTGTCCGGAAGCGCTTTAAGCATCAGGAAACAGTCTTCGCCGTTGTTGTAATACTTCGCCAGACGTTGCACGACCGTATAGCCCGAATCACGATACATACTTTGAGCGCCCGTGTTGCTAACCCGAACTTCCAGAACGACCGTCAGTACGCCGCGAAGCACCAGAGCCTCTTCGACATGTGTAAGCAATCGTTTTCCGATCTGACGTCGCCGATGCTCGGGTGCGACGCCGATCGTCGTTAGATGCGCCGAGCCGTCCTCGTTCACGAGAACGAAAACAAATCCGACCATTTCGCCCGCAGGGGTCGCCACGCGATAGCTCAAGTTCCGCGGCTCGCTCAGCAGATAATTAAAAGTATGTTTGGTGTAATTCTCGCCGTTGCGAAAACAGCGCACGTTTAGACGGAGAACTTCGCTGAGGTGCTTGTCGGTAAGCGGATGGACTTCGTACTCAGTCGGCGGCGCCGGCACGACGGCCTCCGATTCGCCGGTCTCGATCGGGACAAAGAAATTTCTGATCGTCTGAAGAACGGCCATAGAAACGTCTACTTGATGAACATGCAGTCGCCGTAGCTATAAAAGCGATACTTCCCGGCGACCGCATGTCGATATGCATTCATTATAAGTTCGTGCCCGCCAAAAGTTGAAACCAATATTAAAAGAGAGCTTTGCGGCAGATGGAAATTCGTCAGCAAGGCTCCGACTGCGTTGAATTTATAGCCCGGAGTTATCGTCAGGTCGGCGATTCTCGGTCCGGCGACGAACTCGTCATGCTTCACGATCGCCGTCTCGAGCGTCCTTGTTGTTGTCGTGCCGACGGCAACTATCCTCCTGTTTTCCGCGCGAGCCGAGTTGAGAATTTTTGCGTCAGCCTCGCCGATCTCGTAACGTTCGGGCAGGACCGAATGCTGCGATAGATCATCCGCGCGAACGGGTTCGAAGGTTCCGTATCCGACGTGCAGAGTGATTTCCGCGATTTTGACGCCCTTCGCGCGGATGCGATCCAAAATCTCTTTGGTGAAATGGAGACCCGCGGTCGGAGCGGCGATCGCGCCGCTCGATTTGGCATAAACGGTCTGATAGCGCTCGCGATCCGAATCAACTTCATCCGCATTTCTTTTTATGTACGGCGGCAGCGGAGTTCGGCCGACGCGACTGAGGACCTCATCAAAATCGCCGATATGATCAAACGCGATCTTGACTCGCCCTTCCGAAAGATTCTTCTCGATCGTGCCTTTCAGTCCGGAGCCAAAGTCTATGATCTTTCCTTCCCTGAGGCGGCGTGCCGGCCTCGCTAGTGCTTCCCACGTTGAGTCGGCGGCCTTGGTCACAAGAAATATCTCAACACGCGCACCCGTATCGGATGTTCCGAACAAGCGTGCCGGGAACACTTTCGTGTTATTCAGCACGAGCACATCGCCCGGATCGAGATGATCAGCGAAAGTCGCAAAAGTATCATCCGCGAACGAGCCGGCCGATCGATCAACGACAAGCATTCGCGATCCCTCGCGCTCGGGCGAGGGCTCTTGTGCGATCAACTCATCGGGCAGTTCATAGTCGAAATTGGAAAGCAGCATGCGAAAACGGTATTGTACCAGCCGGCGTGATTTAATATACTTCCATTACCTTAAGCTGTTAAGTCTTTTGATGCTCGCTGTTAGCGCTTTGTTGTTTGCTTTGGCAGCAAGTTTGCTTTATCGGAATCGTGTATCGGTGGAACTGTGGACAGGCCATCGATACTCAGATCTTAGAAAGAAAAATGGGGGGACCATGTTAAAGAGAAAAGTATTATCGATGCTGATTTTTTCGGTTTGTATTGCGGCGGCCGCGTCCGCGGTTCAGGCGCAGGGACGTTATTCCAACACGTACTCTCGGACCGATGTAGATAATTTTATTCGAAGTCTCGAAAGCTCGAGCGATGTCTTCAGTCGCGATTTTAAAAATTTCGGCGGGACTACGACTAACGAACGTCGGGCCGTCGATCGATTTGAGAACGCGGTTGATCGGCTGCGCAGTCGCTTCAATAGCAATAATAATTGGTGGGCAAGCCGCACCGATGTTCAGGGGATCATGACCGAAGCGCGTCAGGTCAACGCGATGATGAACAACGCTCGGTACGCACGTCCGCTCGAGCAGCAATGGCGGAGTCTTCGTCGCGACATCAACAAGCTGGCAGACACTTACGACTTGCCGGATCTCGCAGGACAGGGCGGCGGCAACGGCGGCGGCTGGGTTCCACCCGGCGGCGGTAACGTCCCGAGTTGGGCGATCGGTACGTTCTATGGAAGAGATTCCCGGACTGGAAGTAGCCTTGCGATGACTGTCGCGCGAAACGGATCGGTGACGATCTCAGTTGACGGTAACGCGCCCGTTTATGCTTCGTTGAACGGAACGACATTGAACAACGGTCCATATGTCTCGCGGCTCTCTCGCCGCGGCGACGGTTTCCGAACCACCGACGTCAATACCGGCGAGTACATCGATTACTCGAGGAATGGCAACGGCGGAGGAGTCATCGAACCCGCACCGATCGGAGGTAAAGTTCCGAGCTGGGCAGTTGGACAATTTTCCGGCGTAAGCCCGCAGGACGGCGGATCGATCACGCTCTTGATCCAGAGCAACGGCTCGGTAACGATCCGACAGAACGGGGGATCGCCGACGTACGCGTCAATCAACGGGACCACGCTAACGAACGGCCCGTACGTTTCGCGCATCACGAGGCTAAGCAACGGCATTCGAACGACCGACGTGAACAACGGTAACTATATCGACTATTACCGGTAAGATCGGTTGATCGAAAGAAGCCTTTGAAATAAAAAAGCAGCGAGTCCGTTGAGACTCGCTGCTTTTGTTTTAGACCTTTCGGTCTGTTTAGTTTTTAACTACCTCAGTAAAATTATTTATCATAATATCACCCCCAGTGCTGAGTATGATGCCATAACTCAGGAGACGATTGCCAGAAATATTTTTGAGTGGTGCCGGAGGTCGGACTCGAACCGACATGGGATTGCTCCCGCCAGATTTTGAGTCTGGTGCGTATACCAATTTCGCCACTCCGGCTTAGAACTTTCGATGATACGGTTTGAGGTTATTGACGTCAAGATTGGGGCGAATTTCGGTAGTGTCTTAATTTGGAGCTTCACGCCGAGTCTTGATTTTGTTCGGGGCTGTAGTGTTCTTGATAGCGTTCGGTGTACCGAGTTTTGCGCGGAAAGAGCTTATTGTATTCAATGATGAACCCAAATCGCACGCATTGCAGATCGCCGGTGTGGTCGAGGAAACGACATTCGCCGTCTACTTGCACCGGCCAACCTTGAATAATTTCCAGCCATATCGCTTTTTCATAGAAACCGGCGTTGAATGTTGCGGTTTTAGACGTTGCCGCCGGTACATAGCTCGATTTCTGCAGTTCGGGAGGATTGCGCCACTGGAAGCTCACAGGAGTTTCAAGCGCAACGTTCGCAGCCGCTCGAAAATCCCACGCCGGAGTTTTCCCGCCGTTGGTAAATGTAAATTCGACTCGCAATTCTCCACCGACATTTTCGATACGCCCCGGCGTAACTCCGAAATAGGCACGATCCGCGATGGCACTTCTGTCCGTCTGCGTTTTCATCGCCCGCAATTGTTGCCGCATCGCCTTCCATTGCTTTTGCGTAACCCCGATCTGCACCCAAGCGGTTACCAAGATCAACCAAGTCACACTTCCCAAAATGAATACATTCCAAAACTGGTCGTCGTTGGGGATATTGGAAGCTCCCCAAAGAATAAGGATGACACCGGCAAGACCCGCCCCGAAAACGCGCATACGCAGCGCCCATACCTTGGAATTGTGGTTGTAGTAGGGATACTCGTCTTGCTCTTGCTGTTTATCGGACATAGTCTCAATCGCTACTGGAGAATGGAAAACCGGGGTTATAGAACAACCGAAGTCTTGATTTGCACTGCCGTACTATACCTTTGCCTAGTCAGCATCATTGTGCCCGGCGCATTCCTGGACCCACCCCCTCTTTGAACTTGAGAACCACCCGGACGCTCGCGCATCTTTGCTTGGGAGTCTTTGCGTGAACACCGACGCTGCTCGTCTGCAACGATGGTTTTCACGCAAAGACGCTAAGACGCAAAGTAATTTCGGATCTTTAACGGTCGACAAAGATCGCCGGTACCGGCTTTTCATTGCCGGATCCGAACAGCCGTGCGAAGAATGCTCCGTCGGAGCTGCGGAGGTGATACCAGACCTTACTCGAGGGACGGAACACCGTGATCTCGGCTCTTCCGTCACCGTCAAAATCCGCCTGCATCGGAACGTCGCCTGTCAGACCGAACTGGACCGCCGAAAATCCAGCAGTCGATCGCAACTGGTACCAGACACCGCTCGACGGACGGAAGACGGCGAGATCGGCTCGGCCGTCGCCGTCGTAATCACCTGCGACCGGAATGTCCTCGGCAATTCCGAATCTTACGATGTCGGCTTGGCCGTTCGAGCTTCGAAGTACGTACCAGGTTCCGGAGGAAGGTCGATAAACCGCGATATCGCTCTTATGATCGCCGTCGAAATCGGCATTCAAGGGTTTGTCTTCAGCGATCCCGAATTGCGTCGCCGAAGCTTGTCCGTCGGTTGAACGTAATACATACCAGACGCCGGTCGCCGGTCGATATACCGCGATGTCGGCTTTTCCGTCGCCGTCGTAATCGGAGGGTACGACGAGATCCGATGCGATCCCAAAACGAGTGATGTTGAATCCGCCGTCCGAGCTCCGGAGCACATACCACGAACCATCCGCCGGCCGATAGACTGCGAAATCGGTTTTCCCGTCGCCGTCGAAATCGGCATTCGCAGCTTTATCGCCGGACGTGCCCCACGACACGTTCGACGACTGGCCATTCGAAGTATTTACGATACGAAAGTCCGGCTGTGCGCCGGCGTTCAGATCGAAGGCCGAAAGATCGGTCTTGCCGTCGCCGTCGAAGTCGAAAGGTGCGTGACTCGAGACCGCGCACGCGCATGTGAATCCATCGGTGACGGCGAGGTCATCGATATACTGACCTTCTTTGAATCCGCCGATATCCGAACCGATCCTGAATCTCAAACGCACGTTTTGACCGGCCGCTGTCGCCGGAAGCGTCGCCCGAGTCGTGATAAATTCCGAGACCTGATTCACACCGCTTCTGCCCGACCAGCCAAGCCGGCCGGCAAGTGGATTCATACAACATCCGTCGATCGTGCCGTCATACCCGCCCGAGACAAAAATTCCGCCGGCGGCGAGGATGTCCTGCCAATCGCCGCCGCCGATCTTTATCTCCATCACGGCGCCGTCGTACAAACGATTTCTGAGGAATGTGGTCTCGAGCTCGTACCAGTTTCGGAAGCTGATCTCGGCCTGCGTCGAATCAACTAAAAATTCGGGTGATACAACCTCGTTCAAACCTTGTTGATGCGGAGCGGGAGAGAAAAGCGAATTCGGAACCGACTGATTTCGCGTCGACGCCGTCCGCCAGAGTTGATGATTTTCAGTCGACGACGTCGTCCATCCGGCCGGCAGAGCCGGAGCGGTGACACCGTCAAAACTTTCCTGCATCGCAAATCTTCGAACGCCCGTCTGAAGCGGTATCGAGACGTTTCCGATGAATGAGCCGTTGTCGCGAATCTCAAAATTTAGACTGACCACCGAACCGCACCCGACCGACGATGCGACGGTGAAGGTGAATGGTCGGCTAACAGAGGGAGCTCCCGGCAATACCGCGCCGTACGTCTGCGGCGGTCCGGGGTTCACGATCTCGGCGGACGGGATCAAGCTCGCCGTAAGATTTGCCGCAGGTAATATTCCGGTATTCCGAAGCGCGATATTGAACGTGACCGTTTCGCCCGGCTCCGCCGACTGATTTATCGCGCAGTCTTCATTCGAAAGTTGCAGACCGGAATTTTCGATTATCGGAACAGGCTGCAGCGCAAAGTTTCGCGTCAGAGTTTCGCCGTTCGCGACCGAGACGGATATCGTTTGCGGAAGGTAGCCGCGAGCGGAAGCCGTTACCGCATACGTCCCCGGGAAGAGCGAGAGGCTGCCATAGCTGCCCGACGCGCCCGTCGCTCTCGTGTAAGGTTCCGCCTTCACGACCGCACCTTCGATCGGCGACGAAGTAACCGAGTTGGTCACGCTTCCCGCGATCATGCCGCGCGGTGCGGCGACGCATTCACTAAACTTGAACGATCCGATTCGCGTCAGCCAGCCGAAATCACTAAACTCCTGACTCGCGAGCGTGTAATACGCGTTAGTCATCCAGAACGTGCAGTCGTCGACCGGATCCACGGCCATTCCGCTGTACTCGCCCCATCGCCATCCGAACGCTTTTTGTACGCCGGTGCTGTCGATCAAAGCCTGCTCCTGTCGGAACACGCCCGCCGGATCGGTCGCTAACTTGCCAGAGTAATAGATCGACGCCTTCCTGTCGTCGCCGCCTATGTTGTACTGGACCGCGATATCGCCCTGATGGTCCTGCGCGGCCGACCCGATCCATCGCGATACGATGTCGTCCCCGATGGTCGATTGTTCGACAACAGAATAGTTCGACGCAGTCTTGCGCAATTCGTAAACGCGAACACCGGCGCGATAAGCTTCCCCGGCCGAAGTTTTTACGGTTTGATTTACAACAAGCGACTCGTGTGTGCCGAAGTTCCGGTAGGCGAGACGATAGTTCAGACGATCGCTTTGCGAATCGAGTCGCTCGCCCGGCGCCGGTTGACCGATGTCAGCCCTCCCTTCGGGACTTGTCGGATCAAACGCGGCGACGGCGAGCGGACTCTCGGGCCGCTCGGTGAACGTCGAACCCAGCGGATTAACAAAGTCCGCGTGGAAATCGTAAAGCTTGAGTGCATCCTGAGCATCGCCGTACTCCGTCGCGGTGTAGCTCGCAAATACATTCGGAGCGCCGAGCGGCGGCGGACGGAGCCCGTCCATATCCGACGGAAGCAAACCCTTTCGACGCGGCTGGATCGGAACCTGAAGATTGAAATAAATATACGCGGCGGTCGGATCGCCCGCGAGAAGTTTTGCACGATCAAACGCGAACGCACCCGCACCGACGTAATCGGATCCGAGAAATTCATCCGTCGACATGTAATATCCGTCGGGCCATACACCGAATTTCGGAAAGTCGTTCAGCTTAACGTTCGGCATCACGAATTCGTAGCTGTAATAGTCGCTCAGCGGATCGCCTGTCTTTGAGACGGCGAGCATTTGTCGGAACGGAGGAAATGCGGTGCACGTCTGGCTGATGATCCAACGGTCCGCGAGCGGATCATAGAGCACAACTGCCAACCCATCGTTTCGAGTCGCGCACACTGTGCCGAGCGATTCGAAAAGTTTGCTGATCTTGATCGGCGGCGACAACGTCTGCCCCGATTTGTCATAGATCCTGATCAGAGAATTGACGATCTGAACATAGTGGTTCGGACCGACATCGCCGTTCATATCCGGTGGAATAATGAGAAGGGCGTGTGTGAACGCATTGTCGAGATCCGACAGGCCGTCGAAAGAATTGATCGGTGGTGGCATCGGCGTCGAACCGAACTGGGCGAGTGATCCGTCCGCATCGTGACGCGATTGAGCGCCGCCGGAGAGAATGCTTTCGATCCCAAGCGCACGCACCGGAAGTTTTTCGGAAAGTTGATGAGAAACCGCGCCCGCGGCACCTCGCAGCGGAGCAGACTCGGCGAACGCGATCGCGCGAGCGGACTGCGGCGTGCCGGGTCGTTCGAATCTGGACTCAACGCGCGTTTCGGCTCTTTGTTGGAGGAGAAAAAAAATGACGACAAGGGAAAGGGCTGCAGCCGACAGGACGTACTTCTTCATTGCTGTTGTTTCGATTCGAGGTTTACGGAGCAGAGCAATGATAATCCAAAGCCGCCCGCGCAACAACAGAAAATGAGCCCGAATTAGACGGGGCTAAGAACGACGATCTCTGCGCGCCGCTTTGCTTCATCGAGAAATGTCTCGATCTGCTGAGCGACACGCTGCTCGGTAACAGCATCAACGATCTCGGCGCGCCTGCTTGCGAGAGACGGTACGATCACGCCCGGATGCTGTCTTCGAAATTCCGGGACATATATGTTTTTGTAATATTGAGCTTCGTCATCCGCCGTGACGACGATAAACGAGCGGAATCGAAAGGCGAGATACTTGTCGATCGCGATCCTCTGAGCGATGATCTGCTCGAAATTCGGATCGCTTACAGATTTGAATCCGACCGATTTCAGGCGGCGCTCGAACTCGACCGCAGTCGGGAAATATGAAACGAGCTCATTGATCTTCGCGTTGATCTCAGGCTTTGTCGCCGGGTCACGAGGGAGCCGCTCGGCCTCCAGGGCGAATAGTTTTTGATCGATCAAAAGACGCAGGGCGCGATTAAGATCTTCGGAAGAGGGAGGATTGAGCGTCACATTCGGCTGCAGGGCGAGCTGCCATTTAAGGTCGGAGTAAGTTATCAACTCCGTTCGTCCGCCGTCGCTGACGGTCGCCACAGTCTTATCGACCATCTGCTGGCCGTAGCCAAAACTTGCCATCCCGATCAGTAAAACACAGGCCGGAAGCGCGAGTCGGAGCCCAATCTTTATACCGCGAATGCTCATCACAATAAATTGATTCTCACGTTATTCGTCGAGACAGTCAAACAAATTCCACGTTGACAAAATGTTCAAAAAGTTTTTTAATTGTTGTGGGGTTTACAACCTCCTCATCTCGGTCTCACCAAACAGTTCATCGATCATAAGCCTCAGATCCTCCGCAGGTTAACTCATGCCAGTTCCGTCCGCGGTAAAAAAACAAACCAGGCTGCCGTTTCCGCCCGGTGATGCTTCAGATGCATCCGCCGAGCTGAGGTTTATCTCCGATCTTGGAAGAAGCCTGCTTTTCTCGGTCCACCCAAAAAAGGTCGCGAGCCGGGTCTCGAGCGCGATACAACACGCGGTCGATGCGGATGTCTGCGCACTCGTCGCTGAGCTCGACAACATCGGCGTGATCAGTTGCGCGTTCGACAGACGCGGCGAGATGGACAGCAACTTTCTGGATCGATCACGTTTCGAAAAATGGCTCGAGCTCCTACCGCCGCAGGTCGGGCATCGAGAGGAAAGTCCTGAAGAATTTTTGCTCAGCGGTGCAGATCAGAAACTGGAGTACGTGTCTCCGCTTCACATAAACGGGAAGATCCGTGGAGCCCTCGTCGTTGCGTTTGCCCGAAGGCACGATCTGAACGACTCGAAGATCAAAGTGATCGACGCCGCTACTCAGATGGCGGCTATGAGCATCAATCTCTCGGCGCATTACGAAGCGGCGATCAACAGCTCCATCACTCGGGCCCGCGAAGAGCACCGTCGATTTACCGAAGCGGTTCTCGATGCCCTGCCGGTTTCTCTTTACGTCGTCGATCGGGATTACCGGATCGTGACATGGAACCGTCATCGTGAGATCGGCACGCAGGGAATTCCGCGCGACGCCGCTCTCGGGCGAAATGTTTTCAGCGTTCTCGCGCGGTATCCCGAGGGCCAGGTTCGGGACGAGTTCGAGCGAGCGTTCACCACCGGACGTATCGAACGGATCGAACAACAGACCGCGGGCGACGACGGGTCGACAAAGCATTGGATGGTAAGCAAGATCCCGATGCGCGATGCCGAAACGGGTGAGGTAAGTCACGTCATCACGGTCGGTGAAGATATCACCGTGAGAGTTGAAGCGATCCACGCTGTCGGTCGTGCCGACAAACTAGCGGCTGTCGGACGGCTCGCCGCAGGAGTCGTGCATGAGATCAACAATCCTCTCGCAACGATCGCGGCGTGTGCCGAAGCTCTGGAGCAGCGTGTCGAAGAAGGAGTCTTCGACGGATCGGAGGCAGTCGATGACCTTAACGAATATCTCGGTCTGATCAAGAGCGAAGCGTTTCGCTGCAAATCGATCACGACGGGACTTCTCGACTTCAGCCGGCTGCGAACCGGCGATCGGCATCCGCTCGATATCGGCGAGATAATTCGCTCGTCGGCAAATCTTGTCTCACATCAAAAACGCGGCGGTTCGGTTGAGATCAAACTCGACCTTGCCGACGATCTTCCAAACGTCAACGCCGACGGCGGCCAACTGCAGCAAGCGGTGATTGCCCTCGCGACAAACGCGATCGATGCGATGTCCGATGGCGGCACGCTCACGTTTCGCGTGTTTGCTCAGGCACGGCGCATCGCGATCGAGATTGAAGACACGGGCATCGGCATCCCGCCCGAAGATATGTCAAAAGTTTTCGAACCCTTCTTTACGACAAAAGAAGTCGGAAAAGGAACAGGGCTCGGGCTGGCGGTTTGTTACGGCATTATCACCGATCACGGCGGCCGATTGAGCGTCCGATCCAACGTTGGAAAAGGCTCGACCTTCACGATCTTTCTTCCGATCACCGGAAGAACCGAATAGTTTTTCCCCCCGGTTTAACTTATGGCAAAACTACTGGTAGTTGATGACGAAAAGAATCTCCGGCTTGTCGTCCAAAAGGAAATGACGCGGCAGGGACATCACGTCGAAACCGCATCGGACGGCGAGGCGGCGTGGGAGATTCTTGAAAGTCAGGATTTCGATGTACTTCTCTGCGACATAAACATGCCGCGGCTGGACGGAATGGGTCTGCTCCGCCGCGTTTTTGATAAGAGCGCCAACCCGCCGGAGATGATAATGCTAACCGGTCAGGGAACGGTCGAGACGGCGATCGAATCGATGAAGCTCGGCGCTTACGATTATCTTACAAAGCCATACCGAATCGCCGAGCTCTCCGCACTTGTCGATCAGGCGGCCGAGAAGCATCAGCTCAAGATCGATAACACGCGACTGCGCGCGCAGATCGCACGCGGTCAGGGAAATCTTCCGGAGATCATCGCCGAGTCCCCGCAGATGAAAGAAGTTCTGCGCCTTGTTCGTCGCGTCGCTCCGGCGGATACATCGGTACTGATAACCGGCGAGTCGGGAACCGGAAAAGAACTCGTCGCGCAGGCGATCCATCGATTGAGTCCGCGTGCGGAAAAACAGTTCATCGATCTGAACTGCGCGGCGCTCCAAGACACGTTGCTTGAATCCGAATTATTCGGACACGAAGCCGGAGCGTTCTCCGGAGCCCGGAGCCGAAAGCTTGGTCTGTTCGAACTCGCCGATGGTGGAACGCTCTTCCTCGATGAGGTCATGGAAATGCCGCCGCAGCTTCAGTCGAAATTATTACGTGCACTTGAGACGCGATCGTTCTTCCGTGTCGGCGGAGTTAAGAAAGTAGAGGTCGATGTGCGACTGCTTTCAGCGACGAACCGCGATCCGAAACAAGCGGTCGGCGAAGGTATATTCCGCGCCGATCTGATGTACCGCATCAACAGTTTCGAAGTGAATATTCCGCCGCTCCGCGAGCGACGCGAAGATGTCATACCGCTCGCCCGTCACATTCTCGCGAAGATCGGTGGAGCGAATCCGCCGGAGCTGATGCCGCAAGTGATCGAGGCGCTCACCGCTTACACGTGGACCGGTAACGTTCGCCAACTGCGTAACTGTCTTGAACGCGCCGCACTGCTCGCCGACAACGGCCGCGTTACGGTGAAGGAGCTTCCGCCAGAAGTCGTCTATCTCGGAGAGAAGTCGAACGTTTCGGTGAGTTACACGACACCCGGACACGGCGGCATCGGCGGATCGTTCCACAACGTCGCACCGACAAACCTCCGTGATGTCGAACGCCAGCAGATCCTCAACGCCCTCGAAAAAACCGGATGGCATCGAGGAAAAACCGCAGAGCTTCTTGGGATCTCGCCGTCAACGCTCTATCGTCGGCTTCGTGAATACGATCTCGAAACTCGTGCCTAGCAGCGCGGGACGGATGTTTTAGAATTGTTTACGGACGGTAGGATTTTACTTTCCTCCGATCACGTACTTCACGACATACAACCGAAGCTTTTCCCGATTGCTGCGTAGATACGCCGCGTGATCCCTGGCGATTCCGCTGTCGGGGATCGCCATCAGCACATACGCTTCGAGCACGCCGTCCTTATCCATCTGTTCGATAAGTGAGATCTGCGGATTGAGCGTCTTGTACTTCACGGACTTCGCCATCTTCAAGACGCTCCGGAGAGCATCCGCTTCTTCAGCGAGCGTGTGTCGATAAGTTTTCTCGGCCGGAAATGTCTTTGCGAACTTTTCTTTTTTCCAAGCTGCACGCGTGGCGGTATACGCGATCCAAGCCATCGACGCGTCATCCGAAACGGGGCTGACGTTTATCGTCGTGCTCTGCTTGCCATCGGGACCGACCGTCGTCTCGGGAATGTCGAGCTTCGGATGTCCGAGCGGAGTGTTCGTCGCTTCGCCCCACTGAGCAATGCCGGATAACGCGAGCCGGCTGTACGGCTCGACGATAAAAGCCTCGACATAGCGGTCTCGCGCCTGATCGGTCTTTCCAAGTTTCATCAACGGGGTCGCCGAGTAGCGAAACGCAGTTTCGATATTCGGATCGATCGCGATCGCTTTCTGATACCAGATCTCCGCTTCGGGATATTTTCCGAGTTGAGTATGTACATCTCCGGAGAAGAGCGCTGCGTAATAGAGTTTCGGGTCCAGCTCGAGAGCTTTCTTATAAGCGTTGAGCGCGATCTCCATCTCGCCGCGTGAGAACGCCGCTTCGCCTTGCGCCATGAACTTTTCAGCATCCGGATTCTGAGAATATTTGGATTCCTCGCCTCCGTCGACCGGAATACTCTCGATCATGGCGTCCAGAATCTGGTTCTCGAAATGAAGCTGTTTTGCCCCGACGAATGCGAGGCGGGCTCGTGCTCGCATTTGCTGCGCGACAGTTTTATCAGCCGTGTTCGTCGCCTGACCGACCAGAGCAAATCCCAAATAGAACTGGATTTCGCCGTCTTCGGGCAAAGCTTTCGAGATCTTTTCCAGTAACGGCAAAGCTTCGGTGAATTTCTGAGCTTTGATGAGCTCGACAGCCTTCGTGCGTTCATCCGTCTGTGCCGGAGCGAATGAATAAAAACTCAAAATTGCAGCGATGATCGCCGTGACGATTGTGATTCGTCCTATCGCGACACGGACGCTGTTAGCGTTTAGCTTCATGAAATTTTCCTTGATCGATCTGCTTTCTAAAAACAAAAAGGAATCGTTGTCTCGAAAGCGGCATCAGTTTTCTCCTGTAATTGATCTCCAGATTATCGAGCGCTTCGAGGAGCGTAAATCCACCAAATAGTAAAAACGTCCGGCTCTTACCCCACTTCAAAAGTCGCGGGAGTTTGTCGACGAGTTTGTCGAGAGCACGACACGTGATCACTTCAAATCCTGACGGGTTCACTTCTTCAAACTGACGATCGATTATTTGGATACGCGGCCCGAGAGAGAGATTGGATGCCGCAGTTTTAAGAAATTCACATTTTTTCTGTTTCGATTCGATGAGGACCGCGGAAATATCACCGCGTGCGATCAAACAAGGAATCGCCGGCAGACCGGCACCCGTCCCGATGTCCGCGAGGCGTGCGTTCGCGGGGAGGAATTCGAGCAGCGTGAGCGATTCGAGTATGTGTCGAGTGGCGAACTCTTCGGGTGAGCAGGGACCGACGAGATGCAGTATCGGATTGTGTTGCTGAACTAACTCGTAGTAGTCGGCAAGACGCTCGACGACATCGTCACCCAGATCGAGACGGAAAGCCTCTTGGTTAGATTTGACCGCATTAATAAAGTCGTCGCGCACAAGAGATTTTCCAGTAAAGTCGTGAAGTCGCAAAGTTGACGAGAGCGAAAGCTCGCGGAACAGAAAAGGCTGCCCGCCTGGACAGCCTCGTTCTAAAATGGTGCGGACGAGAAGAATCGAACTTCCACTGCCTTGCGGCAACAGGCTTCTGAGACCTGCGCGTCTACCAGTTCCGCCACGTCCGCGTTGGGCGAACATTGAGGATACTAATTAGAACCTCGAAATTCAAGAATGCGTCTGTCGTTTGCTATATTCGACCTGTGCAAACCGAATTGCGATCAAATCTCGATAGTGTGCGTGGAAAGATCCGCGAAGCCGCCTTACGGGCGGGACGCAGTGATGAGATAAAGCTCGTCGCCGTCAGCAAGACGCATCCGGCTTCGACGATGCGTGAAGCGCAGGCTGCGGGGCTCGCCGTTTTTGGTGAGAACAAGGTTCAGGAGGCTGAAGGAAAAATAGCCGAGATCGGTCGCGAAAATATCGAATGGCATCTGATCGGGCACCTTCAATCGAACAAAGCACGAAAGGCTGTTGAGCTTTTCGATGTCATTCAGTCGTTGGATTCTCTCGATCTTGCGACGCGACTTGAGCGGATCTGCATCGAGGAAGATCGTCCGGCGATTTCCGTCTACGCCCAGATCGATCTCGCCGGCGAAAGCGCAAAGTCGGGGATCCAGGAGAAGGACCTTCCGGCGCTGACGTCGTATCTTCGAGTATGCCGGCGAGTTAAATTCGACGGCCTGATGGTTTTGCCGCCGCTCTTTGACGATGCCGAAAAGGCGCGGCCCTTCTTTCGCCGTCTGCGTGAGATCCGAGACGAGCTCAAGTCACAGGGATTTTTTCAAAACGGTACGGGTGAACTTTCGATGGGCATGAGTCACGATTTCGAGATCGCGATCGAAGAAGGCGCGACCGTCGTCCGGGTCGGAAGCGCGATCTTCGGCGCACGAGGACGGACGGAAGAAATGAGAAGTGAGAAATGAGAAGTGAGAAATGAAAAATGAGAAGACTATGGGGGCCTTCGAATCTTATATCCCAAATATGAAATCTCCGATTTCACATTTCACATTTCGAATTTCAGGATTCACATTTCGAATTTTCAGATCCCGAATCTCAGATTTCAATTTTCAGATCCCGAATCTCAGATTTCAACGATTTTCGAGCTTCAGATTCAGATTCAAACTTCAGGACTTATTTCTCATTTCTCATTTCTCACTTCTCATTTTTCACCTAGAATCTAAACATGCTTTCTGTAACTGTGTATCCGATCGTTTCGCTGATCCTTTGGGGTGCGTTCCTTGTTCTGGTGGCGTTTCTGATCCTTCGGCTGATCTTCAATTTTGCGGATCCGAATCCGTTCGGCGCCGTTGGACGTTTTGGATTTAAGATCAGAAAGCTTACCGAGCGCGTCGTCTATCCGGCAGCGCGTTTTCTCGCGACGTTCCGGATCGACAGCCGTTACGCGCCGATCCTGACGATATTGATCGCACTCGTTTTGACATATTTCGTAGGCCAGATAATCGGCAACACCTTTTTTGTCATCGACGGACTGACCGCGGGTGTCGCGACCGGAAATGTGAAGATGATAATCGGGTTTATCCTTTACGGACTGCTCAGTCTTTTGGTCTTGTTTATCTTTATCCGGTTCATCTCGACGTGGTTCGTTTTTACGCGAAATACGTTTCTCGCCTTCGTCGTGCGTGTCACGAATCCGATCCTGCTGCCGTTTCAAAGATTGATCCCGCCGTTCGGCATGTTCGATATTTCGGCGATGATTGTGCTGATCGTGATCAGCCTTTTACAGGCATTCGTGTTGAATGTTTTTGTCCGCCCGTGATCGATACAAGCTCCTATCGGAGCTATCTTCGATCCTTCGCACCTAACCGTAAAAATGCGATACAAACGTGCTTGAGATAAAAGAAGATAAAGACGGATTCACAATAACCGTCCGCGTTATTCCGCGAAGCTCACGCGCAGAAATAGTAGGTGAGATCGAAGGGGCGGTGAAGGTGAGGGTATCTTCACCGCCGGTTGATGGAGCCGCCAACGCGGAAATTGTCCGGCTGATCTCGAAGAAGCTGGGCGTCGCAAAGTCGGCGGTCGCGATCGTCAGCGGCGAAACGTCTAGGACCAAACGGCTGCGAGTATCCGGCGTAAATGCGCAAAAGCTTCGGGACGTCTTGGGCGGATAAACCGGGAGCGTCTCGATAGCAGCACCACACCGGCTCCTAACACGATCGCGGCAAGCGACGCCTCGACCGCCAAGATCAGGTTGGCCGAGGCCGGATCCAGATCGTTATAAAACGCGAGCGTCTGCCTCAGGCAGAATGCGATTCCGATCAGCAAAAGACCCAATACGATGATCGTTGAGGAACGTCGATTCATATATTTCTCCTGCATTTCAACATCTACAATTTAAATTGCCGTGAAATCGCGATGAACTTTGTATGAATCCTTACGGTTTTGAGCGCAAAAATCTCGCGTGCTATATTCTGTAGTTCCTAGTTTCTAGTTTCATATTTCTGGTTGATGGTCATGGTCGCTCCTTTTAGAGACCGTACCTGAAAATGGATGTGAACAAACCCGAAACTAGAAACTAGAAACGAAAAACTATCAACATGTCAGGACATTCCAAGTGGCACACGATCAAGCATAAGAAGGGCGCACTCGACGCCAAACGTGGAAAGATCTTCACCAAGATGATCAAGGAGATCACCGTCGCGACTCGCACCGGCGGCAGCGGTGATGTCGATTCAAACGCTCGACTGCGCAAAGCGGTTTCGGATGCGAAGGGCGCAAACATGCCGAACGACACGATCGATCGCGCGATCAAACGCGGCATGGGAGAGGGCGAGGGCGCGAACTACGACGAGGTCACGTACGAGGGCTACGGTCCGAACGGCGTCGCCGTCATGGTCGAGGCGATGACCGATAACCGCAACCGAACGGTCGCCGAGATCCGCCACATTTTTTCGAAAAACGGCGGCAACATGGGTGAGTCCGGTTCGGTCGGTTGGATGTTTGATAAGAAGGGTTACATCGTCGTCGATAAAGCGGCGAAGTCTGAAGATGAGCTTTTTGAGATTGCGATCGACGCCGGTGCGGACGACATGCAGGACGATGGCGAAGTGTTCGAAATTTTTACAAGTCCTGACAGTTACGAAGCGGTCAATGAGGCGATCAAGAAAGCAGGCATCGAACCGCAGGCCTCTGAAGTTTCGATGATCCCGCAGAATTACATCGCCCTCACCGGCGGCGACGCGAAGACGATGATGAAGCTCTACGAAGCGCTCGAGGACAACGACGATGTTCAGAAGGTCTACGCGAATTTTGATATTGATGAGAGCGAGATGTAGTCATGGGAGAGCTTGCTCCAGGTTTTCGCGTCGATCTGCTTTTCCCCGATGAGTACTCTAATTTTGTTGCCGAGATTTACTTCAAGGACCGGCTCGTCCTACTCGTTAGCCAGGACAAAGGGCTCGATAGCGCGGAGGTTGAATTCGATCGCGATGTTCGCGGCTTACCGGAACGAATGAGTTTAAGAGAACTGGAAGAAGCGATCAATTACGCAAGACGGCGACAACATGAACTGCGAAGACATCTAGGGTTTCGGAACTTCTAGATCCTGACATATCTTCTTTGCCAGGAATTCATTTATTTCGCGGTGCCTTGGAATCACGGACACTTTCTGTTTTGAGCGATTGACGTATACGGTGTGGTTCCCGCCCTCGCGAAGCTTTTCGCAGCCGTGTTGCTCCAGATGGCGGATCAGGTCGCGAACTTTCATGCCGCGTCAAGAAGTAGCGGCTCGCGAATAATATCGTCGTCTCCGTTTCGAGACTCCTCGGAAAGCTGACGGTTCGCCTCCAGAACAAGCTCGACCGCTTCTTTTAGATTCTCGCGCGTTTGATCAAGCGTATCGCCTTGCGTGTTGGCGCCTGGCAGTTCTTCAACGTAGCCTACATAACCTTCCGGAACTTTCTTGAACACGGCAGTAAACGATATATTCATAACAAACCCTTTTCGACGAGATTTTACCACGAATAAATTAGAGTCGATTACTCCATCAACTGCCCAAACGCGATCCGGTGTCCATCGGGTGTTACCACAGTAAACTCGCGAATGTTCCATGGTTTATCGGAGATGGGCGACAGGATCTGAGCTCCGCGTTCGAGAAATTCGGCGTAAACGTCATCTACATTCTCAACGAGACAATGTGCGAACCACGAATGATTTCCGGTCGCCTCGGCAGTCATCTCATCGGAACATTCACCGAGCATAACTTTGAAGATCCCAAACGATAAAAACTCCCAACCGGGCGCGGTGAAGTCGCGTTCGAATCCGAGCTTGTCTATATAGTAAGCCGTCTCGATCTTAAGATCCTTTACGGCAAGGACATGGCGCGTGTGTACGACTTTCCTTTCGGTTGACATATTAAAGGTAGCTTAGCATCCAGTGTTTATTTCTCATCTTATAATTTCCGTACCAATAGCAGAGCGGAAAGATGAGGATTAGTCCGGCGATCCAGGCGAAATAAACTACCGGAAGCGAAAACCCATTATCGGGCGGCAGATTCATTCCCGGCCCGAACGATTCGAACAAATATCCGATATCTTTCTTGGCCAGTAGACTGAGACCGATTGCAAAAAGGTGCGCCGACACCCACTGAAGAAGATAGAAAAAGAGCGGGACGCGACCGAAGACGATGCCGATCTTTTGCCAGATTGCGTTGCCGCTGATGCCATCGGTGAGAGCGAGAATTATTAGTCCCGGTCCAAGCGTCATCAGTAGGAAAAGCAACGACGGCGGGTACTTGCTCGTATTCAGAAACGAGAGGATCGTAAACGCCGGTTCGTTCAACTGCGGTGCGTCAGTATTTGGATTCGGACCGAGCTCGCCTGCCGCTGCCAGGGCGTTTCGATGTTCAACGAACGCCGTCTCACTTCTCCACGGGCTCCGATCGCCGTAGATATTAGAAGCACGTAGTCCCACGAATAGAACGATCGCTGTGATGCCCATCACGAGTAGCCATCTCCGACGACGATCCGCTTCCCACGTATAAACCGAGCCGAGTGCATAACCGGCCGCCATCACACCGACCCACGGGATCAGCGGATACAAGACAATGATGGCCGATGAGCCAACGACGGGAACGACGCCCTGTTGATGAAGAAAAATCCTGATCGTCTGCACGATGTCCGGCGAACCGCCAAAGGCGATCCCGGGCGAAAGATCATAGGCATCGAGCAGGTTGTGCAGAAAGATCATCCCCAAGCCGAGAATCGCGATGACTCTCAAGGGTAGAAAGATCAACACCGCCATCACGATCATCGACGCCCCGATCACCCATATGACCTGGGCCATTCCGAAGAATGACGAATAATCGAGATTGAATACTACAAGCGAACGAACGACCGTGAACTCCAGGACTACGAGCCAAAGGCCGCGTGTAAAAAGAAACCGCGAAAGCTCCACGTTCGATTTCCCGTTCATCTTTTGCAGATAGATGCTCACCCCCGACAGAAAGACAAATGTCGGTGCGCAGTAGTGAGTGATCCATCGTGAGAAAAACAACGGCACCGACGTCGTCGCCATATCCGTCGGGTCGATAGTAAGCCCATTGTGATAAACGAAGTCGCGCGTGTGATCGAGCAGCATGATCATCATCACGACACCACGAAGGAAATCGACCGAATAGATCCGCTGTTTTATAGTTTCGCTGTCCATAGTTCGCCCTTCTCCCCGGATCCGTCGGCGCCGCTCACTTATACGCCACGCCGGCGCTTGCGGGGCCGGCGAGATGGATGACCTCGGTGCGTTTGAATCCGACTTCACGACACCAGCCGTCAAAATCCGCACCGCTGAAATCGAATGCTTCGCCGAATTCGATTAACATGTTCAGCGACATCATAAGTCCGAATGCATTCTCGCGACGCGCGTCGTCGATTAGATTTTCGACGACTATGAACGCTCCGCCTTCGGGAAGTGCGTCGTATGCTTTTCGGATGAGCATCATCTTGTTTTCGAGATTCCAGTCGTGAAGGATCATGCCCATCGTCACGACATCCGCCGGCGGGATCGAGTCCGCAAAAAAATCGATCGGTTCGGCATTCACTCGATCAGACAAGCCGGCTTCTGCGATCCTGCGTTTTGCGATGGCGGTCGCGGCCGGAAGGTCTCGCGACGTACACGACATGTGCGGATTCTGTTTCGCTACGAGCATCGATAGCAAACCGGTCGCACCTCCGACATCGGTCATCGTCTTGTATTTTGAGAAATCAAACTTCTCGGCAAACGCTTGAAAATTTCCGACGGAGATCCCGGCCATCGCGTCCATGAACTGTTCGAGACGATCGGGTTTGCTATAGAGCTCTTCGAACATTCCCTTGCCGCCATTCTTAGTTTCGTTTTGCGCGCGTCCGGTTTTTAATCCTTCTTCCAGATCTCCCCAGAATGGATAAAGACGATCGTTCGCCATCTCGAGAAATCCGCCCATGAACGCGGGACTGTTTCGATCGAGAAAAGTTCCGGTCTCTTCGGTGTTTCGATACTTTCCCTCCGGACCGTCGCCCTCGCGTTCGAGAAAGTGAAGCGCAACAAGCGTGTCGAAGAAATCCGGAGTCGAGCGCTCATGTAACCCGAGCGCAGCGCGAAGCTCCGCTCCCGTCTTTGGACCTTTTCCGAGCTCTGTGAAAACTCCAAGCTTGATCGCAGATAGCAAAGTCTTCGCCGGCCAAAATGCCATGCCGACTTCCATAATTCGTGCAGGCGACAACGCCTTCGAATCCACAGCGGTCATAAATTTTATTTATCCTCCAGGATGAACACGCGTAGTTTGTCAGCGAAAAGTCTTAGAGGCAATATCGCGCGAGTTTTGAGTTCCGCCTTTAGGCGGCACTCAAAACTATCGTGCCGTCGCTGCCTTCAACCCGTCATTCGAAAGCCTTCGATTCGGATATCTTTTCAGCGCGTTTCGAAATGCATCGGCGGCATCTTTCTTCTTACCGGCCGCAAGCAACATTTCACCAGCCGCTTCCCACGCCGGTTTCACGATTGCCGGCGGACCGTATTCAAAGATGAGACGATCCTCGGCTTCGGCCGCGGCGACGATCTTGCGGAGAGCGGGGTCACGATCTCCAGATGCAAATTGAATCGACGCATCAAGGATCTTGTCCATCACACTTGCCTGATCAAGATCCGATTGAATGACGGTCGCATAGCGATTAGTAGATGCCGAATTCTCCGACTTAATCGATTTGCCGTGGACGCTCCGAGCTCGCAAATTTTCCAAAAATTGCTTTGCTCCCTCCAAGTCATTTCGCCGCACGTACTCGAGTCCTATCGCGAGATCATGATTCGAAGCGGCGCTGAACGATGCGAGCCCGGATGTGTCGACGATCTTCATCAACATCTCCGGAGCCTTCCCGGGCATCTCGACCAGTATTGTCGATTGGCACATCGCGAGGTGCGTTCGGTTGTACGCCGTACTCTTTGTCTTTGCGTCTTCCCAGATAATGTCGAGAAGTTTCGTCGCATCATCGTACCGCCCGACTTGTAGATACGAGTACAGCAACCAGTGAAGCGGGTGATATCCGCCACCGCCTTCATCGCGAGCGGTTTTCATCGATGCAGTATTCGCCGCGATCGAATCTTCCCACAATCCGAGCGCGAAGAAGATGTGAGACGGCATGTGCTGAGCGTGCGACGCGCTTCGCGCAACCGTTCCATATGCGCGGGCCGCGCGGAGACCGAGAGACGCGTGCTCGGGATCGTCGTATGAATGGATCAGATAATGAAGAGCGCCGGGATGGAGCGGATTCTTTTTGTAAACAGCCTCGGCAATTGCCGCTGCCTTCATATAGTTTTCGGTATTCCGCGTCGTCCTCGTGAGTCCGAGAATCGATAGCGAATAAAATGCCTGGGCTTCAAGGTCATCGGGGAATCGTTTTGCCAGCCGCTCCATCGCGGCTGAATATTCAGCGGCAACTTGTTTCTGATCGCCATCGCCGAAAAGTTTTTCGACTGCGTCGAGATACATCTTCTCTCGCTCAGTCGGTGCTTTTGCTCGCCGCGTTTCCGGTGTGGAACCGAGCCGGATGAGCGCTGCAACGGCAGCCGGGCGATCGTACTCGGGCCAGATCGGATGATCGTATGTCATCGCTTCGCCCCAGTACGCGAGTGCAAAATCAGGAGCGATGCGCGATGCCTCCTGAAAAGCTTTTCGCGATCGAGCGTATTCGAAACTGTGGAGAAGCAGCACGCCGTCGACGAAGCTTTTTTGCGCGGCCGCGGGTCCCGAGTTAGGGAAGTCGATCTTGCCGAGATCGACGGAGCCGGACGACGTCGCAACTCCGTCGTTGTGGTGCTGAGCGTAAGAGAGGGAGGTCGAGATCAGAACAAGGAAAAGAAAAAGTACGACGCGTCGCATGTGCATATCCTCCGGCGAATGGGCGCGGATATTCTAACATCGTTTTGAGTTCCGCCTTCAGGCGGCGGTCCCTTGGCATCGCGTAGCGACGCGTGAATTCAGTAGTCGCTACGCGACGAGATTTTGTTTCGAGCTTACCGTGGCCTGAGGGGCCACGGCTAAATGCAAAGGCCCGCTACGCGGCTGGCAATCCAGAGTTTCGAAGGGACTTTCTCGCAGCCGGTACCGTACTGTTCGCCCATTCCGAAGTAACGCGCGCGATTTCATCAAACACATCCTCAGTCGATGTGCGTGTGCGCTTCAGGACTTTGAAACTGTGATCCGCAGTCTCGAGGAGGTGAAGAGTGGCGCGGTCGCCGAGCTTCTTTACCATCGGTTCGATCAAGCCTTCGCTAAACTGATCGCGCGTACCGCTGAGAAAAAGCATCGGGATCGTGACGTCGGAAAGATGATCCGCGCGTTTTGTGTCAGGTGCACCCGGCGGATGAAGAGGGAAGGCAAATAAAACTAGTCCGGAAACTCCTTCAAGCGAAGCTTCAGACGCAGCAGTCGTCGTCATCCGACCGCTGAACGAGTGTCCGCCGGCGAGCAAGGGGAGGTCCGGTGCAGCTTCGCGTGCGGCCTTCACTGCAGACCTGACGGTCGCGACACAAACCGGATTCGGATCACGTCCGCGCTTGTTTTCTGAGTATGGAAAGTTATATCGAAATGTCGCGATCTTCTGTGTCGCAAGATGCTCAGCGATCGAGGTCACCAGCGGACTTCGCATGTTCGACGACGCACCGTGACCGAGCACGAGCAAATGTGTTGCATCGTCCGGGCGAATCAAAAGCGCGGAGACTTCGCCCTTCGAAGATGTCGCGAGAAATTTTAGCTGAGTTCCAATCATCTTAGGACAAGCTATCAAAAAACCAGTTTTCAGTATTCAGTAACCAGTTTCCAAAACAAACTGAAAACTGTCTACTGAATACTGAAAACTGGTTTTTTACTGCTTCAGTCAATCAGCTTTTCGGCAGTCTCACCGTGAAGGTCGCGCCTTTTCCCTCGCCTTCGCTTTCGGCTGTGATCGTCCCGCCGTGCATCTCGACGATCCGATGTGCGATCGCAAGTCCGAGTCCGAGTCCGCCCTTGCGGTGACCTTTTGTTCCGATCTCCTGGCTGTATCGATCAAAGATGTGGGGCAAAAATTCGGCATCGATTCCTTTTCCGGTATCCGTGACTTTCAAAACAGATTCCGAACTCGTCTCGGAAAGCTCAACCGAAACCGCGCCTCTCAACGGTGTGAATTTGATCGCGTTCGAAAGCAGATTGTTAAAAACCTGAGGCAGCCGATCGGCATCGCCGTTGACTAGAAGTTGCGAGCCGGTCGACTGAAGATTCAAAACAATGTCTTTATCTTGGGCGACCGGACGCATTCCATCGACACCGGCTTCGACGAGCGTCTTCATGTCGACGGAGCCGAGCTTCAATTCGAAGCCGTCGCTTGCTATCCGCGTGATGTCCAGCAGATCGTCGACGAGCTGGGTCTGCGCACGAGCGCTGCGCTCGATGGCATCGATCGCGCGTTCGTAGATCTCTTCGTTCTTTCCGTTTTTCTTGAGAAGCTGAACCCAACCGAGCATCACGTTCAGCGGCGTTCGGAGTTCGTGCGAAAGCGTCGCGAGAAATTCGTCCTTCGCGCGATTCGCGGCTTCGGCCTTCGAACGCTGCTCCTGTTCGAGCAGATGCTGGATCCGCTCTTCCTCGATCTGTCGCTGCTGCACCGCGTAACGTATCGAGCGCTCGAGCTGCAGTGCGTTGAGCCCGCCCTTAACCAAATAATCTGCCGCACCCGTCAGCGTCGCTTGGACGTCGATCTCATGATCGCCCTGTCCCGTGAGCAAGATGCTCGGACACGTACCTCCGCGTCCGCGCGCGTCTTTGAGTAGTTCGAGTCCGGTATGTGCACCGAGCCTGTAGTCGAGCAGGCATACATCGAAGTGGCAGCTCGAGCCCGTCATCTTCTCGAGCGCGTCCTCGTACGACTTCGACCATTCCACGTCGAATCTGGAGTCACCGATCTCATCGAGCAAACCTTTGGTCAGCACGAAATCGTCCTCATCGTCTTCCACGACGAGGACCACGAGCTTTTCATCTTTCGATCCGTTCTGCATGATGACGACTAGTCAGGTAACTCGACGAACTCAACCCAGTATTGGCCCATCGTTTTCATCAACTCGACCAGCCGATCGAACGTCACCGGCTTCGTGATGAATGAGCTCGCTCCAAGATCGTAGCTTCGATAAATATCTTCCTCGGCCTTTGATGTAGTCATGACGACGATCGGGATGCGACGCAACTCGGGATCCGCCTTGATCTCTTTCAAAGCTTCGCGGCCATCCTTCTTCGGCATGTTGAGGTCGAGAAGTATAAGGCCTGGTTTCGGTGATTTTTCGCGATCGGCGTAAGCACCGCGGCCTTTGAGGTAGTCCAACAGCTCCTCGCCGTCTTCGACAAACCTGAAATCGTTGAGAACGCGGCTCTCGGTAAGCGCGTCTTTTGTGAGCATTCGGTCATCGGCATCGTCATCCGCCATCAGGATCACGATCGGCCGGCCATCGGCTTTTGTCATTTTTTCTCCTTGTTCTGTGCTACCGGCATCGTTGCGATAAACGTCGCACCGTTGCCCGCCGAGCTTTGAGCGGTAAGCGAACCGCCGTGACGCTCGACGATCTTGCGGCACACCGCAAGACCGATTCCCGTCCCTTCATATTCGTTCCGCCCGTGCAGCCTCTGGAACGGAGTGAAGATGCGATCCAGATATTTTTCGTCGAAACCGATACCGTTATCCGCAACGGTTATCCGGGCGAACGTATTGGACGCGGATCCTTCGATACCGGATGCATTTTTGTTTACGAGCTCGGCTTCTACTTTTACCACCGGGGGGGATTCTGGCTTCCTGAATTTTAACGCATTGACGATCAGATTCTGAAACAGCTGACGCATCTGCATCGCGTCGGCGTCGATCGAAGGCAGGTCACCTACCTCGACCGTCCCGCCCGACTGCTCGATCGTTGTCTCGAGATCGCTCAGCACGTCTCTCGCGATCATGTTGAGATCGATCGTTTCGAATGGCTGAGCCTTTGTCGTGACGCGTGAGAATGTGAGCAGATCGTTGATCAGCTTGTGCATGCGTCCGGCGGCGCTGTGCATGCGGTCGAGATAGTCGCGGCCCTGATCATCGAACTTCGGAGCTTGCACCGTTCGCAGTCGATCGCCGAAAGCCTGGATCTTTCGCAGAGGCTCCTGAAGGTCATGCGACGCGACGAATGCAAAATCCTGCAGCTCGCGATTACTGCGTTCGAGCTCGAGGTTCGCACCAGCGAGTTCGGCAGTGCGCTCGGCAACGCGTGCCTCGAGAGTTTCATTCGCTTCGCGCAGGAGTCGCTCTTCCTTATCGCGTTCGGCGACATCGCGTTTGATCAAATAGAAGACGAAGATCACGAGGGCTATCGACACAAGATTCGAGATCGAAAGCGTGAGGATCGAATTAATGCTGCTCTGCCTCGACTGCTCGGTCCGCGCCGCTAGAAGATTTTTTTCGATCTGCTCGATGTTGGCGATCGAGTCGAGCAGTTTATCCATCTCGACGCGTCCGCGTTCGAGAGTTCCGCCGGAAGTGACACCGTCGAGTCCGGAGTCGCGGCGAATGTTCAGGGTTTCACGGAGGAGGCGAATACGCTCGACGATCGACGGGCGAAGCTCGACGAGATTTTTTTGTTGAGCCGGATTATCGGACGTGAGCTCGGCGAGACGATCGATCGTCGGTTCGACATCCTGAACCGCCCGTTCGTACGGTTCGAGAAACTGCGTATTGTCGGTCAGAAGAAATCCGCGCTGGTTCGATTCGGCTGAAGTGATGTCGGCCCGAACGGTTTCGATCTTTTCGAGAACATCGAGTGTGTGAATGACGAGCGAGTTATTTTTGTAAAGGGTCGACAACGACCAAAACGATATGATCGCGTTTCCGATGAGGAAAAGCAGCGCCGCAAGAAACAAAGACGCCAACTGACGGCGAAGCTTTCTGAACATAAATTAGACGGGGAAAGTCGTAGACAGTTTAGCATGCGGGCAAGGGGAAGGTCAGAGTGGGACGATGTTTGTTGAACCGTTGCCGGGTACAGTGTACCGGCGGCGCGGTTACAGTCGCATAGCTATTTCAAGTCGAGCGTGCGGAGCACGCGGCAACAACTTTAGCTACACACGAGCAGCGAGTGTGTAGTACGAGTCGGAAACGGCTCGAGCGTGTGAAACACGCGTGCATCCCGAGGCAGCGATTGTCGCCAAAACATTCATTCCATGTCTTCAAAAACTTTGCGATCGCCTACTCGGTAGATTCTGATTTCTTCGTCGGCTTCAATGTAACGGATATCAATTTTCTCATCTCGGTGTGCCAGCCACCGGTCGGTCAATTGTCCGCGCATATATTGGGTTAGGATAACGACATGACCCGAGACCAATCCCCGGAGAACTTCGGAAGGATCGTACTCCACGTATGTTGCTTCTCCGATCATAAGTATCAACGGCCCGTGCGAATGAGCTGGAACGTCACGGAAACCTAAATACGTGTCGGTTCCGGTGTCGGTGTTCGCAATGACGAGAACCGAGCCTGGCGCGATGGCCACTTCGATCTCGCAGTCGCTAGTGCGCTTGCATGGCAATCCTAATTCCAAACAAGTCGTCTCAATTGTTTCGAGATCGTATTGTTCACCGCTCGCTGATTCGTTCATTAAAATCCTTCTTGGGTGAGTCGAGAATCGTTCGAGCGTGTAAAACACGCGTCCCTCCTCGTCGCGTGTTTCACACGCTCGGGCTTGATATCCGCCACTACCCCACGTTCCGCTTCGCTCCACATGGGGCTAAAGTTATGGCCGCGTGCTCCGCACGCTCAGGAGTCGAGGAAGTTCTTTTGCGAACCTAGTGACACACTGACGGCGCATTCCATGAAAAGAAATCTCGGCTTGACGGCGGTCGTCGGTTTAGCGGGCGGTACGCCGCGGAGCAGTCCTTCTGTACCCACGCCTCCAAAACCGCCAGCTTTCTTAATCATGGCCCTAACGCCGAATCGCGCAAACGCATAACTTCTACGACGTATTGCGCCCTGGCCTGACCGTTAACTCGAAGGCCTTTGTCGGTGCACCATGCCAGAAGTTCCTCCACGTCGAGATCAACCTTCTGTCCCGGTATTCCGTTTGCGCCGCCTGCTAAGGTTTTCTGAGCATCTGCTAACCAATCGTCATAATTATCGTACTGTCCTCCAGCGTCCTCAGAAATCTCTAGCAAGCGCTCCCATTGATCTCGTCTCCACCAAGCGATTCCAATTATGGGTTCGTTTTTTTCGTCGCTCTTCATAACTCAAATTATTTTCCAAAATTCTTCTTCAACCCCTGCCACACCTCGCTGTACTCGTGCTGCAGCTCCGCACAGTCCATCGCGAACTTCGTCGGTCGGATGATGTAACGCGACTCGAACATGAAGGCCATCGTGCCGGAAAGTTTTTGCGGTTGAAGTGCTGCGTTCGATGCTTTCTCGAATGCATCGAGATCCGGGCCGTGGGCCGACATCTGATTGTGGAGCGATCCGCCGCCGGGGACGAAGCCTTCTTCCTTCGCGTCGTACTGACCGTAGATCAGACCCATGTACTCGCTCATCGTGTTGCGGTGATACCACGGCGGACGGAACGTGTCTTCGGCGACGAGCCAGCGATCGGGGAAGATGACGAAGTCGCAGTTCGCGACACCGGGTTCACCCGACGGCGATGTCATCACGGTGAAGATCGAAGGATCCGGATGATCGAACGAAATCGAACCGATCGTGTTGAATCTCTTCAGATCGTATTTGTACGGAGCGTAGTTGCCGTGCCACGCGACGACATCGAGCGGTGAATGATCTGTTTCGCACGCCCAGAGATTTCCGCCGAACTTCGCGACGATCTCGCACTTTGCATCTCTGTCTTCATACCACGCGACCGGCGTTTCGAAATCGCGTGCGTTTGCAAGTCCGTTCGCACCGATCGGTCCGAGATCGGGAAGTCGGAAATGCTGGCCGTAGTTTTCGCAGATATAACCGCGGGCGCATTTTGGATTTTGGATTTTGGATTTTGGATTGTCGGAAATTGAGATTCGAAATTTTAATCCCCGTGGAATGCAACAGACCTCGCCCGGATTCACGTCGATGACACCGAGCTCGGTGTAGATGGTCAGCCCACCCATCTCGGGTACGATCAGCATCTCGCCGTCGGCGTTGTAGAAGAAACGATCTTCCATGTCGTGATTGCACGCGTAGATGTGGATCGCAATTCCGGTTTGTGAGAACAAGTCGCCATTCCCCGCGATCGTCGTGATGCCGTCGATGAAGTCAGTCGGCTCCGACGGGATCTGCAAAGGATTCCATCGCAGTTGATTCGGCGTCGTCGGGACCTCGTCGAACGGTGACGATCTGAACAGTTTGTTATCGATCTGCTCGAACGGCTTGTGCAGAACGCTCGGGCGGATTCGATATGTCCACGTCCGTTTGTTATAAACGCGCGGAACCGTGAACGCCGTTCCCGAGAACTGCTCGGCATACAAGCCAAGCGGTACCTTCTGCGGCGAGTTCCGCCCAACCGGTAATGCACCTTCGGCCGCCTCAGTCGCGAATTCATTTCCGAATCCGGTTTGATATTCGAGATTCATTACGAAGGATTTTGCCACGAAACGCGCGAAGTGTCAGTTGGACGAATTATGAGGACAGGCCCGGCTCGCCAAGAAGGGAGGGACTTTCTTCGGGCTGTGCCTTCGGACGACGGAAAAACTTTCTTCGGGCTACGCCCGCCGATGAGCGGAAAGGCTGCGCCTTTCCGTCAGGCCAAATAAACTTCTGCGGCTACGCCGCCAATGGAGGCGTAGCCTCCAATTTTTTTTGCTCGCCGGAAAGGCATAGCCTTTCCGCTCATCGGCGGGCACAGCCCGAAGAATTTCGGAAAGCTTGCTTTCCGCACACCGAGGGCGAAGTCCAAACGGTCCGGTTCGCGCTACAAGTTCCCGCGCCGTCGCTGCTCTTCCTCGATCGAAACAAACAGAGCTTTGAAATTTCCCTTACCAAATCCCTTGCATCCTTTGCGTTGAAGAATTTCGTAGAAAACCGTCGGCCGATCTTCGACCGGCTTCGTGAAGATCTGGAGCAGATAACCTTCTTCGTCTCGGTCGACAAGAATGCCGAGCTTCTTCAGGCTCGGGATGTCTTCATCGATGTCGCCGACGCGGTCGGGCATCTCTTCGTAGTAGGTATCGGGAACGGTAAGGAACTCGACACCGTTCTCTTGCAGTTTCGTGACGGTCTGACGGATGTCTTTGCAGAGCAGTGCGATGTGCTGAGCTCCGGCCGAGCGATAGAAATCGATGTACTCCTGGATCTGCGATTTTCCTTTCTTGCTTTCGGCCGGCTCGTTGATCGGGAACTTGATGTTGTGTCCGCCGTCGCTCATCACGATCGACATCAGCGCCGAATACTCGGTCGAAATGTCTTTGTCGTCGAATGTGATGTAGCGGAAAAACCCGAGCACGTCGCGATAAAAATCGCACCAGAAATTCATCTTGCCGAGCTCGACGTTTCCGACGATGTGATCGACGAGCTGGATCCCGACTTCTTCGCCAGCAATTTCTTGAGGAACAAATCCGGGGAGAAAAGTTCCCTTATACTCGTAACCCGCTCCGGAGCCGTTACCGTTGGTCGAAACTTTGCCGTCAGAATACGAATAAAAAGAATGGATCGTGTCGCCGTATGTTGCGATCGCTGCGTGGCGAACGCGACCGTTGTCGTCTGAAAGATCACGCGGTTCGATGATCGCCGTGGCGCCGCGCTTCACGGCTTCGTTGAATGCGTGATCCGCATCCTCGACTTGAAACGCGATGTCGCGAACGCCGTCACCGTGCTGCTTGATGTGCTCGGCCGCCGGATGATCCGGATTGAGCGGCGTCGTCAAAACGAAATTGACACGATTCTGTCGCAGCAGATAACTCGTCGTCTCGCGATTGCCCGTCTCCAAACCGGAGTACGCGGCCTGCGAAAAGCCGAATGCCTTTCTGTAGTAAAACTCAGCCTGCTTTGCATTGCCGACGTAAAACTCAACGTGATGGATCTTCTTTAGCCCAAGCGGATTTTTTTCACTCATAACTCTTACCTGATCTGACTATCAAAAAATTATAAACTTCCCGACCGACGAACGCGATATGGCGACAATCCGACAGACACGCCTCAGCCCATTCCAATAAAATTGCTTCGCACACATTCGAGAAACATAGGGTTCTTCCCTATGTTCGTATCTTTGATCTGTGTGGTATGTTTCGGATACCAGATCACTTTTTTCCAATAAATACGAGGCAAAATTTATGCATGACGCGAACGATTCACGTCATCCGATCTCTAATCGGTTGCTGTCGGTACTTCCGCCGGCTGAGTTCGCGTTTATAAAACCTCATTTAAACGAAATTACTTACCAACCGGGTGCAATGCTGGCCCGCTCCGGAGACACCCTTCGTACTTGTTTCTTCCCGAACAACGGCATGGTCTCGCTTTTGTGCGTGACCGAACAAGGCAGATCTGTCGAAGCCGGATTCACCGGCTTCGAGGGAATGATCGGTGTCTCGGTCATTCTCGGAAAAAACGAGATTCCGTACGACGCGCTTGTTCAGGCAAATACCAACGGGTTCGGCGTCGATGCTAAAGTCGTCCTCGATCTGTTCAATCAGGGCGGAGTTTTCCACGATGCCACTCTTCGATTTGCTTACGTAATTTTGAAACAGATGTCGCAGACGTGTGTCTGCAATCATTTTCATACGATCGAATCCCGTCTCTGCCGCTGGCTTACGATCATGTGCGAGCGTTCGAACAATCGACATCTGAAATTGACGCAGGAGTTTCTCGCGCACATGCTCGGTGTTCAGCGGACCAGCATCGGGATGATCGCAAACTCGATACAAAGGACCGGAGCGATACGATATGCACGAGGACGAGTTGAGATCCTCGATCTCGACCGGATCCGCGCTTCGGCTTGCGATTGTTATCGCATCGTGCGAGACGAGCAGGAAAAGTTCCTTGCCGACGAAAATTTCGCTCCTATGTCGGACATCCGACAGACAATCGTTCAATCATAGGCGACACTAAAGCTAGTTGTCGTCAGAGTTAGACCAGAAAGCATAGTGATACAAGACGGAAACAATATGCCACCCAGGCGGGTTTTGTGTGTCGAAGATGACCGCGATACATGCGAGGTCTTGCGCTTTGTCATGACGGATTTCGATTTCGTCACCGTCAGCACGATCGCCGCTGCTCATAAGAAGATCGCCGAAGGTGATTTCGATCTCTACGTACTCGACAACTGGCTTCCCGATGGAAGTGGAGTCGAGCTTTGCGAACGGATACGCGCGAGCGGATCTCGCTCTCCGATCATCTTCACGTCTGCGATCGGTCAGCGACAGGACATTGACATCGCGATGAAGGCAGGTGCAGATCGCTATCTGGTCAAGCCATACGAACCCGAAACTCTTGTAAAAACTGTCAAAGAACTTCTGGAGCAATCCAGCTCGTTAGCCTTTAAATCGTGAGATATATTCTCGCGTTACCTCTTTCAGCTCCGCATACGACGGGATTACGTATAAAACAGGTTGCATGTCCGAGTAGGTGAAGTCGTGGGTTATCACCTGCTCGAGATCGAACGGACGTCGCTCGACCTTGTCGCTGAACGCATGTTCGAGCTCGCCAAAGCTTGAGAGCAGTCCCGCGCCGTAAGCTTTGACATCGCCTTCATGCTGGACCAATCCAAACTCGACCGTGAACCAATATAAGCGTCCGAGCTCTTCGATCTGCTCATCCGTCGCGATCCGCGCGCCGTGGCCGATGAACTGCGAATAGTCGGCAAAGTTTGTATTCGTGAACATCGGGATATGTCCGATCGCCTCGTGCACGATGTCGGGCTCCGGCGTGTACTCCGGTCGTGAATGGTGACGAATGTACTGCGTCGATAACATCGTTCGCCATGACAGCCAACTCAAAAACGCTCGCGTGTCGACGAGTCCCTCGATGGGAGCGAGGCGAAAGTTTGTCAGCTCCTTCAACTTCCGGTTCATTTCCGAAAGCTGCGGGATCCGATCATTCGAAATTCCCAGATCGCGCTTCGCTTGCAAATAGAAAGGGCTCGCGTGTTTTTGATGAAGCTCCTCGAGTTTCGCCGCGACATGCTTCCAGATCCCCTGTTCGTCTTCGTTGTAATCGACATCCGTGATGACGCCCGTCTCGCGAAACTTTTTCGACAGACTCGCGATGTAATCGCGACGCGTTCGATATTCGTGGTCGCTCGCTCCGGGATGATCGAGATGAAGCTCCTCGATATCTTCGAACGGCATATCGGTAAAGGCCGGAAGATCGGCGTCCGATACATGGATATTCTCGACGCTAAAAGCAGGTTCCGAAGGCGATGTGGTTTCCGTAAGCATGCTGGCTCCAGTCATAAATTTGATGTGCGGCGATCGATCTGAGTTAGCTGTCTATTCTAATCTTTGCGATAAAAATGATGAATAACCATCGTCAGTTAGTGTTATAGTGACGCCTTAGATCGTTAGTTTATTCCTGTAATTTAGCTAACGATGTAAAGCCGTTACGATGATCGACGAAATTGACCGGAAAATACTCAAGGAATTACAACTGGATGCGAGGGTGAGTTATGCGGAGCTCGGGCGTCGCGTTGGACTCACAACGCCGGCGGTTATCGAACGGGTTCGGAAGCTCGAAGATGCCGGGGTGATCGTCGGGTATCGAGCCGAGATCGACACCTCGAAAGTCGGGCTGCCGATCATGGCATTCGTGCGAATGAGCATCACCGGCGTCGATTACAGTCACATCATCGAAGTCGCCGAGCAATCGAACGAGGTTCTCGAATGTCATCGCGGAACCGGCGGCGATTCATTCATCATGAAAGTCGCCGTCGCATCAGTCGAGCATCTTCAGCAGATCATCGACAAACTTACCCCGTACGGAATTACCACGACTGCGATTGTCCTTTCTTCACCCGTCAAACACCGTCCCGTTTCGATTTGAACTTTTTCTGAACTCCTACCTCCTTGCGTAGCCGTGTTATAGTCTCTAAATCCCAAAAACCCAGGTGGCCATGAACTTCGCTTTATTACAGAAGGTCGCTACCTTGCCGTTGCTAAACTTCAGGACATCGAATTCGTCCTGAAGATAATGGAGCGCACTCGACTTGCGCTCAATGGACTAAAAACACAATCGAAAAAAATCAAAGGAGGTATTGAGATGAGCACAATTACGACCAAAGACGGGATGAGCATGTATTACAAAGATTGGGGTGAAGGACAGCCCGTAGTTTTCTGTCATGGATGGCCGCTCTCGGCCGACGCGTTCGAAGATCAAATGTTCTTTCTCGCGTCGAACGGTTACCGTTGCGTCGCGATGGATCGCCGGGGGCACGGGCGTTCGGACCAGACCTGGCAAGGCAACGACATGGACACGTACGCGGACGATGTTTCGGAACTGATGGAAAAACTGGATCTGCGAGACGCGATCCTAGTCGGTCATTCGACCGGCGGCGGAGTGGTCGCACACTATATCGGAAAGCACGGTACATCAAGAGTCGCGAAGGCGGTGTTGATCAGTGCAGTCCCGCCGGGGTTGTTAAAGACTGAGGCCAATCCGGAAGGAATTCCGATTGAGATCTTCGACGGCCTGCGTGAAGGAATTCGCGCAGATCGCGCTCAGTTTTGGAAAGAGTTTGCCAAGAATTTCTTCAATGTCGACGCCGACAGTGCGAATGTCTCGCAAGGCGTGCTTGATGCGTTCTGGCTCCAGAGCACGATGACGGGATTTCCGGGAAGCTCGCTCGGGATCAAAGCATTTTCGGAAACCGACTTTAACGAGGACTTGAAGAAGTTCGATGTTCCGACACTTGTCATGCATGGCGACGCCGATCGGATCGTGCCGATAGCAAACACGGCTCTGCTGTCTTCGAAGATCGTCCAGAACGCTACTCTGAAGGTATATCCCGGATTGCCGCACGGTATGTGTCAGACACACAAGGATATCATCAACAAGGATCTGCTGGAGTTTATTCAGGAAGCTCAAGAGACATCTGTAGGTGCCGGATGACGGACGATTTTTGAGAAAGGAGAATTAATATGGAAAACGAAAAGGCAAAAACAAAGATCGTGGTGATCGGCGGCACCGGACTTATCGGTTCGAAGGTCGTCGAGCGATTAAACGAGCAGGAATATGAAGCTGTTGCGGCGTCGCCTAATAGCGGCGTCAACACGCTGACTGGAGAAGGGCTCGCCGAGGTTCTCGAAGGCGCGTCTGTCATTGTTGATGTATCGAACTCGCCTACGTTCGAGAATGACGCGGTGATGAAATTCTTCACTGTATCGACGGCCAATCTTCTTAAGTACGAAGCGGAAGCGGGTGTGAAACATCACGTTGCGCTGTCCGTCGTCGGAGCGGAGCGACTCACCGAAAGCGGTTACATGCGTGCGAAGATGGCGCAGGAAAAATTGATCAAGGAGTCGCCGATCCCGTACTCGATCGTGCATGCGACGCAGTTCTTCGAATTCATCAAGCGGATCGCCGACGATGCGACCGACGGCGGGACTGTTCATGTTGCACCGGTACTCTTTCAACCGGTGGCGGCGGACGATGTCGCGGCCGCGGTGGAGAAGATTGCGATCGGTGAACCTTTGAACGCTACTCTCGAAGTTGCGGGTCCGGACGTCTTTCGTTTCGACGAGCTGATCCGCGATGGACTGAAAGCTAAAAATGATCCGCGGTCGGTCGTCGCGGACCCTGAAGCCAAATACTTCGGTGCGGTGTTGAGCGAACGCTCGCTCGTTCCGGGCGACGGCGCGCAACTGGCGCGGACACGGCTCGAGGACTGGATGGCGGCACAGGCGAGTGCGTCGAAACCAGCCACAGCGTAGCGCAGCTGGAAAAGAAATTAGGGGCAGCGGTTGAGTTCGGCCGCGTGCCCCTTTTTTTAACTGACGTGAGGATGCTCTCTGCTACTTCTTCATCTTCTCCGTCGTCTTTCCGTCAAACTCTTCGTCGTTTGCCTCGGCTTCTTCTTTCGTCTTTCGAACGATGCCGTCCTTATGATGTGGCGGCGAATAGATCGTGTAGAGATTTAGTCTTTCAGTCGACGAAACGTTGACGACGTTGTGCTTTGCTCCGGCCGGAACGATCACGGCGTCGCCATCTTTAACTGTGTATTTATTGCCATCGATCTCGACCCTGCCTCGTCCGCTTTCGAAGCGGAGAAACTGATCGTTATCGGGATGAGTCTCAAGTCCGATCTCTTCTTTCGGCTCCAGGCTCATCAGTACGAGTTGGCTATTTTTCCCGGTGTACAGGACTTTGCGAAAGTTTTTGTTCTTCAGCGTGTCCTTCTCAATATTCGATTTGAATCCCTTCATTTTTCTCCTTACTGATTCCAAGCTACCTGACTGCGAAGCCGCATGACGGTCTTTTCGACGCCGAGAATTTCGAAAACAGACAACATCGACGGACCAACGGCAACGCCGGTGAGAAGCGTTCGTGCTCCGTTCATGATCACGCCAAGCTTTGTACCTTTCTCCTCGGTGAATGCCTTGACGAGCGTTTCGATATTTTCCTCCGAATATTCTTTGTCTACGAATTCCGCTTCGAATCGATCGGCAAGTTCGGGAAGCCAATCACGCAAGTCGGGAAACTTCGTCAGATTCTTCGCAATCGCTGCTGCATCGAAATCGTAATCCTCGCTGAAGTATGCGCGTCCCTGCGATGAAAAATCTTTCAACGTGAAGAAGCGATGTCGGATCAGTTCGACTGCGCGTTCGAACCATTGGCGCGACGAAGAGAGAACCACCCCGTCAGCCGAAGCGGCTGCCACCCCTCCTTCGGAAGGAGGGGAGTCTTGTGTTGGAGCCTCATTTGATTGTGAGGAGAAATCCGCACTCGAGTCGTATTCTTCACGCCAGAGTTTTGCCGCTTTCAATTCAGCTTTCACGAGCGGGAGCAATTCGTCGAGCGGCATCGTTCGAATGTACTCGGCGTTCATCCAAAGCGCTTTGTCATCGGTCCAATGACGCGGATCGTTCTCGCGAAAATTGAAGACTGCACTCGAGCGATGAATGTGATCCAGCGAAAATTTCTCGATCAATTCGTCCATCGAGTAGATCTCTTGTTCTTCGCCGGCCGACCATCCGAGCAGTGCAAGGAAATTCGTAAACGCGGCGGGAATAAAACCGGCGTCGCGATAGGTCGTCATCGATACGATCTCTCCGTGCTTTCGTTTCGAAAGCTTTCCTTTGTTCGGCGCGAGGATGAGCGGCAGGTGTGCGAATTTCGGAGGCGTGGCGCCGAGAGCTTCGTAGATCAGAACTTGCTTGTGCGTGTTCGTCAGATGGTCCTGACCGCGAATGACGTGTGTAATTCCCATCTCGATGTCGTCGCATACGACCGCGAGATTATAGAGCGGGTGCCCGTCCGAGCGGAGCAGTACGAGATCTTCCGTATCCGAATAATCGCGCTCTTGGAGACCGAATACTTCATCTTCGAATGATGTTTTTCCGGATTCAGCAACTTTAAGTCTGATAGCGTAGGGCTCGCCATTCGCCGCACGCGTGTCGCTCTCGACCTCGGACAGATTGCGATACGGATTGTCCCGCATGTTCTTGTCCGCCTGACGCGCGCGTTCGATGATCGCTTCTTTTACTGTCTTGTCGCTGGCCGCTTCCTTCGGTGTGAAATCGCGGTAGGCTTTTCCTTCGGCTAATAATTTCTTTGCCGCTTCACGATGCTTGTCGGCGTTGTCCGATTGAAAAACTATTTCTTCTTCGTGGTCGAGTCCGAGCCACGCGAGTCCTTCGAGGATCGACCGCGTCGATTCTTCAGTCGAACGCGCGATATCGGTGTCCTCGATCCGAAGCAGGAATTTCCCGCCGGTCTTTTTTGCGTAAAGATAATTATAAAGTGCGGTCCGGGCCGAACCGATATGCAGGTATCCGGTTGGACTCGGAGCAAAACGAACGCGTGTGGTCATAAGGAACGATTCTAGTCTGTCGAGTCTATCGAGTCTATCGGGTCTATCGGGTATGTCGGGTCTGTCGAGTCTATCGAGTCTGTCGAGTCTGTGGGGCCTGTAGAGTGATCGAGTCTGTCGAGTCTGTCGAGTCTGTCTGTCGGTCTGTCGAGTCTATCCGGTCTTTCGAGTCTGTCGGTCTGTCGGGTCTTTCTGTAGCACCAAGGGTGCGGTCGTAATTTAGCCAGGGGCATCGCCCCTGGAAGTTGGTTGTTGGAAATCAAGCACCAACGGTGCGACGTAACTCTCCAGCCCGATTACTTCGCCGCGTTGCGGCTTAGGTGGAATGTCGCCGGTTCCAGGGGCGATGCCCCTGGCTAAATTACGACCGCACCCTTGGTGCTACAGAAAGACTCGACAGACCGACAGACTCGAAAGACCGGATAGACTCGACAGACCGACAGACAGACCCGACAGACTCGACAGACCCGATAGACCGACAGACTCGACAGACCGATAGTCTCGACAGACTCTACACGGCGGCGGGCAAGACATCCTTCTTTCTTAACAATCCCGCGCTGATCAACGATACGATGATGCCTACCGGCAAGATCTCGACCATCGCGATCGCAAAGAAGAGAAAGGGATTCTCAAACAGTTTTTGCATTAGATCGATCTCCGCCTTTGCGCTGTCGATCTCCGCCTGTGGAGCGTTCCGCGACTGAAGTTTCCCGATCGAGAATTCCGTGTATTTCTGGATGAATTTCGCCTGAAAACCCGGGTTCACGATGTTGTAAGAAAGAGCTCCGGCGAAATAAAGTACGCCCGCGATCAGCGAAATGAGCAGTCCGACCTGCATGCCTTTCCAGAATGTGATCTTTCCATTTCCGTAATTGTCGCGGTACGACTTGATGCCGAAGAACACCATCGAGAGAGCGATCAGCATGCTCGCGTAGCCGACGAATTCCATTCGCTCGAATGCAATGAGATCGCTTTCGCACAGCCAGGCTACGACCCAGACCAGAACCGCGACGACTCCGCCGGCAAGCAGTCCGAACGTCAATACAACTTTTTTCATTTCAAGATTCCTCCGTAAAGTTTTGGAGAACTATACGAACAACCGCCCCGGCGCACATCGGCCGAAAGTATGAATCTGCAAAAGAATTTGTAAACCAGACGAAAGTACTAGGGAATTATATGCAGTTCTTTCGCCCGCTGGATCGCCTGCGTTCGGCGCCGGGCATCCAGCTTCGAGAACAAACTCGCCGCGTGAGTCTTCACCGTGCTAAGCGAGACAAAGAGCCGCTCGGCGATCTCCTGGTTCGAAAGGCCTTCGGAAATGAGTTCAAGAACCTCGTATTCGCGCTTGCTGATCCCAAGCGTTCGAAGATTCGCTTCGTCGATTTGAAAAGGTAGGCCGGCATGAACGATCTCGCGAACGATCTTCGGTCGTGTCAGTCTGAGTCCGGCCCAAATACCGAGTCCGGTGAAAGTAACGGCGACGATGCCGACGTAGATTTCGGTCGGAATATCTCGAATGAAGTATTGATACTCGACGAGCTTCAGCAGCCCGATCAGGGCCGCCATCGAGATGCCATAGATGAGGATCGTCCTTCGCATGACCGCAAAAACACGAAAAGCTATCAAACTCGAAAGTCGATAGCTAATCCTGAATAAAGATGGCGGAGACGACAGGATTCGAACCTGTGGTACCCTTTTGGAGTACAACGGTTTAGCAAACCGCCGCTTTCAGCCACTCAGCCACGTCTCCGAATACCGCCGTGAAAGCCAGATTTTTATTCTAGCGGTGGTGCAAACTTTGTCAAGGTATACCGCATCATATAGCCCAATGACACTTGTCTTTGGGGCTTGACACATTTGATAGTTGCTCCGAAAATACAAGGGTTCCTCGGAACGACCCCAAATTTTGTTCCTGAGTGTGTGTCTTCGACTTCGGATCAGTATTTCCGATCCGGAGTGTTTCGTAATAGATGAGCTTTATTTGCGCAAGAATATTCGGTCGACTGCTGGTCATTATTTTGACGGCGTCATCGCTGGCGTATGCGAACTTGCCTGAAAGCTCAGGCGCACCTGTTGAGAGCGCTACGAACTTCGGAACCATCAAAGGAATCGTTCGCGACGACGGCGGTAACCCGATTGCCGATGCGACAGTCGCAATATTCAAAGCTTCAAAGATTCTGAAACAGGTTCGATCTTCCGCCGACGGAAGTTTTATCGCGAAGATCCTGCCGGGAACCTATACGATCTTTGCGGTCGCACAGGGTTTCAATCCCGTCACGCTCGCCGATGTCGAGATCAGCGGTACCACTCAAATCGTCTACGGATTTAAGCTCGAACGCGCCGGCAGCGGTAACACGCTTCCCGAGAAGCGCCTCGACCGAAATAATCCGAAGTGGGTCATCCGATCCGCACAAACCAGCCGCTCGATCTATCAAAACGTCGAAGGAACTACGCCGGTTACTGACAAAGTCACGATCGAAGAGAGCGCCGAAGTTGCTGAAGCCGAGTCGCCCGGAAGACGCCGTTCTTCATCCGTCGCCGAAACATATTTCGCGGGATCGAAAGACGGAAACTATGCCGGTGTAAATTTTGCGACGCTTCTGCCGGTCTCCGAGGATGCGGAAGTCGTACTTGCAGGACAAACTGGTGTCGGACGATACGCTCCGCAACGGTTTGAATTCCAGGCTAAGTTCCGTCCCGCCGAATCTCATCAAATTCGCGTAAACACATCGATCGGTTCACTCGGATCGTTTGTTAGCGATGGCGATGAAAAGAGCGTCGGGCAATTCACCGTCCAGGCGACTGATGAATGGAAAGTCCGCGAGGGTGTGATTCTTGTACTCGGACTCGATTACGCCAGGTTCGTCGCCGGCGGCGATGATTTCTCGATAAGCCCGCGTCTTGGGCTGCAATTCGATCTCGACGCAAAGACCCGTTTCCGTTCAGCCTATACGACGCATACCGAAGAGCGTACCTGGGCACGTGCCGTCGAGCTTGAAGATTCGCAGGTCCTCTTCAGAGACTCAGCGTCGGTTGAAGATTTTGTCGTTGAATCGGGAAAACCGCTTCTCAATAAGAGCAATCGATTCGAATTCGGTGTCGAGCGTGTGCTCGACAACAGCTCGAGCATCGAGGCGAACGCGTTCTTCGATACGACGCTCGGTCGCGGAGTCGGGCTTTCGGCCATGCCTTTTAATTCCCCGGGCGGACAGGCGTTTGCCGAGTTGGTAGGCAATCAGCAGGGGAACGCAAGCGGTGTCAGGATCGTCTATTCACGTCGTTTGAGCGGTAGGTTCAGTACGTCGGCCGGCTACAGTCTCGGGAACGGTCAGAGGTTGTCTGATGAGTCGATATCGAATCCGGCGGACCTTTTCGACACCGCGATATTCCAGTCGTTCTTCGGACAGTTCGAGGCGGATCTGAAGACCGGCACGAACGTCAAGACAATATTCCGCCTTTCACCTCAGGCTACAGTTTTCGCGATCGATCCTTTCCAGGGACGTCTTGCGATCTACGATCCCGGCCTCAGCGTCCTCGTGACTCAGAGTCTGCCGAATCTCGGCCTTCCGTTCCATGCGGAAGCGATCGTCGACGCTCGAAATCTTTTCGGTTTCCAAACCGGTGTCGTCGGTGAGGAAGGCAGCATGATGTTGAACTCGCATCGCCGTGCGCTTCGTGGCAGCATTCTGGTTAGATTTTAGTTTCCGACCGATGGCCGCAGATCGATGCGGATGATGCGGGATCATGGTCCGGTGTTCATCTGCTTGAAAACTGCGGCTTTTCTGTGTCCAAATTCTCGGATTGTCGAGCAAAAAAATGAATGAGACTCGAAGCCACTGCTAGAAAATTCAGGGCCAAAGTGCTCTCAGGTCTTGATAAAATCTATTTGCGGAGAAACTTAGTCGTGAGTCGTAGTTGGAACACGTATTGCCTCGCAGAAACCTCGGATTAGTTTCTCGAATTCACCGTGAAGGTCAAGGTTCTTACAAGTTGGAGTTTGATATGGCTCGTGGTGGCGGTTTTACTCGTCGCCGGCGGAGCCCTCAACTTGTCTCAGCGTGCGACTCACGACCTTCCGCCGACGGACGGTGTTCTCTGGGTCCAACGTGACGGCGGCATCTATGCTGAGAAGGTCGTGCCCGGTCTTGCGGCGTCACGATCAGTCTCGATGGCGAGAATTTCGACGAGGTCGTCTCGATCGCGGATATTCCGATGTACCTCGACGCGGCCGGCGTCGGCGGTACGCTGACTTATTACTACCAAAAGACCTCGTATTCATTCGCAAACAATTTTTACTACGCCGATCTGAAAAATATCGATACGCTTCCGCGATGGACGCCGTCGATCATATTCCTCACGCTGGTAGGCTTGATCTGGCTCGGAGTCGGGATCTTTGTTCTGTTCAAGCAAGGAAGCCGCTCGCCGTTCGTGGTCCATTTCGCGATGGTCTGTCTTGCGGCATTCGTGTTTCACGTCTATCGGTCGTTGAATCTCGGCCAAGACCTCGATCTAGCGGTCAATCTTCTCGACGACATCGCGTTTGCATTCTTCCCGGCATTGTTCCTGCATTTCTGTCTGCGATATCCGGTTCACTCGGATGTCTTCGACAAGGATCGTTGGAAGACGGTCGCGCTCTATGTTCCGGCTGCCGTGCTTACGCTCGTGTTGCTTACGTTCTCACTGGGCCCGCTTGTGCCGATCGAGAGCTTCGGAACTTTCCTGAAAAACTTCGCAGCGGGCAGCAAGTTATTTCCGATCCTGAATCAGGCTCTGCTCATTCATTTCGTCGCCGGTATTTCGATCGGAGCGTCCGTCCTGCTTTGGAGATTTTTGACAAGCAAGCAGGCGCTCGTTCGGCAACGTTTGAAGTGGGCGATGTGGGGCACGATCTTTTCGATCGTCCCGATACTGATCTTCCAGATCGCCCGACGCTTTGTATTTTTACCGGAAGACACTATCTCGACCGCACTCACGACACTTCCGCTCGCGCTGATCCCGTTGAGCTTCGGACATTCGGTCGTGCGCTATCGTTTGATGGACGTCGACGTCGTCGTGCGACGTGCTCTCGTCTACGCGATGACGACGGTGGCGATCGCGATGATGATCGGAGCCGTCGCACTCGGTCTGGTCTTCCTCGCAGTCGGCAACAACCTTTCGACAACCGAGATAACGCTTCGAGCACTCATCGCCGTAATCGCAATGGCCGCGATCGTGATGCTCAGCGAGCCGCTAAAGAATTTTCTACAGGAACGTGCCGATCGATTCTTCTACGGCGAACGATACGATCTTCGACAAGGGCTTCTCGACTTCGGCCGCACGCTTTCGGCAAACACCGCACTCGAGCCGCTTCTCGACGGATTGAACGAGCGTCTGAAACAGGTTCTCGGTGTCGAGAAGGTCGCGGTCTTTATCGAGGACACGGACGGAAACTACAAGCTTGCGAAGTCGTCGGGATTGAGCGAAGAGTTTCGCGTCCCGGCAGATTTCCGCGACACGATCCGGGCGAAGTCGGCCATCACGGGCGTCGTGCGTGCGGATGAGATCGAGCTTCAGGATTATTACGATGTTCCCGCTTCGAATGGAAACGGCAACGGTCATGCGAGCAAGATCCCGCAGCGACAGGAGCTTCATTATTTCGTGCCGTGCGTCGTCCGCAGCAAGATGGTCGCGGTCATCGGGCTCGGACGCGCTAGCGATGGTTCGCTGCTCTCGTCGGAAGATCTTGAGATCCTTCGCACCGTTTCCGGATACATCGCCGTCGCGATCGAGAACAGCCGCCTCTATCAGGCACAGCAGCAGCACAGCGAAGAGCTTGCTCTGCTAAAAGAATTCAACGAGTCGATCGTCGAATCCGTTAACGTCGCGCTTCTCGCCGTCGATGAGAACGGCCGCATCACGCGATGCAATACGACGTTCGAAGAGATGATGGGATTGCGTCGGGAAGAGTCGGTTGGAAAGTTTGTCGATGAGATCTTCGACGAAAGTTTCTCGCTAAATCTCGGCAATATTCTCGGCAAATCGAAATGGCATCTGACTGAAATTCGCAACGCCTATAAGCTTCACGCCTACGATCGTAATGGACAGTCGCTGATCCTGAATGTCGCGGTCGCTCCGCTGCGTTCGATCTCGAGTGCGCAGACCGGTGCGATCATCGTACTCGAAAATGTTTCGTCGCGTGTGAAGCTTGAAGAGACGCTCCAGCAGAGTGAAAAGCTCTCGAGTATTGGATTGCTCGCGGCCGGCGTCGCACATGAAGTGAACACGCCGTTGACCGGTGTCTCGAGTTACACGCAGATGCTGCTCGGGATGATTCCGGAGACCGATCCGAAGCATGCGCTTCTGCAAAAGATGCAGCGTCAAACAGATCGTGCTTCGAACATCGTCGGTAATCTTCTCAATTTTTCACGCACCGGCAACATCGGCGAATCGGCCGAGATCGATGTCAATAAACTTCTCGATGACACGCTGCAGCTTCTGGAACCTCAGCTCAGGAAATCAAACGTCGAGGTCGTGAAAGATTACACCGAGTTGCCTCCTCGCATTTTTGGTAATAGCGGAAAGCTGCAGCAGGTGTTCACGAACCTCGTTCTCAATGCTCGCGACGCAATGATGAGCGGCGGACGCATCACTCTCATTACGGCTGTCAGCGACGGTGAGGTGAATGTCGAAGTGACCGACACCGGAGAGGGAATTTCTGAAGAGAATCTGAACAAGATCTTCGATCCGTTCTTTACAACAAAAGGCGTCGGAAATGGAACGGGATTAGGATTAGCGGTGAGCTACGGAATCGTGCAGGAACACGCGGGCACGATCGAGGTCCAAAGCGAACACGGCCACGGCACAACCTTCAGACTTTCATTCCCCGCGACTTCGAAACAGCGTCAACGCGCGGTCAGCTAAGAATTACTTTTACAGGGATGAAGGGGATGAAAGGGATTTTCTGAATCCTTTTCATCCCCTTCATCCCCTTCATCCCTGTAAAACTATCTGATCAGTCTGACCACCTGATTCTAATTGGGATCATTTTGTTTCGACGAAATGAGGTTGCGTCGAGCCGTAGCGTGCGGAGCACGCGGCTACAACTTTAGCTACACACGACGCTTCGAAGTGTGTAGACCGATGGCGGAATAGAGTCGAGCGTGTGAAACACGCGTCCGTCGCGTCGCGTGTTCCACACGCTCGGATCATTTGTATCGACGAACCCCACGTTCCGCTTCGCTCCACGTGGGGCTAAAGTTGTGACCGCGTGCTCCGCACGCTACAGCTCGAGATGTCAGACATGATCTAACAAATTCAACGGGGATGAAAGGGATTCGGAAAAATCCTTTTCATCCCCTTCATCCCTGTAAAAATCTCCTACGCCGTTGCCGTGTGCCTGCCTATTACCCTGACTGCATATAACGCCATCAGAAATGCGAGAAACATGATCCCACCCGCGACAAAAAATGTCCGGGAGATCGTGTGACCGTCGAGCGTGTTCGCCGCATTGTTCAGCAACGGGCCTGCTAGAGTCGGCCCGATCGCACGTGCGAGACTTCCGCCCGACTGCAATATTCCCAGCGCACTTCCTTGCTTGTGCTCGTGCGTGATCTTCGACGCGAGACTCGTCAGCGAAGGCGACGCGAGCGAGTTTGCAAACGCGAGTGCGACGCAGACTCCGATCAGTCCTGCGAGTCCCGTGAACACAGGCGTGACGAATGGGATGCAGAAAAAGGACGCCGCCATCAGAATGCATCCGAATACGATGAGGCGCGTTTCGCCGAATTGTTTGACGAGCTTGTGAAACAGAACGCCTTGCCCGATGACAGCCGTGATTCCGACCAGTGCGAACAAGTAGCCATTCTGCTCGGCGTTATAACCAAAGACATGCGCGGTGTAGAGCACGAACGCCGTCGTCATGATCGAGAACGCCGTGACGAGAAGAAAGTAGATGATATTTACGGTACCGAACTCGCGTTCCTTCAACGAGCCGAGCAACTGAGCGATGCGGCCGCCCGGTTCGGCCGGATGCAGCGTCGCATCGAAACGTCGCGATTCAGGCAATACGAAATAAACCGCGAGTGCAGCGATCAACGAAAGCGCTGCGGCGATAAAAAATGGAATGTGAACGCCGTACTTGCTCGTGATCCCGCCTATCGCCGGCCCGGCGACGAACCCGAGTCCGAACGCAGCTCCGAATAACGCCATTCCTTTCGCTCGATTCTCACGCGTCGTGACATCGGCGATGTAAGCCTGCGCCGCCGAGATATTCCCGCCCGTGATTCCGCTGATGATACGGCCGACGAAAACGAGCACGAGCGTGTTCGCCAGTCCGAGCACGATATACCCGACCGCCGAGCCGAGCATGCTGATAAACAAAACCGGACGACGTCCGTATTTATCCGACAAGCGTCCGAGGATCGGCGAGAAGACGAACTGCATCCACGAATAGATCGAGACAACGAATCCGATCTCGGCCGGGCTCGCAAAAAACGGGGCCACTTGCGCGTAGATCGGCAGGACCGGGATGACCATTCCGAATCCGACGAGGTCGATGAACACGATTAGAAAGATCAGGATCAGCGGCGTGGTAAAGAATTTTTCCGTCTCGGTCGACGTGATCTTTTCTGCTTGGTCTTTCATCTTCTTCCTTCTTGTTTAGTGCTGTTTCGTGTGGTTAGTGTGGTTCGTGGTTTGGTTTTCGGGTTGTTGACTCGAACCTCACGGAACATCTCGAAAAGATCGCGGAAATAAAGCCGGAACCACGAAACACACTAACCACACCAAACAGCACGAAACGGACAGGCGGCATGTCTCAAAAAACCACCGGCAATCCCCAATCAAAAGCAACTATAGTAAGATAACAAAAACTACGAACGAACAAAGGATGGAGAATTTACTGACTCATGAGAGTGAAACTGAACACGGTCGCGTTGCTTCTCACGGCGATTTTCTTTATGTACCAGGACACGCCTGCTAAATCGAAAACTTCGGGCAAGACGAAATCAATATCGGCGAGCGAACAATCGTCATCGCCGAACATCAGTTACACGGTTTCAATGTCGGAGCCGTGGACGCATCTTCTGGAAGTTGAAATGCGGCTCAAGTGGAATCGAATGCCGGATGCGGCTCAGTTGAAGATGCCGGTCTGGACGCCGGGCAGCTACCTCATTCGCGAATACGCGCGTCAGGTCCAGGACTTCTCGGTGAAAGACGGTGGTGGCAAAGATCTCGCGTGGCAGAAGATCAATAAAAATACCTGGCAGATCGATACGAATAAGGCGAAAGAGATCGTCGCTAGATATCGAGTTTATTCGAATGAGCTCACCGTTCGAACGAACGAGTTGAATGACGAACATGGATTCTGGAACAACGCTGCGACGTTGATGTTCCCCGCCGGACAGTTGAACGCACCATCGACGGTGACCGTAAATCCGTACGGCAAATGGAAGGTGGCGACGGGCTTGCCGACCGTTTCGGGAAGTGCGAATACTTTTCGCGCTCCGAACTTCGACGTCCTCTACGATTCGCCTTTCGAAGTCAGCGACTACAAAGAGATCTCCTTCGACGTTCGCGGCAAGAAGCATCGCTTCATCATGAGCGGTGAAGGTAATTACGATCTAAAGAAGCTTGCAGAAGACGCAGCCAAAGTCGTCGAAGAAGCTGCGAAGATCTTCGGCGAGCTTCCTTACGACGATTACACGTTCATCGTAAATCTACGCGGAGGCGGAGGACTTGAACATCTCAACTCGACGGCTCTTCAGTACAACCGCTTCGGCTTTAAACCGAAAGCTCGTTACAACGGATTTCTCTCGCTGATGGCGCATGAGTATTTTCACGCGTTCAATGTGAAACGCATTCGACCCGATGCGCTCGGCCCGTTCGATTACGAGAACGAAAATTACACGAAGCTTCTTTGGGTCGCCGAAGGCGGGACCGCGTATTACGAAAGTCTTCTGCTGCGGCGAGCGGGATTGATCAGCGATGCGGAGTTGTTGGAAGGCCGCGCGAACACGATCGAGCAATTGCAAAATCGTCCCGGACGTTTTGAGACGAGTCTCGAAGAAGCGAGCTTCGACGCATGGATCAAATATTATCGTCAGGATGAGAACTCGATAAATAATCAGATCTCGTACTACGACAAAGGCGAGATCGTGAGCATGATGCTCGACGTGACGATCCGGACCTCGTCGAACGGCGCGAAGTCGCTCGACGATGTCATGCGATATCTCTACAACGAGTTCTATAAAAAGAATCGCAATTACACGCCGGCTGATTTTCAGAAGGCTGCAGAGATGGCGGCCGGCCAAAGCTTGAATGACTTTTTTAGCAAGTACGTTCGAGGCGAAGCTGAGATCGATTACGACGGAATCGTTAACGGCATCGGACTGCAGATGAAAGTAGAAAAGTCCGACTCGACGAAGGCATATATCGGTGCCGATCTCGCCGAAGAGAACGGACGCCTGACGATCCGAACCGTGGCGGCGAACACGCCGGCATATCAGTATGGATTGAACACCGGCGATCAGATCGTCGCGATCGACGGTTATCGTGCGAGCAATGCGTTTCTTCAGAGCTACCTTGCGGATCGAAAGCCGAACGATACGGTAAGGCTGACGGTATTTCGATTCGACAAACTTCGCGATGTAAATTTCAAACTCGGTGCAAACATGCGTGCGAATTATTCGTTCGCACCGGTGCCGACACCGAGCGATGATCAGAAGCGTTTGTACGCGGATTACATGAAGGCGGAGTTGGGGAAATAGGTTCATTGCTCCGTTAGGAGCGATACATTGGTAGAAAGAGATCACAAGACGAGATTCGAGCTCCGTTAGGAGCGACACGTTGCCGATGGCGTGCCGCTCGTGACGGAGCTCTGAAATTCTTTCATTGCGTTATCTACCAATATTTGGCTCCTAACGGAGCCCGATTAGAATCGAGGACAAGGACGACGACTGCTAATCTGTTCTATATGCGTTGGATCATTTTCTTACTTCTGGCGATGATTGTTGCGGGCTGCTCGCGCCCTGACAGCGGGCCACTCAGCGGACCGCCGACTTCGCTCAGCCAGGTTCCCGCCGTTCGACTTAACTTCCGTTACGAAGCCGATGTTCCGCCGCCTGATCCAGTGAAAGATGCGACGAAGGAAGATCGCAATGCGGCGGTGCAATCCGATTTCGACGCGAACCGTCCGCAGGAAGTCCTCGATAAGACGATCACATCGCCGGATTCGAAACGCGTGCTCACGGTCTATCACAAAACGGGTGACATGCAGAACGAATTTCGACTCGACATGTACACGGCGGATGGAAAGATCCTGAAGAAAGTGACTGCCGATGTGATGGCCGTGCATTTTCCCGACACGATCCGATGGTCGCCCGATTCGACGGCCGTCGCATTTGTCGCGATGGTCCGCGGTACGACGGTGGATGAGACCTCGACCGCACCGGCACCCGATCCTGAAACATCGATCGCGAATACAAATACGAATGCCGCTTCGGCACTCAACGACGTCAACGCGAACACGAATATCGAGCCGATCGCAGCAGCAACTCCCGCCGCTCCGACCGGCATCCTGACATTTCGTACCGAGCAGATCTACATCTGCAACGCCGACGGCGACGGTGCGAAATCGATCACGCAGAACGAAGGCCTGATCTATTTCTATTACGTTTGGGCTCCGGATAGCTCGGCACTTGCGGCGCTCGCCGCGAAATCGATCGAGTGGAAATACTTGAACGATCGTGCGGATCAGATGAGCGAGACATTCGTACCCGTCGGCCGCCCGCGCGTCATCGAAAAGAACGGACGCGAGCGTCGGCTTGACGACGCGCTGACGGCGGTGCAGCCGGTTTGGTCGCCCGATTCGTACAAGGTCGCGTGTGCGTTCGAGAATCAGATCCGGATCTACGATGCGGCCGGTACGACACCGACGCAAGCCGCGATCCCGCTCCGAAACAGTTTGCTGATCTCGTCTCAAGCTTACGATCGCGAACAGGCCGAGAAATTAAATGCTCCGGCTGATGCGAACACGGTGCAGGTGGCAAACTCGAATACGAACGCCGGCCCGACGACATTACCGGATGAGAAAACGCTCGTGTCATTCAATCCGATCGTCGCGTTGAACTGGCAGTCCGACGAGCTGCTTTATTTTCAAACCGCATATATCAAGCGGATGAAAAACGAAGCCGACAGCGTGACAAGCTTTCCGCGATGGCATCGATTGGTGTTCAGTCCGCAGGCGGGGAAGTAACAGGTCAATACCACCTGCGGTAGCGGGTGGTTCGACTTGCGGGATAAATGAACCCACCCGCTGCCGCAGGTGGGACTGGCAGGATCGCTATGAAATACGAAACGATCGATGAGATATACGCGGGAAATGAAAAGGCCCGCGTACGCTTGAAGGAAGTTGTCGCAACGCTGCCGGACGAAACTGCTACCGCGCTTCCCGAAGGCGAGAAGTGGACGGTCGCTCAGATCGTCGAACATATCTCGATGGTCGATGAAGGCGCGATGCGAATCTGCGCGCGGCTTCTTAGAAAAGCGCAGGAAGCCGGTCAAGCGCACGATGGAAAGGTCGTGATCTCAGACAATTTTATGCAGAAGGGGGCTGAGATAGCGGCGATAAAGATCCAAGCTCCCGACATCGTTCAGCCGACCGGAACTAAGTCGATCGCCGATTCGCTTGCAAAGCTGGATGAGATTTCAGTGAAGTTGGAAAGTATGCGAGATCTTTTCAAATCGGTTGACGGTACCGAGCTCAAATTTCCTCATCCATTCTTTGGCGACATCTCCGCTCACGAGTGGCTTACTTTGAAGGGCGGACACGAGAGGCGTCACACAAAGCAGATCGAAAATGTCCTCGCGAAAATAAAATAGAAAGGTTCCGGCAGTGAGGAGGGCTCACCGCCGGAACCGTGGCCAAGCACAAATTCGTTCCTACCCTTGATCGAAAAAGTTGCTCGGACTATTTCAAGAAAGGGACGAGATCACACGAGTTGATCTCGCCCTGCCGTGTTACCTCGCGATCGTCGGAACGTCACCATTCAGACCGAACTGCACGGACTGAAATCCTCCATCCGAACTCCGCAAGATATACCATTTGCCATCCGACGGACGGAACACCGCGATGTCGCTGCGGCTGTCGCCATCGTAATTTCCGGCGACCGGGATGTCGCCATCTAGACCGAATCGCGTCGCCTGGAATCCGCCATTCGAACTGTACGAGATGTACCAGACTCCGACCGACGGCCTGTAGACGACGAGATCAGACTTGCCGTCTCCGTCGAAATCTCCACGGACCGGAATGTCGCCGCTGAGCCCGAAGTGAGCCGCACCGAACTGTCCATCAGAGCTTCGCAGCCAGTACCAGTTTCCGTCGCTCGGGCGGAATACCGCGATGTCATCGCGACCGTCGCCATCAACATCGAGCGGCAGCGGCTTGTCTTCGGCAAGACCGAACCGCGTGATGACGAAGCCTGTGTTCGTACTTTTCTTGATGTACCAGACACCGGTCGACGGACGATAGACAGCGAGGTCGTTGATGCCGTCGCCGTCGAAGTCGCCGCGAGTCGCAATGTCCGTAGCGAAACCGAACTGCTCAGTGCTCAGTCCGCCATCCGAACTACGCTTGATCTGCCACACGCCTAAACCATCGACATTGCGGAAGACCGCGGTGTCGGTGCGGCCGTCGCCGTCGTAGTCCGCCGAGACGACCTTGTCATTCGCCGTTCCGAAATTCGTCGCGGTGAATCCCGCGCCGTTGAGCGAATACCAGTTTCCATCCGACGGCCGGAAGACCGACAGATCGTTGTGGCCGTCCCCATCGAAATCAGCGAGATTCGACCGTTGGACAAACTGTCCTCGGATCTCGCCGCCCGCGTTGTTCACACTTGTGATGACCGCCGACCAGAGACCGGAGCGGAGCTGGCTGACCTGTCCCGCGTTGACGTCGATCGTCACTGACGGAAAGTTTCCATTGATGCCGCCGACAACGCCAAGATCAAGAACGAGTACGCCATCGCCGATAAGAGCTTCGATCCGTGCACCCGTCTGGTTACTTCCGAGATTATGGAATTCACCAAAGACAGTCGCCTGAGTTTCTGTCGCGTTGAGACTGACTTTGATCTCGCCAGTCGCGTTCGTTGTAACCGGAGGCGTAACGCCAGCGCCGGTCAAGTGTGATTCGAACGAGCGTCCCAAGGACGGGCTCGGGCTTGCACTCGGGCTGGGACTCGGACTCGGAGTCGGTGATTCACCCGGAGACGGACTCGCCGTCGGACTCGGACTTGGGCTAGGACCGGTGAAGCCGCCGAAGGTGCCCGTAAGAATATTCGACCCGCCGTTTTGAACTACGATCGTCGATCCGACGACAACCGCCGGAACTGTCTGGCCGTTGTCGGTTCGCAGACGAAGTCTGCCTTCGCCGCTCGAAACGAACATCGAACCGACGTTTACTCCATCCACGACGACCGCGAGCTGCGTGCCGCCCGCGAGATTGATCTGATTGACGCGGACCTCGAGCTCGAGACGGCTGCTGTGAATTTCAAATTGCGCGAAGCCCGTCGGCAGTACGCCGTTGATGGTCGCACCTGAAAGTCCGGCGAAGAGATCACCGCCGGCATTCGGCGAACCGCTCGGTGAAGGGCTTGGAGTTCCGTTCGGCGAACCTGTCGGTGACGGGCTCGGCGTTCCGTTCGGCGATCCGGTCGGCGACGGACTCGCGCACGGAGATGCGCTCGGTGACGGACTCGGGCTGCCATTCGGCGAAGCCGTTGGCGACGGAGTAGCCGAGCCGAATGTTCCGGCGAGCACTACCGTGCTTCCGTTCGATACCTGGACCGGCATGCCGGACGTGATGACCGGAACCGGTTGGCCGTCTTCGGTACGCCGTCGAAATAAAAACGATCCGCACGTGCTGACGGTTGTATCGCCGAGAACGGCGTTATTGATCGTAACGGTAAGCACCGTTCCCGCGGGCAAATTGACCGATGATCCCGTTACGTCGAGTCGTCTTCGATTCTGATCATCGACCCTGTAATCGCCAAAACCGGCCGGCGTTACGCCATCGATCGGATCTCCGATTAGGTTTGCGCTGAGCCGGATATCATCGCTTAACATTTCTTCGGCGCTCGCCGTGCGGTCGCCTATAGCGAATGGGGCTACGACCCATAACGCCACCAGCACGAGCAGAGCGCCGAATCTCACGAAATTTCGATTCCCTTTTGTGTATTTCATTTTCATTACCTTCTTTTTTCTTCTGATTTCCCGAACCGTTCTTGAAGAAGAGAGTTTCCCGCAATCCGGTTACGCAAAATCACAGTGTGAAGGTGAAGGATGAAAAGACAGGGCAGGGAAAAAAGGAGAGGTATTTGAAGCAGACGCATTTATTTGGTCGAGGCTCTAAACACGAGGAATTCAAAAAACTTAAGAAAGTTCTATTTGGATTTAAGATTTATGAGTCCCAAGAGGTTTAACCTTCCTTCTCTTTTACATTGCCTCTTTTAAATTGCCACTAGCTTTAGCTAGTGGACTGGCAAAAAAAGATTTGGCTTTAGCCCAACTCAGTAATGAAAGGAGTCTCCCACGATGCCTTGGATAAAAGTATGGCTACATTTCGTCTGGTCCACGAAAAACAGAATTCCTTACTTGCAGAACTCGATCCGCCCGAGAGTGCTCGATCACATTCGGCAAAATGCGCGCAAGAAAAATATCTATGTAGATTTCATCAATGGTTACACTGAACACATCCATTGCCTGATCTCTTTGGGGAACGATCAAACTCTGGAAAAGATAATGCAGTTGATCAAGGGTGAGTCCTCGTTCTGGATAAACAAAAACAATCTCACAGAAAAAAAGTTCCAGTGGCAAGACGAGTATTTTGTCGCGTCCGTCAGCGAATCAAATCTTGAAAAGGTAAGAAGATATATCGCGAAGCAGGAAGAACATCATTCCACGGTTCCATTTGAGAAGGAGTTTGATCAGCTGCTACTTAGGGCAGGATTTCAGAGATTTAAGGACAAGTAATGTCCGCTTGTTTTGGGCTGAAGCCAGGGAATATTTGGATTAAATTCGGCTAAAGCCAGGTGTGTGGATATTCGACCTCCACCTAAAAGGTGGAGGCAATTTAAAGAATTGATGATTTTTAAATTGCCACTAGCTTTAGCTAGTGGATGAAGCACAAAGGGCGTGGCTTTAGCCGAAAAAAAAATAAAAGCTTCCTTTTGGCTTCAGCCATTCTGGCGTGGGACGACTACCTACTCATTACATGTCCTGCGTTCGGGATAACAAGACCGGTTATTCGTTACCGCACAGAATGCGTCAACACGGGCGGTCTCCATCCAGATTCCCCTGGACGGAAGGTTGCAGTCCCATCCGTAACCAGTCTCTTCGACCTCATCGACTATGTCGCCTGCTTTGTGAGTCGGTAAGTTGATGGGCCGCACCGACAAAGCCAGCGCCGCTATTCCTGAAACTATCGGAGCCGCCATAGATGTTCCGGACCACACGCCGTACCGGCCGCCCGGAATGGCACTGACGATGTCTTCGCCGGGTGCGACCGTTCGTTCCCAACGATCTCGCGGCGGGTCGACGGCATTTGCCATGGTCGAGAACGACGCCAGCAGATCAAGACGGGTGCTCGCACCGACACTCAAAATATTATCGTCGGTGTTGCTCCGCTCGGCGGCGGGATAAACCTTTGCCGCACCATTGCCGATCTGGCCGCCGTTGCCGGCACCGGCGACAAAAATAATTACGTCGTCGCTCAAGGTCCCGAACTGCTGCTCGCCCAGCATCGTAACTCCATCGCACGCGCTCGTCAGATCCTGGATAAACGTGTTGCTTTGCGGAGTAAGGTCCGGCGGATATCCGAAGCTCATATTGATCACATCGGCACCGTGCGATGATGCCCAAAGGATCGCGTCCTTCAATTTCCACAGATCGCTTTCGCCGTCCTGATTCAAAATTCGGATCGGCATTATCTTCGCTTCCGGCGCGACCAGTGCGATGATGCCGGCGACATGAGTCCCGTGACCGAAAACCGGATTCGTACGAAGCTCACCGACCTCGCTCGGATCGTCATCACCATCGACGAAATCTTTTCCCTGAACAAGCTTACCCGCGAACGCAGGATGATTCAGATCGATGCCGGTATCGAGAACCGCGATGACAACCGGACGCGGCGTCTGAGGCGCCGGAGGATTTTGCATGAATCCTTTGGTGATCGCATGAGCCTGAGTCAACTTGACCGTTTTGGGGAACCACTGCGTCGCATATCCCTTCGCGCTTCCACCGATGGCCCACGATCGACCGATCGCCCACGACCGCCCAAGTGTCCACGGAAGCCCCTGACGTTCGACGACTTGGAGTTTTCTATTTGATTCGCGCTGAAAGATGCGACCATCGCCCTGCATCGCAGCGGCTATCTGACATGGCGTTTGATTATTGTCGTCGCGGATCTTCATCCGATACGTCGGTGGAGTTCCGACTTGATCGATCGGCGTCTGCTCAAGTCCGTACTGCGTCGCGACCGCCGGAAGATCGGCCTGATTCACAAGGTCGAGCAGGATCTGCTTTGGAACCGCCTCACATGTCTGAGCATTCGCCGCACCCGCAAAAGCGGCGAGACAAAGTGCAAGGATGAGAAAATTCTGCCTGGCGATAGCGAAAGCTCTAAACATCGTAAACCTCGAAATATGACTTCTGCCTAGACACAGTGTCCGCGGCACCGGCAAAAAGACATCGACGAGAAATATTATCCGATAACAAAAAAGGGTGACCAAAAGTACGGATGCTCGCCTCGGTCGACAAAAGTTTTCTGGGCAAATCTTAATGATGCGGCAACATCCGTCCCGCGTTGCAGATTAGTGTAAAACTCCTGCATCAACCGGCTCGTCGCCTCGTCGTTTACCGTCCAAAGGCTTAGGACGATCGATCGAGCTCCGGCCGATAGAAACCCTCGGGCGAGTCCGAGAATCTCCTCTCCTGCGTGGACCTTGCTCAATCCGGTCTCGCACGCGCTCAACGTGACGAGCTTTGCCTTTAGCCGGATCGCATACAGATCGCGTACCGTCACCCAACCATCCGCGAGATGAAGGCTTGAGAACATCGGATTGTCGGGGCGAAATTGTCCATGACATGCGAGATGGATCAGATCGGCGTCCGGAGCGTGTTTTTGGAATGCGGCGAATGTCGCGTTCTTCCCTACTTTCGTTCGCGCCTTTGGGAGCATGTTTGCAAGTTTGCCGACCTCATCGTTCACCAGCGGGATCCGTTCATCGGCATACGCCATCAGAAATGAATTCCCCGGTGAGCTCGATCGTTTGGAATTCAAGCTCAACCAAACAGACACGCTCGGAGCGTACCTGACATCTCGCGATTTGACGAGATACGTTGCTCCGTCGTACAGAGCATGAAACGGAACATAGTTCAAAACTCCTGACGGAATGACGACGAGATCCCGATCACCGAAGCTGCGCGCGATCGGCTCGATCAGTTTCTCGTAAAGCATTCTGAGATACGCATCGGCGCGAGATTTTAGCTGCTCCGCGAATACGGCGAGTTGATCCCCGCCGAAGCGAAGCGCGCCGAACTGAAAGTGGAGTCCTTCGAGAAGCGATAAGACTTCGGTTTCGGATGCGATCTTGATGACATATTCGATCCGATCATTCGTCACGACGAATGCTGAGATCGTCCCGGAGTCTGAGACAAATTCGACGACTGCATTGCGCTCTCCAATCTGTTTTTGAAGCGCGTCGATGGTCATCGTCGTGCCCTTTTGCGTCCGCGTTCGCGCTCGCGCATGACTTCGCAAACTTGCAGACGCCAGCTTCTTCTCTCGATCGCCAATCTGCTTTTGTAGAGCGGAAACTTCATCGCCCTCGACGCGTGCGAGACGACTGTAAAGCCAATTTAATTCTTCACGGAGCTTTGTCGTTTCATCGTTCTTACTCGATTGACTGCGGGACGTCACAGCATCCAGAAGCGATCGCGATCGTGCACGCTCGACAGTTAGAAACGCATTCTCGAGATCTCCGTTTTCAATATAAAGACGTGCGAGGTTTTCGTACGGCTCGAGCGACTTTGCCAAAAACGCCATCTGATATTCTTCGCCCGGCAGCGGAGCGCGTGCCGACTCTACGGATTCGATCGCCGCCTCGAACATCGACTCGGCATGTCGCGAGTCGCCAGTTTCACGAGCGATCACGCCTAACGAATTCATCGTCGCTTGCGCGGTCGCCGGCTGCTCGAGTTTGGTCGCACGCTTTAAGACGTTGTTCAGAAGTTGTTTCGCTTCATCGAAATGGCCGAGCCGCGACGTCGCCTCTCCCCGAAGCCATTCCGCCGCGATCTCGAGCCGGCTATTATCGCTTTCGCGAAGTACGGCGTGACTTTCACTTGCAAGCTTGAGAGCAACATTGAAATGTCGGGCGGCGAGCTCGACGGACGCGAGCCGTAACGCAACTGCAGCCGACGCCGTGCGGTTTTGCTCGCGTTCGTAGAGCTGCGCCGCTCGTTTTAGCTCGCGACGTGCGATCGTGAAATTTCCAGCGGAGATCGATGTTCGGCCAAAGCTTGCACGCGCACGAGCTTCTTCGGCGCGCATTTTCAAACGGCTTAGCGCGGGAATTACACGGCGATAAATATCAGACGCTTCGGCATTCAAGTTGAGTTCGGAATAGATGTCGGCGATCTCGAGATCCGCGATCGCAGATTGATGCGGCATCTCAAGTTTTTCATATCGTGTGCGTGAGTTTTCGATCAGACGGATCGCATCCGCATAACGTCCTCGAAATAGCGCGAGGTTTCCCATGCTCGCTTCGATCTCCGCCACGGTCACCGACATGCGTGCTCGACGCGCACTTGCGAGAGCCCGTTCGTAAAATTCTTCTGCTCGTTTGAAATCGTTTAGCTCGGCATACGTGTTTGCGAGCCCATTCTCGGCCATAGTCTGCCACGTTTGCTCGCCGAGTTTCTTGAAACGCCGGTACGCCGACAAACAATATTTTTCGGCGAGCTTATATTGATCGCGACGCGAAACGATGTTGCTGAGATTCATCTCGATCTTGCCCGCGGCGAGCTGGTCGCGATGCAGTTTGAAAATTTGCAAAGCCCGTTCGCCGGTTCGCTGAGCGGCGTGATAACGGCCGAGCATCGCAAGTGCGATAAGCTTCGCGACGAGCGGCTGCGCCGACTCATGTTCGCGACCGAGTTTCGCAAGTTTTTTCGATGCTGTGTCGAGATGTTCCGCCGCCGACTCCAATTTTCCACCGGTGATATCGGCGATCCCCTCAACCCAATTTGTAAGAGCGAGCACCTCGGGATCACGCGAAACTTCGCTTAATGACCGCAGCGATGCCGCCGCCTTTTGCGCCGCGACGGGCTCCGTCGTCCATACGCGATAGCAGTGATCCTTAAGCTCACGCGCGAGATCCGCGTCGGCGAGCGCGGGATTGTCGGCGATCAATTTTTTTCGCTGCGTCTTATTGCCCGCCTGCATCAAGCGCGAGGCGAGTGTCGATCGTTTCATGCGCGTACTGCTAACACGAACGATATTAACGGATGACAAAAAAAGCGGGAAGCTATATTGGCTTCCCGCAATAATTTTCGAAGAGGCAACTTGCTAACTGATGTTGATGCCTTTTAACTCGATCTCGATCGTCGTTCCGCGGATCGTGAGCTGATAATTTCCCTCCGGAATATTATCGAATCTAAATTCGCTGGCTTCGTTCGTGATAGTTTCAAATGTCTTTGCATCGTCAGACAATCCCGCTTTAGCATCGGCGAAGCCTTCGCCCAGGACCTGGCCGCGGATCGTAAAACCTTTCTTTTCCCTTTCTATTCTGAGATCGACCGCGTTCTCATCTGCACGATACAGGATCTGTCGAACGCTGCCCGTTGACGCCGAGCGTTCGCCGAATGCCGGATTGTTCGGGGCAATCTCCATTTGAAAAACGGCGACGAGTTTTTTGATTAGCGAAGGTTTTGGTTCGGCGGCGCGGCTGCGAAACAGGTTGCCCGCCCATTGAATCGAGTCAACCGTTGCATCGACCGAATCGTCCCGCCGCATCAGCTCTAATATGTTTTGTAGGTTTTTTTCCGTGGACATCGCTTTATAACGGCTCTATGCCGCTTCAATAGAACAGTGCGGGCTTGTAATAAAAAAAGACACTCTTTTATTTCGCCAGCAATTTTTCGAGCTTCTTCAAACACCGCGAACGAAGCGGACTGATACTAGTCTCTCCGACGCCGACCTCGGCCGCGACTTCCGAATAGCTCGCCGCGGATGCGCGTAAATACAACATCGAAATAATCTTCTGACATCGCTCCTCAAGCAGTTTCAGCGCCGTTCGGATCAAGTGCTGCTGCTCGAGCTCGATCAGCATCTCGTCGGCGAGCGGTGCGGCGTCCTTAAGCTTCGCCATCTCGCGCTCCATTTCTTCATCGGTCTCGGGCGAATACAATCCCTTCGACCCGCGAACGGTCGCCCATGTCTTGAACTTCGCAGTCGTAACGATCCATGAGCGGATCTTCTCCGGCTGTTCGATCTCATCGATCTTTTCGAACAGTGTGAGAAACACCTCCTGAAATACGTCAGCCGATTGTTCGTCGGTCAGTCCGGCTCGCCGCGGGATCGCATAGATCAATCGCTGATACCGTACGACCAGCTCGTCCCATGCCGATTGGCTTCCGTCGCGACAATCTCTGATCAGCTCGGCATCGGAGCGTTCGAGAGTCGAGGCCGGAAATTTAGTGTGCGTCGTTCCGCTCATCAAGTTAGTTGATTTTCAGTTAAAAGCCGCGGGATGGCAATGCCCGCGCGCTCGGGTGTGTGATAACATTTGGTTCTCGTACGTATAAAACTTTTGTATCGCAAAGGGCCGCTGCTTCGGCTCTTTTTACACGATGGATAAATTCTTAGTTCGCGGCGGACGGCCGCTCAAAGGAAAGATCGAGATCGGCGGAGCAAAAAATTCGGCCCTGCCTTGTCTTGCTGCGACGCTCCTGACCGCCGAAACTGTCACGTTGCACAACGTCCCGTATGTAAAGGACTTGATCACGCAGCGGCGCTTGCTCGAAGATCTCGGCGCGACCGTACTGACACCTGAGCTGCGAACTCATAAAGTGACGGCGAAAAATGTTCAGTTGTTTGAAGCTCCGTATCATTTGGTGAAAACGATGCGTGCGAGCGTGCTCGCGCTCGGACCGCTGCTCGCTCGATTCGGCCAGGCGAAAGTTAGCCTGCCGGGCGGATGTGCGATCGGAACTCGTCCGATCGATCTTCATCTGAAAGCATTCGAGCAACTCGGTGCGACGGTGTCTTTGGAATCGGGTGATGTCGTCGCACGCGCGCCGAAGGGACGTCTCACGGGTGCGAACATCGCGTTTGAAAAAGTCACCGTTACGGGAACCGAGAACGTGATGATGGCGGCTTCACTGGCGGACGGCAAAACGATTATCAGTAACGCGGCGCAGGAACCGGAGATCGAAGATCTCGCCGAGCTTCTGAACAAGATGGGCGCTCGCATCAAAGGCGCCGGCACTCCGACGATGGAGATCGAAGGTGTCGAGGCGCTTGGCGGAGCGCAGCACACGATCATTCCCGACCGTATCGAAACGGGCACGTTCATCGTCGCTGCCGCGATCACCGGTGGAGAGATCGAGGTTAAAGGCTGTAACCCCGATCACATTCGCGCCGTCATAAAAGAGTTAACGTCCGCGGGCGTCGACATCGAAGAATTAAATCCCAGCACTCTTTTAGTGAAGCGATATCCGCTTTTTCCCACCGACATGCAGGCGCAGTACATGGCGCTCATGACGCAGGCGGAAGGGACATCGAAGATCACGGAAACAATCTTCGAGAATCGTTTCATGCATGCCTCAGAATTGATCCGAATGGGAGCCGATATTCATATCTCGGGAAATACGGCGACGGTCAGCGGTCCGCGGAAACTTGCCGGGGCACCGATCATCGCGTCGGATTTGCGTGCATCGGCGTCGCTGGTTCTCGCCGCATTGTGTGCGTCGGGTGAAACGTTGATCGATCGCGTCTATCACATCGACCGCGGCTACGAGACGATCGTCCGGAAGCTTAGATCGCTCGGAGCCGACATCGAACGGATCACCGATAATCTCGCGACTGACGAGCAGGGCGCGTGAGAGGCGATTAGCAATTAGCGATTAGCAATTAGCAATACGCAGGAGCGATACGCGCAGACTACTTCAAATTTGATCCGCAATTTATTAACTTATTGCTATTTGCTAATTGCTAATTGCTAATTGCTTACTGCTTCCCCGTAACTTATGAAAGTTGATGACTGCATCTTCTGTAAGATCGCCGCCGGCGAAATTCCTTCGACGAATGTGTTCGAAGATGACGTGTGCGTCGCTTTCAACGATTTGAGCCCGCAGGCACCGGAGCACATTCTTATCATCCCGCGCGATCATATTGATTCGCTCGATAAAGCCGACGCGTCGAATAAGGCTCCGCTCGGACATTTGCTCCTAACCGCCGCCGAGATCGCACGTGAGAAGGGCTTCGCGGAAAACGGCTACCGCGTTGTCATAAACACAAATTCCGACGGCGGTCAGACGGTCTTTCACCTGCACGTTCATCTTCTGGCCGGACGTCCGTTTGTTTTTCCTCCCGGATGATCTATAAAATTTCTCGATGCGCAATCTGCTACTAGTTTTGGGATTTTCAGTCGTACTCGTTTCTGCGGGTTGCACTCGCAGCGCGCCGAACGAAACGAATGAGAACTCCGCTGCGGCGACCGAGCTATCACAATTCACGGATCCAAATCTCGCGTTGGCAGAAGGAACAAAGTTTCTCGATACCGGCGAGACCGACAAAGCCATCGATGCGTTGAGTCAGGCAGTTAAGTTGAATCCGGAACTCGGAGAAGCGTGGTTCAAACTCGGTATCGCCTATGCTCTTGCGGAGAAGCGGGACGAGACCCTGGAAACGACGCGTCCGGAGTCGTCGTCAAATGATAAGAAACCGACCAAGACAAATTCGGAAAAAGCCTTCGAAAAAGCAGTCGCGGCTTATAAGAAGATCACGAGTCAAAACGATCAGGATGACGTCGCATACTTCAATCTCGGTCGTGCGTACAACAAGCTCAACGAAGACGAGGATGCGGCCAAGGCGCTAAAACAGGCGGTCAAGTTAAAACCGGATGACACCGAGTATCAAACCGAGCTCGGTGCGATCCTGATAAAGCTTGCTCAATATCACGAGGCAATAGCACCGCTAAAAAAAGCTCTTGAGCTCGATCCCGATAACATCCGCGCCCAGGAATTGCTCGAAGACGCCGAAGCCGGCCGCAGCCGCGTGAACTACGCATCGACGCCGAAGAAGCCTTCAAATTCGAATGCGAGCTCGAATTCTAACTCGAATACTGCTCCGCCATCGGATAACAGACCGCCGCCACCGCCGCCCGAGTCGAATACGGCGAAACCCCGTCCGACGCCTACACGCCCATCTTAATTGTATTGCGGTGTACATTGTGGCACCGCATTTGCCAATAGACCCAGCAGTAAGCCCTAGGTGTATGGATTTGCGCCGACGGGGACCGTTAGTTGGAGAGGGTATGAAGTCGAAAGTTTTGGTCGTTGAAGATTACGAGGACACGCGGGAATTCATGAAGTTCCTGCTTCAGGATTACGGTTTTGACGTCGCCGAGGCGACCAATGGCTTCGAAGCCGTTGAGGCCGTAAAACGTCAGGTTCCGGACTTGATCCTAATGGATATATCGATGCCGGGCATGGACGGACTGACTGCAGCTCGCAAGATTCGCGAGCAAAGCAACGGATCACGGACTCCGGCAATTATCGCGATTACGGCCTACGGTGAAGCAGCTCGAAAGAAGGCTCTCGAGGCGGGATGTGACGGATCGCTCAGCAAGCCGATAAATTTCGAGGACCTCGAACCTGTACTAGCTCGATACTTGTCGAAATAAAATCGCACACTTTAAATTCCGGAACAGTAAGGCGTCGAGCATGGCTTCGACGCCTTTTTACTTTTTTTTTTTACGATGTTGGCCGCGGCTCCTTTGCGTCCAAACGGCCCAGGTTCGGCCCAGCGTGTATCAACTTGACATCGGATCGACCCAAGCCCAAATATAAGCGTTGACCATATGAAGATCGAACTCGATAACCCGCAAAAGCTCTCGCTCGAGCGAAAGATGAAGATGCATGAGGCCCGCGAAGGCATCATCACGCGGCTCGCCCGGGATCTTCCGGCAAACATCGAGATGGAGCGATTTCTGAACGTCGTCGTGTCCGAGATCGGTCGGATGCTCGAGGCCGACCGCTGTGATCTGCTGCAGCTGTTCGAAGGCAAGGAGCTTAGGATCAATCACGAATGGCGTCGCGATGAGAAAATTCCGTCGAGTCTCGGTACGATCATTCCGATCGATCGCAAACGTCTGAGCGAGCAATTTGACGTCACGAAACCGATCCGCATCAATGACACTTCAAAATCCAAAGACCCGACTCTGAAGTTTTTCACGAAGGCGCTTGGAACGAGATCGCTTCTCATAATTCCGATCATGCTAAGCGGGGAAGTGCTCGGATTGCTCGGCCTTCACGACACGCTGCACCCCCGCGAATGGCTCGATGAAGAGGTGAGCTTTCTCGAATCGATCGCCCAGCAGCTCGCGATCGGATATCGATACACGAGTCTTTATGTCGCGCAGGAGCAGGAATCGAAACGCACGAACGCGCTTCTCGAGATCGCGAACACACTCAACTCACATTCCGATTTCAATGAAGTTTCGACCCGTGCTCTGGAACGCGCGATCAGTCTCGTCGGAGCAGATTACGGAGCGCTCGGTGTTCTCGACAAAACCGGAAAGCGCATTTCACTCGCTTCGTTCAGATCCGCCGAGGGCGTCAAGCCAAAGCGTGTCCTGAAGATCGTCGAAGAACACGGAAAATCGATGAATGTCGATACGTTTCCCGCCGTCGCCGAACTGATCCGCGAAGGCAAGACGATGTCGGTCAGCGATACGCAGTTGCCGTTCGCCCTTCGCTTGATCTTCAATACTCAGCTCGGCGGAAAAGCGGCGCTGTGTTCGCCCGTGCAGGTTGGCGGAAATACATTCGGACTTCTCGGATTTGTGTGGAGCAAAGAAGTCCCGTTCGAACAGCACGACATCGCCCTCGTCGAAGGGATCGCAGATCAGATCGGAACCGCGCTCGAACGCGATCAACTTTCGGCCGAGGTCATGCGACTGAAGAGCGAGCTCTATCAGCGTCAAAGTGAGATCATCGGTCAGGCTCCGTCGATCCGTCGCGCGATCGAGCTTGCGCTGAATGTCGCGGACACGAATACGACAGTTTTGATTCAAGGCGAGTCGGGCACGGGCAAAGAGCTGCTCGCGAATTTAATTCACTTCAACTCGGGCCGCGAAGACAAGCCCTACATCAAGATCAACTGCGGAGCGATCCCGGAGTCGCTGCTCGAGTCCGAGCTATTTGGTCACGAGAAAGGTTCGTTCACCGACGCGCGTTCGCAGAGGATCGGGCGCTTCGAAGAGGCGGACGGCGGAACGCTTTTCCTCGACGAGATCGGCGAAATGTCGATGCAGGCGCAAGTGCGTCTGCTGCGCGTTTTGCAAGATGGCGAGATCACGCGCATCGGCGGTAACGATGTGATCAGGTCTGATGTTAGGGTCGTCGCCGCGAGTAACGTCGATCTCGAGAAAGCCATCGAGAACGGAACGTTTCGAAAAGATCTTTTTTATCGTCTGTCAGTTTTTCCGATCACGATCCCGCCGCTTCGCGAACGCGTCGAAGACATTCAGCCGCTCGTCTTTCATTTTCTCGAACGTTACAAAGAAAAGACCGGGCGATTCATTTCCGGAATTTCGAAAGATGCTCTCCGTGCGCTCGTCAATTACGAATGGAGCGGAAACGTTCGCGAGCTCGAGAACTCGATCGAACGCGCCGTCATCATCGCTTCCGGACGGCAGATCGAGCTCGACGATCTTCCCGAAGCGATCAGCAAACGGGCGTTCGCGGCGGTCGCTCAAGCGCGTCAGGAGCGGGCACGAGCCGCCGGCGAAGGATTGTCGATCGGTATCGAGATCGAGCTCCCGGCATCGATGGATGAGATCGAGCAGAAAGTCATCACCGCGACGCTGGATTACACCGAAGGCGACAAATCGCGTGCGGCGCGACTTTTGAATATCGGCCGGAAAACTCTCTATAGAAAGCTCGAACAATACGATGGAGAAAAATAACCTTTGCGTCTTAGCGTCTTTGCGTGAAAACCATAGTTTCAGACCTGCAACGTCGGTGTGCACGCAAAGACGCTAAGACGCAAAGTTAGATCCAAGGATGAACAGAGTTTGGGTCGCGTTCGTTTGAAAATAAACAAAGTTGCGGCCTTCACGGTAAATCCTGTATTTTTGAGCAATACATTATGAGCTTTTCAACGATCGAAATTCAGCCCCTGGCCGTCGACGTGTCATGCAGCAGCGACAAGCTGCAAGTGACTCTCGCCGACGGACGTGAGATCGCAGTTCCGCTCGAGTGGTATCCGCGGCTTCAGGAAGCGACTCCAAAAGAACGGAACGACTGGCAGCTGCTCGGCGGCGGTCTTGGTATCCACTGGGAATCGCTTGATGAAGACGTGACCGTCGAAAGTCTCCTACGACTCCGATAGTCTCTACTCTTTCCTTATAACCTGCGAGCTTGTTCCGGCGTTTCGTATGACGGGTATTTCCAAAGACTGGCTTGTTGTCATTGCGTTCTTCATCGGCTTCTTTGTTTTCACGACCGCCGAAACGATCTGGATCAACCGACGCACCGACTCAGGCTTTCCACGTTCTCTTTTTGTTGCATTTGGTTCCAACGTCTTCGCGATCACGATCGGTTACTTCGGTTCGTTTCTGATCATGGGCGTCATCCTCGCTCTCGTCTGGGATGAATCGATCGATCAGGTTCCCGCGAAAAATACTTTCTTGTGGACGGCTGTCTCAGCCGCAATACTTTTTCCAATATTGCTACTCGGTTTCGTAAAGCGACTTCTCGTAAAGATCGCAAGGATCGAGCGAATTGAACGGCCACGGCTCTATGCCTTTCTGGCCGCTTTTCTTTTTAATGTCTTCGTGGCCATCGCTCCCGCACTGGTCTCGTATTTCGTTTGAGGCGATCAATGGATGTTATCGTCGGCACCGCCGGCCACATCGATCACGGAAAGACCGCACTCGTCAAAGCATTGACCGGTGTCGACGCCGATCGCCTGCCTGAAGAAAAGCAACGCGGTATAACGATCGATCTCGGGTTCGCCGAGATGCGTAGCGACGAAGTCGGGATCGGATTCGTCGACGTTCCGGGTCACGAGCGATTCGTAAAGAACATGCTTGCGGGTGCAAGCGGGATCGATCTGGTTCTTCTCGTCGTCGCGGCTGACGAAGGCGTGATGCCGCAGACGCGCGAGCACTTCGACATCTGTCGTCTGCTGCATATCAAGTCCGGTCTGATCGCACTCACTAAAAAAGATCTCGTGGATGAAGATATGCTCGACGTCGCACGTCTCGATGTCGAGGAGTTGGTCCGTGGATCTTTTCTCGATGGTGCGCCGATTTTCGTCGTTAGTTCGAGATCCGGCGAGGGGATCGACAAATTGAGATCCGGATTGATATCGGCGGCAAAGCAAATTCAGCGTGAAGCGGATAACAAAGAGGCTCGGCTTCCGATCGATCGCAGTTTCTCGGTGAAAGGTTTTGGGGCCGTCGTTACCGGCACTCTCGCATCGGGTGAGATTTCCGATGGCGATGAGCTCGAGCTCGTCCCGTTCGCACGAAAAGTCCGAGTTCGCGGCGTTCAAACGCACGGCAAATCCGTCGTGTCCGCGCATCGCGGTCAGCGGACAGCGGTGAATCTGGGAGGCATCGCACACGATGAGATCACTCGCGGAATGGTACTCACTCGGCCCGGTTCGATCTCCGAGACGCAAGTGTTCGACGCGGAAGTGGATGTGCTTGCCGACGCTCCGCGCGGTTTGAGATCGCGTCAACGGGTTCGCGTACATATCGGAACCGCCGAGGTGCTCGCGCGGGTTTCGGTTTTGAATGACGCGAATTTGATCGAGCCGGGCTCTCGCGGCCTCGCGCAGTTTCGCCTCGAGTCACTAGTCGCTGCTGCGTACTCAGACCGGTTCATCATCCGGAGCTATTCTCCGCAGCGAACCATCGCCGGAGGCCGTGTTCTCGATCCTCTCGCGCATCGCCACCGTGCGAAGGATATTCCCGCCGTCATCGCGAACCTACAAGAATTGAGCAGCGATAACACGAACAAGCTTGTCGAAGTTTTTGTGCAGATCTTAGGCGACAGAGGCTCGCGTATTGAAGATCTCGAATCACGGACTGCGCTGACGCGATCTAATCTGCAAAGGCTGATCAGCGATGGTGTACGCGACAAAAAATTCGTCGACGCCGGCGGCGTATTCATTTGCAAAACAAATTACGAGCGACTGCTAAAATCGGCCATCGATTCGATCGAGCGACATCACGCATCCGACAAACTGTCACGCGGCATGCAGCGCGAGACTTTGCGTGAGCAGATCTTCAGCGGCACGCCGGCGGAGGTCTTTCGCAGTGTCCTGGCTGAGCTCGAGAAAAGCGAAAAGATCGTAGTCGACGGCGATGTCGTGAAACTCGCATCACATGAAACCAAACTAGCTCCCGCCGAAGAATCGGCTCGCGAGCATCTGCGAAAACTTTACTTCGATGTAGGATTCGAGGTGCCAAAGCTCGAAGACGCGCTTCAAAGCGCGTCGGCTGCGGCGCGGATCGATGCGAAGTCCACTCGCAAAGTGTTTCAACTTTTTCTGAATAGTCGCGAGCTCGTGGCGGTGACGGGTGAATTTTATTTTCCGTCTGACGTCCTCGAGAACCTCACGTCAAGGCTGCGGAACGAAGCGCAGAATGATCCGATGATCGACGTCGCTAAATTCAAAGACCTCGCAGGAGTCTCACGCAAATACGCTATACCGCTCCTCGAATATTTCGACCGAACGCATGTCACGCGACGGGTCGGGGACAAACGGCAGATACTCTGATGAGAAAATTCCTGACTGCCGAGTGGAGCGATCTGATCATGGCGAATTACGAAGTCGATCCTTCGTTGCTCGCCGATCGTGTCCCGCATGGCACCGAGCTCGATCTGCACGAAGGCAGATGTTTTGTCAGTCTCGTCGGTTTCATGTTCCTCAATACGCGTGTTCTCGGGATCCCGATTCCTTTCCATGTGAATTTTGAGGAAGTGAATCTTCGCTTTTATCTGAAACGTGAAATGCCGGATGAGACTCGGCGCGGCGTGTGTTTTATCAAGGAAAGCGTTCCCCGTTCTGCGATCGCATTCGTTGCACGCACTCTTTACGGCGAGCCTTACGAGGCGGTACCGATGAGTAACGACAGATCGCAGGGACGCGTTGCGTATAGTTGGGATCGCAATGATCTGGTTGCAATGCTCGGGCCGAGCATCGGTGTTCCGTCTGCCGGATCCCACGGCGAATTCGTCATCGAGCATTACTGGGGCTACACGAAACGATCGTCGGATCGCACCGACGAGTACAAGGTCGAACATCCGAAGTGGGAGCTGCGCGATGTGGAAGCGAATGAGATCGCGGTCGATTTCGGACGTGTTTATGGAAGTGAGTTCGCGCCCCTTTCGGATCTGGAACCTCACTCTGTTCTTTTCGCGCGCGGTTCCGAGATCGCGGTGTACAAAGGCTCGAAACTTAGCGGGTAAGTCTTTTCGTGTTCCTTCTTTTTCGTGTTGTTTCGTGTGCGTTAGTGGTTCCAGTTCTTCCGGCGCTCAAGAATTGGAACCACTAACGCACACGAAACAACACGAAAAAAGAAGCAACGCAAAAATACATTTCGATCTAGCTTGCGTCGTGGTTCTGCGTTCCAAACCAAACCACGAAACGCACTAAACAAGAAATCGTCCGTCTTTGCGAAGTCCCTGAGCTTTGCGAGAATCTTTTTATGATCATCGGTATCGTCGCAATTTCAAAAAATTTCGCCATCGGCAAGGACGGCAAACTTCCGTGGCACTATTCCGCCGATCTCAAATTCTTCAAACAGACGACGACGGGAAACGCGATCGTCATGGGGTGGAACACGTGGAAGTCGATCGGCAAGCCGCTTCCGAATCGCTTGAATATTGTTCTTACCAGAAAGAGAGAGATCGAAGATCATCCCGATGTGCGTGTGATGCGCAGCAAAGAGGAAGTTCTGGAACTGGCCGCAGCTCTCGATAGTGATGTTTTCATCATCGGCGGCTCTCAAGCATTCGAGGCCTTTGCGGACGAGATGGATAAGTGGCTAGTTACCGAAGTGCCCATAACGGTAGACGACGCCGACACGTTCATGCCGCGTAATTTTCTTGATAACTTTGAACTGGTAGACAGAATAGACCTCGACGAGGAACTCAGCGTGAACGTCTTTCAACGTCAGTGAAGTTGGTGTAGAATCGCAGGCAAATTCAGCGAGGAGAAACCGTATGATGGGCGGAAGATCTTGGGACGAGTGGATCGAAGAATACGCTGACGGTCATCAGCATCCGATGAACCGCCTGACGCACAGCATCGGGATCCCGATGATCGCGGTTTCGATACTCCTGATACCGGTTTCGTTTTTTGTTCGCGGCATTTGGATGCTCGCCCTCGCGCTTTTCGTGATCGGCTGGATCCTTCAATTCATCGGACATTATTACGAAGGCAAGCCGCCCGAGTTTTTTAAGGATTACAGATTCTTGTTCGTCGGTCTGCGGTGGTGGTTCAAAAAGATAGTCGGAGTGAAATGAGATCACCAATTCTTCACCGCGTAGCGGTTGATCGAGTTTAGCCGTGGGCCTTAACCCACGGTCCACGGATATACGATCCGTCGCGTAGCGACGAGTAACATTTTCGATTTGTTCCGTGGGCTAAGGCCCACGGCTAAATTCGGATCACCGCTACGCGGCTGGTCCACAAATCCATTTCAATAGAGGTCCGGCCCTTCTCAAAACCACTTGACCAAAGAACTCATCCTCGGTCTTGATATCGGAACGTCGAGCGTGCGTGCGGCGTTGTACGACATGCGCGGCGATCTGATCCCGAAGACGCTTGTAAAGAACGAGCGGACGCTCACCGCTACCCATGACGGTGGTGCGGAGATAGACGCGGGAACCGCATTGATCCAGATCCTCGCGTCTGTCTCAGATGTACTCAGCATTTATCAGGACGAGGCTGCAGAGATCGCATATCTTGCGACATCGTCGTTTTGGCATAGCCTCGTCGGTGTCGACACAAACGGGAATCCGACGACGAAAGTTTTTGGCTGGGCGGATACCCGAAGCCGAAAATATACGGAACGTCTAGAAGCAAGGTTCGATGAGAGCGCGATCCACGATCGGACGGGCGCAAGATTTCACTCGAGTTTCTGGCCGGCTAAACTGCTATGGCTTCGAACGGAATTCCCGGATGTGTTCGCCCGTACGGCTCGATGGCTGTCATTCAGCGACTTTGTCGCGCTAAACCTTTTCGGCGAAGCTGCGACAAGTGTATCGATGGCATCGGGGACAGGTCTTCTCGATCTTAGAACGTGCTCATGGGACGACAAGCTTTTGAAATTTTTGAAGTTGCGTCCGGAACAGCTGCCAACGCTACCAGAGGACAAGCAAACTTTCCGCCTGTCGAAAAAATTTGCGAAGCGCTGGCCGCGACTTAAAAGCGCCGAATGCTTTCCGGCGATCGCCGATGGAGCCGCGAACAACATCGGCGCCGGATGCGTTACAAGATCGAAAGCAGCGCTCATGATCGGAACGTCGGGTGCGATGCGAGTCGCCTATCGGGGTGAGCCGCCCGCAAAGATTCCTCCCGGACTGTGGTGCTATCGCATCGATCGGAAGCGCGTCATCATGGGAGGAGCCCTTTCGGATGGCGGCGGTCTCTATCGCTGGATGAAAGATAATCTTCGGCTCGGCAAAGACGATGACGTCGAACGAGAGATCGCAAAGCGGGAGCCCGCGGCACACGGACTGAGCGTCATGCCGTTCTTCGCGGGCGAACGCAGCACCGGGTATCACGAAAATGCCGTTGGATCGATACTCGGACTCCGCTCGTCGAGCGACACGATCGATATCGTCCAGGCTGCGCTCGAATCGATCGCCTATCGTTTCGCCGATATCTTCGACCAACTAAATGGACTTACCCGGATCAAGAACATAATCGCTTCGGGCGGTGCGCTGCGCGAATCGCCAGTATGGACGCAGATGATCGCCGATGTACTCGGGCGCGATCTTACACTTCCAGACACGCGCGAAGCATCAATGCGTGGAGCGGTTTTGCTCGCACTCGAAACTACTGGCAGAATAAATAAAATCGAAGATGTTCCGACGCCCTCCGGAAAGAAGTTCTCAGCCGATAAATCGCGAAAAGCCGTCTACTCTGCAGCGAGGAAAAGGCACCGGGAAACATACAAACTACTGATCGATCGAGAGACATGACAACCGCAACAAAACTCGTGAAAACAACCGACATCGACACACTTAGCATCAACACGATCCGCACGCTTTCGCTCGACGCCGTGCAGAAAGCGAACTCCGGACATCCCGGTTTGCCGCTCGGAATGGCACCTGCGGCGTACGTTCTCTGGACGCGCTTCATGCGGCACAATCCGAAGAATCCAAAGTGGTTCAATCGCGATCGGTTTCTTTTGTCGGCCGGTCACGGTTCGATGTTGATCTACTCCCTGCTTCATCTGACCGGTTACGATCTGTCGCTCGATGAGCTCGAGCGGTTTCGCCAACTTCATTCGAAAACACCGGGACATCCCGAAAATATTTTGACGCCGGGTGTTGAGATCACGACCGGGCCGCTCGGCCAGGGATTCGCGAACGGTGTCGGAATGGGAATCGCACAAGCTCATCTCGCGGCGATGTTCAATCGACCGGATCACAAAGTGATCGATCATTTCATTTACTGCATCTGTTCGGACGGCGATCTGATGGAAGGTGTCTCGTATGAATCCGCGTCGCTCGCAGGTCATCTGAAACTTGGAAATCTCATCTATCTCTACGACGACAATCAGATCACGATCGACGGTCCGACATCGCTCGCGTTTTCGGAAGATGTGACGAAGCGATTTGAAGCATGCGGCTGGGATGTGTCCGAAGTGGAAGACGGAAATGATTTGAACGCTATCGAGGACGCGATCCGAAATGCGCAGGCCGTGACGGACAAACCTTCGATCATTCGAATCAAAACGATCATCGGTTTCGGCATGCCGAAGCAGGGAACATCAAAGGCTCACTCGGACGCTCCCGGCGAGGAAGCCGTCAAAGAAACAAAACGAAATCTCGACTGGCCCGAAAACAAATCGTTCTACATTCCGAAAGAAGTTCTCACGCATTTTCGCACTGCGGTGAAGCGCGGTGCGCAGCTCGAAAAAGATTGGGAAGCTTCGGTGAAAGATTACGCGAAGAAGTTTCCCGGGCTCGGTAAGACTTTGAAAGACACGCGTGCGAATCGCCTTCCCGAAGGTTGGGAAAAAGCACTTCCGAAATTTGACGATGTTGAAGCGAAAGCGACGCGAGCATACAGCGGCGATGTCATCAACGCGATCGCCGACACGGTGACACAGTTGATCGGCGGCTCCGGAGATCTCACGCCATCCAACAATACCTACATAAAATCCTCGGCCGATCTGCAGGCCGGACGCTACGCGAATCGAAACATCCACTTTGGAATTCGCGAGCATGCGATGGGTTCGGCGATGAACGGCATGGCATTGTACGGAAGCTTGATACCGTTCGGCGGAACGTTCCAGACTTTCTCCGATTACATGCGTCCGGCGATCCGGCTCGCTGCGTTGTCGAACATCCAGGTCCTGTTTGTCTTCACGCACGATTCGATCGGTCTCGGCGAAGACGGTCCGACGCATCAGTCGGTCGAGCATCTCGCCGCGCTCCGTGCGATCCCGAATCTCGCGTTGATCCGACCATGCGATGCACACGAGGTCCGTGAAGCATGGCGTGCGGCGTTGTTGCGTAACAATGCACCGACGGCGTTCGCGTTGTCACGTCAGAAAGTTGCGTTGATCGATCGGAAGAAGTTTGCAAGCGCGAATGGTTTGCACAAGGGCGGATACGTTTTGGCAGAAGGCGAAAATAAATCCGGTCGTGCAGTCGCACCGAAACTGATTCTCATCGCGACCGGATCTGAAGTCGGTCTCGCGATGCAGTCGCGAGAGAAACTCAACAAGGCCGGCATTCCAACCCGCGTCGTCTCGATGCCGTGCTGGGAATTCTTCGACGAACAGACCGCGAAATACAAAGAGTCGGTGTTGCCTGCGAAAGTGAAAGCACGTCTCGCGATCGAAGCCGGTGTTTCACTCGGCTGGGCGAAGTATGTCGGCGACGCCGGTGACACGCTCTGCGTCGACAAGTTCGGTGCGTCGGCTCCTGCTGAAGACGTATTCCGCGATTACGGGTTTACGGTTGGGAATGTTGTGAAGAAAGCGAAGAGGCTCGTGTGAAGATGTTTATCGCTTCATTGCAAATCGTTTTCTGACGTTCTTGTTTATATACGTTGCGAGTCCGACTCCGAGTGCGGCCAGCCGTTTCATCTCTTCGACGTGCTCACGTCCTGGGACATCATAGTTGTAGACATACGCCCACCATGTCCAAATTCTACGACGATCGACCTGTCGCGAATTTCATATGCGAGTATGCCTGATGAGCCGCTCCGATTGGCGTAGGGAGACATGATATTCACGTCCAAAATATCGAATCCCGAATTTGAGATCTGTCGTTTTCTTTACATACGTAAAGAAATGGCGAGGTTCAATTCTCGTAAACTTTCCCGCGATGCGCGGTTTTGACAACGGTCACGATCAGCCGATTGTCTTCGATCTCGTACACGATTCTATAAACGCCTTGTCGCACACGATATTTCTCCAGGCCCGAGAGTTTTTCGCAGCCCGGCCCGCGCGGGTCATCGGCTAACGAGTCGATCCGTTTGAGGATGTGAACTACGTCCGACTTCGGAATCGTCTTGAGGTCCTTATAGACTGACCGCTTGAAGACGATCTCATATTTTGCCATCGGCTCTGAGTTTCTTAAGAAGGGCTTCGTAGGACATGACAGGTTCTGAGTCTCGCTTTTCGAACGCTTCGAGATCTTCCTGGTCATCGCGCAATGCGGAGCGCAGGGAATCGTTTACAATATCGGAGATCGATCGATGTGAATGTGCTGCTTTGATTCGAACCGCCTTATAGAGTTCCGGTTCGAGATAGATCGTCGACCGTTTAGCTTGACCTGACATGCTGGTTATACTAACGCTATAACGTTTTAACGTCAAGACGTTTTAGCGCCGGAAAGAGCGGATATTCGATTGAAGATGGAAAACCTCAAAACGCCTTGTTTGATTCTCGATGTTGGAAGAGTGCAGAGAAACGCCGCGCGGATGAGCGATATCGCGCACCGCAATAACGTTCGTCTTCGCCCGCATATCAAAACTCACAAGTGCATCGAGGTTGCGCGCATCCAGACTGAAGGACATGACGGTGCGATCACTGTCTCGACGCTCGCCGAAGCGCGTGCGTTCGCAAAGCACGGATTCACCGACATCACGTACGCCGTTCCGATCGAGCGCGGAAAGTTTGCTGATGCGATCGAGATCCTCCAAAGCGGCGTGAAACTGAATCTGCTGACGGACGATGCGGCGACCGTAATACAACTCGACGAGGCCGCTGGTAAGGCCGGCGCGGAATTTGATGTCTTCGTGAAAATCGATTGCGGAACTCATCGCGTCGGTGTCGAGCCCGATACAGAAGAAGCGGTGGAGATTCCACGAGCATTAGCGGACGCGAGCAATTTGAACTTCCCCGGCATTCTCACACACGCCGGACATTCATACGATCAAAAATCAAAGGAAGCGATTCTCGAAGTCGCGCGACACGAGCGGGATTCGATGGTGGAATTGGCGACGCGTATTGGACGTCAGGGCATCGCAGTTCCGACGATCAGTATCGGCTCGACTCCGTCGATGAGCACGATCGATCATCTCGACGGCATCGACGAGATCCGTCCGGGCAATTACATATTCTTCGACAACTATCAGGCGACACTCGGAAGCTGTTCGTTCGAGGACACGGCGCTCACCGTTCTCGCGGCCGTGATCCACAAAGGAAAAAACCGAATGGTCGTCGACGCCGGCGGGATCTCGCTGTCGAAAGATCGCGGACCCGTGAGTCTCGATCCGTCATGCGGTTATGGACGTGTGCTTGATGTTGATGGAAACGAAACGGGATTGCGTGTAACCGGACTGTCGCAGGAGCATGGCGAGGTCGCGACAAGCGAGAACGAGGATCGTCTTAAAGTCGGCGACCGGGTGCGGATTCTCGCGAATCATTCATGCCTGACTGCCGCGCAGCATTCGCATTATCACGTGATGGAAAACGGTGAGATCGTCGATCGCTGGGAAATCCATCGAGGTTGGTGAATCCGTTTTTTGTGAATTGCTTCCAGCTTGTGTCACAACTCAAAAATTCTTTGGCCGCATAGCGGACCCTTGAATTTTAGCCGTGGCTTCAGGCCACGGAAAACCCAACCAAACCGCGTCGCGTAGCGACGACTGAATCGCATTCGTCGCTATACGACGTGATCTTGTTGATATCTCACCGTGGCCTGAAGGGCCACGGCTAAAAGCCCGCAGTCGCTCCGCGACGCAGAACGAAACTCCGTCCGAAGGCGGAGGCAATGTCACGCAAAACTATTTCGCGCCGTGAACGTGGAAACCACCGACAACATCAGACCCACCACATCAAATCCAAGTCTGATCGAATGGAACACGTACCAGCGGTCCGCGATCGATTGCCAATCCGCCGGAGGCGAGCTCACATTCCATGTGTCCATCATGTCGAGCAGCGGAATGTTTCCGAATGCCGTGATCAATCCGCCGATGAGAAAACAAACTCCCGCACCTACCAGAAGAAATGAAGTTCGTAGATCAAGCCTGTTTGCGATCGCGGCTACGAAGCTAAGCAGCGTCGCCGTGATCAGCATCGCGAAAAGCGGCGTCCCGATGTGATGGATCGCGTACTGCATTTTCTCGGTGTAGAACTCAGCCGACATTCCGGACGCGCGATAGTCAAACGAAACGACATACTGGCCACCGGTGATCAACCCGGCCGCGCAGACGGCCAGAAAATGAATGATCTTTTGTATCATCGCTAACTCCTGTTGAGGCGGATCGGGGGTGCGAGAAGTATGGTTACGTTTCTGCGTCGAGTCAATGAGTGGCTTTAGCCCGGGGGTTTAGGAGTCCAACCCTTTTTGCTTTAGCCGAATATGAATTGCCCCGGCGCTTTAGCCCGGGGTGTGCTAACAAAAAAATTCTTGGCTTTAGCCGAAAAAGCCTCTCTCCGGATTCGAGTTTTGGCTAAAGCCCGACCTGTTAGGCACGATAACCTCGGGCTAAAGCGCCGGGGCAATTCATATTGGGCTAAAGCCAAAATTTTGTTGTTGGCGTGCCCCGAGCGAAAGCGCATCTATGCGTGGAAATCGGACTCTCACGCAAAGCCGCTAAGACGCATAGTTAAATTCACTTTCTTATCACGGCTCCGTTCTTCATCACGAACGAAACCTTCTTCAACGTGTTCACGTTCTCGAGCGGATTTTCAGGCACGGCGATGATGTCTGCAGCCATGCCCTTTCGAAGTGCACCGCGTTCCTTTTCGACACCCATTAGACGTGCCGCGTTGATCGTCATCGCCTTGAGAATATCTTTCGGAGCAATTCCCGCTTCGACCCACGGATCGATTCCGCGCATCGTTTCCGTCCCGCGCGTTTGGCCCGCTTTCTCATCTGTGGCGTCGGTGCCGTACGCCATCGTGACGCCGAGTCTGCTCGCGCGCCTCAATCGATCGACCCATTGCGTGTGCGCCGTCGGCGAATCGTCGAGTGCAAGATAGTCCGTTCCGACGAGAACGACACCGTTCTTCTTCGCGATCGCGAGATCTTCATCCGTCATGTCGAATCCGTGTTCGATGGACGCCACGCCGGCCACCGCCGCGTTGTGTGCACCGGCACGAGTCCAGCAGTGTGCCGCAAGCTTTAATCCGGCGCGAGCCGCTTCGTCGATCATGAATTTAATGTCTTCGGCCGAGTAGATGTAGCGTTGATCATCGACCACGATCTTTATCACCGTCGCTCCGTAATGCGCGTTTTGACGAATCGCTTTCACCATCTCATCGCGCGTATCGGCGAAAAAATATTCGGGCTCGGCGAGATTCTGTTTATCCTGTTGCAGATGAAACTGTCCGCCGTACGGAGCGATGATCCTGCCCGCGGTCTGGAACGTCGGGCCCGGGATCATCCCGCGTTGAATCGCGCGGCGAACGCTGACACATGCGTAGTTACCCTCGTTGCCGACATCGCGCGCCGAGGTGAAACCGGATTCGAGCATCGTGCGAGCATTCACAACTCCTTGTATTGCGCGAAACGAATCGGGGTCGTTCAATGTCGTGTAGTAATAACGCCCCGCATCTCGTGCAGCCTGCACGTCCATGCAAAGATGCGTGTGCATATCAAACAGTCCCGGAAGCACGACGCTACTCGTAAGATCGATAACGGTCGCATTCGCCGGTACCGCGATGTCGGAGCCGATCGATGCGATCTTTCCGTTCTCGACCATTATCGTCTGATTCGAGGAGACGGTTCCGGATTCCGGATCGACGATCTTACCGGCTTTGATCGCCGTGATCTGACTAAACGCGGAAATCGAAAAAAGGAGCAGGAGCGCAAAACCGAAAAAATTACGGCGCATAAAAGTCCTCCGGGCGAATGTTCGCGATGATACAGAATTGCTGGTGGAACTGGCGTAACGTAGCACATAATTATTTGCATGACAAAAGAGTTGCTTCTCGGACAATTTACGACTTGCTTCGATGAGAATGGATGGTTTGTTGCGACGAAGAATGCGATCACCGGCGTGACCGCCGAGCAGGCCGCATGGAAATTTGACGGAGCCGACAATTCGATCCACGAGATCATCAACCACCTCAACTTTTATAACTACGCATATCTCCAGCGATTCAAGGGGATAGATTTCGAATACAGTACTAACGACAACGACGAGACATTCGATCACGGCGAAGCCGCGACTTGGGAGGAAGAAGCGGCGCGATTTGATTCGATCATGAACGAATGGCGCGAAGAGATCGAGAAAGCCAATAAGATGAAATTTGACGAGATCGCTCCACCTCGAAACGAGATCTCGTGGGCAGACTTGATCGGCAACATCAACACGCACAACGCACATCACGGCGGCCAGATTGTGTTATTGAGAAAGCTGCAGGGAAGTTGGGATCAGCAAAAAGGCGTTTCGTGATCGCGATCATCCGGCGAGCATACGTTTGCCGCACGTGCGGTGGGGAGTTATTTTGTCTGAGTCTAAAGCTAATAACGCCGGGAAGCCTGAGGGTGAGAGTGAGTCCTTAGCAGCGATCTTCGCCGCCATCATCGGCAATCTCTTGATCGCCGCAACGAAATTCACGGCGGCATTTTTTACCGGAAGCTCAGCGATGCTTTCGGAGGGGATCCATTCCGTTGTCGATACCGGAAACGGTTTGCTGATGCTCGTCGGCATTCGGAATAGCAAAAAGCCCGCCGACGACGAACATCCGTTCGGTCACGGACGCGAGCTTTATTTCTGGTCGCTAGTTGTCGCGTTTAGCGTCTTCGCGGTTGGCGGCGGCATCTCGATCTACGAAGGCATTACGCATATCCTGCATCCGACCCCGATCGAGAATGTCGCGTGGAGTTACTCGGTCTTGGGAGTGTCTCTTGTCTTCGAAGGATCGACATGGTACTTCGGATGGGTTGCATTTGCGAAAACGCGGCGGGGCCGTTCGGTGTTTGACGCTATCCGCCGGAGCAAAGATCCGACGAACTTTACCGTCCTACTCGAAGATTCCGCCGCGATCGCGGGCCTTCTCGTAGCGTTCGCCGGTGTATTTCTCGGTCACGAATTCGGCTTGCCATACTTCGATGGCATCGCGTCCATAGTCATCGGCATTCTGTTGTGCATGGTCGCGCTTTTGCTCGGAGGCGAATCGAGAAGTTTACTGATCGGCGAAGCGGCGGATGGTGACACGTTACGAGCAATCAAGGAAATCGCCCAAGCTGATCCGCATGTCGAGGGCGTGAACAAGCTGCTGACCATCTATCTTGGCCCAAACGACGTCGCGGTGACGCTCGAACTCGATTTCAAGGACAAGATATCCGCCATCCAGCTTCGCCACTCGGTGCGGAATATCGAGCTCGCGATCCGCGATAAATTTCCGAAGATCAAGCGCGTATATTACGAGGCGGCATCATTGTCGGAGAATCACCGCGATGGAGATGGCGACTAGCTCAACTGAGAAACTAATACAACTTCCTTATCTCGTTCCGCAACCGACTTACCACATCCTTCTCCGCCGGTGTGCCGTCCGGATAGATAACATTTGTATTGAAAACGATGATCGATGCTTGTCGCGTTGCGGGTTCGAAATCGAGATAGCTGATGAATCCGTTCTGGTCGCCGCCGTGGCCGAGGAATGTGTGGCCGTCGCGGCGGTTGAGGAAAAATATCAAACCGATGTCTGTGGTGAATCCGCTGTTGCCGTTTGCATCGACAGGAGTCGGCAATTGCGGCTGCCACATTTCTTCAAGAGATGATCGCTTCAGTACTCCATCGTAGACTGACTGTCTTGCAGAATCTCCGATCAAGAAATTCAGATACTTAACCATGTCCGCGATCGGCGAATTCAAACCGCTGTTCGAAACGGTGATGCCCGTGTTCGCATCGAAACGTCCCTCAGTCCGCTTGCCGTCGCGCATGTAGTACGAATGCGAACGATATTTCAGCAGATGATACGGAGTCGCATCGAAGTAGCTCGAGTACATCTCGAGCGGCTTCAAAATATTCTTGTCGATATAAACTTCGTAGTCATCACCGGTAAGTTTTTCGATGATGCGGCCGAGAAAAATAATTCCCGGATTTGAATAACTAAATTTGCTGCCCGGTTTGAATAGAATGTCAGTGAATGGAAACATCGAGACGAGCTGCGAATATTCGGTCGGCTCGAACGGCTCCCAATCTTCGCCTTTGTCCCACGGCCAGGTCGGATTTCGAAGGCCGGCGGAATGTGTCATCAGATGACGGATGGTGATGTCGTCCATCGATCCGAACTTATTGTGAACATCGCGCAGCTCCGGAAGATATTTCGTCACCGGATCATCGAGTTTAAGAAGTCCGCGATCGCGCAATTGCATGATCGCGATTCCGGTGAACTGCTTTGTGTTCGATGCCCAGTGATAGATCGTGTGCTCGTCGACGGGTTGCTTCTTTTCGAGATTGGCTGAGCCGTAATGCTTTTCGAAAACGATCTTATTGTCTTTTAAAAAAACGAAACTGCTTCCGACGATACCGGCATCTTTCATCTCTTGCTCGTATGTCTTTCGAAACGCGGCAAATTTATCTGTCTGAGCTTGTATCACTGTGACGAAGAGAAGCAGGACTACGAGAATTTTAGTCATCGAGTGGTTTTAACTCTCCGTAATAACTGAAAACTGAAAAGTGATAACTGAAAACGGAAGATTTCGGGGGATTGTAACACGAAGCTCCGGCAGCGATGGCGGATGCGACTGGACCGCAGGGCATCCCTGCCTGCCTGACATCGCCGCTTCGGCCGATGTCAGCCTCTGTCTTGTCGAAACATAATCGTTTCACGCCCTCGGAAGTCTCGGCGTGCAGGCAGGGATGCCTGCGGTCCAGTCGGCGCTCCAGTCATCCTGAAGTCGCTGTTATACTATTTCCCTAATGAGTTCTTACGAGTCTTTATCTGAAACCCAGCAGTTTGCTTGTCGTGTGATCGCCGATCATGCCCGGTCAACTGCGTTCTCGATCGCCGATGGCATTCTGCCCGGCAACGAAGGCCGCAATTATGTTCTTCGCAAGATCATGCGCCGAGCGATCTATCACGGACGCGAGCACCTCGGTCTCAACGGACTGTTCTTCTACAAAGTTTGTGATTTTGTCGTCGATCAGATGCATGCGGCGTTTCCCGAGCTCGAAACGCAGCGCGAGTTTATCGGAAAAATGGTGCGGCTCGAAGAGGAGAGATTCGGTAACACACTCACGGTCGGGTTGAAGAAGCTCGATGAACTTGATCTGAAATCTGATTCGCTCTTCGCCGATATCGCAAAACTGTACGACACGTACGGAACGCCGCGTGACTTGACCCGCGTCTATCTCGAGGAGAAAGGCGTTTCGTTTGAAGAGGACGATTTCAATTCTCGATTCGACGAAGCTCTGCAAACTGCGCTGAAGCAATCCGGAATCGGTCAGACGGAACGAAAGTCGCAGATCAGTCCGATGTATTCCGAGCTTTCCGAGAAGATCGGAACAAGTAAGTTTCACGGTTACGACACGACACGACTCGATGACGCGAAGGTCATCGCAATCGTAAAGGACGAAAAGCAGATCGACGAATTGAGCACAGGCGAAGAAGGATTGATCGTCTTGAGCGACACGCCATACTACGCCGAATCCGGCGGTCAGGTTGGCGATACGGGATTTCTGAATTGTCAGAATGCGGATGCCGATCAATTCGCTCGCGTCCGCGTGCTCGACACATTTGCTCCGCTGACCGGATTGATTCTTCATAAATCAAAAGTTGAAAGCGGCTCGATCAAAGTCGGGGACAAAGTAACGGCGATCGTCGATGTCGAGAAGCGCGATGCGACGCGCCGGAATCATACGGCAACCCACCTCGTTCATGCTGCATTGCGAGAAGTTCTCGGGACGCATGTGAAGCAGGCGGGATCCGTCGTCGCTCCGAATTATCTTCGCTTCGACTTTACGCATTATCAGCCGATGACCGAGGCCGAGATTGGCGAGGTCGAAGATCTCGTCAATCGATACATCCTCGAAAATCAGCCCGTGAACACGAACATCCAAAGCATCGAAGAAGCGATGCGGGGTGGAGCGATGGCCCTGTTCGGCGAGAAGTACGGATCGGACGTTCGCGTATTGAGCATCGGTGACGGAGTGTTCTCGAAAGAGCTTTGCGGCGGTACGCACGTTAGGGCGACCGGCGACATCGGCGCGTTCAAGATCACATCCGACGAAGCGATCGCTTCGGGAGTGCGACGTATTCGCGCGATCACCGGTTTCGATGCGTTCGAGCGTTTCCGCGAAGACGAGCGATTGATCGATCGAAGTCTTTCGGCTTTGAAAACGCAGCGTGACAATCTTCCGAACGCGATCGAGCGCTTGCAGGAAGAAGTTAAGCGGACGCGAAAAGAAATTGAAGAGCTGAAACTGAAGATCGCAACCGGCGGACTCGGAGCGGCGGCATCGAATGGAGACGAGGCCCGTGATGTTAATGGCGTGAAAGTGCTCGGCAAGATAGTCGACGGACTCGACGCCAATGGTCAGCGTCAGTTGTCCGACACCTTGCTCGCGCGTTTGAAGTCGGGAGTCGTAGTACTCGGGCGCGAAGCTGAAGGAAAGGTCAGCATCATCGTACGTGTGTCGGATGATCTGACGGGCAAAGTGAAAGCCGGAAACGTGATCAAAGAGATCGTCCCGATCGTCGGTGGAAAAGGCGGCGGCCGCCCCGACATGGCCGAAGGCGGCGGCACCGAACCTTCCAAACTGAACGAAGCGATCGATGCGAGTTACGAAGTGATTGCGAAGATGCTGGGTTGAGAGGTTTTTTTAACGCGGATTGGGAGATACAGGTCGGAACCACCTGCGGTAGCGGGTGGTTTGAGAAGAGTATTTCAGGTCAAGAGCGAAAGTCGGGACCCGAGTGTTCAACCGCCCGCTACCGCAGGCGGTTCCGACCTGGTGTCACGCGTCTGATCCGACAATCCGCGCTCGAAGGTGCCGGCAAAAAATTTCATGCTTGTCCCGTTACTTTAGCAGCGGCATTCTCAACCTCAATGATCTCGTAACTCGTCGTGATCTCCGCTGTGGGTCGAACGGTCGCCGCAACAGAACAATATTTCTCATTCGAAAGGGCGATCGCGTCCGCGACCGCCTTCTCCGAAATGTTCCGGCCGTGGACGATGTGTTTGATATTGAACTTGATAAAAGCCCGCGGCATCTCGTCGCGCCGCTCACCCGTTATCTCAACTCGATACTCCGTCACATCCTGTCGCTTCTTTGCGAGGATCGGCTGGACATCGAACGCCGTGCAGCCTGCAACAGCCACAAGCAGATGCTCCAACGGCGTAGGTGCCGAGCGGCGCTCTCCGTTGCCGTCCATAACGAACGCATGTCCGCTGGGCGGAACTCCGACAAAAAGATCATCGCCCGCGTACCTTACCGTCGCGTTGTATCCATTATTACTATCCATAAAAACTCCTATGCTGACGCCGACAATGCCTCACTCCGAGGCGCTGTCGACTCATGAATCTCTTCCGCCTCAGTTTCACGCATCCCGCTGTTCTGCGAAGTGATTAGCATCACCGATGCGACGACAACACCCGCTCCGATCAGCATCTGTCCCGTCATCGATTCGCCCGCGATCAGCCAGCCGAGTATCACCGCGATCACCGGATTGACGTACGCGTAAGTCGCGACCATCGAGGGCCGCGCATTTTTCAGAAGCCAGCTGTATGCCGTAAATCCGACGAGCGAGCCGAACACGATCAGGTAGCTAAGTCCGAACCAGGAATTAGTCGATACCGCCGACGGCTCGAATGTCGACCACTCGCCGCGGATCGCACCGACGAGCAAGAGTGAAACGCTTCCTGACAACATCTGCATTCCCGAAGTCAGAATCGACGACTTTGGTACCGATCCTCGGAGACCATAGATCGAGCCCGCGGCCCAGGAGAAGGCGCCGAACATGATCGCGATGATCGCAAGCCATTGACCTGTCGCGGGAGCTCCGTCACTCGACGCACTGCCGCTAACCAGTAACCAGACTCCGGCAAATCCGATCAGCAACCCGAGCACGACCTTCCAATTTGGCCGTCCGCCTTTTAGCCAGAGCCAACCGAGAATCACGATCCACAGCGGCTCAGTCGCGACTAGAAGCGCAGCGAGACTCGATGAAATGTAATGCTCGGCGAAGACGACGCAGCCGTTGCCGCCAAGAAGCAGGAGCGTGCCGACGATGATGCTCGTCCGCCAGTGTTCCCACTTCGGCGTTTCATAATCTTTAGAGAGCCTGGCCCACACAAATAGGATCGAGCCTGCGATGAGAAATCGAGAACCCGCCATCAGGAATGGCGGCAGAGTCTCGATAGCGTACTTGATCGCGAGATACGTCGATCCCCATAGAACGTAGATCGCTGCAAAGGCGGCGATTAAAATGAGCAGCTTGCGGCTGCTCTCGGTTTTCCCAACTCCTTGTAAAGTCATGTCACTTCCCCTTGGCTTTCGTAAGTTCGCCTTGCTCGATCGGAACGATCGTTCCTTCTTTAAATGTTTTCAGCACGACCGTCGTCCGTGTGTTGACGACGTTCGGGATCGCCTTGATCTTTTCGCGCAAGAATCGACCGAGCGACTCCGCATCCTTGCTGACGACCTTGATGTAAAAACAATCGTCGCCTGCGACCTCGTGAACTTCCTGTACTTCTGGAACCGCCGAGAGCAACTCTCCGACACCTTCACCGCACTCGCTGGTGCGAATTGCGATGATCGAGGTCAGTCCGAATTCGAGCGCCTTCGAATCGATATCCGCCGAGTATCCGCGGATGACTTTGCGCTCTTCGAGCTTGCGAATTCGCTCGAGAACCGCTGAAGGTGCAAGGTTAATTTGCCTGGCAATATCGGCATTAGACGTCCGTCCGTCCTGCTGAAGAATAGTCAGTATTGTTTTGTCAATGGCGTCAATCATTCGGTCATTACCTCGAACACTAGAATAATCATCGGTAAATGGGATGTCAAGGAAAATGTTCGAGGTAGGACAGGCTGCTAGCCTGTCCGGTGCATGCCGGCGTGTTCAAGACAGCAGAAGGACAGGCTAACAGCCTGTCCTACGTTGGTGTATCATCACGACATATGGCGTCCGTCATTCAGACAAATGAGAAGCAGATCGTTTCGTATAATCCCGCGACCGGCGACGAAATTGGGCGAGTGCAGCAGACCTCGGATAACGACGTTCGGGCGGCAGTGGCTCGATCCCGCGATGCTTTCCACATGTGGAAAACTACGTCGTTCGCACAACGCCGGGCGCTGGTGATGAAGGCGCGTGTGGTGATCCTGAATGAGCTCGACGAGATCGCGCACTTGATCTCAGCCGAATCGGGAAAGCCATTCGGAGAAGCGATCGCGATGGAGATCGCACCGGTGCTCGACTTGATGCAGCACTTCGCGAAGAAGGCCGAAAGACTTCTGAAACCACGACGCGTCAATATCGGTTTGTACGCGACGATGGGACGTTACTCGAAGATCGTCTATCACCCGCTCGGTGTCGTCGGCATCATCCCGGCTTGGAACTATCCGTTCTCGATTCCGCTTGGCGAAACTGTAATGGCGCTGATGGCGGGAAATTCAGTTGTAATAAAACCGTCGGAATTGACGCCGGTCGTCGGAGAAAAGATCGGCGACATATTCGAGAAGGCCGGTGCTCCGGCGAACCTAGTGCAGGTCATTACCGGAGACGGCCGCACGGGAGCGGCGCTTGTCGACGCTGCGCCCGATAAGATCATGTTCACCGGCTCCGTTGCGACCGGAAAAAAGATCGCCGCAGCGGCATCGAAAAATCTAACGTCGGTCGTACTCGAGCTTGGCGGGAAAGATCCGATGATCGTTTTCGACGACGCGAATCTCCAGCTCGCCGCGAGCGCGGCGGTGTGGGGAGCTTTTTGTAATTCGGGGCAATCATGTTCGTCGGTCGAACGACTTTATGTACAGGAAGGCGCCGCGAAACAGTTGACGAAACTCATTGTGGAGAAGACACGCGAGCTGAAGCAGGGCGCCGGCGATGCTGAAGATATTTCGATCGGTGCGATGTCGTCCGAACGCCAGTTAAGAATGGTCGAAGATCACGTCGAAGATTTCCGACGCGCCGGCGCGAAGATCGAGATCGGCGGGAAAGTTTTGAGTACCGGCTTAAGCCGGAAGCCGCCTGAAGGCGGGATTCAAAACTTGTTCTATGAGCCGACAGTCATCACCGGTGCGACGAATGAGATGCGTGCGATGCGGGAAGAAACTTTCGGCCCCACTCTTCCGATCGCGACTTTCAAAACAGAAGATGAAGCGATACGTCTCGCGAACGATTCCGAATTTGGATTGACCGCAAGCGTCTGGACACGTGATTACGAAAAAGGACGACGCGTCGCAGAACAGATCGAAGCGGGGTCAGTTTGCGTCAACGAGGTTCTTTACACGCACGGAATCGGTCAGACGCCCTGGGGAGGATTCAAAAATTCCGGTCGCGGGAGAACGCACGGCGCAGAAGGCTTGATGGAGCTTGTCCAGCCGCAACACATCCATATCAATCGCTTTGCCATCCTGCCCGATGCGTGGTGGCTGCCGTACTCGCCTGAAGCCGTAAAAACCTTTCGCGGATTCGCGACAAAGTTCGCAAGCGGATCGCTGCTTAGGACCGCGACCCTGATGCCGCAACTTTTCAGACGCATAAGGGAGTTGCTGAAAAAATGACGATACGAATGCCGGCGATCTTCTTCGGCCACGGAAATCCCATGAACGCGCTGGCCGATAACGGATTCACGCGCGCGTGGAGCGAGATCGGCCGGACCGTTCCGAAACCGAAAGCGATTCTTTGCATTTCTGCCCACTGGTACATTCCAACAGTCGCAGTGACAGCGATGGCGAATCCGCGAACGATCCACGACTTCGGCGGATTTCCGCGGGCTCTTTTTGAAGTTCAATATCCCGCACCGGGTTCTCCGGAACTTGCCGAGCGTGTCCAGGATATCCTGCATGACGTGAGCCTCGATGAGGAAAACTGGGGGCTCGATCATGGTGCGTGGTCGGTGCTATGTCACGTTTTTCCGGATGCCGACATACCGGTCGTTCAGTTAAGCATCAATGAGAACGAACCCGCCGAGTTTCATTACCGCCTCGGTCGAAGCCTTATCTCATTACGAGACGAAGGTGTGCTGATCATCGGCAGCGGCAACGTCGTGCACAACCTGCATGCATATGCTTGGGGTCGTCACGATGTCGAACCTTTCGATTGGGCCGTGAGGTTCGAGTCGAAGGCGCGCGAGCTCATGCTTGCCGGCGATCACGAGCCGCTCGTCGACTACGAAACTCTCGGTCAAGATGCGATGCTATCGGCCCCGACACCAGATCATTATCTGCCGCTGCTTTACGTTCTCGGATTACAACGTGAGGACGACGCCGTCACATTTCCTGTCCAAGGATTCGATGGCGGATCGATCTCGATGTTGTCGGTTCGGATCGGTTGATGCGGAAAACCTGCAAGTTATTCGGTGATCCGTGCGATCAACCGAGGGGAATTTCCGAGCTGATAAGTAAATTCAATTTTGTCGCCGGGCTGCGGACTTCGTGGTGCGTGAAGTTTCTTCGGGCATGTGATTCCAGAATCGTAGTCACGAAGTATGTGATTGCCATAAACCTGGACGGTAGTTAGCAGCATCGGCTGATAGCGCGACGAATCAAAATCTGGAATCGTGACAGCCGCCGGCACGAGTCCGGTGCCGAGCGTATCACGGTCAAATCGTAAAACAGTGTCCACCAGTATGCGATCTCGTTCCGGTACTTCCTCATCCGGCGAGAACTCGTTAGACCGATTTACTAACGCGAGCTCAATCGTTAGTTTTTCCGGGATCAGAAGAGCTGCCGCCGCCTGTGCATGAAGATTCGTTACGACCGCGATCTGCGGTTCAGACTCAAGGGCCGCCCTAAGCATTTCGACGACGATCAGATCCGGCTTGCGGACTGGATCGATAACAAAAAGAGAAGCATCAACGCTCTCCAGCTTTTCTACTCGATCTCCAACGTCAAGTGAAGAAATGATCGACTCGACCGAACGCAAGGATTCTCCGTGGAGGTCGAGCAACGTGAAACTCACCTCATCGCCGGAAAACAAAGACATCAGCGGTATCGCAAGTGGAGCCCACGGGCCGCATCCGGCGTAGAGTACACGAACCGGTTCAGTTGCACCCGCACTCAACTTGTCGACGATGGCTTCGTGAACGCCGCGAAGGAATTGAACCGTGCGGGCAAAGTCGTCGACGCACATCGCAGCCATAGTCGGCGAAATCGCAACGCCGTTGTCCGTACGAGTTTCGCCGGTCGAGATGTCGAGCGTTGAGTCTGTCGAGCGTCCGCTTAGCTCTTCGAAAATCGCTTTCAGCTCCAATACATCGTTTCGGCACGAGTAAGCGGGCCGAGTTTCGTCAAGAATTGCGAGCGTCACGCTACGCAGCTTATCGATCTTGCCGACTTCTTCCATCAAAAGAACTCCGCGACGACCGGTGCGTGATCGGTCGGATGATCCCAGCCCCGAGGATCTTTATCGATCCAGCATTCGGTACAGCGTTCGGCGAGCGGAGGCGAGGCCCAGATGTGATCGATGCGCAGGCCTCGATCTTTTTCGAAGTCGTGACGAAAGTTGCTCCACCACGAAAACTCTTTTTCGTCTCCGTTGATCTGACGAAATAGATCTACAAAGCCCCACTTCTTCAGATCCTGGATCGCGTCCCGCTCGGGCTTTGTGAAATGAAGTTTGTTTCTCCACGCCGGCACGCTCCAAACATCGAGCTCATGCGGTGCAACGTTTAGATCGCCGCACAGCACGACGTTTTCGCGCGGCTTGAACTGTTTGTCGAAATATTTTCGCAATCGCCCGATCCACTCTAATTTGAAAACGTATTTCTCAGTTCCCTGGCTTGTGCCGTGCGGGCCGTAAATGTTCACGAGACGGAGGTCGCCGATCGTCGCGCCGAGCATTCGAGACTGTGCTCCGCTTTTATCATCGGGCAAGTTTCGCTGAACATTTGAGAGCGGAAGTTTAGAGATAATCGCGACGCCGTTGTATGCGGGCTCGCCGAGATGCTCGATGTGCGGATAGCCGATCGCGCGAAGTTTCGCGTAGGGAAATTTTGCGTCGACGGATTTTGTTTCCTGGAGACAGAGGACGTCAGGCTGATTCTGCCCGCACCATTTCAGAACGTGATCGATGCGCGATTTGATCGAGTTGATGTTCCAGGTTGCGATTTTCATGAACGACGTACGACAGGCTTTCCAGCCTGTCGATGCTCAAGGGACAGGCGGGAAAGGCTGTCCTACAGTTTGAACTCGGCGATCACCGGTGCGTGATCGCTCGGCTTCTCGAGTGCGCGAGGTGCTTTATCGATCCAACAGCCCGTGCATTTTTCGGCAAGCGGAGGAGAGGTCCAGATGTGATCGATGCGAAGACCGCGATTGCGCTGCCACGCGCCTTCGCGATAATTCCACCACGAGAATTCTTTTGAGTCGGGATTCAATTTTCGATAGACATCGACAAAGCCCCACTGCTTCACATGCGTCATCGCTGCGCGCTCCGGTTTCGAGAAATGGATCTTTCCTTCCCAAACCGCTACGTTCCATACATCGAGGTCGTCCATCGCGACGTTAAAGTCACCGCACAGAAGAACGTTCGAATTCACATCGCAATTCGCGTCGAAGAATCTGCGCAGACGCTGCAGCCAATCGAGTTTGAAATTGAACTTGTCGCTCCAGAGCTCGCTGCCGTTTGGGATGTAAGTGTTGACGACCCTAATTCCGTTTATCGTTCCCGCGATCAATCGCTTCGGGGATTCGTCGTCGTCATCGAGGAAATTTTTCTGAACGTCTTTGATCTCATGCTTCGAAATAATGGCGACGCCGTTGTATGACTTTTGACCCATAAACGCGGAATCGAATCCGGCCGCCTTCAGTTCGAGCGTTGGAAAGTTCTCGTCGACGGTTTTTGTCTCCTGAAGGCAGAGCACATCGAGATCAGCCGTCTCGAGCCAGCCAAGCAGTTGCGGCATTCGCACGTTTATCGAATTTACATTCCAGGTCGCGATCTTCATCTATCTAATTTTTATCACAGAGCCTATCGCGAAGTTAATTAACCGCAGATGAAGCAGATGACGCAGATTCTCTGAAGAGGGTAATCATTGCTTCGGCTTTTAAAACTAATCGGCGTGATCTGTGTCATCTGCGGTTAAGTTCTGCTCCGTCATCAGACTCTATTTTTCCGGTCGGCGATTTTACTGTTCCGTTCCCAAAACACACCGTCTTCGAATCCCTGGATCGACCCGGACGTTTCCGCCATTTCCAATCGCTTAGCAGCGAGCAGACAGTACTCTTCATCCGCTTCGATCGCGACAAAATTACGTTCAAGTTTTTTCGCAACGACGGCGGTCGTTCCACTCCCGGCAAACGGATCGAGAATGAGATCGCCCGGATTGGAGCTCGCGAGAATTACTTTCGCGAGAAGCTTCTCAGGTTTCTGTGTCGGGTGATCGGTGTTCTCGGGCATCGACCAGAACGGCACCGTGAGGTCGGTCCAGATATTCGACGGATGCGTATCGCGAAAATTTCCGTTCGCCGACTCATCCCAGTCTTTTGGCTTTCCATTCTCGCGATACGGCGCTACGACTCGTCGACGTTGCTTCACCGCGTCGAGATTAAAAGTGAATTCGTCGGACATCGTGAAGAACCAGATGTCCTCCGATGCATTCTTCCAGTTCTGCTTCGCACCCCGCCCTTTTTCGCGTTCCCACGTGATCCGGTTTTGGAGCTTGAAGTATTTCGATCCGACGCGCTGTATCGCGGAGCTCGATCGCCAGTCGCCGCAGATGTAGAGCGACGCAGTTGACTTCAACAATGGAACGCACAACTTCAGCCACGCGTCGAGCCATTGCTCATAATCGTCACTGCTTCGACTGCTGAACTTTTCGCTTCCGAATTTCTTCGTCAGGTTGTACGGCGGGTCGGCGAATAGAAGATCGAATTGTGCGCCCGATGTCGATGAGAGAATCTTGATCGCGTCGCCGCAGACAAGCTTTTGCGAATCGCCGGCGATCAAAAGCGACGAAGAAAACTCGACTGCCTTTCGGAGTCGCAGATGTTCGTCATCACGAAGGTCGATCGTTCGATTGCGAGGTGCTCGCGAGTGGGACATAAGATGACCAATATTAGAACGGAACGCACGAGCTTTCCATTAAGTAGTTTCGTAATTACTTAATTAGGTAATTACCTAATGAAGTCACCGAGGCGCCGTAAATACTTCGTGATGCACTGTGGTTCCTGCGAAATTTGTTCTCCGCAGCAAACGCGGAGTGATAAAAGCACCTTCCTTGACCGTCAAAATCGCGCGTGATAATCTCTTATGTTTCGAAAACAGCCCGTGTTTTGGCGGGTCTTATATAGCGATAATAGTTTAATAAAATATGGTTTTGCTGGCATTTGCCGAATCGATCCAGCTCTTTCCGGACGGCACACTTTTCATTCATATCGCACTGATCCTGCTGATGATCTGGATCCTGAATCGCACGTTTTTCAGGCCGATCAATCGCGTTATCGAATCGCGCGAACGCCAGAAAGGCGGTCAAGGCAGCGAGGCCGAAGCAATCATGAGCGACGCTTCCGGAAAGCAGGCCAAGTACAACAAGGAACTTCTCAGTGCCCGCAGCGAGGGTTACGAGCTGATCGAGAAAGAGCGTTCAGCGGCGGTAACTACGCGACAGGAGAAGATTACCGTGGCGAAAAGCGAGACCGCGGAATTGCTCACGACCGAGAAGCAACGGATCCAGCATCAGGCCACCGAAGCGAAAGCTTCTCTCGCTCAAGAGGCCGAGGTCATGGCTGAGAAGATCACCGGGAATATTTTGAAGGCTTAGTATGTTCGCTTTTTTCTACAACGTGATCCTTTTATTTGCCGAGGCGGGAACGCACGCGTCCGGCGGTGGATTTACGGAATTCTACGAAAAATATCTCAACTATCCTGGTTTCGAAGCCTGGAAGTTTGTGAACCTCGCGATCTTTGTCGCGATTCTCGTTTACGTCTTGAAGAAGCCGCTGACCGATGGATTCAAGGCAAAACGTGAGGCGATCCGATCCGAACTGATCAAGGCCGAGCAGGAAAAGCAGGCGGCTCTGGCGCAGCTGACCGCGGCCGAAGCGAAGCTTGCGGCGATCGAGTCTGAAAAGGCGTCGATCCTTAAGCGGGCACAGGAAGAGGCTGAAGCTGAGAAGACGAATATCTCGAATCAGACCGAAGCCGAGGTCGCAAAGATGCGCGAGCAGGCTGAGAGCGAGATCAATCGCCTTGTCCAGCAGACGAGGGTCGAGCTTCGTCGTTTCTCGGCTGAAGAAAGTGTCAGGCTCGCGGAAGATAAGCTCCGTTCGCGGATCAACGCCGACAACGACGCCGTGCTGGTTAAATCGGGTATCGAAGCGATCGGAGGTTTGAACTAAACATGAGTGTCGAAACAATCTCACGCCGATACGCAACCGCACTTGCCGACGTAGTTTTGAAAACAGGCGAGACCGAAACCGTCAGATCGGAGCTGAGAACCTGGGAACAATTGTTCGTTGCAAACTCAGATCTTAAAACCGCGTTCGGAAATCCGGTGATCCCTCACGCACGAAAGACCGGATTGCTCGAGGGACTTCTCGCAAAAGCTAAGCCTTCGCAGGCGACTGCGAATTTCCTGCGAGTGCTTCTTGCTAACGGGAGAATGATGGACCTCCGTCAGATCCTCGAACGCTTTGAAGCGGTCCTCGAAGAACGCAGCGGTGTTATCTCAGCGGAAGTCGCGTCTGCACACGAGCTCAGCGAGTCTCAAAGAAACGAATTAAAGGCAAATCTCGAAAAGCAAACGGGCAAGCAAGTGAAGCTCGGGTTCGCGATCGACGCAAATCTTATCGGCGGTGTCGTTACGCGGATCGGTTCCACGGTCTATGACGGCTCGGTCAAAACGCAACTTGAAAATCTTAAGGAAGAACTTATCGGGTCGTAAATAGTAAATCGTAAATCGCGAACGGGCTGAAAACCCTTCTGTTGACGATTTACGATTTACGATTCACGCAAATATATGGAAGCAATTAAAGCCAACGAAATTAATGAAATTATCCGCGCTCAGATCGAGAACTTCGATTCGGGCATGACGGTTGACGAGGTCGGTACGGTCATCAAAGTCGGTGACGGTATCGCCGAGGTCTACGGCCTTGAAAAGGTCATGGCCGGTGAGCTGCTCGAATATCCTCACGGCGTTCGCGGTCTGGCTCTCAATCTCGAAGAAGACAAAGTCGGTACCGTGTTGTTCGGCGACTTCCAGAAGATCAAAGAAGGCGACGAAGTGAAACGCACGAAGCGCATCATGAGTGTTCCCGTTGGAGACGCGATGATCGGCCGTGTGGTTGATGCTCTCGGAAATCCGATCGACGGAAAAGGCGAGATCGTAACCGACACGTTCAATCCGGTCGAGCGTATCGCTCCCGGCATCATCGATCGTCAGCCGGTGAAAGAGCCTCTTCAGACCGGTTTGAAAGCTATCGACGCGATGGTTCCGATCGGCCGCGGACAGCGTGAGCTGATCATCGGCGATCGCCAGACGGGGAAGACTGCAGTCGCGATCGACACGATCATCAACCAGAAAGGCAAAGACGTGATCTGCGTTTACGTCGCGATCGGCCAGAAGGCGTCGACCGTTGCACAGGTTGTAAAGAAGCTTGAAGACTTCGGCGCGATGGATTACACCGTCGTCGTCTCGGCGACGGCGTCGGATCCCGCGGCGATGCAGTTTCTTGCTCCTTACTCAGGATGTGCGATCGGCGAATATTTCCGCGATAACGGGCGGCACGCATTGACGATCTACGACGATCTTTCAAAGCAGGCCGCTGCGTATCGCGAGATCTCGCTTCTGCTCCGTCGTCCGCCGGGCCGCGAAGCATATCCGGGAGACGTTTTTTATCTTCACTCACGCTTGCTCGAACGTGCGGCGAAGATGTCGGATGCACGTGGCGGCGGTTCGCTGACCTCGCTTCCGATCATCGAGACGCAGGCCGGCGATATCTCGGCATACATCCCGACGAACGTGATCTCGATCACGGACGGTCAGATCTTCCTTGAATCCGATCTTTTCAACTCCGGCGTCCGTCCGGCTATCAACGTGGGTAACTCGGTTTCACGCGTCGGTGGCTCGGCACAGATCAAGGCGATGAAGCAGGTCGCAGGTACGCTCCGCATCGACCTTGCACAGTATCGCGAGCTCGCAGCGTTTGCACAGTTCGGTTCGGACCTCGATAAGTCGACGCAGTCGCAGCTCGAACGCGGACGTCGTCTGACGGAGATCCTGAAGCAAGGTCAGTATCAGCCGATGCCGGTCGAGAAGCAGGTCATGATCGTCTGGACCGTGACAAACGGTTTGGCGGACGACATCGCGGTGGAAGATCTCAAACGATTCGAAGAAGAGCTCAGCGCATTTATCGAAAATTCGCATCCGGCGGTGATGACGACGCTTCGCGAGAAGAAGACGATCGACGATAACTTCAAGGCTTCGGCGAAAGAAGCGGTTGAGGATTTCAAAGCGACGCGCTGGCAGACGGCGACCGCGGCAGCGGCATAGCAATCTGGGAATTCGGATTTCGGATTTCGGATTTTTCTTAAATCCCAGATCCGAAATCCCACATCCGAAATCGAAATATGGCAAGTTTGTTGGATATGCGCCGGCGTATTAAGTCGGTCAAGAACACACAGCAGATCACCAAGGCGATGAAGATGGTCGCCGCGGCGAAGCTCAAGCGTGCGCAGGACCGCGTGACGGCTGCACGTCCGTTCGCACAGAAGATGTCGGAAGTTCTCGGCGGATTGAGTGCCAAGGTCGCTGACGAATTTTCGCATCCGCTGCTCGACGCACGTGGCGACGAGAAATACTTGATCGTACTCGTGAGTGCGGACAAGGGACTTGCCGGAGCATTCAACGCGAACGTGATCAAGGCGGCGCAGGCGTTCATGAAACAGAATGCGGCGAAGTCGGCGGAGATGATCCCGGTGGGACGAAAGGGCCGCGACTTCTTCAAGCGTCGCGACGTGATCTTCAAAGACGAGTACATCGGTCTGACGGGAAGCGGTCAGGTTGTACATCAGGACGCACTCGATATCGCGCGAAAGATCATCAAGACGTTTACCGAAGACACTTCGATCGACAAGGTATTTTTGGTCTACACCGAATTCAAGACGGTGCTTTCGCAGTCGCCGAGGATCGAGCAGATCCTGCCGATCCCGCATGTGGATCGTGCTGAGGATGGCGAGACGAACGGTGCTGACGCTGAATATATTTACGAACAGCCGGCGGCGGAGATCTTCGGGAAGATACTTCCGAAACAGGTCGAGACGCAGCTCTATAAATCGATGCTCGAGTCAGTCGCTTCGGAACAAGGCTCACGCATGACGGCGATGGATTCTGCATCGAAGAATGCGGGCGAGTTGATCGACACATTGACGCTCAACATGAACCGCATCCGTCAGGCGGCGATCACAAAAGAGATCATCGAAGTCGTCTCGGGAGCAGCGGCAGCAGCGTAAGAGAGTTTCTAGTTTCTAGTTCCTGGTTTCTAGTTGTTGATTATTCAGACCGGAATTTACGATTGCTAAACTTGAAACTAGAAACCAAGAACCAGAAACCAAAGAGCGGGCGCGAACAGATCATTCTGTACGCGCCGCTTTTTATTTGGATCTGCGTTATCTTTTTTCTTTCGAGCGGTCAGGGATCATCGGTGCGGACGTCGCTGATCATTAGACCGCTTCTCGAATTCCTCTTTCCGACTGCCCCCGAGGAAACGCTCCAGCTTTATCACGGCTTCATTCGCAAATGCGCTCACCTCACCGAGTATGCGATTCTCGGTTTGCTAGCGTGTCGAGCGTTCGTCAGCCTTTCCGCAGCGGCGCTGCGTAAATATTTTTACCTGCTGGCAGCGGCTCTCGTCCTCGCCGTCGCATCTGCCGACGAATTCAACCAGAGTTTTAATCCGGATCGGACGGGCTCAGCGGTCGATGTTCTTATCGATGTGACGGGCGGATTGATCGGGATCGTTATTTTTACTCTCTGGCTCCGCAGAGCCTTGCGAAGAAACGCACGCTAGATCGCAACAGAACAACTAGCTTTTTCCTCGGTGTGCCCGTGGCAAATCCTGTGTATTTCCCTTAACGGCCTGTTTTGAGAATCTTTCATATTCACGAACTTTGTGGCATATTCAGACGTTAAGAGAAGCACAAGGAGATTCGAATAAAATGAGTATTCTCGACAAGGTAAAAGAAGCAGCATTGAACCAGTTTATTGAGGTAATCGAATGGCTGGACGAATCGAAAGATACGCTGCTTTATCGGTTTCCGGTCGCCGGACAGGAGATCAAAAACGGTGCCCAGTTGATCGTCCGCGAGTCACAGGCCGCAGTGTTTGTTTTCGAAGGCCAGGTCGCCGATGTGTTCACGCCCGGTCGCTATACGGTCGAGGGCGGAAACACTCCGATCCTGTCGAAGCTCGGAGCGTGGAAATACGGTTTCAATTCGCCGATCAAGTCTGAGGTCTATTTCGTCAATACGAAGCAGTTCACGGACATGAAATGGGGAACGTCGAATCCGATCATGCTTCGTGACTCGGACTTCGGCATCGTTCGCCTACGAGCATTTGGTGCGTATAGTCTTCGAGTCGCGGACCCGAGCGAATTCATCAAGCAGATCGCCGGCACGAATGCACAGTTTCAGACCGAAGACATCGATGGTCAGTTGAAGCGTGCGATCGTCACCGAATTTTCTGACGCGCTTGGTGAGATGAAGATCCCGGCGCTCGACCTCGCTGCCCAGTACAAGGAATTGGGCGAAGCGATCCGTGCAAAGATTAACGAAGACTTCAGCGGATACGGTCTTGAGGTTACAAAATTTTACGTCGAGAACATCAGCCTTCCGCCGGAAGTCGAAGCGGCGATGGACAAGCGTGCATCAATGGGCGCTCTCGGCGATGCTCAGAAGTACATGCAATTTCAGGCGGCTGACGCATTACGCGACGCTGCTCAGAACGAAGGCGGCGGTGCTGGATTAGGAGCAGGTTTGGGAGCCGGGTTCGCGGTTGGCGGACAGATGGCGAATGCTTTCGGTGCGAATCCTCAGGGCGGCGGCGGTGGAGCTGCAGCCACTATCACTTGCCCGAACTGCGGAAAACAGAATAACGCGGCAGCGAAATTCTGTGCGGACTGCGGCGGTAAAATGGAAGTTGCAAAAGTGCCTTGTGTGAAGTGCGGTGCTCAGCTCCGCGAAGGCGCGAAGTTCTGTTCCGAATGCGGTACGTCGCAAGAGAAAACGAAATGTGCGAACTGTCAGCATGAACTTGCCGCCGGTGCGAAGTTCTGTCCTGAGTGCGGGACGAAAACCGAAGCGGCGTAGCTCAGATCACAACACATGAACAATAAGCAGGAGATCGTCGTCTCCTGCTTTTTTGTAAACGTGGCCATCGGCTCACAAGCGAGTCCTGCGCGCGAGTTGCCAACTCTGAATTTAATTCGATAATAAAGGCATGGCATTAAGTCCCGAACTGTTAGAGATCCTTCGTTGTCCGAAGTGCAAATCGAAAGTCGAACTCAAACCCGATAAGAGCGCTCTGAAATGTACTGATCCCGAATGTGCTCTCGTATATCCGATCCGAGACGACATCCCGGTCATGCTCATCGACGAGGCCACGGTCGAAAAGTAAATGCCGACTAGCGAGATCGATTGGCCCAGCGTTCGCCGCGTGCTCGTCGTTCGACTTCGCTCGATCGGTGACACCGTGCTCTGTACTCCGTCCCTCATCGCTCTCAAGCGGTTTCTTCCCGACACACAGGTAGACATTCTTCTCGAAGATTGGGTCGCGCCGATACTCGAGGGTTTTGAATCGGTCGATAACATTCTGACTGTTGGCCAGACAGCGGTGTCCCGACTGTCGACCGCCCGTGCGATCAGGCAACGGCATTACGACGTCGTGTTCAACATTCACGGTGGAACGACGGCGACATTCTTTGTCGCGACCAGCGGTGCTCGTCACCGCGTGGGTTATCAGAATTATCAGTACGCATTTCTGTACAATCACCTGCTTTCGTCCCCGGCGTACTTCTGGAAGCGCGATGACGCTCATTCCGCCGAGCAGCAACTGGCGCTTCTTGGTTCGGTCGGCGTTCCGGTTGAAGATCGTCCGAAGAGCCATCTCGCCGTCACGAAATCTTCCGTTATTTCGCTTGAATTTAAGGTCCCGTTTTCGCTCGATGAGCATTTCGCGATTCTCCATCCGCTTGCCGCGTCGAAGACAAAAGAATGGCAGCTCGAGAAATATGCGCGGACCGCGGAATTTTTAAACGACAAAGGACTCGCGGTTGCCGTTGTCGGAACCTCGAACGACTCAGCCGTTCTAAATGAACTTCAATCGTTATCACAAGCCCCGATCCATCGGCTGACTAATCTCACGCTGCCCGAACTCACGGCGTTTACATCGAAAGCAAAATTGTTCGTCGGAAACGACTCCGGCGTCGCTCATATCGCGGCTGCAGTCCGAACTCCGAGCGTCGTGGTTTTCGGATCATCCAATCGTGATCACTGGCGTCCGTGGACCGATGCTCCGAACGAAGTCGTCTATGAGCAGTTTGCGTGTCAGCCGTGTCCGGGCCGCGAATGTAAGGAATTTGGCGATCCGAGGTGCATTCTGACGATTCCTGTCGAGAAAGTATTCGAGGCGATAGACCGCGTGGTTTCTCAGACAAAATAAAAAGGCGAGCCGAAGCCCGCCTTTGCACCGATTACAAGGAAAGTTATTTCTTTGCGTTCGAATTTGACGACGTGTTTGTCATCGAATCATTCGGAGCGACCTTCAACTCGTTCTTCACGCTCTTCACGCCATCGATGCCCTTCGCGACCTGCTCCGCCTTTGTCTTTTGCGCAGCAGTTTCTACACTTCCTTTCAGGGTTGTGACGTCGTTGACGACGTCGACGTTGATCGTCGACTCACGAAGATCGCTTGTCGTAAGCAGAGCCGCACGAGTCTTAAACCAGAGCCAGCTGTCGTTGGCGCCCGAACCGATCGTGCTCGAGCCCTTTTCCCGCTCGTAGTCCGCTCGATTCTTGTCATATTCCTCACGCGTGACGTTTGTGTTGCTCCAGCGATTTGCGTTGGTGTTTGCATTCGCGTTGACAACGACCGCACCGACATTTGCATTATTGGTGCCTAGATTCGTTACATTCGCCCTTCCATTGTTCGAGTTTGTCGTCGTGCTACCGCAACCCGATATCAAAGCCGCAGCCGAAAGAGCCGCAACACCGACCGAAATAAATTTGATTTTCATCTCTAACCTCCAGTTCTTCTCAAAAATTACAAAAATTAGGGCTCTGTAACGAAAAATTACACATAACGAGCCTTAGCAACGATTCGAGCAATAGGTGTACCACCCCAAATCGCTGCAAAGTCGATGTTTTGGGACGGCCGCGATGCCTAAAAGTCGCCGTTTCTTTGACACAAATGGCTTCAGCACCTATTATTTATAGTTTCGACTCTAAGAGCCGAACTGTGCCTATATGTTCGAATCGCTATCCGACAAGCTGAAGAAAACGCTGAAGAATCTGCGCGGCCAGGGCAAACTTACGCCCGAGCACGTGGATGCGGCTCTTCGCGAGATCCGAATGGCGTTGCTCGAAGCCGACGTAAATTACAAAGTCGCTAAGGATTTTGTCGAATCCGTACGCTCCAAAGCCGAGGGACAAGAAGTCTGGCAAGGTCTTAATCCGCATGAACAGGTTGTAAAAATCGTCTATGACGAGCTCGTAAACCTGATGGGCGGAACGTCGTCGCGGCTCGTTTTCACGAAGCAGATCCCGAACGTCGTGATGATCGTCGGGCTTCAGGGCTCGGGTAAAACGACATCGACTGGCAAGATCTCGAAATGGCTGGCGGAAAATCAGGAGCGTAAGCCGCTGCTAGTCTCGGTGGACGTTTATCGTCCGGCGGCTCGCGAACAGCTAAAAGTCGTCGCGGGTGCGGTTGGCCAGGCCGTTTATCAGGACAAGGAATCGAACGATCCGTTGACACTCGTGCGCGGTGCGATGAAGCACGCACAGGAAGTCGGATACGACACCCTGATGATCGACACGGCCGGACGTCTGCACATAGACGACGACCTGATGGTCGAGCTCGAGAAGATCAAGGCTGAAACGAAACCGATCGAGGTCCTTTTCGTCGCGGATGCGATGACAGGTCAGGACGCGGTTCGTTCGGCGGAAGTTTTTCATGAACGCGTCGGCATCACCGGCGTCGTTCTGACGAAGATGGACGGCGATGCACGCGGCGGCGCGGCGTTGTCGATCCGGCAGGTTATCGGACAGCCTGTGAAGTTTGTCGGCGTCGGCGAAAAATACGACGCGATCGAGCCTTTCTATCCCGACCGGATCGCACAGCGTATTCTCGGTATGGGCGATGTGCTGACGCTCATCGAAGAGGTTCAGGGCAAGATCAGCGAGGAAGAGGCTCAGACCCAACTCGCGAAAATGACGCGTAATCAGTTTACGCTCGAAGATTTTAGAGCTCAGCTCGGCCAGTTCAAGAAACTCGGTTCGATGTCGAAGCTAATGAAGATGCTTCCCGAACAGATGACGGGCGGTATGCAGATCTCGGATGAGCAGTCGGCTGAGGTCGATTCTCAGATGAAGAAGACGGAAGCGATCATCGATTCGATGACAAAACTCGAGCGCAACGATCATCGCGTTCTCGATGCAAGCCGAAAGACGCGGGTCGCTCGAGGCTCTGGATCAACGATCGCCGAGGTGAATCAACTGCTCCGACAATACGAGCAGATGCGCAAGATGATGGCGCAGATGAATCGCGGCGGCTTGCTTGGCGGATTAGGAAAGAAGATGATGGGAGGCCTCGCAGGAGGCTTAGGCGGAATGTTAGGCGGCGGCGGAATGCCGGGCCTTGGCGGAATGCTCGGCAGCGGATCGGACCTCGGTTCCGATGAATCGAACGGATCGGCGTCGAAAAGCAGCATTAAAAAGAAGAAGAGACACAAGAAGAGGAAATAGTGAATCGTAAATCGTCAATAGAAATACTTGGTTTCCTATTTACGATTTACCGTTTCACGATTCACGAGAAAATTATGTTAGCAATTAGCTTGATGAGAATAGGTGCGAAAGGTAAGCCCTTTTATCGCCTCGTAGTAAAAGAAAAGCGTTCGAAGCGCGATGGCAAGTACCTCGAGAATCTCGGGACTTACAATCCGATGATCAATCCGGCAGCAGTCGAGCTTAAACACGACCGCATCCAGTACTGGATCAGCGTCGGTGCTAAGCCGACCGAAACAGTCGCGAGCTTGATCAAGAACAACCCGGTCCAGGAAGTCGCGGCAGTCTAGAAGTCTTTCCGAGTTTTTGGATTCGTTTTCGTTTATCCTCTTGTTCCGTGTTTTCTGTGTATTCCGTGGTCCAACCGGCCAGGCATAACCACGGAACACACAGAAAAGACGGAACAAGAAGAACGGCAAAGAATCCATGATAGGGACTCAGAAGACTCGACAGAGTCAAGAGGCTTATGAAGGAAGCAGTCGAGAAAATCGTAAAGGCGCTCGTCGGTGATGCCGATGCGGTCGAGATCACTGAGCATTCCGACGGTAAGGTCGTGAAGTTCGGCGTGCGCGTAGCACCGGATGACTTCGGCCGTTTGATCGGACGCGAAGGCCGGACGATCAAGGCGCTGCGAAGCATTCTCTACTTCGGTGGGCTGAAGCAGGGTAAGCGATTTCATCTCGATCTGATCGAAGACTAGTTCATCCGAAAAATGGAAGAGCTCGTTACGATCGCGAAAATCGTCAGACCGCGCGGACTTCGCGGTGAAGTTGTTGCAGATGTACTGACCGACTTTCCCGATAGGTTCGCGGAACTCGGGAATGTGATCGGTGTTCGCGAGGACGGAAAACGATCGGATCTGAAAATTGAAGGATTCTTCTTTCAGAAGGAACGTGTCGTCCTACGATTTGCGGGTATCGACTCGATCGAACTTGCGGAAGGTTTGAGAAATGTCGACATCTGTATTCCTGAGTCGGCTGTGGCCGAGCTCGATGAAGGCGAGTTCTTTGATTGGCAGCTCGCGGGATGCGAGGTCGCAACTCTCGATGGAACGCCACTCGGAACCGTTCGCGAGATCATGCGAACCGGCGGAACCGAGATACTCGTCATCGATAACGGAGATCGTGAAATTCTAATCCCTTTCGCCGAAACGATCTGCCCGGAAGTGGATATCGAGAACAAAAAGATCACGGTTGATCCGCCGGAAGGGCTTCTCGAATTTTGAGTAACGGTTTTTGGACTTCGGTCTTCGGTTTTCGAAAGAGCAAAGGCCAAAGACCCAAAGCCAAAGGCCTAAAACCAGCGGCGATGCGAATAGACGTACTAACAATTTTCCCCGAGTTTTTTACGCAGGTCTTTGATTTTGGAATAATCCGTAGAGCAAAGCTCGCCGATCTCGTTGAGATCAATGTCCACGACATTCGTGAATTTGCTGCGGACAAGCACAAGATGGTCGATGACCGGCCGTTCGGCGGCGGCGACGGGATGGTGATGAAACCCGAACCGATCTTCGCCGCGATTGAAAATTTGCTCGGCACTTCGAACGCGGACGAATATCCGAAAGGAACTTCGGTGGTTTTGTTATCGCCGCAGGGAACGACGCTGAGGCAGTCGGTCGCCAAAGAATTGGCCGACGATATTGATCATTTGATTTTGATCTGCGGCCGTTACGAAGGCGTAGATGAGCGGGTAAACGAGACACTCGTAAGCCGGGAGATTTCGATCGGCGATTATGTGCTCTCGGGCGGTGAACCGGCAGCCGTTGTTCTAGTCGATGCCATCGTCCGGCTTTTGCCCGACGCATTGGGAAGCGACACGTCGGCGGAGAACGATTCGTTCTCGGACGGACTTCTGGACTGCCCGCACTACACGCGGCCGGCCGAGTTCCGCGGAATGAAAGTTCCCGAAGTTTTGTTGAACGGCAATCATGCCGAGATTGAAAAATGGCGCCGCGAAAAGGCGCTCGAAAAAACTAAGTTAACGCGAAAGGATCTATTAGAAGGAGAAAATGGTGACATGTGAATACCGATAAATCGGTATTGACCTCTGGCCGAAAATTATATGAACCGTTTAGATAATATTGAGAAGACCCAGTTGCGGGAAAATATCCCGGCGTTCCAGTCGGGTGATACTGTCAAAGTCCACGTCCGGATCCAGGAAGGCAACAAAGAACGTCTCCAGATTTTTGAAGGCGTCGTGATCGCACGCAAGCACGGTGGATCGCGCGAGAGCATCACCGTTCGAAAGGTGAGCTTCGGTGTCGGCGTCGAGCGTATCTTCCCGCTGCACGCGACCGTAATCGATCACATCGATGTCGTGCGTCGCGGTAAAGTACGTCGTGCGAAGTTGTACTATCTTCGTGATCTGCGTGGTAAGGCTGCTCGCATCAAAGAGAAAGACACACGCAACAAAACGGCCCAGGCTAAATAAAGATCGGAGAAATTTCGAATGCGAAACGCGGAGCGGAGCGATTTGGTTAAAGAGACTCAATCGCCCGCCCGCGTCTCTTTGTTTGGTGACATGGAGATAACAGAGTGCGGTCTGGTCTTCGAAGAGCAAGCCTGGCAAAGCGGATTCAAGTTTGTCGCCGGGCTCGATGAAGTTGGCCGGGGTTGTCTCGCCGGTCCGGTTGTCGCCGGAGCGTGCATTCTCGATCCGTCCAAAGATTTGCCGAAAGGCTTGAACGATTCCAAACAAGTGGCAGCGGCGGGGCGGTTCGACATCGCGGCTCAGCTAAAAGAGATCTGCATCGCTTATGCTATCGGCTCGGTGAGTGCAGAAGATATAGATCGCATAAACATTCTCGAAGCCACGAAGCTTGCGATGCGATTGGCGATCGCAGATCTAAAACCGTCCGCCGATTTTCTGCTTATCGACGCACTGGATCTGAAGGGCGTCGGCATTCCGCAAAAAGGTATCATCAAAGGTGACTCGATTTCCGCATCGATCGCCGCTGCTTCCATCCTCGCAAAAACCTATCGTGATGAACTGATGGCGGCGTACGAGCCGGAATTTCCCGAATACGGCTTTGCCGAAAACGCGGGTTACGGAACACGTCATCATTTGAATGCGCTGCGCGATCACGGAGCATGTTCGATCCACAGAAAAACATTTCGCGGCGTCCTTCCGAAAACTGAAAATTCTCTTGCTATCGACGGCGAAATGATATAAAAACATCTCGCTTTTATCTATTCAGAAAAACTTCTTCGGCTTACGCAAAATACTTCGAACGCGGGCGTCATATTCACGCAGTACAACAAGGGTTTTGAGGGCGATTACTTCTGTAAGACATTTAGATCCTTCCCTTTGACCCAAGTTTTATAGGCGACCGAACTTTCATGCTGATGTCAGTCCGACTCGGCTCAGGTTCTTCGCACTAAGCACATTTTAGTTTCAAGACACGTTAATTCAGACTTAGGAGATCCCCCTTATGATTACTTTTAAATCGACAATTAAGATCTTTACTCTTCTCACTATCGTTTTTGCATTTTCAGCGATTGCAAACGCACAGGCGACCCGCACATGGGTGTCGGGCGTCGGCGACGACGTCAATCCGTGCAGCCGGACTGCTCCTTGTAAGACGTTTGCCGGAGCGATCTCCAAGACTGCGGTAAACGGCGAGATAAACTGTCTCGACCCGGCAGGCTACGGCGCCGTAACCGTCACGAAATCGATCACGATCGATTGTGAAGACACGCAGGGTTCGATCCTGTCATCGGGCACGAACGGCGTGATCGTCAATATCACGGCCGCAACCGATATCAAGAAGGCGTTCAAGATTCGTGGCATAAGCATCAACGGAGCGGGAACCGGCATCAACGGTATTCGAGTTCTCGCCGCGAACACGGTTCATCTTGATGAAGTAGTTATCGACGGCGTCACGCAGCACGGTGTCTCGCTCGAAACTACGAGCGGATCGCCGAAAGTCTTCATCCAGGACACGCACATTCGAAGCGTTACCGGTAATGCCGTAAACAGCTTCATCATCGGCGGCTCGATGCGCCTTTCGATCGCGGGCAGCCAGTTGGGCGCGGCCGGGATCGGTTTGAATCTCAGCGGTAACACGAATGCGACGGTCTCCGATTCGCAGATCATCGGCAACACGACAGGCTTGCAGGCGTTCAATTCTTCGCTCGCAATATCGAACTGTTCTATCGCGAATAATACGACTGGTGTAGTGGCCGGCACCGGCGGAACGGTTCGGATCTTTGGCAGCTTTGTCACGCACAACACGACCGGGTTGAGTCTCGGCGGCGGATCTATTATTTCCCACGTGAGTAACGTTTTTGCCGGGAATACGACTGACGGCGCTCCGAGCTCCAGTCTGGTTCTCCAGTAAGGACTAACTCGATTTCCCCCTCCGCCCGGTTCGGCAATCTGCCAGACCGGGCTTTTTTTGCCTCACTCGAAGCAGACGCGCGGCGCTGTAACGATAAACGAAAACAATTTGCCGCATCTGCAACCTCATTCCGCCTTCGTTAATCTAAGTCCGCAATAACGGAGAATAACTTATGACTGAAAGCGGTGTGGTTGCGAGATCGACATCGGAAGTCGATCGTCCGAGAGCATTCGACACGATCGTGTTCGGTGGACTCGCGATCGGTATATTGGACTTCTTCGACGCGACACTGTTCTTCGGGCTTTACAGCGGAGTGCCGTTTCAAAGGATCTGGCAGAGCGTATCGGCGGGAGTGCTCGGCACCGAAGCCGCGCGAGCCGGTGCGTGGAACACTGCGGCCCTCGGGATCTTTCTTCACTTTGTCGTCGCGTTTTGCATAGCGACCGTCTACTATTTCGCGGCTCGGAATATCGGATTCCTGATCAGACGTCCGGTCATCTCAGGTTTGATCTTCGGAGTGCTCGCGCACCTCGTCATGAAATTCGTCGTCGTTCCACTTTCAGCTATCGGCGGCGGCATTTCAGGCTACACGCTGCCGAATTTTCTAAATTCAGTTATCGGGCACGCGCTACTGGTAGGATTGCCGGTGGCGTTGATAGCGGCTTGGTCGGCGCGAAGGTCGAAAGTTTAATACTGAAACCACGCCGTAGGTTCTTTGTGACTCGTCAGGCTGATCTTAGTTTCGACCGGGAACAGCGGCGGCCGCATCATCAACGCGGTCTCAGCCGTCAGTCGTGCGAGATGCGGTTCGTTCGCTCGCTGCGAAAGATGTGCGAGAACGATGTCTCGGGCAGATCCGTCAAACTCATTCGTCAACCAGTCCGCCAGATCCTCATTCGAAAGGTGACCGTGTCGGGACGCGATCCGCTGTTTCAAGCTCCACGTATAAACCGAACACAAACGGAGCATATCGCGGCTATGATTCGATTCGATAACGATCGCGTCACACCCGTTCAACTTCTCTCGCATGAGTTGAGTGAAACATCCGAAATCCGTTAGCGCCGCTAGCTTCACTCCATCGTGTTTGGCGATGAATCCAAAGTTATCGACCGCATCGTGCGGAACGCTGAACGGTTCGAAGTCGATATCGCCGACGCGAAAATCCTGACTTGATTCGATCGCGACCGTGCGATCTTTTAAGGCATTGCGTCGTTTTGTCGCTTCGCTGTCGCCATTCGTCCCGCCGGCCCGTGTCCAATAATACGCATCTTCCGTAACCTTCGAAACATACACCCGGCAGCGAACGGATTTTAGCAACGCGCGAAGTCCGCCGATGTGATCGCTGTGCTCGTGTGTGATGACAATCGCGTCAAGGTTGTCGCAAGTCAGCCCGACTAACGCAAGTCGTCGTACGATCTCACGTGCGCTGAGTCCGGCGTCGATGAGGACGTTGGTCGTCTCGGTAGAAATGAGGACGGCATTTCCGGTGGAGCCGCTGCCGAGTACGGTGAACTTCATAATTCTTCTTTCTGATGCCGGCCGCGGAGAGCCTTTGCCATCACGCGTGACGAGATGGAGTTTGGAACTAATGTTCCGGCGATCGCTCCGATGTAATTTGCCCAGCCGGAAACGACCTTTGTCTTTCGATTCGCGATCGCTTTCATCGCAGTATTGACGACGTCTTCGACCGTCTGCTGTCCCTTTACCTGGATCGGGCGCTCGATGTTCGAAGCTTCGAAGAAATTCGTCTTCGTGGAGCCGGGACACAATGCCATCACGTGAATTCCGTACGGCCGGTTCTCTTCGGCGATCGCTTCGGAGAATGACGACACGAATGCTTTGCTCGCCGCGTACGTCGCCATGAACGGGATCGGTTGAAATCCCGCCGCCGATGAAACATTGATGATCGTTCCGCCTTTTCGCTCGCGCATCTTTTGCAGGAAACGATGCGTCAGCGCGACGAGTGCCGAGATATTTAAATCGATGATCTCGAGCTCACGTTCGAGATCGAGATTCGCGAAATCACCCGACGACCCAAAGCCCGCGTTGTTGATCAGCCAATCGATCTCGAGACCCTGCTTTTCAGTATCGTCAAAGAGTTGAACGTCCGCTTCGAATTCGAGAAGATCGACCGCAGAATATCGGCAGTCGATCTTATGCGCGGCGCCGAGCTCCTCGCACAAGGCTTTGAGTTTTTCACCTGACCGGGCGACTAGTACGAGATTATGCCCCTCCGAGGCGAGGCGGCGGGCGAATGCTTCGCCGATACCGCTCGACGCGCCGGTGATGAGCGTGTACTTCATAATTGTTCTTCAGTCGTCGAAGGGTAAAGCGCGTAGTAGATCGAGAAAACTCCTGACGCGATTATAACCAGCGTACCGGCGCTACGGATAATGCCCGCGACAATTTTTGTTGAGCCGAGTAATCCCGTTTGGGTAAGCAAGTAATTCCAGTCGTGAAAACTGCCTTCGCTGCCTGTGAATCCGCTTGTTAGCACGAGACGCATGACCACCGCGTCCGACGCATAGACCCAGACGTTCAGTATGCTCTGTCCGACCCAGAACAAAACGATCGCGGCCGAGTAGTACTGCTCACGCCAGATAAAATATCCGACGAACACGGCCGGAAGTATCACCTGAAAAAGCGAGCCGCCGGCGACTCCGATGAACTCCCCGAAGATTCGAAACAGAATATGTCCCGTTTCGTGGATCGGAAGATCGACCAGATCGAGAAAGCTCCCGAGCATCGGGGCGTAGGCGATCGAAAGAAAATAGATCGAGAGGACGATAGCGAAAATAAGTTTTGGAAAATTTGGCCGCATGCAGATCTATCGGGTGCTTAAAAACTCTTTCTTCGAGATCGCATAGAATGCACACTCGGCGCCGTAATGGAGTTCGGTTTTCTCGTACGTCATTCCGAGCTTTTCCATGATGCGGCGCGACGCCCGGTTCTCGGTATGAGCGACCGCCACGATCCGATCGAGACCCGCCTGGTTGAATCCGTGATCCATCCAAACTCGGGCCGCTTCGGTCCCGATCCCTTTGCCCCAATACTTTTTGATCATGCTATAAACGACTTCGATCTCATCCGTTCCATCGAGCGGCTGAAGACCGGCCGAGCCGATCACCTCACCCGTCGGTTTCCAGATCATCGGGGACATTCCAAATCCGTGAGTGTCGTAGCACGACATGTAAAAACGAATTCGCTTTGCGAGTGCTTCGGGATTCTGAAGCTTGGTCCCGCCAAGGAACACGTTGACCTCGGGATCCGAGCGCTGTTCGATCAGCATCGGAAGATCATCGAGTGTAAATGGACGGAATAAGAGACGCTCTGATTCGATCATAACTAAGCATCGGAGCTACGGATATAGCCGGAAGACGTTCCACGTCGAGCCCTCTTTCTCGTAGCAGATGCGATCATGCAAACGGCTCGGACGACCCTGCCAAAACTCGAACGAAGTCGGAGAAATGCGATAATCGCCCCAGAATTCGGGATACGGAATCTCCTCACCAAAACGAAGCCGGAACTCATTTA
>QHXR01000015.1:198075-199129 GCA_003223025.1 Acidobacteriota bacterium
TTTTTGCTTTCGTAGTTTGTGAAGAAAACGAATCCGTCCTGGTCGAACCCTTTTAGCAAAACGACACGTGACGATGGCCCGCCGGCGGAATCTACCGTAGAGAGTACGAATGCATTCGGTTCGAGCGGAGCGGAATTCAGATACTCATCGAACCAGCTTCCAAACTGGATGATCGGATCGGCTGCGACCGACGACTCGGAAAGCTCCTCCAAAGAATAATCGCGCCGCAGATCGAAAAGATTCTTTTCCATCGAGTGACTAGATCAGGTGAACGAACAGACCGTCCTTAAGCTTGGGTTCGAACCACGTGGATTTCGGCGGCATGATCTCGCCCATGTCCGAAACCGCGAACAGATCGTCCATCGATGTCGGAAAAAGTGAAAACGCGACTCGTGCCGAACCGGTATCGACTCGCCGCTCAAGATCCTGCACTCCGCGAATGCCTCCGACAAATTCGATCCGTTCATTGGTCGTCGGATCCGAAATTCCGAGGAGCGGTCCGAGAATATAATTTTGAAGAATGCTCACATCGAGTCTCTCGATCGGATCCGGTTCGCGAATATAGTTGACCGCAAATCTCATTGTTCGCCAAATTCCGTCCAAGTACATGCAGATCTCGCCGCTCTTTTGCGGAACCTTGTTGTCCTCGTCGACGAGGACAAAGTTTTCCTGAACGCGTTGAAGAAATTCCTCATCGCTGAGTCCATTGAGATCATGAACGACTCGATTGTAAGGAAGTATTTTCAGATCCTCGGCTGGAAAAATTCCGGCGAGCACGAAATTATATTCTTCCTGCCCGGTGTGCGACGGATTCGATCGCCGTAGCTGCTCGCGAGCGAGCCGGGCACTCTCAAGACGATGATGTCCGTCGGCGACATAAAGCGCCGGTATCTCGGAAAAGGCTTCGATCAGATCACGCGTACCATCCATCTTCCAGACTGTCTGCTGGATCGCGCCTTCGCAAGGGAAGTCATAGAGCGGAGGCCCGGAGGTTACATCGCGTATCAGTTTCTCGATCCCTCCGGTTCGGCGATAGGCGATGAGAATGAGACCG
>QHXR01000001.1:0-23728 GCA_003223025.1 Acidobacteriota bacterium
CGTTCGGTTATCAAACCAAACCGACGAATCGCGAGAAGCTTGTCGAGGGAATGCGCGGACTCAAGGAGTTTGCCGAACGTCCGCAAAAGAATCTTTTGCTTGTGGAGGATGACGGAACGCTTCGCTCGAGCATGGCCGAGATACTCGCCGGTAAGGATGTTTCGATCAGCGCCGTGGGGACCGGCGAGGAAGCTCTGGCCGCGTTACGATCGCAGCGTTTCGATTGTGCGATCGTCGATCTTATGCTTCCCGATGTCGAGTGGAGCGATTTGATTGCGAAGTTAAAGGCGGAGTCCGGAAGTCCCGAGATCCCGGTGATCGTTCATACCGGAAAGGACCTTTCGAAACGGGAGACAAATCGGATCAAGAAGCTCGCCGAAACGATCATCATCAAGGACGCGGATTCGATCGAACGGTTGATCGACGAGACGGCCCTGTTTCTTCATCGTGACGTCGCGGACATGACCGACTCGCAGAAGAATATGATGAAGCATATCAACGTCACCGATCCGCGTCTGGAAGGAAAGAAGGTGCTGATCGTCGACGACGACATCCGAAACATCTTTGCATTGACGAGTGCGCTCGAACGTCAACAGATGGACGTCGTCTATGCCGAGAATGGACGCGACGGCATCGACATGCTTCAAAAGACTCCGGGTATAGACGGAGTGCTGATGGACATCATGATGCCCGGGATGGACGGATTCGAAGCGATGCGTGCGATCCGCCAGATCAGCAAATTCAAGTCAGTGCCGATCATCGCGGTCACCGCGAAAGCGATGAAGGGCGACCGGCAGAAATGTATCGAAGCCGGTGCGTCGGATTACATCACCAAGCCGGTCGAAACCGAACAGCTCATGTCGCTGCTTCGGATTTGGCTTGATAACTAGACGGACGGTCAATCATTCGCGAGGAAACCTTAACCGCGGATGACGCAGAAACACGGATCTAGAAAGATTGCGTGAATCAGTTTTTTCTGTGTATCTGCGGTCGAATTTTTCGTTGAAAGAGAGTTCGCAATTTCGTGAACGGTGAAAGAGGGTTACATGTTTGAAGAATCGGAAAATACGTCGGTGAACGTGCTGCTGGTTGATGACCGGCCCGAAAATCTTTTGGTCATGGAGACCATTCTCGAGGACCTCGGCGAAAAGGTCATATGTGCGACGTCTGCCCGCGAGGCGCTGAAGTTTTTGCTTGTCGAAGATGTCGCTCTGATCCTGCTCGACGTCCAGATGCCGGGACTGAACGGTTTCGAGTTTGCGGAGCTTGTTCGCGAGCGTGAGCGAACACAAAATACTCCGATAATTTTTGTGTCCGCCAACAGCGTGGATGAGCAGTATGTCTTCAAGGGATATTCGCTGGGTGCGGTCGATTATTTAACGAAGCCGTTTCAGCCGGAGATATTAAAATCGAAGGTCAAATTTTTCACCAAACTCTTCCGGCAAAATCAGGAAATAAAGCGACAGGCGACGCTGCTCGAGCACGCTAATACTTCGCTCGACAGCGCAAATCTCGACCTCGAAGCACGTGTCCGCTCGCGCACGACGGAGCTCGAGGCTGCAAACAAGCGGCTCGCGACCGAGCTCGATGCCCGCAAGGAATCCGAAGCCCGCTTGGCGATCGAGCATTCCATTACCCGCACTGTCGCGTACGCCGAAAATCTCGACGACGCTGCCCGTGAGATCCTTCGCTCCTTCTGCGACAACATCGGAGCCGGCGTCAGCGCCTTATGGCTTCGAAGCAATAACGGAACGGAACTGCGTTGTGCTCAAGTCGAGACAGCCGACGATTCGCAAACGCTTTCCCAATTTAAAGAGGAGAGCTTGGATCTGAAATTTGTTCGTGATCAGGGTCTGCCGGGACGAGTCTGGGAACTAAATGCTCCGGTACTGCTCGCCGATCAGGTCCACGGCGATCACGATCCCAGAGAGAATCTCGCGCAAGCCGCCGGACTAACGCACGCCGTCGGTTTTCCGATAAAGATCGCAGATGAGTTTTACGGCGTCATCGAATTTTTTACGCGATCGCCGCTGCCGGACGACCGAAGTCTGATGAACATGCTTGAGGCAATCGGAAGCGAGATCGGGCAATTCGTTCAGAGGAAACGCATCGAAGGCGAGCGCGAGAATCTTCTGGTACGCGAGCAAGCTTTGCGTCAGCAGGCCGAGCGAGCGAGTCGTTTGAAAGATGAATTTCTCGCGACCGTATCGCATGAGCTCCGAACACCGCTCAATTCGATTCTTGGTTGGGGACAGATCCTGAAGACGTCAGATCTAACCGAGGAGGACCGGCTAACGGCGCTCGAAACGATCTATCGAAACGCGCGATCGCAGTCTCAACTGATCGATGATTTACTCGACACGTCACGGTTGATCACGGGAAATTTGCATCTGAATCTGTCGCCGACCGCCGTCATCCCGACGATCCAAACTGCGATCGATGTTGTCCGTCCCGCGGCGGAAGCAAAATCGATCGTGATCGACACGAAATTTTCAACGGAGATCGAGACGATTACGTGCGACACTCACCGTCTGCAGCAGATGGTTTGGAATCTACTGACGAACGCGGTGAAGTTCACACCCGACTCGGGACGGATCGAGGTCGGCTACGAGCGGGTCGGAAACGGCGTGCAGATCACCGTTTCCGATTCGGGCCATGGAATTTCGCCGGACTTTTTGCCGCTCGTATTCGATCGCTTCCGTCAGGCCGACAGCTCGAGCACTCGAAAACATCACGGCCTCGGACTTGGGCTCGCCATCGTTCGTCATCTCACCGAACTGCATGGCGGACAAGTCTCGGTTCATAGCGATGGCCCGGGAAAGGGAGCGGTCTTTACGATCACGCTACCGATCACGCTTGCGGTGATAAGCGAAGGAAACGTTCCGCAGAAGCACACGAACGGACACACTAACCGTAAAGTCTCGCCGCACCAGCTCAACGGTGTTCGAATTTCCATCGTCGATGATGACGACGACGCGTGCAATCTTCTTCGGTTCTCGCTCGAGATGTCGGGTGCCGAGGTGAGGACATCTTCGTCGGTCGACGAAGCGATGAGATCTTTAAGCGAATGGCTACCGGACCTTTTGCTTACGGACATCAACATGCCGGGCGAGGACGGCTATTCTCTGATCCGAAAACTCCGCGCGATGAAGCCTGAGCAGGGATCTGAAATTCCCGCGATCGCGCTCACGGCATTGGCCCGAACAGAAGACAGCGAACAAGCGCTCTCCGCCGGATTCCAGATGCACATCCCGAAGCCTGTCGATATTGACGAACTCGCCGAGGCTATCGTTGGTTTGGCGGGAAGGAAGTGACAAGAGACAGGAGACAGGAGACAAGAGACAGGAGACAGGAGACAGGAGACAAGAGACAGGAGACAGGAGACATGAGAGGTGGCCGCTTGGAATTTTTGTCGCCAAAGGCGACGCACATTAAAGCCTAGTGTTGAGGCCGGAAGGCCGAATCCCTAGGTCAATGCGACGACACGATGCGACCCTGAAGGGGTCGAACAGATTGCGAACTGTTCGACCCCTTCAGGGTCGGATTTTTTTTGCGAACCATACCTAGGGTATCGGCCTTCCGGCCTCAACCCTAGGCTTTAATGTGCGTCGCCTTCGGCGACAAAATTTACGAGCCACCTCTTCCGCACCCCGTTAAGGCGCGGACATGAAACCTAGATTGGTTGACGTGAAGTTGCCGATGTTCGGGAACACGGACGGAAGAGCTGAATCGGGAAGACCGAACCAGCGGGCAAGCGTTGCTGCGTATTGCTCGACGGCGGTCGTCGGTATCCAGCGACCGCGTGCTCCGGTCCCGGTGTCGGCATCGTCGGGACCGTCGTAGGTGAACGTCGGAAACGGAGTTCCGTTCGTGCCGTTGATTCCGTAAAAGTCCGCCGATGAAACGCCGCCGACGACGATGTGATGATTTCCCCACGCATGGTCCGATCCGGCGCTCGACCCGGTTCCCGCCGGGTTCAGGGTCCGTCCAAAATCCGAAATCGTGAACTGAGTTACCTTGTCCGCAATTCCCTGAGCCGTCATCTCATCGTAAAAGCATCGCATCGCCTGGCTCGTCTGCGACATGAGTGAGTTGTGCGTGCTCATCTGTTGACGGTGCGTGTCGAAGCCGTTGATCTGTACAAAAAAGATCTGTCGCCGTACGTTCAAATCGGTTCGTTTCTTTATCAATCTCGCGACTTGCTTCAGTTGATTTCCGATGCCCGACGGCGGGAATTGAACCGAGACTTCCTGATACGATTGGAGCGAATTATTTAGCGTGATCGCCTGGTCGGTCACGTGACTTGCGGCGGCAATCAACTCCGAGCTCAGATCCTGCGATCGGAGCGCGTTCAGTGCTGCGAGCTGCGCCTGCGAATCCGGAGTCTCGTCGTAGCCCTGAGGCTTCAACACTTGATCGAGACCGATGGTCGCCGGACCGATCGCCATCGGCAGCGTAGTTTGCCCCGCGGTGAAAAGTTGAGCTCCGGCGATCGAAGTTATCATCGGAACCAGTGCGCCGGGATTGTCCGGTGCGGTCCGTTGATCGGCGAGGCGTCCGCCCCATCCGGAAAAGATCTGGTGATCGCTCCGCGCACTTTGATACTGCAGAGCCTGATCGAGATGCGAGTACAGTCCGTACGGCTTCGGATATGAGAACTCGTTGTACTGCGCCTTCGTCGTCGGCTTTACGAGTGTGCCGACATTCGCGACTACGGCCATCCGATTTTGACCCCACAATTCGTAAAGGCCGTTGCTGAACGCGCCGGCTCCCATCGCGGGATGAAAACCGTATGTCAGATTTCCCATCCGCGGAACCGCGAACGGCAAAAGCGTGTTCTGAGTTAGGGCAAGATTGAACGGATTACGAAGAGCGTAGTAGTCGTTAAAGTTGCTGAGCGACGTGCTTGAATGAAGCGGTACGATAGTGTTGTTTCCATCGTTTCCGCCGTTCATAAAAATACAAACAAGCGCACGATAATCGGTTGGCACGGACGACGGAGAATCGTCCGCAACTTTTTGCGCGAGAGCGCTCATCAATCCGAAATGGCGGAACTGAGATCCGAGCGCCGCCATCCCGAGTGCACATCCCGATCGTTTCAGAAATTCCCGTCTGTTCTTCTTCATTATCTTTGCACCTGATATTGCGACGATGTCGCGACTAGATAAACTGCACGTTTTGCACGGAGCAGCGGATCCGAAGCGGGCACGGTAAGCACGGCATTGAGGATCGTCGCACGCATCTGATCGGACATCGTTCCGTGCATCAACCTGATGTTCAGAACATCCATCAGATCGTTGCCGCCCGGGTCCGCGGCGATGATCGATTGAAGATCCGCGAGCCCCAGCGAGGTGCCGACGGTGACGCGGCGTTCGGCGTTCACCGGAACGCCGTTGAAGACGAGCGTGTTGATAAAGTTGATCCGCGAAACCGCCGTACCGGTCGTATAGAGCGCGTATTCGGGACCGTTGAACGAAGTACCCGGGACGATATATTGCGGGGGATAAAAATTAAAAACGCTCGGCTGCATGAAAGCGACCTGGCCCATCGGGCTAGTCTCGGCCGTCAATACGCCATCGCTCTGCTCGGTGCGATCGAACGAACGCGCGTCGAACTGTCGAGCAAGATTCGTCAATAGCAAAACCGGCTCGCGAAGCTTGCCGTAACGCGGTTCGGTTTTTACGTTTCCGCGTGCTTCGGGATCGAGCAGGATCGCCTTCACCACTTCTTTTAGCTGCGAAGGATTCGTTCGATTCGCATTGAACACTGCGGAGATGCGTCCGACATACGCCGGTGTCGGATCGCCTGTCACGAGTTGCTCGATCAGGAACTTGCTTATGAACGGAGCGACGTTCGGATGATTATAAATATTGTCGAGAGCCTGATTGAGGGAGTTGTTGGCGTAGGTCGTGACCGCCGTGCCGGTGCATCCTTCACATGCCGGAACATTCGTCGTCGTCGAGCCCGGATAGGCCAACAAAGTCTTCGCCGAAAGATCGTGATTGTTCGTATTCGTGATGATCATCGGATCGATGAAGTTCGGCGATCCGGGCGAGCGGTTAGGGCACAGCGCGAGAGACGCTTCGCAGTTGTTCCATCCGGTCAGCAGCGATGTAAAATTGCCAACGACTCTCTGATCGTAGGTCGGGATCGGGTTGTTCTGCTGATCGGTTTGCACCGTTCCGTCCGGATTGAGCATCACGAGGCCGATGTTAAAGAGCTGCAGAACCTCACGCGCGAAATTCTCGTTGAAGTAAAAACGAGTCGATTCGCGCATGTCGAGGTAGTCGCCCATTCCCGGACTTAGCGTCATCTCCTTCATCAACGTCCGCCAGTTGCCGAACGCATTTCTCGAGAGGATCTTGTGATACGCGACCATGTGGCTCGACTGCTGAATGTCGGTTCCCGATATGACCCACAATTGGCCGAGAGCCCAAGCGACTCGATGCCGGAGTTGGGCATCGCCGTAGAACGCCTCACGGTAGAACCAGTTCTGGACCGGGTACTGCGTGTAATTATTCGGGTAGCAAAATGGATCGGGATCGGGCTCGCCGTTGTCGATCTGCCCGTTGCACGTCAACGGAAGCGTCGTCGGTCGGAGCGGGAAATTCGGATACGGTGTTCCCGAACTCGGGTAAGGTATTTCGAACTGCTCGTTCAGCCAGGATTTAATTCCGATTCGACGAACGCGAAGATCGAGGGCCGGGCTCGGGCCGAACGTCGCCTGCTCCAAAAATCTGACGCGGTCGCCTGAGTATCTGTCGCCGACATTCTCCGGAGCGATCTGCGCATCCTTATATTGCGACGAGCCTTTCAAAGGGTCGCCGGAGTCCGAAGACTTTCCAATCCGAAGCGCGAGTCGATTGCTCTGCAAACCGCGCCACGCGACGCTGACAAAAATATCGCCGCTCGCAGGCACTTCCCAAACGCCGAGCTCGTCGCGCAACTCAAACGTGATCGCGTAGATCTGATTCTCCTTATCGGCGATCTTTAAGCCGACGACCGGAAAGCGATAGAGGTGACGGAGCCCGTCCTCCGCATAGACGCGAAACGCCGTGTAGTCCTCACCCTTCATCAAACGAACGTTAGTGACAAATACGGCAGCCTTGCCGTTCAAAGGAAAGTTCGAAGTCGATGCGGTGGGTACGACGTTAACGGGTTTCGTCGCGTCGGTCGCGAGCGCCCGTGAAGAACCTGTCGTGCTTAGGAGCACCGGCGTCGGAGAATTCGGATTCTCCTCATTTTGCGCGATGGAGGGAATCGCCAAAAGGGTTATCGCCAGGAAAATCGGACTCAGGAACAGTGTTGATCGATACCGATAATTTTTCATGGAAGTCTGAGAGATTCTACTCGCCGGCGGGTCGAACCGGACTGAAAGGGATCACGGGTGCCGCGAGAGGCAGGTCTGTCGGCAAGCCGTATTGGAACGTCTGTATTACACCGCTTCCGCTGTTGTTGATCCACCAAGTGCCATCGCTCGGGCGATACACGGCTAGATCTGTTTTGTGGTCGCCATCATAATCGCCGGGTGTCGGAATGTCGGTCGATAGACCAAAATCGAATTCCAGCTCCTGCCCGGTCGTACTCATCCTGTATCGCCAAAGCATGCGTCCGCCGAGCTTCTTCACTCCGGCGAAGTCCGTCCTACCGTCACCGTCGTAATCACCCGGAGCCGGCATGTCGACGTCCATATAATGGAGGTACGCCGGAGCCGTGTATCCGGCGCTGTAAGGCGCGAGCCAAACCTTGAAATGGTGGTTGACGTAAACTGCGATCTCGCTGTGGCCATCACCGTCGTAATCACCGGGAACCGGTGTCGGGTTCAAGTTGCACGTGTCGCCCACCGTCTTTCTAATGACGAGGCCACTGGCGTCGGCAATAAGATAGACGCTGACAAAGCACGTCTCGCCCGGATTTTGGCTGATATCCACCTGATAGAGCTGACCAACCTCGGCTTTTGCATCGCCGACGTAATTGCGACTGAACTTGTAATAACCGAGCTCGAGCCCATTCAGCACGATATGTCCGATCCCCGGTCGACTCAGCCACCATTCATTCGTGTCGCCCAGATCGTAGTCCCACCAACGGAAGATCCCGACGTCCGTCTTGCCGTCGCCGTCATAGTCCGCAGGAGCAGGCACATCGAGGCTGCGTCCCCACTGGCTGGACCAGATCGCACCGCCATTCGGACTTAGGAAATAGAAAACGGAAGGCTGAGGCGCGTCAAGGCCACGCGAGCCTTCACGATAGAGCGCGATGTCAGTCCGGCCATCGCCACTGAAATCGAGATTGAAGCTGTTATCAGTGGCAAACCCACTGACTGCGGCGAACAGACAGATAGAAATAATCGAAAGGATTCGAAAAGCTTTCACTACGCGATTTAAACCCCCATCATCAGACCAGGTTTGGAAGCACAGGATGGCTCTTAGATTACACGGTTTTACCGTGGATGAGAAGAGTAAATCTGAACGGTTCGGAACTTTCGTAGGCGGACTCAAAAGAAAGGTATTTGAACTGATGCGATTCGCTGAAACGGTGGCGGATGCATCATTTCGCCTCAAACCTCGGCTTCCATCGGAAGGCTTTCGGACCAGCGGTACACATTCGTTGCATCCTCGAATTTCCCCAAGGGTTATTACCTGTAAAAAGTGACAGTTAAAGATTCGACGTGCCTCGGCGATGCTATGTGCAACACTTGGGGCACTTTTCACACGCTCGCTCAATTTTTCAGGAGGTCATATGAACCAGTTTCGTCACGGATGGGCAAGGCTAACTATGTTGTCAGTTATAGTCTTGTTCGCACTTGCAGGCCAATTCTTACAGGCCCAGACAGTAGATCCGCCAAAGCCGCCCGACGCGCAAAAGCCGGAGATTTCCGAAAATCCGGCAGACGTTCAGCAGCTCAAAGATCGAGTTAAACAACTTGAGCAAACGGTAGACGAACTCAAGAAATTGATCGGAACCGTCGAGACTGTACAGCAGCAGCAACAGCAGCAGCAGCAGCAGCAGCAGCAGCAGCAGCAGCAGGTGCTTGCTTCCGACAAATCTGGCGGCGGCCTAAGAACGGTCAACGCGGTGCTTCGGACAGGACCACCTAATCCGTCCTCTCCGCGCGGAGCCATCACCAGCTCGACCATAAATAGAGAAGACGAAAAAGGCGAGCGGTCCATGGATATCTATGGATTCGTGATGCTCGACACGGGCTATTCGTTTAAGACGAATCATCCCGACTGGTACGACACGATCCGTCCGACAAAACTTCCGGGTTTCGAAGGTGAGTTTGCTCCGGAAGGAAAGTGGTATATGGGCGTCCGTCAGTCTCGGTTTGGCGTGAAGACTTCGACGCCGACCAAGTGGGGCGAACTGAAAACGATATTCGAGTTTGAATTATTCGGAACGGGTGTCGACGCAGGACAAACTACTTTCCGTCTTCGCCATGCGTATGGCGAGTTAGGACAGTTCGGAGCCGGCCAATACTGGACCGTTTTCGGCGACACCGACGCGTTCCCTAACACGTTTGAATATTGGGGCCCGAACGGATTGGTTTGGTTCCGTAATGTGCAGATTCGCTGGATGCCTCTTAAGGGACGCAACGAACTCACGCTCGCACTCGAGAGACCGGGCGCAAGTGGCGATCAGGGCGTATACGCAGGTCGTATCGAGCTCGCCGGGATCAGACCCCATCTACAGTTGCCTGACTTCACCGGAAATGTTCGCTTCAATCGCGACTGGGGTCACATCCAGGCGTCCTGGCTGTTGGGAAGCATCAAGTGGGAAGACACCAACACCAAGGATGACGTCGACTTTAGCGGCAGTGACTTACGAGCCGGCTTGTCCCTTACCTCGGTCTTGAATTTCAACAAAGATAATATCGGCCGCTTCCAGGCCACCTACGGACAGGGAACTCAGAATTATATGAATGACGCCCCGCTGGACGTCGGAGCCAAGTTCAACCCGGACTTCATACTGACGCCGACGCCGGTTAGGCCGGCAGGCGACGCGACTGGGGCGAGGACGCTAGGCTTGCTCCGTCCGGAAGGAAGTACGGGGCCGATAATTGCGCCGCTTGTAGGACGAGCCATACCGATGTTCGCGATGTCGGCGTTTCTCGATCACACATGGAGCAAGAAGTTCACGACTGCGGTCGGCTACTCGATGCTAAACATGGAGAACACCAACGCACAGGCGCCGGGAGCTTTCCATCGTGGTCAATACTTCGTCGCGAATCTTCTTTGGTATCCCGTCGAGAATTTTGTAATGGGTGGAGAGTATCAGTGGGGTCGACGTAACAATTTCCACGACGACTTTAGCTCGGATGACCATCGCATTCAGTTCTCGTTCAAATACAGCTTTAACAAAGGGTTCAAATGGTAAGACATGAATCCGAGCAGCAAACGAAATGCAACGCGGGTGGAACCTAGATCCACTCGCACTTTCCCGGTCAAGGGTGGGAGCCGAACCCCCGCCGCCCCGCGAAGGATGGTTAGAGTCAGTTGTTACGGTTCACAACCGACGGATTGGAATGGATAGAAGGAGACATCATGCCCAATAAAGAAATAGAAAATAAGGAACACGCGACTGAATTACTCGCGAGTCCCGAAGAATTAGCTGCAACAGAGATCCCGTCCGGGGTCGATCGCCGCACATTCCTGATGCGAAGCGCCATGGCCGGCGCAGCGGTTCTAATTACCGGCAATGAAATGTCGGCGAAAGAACTGATCACCAGATCAAGTCCTCCGGCGCGCCCGCTGCCCCTGTGGAGCAAAGCGTACGTCGAGTCAAAAGAAGAAGTCATAAAGGGTCCGGTGATGACGGTCATCGATGAGTTCTACAAAGTAGGACCGGGACCGTCGAGCTCACACACGATCGGCCCGATGCGCATCACGTACGATTTCTATCAACGTGCAGCGAAACTTCCGGCTGACCAGCTGGCGCAGGCAACTGCACTTAAGGTACATCTTTTCGGAAGCCTGAGTGCGACCGGCAAGGGTCACGGAACTGAACGCGCGGCACTCGCCGGACTGGTCGGTAAGGAGCCCGCGACCGTCGATCCGTTATTCCTGGACGGACTCAAGGACAAGCCCGATCAAACGTTCCCCGTGAAGCTCGGTGACAAGACGATCAATGTCAGCCTGAAAGACATCATTTACGATGCGACGAAGGGCGACTTCCATCACGCGAATACGATGACCGCCAAGCTTTTGGCGGGCGACAAGGTTCTGCTCGAGCAGGAATACTATTCCGTCGGTGGAGGCTTCATCGAGTGGAAAGGTTACGTGCCGCCGAAGAAGAATGCTCCGAAGTATCCGTTCGCGACGATGAAGGAGCTTCGTGCCCATGCCGATGGCAATAAGATGTCCATCGCTCAGGTAATGCTCGCCAACGAGATGTCGATAAGCGGCCGGTCCGAAGCAGAGATCTATGCGTTCGTCGACAAGATCATCAATGCGATGACCGCGACCGTGAAGTCGGGTCTGTCGATGTCTGAGAATGATGTGTTGCCGGGACCGATCAAGCTTCACAGCAAAGCGGCAACAGTATTCAAGAGAGCACAAGATTCGCAGTTCGCTTCCGACAAAGCCATAGGATCGGTTTCTGCTTTCGCGTTAGCGGCATCCGAAGAGAACGGACGTGGCCACCTTGTCATCACCGCTCCAACCGGTGGTTCCGCCGGTGTAATGCCTGCGATCGTTTATGCACTCAGCGAAGGCAGAAAGATCTCGAACCAAAAGCTTCGAGAAGGAATGCTCGCTGCTGCAGCGGTCGGTTATCTCTGTAAACACTGGGCGACTCTTTCGGCCGCTGAAGGCGGCTGTCAGGCTGAGATCGGCGTGGCATCATCGATGGCCGCAGCACTGGTTGCGACCGTACACGATGCTGAATCGAAAGTGGTCGAGAATGCTGCCGAATCAGCACTCGAGCATCATCTCGGCATGACGTGCGATCCGGTCGCCGGATACGTCCAAGTGCCGTGCATCGAGCGATGCGCATTCGGCGCAGTCAAGGCATGGACCGCTTACACGATCGCAAGTAACGAGATCGCGTCACGGCACCGTGTTGATTTTGACGCGACGGTAAAGGCGCTTGCCGAGACCGCGAAGGACATGAACAGCAAGTACAAGGAAACGAGCGAAGCCGGTTTGGCCCTCTCGGTTGTCCTCTGCTGATCAAAACCGGGAGCTCGAAGGAACCTACCTAAATCCATCGAGCTCCCTAACTCAAACCTCGCGTCATACCAAATTGCGCCGCCGCCCGGCGCTTGTTTTCACTTAATTCGGGATAGGTGTCATCGGAGGTTTACATGTCGACCAAAAACGCACGCACAAAGCTTTCGGTTCTGGCCCTTGCCTTAGCGGGGATGTTCGCAACATCCGCCGGTGGGCAGACTGTCGCCAAAGCGGACGACACCCTAAAGAAATTGCTTTCGATTCAAGTCACGGCTTGGGGTGAAACAGCCGACAAGCCGGTCGTGACGGCAACACCCGAAACCTTCCCGGCGCTAAAAATACCCGTCTCCACTGCGACTCCTGAACTGGTTTCAACTTCTGTAAAACCTGTTCCCCAACCGAGCCCAGGCAAGGACGGTCTCGAGGATGAGATCGCTGCGATGAAAGCTGAGAACGCGGCGGTCAGAGAACAGCTTCGACGAATGGAGGAAGGCCAGAAGATCCTGATCGAACAACTCGATCGAATGCGGCGGCAAATGGATCGAGCCGATGCCGCCGCAAGCGGCAAGCCTGCGCTGACGATGGCAGATGTGCCGGGTGCAGACACGACATCATCCTCCGGAGATGCGCAGGCGGTGACAGATCCGGCAGATACTTCCACGCAGGCGGCATCCGTGAAGAAAAAGCAGGGCTTGCCCGAGCGTTACCAGGACGGAATTATCATTTGGAAAACGCCGGACGAGGCAAAGGTGCCGTTCATGTTGAGATTCAATATCGTCACCCAGTTTCGATATCTCAATACGTTGGATAGCGACAAAACTTTCACAGACCATCTGGGCGTAGAGCGCGATGTCCAGAGACGAAACGACGTCACTGTGAACCGCTCTATGTTCACGCTCAGCGGCTACATTTGGGACAAGAGGCTTCAATATAGTCTCCTTGTCTGGACCGCCGCGGGTGCCGCCTCGATTATCGTAGCGGGGAGCATCGGCTGGCGCTTCAACCGGCATGTAACGCTTACCGGAGGTTACCTGGGGATTCCGGGCAGCCGATCGCTCACGAACACGTTTCCATATTTCGCGTCCACCGATAGGACGTTGGCGGATAACTTCTTCCGGCCCGGATTCACGCAGGGGGTCATGGCGTCGGGAGAGATCACGAAGGGTCTGTACTACAACGCGTTCCTCGGAAACAGTCTCAATACCCTGAGCATCTCGGCAAACAAGATCGACACCAATCTGATGGGGGCCGGCAGCGTCTGGTGGGAACCGCTCGGCGGTTACGGCGAGCCGGGCAGATCGGTCAACATGTACGACGACTACTTCGCCCAGAAGAAGGTTCGAATTCGACTTGGTAGCTCATTTACGATTTCCCGAGAAGATCGTTTTTCAAATCTCGACACATCCACTCCGGAGAATACGGGTGTCTACAATTCTGACGGCATAAACGCCTTTCAGACTGGAGCTTTCGCACTTGGCGTGACCGTCCGAAATGCCACTTATAAAATGTGGGCCACCGACTGGGGCTTCAAGTACAACGGGTTGGCGATAAACGGGCAGTACTACGCGCGCTGGCTAAATGATTTCGATGCCGACGGGCCGCTTCCGCTCACATCCACATTTGACCATGGTTTTGAATTGTCCGTGGGCCATTTTGTCATTCCCAAAAAAGTGATGATCTATGGACGCGGTTCGGCGATCTTCGGACAGTTCAAGAACCCGAATGAGTTCGGAGCAGGCGTCAAATGGCATTTCCTGCCGACCGAACGTCTGTGGCTGAACTTCGAGCTAATGAAGGTCAAGGGCTCGGCATACAACGGGGCGTTCAGTCCGTATAACTCCGGCATAAACGGATGGGTCCCGATGATTCAGTCGGTCATCGCTTTTTAACCTGAACGGAGATCAGCTGTTGAATTTCTATTTTGTTAAGGACGGAGAAAAGACAATGTTGAAGTAACTACGAAAGAGTTTATTGGTATATGTAATCGCCGCGACGTTCGTGTTGTCGCCTTACGCGGCCTTGGCGCAAAAGACGAGCCCGGTCGCGCCGAATCGCGCACAGGCGGAAGCGATCGTTAAAGAGGCGTATGCAAAATTCGTGAGTGACACGAGTGGAAAGAACGCGGACTACATTCCATTTCTCGCACAGGTCGACTCGAAGATGTTCGGCGTTGCGATCGTAACAGTCGATAACCAGGTGCTCTCGATGGGCGAGATCAAATACGCTTTCTCGATCCAGTCGATCTCGAAGGTTTACACCCTCGCAATGGCAATGAATGAGCTCGGTGCGGACCGCGTGTTTGATCGTATCGGTAGCGAACCGACAGGTCGTGCATTCAATTCGCCGGTGGCCGTTGTCGATATGCCGACACATACAGCAAATCCGCTGGTCAACGCCGGAGCGATCGCCACGACAAGTCTCATCGCCGGCAGTAGCGCCGATGACAAGTGGAACAAGATCCTCGACTTTTATGGTGAGGCTGCAGGCGAGAAGCTCTCGCTGATCGATGAGGTCTATCAGTCTGAAGCCGCGACCAACGCAGGCAACAAAGCGCTCTCGATGCTGCTCGCGAAATACGAACGCATCTACTCTGATCCATTTACCGCGGTGGACATCTACACGAAGCAATGTTCGGTCGGCGTGAATGTTGTTCAGTTGGCTCGAATGGGCGCGACATTGGCGAACAACGGTGTCAATCCGACGACAGGTAAGCAAGTAGTCAAGGCCGAGAACGTTCCCTACATTCTGTCGACGATGATGATGGCGGGACTGTATGACGGCTCGGGTGGATGGGCATGGAAAGTCGGCCTTCCCGCGAAGAGCGGTGTCGGTGGCGGAATCGTCGCGGTCGTTCCGGGTAAAGGTGCGATCGCCGTTTTCTCGCCCCGTCTCGATGATGCAGGCAACAGCGTGAAGGCGCAGCGCGTGATCGAATACGTCGCGCAAAAACTCGACTTCAATCTGTTCTCGCCGCGATCGGTTGGCTTAAAACAGTAAGACTCTTTCGAAACCTCATATCGGAGACGCCAACGAAGAAATTCCGCGGCGGGTTGTTGTAATGCTGATTTACCCAGTTGAACTGAGAAGTCTTCTAAAGGGCGCGGTGAGTTGTTCCGTTTCGCGAGCCGCGCTTATTTTGTCTCTACTCATTGTTCCGCAGATCTGCCTCGCTCAGGCGCTTCCCGCGGATCCATTTCCGCCGGGTGAAGGTTCGCTGCCGGTACCTTCGCCTTCACCGCCGGTAAAGATCGTCAAGGTCTCGGATTCCGATCAGGCTCCGCTCACGGATCGTGAACGTGCGATGCTGGAACTGATCAAAAATCTGCAGGAGCGCGTGACGAAGCTCGAAGCGGCTCAGACCACGGCAGACAAAGTTCAAGGTCCCCCGACATCCCCCTCGGATCCGGCGGCGGTGACGACCAAACAGGACGATACGGGAGTGTCGACTGCCTCGACATCGTCGCCGGCCGAACCTGAAGCGAAGCAAGAAAAGGACGGTCGCTGGGGCAAGTACACACCCAATCTCGGTTACCAGATCGTGAATACCGAGTACGGCGATGTTAACTTGAGCATCTACACGTATGCTCGCTACTTGAATCAACTCGGGCTCGACGGAAGCTATACAGATGCATTCGGGAACGAAAAATCCGTACAGCGTCGTCAGGATATCCAGCTAACCAAGATGCAAATCAAGTTTCTGGGCTGGGTCTTAAGTCCGAAACTTCGTTACTTCCTCTACGCATGGAGTTCCAACGCTAATCAAGGATTAGGAGCCCAAGTAGTGTTGGCCGGAAATCTGCAATATACATTCAACGACAAAATTACGATCGGAGCCGGGATCAGATCCTTGCCCGGGACGCGCAGTGTCGAGGGCAATTTTCCATTTTGGCCGAATGTCGACAGCCGTCACATCGCGGATGAATTCTTCCGTCCTTCGTACACGTCCGGGTTTTGGGCGATGGGTAATCTTACGAAGCGTTTGAAGTACATCACAATGATCGGCAATAACATGAGCACGCTCGGCGTTCCCGCGAACCGGATCGACAACGGCCTGAATACATTTTCCAGTTCGCTCGTTTGGTTCCCGACAGGAGATTTTGAAAAGGGTTTCAGCGGACAGGGTTGGGGCGATTTCGAGCACCACGATAAGTTTTCAACTCGACTCGGATTTCACTACACGCACAGCAAAGAGAACAAGGAAAGCCAGCCAACCTCCGAGACCTTTGAAAACACGCAGATCCGTCTCTCCGACGGCACCGTCATTTTTACCCCGAACATTTTCGGAAAAGGCGTGAACATCACGGACGTCCGGTACCAGATGACCAGCTATGACGCAGCATTCAAATATAAGGGTTGGTCGCTCGAGGGCGAGTACTTTACACGCTGGCTCAATGACTTTAAAGGTATGGGCGTAGAAGTGGTCCCCGATCAATTCGATCACGGGTTCCAACTTCAGCTCACGAAAATGCTTGTGCCGAAGTCTGTACAGGCGTACGCCGGATACTCGCAAATTTATGGTAACTACGGCGACCCGTATGATTTCCGGATGGGTACGAACTGGTTCCCTTTCAAGAACAAAGTGGTGCGGTGGAATACCGAGGCCCTTTATGTGCACAAGTCACCGGTGGGCTACACATCGGTCACGTACCCGGTTGGCGGACGCGGCTGGGTCTTCAATTCGACGTTTGAGTTGGCGTTCTAAGAATGAAAGCAAGAAACCTAGCGTTCATTGTCGTGGCACTTTTGTTTGGTGCCGCGACCGGTGTCGGACAACAGGTCAGATCTAACTACCGAGAGGGGACGGATTTTTCAAAATATAAAACTTACCGCTGGGTAAAACTCGAAGAGCTCGAGTATCCGAAGGACGATGTCGATCAAAAGATCCGTCACTCAATCGACGCCATATTATCGGCCAGAGGATTTACGCGAGTCGAAGAAGGCGATGCGGATCTCCTCGCGATGTACCAGGCGGCTCTCTCTCAAACAAGAGAGTGGAATGCTTACAGAACCGCTAACGAATTTTGGGACTACGGCGGTTGGTACGGTTGGGGCGGCGGACCGAGAGTGCGTTCGCAGATCATCAACATCGGGACTTTGAATCTGGACTTTTACGACCGCGGGTTAAAGAAACAAGTATGGCGCGGCGAGGCCACCAAAACTTTGAATCCGCCAAAGAATCCGTTGAAGCTGCAAGCCAAGATCGATAAGGCGATGAGAAAGCTTCTAAGAAATTTTCCCCCGACGGCAAATGATTAATTTCTGAGAGGTGAACATGGATCGTCTGAAACTCAAAAACTTGGTCGGTCGATTGAAGCACGTCGAGCTCCTTTGCGTGCTTCTTACCGTGTTTACCTCTCAGATCGTAGTCGTGCATGCTCAAGAAAAGAACTCGTATCTTTTCAACGATTCCCATTTTCACCTCACGAATTACGTTCAGGAGGGAATCGACATTCATGACTTTGTAAAGATCATGGATGGAAAGGCTGGACGCGTTGCGCTCTTTGGAATACCGCTGCAGCAGCAATGGTCATTCAGGGTCGACGGCGAACACGCCCCGACGTACTACCTGAATTCCGACGCGCCGCTTTACTACTACTCGTTCACCGACGCGTATATCGCGATGGCGTTCAAGTCGCTTTCGAAAGAAGATCAGGCGCGATTCGATCCGATGATCACCGGGTTCAATCCGACGGATATGTACGCGGCGGATCACATCCGTCGAGTGCTGCAAACATTCCCCGGCGTGTTCACCGGCATCGGCGAATTTTCTATTCACAAAGAATTCGTTTCATCGAAGATCGCCGGCGGCGGCGTGGCAAGTTTGCAGGACCCCGCCCTCGATAGGATCCTCGACTTTGCGGGCGAAGTTGGATTGGTAGTAATTCTGCACAACGACGTCGATACACCGTTTGCAAAAGAAGGTGCTCCGACGGTTTACTTCGACTACCTGAAGGACCTCTTCCGAAGACATCCGAAGACGACGATCATCTGGGCACACATTGGTGTCGGACGTATCGTTCGTCCGATAAAGGCGCAGGGAGCCCTAGTCGAACAGTTGTTGACTGACCCGGCGTTCAATCATATTTATTTCGACATTTCGTGGAATGAGGTCGCGAAGTACGCGGTCGCCACGCCCGAGTCTACGAAGGCAGTGGCCGACATCATGAAGCGGTATCCGGACCGGTTCCTATTCGGCACCGACGAGGTCGCACCTCCCGATCGAGATGCGTACATGCGGGTCTACAATCAGTACGGACCGCTCTGGAAAGCGCTCGACGCGAATACCAGCGAAAAGGTCAGAAAAACGAATTACGAACGTCTGTTCGACGCGGCGAGGATCAAGGTACGTGCGTGGGAAAAAGCGCATCCGAAGTAATCCCTAGACACGGAGCGACCCGCGAAACCCTCGAGCAGCGTAGTAAGATTCAGCTCCGTTGTGATAAGTAAAAATGCGATCGTATCGACGATCGCAAAAGATCGCACCGCCAAGTTTTCTAACGTCATCCGGCGTCTTCACCCAACTAGAAGTTTTCAAATCGAACGTGCCGAGTTTCTGCAGCTCCCGATATTCATCCTCAGTCAAAAGTTCGATCCCCATCCCGGCCGCGACATCGAGCGCGCTGTCTTTTGGTTTATGTTCCTTTCTCGATTCGAGCGCTTTCCTGTCGTAGCAAAGACTCCGCCGCCCGCTCGGACTTTCCGTCGAGCAATCATAAAAAATGTACTCGCCGGTCTTCTTATCAAACGCGACAACGTCCGGTTCGCCGCCGGTATTCTCCATTTCACTTAACGACCGAAGTTTCGTCGTATCCGCCCGGAGTTTTGCCTCCACCTTGGACCAATCGATGTCCTTATGACGGTCCATGTTTTTCTCGAAGCGCGTCTTCAGTATTGCGAATAGCTCGGATGCGTTGTCTCGTGATAACTCTTTTTTATTGCTGCTCATCTTCGTCAGGCGTTCCGTCCTTTTTGTTTCAGGATCTGCTGCATGTGTGCCAGAAAATAGATAAATTGTCGTCCATCATGGCGATCCTTCCAAATGCAAATACTGGTAATGAGATGATATTTCGGCTTCGTTGGGGCAAGAAAAGGGGGCACCGCCCTTTTTTGACGATGCCCCAATTTTCGTTTCGATTCAATATTTACTGGAGCCGCCCATCGGAGTCGAACCGACGACCTTTCGATTACGAATCGAATGCTCTACCAACTGAGCTAGGGCGGCACCTGGCGTGTAACCGAACTTCAAAATATACGTGGCGACGTCAAAGACGTCAAGTTTCTAGCTCCTAGTTTTGTCGACGTCTCTAGTTCCTTGTTTTGTCGAAGTTTCTAGTTCCTGGTTTCTAGTTTCTAGTTTGATGTGGCGGCAAACCTGGATATTAGAAACTCGAAACTCGAAACTCGAAACTGAAACTCGAAACTGAAACTAGAAACTCGAAACCAGAAACTAGAAACTTAATTCTTAACGTAGTATCCCTGACGAGCTCGGACGCGGTAGTTCGACGGATTCTTAAGTCCGAGTGAAAGCTTGACGTATTTGTTATTCGGAAATTCCGAATCCGAATAGTACTGGATCAAATACTGAGCACGGAGCTCGTTCGCGAGCTGTTTGAAGATCGTCTCAAGCGTCGCCGTGTTCTTGCGCATGTTGCTGCTGTTCGCGAGCTCGTCTTTTGTATCTATCGGCTGGAACTTCGGCAGGTAAGCGGTTCCGCCCGTGTCGTCGGCAAACTTCTGCAAATTCTCTTGCCCGAACTGCGCCATCTTGTTCAGCGAAATCGAACTACCGCCCGGATTGATCGAATAGAAAACCGTGTCGGCGTCCTGAAGGGATTTCAGCACGCGAACCTGCTCGCGCACCTTCGCCGTGTCTCGTGCGCGAACACGTAAAGTGCGAAGCTCTTCGCCCTGAACATCCGATGCGATCTTTCGTTCTGCTTCCCAGATCGCCTTCAAGATTCCGGCGCTGTTGGTGTCTTCGCCGTCAGAGATAACGACGATCACTTTCCGGCGGCCCTTCGGAGAATTCGCCGCAAGGTACTCCGCTGCCGTCCGGACAGAATCATAAAACGCCGTCTGCTCTTTTGTCGGTGTGATCGACCGGATTCCCGTTTGCGAATGCTCGGCCGTATCGCGTGCCTGAACGAGTACGGGTTTTATCCCGATCGTAAATATCGTCGCACGATCATCGCCGCGCAAAACTTCCTGTAGAAATTTCGCGGCCGTCGCTTGCTGGAACTTGAACATCGAGTCGGTACTCGCCGAGACATCGAACAAGATCGCGATCTCGAGCGGAACATTTTCGGCGTTGGCGAGACTGTCGATCGTCTGCGGTTTGTTCTCTTCCGAGATGTGAAAGTCCGTTGCCTTAAGTCCCAGCACGGGATCGCCCGCCGGATTTGTAACCGAGACCGGGACCACAACGAGCCGCGATTCGACCTTTACGACCTGATCTTCTTCCGCGATCGGCGGCGTCGGTTTTGCAGTCTGAGCCTCGACGCTAACGGCGATGAAGATCGATAACGAAAGAAACGACGCGATTCGAAGCCCGGAGATGAATCTCATAATAAAATTGCGGATGTGCAGAGGGAAAGGTACGTAAAGTTAGAGGGCAGAAACGTGAAAAAGGTTTTACCCTCATTCACTTTTCTGCCCTCGCTCTAGGAGAAATTATTCTTCGTTGTCGGTCGAAACTGGTCGAACTTCAACGTTCTGATTGATACCGCGGCTGACAAGCAATTTGACCTCGACGCGACGATTCTGTTCGCGTCCTTCGCGTGTCGTATTGTCTGCAACGGCCTGAAGCTCGCCGAATCCGTACGACGTACCGATGCGGCGGAGCGGAACATTGTGCGTCTCGACCAAATAGTCGATGACCGCCTGCTTGCGACGCTCGCTGAGAGCCTTGTTGTGTGCCGTGCTACCTTCCGCCGAAGCGAAACCGGTGACCTCGATCACGTAACCCTTCATCGTCGTCGCGGCAGTCGCTACTTCATCCAGCGAAGCTTTCGCTTCCGGTGAGAGGCGAGCACTGTTGACGAGGAAGTTGACGGTCGCCGTCGACTGAACAACATAGTCGTCCATCGCCGTGATGCGTGTGTTTGTCGCGTTCACACCCTCGACTGCAGCGTCTGCAGTTTCCTGTGCCGCTTTAGCACCACCGCGTGCTGCATTCGAGATGGCCATCAGTTCATCGATCTGACCGGCGACGCGCTGTTGATTTTCTTCAGCTGCGGTCAATCGAGCTTCTGCCGGACCGACGCGAGTGTCGATCGACTGAGCAACGCGAAAATCGTCTTCATCGAAACGGACCTTTGACGCGGCTAAGCTTCCGGACGAATCGCCCCGGCCTTCTGCCTCGAGATATAGGCCACGCACGATCTGGTTGCTGGCGATGCGATCTCCTCCGCCAAACCAACCACCTTTAGTCTTAATGCTCGACTGCGGCGATACGATAACGCGAGTGTCGACGCCCGTGGCGTCACGGATCACAAAGGTGCTGTCATCGTCTTTTGAGACAACGGCGCCTTTGACTTTATATTTCTGACCGCTCGATAGTGAGCGGAGCTGGGCGTCCTGCGCGATTACGGCCGACGCTCCAAGTAGAATCGCCAAAAGCAAACCAGATAGTGTTTTGATCATAATGTTGAACTCCTTGAAAGATATCCTGCTTATAAAATTTGAGCGAACCAGCGTCGCGAGGGACGTGAAAGAGAAGTGCGATGTAAAGATCGTAGTTTCAAACCCGAATCTGAAGAAATCCCCTCGATGACACTAAAAGAGCGCCTTAGTTTCGTAGGTCTCTTAGACAACTGCCATGCCAACGGTTCCTGAGTCTGTTATTGCACGGAACGTGCTGCTGAAAACCACTTTGCTTGAAAGACTTTCGCTGCAGGCGTTCGAAATGACCGTTTCTGTCCGTTTTCTGTACACTTTCGCGAGGCTGCTGTAATCGGCGTGCTCGGTTTTAATGCAATTCAACTTTGTTAGGATACAGGAATGAGACAGTCTTTCCAATAGATTTTTCGTCGTTAAACTACGAGAGCCCGACGACTTCGCCGGGCTCTCTTCGCAATATTATCCTTTCTAAAGCGAGAAGCTTCCGCTCTCGAGAAACTCCTTCATATAAGAAAGGAACCGCTCCGCATCGGCTCCGTCGACGATCCGGTGATCATACGTCAGAGCAAAGTAAGCCATCGTGCGAATCGCGATATAGTCATCGCCCTCGGGTGAGGTGAAAACTTTCGGACGCTTCTCGATAGTTCCAACACAGAGGATCGCTACCTGCGGTTGATTGATGATCGGCGTACCGAACAGACCGCCGAACACACCCGGATTCGTGATCGTGAATGTGCCGCCGGTGACTTCATCGGGATTTAGTTTTTTCGTTCGAGCACGGTCGGCGAGATCATTCGCCGCCAGCGCGAGACCGGAAAGCGAAAGGGTGTCCGCTTTCTTGATCACCGGAACGATCAATCCCCAATCAAGTGCGACCGCCATTCCGAGATTGATGTCGCCTTTGTAAACGATATTCTCGCCATCGACCTGAGAATTTACGATCGGGAATTTTCGGATCGCATTATTCACCGCCTGGAAGATGAACGGCATGTACGTCAGCTTCGTGCCGTATCGCGATTGGAACTCGGCCTTGTTCGTGTTGCGGAACTTGGCGACATTCGTCATGTCGATCTCGTAGACGCTCGTCACATGTGCGGACGTCTGTTTCGAGAAAGTCATGTGCTCGGCGATCTTCTTCCGCATGACCGACATCTTCTCGACACGATCCTCAGCCGTTGCGGCTATCGGTGCCGGTTTGTATTCCGACTTCGCTACCGGAGCCGAGATCGCCGGAGCGCCCTTTACCAGAAGATCCTGCGGTCGAAGCGCGGCACCCGTTTCGATAAACGACATGATGTCCTGCTTCGTCACGCGACCGCTGATCCCGGATCCGTCGATACGTGTGATGTCGATGCCGTGCTCTTTCGCGATGTTGCGGACGAGCGGACTTGATTTAGTCCGGCGAAGATCTTCGATCGAACTGTTGCCGTTCGATTTGGGATTTGGGATTGCGGATTGCGGATTTGCCGAAGCGGCGGCGGCCTGCGCGACTGGTGCTTCGACTTTCGCGACCGGTGTCGGCTCGGCTTTCGGACTTGGGACTTCGGACGCGGGACTTGAGACTGACGATCCTACGAGCGCGAGCACCGCTCCGACCTCAACGGTCTCACCTTCGTTAACTTTTATCTCGAGTAATTTTCCTGCGGCCGGGGACGGAACTTCGGCGTCGACTTTGTCGGTAGAGATCTCGAGCAGCGGCTCATCCTTCTCGATCGTGTCGCCGACTGCTTTTAACCATTTCGAAACGGTACCTTCCGTTATCGACTCGCCCATCTGCGGCATCACTATCGGCGTAGCCGATTCTGATTTGGGATTTGGGATTTCGGATTGCGGATTTGAAGAAGTCGATGCGGCGGCCGCCTGAGCTGTCTCGGCAGGTTGTGGCGCCGGTGCCGGCGCCGGAGCCTCGACGGACTTGGGACTTGAGACTTGGGGCGAGGGAC
>QHXR01000001.1:23737-310427 GCA_003223025.1 Acidobacteriota bacterium
CTCGCCTTCCTGATGTCTTATTTCGAGCAACGTTCCGGCGGCCGGGCTTGGGACCTCGGCATCTACTTTATCGGTCGAGATCTCGAGGATCGGTTCATCCTTCTCGATCTTATCCCCGACAGCTTTCAACCACTTCGATACCGTTCCTTCGGTTATCGACTCGCCCATCTGCGGCATCACGACTTCTACGCTCATATACACTCCCAAATCGAAGAATAAGAATACCCGATTCGTGTGAAAAACGGTAAATGGTGTCAGAACGGACTGGACCGCAGGCATCTCTGCCTGCCTGACATCGCCGCTTCGGCCGATGTCAGCCTTTGTCTTGTCGAGTCATAATCGTTTCACGCCTTCGGAAGCCTCGGCGTGGCAGGCAAAGATGCCTGCGGTCCAGTCGCATCCGCCGTCATCCTAAATGATTCTTGATTGCAAGGGATATCTGATCGACGTCGGCGATGGTCTTAGGGATCGTCACTGAACCACCGTTCGTTTTTACGATAGTGATTCCCGCCTTCGGATCAGCCGTCACCGACTGGATCTCGTCCCAAGCCGCGACAAAACTGCGATGCCCGATGCCCTTCTCGTAGATCGAGACGGTATTACGGCGCTGCATAACCCAGCCGATAAGCGTGAAAATGTAGACGATGAGGAAAGCGGTTGAGAGGACAAAGTAGATAACTTGCTGTCGGACATAGAAGACCACCAGCATTGCCATGAAGAAAAAGAACGACAGACTAGTGACGATCGCCGCTCGTTGAAGGAAAACTCCCGACGTTCCGTGGACGCTGACGACAGAGCCAAGGTCTCTTTGGTTGGAAGGTGTCATTAGGGAACTTAGTTTATCGAGTGGAGTCGAGTCGTCCGTAGTTTATCCGTATTCTCGTGGTTTGGTTTTGTTCGTGGTTCCAGTACGCTGCAAGATTTCGTCAATGCTCCATCTAGCTCTTCCGCAGACATATTTCCGGCACCCGGATATCGCGCTCAATTGCATATTTAGGCATTATTTTATCTCCCTTAGTTCAATTGTTTTGTTTCGTCTTCGCTCTCTTCGTTGAAAAGCTCGCCGACCGGGGTATGTGGAGGTGGTTGCGCTTCCGCATGTTGATTCAAATCTTTTTGAAGTTGCTCGACCGCCGATTGCCCGCGATCAAAATCGTCGCGAACGAGTTTCAGGGTCAGTTTTCCATCTTGGTTCGGAACTTCGGCGAGCTTTGTAAATGTCTTCATGCGAATGACGATCTTGGCACCGCGTTTAAAGAAACCTTTTCGAAAATTCACATCCAGTATTTCGCTGACCGGCAATCGCACTTCCTTCACACCGCTGCCGATCAATCCGAATAGTTTCGATTCGAATTCGAGCACAACCCCGGCGCTCGAAAACTTCGCGATGCCGTTGACCTGCGTCAGCCCGTGCTCGCTCTCAGTTTTAAATGGAATTGTCGTGAAACCTTGCATCAGAAATGTCAGCAGATCCAGAACCCGGTCGCCGTCACCAGACCAACGACCGCCGGAATATCCAAAAGAAACGATACGACCACACCCGACCACATAGCCCGTTTCATACCTGGAGCGGTATCTCCTGCAGCAAGATAAAAGGCCTTAAAAGTTATGTACCATTCCAGCAGACGGACCGGAATCAAGCCTACCAGGTAAATCACAAATCCTAACGGGCCGCCGATAAAAGCAAACGGAAATGAGATCATCGCGAGCGCCGTACCGAAGATAAGACCAAGCAACATCCGGGTCGCTCCAACCGCGAAGATGTTCCTCGGCTGAGGAAACACGCGATTCAAATAAATTGCATAGGCCGTGTACCCAACAACTTGATCGCGGGGAACGCGAGCAGACCTAACGGTTCACCAAATCCACCGGGCATGCGGGCCCTCCTGTCGCGAAGAATTTTTCAACACCGATAGACTAATAAAATCCCCACGAAAATCAACTTCGGCATTTCGTTGCTACGATGTGGCGTGTACGCTAAGCTTATGCGGACCGAGATGGACCAATATCCGCGACAGTACATGTACATGCGAGCCGTTCGCGCGAAGCTTTTCATCGACGCGAACTTCGCATCCGCGATCGATCTAAACAAGATTGCCGACGAAGCATGCTTCTCGAAGTTTCATTTCGTACGACTCTTCAAGGAGATCTACGGACGCACGCCTCATCAATATCTAACGGACGTTCGCATTAAGAAAGCCAAAGTATATCTCGATGACGGTCAAGCCGTCGCGTTTGCATGTTTCAAAGTGGGATTCGATAGCGTAAGTTCATTCACCGGACTCTTCAAGCGCCGCACCGGTCTCACGCCGCGACAGTACCAACTCGAGCGAGAGAGATTTCGAGCGTCGGTCGCTACCGAGCCGCTCAATCACATTCCCAGCTGTTTCGCCGAGAAAGCAGGCTGGAACAAAAACCGCAATTTTCGAGAAGTGGAAACTATTGACCGTCGATCATAGCCGCCGAATAATGGTAGGCCTATGATCACGAAAATGAACCACGCAAGTATCTTCGTCCTTGACCAGGACAGCGCCTTCGATTTTTATGTCAACAAGCTCGGCTTCACAGTGAACACCGACGCCGATATGGGACCCGGCAAACGATGGCTGACCGTCAATCCGCCAAATCAGCCGGATCTCGAATTGACACTCATGCCGATTGGAACCGGAATGATGTTCAACGAGGAATCGGCTGCGACGATGCGCGAGCTAGTTAAGAACGGGACATTCGGGTTTGGTAATTTCGAATGTGACGACGTCCGCGCGACATATGAAGAGCTGAAGTCGAAAGGTGTCGAATTCTCAAAACCGCCGACCGAAGAGTTCTGGGGTTGGAACGCTTTGTTCAAAGACGATTCGGGGAATTGGTTTTCGCTCGGGCAGAAAAAGCAGGACTAAATGCGGAGCAACGTCGTCAACGGACTGGACCGCAGGCATCCCTGCCTGCCACGCCGAGGCTTCCGATTGGCGTTGGGCGAATATGATTCGACAAGACAAAGGCTGACGTCGGCCGAAGCGGCGACGAGCAGGCAGGGATGCCTGCGGTCCAGTCCGTTGACGACTTCACTCCGGTCGTCTCTCATGACTTTCGTCGAACGAGATATTTCCCGATACCAAACAAACTGATCAGCAGCCAGAAGAACTCGACGACCACAGACGGCAGATTAAAATCGAAATACAACGAGACAAGTATCAGACTCGCACCGATCGCATTGAGCAGGGAATAGATGAGCTGATCGCTTCGAACGCGTTCGATCTGCAGCAGCACATACGTGATGATGATGACTGCGACTCCGAGCGTTCCGATGATGTCGTACCATTTCATTTGAGTTTGACGACCATACCCTTCGGACCAACCGCCCAAACCGCTTTCTTGCCTTTTGCTGCGACGGCATTGAGGTTTTCACTGCCGATCTTTTTCCAGGTCTTTCCGCCGTCACGTGTGAGATCTGTTCCATTTGTACCGACTGCGATGATCATCTCTTCGTCGATGTATGCGACACCCGATCGAAAGCCGCTTAGTCCGGTTCCCAGCGTCCAAAACTTTCCGCCGCTTTTAGTAAACGCGAGGTTCTCTTTCGCCTCATCAGGTTTTTCGTAATCTCCGCCGACGATGACTCCGTTTTGGCCGTATATGGCAATCGAAAAGACTCCGCTACCCGACGTTCCTTTGGTAATTGGAGTCTAGAAGACCTCCCACGGCATTGTCTCCCCTTCTATTCCCCGGCTGCCTCGAAAAACCCGAGCCGAGTTTCCCCCGCTCACGATGAAGAGCTCTCGTCCCGAGCGGGCAAAGACTAGGCACGTCCCACTTGCCGCAAACGCAGCTTCCCCGGGTTGAGCCGTGGGCAACATTCCCCAGTCGTTGTCGACCCAATTTTGTCCGTCATGACTAACTACTATCAAGAATCGGCCATCAACAGGATCTGACATCGCAACACATTGGGTTTCTCTCCAACACGTGATCGCATCAAAAAACGCCTTTTCATTCTTGTTCGTGAACTGAAGTGTCCACGTCGTACCGCCATCGATCGTCTTATAGATCCGCGATGAATCGCCGTTGCCGATACTGAGAATGTACGCAGTGTTCGCATCGAATGCTTCGATGTCACGGAAGTCGAGCTTCTCCGCACCGGGCACCGTCATTACCGTCCACGTTTTTCCAGCGTCTACGGTTCTGATCACGGTCCCGCCCGTTCCGCTCGCCCAGACGACTTTTTCACTGACGACCGATAGTCCACGAAAGCTCGCCGTCGTATTGACGGCCTGCTTGATCCATTGCGCCGATGCGGCTATCGGGATCATGAGTACAAGTATTAAGAGTTTCATCATCATTTTAAAAGGTCGCGAGGATGGCGGCGTCCAGCTCTTTTTCTTCGAGACCGCCGGACGAATAAATAACTTTTCCATTCGCATCAACCAGGACAAACGCGGGGAAAGCTTCGACGCCGAAGGCTTTTGCTATTGAATCGCCTCCGGTGAGGATCCTGTACTCAGGATTGTTCTTGTTCTTAAAGAATTCGATCGTCGATGTCGGATCGTGCATGTTGATCGAGATGACCTGCAGATCCTTGTCCCGGAATTTTTGAGCGACGGCGTTTATCTTTGGAACGGCCGCGATGCAGAAACCGCAGTGAGCGATCCAGAACTCTAGCAGAACAAGTTTGCCTCTGTACTGATCGAGCGAGCTCGAAGAATTGGAACCGAAATTAGCGAGCGTGAAATTCGGCGCTGCTTTGCCTGTTTCGATGAGTGTCAGTTTCTCTTTTTTCTCGAGTTGGTAGTCCTTGTAAGAAGAAAAATACCACGAGAGCGGTTCCGGAACCGGCGGCTTTTCCGTGATCCCGGAGAAACTGGTTTTGAGCGACTCGTCGTTCTTGTCGTTAGTCTGCAAAACCGCGACCGGAAGAAACGTCCTCTTGTCGATGGTCACGACATACGTCGCATTCTGATCCACCCGAGTTTCGCGTATATTGCCGCCGGCGGTTATAGCTGACGTTATCAATGTGAACTCGAGCAAGTAATATTCACTCCCGTTGATGATCGTAGCTGTCAGCTTCTTTCTGGTGTGCTTGTCGCTCGCCAGTTTCGGCAACACATACTTTAGAGAGAGCGGCGAATTCTGAAGAAAAATATCTCCGATGCTATCGAATGAAGGACTATTGTCGACGTATAGCTTCTTGCTCGCTTTGTCCGTAATAAAGCGCTCCGATCCGTTATAAACAGACGATCGATCATCGCTGATAAACTGAAACTTAAATCCGTCCTTTTGATCGGCAGGCTGAAGATCGAGATAAGCCTGCGCGTTTACCACCGTCCGGCTCTCTCTCGCCGGATAGTTGTATTCAAAAGTGTATTTGTATCCGAGCGTTTTTACCGTCGCCAACTTATTTGCGACATGACTTATGACCAGATCTGCAGATAAAGATTTTTGGGATGCAGCAGGTAATGTGGCAAGCAGTAGTACAGTCATGCTCGAGAGCAAAATGTATTTGTTCATATTGAACACCTCACATTTTCATTAAGAAAGTTTTGCCACGGATTTCCCGGATGATGCGGATCAGAAAGATTTTCGACAGGGATGAAGGGGATGAAAGGGATTTACAAGAAATCATCCCTTGTATCCCCTTCATCCCTGTTAAAAACTCTTCTTCTTGATCCAGGTTATTCGCGGCTAAACAGTCACCTATCAATACACCATCCGCGCACGGATCGTTCCCTTAACCTTCTTCAATATCTCGAGCGCCTCTTTCGAGATCTTCGATTCGACATCGAGGATGACATATCCGATGTCGGGATTCGTGTTGAGATACTGCCCGACGATGTTGATGCCGCCTTTCGAGAGACGCGAGTTTATGTCGCCGAGAACGCCGGGAATATTTTTATGAATGTGAAGAATTCGATGTGTACCGGCTTGCGGCGGAAGGGAAACGGGCGGCACGGTATGCGAGCCTTCGGTGTTGCCGAGCTCGAGATATTTGACGAGCTTTGCCGTGACGTCGAGTCCGATATTCGCCTGTGCTTCTTCGGTTGAGCCGCCGATGTGCGGAGTGAGGATCACGTTCGGGAGATTCTGCAGAGCACACGCGAAGACATCGCCGTTCTTCTCCGGTTCCTCGGGAAATACATCGACCGCGGCTCCGCCAAGCTTGCCGGACTTGATCGCTTTTTTTACCGCATCGAGATCGACGACATCGCCGCGGCTGTGATTAATAAGGATCGCGCCCTTCTTCATCGACTTGATCGCGTCGGCGTTGATCATATTTCGCGTCGTCGCATCCGACGGCACGTGCAGCGTGACGATGTTCGACTGCTTGAGCAGATCATTAAGATCGCGGATCTGTTTCGCGTTCCCGTGCGGAAGTTTTGTCGCTGCATCGAAGTAAATGACGTGCATGCCCATCGCCTCGGCCATGTTCGAGACCTGCGATCCGATGTTGCCATAGCCGATAATGCCGAGCGTCTTCCCGCGCATCTCGAAGCTTCCGGTCGCGTCCTTCATCCACTCGCCACGATGCGCGGCAGTGTTTTTATCCGCGATCTTTCGAATGAGCATCACGCTCAAACCGATGATCAACTCGGCGACCGAACGGGTGTTCGAGTAAGGCGCGTTGAAGACCGCGACGCCTTTCTGCGTCGCCGCTCTCAGATCGACCTGATTCACGCCAATGCAAAACGCACCGATCGCGATCAATTTGTCCGCCGCATCGATGACCTTCTTTGTGATCTTTGTCTTCGAGCGGATGCCGAGAAGATGAACGCCCTGCACGGCCTTCATTAATTGCTCCTCGCTCAACGCACCGTTGATCCTCTCGACTTCCGCGTAACCGTAGTTCTTTAATTCGCGCACGGCAGCGTCAGAGATATTCTCGAGGAGAAGGATCTTGATCTTGTCTTTTGGATAGGATGTTTGGGCCATGAAAGAGACGAGTATAGCAAAGGCAGTCTCATCCTTTAATGACGGACCGAAGGAAAAGCTGGACAGTTTCCGACCGTCCGATCGGCTCCAGTAGAAATAAGAAAATATTTACGGCTACCGCAAGATATGTCGCGGGATGACGAAGTGTTCCGAACTTCCATGCGGCCGCGACTACCAGCGAGAGGATGATAACCTGCGTGACGTAGGCCGTGAGCATGATACCGATGCCCGGTATTACAGGAATGTTGAGAGCGAACCAAAGAAATCCGACACCTCGGCCGAGAGCGGGCATCATGATTAGAAATACCGTTGAGATGAGCCACCATGAGTGGTTCTCGATGTTCTTTCGATGGAGAATGCTTTTAATCACCGCGAAGCCGAACGCGACCATCATGACAATCTCGGCCACTATCACGCCATAGAAGAACCACGGTTCGAACGGCGCAAATCTTTCGGGCTCCAACATGGAGCGTTGGGCACTCTCGATGTCCCGGTGCATCATGCTCAGAGCCGACAAGCAAACTCCGCCACCGAGGAACATACCTATGATGCCGAGCGTCCGATGACGCGCAAGCTGGCCGTGAGTTGCGTAGTAAGGCTGAACGATCAGCAAGAGATACCACGAGGTTCCCATCCAGTAGTGCACGTGAACAGACCAAGCGTTATCGGTTAGATCGCCCCAGTAATCCATTGCGATACCCAGTTGCATGATCACCATCGGGACGATCATCCACTTATAAAGGCTCTTGTATTTATTCATTAACAGCCTGGTGCAGAAGGGAGAAATCGATAAAGCGCCAGAAGTATAACAAAAAACGAGAGGCCCAATGCCTCTCGTTCAAGTTGGTGTTCCCTGGCGAACTCCGACCGCCTCTAAGAGCTGCGGCATGTGCCGCTATCTCCGATCGTATTTCTGTATGAGGGATTTTGGAGCTGTATTTCTCCACGCCGCATCCAGAGCTCTCACCACGCCAGGTTCGCGTGCTGTATCGAGATTAACTCTAGTAGCGCCCTTGAGTCCCCAACCGCCTTTCACCGGCTCGAAGGCTTCGGGTTCGGCTTCGACAAACGTGGCTTGCTGGTCCGGTGTCAGTTTTACCATTCCCCATTCTTCGCCGGGTCCGAGCGTGGCGAAGATCTTTCCGCCGACGCGGAAGTCGGGATGATCCATGTGCGACCGCTCTTCCGCACCGGGAAGTTCGAGCGCGAGGTTTCTGAACTCATCCGCCGTCATAAAGTTTCGTGTTCTTCGTTCGTGTGATTTCGTGTGAGTTAGTGGTTCCAGTCTTTTACGTCGAAGAACTGGAACCACGAACCGACACGAAAAAGAACACGAATAAAACGAACTACATATGAATTGTCAGATCATGCACACCTTCCGCGGCTTCCATCACTGACTCACTAACCGTCGGATGCGCGTGCATGATTCTTCCGAGTTCATCAGCCGTTGTTTCTAGTGCCATTCCTACGCAGGCTTCGGCCAATAATTCCGTCGCGTGCGGGCCGATGATGTGGACGCCGAGTACCTCGTCGTATTTTTTCTCGGAGACGATCTTCACGAAGCCGTCGGTCTCGCCGAGGATTCTTGCTTTACCTGATGCCGAGAACGGGAATTTTCCGACCTTCACGTCATAGCCGAGTTCTTTTGCTTTTGCTTCGGTCAGGCCTACCGACGCGACTTCGGGATCACAGTACGTGCAGTTCGGGACTAGATTCTGCTTGATCGGCTCGACCTTTTTGCCGGCGAGTTTCTCGACGACAAGGATTCCTTCTTTCGATGCCAAGTGCGCGAGCCATGCGGTGTCGATGACGTCGCCGATGGCGAAGACATTCGGCTCGTCGGTTTCACAGTACTCGTTTACTTTGATCGTGCCGCGCGGATTAACGACGACCTTTGTGCTTTCAAGACCAAGGCCTTCGAGATACGGCATGCGGCCGACGGCGACGAGGAGCATCTCCGCTTCGAATGTAACAGCATCACCTTTAGCATTCTTACCGGAAACTTTTACGCCCTTCTTGCTCTTCTCGAGCTTGTCGAGCTTGATGCCCACCTCGCATTTGATGCCTTGCTTTTTGAAACTTCGGAGAAGCTCCTTCGACACATCCGCGTCTTCGATCGGGACGATCCTATCGAGCAACTCGACGACAGTCGTGTCGCAACCGAATCGCGCGTACACGCTCGCGAACTCGACACCGACCGCTCCGGAGCCCATGACGATCATCGACTTTGGTACGCTCTGCAGTTCGAGGATGTGATCTGAATTTACGACCTGTTTGCCGTCAGTCTCAAATCCGGGGATCGGACGAACGACGGAGCCGGTTGCAATGATGATGTTCTTCGTGTCGATCGTTTCTTTCTTGCCGCCTTCGAGTGCGACTTCGACCTTGCCCTTTCCGACGATCTTTCCGAATCCGTTGAAGACCGTGACCTTGTTCTTCTTCATCAAGTAGGTCACGCCGGCGGCGTTCTTATCGACGACGCCTGACTTATACTTCTGGACCGACGGGAAGTCGTAACTGAGGCCTTCGGCTTTCAATCCGAACTTTTCAAACTCACCCGCTTTCTGATAAAGATGCGCCGCGTTTAGCAATGCTTTCGTCGGAATACAACCGCGAAGACCGCATGTGCCACCGAGCTTGGCGTCCTTTTCTTTCTCAATGATCGCGACTTTTAATCCCAGTTGTCCGGCCCGCACCGCGGCGACATATCCGCCGGGTCCCGAGCCAATGATAGTTACATCAAATTGTTCTGCCACAAGTCTTAAACCTCGTCTGAATTAGCTAATATTAAAAACGATAACCTTAGTATAAAAGGTCGTACGCGAGCAAGCGAGTCACCGAATAACTTAAGGCTTCGAGACGAAAGGCGAAAACCCGACCCGGTAGCGAGGGTGCTCTTGCGATCTTCGATCGCGTAGATCGTGATTTTCGTGGGTTTCGTGTGAGTTAGTGGTTCCAGCCCTATGTAGTCTAAGAACTGGAACCACTAACTCACACGAAAACCCACGAAACTGAACTGTTTTGATAAGCTATCGAAATGCAGCACTCCGTAGAATTTGAAGCAATAGCCGCTGATGCAAAGAGCCGGATCAGGGAAGTCTCGGTCGAGGAAGCTCAAGTTCGGATGAACGAAGGCGCGAAGCTCATCGATGTTCGCGAGGACAACGAATGGGAGACGTCGCATGCCGATGGTGCGACGCACATGGGACGCGGCATCATCGAACGCGACATCGTTCAGACCTTTCCCGAGAAAGATACGGAACTCATTCTCTATTGCGGCGGCGGTTATCGATCGGCGCTCGCAACCGACATGCTGCAGAAGATGGGGTACACGAATGTCTTCTCGATGGCGGGCGGTTGGAAGGCATGGAAAGAATCAGGAGCACCGATAAAAGAATGAGCGATCCGTTAGAAGAAAGAAGAGCCCGAGCACGCGAACTTGCGGCCGAGTTCGCCGATCAAGGGGACGCTTTCGGTTGGTTCGATGCGTTCTACAAAGAAGCCGCCGGAGACAACGAACAGATTCCTTGGGCCGACCTCGAGCCGAACAAGTTTTTCAAAACGTGGGCAGACGATGTCGGACTAAAAGGCAATGGTAGAAAAGCTCTCGTCGTCGGATGCGGGCTTGGTGACGACGCAAAGTATTTAGACGATCTCGGATTCAAAGTCATGGCGTTCGATATCTCTCCGACCGCGATCGAGTGGGCAAAGCGTCTGCACGCTGATAAGGATATTCAATTCGAAGTCGCCGATCTGTTCGAGCCACACCGCAGCTGGCTCGGAGCATTTGATTTTGTCCTTGAGATCTACACCATCCAACCGCTTCCAATGGATATGCGCGAACGCGTGATCGATTCGATCGCGACGTTTGTCGCTTCCGAAGGAGAGTTGGTGATCGTCACACGCGGACGAGGAGATGACGAGGAACCCGTCGAATTGCCGTGGCCGCTTTCGCGTCGTGACTTATCAAGATTTGAAACGCACGGGTTGCAGCAGATGGATTTTCGAACCTTCGATGGTGATGAAGAAACGCCGATCCCGCGGTGGGTTGTTTGGTATAAGAAGTCCACGGTTACAGAAGTTGAGTAGCAAAAAAGGTAATTAACCGCAGATGACGCAGATAACACAGATTTTAAGAAGGAAGTTTTGATCCGCGTTATCTGCGTCATCTGCGGTTAAATTTCCTTCAGCCGGAAGCCTTCTCGCAAACCTCAAATTTCCTTCTCAGCCAGCCTCTTCCACTTCCGGATCTCACGTTCTCGATAGCTCGGAGAGCTATTGACCGAATCTATCGCCTGTTCGAACATCTCGCGTGCGCGATCAGACTTTCCCTGTGCTTTTAATACGCGGCCGAAGTAATACAAGCCTTCCGGATCGACCGGTCGGCGATCGACGAATTTCTCGAGTGCATCGGCGGCTTCGTTATACATGTTCGCGTTGAGATACGTCGCACCGATCTCGCGCCAGATCTCGTTCAGAGAATATTTATCATCCTGCTCGACGACGATGGCGAAGTGGTCGAGAGCTTTTTGCAGTTCATTATTCTCGCGAGCGATCCTGCCGAGCTGGAAATTCCCGTCAATCTCTTCCGGATCGATCTCGAGAGCCTTCGAAAAATGTTCGAAGGCCTTCGAGTCCTGACGTCGCTGCTGGTAGATCAATCCAAGCTGTATATGTGCGTCGGCGTCCTTCGGATTCACCGTCGCGTTGTGCAGGAAGCGTTTAAAATTCTGCCGCTGTCGAAACGCGTTTCCGAATCCGCGGACCTCGCCGCCGAGAAATCCACCGAAATAAATAACCACCCAAAAAAGGAGAAAGGGCGAGAGCATCCACGGTGAAACATAGCGGAACACGTACATCGCGATCGTGAATGCGATCCAGCCGATACCAACCGTCACCGCAGCGACGCCGTAATTCGCGCCGAGCACGGTGCGAAGCGCGAAGATCATGAATACGCCAAACAGCAGGCTGCTTGCGATCCAAATTCCAAGATAGATCTCCGGCGAAGCGGCACTCGTGTAAAGAGCGGCTCCGACAGCCTCGAACGGTAAATGAGCCGCGGCCCAGGACATCAGCGAGCATGTGGCGAGAGCTGCGTAGTCGCGAGTTAGCGCGATCCTGAAAGTTCCGCTTTGCGAAAATACCGACACGAGAAGGATCAGTAAAGGAACAAAGAAGATCGAGATCGCAAGCAGCGGCTGGTAGAACGCACCCGGGTCGAGTGAAAAGAATTTAAAGAACGCGTCACCGACGATCGGGATCTTTTGTCGAGACGCCATAGCGGTCTGATAATTCTCGTACGACTGTTTGTATTCCGCCTCTGCGGTCGGGGAATCAACGCCCGTCGAATCGTAGTTGGGCTGATAATATTCGCCGAGCGTCGGGATGCGATAAGCGTCATGCAGCTTCTCATTCACCGTCGCAAAAAACACGATCGCGATCACGAGCACTGACATCGCCGCAAATGCCCAACTGCCGCGATCCATGATGTCGCTCATCGCGGCAGCGGGTCGGATGTAAAGTTGGAGAAGAAGCTTGAGATTTTCCATCGGAGAAAGCTGCTCACAAGCGTAAGGCGAGGGCGAAAATCTTGTCAAGATTACTCGCGATTTTCCGCATTTGAAAGTTCGCGATAAGATGGATGAAATCTATATGTCCGAAGCAATGGAAAAAGCCGTGGGGACACGCAAAGAATCTGACTCGATGGGCGAGATCGACGTCGCGTCCGACAAGTACTGGGGAGCTCAGACCGAGCGTAGCCTTCATCATTTCAACATCGGCAACGATGTCATGCCGCGCGAGATGATTCGCGCGCTTGGCATTCTCAAGAAGGCCGCGGCGATCGTGAATCATGCTTTGAAACCCGATAAGCTGACAGTCGATAAGAGCGATCTCATCGTCCGCGCGGCGAACGAAGTTATCGACGGAAAGCTCGATGCGCATTTTCCGCTCCGCGTATGGCAGACGGGTTCGGGCACGCAGACGAACATGAACGCGAACGAGGTTATCTCGAATCGCGCGATCGAGATCGCCGGCGGGGAAATGGGCTCGAAGAAACCGGTCCATCCGAATGACGACGTGAACATGTCGCAGTCGTCGAATGATACTTTCCCGACCGCAATGTACATCGCCGCTGCCGAACAGCTCAACGCGCTGATACCGCAAGTCGAACGGCTCCGTGATGCGATCCATGCAAAAGCGACGGAGTTCGCTGATGTCGTAAAGATCGGCCGCACGCATCTGCAGGATGCGACGCCGCTGACCGTCGGTCAAGAGTTCGGCGGATGGGCGAGCCTGATCACGCGCGATATTGATCGTCTGAAAGCGGTTCTTCCGGGGCTGCTCGATCTTGCGATCGGTGGAACCGCGGTCGGAACCGGACTAAACGCACATCCCGAATTTGCGGAGCGCGCGGCCGCCGAAATCGCATCGTTGACCGGACTTCCATTTAAATCGCATCCGGATAAGTTCGCCGCGTTGTCGGCGCACGACGAGATCGTTTTTGCGTCCGGTGCTTTGAAAACTCTCGCGGCAAGCTTGATGAAGATCGCGAACGACATCCGCTGGCTCGCCTCGGGGCCGCGATGCGGAATCGGCGAGATCTCACTTCCCGAAAACGAACCGGGATCGTCGATCATGCCCGGCAAGGTAAATCCCACGCAGAGCGAAGCGATGACGATGGTCGCCGTCCAGGTGATGGGCAACGACGCCGCGATCGGATTCGCCGGCTCGCAAGGTAATTTCGAGCTAAACGTTTTCAAGCCGGTGATGATCCACAATTTTTTGCATTCGGTGCGTCTCATTCATGACGCGAGCCGCGGCTTTGTCGACTTCTGCATCAACGGCATCGAGCTGAATCGCGATCGGATCGATCAATACTTAAACGATTCGCTGATGCTCGTCACGGCGCTGAACCAACACGTCGGCTACGACAACGCCGCAAAGATCGCAAAGAACGCGCACAAGAAAGGGATCTCGTTGAAGGAGTCTGCGGTTGAGTTGGAGTTGTTGACCGCGGAGAAGTTTGAAGAACTTGTGAATCCGGAAGACATGACGCATCCGTAGATACATAAACTCCTTGCGAGTAACGTCGAAGGACGCTTGCACGCCTACGGACTGGAACGCAGGCGTCCCCGCCTGCAACGCCGCGGCTTCCGCGGCGTCAGCCCCTCGAGTATGCGGAAGAAAACTTCCAATCTGCTGGCGTCTTACACAAACCCGCCTTCACCGGATTATTCTCGATGTATCTGACGACACTCGCATAGTGGCGAAAGTTTCGGATATACCTGTCGAAAGGCTCGACCTGCCAGAACCGCCCCGTCCGTCCTAGGATCTTGTTCGCCTCGTGCGCTGTGTAAGATTTTATTGAATGAGCAATCTCTTAAAGCTCGACACCTTCGAACGGAGTCACAAGGAAGTGAATGTGATTCGGCATGATTACCCACGCGTCGAGGTCATACTTCTTACCGTCATGAAACTTTAAGCTGTCAGCGACAAGGGTTGCGATTGTTGGATCCTTCAAGTAACACGATCCGTATCCGGCGTCGAGAAACTTCTCGATACTTTTTCGAAACTGGACGTTTGTGAGTTTTGGTTTCCATTCTTCGATAAGCGCCTGCGGAACGGAATCGAATAGCCGGAACGTGAGAAACTGCGGGACGGATCCACCTTCGAAATGCGGGAGGTGGCCACGTTTGTACCAACCCTGTGCAGACTTGAGTCCCTTTGGAAGGAAATTGTAGTCGGGGGGCATACCGTCTTGGCGAATTCGCTACGTTTGACGCCGTGGAAGCCACGGCGTTGCAGGCGGGGACGCCTGCGTTCCAGTCCGTTGGCGCGATTGTCACTGTCGATGCTCAATGGGTGCCAGTTCGTTGACGTGCCCGCTCCGCTTGACGCCGTGGAAGCCACGGCGTTGCAGGCGGGGACGCCTGCGTTCCAGTCCGTTGGCGCATCAGTCGCGCTTTTCTGCGACCGCGCACACTTCGTAATAGTTCGTTGACGTCGTGGAAGCCACGACGTTGCAGGCAGGGATGCCTGCGGTCCAGTCCGTTGTCGAAGGCGGATCAGTCTCCTCCGTTCGCTCGCAGAAAAAAGAAATAGATCACGGAGAGAAATACGATCAGGAATGCGATCATGGCTGCGACTGCAAGTGCGAGGACGACGATCTTGAGTGTGTGACTTTTCGGTTTCGGTTCTGAATACGAAGCGACTGAGTTTGAACTCTCGTCAGGTTCTGAGACGACATCCACCTCCGCGACATGCTTCTCGAATGCCTTCGGCAGACGACCGCTCGTTTTTCGAAACACGGGCGCGGGCATCTTCCACACGACTGGTTTGTCTTGCGGTGCCGTGGTGTTGATGTCGTCGTCGACCTCTTCCATGTTGTCGTGGTTCTCGGGCATAAGAGCAGCCGCCTGAAGGCGGGACTCAAAACAATTATTTCTGCAGATCCAAAACGTCGGAGCGAGTAATGATCCCGGTGATGCGTTTGAAATCTTCGATAAGTACCGCCGGAGCTTTTTGCAGTTTCATCTTGATCTCGCGCACGCTTGTGTCCATCTCGATGACCGGGAAGCTCTCGTCCATCACTTCGCTTACCGGCGATTCGATCAAATCCTTGTTGCTCAAAAGTTTTGTCAGCACGCGGCTCTCTCGAAGGCTGCCGACCGAACGATTGTCTTTGAGCACCGGGATTTGCGTTACGCTGCTCTGCGACATCTTCTCGAGCGCCGCACCGACCGTATCACCTGGTTCGACGAAGATCAGAGCCGCGGGTGCTCCGCCATTTTTCGTTTCGTTGATCAATCCTGCGGTGATGCGTTGCGGCTCGAGCAGCAGCTTCTCCTTCATCCATTCGTCGGAATGGAATTTCGTCAGATAATGTTCGCCGGTGTCGCAGACGATGAAAACGACGACGCCGCTTTCATCGAGATCCTTCGCAACCTTTAACGCCGCCGCGAAGTTCGTCCCGGTCGAGCCGCCGCAGAAAATTCCTTCACGCCGCGAAAGCTGACGTGCGAGCTCGAACGATTCGCGATCGGTGACGTTGATGATCTCGTCGATGATCTTCATGTCGGCGTTTCCGACCGGCAGTGATTGTCCGATGCCTTCGACGAGATACGGCGTCGCTTCCGGAACATGTCCGGTATCTTTGTAACTTTTGAAGATCGATCCGTACGGATCCGCGCCGATGATCTGGATCTTCGGATTCTTTTCTTTTAAGTATCGCCCCGTTCCGGTGATCGTTCCTCCGGTTCCGATGCCGGAAACAAAATGCGTGATCTTTCCCTCGGTGTCTTCCCAGATCTCCGGACCGGTCGTTAAGTAGTGCGCCTGCGGATTCGCCGGGTGATTGTACTGATCGGGATAGAACGAGTTCGGCGTCTCCTGCGAAATGCGTTTCGCTGTTTCGACGTAATGATCCGGTGTGCCGTGCTTTGCAGCGGCGGGACAGACGACGATATCGGCTCCGAGCGATTTCAGATAACGCATCTTCTCGACCGAAACTTTATCCGTCAAAATAAAAATGCACTTGTAGCCGCGAACCGCCGCCGTCAGCGCGAGTCCGATCCCGGTGTTCCCGCTGGTCGCTTCGATGACGGTTCCGCCCTTTTTTAGCACGCCTTCTTTTTCAGCCCAATCGATCATTGAGATCCCGATCCGGTCCTTGACCGAGTATCCCGGATTGAGGCTTTCCATCTTGGCCAAAACCTTTGCCTTGATCTTGTGCTGCTTGGTGAGATGGTTTACCTGAACGAGCGGAGTTTTGCCGATGAGGCCGAGAATATTTTCGTAAAATTTCATTTCGAAGTGCCGGGTGTTAAGTTCTGCTTTTAATCGGAGTTTATTCTGAAAGTGGCTTGCAGGCAAGAAGGACGATCCTTGATTTTTATGCGGAACGCCACGTCACGGCCGTAGGCCTTGCAAGTTCGCTAATCTTCTTATTCCGTGTATTCGGCGGTTTGGTCTGAAATCAAGAACTGTGGAACACAGCCGCGCCGAAGGCCTTTCACGCCATGAACTCATCCCGTTTTGCGATCAAGCGAGCCGGGTCATTCGTTATCACGGCATTGACGCCGAGCTTTATCGCTCGTCGAAGCCAACGCGGATGTCCGACCGTCCAGATCGTCACCGGCAATCCATGCTTTGCCGCTTTCTTCATGAGTTTTTTTGTCGCAAGCGAAAAATGAACCGACAGCTCGTCCGCACCGAGTTCGACAGCGAGATCGACCAGATATTTTTCTTTTCTAAGCAACGTCATTACTTTCGGAGCAAAGAGAGCGGCGGTTCGCACATCGGGGCAAAGTGAGTTAAATAGCGGGATGAATGAGAGTCGAAAACTTTTAACGATGATGCGGCCCGAGATCGACGAATTGCGAATGACATCGCAGACTGCTTGCACAAGCGGTTCGATATTCTCGCCGGGCTCGGATTTTAATTCGACAAAAATAAGGCCGGAGAAGTCGCGCAACAGATCGAGTGTCGCGGCAAGAGTTGGAATGCACTCGTCACTATAAGCGTGGCTCCAATATTCCGATTCCTCGAACCACAAACCGACATTTGCACGACTAAGCTCCGCTGATGTTCGATCGGCGATCATGACACCGCTATGACCGGTACGCCGAAGCGACGAATCGTGATGCACCACCGGAACTCCGTCCAACGCCAGACGCACATCGAACTCGATACCTTCTGCACCATCCGCGATCGCCCGCCGAAAAGCCGCGAGCGTATTTTCCGGAGCGACCGCGCTTGCGCCTCGGTGAGCGATTATTAGTGGTTTTGCGACACGGTGAGCGGGCGACGCGGGGACGCGGGGAGTTGTCATGGCGTTCGATCGCCGCGTCTCACTTTCTCCGCGTCTCCGCGTCGAGGCTTCTCCAACAGAAATATCGTCTTCGACCATCCCATCGGTTCGGCTATCGGGAATTCGTGGTTTCCGACGATATTAAAATAGCGTTGTGAAATCTGCCTTACATCTTCAAGCGGATGGATCTTGAAGTTGTACAGAAGCTCGAGCACGGAACCGACGAACGACGGCTTGACCGGAATGAACACAAGCTTGCAGCCCGGTTTGAGAACGCGAGCCATTTCCTTGAGGCCCGCGTCGAGCGAAACGTATTCGAGGACGCCGCAGGTGACGATCAGATCGAACGCGTCGTCACCGAAGGGAAGCTGAAGCACGTTACCTTGGATCGATTCGATATTACCCGCGTCAACCTTCTTCCTTTCTTTCCGAAATTCATCGCGTGCGATCTTGAGAGAATTTATCGAGAGATCGAGTGCGATCGTTTTCTTCGGCCTGAAACCGCTGTCCTGGAATCCAAGTGTAACGATCCCGGTTCCGCTGCCGGCATCGAGCACGTATGAATCCGCATCGATCTTCAGATCCAGCGACCGCAAATACTTCGCGACCGATTTCCGATAGCCGTTAACTTTCAACGCGAGATTATGAACGTCGGCGATGCGATCGTAGAAGCTCTGCGTTTTTGTCTTGGCGAGTTTTTGACTTCCTTTCGGCATCGTTATTTTTCTGCGAGAAGTTTGATCATCATCGCACGAAGCTCTTCGATGCGTGTCGGATTCGTACCGCTCTCGATGTATCGAACGATTCCCTTACGATCGATCAGAACCGTCGTCGGCAGCGATGTTCCCCCATAAACATTCTGAGTGATCGGATCGTCGGCCACCGCAAAATCGTAATCCAGTTTTTGCTTTTCCTTGAATCGTTTTAGAAACGCGATCTCGCTTGGCTGATCGGCGGCCATTCCGTCGGCCCGGCCATAGTAACGCGTCAAACCAATTATAACGAGGCCTTCACTGCTGAGATCCTGATGCCATTCTTGAAGCGCCGGGAACGCGTCAAAGCATGGTCCGCACCACGTCGCCCAAAAATCGAGAAGTACGACTTTTCCTTTTAGCGACGCGAGCGTCTTCGGAGTTCCGGGAAACCACTGTTCCATTCCGACCAGCTCGGGCGCCGGATCCATAAGAAGCTTATACTGCTTTTCCCTCCGCTTGAGGCGTGTGAGCGCTTCATTGTCAGGGCCTCTCGCGGCAAAACTTTTACCTGCCAGGATAAGTGACGAAAGATACGTTTCAAGGCCGGCCGTCTTACGACCGGTTTCGATCTGATACGTGATGAGCTTGTCCGCGGCGTAATAAAAAAATACCGGTGAGTTGACCGTTGTCGCCGTGTCGCGCATTTCGATGAGAGCGGCGTCCGCTTCTTTTATTTTTCCTAGATCGCGATTGATCTCGAAGACGAGCATGCCGGAGTCGAGAACAGCATCCGCAGAATTTACCTTCGACGTCGGATCTTTCAGCAAAGCCTTCGCCGCTTCGTACGCTTTCGTCGCGTGGATCAAAGCCTTCGCATGATCTTTGGTCGCGATGTACGACTTCGCGAGCTCGCTGTTCATTCGCCAGCGATCGCTGACCTTCGTCGCGCCGCCGGCTTCGTAATCGGCAAGGTGCTTTAGAGCTTCGTCGAACTTTTTCTGCTTCGCGAAAACGAAAACCAGGATCGATCGGGCATTCTGAGTCCGCTCGGGTTTTTGATCCGGTGATTCGAGGAACTTCGTGAGTGACGCGGTCGTCGCGTCATAATTCTCCGCGATCCAATTGAGCAGCCCGATGAAGTAGATATCTTCGCCGGAGAGATTCGCCCGCGTTGCCGCCGACGTCGCATATTTCGCCGCAAGCTGGCGCTGTGCGCGTTCAGTCGCGAGACGCAGACTTTCGCTGTATGCGATCTTCTTTTGTTCGAACTCCGCAAATTTCGCTTTGTTGTAACCGTTCGCCTCTTCGAACATCTGCTTGATCGAAAGCTCGGCGGCAACTGTCGAAACCGTCGGCGTTCCGGTCGGATTTGCGCGGCCGGATTGTGCCGCGAGATTTGCGCAGAGCGATGCCGAGATCAAAAATACAAAAACAAAACGCATGTTAGATATTCGTCCGTGCCGTTGCCGCGTTCGCGAAACGCTCGACACTAAATCGCTGCAGATATTCCGACGAAGCCCCGTCGATTATATTTTCCGCGATCAACTCTGCAGTCTTCGGTGCAAGCAATATTCCATTTCGATAATGCGCCGTCGCGATGACGACATTTTGCCATCCCGGAATCTTTCCTAAAATCGGCAGACCGTCGGCCGCGAAAGGGCGTAAGCCGGACCAAGTCTCCGCAACCTGAGCTTCGGAAAGCTGCGGCATGATCTCTACGGCGGCATCCGTTAGTCCGGCGATGCCTTCAGCCGTCGTTCGATTCTCGAAACCTGCATCCTCAGCAGTCGCTCCGACGAGAACGCGTCCGTCGGCCCGCGGAACGAGGTAGCCCCGATGACTGTATACGACATGTCGCAACGGACGTTCGCGAAGATCAAAAGAAAGCATCTGTCCGCGGATCGGCTTGATCGATACCGGCATGGTCGTGTCGCCGATTTTGATGAGCGACGTCCAAGCTCCGGTTGCTAGCACCGTTGTATCGGCTCGAAAGTCTCTCGCATTTGTTCGAGCTCCAACTACACGCTGCTGTTCTGTCAGCAGCTCTTCGACTTCGGCGTTCTCGATGGTTTCGATCCCGTTTCGCTTAGCAAATTCTCGCAGAGCCCCGACGAGCTTTCTGTTCTCTACCTGCCAGTCGTTCGGATAAAAAAGAGCGGAAGTCGTGGTTTCAGATATCGCAGGTTCAAGACGACGGAGTTCTTCGCTCGATAAAAATTCAACTGAAACGTTTCGATTTTGCTGGCGCTCATACGTCTCTCGAAGTCCCGTCTCTTCTTCTTTATTGAACGCGAGACATAAAGTGCCGGAGCGATCGAGCTCGATATCGACTCCGGTTTCATCGAGCAATGCCGCTGCGAAACCAGGATAAAGCTCGAGAGATTCGGTACCGAACTCATGAAAGGTCGAGTCGGAGTCAGTCTCGATATTCGGAGCAAGCATTCCGGCGGCGGCCCACGATGCTTCACGGCCGATACCACCGCGATCGACGATCGTGATCTTACCCGCGCGTTTCTTGTGCAGATCCCGAGCGATGCTCAGTCCGATCACTCCACCGCCGATGATTAAAACGTCCGAATCCATTCGAGGTATAGGTTATACGGGCGGAAAGGTGAGTGCAAAGAGAAGGGAGAACCGGAGAAAAGGGGGATACGAGCTGAACTTGTCTCGATCGCCCTTCTGGTCGCCAAAGGCGACGCACATTAAAGCCTAGGGTTGAGGCCGGAGGCCGAAACCCTAGGTCGATGCCATGAGTCGATCCGACCCTGAAGGGGTCAAACAAACTGTGAACTATTCGACCCCTACAGGGTCAGATTGTTTTTGCGAATTTACCTAGGGTTACGCTCGCTCTGCTCGCTCACCCTAGGCTTTAATGTGCGTCGCCTTTGGCGACAAGAAAATCCTCGGCTTCGGAGATGCTTCGAAAATACTCTTGTCTCCGTGGCTTGTCCCGCACTTCTCTTTCTCCGTGCCTTTCCGTCGGCTCCACCTCTTCTAACTTTCTTGTTGCTCAAGTAAGATAGAAAGAACTTATGAAACACACGATCACACTTATCCCCGGCGACGGCATCGGCCCCGAGATCGTCGCGGCGACGGTCCGGATCATCGAAGCGACGGGCGTCGATATCGCTTGGGAAACTCATATCATGGGTGCGCAGGCGCTGGAGAAATACGGGACGACCTTGCCTGAGGATACGATCGAATCGATTAAACGAAATAAGGTCGCGCTCAAGGGCCCGCAGATGACGCCGATCGGAAAAGGATTCACATCGGTGAATGTCGGGCTTCGAAAAGCTCTCGATCTTTATGCGAATGTTCGCCCGGTATTAAATCTTCCGAACGTGCCGAGCCGTTACTCCGATGTCGATCTGGTCATCGTGCGTGAAAATACTGAAGGGCTGTACTCCGGACTCGAACACACCGTGATCCCGGGCGTTGTGGAGAGCTTGAAGATCGTGACCGAGAAAGCCTCGATGCGGATCGCGAAATATGCCTTTGAATATGCTCGGAAGCACGGCCGGAAAAAAGTTTCCTGCGTTCACAAGGCGAACATCATGAAGCTGTCCGATGGACTGTTTCTTGAGTGCTTCGAAATAGTCGCGAAGGATTATCCTGAGATCGAAGCCGACAACAAGATCGTCGACAACTGCTGCATGCAACTCGTCATGCGACCGGAACAATTCGACGTACTCGTTCTCGAGAATCTGTATGGCGATATCGTGTCAGATCTTTGCGCCGGATTGATCGGCGGACTCGGTCTTGCACCCGGCGCGAATATCGGGGAGCAAGGCGCGGTGTTCGAAGCGGTGCATGGTTCGGCTCCCGACATCGCCGGACAGGGAATCGCGAATCCGACGGCGATCTTGATGTCGGGAATCATGATGCTCCGTCATCTCGGGGAGATGGAAGCGGGAGCTCGGATCGAGAAAGCGATGCTCGAGGTTTTTGCCGAGGGGAAAGTGATAACAAAAGATCTTGGCGGCACGGCGAAGACGAACGAGTTCGCGCGTGCGATCGTTGAGAAGATGAATACGTCTAGCGCCGCGGCGTGAAGGCTTCATGTAGGAGAGATTTTTGAACGCGAATTGGGCGGATCAGGCGGATTCGAGCGGATCGGAATTCTTGTTAGTGTTCCTTCGTCTGATTCGTCGTTCTCTTCTTTTCGTGATCCTTCGTGTAAGTTCGTGGTTCCCGTTTTCTACCGTAAAGCCTGGAACCACTAATCCTCGCGAAACATCACGAAAAGAAGAAGAGAACAACGAATCGCACGAAAAATCGCGAAAACAAATCATGAGCGCCTGTCACACCGAAACGTATATTGACATCCTATTTCCGGATGAACGTTTTCCTTGCAACGAAACGATGGCGGAGACGTTCAAATAGTCGGTGCGGAATGTTCCGGCCAATACAGGAGGGTTCGAATGAAGGGAATAATTGCGGGGTTGATGATGATACTCGCGTTCAGCGTTGTGCCGGTTACCGCCGCAAGACGCGCAGAGACGGTTCGAGTTCAGATCAATAAAGAAAAGAAATTTGCGAAGAGCAAGCTCACTATTCGCTTCGTCGAGCTAGTCGAAGATTCTCGTTGTCCGACGGACGCTCAGTGTGTTTGGGCCGGTAATGCGAAGATCAAGATCCGCGTTACGGCGAATGGACGGACGAAAGACCTCACGCTCGATACCAACGGACCGCACCAGGGCGACACCGCCGAAGGCTTCGCCATCCGATTGATCGGTCTGACGCCGGCACCGAAATCGAATATCCGCATCAATCGAAACGGCTACGTCGCGACTCTCGAGGCGGAAAGACTGCAGCGGTAATCCGCACCGCGAAATAAAATAAACGCCGTTCGATCTGACGACCGAACGGCGTTTCCGTTTATTACTCAGAGTATTATTTCAACGGCCCGGAGTCACGTCCGTGATGAGGCCGACAACCGCTATCGCCAACGCCAGGATCAGACAGATATAAAAAATATAATTGTCCTGGACCGCCAGAAGCTTTCTGGGTTCTCTTCGTATCATGACCATTACCTCTTACTGCGGCTCAAAAAATGAGCTCTTCTTTTTATAACGCGTAAATTGGCGGGTGAGTTCGATCACCTCGCCTGAATATGACGCCGGTCGTCGGATTTTTTGCGCTTACGGTCGGGAATTTGTGAGAAGCATTAGGACGATTGTCAGAATGAAATACGGTACGAGGACGGCCGCTCCGGGATAATCTTTTGCGACACGCTGACCGAAGAAAAGAGCGGTTAGCGAAAGTGCTCCGATGACCGAAGCCCAGAAGATCAGGACGAGAGATCCGGTGACGAGAAAATAAATTAGCCCCGCTGCGCTCATGAGTCCGGTCGCCAACTCCATCACGGTGATCGTTGCGAGCATCATCGGTACCATCGGTGCGAGCGGTGTCTTAGAGAAATGTCCCGTCAGCCAGCCGAGATTTCCTTTCCAGTCGAAGATCTTATCGAGGGCGGATTGAATGAAAAGAATGGCAACGAAAAGTGCGGCGAAAAGTGCCGGAAGATTTTTGAAAATGATATCCATTCTTTGAAGATCAATAGGGCTCGACCGACTTTACGAAAGAAAACTTTTTCATGAGCTCTTGCTTTTCCGGCTCGGTCACGCGAGCAGCCGTTAGGATTTGGATCTCATACGCATCGGGAACAACGGTCGACCCAACCTTCGAGAGGTTTAATGACTTTCCGACAGATCCGATGTCCGTTCCGACATCGAAATACAGCGCCACGCGCCGTTCTTCAAATATCTTGTCTACAACGGAAATACTCTTAGAGTGACGAATCTCGTCTATATCTACTACATGGTATTTGCTTCGAACTCGGGCAATATCGTTTACGAGAATCTGGTCGGCCACGAGAACCGTTTTCGCTTTTTCCGCATTCCAGAGTGATTTGTCTTTTGGTATTGGCGACGTCGAAGACGCGAGGAGTTCGACGTACGGGAGCCGCTGCACGTGTCGAAGAGACAGGACTCGTAAGTGGCCTTTGGAACTAAGATCGTCTCTCGCTACGTCCGGTGCGGCGGTCACATCGATCTTAAGATTTGTAAGAAATGCGTTCGGCTTCGTGACGGTTTGTTTGAAAGTCTTCTGGACGAGCTCGCAGATCGGTCCGGTGTTGCGTTCGAACTCCTCGCAGTTCTCATTAAAGTAGACTTCGGTCGGTGGTGCTCCCGCGCTTCGATAGAATGTCAGTCTCCAGTTATAACCGCAGGCGTGTACTTTTGCCTGGAGGTTGTTGTTGAAGAGAGCCACAAACCGCTGTACCTCGGCCTTGTCTCGAATAAGCAAAGCTTCGTCGCCTTTCTGCTGATTTCCGAAACGCTCCGACTTCATGACAGAAGTAACCAGGATCTCCTGTGTATTCGAAACGTCGATTCGATCTTGACTGAAAACAATCGAGCAGAAAGTCAGCAATAAAACCAAGATCCAAACGTATCGATACCGGTTTATCGCGTTCATTGCTTCCTCTTCGCCATCAACGCTTCGATCTCGTCCGGATCCTTCGGTACTTTCGAAGTGAGATTGTGATTTCCGTCTTTCGTCACGAGCACGTCGTCCTCGATCCGAATTCCGATGCCGCGATATTTTGCCGGCGCCGACTTATCATCCGGCGGGATATATAATCCGGGTTCGACCGTCAGTACCATTCCCGGGGCGAACGGTTTCGAGTTTTTCGCGCTTTGATCGGTGAAATATCTTCCGGCGTCATGCACGTCGAGTCCTAGATAATGTCCGACTCCGTGCATGTAGTACTTCATGTACTCCTTCCTTCGGATCAGGTCTTTCGTATTACCTTTCAGCAGACCGAGTTTTCTCATCCCTTCCGTCAAAAGCTCGATCGAAAATTCCTGCCGTGCCTTCACGGTATTGCCGGTCTTCGTATATTCGACGCACTGTTCCTGAACGTCGAGCACGACATCGTAAACTTCGCGCTGGGCTTTCGAATATTTTCCGTTTACCGGAAACGTTCGCGTGATGTCGGATGCATATCCGCCGTACTCGGCACCCGCGTCGATGAGGATCAGATCGCCGTCTTTGAGCGGCATGTTGTTCTCGACGTAATGAAGGATCGTCGCGTTGTCGCCGCCGCCGACGATCGAATTGTACGCGACGCCGCTCGCACCTTTCTGGCGCATGTACGCTTCGATCAGCGACTCGACCTGAAACTCGTTCATGCCCGGCTTCACTTTCTTCATCGCCAGCACGTGAGCTTCGCATGCGATGTCGGCCGCACGCTGCATCATTCCAACTTCTTCTTCGTTTTTGTGCAGACGCATCTCGCCGAGGATGATCGTCGGATCGACGATCGTGTGCGGCGGGTATGCGGTCTTCAGACGACGCACGCGCTGCGTGTTGAAGTACTCCAGAACTTTCTGATCGAGAGATTTATCGACCGCGAAACGATAATAAAGTTTTTCATGTCCGTCGATCAGCTTCGCGAGGTCGGCGTCGAACTTATCGATCGGAAACGCACGGTCCGCACCAAAATTCTTCATCGCGCCTTCAGTACCGTGACGACGACCGAACCAGGTTTCCATTTCAGGATCACGCGGTCTGACATACAACGTGAACGGAGTCTTCGACGCCGGATCGATCACCGCGATCGCATCCGGTTCGGGAAAACCGGTCAGGTACCAGAAATCGGAATCCTGTCGGAAACGATATTCGGTGTCATAGCTGCGCGTGGCTTCGTGGGCGGCGGGGATGATGGCGATGGAATTCTCGTCCATCTGTTCGATAAAACGTTTTAATTGTGATCGCATAAGTTCTCTCTTTTGTGGATTCTACCGCAAACACGGGAAAACTCAGAATTCTCGCAAATGTTCTATCGCACCACCGTTCTTACCGGTGTGGTTGTTGTTATAATTCAGCCGATTTTCAGTCATCAAGGAGAGCACCCCGAATGAGAAGGACACTTTTATTTTGCGTTTTGGTAACGTCGCTCACGTCCGCGGCCCTTGCCGACATCCCGCGACCGGACAAGCCGAAGAAACCTGCGAAGAGCATCGATACATCGCTGTCGATCCGGATCGATCGCGATGCGAAGGAGGCTCGTCTGATAATTCCAAAGGATCAGGTCCAGCAGCTCCGGGCCGCGTTGGATCAGTACGATGCCGGAGACAATAGCTCCGCCGCGAACGTGACGGGCGCCCAGACGATCGTCAGCGGTGCGCTGCTCAGTCTTGCATTTGTCTTTGGCGGAATGTGGTTCGTTCGATCTGGACATCGTCATTCGAAAGCCGTGATCACGACCGCGATCATTCTTGCCTGCGGTTCTGTCGCGACTCTCGTTTACGGAAATGCGGGACCGCCGTCCGAGGCTCGGAGCATCACCGGTAAAATGTTTTCGCAGAGCGTTCACATGTACAAGGCGGGCTGGGGAGCGATCAAGCTCGAAGTCTCTGACGACGCGCGCAATCCTGAGCTGATCGTGCCTGACACGCCTAAGACGCCGGCGGAATAATTTCGGTATGCAAAGAGTCGAAAGTCTCAGTCGGCCGATCATGTCGAGCGCGGGTCTGTTGATCATCGCGTTCGTCTCATGCTGCGCGATCGCGGCGGCGGTGATCGGTGCGTTTCCGCTCGAGCTTTCGATCGTCACCATCTTTCTTTTTGCCGGCATTCACAATCTGATGGAGTTCCGTTATTTCGCCGCGCGGATGCCGGTTCGATGGGGAAGATCACGGACGTATTATTCGGTTGCGATCGGCGGCGTCGTGATACTGACCGCGACTTATCTCACGCTGTATTTTTCGCGCGACAACTGGCTATGGAATGGCGAGAACGCCGCGTACGTTAGTCTCGGCTGGAACTCGGCATTCATCGCGTGGGCGGGTCTGCTTTTGTACTTGCGTGGAAAACAGAAACGAGGCGATTGGAGTTGGGCGATCCCACTAATGCTTTTTGTCGCGGCCGCGGCGTGGGCCGTTCCGATCTACTGGAGCCTGGCGTTGGTTTACTTGCATCCGCTTGTCGCGATGTGGTTTCTCGAAAGACAGATCCGGAGAACGAAACCGGAATGGCTGCGGGCGTATCACATTTGCCTCGCGATGATCCCTGTATTCCTGATCGCGCTCTGGATCGCACTTTGGGATGGATCCAACATTCCGGAAGAGACTCGCTTATTCTGGCGGATCGCACAGCATGCGGGAAGCGAGGTTCTCCCCGGCGTCTCGAGTTATCTCCTCGTCGCGACGCACGTCTTCCTTGAATCGATCCACTACTTCGTTTGGATATTGTTGATACCGCTCGTCGACCGGCGTGCGATCCCGTGGCGATTGAGTGAAATTCCGATGCTCGCAAACGCGAACGGAATTCCGAAGATCTTCATCGCCGTTTGCTTGGTCGGTGTATTCGCGATGATCGCGCTCTGGTTTGGATTTGCCTTGGACTACACAACGACGCGGGATATATATTTCGCATTCGCGATCGGACACGTGCTGGCGGAGTTTCCTTTTTTGATCAAGATGCTGTAGCGGAGTCAGAACCGGGAGCGGTAGCGACCGGGTAACCCGTCAGAGACATATGGCCTCTTTTTAAGGGGATACCCAGTCGCTACTGCTCCCGGTTCTGACCTGTGTCCTCCGCGTAAATCCGCGGCAAAAATTCCTCCCTATGGCGAGTTCTTGGCAGGTGCGGGTGGAGGCACAGGTGCGGCCGCCGGAGCGGGTGTCTCTGCCTTCTTCACTTCCTTCGTATCGTTCAGATTGATCCCGAAGATCTTCGGGTCGTTAATGAACTCTGCGAGCTTCTCCGGGCTGAACGTCGCCCGAATGACGGCCGCAGTTTCCTTTTCGATCGTTATCAACGCGAGTTTCACATTCTTGCCGTCCTCACGCATGTACATGTAGGCCTGCTGTCCCTCGGCCGTGCGTGCGCGAAAGATCGGATTCCAATCGGCATCGAACGAGCTCTTTAGCACCGTCCGCATTTCTTTATCGAGCGTCTCCTTCGAAAATTTCAGATCCTCGAAGAGCGTGACGCTAAAACTTTTCACACCAGCCGGACGCGCGATGCTGACAGCGAATCTGGCGAGCCACATGAACGGGATGCTGACCTTCTTCGCATGGTATTTAGCCTTCAAGTGACGCACGACAGATTTATACTCGCCCATTTTTCGCGGACCCGCAGCAGTTGCGGAAAAGCTCAGAGCGACAAGCATTAGGAGAGTTGCGATGAACACACGATTTCTTAATTGCATCGCTTTTACTCCTTTGGTTTCGGCGCGTCCTTGTCATTCTCGATATCCATTTCGGGAATGCTCAGTTTTCCGCTCAAGGAGGCAAGCAGTTCGATGTCGATCGGACCGATCATGTTCACCAGTGCGACGCCCTTGGAATCGGAGATCACGACCGCAACACCGCTCATCACATCGCCGCTGAACATCGTATAGACATCGACCTTCTGATCGTTCTTCTTGCTTCGTACATTTGCGAGCTTCTCCCAACCGGGAGCATTGAGCTGCGAGCGGATCGCATCGACATCGGCCATGCTGTATTCATTCGCATTCTCAAATCGATATGCACGAACATAAATTCCTTTCAGTCCGCTTATCGCTTGCGCCGCTTTCTTTGCGTTCGGATCGTCGAGCTTTGCCGTGACGCGCTTTGCGAGGTCGAGAAGTTTTCCATCGATGTTCACCTCGACGACGTCGCGTGCGTGCGTCTCGAGTCCGTTGAGCTTGTCGAAATTCAGATGAGCGTCCTGTGCCCGGCCGGTGACGGCAGGCAAAAGTACGAACACGAACAGAAGTAAAAGGTATTTAAGTGATCTCATGATTTTCTCCTAACGCTGATTAGTGCTGTTTGTACGTTCAATATTTTCGTTCCCGTTGATCGTGTCCTCGACGATCTTCAGTTTTGAGCTGCTGATCGAGAGAGCGATCATCAGTTGCCGGTATGCGTATTTTTCTTCTCTGCTCAGAGCGGCGACGGTCACCGGCGTTCGGTCTTCGGTCTTTGGTCTTCGGCCTTCGACGTGGCTCGCGCGGATGACCTTGACGCGCTTGGCCTGTGCGAATTGCGGGACGACGTTTGGAGAGGGAGCTACTTTCCTTTCCTCGATAGCGGCCGGACCCGGTGATGCAATTTCAAATTCCGGATTTTCCACAAACACGACGGCGTCGTTATCCGTATTCGAACGTTTGATGAGCATCGCGGATATCAACACGACCGCGACCAACGCTGCCGCGAATGAAAATGCGAGCGGAATTCGCCAGCGGCGCGGACTTGCCACCGTCGTCTCTGTGATCATTACCGGCGGCGTAGATTCGCGATAGCGAAACACAGCGAGCTTCTGCTCAAGCCTTTCAATTTCCGGGTCGACGCCCGTCTTTTGCCAAAGATATTCGTCGTTCATTTTCGACCTCCGACCCCGAGCGTCTTCCTTAAAAGTTCCATCCCGCGATGAAGATTCACACGAACCGATTCAGGTTTTAATCCGGTCCGTTCGGCGATCTCGATGCCGGTCATGCCCTCCACCAATCTGAGCACGAGCGTTTCGCGATATGCCTCGGGCATCGTGCGGATCGCCGCCAATATTTCTCTAGCCCCGGCTTCCCGGTTATTCCGATCTGAAATTTCATCCGAGAGCTCTTCGGTCGGTCGGGCGTGCCGATAAAATTCGGTCGCACGATTTCGCGCGATGGTGGCGAGCCAGCTTCCGATGACGTTTCTGTCACGAAGCGTATGAAGATTGTTGTAAGCCGAGAGAAAAACTTCCTGGACGATATCCTGAGCTTCGTCGTATGGAACGCGAGCGAGCACAATCCCGTGGACGAGCGGAGCGTAAATCTTATAAAGATCAGTGAAAGCATCGCGGTCGCCGGTGCAGGCTCGTTCGATCATCTGGGCTTCCGCTGTTGCACCCTCCTCCGCCGGCGACGCCGGGACCGGGAACATAAAAATATTTTCGGCGATGTCGCTGTTAGACATTTGAATCGGGTGACCGGAGAGAGTGGTTGCCGGTAATATAGACGATTCCGGGCGGAGAATGTTAACAATCGTCGAAAAATAATTTTGTGGTAACCTTTCGCCGCTTATGCTCTTTCTTTTTGACGAAGTCGATTTTGTGCAGACGCAAAACCTGCCGCTCCGGGACCTCTGGCTTTTTCTGCCGGTCGGTTACATATTCACGATATTGATCGAGACGCCGATACTCTTTATCGGCTTGCCAGCTCCGCTGACGCGCCACCAAAAATTACTGTGCGGCGTTTGGCTCACGGCATGTACGTACCCGATCGTCGTGCTTGTGCTACCGGCGATATTTTTTGGAATGCCGCGATGGCAGTATCTCGCCGTCGCGGAAACTTTCGCTCCGGTCGGCGAGTGTATTATTTTCTGGCTCGCGTTTCGTTCGAAAGGTTTGTTGGATACGTCCGGTTGGATACGATCATTCGTTGTGATCTCGGTCGCGAATCTCGCGTCTTTCGGAGCGGGTGAAGTTTTGAATTATTTTGAGTGGTTTGGAATGTTTTAATAAACCCGATAGACGTCAGATACATGTGCTGACGGACAATTCATAGCACCGTTAGGTGCGACATATTGGTAGCAAGAGTGACGAAAAGAAATCGAGCTCCCGAGGAGCGACACCGCTTGTGCCGCTTCTCCGGAGCTCAATCGGTGTTGTAGGAATGTTGCTACCAATATTCCGCTCCTCCGGAGCTCTGCTGATTGTTGCGTGGATGTCCTACCAATATCTCGCTCCTCCGGAGCTACGGAACGGTCATTCTTGCTACGGTCTCTGTGCTAATCTGTGACTTCCGTGGAACTCCGAATCACCGAAATATTTCTCTCGATCCAGGGCGAATCGTCTCACGCCGGGCGGCCGTGCTCGTTTGTGCGTTTGACGGGATGTCCGATGCGATGCGTCTGGTGTGATTCGGAATACACGTTCACAGGCGGTGAGAAGATATCGTTCGGAGATATCTTTGCGAAGCTCGACGAATTTGGATGCTCGCTCGTCGAAGTAACCGGCGGCGAACCGCTCGCGCAGAAGAACGTGTTTCCGTTCATCAACGAACTCTGCGATCGAGGTTATGAAGTTCTGATCGAGACCGGCGGTTATGTCTCGACCGAGGATGTCGATCCGCGCGCCGCGATCATCCTCGATGTAAAATGCCCGGCGTCAGGAGAAGCCCAACGAAATCACTGGCCGAATCTTTCACGTCTGCGAAGCGATAAGGATGAAGTGAAATTCGTCATCGCCGACATGAACGACTGGGAATTCGCAAAGTCTACGATCGCCGAATACGATCTTGTTAAACGCGCGAAGGAAGTTCTGATCTCGCCGGTTCATGGGATCGAGAATCTTGCCCAGCTTGTCGATGCCGTTTCGCGAAGCAGATTGCCTCTGAGATTTAACCTCCAGATACACAAGTTTATATGGGGAGCTACGGCTCGGGGTGTTTAGCGCAGGTGTTCACGCAAAGACGCTAAGACGCAAAGAGTTCCTCACACTAGAACAGTTTAGAAAAAGTAAGAATATTTCTCTTTGCGTCTTAGCGGCTTTGCGTGAAAATTCTTTCGTGACCGAGAACGAACTCTCCCGCATTATCGTCGATGCTGCCTTTAAGATCCACAGCACTTTCGGGCCTGGCTTGTTCGAATCTGTATACGAATCAACAATTGCTTATGAGCTACGAAAGCGCGGATGTCATGTAGTGTGTCAACGTGGAGTTCCGGTTATCTACGAAGAGGTGAAAATGGATGTCGGCTTTCGGGCTGATATTATCGTGAACAGTAAGGTAATCGTCGAAGTGAAATCGGTCGAGGCTCTCGGTAAAGTTCATTCCAAGCAGCTTTTAACATACTTGCGACTGACCGATGTGAGACTCGGTCTTCTCATAAATTTTAACGTTAGTCTGATCAAGGAAGGCATTCGTCGCGTAGTCAACAACCTAGATGAGTAACAATCCCTCAATAGTTCTACTGTCCGGTGGAATGGATTCGTGCGCCACGGCGGCAATCGCGCGCGATGACTCTGACGATCTGGCCTTCCTTCACATCTCGTACGGTCAGCGAACGGAAGGCCGCGAGCGAAGGGCGTTCAACGACGTCGCGGATTTCTACGGCGTCGACAGACGGCTTGATGTTTCTGTCGAACATCTCGCCAAGATCGGCGGCTCGTCGCTGACCGACGATTCGATGAATGTTACCGAAGCAGATCTCGACTCGAAGGAAATCCCGACAAGCTACGTCCCGTTTCGAAATGCGAACATGCTCGCGATCGCCGTCAGCTGGGCTGAAGTGATCGGAGCGAATTCGATCTACATCGGAGCAGTTGCAGAAGATTCGAGTGGGTATCCGGATTGCCGTCCGGAATTTTTCGATGCTTTCCAGAAGACGATCGATGCGGGAACGAAACCCGAAACGCGTATCGAGATCCGCACTCCGATCATCCATCTTTCAAAAGCCGAGATCGTTAAAAAGGGAATCGAGCTGAAGGCTCCGCTGCATTTGACGTGGTCGTGTTATCGAAGCGAAGACATTGCATGCGGCACGTGCGATTCGTGTGCGCTTCGCCTGCGTGGATTTGAAAACGCCGGCGTGAAGGATCCGATCGCCTATCGGTAAGTATCAGTTCTTCGCACGACCGACGATAAACAGAACAAGCCCGACAAAACATCCGACGAGACCGCCGGCCGTGAAAACGAGCGCGTTTGCGAGCAGGCCGCCGACAGACCCGATGCCGGCGTTTTCGGCGGCTTCTAGTGCGGAGAAACTCTGGTAGATACTTGCTGCTGCACCGGTGATACCGATCAGTGGACTTAGGACGAGAAGGGCGATTCCAATTTTTTGAAGTGTAGTTATTTTTGCCATGTGCTAATGAGATTCCTCCTCAACAGATTTTGCCGCGGCCGCCCGCTGAGCGCGTAGAGAATTTATTTTCGACTCCAGTTCCGCGATCTCCTCATCTATCTTCTCAAGGTTTGAACCCGACGAACTCAACCTATGCAAAATCGGCGTCACGACCGTGATCGACGCGAGCAGGATACCGAGAACTCCAAGGATGCGATAGATAAGATCGCTGTCTCCCGTCGGTTCGAACCAAAGAATGTAGAGAAAGATCCCGGCAAGAAAACTGACACACGCGGCTGCCGCGATGCGCGTCCACGCGAATCTCGAGTCGAGCCGGGCGAGCGAGAGCAGCGACAGATGCGAGCACGAGGCAGCGAGAATCACGACGGTGAGAAACGATTTGATGAAAGGCTCGGAATCGTCGAGCACGTCCCAGATGATCAGAAAGCACATGAGCGCCGAGATGATCGAGAACGCGATCCCGGCGAGCGGCAAATATTTTCCACGACCCGTCTCGAGATACGCCCCGCATGCAAGTCCGCAGATGCACGTCACGGTGACAGTCAAGGTCGTCATCAACACACGAACTTCGATGTTGCCGAAATCTCCGAAGAGCAATACGCCGATGCCGATCAATGCGCTGAGCGCGACTGAGGCGATGAGCAGATAAAGGAAGAGTCGTCGAAGATTCATGTGACGAAAATCTACTGATTTCGTCTGAAATGCAAGCGAGCGGAAGTCGGCTCGGTAGCGGTTTGAGTAAGTCACATTTCATAACACCGCTAGGTGCGACATATTGGTAGAAACGCGACGCCAAAAGAAGAGCCCCGTAGGAGCGACATGGTGCCGCCCCCAACGGAGCTGGATCTTTTTCCCGCGATCGTTCTACCAATATTTCGCTCCTCCGGAGCTAGATCGCGAAGCGTTTTCGATTCACCTTCACGCCGTTGAGATTCCCCAGCGCGGCGAAGGCGATGTTCCCGGTTTTAAAATATTTCTTCGCCAGGGCGTGCACCTCTTTTAAAGTCACCGCGTCGACATTCGCGAGCGATTCCTCGACCGTGATCTGACGTCGGTGCAGCAATTCGGATTGTGCCAGCGACGCGGCCCTCGATGCAGAATCTTCAAGACTCAGCAGAACCGACGCACGCGTCTGCTGCTTCGCAAGATCAAGCTCTTCCGCCGTTACACCTTTAGTCGCGATGTCGCGCATTTCGGCGATCGTTATATCGATAACCTCGAGTGTATGCGCCGGTGACGTTGCGGCCGAGACGATGAACATTCCGCAGTCCTCGAACATGATCGAACTTGAACCGACGCTGTATGCGAGCCCGCGCTCTTCGCGGATCTTTTGCCACAATCTGGTCGATGTGCCGCCGCCGATGATCTGCGCGAGCAGGTCCGCGGCGTATCGTTCTTTCGCTCGACCCGGCACGAACGGCGTTGCAAGAAGCAGATGAGCCTGCTCGAGTGTCTTGTTCTGTTTGATAAGAATGGGTGAAGCTGGTCTTGGTGCTTTTGCTTTGAGTCCCGCCTTTAGGCGGCTCGCGGCTTGCCGCCTGAAGGCGGGACTCAAAACTTTTTCCGTGAGCTTCACGAAATCTTCGTGCTCCACATTTCCGGCGGCGACCACAACTAAGTTCGAAGGCTGGAAAAGCTTCTCGTGATACTTCGAAGCCGTAACGCTATCAAATGTGCGAACGGTTTTCCGAGTTCCCGCGATGTTCAGCCCGAGCGGATGGCCTGGATAAAATGCACGGCTGAAAACGTCGCTGAGTTTATCTTCGGGCGAGTCCTCGGTCATTTTCAGCTCTTCGATGATGACCTTCTGCTCGCTCCGCATTTCCTTCTCATCGAATTGCGGATTGCCAAGCATGTCCGCAACGAGCTCGAACGCCGGCTCGAGCTGGTCATCCGTGACCTTGATCGCGAATCCCATCTCCTCATGCGTCGTGAAGGCCTCGAGCGTTCCGCCGAGACGGTCCTGTTCGATCGCGATATCGAGCGCGGATCGGGTCGCGGTGCCCTTAAAGACCGCGTGCTCGATGAAATGCGTGATGCCGTTCAGAGCATCGGGCTCGTTACGCGATCCGGTACGAAAAAAGAATGCGAGCGTTACCGATCTGACGCCCGACATTTGGTCAGTCAGCACGACAAGGCCGTTTTTTAGACGAGTTTCTTTGATATTTTCGATCATGGAGAAAATCAAGAATCGCACACGCTGCCGCTTTCTGGCTAACAGGTCGTAAAGTTTTGTTAGAATATTGACGAAATAATCATGATTGGCTAAAGTAAGTGATTACTTACTAACTTAAGAATTACTAATTTTCATGAGCGAAAAGGTTGTCAACGAGAGCGAGCAAGGGAAGAAAACATCGGACATCCATCAGACGAACGGGAACGGTCGCCGTGCTACGGGGGAGATGAGTCTCGAGGACGGTACCGGGGCTACGGCGGAATCCGGGCATACGACAGTCGAACCGGTCGAACCCGAGCTGGAAACACTGCCGGCTCGTAACGGAAAGCGCCGGCGTATTTTTATGCTCGCCGGAGCGGGAGTTCTCGTCCTGGCGATCGTAGGTACCCTTTACTGGATTTACGCACGCCAGTTCGAATCGACGGACGATGCATTCGTGGAGGCGGACATCACTCAGGTCGCACCGAAAGTCGCGGCGTATGTAAAGAAGATCCACGTCTCCAACAATCAATTTGTGCATAAAGGCGATGTGCTCATCGAGCTTGACCCGGCAGAGTTGCAGGTTCATCTGCAGCAGGCGAGGGCGCAGCTCGAGCAGGCGAAGAGCCAACGACAAGTTGCGGCCGCGACCGTAGATCTTACCGAGAAGACTTCGTCCGCAGGTCAGCAGACGGCGCAGTCGAACGTCGAATCGGCTCGTCAAAATGTCGAACAGCAAAGACTCGCTTCACAGGCGCGACAGTCGCAGATCTCGCAAGCTTCAGCCGCACTGAAGACGGCTCGCGCGAGTTTGGGTCAGACTCAGGCGCAAGTTCCGAGTGCACGATCGACAGTTCAGCTCGCACAGGTTGAGTACGATCGTCGACAAAATCTTTTCAGCCGCGGAGATATTTCGCACGAGAATCTCGACCAGGCTCAGAATCGTTTGCAGACAGCAAAGGCCCAGCTCAACGAAGCCGAGCAGTCGGTCATCGCTGCACAGTCGCGGGTGAACGAAGCCGAGGCGAATGTTCGCACCGCCCAGGAAACATTTCGGCAATCAGTTGCACAAGTTGGCTTGACGCAGTCGCAGGTTGGCGAATCGCAAGGACGTTTGCAGGATGCGTCCGCGGCTCCCGAACGAGTCGAGGTGAGTCAGACTCAAGTCGGCGCGGCGGAAGCGACGATCCAGGCGGCGGAAGCCGAGGTCGCGCAAGCCGAGCTCGAACTTTCGTACGCGCAGATCACAGCACCGGAGGATGGATTCGTCACACGCAAAACCGTCGAAGAAGGGCAGCTCGTGCAAGTCGGCACGCCGTTGATGGCTATCTCGCAATCGGATGACGTTTGGGTCATCGCGAACTTTAAAGAAACTCAACTCGAATTTATGCAGCCGGGGCAGAAGGTTGCGATCGAGGTCGACGCTTTTCCGAGCGAAGATTTCGAAGGCCACGTCGAGAGTTTACAAGCCGGTACCGGATCGCGATTCAGCGTTCTGCCGGCAGAGAATGCGACCGGCAATTTTGTAAAAGTGGTACAACGCGTTCCGGTCAAGATCGTCTTCGACGAGCCGGCGGATAAGGTCAAGCGTCTCGTTCCGGGAATGTCAGTCGAGCCTTCGGTCAAAGTCAGATAACGGACCCGATGGAACAGCAGGAGCAGTGGGTCCCAAGTTTTAATCCATGGCTGATCGCGATCTCGGTGATGCTCGCGACTGTGATGGAGGTTCTCGACACGTCCGTCGCGAACGTCGCGCTTCCGCACATTTCGGGGAATCTTTCTGCCACCACCGAAGAAGCGACCTGGGTCCTCACGAGCTATCTCATCTCGAACGCGATCATCCTTCCCGCGACTAGTTGGATCACGAAATTCGTCGGCCGCAAACGCTTTCTTATCATCTGCATAATTTTGTTCACGATCGCTTCCGCACTCTGCGGAGCGGCTCCGAATCTTGAAACTCTGATCATCGCGCGAATTCTCCAAGGTCTTGCAGGCGGAGCGCTGCAGCCGATCGCACAGGCGGTGCTGCTCGAGAGTTTTCCTCCGGCGAAGCGCGGCGCCGCGATGGCATTGTACGGAATGGGAGTCGTCGTCGCGCCGATCATCGGTCCGACGCTCGGTGGCTGGATCACCGATAACTACTCGTGGCGTTGGATCTTCTATATCAATTTGCCTGTCGGGGCGATCGCCGCATTTATGGCGAACACGTTCGTCGAGGATCCGCCATATCTTCAGGGGCAAAAACCGGGAAAGATCGATTACATCGGATTCGGCTTGATGGCGCTTGGACTTGCGGCGCTCGAATTGACTCTCGATCTCGGTCAACAGCGCGACTGGTTCGAGTCGCCGCTGATAGTTTTCACCGCGACGATGTCAGCTGTTTCGATCATCGGCTTCATCATCTGGGAGCTTTACGTCGACGAGCCGATCGTAAATCTGCGCGTTTTCCTTAATCGAAATTTTGCAGTTGGCTGCGCGATGATCGCGGCGGTCGGGGTCGTACTTTACGGATCAACTGCGCTATTACCTTTGTTCCTGCAAACGCTCCTCGGATATCCGGCGGTCGAGAGTGGAATCGCCGTGAGCCCGCGCGGGATCGGATCGATAATTTCGATGGTCATCGTCGGCAGATTGATCGGATGGGTCGACGGACGGTTTCTGATCGCGTTCGGATTTTTCGTGCTTGGTGCTTCGATCTGGTCATTCACCGGTCTCAACCTTTACATCGCGCAATCGAACATCATTTATCCGATGATCGTGTCGGGGTTCGCGATGGGTTTTGTGTTTGTTCCGCTGACGACGATGGCGATGGCGACGCTTTCGCAGAACGAGATCGGCAACGCATCGGGAATGTACAATCTGATGCGCAATACGGGCGGTTCGATCGGGATCGCGATCATGACGACGATGCTCGCGCGAAACGCGCAAGTTCATCAGGCGGTTCTTGCGACACATGCGACTCCGTACGATCCGGCGTACCAGCAGATGGTGCAGCAACTGACAGCGACGCTGTCGCGAACGATGGATGCAGTTTCTGCGGGGCAACAGGCAACGGCGACGGTGTATGGAATGCTTGTCAAACAGGCGATGGTCCTGTCGTACATCGACAACTTCCGCATCTTGGCCATTCTCTGTTTCCTATGCGTTCCGGCGGCGTTTATTTTTAAGAAAGTGAAGAATGCGAAAGCAGTTGAAGGAGCGCATTGATCTCCTACGAGAGTAAGAGCGGGGGTAAAGCCGCCTTCCTGACCTGCGAATATCAACCGTTGAGCCGTTTATCCCAAGACTCGATATTACGTCGAAGAGTTGCTGACATTCGCAGGTCGGGAAGGCGGGTTTACCCCCGCTCTTACTCGCTGATCTACAGACGTCGATTACTGCAAAAAATCCATCCGCAACATGTGGATGAGAAAAAGGGAGACTCGATTAACGGGTCTCCCTCCGAACCATTTACTTTTTCCTTTTTCCTTTTTACTTAGATCCGTTCGTCTTCACCGGAGCGTCGCCGTTCTTCGCCTGCATCTGTTCCTTGAAAAGATTCAGAAGCAACAACGTTCCGATACCGCCGCCTTCGCCGGCACCGCCACCGCCGGTCGCCATGATGTCCGGCGTGATGCGCACGTTTTTCTCGCCGATGACTTTTAACGTCTCAACGATCGCGACGCCTTGTGCACCGAGAGCGTTTACCTGCTCGCGATACGCGACGCCCTGAGCTTCACCGATGAGCCGCATCTTCTCAGCTTCGGCCTTACCCGTTTCGCTGATGTAATACGCTTCACCCTCGGCTTCCTTCTTTCGCTGCTCGCTTCGCTTGCCGGCGATGTCGACACCGACCGTCGCTTCCATCAAGCTCTTCTGATTGTCGGCTTGTGAACTCGTTCTCTCGAGCTCTATACGTTTCACTTCCGCCTCGCGTTGAGCGTTGTACATATTCTGCCTCTGCTCGGCGAGGATCTTTTCGGTCTGCGTCTTCATCAGCTCTTCCGGCAGACGAATGTGACAGATCAAAACGTTGACGACGTCGACGTGATACTTGAGCAAGTGCATTCGCACTCGAGCTTCGGCACGTTCCTGCTCTTCATGACGATTTTGCAAGTACGCCATCGCCGAAGATTCCGAGGCCTGATTGCGGAAGATCGAGTCGATCAGCGGATGCATCACGTTCTGGACGAGCCGACTGACATCACCGATCTTAGCAACCATGAACGGAGCATCTTCCGGCTTCACGCGAAACACAACACGCACCTCGAGCTGCATGGTAAAACCGTCTTTCGAAATTACCTCGAACGGATCGAACGTATTTTTCATCTCGCCCGCCGTCCATTCAACGGTCTGGTTCGTCGTCGGGATCACGATCGGCGAGACCGCCAACGTGTTCACGTAATAGCGACCCGGTCCGACGACAGTTTCCTGAATACCGCGAAAACCCTCGGGCACAACGTAAGCCTCATGAGCACCACTGTCGAGCCGCTTGTCGGCCGGATCACCCTGCATCAGCTCAGCCCGGATGTCGTCGATCGAGCTCTTATCTCCATCGACCTTATCGAGCTTTTCAGCCGCGATCTGCATCTGCTCTCTCTCTTCTATTTCCAAACGCTCACGGATCTTCTGCGCCATTGCGCGGCGGATCTCTTCCGACGGGTCCTTACCCGTATTCGAAACGACAACGGCGACCTCACCCGGTCTTACTTCTTTCGCGCTCTCCAGAATTACTTTGAAGAGAAGCGGGTTAATGTAATAAGTTCCGGGCAGAAGAATGTCCTTCTGCGGACCACGCTGTCCGCCCGACGTGATGAACGTGTTGCTGTCCTGGAAATTATCGTGTCCCTCTTTCGCAGTCGCGACGTAATCCTTCGGATCGAGCGGAGCACCATCGAGTGCTTCGACAAGTCCGATCTGATTTTCGCTGATCACAGTCGCGTCGAAGAGCCGGATATTAAAAAGACCCGGCATAGCATCACTATTTTCGGACGAGACCGATTGCGTGTGGATGCGGTACGTACCCGGTGTCAGGATCTCGACCTGCGGACCCTTCTGACCGCCGTTGTAGATGAACGCTTCCGCGTCCTGAAAATTCTTGTGATTCTCGATCGCCTTACCATGAAGACGTCCGTGGTCGAGCTGTGATCCGTCGGCGCTGGACACGATACCGACCTTACCTTGCGGGATCGCGGTGCTCTGCGCGATCGAGACATGAAACAGATAAGGATGGATCGCCCATTTTCCCGGAGGCAATGTTCTAAGCTGGATGCCTTTTACGCCGCCTTCGCGAATGAACGCGATCGGGTCCTGGAAATTATTGTGCGCATTCTGCGCACGGTCCGGAGCAAAGATGCTGCCCATCGGCATCGGCTCCCCATCGATCGCTTCGATGATGCCAAGCTCATCGGCGCCGATCTCGATCAGCGGAACTTTCTGCGATACGCGTTCGATCGGATACGGAACGAAGTGAAGACCCGGCTTCAAGACTTCGGCCTGGATACCAACCTCGCCGGCGTTTGCGACAACGCGGCCTTGCGGCATTCGGCGACCGAGATAGCGGCGTTCCTTGATCCCGACTTCAGTCGCGCCGATGTTCACAAGAAAGCGCGTGACGATGTACCAAAGCACCGCGAGCGCGATCAGTCCGATCACACCAATAATGATTAAGGGGAAAAACTGTTCCATTTGAATTTGAGTTTAGGCATCGGACGCCTCTTCGTCCGATATTGTTTGAGCCCGGCCGCGAAGGGCCGCCAGCTCGCGATTGATAGTGAATGTTACACCCGGTGTTCGTTCACTTTGTGGAAGAAGCCAGAAATGGCTTTCGATGAGCTGAGCGATATCGTCGTCCGTGAAGACGTCCGACCGCTTGTGCAATAGCTCATCAATTGCTTCGAGATAAACATCTCCGCGCTCCAACTCGGACGCACGCAAAAGAAGCTCGACAGTATTCGCACGACTTGGCAATTCGCGCCAAGTTTGGCGAAATTCCTCAAAACTTGCAAGCTCTTTTTGACGCTCGTTTTCGCGTAGATCAACGCCCCGCGCTTCGAGCATTTTCCGCTCCTCTCGTTCTTGCGCACGAAGCTCTTCCTCATCCGGTGCAAACAGCGGACGAAGGTTCTCACCATTCAGATATTTAGGCGTTTGGTCCTCTAAAAGTGGAGTACGGGTTTGCCGCCTTACAAAAATAATTATCGCGGCGGCGATGAGAAGGACGACTGTAAAGATGACGAGCATCGTGTGCGAGCGTAGAAACTAACTCGACAGCTAATATTACGCCGAGTGCGTTTGGAAGTTCAAAATATCTAAGGTCTATTAACCGCAGATGACGCAGATAACACGGATCAAATCCGGATTTATTTTGCTTTGATCTGTGTCATCTGCGTCATCTGCGGTTAATAGCCGTCAGTTAGAGATCGCGTTGAACAATAAGGGAAACGTTGCGAGCGACTGTCCTCGATACTGCGGACGGAAGCCGAACAATACGATCTTTCCTTTCCCGATTGTGAACTCGATCAGCGCCGCCTTGCCCGCGATCTTTTCCGCACCGAGCGCCCAGCCGGAGAGGAGGATCTTTTTAGGATCGGATGGGTAGCGAGCGATCACGCGGATGTTTTGAGTCCCGCTCTGAGTCCCGTTTTGAGTTCCGCCTTCAGGCGGCAGAGGTCGGCTTAAGCCGGGACTCAAAACTTCAAAAGCAGGTCCGTTCTCAAACCACGCGATCGATTGCTGCGGCATTCCTTTCGCGATCGGGTGCGTCGTGTCGAGCTCGGTGCGAAGGATCGAGCCGGGGATGTAAAAGTCTTTGCGTGCGAGACCGCGCGTGACATCGCGCACCGGAAGATTGAATTGCTCGATCGCGAAGTTCGATGCGCGGTTTAGGAAGACGAGCGTCCCGCCGTTCTCCACAAACTTCTTCAGAGTCTCGACGCCTTCTTTCCCGACACCGCCCGTGTACTCATCCGGCATCGCGCCTTTTGCGTAGCCGTTGAGGATCTGGTTGGGTGATTGGTCGGGGAAGACGATCAGTAAAAGATCGTCGGCGAGATGACCGGCCTTTATCTCCGAGTCGACCACCGAGCGATACTTGAATTCCTCGTTTCTAAAATCTGAGCGAAGGATTGAATGGCCATACTTTTCAACTGTCCAACGCGTCCATCCTTCGTCCATCACGGGTACATGCGATTTGTATAGAGCCCTCTCTTTTATCTTAGGAGGGTTCTTCGTTAACGTTAGCGTTTCGACGCTAGGCGGAGGAGGTTCGTACCCATCCCACTTCCCGGTCTTTCGTTCAGGTGGAATGTTAAAGCGATGAAAGATCTTGTCGACATGAGTGTCAGTTAGCAATAGCAAACTATGAGCGGTCACGTCGTAGGGGGGAATCGGATTGCCTCCGTTATCTTTTAGATCAGGATAGGCCTGGCTCTCTATCAAAGCCTTGGCGAAGCTCGCATAAGGTTGCTCCATCGGGATGACATAGGTGTCATCCTGATAACTCTTTCCGTCTAAAGAAAAACTCCTAGCTTCTTTTCTTTCAACTGCGCCTTTAAAAAGTGGCAACCAGAGGCCAAAGCCATATTTGCTCCGTTCGTCATCGATTATGTAAGCGAACAACTCGCCTTTCTTCCGAGTCCGCACCGCTTCCTTTCCGATCTCATAAAACCGCGAAAGCCATCGCTCGCGATTGTCCGATGCGTGATTCAAAAGGATGAACGCAGCGGTCGTCATGTAGTTCGTGATATCGCGGAGATGCCATTCGCCGCCTTTCCAGACCGGGCCGAATTTCGGAGTTTCTTTCTTCGGATCGTAGCCGAGACCGGGGCGCAGATCTTCGAACTTGATCGTGACCGGCGTTGCTAATTTCGCCGACGCGGTTTCAGACAATATCCTTACTCCGCCGTGATAATGCGAATACGCGCGGGCCGGTGTCCATGCGTCGTATGTTGAGTCGGTCGTAATGCCTTGAAAGCCGGCGTCACGCATCGTCTTCGCCATATAGTTGCCGAGCTCGGTGTAGCCTTCGACGATCTGCTTCGGGACGTTCGGCTCGACCGGCTGCATGTATGGCGGCAGGAAAAGTCGCGAACCATTCGCGCCTTGCTGATGGATGTCGTGGACGATCTGCGGATGCCAGACGTTGTGAATCTTGTCGACTGTGAGCTGCGTCTCGACCTGCGTGAACGCGTACCAGTCGCGGTTGTTATCGTGACCAACGTACTTGTGATAAAGCTCCGGCGGATCGGTGCCTTCGTACGGCGTGCCGAGCGTTTTGTCGTACCAGTTTTTTATAATGTCGACGCCATCGGGATTCAAGCTCGGGACGAGAAGGATGATCGTGTTGTCGAGGATCTTTTTGATGTCGGGTTCGTTGCTGGAGGCGAGTCGATGCGCGATGAGCATCGACGATAACGTCCCGCCGACTTCGTCGGAGTGAATTCCGCAGGTGATGAGGACGATCGTTTTGCCTTCGGCGATGAGCTTCTTCGCCTCGACGTCATTCGATTTGAATGTTCTGGGATCGGCGAGCTTTGCGTTGATTTGTTTGTACTTCTCAAGGTTCTTGAGATTCTCCGGACTCGAGATCGTCGCATAGACAAACGGAGCTCCCATCGTCGTCTTGCCGATCTCTTCGAACATCACACGATCGCTCGCCGCGTCGAGCTTTTTGAAATACTCGACGACACTCGTCCAACTCGCGAGCTTCCGATCGTCGCCGGGTACGAAGCCGATGACGTCTTTTGGCGCTGGAACTTGAGCGAGGATCGAGATGCTCGTGAGCACTATCAAACCGCAGAGACGGAGAGACGCAGAGATTGATTTCATGTTTGGGGATTGCTCCGGAAGAATTTTTGTAAGTCTAGCAGAAGAAAGAGCGGGGGCAAGCCGCGCGTCCTGACAAGAGCCAGTTCTTTAACCGCAGATGAAGCAGATAACGCAGATTAAACCCATCCTATCTTTGTTTTGATCCGCGTCATCCGTGTCATCTGCGGTTAATTGCGTCAAAGCAGTGAAGACGTATCGCGGCCACTGTGTTTCCGCCTGTCGTATTGCGTTTTAACGTTCTCCAATGTAAATTGCAATGCAGAAGTATCCCCATCAAGCAGCATCCAAGCGTTACAAACCGTCGTAGGCGAGAGCTCCACCCGCTGAAACGGAACAGACAACAATCAGGAGGCCTTTTTTCGGATGAAGAATCCATTTCTCGAGAATTTCCGTCCATACATTCCGGACTCGTCGAATCTGCGTGAGTTGACGATCCTTCCGCTTTTGGTCGGAACAGTCCTCGGTATCATCTTCGGCGCTTCGTCGCTCTATCTCGTGCTGAAAACCGGTTTGACGGTTTCGGCATCGATTCCCGTCGCCGTCATCGCGATCACGCTCTTCCGATTGCTGTCGAAGATCGGCATGCGCGATGCGACGATACTCGAAGCGAACGTGATGCAGACCGCAGGCTCGGCCGGCGAGTCGATCGCATTCGGAATCGGCGTGACGATGCCGGCGATCATGATCCTCGGATTCGATCTCGATCTGACGCGAGTTATGCTCGTCGCGATCATGGGCGGACTGCTCGGCATCCTGATGATGATCCCGCTCCGACGCGCTCTCATCAAAGATCAGCACGGCTATCTGAAATATCCGGAAGGCACGGCATGCGCCGAGGTGCTCAAGGCCGGTGCGTCAAAAGAATCTCGAGAAGCGTCGCACGAAGGCAACACCGCCGACACCGACGACGCAGCCCTTCAAGGCGGAAAGATCATCTCGATCGGATTCGTGATCGGCTTCATCTTCAACGTTCTCATGCAGGTGTTCTTTTTCTGGAAGAATACTCCGACGAAAGAATTCAGCGACAGCACTTTCAAAGGCGGATCGGTCAAGCTTGATAACGATCCGACGCTGCTCGGCGTCGGCTACATCATCGGACCAAAGATCGCCGGTCTGATGATGGGCGGCGGTATTTTGTCGTATCTGGTTCTAATCCCGATGATCAAGTTCTTCGGCGGGAATATGACGACACCGGTCGCTCCGGAGCTGAGCAAGACGATCGCCGAGATGAGTCCGGACGGCGTCCGCGGAGCTTACGTTCTGTACATCGGCGCCGGTGCGGTTGCGATGGCGGGAATTATCTCGCTCGTCCGCAGTCTTCCAACGATCGTTCACGGTTTGAAAGGCGGACTCGCCGATCTTCGCGGTGGTTCGAGCGGACTGAACGGCGGAACTCCGCGAACCGATCGCGATCTTTCGATGAAATGGGTCGTCGTCGGTGTCATCGTTCTGATCCTCGCGATCATGCTTTTCCCGCAACTCGGGCTTAGTATTTTCCAACATCCGTTCGTTTCGTTCTTCGGTGCACTTCTGATCGTCTTCCTCGGATTTCTGTTTGTGACTGTGTCGTCGCGTCTGACGGGCGAAGTCGGTTCGTCATCGAACCCGATCTCCGGTATGACCGTCGCGACTTTGCTCATCACATGTCTCGCGTTCCTGCTTCTCGGTTGGACGGCCGCGGATCCGTACTTTGTTACGGCGCTGTCGATCGGCGGAATCGTCTGCATCGCCGCCTCAAATGGCGGCACGACGTCACAGGATCTGAAGACCGGATTCTGGGTCGGTGCAACTCCGAAGAATCAGCAGATCGCGATCCTTGTCGGAGCGCTCGCATCGGCACTCGTGCTCGGCTCGCTTCTAATCTTTTTGAATAGCTCGCGAACGTATTATCAAAAGGTCGACGTCGCGTCCGTCGAAGGTCGCACGACGGTGACTGAAGACAAACTGTTCCGCGAGAATGGCCAGATCAAGTCCGAACATGCGAAGGGCAAGTTCGAGGGCGTCGATACAGAAACCTATCGCGTCTGGCAGAATACTGATCCGGCGTCCGGCCAGGTAGGAAAGTATCTCGTCAACACGCAGGGCAAACCGGTTTACTTTGTCGATCCGGGTATCAACGGGATCTTGAAGAAGGACGACGAAGGCAAAGACCTCGAGCGTTTCGACGCTCCGAAAGCGACACTGATGAGCTACATCATCAAAGGCGTGCTCGGACAAAATCTGCCGTGGGGTCTTGTGATCCTTGGTGCGATGATGGCGATCGTCCTGGAAGTTTCGGGAGTGCCTTCGCTCGCATTCGCGGTCGGAATTTATCTGCCGATCTCGACCTCTGCTCCGATCTTCGTAGGCGGTATCGTTCGATACGCGGTCGATATATGGCTCAAGAGAAAACTTGCGAGACGGAATCTGACCGAAGAGCAGATCATCGCCGAGACGGATAAGTCGAACGGAGTACTGCTCGCGTCGGGCTATATCGCGGGTGGTGCGATCGCGGGAATCCTGATCGCCGTGTTCGCGGTCGTTCCGTGGCTCAAGGAAGTCCAGGATAAATTTGGCGATTGGTCGAAGGCGAGCAATCCGTTCTTCGACGGTGGCGCCGGCGGTTTCACCGACGTGCTGGCGTTGCTGCCGTTCACCGTCCTCGCCGTGATCCTATATTTCGTGGGTCGTGAAATGCTGCTTCGCGGCAAAGGCCGCAATGACGGCGAAGAGGCCGATGCGACTCAGGTCCGCGAGGGTAATCTGTAAACGCACTCTTTGGAGCTCGTGAACGCGAGCGACGGTAACTTGTAAGAAAAGCTCGCGAATGCGAGCGAAGGCGTAAAGCCCCGGGCGTGAGCCAAAGGCGGAAGCCCGGGGTTAAAGTCAGCAAAGAATAGAGCTCGCGTAGGCGAGCGGCGGATCGAGAAGATTGAAATCCGTCGCTCGCATACGCGAGCTCGTTTGCGTGTCATGTTCGAACCCCGGTTCCGCTTCGCTCCACCGAGGGCTTTATGCCGTCACTCGCCTCGCGAGTTTAAGACCAAAAAAACTTCTTCCCTTACTCCGAATCGACACGCTATAATGCGAATGGCGTGTCCTTTCCACGTTGACAACGCGCTCAACGTAAAAATCTTTACACCACAGCAGTATTTTCGGAGCACAATTGATGCGATCAGTGTTTTCCAGATTCGGACTCATCGTCTGTATCCTTTCCGTCTTCATCCTTCTCAATAACGGCTGCTCGACCGAAGCTCCCAAGACTCCGGCAGAAGTAACCGTTGAAGCGAAACCGGTTGACCCTAGTGAACCGATATTTAAGGGCAATGCTCCGACGATCGAGATCAAAGCAAACGGGCCGGCTGACACGGTTCGCGCGTTCTATGAAGCGCTTCGCGAAAAGCGTTTTCGGCAGGCGATCTTTCTCACGAATCTGCGGCCCGCGGTCGAAGGCCTGACGGATGATGAACTGAAGGAATTCCAACTCGATTTTGAATCGATCGCCAAATACGTGCCGGCTCAACTCGAGATCAATGGCGAGATAACGTCCGGCAATAAAGCAACCGTCACCGCAAAGCTCCCGAACGAGGACCTCGACAAAGAGGAGATTCAGCAGATCAAACTCCGCAAGCAGAACGACGTCTGGATCATTCAGACTGTTGACGAATCTGCCGAGAAGAAGATCAAGCAGCAGGGCAAAAATTACTTTCCGGCACTTCGGATCGAGACGCACCAGGACGACGCTCGAGAGATGCTCGACCGTGTAGCGAAGGCTCAGATGGCTTTTTCCGCGACGAACCAGGGTCTGTACGGCGACATGAACGCCCTCATAAACGCCCACTTTTTACCGGAAGATATCCGATCGAGCGAGTCGACGGGCTATCTTTACACCGTATCCGTATCGAGCGACAGGCACTCGTATTCGGCCGAAGCAGTCCCGGCTGTTTACGGCAAAAGCGGGAAGCTTTCGTTCAAAGTCGAACAGGACGCAAAAGGGCAGGCGCACTTGACGAGCAGGGATGGCGGGGCCCGGGCTGCAAAATGATGGAATGGATTGTGGATTGCACGTTTTATTCTATACGGAACTAAGATTCCGCCTTGTCTCACCGTTCCCCCGGATTCTCCGAATCTCATAAGAAAAGGTTAACTTCCAATGCTAAGAGAACTAGCTGCTAAATTCAGCGTTTCGTGGATAGAAAGGCGAGCATCAGTACGCAAACAGTTTCAGGTTCCAGTCAAGGTCTGCTTCGCTCCCGAGAAAAATCCGCACAATCTGACAATGAACTGCGAGGACTTGTTCCTCTCGGGTGAGACTGTCGATCTCAGCGAGAGCGGGATCGGGTTCGTCGTTTCTTCGATCCGTATAAAAGAAAAATATCTGGTCGGGCAGGAGCGAATTCTGAATGTCGACATGGAGCTGGCCGGCAAGAAGATCCGTATGCGGGTCATCGGCAAGCGATACGAGCGCGTCGGCATCCATGCATCGACCGAGCGATATCTCGTAGGAGCTGCGATCACGGACATGAGCCCCGACGATCGTCAGAAGTACGAATTCTTTTTGCGGAACGGTAAAAAGCTCATGAAGACGGCGGGCGTCCCGGCATTTGAGATGGGCGTTATCGATTAAAACGGCAGTTTTGCCCGCGAAATACGCGAAAGGACGCGAAATAAAGAAAAGATCTAAACCTTCTTTATTTCGCGTCCTTTCGCGTATTTCGCGGGCAATTCTGTCTTCACTTTTAATTCCTCGGCTGTTGTTCTAACTTTGGATATATGGACAAAGTTCGGATCGGGATCATCGGAACGGGTTTCGCGCGAAAGGTTCAGATTCCTGCTTTTCAATCTTGTGAAAATACGGAGATCGTTTCGATAGCAAGCGCGAGCCTCGCGAACGCAAAGTCGACTGCCGAGGAATTCGGCGTCGGACATTTCACCGACAATTGGCGCGAGACGATCGAGCGCGATGACGTCGATCTCGTCTGCATCACAACGCCGCCAAAGTCACATCACGAGATGACAATGTTCGCCATCGAACACGGCAAGCACATTCTTTGTGAGAAGCCGATGGCGATGAACGCGGAGGAGGCTCGCGAGATGGCGGAGGCGGCGTCAAAAGCCGGCGTACTCGCACTGATCGATCATGAACTGAGATTTCAGCCCGGCCGAATGCGAGCCTATGAAATACTGCGCGAAGGCGCGATCGGAACAGTGCGTCACGTGAAATGTCATTTCCAGGCGCCGCATCGAGGCGATGCAAACATTCCGTGGAACTGGTGGTCCGACATCGAGCAAGGCGGCGGAGCGCTCGGTGCGATCGTCTCGCATGTCATCGATTCATTTCACTGGTTTCTCGATACGAAGATCTCGAACGTCTTCTGCCAACTCCAGAGTCAGATCAAAAAGCGTCCGGCGTCGGACGGATCTCTGCGTGATGTCACGAGCGACGATGAATCTCTTATGATCCTGAGATTTCGTGACGGAGCTCTTGTGGAGGATGCGACCGGTCTCGTGTCGGTATCGATGACCGAGTATCCGAAATACAAACATCGCGTCGAGTTCTACGGAACCGAAGGAGCACTCGCAGTCGAAGCACGAGGCGAATTGTTTATAGCGAAGCCCGTTCCCGATACCGAATGGCAGGAAGTCGGCGTGGATTTTGGAGACGCGATCCCGGGCGTTCCGGACACGGGATTTTCGAGCGGGTTTACGGAGTTTGCGCCGAAGATTGTCGAAGCGCTTTTGCGTGGCGAAACAGTTGTTGAGAATGCAGCGACGTTTGAGGACGGACTCGCGATCCAGATAGTTCTCGACGCCGCGCGTGGGTCGGATGCGACTAGTTGTATGGCGGAGTGTTAGTATCGCAAAACACCAGCAGGTCAAAAGAATATTGCCCGCGAAATACGCGAAAAGGACGCGAAATAAAGAAAGGATTTAGACCTTCTTTATTTCGCGTCTTTTTCGCGTATTTCGCGGGCAATTCTTGTTTTCGCTACTTCATATATTTATCCAAAAAATCGGCGACGAGAGGATAGAGCTCGAGTCGGTTTTTTAATTTTGAAATGCCGTGACCTTCGTCGTCGTAGAGTTTGTATTCAACGGTCGCGCCTCGATCTTTCAACGCCTTCACAACTTGCTCGGCTTCGGTGTAGGGAACACGCGGATCGTTCTTGCCCTGGATAACGAACAGCGGAGCTTTCACTCGATCGATCTTTTTGATCGGCGAGATCGCGCGAAGGAAATCGATGTCGCGATCGAGCATTCCGTACTCGACTTCGCGCTTTCGTCGACGATAACCCGACGTGTTCTTTAGAAAAGATTCCCAGTTCACTATGCCGACCGTGTCGACCGCCGCTGCCCACAATTCGGGATAAAGCGTGATCGCTGCAAGCGTCATGTATCCGCCGTAGCTTCCGCCCATGACGGCGATCCGTTTCGGATCGGCACCGCCGGATTTTTTCAACCAATCGACGCCGAATGCTAGATCCTTCACAGAATCTTCGCGATTTTTCACGTCATCGAGATGCGTGTAGATTTTTCCGTAGCCGGTCGAGCCGCGCACATTCGGGGCGAGAACGGCATAACCGCGCGAGAGATAATATTGATACAGCGGATTGAATCCTGGACGTTCCTGACCTTCGGGGCCGCCGTGAACGCTAACGATGACGGGCAAGCCGTCAGGATTTTTGTAAGCCTGTTTCAGAGACTCCTTCACTGTCTGCGGATTGATTCCCTTTGGCTTGTAATACCACGCACTGACGTAGAGTCCGTCGAAGCTTTTGAACTTGACCAACTCAGGCGCGACGAACGATTCTTGAGGAATTTCGGCTCGATCGCTTTTCGTCACTTGCTGCAGCGAGCTGCTTTTCAAATCGTAGATCCAAATATCACCGTTGTACTTTGACGAGCTAAATGAGAAGGCGAGCTTGGTTTGATCATTCGACAGCGTCAATCCGCCAACGATACCGCGGTCGGGCAGGTCGATGCCTTGAAAATATTTTGAGATCGTGCTGATCAACGGTTTGCCGCCGGTCTCAACTCCCCCAAGCCAGATCTCTGAGAAGCCTTCACGGTTTCTGGTGTATGCGATCACGCTTCCGTAGGGTCGCATTTCGACTGCCGATACATCCCACACGTCTCCACCGAAGATGGTCGTCTCGCGATTCGCCGCACTCCAATCATCGCCCGCCGCGTTTTTCTTCCGCATCTGCGCGAGGCCTTGGAAATTTCTTTTGTCATTGGTAGTGAAGAGCAGACCGTCGGCAAGAAAATGTACGTCACCAAATTCAGAAGCATCGGTATGCGGGGTGAGATGTACTTCTTTCTTCGTTGCGACATCGATTATGTAAAGATCGTTGTCGAGACTCTTCTCGATCCCGTCGCGCGACACGACAATTTTCTTTCCACTATCACTGACAGCGGCGACATCGACGTTGCCGTCGTATTGGTAAAGTAGAGTCTCGTTTCCGTTCGAGACATCCATCGAATAAACATCGAAGAACGTCCGATTCCGTTTGTTCGATGTGTAATAGATCGTCTTTCCATCGAATGATATTTCAGCGAAGTTGTGGCGTACTTTCGGATCATTAGTTAATTCACGAACGCCGGTGCCGTCGGTCTTCATCCAGAAGAGCTGCGTGTTCTCATCACCGCCGTGTGCTTTGCCAAAGATGATCCCGCTGTCATCGGGCAGCCATCGGACGAAGCCGATGTTGTCATCGTAGTTCGTGATCTGTTTCGGCTGGCCGTTCGGAAGATCGACGATCCAGATCTGCGATGTGCCGGAGACATTCGTCAGATATGCGATGCGTTTTCCGTCGGCAGAAAACGTCGGCGAACCTGCGGATTTGATGTTCAGATATTGTTGGATCGTGTACGGTTGCGCCGAGACGATAACAAAAGAAAGACACAGAACGACGAGCGCGTGGACGATTTTCATCTTGGAACTCCGGAAAACAAAAATTGGATAATGACTCGACGTCATTATCCAATACTCGATTCCGTTTCCGCCAGTTTTATAACGTGATCTTTTTATTCTCGCCGTAGTCGGCTTCTTGACCGGTCGCGATCGCTTTTACCATTCCAAATAATTGAACGATCTTGCTCGACGGTGCGTCCCAGTATTCCGCCTGCTCGACGGGAATCTTCAGAAGGCATAGATGGGGATCATCCAATCCTTCCGGAAACCATGCTTTGAGAACGGGGCTCCAAAGCTCCTCGATCTTCGCGCGATCCTTCACGACCTCGGCCCTGCCGGAGATGGACAGATAAACATTGTCGTCCGGGTTCGAGTAAGCGACGTTCACTCGCTTATGCTTCTCAAGTTCGTCGACCTTGTGCGTGTTATCGCTAGTGAAAAACCACAGATCGCCGTCGAATTCGAATTCCTGAGTCGACATCGGCCGGCTGCGAAGATGTTCGCCATCTATCGTCGTCAGCATGCAAAAGTCGATGCCGTGTGTAAGTTCGCGGATCTTTTCAATTGATTCTTGTCGATTCATATGTACCCCTTGTGTTTTGTTTCTGAACACATGAGGTAACAAAAGCAAGTCGCATTCCTAGGCGCCCGTCTGAGCTCGCGAATGCGAGCGGCGGCATAAGCCCCGGGTGCAAACCCGGGGAGGTTTGTGAAAGAAACGAATCTCGCGAAGCGACCGACGGCGTAATTAAGCTGATCCGTCGCTCGCTACGCGAGCTTGCGCTCAATGTTGTTATTCTCCCCGGGTTCCGCAACGCTCCACCCGGGGCTTTATCCCGCCGCTCGCTTCGCGAGCTTACGAAAACCTGAAAGATTATGACGTGTGATCGTGAACGATCTTCCATCCGTCGCTGAACTTCTTAAAGATCAACGTAAATTTTCCGTGCGGGTTGTCATTCGATCGGATAAGAGACCAGCTCCCGAGGACGACCGCCGATGTTTTTGAAAGCACATCGATCTCAAGATCGCTGAACTTCAAGAAGCCCATCTTCTCGATCGAGTTGTAATTCTTCTTATATCGGTCGAGTGTCGGTTGCCATCCTCGAGTAACGCCGTCACCACCAACAAAAACAAGATCCGTCGATTTCCAATAACCGCGCATGAACTCGACGACATCGCCGCGATTCCATGCGGCTGCCTGCGCGTCCATAACCGCGACTATGTCAGTTTTTGCTTTCGAGACCTCGCTCGCCGACTGCGCATGTGTCGCGGCGACCGAGAACAGAATCAACAAGAGAACGATTGCGTTTTTCATCCTGCGAATTATAGCAGGTGACCGGCGATGAAAGCGCGGCCGGGATCGATAGTTCCGGCCGCGCACCACCGCCGTGTATTTCAGCGCGAATCGTCAGCTCCTTTGGGTTGACTATCGGAGCTTTTCTGCCGATCCGTAAGCTCGATTCCCATTTTCTCAAGAGTAATCTGATTCAAGGTTCCGGTGACTTTGATGCCGTGGGATTCCTGGTATTTTCTCAGGCTCTCGCGTGTCGGATCGTCGAGCTTCCCGGTCTCTTCGCCGGAATACATGCCGCCGCTTTTAAGACGTTTCTGAGCCTCGACGATCTGATCCTTCGTCGCACGAAAGACGGCCCGTCGCGGCTTGCCATCGCCCGCAGCCTTCGCACTTGCGTAGGAACTCGGCGAAGCGGGAATCGCTTTTTGCGGGTCGGTCAGGGCGATTCCCATTTTTTCAAGAGTCGCCCGGTTCAGAGTTCCTGTCGCCTTAAGTCCATTATCTTTCTGATACGACTTGAGAGCGTCACGAGTCGCGGGATCGAGCTTGCCCGTCGCCTCGCCGCTGTACGAGCCTTTTTTCTTCAGCATGTTTTGGGCGGTAGTTACCTGATCTTTGTTTGCTCGAAAGATCGGGCCCCGCTTGGATGGAGTCTTGGCATCGTTATCGGATACGTTGCGACTTGTCATGGAAGCCTGGCCGTGGACCGACAACGCACCCAGCGACAATAGAGAAACTAATACAATATTGTGGAGAGATTTCATGATTGTTTCCTCTTTCTTTTTTGATTTTGAGAACGAACGAGCAAAGCAGCGGAGAACGTGGGAAACGCGTGCTCATTCCAAAAAGGAAGTTTGCTTTGTCTGATCGATCGAAGTATCCGATGTTTGTCGAAACCGCGTCTACGTTATTTCGTTAAATAATCTAAACAGTTCTAAAAATATGTCCGCGGAAAGCGCATCGAGGAGAAGATCCGAAGAGGTAATGGCCTGCGGCGCATTCGATAATCTTCCCGAAGTCGGGAGCCGATCGATCTCGACGTGCATTTCTACATGCCCGTGAACCGCCGCATGGTTTTTTTGATGTAGAGGTCGAACGAGCCGGATTCCGGAAGAAGATATTAACGAGGATGGGCCGGGCTGAATGAAGAGACCAAAGGGTTCGGCGACAGAACGACCGGGGAAGAAACACTCGCGATAAACGAGAGCCCAAGCTCGTTTTACTGCTCGACCGCGGTAACGGATCATGATCAGATCAGCGAGACCTTAGTTGATCGGCGGAGACGACCTTATCGCGGAATAAGATGAGGTAAAGTTGCTCCGCAAGCCTGGCGTCCGACTCTTTCAATATTCTGTACTGGCTGAGAGCACCTTCCTTATTTCCTTTCGAAAGATACGCGATCGCCAGATTAAATCGGAGCCCGTGCTGATCCGGATCAACCTCGACTGCTTTCTTAAATGCCGAAACCGCATCGGCAAATCGCTTATCGTCGAAATACGCGACGCCGAGAGCGTTCAGAGTTTGGCTAGTCAGGGGGACGGTCGCAGCGACCTTCTCGAGCACAGCGATCGCGTTCCGTGTTTCTCCGGACCGGAGCAGTGCGACACCGTATGAAGTCTGCGAAACCGTATCAAGCGGGCCGAGCTTTCTCAGGTTCTCATAACAGTGCAGAGCCTCGCTGTACTTTTGCACCTGAAGCTGTACGCTGCAGAGCTGCATTACCGCCGACGGTTCGCCCGGGGCGAGCTTCATCGCGGCCTCTGCGGACTTGAGCGCGTCATCCAGTTTATTCAGCCGTTCATAAACAATACTAAGGTTCCGATGCAGTTTGTACGCGTCCGGTTTCGCGTCGATGGCACGACGAAGTTGTTCGGATGCTTCCTCGAATCTCGATTCGCGAATCAACTGGATCGCCGAGTTATTCAGAGCGACAGCGTTTGAGGAAGCGGAGATCACTGTCGAGGAGGTTTCTGATGTGGACTTCGATTCAGTCGCGGGAACCGTCGACGGTGAAGCGTCCAATGCGTTCGCAGTCACCGGTTTTGTCTCAAGGGGCGAGTTCGTCAGCGGCGGTGCTGCTGCGGCGGCTTCTCTCGATGAAGTCGGTACTACCGGATTTTCCTTCGCGGTTCCAACTGCCGCCGGAGCGTTCGGTATCGGCGGAGCGGCAAGGGCTTCGGTTGCGGGACTAGTGCCGGCGGTTGATTTGGCTACGGGCGGCGGAGCAATGACTTCGGTAGTCGGTTTCGGATCGGAATTAGGCGAGGTTTCGACATCGATCTTCGCGACGGAATCTGAGGTCGTGGGTGAGATATGTTCGTCAGTCAACTTGGTTGGAGTGTTCGGCAGAGAAACATTTTCTGTTGCGGGTTTCGTTTCGTCCGGCGGATTGGATTTTGGAGCTACGACGGTTTTAAGGTCTGACCCAGTCGCAACTGCCGAGCCCACATCACGGCCTGTTTGTGAAGGCGCGGTAACATCGACGGTCACTGGTGTGTCGGTCTTGGATCCTAAACCGGCGGGTGGGATCACTTTCGCGATCTCGTCTTTTACGATCGCCTCAGGCAATGCCGTCTCGGAAGGTTTCGAATCTGCCGTTCCGGAATCCGCGGGTTTCTCTGGAGTCGTGACCGGTTGCGATTCTGGTGGAGTTGCGGCTGCGATTGTCCCGGACTTGGACGTGAAATCCGCCGGGCGTGTATCTATCGATGGCTTTATTACATTCGACGTCTGAGATTTCGGGCGGGATGAATTTAGTGGCGAAGATTGTTTTGGTACGCGGCCCGGACGCTGCTCGGTTTTCGCGAGTTCCGAGACGACAGGTTTCTTACTTCCATATCGGATCGTTATCGACTCGCCGATACCGTCGTTACGCTTTTCGATATTAGACGCCTTGCGGTCAGCGACTTCGGCTCCGTCGCGCGAATAGTAGATCACGACGGCCGGTAATGCGAATGAGGCAGGTCTATCGAGCGAGGCAATTGCGGTGGGAGGGGCGTGGCGCTGTGTTGTCGACCGACTCCGGGTTCGAGTCGAGTTCCGGGCGGCGGTGGCCCCTGATTGAGGATCCTGAGCGAGAGTTGTCGCGGAGTAGGCGAGCGAGAAAAAGAGAAGTGAATAGCCAGCGATACTGGGGGTAAATTGCCTTGCCATGTGGCCTCCTTAAAGGCCTAGATCTCATTGGCTTGTCCGGAGTTTTTGCGGGCAGGCTCGTGAGATTTCGAACCTTTTCATGCTCGATCATAGTCCTTCCCGACGCTGGCGTAAGCTAGTAAAACTGACAGCATGGCTTTTTTCCGGGAATTACCTTAAATTTCATCGTTTCAGTTGCTGAATGAATGCTCATTCAGTTATACTTTCGTCGAAAATTCAAGCTTTTAGTTGAGAGCTTTTCGATCATATGAACATAAACAAGGCCGCCGTTCTCGGGGCGGGAACAATGGGAGCGGGCATCGCCGCTCACCTCGCAAACGCTGGAATACCTACGCTTCTGCTCGATATCGCTCCGCGCGAACTGACACCGGATGAAGAGGCAAAGGGACTGACGCTCGAGTCGCCGAAGGTCCGGAACCGAGTCGTCGCGTCCCTGTTCGAAGCGGCGAAGAAACTTCGCCCCGCACCGTTCATGCTCGGTGACAACGCGAAACTCATCTCGCTCGGAAATTTCTCCGACGATATGGCGAAGCTCAAGGATTGCGATTTGATCATCGAAGCCGTCGTCGAGAATCTCGAGATCAAACACAAAGTTTTCGCGGAGGTCGAAAAGAATCGCAAGCCGGGTGCGATCATTGCCACCAATACGAGTGGTATTCCGATCAAGTCGATCGCCGAGCCGTTCTCCGACGATTTCAAATCACATTTCGTCGGTGTCCATTTCTTTAATCCGCCCCGCTACATGAAACTCGTCGAGCTTATTCCGACTGAGTGGACGGATGGCGAAATGGCGTGCAAAATGTCGGGCTTTCTGAATCAACGTCTCGGCAAAGGAGTCGTGCCGGCAAAGGACCGTCCGAACTTCATCGCGAACCGCGTCGGTACATTCGGAATGATGGCGACGGTGCACGAGATGATCGGGATGGGGTTCACGCCGACTGAGATCGATCAGATCACGGGCAAGGCCATCGGCCACGCGTCGTCGGCAACTTTTCGCACGTCGGACCTCGTCGGTCTCGACGTACTCGTCCACGTAAATAAGAATCTGTATCCGGCGATTCCCGATGATGAGGACCGCGACGCTTTTCAGATCCCGGATGTGATCGAGAAGATGCTCGAGAAGAAGTTTCTTGGTGACAAAACCAAAGGCGGATTCTATAAAAAGTCGACCGATGCAGACGGAAATCGCGTCATCCTCGAGCTCGATCTGAACACGTTCGAATATAAGCCGCAGCAGAAGACGAAATTTCCATCGCTCGACGCAGCGAAGGGAATCGACGATCTCCCGAAACGCGTCAAGACACTTGTCTGGGGCGATGATCGCGTCGGCGAATTTTTATGGAAAACTTCGTCACGGATTTCCCGCTACGCGGCGAATCGAATTCCCGAGATCGCGGATACGATCGTCGAGGTCGACAACGCGCTCAAGTGGGGATTCGGTTGGGAGATCGGAGTCTTCGAGTCATGGGACGCGATCGGTGTTCGCGAATCCGTCGAGCGGATGAAGAAGGAAGGCCAGGCCGTTCCGGCGAATGTCGAGAAGATGCTCGAGTCTGGTGCCGAGACGTTTTATAAGAACGAGAGCGGTCAGAAGTCTTTTTATGATTTAGTCGGCGGCGAATATAGGCCGATGCCGGAGCAGCCCGGCGTGATCGTTCTGAAATCCTTGAAAGAACGGACCGGTGTCATCAAATCGAATCCGGGTGCATCCCTCATCGATCTCGGTGACGGAGTCGCATGTCTCGAATTCCACTCGAAGATGAACTCGATCGGCGGCGACACGGTTCAGATGATGAACTTCGCGATCGACGAAGTTGAAAAGAATTTCAAAGGACTCGTCGTCGGAAATCAGGGTGGGAATTTTTCTGCCGGTGCGAATTTGATGATGCTGCTTCTCGCCGCCCAGGAAGAAGAGTGGGACGACATCAACACGATGGTCGCCGGCTTGCAAAGATCGATCATGCGTCTGCGATATTCGGCGAAGCCCGTTGTGACCGCGCCGTATGGTTTGACGCTCGGCGGCGGATGCGAGATCTCGATGCACGGCGATCGAATTCGAGCGGCGGCTGAGACTTACATGGGCCAAGTTGAAGTCGGTGTCGGTTTGATCCCGGCCGGCTGCGGAACGAAGGAGATGACGATGCGTGCGATGGATGCCGCCGCAAAAGTTCCCGACGCGGATCCGCTCGCCTTCTTGAAGAAAACTTTTGAGCTTTTGGGAATGGGAAAAGTCGCGACGTCGGCGCAGGAAGCAAAGTCGTTCGGATTCCTTCGCGATGTCGATTCGATCTCGATGAACGGCGATCGTTTGATAGCCGATGCGAAACAGGAAGTTTTGAACCTCGACGCGTCGGGTTATGTTCAGCCGGTTCCACGAACCGACATTTTGGTACTCGGTGAATCTGCACAGGCCGCGATGAAACTCGCACTGCATATGATGTCGCGCGGCGGATTCATCTCAGATCACGATCAGCTCATCGGCAAGAAGCTCGCGAACATCATGAGCGGCGGAAGCATGAATCATACGGCATACGTCTCCGAGCAGTATCTGATCGATCTCGAACGAGAGGCGTTTCTAAGTTTATGCGGCGAGCGAAAAACGCAAGATCGGATCGCGGCGATGTTGAAAACGGGAAAGCCGCTGAGGAACTAATGTTCAGAGTGCGCGATTTATCGCGTAGTTTTCTTCGCGACTAACTGCGTCGTCTACATGAGAGTCTTCAAAGTCCGCGTGAATCGCGAAGAAAACTACACGATAAATCGCGCACTCTAAACGGTATGGATGAACGAATAACGGATCTAACGCAAGTCGCTGTCGATGCGCGTGCAACATTCGGCGGCCTTACATCCGAGCAGCTCAACTGGAAACCGGCGGAGAAGAGTTGGAGCGTAGCCCAATGTTTCGATCATTTGATCACGACGCACAGTCTTTACTTTCCGGTGTTTGACCGATTGGCTAAAAGGACGTCGCCGTCGCCCTGGGAAAAGTATTCTCCGCTTAGCGGATTCTTCGGAAGATTCCTGATTAAAAATCTCGATCCGAAGAATTTGAAAAAAATGAAGACGACATCGAAGGCACAACCGTCGGCCAGCGAGATCGGCGACGACATCATCGAGCGATTTTGCGAACATCAGGATCAGCTCGTCGAAGCGTTACGGAGATTACCGGATGCGAAAAATACGATTATCACATCGCCGCTACTTGGCGTCGTGACGTACAGTCTCGACGACACATTGACGATCCTGTCCGTGCATTGCCGTAGGCATTTCGATCAAGCGAAACGCGTGATGGATGTAGAACAGCCTTTCCAGGCTGTTCACGCCCCGACAGCCTAGAAAGGCTGTCGTACATTTATGAAACGTTGCAACTGGCCGACAAACGAGCTTTCGATCCGCTATCACGACGAAGAGTGGGGCAAGCCGCTGCATGACGATCGAGGTCTGTTCGAATTTCTAATTTTGGAAGGAGCTCAAGCCGGGTTGAGTTGGGACACGATTCTACGCAAACGTGAGAACTATCGAAAGGCATTCGACGGTTTCGATGTGAACAAGGTGGCGAGATACACGGACAAGAAAGTCGAGAAGCTTCTGCAGGACGAAGGCATTATTCGGAATCGTCTGAAGATCGCATCGGCGATCTCAAACGCCAGAGCATTTCTCGCGGTGCAGAACGAGTTCGGATCATTCGACAAATACATCTGGTCGTTTGTTGATGGCAAGCCGATCGATAACAAATTGAAAGAGTCTTCTCAGGTCCCGGCTAAGACGGAAGTTTCCGACGCGATCAGCAAAGATCTGAAAAAGCGCGGATTCAATTTCGTCGGCTCGACGATCATGTACGCGTTCATGCAGGCGACGGGGATGGTCAATGACCATCTGGTGAATTGTTCTAGGTACAAGGAAGTCAGATAGATTTATTCAGTGGATAGTTATAAGTGATAAGTGGATAGTGAAGAACTTGTCACTTGTCACTTATAACTATCCACTGAATATAACAGTTCATATATGTCGGATGATGTTCCCGTAACGACCGCCGTTCGATTTCTCAGGGAGAGAAAAGTAAATTTCGTTCCGCGAATTTACAAATACGTCGAGAAGGGCGGCACGGCGGAATCGGCAAAGCAGTTGGAAGTCGACGAACACGCGGTCATAAAAACTCTCGTCTTCGAGACAAATGAGAAGCAGGGGTTGATAGTTCTTATGCATGGTGACAAAGAAGTCTCGACAAAAAATCTGGCGCGGTATCTGGGTGTTAAATCCATCGAGTCTGTTACGCCGGAGAAGGCTTCGAAACTTACCGGCTATCTTGTCGGAGGAACATCGCCGTTCGGCACGAAGACGACGCTGCCGGTATTTGCCGAAAAGACGATCTTCGAGCTCGATCGAATTTTTATAAACGGCGGGAAGCGAGGATTTCTGCTTGAGATCGAACCAAGCGTACTGCGATTGATCGACGCTCAGGAAGTTGAAGTTGGGATATGAACGAATCAGGGACTGATTGAGCTGAAGACAATCAGCGGGCGCGACCAGGATCTGGTCGACATCAAAGAGTTGGAGCGAAAGTGATGGTAGATATGTCTCCATCGGAAGTGACTGAGCGTCTTCGCCTAATGGGCGAGCTTTGGGAACTGAGCGTGAAGTTGATGGATTCGAAGAAGGTTGTTGAGCAGAGCGTCGACCTAGAATTCGAAAAGCAGATTGGCGAGACTTCAGAGGACGCTAGAACGGGGAGTGACAGTCATCGGGGTTCAGGTGGATGACAGAAAATTCGTCATTTCAATATCGATGGGTGACGGGCGACGGTGGTCCTCTTATAACGATGGAGTCACGACTTCTTACTTTCTGGGAAGGAAGCGACGCGCCGTCCGATGGTCGGGTCGTTGAGGCAGAATTCAGGTGGGGATTGGATGTCGCGACGGATTACGACAAGGCATGTGACGTTAACGATTTGGCGGGTGTAATTGACATAAATAACGGAACTGCTTTCGTCCTAAGTACGGAGAATTCGATGGCAACATGGCTACCCGAATTTATGGGATTCGACGGAGCCATCATTGAGTGGGACTACGCAGATGGAGAAAGTGAGCTTATTGAGGAAGCAAGCATATTGGTCGCGGAAGGAGCATTTTCTCGCAGTGTCAAATACGAAGTTTCGTCTAGCCCCTTGGTTTTGTTTGTTGCGGCTGAGGGTGGGCAAGAGTCAGGTTATAAGAGGCAGACGTTTGAGGTGGGAGTCGGTAATTACACGGTAAAGAGTGGTCGTAGGGTGACGGATAGGACATCAGTTGTGTGCCATCTCTTCCAATTGCAAGGCTAATGATTGTCGTCACATCCTTCGAACGACGGAGTAGCTAGAAGATTATGAAAGAAGCAGTAATAGTCTCAGCCGTGCGTACGGCTGTCGGAAAGGCGCCTAAGGGCACGTTGAAGAACACGCGTTCGGATGAGTTGGGAGCAGCTTCGATCAAAGAGGCGGTGTCGAGAGCCGGCATCGACGAATCTCTCATCGACGACGTGATCATGGGTTGCGCGTTTCCCGAAGCACAGCAGGGAATGAACGTGGCTCGCACCTCGTCGATCCTTGCCGGGTTGCCCGTCGAGACGTCGGCCATGACCGTCAATCGGTATTGCTCGTCGGGGCTCCAGACGATCGCCCTCGCCGCCGAACGCATTCAGGTAGGTGGTGCCGACGCGATCGTCGCCGGCGGTCTCGAATCGATGACGGCGATCCCGATGGGAGGTAATACCTTCAGACCGAATCCGGGTCTCGCCGAAACATATCCCGACTACTATCTCAACATGGGCCTGACGGCGGAGAACCTCGCACGCAAGTACGAGATCACCCGCGAGCAGGCGGACGAGTTTTCTTATCACTCGCATCAGAAAGCGCTCGCCGCGATCACCGAAGGTAAATTCAAGGACGAGATCGTGCCGGTGAATGTTTTTGTAGATGAGTTTGATGAGAAAGGACGCGTTCGCCGCATGGAAATCGTGTTTGCACAGGACGAAGGCCCGCGTGTCGACACGTCGCTCGAAGGACTCGCGAAACTTCGTGCCGTATTCCATGCTCAGGGAACAGTGACCGCCGGAAACTCTTCGCAGATGTCAGACGGTGCCGCTGCCGCAGTCGTGATGTCGGCAGACAAAGCAAAGGAACTCGGACTTACGCCGCTCGCAAGATTCGTTTCGTTTGCGACCGCCGGATGTTTGCCCGAAGAGATGGGAATCGGACCCGTGTACGCGATTCCAAAAGCGTTGAAGCTCGCCGGTCTTACCTTAGGTCAGATCGACGTCATCGAGCTCAACGAAGCATTCGCCGCTCAAGGCTTGTCGGTGATGAAGCTGCTCGAGATGGATCCGTCGAAAGTAAACGTCAACGGCGGAGCGGTTGCTCTCGGACATCCACTCGGATGCACCGGTGCGAAGTTGACTGCGACTCTGCTGCAGGAATTGAAACGCCGCAACGCGCGTTACGGAATGGTGACAATGTGCGTCGGCGGCGGCATGGGAGCCGCTGGAATTTTTGAAAGGATGTAAGCGGAGGTTTTCACCGCAGAGACGCAAAGACGCCGAGAAAGAAGCTGGAACTGATTTCCGACTCTGCGTCTCGGCGTCTCGGCGGTCAAATAATCCTAGGAGCAGAACGAATGGACACACAAATGGAAAAGGAATACATGAAGGGCGGTGAGTTTCTGATTGCCGACACTACCGAGATCTTCACGCCTGAGGATTTCACCGAAGAGCAGCGGATGATCGGCGAGACGACGCGCGAGTTTGTCGACAACGAGATCCAGCCGCAGCTTCCCGCGCTTGAAAAGCACGCGTGGGAGATTGCGCGTGAGCTCGTCAAGAAAGGCGGCGATCTCGGCCTGCTCGGTGCGACGATCCCGGAAGAATACGGCGGGCTCGGTCTCGATCAAACGACCGGCGTCGTGATCGCCGAGTACATCGGACGTGCCGGTGGATTCGGGACGACATTCGGTGCGCAGACATCGATCGGCTTGCTGCCAATTTTGTATTTCGGTTCCGAAGAGCTGAAGAAGTATTGGATCCCGAAGATCATCTCGGGCGAAACGATCACGGCTTACTGCTTGACCGAAGCCGGCTCGGGCTCGGACGCGCTCGGTGCGAAGACAGTCGCGCGACTCACCGAAGACGGACAGCATTACGTGCTCAACGGCGAGAAGATGTTCATCTCGAACGGAAGTTTTGCGGATGTGTACATCGTCTTTGCAAAGGTCGACGGCGAGAAAGAAAAGTTTTCCGCGTTTGTCGTCGAGCGCAGCGACAACTGTCGGCCCGGTAGTGAAGAGCACAAGATGGGAATCAAGTCGTCATCGACGACGCCGCTGATTCTGTCGGATGCGAAAATTCCTGCGACGAATCTTATCGGCAACGTCGGTGATGGAGCGAAGATCGCGTTCAACATCCTAAACGTCGGCCGATTCAAGCTCGGTGCAAGCGTCACGGGAGGAGCAAAGCTCGCGCTCGCGGAGGCGCTCAAATACGCGAACGAGCGACAGCAGTTCGGCAAGTCGATCTCATCGTTCGGCGCGATCAAACACAAGCTTGCAGAGATGGCGATCCGCACATGGGTCGCCGAATCGATCACATATCGCACGGTCGGTATGATCGACGCGCTGATCGGCGATGGTGCAGACAATACGAAAAAGCTGCAGTCGATCGAGGAGTACGCCGTCGAGTCGTCGATCAACAAAGTCGCGTGCAGCGAAGCTCTAGATTACGTCGTCGACGAGATGGTCCAGATCTACGGCGGCTACGGATACTCGGCTGATTATCCTGCAGAAAAAGCGTATCGCGATTCGCGTATCAATCGGATCTTCGAAGGCACGAACGAGATCAATCGACTTCTGATTCCGGGCCAGATGATGAAACGCGCGATGAAAGGGAAGCTCGGCATTATTCCGGCTGCGAAGGCGCTGCAGGACGAGATCCTGAATCCGCAGATGTAGTTCGATGAAGACACCGGATTGCTGGCTTTGGAGACAAAGCTCGCTGCGAATGCGAAGAAGGTCGCCCTGATGGTACTAGGAACCGCGGCGCAGAAATACATGATGGGGCTTGCGGACCAGCAGGAAGTTTTGCTCAACTGCGCCGACATCATCATGGATGCGTATCAGATGGAGACCGCGGTGCTGCGTGCGAAGAAAATTGCAGTCGCTAAGTCGGAAGACGCGGCCGCTCGGTACATCGACATCGCCTCGGTCTATTGCAACGCGTTGAAGAGATTTACGAAGAACAATTCGCCGATCAATACTATTGCGGCTCGGCAGCGGATCGCGGCGGAGTTGATCGAGAAGAATAAGTACGTGTATTAAGGATTTCAACTTTCACGGTTTCAAATTTGAAATTCGAAATTTGAAATTTGAAAAGGACGCGGGAAGCCCGGAGTGAGAACTTCGGGCTTTTTTATTCGCCATTGTCGCTGGTGAAATGAGAACCACTAAGAATATTTCAGATCATTTTAAGACTCCGCCGTGAACCGGTGTTACTAGTCAGTTATGAAATACAAAAACTTTGAAGAGCTTCCCGTATGGCAAGCAGCAGTTGAGTTCGCACTCAAAGTCTTTGAGTTCACGGACAAAGCAGACTTTCGCGGATTCGGTGATACAAAAAATCAACTCGAACGAGCGACGGTTTCCATATCCAATAATATCGCCGAGGGTTTTGAACGAGGAGCGAACACAGAGCTCATCTACTTCCTCTATATTTCCAAGGGTTCCGCCGGCGAATGTCGCTCTATGCTCCGTCTCTGCGAATACGCCCCACGCTTTTCAAATTTCAAATCTGAAATTTCAAATTTGATAAACCGCGCGGTCGGCATCTCAAAGCAACTGAACGGCTGGCTCGAGTCGCTAAAAAACTCAAAGATCAAAGGAAACAGATACCTAACAAAAGAAGACCGAAAGTGGATCGCTAAAGACAAGGAGCTCGCCGAGTTCGACGCGCAAATGGCTGAGTACCGCCGGCAGCATCTGGAAATGCTCGAGCGACGGCACCATGACCCTGGAAGCGCACCTGCGGATTCCGCGCTTGACGAATCGCATTAGATGAATGTCGCGGACTCGCTGAAACGCAAGAGCTCGTGGCTATTGCAGATCTATACGATTCATCTCTTCGAATACGAGCCACGCTTTTCAAATTTCGAATCTGAAATTTCAAATTCGAAAAGGGCACGGTGAGCCTCAATCCGAGCTCGACCAAAATCCGTTCACATACGGCCTCTCGGAACTAGCATTCAATTCTCATCCGAGTAAAATGAACCTATGTCAGCAATACGGACACTGGGTGAATTAAGAGCAAGCGGGTACGCGTCGCGTTCTGTGAAGGACGAGATGCGTGCGAATCTCATCACGAAACTTCAGGGCGGCGAACGATTGTTTCCCGGCATTCTCGGATACGACGAATCGGTCGTGCCGCAGATCACGAACGCGATACTCGCGAAACATAATTTTATTCTTCTCGGTCTGCGCGGTCAGGCGAAGTCGCGGATCATACGACAGCTCACCGATCTACTCGACGAAGAGATCCCGATCATCGCGGGCTCTGAGATCAACGACGATCCGTTCGCCCCGCTGAGCGCGTACGGGCGACAGACTGTCGATCTACACGGTGACGAGACGAAGATCGACTGGGTGCATCGCGACAATCGATTTGTTGAGAAGCTTGCGACTCCGGACGTGACGATCGCGGACATCATCGGCGACGTCGATCCGATCAAGGCTGCGAAGGGCGGGCATCTATTGTCGGATGAGTTGACGATCCATTTCGGCCTGCTACCTCGTGCGAATCGCGGCATCTTCGCGATCAACGAATTGCCCGATCTCGCGGGTAAAATTCAGGTCGGACTCTTCAACATCATGCAGGAAGGCGACGTACAGATTAAGGGTTACCCCGTGCGTCTGCCACTTGATCTGCTACTTGTCTTCAGCGCGAATCCCGAAGATTACACGGCTCGCGGAAAGATCATCACGCCGCTCAAAGATCGCATCGGAGCCGAGGTGATGACGCATTATCCTGCGAACGTTCAGCTGAGCTCCGAGATCACAAAACAGGAAGCATGGACGAAACGTGGACTCGAAGATTTTACCGTCGAGATTCCCGATTTCATCGCGGAGATCATCGAGCAGATCGCGTTCGAAGCACGCGACGATCAACGCGTCGATAAACGCAGCGGCGTCTCGCAGCGATTCTCGATCACGGCGATCGAGGCTGCGGTTTCTAATGCGGAGCGTCGTGCTCTGATCACCGGCGAAGAGGAGATCGTCCCGCGGATCTCGGACATCTACGCGGCTCTCCCGGCGATGACCGGAAAGATGGAGCTCGAATACGAAGGCGAACAGATCGGCGGAACTCGTCTGGCAAAAGATCTGATCAAACGTGCGTGCGGTGTGATCTTCGAAGGATTTTTTCTCGGGATCGATTTCACTCCGACGATTCACTGGTTCGATGAGGGCAACAAGCTTTTGATGTCTGACACTGCATCTGCGGAAGAATGTGTAGGTTTGCTCGACAGCGTTCCGCAGTTGATCGACTCAACGTTAGTGCCTTTGGAATTTCGAAAAGACGATAAAGCAAAACTTGTCTCGGCCTGCGAGTTTGTCCTTGAAGGTCTTTATGCCCAAAACAAGATTTCGCGAAACGAGAGCGGCGGTTACGAAGCCGTCACGAAAGCGAAGCGTGATCGGCGTGGAATGATCTATGAAGATTTCACGGATGTTGAAGGGTATAACTAGATCGGACCACTATGCAGTCGGAGCCGCAAAAGATTCTGGAGTTGCAGGTTAAGGTAAGCAAGATCCTCGGAGTTGGATTTATCTTTTCTATCGTATGGGTGGCAGGCGTCGGATCGTTCATCGCAGTTCTTTTGGGAGTATATGCACGAAAATTAATCAAAGGTTCCGACGGGCAAGTCGCCGGCATCAAGATGGCCTGGTGGTGCATCATTGTCGGAATGATAGGAACGATCATCATGCCAATCATTCTCTTCAGCAAATGAGACCATGCCACCTTTTGGTAGAGTTGGCGCTCATAAGCCCGCGAAGCGGCCGACGGCATAAAGCCCCGGGTGCGAACCCGGGGAGCGGTCGTCACACAAGAACAAGCTCGCGAATGCGAGCGACGGATAATTAAGATCTTCAATCGACAATGATGACGATGATGAATGTAGTCGCAATACTCTGCCCGGACCTAGCTACATCCGTCGCTCGCATTCGCGAGCTCGTCGCGGTACCGCGTTCCCCGGGTTCGCACCCGGGGCTTTATGCCGTCGGCCGCTTCGCGGGCTAAAAGAAGATGAAAAAAACCGTGATGAGTGTGAGGACTCATCACGGTTCACCTTCCCCGGTTCGTTCTGTCTAATTCGTATTAACGATAGACTCTGTAATACCGATTCGTTTTCGGATTCAGCTTGTACGTGTACAGCGCTGCACCACCCGCACCGGCTGCCGTGCCGATCAACGCACCCTTCTTGCCGCCGATCAATCCACCAAGCAGAGCGCCGGCCGCTGTACCGATACCGATGTTGATCAGGTTGCGATGACGCGAGTAGAAGCTCGGCTTCTGATATGTCGTCGTCGTATAAGCTCGTCGCGTTCTGTATCGCGTCTGTGCATCTGCCGAACCTGCGAACATCGGAATAGCAACCATCATCAAGGCCATCATCATGAATGTAGTTATGATTTTTTTCATTACAATCTCTCCTTCCTTTAAAAATCTCGAAACATTCCGTTTCGCTGCAACGGTAATCGCAACGAACGTGCCATAAAAATAACGCCTACTATTTCAGCAGTTACGAAAAAACGATCGATTCCACGTCGGATTTCGAATACTAAATCGAATACGGCTATCGCTATTTGGTATGCGCAAAAAAAATCGTGCGGTCCGAATTTCAGCGTTGATACGGGAAGCTGAAATTTTCAGATCGCACGAAGAATGCGCGAGATAGGCGTTGCGCGATTTACCTAGCGATAATAGCGTCGCTTAGGATTCAATTTGTAAGTGTAGAGAGCACCGGCTCCGGCCCCGCCGAGCAATCCCAATCCAACACCGCGGCGTCCGCCGATCAAGCCTCCGATCAAGGCACCGCCACCTGCGGCGATTCCCATATTAATGAGATTGCGATGCCGGCGATAGAAACTCGGACGATTTGCCGCGTAGCCTGCGGTCGCGTAACGCGACGAGTAATTTCTGGAGACTCGTGCTCTGCTGCGACGATGGCGCGGACACGCGTGTGCTTCCATCGAGAGCGGCAGACCGACAGCGAAGATGAGAAACATCATTGCCGATACCAAAAACTTTTTCATAGATAGACTCCTTTCTTCTAAAAAATTTAGTTCGAGGAGAGAATGTGCTAAGTTTTTGGAGAGAGTAAAAGAGCGGCTTGGGTAGGTTCAATATAGCGTCTGATACCGGCGTTGACAAGCGCATTTTCGCGATGAAGTTTATTCGCTATTCAAAATTCAAAGGCTTCGATGTTTTCGGTCTCGATCTCGGGTCGTTGATGGACGGATTGTCCGAGCAGATGCTCGACTCCGGCTACAACGAAGATTACTGGTGGACGCGACAAAGAAACAATCCTGATGATTCGCTCGACGCACTTCGGCAGGCGATCCTTCAAGCATTGCTCGATCAGGAAGTTCTCAATGAACAAGATGTCGAGCAGATGCTCGCCGACAACGGCGGAGAATTCAAGGGCTCGCTGCTCGAAGAGTTGATCAATCAGTTGATCGAGCGCCTTGTCGAAGAAGGATACTTAAACCTCAAAGAAATCCCGCAGGAGCAGCAACGCACGGCGCGGGATGGAAACGGTCAAGGCGAGATTGGCGAACCGCTTCCGCGAAATATAAAATTCGAAGTCACGGAAAAAGGACTTGATTTTCTCGGATATAAAACGCTGCAGAAACTTCTCGGGAGTCTCGGCAAATCTTCGATCGGCCGTCACGAGACTCACTATCTCGATACCGGAGTCGAAGCCGCGCTGAGCTCGAAGCAGTACGAATTCGGCGACACGATCAATCTCGACGTCAATGCGACCCTACTCTCGGCGATCACGCGCGAGGGACTTTCTGTTCCGCTGAATCTCGAATACAGCGATCTATACGTCCATCAACAGGATTACAACTCGTCGTGCGCGACGGTCGTCATGCTCGACTGTTCGCATTCGATGATCCTCTACGGCGAGGATCGGTTCACGCCGGCAAAGAAAGTCGCACTCGCGCTCGCACATCTTATCCGGACTCAGTATCCCGGCGATTCTTTAAAAATAGTTTTGTTCCACGACGGCGCCGAAGAGCTTCCACTTGCCCGTCTCGCGACGACTCAAGTCGGACCGTATCATACGAACACGGCGGAAGGATTGAAGCTCGCACGACGAATTCTCACATCGCAAAACAAAGACATGAAACAGATCGTGATGGTGACGGACGGAAAACCCACGGCGGCGTTCATAGAACCATCGAGCTCGGCGTTTTTCGGCTACCGGAAATATTCGAGCCAGGTACCGGGCGAGAAGCGACTGTTGTATAAAAATTCGATGGGCAATGATCCGTTTGTCATGGCGGAAACTTTCAAAGAAGTTCAAGCGTGTCGCAAGTCAAACGTCATGATCAACACGTTCATGCTCGCGAGCGATCATTATCTTGTCGATTTCGTAAAGCGGATGTCGGAGATGACAAACGGCAAAGCTTACTTCGCGAATCCAAACAACCTCACGCAGTTTGTTCTGATGGATTTTCTGAAACGCCGCACGAGCCGTGTTCGCTGAGGCGCTTCGCAGCATTGCACGAGAGCGCAAGTCGTGAAAAACTGTACGTGAATTTCGCTCCGGCCCTTTTCCCGAATGAACATCGCAACGATCGTCAGCTCAAATTCTCACATCGATTACATCGCGCGCATCATCGATGCTCCCGGCGAAGACGGAAACTTACCCGATGCGTCGGAGCACTGCTTCGGTCAGTTTGTTTCGATCGATGGTGATCGCGAAAAGGTCATCGGCGTGATCTATGATTCGCGGCTTGTGAATCCGGAGTACGGAAGCTTCGGCCCACGATCCGGACCGCGTGCCGAGCTCGGACGACGGACTGCCGATGTCGTTCGCGAAGAGGGAATACTGATCGGCATTTTGTTGCTTGGTACGATCGACGAATCGGGAAAATCGTTTCACGGCGTGCCGGGAAAGATCGTTCCGGTCGGACGGGCTGTCTCGAACGCAGGCCGCGAGATCGTCAAGACTTTTCACACCGGAGCCGACGGCCGCGTGCATCTTCATTATTATCCGCAGGTCGTAACAAACGCCCGCCAATTTGCGCTCCCGCTTCTCAATTCCATAATTGATCAGGTCTCGGCTGAATGTTCTACCGCCGAAGGAGACCGTCTCAAAGTTCTGCGCCAATCGCTTACGTGGCAGGCAACTCTTGGCGGAGTGAAATTGTAGATAAGATGACGATCGAACTCGAAAATATCTATCGCGAAAATTGTCTCGAAACGATGAGTCGGATGCCCGACGACTTTCTCGACATGACGATCACGAGTCCGCCGTACGACGATCTTCGCGACTACAACGGTTATCACTTTCCGGTCGAAGAGATCGCGGATCTTCTCTATCGAAAGACGAAGCCGGGCGGTGTCGTGATTTGGGTAGTCGCCGATCGAACGGTTAACGGGAGCGAATCGTTGACGAGCTTTCAGCATGCGTTCGAATTTCGCCGGGCGAATTTCAAAGTGCATGACACGATGCTCTACGTGAAGAATAATCCGATCCCGAGCGACTGCGGCAAACGCTATCGTCAAATGTTTGAATACATGTTCTGTTTTTCGAAGGAACAACCCAAAACTTTCAATCCAATTACCGAACCGACAAAATCGGCTGGACAAAAGATAAAGGCGTTTCGAATTACCGAGAGCGGACGCGGAAACGTGCCGGACGAAGATATCGGTCGTGAAATAAAAAGTACTCGAAAGGTCGGAAATATTTTCAACTACAACGTCGGCACGTCGTCGTCGCGTGACAAGATCGCGTTCGAGCATCCGGCGATCTTTCCCGAGCGTCTCGTCGAGGATCAGATCAAAAGTTGGACGAATCCGGGCGATCTTGTCTACGACTGTTTTATGGGCAGCGGAACGACGGCGAAGATCGCACATCTTCTGAAGCGGCGTTGGATAGGTTCAGAGATCTCGCAGGAGTATGTCGATATCGCGATGCGGCGTCTGGCTGACCACGTTGAACACGATAAGATTTTGGCCTCTGCGACAACCAAAAACGGTCGGAAAGCGTCTATAAGTCGTTTGATAAACTAGTTTCTCCTCCGACGGTAAAAGGAACTTCCATGAAACGTATCTATTTTCTTATCTTTGCGTTGGGCGCGTGCGCCGCGGCTGCGTCTGCTCAGCCTCGCCCGGTCGGCCCCGCCGCGCAACTTCCATCGAGTCCGCATACGTTATCGACCGCACCGGCGCCGACGTCATTTGAGGCGAAATACGAAGGCGGCATGTTTGGCTTTAGCAAAAAGGAAGAGGGGATGCTGAAGTTCGACGACGAGAATCAGCGGCTCGTCTTCATCGGAAAGGACAACATAGAAAAATTCCACATTCCTTACGACGCGGTTGTCGTCGTTTATCCGCAATCCAAATCAGTGACATCGACCACGGGTAACGTCGTAAAGAATCTTCCTTTGCCCGGAGCGATGCTCGGTGGGCTTATTAAGGAAAAGCGAAGCTACCTGATCGTGCACTTCGAAGATCCGGATATCGAAGCCGCGCGCGGAATCGTAAATTTTAAGCTCGGAACGAAGGAGCTTCTCGATTCGGTAATCCAAAGTTTGGCGGGAAAAGCGGATCTTGCACAGCGCGGCGACGCGTTTTATCGTCCGAAGAAAGGTTAAGTAAGATCGCCGAATCGGTGCTGTAGTAATGCGACGAATGTTATCACGGCGGTCTCGGCTTTCATGATCCGCTTTCCGAGTTTTATCGGAACGAAGCCGCGTTCTTCAGCAAGCTCAATTTCAGAATCTTCCCAGCCGCCCTTCGGTCCAACGAGGGCGGTTATTGTTTTCGGATCGCCGAGGTCGGGAATCGACCGGCCATCTTTTTCGGAGAACATCAGCAGAGCTCCGGACTGATCCGTCACACCAGCAAGAAAATCCGCGAAAGAGACAGGATCATCGATAGACATGATCCGAGCGCGTTCACACTGCTTCGTTGCCTCGAGTGCGATCTTTCTCCATCGCTCGGTTCGATTTTTCGCCGCATCGATCTTCGCTTCGCTGCGGAACGTTACGATAGGACAAATCCGCGCGACGCCTAGCTCGACCGCTTTTTGGATGACGAGATCGAACTTATCGTTTTTGTAAACTGAGGCCGCGATCGTTAGTTCGAGCTTCGACTCCGGAGCGGGAGCTGAGATTTCATTGACGACCTTGAGCGTCGTTTCGCGTTTTCCGATGCTCGCGATCTCGGCGGAAAATTCCTTACCTTCGCCATCGAAGATCTGCACTTGATCGCCGGTACTCAAGCGAAGGACATCGCGCAAGTGCCGCGTCTCCTCGGTCGACAACGTTACCGACGATCCGTCGAACTGCTCAGGTGGTGCGTAGAATCGGCGCATTACAATTTCAGATCTTCACCAAACTTCGATTTGAAGTCGCCGGATGCGAGTCGGAGCTTTATCCAGGTCTCGAAAACTTCCGGCGACTTCAACCAGATGTTGAGCCACTCAGCGATCTCGGCAGACTCTGCTGAGCCTCTCTTCGAGGCCGCCAGCTTTCGTTCTTTCTCCGCGATTCCTTCGGTTCTCAACTTTCGCAAACCTTCGCGATCGTCTTCGCTTTCAAACTTGCGCCGCAGATTTTCCATCTGCCTTATGGATCTGAGTGCAGACCGCATATCCGCGGTCTCGATCAGGTTCTCGAACGCCGCATCGTACGGACGATCCGAAGCCCGTGCGATATAGAGTTCCATGATCTCGCTATGACGAAGCTCAGCGCCTTCGTCGGCGAGAAGTCGAGCGATCTTCATCGGAGACTCGACCGCCGACTTTCCGAAAACGTCCGCGACGGCGATTTCGATCGCTTCTATCTCGACAGCGCCGACATTCTCGCAGTCGAGCTTTTCCCAAACCTCAATGATCAATTCCGTCTTGTTGCGAGATTTCCACACCGGCTAGTTAGATTCGCTGATCACTTTTATCAGGTTTGTCGACGAATGATCTTTCGGATCTCCGACGATCGCCACACGTCCGCCGTATCCGAGGACGCGTTCGCGCTCGGGAACCGTGTCGACTGTGTAGTCGGTTCCTTTCGCGTGAACATCGGGACGAATGTCGTCGATCAAATTATCGACCGTCGGTTCATCAAATACGGTAACGACATCGACGCATCGGAGAGCAGCGATGATCTCGGCACGCTCGGCTTCCAAAATGAACGGACGACCGCTGCCTTTAAGATGTTGGACCTGACGATCGGAATTCAATCCGACGACGAGAAATCCGCCGAGCTCCTTGGCACCGTTCAGATAACGAATGTGCCCGGCATGGATCAGATCAAAGCATCCGTTCGCGAGAATTATGGTGCGGCCCGCCGTTCGTTCGGCGGCAACACGGGAGATCAAGTCAGCTCGGGATAAGATCGGTGCGGCAAGAGAGTTCATCAAGGTTTGGTCGCGAGCGTAAGATCCTCCGGATGAGAGTCGAGCGAGGCGATCAGTTCGTCGGCCGTGACCGAGGCCGTGCCGCGTTTCATGACGACAATCCCGCCGGCATGATTCGCGATCGACGCCGCGTCGAAGTACGACAAGCCGGACGCGAGTCCGAGCGCGAAAGTTCCGATGACGGTGTCACCAGCGCCAGTGACGTCTATAGGCTCCTTGGATCCGATCGCTTCGAGATGGCGGGGCGACTCGCCCTCGACAAATAAATTCATTCCTTTACCGCCGCAAGTTATCAGCAGAGCTTTGTATCCCAGGCGATCTCGTAGAGCGGAACAATCTTCCGCCGACGGGTCCTTTCCGAGGATCTGCTCCGCCTCTTCCTGATTAGGTGTTGCCGCCGCCGCCCCCTGAAAATCCTGCAGCCGGAAACGCGAATCGACGATCAGCGGAATTCCAAGTTCTTTCGAACGAGCCCGGGCGATCTCCGCGACATCCGGCTCAGCGGCTCCGTAGTTGTAATCGGAGACAACGATCGCATCCGCGCCGTCGCATGCGCGGTATAGATTCTGCTTCAACTGATCATAAAGCTGCGCATCGATCGGCTCGTGTTTAGCATAATCGATCCGGATAACCTGCTGTCGCGGAGCATGCTCCTGGCCGGCGAGGACGCGGACCTTCGTCGTCGTCTGAAGCCGGCTGTCGGTCACCGCAAAGTTGCAGTCGACCTTCGATGATGTCAGCCGATCTCTCAGCAATGATCCGTTCGAATCATCTCCGAAAAAACCTACAAGCGTCGGCCGCCCGCCGAGCGACGCAATGTTTACGGCGGCATTAGCCGCGCCGCCGGGTCTGGTGTCGGTCGTGTCGTGATTCAAGATAAAGACCGGAGCCTCGCGCGAAACTCTGGAGATCGTGCCGTGCAGAAACTGGTCTGCAACGATGTCACCCAGAATGACGATCCGTCTTTTTCCGAACTGCTGTCGAATTGTATCTGTCAGTCTCGACATTTATATCTAAGGGCAAAATTAAAGGGCGAGAGTTACGTAACTCTCAGCCCTTAAAATTTAACACTATTTGCGAGTTTAGTGAGTATCGTATCCGGCGACCGGGAAATCGTTCGGAATGCCCCACTGATATTGCAGCGTGTCGTTAAGACTCGAGCTTCTCTGGACATAGAACGTGCCGTTGGTGTTGCGCCAAACCGCGACATCCGTCTTGCCGTCGCCGTCGTAATCGTTCTGACAATTGATATCGGAACCGGTCAGGCCGAAGCTTGTCGCAAAGAGTCCGCCGTCCGAGCTCCGTCGAACATACCATACGAGATTCGCCGAAGGCGTTGCGCCTTCACGGACAACCGTGATGTCGGTCTTGCCGTCACCGTCGTAGTCGCCGGGAGCGATAATGTCGTTGCTCAGTCCCCATCCGACTACGGTCAAGCCACCAGTCATCGAATTCAAAACATAGAAGGTACCTTGATCGGCCGGGGTCGCACCGGGACGCTGCACGGCGAAGTCGAATTTCAGATCGCCATCGTAGTCGCCGGGTGCGGCAAAGTCCGTCGAAAGGCCGAACTGATAAGCAACGAAGCCACCATCGGAACTACGCAGGACATACCAGATCAGTGCACCGTTCGTGCGTCGAACGACCGCTAGATCAGTCTTACCGTCGCCGTCATAATCGCGTCCGACCGGATCGTCGCCGCTGATACCGAAACCGACCGCAGCGAAAGTGTTGTTGCTGCTGTTCAGCCGGTACCACACGCCATTCGGATCGCGCCAGACCGAGATGTCGCCCTTGCCGTCGCCGTCAAAGTCGCCGGGTGCCATGAAATCGTCACCTGCAATGCCGAAGGTAGTGAAGGTAACGCCGCCGCCACTCTTTGAAGTGTACCAGGTGTTATTGGACGGTCGGAAGACAGTGAAGTCCGCCTTGTTGTCCATATCTGTATCCATCGCCTTGCGAAGGCTCGCCTGAGCTGATGCGGATACAACAAAAACCAGAGCGGCTACCGCAATAAAAACAAATTTGCCAGTTGCGGCTACGAGATTTCTCATCTTTATTTCCTTTTTTTGAATCTACTTGGGTCCTGCAATCGGATCGGGAATTTAGAATATACTATCAGTGACGATCCTATTGCAACAAAAAGCGTCGAAAAACCTGATCTTTACGGCCAGTTTAGGCATTCAGTACGCTGCGTTAGACGCCCTTCGTATAACAATAGTTGGAAAAACGCCCAAACTTTAAAATTATTCGCCCCTGGTCTGGGTCACGGTCACGGTTTGACCGGCGATCGTAAGTGTTCCGGTGCGTGAAATTCCCGGATTCACCGTGACTCGGAACGTGACCGAACCGTTACCACTTCCGACATTCGCACCCGAAACCTTTATCCAGTTCGCGTTGCTCTTGATCGAGTAATCACAGTTCTGCGGGACGGTCATCCCGAGAGTGTAATAGCCGCCCTTTGTCCTCGCGTGGACGGACAGACTTGAAAGATTGAAATTACAAACTGTCGGATTCTGCATCGCCGCAAAAACGTTCAGCCGGCCGCCCGACTTAACGAGCGTGGTCCAGTTCGATAGCTGATCCACCGAATTCATCAACGATGCTTTGAGCGAAGCTACGGACAGGCTCGGATTATATGCAGAAAGCAAAGCTGCGGCACCGGTAGCGTGCGGTGTCGCCATCGAAGTGCCGCTCAAACTCGCGGTCGCAGTGTCATTCGTATTGTATGTGCTCAGCACGCTCGCGCCCGGAGCCGCGAGATCAACGCTTATCGGGCCGTAGCAAGAGAAGCTCGCCTTTGAATCATTCGACGTCGAAGCCGCAACTGAAAGTATACTCGGCGATGTGTAAACCGAAGGATATGAGCCGCCCGGATTGGTGTCGTTGTTGACGTTGCTGTTTCCAGCCGCGAACACGTTCAGGATGCCGGCGTCGCCCATCGCATCCAGCGCGTCTTTCGTCGCCTGATCGTAGCCGCACGCTTCACCGCACCCGCCGTACGAATTGTTGGTCACGCGGATATTTACGCCGCGGAGCTTCATCATGCGAATGTAACTATACGCATTGACGAGCATTGCCGACGTCGAATCGCCGCCGTTCGGGCTGTAGATCTTGATCGGCATGATCGTCACGTTCCAGTTCACGCCGACGACATTCAACATGTTATTTCCGGCAGCACCTATCGTTCCGGCGGTATGAGTTCCGTGTCCGCCGGCATCGTCGATCGGGTTGCTGTCGTTAAAAAAGAAGTCCCATCCGCGAACGTCATCGGCAAACCCGTTGTTGTCGTCGTCGACACCGTTGCCGGCGATCTCACCGGTGTTGATCCATGCGTTCGGAGCCAGATCTTGGTGGGTGTACCGCATTCCCGTGTCGATATCGGCAACAACGACGCTGTTGCTTCCGGTCGAAAGATCCCAAGCAAGCGGGGCCGAAATTTTGCCGAGCCCGTACATTCCGGTGCTCGTGAACTGCGGATCGTTCGGCGTAGTCGTCAAAAGGTGATAGTAAAAATTCGGCTGTACGACGAGAACGCCATCGAGTTTCCGATATGTCTCGAGAGCTTCTTCGACGGTCATGCCATCCGGTACCCGCAGGCGCTGCCAACCATCCTCGCCACCTAACTTCTCGACGAGATCCGCACCTCCGCTGACGAGCCTTTCGAGGGAATGTCGAGCTCGTGTGGAGGAATCAAGCTTGACTAGCACCTCGTTCGGCACGTATGCATCGGACTTTTCCTGAGCGTTCGCGCAAAGGGCTGCGAGGAGCATAACCAAGAAAGCGGCTACCGTTAGATTGTTTCGCATAGATATTAAATACCCGCACTAAGACTTACAGTGCGTTGGTCCGGGATCGAAAGACACTAGATTATATTGTGAAGACCACAGAAATGCCAGATTTTTCCGACGGGAAAGAGGTGATGGGGCGGCTAGTGGGATTTGAACCCACGACATCCAGAACCACAATCTGGCGTTCTAACCCCTGAACTATAGCCGCCATATTTCAATTTGGGATTTGTGATTGCGGATTTCGGATTTCGGATTTTCGGACTTAAATCCCAAATCCGCATTCCGAAATCCGCAATCCGATCTTACCCCCGGCACGACTTGAACGTGCGACCCACAGCTTAGAAGGCTGTTGCTCTATCCAACTGAGCTACGGGAGCATAAGAAACTTATTTTCAACAACTTACCGCAATTTCTCCCGTTCCAAAATCTACCAATTAAGGGCGAGTTTTGTGTTTATTTTTGTGTTTTAGGGTAAAAATCACAAAAAAACCGTTGCGATTATCAAAACTGGCAAATGCCAAAACGAACGGCTATTATCTCCAAAATATGGACGACCCGCAAGACACGCCAGCGAAATTCGACCCGAACAAAGTCTATACGGCTAAAGAAGCCGCCGAGCACTTGCCTTATAGCTACAAGACCGTCCTGAAATGGATTAAGGCTCGCAAGATAAAAGCCAGTCGCGGTTCGCACGTGGAAGAAGACGGTAGAACGGTCGGCCACCGCAAGTTCCTTGTGAAGGGACAAGCCATACTCGATTTCATCGACAGCAACGAACTTTTGACACCCGCACTAATTTTCAAACTAACACTTGTCCAAATGGTTTCTCACTGGTCGCCGCAACACGTGGAGGAACTAGCCCACGACCCCGCGATATCCGAAAGAGAATACGTTCCTTTGTCCGAGACCGAACTTGAAAATCTTACTATCAGCGGCAAAATTCTAAATGGAATCTTTCACACCGACAAGGCGACATAACCCGCCCTCAACATTTTTCCCCAAAATTCGATTTGGCCCTTCTCCGCTAGCGACTAGTATTTTATAATATAAGTTAGATTGATATTCGCAAAGGCGAGTTATTAGGTGCAGAGAACTCAGGCACGACTGATGCAAGGTACAAGACCTGTTCCAGAAACGACCGATTCCACGTACAAACTTCATGCCTGAAACCGCAGTTTAACCGTACAACCTCCGTGCCTGAACTGCCGCGAATATCCAGATTCGACGTGTTGCAGTGTTGACATCTCGTATTGTCGATGTTACAGGGACTCCAGAGTGTTAGCGGACGTGACCCGCCTTACTTCGGGTCTCGACCGAAATAGGCTGGTAAAGATTTTGTCGATAGCGAGGAAGTGTAGATAGCAGTAAATCGGATTCCGTTTTGCTACTAGCTACACACAAAGGAGCGAACAGATTTTATGAAAGGAAGTAGGTTGAATGGATACGAACAGATTAGGAATAAAGACCAGATTGCCGAACTCGTTTGAAATGCGGCAAGACGGATTCACGCCAAAGAGCGGCGGTTATTTTAAGAACGTGCGAGACGAACAGAACAATGTGATTGCGGTTTTGCAAGCGAGCAACTATTACAACCAGCAATTTTTCAACGTCACCTTTTCCGCACCGAAACTGATTTACAGCACGAACGTCGAAACGCTCAAGCCGAGCGACCTACCGTTTGTGCTCGATACAGTAAACGACATTGTTCTAGGCAACACGCGAATTGAATTTGATGCGAACGCGGCACAGGTCATGAGCATTCATTTTTGTCACAACTTCATACTTCCGAGCGATGCGGATGTTTACCGCTATCAAGACGAAATGAAGTCACTGACCGTGCCATATACGCACCGAGATATTCACGCGAAAGAGCACGGTGTCGATACCGTTTACTGGAGCAACGATTCGGTTCAGCGATTGTTCTATCCAAAACACGCGGAGACCGCACGGTTGGCAAAGAAGGGAAATGTTAGCTCCCGCTATCTAGCTCAAAGTGTCGGGATGCTTCGCTGGGAACATCGACTATTGAACTCGCGAAAAGTTAAAGAGATTGCGGAACGGTTCGGCTGTTCACAACTGGCAAGTTCTTTCTTGCCGACCGCTTTTGAGATGAACCGCCAAATACTTTTAGACGATATGGAAATTTTAGGATTGAACAAAACGATTGAGATAAGTGGCGAACAGGAACGGCTGGAAAAGTTGAAGAACTACTGCGGTGATAACGAAGTCAAATTTATGAAGCTAAGCGGTCTTCTTCATAACTGCGATGTGCAAGGTGGTGTCGATAATCTTTCGCCAAAGGGATTGATAAAGGACAAGACGCTCCGCAAGTGGATTGATGAAATCAAAGCGGCCGGGATTAGTTTCACCAAGCCCACGAACGGTCGAATATTGCCACCGCTTGTTGTTCCCGAATTTGAACCTGATGTTTACGACTTTCCGTTTAATAAGACCGAATCATTCTCCCTAGAGAGAAATTCATTTATTCAAATGGAAACAGATTTAGTGCACTAAGAGCACAGAATTTTTTGCACGAAGAAAAGCTTCCAGCTTCTTTAGTTGCATAACAGGCAGGAGGAGTCAGTCAACCTACTTCCGCTCCTTCTGCTTTTATTTTTTATTCGCGGCCACGAAGCGAAGCGAAGTTAACAGAATTCTGGCGACAACTTTTAATTCTGTTACTTCGCACTTTTGAAAATTTGAACGAGTGTACGTTTTCTCGCGGTTCTTTACATCCCGCAAAGTCAGCACTTGTTCAGAGCGAGTGCGGAATGCTGAGAGGAAACTTTATATGCTTTGCGACCTTTCAGCACCCGCATTCGATAGGAGAAATTGAAATGGATATGGAACTGATTGCTGAACATTTTAACGAAGACGACAACACTGCGGAGAAGCTACGAACACTTATCAAGAGCATCGAAGAGACCGCCACGCCGACCGAAGTTTTTTCAGGCACAGATGCGGAGTCCTTACGAAGGCAGTCCGAACACTTACGGCTCGAACTAAGAGAAAAATTAAATGCTGGTTTAGGCGATGAAGCTGTTCGCACCCGCCGCATGATTTCGGAGTGCGATATTCGAATTAAAGCCCAAGAGATTAAATCAGCACGTGAATCTATTTCGGAGATGACCGCACGTATTGCAGAAATAAATTCTGAAATGGAAAGTGCAAGACAGATTAAGGGCGAGGCGAACGCCGTGCTAAACGAAAAATTAGAAGCTGTCGAAGAAGCGGGAGTGCGGGTCGAGCGTGTGAACTTGATTCTATATTCACTAGAACAAGAAGCGGATTCCCTGCGTGATTCACGCAAAACTTTCCGCAATCAACTAGAAAATTTATTACAGAGTGCGGAGGAGAATTAAATGAACGAACAACACCAAAAACTACTACTAACTTTCACCGAAAAGTTAGCCGAGAAATTACAGACTGAAAACACCGCGAACTTCGGAGACATGATAACGACAGATGAAACTTTGGCGGAAGCCGAACGCGAAGCCAAGAAGTTTGCCGAACGAAAACACGCTGGTCTTTCCACTAGCCGCAGTGACTTCGGTGATACAGAAACTGAAGAGCAAAAGGAAATTGAAAACAATATTCGAAGTTGGATTAAGCGAACTAATCGAACCATTCGCGGCTAGTCCGAATTCAGTTTTTTATTAGTAGAAACTTTTAGCCGTCGATAGCACAGATTGAATTGAAAACTTCGGCAGTACAGATAACTTGATAAGTGAAACATGAAAATGCTCCTGACGATTCCTATGGCACTAATTGTGGATTCTCACTTATCCAATGAGTAAAAAGATTGCGGAGACAGATTGTAGATAGTGATTAGAGAAAAATTATATTGCAGAGATTGTGCTCGGTTTCTAGGCGAAGCACTACACGACCACCAAGTTTTGCGGCTTGGAGAGAATGCGGATATTTGGGTTGAAGTTCGGTTCACGTGCAAATGCGGTCACCCGAAAGTCTGGAAGCCCAAAACCCTGCCAGCGGAATCACAAACCGATGAGGAGTTCGCCGCCGACCGTGCAATTAGATTGCGATTAGGACGGAAGCATTTTGGACGGCCACCGCGTGTCGCGGATGACAATTTTGAGGAGTAAGTTTTATGAGTTTAATAAAAACAGTTTGCGGTCGTATTCAAAAACGCCGCATTAAAAATGGATACAGTTTCAACCTAATGCTGATTCATAACTACAGAGACTTCGGGACAGGTAAGCCACGCTTCGACGTAGTGGCAAATTTTCAAAGTATCAGAAGTTACAACTTGAAACGGGACGCACCTGCAATGTGGCGGAGGATTAATCGAGTGCTCGATTACTTAGCCGCGAAAGATGACATTTCGAAGCATGACGCGGAGCGAGCGAAGGGAAAGTTCAGAGAAGTTTTAGGCGAACCGGCTCCCGCGATTCCAGCTCCCGCGATACCCAAATCCAAGCCGACCGACGAAGAAAAGATTAGAGCACGGCTAGAACGGCTCACAGCATCGGCAAAACTGACGCAATAGACGCCCTGTGTTGCGTTTTCACCCGCCACCTGACGTATTAGCCTAGACTGCCCGAAATTAACCCGTAGATAGCCCTAAATCGGATTTCGATTCTCTACCTGCTACACTCGATTTATGAAGGTAAATATCAAAAGGAACGAACTAGCCCTCAAGCGGTCGGATTACAAGTTCACTTGGAAAGACCCAAAAGGCAAAACCCACTTCGAGACGTGCGACTTCCGACCGAACGGCGAACGACTTTCCCTGACAAAACCCGAACTTGAAGAAGCTGCGGAGGCGGATAAGAGAAAACACTTCGGCTGGAAAGTTTTTCCCCGACATTCCTTCACGGTCGAGCTAATCGAATCTTATCGAATCGAAGGCGAACCAAACCCTCGCAATCGCTTTATTTGGTCGAAAACTTTTAACCCGCTTCCGTTGACTAGCTACGGCACGACCGAGCAACCAGTCGCGACCATTAAACGCCGCTTCGAATTTTGGGAAGTCTTAGAACGCCAGCTGGTGAGACACAAAGTTGCGGACGATAACGCCGACCGAATTCGTGAACAGGTTGCGGAAGTAGTTCCAGTTGTGACTTCAAACGAATTTAGAACAATGCAATCGCATTTAGAAAAAAAAGAAAAAAACAGAAACTATTAGACGCATTCAAAAACAGTCGAAAGCCTGAAGAGGATTTTAGAACTGTTTTAGAATCCGCAAGAATAAATTCAGAATATTTTAGAATTCACTAGAAGCCGCAAGCGGGATTCAGACAGATTAAGATTCGCAAGAATAATTCAAAACAATTTAGAAACCGCAAGACGAATTCAGAATCATTTAGCGGAGGCAAGACTGATTTATTTTTTGCTATGATTGCCGAATGAGAAAAATTGGAAAGGCTCGGCGTAAGGAAATCGCTGAAAGGCTAACGGCTGAAGTTCGTGATGAAATGGTTTCCGAAATGTCGGAGATAAGAGAAGAATTGCTCAAATTGAAAACACGGGTCGAAGAATTTCGTAACAAGTTCCATTATGTTGACGAGCTAGCGGGGATTTACCCCGAATATTTAGCAAACCTTGCCGCTGGCGAGGAGCAATCCATAGAACATTTGGAAAACTTCTACGCCGAAATTGAAGGCACTGAAACACCAAAACAAAAACAACAAAAAGCGGAAGCCGAAGAAGTCGAAAAGAAAAAAGACGGAATGCACGGCTGGCTTGGAACGCGAAATTAAAAAGCAGTGATGCTTAAACTAGGAAATGCCAGAATGATTCACGCTCGAACTTCACTCGAACTTTTTCATCAATGTCCAAAATAATTCTATTTAGTTCTTGTGCGTACTCGTCGTTGGCTCCGCCCGTACCGAAAAGAATTCTGCGGGTTTTCGCGGGATGATAATCGGGGTCTCGATAGGTTTGCCTCTTTGCTTCGAAGTAGTCAGTAATATTGTCGAGCAATTCACCCAAGCAGACGTTTAGCGGAGTAAGATGCCGCAAGAAGTCTCTGTCCCAAACCGCCTGAGCTTCGATACAGGAAACCAGCAGTTCGGTTCGTTCGTCGGCAAGTTTATTCCACTCTTCTTGATATTGTTTTGCGACTGCTTCCGTCCAAGCATTTTGGTCTGAGATTGACGCTCCTTCGGGAAGCGTGATTCCTTCCCTTAGTGGTCTGCGGATAAATGCGACCGAAGCTTTGATTTTATAAAGTCCCACCAAAATGCGGCGAGCTAGTTCGGTGTCAGCCGTTGAACGTAACTGGATTCTCCAGGTCTTTAGTCCAAGAAAACCGATAACAATTGCCGCCGCCGTGCCGATGATTGTAGCTATGTCTTTCGCGGTTTCCATGCTTAAGAAAATGAATCAAAAACACCCGTCACAAACGAGCCTCATGTATAGCAACCCACTCGGCAACGATAGCGGGAAGCCGTTCTACGACTTCATAGCCGAACAATGCTTCGTCCAGATAACCCATATGTAGCATGTCGATAATTCGACACAGATAAGACCGACCCATATTCCACCACGTGTTGTAATCGTCAACCATTAGGTAGTGCTTTACGTCGATGTTCTCGTGCTCGCGTAGTTCCTCTAGTTCCATTCCGTCCAACAGCGATTCATATACACCATCCGCCACACGGCTTCCAAAAGTTGTCGTGTAGTAATACTCCTTAATTTCCCAAATGGCGATTGGATTAACCGCACTGGTAAACGCTCCGTCAACCCGCCTTGCCAGTGTTCGCAACGGCGAACCGTCGAGCGTGACGGACGTTAATTTTCGCGGGTCGTAGTCACACGGCAGACCGTTCGCGTTCGCTTCGATTAGCGTGTTTATAATTCCAGTAAAGAATGCGGGTGCTGCCTTTTCGCCCTTCTGCTTGTTCATCGGTAGCGGACAGGTTGGACACAATTCCTCACTAAGTCTATTGAACGTCTCTGCGGCTTTTGCCACGTCCATAAGACGCACCCTGACGTAATCGTTTAGCACGTCCGCTCGGAATTGAAAATAATCGAGCAGAAGTTGACCTAGTTCCGTTGCATTGCCGCCTTCATCGACAACATGCGAACTTCCTAAACCGATTGCCTCTAAACCGAGCCTCAGTTCCGCAACGGTCGGTACACGAACTTGTCCCGTGCCGCGTCTTGTATAGCCGAGCTGTTGGCTAAGACTTCGCACGTTTGCCCAAAACGATTTCGGCTGTCTCAAAAATATCGGATTCGGTTGCATATCGGATTGCGGACGAAGTGCGGCTGTGCATTTCCGAAAGTTTGAGCGACAATCGAAAAAGCAATGGCAACACCACAGACTTTACTTTTCGATACAGCAAATGTTTATGCGAAACCCTTTCGCACACAGTTGCTCAAATGGATTGGAAACAAACAGCGATTTGCTCACGAAATCATCTCGTATTTCCCACCGCATTTCAAAGTGTACAGAGAACCATTTTTAGGTAGCGGTGCGGTGCTTGGAACACTGGCACCCCGCGAGGCAGTTGGCTCGGATGCATTCAAACCATTAATTGAAATTTGGCAAACTTTGCATGACGAACCTGAAACGCTGAAATCGTGGTACGCCGAGCGATGGCATCGAATGAAGGGCGGGGATAAAGTCGCGGTCTATTCCGAAATCCTAAACAGTTACAATGCACAACCGAACGGAGCAGACCTTTTGTTTCTTAGTCGCTCTTGCTATGGCGGAGTAGTCAGATTTCGGCAAGACGGTTTTATGTCAACACCGTGCGGGCCGCATGACCCGATTTCGCCCGAATCGTTTGCCGACCGTGTGGATACGTGGCGAACGAGAACAAGCGGTGCTCGGTTCATTCATAGGGACTACAAAGACGCAATGGAAGATGCTGGTAAGGGCGATTTAATTTATGCTGACCCGCCGTATTCATTCACGCAGTCAATTCTCTACGGAGCACAAAAGTTTTCCCTCGCTGATTTATTCGAACGCATACGACACGCGAAGGAAAAAGGCGTGTTCGTCGCTCTTAGTATCGACGGCTCCAAGAAGTCGGGAGACATGCTTTGTGATATTCGCATTCCCGATGGTTTATTCGAGCGAGAAGTTCTCGTCAATTGCGGACGCTCAATGCTTCGACGCTTTCAAATGGACGGCAAGACACTGGAATCGGAAGTTGTCCATGACCGCTTGCTTCTAACCTACTAAAGCTTCGCCCTCCGTATAGCCATAAATCGCTTCAGCGGGGTTTTAAGTTCCTTCTGACATTACGACCCGCCTTTCCATTTTCGGACACAAAAAAGGCAAGCGTTTCCACTTGCCTCTAGCTTCGAATTCCAGTTGTGTTTACGCGGCCATTTTCAGCATTTCCTGTTGTATAAATTTCTGCGTGAACTTCGCATAAACCTTCAATGTCATTATTGAATCCGCTTCGTGTCCTACCATCGACGCAACCAGCGGCAGGGCCACCCCGCGTTCAAGCATATTGGTTATTCCAGTTGTGCGGAGGTCGTGAATATTCAAATCATCAACCTTCGCAATCTCACACGCCTTAGCCCACGAACGTTTGAAGTCATACGGTTTGTTCGGCATGCCCAGCGGAGTCCCGATAACCAAAGTTTCATCGGGAAAATCAAGCAGATTTGTGTCCAAGATAAACTGCATCAACTTAGGCGATATACCGCACTTGCGGGGTTTGACCGCTTTCTTTCTTTTGGATTGACGAATCAAGACGAAACCCTCGTCAATGTTTATATCGCCAACTTTCAGGGTCTTTAATTCGCCGCTACGGCAAGCGGTTTCGTGAAGCCAAGTGATGATAGCGTCCAAGTGCTTACGGTCTTTATGCGGTTTGCCTTTGGCGTTCTCCGTGACGTAGCAAGCGGCTCTAAGCCGTTCGATTTCCTCTGGTGAAGCTGTGCGGTCACGCGGTTCGTAATCCTCGTCAATAAAATCACTAAGTGCGGGGAAGCCTTGAATCTTGTTTTTCTTCTTAGCGAAATAAAGTGCCGCACGAAAGGTTTTGAAATATCGACTATAGCCACTCTCCGACCGCACCTTACGCGTCTTATCACGCCTTAAATGGTTATCAAGTTGCTCGTAATGACTATCACGCAACTGATTCACGGCAACCGCACCGAGAACGCCGCTGTGGCATACGTGATTCGCGGGTTTGTCTGCGGGGTTGTGGAGACAGCCGCCGATATACTCCGCTTGCTGTTCAACTGTGCCGCTATCGACTTGCTTGCTAGCCCTTTTCTCTTTCCAGAACGCCAACACGTGATTGACCGTCCAGTGTTCCGTTTCAAGCAATTCTTCGCTTTGCTTGTGCAAGGCGTTAAGCGTGTCGACCCTATCTATCGCCTCCGTTCGGCTCTTAAAGGTTTCCGTCTTTAGTTTTCCAGCTCGTGTCGGGTGTGGATATACAACCGCCCACCGCTTGTCTCTTTTCGGGTCGAACTTGCGGTTTTTAGGGCGATAATTCTGCGTCGAATATCGGGCGAATCCTTTACTTGGTCGTGCCATTTTTCCTTCCTCAAAACAGTTTTGTGTTTATTTTTGTGTTTACGGGTTCCTCTGGGTTCCACTTAATTCCATTTAGTTCCACCTAACGGAATCGCGTAAATGATGCAAAAACTACTGTTTAATTGTAAGTGATTAGAAAGGAAAAGGGAAGAAAAATGTAGGTAAACGGCTTAGAAGGCTGTTGCTCTATCCAACTGAGCTACGGGAGCATGCTAAAAGAGCAAGCTAGAATCTTAGCCATCGAGTCGGAGCAAGTCAAACGTTATGCACTTTCAGCCCGATGTTCGCTGATCTTTGTGATCATTTGATCGAAAACTTCGGAAAGATCGAGGTCGCTCGTATCGATGACGATCGCGTCGGGAGCGATGGTCAGAGGCGAGTCGTGGCGAGACACGTCACGTTCGTCGCGTTCGTTTATTTCGGCGAGCGTCTGGTCGAACGTGCTGATCCGACCTTTTGCAGAATCTTCAGAGAATCGACGTTGAGCGCGGGCTTCGGGCTTTGCCGTCAGGAAGAATTTAAAGTCAGCGTTCGGAAAGACGACGCTGCCGATATCGCGGCCCTCGAGGACGCAGCCTTTTGGATCACGCGCACCGATCTCTCGTTGGTGGAGCACCATGATCCGGCGGACTTCCGAGATCGTCGATACGACGGATGCCGCCTGCGCGGCCTCGAGCGTCCGGATATCCGACGTGACGTCGTCGCCATTTAGGATCACTTTTAGATCTTCGGGTTCGCCGATGAGATCGATGACCGACTCCTCCGCGATACGGGCTATCGCAGCATGATCATCGAGACTTGTATTGCTTCTTAATGCGGCGAGAGCGGCAGCGCGATACATCGCTCCCGTGTCGAGATAGAGTAGGCCGAGTTTTTTCGCGAGCATCTTTCCGAGAGTGGATTTACCCGCTCCGCTTGGCCCGTCGATGGCGATGATCATGCTTTGAGTTCGGCTTCAGCCGGCTATTGCTTTCTTTGTCTTGGGCGGTAGTTTATCAAAAACAAGTTGATAAGACGTCTTGATGAGCGATTTAAGTTCGTCGGGTGAGACGGCGTCGAGATTCTCGATCCGAACCCATTTATAACGACCGACATATGCCGCGGGATCGATCCCGTCTCGCTCGATGAGTTCAGCGAATTTCTCGGGCGTACATTTCAGCGACATTCCGCTTTTCACAGAGTCCGCGCCGGTGACGCAAAACATTTTCTCGCCGACGCAGAAGCAGAGATCGGCGCCCCACTTGATGTCCTCCGTTGCTCCGGGGAGCGAGAGACAAAATTTTCTGAGCTGTTCAATGTTCATGACGACTGCCGTTTTCAGTTTTTACTTTTCAGTTTTCAGTTATTCCGGAGCAGATTCTGAAGTATCCCGATAGTGCGGTCGATCTCGGTGCGTGCGACATCGAGATGCGTCACCATTCGAATTTGTGTATCCGAAATCCCGATCGCAAGGACGCCTGCATCTTTTAATCGCGAACAGATCTCCCCAGAAGTTTTGCCCGTTCCCGAGACATCGAATATCACGATGTTCGTCTGAACCGTCGCAGGATCGATCTCGATTCCGTCCGTTGAAGCCAGTCCGTCTGCCAATCGACGAGCGTTCTCGTGATCTTCATTTAACCTCTTCGGCCCATCTTCGAGAGCGATCATCCCCGCCGCTGCGAGCATTCCGATCTGACGCATTCCTCCGCCGAGACGCTTACGCCAGACTCGGGCTTCTTCGATAAAATCCTTCGAGCCGAGCAATATCGACCCAACCGGCGCACCGAGCCCTTTCGACAGCGTGAACATCACCGAATCGCAATCACGTGTCAGATCCGCAACCGATTCATTCAACGCGACAGATGCATTGAAGATCCGGGCACCATCCATATGAACCGGCAAGCCGATCGCGTGAGCCTTTTCGCAAACGTCCGCGCAATCCTTCGCTGTCATCACGCTTCCGCCGGCAAAGTTGTGCGTGTTCTCGAGACAGATGAGCGCCGTCCGCGTAACCCAGTACGCCGAATCGATATGCAATGCCGGCTTGATCTCGTCCCATGTCAGATGCCCCGATCCGTCGACGCTTTTCACCGGCCGGATCGTCACACCGGAGATCAGCGATGCGGCACCGAGCTCGTAATTCAACACGTGCCCACGTTCCTCGATGATGATTTCCTGACCGGGTTTCGTGTGAAGCTTCACCGCGATCTCGTTTCCCATCGAACCGGTCGGAACGAACAACGCGGCTTCTTTTTCAAAAAGTTCCGCGGCTCGATCCTGCAAACGATTCACCGTCGGATCTTCGCGAAAAACATCGTCGCCGACTTCGGCGGCAGCCATTGCGGCTCGCATTTGGTCAGACGGCCTGGTAACAGTGTCGCTGCGAAGGTCGATCATCGAAAAGGATTTTGACACGACATTACAAAATTAAGAATTACGAAATTAAAAATTACCCGTAATTTCTCCGGCCGTAGTTATTAGTTTTGTAATTATTCATTTTGTAATGGATAATCGCCCGAACTTCATTTCGAATTTTTCACCGAGGATAAAGATGACATTTCGATTCAGATTTTTAGCACTCTTTTTGTGTTTGGCTTTGCACGCCGTCGCGGTCTTCGCTCAGAATGGAGCACCGGGTGAGCGAAAGGGAACGGGGACGATCGTGATTCGCGCCGCTCAGATCATTGACGGCACGGGCGAAGCACCGATCAAGAACGGAGCGATCGTGATCACCGACGACAAGATCTCGGCGATTGGACCGTTTGCGGCGATCACGGTGCCTGCCGGATCTCGGGTCATCGACCTCGGCGATGCGACGCTCATGCCGGGATTCATCGACGCTCACACGCACATCGTCGGGCGTGTGCTCGGCGATCCCGAACAGAACGAAGCCGCAGTTCACGATTACGCGTCATTCGGCGCGATCCTCGGCACACGCAACGCAGAACGCACATTGATGGCGGGATTCACGACGATCAGAAATGTCGGTGCGAGTGATTTCGACGACATGGCGATCCGAAAAGCGATCAATGACGGTTGGATCATCGGTCCGCGGATGATCACGGCGGGACACGCGATCGGGATCACCGGCGGGCATTGCGACGAGAACGGATTTCGACCCGGACTCGCGGATGGAAATTACAAGACCGGTATTGCCGACGGACCGGAACAGATCCGTGCAGCCGTTCGATATCAGGTGAAGTATGGCGCCGACGTGATCAAAACTTGTGCGACGGGCGGCGTACTTTCCGAAGGCGATGCAGTCGGCGCGACGCAGTACAGATACGAAGAGATGAAGGCGCTCGTCGACGAAGCGACGAAGCTCGAGCGAAAGGTTGGGGCACACGCACACGGTACGGAAGGAATAAAGATCGCGACGCGCGCCGGTGTCGCATCGATCGAGCACGGATCGTTTCTCGACGAAGAAGGCGCAAAAATGATGGCTGAGCGAGGAACCTATTTAGTGCCGACGCTGATGGCTGGTGAAGGCGTCGAGAAGTTGGCGAAGAGCGGAGTGCTAAAAGGACTGATGCGCGAGAAAGCTCTCGCCGCCGCCGGCGCGATGCGAAATGCGATCAAGATCGCGATCGCAAATCACGTCAAGATCGCGCTCGGCACGGATGCCGGTGTGATACCTCATGGCACGAACGCTCGCGAATTCATCTTGATGGTCGAGTGGGGCGGCATGCGTCCGATGGACTCAATCGTGGCGGGTACGATGGGCGGAGCTCGTTTACTTGGTGTCGATAAATCTGTCGGCTCGCTTTCAGTTGGAAAGACCGCCGACATCGTCGCCGTCTCGGGCGATCCACTCACTGACATTCATCGGGTTGAGAATGTAGTTTTCGTGATGAAGAACGGCGCGGTTTATAAAGGCGGGAAGTAAGATCCTACCGTCGAGGCCGTAAGAAGGATTGCCCGCGAAATACGCGAAAAACGCGAAAAAAGAAAAGATTTTAGCCCGCGAATAACGCCAATGAGAAATCCTTCTTCATTAGCGCGATTCGCGTTATTCGCGGGCTAATCTTTTTCGCGTTCTTTCTGTGATCCTTCTTGTCGCCGAAGGCGATGCACATTAAAGCCTAGGGTTGAGGAGCGAAGCGAACGAAACCCTAGGACAGGTCATGATCATCTCCGTCGCTGAAAGCGACGAACATTCCTTGCGGCGAACGATTGTGCGTCGCCTTCGGCGACGGATCATGGGTCGAATTTACCTAGGGTTTAATGTTCGTCGCCGTTGGCGACAAGAAGATTCGACGAGAGCGTCGAACGGTGACGCCCTAAACGGCGGATTTGTCGAACGCCTTTAGCATGAAGTCATGAACGTTCCATCCCGCTCGTTTCGCTCCGGCCCGATACGCGGATTCAAAAAATTCCAGAACAACATCACGCACATTCTTATCGGAGCGGACGTCGTCGTACATCAGCAGAGCCATGTGCGAGCCGTTCGCTTCCTGCCATTTCGCCGACGCGGGAGACAATGGTTCATCGGCCAAGCCCGACGGTTCGGGTGCGGTGTATGAGTAGAATGCCGGTGCCGGAACGTTGTCATCTCCGAACCAGAATCCGAAGCTGATTACCTCGTGCGAGTACGCTTCGCGCTGAACTCGATTCGCATCCGGTTGATCGGGAGCCTTCTTTCCCGAAAAGCGCGTCAAAGCAATGTCGAAGCTGTGCCAGAACATATGCACCGGCGTCGACTTGCCGATGAACCGTCCACGAAATTCTTCGAGTATGTCATCGACCGCGACCTGGATCTGGTGAAATCGCTCGACGTATTTTTTGTCGTAGGATTTGTTCTCCGTGTTTTCGGCGAACGGAATCGTCGACGGAGCTTCGTATGGTATCGGTCGGATCTTGGGTTCGATGCCAAGCTTTGCAAGATTCGAGAAAAGACTTGCGTAGAAATCGGCAACGGTCAGACCGTCGTAGAGCGCAAAATTTTCACTGCGTCCGCCGCTTGTGTAGATTTTCAACTCGTGTTCGCTGAAATCGAATTCGATCTCGAAATTCCCACCGCTGTACGGGATCGTCCTCGTCGTCAATCCGCGCGGGCTGACATAGAGCGGGACGTGCCACCAGTGATTCAGACGCGGGTGCATCGCGAGACGGATCTTGCCGACGATCTGGCAATAGAGATGAAGAGTGTTTTTCGTCGGCCGCCACGCGTCGAGCGGCATTTCGGGGAAAGAGTTTGCCATATCAAAAGTATCGAGGTCCGCGACTCGTTTAACCGCAGATCACGCGGATGACGCGGATTTTTTTAAAATCAGATCGAGCAGATCGCAGGCACCAGGTTCAATAGATCTGCGTCATCTGTGTCATCTGCGGTTAATTACCATCGTCGACTAAGCTTTTCCGCTTAACCAGCGAGCCGCGTTCGCGACGTACTGTTTCACATCATCCAGCTTCGCAGGTTCACGCTTGATCCAATCTCCGGGCGGCTCTTCGAGAAAACTCGGGCAGCCGAGATCGATGTTCCAGTTGTAATCGACGACGTGATGAAAACTCGACTCGGCGATCGCACGCCCGCAATGATTGCCGTGGGAATCAACAGAATAAAGGACGATTCGAAACTTTGCTCGTTCCCGTCGCGATCACGTGCGATGAGTCGTCAGCTACTCCAACTCCGCCTTCATGCGGATGAGCGGGGAAGTATTCTATCAGCGATCCGTCGGGTCGTCTCATCAGTTCATGGTCGACCGCAGCAATAGTCTGATAATCGCCGTTCGATCCCGAGTGATAATTCGGCCAGTCGATATTCAGCGTGTCGTGATCGTCGCGGCAACGGCGCGATTCATCCGGGTCCGGTTGCTTCGAATGAAAATAGTGAGCCGCTCCGACACCGCCGAGCGTGCACAGAGATGAACCCATGTCGTTGTGATCACGCGCCGAGAAGATTCCGCCACCGCGTTTTCGAAATCGAGTGATCGCCGCGCAGTCATCGGTGGTGAGGCCCTCTCCGACATCAAGAGCGAATAGCCAGAGCTGATCGTAATCCGACTCGTCGAGCTTGCCGAGAATTGAATCCGGAAACTTCACGTCGGCGTCGCGATCGCGCGCCGTCACGTTGTAGAGAGCGTTTCCGTCCGCGTCTTTCAAAGATCGGAGATGTTCGGTCAGCAGTGAGAATCGTCCGACGTTCCAATCGTCTTCAGCATAGGGAATCGTTGTTTGAATAAGTATGTTTTGCATCACTGAGGTTCGGGTAGCGTCTCGTAAAACATTTCGTCCGGATAACAGAATCCCCACTCTTCGCCCGGCTCGAACGATTTTATGATCGGATGTTTCGTCGAGTGGTAATGCTTCGTCGCGTGGCGGTTCGGAGAATTGTCGCAGCAGCCGACGTGACCGCAGATCTCGCACAATCGGAGGTGTACCCATGTGCCGCCGATCTTCAAACAATCCTCGCAACGATTCGCGCTCGGAGTAACGTCACGTATCTCGCGCAAGTGTTCACAACTTTCCATATTTTTTATGAAATTATTCTAACTACTCGCGGACGGTTGTTCAATGTAATGATGAAGCGGAACGAACCGTTCGTCCGCGTAACACCACGCCCAGTTCTCACCCGGCTCAAGCGATGCCATGATCGCGTGATCAGTCTTGTGAAAATGTTTGGTCGCGTGCTTGTAACGCGACGAATCGCAGCAACCGACATGACCGCACTCGAGACACACGCGCAGATGCACCCACTTGTAATTGTTCTTCACGCATTCTTCACATCCACCCGTTGATCGCGGCGTGAAGACCGTTGCTCCGGCCGAGTGTTCGCACGGATCGAGGGCTGACGTCCCTTCTTCGCGCGGACGAACTTCACCGAATTTTCCTTCCAGCCAGACACCTGAAACGAGGATCGCAAAAAATCCGACGACCGAAACAAAAGGTGGAAGAAACTGGCCGATAAAAATCAACGCAAGCGAGAATGCGATCGTGACGATGCGCACGAACAGAAGCCGGCACACACCGGCTGCGAGCTTTACGATCGTGACGGCGCTCAGATAGATCGCGATACCGCCGCCCAGCAGCGACAGCGTGGGCAGATGAAGATGTGCCTCGCCCGTGTCCTTGATCGCATGCTCGACTCCGATCCCGATCGCGACGATGCTCGAGACAATGAAGAAGTGCGAATAAAGGTAGACGGTGCGCGGAATGAGTGATCGGGATTTGATGGCATCATCTTCGACGAACTCGAAATTGATCCACCAAACGCACGCCGCCATCGCGAATCCGATCGCCGCTGTCGTGATCGTGATCGCATTCCATTGCACGGATGACGCCCCGGTCGCCGTCGCGATCACCGCTTCTCCCAGAACGATGATCGTGAACAGCCCGAACCGCTCGGGAAGATGTGAACGATCGATCGGCAGCGCGCGTGTCAGTCGCGGGACGAAAAACGGCGTGTACAGTTCGATCAGGATCGCCGCCGCCCAGATGTAATAGCGCAGTGGCGCGTCAACCAAGAGCGATGCAGCGAGGAGTACGACGGACGTGCCAAGACCGACGATAAACTCGGCCGACAACGCTCTCGCCAGCGGAATGTAGTAGGCCGAACGAACATATAATCCGATTAAAACCAATCGCACGGCGGCGTATGACACCACGAACGGCATGTCTCCCTCGGGCGTAAACGCGTTCCCGAGCGTCAACGCAAACGCGGCGACCGCGAGCATTCCTGCGAAGGTGAAGATGCGGTATTTGGTCTCGTTACTTTCGAACCGGTCCGCGTAGTACGTATATCCGACCCACGACCACCAGACCGGAACGAAAAGCACGACGTAGCGCAGCATCCCGATCATATCGGTACGGTCTGCCAAGATCTTGGCAACCTGCCCGACCGCGAGGACGAATACCAGATCAAAGAAAAGCTCGAGCCAACTCGCATGCCGCTCGCCCATGAGAGTGTCGAGCGTGAGCAGACGAGGCCCGTTCGTGCGGCGGAGATATTCAGGGGCGTTCATGTTTGTGAGTTCTATCGAGTCTGATGAGTCTATCGAGTCTGTCGAGTCTGTCGAGTCGGTCGAGTCGGCGGATTTAGCTCGCGAACGCGAGCGACGGCATAAAGCCCCGGGTGAAGCAAAGCGGAACCCGGGGTTTGGTGGAACATGATGCAAGCTCGCGAATGCGAGCGACGGACTCGGATCAATCGGCGGCCGGCCGCATTCGCGGGCTCAATCCTCTGCCACATCTTAACCCCGAGTTCCGCTTTGCTCCACCCGGGGCTTTATGCCGTCGCTCGCGTTCGCGAGCTAAATCCATCGACTCGCCGACTCGTCAGACACGACAGACTCATCAGACTCGAAAGACTCGACAGACTCAACAGACTGACTTCTCGATTTCCGTGATCTTCTCGACTCGCTTTTCATGACGGCCGCCTTCGAAATCGGCTTCGAACCATGCCTTAATGACACCGGCGGCGTCACTGTCTGTCATGAACCTGGCCGGTATCGAAAGGACATTGGCGTTGTTGTGCTGACGAGCGAGACGGGCGATATCGGGACTCCACGCAACCGCAGCGCGAACTCCTTTAACTTTATTCGCCGCGATCGCCATTCCGGTTCCAGATCCGCAAACCAGCAGTCCCTGTTCGAACTCTCCTTGCGAGACCGCGTCGGCGACTTTCTTCGCATAATCCGGATAATCGACTGAGTCGCATGAGTTTGTCCCCATATCGACGTACTCGACGCCGATCTCATCAAGCGTCGCTTTGATCTTCTCTTTCTCTTCGTAACCGGCGTGGTCGGCGGCTATTGCGATCCTTTTTGTCATACTCAAATTCTAATCCCGTTGGTTCCGGTCGTAAATCGCGGACAGTATATAGTTTGTTCGAAGTGTCTAATGCAATTATAATCCTTGAGAGTTTGGCCTGCCCATGCCGTTTGTCACTAACATCTTAAAAGTCACTGCCTTGACGCTCGGTCTCGCGATATGTGTTTCGGCGCAGGATTTTCTTCCCGAGCTCGTCAAACGGATAAAGCCTTCGTCGGTTGCGATCGAAACATTCGATGCAAAAGGCAACACTCTCTCACGCGGCAGCGGGTTCTTTATCGCACCCGATCGGATCGTTACGAATCGACACGTCATCGAGAGATCGACCCGCGTTGAAATTCACCTGATCGACGGAAAAAAGTTTTTAGTCAAGGGCGTGCTCGCAGTGGATGGCGAAGGCGATCTTGCGCTACTCCAGGTTGACGTGCCGAGGGCATTGGCCTTGCCGTTACCGATTGTAAGAACGGTTCCGCAAGAAGGCGAATCGATCGTCGTCGTCGGAAATCCGTTTGGACTCGAAGGCAGCGTCTCGAACGGTATCGTCTCAGCCGTGCGCGAGATCTCGGGATACGGAAAGATCATCCAGATAACCGCTCCGATCTCGCCGGGATCATCCGGCTCGCCTGTCGTGAACATGTACGGTCAGGTGATCGGAATCGCGAGTCTGCAGGCGGCCGAAGGACAGAGTTTGAATTTTGCGATCCCGTCTGAGCGCATCCTGCAGTTGAAGGTCAGCGAGCTTCAAACCGTTTCGTCGCTCACGGCGGATACGCAAAAGAATAAACGATCGGCTGCCGAAAGATTTTACTCGCAGGGCGTCGCGCAGCTTTCGCGTGACGATTATGCTCGGGCGATCCAATTCTTCGAACGTGCGACCGAGCTCGATCCGAATTATCCCGAAGCCTGGTATCAGGCAGGATTTTGTTACGGAGTTTTGAACCGACACCAGGACGCCTTGAAGGCTTCGCGAAACGCGGCGAAACTTCGTCCCGAATGGACTGAAGCCTATGTGAATATCGGTGCGTCGAGTTACGCGCTCGGACAGTTCAAGGAGGCCGTCGACGCGTATCGCCAGGCATTGCGGATCGAGGATGGTCCCGATATCGAATATTCGCTCGGACTCAGTCTGAACAAACTCAATCGCACCGATGAAGAGATCCTCGCGTATCGTCGTGCGATCGCACTCAAGCCGGATCACGCGAATGCGCTCGAACGACTCGGAGCGGCGTTCTTCAAACAGAAGCGATACCTCGAGGCTGCTCAGACGTACGAACAGTTGAAGACGTATAGGCCTGATGCTAAGACTTACAACGCGCTCGGGGAATGCTTACTAGAACTCAGCAAGTCTGACGACAGTCTCCAGGCTTTCAACAGCGCACTCGGATACGATCCTGAATTCGACAGGGCCCGTTACAACCTCGGACGCGCTTACGTAAAGATGGGAAATCCGGAGATGGCCCGCGTGCAGTACGAGATACTTCGGAACGCGAAGTCGGATTGGGCGGACAGGTTATTTGTTTTGATTGAGCCGTAAGAAAATCTTTCCTAGGTCCATTAGGAGCGAAATGTTGGTAGCAAAGATCTGATAAAAGATGAAAGAGCTCCGTAGGAGCGACATACCTATGCCGCTCCTACGGAGCTCGATTTTTACAGCGGCCTCGACTACCAATATTAAGCTCCTAACGGAGCTGACAGACGAAGGCGTTTTCACGCTTTCCGATTTATTAAACTCGCGACAAACCCCGCACCGAATCCGTTGTCGATATTCACGACGGTGACATTCGAGGCGCATGAATTGAGCATTCCGAGGAGTGCGGCGACTCCGCCGAATGATGCACCGTAGCCGATGCTTGTCGGGACCGCGATGACAGGCACCGCGACGAGGCCGCCGACGACCGACGGGAGAGCTCCTTCCATCCCCGCGACGACGATGACGACTCGTGAGCTTTGGAGAAGTTCGCGTTCGGAAAGTATTCGATGGATTCCGGCGACACCCGCATCCCAAACTCGCTTTACAGGATTGCCCATCGCTTCTGCGGTAAGTGCGGCCTCTTCGGCAACGGGAATGTCGCTCGTGCCGGCAGTGACGACGGCGATCTCGCCTGAACCGAGTTGCGTCGTGTCACGGATGACGCGGATCATCCTCGCCGACTCATGCCATTCGGCATCGGTGAAAATGTTCCTGATGTCGCCGTAAACATTCTCATTCGTCCGCGTGATGAGAACATTCGGACGACGTGCGAGAAGTTTTTCAAATATCCCGCAGATCTGCGCCGAGGTTTTGCCTTCGCCAAAAATGACTTCCGGAAATCCCTGACGCTCGGCGCGGGCATGATCGACGCGTGCGTATCCGATGTCTTCGTATGAAAGATTTTTGATCTGCTCGGCCGCGGTCGCGTTATCGATCTCGCCGTCGCGATGGGCACGAAGTATGTTTTCGATATCGGTTTGATTCACGAATCGGTAGTATCACCAAAGCGGGCGATACATGCAAAGTGAAGCGTATTCGTTTCTCAAGTCGCGAACGCAGCCAAACAAGGCACCCGATCTCTTAAGCTCGCGTATGCGAGCGACAGCATAAAGCCCCCGGCCTTAGCCGGGGGATAAATCATGCGCGCATCCAGCTCGCGTATGCGAGCGACAGGCGCCTCACCATCATGATCTGCCGCTCGCGTACGCGAGCTCGGTTCGTGGGTGGACCTACCCCCAGCTCACGCTGGGGGCTATATGCTGTCGCTCGCTACGCGAGCTTCAGAAAATCCAAAATCCAAAATGAAAAAAAGGGCGGGAACAACGGTTCCCGCCGACAGGAGGATACAGAAACTATTACGGATCGCGAGTTACCGAGTGTGCGAGGCCAAGAACCACCCCGTCCTCGAAGACTCGGCCACCCTCCTTCGGAAGGAGGGGAGTTTTTGTGAATCAGACCAGGAGACTCGCGTACTTGTAGGTTTTGGTGAGCGTTATGAGAGCCCATGTGACGTAGTCGTTGCTGACAATGTCGAGAATCATTTTATAGATCGTGCATTCGTTCATCTCACTCACCTCCTTCTGAGCGTTCCTACCTGATAACGCGAAGCTCGGGCCGATTTTGTATCAGCTTTCTATTTAATTCCGGACGGGCTAGACTTTGTTCACACTTATATGGAGCTAACCGTCGGTATTACAGGAGCGTCAGGGACGATCTACGCGCACAAGACTCTCCAGCTTCTCGCGGCGAGCGGCGCCGTCGAAACGATAAATCTGATCATGTCATCGACGGCCGCGACGGTCGCTCAGGTCGAGACCGGTGCGAACCTTCGCGATGCAGATCTGACGAAGGTCAATGAGTGGCTCGGGCTTTCTGTCGACTCAAAACTTGTAAGGCTCTGGCGGCTGGACAATCTCGCGGCGAAGCCTTCATCCGGATCGAACAAGCAGGCGGGAATGATCATCGTCCCTTGCTCGATGGGCTCGCTCGGTGCGATCGCCTCCGGTGCCGGGACGAATCTGATCCATCGGGCCGCGGATGTTTGTTTGAAAGAGGGAAGAAAGCTCGTGCTTGTCCCGCGCGAGACGCCGTACAATGCTATCCATCTCGAGAACATGTTGCGGTTATCGAGAGCGGGCGCGCGGATACTGCCGGCAAGTCCCGGTTTTTATCATCGTCCGAAAACCATCGACGAGCTCGTCGAGCATTTCTGCAATCGGATACTTGATCAGTTCGATCTTCCACACTCAAAGAAGAGCGAGTGGACGGGAGATGAGGTGAAATGAAAGATCATAAGACTTCAACCTTTTTTTGAACGCGGATCAGGCGGATTTCGGCGGACCTGAAAGAGAAATCTTTTTCTTGTTTCGTGTTCTTTTTCGTGTAGTTAGTGTGTTTTGTGGTTAGCTTCTTAAAGCCGAAACCACGAAACACACGAACCACACGAAAAAGACACGAAACAAGAAAAACCTTTCTCTTTCAGATCCGCCCAATCCGCCAAATTCGCGTTCAAAAGAGGCACTCGTTCTGTGCACTACCGGCTATGTCTAATACGATCCAACGCTTCTCAAATCGAGTCGCAAATTACGTAAAATACCGGCCCGGTTATCCGCCGCAGGTTCTTGAGCTTTTCAAGAATGCGATGGATCTGACGAGCGAGAAGATCGTCGCTGATATCGGCTCGGGTACTGGATTATCAACAAAGCCGTTTCTCGAAAACGGCAACACTGTCTACGGCGTCGAGCCGAACGCGAACATGCGCGAGGCGGCGGAGGAATATCTGAAAGAATTCCCAAACTTTAGAAGTCATGACGGGACCGCCGAACAAACTAATCTCGAAGACGCATCGATTGACTTTGTCACGGCCGCACAAGCGTTTCACTGGTTCGAGCCTAATAAAACCCGGGATGAGTTTCTCCGCATCTTAAAGCCCGGCGGGTACATTGCGTTGATCTGGAATGAGCGGCAGCTCGATACCACGGAATTCCTTCGCGACTACGAAAACCTTTTGACAAAACACGCGAAAGACTACGAACGAGTTCGACACGAGAATATCGATCAGGAAAAGCTCGGAGATTTTTTTCAGACGGGCTACGAACGAGCGACATTCGCTAACGAGCAGGTTTTTGACTTCGAAGGTCTCCAGGGCCGCGTGCTTTCGTCCTCTTACATGCCGGCCGAGGACGATCCCGCTTTTCCTGCTCTCGAAAAAGATCTGCGTGCGATTTTTACCAAATACGCCGAACAGGATAGAATCAAGGTTTTCTACGACACCAATATTTATTACAAGCGGTACTGAAGTATGGAAACAGCAACTGAAACAAGCCCCGAGCCGCGTACCGTAACGGTCGCGCATTCGCCCGATTCCGACGACGCATTCATGTTTTACGGCCTCGCGACCCACAAACTCGAGACCGATGGCATCAAGTTCGAGCACACGCTGAAGGACATCCAAACGCTCAACGAAGATGCAAAGAAAGGAGTCTTCGACGTCACTGCGATCTCGTTCCACGCCTACGCATACGTCTCGGATAAGTATGCGCTTCTGCCGCACGGTGCGAGCATCGGCGATAAGTACGGGCCGATCGTCGTCTCGAAAGAGCCGCGGAGCGCGGACGATATCGGGAACATGAAGATCGCGATTCCCGGTGAGCTAACAAGCGCGTTTCTCGCGTTGAGACTTTACAATCCCAAATTCGAGTACGTCGTCCGTCCGTTCGATCAGATCATCGACGCCGTTCAAAATGGGGATGTCGACGCCGGACTTCTCATTCACGAAGGCCAGCTTTTCTACAAGCAGCTCGGCCTCGACAAGGTCCTCGATCTTGGCGAATGGTGGCACGAGCGCACCGGACTTCCGCTCCCGATGGGCGGCAACGCGATCAAACGTGACCTCGGTGCAGATCTGATGAAGCGCGTTTCGCGTCATCTTCACCAGAGCATCAAGTACTCGATGGAAAACCGCGAAGACGCTTTGCAGTACGCCATGCAGTTCGCACGGGACATGGCTCCGGAAGTCGCGGACCGTTTTGTCGCGATGTGGGTCAACGACCTGACGCTCGATTACGGCGAACGCGGCAAAGAAGGCGTGCGTCGGTTGCTGACGGAAGGTTTCGAAGCCGGCATTATCCCGCACAAGGTCGATGTCGAGTTTGTAGATTAAATACTTCGAGCCGCCAGAGTTTCGCCAAAGCTGAATTGCCCCGGCGCTTTAGCCCCGGGGTTGCCGTGTCCAACAAATCCGGGCTTTCGCCAAAACTCGATGCGCGGGCGAGAGGGGTTTTCGGCTAAAGCCAAGAATTTTTTCTCACACACCCCGGGCTAAAGCGCCGGGGCAATTCATTTTTGGCTAAAGCCTGACCTCGAACGTTAGTCCCAAATCCCCAAATCCTCTGTAACGATTCGACGTAAATTGTCACCATAGATTGACCGACCGGGAAATTTGGTTTGTGCTATTCTCTCCCCACTAACCCACTCGCCCGGCCGCCGGAAAATCTATGTCGATCTTTCGCCGCCAAACTTTTGTCGCAGCCTCGTGCTTGATTGCGCTCGTCTGCTTTCAGCCGCTGTTCCTTTTGGCTCAGAAGCCGTCGTCCCCGTCCGACTTAAAAAAATACGAAGAGGCAGAGAATTTATTTCGGGAAGCGCAGGCCGTGCCGGGCTCCGCAACTGCAGACCAGCGACGGACTGCAGTACAGGTATTCATGCTCGCTGCCGAGATATTCCATTCCACCGGCAGTCTCGTCGAGGAAGGGCAGTCGCTGGATGCGGCCGCGGATATTCAGGACGATGTCGGCTAGCCGGTGGAAGCCTTGCGTCTCTATCTCAAAGCCGCAGATCTATTCGGCGAAGGTTCGGCCAAGACGAGGCTGGCGGCAACACTTTTTAAGATAGGCGAGTTGTACCATCGCGTCGGACTCAATGCGAAAGCCGTCGAGTATCTGAATGTCGCGCTCGCGTTCAAACGCGAGCTGAAGGATTCGCGTGGCGAAGCGTCAACGCTCAACTTGCTCGGTAATTCTTACGACGGACTTGGACAGGAACAAAAAGCACTCGAGGCCCACGATCTCGCACTTTCGATTCGCATGCGGATCGATGACAAGCCGGGTCAGATAGTTTCGCTCAGCAACCTCAGCGTGATCTCCAGCGCGCTAGGAGAAAACGGGAAGGCCGTTGCATATCTCCAACGAGCGCAAGTCATCGCTAATCTGATCGGCGATAAGCTTGGTGAAGCAGTGGTGCTCCACAATCTTGCTGCGTTGTACGACGAACTCGGCGATGACGAAAATACGCTCTTCAACTACAACCTCGCGCTAAAAATTATTCGAGAGACGAAGGACGCGAGCATTCAAGGTGACATCCTGAACAGCATCGGCGGGTTTTATCTGTCGAAGGGTGACTATGCAAAAGCACGGGAAAATCTTTATCAGGCGCTGCAGCTTCAGTACGATACAGCCAAGCTGAGCAATTCGGCGGAGACCCTGCTAAGTATCGGTTATCTGCACTCGATGCTAGGCGAAGTCGATAAAGCTCTTGGATTCTACGAACGTGCTCTGGGCATCACGCGGACGCAGGAAAATCGTTCGGCAGAATCCGACGCGCTTTATGCCATCGGTCAAGTCTACGAACGGGCCGGCAACCGGACGAAGGCTCTTGAATTTTATAACCAGACGCTGCCGCTCCGTCGCGCAGTGCGAGATAAAACAGGCGAGGCTGAAGTGCTGTCATCGATGATGTGGAACTGGTACCTGCTCAAGCAGGGACGGCTCGCGGTGATGTACGGCAAGCAGGCGATAAACCGATTTCAGGAACTACGATCTTCGATCCGCATGCTGGATCCAAACCTGCGAAAAAAATACTTGGACACGATAGGAGACGCGTATCGAGCACTCGCAGATATCCTCATCGAGCAGGGAAGAATTCCCGAGGCTGAAGAAGTCCTTGGGATGCTGAAGGAAGAGGAAGCGTTTGCGTATCAAAGGCGCGACGATCAGGTCGCGAAAGAGCTGCTGCAAAAATCGACACTCTCCGAAAGCGAAAAGACTGCGATCAGCGGCTACGAGAAAATTGCGGAGCAGATAACGGCGATCGCGAGCGAGTATGGAGATCTTGATCGCGAACGTCTCGGATATCCGGAAGGGAAATTTCCGAAGCAGGCAAGGCTCGACGAGCTGGAGAAACAGCGTGCGGGCGCAAATGTCGCGTTTGAGAAATATCTCGAACAATTGAAAGTCGAGTTTGCGAAATCGGGCAAGGGCAAAGAAGTTGCACAGGTCGACTCGTCTCTGCAATCGACGCTTCGCGAAATGAAAGAGGTTCGAACAGCCGTCGTTTCGACCATCGCGGGCGAGAAACGATTGAATATAATCGTCACGACCGCGGATGTTCAGCGGGCTCACACGATCGATATTTCCGAAGTCGAGCTGAACAAACTTGTCGCTGATTTCCGGCTGGCACTTACGAGTCCGGCGACTGGGAAACCGATTGATCCTCGTCCAGCCGGGCAGAAACTCTACGACATTCTCGTAAAGCCGATCGAAGGTGATCTCGCCGGGATCAAGGCGGACACGATCGTCTGGAGTCTCGACGGAACACTGCGCTATCTTCCGATGGCGGCGCTTTGGGACAAGCAAAAAGGATATCTCGCCGAGCGTTTCGCGAATTCCGTGATCACCTTGGCGAGCCGTGATCGCTTACTGCTGCCGCCCTTGAAAAAGAATTGGAACGTTTTCGGCGCAGGTGTGTCAGCATCGGTCGAAGGATTTTCAGCTCTCTCCGCCGTACCCGATGAGCTTGATTGCATCGTAACCGACGCGAGCCTCGTCTCTTTATCCGCAAAACCTGCGTGCACTACGGGCGTCATTCCCGGACGAAAACTGCTCGACGATAAATTTGATGAGCGGTCTTTGCGCGCCGCGATGGGACGTTACTCGATCCTGCACATCGCGAGTCATTTCAAGCTCGTTCCCGGCAACGAAAACGATTCGTTTCTTTTGCTCGGCGGCGGCGACGACAAACGATTCACCGTTACAAAACTTGGCGGACTGTCACTCGCCGGCGTCGAACTTCTGTCGCTCTCGGCATGCAACACCGCGACTCCGGGCGGTGCGAAAGAAAATGGTGTTGAGATCGAAGGCTTCGGTGCGGTAGCCCAGGAGCGTGGAGCCCGGTCCGTGATGGCGACACTTTGGCCGGTCGCCGACCCGTCGACACGCGACCTGATGGTCGAATTTTATAAACGCTTCGGCACCGGGACTGAGACAAAGGCCGAGTCGCTGAGGCGTGCGCAACTAAAGCTCATGCGCGGCTCGTATCCCGAAGGTGGCGGAGCAAAACCTCCGCGAGCAGACGAATTCGCTCCCGGCCCACAAGTCGCGGGGCCTCCATTCGAAACCGACAAGAACGCTCCGTATTCGCATCCCTATTACTGGGCACCGTTTATTCTGTTCGGAAACTGGCGGTAGAATGACGTATAGTCGGTCAACTTTTGAGAAATGGACTGCATCTATTTGTTTGCTTCCGAGATTCACCGAGGTTTAAGAATATGAGATTACTCTGGATCCTTGTCCTTTCGTTTGCGATGAGTTTTGCTACCTTTGGTCAGGCATCGACCTTCACCAAGGCAGACCTCAGCCAGCCCGAGATCGACAAGATCGTCACGAAATTCACAAAGAACGAACGGTTGTTTCGCAGTGCGTTGAATGTTTATGCGTTCAACCGGAACGCGACTATCCAGACAGTCGGGATGGGCGGGAATATCACAGGGACCTATAAACGGGAGTCGTTCATCACGTTTGACGGAGCCGGAAATCGTGTCGAGAAGATCCTTCTCTTCCCGGTTTCGACTCTGACCGAGATCACTGTCACGCAGGCCGACATCGAGAATCTCGGCGGCCTGGATCCGTTCGCGATCGAGCCGGCGAATATCGATAAGTACAAATTCACATACCTTGGGAAAGAAAAGATCGACGAGTTGAACCTGTTCGTTTTCGACGTCGCACCGAAGGTCATTCCGAAAGCGGAGAAGGACGGGCTGCGGCTATTTCAGGGCCGTATCTGGGTCGATGACACGGATCTTCTGATCGTTAAGTCGAAGGGGAAAGCGGTACCGGAATGGAAGGACGAACGGTTTCCTATCATCGAAACCTGGCGCGAGAACATCGACGGAAAGTATTGGTTCCCGTCGTTCAGCTCGTCTGACGACGAGCTCGTTTTCAAGAGCGGCCAGGTCGTGAAAATGAAGATCCGCGTCAAGTATTCGAATTACGGAGTCGGACGAACGGATATCAAGATAATCGACGAGGACGAGGATGTTCCTGTGACACCGGCGGCCAAACCGACTCCGGCGAAGAAGCCTTGATGTTGGAACGCGGTTAGTTCTTGCCATCAAGTCAATTAAATCAAACAACAAAGACTCCCCTCCTTCCGAAGGAGGGGAGTCTTTGCGAGGCGGGGTGGTTCTTAGTCCTGCGGCAGGTATACCTGGCAGGACGCGAAACGCGCTTTTTCGAATGCGAGACGAAGAACCACCCCGTCAGCCGAAACGGCTGCCACCCCTCCTTAGGAAGGAGGGGAGTTTCGTGTTTTGAGTTAGTTTGAGTTGATTAAGAGACCAACCGCGTCGTGTCTTGGCAACAATCACGGACCTGTGTCTCTTTGTTTTCCCTGCCGGGCGCGTGGTCGGCACGGTTAGTTCTCGCCATCAAGTCATAAATCAAACAACAAAGACTCCCCTCCTTCCGAAGGAGGGGTGCCGAGGCTTTGCGAGGCGGGGTGGTTCTTAGTCCTGCGGCAGGTAGACCTGACAGGACGCGAACGCGGCTGCGCTTTTCGAATGCGAGACGAAGAACCACCCCGTCAGCCGAAGCGGCTGCCACCCCTCCTTCGGAAGGAGGGGAGTTTCGTGTTTTGAGTTAGTTTGAGTTGATTAAGAGACCAGTTATTTGCAAGTAAAGATCTCAACGAAAACTAGGAGTCGAGTTGGTCACCGCGTCGCATCTCGGCAGCAATAACGGACCGCGTCTCTCGTAAAAGATCTTCCAACTCTCTTCCGCCCGTTTCGATCGGCGGAAGCAACGTGATCTCGATCACACCCGGGTACGCGACACCTGTCTTTTTTCCCATCATCCAATCGGTGTTCGTGATCGCGACCGGGACGATCGGAGCATTGGTCTGCATCGCGAGATGAAACGCGCCTTTTTTGAATGGGAGCAGCTCGCCGGGCATCGCACGTGTTCCTTCGACAAATACGCCGAATGAATATCCGTTGGCCATGACTTGTTTTGCTTTCTCCATCGACTCGCGCGCGCGATCCGGATCGGATCTGTCGATCGCGATGATGTTGACGAATCCCATTCCTTGTCCGAGAACCGGTACCTTCAGCAATTCTTTTTTGGCGACGAGTCCGATACGTTTCCCTGTCGAGGAAAACAGCGCCGCCGTATCGAGATACGATCGATGATTCGATGCGAACACGTACGATCGATCCGGATCGAGATTTTCTTTTCCCGTGACTCTGACGTTTGCTCCGCACAACTGCAGCCACGTCTTCGCGCCCCAGAGTGCGAGAGGATAAAGCCAGATCCGACGATTGATGATGTAGAGGAAGACTAGCGCCGGAGCCCCGACGAAAAGCAGCAGTATCGCGGCTGCGAACAAGCACCACCAGTATCGAATTTTTCCGGCTAGGCGCGATTTGTTAGACTTCTGAACGGCAAAAGTCAGCTTTGTGTTATCGCTCGCCGGACGGATATCTTCACCGCCGAGACGCGGAGCCGCAGACTTTTCTTGCAAGTGTTCCGACATTTCTAAACTGTTTCTTAAGGCTGGATCTTTATGAAATCATTCGGAGGAATTCTCTCCGCTGCTCTGCGTGTCTGCGGTTTAATAGTTCTTTTTTCGCTGGCGAGTCGGTGCTCGGCTTTCATCCGACCGACGACAAAACGATCGCCGACTGGACGCAGATCACAAATTATTTTTCGAAATTGGATGCCGGGAGCAATCGTGTCGCGGTAAAAGAGATCGGCAAGACGACGCTCGGAAAACCGCTCATCGTCGCATTCATCTCGTCACCGGATAACATAAAAAATCTCGAACGCTATCGCCGAATGAGCGCAAAGCTTGCCGATCCGAGAACGATCAAAGATGCGGCCGAGCTCGATGACCTTATCAAAAATGGAAAGACGATCGTCTCGATCTCGTGCTCGATCCATTCGACCGAGATCGTCGCGTCGCAGATGTCGATGAATCTCGCATACGAGCTTGCGACGGCGAACGACGACGACACCAAAGAGATACTCGACAACACGATCCTTTTATTGATTCCATCGTCCAATCCCGACGGCATCGACATCGTCGCGAACTGGTATCGAAAAACCGTCGGAACAAAATCCGAAGGCACTTCGCCGCCCGAGCTCTATCACCACTACGCCGGTCACGATGACAACCGCGACTGGTTCATGTTGAATTTGGCGGAGACGCAATCGATCACGAAACTTTTCTGGCAGGAATGGTTTCCGCAGCTCGTATACGACGTTCATCAGATGGGTTCGACGGGTCCGCGATTTGTGATCCCGCCGTTCTTTGATCCGCCGAATCCGCGTGTTCCGCCGTCGATACTTCGCGAGGTCGGTCTCGTCGGTTATAAGATGGCCGCCGATCTTCAGGCGAAAAATATTGCAGGTGTCGCGACGAATACGACGTATGACACTTGGTGGCATGGAGGATTTCGATCAGCTCCGTACTTTCATAATTCGATCGGCATCTTATCCGAAGCCGCGAGTTCGGATCTGATGTCGCCGGTCACGATCACGAAAGAACAGATGCAAAGAGCTCGACCGTTGCGCGGATTGGATTCGCCGCTCACCACCAACACGGCTCATCCCGACGCGTGGGAGCCCGGCGTCTGGAGTCCGCGTGACATCGCCGAGATAGAGATGACGTCGAGTCGAGCGTTGTTGTCGCTCGCCGCAAAATATCGTGCGCGTTATCTGCGAAATTTCTATGACCTCGGCAGTGCAAATCTAAAACCTGATCCGAATGTACCGCAAGCTTACGTCGTGATGGCCGGCCAGCCGCGTGCGGAAACCGTCGCGCGATTTCTCGAGATTCTTCTTGCACAGGGAATCGAGGTTCACGAAATGACGAAGGAGCTTTGGGTCAAACACAACAAGACCGAAGGTTTTCATGAGATACCCCTCGGCAGCTTTCTGGTGTTCTTAAATCAGCCGCAAAAAAATAACGTGCTCTCGCTTTTTGAAAAGCAGGAATATCCGCATCGCGTAAATGAGAAAGGCGAAGCCGAGGTTCCCTACGATGTCGCGGGTTGGACGCTGCCGCTGCAAATGGGAGTCGAGACATATGAGGTGTGGGACATTCGCGACCTCGAGAAATATCGAAATGCGATCAAGCGTGTCGAGCACGCGAATCAAGCGAAGGCTGTGCTCAATCTCCCGCAGTCCGGAACTCCGTTTCCAAAACTCTCGAATCCCCTAAAAACAAGTCCGAAGATCGGTCTCTACAAACCGTTCACGTCATCGATGGACGAAGGTTGGACTCGTTGGGTTTTCGATGCGTATCAGATTCCGTTTCGATCGATTTCGAACGAAGACTTTCGTGCAGGTCGATTGGATTACGATGTCATCGTCCTCGCGGCCGACAACGAGAGCACGATCGTCAACGGACTCAGCGAGCTCAGGTATCCGACCGAGTTCGCCGGCGGGATCGGAGAAACAGGCGTCGCGAATTTGAAGAAGTTTGTCGAAGGCGGCGGCAAGCTGATCTGCTTCGACGATTCGTGCGAGCTTGCGATCAAGCGATTCGGTTTGCCGTTGCGAAATGTGTTGAGCGGTCTCAAGCGAAATGAATTTTACAATCCGGGATCGATCGTAAAACTGAAAGTCGATACGCGCAGTCCGTATGCGAAGGGAATGCTTGAAGACACACCGGCGTACTTTATTACGAGCTCTGCATTTGAAGTTTTGAGTCCCGGCTTAAGCCGGCTTACGCCGCCTGAAGGCGGAACTCAAAACGAGCCCGTACGCGTCGTTGCAACGTACGCCGACAAGGACGCACTTCAATCCGGGTGGATGCTCGGCGAGAAATATCTCAACGGGAAAACAGCGCTCGCCGAGGTCGCATACGGAAAAGGAAAGATCGTGCTCTTCGCATTTCGCCCGCAGCATCGTGGGCAGACATTCGGAACGTTCCCGTTTATTTTTAATGCGTTGGAGAAGTGAATCACGTCAATGGACTGGAACGCAGGCATCCCTGCCTGCATGAGTGCGAAGCACGAAAAGGGCCGCGCGATATCGAATCTGAGAAGTTTGACGCCGCGGAAGCCACGGCGTTGCAGGCAGGGATGCCTGCGGTCCAGTCCGTTGGCGAATATAGAAAAAATCTTGACTTAACCTTTTGAAAAGTAGTACAAAACTCACATAGTTTGCTTGACATCGCCTATCGAGCACCTCTCTCCGACATACCAAGTCAGGATTGGCAACATTTTCATCACGCGTTTAGCAAGAGATCTTGTTTTTTTGGATCGGGCTCCGCTGTCACCATCCTCGACACCGATCGGTTAGCAGTAGAAAAAGGGGTAGAGCATGAAGGTCTGTTCTGTTTGTCAGGAACGTCACGACGATTCCACGGCTTGTGAAGTAGATGTTGCTTCGCAATCGTTCGAAAGCCTGGAAAGCGAACCGCAGATTCCGGGTTTCCGACTGGATCACCTGCTCTCATCTGCTCATCATGCTATAACTTATCGTGCTCGCGACGTCGCCTCAGGTCGAACTTGTCTCATCAAGGTTGCTGCTGCCACGGACGATAGTGCGACGCAGGCGATTCGCGAGGCGAAGATCGCCGCCAACCTTTTCCATCCATCAATTGCCAACTTCTACGAGTGCGGACGTCTCGACGACGGACGATGCTTCTTTGTATTCGAGGATGTCGACGGCAGACCGCTGCGGGAAATTCTTGACGACGATGGTCCTCCGGAGCTTCTTGATACGATCGAGATCATTCGCGAAGCTGCCGAAGCTCTTCATGCTCTGCATCGCAGCGGGATCATCCACGGATCCGTAAATCCGCGAAACATCATCATCTCGATGACTGCCGGCGGACAGCCGATCGTGCGTGTGACGGATCCCGATCTTGGCCGACTTGCACAGCGTTCGATAATTTCAAATCGCTTCCTGATCGACAATGAGCTCGATTCGCTCCGCTATTTTTCACCCGAACAATGCACGACTGATGACTCGACCGCGCAGAGCGATGTGTACAGTCTCGGCGTCGTGTTTTACGAAATGCTCGCCGGTTTTCCGCCGTTCGACGCGACGACCGCTGTCGGGCTGATCCAGCAGCACGTGAACCAAACGCCTCCGGATACCAGGATCGAAAATTTCAATCTTCGGATGCTGGTCACACACGCACTGACCGAAGCCCTGCAGAAGCAGACGCGGTTACGGCAGCCTTCGATAAATACGCTCGCACGTCAGCTCCGCCACATCGAACAGCTCGCAACGCACAACTCGACACCTCCGCCTGCCGGGACGACTCAAGTGGGAAATCCGACGATCGTGCAGGCGATGCCGCCGGCCGCACTACCAAAAGTTTCTGCGCCGATGATCATCGACGTCGATCAGCGGACGCAGATGATCGTCAAGCGTGAAGCGGTGGAGATGGAATCCGTCGCCGAAGTGGACGACGCACCGGTCGTGCGCACCCGCATGATCAGTCTCAACGAAGCGCTTGAGGAAGATCGAGCGACTCTGACCAATCTCGAGACGCCCTCACCTCGTCGACCGTCTCTCATGCAGAGTTGGAAGGAGAAGCTGTATGCGGTGACCTCGATGTTTGCCATCGAGCGAAGCGGAGAACCGGCGGTGGCAGAGTCCGCGGAGACCGATGCGATCGATGATGTTCAGTTGGCCACGACAACCGGCGAGCGCGTTCCGAAAAAGATCGGATGGGTTCAGCCGGATGATGACATTCCGTCGATCGATGCTGTACGCGAAGTTCTCGCTATGGACCACGACGTACCGCTCGCAGTTTTTACGCCTGAACGGGATGTCGAACCGATGACCGCTTTGACGCATGAAGTCGAGATCGAACCGGTTCGCCGCGCGCCGAAGAAGATCGAGTGGTCCCAGCCCGACGATGACATTCCATCGATCGATGCCATTCAGGAAATATTGGCCCTCGAGCCGGAAATGTCGCACGTCGCTTCGGCGTTCAAGGCGAATCATTTTTCGATACCGGAGATCATTCATGTTGAGCCTGTGCCGGTCGAACCTGAAGTCACAACCGTCGCGGCCGCGCCATCTGAATTCGAAGTTAGCGGCTTGCTCGTCGAGTCTGCACAGTGCGAACCGGAATCCGCAACCGCAACGAAGGAACCGGAAGTCGTCGCTGAGCTTCTGGAGATGAGACCTGAACTCGTTTTCGTTGAAGCCGTGCCGACCGCTCCCGTGGCCCTTGCGGTTCCGCTTGCAGCCTCCGAGTCGCTAAAGGATTTCGCAGTCGCAGCGGTTCGGAAACGCCGAAAGAAATCGCCTCGCAAAGAACAAAAGGCTGATCCGGAAGCGATAAAGATCGAGGGTGTCGTAGAACCTCTGCAGTGTGAATCGGAAATTACTCGAGCCGAGTCCGAGATATCCATATCGCCGGAACTCGCCGTCGAGCCTCGAGAAATTATTGATGTCGATGCGGCGATATCCGAACCGCCGCAAGTTGTTGTTGAGACACAACACGCGGAACCGGAAGTCATGCTCGTCCAGTCAGCGGATGATGTCGATGCAGCGATATCCGAACCGCCGCAAGTTGTCGTTGAGACACAACACGCGGAACCGGAAGTCATGCTCGTCGAGTCAGCAGATGAAGTCGATTCTCCGCAGTCGGTCGTCGTAGAAATCGATCCGGTTCCATCGGCTCCGGAGATCGTCGCGGCTCCGCCATCGAGTCCCGCACCCGTCAAACCCTCTGTAGTCGCCGCCGTGCGGAAACGACATAAGAAGTTGGTTCGGCGACAACCGGTGAAACTTGTTGTTGAGCCGGAGCTCGAACCGCAGGAAATTTGCATCGAGGGTCCGGCGGTTGAACCTCAAGTAATTCAGGTTGAGCCCGCGAATGCCGCACCGCAAGAAATCGTGGTCGAGCCCCAGTCGGATGAACCCGATGTCGCCCACTTCGAAGGTGCGAAAGCGGAACCTCAAGAAGTCGTCGTCGAGCCGGTACACCTCGAGCCCCAAACGATCCAAGTTGAACCGGCAGCTTGCGAACCACAGGAAATCGTTGTCGAGCCGACGGTGGCTCAAGTTGAGGTCCCAACGCCCGAAGTGCGGCCTGAGGTTATTCACACCGAACCCGCGACGGCCAACCCGACCGTCCTTGCGTTCGTCCCCAAGCAGAAAAAGAAACCATCGCGAAGTCAACCGGCCGCCGCGGCGACGCCCGTCGGCACAGACGATGAAGAGATAACCATCGTCCGACCTCGCAAGAAAAATAAGCGTGTCCGGATCCACGTGACGATGCCGGCTGCGACGCACAAACCACTCCGTGCGACGCAGATCTCGAATGAGCCCGAATTCTTCCCGACGCTGCTCGGCGGCAGTCTGGACCCGACCGGTTTCACATCCGATCAGAGCGACGGGATGTTCGCCACGTATTCCACCGAGTCGTCTCATCCGATCGCGCGTTATAGCTCGCACTTTATCGGAGGCGGGCTTATCGCAGTGTTTGCATTGCTTTTGTATGGCGGCGATTTTCTTGTCGGCTATCTGCAGTCTTCGGGTTCAATGACCGCAGAAGCCATCCGCCCGTCCGGAACGAATCGGCCCAATGCCTCAACTACGAAACCAAACGTCCCGAAGGCGGCGATGGACGACAATCAGGTTTTCGACAAACCGGTCGTCGAGAAAAAAGAACGGTCCGCCCAAAAGATAAAAGCGTCGGTCTCCCCCGATACGGGAACCTCGATTCCGCACGATAGCCTGATGAAGGCGATGATCGTACTTCCTCCGAAGTCTGCTCAGGTAGAAGCGATGTCGCAAACCGATGCGTCAGGGCCGAAACGAAGGGCTGAGGACAAAGTGGTTCCGAGGCAAAACGAGACGCGACCGCGGGTCGTCAAAGACCCGTCACCCTGATTTCCTGTTATCATTATTCGCAATGAAAGCTCGCCTATTGTTTCTCAGCCTGCTAGCTACATTTTTCTTCTCTCAATCCAGTTCCGCATCGGGTGGATTTTATTATCTCGGTGCGGAGCCACTTGTTCGGATCGGTCTGACGACAAACGCAGGATCGGTTTCGATCACGACTGCCGATTCCCAACTCGTCGCACGCGTCACGGTTTCGGCGCGCGCTTATCGTCCGCCGGAGATCGAGAACTATCGATTTGAGATCCAGAATCTCCAGTCCGCGACCGAAGCAGACGAGCTCGCAAAAAATGTTCGTGAAGACACCGGCGAGACGGCGCTCGTGAGCATCGATCCCGCGACGAATACTTGGAAAGTTTGGATCGGTGCGATCAAGAACACGATTGAAGAGTCAGACGCATTCAAGGCGATGCTTGGCGAGAAAGGTTTTCCGGATGTCGTCGTCGTCACCGAAAAGAAGATCATCCCGTCCGATGATGCAGTCGAGCTGTCGCGTCAATTGCGCGCCGCAGGAAAGTCCGAAGTTCGAAGTGTTATTAAATCGACAGGCACGTCCAGCGTCGTCGGTCCCGATGTCGTAAATCCGAATCTTCGCGAAGTGATCGTCAACGGAGGAACCGCGTCGTACTCTTCACTCAAGTCCGTAGCGTTCGGCTCGTTCAATGACAAGCTGAATCCCGTGCGACTCAACGGAAAAGCGTATCGAGGAAAGCTCGAAGTATTCGTAAACTCGCGCGGATCTTTGACCGTCGTGAATGTCGTTCCGCTCGAAGATTATCTTCTCGGCGTCGTACCCGCGGAGCTCGGCCTGCCGCACATCGAGGCGCAGAAAGCACAGGCGATCGCTGCGCGAACCTACGCTGTCGCGAACGTCGATACATACGGCACGAAGGGATTCGATATGGTCCCGACTGTCTGGTCGCAGGTTTACAAAGGCGTTTCGATCGAAACGAAGATGGGCACGCAGGCCGTGCGAGAGACGCGCGGGATGGTCGCGACATACGAAGGCAAACCGATCATGGCGTACTTCACATCGACGTGCGGCGGTCGGACGGAAAATGTCGAGAACGTATTCGATTCTCACGAGCCGTATCTCCGCGGTGTCGAATGTTCGCTCGAGGGCCATCGTCATTTCGAACCGTTTCTCATCAAGACGGTCCGCACGCCGGCGAAGCTTCGAAACGAAGAATATCTCGATCTCGTACCGCTCATGTCTTTGCTAGCCGTCAACGGATTCTCGTTGACGACGAATCAATTTACCGACGACTGGTTTGATGAAGAACCGACCGTCCCCGAGATCTCGAACTGGCTGAATCAGATCGCATCGAAGTTCGGAAAACCATTTCCGAACGTGTCGAAAGAAACTCTCAAGCCGCTCGAGCTCTCACGCGTACTCGCGTCACTCGCTTACACACCGGGAGCGAACGACACGTTGCTCAGCGACTCGGATGTTAATTATCAACTCTCATTTGATGACGCGGCCGACGTTCCGAAAGAACGACGTGCGGATCTCGCGATGCTTCTTCGTGACGGGCTTTTCACGCTTCATGCAGATCTGACATTGAAGCCGCAGAAATATTTTCGACGTGCGGATATGCTCCGTCTGATCCGTCAGATCTACGAAAAGAAAAAATGGATGCCGACTCTGCAGAGCGGCGAAGCGAAGTCGACGACCGACGGAAGATTGATCCTAAAGAGCGGACGATCCGAGAGACCGATGACCGTCAGACCGGATGTTTTCCTGTTCCGAGTTTTTGGTGCGACATCGTATCCGGTAAAAGAAGCGGCGCTCGTTGGCGGGGAAGAAGTTCGATTTCAGACGGATAGCACCGGTGCGGTGAGTTATCTCGAAGTCAGCCCGACCGATCAGCCGACGACAGCCGAACGCATGTCGCCGTTCACGAATTGGACGACATCGCTGGCATCGTCCGCCGTGCAGTCGCGGCTCTCGCGATACGTCCGCGGGATCGGAACGCTTTATGACGTGAACATCAAACGACAGGGATATTCGCGACGTGCGGCGGAGCTCGAGATCGTCGGATCGAACGGGACGAAAGTTCTAAAAGGCGGTGCGATCCGATCCGCCCTTCGTCTGAAAGAACAGCTCTTCGTCATCAACAAACGCTACTCGGGAAATCAGGTCACGAGCTACACCTTCACCGGCCGAGGCTGGGGCCACGGCGTCGGCATGTGCCAGTACGGAGCCTACGGCATGGCAAAGATGGGCGTGAAATTCGACGACATCATCAAGCACTACTACACCGGCGTCGACATCACAAAAGCGTACTGAAGCGGGATTTTGCCCGCTCAAAACGGCGAACCCATGGGAACGGACGGTTTCGTGTCCAGAGTCCACCGTGACAGTTCAAGCTTCCACCGCGACAGTTTCATCTTCCTCCGCGTCAGTTCAAGCTTCCACCGCGACAGTTTCATCTTCCACCGCGTCAGTTCAAGCTTCCACCGTGGCAGTTCCATCTTCCACCGCGTCAGTTCAAGCTTCCACCCCGTCAGTTCAAGCTTCCACCGTGGCAGTTCCATCTTCCACCGCGTCAGGGCAAGCGGCGTCACCGAATGTTTCGTATTTCTATGATCTCGTCACGAACGCGAAAGGAAAACTCATCAAGGTGACGAATGGAGGTGGCGATAACCACTCGACAACCGAATATGTCTCATTCGACATCTTAGGACGTGTGACTCGCAGCAAACAGACGACCGATAACGTTGTCTATGGCGACGATACGCATCCGATGACCTATACGTATAACTTGTCTGGAGCATTGATCGAACAACAGTACCCGAGCGGTCGTGTTGTGAAGAATGTTCTCGACAACGACGGTGACCTTGCGACGGTGCAGAGCAAGAAGAACCAGAACAGTGCGTTCTGGAATTACGCGAATCATTTCACGTACAACGCCGCGGGTGCGGTGACGTCGATGCAACTCGGAAACGGGAGATGGGAATCGACAAAGTTCAACGAGCGGCTACAGCCGACACAGATTGCTCTGGGTAAAACTGGACCGGTCGTGAACGGCCAACAGGTTACCTACTCGACCGAGTTGTTGAAGCTGGAATATCAGTACGGTGATCTCGACTGGGATGGCAGTGTCATCACGGGATCGAACAACGGCAACGTCGCGAAGCAGACCATAACGGTCGCGGGTGTCGGAATGACGCCGGGGTTTACGGCGGTTCAGAATTACGATTACGATTCGCTCAATCGGATCCAAATTGCGAGTGAGACTCTGACACCGACCAGCGGCGCGGCCGAAACCTGGACACAGGATTTTCGCTACGATCGTTACGGCAATCGGACGTTCAACGAATCAACGACAACAACTCTTCCGAAAGAATGCAACGGCAATACAGAAGTATGTGCCGCGATCCGACCGGTCGTAAATCCTTCCGCCAATCCCGCAGACAACAAACTGAACGGATACACATTCGACTCCGCCGGCAACACGACGCGTGACGCCGAGAACCGGAAGTTCACTTACGACGCAGAAAATAAACAAACAAAAGTCGAGACGGTCGACAGCAGGGGAAACCCGATCGCAAACGTTGGCGAATACTGGTACGACGGCGACGGCCGACGCGTCAAAAAGCGAGCATACGCGAACAACGTTCTGACCGAAGAAACGATCTTCGTCTACGACGCCGGCGGAAAATTGATCGGTGAATATTCGAACGAGGTGGCGTCAGCGCAGGACGCGAAAGTTGCATATCTCACGAACGATCACCTAGGAAGTCCGAGGATAAACACGGACCTGGACGGCAACGTGATCTCGAGGCACGACTATCATCCCTTTGGTGAAGAGGTCGCTAGTTCGAAACGCGCGGCGGGCATCGGCTACTCTACCGACACGGTGCGAAAGCAGTTCACGGGCTACGAACGGGACTCCGAGACGGATCTTGATTTTGCGCAAGCTCGCTATTTTCGTCCATCGTCTGGACGCTTTTCGAGTCCCGATCCGTTTCAAGGGAGCGCCTCACCACAGGCCCCGGAGAGCTGGAATCGGTATGCGTACTCGTACAATAACCCGCTTCGCTACACTGATCCCACAGGAAACGTTGCTGGTGACTTTTATGATGAAGAAGGTCGACAAATTGGTACCGACGGAAACCCCGATGGAAAGAAATACTTTGTAGCTGGAAAGACGGATAGGGAAAAGCTTCGAAAGGCAAAAGGTCCATACACATCCTCTGTTACTTCCGCGGTCGAACTGCCCGGCCACGCTGCAAGGCAAGAAATTGGTGTTTCGGCTGTTAATCGGAGCAACTCACCAACCTCGGATGATTTGAAGGGTGGTTTTCACGAAGAAGGTGGCTCAGTGCTAGGTGGAGAGGCGATCCCGGCGGAACGTGGCGCGGTCGCGGATGCGCTAACTGACGACGTCGCAACAATGGATCCGACGGCTACAGCAGATCCGAATCAGCAGGCGGCGGTATCTCAGGCAGTTGCTGATGGTTCGCTCGATACCACCTATCATGTTCATCCAAGCGGGCAGCAGTATACCCCCGCGCCTTTAACTGCAACGGTCGAAACGAAAGTTGGAACAGTTACCGGACCACGAGAGTTCAATCAAGGCCCGAGTCCGAAAGATCGAGCATTCGCGAGCGGTGTCAATACCAAACTCGGCTATCACATTGTAGTCGCGGCACGTGACAAGCAGGTGCATTTTTATAATGCTGGCGGAGCTTTTGCGACGATGCCTTTAAGTTCGTTCGTGAAAATAAAATAGTGTCGGGATTGCTCTGAAATAGGAGAAATTATGAAAATGTTTTCAGTTGATCGATTGGTGTTATTTATCGCCTTATCATTCATTTCGATTATGTCGTCGTTCGCCCAAGGCTCCCAAGAAAGCCTTTATCTAAGAGGTCTCGAGGCATATCTGGTAGAAACGGAAAGGGCTTATTCGAAACTTATCAGCGATCGCGATTTTCAAAAAGTCGTGGTACTAAAAAACGATTATATTGCGGTCGACGTCCCTGAAAAAATTGGAAGGTACGAAATAAAGGTCGTAAGTGAGAAAGAGTTATTAGCTAGACTAACAGGCTCGCGAAAAGGTTCGAATGAGATAATTGTTGCTGACCTGAGGGCAATGAAGAACGAACACGACCTCATCGTCATCAGCGTTGGGGAGTACGTCGCCCGTCTTCAGGAAGGTCGTTTGGTTTTGAGTCTCTCTGGTGGTGTTCGCACCTCATTTTCCTATGACTGCACAGATCGAAAGTTCGTGGTTAGTGAGACGAAACTGTTTGGCGTTTGAACACATGGCTAGCGTTCCTAGCGCGCTAACCGGACGTTCACGCACGACGCGCAAAATAAACAAACGAAAGTCGAGGCCCTCATCGGACAAACTATGCCGGTAACGAGAAAGAGAAGAATGGGAAACATTTTCATTGCCCTATGCGTCGTGATGGGTCTGCTATTTTTTGCGGCTGCGACTTCGGAGGCCCAGCATCAAAGAGAACCAAGTGAAGGCCTTCACTCGGCCTTGCCGAGCACGGAAACGTTCGTGAATTCGGATGGTCTTGTCGGTTCGTGGATGGGGTGCGGGAAAATGCCCGATGACCGTCCGGAGCACGGCTGCAATAAAGTAGAGTATTCGAAAGAGTTCATGAATGCTCAAAACTTTGCCCTTTACAATCAGGACGGAACGCTCTGGTGGGGCGCCAGCCGCATCGAAAATGACGATTATCGCGAACGTGGACAGGAGTATTTTGGAGCGAAGCCAAAAGAGGGATTCAAGCCTCTGTTTTCTAACGGACGAGATATAGTTTTGCGATTGGTGAGCGAGTCTTCAACTTGGTTCGAAGTTGAGATAAATGAAACAACAAGGAAGACAAAATTCATTTCCAAAACTGATCCAGCTTGGTATAAGACGACTTGGGACTTTTGGCTCAGACTCAACTACGAGATCTTGCTCTATCCGGATCAGCGACTGAGAGATGCACCTAAAGGAAAGCCCATCGAAGTAGCTTCGGGGCAGGTGATTAATTCGGTAAATTTTCTCAAGATGGATGGTGAGTGGGCTTTCGTAGAGGAACGTGAGCCGTCGCCTGGAACGGAACGAGTGCGCGGTTGGGTAAGGTGGCGTAAAGGCCGGGAAATATTGATCCGAGAGTTCCTGAATCGACTCAGCTTTGGAGCGAAAAAGCGGAATTGAAGCTGGAATTTCAGTACGGCGATCTCGACTGGGATGGCAGTGTCATCGCAGGATCGAACAACGGCAACGTTGCAAAGCAGACGATCACGGTCGCGGGTCTCGGAGCGACGCCGGGGTTTACGGCAGTTCAAAATTACGATTACGATTCTCTGAACCGGATCCAGATCGCGAGCGAGACTTTGACTCCGACGAGCGGCACGCCGGAAACCTGGACTCAGGATTTCCGATACGATCGTTTCGGGAACCGTACATTCAACGAAGCGACGACCACGACTCTTCCGAAAGAATGTAACAACAACACGGAAGTGTGCTCTGCGATCCGACCGGTCGTGAATCCTTCCGTCAATCCCGCGGACAACAAACTGAACGGATACACATTCGACTCCGCCGGCAACACGACCCGCGATGCCGAGAACAGAAAGTTCACTTATGACGCGGAGAACAAACAAACAAAAGTCGAGACCCTCAGCGGACAAACCGTAACGGGAACAGTCGGCGAATACTGGTACGACGGCGACGGCCGGCGCGTCAAGAAACGCGCCTACGTGAATAACGTTCCGACCGAAGAAACGATCTTCGTCTACGACGCCGGCGGAAAACTGATCGGCGAGTACTCGAACGACGTGGCTTCAGTTCAAGACGCAAAAGTTGCTTATCTGACGAACGACCACTTGGGAAGTCCGAGGATAAACACTGACCTGAATGGCAACGTAACTGCTAGGCACGACTATCATCCGTTTGGCGAAGAGATCACGAGTTCCAAACGCGTAAACGGAATAGGCTATGCAGACGACTCGGTTCGAAAGCAGTTCACCAGCTATGAAAGGGATAATGAGTCTGAGTTGGACTTTGCCGAGGCCAGGTACTACAACCCAGCACACGGACGCTTTACCTCGACCGATCCCATAATAATGTCCTATAAACGTGCCGTCGATCCGCAACGAATAAACCTGTATGCCTATGCGAGAAACAATCCACTAGCCTTTGTTGACCCAGACGGTGAAGACATCAACGAGCCTACAGGGTTGAGTGAAGAAGACCAAAAAGCGTACGAGAAATGGAAAGCGGCTTACCTTGCCACAGAACAAGGCAGGAAAACTTGGGAACGGTATCAAAATGACAAAAATTTCACTTTGAATATCGTGGTTGCCGACAGAGGAAGCGACAGCAAGAACAGAAGCGCAATGGTTGGTGATTTTAAATTTGATAGTGACGGGAATTTCATAGGTTCGACAATGACTCTGGGCAGAAACCTTGGCAAAGATTTGCCCGGCGACACTGAATCTTATCCATCCCTGAGCGCGCTGGACACACAAGATTCAGCCAAGATAGGAGCTTCCAAGATCGCTCATGAATTTGGGCACCTCGATGATCTGAAAGGCCTAGGCACGACTTTCTACGAACAACAGAAAATCTTGGATGCCATAAAGGACAGAGTAACGGAGCTAGGCAGTCAAAAGAGGTATGGGAATTAGGAACGGACCGAACCTTAAAAAATCTGAATGACAGTTTTCAGAAAAAGTTTGGAGTAACGACTACACAAGAAGGGATAAATCGGGAAAATCGGGCCGAAAAACAAGCGATACCGACAATACGGCAAATATTCGGTAACTCGTTGTCAGACAAGGCCAAGAAAGCGATGAAGAAATTGGGGAACTAATTGTATGAAAATATTAATTGGCTTAGTGTTCGTTGGCCTTACATTGACCATCCTTTGCAAAAATACATCGGCGCAAGAAATGTGTGTCATATCAGAGCAGAAAGTTAACAGCATCAAAGGAATCGTGGCCTTTGTTGGAGCAGAAAACCGCATTAAGGGCGCTAAAATCAACCTAAAAGCCAAAAACGGAAGCGACAAGAGCCCAACCGAAGTCGAAACGGACGAAGGCGGTTTGTTTGAAATCAAAGGGGTTCGCAAGGGCAAATATAATCTAGTCGTTTCCTATCCAAATGCGGTTACCTTGTACGTTCCAATAAGCCTTAGCAAAAGCGGGAGCGACAAATATTTGCAAATTATGTTAGGAGGCATTATCGGAGAAACCTGTGGCGGTGGAGATGTAGAACTTGTCGATAAAATGTAGCCCTCGGGAAAACTTTGGAACCGCTCGAATATCTAAGTTAAGTTAGAAAATAAGAAATAGTTAGAAAATGCGCGTCTGCGCTTGACAGCTTTTTCGGAGGCTGTTTTTTTTTGCGTTATCTGACGGCGAGTTCGACGCGGGGTTTGACTATCATGGCGGAGATGATCGTTTTCAGGGCTTGCTTGTCGGTGTCGGGAAAGTTCTCGATGGCGGCGAAATGCTGTAGCAACGCGCTGCTCACGAAGGACTACGCGCTCCTCGCGAAGGAGTGTAAGTGCCTCGCGAGGGTCTACGAGCTCCTCACGAAGGACTACGCTCTCCTCGCGAAGGTCTACCAGTGCCCGCCGAACCCTTGCGCGACTTCCTAAGGAAATGCCTGCAAAAGCCCCGTTAGCGTCCGTCTTAGGTTGCCATCTCAGAGGTAGAAAGATCTCTTGAAGTTAACGGAATGGAGCCGTGCCGACTAAGGTCCATTCTTTGTCCTGTTGGGCGAATGCATCCCCAGCTATTTTATTCTTTCTCGCTATTGACGCCAGCTCTAGTGCGGCGGACTGCTCAACGGGTCCGCCAACGACAACCGCGAAGTTATTGCTGATTTTCGTTTTATACAACTGGACCTCGCTGTTCAATCCAATGCTTCGGAATTGCGCTTGTCGTTGATTAGCTCTTGCTTCGGCTCCCTTCTGATCGTCCGCGGGCAGGGAGTCTAAAACCGTGAACCATTTGGCTGTCGCAGTCGCCGTCGGCGCCGATACTACAGTCGCTTCCTGCAGACGTGTTTTTACTTCCTGCGGGATTTCAGAGTTGCCGCGGGCGATCTGCGTCGCCATGGCCGCGAGTCCACTCCGTTGATGTTGATCCGACAAGTAAGTTGCCGCGGACTCCACCACGCGCCATGACGAATCAAAATCTTTTCCGGGTTTCGTGAGATTCACAAAGTGCGGGGCAACTATGGACATCACTTGAAGCTCCGTGGCGTCGCCATAACGTTTCGCATCGGCTTTCTGTTGCGCCTCTATGCGGTCGCTTTCGGCTTGCTTTTGGTCGCGGATGAACTGATTCTGCGTGTCGTTCAACCGGTACTGGCCGTAGCCGATCAGTCCGGTGACAATGATGCCCAGCGCCGCAATCGTAATTTCAAATGCCTTTGAATGATCTGCCATAAGTACTTCCTCCAGTGATTATTGGTACGACGTCGACAGCCTTACTTTTCGCTGGTCGATGCGGCGGGCTCGCAACGGATTTGCGAAAGTTTCGGTGCGTCGTTGAGTACGCGATAGACAAGCATTCCGCTAAGTAGAACCAATCCCGTTACAAGCAAAGCAACATGCGTGTAGCCGGCGTACATGACCCGCGGCCGCAGTCGGGTTGTGCGCTTTTCATCGCCGTGAAGCGCGGCCGTTGAAGCCGCAAATATAAAAACCCCGGCGAAGGCTGCTCCAGCGAAAACCACAAGAATACACAGTACGAGGCAACGCCCCGATTGTGTCGATTGCGGGACGAGCTTCTCGACGGAATACGCAAAGCAGGCCGCAGTCAGGGCCAGCGTGTACTTAACAAATTCAATAACGGCCTTAAAGTCCATGGCGAATTAGCAAAAAGGACAAGCGTCCTTGATAAGAGATTTCGTCTCGCCCGACAGCGTCTGTTCCGCCTGTCGAGCCGCGGCAGTACCGAGCATGCGAAGGGCAGTCTCCACGTCGTCCGCCGTTACTTTGCCGACGTCGCCACTCGTCGATGCCCGGGCCTTTCGAAGCGCGATCAACGTGTCGATGAAGGTCCTTCGAAGAAAGTACTCTTCGTGATCGTGGATGTTCACGAGTTTCGCAAAGTCGATCCGACTCAGCGGCTTCATAGCATTCGGGGCGAGCGTGAATCCCGCCACCCCAATCGCTCTAACTACGTCGTCATGTATGCCGTCGTACAATGTCATTAGCTTCTCCTATCCATCGCTAAATCCGGAAAACGTCGAACCAATCAACGCCGATCGTAGATCACAGTTTCGCGATCACATCCGCAAACTTCTTCGTCACGAGATCGAATCCCGACTTGCTTGGGTGAAGTTCATTCGCCCAATCTTTTTTGTAAGTCGCCGGTGCGTTCTTCAAAGTGCCGCGGAGATCCAGATAGTGAACGTGCGGGAATGCGGGGAGCGATGTTACCGACTTGAGCATAGTGTTGAAGCGGTCGATGAGATAGGCGACGACCTTTGTATTTGCTGCCTGATCGAGATGTCCTTTTTTTGTGAAACCCGGCTTCAGCCATGGGCCGGGAAGTGCCCACCAGCCGCCCATGAATCCTCGACCGTCCGGGACGGGATGGTCGTAGCCATGGACGACGATCGGGAGCGGACGGCCCAAATAATTTTTTGTGATCGCGGTGATGCCGGACAGGATCCGGATGTACGCATCCTTCAAACGGATATCGACGACGCCGCTGACGATCGATTCGTTTAGTGGTGGCAAGCTCGACGCGGCGTGGTTTAGAAGGATCGCGAACTCGTCGCCGGCGATGTCGTTTCCGCCGCCCGAGAGGAGGATCGCCTCCGGAACTTTCCCGTCGCGGAGGAGTTTTTCCAAACGCCGAGCAAGCTCCTCGAACTGTCCGTTAGAGTACGCCATGTCTTCGACGCAATCGCCCTTGTGTGCGACGGATTCGACATCGTAAAGATAATCATCCTCGAGCAGTTGGAGCACGTCCTGCATCGGATAGTCGAACCAGGAATCGCCCTCGGCGACGAGTACGCCGGCGATTTTTTTCGATCCGAAGAGCTCTTTTGATCTTGTCGGAAGATGTTTCGGTGCTCCGGGTGCGCTTCGTCGTGTCGGCAGTTTGTTAGCGATCGCGGCGCGTTTGCGAAGTTGCTTGGATCGAAACGCGATCACATCATCCGCCGCGCTTTTTCCGCCCGCGATGGCGGCGTTGATGTTTACGTCAGTTTTGCGTTTTGATGGTGTCTTTTTTTTCGTTGGCATTGGGTGTCCTTTATTGAATCGATTTCGAACCGCATGTCGCGTAGCGACCATTTGCATTTAGCCGTGGCCATTTAGGCCACGGTAAGGTTTGAACAAAATCCCGTCGCGTAGCGACGGATGAAATTCAAGCGTCGCTACGCGACGCGGTCGTGATCCGGCTTCCCGTGGCCTCAAGGCCACGGCTAAACGCAGGCAATCGCTACGCGATGCAGAAATGTTCGTGCAATCGCTACGCGATGCGAAACGTTCGTGCAGTCGCTACGCGATGCGGAGCGTCTAAAACGTCTTCAACAATTCTTCAAGCGCATCGAACTTCGCACCAAGCATCGGTTTTAATTTCTTGCGACAACCTTCGTCGAATTTTTGCTTCGCGATGAGATGCTGGAGCTCTCTGTCTTCGTTGAACCAGAGCGGACATTCCTTAAAGCGAGTGTGCGAATACATGTTCCCGTAAAATCCGGCGAGGCCGGCGACGGCTGCGTTTGCGATCGCGCGATCTGTCTCGGGTCCTTCGGGCGGCAGATCTTCGAAGCCCGCGATCGAAAACATAATGATCGGAGGCTTTCGGTCCGCCGGCCACCAGCCGTAAAGATTGAGCCAGTCGTCATCACGCATCCAATGCCGCGTGACGCACGCGAGTATTTCAACGCCGAGCTCCATCGGCATCCGCTGCATTCTGTCGGCAAGATGATCGGCCCAGAGATAAGGTTTTCCTTTTTCCGAATCGAGATCCCACACGCCGAGCGGGACCGACAGATCTACCAATTCGAATTCGAACGTCGACTGCACACGATTCATCACTTCCACCGTGTCTTCCAGACGCGGAAAAACATTATCCATGTCCCAGAATGCGATTCGGCTGACAGAAGGTTTCGGCGATCGGCGCGTGGACTTGCGAGTCTCCGTCGTCGCGCCCTTCGCGGGAGCTTTCTGTTTCGGGCATAACCTACAATCAGCGTCGCGTGCATAGAGAACCGGGATCGCCCAATCGATGGGTTCGCCGTGCAATTGATAATTGACGGCGATGCGTGCCTCGCGAGCCGACTCGCCGAGCGTCATCCCGTTCGCAAGCGATAAATAGAAGTGCTGTGCGAATGACGTGGCAGAAGAATCGAGCACGCTGTACTGATTCGCCACCAAAGCCGGTAAGCCGTGAGCGACGAGCGACTGCGCGACTCCTTTATTGAAATCGGCCTGACCGCCGCGTCCGCTCTCACACGAATTCAAAAACACGAGACTCAAACCGCGCTTACAAAAGATCTCACGTACCGAACGCTGGCCGAGTCGACTCTCGCCGCCGTCTTCGTCGACGAAGATCAGACATCCTTCGTCGCGCTCTTCGTCGTACGTGCCGTGACCGATGAAGTGGACGACATCAAATTCTTCCGTCTTTAAATATTCGTGGATAGTCGAGGGAGTCGCGCGTGCGATCGGAGTGATCTCGACCAGGCCGGCGTCGACGAGCGGTTTGAAACCCCGTTGGATCACGGCGACTTCCTGTTCGATCGACAAGCGTCCGAACCCGACGGGCTGCGCCGATACGACGAGTATTCGCAACGGGCCGTTTCTTTCACGGATCGGATCGGCCGGCACGTTCGTCAGCACGTTTCTGACAAAGTGGATCTCTTCCGTCGAGAGGAAACTTTGACGTCCGTGATCGTATGCAAATTCCCATGGCTTTTCCGCGATCCACGGGATCATCGATGTCAGGACGAGATCGAGCCGGCCCTTCTGACGCGTTCGGGCTTCGTCATAAAGACGCCGCACATCGCCCTGGAAGAGAGTGTCGAAAAGCTGCCCACCGAATTCGATCATGCGATCGTCATCAGGCAACGTACCTTTCTCGCGATTCGTATAAGCCTTGATCCGCTCGTGCACGCCGATGATGTTTCCGAACAGAGTCGTGCCGTCGTCGAGCCGGGCTTTCTCGTCTCGCAATCGCGTCCTCTGTTTTTGAAGTAGAGCTTTCTCCTTAGATGTATCGGCGCGAAGTCGCATAGAGGATGTCACGCGGGCTCCGCCGTAGCTCGCGAAAACCTGTGCGAACCTCGGAGTCGCGTTTGCGGTTTGGAGTACCTCGATCCCCGAATGAAACTGGTCCATGACGACGAGCTCGAAAACTTCTCCTGCATCCGTCGCCGGTTTTGGGTCGGTTGAGTCCGTCTTAGGTTTCGCTTTCTCTTCCGGCTCGCCGGGATCAGCCGCACCGCGCCGTTTCGGTTTTGGATAGAGCGACTTCGCAAACGCGAAATCGTTCGCATTGATGTCGATCCCGCCGGGAACCGGCTTGCCGTCTTTCATGATCTTGCCGGGGAGCTGATAGCACATGATCGAAAGCGGATCGGCCTCGGTCGTTCCCATGATCGACTTTTTCACGAGCGGCGTCAGGACCTGATCCTCGACCTCTTGCTTGCTCCATCCCTGATCCTTATCGAAAAACACGAACGCTTTTTCACGATCGATGCGGTTCACGATCTCGCTTCGCATGTGCTCATGATCGAACCCGAGCGTGTGACCCGCTTCGTGACGCACGACGCGTCGGAACTCGGATTCGGATGTGCGCATCGTGAAGCTATCGAGATTGAAAGTCGGATCGCCTTCGTCGATCTCGAGGATCTCTGTGCCGATGTACGACCAGTAACCGGAATCCGCCGGTGGAGAATCAAACCTCGCGATCCGCACTTTGCCGACGCCGCGCGTTTCGGAGAACAGGACATTCGCCTGCTCGCCCCACGCGTTCATGTGCTTGAGTATCCGAGAACGAAGGGCAGTCGATGGGTTGTCGAGGAACGACACGCTCAGTCGAACACCGGTCACAGGCCACTTGCGGCCCTTGACCACGACTATGCGGCGGACGCCTCCGCGTCGGCCGATGGGTGTTCGCATTACTTCGCGAGTTTCGAGTTCGTTATCGGGATTAATTTCGATCGCTCGTCGAGCAGCTTCTTTGTGCTTTTCAAGCGGAAGACTTTTCGGTCGGCAGACGATGATAGACATAGTTGTATCCGTCCTGTTCAGATGTGGTTCTGCCCATGTTCGGATACTCGCGGGAGATATGTCATCGCGCGTGTGCCGCACAGTGTATCCGAGATTTTAGAATTTGGCTACAGGTGTGACGGACGGGCGCGATTTATTTGCAGTGCGGCGTGATATCCTTTCGAAACGAAATGAGATTCTCCCGAAATCAGATCATCGGATCGTTGATCCTGTTTGTTGTGATTATTTTATTCACGCTCGTACGGTTCTATTTCAAATTTCAAATTTGAGATTTGAAATCGGTCGCACGTATCGAGGCTGGGCGATCAATTTCTTCCGAGTCGATGGAATTCTCCGCATTAAACTATCGCGCAAATTCTCAAAGCGATGCTCGGAAACCTGTAACCAGCTCCGCTAGGAGGGAAATATTGGTAGCACTGCGTCGCAAAAAGATTCAAGCTCCGTAGGAGCGGCACCGGTGTCGCTCCTACGGAGCTTGAATCTTTTTGGAATTTGACCCTACCAATATTCCGCACCTAGCGGTGCTAAGAAACGAATCCGAAACTACGCGAACCTAACGAAGAGGTTTGTCATCCATCTCGAACACGATCTTGCCGCCGTTCGTGACCTCGGAGAACGTCAGATAATTTCGATTCAGCGCACGGCCGTTCACTACAACGTTTCTGACGTACACATTCTTCTCGCTCTGATCTTTCGCTTCAATCGTGAGCGTTTTGCCGTTTTCTAATTTCAGAACCGCAGTTTTGATGGCCGGGCTTCCCAACGCGTATTGACCGGATCCAGGTGCGACGGGATAGAAACCGAGCGCGGTGAAAAGATACCAGGCTGACATCTGACCGCAGTCGTCGTTGCCGCCGAGCCCGTCAGGCGTCGGATGATACTGGTGTTTGAGGATCATCCGAACACGCTCCTGAGTTTTCCATGGAGCGTCGGTCCAGTTGTAGAGATACGCGACGTGATGCGATGGTTCGTTGCCGTGAATGTACCCGCCGATGATGCCTTCACGAGTGATGTCTTCGGTCTCGGCGAAGAATTCGTCCGGGAGATGCATTGTGAAAAGCTCGTCGAGATGCGATGCGAATTTTGCTTTCCCGCCCATCTTCGCGATCATCGCATCCGGATCGTGCGGAACGTACAGACTGTAGTTCCACGCATTGCCTTCGATAAATCCCTGCCCTTCGGTTTTCAGAGGATCGAAATTCTTTCCGAAAGTTCCATCGTTCATCCGGGGACGCATGAATCCGGTTGACGAATCAAAAACATTTTTCCAATTCTCCGAACGCTTGATGAATTCGTTGTAGATCTCGGTGCGATTGAGTTTCTTCGCCGCCTGTGCGATCGCCCAATCGTCGTATGCATACTCGAGCGTCTTCGAGACCGACGACGAGTTTTTATCCTCGGGCACGTAGCCGAGCTTCATGTAGTATTCGAGCCCGTCGTAATATTTCGTCCGCGCCGTTTGAGCTGCCGCGTTGAGAGCTTTGTTCGCCTCGGCTCCGACGAGATTTCCGGTAACAATGGAATCGGAGAGAACGGAGACGCTGTGATATCCGATCATGCACCAGTTCTCGTTCGCGTAGTGCGACCAGACCGGCAACATTTTGTGGACGCTCTGATCGTAGTGAGCTGTCATCGAGCGGATCATGTCGCGATTGCGTGTCGGCTGGATTAGATTCAAAAACGGATGCAGAGCGCGATACGTGTCCCAGAGCGAGAAGGTCGTGTAGTTGGTGAACCCCGCCGCTTTGTGAACATTCTGATCGAGTCCCTTGTACTGCCAATCCGTGTCCATGTAAACGGTCGGCGAGAGAAACGCGTGATACATCGCCGTATAGAAGTTCGTCATCTCGCCTTCATCGAGCATGGTGACGGCGACTTTTGAGAGCTCGCGATTCCACGCGGCTTGGCCTTCACGCTTCACACGTTCGAAATTCCAATCCGGAATCTCAGACCTCAAATTCGCCATCGCTCCGTCGGTCGATACAGGAGACAGAGCAAACTTGATCTGGATCTTCTCATTCGCAGCGGTTTTGAAATCGAAATACGCGCGAAGTTGCTTACCCGCCATCTCGGGAAAGTTTTTAGTCTGATCGAACTTCCGCCAGAAACCTTTGTAATCTTCCTTCCCGAAATTCTTGAATCCATATGACGTGAACGGTTTCGAAAATTCCATCGCGAAATAAACCGTCCGGGTTCGTGCCCATCCGTTTGTCTGACGGTAGCCGACGATCGTGTGATCGTTCTCAACTCGGACGAATGTCCACACGTTCTTGTCGTCGTAGTTGTAGATGCCGTGCATCAGATCGAGGATGATGTGTGCGTTGTCGGATGCAGGGAATGTGTACTGATGAAATCCGACACGCGTCGTCGCGGTCATCTCGGCGAGAATGTTGTCGTCGTCGAGCCGGACTTTGTAATACGCCGGCTCGGCGGTTTCATTCGAATGCGAGAACGCGGATCGGAATCCAGTCGATGTGTCTTCCCTCGAGCCGGGCTCGAGTTGCAACTCACCGATGGTCGGCATGATAAGAAAATCGCCGAGATCGCTGTGGCCCGTTCCGCTGAAATGCGTGTGTGAAAATCCGACGATCGAGCGGTCGTCGTACTGATATCCGGCGCAATACTTGTACGCGTTCTTGTTGTACTTGCCGCCGATGTTGTGCGGCTGCTCGTCGGTGTCAGGCGACAGTTGAACCGATCCGAACGGCACCGTCGCTCCGGGATAAGTGTGACCCATCTTCTGCGTGCCGATCAGCGGGTTGACGTAGCGGATGTAGTTGTTCGACTGCGCAAGCGAGCCCATGGCAAGACACAGGAAGATCGCAGACAGAATTAGATATCTCATGATTTTTGATCGTCTATCTCTCGAGTGCGAAAAGCGAACCGCCCGAGAGGAGGATCGCCCGATCGACAGACCGCAGCATCAGAATATGAGTTTCGGATGTTAGATTCCCCGAATCACATTTGATCTTTAAGACGTTCACTTTCTCCGGCGATGTTTGGATCCCGTTCGGAGAAAGCCCGGTGAGTTTCGCCAGCTCTTCGCGCGTCATCGTCGCCGATTCGTAGCTCGGTAACGAACATGTGTTACGACCGACCTGAAAGCGATCCAACTTCATCGTTACAGATGCCGAGGGATCCGCAGCTTGTCCGTCAGTTGCGGAAGTTACTTTCCAAAGTCCGAGCGGCGGGAGATCCGTCGCGGCGGTGAAATAAGTAGAGCTGCTTCGAATGAGCGGTTTCCAGCGGGCAGACGGATTCGGTTCGGACGCGTAGATGATCTTGTCGGACGAATCCAATAGCGTCGTTTCAAACGTCCGATACGTCTTATTTTTTGAATCGAATTGAATCGTCAGAAGCTGCGTCTTATATTTGGAGCCGGGAACTTCGGGTGCGTCTTCGGCTTTTGATAGCTCGATCCGGAACTTTGCCTTTAAGATCCCATTCGGTTCGAGAACGAGTGTGGAAACGCCAATGTCGATCGTCGAGTCTTGTCCGGTGTTTATCCGCCGCCACTCTTTGGCATGATCGGGGATCGGCATGGAAAGGCCTTGGCTGTAAACAGCAGACGGCAGCACGCAGAACGCGGCTAGAATATAAAACCAGAAGTGGCGCATATGAAAAAGAGATCTCATTGATCGATCGGCGGGCAAGCTTTCGACTAATGTTATACGGTGGCGGTGAAAAGATAAATGCTTAATACCGTGACACGCAGTAGATTTTACAAATGACGTCCCTAACGATCAGAAAACTCGATCCGAAAGATTCCGGTGTCATCTCCGAAGCGTTCACGCAGCAGGTTGGAATAAGCGCGTCTATAAGATCAGCGGTCATTGTTCGCGTCGGCGTTTTGTGGCCTCGATATAAGAGCTCGCTGAAAGCGAGCAACAATTGTTCGTCGCTTTCAGCGACGGACTCGCATCGTCGACTACCTAGGGTTTCATTCGCTTCGCTCGTTCAACCCTTGATGTTAGAAAGACGGCTTCTCCCGGCATTCGATTAGAATCAATGTCGACAAAAACAGATCCGGATCTTTGACAGGAGAAACCGCAATGACATTGTACATCGGAGTCGATTTCCATCCGCATCAGCAAACGCTTGCGTGGTGCGATACACAAACGGGTGAGACTCGGACTTTGGATCTCGGACATGATCCGGAGAAGGTCCGTCAGTTTTATTCATCGCTTCCCGAACCAGCGATGATCGGTATCGAGGCTTCGGCCCGAGCTACTTGGTTCGAGAACATGCTCTTTGAAACAGGTCATAAGCTTTTTGTCGGCAACCCGGTTTTGATAAGAAAGCGAGCGACGTCACGACACAAGAACGATCGGCGAGACGCTGAACTGATACTCGAGCTGATGATGCGTGGAGAGTTCCCGACCATCTGGCGTCGGCCACCGAAGAGCAATCAGATCATCGACATTCTCGGTCTTAGGCAAAAGCTGGTCAGGCAGCGGACGCAAGTCTACAACCGTCTTCAGGGGATCGCCCATGATGTCGGACTTCCAAAGGGAAAGATGAGCACGCTTTGCTTCCAGGCTCTGATCAAAGCGGCGGATACGGATGAGGCCACGTCGATCAGGCGCTCTCACCTGTTCTCATTGCTTGAGAAGCTTAATGAGCAGATCAACGAACTGAGTAAGTGGCTAGAGCAGAAGGCTGAAGCAGACATTGCGGTTCGGCTTCTTCTTTCGCAAACAGGTGTCGGATATCTGACTGCGCTTGTGACGGTCCATACGCTTGGCGATATGTCGCGTTTTACGCGAGTCTCCAAGCAGGTCGCTAGTTTCGCCGGGCTCGATCCGGTTGAAAGATCGAGTGCCGGAAAGACCCGGTTCGGAGGCATCAGCAAGGCCGGATCGTCACTGCTCCGGTATCAACTCGGACTAGCCGCTCATATTGCTGCCCGCTCGGATCCAAAGCTCAAAAGCTTTCGTAAGCGGCTAGCAAAGAAGAAAGCGAAAGGGGTGGTCAGAACGGCGGCCGCCAGAAAGCTTCTGGTCAAACTCGCGATAATGCTTCGTGACGGAATCACGGCAGAAGAGTTTGACCGGCGTGGACGCACAGTTGGCAATGCCCGGTAAGCCTAAGGTCAGAAATGACCGCCCCTTGATTGGGCCAAGCCAACCTTCTTCTTCGACGAAGAAGCGCGAATCCATACAGCATGGGCAATGAAGAAAAAACTTCTTCTATCGATGCTCGAAGAGATGAGTGAGTGAGCCACAGGCGGCTTTACTCGATACGCGTACGCCACGCAAATAAACAAGTCTGAAAACATGACCGAACCTGTAGTTGTCAAAGACCAACCATCATTGAAGCCGCCTTCCGCGGCCACCTAAGAGTGCGCGTTGACATCACCGCCGTCTTTAGAGAAGGCTTTAATGTGCGTCGCCTTTGGCGACAAGAAAGAACGGCTTTAATATGCGTCGCCTTTGGCGACAAATCTTATAGGATGTCTGAACACAAACTCATCTACGCTATCTCCGGTCCGACGACATCAGGCAAAACCGCCCTCGGCGTCGAACTCGCGCTCCGGGTTGGCGGTGAGATAGTGAATTTCGATTCGGTGCAGATCTACCAAGGCATCGAGATCGCAACCGCGAAGCCGACGATGGAAGAGCGTCGCGGAGTCCCGCATCATCTCCTCGATTACGTAGATCCGAATGTGAATTACACGGCCGCCGATTGGGCTCGCGACGCAACTGAGAAAATTTATGAGATCGAAAGCCGCGGGAAGATGCCGATCCTCGTCGGCGGGACCGGGTTCTATCTTCGAACGTTGATGCGACCACTGTTCGACGCTCCTTCGACGGACTCGACAATTCGTGAACGCCTGCGACTGATCAGGGAGAAACGCGGACCGGAGTTTCTACACCGGCTCCTCACCAGGTTCGATCCCGCAGCCGCGTCGAAACTTTTCGAGCGCGATTATGTCCGCGTGATGCGTGCTCTCGAATATTATTTCCAAACCGGCGAGCGATTCTCGGAACAGCAGCCGAATCGAGCCGAGCCGCCCGAGTTCGCGACGCGCATCAGGTTGCTCGTTCTCAACCCGCCTCGCCAAGTCTTGTACGAAAAAATAAACGCTCGAACCGAAGCCCACTTCGCCGCCGGACTCGTCGACGAAGTGAAACAATTGCGAGCGGCCGGCGTAAACGACTCAACCAATGCGCTTGGAGCACATGCGTATCGTCGGGTATGCGAGTACTTGCGGGGCGAACGAACACTCGAGAGTGCGATCGAGCAGTCGAAGCAGGACGTTCGGAACTACGCGAAGCGCCAATTGACCTGGTTTCGGAAAGAAGATGTCGGGATTTGGCTCGACGGATTTGGTGATGATCCCATGATCGTTGAGGCGGCCGCAGGGTATGTGGCCTCGACTTGAGCGGATAACTGTTACTTCTGTTCCGGCTTTTTTTCGGTTTTATTCCGTGTGTTCCGTGGTCGTTTCGAGGTGCTCAGCCCAAGGACTATTCGGAGCATATAGAGAATCGGCGGTGGCCAGAAGAAGCACCGCGGAATACACGGAACACACGGAAGGGAACGGAAAGAACGTAAAGAATGGACGGTATGAGAGCTCGTGTGACCTCAAAACAAGAAATTTCTTGTCGTGAATCTCAAATCTGATATAATCTCATGCGAATTGTAAAACTAAGTAAATAAACGAGAAATGTTATGGAAAAACAAGCTGCCCAAAACATTCAAGACGCCTTTTTAAATTCTGCGAGGCGGGAAAGAATAAACGTGGTCGTCCATCTCCTCCAGGGCGCGACCCTCTCGGGCAGGATCAAGAGTTTCGACAAATTCTCGGTTTTACTTGATGTCGGCGGCCAGGACGTCCTTATCTTCAAGCACGCCATCTCAACCATTTCTCAGGAACGAAAGACCGAATCGATCTCCGCCTAATAGTCAGCTTGCAGGGAAAATTCATTACTTTTGAAGGGATTGACGGGAGCGGCAAGTCAACGCAGCTTCGTATGTTATCCGGTGATCTGCGCGCCCGGGGAGTCGATCTGATCACGACCCAGGAGCCGGGCGGAACGCCGCTCGGTCGAAGACTGCGAGAAGCTTTTCTCGAAACGGAAGAGACCGTCGCACCGATCGCCGAGCTTCTGTTGTTCGCAGCTGATCGAGCTCAGCACGTCGAGTTTTTGATCAAGCCTGCGCTTGCGGAAGGCCGCATCGTGATCTCGGATCGTTACGCCGACGCGACATTCGCATATCAGGGAGCCGGGCGCGGTTTCCCCGAAGCGATGGTAAACGAGATAATAGAGCTCGCAACCGGCGGGTTGAAACCTGACCTGACGTTATTCTTCGACATCACGATCGAGAACGCGATCAAGCGAATGGCCGGCCGACATGAGATAGGCGAGGGCCGTAATCGGATGGATGTCGAGACCGCGGATTTCTATTCTCGGGTGCGCGACGCGTATCTTAGACTCGCGAACGCGGAACCGGATCGTTTTGAGGTCATCGATGCAAACGGCTCGATCGAAGAAACGCACGCTAAGGTCGCGGAAGTTATTTCGGAGTTTCTAAATTAGATGAAAGATTTGATCGGGAACAAGACGGTCGCAGAGAAGTTGTCACGGCTCGTAGAAGCCGGACGACTTCCCAACGCGCTTTTGTTCGCCGGTCCGGAAGGCATAGGCAAAAAGTTATTTGCGTTCGAAGTCGCCCGGCTTCTCGTTTGTACCCGACGCGAAGGTTCGTCAGCGTGCGGGCTGTGCTCAGCGTGTAAGCGAGCCGGCGAGCTTGCGATGCCGAAGTTTGAAAAAGGGGAAGAGTCGGAGCAAGTCTTTTTCACTCAGCATCCCGATGTCGGGATCGTCGTTCCGTATAAACGAAACCTCCGGATCAATTCCATCAGAGCTCTTGAGCGCGAAGCTTACTTTCGTCCGTACGAGTCTTCGGCCCGAGTGTTCGTAATCGAAGACGCGGAGAAGATGAACGACGCGGCGTCGAACGCGCTTTTGAAAACACTCGAGGAACCGCCGGCGACAACGCATTTGATACTCATCGCTTCGCGCGAGGACACGCTGCTGCCAACTATCCGATCGAGATGTCAGACGATCAGGTTTGCACCGGTTCCGCTCGCCGATCTCGAAAGGCACTTGATCGACTCATGCAGTTTCTCTCCTGAGGATGCGGCGCTCGCAGCGAGGGTTTCCGGCGGCAGCGTCGGTCGGGCGATGGATATCGTTCCGGCTTCGTTTCGAAATCAGCGCTCGGCGATGCTTCACGTGTTGAGCGCCGCGATCAAAGGAAACCGACGCGAGTTGCTCGGTGCATCCGAGGAGATGAACAGTGCGGCGAATAAGGACGAGTACGAGGAGACGCTTGAGATCTTGCAAGGACTTGTGCACGACGTCTGGCTGATTAGAAATCGAGCGAATGAAGTGGCGATCTTGAATACTGACATTCGTAACGAACTAGCCGAGCTCGCTGAATCGTCGACATCGCAATCGCTCGCCGGATGGCTCGAGCAGATCGAGTCGCTGAAGGAGAACTTCATCGTGAATATAAATAAGAAGATCGCGACCGACGCTCTGTTCGTCGGAATGGCCGCGTAGGTGACTTTGTGATGAGTGCGGCGACGCAACAATTCGTTCCCGGGAGTTATGTCGAGCGCGGCCTCGCCGCGGCCGGCGCCGGTGGAATGATCGCAGGCTCGGCGGCGGTTTGGTATTTCGATCCGACGACGGCAGGTTTTTTTCCGGTCTGTCCGCTGTATTCGCTGACAGGATTTGCATGTCCCGGATGCGGACTGACGCGCGGATTTCACGCTTTGTTTCACGGTGATATTCTCGCGGCGTTGGATTACAATGCGATGCTTCCGTTTTTCGCGTTTCTTCTATCAGTCGGATTTATTGCGATGGTTTATTACGCTTTGAAAGGGCGGCGGCTTCCATTTAACCCGCTGCATCCGAACGCACTGTGGATCTTCTTTGTGTTGCTGCTTGTTTTTGGAGTGGCGAGAAATCTGCCGTGGTATCCGTTCACGGTTTTGTTCCCTTAGGAAAATTTAGCCTGCGGAGTACGCGAAGGGTTCTGACAAGAAGTTGCCTTACTTGATCTGGATCAGCGGATTAGCATCCGCGAGTGACTTCGCCGATGCACCTTCTTTCCGCAATATCTCGACTTACTTCACAAACTCCTCGACGATATCTTCACCCGAAACACGTCGCATCGGGACGCCGTCTTTGAATATCATCCCGACGTTTCGTCCGAAGGTAATTCCAAGTTGCGAGTCGTGTGCTTCGCCCGGTCCGTTCACGGCGCAGCCCATGATCGAAAGATGTAGAGGTTCTTCGACGTGTGCGAGACGGCGTTCGACTTCGGTGACGATCTCGACGAAGTTATCAATGTCGAGACGTCCGCATGTCGGACATGCTACGACTGTCACTCCGCGTTTGCGCAATTCAAGCGACTTCAGAATTTCCCAGCCGACGCGGACTTCTTCGTGCGGTTCTGCGGCGAGACTCACTCGGATCGTGTCGCCGATGCCTTCGTGCAAGAGAACTCCAAGACCGATCGCGGATTTTATCGTTCCGCCGAACGGAGTGCCGGCTTCGGTCACACCAAGATGAAGAGGGTAATCAACCTTCGCCGCCATCAGACGATAAGCCTCGACCATTCGATTCACGTCGGACGCTTTGAGCGAAATGATGATGTCGCCGAATCCCAGATCTTCGAGGATCTTGATATGACGCATCCCGGATTCGACCATCGCCTCAGGCGTCGCTGTTCCGTATTTCTTCAGCAGATCTTTCTCGAGCGAACCGCCATTCACACCGATTCGGATCGGGACCTTTTGCGCTTCCGCGGCACGAACGACTTCGCGAACTCGATCGATCGAACCGATGTTGCCGGGATTGATGCGAAGCTTGTCGATCCCCGCGTCGAGAGCTTTCAGAGCGAGCTTGTAGTGGAAATGAATGTCGGCGACGATCGGAACATCGGTCCGCTTGCGGATCTTGTGCATCGCGGCCGCAGCGTCGTCATCCGGCACGGCGATACGAACGATCTCGCATCCGGCCTCGACCATCTCATCGATCTGACGTAGCGTGCCGTCGACATCGGTCGTGTCGGTCTTCGTCATCGACTGCACGACGACCGGTGCCCCGCCTCCGATCTGTATGTCTCTTACTTTTACTGCTCTGGAAACTCTCATAGATTTGTTCAGAGTGCGCGATTTATCGCGTAGTTTCATTAAGCGATTTATCGCTGTGTAATCCTGAACGACGGGCTAAAGCCTCCGGTAAACTACGCGATAAATCGCGCACTCTGAACTTAGAACAACTTCGAAATATCCAGGAACGTCACAAACACGATCAGCAACAATATCACCGCCAAGCCGGTGAGCTGGATCCGTTCCTTCCACGCCATCGAGAGCGTGCGTCCGAACCAGGACATCACTTTCTCGATCGCGAGAACTAAGATCTGTCCGCCGTCGAGAAGCGGGATCGGAAGCAGATTGAAAACTCCGAGGTTCAAACTGATCACCGCCAGAACCGAAACGAGTCCGGCGAATCCGGCTTCGCGAACGATCTGCGCGATCAGCGAAACGATCCCAACCGGTCCCGACAGACCTGCATCCTTCACCGCGCGCTGTCCGGTAAAGAGCTGACCAAACACGCGGCCCGTCAGTCGCAGAACTTCGAGATTCGCGTCCACCGCAAACGCGGCTGACTGCCCGATCGAAGCTTTTTCTTTGTCCTGGCTTTGATTCGTGATGCCGGCACCGATCAAATAATTTCCCTTACCATCGTCCTTCGCCGCGACCGTGACATCGGTCGGTTGATTGTTTCGAATGACCGTCAACTTGACCGGCTCGCCCTTCGACTCCTGGACCACGTCGCGAAAACTTTTGATTCCCGTCACCGTGACGCCGTTGATCGAGAGAGCCTTGTCGCCTTTTTGAATGCCCGCTGCTGCTGCCGGCGAATCCGGCTGCGGGCTTAGGATCACGAGCTCGGTCGGATCCATATCGAGCGAGCCGACGACATTTCCTTTGAACTCTTCGCGCGATGGTGTGATCGAAAGATCCATTCGCTGGCCGTTTCGCTCGACGATGATCGGCACGGCACGCTCCGGCGAGATCTTCGAATCGTTCTCGATACGTCCCCAGGTCGGATTTTCTTTGCCATCGAATCCGACGATGCGATCTCCGACCCGTATGCCGGCCTGCGCCGCAGCTCCGCCATCCTTGACACTCGCGACGACCGGCGACGGCATCGAGGGAACGCCGTACATGAGAGCACCCACGAATGGAATCGAAAGCGCGAGCACGATGTTCATGAACGGTCCGCCGAGCATTACGAGAAATTTCTGCCATCGCGGTCGAAGCTCGTAGAGCTCGGAGTCGGGAACCTTTTCATCGGTCGAATCGCCGCCCTCAAGCGGTGCCGTCGCTTCGTCGCCGTAAAGTTTTACGTACGCGCCAAGCGGGATCGCGCTGATGCGATAGTCGGTGTGGCCAACCTTGAATCCCCAGATCCTCGGTCCGAGACCGAAGAACGAGTACGCCTCGACGCGCATTCCAAATAGTTTTGCGACGAGGAAATGGCCGAACTCGTGGATATTAATGGCAATACCGAGGACGAAGATGACGGCAAGAATAACTAACAGTGTATCGGGCATAATCAAAAAATCCTTTATAAAACCACAGCTTTAGACCCGTAATCACCGGCCGAAGTTGCAAGGTAAAAGTTTAGAGCCGACTGCGACAGCGGTCAAACATCGTGATTCGAACGCCAGAACGGTTTCTTCGCACCGGCAAGAGCGACGGTCAAACATCCCGGTTCAAACATTCAAGATGATTTCTTTGCTCCGATAGGAGCGACATGTTTGTAAAATTCGCCAACATAAATTGCCTTTCGCTCCGGAGGAGCGACATCGCGGTCCGACTCCTAAACGAGCCCGTATCGTGTGTTCGAGACCCAATTCTACAAACATTTCGCTCCTAACGGAGCGAAGAATATATTGCTTCGAACGAAGCAATGACATCGTACAGAAATGAGATCTGCAACCATCACGCGCCAACCGGAGCGGTCGTCCGCACATTGTCTATCAATGCCTGCGCCGCGATCCTTCCGTCATCGTCAGCACTCAATATCGACTCGATCGAATCTGCGTCTCGAACCTGATGTTTCTCCAAAACCGATCCGATCAGTTTCGCTATATCGGCGAATTTGATCTTCCCATCTAGAAACGCCGCGACCGCAACTTCGTTCGCTGCATTCAATGTTGCCGGTGCGGTTCCGCCACGTCGTAACGCACTGTATGCGAGATCGAGACAAGGGAAGCGATCATGATCCGGTTGCTCGAATGTCAGCCGACTCATCTGCGTAAAGTCGAGCGGCTCCAGGCAATTCTCACGACGATCGGGATAAGTCAGAGCGTATTGGATCGCGTGCTTCATGTCGGTCACGCCGAGTTGCGCCATTATCGATCCGTCGATCATCTCGACCATCGAATGCACGACCGACTGAGGATGCACGACAACTGAGATCTGATCGGCGTCGAAACCGAAAAGCCATCGAGCCTCGATCACTTCGAGTCCCTTGTTCATCAGAGTCGCGGAATCGATCGTGATCTTCTCACCCATTTTCCAATTCGGATGATTCAGCGCTTCTTCGCGAGTCGCGGCTGCGATCCGATCTTTTGACCAATCCCGAAACGGTCCGCCGGATGCTGTCAGTATCAATCTTCGTACTTCTTTTTTTGTTTCGCCGCGGAGACATTGGTGAATAGCATTGTGCTCCGAATCGACGGGAAGGATCTCAGCTCCTGATGACTCCGCAGCTTTCGTCATCAGTTCACCCGCCATGACAAGAGTTTCCTTGTTCGCAAGTGCGACTCGCTTTCCGGCTTCGATCGCACGCAGCGTCGGAACGAATCCGACCGCACCGACTGCGGCGGATACGACGGTGTCTGCTTCAGGATGCGTCGCGACTGCTTCGAGTCCTTTCGAATTCAATTCGATCTTTGGAGACTGTCCGCCGAGACGATGCAGTTCGCGTTCGAGGGATTCCGCGCGATCGGCGCTCTCAACCGATACGAGCTCGGGTTTGAATTTTACGATCTGCTCGGCGAGCTTCGACATGTTCCTTCCGGCACCGAGCGCGACCACGCGAAGATCGCCGAGATGTTCGATTACTTTTAGAGTATTGCAGCCGATCGAGCCGGTGGAACCTAAGATGGAGATGCCTTTCATAAGCGGCGACGCAGTACCGAAAGGTTAACATATTCGGCCATCGCGGCACGACCATTGCAACTAAATGCTTGTGTCACCTGATTTACGAAACTTTGCATTCAAACCGCGAACTTTATTGGATTCAGGGGCGTCATAAAAACGAACGGTTGAAAATCGGCCGTTCATAAATTGAACGATCAAGGGAGGAACTATGAAGAAAGCAATTATTTTGTCATTGATGTTGGGAAGTGCCTTGGTGGCATTGCCGGCAGTAGAAGCAAACGCAGCAACAACCACCGTGGCACCGCAGGTGATCACGGTTCGACAACGGCCGGTGCGATATCGTCGAGGACGAACTCGTATAGTGACGTCGACGAGGATCACTCGAGTTGGCGCGTATCGTTATCGCGAGACCATTCGCACGACCTATTTTGCTAATGGTCGAACGCGTACCCAGGTCATCAGCCGTGTTCGTATCGGTCGCGGTTACAGGAACTACTAATCCGACTGGATAGTAAACGAGAAAGCGGGCCTCGGTGCCCGCTTTTTTATAATCACTTTTCTTATTCGTGTTCTTTCGTGTGCTTTAGTGGTTCCGGTCCGCGACGCAGAAGAAACTGGAACTGCGAATCCACACGAAAAATCATGGATTCCCATCTCGATCCGAAAAATCCAATCCGCCTTCCACGCCTTTCTTGTCACCCGCCTTCCCGCTTCCTACAAACTGATTGAATTCCGCAGAACGATTCTTCGCAATGCTCAGCGTCTTCCATTCATTCGAACGAAAATGCTTTGCGAGAAAAACGATCTGACCGACGTGATAAGAATAGTGAGTGAGCTGTCGGTTGATCGCTTCGATGATCGAGTGCGGCTCGCCGCGAATCGTCACCGTTTTTGAAAAGTCTTCTTCTGTCAGCGGCTCGATCGCGCTGAAAAGAATCTGCCATCCTTCTTCCCAAAATTGCATGAGAGACGCTCGCGTGTCTTCGATCAGTTCGAATTCCGTGTCGCGATTCCGGTCGGCCTTCTCGCCATCGTTCGTCAGGAAGTCGGACCAACGCGATCGAAGATTTCCGGCGATATGTTTTACGATGAGCGCGACCGAGTTTGCTTCTTCATCGATCGTCGCGAAGAATTCTTCGTCGGAGACTTGTTCGATCGCCCGCTCCGCGAGTTTCTTGGCGTTACAGAATGATGAGAGAGCGTCGGCGTGATAATTTTCGATGAAGGATTTCGTCATTTTTTCCATGGGGTCTCGGTCACGACAACGCTTTTGTGGCTTGCCGCATTCTTTCGGCTTCGCCGCTCGGTGTGCGGAAAAGCTATGCTTTTCCGTCAAGTCCAAAATAATATCGCGGCTCCGCCGCCCTTAAGATTCCGAGAACGCTCTCTAAAATTTTTAGTGGTATGCAGGTCGGCGAAGCCGATAGAACGCGGCAAGCCGCAAACATTATCCGGTGATTAGGCCCGCAGCTTCCGACGCACTTACCATCTGCTCCTCACCCGACTTCATATTCTTCAACTTCACTTTCCCGGCAGCGATCTCGCTCTCGCCGAGGATCGCGACGTAGGGAACTCGAAGAGCATCGGCGTACTTCATCTGCTTGCCGAACTTGTCGGGTTCGGGATAGACCGTAACGCGAACTCCGGACGAACGCAGGTCGTCCGCAAGTTTCAACGATTCAGCGATCGTCTCTTCGCTCCAGATCGTGACCATCACGTCGGCCGGTGCCGCGTCGGCGATCTCGGGCGGGAACATTCCGCGTTCTTCCATGACGACGAGGATGCGCTCGAGTCCGATCGACAATCCGCACGCGGGAATCTGTTCCTTGCCGAACATTCCGATCAAGCCATCGTATCGTCCGCCGCCGGCTAGTGAGCCGGCGAGATCGGGGACGTTGATCTCCATGATCGTGCCGGTGTAATACGACAGGCCGCGGGCGAGCGACGGATCGATTTGGATCGGAGCTTTGCCGGCGAATTTCAGGATTTGTCCGATCGATGTGAGCACTTCGTTGCTGACGATATTTATGAGATTGCTGACGATCGTCCGGTTTACGTCTTTTCCTTCGTCGACGATCTTTTGCGTCTGTTCAAAGATCGTCAGAAGCATCCCGGCTGCGTCGTCCGTCACTCCGCGATCCGCAAGCTCCTTTGCGACGCCTTCGTTTCCGATCTTGTCCAGCTTGTCGATCGCGACAAGTGCGTCGCCGTGCAATTCGGCGGGCACGCCGGCGGTGTCGAGAATGTCAGTGAGGATCTCTCGATGATTGATGCGAACGACGAAGTCCGCAAAACCAAGTCTCGTCAGGATCTCGCTCGCGGCATTTATCAACTCCGCCTCGACGACCATCGACGTCGATCCGATCGCATCGACATCGCACTGATAGAATTCGCGATAACGTCCCTTCGCCGGACGATCCGCACGCCACACGGGTTGTATCTGATATCGCTTAAAGAATTTCGGGATGTCGTTTTTACGATTCGCGACGACGCGTGCGAGCGGGACGGTCAGGTCGTAGCGCAAAGCCAAGTCACTTAGCGATTGCGGATTTCGGATTTCGGATTTCGGATTTTCGGAGAGAGCGGCGTCAAGCTTTTCTCCGCGTTTCAAGATCTTGTAGATGAGCTGATTGCCTTCCTCGCCGTACTTTCCCATCAGCGTTTCGAGATTCTCGACAGACGGAGTTTCGAGCGGCTCGAAGCCGTAGGATTCGTAGACCTTCTTGATGACGCCAATGACGTATTCGCGCTTCCGCACATCGGCCGGAAGAAAATCGCGCATGCCACGGGCTGGGTTCGTTTTCGACATAAGGAGTTATTTCAGAAAATTACAAAATTAATAATTAACGATTACAAAATTACTCTCGACGATATCCAAGGTTCTTTCGAGAGTAATTGAATAATTGAGTAATTATTAATTTTGTAATGACTGCCTCGAAAGAAAAGAGGCAGTCTGCCAGACCGCCTCAACAGTGCAAATTGATTCTATAATTACTTACTCAAAAACGTGTAACCGACGAAGAATAACTGTGCGTCATAGCCGGGGTTCTCGATCCCGCGGCTCGCGTTGGAGATGTGATAGAAGTTATAGCCGACCGTGATCGCCTTCTTATTCGCGAGACGATATTCGATCCCGCCTCCGCCCGCCGTGCTGAAGTTGAACTTCTTTCCGGTCGCGTTCGGTGTTCGTTCCGTGAAAGGCATGAAGCCGAGAGCGAGGCCGATGAACGGTTGGATCTTTTTACGCGGGCGAAAGTTTCCCTGTAGCCCGATCGGTGCAAGTCCGATCCCGACTCTGGTCTCACGCGTCGGAGTTACCGTAGTTCCCGAAACGACCTTGTCGGGATAATTCATGACGAGAAGCGAAGCGTCGAGCGTGTATTTCAGATTGATCCAGTCACTGTTGTTAAATCGTCGAGAATAGCGCAAAGCCCCGATGCCTAACTGTGCGTCCCAAGTCCGTCCGCCGATCGCGAATGTTCGAACCGCTGGTGCGTAACCGCCCCACACCATCAATTCGCTTTTGCCCGGTTCCTCGTGCTGCGCAGAAACGCAAAACGCGAGCAGCATCAGCCAAAAGGCAGATCCAAGAATCTTTTTCATATGTGATTAGTGCGGAGAAGTAAAACGACGAGATTCTACGCTACGCGGCTCCTATTTGTAAAAGGATGAGTATCCGACGTAGAAGATGTTCGCGTTGTAGCCGGGGTTGATCTCGCCGATGTTCATGTTGGAAATGTGAAAATAGCGATAGCCGAAGTTCACCGTATGCCGGGAATCCACGCTGTACATGATGCCGCCGCCGAAGTCGCCGGAGAAGTTGTAATTCGGACTTTGCGGGACCGGGACCGGCTTGCGTGTGAAGATAAATCCGGCGCTCGTTTGGACGTAAGGTTTGATCCTACGGGCGGGGAGAAACACGAAGCGAAAGCCGGCAGGATGAATCGCGGCGCCATAGGTGTTTTGCCGGACCGTGTACTTTGATTTGTCGGAATCTTTGTTCGCACTGGGCGATGGATCCGTGACCTCGTTGCTGAGCGCCATCGCGATCGGCATTGTTTCGAAAAGATATTCGTACGTGACTCCCTTTGTCGTTCCGATCACGCGACCCCAGCGAAAACTTCCGAGTGCGAATTGTCGCCCGTCGGTATCGTATTCTTTTTTACCGCTAAAAAATGTCGGCTGCATCGGCGCGTATCCGAACTCGATCGACCATTCCTTCGATCCTCGCCGAAGTTTCCAGCCACCCGTCTCCGGCCGGTCCTGAGTGGAAACATTAAAAATCAGCGCACCGATAACGAGCAGGAAAACGGGGACAAAGCGAAACACGACAAACCCTCCGACAAATTTATTGCGAACGCATCGTTTCAAAACAGCGCTCGCGTCTTGGTCGAAGTCTATGAATTTTTCGTGCCAAAAACTGACGGGAAGATTACCGTTCGGATAAGTAGGCGCGGCTTAGCTCGACGTAGTTTCGCGAGGACTGCGCTAGATTTTCGAGTTCGTTTGACGTGAGTTGTCGCTTCACTCGAGCCGGAGCTCCCATGATCAGCGATTCGGGCGGAATGATCGTTCCGGGTGTGACCAGGCAACCGGCGGCGACAAGGGAATTTCTTCCGATCCGGGCGCCGTCGAGGACGATCGATCCGATACCGATCAAGCATCCTGTCTCAACGTAACAGCCGTGCAGCGTGACACGATGTCCGACGGTGATCTCGTCTTCGAGGATCGTGGAATGCTTCTTGGAGCTGACGTGAATGACGGTCGCGTCCTGGATGTTGGTCCGCTCGCCGATGCGGATATGATTAACATCTCCGCGAACTATCGATCCGAACCAAACGCTCGATTCAGCGCCGATCTCGACATCGCCGATGACGATCGCGTCATCGGTCACGAACGCGGTTTCGTGGATCTTCGGCGTCGAATTCTTGAATGGTTTGATCATCAGGCACGCCTCAGTTTTTTCGCGAAGATCGAATACAACTTCTCGATCTCAGTTACGCCCAGAAGTTTCGCCATTCCGACGAAGATCAATCCGCCGACCGCGATCGGGACGAATGCTTCAATGAATTTTACCGAGAAGCTTCGAGTGGGAAATTCCGATTCGAGAAACAGCAGACTGAAATAACACGCTGCCGACATCACCGCCGATGCGAACGCGATCTTCATAAATCCCTTCAGGATATTTCGTCCGTTGATACGTTTGATACGCGATCGCATGATGACCGCGAGTGCGACGAAGTTGACTATCGCGACGACCGATGTTGCGAGTGCAACTCCGACGTGGCCGAGTCCTGTCGGACGACCCGGTTCGACCGCTACGGTCGAGAGCCAGCTCATGAAAAAGTACGACGCAACTGCGTTCACGAAGATCGAAGCGACTCCGACGAGCATCGGCGTCTTAGCATCATCCATCGCGTAGAACGCCGGCGAGAGAACTTTGATCGCGGCGTAACCCGTCAGTCCGATCGCGTATCCGCTCAATGCCCACGCGGTCATCGGAACGTCAGATTCCTTGAATGCACCGCCGCTATGCAGGTAAAGAAGTCTGATGATCGGTTGGCCGAGAACGATGAGGCCGCAGGCCGACGGAAGTGTCATCAAGAAAACCAGGTTCATCGATGACGAAAGCGTGTCACGAAAATCCTTTGTGTTGCCTTGTGCCGCGAGCCGGGAAAGAACCGGGATCGAAGCCGTTCCGACCGCGACACCGAAGATCCCGATCGGGAACTGCATCAACCGAAACGCATAGCCGAGCCATGAAATGCCGCCGTCGATACTCGATACGAAAAACGTATTGACGAGCACATTGATCTGAACCGCCGACGTTCCGAGGATCGCCGGGCCCATCAAACGCATGACTCGCTTCACGCCGGGGTCTACGAAGCTCAGCAGCGGACTGAATCGAAATCCAACCTTGTACAGCGACGGGATCTGCATGACGAATTGCGCCGCGCCGCCGATGAGCGTGCCGATCGACATGCCGATGATCGCCCATTGAGCGGGCCCATCCGGAATCATATTTCGATCGACGGAAGTCGTCCATGAACCGCCGCTGAGCCAGTACGCGAAGAGTAATCCGAATACGATGGATGTGATGTTGAATACCGTCGACGCCGATGCCGGAACTCCGAAAATTCCTTTGGTATTTAGAACGCCCATCGCGACCGCCGCGAGCGCGACAAGCAGGATGAACGGGAACATGATCTGCGTCAGCGTCGTGGCAAGCGCGGCTTTCTCGGGAGAGAATCCGTCGGCGATGAGATTGACGAATTGGCGCGAGAAGATAATTCCGATGATCGTAATAACGCTCAGCACAACGGCAAGCGCGTTCAGCACGAGACTCGCGAGCTTCCATGCTTCCTGCTCGCTTTTTGTGATCTGATAATCGGTGAAAACTTTTACGAACGCCGCAGAAAGCGCGCCTTCCGCAAAGAGGTCGCGGAGCACGTTCGGGATTCGGAACGCGAGTTGAAATGCATCGTTAAGAAATCCGGCACCGAAAAAATGTGCGAAGACCTGCTCACGTATCAGCCCAAGCACGCGTGAGAACATAACCGCGATCGAGACGATCCCGGCGGATCGGGCGACGCTCTGCGGCTTACCGGCGTCGACCGCATTCTCCGAGGAGACCGGTTCGGCGAGTTGTTCTGGTTGTTCGGAAGAGGGAGGCTCTTGTTCGATGTCGTTCATTTAAGGCGCGTCGTTTCCGAGTGAAAGTTTGCAATATCTTGCGGAGATTGGAAAGTCCGCAGCGGCTCTGCAGCTCGCGAATGCGAGCGGCGGCGTGTCTTAGCTCGCGTATGCGAGCGACAGCATAAAGCCCCCAGCCTTAGCTGGGGGGGAGCGCGTAGAAATGAAGAAGCTCGCGTAGGCGAGCGACAGCCGATTCAATCTCAGTCTGCCGCTCGCATACGCGAGCTCGCGCCGATTTTTCATTTACCCCAGCTAAGGCTGGGGGCTTTATGCTGCCGCTCGCTACGCGAGCTAAGACGGACGTCACATACAAAACAAAAAGAGGCCTGCCAACCGGCACGCCTCTTTGTCGATCTACGCGTTGTCCATTTACTCGTTGTTCGCCGCCATCCGGCCGGGATATGAGAACCGCGTTCTCGACATCCGGTAATCGAGCGAGATCGGTGTGTACGCGATCGGAGCCGGACCACCGAACTGGCTTTGGATCAGCGACACATAATTATTCTGGAAGCTGCGGAATCGTGCCGTACTGCCGCGTTGATTGAAGATGACAAATAAGAGTTTGCCGTTACGCGTGTTGATCTCGCCGCTAAGCGCACTCGCTCCGCCATCGGTCTGTCCGAGTGTTCCGGTCTTCCCGATGATGCTGCCCGAAGCGAAGTCGGTATCAAAGCGATTCTCGAGAGTTCCTCGATCGAGCCCGGCGACCGGCATAATGTCCGCGAACGTCATCTTATATGAGGCAAGGTCCGTTCGAAGGACACGCAAAAGTTTCATCATCGCAGCCGGCGAAACACGATTGATGCCGAGTCCACTCGACGTCGCGAGCGAGAATTCGTAAGGCTGAACACGTGCGTTCTGCTGGACGAGTCGGGCAACTGCGTACGGCCCGCCGACCATGTCGCCGAGACGCTCGGCGACAAAATTATTCGAGTAGCACATCATCACTTTGACGATGTCGCGCATCGGAGTTGATTCGTGCGTGAACAAAAGTTTTGCGTTGCTAGGCATCGGCTGCACGTAAACGCTGCCGGTGATCATGACGGTCGGAAGCCCGGTGCTCGGATTCGTCTTGCCAGAGTTGATGAGGTAGTTCGTCCACGTTCGCGAAGCCGCGGCACTCCTCTTGGCGGCGTCCAGCGTAGTGAACAATGCCTGGCTCGAACGCTGCGGTGACGTCGAGTAGTTCATCGCGAAATTATCCGTCACGATGAGGTCGCCCGAGATCGTCCGGATACCCATTCGATTGAGCTCGGCCGCCAGTGCAACCGCGTGCTCGAAACCGAAGATCGGGTCGCGGCCCGAGATGTAAAGATTTCCGTGGATCGTCTGCGTTTCTTTCTCGTAACTGCCATCGGTCCAGACGCTGGTCGGGAATCGATAGTCGGGGCCGAAAGTTTTCAGCACGGCGTAAGAAGTCGCGATCTTTACGTTCGAAGCCGGATTGAGGGGAACGTTCGACATGCTGTCAACGACCACATTTCCGTCCATCGTCTCGACGAGCACGCCGGAATATCCGGGTATCGCCGTCTCGGCCAGGATCGGAAAAGACGATCGAACGAGTTTGAGCGAAGCTCCCTGGGTCGGCGATATCGAGCTGCTTCCGGTTTTCTTTACGAGAGGATTCGTCGAAGCTGACGGATCGGAATAGACTTTCAGATCCTGAAACAGCGGCTTGGACGGCGCAGTGGACGTCGTTGTTTGTGAACTGTCACCTTGACCGTAAACGCCGGTGTATAAAAGCATGGCGGCAACGATCAAAAGCAGGGAATTTTTTGTTCTAAAACTGTTCATCGATTATTACTTCGACCGCTGACGCTGTGGGCAGGCTTTTTATCGCCCGGGTGATAGGCCGACGCTAGTATACCACGACCACAGACCATGTTTTCAACGCTTTATCTGAGGGCCATCTCCCATCAGAATTCGTGACATTCCGATGAATTTACCTGACGCCGGGATGCAAGTAGTTTTGCTGGCGGAATGCGGAATAATGCCCGCGAAAAACGCGAAAGGACGCGAAAAGGAATTTTTGCCCGCTAATAACGCGAATACACGCGAATAGAAATCCATTTTCCATTCGCGTTATTTTCCATTCGCGTTAATTGGCGTTATTCGCGCGCAAAAATTCCTTTTCGCGTCCTTTCGCGTTTTTCGCGGGCAAGGGTTTTTCAAAATCGAATTTCGTTGACGCTGAATCAACGCGGACGTAGAATTTAGAGGCCCCGTGGAAAAAGTAAAAGATACCTTAACCATCGATCGCATCCTGGAAGCGCACGAAGAACGCCGGGATGAGATAAAGCAGCGCTTGTCTGAATTTGAGAACGTCTGGAAAGACGGCGACGATGATCGGCTCTGGGAAGAGATGGTCTTCTGTTTCTTTACCGGCGGATGCTCGGCGAAGATGGGATTGAGATCGATCGAAGCCGTACGTCCGTTTCTCGGAGACGGGACACAACCCGAGATCGCGAGCGCTCTTTCCGGCGTTCACCGTTATCCGAACGCCCGGGCCCGATACGTTTATGCGTCGCGGAGTTTTCTCAAAGAGCACTGCAATCTCGAGATCCGAAAAAAACTCGAAAGCTTCGATTGCCACCTCGAACGTCGCGATTGGCTCGTGCGCGAAAAAGGGATCAAGGGCCTCGGTTACAAGGAGGCGAGCCACTTCTTGCGCAACATCGGGCTCAAAGGCTACGCCATCCTCGACAAGCATGTGCTGAAATGCCTCGCGGAGTTAAAAATAATCGACTCGCCAAAGCCACCAAACACCCGTTCGAGGTATCTAAGGGTTGAAGATCAGTTAAGAGACCTTACGGAAAGAACAAAAATAGACTTTGACGAGATGGATCTGGTGCTCTGGTCGATGAAGACCGGCCAGATTCTGAAGTGACTTTAAATACTTCAAGCAGGCAGGAGTTATCCCTATGCGACTCGCTCTCCTTTGTGCAGCTTTTGTCCGTACTCCTTTCCAAATACGGCGGATCGCCGCATCGAGCTTCGCCCTCCTTGCCATCACTACATCGGCTTTTGCGATCGGCGACATTCAGCAGGTCGACGGCGACGATTTTAAATCGCTGATCAAGCAAGGCGAGAAACTTGTGCGCCGCGGCCAGTTCGACGAAGCGGAAAAGATGTACAAGCGCGCGGTCCAGAAAAATCCGAATCATTCCGGAGCTCGTCTCAAGCTCGCGATGGTTTACCTAAAGACGCGGCGCTTGTCGCAGGCCTACGATCTTTCCTTCGCGATCGCGAAAGACGAACCTTCAAATGCGGAAGCGTTTTCAGTTCTAGGAGCGACGTTGTTGAGCGCCGGAAAGTTTCGCGAGGCACGGGCGCTTTTCGTGAACGCACTCAAGCTTGATAAAAAGGAGGCTCTCGCGTGGGCCGGTTACGGGATGCTCGATTTTTACGAGAATCGGATTCTCGACAGTCTTAACAATCTACAGGAAGCGGTTTTCTTCGATCCGGACGAGCCGGATTATTTCTTTGCTCTGGCCCAGGTCTCCGCGCGGGCGGAGCGGTATAAGGAAGCGGCTGACGCGTACTACAAATTTCTTTCACTTTCTCGAAATACCGATGACGATCGCCGTGCTCGAATCAAGGGGCTGATCGCGTTCCTCCGATTCCTCGGACAGAAGCAGTCGCTTTATACGACCGGTGGCGAAGCGGAGACATCGGTCCCGCTCGACATCGTCGGCAATCGCCCGGTGATCGAGGTGTATGTAAACGATCGCCACGATCCACTTCGATTCGTGCTCGATACCGGTTCGGGAATTTCTGTGATCTCCGACAAGACCGCGAAACATCTCGGCATCGAGCCCATCACGCGTGGCGGCTACGCAAAAGGCATCGGCGGCAATGGCAAGTTTGAGATCGTTTATGGATTCTTGAAAGAGGTCAACATCGGGCAGGTCGGGATCAAGAACGTCCCGGTCTACATACGAAAGTTTCACACCGAAGGCGACAACATCGACGGGTATGTCGGACTCTCGCTTATCTCGAAATTTCTGACGACGATCGATTACGGCGAGCGCAAGTTTTCTTTGACGAAGAAGGAAGCCGTCCGTTCGGCAACAGTAGACGGTAGCGTTTCACTTCCTCTCCGGTTGACATCGAGTGGATTTCTGAGCGGAGAAGTGCAGCTTCAAGGCATCGAAGAACCGTTGAACTTTATCGTCGATACCGGAGCAAGCGTCTCGGTGATCTCCGACGATGTGGCGAGCAACAACGGGATCAGCTCGTTCGTGAGAAGCGAGAAAATGCGCGTCATCGGCTCAGCCGGCATCACGGACGACGTTCCGTGCTTTCTGCTGCCGCGCGTCAGTTTCGGAGCTCACTCGCACGAAAGCATTACGGCTATAGCCCTGGATCTCGATACGATAAATGAGGCGTCGGGCTTCGAACAGGCCGGCATACTGGGCGGAAACTTTCTTCGCAATTACCGGATGACATTCGACTTCAAAAACTCTAAGGTTACTTTCGTGCCTATCAATCAGGAAAGTATCATCCGATGAAGCTCAGCCTCTATCTTGAAACATCGGTCATCGGAGCATACCTCGATGCCAGCGACAGTTTCAGACGCGATCTCACTATCCGCTGGTTCGAACACGAACTTTCCGAATACGAAGCGTGCATCTCGATCCTCGTCGAACGCGAGCTCGAACGCGTCGACGAGCCGCATCGCTCCGGTTACATGAAGATCATCGAACCGCTCGAGCGTCTCGATTTCGTCGACGAAGCCGCCATCCTCGCCGAAGGATATATCTCGAGAGGCATTTTTCATCGCAAGTACATGGCCGATGCATTCCATGTCGCGCTCGCGTCGATTCACAAGATCGACTATCTCGTCACCTGGAATTTCGGTCATCTCGCTAATGTCCGTCGCCAGGCCCGCATCAAGCTTTTCAACACCGCCGCCGGATTTTTCTCTCCATCGATCATCACACCCGAATTTCTCGTCCACGGCTAATGTTGCCTCTCGCGTCGATTCGCGATTTACTATCTACAACATGTACCGGCGCCCAAAATTTTTGGAAGTGCTTCTCGACATACGCAGCGAGATGGCGCACGAAGTCGACTACGACACCGACCTTTTCGCGGAGATGATCCGGAGCGGGCGGCACACGAGTCCGACTCGCCCGCATAGTCTGGCGCTCGACGAAGAGCGGCCGTCGGCGGATCGGAAAAAGTCGGGTTCGGCAAAGCCCCGGTAAGATCGATCTGACGTCTGTACCCTGCTGATGAAAAGATACCTGCTGTCTTGTTTGGTAATCATTACGGTGATCGCGATAAGCGGCGCGTATTTTTTTCGCAACTACTGGGAGCATCGATACGACGAGCTGATCACGCGGCAGGCGCGCGTGTACCGGCTCGATGAGCGTCTGGTTTGGAGTTTGATCTACGAAGAAACATGGTTTCGCGACAACGCGGTCGGCGACGCGGGCGAGGTTGGTTTGATGCAGGTCACGCCGCTCGTCGCACGCGAATGGGCGAAGGAGACGGGTCTGCGCGAATTCGAGCGGCAGACGTCTGAGAACGTCGTCGGATTTCTCAGCGATCCCGAGCGAAACATTCAGGTCGGCTGTTGGTATCTCGAAAAGGTGCGCGAAAGTTATCGAGGCGAGCCGGCCGAAACGGCGATGATGCTCGCTGCCTTTAACGCCGGGCCGAGCCGTGTCGAAGAATGGTCGCGCGGAACCGATGTGACGAAACTCCCCGAATCGGATTTCGTTTCTCGGATCGCGATCCAGTCTACGAAAAGTTACGTCTCGTCGATCCTTGAACGCTATCGCTCGGACAAAAGCATCCTTACAAAATGAAGATTCTCGCCGCCGATCACGTCCTGCCCGTATCGTCTGAACCGATCGCGAAAGGCGCGGTCGCGATCGACGGCAGCACTATCACCGCCGTCGGAAGTCGCGACGATCTGATGCGCCAATTTCCCGAAGCTCGGGTATCAGACTTTGGTTCCGCGGCTATCCTACCGGGATTTGTGAACTGTCATTCACATCTCGAGATCACAGCGATGCGCGGTGCGCTCGACTCGGTCGAGCATGATTTTCGATCATGGCTTTTGAAACTTAACGAGATCCGCACCGGCTTGACGCCGGACGAGATCGAAGGATTCGCGATCGTCGGTGCGACCGAAGGCGCTCGGGCCGGCGTTACGTGCTTTGGTGACATCGGCCGCTTCGGCGAACACGGTCTTCGCGCGTTGAAGCAAGTCGGATTGCGCGGCGTCGTGTTTCAGGAAACGGAATTCTCGCCGGATAATTCAACCGCGGAATCGGATTTCGCAAAACTGCAGAAGAAGTTTGAATCGTTGCGGGCTGACGAGACCGAGTTGGTCGAAGTCGGATTGTCGCCGCACTCGCCGTACACGGTAAGTCGCCGCTTGTTTGAATTGATCACGGACTTTTGCATCGGAGGCAATATCAAGCTGACCGTCCATGCGGCGGAGTCTGCTGATGAGGATGCGCTGGTTCTGCGCGGCGAAGGATTTTTTACTGATTTTTATAAACGCATGGATCTCGCTTGGGACGTGCCGGGCTGTCCGCCGATCGAGTTTCTTTCGAGGACCGGAGTTCTTCGCGCGAAACCGCTCCTTGCACATTGCGTCACGGTCTCAGATAGCGATCTCGAATTGATCCGCAGCTCGGGCTCCACCATCGCCCATTGTCCAAAATCGAATGCGAAGTTCGGTCACGGCTTCGCTCCGTTTGAAAAGTTTCTCGATCTCGGGATCCTGGTTGGATTGGGAAGTGATTCGATGGCGAGCAACAATCTCTGCGACCTGCTCGAAGAATCGAGATTCGCGGTGCTTGCGGCCCGGAATCGTCCGGATCGAAAAAGATTTATTTCGTCTCATGAAGTGCTCGAAGCGGCGACGCTCGGCGGAGCGAAAGCGCTCGGGTTGGATCAGAAGATCGGAACCTTGGAAGTCGGGAAGGAAGCCGACATTGCCGTCGTGTCGTTAACATCGGCAGCGCAGACGCCGGTCAATGACGTTGAGAACGCGTTAGTTTTTTCGTCGAATGCGAGAGCCGTTGTTGCGACGTTCGTTGGCGGCGGAGAAGTTTTTAGATCGAGGTGATTTCCTGACGTCAGATTCGAGTTCGCAGAAAAAGTATTTTTCTTCAGTGGATAGTGAGTAGTTACAAGTTGAAAGTCTCGGAACTGACTATCAACTTACAACTGGTAACTATCCACTGAATAAATCCGTCCGAACTGTTAATTGCCGGCCATCGCCGCTTTCATCTCACGCAAAAGATCATTTGGCGTCCATTCATTCCCGGGAAATATTTTCGTTACCTTTCCATCAGGAGCTATGACGGCGGTGCGGAGCGAATGATTGAGCTGAGTCTTATCGTTCTCGTTGACCTCGTAACGCAATCCGAAAAAGTCCGCGACCGCTCGAACTTCTTTGTCGCTTCCGACGGCTAACTGCCAAACGGAGAAGTCCGGCTTCGCATCTTTTCCGAGATAACCGAGACCGTACGACTTTAGCTTCTCAGGCGTGTCGCGTTCGGGATCGAACGAAATGCTGAGCAGGCGAAACTTGTCTTTCACATCGGGCTCGGCCATGATACGGTTCGCCGCATCGCTAAAGCTTGTCGACATCTTGATGCAGTAATCGGGCAGCGGACACTGCGCGTAGATGAATGTGATCGCGAGGACCTTGCCACGAAAATCCTTCGTCGAAATTCGTTTGCCGTCCTGGTTCGTGAGCTGAAAGTCGGGAATCTCTTTTCCGATCTGCGCGAATCGTTCGTCGATCGGCGGAGCCGCTTGCCCTGGTTTGGCGCTCGCGACGATGCCGATCTTCTCAAGCCAGTACGGGTCTTTCGCTGAGTTGTCGACGACCAATTCGGCACGGATCTCGGAACCTGGCGCCAAGTCATCCCAAACCCAGTCTTCGTGGATCGGAAACTCCATCGTCATCGCATCCATGAAACCTTCGACGGCGTCGTGATCGATCTTCGCCGTCTTCTTCTCGCGATTCACCGAGACGACCTTTCCTTTAAAACTGTAACGCTTCGCATCGCTGCCCGCGGCGCTGTTCGCCGTGGGTTTCTGACATGCGGTGAAAAAAACTGTGAACAGAATCAATGTTAGATAAATGCGCATATACTTACGGAGTTTCTCGTCTCTAGTTTCTAGTTTCGTGCTTCTGTTTCTAGTTTTTACTTGGGTGGATTCCGTGTCTTCCGTGTGTTGGTGATTTTGAGATCTTAGCCAACGACGTACTGCGGCGAGTCCACGGAACAAGAAACCAGAAACTAGAAACTAGAAACTGACCGCCGTTTCAGATTCTCGTCGTACAACATTTGGTACATACGAAAATTCGACATCACTCGATAAACGTAATCTTTCGATTGCGCGAACGCGATCTCGGATACATATCGCTCGGGCTGAGCGGACTTGGAACGACTCAGCCATCGCTGCATGTTGTCCTCGCCGCCGTTGTAACTTGCCGCGACGGCCGGCGGTTGGTTCGGGAAAAGCTTGAAAAGATTCTCGACGTAATGCGCTCCGAATAAGATCGATGTCGACGGATCATACAGATCATCCTGTCGAAAATTTTCGCGCCCGAGCTCCGCGGCGATGCGGGACGAGGTCGTCGAGATAAACTGCATCAGGCCCCGTGCCGCAGCATACGATTTCACATCGGCGCGGAACCGCGATTCCTGTCGCATGAGCGAAAGCAGAAATCGAGGATCGACGTTTCGTTGCGGAGCATGTTTGATCAGATCTTCCCAATACGGAGCCGGATACAAAAGATCGAGAACGTCCGCGGGGATGAGATCGATCTGATAATCGGCCGGCAGTTTCCACGCCGACTCGATAAACGCCGATCCGCGATTCGCCATATCGCCCAGTGTGTAAAACGTTGCGATCGTGTAGTCGAGATCCGCTTTCGCGGACGTTGCACTTGCAGGAGACGATGATCGATTGCGATCGATCTCCGGAGCGGCCTCGTCATAAAGTCCGAGAAACAAAAGTTCGTCGGCGACCGCTCGCGGGCGTGCCGGTGCCCTTTCTTGTTTCACCTCGACCGGCTCTTGCCGTCCGAGTTTCACCAACTTAAATTTCGGAAGGGCCGATGAGTAAGCGGGAATCGCGGCGTACGTGCTGCGAAGTGATCCGAGAAGCTTTGTCCTTTCGTCGGCGAGATCAGTAAGACGCAGGACCGCTTGTAAATTTCGCCTTGCCGCATCCGGTTCCGACGGTCGTGCCTGCTTTAGAGATTCCGCCTTCGCGGTGATGAACTGTGCGGAGCTCTTGTTACTCGCGAGAAGCTTCAGCCTTTCGGTAGCGAGCCAACCGTAATACTCGTTCCTCCCATCGGGGATCGAAAGATATACATCGACGGCTTCGGCGTACCGGCGAAGCTGCTCGAGTACGAAGCCGTGCAGAAATCTGACTTCAGAGATGTTCGTTCCACCAGGCGTGTTCGCACCGCCGAGATCGCTGTACTTTTCTAATCGCTCGAGCGTGAGCAAAGCGTCCGGCCAGTTTGTACGAGCAAGATAGATCCGGGCTTCCGCGAAAGTTGCGAGGGCTTCGGGTTGCTTTCCGCGGAATTTATCGCGGATCGTTCCACACCATTTTATCGCCGCGGTTTCTTCGCGCTCGTCGCGAAGAACATCGACAAGATTCAAATACGCCCGATCAAGACGACTGCCTTCGGGATATTTATCGATATAAAGTTTGTAACGAGCTCCGGCTTCGTGATGCTTGCCGACTCTTGCATACGCAGAGGCAGTTTGAAGCAAAGTTTCTTCTGCGATCTGATGTTCCGGGAATTGCTCGAGAACGCGTTCGAACCATTTGAGAGCTTCGGCGAAATCACCTTGCTGCACGTATCCGCGTCCGGTTTGAAAGATCGCGTCCGGTGCGAGACCGCTCGACGGATAGTCTTTTAAAATCGCCGCGTAGTGCGTTCGAGCACGTTCGAAATCGCGATTGAACTGATAGATCGACGCTCGTCTGAGATGCTCATAATCGGACAACTGCGACGCCGACTCAGGAGAATCGAGCCTGTCCAGAGCAAGTGCGCCGGCCAAAGCGAAATCGTCGGGTTGAGCCGGATTCGAAAGACTATTCGTGAGCGATGTGAAGAGCTCTTTTGCCTTCGCCGTGTTTCCGGAGCGAAGATAGGTATCCGCCAGAAATGCTTGAAGTTCGCGAGTCGTTTGCTCGGCGGCGCGTATCGAAGGTTGCGACGGAGGAGCGGGCATATGTTCGACCTGCCGGATCGCGAGATCGAAACTTCCGCTATCGAACCAACTCTGCGCCATGCGCCGGGCGGCCGGATAAAGCAATATGCTGTCCGGCGAAAATGAGATCAGCTCTTGAAGGTGAACTCGCTTCGATTCACGACGCTTTGATATGCTGCCATCGCGACGGCCGAGTCGCCCGTTCGCTCCGCGATACGAGCGCGCAAATAATCGTAATTGTTGGCAGCGAATCCGGCAGGATCTTTTGATTCGAGATCGCGAAGGTCGCTCGCGACTACGAGGTAACTTCGTTCGGCCAGAGCCGCCCGAATCCGCGCGTGAGATTCGCTCGATACCTGGGCGGATATCGCGTGGAAAGAAAATATGAGGACTAGAAGAAACGCGAACCTCTGCATCACCGAGATTCTAACGCGTTTCCATTTAAAGAAAAAAAGAGAAGCCCGAAGACTTCTCCAAAACGTCGTGCATCGACTCAACTCTAGGATACTGCGACTACACTTGAGCGGACGACACCGGAGTTGACCGGGACATCAGCCGCTTGTCCAAAATTAAAAGTTCGGAGACGCGGTCGCGAACTGTCTGAGACGTACCACGTTCCGCCACGATAAACCCCAAAGTCGGTAACACCATCGCCGTCGTAATCGGCGGGAACCGCGACATCGTCATTGAAGCCAAATGTAAACTGATCGGTCTCGCCCGTCGAGCTGTCGAGCACGAACCACACGCCGCTTCGATAGACCGCGATGTCCGCTTTCTTGTCGCCCGTGTAATCGGCCGGGACGAGCGTGTCGAGTCCGGCCAGGCCGAATGTTTTGATGGATGTCTTACCGGTCGAGCTTTCGCGAATGTACCAGCGATTTTCAGACGGGCGAAAGACCGCGAAATCCGCTATGCGGTCGCCGTCGTAATCCGCCTGGACGGGGACGTCGCCCGTCTTGCCCCATCGAAATTTGATCGCGTTGTTTTGATCGTATCCGTTCGATGATCGAGCGATGCACCACTCACCGGTTTCAGAATTCCACAAACCAAGATCGGTCTCGCCGTCGTTATCGTAGTCGGCGGGCACGGGAACAAATGCTGTCGTGCGCGTCGCCGCCATTCCCCATCGAACAAGCAGTACGCTGTCGTCCGCGCTCTGGTGGATATACCAAACTCCGTTCTCTGGACGCCAGACTGCGAAATCCGTGCGGCCGTCGTTGTCGTAATCGGCGGGCACCAGCACATCCGTCCCGCGACCCCACTGAAATTCAGCGTTGTCACCTTTCGATGATCCGCTAAGCCAGGTCGAGGTCGACGGGCGAAATACCGCGAAGTCCGCTTTTCCGTCCCGATCAAAATCGGCTGCCGGTGCCGAGGCGGCGATCGTCAGCAAAACTGCGACTGCTAGAATCGATCTTGAGATCATTCGAAACATTTCTGTCGAGGTATTGAATTTCATTGGGTCAGCCTTTACGACGGTTAAAGTTTAGGTCTTTTGCGGTTCCGTTCTTTGTAACTGCCCTACAAAACTGACAATCTAAGGGGTGTTCCTGTAAAATTTCAAAATTCCTATGAATGCACGGATCTTGAGCGGTAAAGATATCGCCGAATCGATCAAATCTGAGGTTGCGGCGGATATTGCCCGCCTTAAAACCGAGTACGGATTTGCGCCTTGTCTCGCGGTCGTCCGCGTTGGCGACGATCCGGCATCGGCCGTATATGTCGGAAACAAGGTCAGGACATCCGAGGAGATCGGTCTCGTTTCGGAGCATCATCATCTGCCGGAGAACGTTTCGCGAGCGGAGCTTGTCGGTCTGGTTCGATCTCTGAATTGGCGTGAGGAAGTAGATGGGATCCTCGTCCAGTTGCCTTTGCCGGATCAGATCAACGAGCGAGAGATCATAGAAATGATCGATCCCGACAAGGACGTCGACGGATTCCATCCTGTGAATGTCGGACGCTTGTCGCAAGGCGAAAAGTCGCTCGTCCCGTGCACGCCGGCGGGTGTTATCGAGATACTCAAGCGATCGGAGATCGAGATCGGCGGAAAGAACGCCGTGATCGTCGGGCGGAGCAACATCGTCGGCAAACCGATGGCGATGCTTCTGCTGCAGGAGAATGCGACGGTCACGATCTGTCATTCGCGAACTCGCGATCTGCCTGAGATGACGCGGCGGGCCGACATTCTCGTCGCCGCTATCGGTCGTCCGGGATTCATCCGCGGCGAGCACATTGGCGAAGGCGCGACGGTCATCGATGTCGGGATCAACAACGTCTCCGACGTCGATCTCGCCCGCGACCTTTTCGGAGACGACGAGATCGAGAAGCGTCTGGCGGCGATCGAGAAACGCGGTTTCACGCTTGTCGGCGATGTGAATCCGAGGGAAGCGAAAGAGAAGGCGGGAAATTTTACTCCTGTCCCCGGCGGCGTCGGCCTGTTGACCGTCGCGATGCTGATGAAGAACACGGTGGAAGCGGCGAAGACTAGAAGAGGAGTTGAATAGACTGGGGCTGGTCGGACATATGGGACTGATGGGACGAATGGGACCAATCGGTCCAACGGTTTCATAAGTCCCATAAGTCCCATAAGTCCTATAAGTCCGATAGGTCCGCATTCGACTCATTACAAAACGCTATGACCTTTGAAGAATATCAATCTGAAGCGAGCGTCACGGCGCTCTATCCGCGACGAATGAATAATCTCGAGTATCCGACGCTCGGACTCGCGGGCGAAGCAGGCGAGGTCGCGAACATCGTCAAGAAGATCCAGCGCGATCACGCTGGCGTGATCACCGACGAAGTGCGCGGGAAATTGAAGGACGAGCTAGGCGACGTGCTGTGGTACATCTCCGCGTGTGCCGACGAACTGGGTTTGACGCTCCAAGAGGTCGCCGAGTTCAACGTCAATAAGTTAGCGAAGCGACACGGACGGTGAGGGAAGACAAGAGACGGGAGACATGAGACGGGAGACATGAGACATGAGATGGCTTTCGTATACCGGTCTCCTGTCTCCCGTCTCCTGTCTCCCGTCTCCCGTCTCCCGTCTCCTGTCTCTCGTCTTTCGTCTTATGAAGAAAATTGGTCTGACAGGTTCGATCGCGGTTGGGAAATCGTTTGTCTGCGATGTCTTTCGCGAGCTCGGATGCGCCGTGCTGGATGCCGATGAGGTCGCTCGCGATGTCGTCGAACCGGGAACGATCGGCTTGCAGCGTGTCGTCGAGGCATTCGGAGATTCGATCCTGAATGCAGATGGAAGCCTCGATCGTCCAAAACTCGGATCGATCGTTTTCTCCGACGAAGAAAAACGTCTGCTTCTCAATTCGATCGTCCATCCGCTTGTTTTCGAATCTCAGAACGCGTGGCTCGAGGAAGTCGAGTCGATCGATCCGGACGCGATTGCGATCGTCGATGCGGCATTGATGATCGAATCAGGCGGTTACAAGCGGTTCGAGAAGCTGATTGTCGTCTGGTGCGAACCTGAACTACAATTGCAGCGACTGATGGCCCGCGACGGAATCTCGAAAGAGGTCGCACAAAAGAGGATCGCGGCCCAATTACCCCAGGACGAGAAAAAACGGTTCGCGAATTTCCTGATCGATACATCTAAGGGTTACGACGATACGCGTCGTGAGACGACTGAGATCTTCCGCCAGTTGAAACTTTCTCGATAGTTCTACGCAGGTTTCGATTCGTGCAGCAGCTCAATAAAACAAATCAAAAGCGACGATCGGCATATCGATCCCGGAGCATTCTCGTGTGTCTCCTGGCGGTACTGTTTGTTTCGTCGGCTTGTAACGATCTCGAGAAACCAAAATCCGAGCCGTACTATTCGGGAACTACGCCTCCGCGGAAGCAGGAATTTCGTTGGAGTAACGGCAAGCTTCCGAAGACGCTCGATCCGGCCCGAGCCACGGCTCCGCCCGAAACCGATCTCGTCCGCGCCGTCCTTGAAGGATTGACCGAGATCGACGCGAAGACGTTAAAGGAAAAACCTGCCGTTGCCGAAAGCTGGACGACGAGCGATGACTTTCGGACATGGACCTTTCACTTGAGGCCGAATGCCCGATGGTCGAATGGCAAGCCGCTCACGGCTGAAGATTTTGCGCGTTCGTGGCGAAGGCTCGGCGAGATGGGCGACGCGCTCGTGCAACGCGATCTGCTCAAGAACATCGTTGGATTTCCTCTTCCAAAAAAACAGATCATCGTTCCGTCGACCGAACTTATACCGAATACAAATGTCGCTCCGGAGACCGAAGGCGGCACGAATGCCAACGCGACTCCACCCGCTCCCACGAGCGCAAATGCAAACGCGAACGTGAACCGCGACGCAGGACCCGCGCCTCCCGCGTTCGGAGTTTCTGCGCTCGATCCGCTTACGCTGCAAGTGCTTCTTATAGCGCCGGACAAAGATTTTCCGAAGCTCGTTGCACACCCGCTCTTCCGTCCCGTGTTCGATGCGGTCGAGATCGCTAATAAAGCGCCCGGCCCAAATTTCATCACGAACGGTGCATTTAAGATTACGATCGTCGACGATGGCGGAATTACTCTCGAGCGTTCGCAGAGCTATTGGAATCGCGAAGCGATCGCGCTCGAGCGAGTCCGCTTTGTCGCGAACGAGAACGCGGAGCAGGCTCTGGACGCATATCGTGCCGGTGAGATCGATGCGGTGACGAATGCAGATTTCGAACCGCTCGCATTAAAGCTTCTCGAGCCGTTCGATGATTTCCGTCGGCGGACGCACGCGGCGGTGAATTTCTACGAGATCAATCACGAAGTAGCTCCGTTCGACGATCGTCGTGTACGTGAAGCGCTCGCGATCTCTATCGAACGCGAACGACTCACGGAAGGCGAGATGGAAGGCCTGACACAACCGGCACTTTCATTCCTCCCGTTCGTGTCCGCGGATGAGACAAAGATCGTGCAAGACAAGGACCGCGCGAAGGATCTAATGGAAGACGCGGGATTTGCCGGCGGAAAAGATTTTCCGGTCATCAGATTGGTGATCAATCGAAATGATACTCAGCAACGCGTCGCTCGTGCGGTGGCGCGGATGTGGAAAGAGACGTTGAACGTCGAGACGGAGATCGTCGTGAAGGAAACTGCCGAAGTAGAAGAAGCTCGCGTGACTGGTGACTTCGACTTGATCCGGCGAAATACGGTTTTCCCGACGGCGGATGAACTGATGAGTATTCTCTCGATCCTAAAGCCGCCTCAAAATACGACGGTGAATACTGAGCCGGCTAAGGGCACCGGTGTCGAGGCGCGCGATCCGAAGAATGTCATCGACAAGCCGCAGCAAAGCTCGACCCCGGTCGAGGCACCGGACGTCACGATGTCTGAGGAGAATGCAGTCTACGAGCTGTGGGCGATACCGCTTTATTTTCCGACGTCGTACTCGCTCGTCAAACCTTACGTCTCGGGTTTTGAGATGAACAGCCTCGATGCTCCGTCGCTGGCGGATGTTTCGATCAACAGCGACTGGCAACCGAAGTAGACGGAAATAGAATCCAAAGACCGCCGTGTGGTAAAGTATTGCCAATTAGCGATTTCCCCGTTTTTCTTCCCGTGGCGTGCGTCGCCCGAATTATTTCTCCCGGAGTTTTTTATGAAGAGGATGCGTTCTGTAATTCCTTATCTCTGCTTCGTATTGATATTGGCTCTGCTCCTTTCGAGCTGCACGTCGTCCGCGAAAAGTCGGTTTTGGGGACGGACCGTCGCTCCTTCCGACAACGTACTCAAATACATTTCAGGTTCTGAACCGGAGTCGCTTGATCCCGCCATACCGAACGGACAACCGGAAGCTCGGATCCTGATGGCGCTCTACGACGGTTTGATCGAGTACGATCCGATCACGATGGAGCCGATCCCGGGCCTCGCCGAAAGTTGGGAAGTAAAAGAGAACGGCACCGAGTACATTTTCCATCTGCGAAAGAACGGGAAGTTTTCGAATGGTGATCCGATCACGGCGAACGATTTTGTCTACACGATCCGTCGAGGTTTCAAACCCGAGCTCGCATCGCGAAACGCGAGTCTCGGCTACTACATAAAATACTCCGAAGCCTTCAATTCAAATTTTGCATTCGTTAAAGGAGCTGACGGAACATTTCTCTTGAAGAAAGATTTTGTCGAGATGGTGGCCGGTCCGGCTGACGCGGCAGTGCCTGCAGAAGATACTGCGTTTCATAAATATCTCGACGAGCCCGAACGGCTGGCCGTTCCGACGGTGGAGAAAGATCGGACTAAGCTGCTCGACAGCGATCCGAAGTTGAAGGCGGCGGTTCAAGGCAAAGAGCTCGTTCCCGTGAAGGCCGAAGACATCGGTGTCGAGGCGATCGACGACTACACGCTACGCATCAAGCTCTATCAACCGGCTCCGTATTTTATGGGTCTGCTCGGCCACCAGTTTTTCCGCGTCGTCGATCAGAAAGTCGTAGAGAAATTCGGCGACAAATGGTCGCGACCGGAGAACATCGTCACGAGCGGCTCGTTCAGACTCGTCGAGCATAAGCCGTACGATCAGCTCGTCGTCGAACGAGATCCGATGAACTGGGATGCGGCGAATGTGAAGCTCGATCGCATCGAGTTTTATCCGCTCGATGAAGCGACCACGATGATGAACCTCTATGTCTCGGGCCGCATCGATGCGACTTACAATCATACGATCCCTGCTCCGTAGTTCGATGAGATCAGCCAGTACAAGGACGCATATCTTCTGACCCCGGAGAACGCAAGCGAGTTCTACGTCATCAATGTTAAGAAACCGCCGATGGACAATCAGAAAGTCCGCGAGGCGTTTGCTCTTGCGATCGATCGCGACGATTACGTAAAACTACGGCGAACGTACAAGCCGCTCGTCGATTTCGTACCGTTCGGGATTTATCCGAAATACGAAGAGGCTCGTGACAAGGTCTACACAGCGGAACTGAAAAAGCAGGGAAGCTCCCTCGACGAATGGAAAGCTCGAAAGTTCAACGCAGAAAAAGCGCGACAGCTCATGACCGAGGCGGGATTTCCGGTCCAGAAATCCGGCAGCGGATGGAGCTGCCCGTCGTTCTCGGTCGATCACGTTTCGATCACGTACAACACCGCGGAGAGTAATAAGTCGACGGCCGAGTTCGTGCAGGCGCAGTGGAAACAAAATCTTGGAATCACGGTGCCGCTCAAGAACATGGAGTTCAAAACGTTCTTGCCGCTTCTCAATCGCGTCGATTATGAAGGCTTCGGCCGTCGCGGTTGGGTCGGCGATTACATGGACCCGTACACGTTTCTCTACCTTTTTTATTCGCCGCAGAATTCCGGTGCGACGGGATGGTGGGATCCGAAGTTCGATCGCATGCTTGATGAAGCGAACAACACTGTCGATGAGCAGGTTCGATATGAAAAGCTCGCCGCCGCCGAGCTTTACATGATGCAGAAACAGATCGTCGTTCCGCTTGGCGTGCCCGGGACGAGTTGGCTGAAAAAGCCTTACGTGAAAGGGCTTTATCCGAATCCAGGTACATTGCATCCGTGGAAGTTTGTGTACATCGAACGCGATCCGGCGAAGTGGGATACCGATGTTGAAAATCTGCTGACGGTCAAGGATCCGATAGTCCAGCAGCAGCTCGCCGCGATAGTCAAAACTCAGCAAGATTTTGTGAAGTCGAAGGCGAACGAAAAGGCGGCGGAGTAATCAGCTTCGCATCGCGTAGCGATCGCATGAATTTAGCCGTGGCCCTTTAGGCCACGGTAAAGCCATCCAAGATTTCGTCGCGTAGCGACGACTGAATTCGATCGTCGCTACGCGACGAAAACCGGTTTGCCGTTACCGTGGCCTAAAGGGCCACGGCTAAACTCACGCGGCCGCCTACGGGGCCCAGAATTAACTCGACAACGCGTCGAACTATGCTGACATTTATACTCCGCAGAATACTTCTGATCGTTCCGATGGCGCTGCTCGTCGTGACGGTGACGTGGGGGCTTATCCGAGTCGCACCGGGAACCTTTTACGACAGCGAGAAGAAATTGCCGCCGGCGATCGAGGCCAACATTCGCGCGAAGTACGGACTCGATCAACCTTGGTACTGGCAGTATTGGCTGATGATCAAGAATGTCGCTAAGGGCGACTTCGGCGATTCGCTTCGCTACATCGGACAGTCGGTGAATGAGATCATTTGGCGCCATCTTCCGTACTCGGCGACGATCGGTCTGCTCGCATATTTCATTGCTCTGATAATAGGTGTCTCTGCCGGAATAATCGCGGCACTAAAACAAAATTCCAGATTCGATTACGGTGCGATGGCGGCAGCGATGCTCGGACTTTCGGTGCCGAACTTTGTTCTCGGGCCGATCCTCGTACTAGTTCTCGCGCTCGGTCTGTATATTCTTCCGCCGGCTCGTTGGGGCGGGATATCGGGACTGATCTTACCGGTCGCAACACTTGCCGGAGTCTATGCGGCCTACATCGCGCGACTGACGCGAGCGGGAATGCTCGAGGTCATGCGATCAGACTACATTCGAACGGCGCGTGCGAAGGGTCTGAGTGAAACGGTCGTTCTGCTCAAACACGGATTGCGCGGCGGGATCATTCCGGTCGTTTCATACACCGGTCCGGCACTCGCGGCACTGCTCGCGGGAACGGTTGTCGTCGAGAGAATTTTTTCTATCCCGGGTCTTGGAAATATTTTTATCCAGGCGGTGCTGAATCGCGATGAGCCACTTGTGCTCGGCATCGTCGCGTTTTTGTCGATCCTGATCATGGTCTTTAATTTGATCGTCGACATTTCGTACGGATTCCTTGATCCGAGGATCAGATATGAGTAGTTAGTTTCGTTTATTGTTCCTCTTATTCCGTATGTTCCGTGGTTAACTCGTTGGCGACTATTGGAACCACGGAATGCACGGAACAAGAGGAAAAGAAAGAAGAAGAGAAGGCGGGAATCAGATCAATATAATGTTAAGGGAACTGAGTTGTCCAAAATGCGGTGCACCGGTCACGCTGGCGAGCGAAGATCAGCGCGCGGTCGTTTGCAGCTTTTGTAATGCAACGTCGATCCTTGATCAGAACGACGACGCTCGACTCATTTTGGAAGAAGACAAGCAGATCTTATTAGAAGAAGAACTGCCGGGCGAAGGCGTTCCAAAGGTCGCGGGCACCTCGCTCTGGGCCGATGCGTGGAAGCGGCTTCTCAAAAATAAACTCGCAGTATTCGGGATGATCGTGCTTGCGTTGATGATCGTTCTCGTGTCGCTCGGGCCCGTGATCCTGAGACTGCTCACCGGCATCACCGCCGACTACATTCCCGCCGACGGAGACCTTATCAAATCGTTTCCGCCGTCATCGCGGCACCCGATGGGAACCGATGAACAGGGCCGCGATATTCTTGCACGAGTTCTACAGGGCGGACGGATTTCGCTGGCGGTCGGCTTGATCTCGACCATCGTCTCGCTCGCCGTCGGCGTCTCGTACGGAGCGATCGCGGGCTATCTCGGCGGCAAGATCGACAATGTGATGATGCGGCTCGTGGACATCATTTACGCGATACCGTACATCCTCATAGTGATCGTATTACTCTCAGTTTTCGGCGGTCCGAACACGCAGGTTCTGATCGGGGCTTTGCCGGCGATCCTCACCGGATTGATCGTCGGAGTCGTTGGTATCCTCGTCGCGGTCAACATATTTCGAAAGATCTTTGGCGAGATCTCGGCGCAAAACTTTGGCGAGACGATCGTTCGGTTCGTTGTCGGACTGATCTTCGCCGGAGTGGTCGTTGCTCTGGCTGCCCTTAGCTCCGTATTCGTTTTCCGCACGAATGTCGGAGCGTCGATCGCCGAGAGTTATTCGGGCTCGGTCAGTCTTGGAATGAGTCAGATCTTCCTTTTATTTTTCGCTCTGGGTCTGGTGTCATGGCTGACAATGGCTCGAGTCGTTCGCGGCCAGATCCTTAGCTTGAAGAATCAGGAGTTTGTGCTCGCGGCGAAAGCGACAGGTGTCTCGACGTTCGGAATAATCTTTCGCCATCTCGTGCCGAACGCGCTCGGTCCGGTGATCGTGTACGCGACGCTTACGGTTCCGAGCGTTATGTTGTCCGAAGCGTTTCTCTCGTATCTCGGATTGGGCGTTCAGGCGCCGTACGCCTCGTGGGGAAGTCTCGCCGCGGACGGTGTAAAGAACATCGCGATCTTTCCGTGGCAGTTGATTTTCCCCGGCGTGACGATGGCGTTGACATTGTTCTCGCTGAATTTTTTGGGTGACGGTTTGCGTGACGCACTCGATCCGCAGACTAGGAAGTTTTGAGTTTAGAGTGCGCGATTTATCGCGGTGTCAGCTCGTGTAACGAGCGGAAGTTTGATATTGGAGGTCGGTAAAACGCGATAGATCGCGGGCTGAAACTACGCGATGAATCGCGCACTCTGAACGATGACAAACGGTACAATTCTTTCGGTCAAAGATCTCAAGACCTATTTTCAAACCGAAGACGGCGTGGTCAAGGCCGTCGACGGAATTTCGTTTGAGCTGAAAAAGGGTGAAACGCTTGGGATCGTGGGAGAGTCGGGCTCGGGAAAATCCGTGACGAATCTGTCCGTCATGCGTCTCATCCCGGAGCCTCCCGGAAAGATCGTAGGCGGCGATGTGATCTTTGACGGAACCGATGTACTCGCACTCTCGATAGACGACGTTCGAAAAATACGCGGTAAGCGGATCGCGATGATCTTTCAGGATCCGATGACCTCGCTCAATCCGTTCCTCAAGATCTCGACGCAGTTGATGGAAGTGACGCAGCTTCATCTGGGCCACAACAAAAAGCAGGCCTACGAGCACGCGATCAAGATGCTGAAGACGGTCGGCATACCCGAGGCTCACGAGAGGATCGATAATTACCCGCACGAATTTTCAGGCGGTATGCGCCAGCGTGTGATGATCGCGATGGCGTTGTCGTGCGATCCCGAACTGCTCATCGCCGACGAGCCGACAACCGCACTCGACGTGACGATCCAGGCCCAGATTCTCGAGCTCATCAAAGATTTGAAATCGCGGATGGGGACGAGCGTCATCCTTATCACGCACGACCTTGGAGTCGTCGCGGGCATGACCGACAAGATCATCGTCATGTACGCCGGAAAAGTTTTTGAGCAGGCTCCGACGCGAGATCTCTTCAACACGCCGGCGAATCCTTACACGCGGGGTTTGCTAAAGAGCGTTCCCGATCCGGCGCATGAAGAAGGAACCGAGCTCTATCAGATTCCCGGGCTTCCGCCCGATGTCGCACATCTTCCGCCGGGTTGTCCGTTCGCCGAGCGATGTTATCGCGCCGAGGACTTGTGTCGAACCACGTATCCGCCGTTCGTTCAGATAAACGAGAATCATCATTCGCTAATCCGCCGACAACGGCTGCGAGGGCACATAAATGAAAAAACTGATCCCCGTGATTCTGGTTCTCTTGTTCGTTGTGACCGGATGCAAATTTCTCGGATCGTTGAAGGACGCGTCGTCCGGGAACTCAGGTTCTTCTTCCTCCTCGAAGGGTGGCAGATCGACAGCCAGCTCCGATCCGCGAGCCGATGTGATCGAAGCGTCAAAGAAATTTCTCGAGCTTCCTTACTTCACGGCGAATATGGAAGGTGTGGGACAAACACCGATCAAATCGCAGGTCGAATATCAGGCACCGGATCGCTATCACGTCAAGTATCTCGGCGGCACCGGCGCCGGAATGGAGATGACGTGGATCGGTAAGGAAGCGTACATGAATGCGAACGGTAAATGGACGAAAATGCCGCCGTCGAATACGACGATCCCGACGCTTCGCGATTCGTTTACCGAAGAAGGTTTGAAATCTTTGACCGACGTCACATTCGAAGGCGAAGATTCCGTCGACGGAAAACCGGCACTGGCGTATGGCTACAAGAACGTCACACCGGTCGGCGCAAATCCGTTCACGTCGAAGATCTGGATAAGCCAGGACACGGGCGCGCCGTTGAAGATCTACGTTGAATACTCGAACGGAACTTTGAATAACATGACGGTCAACTACGATACCGAAACCAAGGTCACGATCGAGCCGCCGGTGGTGAAATGAAGCGTTGGATTGCACAGATCAGCACCACCTTCTATAAGCGGTCGGTTGAGAGCAGCTTTGGATCGCGTAGCGATAAAATGAATTTAGCCGTGGCCCTTAAGGCCACGGAAAATCGGACGAGCCGCCGCGTCGCGTCAGCGACGCCTGAACTCAACCGTCGATACGCGACGAGATTACATGACGACGAAACCGTGGCCTTAAGGGCCACGCCTAAATTCATGCCATCGCTACGCGACCAAACCCGATACGGTTCGGTAGAACGATAGCTCGGCCGAGCACGGACGGCAATACAATTGATGAGTGAAAACGGAAACAACTTGATCACGCTCGACGGACTCGAGGTTTATTACCGAATCGGCGGCGGACTTTTTCGCGAAGCGAAGAATGTAAAAGCGGTCGACGGAGTGTCACTCGACATTCGGAAAGGCGAGACGCTCGGGCTTGTTGGCGAGTCGGGGTGCGGAAAGTCGACGCTTGGCAAGGCGATCCTGAGATTGACCGAGCCGACCGGCGGACGCGTTCTCTATAACGGGAAAGATCTCGCGCATCTTCCGCAGAAAGCCATGCGAGAGCAGCGAAAACATCTGCAGATGATATTTCAGGATCCCTACGCTTCGCTCAATCCGCGTATGACGGTCGGGAACATCATCGGCGAGCCGATCCGGACATTTGGTTTGGCGAATGGAAAGTCGGTGAATGAAAAAGTCGAGAGTTTGATGGAAACGGTCGGCCTCAGTCGTCGATTTATCAAGCGATATCCGCACGAGTTTTCCGGCGGACAGCGTCAGCGTATCGGAATCGCGCGAGCACTCGCGGTCGATCCGGAATTCATCGTCGCCGACGAACCGATCTCGGCGCTCGACGTCTCGATCCAGGCACAGATCATGAATTTGATGGAGCGCCTGCAGGCCGAGAAGAATCTGACATATCTGTTCATCTCGCACGACCTGCGTGCGGTTCGGCATTTATCGGATCGAGTCGCGGTAATGTATCTCGGAAAGATCGTCGAGCTCGCGAACGGCAAAGAGATCTATGCCGAGCCGCTGATGCCGTATTCGAAAGCGCTCATCTCCGCCGTTCCGGTCCCCGATCCCGATATCGAAGCGACCCGCGAGCGTATCATTCTCACAGGTGATGTGCCGTCGCCGATCAATCCTCCATCCGGCTGTCACTTTCACACTCGCTGCGCGTTCGCGATCGAAGAATGTAAGAAGATCGTGCCAGCGCTCGCTGAGATCAAACCGCGACATTTCGCATCATGCATTCGCATCAACCCCGAGCATCCGCACATCGAGCACAACGACGGAATGGGCGCGATCGGAGCCGGTGAAAAAATCGACAGCTCGTCCTAAAAAAAAAATCTTGACATCGAAAACCGCCGCGCTCTAACATCTCTTTTAACCAAGCTATCTATCGAACAAGGGAAAGAATCGAATCTCACGATTTTTTGATTTCCTAGTCGGATACAAAAGACTTTTACAGCAAGAAACTCCCTAGAAGTTTCCCGCCGTAGCCGAGTTCTGTCTCTTTCCACGGTTACTAAACAGAACAACCAACCTGCCCACATCGGAGGAAAACTATGTTTACGCTCAAGGTCGATGTGTGCCAGAAATTGCGCCTTACCCGCTACACTTACTTGTCAAAATTTCTCGCCGTGGCAGTAATGATCGGCATTCTCTCAGTCTCCGTCCCAACGGCTGCGCAAACGATCGCAGTCGAGGCGGAAGGTACATGGCAAGATGCGCGATTTGCGCTTCTTTCCAGCGGCCTGTTTCAACAAGCTCCCCGTGCTATCGCAACTTTTCTGACGAGCTTTAGGCTGTCGAAAAAACACATAGCGTCGATCGACCATATCCAGATCTACCCCGGTCCGGTGAGCGTCAGGCAGGGACAACAAGTCGATTTCTCCGCCGTCGCGTACGACGGTAAAGGAGAGCCCGTTAACGGTGTTGCTTTTGAATGGAAGTGGACGGATCTCGGTCGAAGACGAGTCGAGCGGCCGCTCCTCAATGCGATTTTGCAGGCGAATATACCCGGATCGTTCGTGGTTACGGCCAGGGCCGGCGGCCGCGAAGCCAGCGTTCCGGTTACCGTAAGTCAATTTAGAAATCCTGTTCCGATTAACGCTCAGGTATATAGCGTTTCATCGAAGACCGGGCGGCGTGTCCCGGTAAAAACAGCCGCACAGCCCGAGGATTCACGCGAAGTCACGGATGAAGCCGCGAATGAACACCAAGCCGCGCTCTTGCCGGGTGACGGATGGACGGACGGCAACTGGCCTTCGTCCGACGATCCAGGAAATCAAACTGGAAATCCGCCCGGATCCCCCGCCGATGACGGAGCGGGCAGCGGCAATTTTCAAATCTCGGCACCGCTCGTTTCACTCACGGGCCGAGGCATCAATCTCTCGCTCAATCTGAATTACAACTCTCGCGTCTGGAACAAGTCCGGATCGGAGCTCAAGTTTGATATAGATCGCGGGGCTCCCGCCCCGGGCTGGTCCTTCGGCTTCGGAAAAATAGTATTCATGGGAGCCGGCGGATGCATGCTGGTAGATGCCGACGGAACTCGTCATGGCTACTCCGGACAACTGACTAGTTGGAGCACGGGAATGACCTTCACGGGTCAGACCGCGGACGGAAGCCTTATCGACTACAACTGCCATTTCAATTACGCGAACTATGGTTATGGTTGGTCGAAGCTGCCGAACGGCAGCTACATCAGTTATTCGACGATCGGTGCAACACCCGATCAGGTTTTCCCGACCTCGATCACGGATGCCCAGGGAAATTACATCACGATAACGTACCGCAATCCCGAGAGCCCGCAGATCGATACGATCACCGATACTCTGGGACGCGTAATCACGTTTCAGTATGACTCGCTGAACAGGTTCATCTCGGTAACCGTGCCGCGATCGCTCAACGAAGATCCATCGTACGGGAGCGGCAGTACGAGAGTCGCCGTCCGCCTTCACTATCGGCCGCTGACGCTCAACTACTCGTTCGCTTACGGAATTACACCGGTCGTACGGGACGGCTCGCCATCGGTCATCGATGCGATTTACTACCCGGGTACAAAGACGGGTTACTGGTTCGGCGATACCGATTCGTATTCGACATATGGAATGATCACCAAGGTCCTCGAAGAGCGAGACATGAATTGGAGTGCCGGGCCGGATGAGCAGGGCACGGTTACTCCGGGACCTTTCAATAAGAAGGCTGAGTACAACTATCCGCTCACTCCATCGAACGATCCGGATAGGACCAACGGTATCAATCTAGGCGACGCGCCGACGTACACGAGTTTGAAGGAGACGTGGGACGGAGCGGATGTCGCGGGGCCTACGACCACGCTTTACGCAGTAAACAACGAAGACTGGAAACATGATGGAACTACGCTAAGCCCCGCCCGCAGCGTCACTATTACTCATCCCAACGGTGTCATCAGCCGTCAGTACTCCTATCGAACATTGAATGCGTGGACTGACGGACTGGTGTTTCTGGACGAGACCGTCGTGATGAATGGTTCGACTGAAGTGCCGCTGGCATCGTCACTTGTCAGTTGGCTTCAGGGATCTCAGTTTGATTACCGGACGCCGCGACCGGCTTGGACAAAAGTCACTGACGAGAACGGTGACATAGTGAAGACGACGTATGAATACGGGACCGGAAGGTTTAATCAGGTGACGCGCGCCTGTGATCGGGATGACGCGGATGTTCTGATGTCATGCCGGAGCTCGACATACGAGAACGGAACTGCGTATAGCGGTTCTTTCACGACAGCAGGAATTTATATTTCGGGCCGGCATATCTTCAATTTGATCACTTCCGCATCGACCGAAAATCCAGACGGCTCGCGGGCCGCGCTGACTCAATACGAATACGACAATTATCAGGCCCAGCCATTTGTAGATGCGCCGGGCGTAGTTCATCACCTCGAGAGCCATAACGCCTTTTCAACGGCGATGCAAGATGGTCCGAATTGCGTCCATTGGGGTCCCTACTACGAGTGTGCCTTGATGCTCGAGCCTCCCGGCTGTCGCGACTGCGAGGAGTGGGAACAAATACCCGTTTACGACCAGGCGACCAACAAGCGAGGGAATATCACGAAGATCACGACGTATGCGGATGCTCAGAATCTCGGCGGAGCGATCTATGAAACTCGCGGCTACGATATCACGGGTAACATGGCACGCTCGTCCAGCGATTGTTGCGAACAAACGACGATCTTGTATGACGATCCGAACACCACTGAGATCGATACACAATATGCGTATGCCGTAGAACAAACTCGAGGGGCAGCGGATCCCAACTCACCGCACCGGATCACGACGCGCGCCACTTATTCTTTTAACAGCGGCCTTCCAAAAACGGCGACTGACGCGAACGGGAACACGCAAACGACTTGGTACAATCCGGATTCGCTCAGGCCGGTAAAGATCGTTTCTTCGACCGGAGCTTATACGACGACGTCGTATGACGACGCTGCGATCACGGTCACCGAAGAGGTGCGAGAAAGTAATAACGCTCTGGCGTCAAAGACCGTGCGTTATTTCAACGGGATCGGCCTCGTGAAAAAATCGGAGGAATATCGGCCGCTGGCCGTTGTCGACATCGTCGAAACAAAATACACGAATCTGGGCCAGGAATGGAAAATGTCACGGCCGTATCGCACCGGTGACACGGTCCAATGGTCCGAAAAGACCTACGATGTTCAAGGTCGACTGACAAAAGTCACCGAGCCGGACGGAAGTGAGACGAACGCGTTCTACAACGAGAGCGCCCTTCCGGATTCGGTGACGGCGAAACCCGGCACGACCGTGAGAGTAGCCGATGCCTGGGGCCGGCAGCGTTGGGCGAGATACGATCAGCGTGGGCGTGCGATCGAGGTCGTCGAGCCAAATCCGAACGCATCACAAAATCCGGGTGGAGTGATAATCTCGAACGGAGCTCCCGTCGCGGGCAGCCTGTTGACCAAATACACATATGACACACTCGGACGTTTGACCCAGACCGAACAGGGACAGCAGACCCGCAAGTTTGCGTACGACGATCTTGGTCGAGTCATTCGGCAGAAGCTCGCGGAACATTCCGCGACGCTTAACGACGCCGGTCAACTCGTCGGCGCCAATCAACCGGGAGCGAATTGGAGCGAGGCATTTTGGTTTGATGCTCGTTCGAACGTCACGCTGAAGATAGATCCGCGTGGGGTCAAGACATACCTTTCGTATGAGCTCCCGGGCGGCGGCACGGACCCGCTCAATCGACTGCAGTCGCGCATATACGACGCATCTGCGCCGCTTGATCCAAGTTCGCCGATCCATCCGGCGCCGTCGGTCGCTTATTCATACATGGCCTCCGGCGATAAGACGCGCGTTTCGCAGATTCGAACGTGGGGGATACTAACCGAGGACTACGCCTACGATACGGAAGGCCGCATGAACGAATACAAGCAGACGGTCGATTATCGCGGAGATTATCCGATGACGATGAACTATCTCTACGATTCGCTCGGACGTGTGCAGGAGTTGACGTATCCCGCGGAGTACAGCCCTTACGGAGCTGTCAGAAAGATCGCCCAGCAAATGTATGACGAGTCGAGTCGGGTGTCTGTTCTCAACTACGGCACGGCAGCCAGCATGCAGCAACAGGCGAGCGATATCGTGTATAACGCTTCGGAGCAGACTACATCGATCAAGATCGGCGGACGGGGAAGATACCAGATCACCGAGGACTACACATTTGATCAACAGAGCGGCCTTCTGACGAACCAGAAAGTCCGCCGGGGACTGAGCACGCTTCTCGATCTGACGTACGACTACAATCGCGGCAACAGTGTGGGTTCGCAGAACGGAAAGACCGGGCATCTCACGAAAGTCATCGACAACGTCAACAATAATCGGAACAAGGAATTCGAGTTTGACGCAGTCGGAAGGCTTACGAAGGTTAAGGGCGGTGTCAACGGTTCGCTGTGGAATGAAAGTTACACTTACGACCGATACGGCAATCGAACCAATGTCGAGAAAAATGGCGTCGGCATTGACGGCATGCCAATACCCATCGACGGAATTCCGAATCTGTCGTACGACAACACAAGTAACCGGATTGCGAGTACCGGTTTTACATACGACGCGGCCGGAAACCAGATCAGCGGCTTTGCGGAAGACGGCACCGCATTAACTTTCGAATACGATGCCGCAAATCGACTCCAGGTCGTGAAGAAGACAAGCGACGGAAGTACTGTCGAGGCGTATCAGTACGGCTCAACGAACGGACGATTGATGCTATACGATCCCGGTGAAGGAGTTTTAAAGATCTTTGCATCGACCGGAGGTACTATGTTGGCCGAGTACACGGAATTTCAGGCTGGTATTCCGACTTGGACCAAAGGTTACACATATCTCGGCGAAGCACTGCTCTCAACATTGACACCAAACGGAGCCGGTGAGGAGATCGTTCAATTTAACCACCCCGATCGACTCGGGACACGAACGATAACGAACCAAGGTTCGTCGACGAGCACCGAGCAAGCGCACCTTCCCTTCGGAACCGCCCTTAACTCTGAGTCGTCGGTTACAAATAACAGCAAGCGGTTCACGTCGTATGAGCGCAGTTCGCGAACTGGCCTCGATTATGCCGTTAACCGAACCTACGATTCCAAGCAGGGACGATTCACGCAGCCGGACCCGATCGGCATGGACGCAGTCGATCTAGGCAATCCGCAAACTCTAAATTTGTACGCGTACTGCGGGAACGATCCGGTAAATTACGTCGATCCGAGCGGACTATTCTTTGGACGTTTGTTCAGATGGATAGGCCATCTCATCATGAGTCTTTTCAGATCCGGGGTAGCTCGGCGAATAGCGATCAGGTTTATTGTCTCGTTCGTGGTCTCGGGAGGAAATATTGGAGTGGCGATAAGGAGTGTCGTTCCGGACATTCTGCGGGCACTTGGGCTGAGCCCGAATCCTTTACTAACGCCTTCCTGGAATCCGAACCTTCCATACCCGATCGATTTCGGCGGAATCAGTCCGCTGAGCAAGTACATTATTTACAACTTGCTCTCTCTAAGCGGTCCGCTCGACTGTAAGATCAAAGCGTTTTTGGATGCTGTAGCATGGGCGGAAGGCGTCGCTGACCACCCGAACAGCGGATATGGAACGGTGGCTTACGGCCGGGTCACGGGCTCGCGGTCAAATCCAGCGGACCTTCGCGGAAAGACTTTTTCAGGCTCGAATCCGTTGGTTATTTCGGACTTGTCCAAGCATCCAAATATAAAGGTTAAGTTCAGGCAAAAGAGACCAAACATCACTACCGCCGCGGGACGTTACCAATTCCTAAACCGGACGTGGAAGAGTTTGAACCTGCCGGACTTTAACCCCGAGAACCAGGATAAAGGCGCGGCTATTCTCCTCGATCGTCGCGGCGGACTTGAACCGCTCATGAATGGCGATCTCGAAGGGGCGGTAGATAAAGCGCGGCTTGAGTGGGCGAGCCTTCCAAGATCGCCTTACGGACAAGGAACGAGAAGTTTCGCGGCTTTCAAGAAGGTGTTCGAAAGCGCTCTTGCGAGTTGCCAGGGACAGTGAGGATCATGAAAACCGAATCAAGAAGAGGCAATACAGGAATACGCGGGTCCGTACTTGGGATATGTCTGCTGAGCGTCGGCTGGCTATCCCTGGTCACCTGCGTTTCACCGGAGACGGGACGAAGTAACACGGGAGTTCAGTCAGCAGAGTCGCCAATTTCTGAGACAAAGGCTCCGAGCCACGACGCGCCGACGCCGGTACCGCGAAGTTCGACACAAAGGCCTGCGACCGAGCAGACCGGGTTCGGCGCCGAGGTGAAGGTCCGACGCCCGGTGCCGATTCCCGGGAGCTTGGTTAGCATTCTCAACGGGGATCCAAGTGTCCAGGCGGTCGTTCGAACTTCCGGCGAACCATTTTCCGCAAAGTGGTTCGTCGCATCCGAGGTCAGCCTGAATGAAGATGGACTCGCGGATCTCATTGTGGGTGCCCATGACGCACGTCTGTTGGGTGCTAACATGGCTCCGTTCTGGGTATTTATTAATTCGTCCGCGGGCTATAAGTCCGCTTTGAAGGTCGATACTCTGGTGTTGGATATTCTCGAGGGGACCACAAACGGAGTTCGGGACATCCGCACCGAGGAAGTATCGGCAGGGAAGCGGTTCATTACGGTCTATGGATACGCCGGGGAAAAGTATGCGGAGAAATCTTCCTCGACTAAAGACATAGACGTCAAGAGCCTCAAACCTTAACGGCACACAAAAAGAGGCCCGCGAAAACTCGCGGGCCTCTTTTTCAACAAGCCGAGATATGAATAGATTTGATGATCAGTAGCTTGTTGAAGCAGTGTTCGACCTGTCGGTCGGTTCGTTGTTCGCCGCATCACGGAGAGCATTGACACGATCGTGTGCTGCCTGGACCGCGACGTACTGAGTCTGGACGGTCTCCATGATGTTTGCCGGAAGAGATTCTTCCAACGCATTTTTGTAAGCGTTCTTCGCAGAATCTTCACCACGTTCGCACTCGTTCAAGATCGCACCTTCGTCCTTGCCGGTGACGGCGGACTTGATGTTGATCCAGCCGCGGTGAATCGCTGCTGCGATACTGCCGGTATTTTCCGGGTCACCGCCAAGCGACTGCACAAGCGACTGAAGCTCGCCCGCGAACTGCGACCGCTGCTGCGAAAATTCATAGAAAAGCGATTTCAGGTCCGAGCGCTCGACGCCCTCTGCCGCTTCCTTGAATCCGTTCTGTCCGTCCTTGCATGTCTCGATCAGTCCGTTGAGCGTTGAGATCACGTCGTCATTCGACGCTGTCGTCGAGTCGATACTCGCATCGGTCGTTATTGGTTTCGTGGCTTCGTAGTCGTTAATCATGAAAAGTACCTCCTTGAAAAATGAAATATCTGAAAAATTATTGCTGCCAGATTTTGTTAAACAATCAACGTGCCAAACTGAGAAGAACTGGAATTAGACGGCTTTGCGTATGACGAAGGAGGTGTCGCGCAATCCATCAAGACAAACGTGCATGAAAGCGGTGCATTCGTCGTTTGGCGTACAAGCCTCGCTTTCCGCTGTGTCATAATCGTTTGAAAACGCGTGACTTTTTAGTGAAATACTCCGGACATTGCGTCTATTAATGCAAAGACGAAATAACTGATATGACTGGCCGGCAACCGAGAGGAGCGCTCCAACTCTCGATCCGCAGGCGATTTTTGATGAGCCCACAGGAAGATAAAAAGCAGAAAATGCTCGATCGCGTCGCCGCTGATAACGGCGTCGCTATTGTCGTTCTCGATGAAAATTCTCGCGAAGTCTCGGTATCGAACAACAATTCGATATGCCGGTCGCTGACCGCGTCTCCGGAATTTGCACCGAGGTGTGCCGAGTACTGCGGCGTCGCGTTCGGCAATACACTCTCAGGTTCGACGTTCAAATACGAATGCTACGCCGGGCTCCGATGCACCGCCGTTCCGGTGGCCGATCGCGGAAAGCGTTTTGTCGCGATCGTTGGACGAACATTCAACTCAGCCGATAACTATCGGAAAGCGACGGACCGTGCGATCTCAGACGACTGGTCGACGTTCCCGCCAAACGACTTTTTTGAGAATGTCCTTATCGGTGGCTCGGAACACGTCCTCGAGCGGGCGGCGGCGGAGTTATCAAAATTTCAGGTCACCTCGTCCGAAGACATACTCGAGCTTGCTCCGCCCTCGCCTAAGAACCCGCCTAAGAAGTCGAAGATCGAGGTCGCGCAGCCTGAGCCGGACACTATCACGGCTCTTATCGAGAAGTTCAAAGCGGCAAACGAGCCGGTCGCTAAAGAGCCGGAGCCCGTCTCTGAAGCGGACGCACGCCGGGCCGACGCGATTGCTCTGCGGGCACTTTACGGCAAGCTGGCGTCGCTTTCATACGAAGATGCTTGCGCCGCGGCGTTGGAATTTATCGCGGGCAGAACGGGCAGCACATCGCTTATTTGGAGCGAGCGAAAAGAAAATCGCCTCGTCCCGGTCATCTCGATCGGAAGCCTAAAAGACGAGCCGATTCGGATCGGCATCACGGCCGACAATCAGCGCTTGATCGATGCTGCGCGACAAGAGCGTCCGGTCGAGCTTCGCGAAAGGATCGTCGATGTCGATGCGAAGCGTTCGCCGCGAACGCTGTTTATTTTTGCATCTTCAGTCGGCGGCGAGATACGCGGAGCGCTCGGGGTCGTCGGAGCCATCGATGACGCCGCATCGCGCGAGATAGCTCTATTCTGCCGCCGCATCGGCCCGCAGATCGAGATACTCAAGCTACGACGTGAGGTCTCGACACGCGAATGGCTCAACCGGGCGGTAAGCCGATTCAACGAAAGTCTCAAACGTATCGACGCTGACGACTTTTGGACGCATGTGACGCAGGTCTCTGCCGAGCTGATCCAGTCCGAACGCGCTTCGCTGCTACTTCACACCGATCCGACCGAAGGATTCCGGACGAAGGCCGCGATCGGTGCGAAGATCAATCTTTTCTCGGAGAAGGCAATTGGAGAACGTGTCGCAAGGGTCGTGCTCGATGATGGGAATCCTGTCGTTGTTGAAGACATTACGCGGATTGGGATCAAGGCCGCGCCTCCATCATGGAAGTACAAAACGTCGTCGTTCCTGAGCTACCCGATCGTTATCGGAGATCGCCGAATCGGAGTCATGAACTTTACCGACAAGGCCAACGGCGATGCGTTCAACGAACGCGATCTCGAACTGCTTCAGGCGATCGCACCGCAAATCGCGGTCGCGATCGATCGCACCGTGCTGAAGGATCAGGCCGGTGAATTCGAGCAGCTTTCGGTGACCGATCCTCTGACCGGACTTTTGAATCGACGATATCTCGAAAAGCGTTTGATCGAAGAGATCCAGCGATCCAAGCGTCATCATTTTCCGATGAGCCTGATGATGCTGGACGTCGACGAGTTCAAATCGTACAACGACACGTTTGGCCATCCGGCGGGCGATACCGCATTGAAGATGGTTGCTGACATTCTTCACGGTATTCTGCGTGGCGATGACGTTGCGGCTCGATACGGCGGTGAGGAATTCGCGATCCTGCTTCCGCAGACGACGTTGACCGAAGCCGCGGCGATTGCGGAACGTTTACGACAGCGGATCGAGCATACGGAATTTCCAAAGCGGCGTGTCACCGTGAGCATCGGCATTGCGGCGTGTTCGAACGAGATCGAAACACCGACCGATATCGTCAGTGCGGCGGACAATGCGCTGTACGACGCAAAGAATCACGGTCGCAACAACGTTCGCATATACGACGGATTCGGAAAACCGGTCAACGAGAGATTTCATTAGAGATGGCGGGTTACGAAAAAATATTCGCCGCTCGGCCGGCTGACGAGCTTGTCGATCGGGAAAGCGAGATGGCGCGTCTCGTCGCTCAATCGATGTCGGGGACGGGAATGCTCCTGCTGGCAACGCCCGGAGCGGGTGCGTCCGAACTCTTGCGTCAGACCTACGATCGGCTGTTCCAGGCGCAGCAAAAGGTAATTCCATTTTACTTTCGGGTTCGCAAAACCTTTCGTTCCGCCGACGAACTTGCCGAGAGTTTTCTAAACGATTTTCTTCATCAACTGATCGCGTTTCGCCGCCGTGAGCCGGCACTTGTTCGAACTGCGGTCGGACTCGACGAGCTTCACGAGCTCTCACTTTCGGTCAGCGGAATCTGGATCGACCGGATGCTCGATCTCGCACGCGGCGGACCAGTCGGCCGCGATTTTGTGCGCAGTTGTTTCGGAGCTCCGGTTCGCGCGGCGATGCACGGTGCGAGCTCGTTCGTCATGATCGACGACGCACATGAAATTTTCGCGATCGAAAATGGCAGATCTATTTTCGACGAACTGACAAACGTTCTCGCCGGTGGGAATTCGAGTTTTGTTCTTTCCGGTCGCCGCCGCCAACTTTATGGAATTCTCGACGGTCCGCGTATCGAGCTAAACGATCTGGACTTCGACAAAGCCGGCAAACTCGTACAGACGCTCTCAGTTGCGGCCGGCGTGGTCGTCAGCGAGCAGTCGCGCGATCTCGTCGCAACGCAGCTCTCCGGCAATCCGGTTCTAACAAATCTACTCATCAGCGAAGCTTCGAATAGCGGGCGAAGTTTGCAAGGCTTCACCGACGTCGAGAATGTTTATGCGGATTCGATCTTCGGCGGATCGATCGCTGCAAGATTCGACGCTCTTCTTAGTTCGGCGTGCAATGTGGGTTTTTCCCAACCGCGAATTTTGAACTCGCTCTCCGAGATTCAGAACTCGGACGAAGGCCGGATGCCGATCGAGCTTTGGACCCGACGTCTGCAGATGAAAAGCGGCGAAGCCGACCGTTTGCTACGACGACTTCATGAAGCGGAATTCGTCCGCGTCACCGCGACGCATGTCGAGATAATGAGCGAGAACATCGTCGTGAACGATTACATCCAGGCTCGATGCCGACTCGCTTCTGCCGACAGCCGTGCGTCGGTCTTCGGCGACTCGCTTACTTCTTTTATCAAACGAGCCCCCGAGTTGCTTGCTCGCCATTATCGTGCGAATGCGTCGATCGGCGTACGCGAGATCCTCGGCGCTTTTGATGGACGGAATGTTGCGACGCTGCTGCTCGACTACGGAGAGTTTCGCGAAGAGTTCAAAGCGGTCGCGGACGCTGACGTTCTCAAAGCCGCGGGAGATTCGGAAAAGCTTACGCTACCGCGGATCTTTTTTACGACATCGGCTTCGTCGTTTTATCGGCCGCTCGATCAGATCGCGGAAGCTGAACGATCGGCGATCGCGCTTGGCTTTGAAGCACGGGACGATGACGCCCATGGCGAGATAGTTTGGATCGCGGCTGAGATCGATTCGAAGCTTGAGGCTTCGCGCGACACGACCGAGTTTTGGTGCGAGCGTCTGGAAACCGCGGCGAATGCGTGCGGATTTGCAGAATACAAGATCTGGCTGATCGCTCCGGAAGGATTTTCTGCCGACGCTTTAGAAATTTTGAAAGGTCGAAACGCATACGGCTCAAGCCGACGTCAGACCGATCTGCTGCGACGCGTTCTCGACGCTCCGTCACGAAGCTCCGACGATCTAGCACGCAACGAGTACGAGCTCGTCATCCCGATGGATGACTCCGACGCGGAGATGATCGCCGCACATGCGGTCGAAGAGATCGCACGGCGTCACGACCTCGATGCGAAGTCGATCAATCAGATCAAAACCGCGCTTGTCGAAGCATGCATCAACGCTTCGGAGCACAGCCTGAGCCCCGACCGAAAGATCTATCAGCGATTCCGGGTCGAGAACGATCGGGTCGTACTCACCGTTTCGAATCGCGGATTACGGCTGGCATCGAACGCAGCCGAAGAACCAAACGAGGGCCGCCGCGGCTGGGGATTGAAATTGATGCGGCGACTAATGGACGAAGTCTCGATCGAGGACGTCGATGACGGTACGCGGATCGTGATGACGAAATTCCTTCCGGTCGCCGCAGCGATCGCGAACTAAGTCATTTTGTTAACAGGGATGGAGGGGATGAAAGGGATTTCTGGCACCATCCCTTTTATCCCCTTCGTCCCTGTTGAGCATTCCCGGTTTGAGAATTCTATTGTTTTCTCAGCCCCGTTGTGTTAAAAACTTCTCCAAGCTGGTCGCGCTCTAATTCATCTAAAAGGAAAACTTAAGTGATCTCAGAAACATTAACCGCAGACGCGGACGATAAACGCGCCGTTGTGTTTGCGGGCGATTACCTCAACAAACTTACCGGAGAACAGATCGAGCGCGAATGCCGTCGCCGGCTCGACGAAGGCTGCACCGAGCTCGTCGTAAACTTTTCGCAAACCGAGATCGTGAACAGCATCGGCGTATCGATCCTGCTCGGCGTGATCGATTCTGCACGCGGAACCGGAGCGAAGGTCGTATTTTCAGACGTAAAACAGGAGACCGTTGAACTCTTTGATATGCTGGGACTGACGAGGCATGTTGAAGTAATGTAGGACAGGCTTTCCAGCCTGTCCGTTGTCGCGACTCGAATTCGCGAACGGGTCTTCTTCTTATTCGTGTCTTGTTCGAGTGTTTCGTGTGGTTCGTGGTTCGGCTTTAAGCGAATCCTGGATCGAACACCCAGCAAACATGAAAGGCATCACCACGAAACACACGAAGCACACGAAAAAGACACGAAAAAAGAATTGAAAATACAGGAATTCAAAACCACAAACTTCCGGCAGATGACCGAGACGAAGAGCAAGCTCATCCATACATTCGGTGCGCTTGCGGAACTGGGTCAGGAGGTCGCGAATCGCAACGACTTTCACGAGACGATGCGGACGTCGCTGCATCTGCTGCTCGGATCCATCGCGATCATGCGCGGCGGAGTTGCGCGGTATTCGCGATTCGAGCATTCGATGCAGTTGGTCGCGGGCCGCGGTCTGGGCGATGACTTTCCACTTGCACTGACGCTAACTCACGAAGACGAGCGACAGTTTCTCGCAAACGGACTTTACCCGATCGAAGTTTCGCAAGCTCAGGTCCTGCCGTTCGTACAGGTCTACGACAACAGTCTCACGCGGACCCAGATCGAGCTGATCGTTCCCCTTGTCGTCCGCGATGAAATGGTCGGTGCGCTGTTTCTCGGTGAGAAGGCAACAGGCGAACCTTACTCAAGTTACGACCGCGACATCATCTCCGCGATGGGCCGGCATATCGGCGTCGCAGTCGCGCAACGAAAGATGCTCGCCGATCTCGAGCGTCAGGCGGATGAGAATCGAAAACTTTTCGACAGCCTGAGAACGACGTACAAAGATACGGTGCGTGCGTTCGCTACCGCCATCGATTGCAAAGACAGATATACCGAAGGGCATTCGGTTCGCGTCGGAAAGTATTCGGAGATCATCGGCGAAGAGCTCGGTTGGAGCGAGGACGAGATCGAGGGAGCGGCCGTTGCAGGTTATTTGCACGATGTAGGTAAGCTGACCGTCGAGCGAAAGATCATCAACGCACCGTATCGCATCAACGCGAAAGAGTCGGCCGAATTGAACAAGCATCCGGCCGTCGGATACGAAATACTTTTGCCGATCCATCATCCGTATGCCGACGTCCCGCTCGCGGCGAAATATCATCACGAGCGTCTCGACGGCCGCGGATATCCCGACGGCCTGTACGACCGCAACATTCCGTACATCGCAAAGGTCGTGAATCTCGCCGACTCGTTCGACGCGATGACGACCGATCGTCCATACAAACGCCGCCGCCCGGCAGCCGAAGTATTCGACGATCTTCAAAGAAATTCCGGCAAGCAATTCGCCCCCGAGATCGTCAACGCATTCTTCCGCGGAATGCTAAAAGAGCTCACCGGCGAAGCAAAAGAAAAACGCTTCCGCAAACTGCTCGGCCGCGAATACATGGAAGCCGAAGGCCTCGTTCCTCTACTTCGCAACGCTCTCAACGGAATGTCTCCGACTTCTCCGCTGACGTTTATTAACGGCGATTAATTTTTCTTCTGATATTTCTTCTGGAAAAACTTGGACGCCGGCCCGGTGCGAGCGCTATCAGCGGCGACGCCATTTCTTAAACCGCGAAGCGGCGCCGATAAGGTAGCCAGTGGTGAGCGAAGCGAACCTCTGGAGCAAGATCCGACCCCATATCCGGCACCGAAGGTGTCGAACCATTTCGCACCTCCGGTGCTCCACTCTTTTTCGCGACTCGACCAGACGTTCCGCCCTCGGCTTCACGACTGGCTACCTTATGTCTGCACCTACGGTGCGGAGGGAGGAGGTCACGGAACAAACGTCGCCGGCAACGGCGTATCACCTGCGAGTCCAAAACTCGTAATCAAAACTCCACCAGTCGAGCGGTTGATATACCAGATCCCATCGCGATAGACCGCAACATCGGCGCGGGCATCGCCGTCATAATCGGCGGGCACCGGAATGTCGGTTGAAATTCCGAAAGTTACAATTCGAGTTCCGACCGCGCTGCCGCTGATGTACCACGTTCCGTTCGATGGGCGATAGACTGCCAGGTCGTCCTTTCCGTCGCCGTCATAGTCGGCGTTGACGACCTTGTCACCGGTAGTTCCCCAGTGGATCAAGAACCCTGGCGTGTATTCCGTTTCCGAGCGCAGTATCCGCCAGAATCCGTCTGTATACGTAGCGAAATCGCCTCTTCCATCGCCGTCAAGATCTCCGGCCAGCGGAACGCCGCCAATAACCGATGTAGAAGTCAGAGCTGAGCCGTCGGTGCTGCGACGTACCCAGAACTGCCCGGTCGATGGGCGGAAGATCGTGTGATCGGCTTTGTTGTCGCCATCGAAATCATCAGTCAAAGGAATGTCGCCGGGTATGCCCCATGATAGGTAGGAGACTGTCGAGGTCGAACTCAACAACGTGTAGTAATCGGGCATCGATCCGTCTGCGGTCGCGCGAAAGACGGTGAAGTCTGCTTTTCCATCTCCATCAAAATCATCGACGATCGGTTTGTCGGTCGAGAGTCCCCACGTTACAGCGGCGAATCCGGTAGTCGAACGATTCATATACCAGTTTCGATCCGACGGTCGGAAGACAGATACATCGGACTTACCGTCGCCATCGAAATCCGCACGCGGCGGGCGACGATATTGCTGTGGAAGATCGAACGCTTCAGTGACCACCGTATTATTCGTTCCCGTCCCCGGATTAGTTATCATGGCCGACAATCCCATCCCACGGATCGCGAATCCGCGCCAGACTGCACCGACATCCGTTGAGTCCGATACAGTCGCGGCGACGAGTATCGAGTCGCGCATCTGAAGGATGGTCGGATTCAGCGGCGATAGCTTCATCGCGTCGGTTATGTACTGGATGGCTCGACGGTTTCCTTCGATCGAGCCACGTCGCTGGATCAACTGGTCCCGGACTTCCCAGAGTGCAGCCGCCCAAACTTCGCCCATGTTGTGTATCTGATCACACGAACCCGACGTTGCGACCACCGGATTGCGTGGATACGCGCTGCTCGGGTTTGTCGTGGTCGTGCCAATGAAAGTGTCACAGGTGTTATTTAGATATCGAAACGTAAGCGGATTGTGCGGCAAGCCATTTGGGCCGACGGACCGCAACACGGCGAGGGGAAACCGACGGATGCCGTAATAGTAATTCGACTCGGTGCCGCTGAGCTGATAGGACGTGTATCCCGCAAGTGCATGCGTCCCGAGCGGATCGTCGGACGGTTCGGAGAGCAGAGCGAGCGCGTAAAAATCGCCCCACCCCTCACCCATCCCGCGTGACATGTTCGAGGTCAGCCCGGTCGAGTTGCCGATAAGTCTCAGGCTAAGTCCGTGAGTCATCTCGTGAGTGGTCACGTGCGAATCGAGAGCTCCGTCGCGATCCGGAGTCGGCCCGGTCCAAATGAACGTCTGAATCCGAGCGCGATTTCCATCAGCGGCGATGGTGACGGTAGAACCATTTGTCCCCGATATATCCTGGACCTCGAGCGACACGCGGTCGCCCTCCACACCGCCGCGGCCAAAATTGAAATGCTGGAAATTCCCGGCTTGCTCGGTAAATCCAAACCGGTACATTTCATCATGCCATCGATTGATCAGGTAAAAACCGTGGGTCGCGACGCCTTGCTGGAACTGACTCGGTGTTCCGGTTCCCCCGAGCGGCTCCTCGCCGGGCGGAGGAATTCCGGGTGCAGGATTGTACGTGTAGCTGAAAACGCGCGACGGCATCCCCGTCGTCCTTGCCCATCCGTTCGGATCGATGCCGTCCGGGGGGACGCGATCGATACCGGACTCGACATTATTTCCATCCGTGATATTCGGATCAGCGGGCGTGCGGACGGGAAGTCCGGTATCCGGGATCCAGCCAAGATTATTGAAAGTGTAAGGTGCCTCGTTTCCGATGAGCGTGAAGTTAGTTCGCGCGACGGCGGCCGGCTGCGGACATCCGATAGGAGAAAGGCAGCCCGGCGTGAACGGCGACGGACTGTCCGCCGTTTTCAAAAGGCTCGTGAAATTATTTCCGTAGACGTTGTATGTAGAGCCGACCGTCTGATGCTCTGTTAAATTTTTTCTCCAGAGCAATGTCCCGTCGACATCGACGACGACGTAAAAGGACGACTCACCGGTCCAAAGAAGGACTCGCCACGACGGGCGAACGATACCGTTGCCGACAGGGAAGTAAAATTTCTCGGCCGTCACTTTATCGGTGAACGAGGGTGACGTGAATTCGAATACGCCCGGTCTCGGGGACTCGTTCCGTTTGATGTCTTCCGGAATAATTCCGATGTGCGACGCAGCAATTTTGATCGCGTTCTCCGCGCTCCCAAATTCCGTTAGCAGTTTGGAAGAATCGACGTCAGGCGCGAGCGTGTTGATGATGCGAAACATTTCGTTTCGCTTTGAGAAGCCGGCTTTGATCTCGGCTCCGAAGACCGGAATCTCGCCGATCCATTGTTCGTATCGAACAAACGAAAGATTGCCGTCGGGATTTGTGTAATCAGCCGTCTTCTTTAGTTGAGTCAAAGACCGAATGCCGAAAAGGTTGGCATTGTCGGAGACAAAATTCTCGAGCGTTCGTGCGCGAAGATTTTTATCAGTATTGATCAGAGGGTGAGCAAAGTTGATTGGATCGAGGATCTCGACTACTCCAAGCGACTCGTTGTATTCGAGCTTGAACTTGGAACTCGTCGCATCGATCGACGACGTGTGCCCGCCGCTCCGAAACTCTGCAAGCTTAGCGGTCGCGCCGGGATCTGTACGAATGTCGTAATTTTCGTATGTGGCCAGCACATTATTCTGCGCTTCGACCGCTGTGAAGGTCACTGATCGAAAGGAAAAGGCGAAGAACGTCAGAGTAGCGAGCGCGATTATCAAGAGCAGCTTCATGTCATCGTCTCCTGGCCTGGAAAATGCCGCGGCCAAATCTCGAATCTCTTTGCGTCGTTCTTTGCGTGAGAACAATCGTTACCGGCCTGCGGCGCGCAAATGTTCACGCAAAGACTGATCAGAATTGCGAAGTATTATTCACGAAAGCGGATTCCGAAATCAAGAAATTCCGGGAGTCTCGAGAAGCTGGACAAACTTTTTCGCGGCGAGTGAAAGGTTTCGATCCGTTCGGTAGATGACACCAACCGGGCGCACCCAGTCTTTTTCCGCGAGCTTTACGACGACGAGTTGTCCCGAGCGCTCTTCTTCGGTGATCGACGGAAGCGGGACGATCGCGACACCGAATCCGACTTGCACCGCACGCTTGATCGTTTCAATGTTGTCGAACTCCGCGACCTTCTTTACCTCGACGCCATGGGCCTTAAGAATTTTGTCGGTCGCTTTGCGCGTCGGCGTGTCGCGCTCGAAGAGAACCATTTCTACTCCATTCAAATCGCGTGCGCGGACCTGTTTCTTTTTCGCGAATCGATGATCGGGAGCGCAGATCAGGACGAGTCGATTCGACGGCATTTGCGTGACGGTGAGTCCGCGCTTTGCTTCGGGGAAAGCGAGCACACCAAGCTCGACCGATCCATTGAGCACGTCGCGGACGACGCGAGTCGTGCGCGAATATTCGAGATCTATCTTGGCCGTTGGAAACTTCGACATAAACTCACCGACCTTTGGTGGCAGCTCATGCAGCCCAACACTGTAAACGGTCGCGACCTTCACTGTTCCACCGATCTTGCCGACAAGCCCGCGAAGATTCTCGTGGAGTTGGTCGTACGCCGTGAGGACGTGTTTTGCTTCGCGATAAAAGACTTCTCCGGCTGTAGTCAGCGTAACTTCGCGTCGGCCGCGAACGCGCTCGAGGAGCCGGCGCTTGAATTTATCTTCAAGTGCGCGGATCTGCTGGCTGACGGCGGATTGAGTTATGAAGTTGCGCTCCGCTGCGAGAGAGAAACTTTGCAAGTCTACAAGGTCACAGAAAACTTTTAGAGTTTCGATATGCATCTCTTATTCTTCTCTTTTTAGTGTTCTTTTTCGTGTGTTTAGTGTGTTTCGTGGTTAGTCTGGAAAAGAATCAACCACGAAAAACACTAAACACACGAAAAAGAACACGAAGCGGATTCATAAGCACTGCTCACTAATCCGCGTAGTCGATTTCATTTTATCTTATAAGATTTTGCCGTTATCATAAAAACCGGAATGACAGAATTGCGGATTGATTCTAGAATTTTAGAAATTAAGTTCAGAATCGGAAGAAACCGGGCTAAAGCCTTCGGAAAACTACGCGATAAATCGCGCACTCTGATCGGGAATAATGGCTATTAAATTTAGCAACACTTTCCTTTTGAGGAAGCTTCATCAGTTGACCGGTGTCGTGCCGTTGGGGGCGTTTTTCTTCGTCCACATGTATACGAACTCTGCGGCGATGAATGGTGCGCGGAGCTTCAACAAACACGTTCAAGATATTCACGACATGCCGTATTTGATCTTCATCGAGGTCTTCGGCATTTTCATACCGCTGCTTTTTCACTCGATCTACGGCGTGCTGATCTCGGCGGAAGCCCGAGCGAACGCGGTCAATTATTCGTACGGCCGGAACTGGTTCTACATCTTCCAGCGGGTCACCGGAATCTTTCTTTTCTTTTTCCTTTTGTTTCACATCTTGAATCTGCGGTTCGGGTTGATTCCCGGACTTGAGTCGTTTGGAAATCCGGTCGCGGGAAATGGCGGGCGTGCGTTCGACATTGTAGCGACGGAATTTAAGCACATCGCGATCCTGATCTTTTATATTTTCGGAGTAATCGCGACCGCGTGGCATCTCGCGTACGGCTTCTGGCTGTTCGCTGTGGACTGGGGAATCGTCATCGGTGAGAAGGCGCAGAAGATCGGTTTGTATGCTTCGATCGGCCTCGCCGCATTTTTGTCGGCTGTGGGAATCAATGCTGCGATCTCGTTTGTCGATCCGTGCGGTTTGTTTCCGGCTTCGTTCTGCGAAGCAGCGGAGAAGAATAAAATTATCGAGCCCGAAGCTCCTAGGAAGTTTTAAGTTTTAGTTTTGAGTTCCGCCTTTAGGCGGCAAGCCGCGCGAGTTCCGCCTGAAGGCGGAACTCAAAACTCGAAACTCAAAACGAATGAATATGTCTACTGGATTAAAAATTGCGATCGTCGGCGGCGGCCTCGCGGGTCTTGCGGCGGCGATGAAGATCGCGGAAGCGGGGCACGAGGTTGATCTCATTTCGGTCGTGCCCGTGAAACGCTCGCACTCGGTGTGTGCACAGGGCGGGATCAACGGCGCAGTGAATACGAAGGGCGAAGGCGATTCGCCGGCGAAGCATCTCGACGACACGGTGTACGGCGGCTTCGATCGCATGGGCGTCCCGTTTTCGCGAACTAAAGAAGGTCTGATGGACTTTCGTCGATTTGGCGGAACGCTTCATCATCGAACCGCGTTCGCGGGGGCTTCGACGGGACAGCAGCTTCTCTACGCACTAGACGAACAGGTGCGACGTTGGGAAGTAGAGAAACGTGTGACGAAATACGAAGGCTGGGAAATGCTTTCGCTCGTGCTCGACGATCATCAGGTCTGTCGCGGATTGATCGCGATGAATCTGCAGACTCTGGAGCTGAAAGCATTTCAAGCAGACGCAGTGATCATGGCGACTGGCGGTCCCGGTCTGATATTCGGAAAGTCGACGAACTCGATGACGTGCACCGGCAGCGCAGTCTCCGCGTGTTATCAGCAGGGCGCTCGATACGCGAATGGCGAGTTCATTCAAGTGCACCCGACCTCGATCCCGGGTGAAGACAAGTTGAGATTAATGTCCGAGTCCGCACGCGGCGAAGGCGGACGTGTCTGGGTTCCGAAAGCGAACGGCGATGCGCGAAGCCCGCGCGATATTCCGGAATCGGAACGATGGTACTTCCTCGAAGAAAAATATCCTGCGTACGGAAATCTTGTACCGCGCGACATCGCGACGCGAGAAATTTTTCAAGTGTGTCTCGAAGGCCACGGCGTCGGCGGCGAGAATCAGGTCTATCTCGATCTGACGCACATTCCGGCGGAGACGCTGACGCGGAAGCTCGGTGCGATCCTCGAGATCTATGAAATGTTCGTCGGTGACGATCCGCGATATGTGCCGATGCGAATTTTCCCGGGTGTCCATTATTCGATGGGCGGGCTTTGGGTAGATGCGGAACAGCGGACGAATATTCCCGGACTTTTCGCGGCGGGCGAGTGCGATTACTCGATCCACGGTGCGAATCGGCTCGGTGCTAACTCGCTTGTTTCTTGCGTTTATGGAGGCTTTGTCGCGGCTCCTTCGGCAATCGAATACGCAAAGAATGTCGAACGCGGTGAGACCGAGACGAACGGACTTTACGATGCGGAGCTCAAGCGTCAGGCGCAAATAAACGAGCAGATCATCTCGAACGAAGGCGGCGAGAATCAATACAAACTTCACGAAGAGATGGGGAAGGTCATGACCGACAACGTCACCGTCGTTCGTTATAACGATCGGCTCAAAGCGACCGACGATAAGCTTCTTGAGTTGCAGGAAAGGTGTGGAAAGATCTCGATCAACGATTCGAACCTTTGGGCAACTCAGGCAGTTCCGCATGCGCGACAACTTTGGAACATGATGCAACTCGCACGAGTGATCACGCTCGGTGCGCTGAATCGCAACGAGTCGCGGGGTGCGCACTACAAGCCCGACTTCCCCGAACGCGATGACGAGAACTGGTTGAAGACGACGATCGCCGAATACTCCGAAGAAGCTCCGGTGTTTTCGTACGAGGCGGTCGATGTGTCGATTGTCGAACCTCGCAAGCGTGATTATTCGAAGGGAAAGACGAAGTCGGCGCAAGTTCCGCAGCCGGGAAGCGAGTTGAAACCTGAGGGTAGAGAAGAGCGATGGGTAAAGGACGGTGAAAAGATAACGGAGGGCGGGTCGATCAAGGACTAGGTGGCTCGTGGCGAATTCGACTGGAACGCAGGCGTCCCCGCCTGCATGAGTGCGAAGCACGAAAATCCACTCCCGCGATTCGAGAGCCGAGACGTTTGACGCCGCGGAAGCCACGGCGTTGCAGGCGGGGACGCCTGCGTTCCAGTCCGTTGGCGTATCAACGGCAATCGACGTTGCTTCCAGAAGTTTGAGCTTTTGTAATTTATGAATCCGGCAAACTCACATCACGAAAAAAAACGACTCGAGAATCCGCCGAAGTCGATCAAGTTCAAGATCCAGCGGCGCGAGAAAGAAGGTGCGAATGCATACTGGGAAACGTTCGAGCTCCCGTATCGCCGCAACCTGAATGTGATCTCTGCGCTGATGGACATTCGCAAGAATCCTGTCACGGTCGAAGGCAAGCAGACGACGCCGCCGGTTTGGGACATGAGTTGTCTCGAGCAGGTTTGCGGGATCTGTACGATGGTCATCGATGGCCGCGTCCGTCAGTCTTGCTCGGCGTTGATCGATGATATCTTGCTCGAATCCGGTGGCGATACGGTCTCACTCGCGCCGATGTCGAAGTTCCCGAACATTCGTGATTTGAAAGTCGATCGGTCGCAGATGTTCGAGCACCTGAAACAAGTTCACGCCTGGATCGAGCTCGATGGAACCTACGACCTCGGTCCCGGACCGGCCATCTCAAACGAGACTGCTCAGGAGCGTTACGCCTACTCGCGTTGCATGACGTGCGGATGTTGTCTCGAAGCGTGTCCGCAGTACGGCGATGACAATTACATCGGACCGCAGGCGATCGCACAGGCGAAACTTTTCAATATGCATCCTGTCGGGAAGACGAATACGGAAGATCGTCTCAACGGTCTGATGGGCGATGACGGGATCACGGCATGCGGCAACGCGCAAAATTGCGTGCAGGTCTGTCCGATGTCGATTCCGCTGACACGTGCGATCTACGAAACGAATCGCGACATTACCGTCAACGCGTTGTTCGGCTGGTTGAAGAAGTAGATTCTTATTTTGGTTTGAGGAAAAGGGATAAAGGAGATGAACGACTCGGAAGAATATCTCCTTTATCCCTGCTTTACTTGCTGACTGAAATATACCTATTAGCTGTTAGCCGGAAGGCTGACAGCTACTCTCCTAATCCAAAATCATCACAGCGGCTTCACCCTTAACGAGGACCTCGCCGTTCTGATTCCTACAAATAGGCTCAAGAGTAACTATCGGTTTGTCATCGCGAACGTGTGTCACGGTCGCTGTCGCTGTCACCGTGTCGCCGATAAAAACCGGAGCGGTAAATTTGAGAGTTTGTGAAAGGTAAACGATCTTTCTCTCGGACAGTTCGTATCCCAGAACGGCGGAGATGAATGCTCCGCTCAACATGCCGTGCGCGATCCGCTGCCCGAAGCGTGTCGTCTTCGCGAACTCGTCATCGAGATGTATGGGATTGTAATCGCCTGAGACATCCGCGAACTTGCGGATCAGCTCGTCCGTCACCAGACGTTCGGAAGAGAAGCTTGTACCGACTTGAAGTTCCATATTGAGATTGTCCGCCCTACGGTCTCAATAATTGAACCTCATTTTTCGCGTTACTGCACCATCGGAAAGAGTGGTATCTCGAAAGTCGGGCTCGGAATCGGTGCGTTCCCCGACGCTCTGAGAAAGTGCAGAAGCTCGTTCGCTCCCATCGGTTTGGCAAGAAGATATCCCTGCCCACTTTCGCAGTTGAGATCTTTCAACGCGTCGAGTTGGGCATGTGTTTCGATTCCTTCAGCGATGACCTTGAGGCCCAGGTTCTTTGCCATAGAGATGATCGTGCGGACCAGCTCGATGTTCGCACCTTCGTCGGTGATCAAACTTACGAACGACCGATCGATCTTCAAAGTCGAGAGCGGCAGCCGGACCAGATATCCGAGATTCGAATATCCGGTTCCGAAGTCGTCGATGTCGATGTCGATTCCGAGTTGTCGAAGGTAGTTCAACATCTCGATCGCACGTTCCTGGTATTCGAAGAAGACGGTCTCCGTTATTTCGAGCTTTAACCGCGACGGAGGAAATTCTGTCCGGTTAAGGATGTTCTTGATCTGATTTACAAGGTACGGCTGTGCAAACTGGCGGCAGGAAAGATTTACGCTTAGCTTCAGGGATTTGACGCCGATCTCGTCATAGACTCTCCCGATCTCGGTGCACGCCGTATCGAGAACCAGTTCGCCAAGCGGATCGATAAGACCCGTCTCTTCGGCCAAAGGAATAAATCTTGACGGCAGTATTTCACCGAGCTCCGGGTGCGTCCATCGCGCCAATGCCTCGACGCCCTCGACATCTCCGGTCGTGAGCGAGAATATCGGCTGATACTCCACTTGGAATTCGTACCGTTCGATCGCCTTGCGCAGATCGGTTTCAAGAAGGAGCATCTCTTTCGCGGCGACGTGCATATTCTCGTCGAACACGACGTGCTGCGAACGTCCCGAACGCTTCGCCTGATACATAGCCGTATCGGCATCGCGCATCACGTCTTCGGAAGTCATGTGATTTTCCGAAGCCCGCAGAATCCCGATACTCGCCGAGCTGTAAACTTCCTGGCCGTGCAGATCGAAGGGTTGCGTGAACTGGCGTTGGATCCGCTGCGCGATCTCGGTGATCTGCTCGCTGAAATATTTGCCTTCGACCAAGATCATGAACTCGTCACCGCCGAGCCGGGCGACGATGTCCGGTGGCCGCATACAGTCGCGAAGGCGTGCAGCGATCCCGATCAGAAGTTGGTCGCCGATCAGATGACCGAGACTGTCGTTGACGACCTTGAAACGGTCGAGGTCGATGAACAGAACGCTTACCTGATACCGCGCATCCCGCCGGCTGCGATCCAACGCGTCTTCCAATCGCCGCATAAAGAGCAGCCGGTTTGGTAAGCCGGTCAGGGCGTCGTGCGTCGCTTCGTGCTGCAGTTGTTGCTCAGCTATCTTTTTGTCGGTGATGTCCTGAAGCTGGAAGATCAGATTCGAGCCTTCCGAGCTGACGTCACCCGATGCGGAAACGCTCCATTGCGTCCAGACCGTGCGGCCGGTCCGATGGACGTAGCGCTGCTCCATTTGGCAACTCGCGATTCGACCTGCCATCAAGTCGTGGATCTTGAGACGCGTGGCTCCGACGTCTTCGGGAAACATCATCGCCTGAAATTCCATCGACAGCAGATCCTCGGCTTCATATCCGAGTATCTCGCAAAGGGCATGATTGACCTTCAGCCATTTTCCCTGTCGCGAGACAAGGCCGATCCCGATGGGGGCGTAGGCAAAGGCACTGCGAAAGCGTTCTTCGGACTCGCGCAAAGCGTTCGAGCGTTCTTCCAGGATCTTTGCGTACTTCTCCGCCTGCTCAGCCTGCGTTATCGACATCTCCACATTCTTCAGATACATGCGGTATGCGAGAAAAACGAAAAGGATCATCGGGAATGTCGCGACGATCACGCTGAAGCCGGCGCTCTGAGCGATCTTCACGAGCACGCCGGCACCGACGGCTCCGACGAAGTAGGTGAAGAACGTCCAGATGTATTTGCTCTTCCAGGTTTCCCACCACGGAAGCTGATTGGCGAGCGAATCGTGAACGGATGCGAGCACCGTGTTGACGAGAAACTGCGTCACGGCAATGACGCAGAGAGTTATGACGAAGCTCTGATAGTCGCTCGTGTAGGGTAGAACCTCGCCATTAACATACAGGCCGCTGAGGATCAGGGCGAAAACTACGACGGACGTCGAGAGCGCCATCGCGGCGACGTTGAAGAAGACCGTAAGTTTTTTAGTGCAGAACTGCCACGATGTGAAAAACGCTTCGATCGCGGCAAGCGCGATCGCGATCGGACCACCGTAAAGCAGCAGGGTAAGAAAAATAAACAGATCCGAAACCGCGATGTGGGTTTTAACGCGCGGAATCTTAACGGTCGCCCATGAACCGAGGCCGATCGTCGAACCGGCAAGCACGAGAAAATAGAGATCGAGTTTCTGGAAGGGTAGGTTGACCGCGGAAACGGTCAGGCAGGCGAGGCCGATCGTCAGAACAGTGACCATGTAACCGATTGTTAGCTTCTGGTAGTTCATGACGAAAGATGAATGTTTGTCTGAAATTGGAGAGCGCACGAAAAACCGGTGAGCTTGACGTCGAACGGGCCGTTGCAAAAAGATATGTGAGAAAAGGAAGGCCGGACCGGAAGTTCTTCCGATCCAGCCTTTAATTATGAACTGCGGTTCAGCAAAAGTCTATCCTTTTTTCTCACAAGAAGAGGGTCGTGCAATGGTCCGTATTTTGGAAACCCGCCTTCCGAAAGCTCTTGTGTGCACTCGTGAATGCGACGTTGCTCAAAAGACAGACGTTTTGAACCTCGGTCAGTAATCTCAAGCCAACTTCGGCAAGACATTCCGATCCGATCCCTTCTCCCCGACGATCCGGATGAACGTAAACGCCTTCCAGATAAGCCACGTCGTCCGTTTGAGCCACGACATCCGCCTTAAAGAGAAGCTTGTCGTTCTCCATCACAACGTATACGCGATTTTGCTCTATCCGTCTCGCGACGCGTTTCAGGAAACCCTCGCGATCCCTGGCCATCGGATCGACACCGCTTTCGAGAAGTGCGACTTCGGCCTGCGCCTCTGCCACTGCTTTAAGTTCATTTAGGGTTGCGTATCTCATTTCCCATTTACATTTCTTAACTAGGAACGGAAAACGCAATTCAAACAGTTCTTCTTCGCATTTCAGCCGGGGCTTGTTGGAAGACGTCGAGAAGTAACTCCAGAACGCCTCCACCGCTTTACCTTCTGACATCACGAGATGGATCGGGGTTTCGCTTTGTCGGGCCGCGATCGCGATGGCGTGCATGGCGTCGTCAGTTCGGGCCTCGATCAGTGTCGAGTGTCCGATCAGAGCCACACCTTCGAGCTCGCCGCCGTCGTTTCTATAGCCGACAAAGTTCCCGCGGTTCATTGTACTTTCAATTCCGTTGTCGATGACGAAACTCTTCATCGCCACGGTGTGTACCGGTCGGGCGGATAAGAACGCAAGCACTTCCTGCCTATCGGTCTCAGTCAGCCTCTGAAGTCTCGAAAGATCGGGGGTAATTTTTATCGATCGAGTGACTCTGGTTGCCGGTGCGTATGATTTCTGTGTTCTCTGGGATAGCATTTTTTTGACCTCCGTTTTTATGCTTTAGTGGGTTTAAGTTTGAGAACAACTATTCATCCAAACTTGGATCCATGAATGCGGTCTCATCGCCATTTGCGATAACGTCATCGCTCAAGGCGATAACAGAGTCCGCTATCAGGACGCCATCACCGATGAGTACTCCGTCACCAATGAGCACTCCGTCACCGATCAGCACACCGTCTCCGATGAGAACGCCGTCACCGATCAAAACCCCGTCACCGATCAGCACGCCGTCTCCGATAAGAACGCCGTCACCGATCAACACACCGAACGATATCAAGACCGAGCCGCTGCCTTCCGCTTCGCCATTGCTAACGGTCGCGTTCGAACTGGTCGACAACCCGCTCGAATACATCGAGGAAGTGTTCAGCCCAAAAACACCGTCACAATTTGTCATGCCGCTGCTAAAAGTCTTGTCACTGCGATATACCACCTGGTATTTCGTAACGAGACTCTGACCTGTGATCACGGAGTTATTGGCAAGCACGAGCCTCGCCCACGGGAACGAACTTCCACCGATCGTCGATGAAGTTACAGGCGAAACCCAGCCCAGGGAAACCATGGGTGTGTTTAACGCCGCGGTATTGAAATCGAGATCGGTTCGAAGCGTTCTCGCCACTCGGACCGCACCGTCGATATTGATCTGACCTGCACCTTGCTCGAACATATCAGCACCCGCGATAGGCTGGGCTGTATATTCGAGGAGCATCTTGATCATATTCGGCGTCAGTTTCTTGTTAACCTGCAGGAGCAATGCCGCGGCACCCGCTGCGACCGGAGCGGACATTGACGTTCCGCTCAANNNNGTTGCCGAGTTATCCGCGATGCTCAATGCCGGATTTCTCAAGTTAATTGCATTCTCCAGCGATTTGGACGAGACCAGCTTGTTGCCGGGAGCAACCACGTCCGGCTTGATAACGTTGTCGTAGACTTTTGTACCAGCCGACGATGTATAGAAGCTGCGTGTCGGACCGCGTGAGCTAAAGCTCGCGATCGTGTCGTCGCTCCGGTTATCGGTTCCAAGCGTATTGCTTGCTCCAACCGTGATCGCATACGGACTGTTGCCCGGCGAGTGGATTCGGCCGTAGATCTCGCCTCCTGTATTCGACTTTCCGAGATTGCCGGCGGCGGCAACGACGGTGATACCAAGACCGACAAGTTCCTGCACCTTTACGCACACCGGGTCGTTGCGATACGAGTCGATCGCGGAGCCACCCAGGCTGAGGTTCACGACTTTAATGTTATAAGCAGCGTGATGTTCCTTCACCCAATCGAGTCCGGCCAGGAGCCAGGAAGTCTGACCCACACCGTTGTCATCCAATACTTTGACGCTGATGATGTCAGCACCCGGAGCGATGCCGCGGTACGCGCCGTTCTTGCGGCCTTCGTTGCCAGCCGCGAGTGCGGCGACGTGCGTGCCGTGACCGTAGCGATCGTTCGTCGTGTTTGACGAGGAGAAATTTACGTTTGCGACGATCCGGGAATTATTCGTATTGTCCCTGAACGCACTGTGACTCGCGAAGATCCCGGAATCGAGGAAAGCAATTCCGACACCGTTTCCATCGAGCGTATAAGGCCCTCGGACAGTGTCTATCTGATTTCGCATCTGAGCCGCACCGGTTGTCGTTTCGAGATGACCCGAAGCACCGGTCGAGCGATCCGGAGAAGCGTAGTTGATCAGTCCGCTGACCGAAAGGCTTTGGAGAGCCGATAGCGGCATGTTAACGACCATCGCGTCCGACGAGCCGATCCTGCGGATGATCTGAGCCGAACCTTCGTTAAGGAGAGTACGAAGGGCGGCGTTATCCGCATCACGTGCTTGAAGGATGACGTCGATCCGTCGCTTTCCGCTCGGATCCTGCTTCATCATTTCACGAAGATCGGGCGAGACATTATCGCCGACGAACTGCGTTGCATGGCTGTCGACGGCCTCTTTCGAAGTCTTCGGAGTCGCCACCGTAATCGTTTCGAATAGTTTCGCCAACTCGTCATTCGACGCGACCTTATCATCGTAGGCACTGCTCGAACTTCCGCCGATGATCGTTATCCGTCCATCGCGAACAGCCGAGACGAATGCGTCCGATCGGACGAACGTCGGCATGTCCTCAACGAAAAGGACGATCTGGCCTTTCGAGCCGAGAACCGTTCCGAGGACTTTTTCGAATGCAGCGGTACGTGCGGCAGTATCGAGAGTGTTCGAGTACAATGCCGACGTTTCCAGCTTCACGAGCGAGTGATTCTGCAGCGATGCCGGAACGGCACCTTTCGCGAATCGGATCGCGATCTGCTCAGCTATCTCATCCTGAACGCTTCCATTTTCGTCAACGACAACCGGCTGGCGGCCGCCACCATTCTGCAACACTTCGAGAACCTTATTGATCTCGGTTTCGAAGTTCGAGCTCTGACGCAGTCTTCCTTCACGGCCAAGCTGCGTAAGATCGGTGGTAAACGAAACGGCTGCCGATCCGGACCGGTTGTATTCTGAGCCGAAAGTATGGGCGGCCAGAACATTCACGAGAACGAATGCGGAAAGCAGCAACAGGGAGATCGCTTTTCTCGCAAAAGAAAAATGATCTGTAAACGGTTTCATCACAATCTCCTTATAAAAAGTAACTTGACGACACGTGTCGCCGATGATTCCTTTAACAAGGTTTGTGCCACGAAATGAAGTAAAGAAATAATTAGACTTAGGAGATTTTGGGGAGTTGAAGGTCATGGTTTTTATCTCACTTTGATTGACCGATTCGGTCAGGCTGACCGAAAAGAAAAAGGGGAAAGCGAAAATACGCTTTCCCCGAATATGGTTTTTGAATTCGTCTGAAAATTTATCAGATCTCGAGAATATCTACAAGCTCCTGCACGGCCGCAGCACTCTTTTGAAGAGCGGCCCGCTCGTCGTTCGTGAGACTGATCTCGATGATCTGCTCGACTCCATTCTTACCGAGCTTCACCGGCACTCCGACGAAGAGATTGTTGATCCCGTATTCGCCTTCGAGAAACACCGCGCACGGAAGGATCTTTTTCTTATCCTTAAGAATAGCTTCCGTCATCTCGACGGCGCCGAGGCTCGGAGCATAGTAAGCAGATCCGGTTTTCAAAAGTCCGACGATCTCCGCACCGCCGTTGGCCGTGCGAGTGATGATCGCGTCGAGCTGCTCTTTCGGAAGAAGCTCCGTCACGGGAATTCCCGCGCACGTCGAGTAGCGGGGAAGCGGCACCATCGTGTCGCCGTGACCACCAAGCACGAAAGCCGTGACATTCTCGACCGAAACGTTCAGAGCTTCGGCGAGGAAGCAGCGCATGCGAGCTGAATCCAAAACACCGGCCATACCCAACACGCGGTTCTTACCGAAACCCGATTTGCGAAACGCGACCTGCGTCATAGCATCAAGCGGATTCGAGACGACGATGATGATCGAGTTCGGCGAGTACTTCGCAACTTGCTCCGTGACCTGGCCGACGATGTCGGAATTCGTTTTTAAAAGATCGTCACGGCTCATTCCCGGCTTTCGCGGGAGACCTGCCGTGATGATGACCACATCCGAGTCAGCGGTCGCTTCGTACGAATTCGAACCGACGAGCTTCACATCAAAACCGTCGATCGGTGCAGCCTGGGCGAGATCGAGCGACTTACCTTGCGGCGTTCCCTCGACGATGTCGACGAGTACTACGTCCGCAAGCTCCTTGCTCGCGATCCAATGCGCCGCCGTCGCTCCGACGTTTCCCGCGCCGACAACCGTAACTTTACTTCTTCCAGTCATTCTTATTCCTCACTGTTGATATAGAAAGATAAATTGTAGCTTTTCGAAACTGTCATTTTATATGTGCAGGCGACAGCGGGCAAACGAGGGAAAGAAAAAGCCCGGCATGCTCTCCCCTTCACGCCGGGCTTTCTCGAAATGGCCGCGGAACTCGCCAACGACCAAACTTGAATAAGACTATTTGATAATTTCTAAATCAGAGTGAAACAGCGAGGCTCCGGGCTTCATCAGGGGTTAGGCCGATTCGGCCCGGATCCTCGCAGGTTTTCAAACGACATCCGCAGGTAAGAAAAGCAACGACCGTGCCAACTTCTCCGGAAGAGTCCGAAAACTCAAAATCCCCATAAATCCTAAAGTTTTCAAGATCGGGTCGCGGCCCTTGACGCGACCCGCCGACAATATCGTTCATAGTGCATACGATATCGGGCAAGTTTTCTACTGAAGGATCGGATGACCGCCGCCCCTGCTGTGATCGGCTGTTTCCGAATATCGACGCCTGTCATTGTAATAGAGCACTAAATGCTCGCCCTCGAATCGCACGACATCCGATACCCGGTTGAATTCCTTCGTGTGCTCAGCGATAACAAAGGTCATCGGGCTAAAAGACACGACCATTCCCGCAGCATAGATGTAACCACCCTGATCGTAATCCGTACCAGCGTACTGAGCTGCTCCGACTGCGATATCCGGCGAATACTGTCCTGCACTGTTACGATCACGGTCCGCGTTTGCGATGAAGACGGTGTACGCCGAGTAGCTCAAGTTGCGCGAATAACCATTCTTCCGGGCGACGGCGAACAGATCCGAAAGACCTTTATCGATTGCCGACAACATCGCCGCCGACGGCCGTTTCACGCTATAGATGTTCGCTCCGTTCGGCGTCCGACTCGAAAACGAAAACCGGTCACCGGTGATCCGTTGTGCTTCTGCGACGGCACTCCGAGACTGAGCCGAAACGCTGTCCGAAGAAAAGCCCAAGGCCATCACGATCAAAAATCCAGCTAATAAATTTGTACGCATAGAGTTTCTCCGCGGATGTGTCGGCAATGGTCATGCCATAAACGAAAAATCCCGAGTCGGAGACTCAGGATCGCGAATCCTTATAATGGTACTGGGGACGGGAATCGAACCCGTACGCCCCTAAAGGCACAGGATTTTAAGTCCTGGGCGTCTACCAATTCCGCCACCCCAGCACGGAATCGAGATTATCATAAAGGCGAATGGAAACGCGATTCGAACAAACCGTGTGGTATGATTCGACAAAAATCGCTCGCTGACTACGAAATGGAACAACTCGCTTGGATATTTTGGCTCGTGCTTGGCGTGATTTTGATCATCGCCGAGGTCTTCACGCTCGGCTTTGTTTTGTTCTGGTTTGGTATCGGAGCGATCGCCGCCGCATTCGTTGGCCTTGTCGGAGGCGGCTTCGTCCTGCAGTTCCTCGTGTTCGCGATCGTGTCGATCGCTCTCACCGCAATGTCGCGGACGATCTTCTCGAAATATCTGACGCATCGGGATGAGGACACAGTCAAGATGGGTGTCGATTCATTGCCCGGTCAGATCGGAACCGTAACGATGGCGAGCAGGGGAGCGCTCAAAGAAAGCGCCGTTAAAGTTTACGGCTCGATCTGGACCGCGTTCCCGGTCGATGAAGAAACTTCTTTGAGTGAAGGTGAGAAAGTCGAGGTCGTTAGTGTGAAAGGTTCGTCGATCTACGTGCGCCGCGTTACGAATGAGCTTCCCGAGTGGCGCGGAAACTAAAGGATCTCGGCTGTATCCACATCGACGTCGTCATTATCCTGATCGGCCGTGTCGTGAATATTCCCGAGGTCTATCATTTCAAGTTTCACCTCATCCGCATCGGCAGAGCCTAATTCGTCCCCGCTCAGCTTCGCAAGTATCACGGTGATGTTATCCTCACCGCCGTTCTCATTTGCTTCCTTTACAAGCTCGGCACACGCTTGCTCGAGTTGCTCGATGTTATCGACAACGTGCTTTTGCATGTTTGCTGCGGAGACTTTGTTCGAAAGTCCGTCGCTGCATAACAGCAGAATGTCTTCCTTGCACGGGACGAGACGAGCCGATACCGGATAGATCTCGTTCTGTGCGCCGAGAGCCTGCAGGATCACATTTTTTAAAGTGTGTGTCTCGGCTTCTTCTGCGGAGATCTGCTGTGCGTCGATAAGCTGTTGGACCAGCGACTGATCCTTTGTTATCTGATAAATCTTTCCGTTGCGGACCAGATATGCACGGCTATCGCCGACCTGAATGACATCGACGCCTTCGGGCGTGACACCGACACCGGTGAACGTCGCGCCCATTCCCTGAAATTGCGGATCCGTGCGTCCCTGCTGATGAACCAAATAGTTCGCATACACGGTCGCGTTGTAGAGTTTGGAAATAAGATTGTACTGGACGCTTTCGGGTGTCAGCGTTGCGTCGGTATCGTCATCGCTTAGGAGTTTTTCGCTGACGCTTTCAACCGCCATCTTACTTGCGACCTCGCCGGCAAGGGCTCCTCCCATTCCGTCGGAAACCGCGAGCACGACTCCGTTCTCGTCCACATCGAAGCTCTGGCTTTCGATGACGAACTCGCCCTCGCTCTGCTCGCTCGTCCAGGCGCGCGAATTCGAAATATTCAGGAGAAGATAGTTATCCTCGTTGCCGCGGCGAACCCGTCCGACGTGGGAAGTAGCGTGTATCTCGACAGTAAACATAGAAATTTAGTTTCTGGTTTCTAGTTCCTCGTTTTTCGTTTCAGATTCGACTCATCGCCGACTCGAAACTCGAAACTCAAAACCAGAAACTATTTAAGTGCTTGATCTAAGTCTTCAATAATATCTTCGACGTCTTCGATCCCTACAGAGATCCGGACCAAGCCATCGGTGATCCCTAGCTTGTTCCGCGTTTCGGTCGGAACCGATGCGTGCGTCATCGTAGCGGGGTGGGAGATCAATGATTCGACTCCACCAAGACTCTCGCCCAATGTGCAGAGCTTAACTCCTTCGAGCACTCTCTTCGCATTCTCAAGCGAGCCGGTCTCGAACGCCACCATTCCGCCAAATCCGGTTTGTTGTTTCTTGGCGAGTTCGTGCTGAGGATGGGAAGCAAGTCCGGGGTAATAAACCTTTTGTACTTTGGGATGTTCAGCCAGGAAGTTCGCTACGACACGTCCGTTCTTGTCGTGGGCTTCCATTCGCACAGCGAGCGTCTTCGTTCCGCGAAGTACGAGAAACGAATCAAACGGAGAAAGGATCGCACCGATGCTGTTCTGAACAAACTTTATCCATTCCGCATCCGCCTCGTCGTTCAATGCTACAAATCCGCCGACCGAATCAGAATGGCCGTTAAGATATTTTGTCGTCGAGTGAACGACGATGTCACATCCAAGGTCGATCGGTTTCTGAAAGTACGGCGACAGAAAAGTGTTGTCACAAACCACCTTCGCACCGCGAGCGTGAGCAAGCTCGGACACGCCGTGCAAATCCGTAACCGTCATCACGGGATTTGTCGGAGTTTCGACGAACACCATCTTAGTGTTTGGCTTGAAAGAGCTCTCGAGGTTGGTTAGATCGGATGTGTCGGCAAGATCAAACTCGATCCCGTAATCGACGAGGATGCGGCTGAATAATCGATACGTTCCGCCGTACGTATTATCGCCCAGGATCACATGATCGCCGGCTTTGACGAGTTTTAAGACAGTATCGATAGCCGACATCCCGGAGGCGAAGGCGTAACCGTACTTCGCATTCTCGAGAGCGGCGATATTCTTTTCAAGAGCGAGCCTAGTGGGATTTTGAGTACGGGCGTATTCGAACCCTTTATGTTTTCCGAGTCCTTCCTGGGCGTATGTTGAGGTTTGGTAGATCGGCACGCTTACCGCACCGGTCGCGATATCAGGCTCGTTTCCGGCGTGAATTGCAGTTGTCGAAAAGCCCATAAAAGAAAGCTCGATATAAAGGATAAAAAATAAAGCTTATTGTAACGTAAATTGCAGATACTAGGCTCAGTTTTAACGAGATTTCATGGTAACGTGCCGTATTTAAAAAAGCAAAGTAATTGGCTGTAAAAAAGTCAGTCCGTGTTCTATGGTGATCCGTCGATCCCGGCGAAAAATGGCTTGGGTTTGCGAGTTCCGATAGGCCGGTCGTTCTTCTGCTGAAGACCGTACCGTCGAACATGGCAGTGTCTTCGAAACCGGTTTGATACAAAAAGCGGCGAGTGTACAGCGATCATGCTCGACAGTGGACGAATGAAGGCCCTGTATTAGCGAAGTTGATTCCGCCGGCGCATATTTTTGAAGATATAAATTACGAAACGCCGCCGATCCTGTGGAGCTTTGGACCGTAGCCCGGACCGGAGATTTTATTTATCCTTTCAAAAATAAGATAGAATAGACCCGATCCTAGTACTTTAAATATTCAATTCGGACCCGCGACAAACGAATGGCCAAATCATTGTTCGATCAATTTACGCTCGGGATAGAAGAGGAATTTCAGATCGTCGACCCCGTAACTCGCGAGCTTAAGTCTCACGTTTCCGAGATCCTCGACGAGGGCAAACTACTTCTCGGTGAGAAGGTTAAGCCCGAAATGATCCAGTCAATGATCGAGGTCGGGACCGGAGTCTGCGCGAACATTCAGGAAGCTCGGGAAGACATTTCCAAACTTCGATGCATCATTTCGTCGCTTGCACAGAAGAAGGGAATGAGGATAGTCGCGGCGTCGACGCATCCGTTCTCAAAGTGGTCGGAGCAGGAGATCTACGACGGAGCCCGTTACAAACTTCTTGTCGACGAGCTTCAGATGGTTGCTCGTTCGCTTCTGATCTTTGGCGTTCACGTCCATGTCGGTGTTCCCGACGACGATCGGCGAATCCATATCATGAACGCAGCGCGGTACTTTCTACCGCACGTTTTGGCGATGACAACTTCGTCACCCTTCTGGCTGGGTTTCAATACTGGGCTGAAGTCCTATCGATGCGAGGTTTTCAAAAAATTTCCTCGAACCGAGATCCCCGACCATTTTGAGTCCTTTCAGCAATACCAGAGCTATCTCGATCTGCTCATTAAAATGAATTGTATTCAGGACGGATCGAAGATCTGGTGGGATATTCGACCGCATCATTTGTTCCCGACGCTTGAATTCAGGATCTGCGATATTCCTACTCGCGTCGATGACACGATCGCAGTTGCGGCTCTTTTTCAGGCGATCGTTGCGAAACTGACTATATTGATTGAGAAGAATCTTGGATTTCGTCTGTATCATCGCCGCCTCATTCAGGAGAACAAGTGGCGTGCGATCCGTTATGGATTGGATGGAAAACTCCTCGACCTAGGAAAACAGAAGGAAGTGCCCGTCAAGGACCTCATCCGGGAGCTTTTAGATTTTGTTGATGACGTTCTGGACGACCTGGGTTCGCGCAAAGAAGTCGAGCACGTCCACGCAATTTTAGAGCGCGGAACGTCCGCCGATAAACAGCTGCAGGTTTACGAAGAATCGGGTGGAAATTTCAATGCGGTCGTCGATATGCTCATCCAGGACACAATGGAAAATGTCCCTTCGGTGTTTTAACTGATTACCCCGCCCTCGCTAAGCGCGCTTTTCTGGAATCAATCCGCTAATTGCAGTTTGTTAACTCTGAGATGAACGTTCTCAAGCTGTCAAACATTGTTAGAACATTACAAACAATTAGTTGACGCTATGGAGCTTAACATGGTAAAAAGTTAAACGGGCTATCGCCTGCCTTCCTGTTCGTCATCTACGTTTCATCTTTCTTTTTATCTTTCCGGAGACCAAAAAATGCTACCTAACAGATTAGAAAGCTCAAGGCTGGAACGAGGGTTTTCGTTGGTCGAAGTAGTGGTGGTGCTCGTAATAGTTGCCATTATTATTACGTTCGCGATTATGACTCTCGGTAACTCAAAGGAGAATATTGACCGCCAGAATATTGCCAGGGAGTTTAAGGTTAGTCTGGAGAGAGCCCGCTTTGATTCCGTAAAGAGACGAGCGTCGGTTTGCTCCGACATGTCGAGGGTGACAATCAACAGCTCGGGATCCTATAGCGTCTCCACCGATCTGGACCAAAACGGCTCGCTCAACGTTGCTGTCGAGACGCGGCGCGTCGATTTTGCGAATCGGGCCGGTGTGACGCTCGTAGGGAACGGGGTTACGCTTCCAATCACGATCAGGTTCGACGAGCGGGGACGGGCATTCCTCCGAGCGGATTGCGATCCGTCCTCGATTCCGACCGCCTCCGTGCCCCTCTTTTATTTTTGCAACGGTGCATGCACGGTAGCGACTGCAAATTCGGAAAACGCGAATGCCATCTTTATTTCGCCTGCGTTAACGCGAACACCGGCATCGACAACCGGCTGTCAGTATGGACGGGTATACCGCCGACTCCATCGCCGTTGCCACCGTTCCCTAGTACGTCGCCGACACCGCTGCCGACTGCAACGCCGACGCCGGCAAGTACCCCGGTAGGGACGCCGCCGCCGACCCCGCCCCCGACCCCGACGCCTACGCCAATCCCGTCATGCGCCTACAACCAGAAGCCGCATGGCAATCCTCCGGATTGCGTTTGTCGCGCACCGATGTACTTAGGTAACGGCGGAAAATGCGTGGGCCCGGCTCCGACCCCGACCCCGACTCCGTAATCGGAATCCAAGCAAAAGAACTAAAACTATGTCTAGAAAAAGCTTCTGCAGTTTAGGATCCCGAAGCGCACCCGCGATTCGGTGCGGTGCTTCCGAGAACGAAAAAGGCTTTACGCTTATTGAAGTGATAATTTCGTTCGTGATCATTATGGTCGCCATGCTTGGCGTCGTCCAAGCCCTCACGTTTGCCATCACTTACAATTACGGCAACAAGGCGAGAGGCCAAGCTCTCGCGGTAATGCAGCAGGAGGTTGAACTCCTGCGCAGCAAGAAGTTCACGCCGGCGTTTACGGACACCGCATTAGCGGCTGGGACGACCACAAAGATCGTAAATACAGAAAGCGGCGCCGTATTCCAGGTGCAGACGGTCATAGACAACGAACCGATGGTCGACGGGGTACAGAATGACGCGTACCAGTGTCTTAGTCCGCAGGGTGTCGTGATTCCGTGTGCATTTAAGGAAATTACGATATCTGTGCGGCAGGAAACCGCCCCGACTGCATGGCAGGCGGCGGTTGCTGTCAGGACTGTATTGCGTCGCACACGCGGAAACTAGGAAGGTACTTATGAGTCTGAAGAAAAGTTTGCAGTCAGGCTACTCGTTACTGGAGCTTTTGATCGCGATGACGGTGCTGCTGATGCTGATGGCAGTGGCGACCACGCTTTTTGCTCGAGCACTAGGCGTTCGGGCGAGAGAAAGCCGAACCACCGACGCCCTCACATCGGCATATGCCGCCCTTAATCTAATTTCGCGAGAGATGTCGAACTCCGGGTTCGGACTGGCCGATCCGGTTAAGGGTCGAGCCGTCAACGGCATTGAGATTGCGGATTCTGGCGACCACCAGATTCACGTTCGCTCTAACTTTACGAATGAGGTCTCGTACACTGACGCAAACGCGCCGGGCCAAACCCTTGACCCCGGCGAGGATGTAACCTACTTTTTTGAGCCGGACACGAAATCGATCGTAAGGCACGATCCCCACCCATGCCAGTCAAGCAATCCGACATGCTCTGACCCGACAACTTCCGTCGTCGTCAACAAGATCAGTAATGTTGAGTTTCAGTATTACGATTACTTTTTGAGCGGTTCGGTGATCACCGGACCACATAATGTTCCGTCCGCCGCGACGGGTCGAATCGTGATAACGGTCTCGGTCGAATTGGATAAGGTTGAAGGCCAGCCGGATCACACGGTCAGTTTTTCGACCGAGGTCAACCTCCGCAACTCAAATTACATGCTTCAACAGTATTGATTTCTGATTTTGATTCTGGGAGCGAAAAGTATGAAAGCCAATAGATCAGTCAAAAAGAAAATTTCTCAGAGCGAGCGCGGGGCCGCTTTGGTGACAGCATTGCTTTTGTCGTTTCTGCTTCTGGCGGCCTCGGCCGGAGTCATTCTTGAAGCGTCCACAAACACCGCGAACGTGACCGACGCGACAGCGGAACAGCAAGCGTACAACGCAGCCGAAAGCGGGATCCAGTCGGTCGTAAACGTGTTGCGCGGCAATGTCACCGTTACGGACGACAATCGGATCGACACAAGTCTGCCCGCAACCCATAAGAAAAACAAGATCGATTACGTAAAGGCAGTTACAGCGCAGTACTCCAATCTGCCAATAGTCGGCCTTGACTGCGATGTGACACCGGGCGACCCCGAGTGCAGACCTCGCTTATCGCGTTGGCTGCAGTATGAATCGGGCACTTTCGACGACAGGATCAAACTCACTGAACCGGGGACCGCCTATGACAGCAGAAACGGTTACGCGTATTCGGTGAACATTTTCGACCCCGATCACACCGGCTCCGTCGTTACTTATTGGACGAGGGGTGTTCTTAACAACTGCGACCGTGTAGACGCGAATGATCCCGATTCTGCCTGCGCTCAGCTACCCTATCCCCATAAAACATTCGGCGATCCGGCGACCGGAAACTCAATGCGGATCACGTATGTTCCGACGATCATCAGTAATCAGGACCTCTCCTCCGACGGCGATCCCAATGTCAATTTTGGGAAATTCTTAGTGGAACGGCAAAACAATGGCGGGCAGGTCAACGGTTTCAATCGTTTCGAGATAGTCGTAAACATGACCGTTCCGTATCGTTCCCAGAGATCGATCCGCGGTTGGATCGAAACGAATAGTCTGGTCGGCGGGGTGTGGAGCATACCGCGGATAATTTTCGATTCGGAGACATATACCCTCCAGGGAAGTTTGATCGATCTCGGTTTCGATGACTGGACGAATCAGGCCGGCTCGGTCACGTGCGCCAGCGGAGGAACCGCGGTGACGCTGCCCGGCATGGTAAGTTGTCCCAATGATTCGCCCCAACGGGTAGGTTATGAGGCGAGACTCAACCTGGGTGACAACATTATCAAAGGCACGATGACTACGCCTGAGCCAATTCGCCTGGTGATACAGTCGACCGGCTACGGGCCCCGGGGTGCCGTGAAAAAGCTTGAGGCCGTCATACAAAAGAACTTTTTTAACGGCCTGTCCGCACCGGCAACATTGACGTTGGTTGGAGCCTCTTGTCCTCCGGGCCGACCCGCGAACCAACCCTGTTTTGCGCCTGGCTCTTCCAACGTGACAACTTATTCGGGTGACGACGCAGTTTCGACGGACATCATTCCGCCCATCGGTACGACGAACGGCAATAACCTAGACGCCGTCCAGGCGTCCGTCGACCGCCAGCCGCCGCATCCGTTCAATGGAAATGTGGTCGGGGTCCCGTCAAATGTTTCAAACGAGATCCCGGACTGGCTTTCCAGTCCGCTGCAAACGGACAACGCAATACACGAGCTTGCGAATACCGCCGCCGGATCGGCCGATCCCGATGACAATCCGACCGGCAGATTTTTCCCGAGCGGTACAACTCCGAGCACGTTTGGAGATAATGCAAGCGGGGTCGGCATAACTTTTTGCGACGGCGACTGCACGTTCACCGGAGATGGCGGAGGGATTCTCGTTGTCACGGGTAAACTGACGCTACACGGGAACTTCAATTTCAATGGGTTAATAATTGTGACGGGTGAGGGCGGAGTCGACCGAAGCGGTGGCGGAACCGGCATCCTTCAGGGAAACATCGTCGTAGCACCCTATGAATACAGCAGGATTGAGGACGATCAAACCCCAACGCCGCTGGCCGCGTACCTACCTCCAATCTATAACCTTTCGGGCGGTGGTAACTCGACGATTCAGTACAACTCAAACAGCATCGCGAACGGCCTCACTGCGGTGAGCAACTTCGTGCGAGGCGTGGCGGAGAAATAATCGGGTTAATAACAAAAAAGTGTGGGGTCGAGCATATGTTTGGCCCCTATCTTTTTCTTGATGGGTGCTGCAGGGCGAGCTTCAGAAAATTCTCGAACAATATTCGACCGTCGCGCGACTCATTCGGATGTTCCCATCGAGTCGGATTCTTCGACCAATCTTCGAATGATTTCTCCAGATGAAATTGCACGCAATAGATCATCTGTCCATCCGAATGCTTCACCATCATCTGGTTCTTACAAAGATAAGACGTCGCAAGCAGCCTGAATCCTTCCGGTAGGCCTTCGACCTGAACTCCGTGGTTCTGCCAGACACGCAGGATGTCATCTTCCTTCGTGTAATCCTGCCAAATTCCTGAAGACTGATCGTCGTTCCCGTCAAAGATCGGATCATTCTTATCGACGATCTTAACGAATCGATATTGATATTCGACGACGCGATCGCTGCGCTTTTCACCTAACTCACGATCGTCAAGGGTCTTCAGATGAGCACCGAACGAGGTCGCGACGAGCTGATGCGATCCGCAGATCGCGAGAACCGGGATCTTCGTGCCGACGATAAAGTTTCGAAACGATTCAAGGTGCTGAGGATTGTAGTAGTCGAAATCGCTGAACGTGCCGCTTAAAACGATCGCGTCCGGATTGAAATCACGTGCGGCGTCAGCCACTTCGGATAGGTGGACAGTTAGCGTCTTCGGATTCTGAACCAAGCGAATTACATTCTGCGCGATGTTGTTGCAGGCCATCGACGAGACCTTTCGCTCAAAACGCAGCTTCGACTCGACCGTGTCCTGCCAGTCGGTGTGCGCGAGCGGCGAGAGGTCCGATTCGTAACGGAGAAGGCAATTGACGATCAGCACTCGAGCGTGCCGGATCCGCTTCTCGATGGGCTCGTAATGACAATACGCTCTCCGGTTATACGGAAAAGGCAGTTGCTCGGAGACATTTGTTGTGACGGCCGCGTCAAACATAAGTGCTAATTCTAGCGAACAATTTCAGAAAATCGAAACATCGATCTTCGAAACTAGGATGATTATATCAACTGGTCCTTTGCTTGGTCGATTGGTTAAATAACGGCATCTTTTCGCCCGGTCCGATGGCGGCGATCTCCATTCGAACGATCTTGAAGTACTCGGATCGGCGGCGTTTCACTTGCCTTTCGGTAAGTCCGGCCGTCGTCGTTTTGAGCAATAGCAAGGCACGCTGCCACGATGTCTCGAGTTCGTCTGCGAGAGTCGAGATCTTCGTGATGTCGTAGGGAATGGCGAATTCGGAGCAGCCGAGCCGGGCGAACACACGCATGTAACGGGCAGTCGGCAGATCCGGACACGAGAATCGACGTCGACCGATCTGCAGCTCGATCCCGAGCAGCGTGTGCAAAATGCTTACCTCGTTCTCACGCTCGGGAATCTCGAGAGTGCAAGATCGTGTTCGTATCGTTCTTATCTTTTGCGAATAGATTGTTACGAGCGAGTCGCTGTCGGTTTCGGGTGGATTTGTCATTCGAGGGATCACCGCCGATGGTGAAAATGGACCTTGGCGGCCGCGAAGAATTTCAGTTCCTATATGCGTCGCGCAAGTCGGGGATTTCAACCCAACCTACTTCGAGGCGATTCCTGAGGGCGGCGGCTGCGAGAATCGATCGATGACGTTTCCGGCAAAAATACCTAAATAAAGAACACCGACTACCGCAACGACAAGCGCGACGACGATCGGCGCCGGGATCTTTGGTGCGGACCAGTCGGACGTGCGCTCGCGGAAGAACATAACGACGATCAATCGCAGGTAGTAGTAGGCAGAGATCGCCGTGTTTACGACCGCGATCACGACGAGAAGCGTCAGCATCGGCTCTCCGGCCTGGAGCGCCGGCCGAAACACCATGACCTTGCCCATGAATCCGGCGGTCAAGGGAAGCCCGAGCAGGCTCAGCATGAAAAGCGAAAGCGTAAATGCGAGGGCGGGTGATTTGAAACCGATGCCGTTGTAATCTTCGAACTCAGTCCGTCGATCGTTTTTCTGGCCGAGCAGCGTGACTATCGCGAATGCACCTAGATTTGTTATCGCATACGTCAGCATGTAAAAAGCAACGGATGCGATCGCGGCATCGCGCTCGACGACGGACTTCGCGGCGCCGGCTCCGATGAATCCGACCATCGCATATCCTGCATGTGCGATCGATGAGTAAGCGAGCATTCGCTTAACGTTTGTTTGCATGATCGCGACGATGTTCCCGACCGTCATTGAAAGGATCGCCATGACCGTCAATGCCGTCATCCACGAATCATGAAGATAGCCTGACGCCTGTACGCCGGCGATCAGCGGAAAGCCAAGGACAAAGACACGAACGAACGATGCGAACGCAGCCGCCTTCGGGCCTGCGGCCATGAATCCCGTAACCGGTGTCGGAGCGCCTTCGTAAACGTCCGGCGTCCAAATGTGAAACGGAGCGGTCGCGACCTTAAAGCCGAATCCGATGACCATCATCGCACCGCCGACGAGCAGCAATGCAGGGAAGTTTGCGTTTGCGACGCGGGCAGCGATCTCCGTGATATTCGTCGAGCCGGTCGCACCGTACACGAGCGCCATTCCGTAGAGAAGGAATGCCGACGCAAATGAGCCGAGGATAAAATATTTCATCGCGGACTCATTAGACTTCAGATCTCCGCGACGGAGTCCGCACATTACGTAGGTCGCGATCGACAGAGTCTCGAGTCCAAGAAAGATGATGACGAGATCATTACCCGATGCCATGAGCATCATCCCGAACGTCGCGAACATCAGCAGAGCGTGGTACTCGCCCGACGGAACGTTTTCGCGTTCGACCCAAACCGTCGAGACGAGAATGGTCATCGCCGTCACGAGCAAAAATACAAACGAGAATCCGAGCCGTAGATTGTCATGAGCGATCATTCCGTTCCATGCACCCACTGGCTGGAAATCGCCCCACATCATCGCAAGCAGCACACCGGCGATCAAGAGTCCGATGAGAGAAACGATCCCGGTCACCCGGCGGTCTTTCGGGAAGAAACTGTCGTAAACCATCGCGACGATACCCGCGAGGGCAACGACCAGCTCAGGCAAGATCGAAGAGATCGAAACGTTCGGTGTGACCAGGTCGGTTACTAGTAATGTAAGCGGAAACATCATTTGATCGATTCGTGAGTGCCACGCGGCACCAGTTTAATAAACTCGATATTGTCCTTCGACGCTGAGCGTCCGGAATTCTGCTCGACTTCAAACTCGGACATGAGAGCGTCGAACCTAGCCGGATCTGACTGGATCTTCTCGAAAGCGGATCTTTCAAACCAGACGGATCCGCCTTCGGGATAGATCAGCGGAAGTTCCGTTCGAATGGCTTCAATCGTTAAAGAATCGCTCTGCCGCCATCTGACCGAAGGATTAAAATATACGACCGTTCTGATCACACCCTCGGTCGGGCGTTTTGGCTCAAAGAAAACCAGCGTCTTGTTGTCCCAAACTTTTTCTGCATCCGAAGCCAGGGCCATGACCGTTCCTGACCTGAGCTGTGAATTCGGATAAATGTAGAAAACGAAATTATATAACGCAAAAACGAACATCAAAAGCGCGGTTACATAATGTGTCCGAGCCTGACGCTCGAATGTGTTGGCGAAAGCTCCTAAGAGAAGGACGATAGGCGGCAAGTAAAACAAGCGATAAAACGTGTTCCCGGGCTCGAACAGGAGAAGGAAGCTCACGTAGGAAAGGCTCCAGGCAGCGCAAATTATCAGGAGACGGCCGTGTGTCTTTCTAAGTTTCGGCAGGATGTTCGGGAAAGCACGACGGATCGTTGATCTGAAAACTGCTAGCGAGATCAGAAGTGCGGCGATCGATAGTGCGAAGAGAAACAACGCGATCCCGGAGACAAATCCTCGCTGCACGAGATTCGAGCTTCCATCGACAAACAATTGTCGGGTGCCCTTCACCATCCAGAAAAGTGCGGTTGGGAGATCGGGGCCGACGGTTGCTGATCCGGCAAAATCGGTGATCCAACGTGCAAAAGTATTCAGATCGAAAGAGTCATGTGTCAGACAAAAGGCTGCGACGTACGCGGACGCTATGAGGCCGCCTGACATGGACGCAAACTTCAAGATGTTGAGCCATCGATCTTTCGAGCTCGCCGACGCAAACCACAACGCAACGCATGCCGCCGGGAAAAAAAGTATCGCCAACTCGTGAAACAGCATCGCGACGACAAACGGAAGCGCGGCGAGAAGTGGCCTTGGACGCTTCGCCATCAGGAAATAAAAAGATAGAAGCAGAAAGCAGATGCAGATGATGTAGACGTCCGCATCCGACGCGTATCTCCACCATGCAGCGGAGAACGCGAGTACGGCCGTAACGACTATGCTGACGTAAACCCATCCGAACAGCCGACGGCAGATCAGGTAAAAGATCGAGGCCGAAGCCGCTCCGAAAAAGATCGAGACGTATTGCAGAGCAAAAAGCGCACGATCGAAAATACCTGCGCGATACGCCGCGTAGCCGACGAAGTTATAGATGAGATGGTTCGGATGAAATAGGTGAGGGCCGAAACTTTTTGCCTGCTCGAGAAATTCGGCGTAGATCAAACCGTCCCAATAATAATTCCGCGTCGGCAGGACCGCGTAAATAATAAAAAAGAAGCCGAAGACAACAAGTGCTTCGGCCGCTAAATTAAAGGACGATTTATGACGTTCGAGATCGTCTGCTGTCTTCACATTCTATGACGTTTATTTCTCGCTCGGGCCATTCTTGGCGACGGTGCCGCCGGCCTGATGCATCACGCGTTCCTGGACCGCCTTCACCGAAGCTTCCGACGTATCAAGAAACGGCCGCGGGTAAACACCCATATAAACCATTAGTGCCAGAAGCGGAGCGATCAGTCCGATCTCGCGCCAGCTCAGGTCGGACAGCGTGCGGTTTTTCTCATTCGTGACCTTTCCAAAAAAGACGCGCTGGATCATCCACAACAGATAAACCGCGGCGAAGATGACTCCGGTTCCGGCGAGCATCGTCGAGATGTAATTCCAGTTCGCCGTCGCCGAAACAGGAAGGATCGCCGACTTCCACATCCCGATCATGATCAGGAATTCGCCGACGAAACCGTTTAGAAAAGGAAGTCCGACGGATGACATCGCCGTGATAACGAAGATCGTCGCGTAGATCGGCATCACATTTGCGAGTCCGCCAAACTCCGAGATCTGCCTCGTGTGTCGACGTTCGTAAATGAAACCGACTAGCAGGAACAATGCTCCGGTCGAAATGCCGTGATTGAGCATCTGGTACAACGCTCCCTGCATTCCCCATTCGGTGAACGAGAACATTCCGATTATCACGAATCCCATGTGGGCGACCGATGAATATGCGACGAGGCGTTTTACATCCGGCTGGACCATCGCGACGAGAGCTCCGTAGATGATCCCGATGATCCCGAGGATGATGAAGACAAAAGCCCACTCGCGACTCGCGTCAGGGAACAGCGGGAAATTAAATCGCATCAGTCCGTACGTTCCCATCTTGAGAAGTACGGCGGCGAGAATGACGGAACCGGCAGTCGGAGCTTCGGTATGAGCATCCGGCAACCATGTGTGAAAGGGGAAGAGCGGAACTTTTATCGCAAACGCGAGAGCGAACGCGAGGAATAATAACGTTCCCGTCGATCCGGCGAAGACGAGTTTGCCAACCTCCAGCGAGTGCAGGATCGTGACGTAATCGAACGTGCCGACGCCGGTCTGATCGAGATGCAAATAATAAAGCGAGATGATCGCGACCAGCATCAGCAGGCTGCCGAGCATCGTGAAGATGAAAAACTTCACCGCCGCGTAGATCCTGTTATCGCCGCCCCAGATGCCGATGAGAAAGAACATCGGGATCAAAGACGCTTCAAAGAAAAGATAGAAGACGAGCAGATCGAGCGAGACGAAAACGCCGATCATCGCCGACTCGAGCAAGAGCAGAAATACGTAGAATGCCGTCGGACGCTTTTCCACCGCATGCCAAGTCGAAAGGATCGAGATCGGCATGATGAACGTCGTCAGAACTACGAGCCAGAGGCTGAGTCCGTCGACGCCGAAGTGGAAATTCGTATTGATCGCTTTGATCCACGGCGTGTTCGATTCGTAGAGGAAACCGTTTGCGGATTGAGCTCCACGACCTGCCACGAGGATCAGCGACAGCAGAAAATTCACGATCGTGAATCCGAGTGTCACCCACTTAAGCTGGCTCTCCTGCTTCCAGAACATCTGATGTGCAAGCGTTGCCACCGCACCGAACACCGGAAACAAGATCAGGATCGTAAGAAGATTTTGAGAAATAAAATCCATAAGCGTAGTGCAGGCTGTTAGCCTGCACCGACAGGCTAACAGCCCGTCGTACCTAACCGACTAACTTCAAACCGTAATAAATAAAATATCCGAGCACCGCGAGTGCTCCGAGCAGGATGATCGCCGCGTAGCTGCGTACGAAACCAACCTGAATGCCTCGAAGCGCACGGCCGGCCTCGACGATAAAGTACCCGATGCCGTTCACGATGCCGTCGATAAATCCGAGATCGAATCCTTTCCACAATCCTTCGCGTGAAAGGTTCGTGATCGGATCGACGATGTAGCCGTTATAGAACTCATCGATCCGCCATTTTTCTTCGAGGATCTTCGGCATCTTCAACAGCGGATTCTTGCCGAATACCGCGATGCCAATTGCGATTCCGCTGAGAGCAAGCAGCACCGAAAGAACCGCGAGCAATCTCTCCGTGCTTAGTTCTTCGGCGGAGTGCTCCTCGTGAACCGCAGTTTCGCCGGCCAGATGCGGAGCTTCGGTAGAAGCATAGAGATCATTCAAGTTTGGATCCGCGATCGCGGCATGCGGCTTTGAGGCCGGTTCAGCGTGCGGCTTCACCGACGGAGTTTCGTGTCCGCCTTCTTTCTTACCGACCTTTGCGATCACCGGATCGAGCGTGTGTTCGATGATGTTTACGTCGCCAGCTCCGAATAACGAGCTCATCGCATACGGAATGCCCGAAAGGCCTCCGATCGTTGAAAGAACCGCGAGCACGATAAGCGGAACGGTCATCGTCCACGGCGATTCGTGCGGATGGAAATTCGGCGGAAGAGCGTGATGTTCTTCTTCGTCATCATCATCCAGGTCAGAACCGTCTGCGGTAGCGGGCGGTTGAACATGAGCTTCGTGCGACTCGTCATCAAACGACGAGCTTAAACCACCCGCTACCGCAGGTGGTTCCGACCTGTGATCATGCTCCAGTTCGAGATGAAACCGCTCACTCCCAAAGAACGTCATCCACATCATCCGCGTCATGTAGACCGCGGTCAGCACTGCGGTGATGAGGCCGACAATCCAGAGAACATAATTCCATGGCTCAGGAATATTTCGCGATGCGAACGTCCTGTAGAGGATCTCGTCCTTCGAAAAGAAACCGGCCCAGATCGGAATACCGCAGATCGCAAGCCAGCCCATCATCATAGTGATGAACGTGATCGGCATGTACTTGCGAAGATTTCCCATCTTTCGCATGTCCTGCTCGTGATGCATTCCGTGAATGACCGAACCCGAACCGAGGAACAATAACGCCTTGAAGAACGCGTGAGTCATCACGTGGAAGATCGCCGCGACAAACGCACCGACTCCGCACGCGAGGAACATGTATCCGAGCTGCGAGACCGTCGAGTACGCGAGTACTTTCTTAATATCGTTTTGCGCAAGTCCGATCGTCGCTGCGAAGATCGCGGTCGCACATCCGATGATCGCGACGATGAACATCGCGGTTGGAGCATTCTGATAGATAGCGTTACATCGAACGACCATGTACACGCCGGCTGTGACCATCGTCGCCGCGTGAATGAGTGCAGATACCGGCGTCGGTCCGGCCATCGCGTCGGGCAGCCATGTGAAGAGCGGGATCTGCGCCGACTTTCCGGTCGCTCCGATAAAGAGCAGCACGGCGACCGATGTGATTCCACCCGCGAAGATCGTTCCCCAACCAAACGCGTCGGTCGGCATATTTGCGAACGCCGCGAGAGCACTCGAGACCTGCGCTCCATCTACCGCTTTGTCGTAGAACGAGATCGAACCGGTCATCGTGAAGACGAGGAAAATGCCCATCAACACGCCCCAATCGCCGATGCGGTTCATGACGAACGCTTTCTTCGCAGCACGACGAGCTTCGTCCTTCTTGATGTAGTAGCCGATCAGCAGATACGAGCACAGACCGACGCCTTCCCAACCGACAAACATCAAAAGGAAGTTGTCCGCGAGGATCAGCGTGAGCATCGAGAACATGAACAGGTTCAGGTAGGCGAAGAATCGATAGAATCCTTTGTCGCCGTGCATGTAACCCGTCGCGAAGATGTGAATGAGAAGACCGACGAATGTGACGAAACAAACATAGATGCCGCTCAGCCGATCGACGCCCAGCGCGAAGTCCGCGCGGAATCCGCCGACGTTGACCCACGTCCAGATGTGATCGAGTACCGGTTCCGTACCGAAAAGAGCGCCTTGATGAGAAGTGCCGATGCCGAACGCGATCATGAACGCGACGATCGTAGAGATCGCGATCGTTCCACACGCGACGAGCCCGCTGAACGGTTCGCTGTAAGGCTTGTCCTTCAAATAGCCGCCGACGAGCCAGTTGATTACGGCTCCTGCCAGCGGGGCAAATATGATCAAACTTAAAAGGTTATTCTCAACCATTACTTATTTCGTTTCGTATCTCGCGAACTTATTCCGCACGTCACCGCTTTGCAACCGGTTTCTTGGCCGGAGCGACGGCCGTTGGATTGTACTCCTCAACAACGATCCCGTTGCGGGCGATGATCTGTTTCATGACCGTGGCTTCGCGCTCACTCTCAAGCTTCGTCCGCACAAAAGCCGTTGCCGGCACTTGCTGAGCGTTCGGATCGTTCGGATCTTTGTATCCCGTAAAGATCAAAATATGCCTGACATCGTACTTCGAACCGTCGGCCGTTTTGTTCTCGAGTTTGATGATGTGAAATCCGTAGTCGCTTTTGACTAGGCCGGCTGCGATCTGTCCGGGTTGCAGCGCGAGTGAGGCTTTTTCAAATGGCGGGACCATCATCCCGACGGGTACGTCAGAATAAAGACCGCCGTTCTTTTTGCCATCGGCCGCGTTATTCCCGGGATCCTCCGAATACTCGTTCGCAAGCGCGGCAAAATCTTCACCCGCCTTAACTCTCGCCAGAATCTTTTCGGCAGCGACTCTTTTCGTCTCGTCGCTATATTCCGGATGGGCCGCGAGGTACTTCGTGATCTCGTCAGCGGTCACTGTAAGGTCCTCAGCGAGCAGATCAGTCGCCTGGCGCGCCAGGAACTGAGCCTGCTGGAGCTGCGTCTTTAGCACGACCTCGGACTTAAAAGGTTCGGCGAGTGTCGAAGCGGCCTTTTCTGCGATCTTGATCTTCGCAAAGAAGTCGCGCGCCAACTTCCTTTCGGACGCGGACGGGATCTGAGCGGCAGATACGGGATCCTTCCGCCGCAAGATCGCGAACTTGGCATCGAGGAACTGTGTGAATTCAGTTTCGCTGGCGGGATTCGAATAAAATTTCTCGATCTGTGCAGCGGTGATCCAGGCGAACGTCGGATCGCTTTTGGTCTTTCGGATCTTCGCGTCGTAAGCAATCGCCACAACTTCGGTTCGGATCGTTCCGAGTTCCACCTTATTCGTCGGATCGTCGGCCAATCCGCGTTTCACCCCTTCGCACGAAAAGGCCAGTAACTCGCGCAGGGTGTCCGCCTGACCTTTTAGTAATTCTTTGTCGGCGAGCAATTCTTGTTTCTTTTCGGGCGGAAGGTCCTTTAACAGATTGGCCCACTCCTTCTGTCCGAATCTCGTGAGGCACAGCGGCGCTTCCGCTGCTTTGGAAGTCTGCGCCACTATTCCGCTCGCCGAAGCGGCGAAAAATATCATTACTACAAAGATGGTGAAGGTTTTAAAACTCATTACTTCAAATTCAAAGTCATCTCGGTCATCGTCGGCCGGAAACCACATTTCTCAAAAAAATCGCGACCGATCGTGTTCTTCACGGCGACTGACAAGATCAGTTTTGATGCACCGAAATCGCTCGCTTCCTGTACTGCCGCTTCGACCAAAGCTTGCCCCGCTCCGCTATGGCGAGCACCTTCGTCGACGTAAATGTCATGAAGGTGAGCCGGCGACTCGGCCAGCTCAGCATAGTTTCGCTCCTCATAAGTCAGATACGCGAAACCTACTACGCTATTGTCGATCTGAGCTACCAAGACCGCGGCGTTCTTCGCGTCGGTCTGCTCGCCGTAAAACCACTTCATGCCATCGCGTGACGCGATCAGAGCGAAACGCTCCGGATCATATTCGTGATGCTGCTCAACGAGTTTCATCGCGAACTCGGCGACGATTGCCGCATCATCTTTCGTGGCCCGGCGAACCATCATATTCAGTTTGGGATTTGGGATTGCGGTTCGAGGATTTTTGGATCAACTCATCTTACTGCCAATCCAAAATCCAAAATCCAAAATCCAAAATCCAAAATCAGTTCTTCAAAATACTGGCGTCGTCGACGTCGATCGATTGTCGGTTCCGGAAGAACGCGATGATGATCCCGAGTCCGACAGCCGCTTCAGCAGCGGCCACCGACATCACCATGAACACAAAAAGCTGACCGGTCACATCGGCGTAGTAGCGCGAGAACGCGACGAACGTCAGATTGACTGCGTTGAGCATCAGCTCTATGCACATGAACATGCCAAGCGCATTGCGCTTGAAGATCACACCGACCGCTCCGATCGTAAATAAAATTCCTGATAACGCCAGGTAGCTTGCTAAACTCGGTTCCATCTTCTTCTACGTTTCTAGTTCCTTGTTTCTAGTTTCTAGTTCGTGTCCTTCCGGTTTCGCGTTCTACGTTGTTCCGGAATGAAACCAACTAGAAACCAGAAACTAGAAATTAGAAACTCTTAAATAGCTACTCGATAATCGCCCTTCTCTTCTTCGAGCCCGCGCTCGTCCAATTCCTGATCGACAACCAATTCGAGTTGCGGCTGGGCGAGTCGTCTCGCAAGAACAACTCCGCCGATGATAGCCATCAAAAGCAGCACGCCGACGATCTCGACCGGGAGCAAATATTCCGTATACATTCCGCGGCCGATGTTCATGGTCTTTCCGACAGTCTCCGCGCCGTTCACCGCTTGCTGCGGAGCACGCATCACCGCGTAAAAAATAAAAAATGTCTGCACGAGCAAGATCAGCCCGAGGCCGCCACCGACAGCGTAAAGGTATCGCAGACGATTCAGCGGTTTGTCGTCATCCAGATTCAAAAGCATGATGACGAAAACGACGAGCACCATGATCGCTCCGGCGTAGATCAGTATTTGCACAGCAGCGATGAACGGAGCGGCAAGCGTGACGTAAATACACGACAGCGAAATGAACACGCCGACCAGCGAGATCGCGCTATAGAGCGGGTTCCGGTGATAAACCATCGAGACCGCGCATGCGATCGCGAGACCCGCGAAGACGAAAAATAAAGCTGAACCGACCATAAGAGACCTTTACCGCAGAGACGCGGAGACGCGGAGAAAGAAAACTGCGGTCAAACGGAAACACATCCTGTAAAAACTCTGCGTCTCCGCGTCTCTGCGGTGAAAAACAATTACGAATTCAAAAAATACACAAGCACGATCGTAATGATCACATTCGCGATCGCCAGCGGAAGCAAAAACTTCCATCCGAAATTCATCAACTGATCGAACCTGAATCGCGGCAGTGTTCCGCGCACCCAGATGTAGAAGAACAGGAACGCACAGATCTTGCCGATGAACGCAATGTGACTGACAAGCGCGTACGGGATCGAACCCGGTTCGAGAACTTGACCGAGCCCGGGTACGTACCATCCGCCCAGGAATAAGACCGTCGCCATTACCGAGACCGTGAACATGTTCACGTACTCGGCCATGAAAAAGAGTGCGAATTTCAGAGCGCTGTACTCTGTATGGAATCCGGCGACGAGCTCAGTCTCTGCTTCCGGGAGATCGAATGGAACTCGGTTAGTTTCGGCGAAGGCTGAGATCAGGAAAACAAAAAAACCGATGAACTGCGGAATAATGAACCATCTGAACGGGGAATGTATCTGAGCGAAGATGATGCCGTTCAGATCCAGCGTTCCAGCGAGCATGACCACACCGATCACCGATGCTCCCATCGCAAGTTCGTACGAGATCATCTGTGCCGACGAGCGAAGTCCGCCCATCAAACTGTACTTGCTGTTCGACGACCATCCCGCCAAAGCGATTCCGTAAACACCGACCGACGTAATGCCCAAAACGAAGAGCACGCCGACATCGATCCGCGCGATCGTCATCGGTAGTTCTGTGATTCCTTCTCCCAATCCGAAAGGCAGGATTTCACGCCAATTGATCGTCGTGATCGATGGCCCGAACGGATAGACGACGATCGGCAGCAGAGCACAAGTCAAGGCAACGAGCGGTGCCAGAAAGTAGACGAACTTCGTCGATTTATCGGGTACGAGATCTTCCTTGAAGATGAACTTCAAAAGGTCGGCGAACGGCTGCAGCACTCCCCACGGCCCGACGCGGTTCGGGCCGATGCGGCCCTGGATCCAACCGAGCACTTTTCGCTCGGCGAGCACCGTGTACGCCACGATCATCAACACGCCCTGAAACGCCAGCAGTATGCCGATGCTATATACGATGAAAGGGAATGCGGTTTTTACTAAAGACTCCATAGAAAGCTAGCTAAAAATTGTCTCTCCATTCCTTTTCCGATTTGTTCTGTGTATTTCGTGGTTATGGCTGTCTGGCTAAACCACGGAATACACGGAAAACACAGAACAAATCGGAAAAGAAAAAGCCGAGTTACCGTCCGCCCGGATTGGAGCGATCGCCGGCTCCGACTGCTTCGGCCAAATTTTGTTTCGGCGAGCCGTCCAATTCAAACTGCTGCAAAGGCGCGACGAGAAGATTCTCTGGCTTCGGATTTCCGTGAGCGAGCAGATGAAACTGAGCGGTCTTGCTCGTCATCGTCGTCAGCCGATGAAGTTTGTGTCCGACTTTCGGTGTCACATTATTCTTCTCGCCATTATCAGGCAGCGAACCGACTCGTGTATTCAAAGTATCGATTGCGTTGTTCGATGATCCGCCGATCTTGTGCTTGACCTGCACAGGACGCGACTCGTCTTTCAGATCCGGGTAACGCAAGCCTGCGTATGCGGGAACGCCATCGGCGATCGCCTTGAATACTGCTGTCGTCGAAAGGTTGTAACCAAAGTCGACGCCCATTTCCTTCGCGATCATTGATGTGATCATCCAGTCGGGTTTCGTCTGGTGGATCGGATCGATCGCCTTACGAACTCGTTGAACGAATCCGGTATTGTTCGTGTATGTACCGTCTACTTCGGCGAACGATGCCGCAGGGAAAACAACATCGGCATACTGCGTCGTTTCCGTTTCGAACAACTCCTGAACGACGACGAATTCTTTGTTCTGAAGAAGCTGCGGAGAAATTCCAGTTCCGGGCTGTTCAGAAATGCTTCCACCGATGAGCAATGCTTTCGAACCGTTGATCACGTCGAGCACCGACTTCTTGCCATCCGCCATGTCGTTCGCACCGACCGAATTGTTATACGGAACGAGCGGAAGCAAAGAAACGCTATGCTTGTCGGAACCGTAGTTCGCCGCTGCGGATGCGATCGCGGCTTGAGCTTCCACCGGAAGATCGCCGCCGATCATGATGATCAGATCGCCTTCCGTCTCGCCGAGGGTCTTACTCAATGTTTCTATCTCGGACAGTTCGATCCCGAGTTTCTTCGCGAGGTCGTCCGTCGCCGAATCCGAAAGCACGAGTGCGAAAGCGTCGTACGAATTTTTATTAACGTGGATGAACTGACTCGCTTGTGCGATCAGCCGTATCGGCGTGTCATTCACGACGATGAGTTTTGCACCACCGTTGCGAACCGCCTGTCGGATCTGCTTCGCCGTGTAGGTCTGTTCCTCTTCAGGTTCGCCGCCGATAAGCAATATCGTTGCGGCATTGCGGATGTCTTTGTGAGTCGCAAGCGGAACACTCAGATTGTCGAATACCGACGAAATGTCGAAACGATCCGAGACTGCGAAGTTGTTCGATTTCACAACCTCGGTCGCAAAGCGTTTCAGTGTGAAGACCGACTCGTTCGTCAGACGCGGACTCGCGATCACTCCGACGGATGAGCCGTAATCCGCAAGCTTGTCGCTTACAAATTGAATCGCGGCGTCCCACGTAGCGGGAATAAGCTTGCCGCCTTTCGTGTAGCGGATCATCGGCGTCTTGAGGCGCGTAGGATGATTTATAAATTCGTGAGCGAACCTGGCTTTGACGTCGAGGAACTCGCCATTCAAACCGTTGACGTAACGATCGCGGGCGACGATTCGATGAACCGCTCCGCCGCGTGATCCGATCGACAACTGCATTCCGTCGGAACTATATGTGTCGGTCGAGATCGTCTGTTCCAGTTCCCAAGGACGAGTTTCGTGTCGATAAACTCCGTCGAGAAGAGTTCCGGTCGGACAAACTTCGATACAGTTTCCGCACTGCGAACAGTCCAGCCATCCGCCGTACGTTCCGATCACGGTGTTCGATCCACGGTTGCCGGCTTCGATCGCGTCCTCGCCCATCCATTCGTCGCACACCCGAGTGCATCGTTTGCAGAGAATGCAGCGCTGCGGATCGTTCGCGACGATCGTTGAAAGATACTTCTCCGGTGCGACGTTCTTACGCTCGGTGAAACGCTCCTCGACATCGCCCCAATCGAATATGACTTCCTGCAGCTCGCATTCACCACCGCGATCGCAGACCGGACAGTCCAGCGGATGATTGACGAGCAGGAATTCGCCCATCGCGCGCTGTGCTTTTTCGATCTCGGGGCTCGCGGTCGTGACGGCCATTCCGTCAGTGACCTTGATCGTGCACGACGTCTGAAGCTTCGGCATTTTGTCGATGCGAACCAGACACATGCGGCACGACGCCTGAACGGCGAGGTCCTTGTAATAACAGAACGCCGGAATGTTGTTCTCGTTTTCGCGACACACGTCAATCAACGTCGCGCCCTTCTCGGCTTCGACTTCGGTGCCGTTACGTCGCCTTCTTCGGAGCAGCCTCAGCACCGGGTACCGGAGCCACGTGTTTCTTCTTGTGCTTGGGGCGAGTCTTTCCATGACTGCCTGTAACGATCTTGCCTTTTCTACTTCTTTTATCGCCTTTTCCCATTTTTCTCCTTGGTACGGCAGGCTTTCTAGCCTGCCGAAACTGGACAGGCTGGAAAGCCTGTCCTACTTGCTAAACATTGCTCGCGTAAATATCAGTTTTCGCGTGCAGCCACTTTTTGAAATCATCCGGAACCTGTTTGATCGCGCTCTGGATCGGCCATGCTGCGGCATCACCGAGCGGACAAAACGATTTGCCCTCTATGTTGTCGCAGATGTCGAGCATCAGTTGAGCATCTTCGGGACGTCCTCCGCCTGACGCGATTCGATCGAAAATTTTAACTAGCCAGTCCGTACCTTCGCGACACGGCGTGCACCAGCCGCACGATTCGTGTTTGTAAAACTCCGTCAGGTTTTTAGTCGTGTCCATTACATCGACGGTCTCGTCCATGACCATCATCCCGCCGGTGCCGAGCATCGAGCCGGCAGCGACGAGGCCTTCGTAATCGAGCGTGACATTTTTTCCGAGAATCTGACCGGCGTTCATGATGTACACGCTCGATCCGCCAGGGATGACGGCCTTCAATTTTTTGTCATCACGAAGCATGCCGCCGCAGTCTTCCATGATGAACTTCTCCATATCGGCGTAGCCCATCGGAAGCTCGTAGACGCCCGGCTTTTTGACGTGTCCGCTGATCGACCAGAGTTTCGTTCCACCCGATTTTTCCGTGCCGAGATCACGCCAGGGAATCCCGCCCATTTCGATGATCTGCGGAATCGATGTGAACGTCTCGCAGTTGTTCACGATCGTCGGACTCGCATACAAACCTTCGATCGCCGGAAACGGCGGCTTCATTCGAGGATGTCCGCGATAACCTTCGAGACTCGAAAGCAGTGCGGTCTCTTCACCGCAGATGTAAGCACCGGCACCGGTGTGTGTGTGGATGTCGCACGAAAACTCCGAGCCGAAAATATTCTTGCCGAGCATTCCGGCTTCGCGTGCTTCGGCGAGCGCGACGTCCATGATGTCGATCAGATATTTGTATTCGCCGCGGGTGTAGATGTAGCCGGTCGATGAGCCGAGGGCGTACGCCGCGATGATCATGCCCTCGATCATCGAATGCGGGTCGCGCTCCATCAGATAACGATCCTTGAACGATCCGGGCTCCGACTCGTCGGCGTTACAGACTACGTACTTTTCCTTCGGCGAATCTTTCGGGACGAACGACCATTTCATCCCGGTCGGGAACCCCGCTCCGCCGCGACCGCGGAGAGCGCTCGCCTTCACTTCCTCAATGATGTCGGCCGGCGTCATCGTGAGCGCTTTTTTCAAACTCAGATAACCGCCGGTATCGCGATATACCTTTATCGTGTGCCCATCTTTCATATGGACACGTTTGAGTTGAAGTGGCTCGCAGCCGATTGCGCGTATTTCCATATTTACAATCCCAGATCTTTTGCGATCAGGGCCGTATCCGTATATTGCCTAAACCGGACAACCTTTCCGTCACGGAATTCCCACTCGTGTGCGAAGGGAACTGACATGCTTTTTCCGGTCTGCAGAAACTTTCCGGAATAAGTGCCGGTCGCGATCACAGTTCCAGCGCCGCCATCGACAACCTTATTCGGAGCGACGCTGAAGCCTTCCCATTCGGTCGCGAATTTCATGAACACGTTCTCGAGCACAGCATTCGGACTGTTATAAACGCCCCCGTACATGAAGCCCTCAGCCTCGTTCCATTCGATGTTCGGGTCAAAAGTACCGAGGACCCTAGGGACATCGCCCGTAGCGAATGCCTTATAGAGTCCGCTGATGGTCTCGCCGTTTGTCATTTTTATCGATCGTTAGATCCTCGTGATAATCAAAACCGATCTGCATCATCGGTGCAGTGCCGCAACTTCCGAGGCACTCGACCATAGAGACGGTGAACTTTCCATCGGCCGTTGTTTCGCCGGGATGAATCCCGAGCCGCGAGCAAACATGCTCGGTGATATCAGGCTCGCCCATGATCCGGCACGAAAGGGTCTTGCAGATCTGGATGTGATGACGGCCGACTGGACGAAGATTGAACATCGAGTAGAACGTCGCCGTCTCCCAGACATCGGTCACTTCGAGATCGAGAAATCTCGCGAGGAAATTCACACCCGGATTATCGATCCAACCGCGTTCGCGTTGAACGAGCATCAGAAGCGGTATCAACGCCGAACGTTTTCGTTCAAGCGGATACTTCGCGACGTGCATGTTCATCTCGTCGATGATCTCCGGAGAAAATTCCGCGACCTCGTCAGTCTTGACGATCTTATCTGTATAGCTTGTCGGTGTAGCTGCTGCCATCTTAATTCGCTTTGCTTTCGAGGATATCGACGCGGCCTTCTAAGCTTGTGATTCTTTGCGTATCCTTCATTGCCTGGCCCGCGACGTCTTGAAACTGACCACCGAGTAGATCCACCTTTCCTTCAACTCGCACTAAACCCGTCTTCACTTCTTTCATATCCGTCGCAAGATCATCGACTTTACCGTCGAGATCGTCGAATCTGACGATCATGTTCTGCATAAGGCGCAATAGCTCAGCCATATTCGTTTCTTGAGGCATGTGTGGAAGTCCTCCTAAACTAATTTTTTCTACCTATCAATCTCGCCCAAAACAATATCCAGGCTTCCGATGATCGCGACAACGTCGGCGACCATCTCGCCTTCGCTCATTACCGGCAATGCCGACAGATTCACAAAGCTCGGTCCGCGGAAGTGAACCCGATCCGGTTTCGGACCGCCGTTCGATTTCATGTACACGCCGAGCTCGCCCTTCGACGCTTCGATCGGCATATAAACTTCGCCGGCAGGAATGTTGAATCCTTCGGCGACGATCAGGAAGTGGTGGATCAGCGAGTCCATGTGCTTGCGCATGTCGTCGCGATCGGGCAGCACGACTTTCGGAGCGTCGGCTTTGATCGGACCCGGTCTCAATCTTTCGAGAGCCTGTCGAACGATCTTGTGCGATTCATAACACTCACGCATACGGACACGGAATCGAGCCCAGACATCGCCATCGGTTTCGATCGGGACGTTGAAGTCGTATGTCTCGTAGCCGGTGTAAGGATTGTCGCGTCGAAGATCGAGATCGACTCCGCTGCCACGCAGACATGGTCCGGTTAAACCCCAATCGATTGCATCTTCACCTGAAATTACTCCGATGCCCATCGTACGGCTCTGCCAAAGCGTGTTTCCCGTGACGAGAGTCTCAAACGTGTTCATCGCTTCGAGGAAGTCATCCTGAAACTGTTTGCATCGTCGTTCGAATCCGGCCGGAAGATCCATCATCAGACCGCCGATCCGGAAATAGCTCGGAGTCATGCGGCCGCCGGATGCAGCTTCGATCAAATTCAATATTTTTTCGCGTTGGCGGAAGCAATAGAAGAACACCGACATCGCTCCGATATCGAGTGCGTGTGTCCCGAGCCATACCATGTGCGACGCGATCCGCTGCAATTCGCAGAAAAGTACGCGGATCACCTGAGCTCGCTGAGGGATCTCAAGATCGAGCAGCTTCTCGGCCGCCATCACATAGGCGAGATTGTTGCCGAGCGGATTCAGATAATCCATCCGATCCGTGATGACGATACCCTGCTGATATTTTTTGTACTCAAACAGCTTCTCCATTCCGGTATGGAGATATCCGATATCCGGGATCGCCTTGATGACAAGCTCGCCGTCGAGACGAAGGTCGAGCCTGAGCACGCCGTGCGTCGAAGGATGCTGCGGCCCCATCGACAAGGTCATCTGCGACTCAAGCGACTGATCGAGAACGTCGAGACCGGGAATGTTTTCTACTGCAGTACTCATCTTGTCATTTTGGATTTTGGATTTTGGATTTTGGATTGTCGGATGCGATCTTCTTCGAATCCAAAATCCAAAATCTAAAATCCAAAATGGAATTAGTTCATGCTGTACGGCTCGTAGCCGCGAAGCGGATAATCCTTTCTCAATGCGTGTCCGTCGAAATCGCTTGGGAGAAGAATGCGGCGAAGATCAGGATGTCCGTCAAAGATCACCCCGAACAGATCGAAGGTTTCGCGCTCATGCCAATCTGCTGTCTTCCAAAGCGGTGTGACGGTCGCGACATGCGGATCGTCTTCGCTCAAGAGAACTTTTAATCGAAGCCGATTGTGATGTTTGGTCGAGAAAAGATGGTAATTGACCTCGAACCGCGGATCTTCTTCCGGCCCGCGATCGCCGCCGCAAAGATCGGCAAGCATATCGAAACCCTGGGTGGTTTTTAAGAAGGTGCAGACATCGATGATGCTTTCTCGGGGAACGATGACGGTGACTTCACCGTGTCCTTCGACCACTTCCGTCACCCATGCGGCGTTCTCTGCTTTTAGTTTTTCGACAAACTCCATGAGCATAATCACAATTTACCGCCGAACGCCGAGGCGCAGAGACATGGTCGATAAAACTCTCTGCGTCTCCGCGTCTCGGCGGTGAACTAATTTCTACGACGATCGGCGTCGTTCGTGTCGCGACGGGATCGTGTACGGTCTTGAAACCTGATTCTGAGCGACTTCGATCTCCGTTTCCTTTTCTAATGCCGTGCCCTCTGTCACCGGCAAGGTTCCCGGAACGATCGAGACTCGCGATTCCGGCTCGAATGTATCGCGGCGGTCCTTGACCGATTCCTTCATGATCTTGTCTTGAAGCATCATGATCGCGTGGACGAGCATTTCCGGACGCGGCGGACAGCCGGGGACGTAGATGTCTACCGGAACGATCTTGTCCACTCCCTGAACGATCGCGTAATTATCGAAAACTCCACCCGATGTCGCACAAGCACCCATCGAAATTACCCATTTCGGTTCGGGCATCTGATCGTAGATACGTCGCAGTACCGGGGCCATCTTACGCGAAACGCGTCCCGAGACGATCATCACATCCGCCTGACGTGGCGATGCGCGAAATGTCTCAGCTCCAAATCTTGAAAGGTCATTACGCGCCGAGACAGTGTTCATCATCTCGATGGCGCAGCAGGCGAGGCCGAAAGTCGCCGGCCACAGACTGCTTTTGCGGGCCCAGTTGACCACGGCATCGAGTTTCACCGTAACGACATCAGGCAGCGATTCAAATAATGTATTTTCTAAACCCATTAGTCATTTTGGATTTTGGATTTTGGATTTTGGATTGCCGGAAAAGCCGAGTTCCAAATTCCTAGCCCAAAATCTAGGCGGCGATCTTTGTCGGCTGCACCGTTTCGCGACGTTTCTTTGCCATTTGCTTGGCTTCTTCGCGGGCCTCGGCACGTGCTTGGAGTCCCCAATCGAATGTTCCTTTCTTCCAAACGTAGATGTATCCGACGACCAGGGTCGCAACAAACGCGAGGATCTCGACAAAAGCTATCGTGCCGAAGGCGATGCCGCTCACCTTCTCCTCCGCCAGCAAACTCTTGAACGCAACCGCAAACGGGATGATGAAAAGGACTTCGATATCGAACAGGAGAAAGATGACAGCGACGGTGTAAAACTTGATCGAAAAGCGATCGCGCGCTCCGCCGATCGGATCCTTGCCGCATTCGTACGGCATGAGCTTTGTCGCAGTTCGCTTTCGCGGCCCGATCAGTTGCGTTACGAGAAGTTGACTTACTGCAAAGCCCATCGCGACAAGAAACATTATCGCGATCGGAGCATACTCCATCAGATTGTGTTCAGCCATTTGAACCTCAGCGATCGACCGGAGTCCACTCGCACGTCTCCGTTATGAAAACTAGAAATCTTGGAACAAACTCAATCCTAAGTGAAGCGCATAGGTGTGTCAAGGCGATGCTTATTGCTCGCGAGGCAGTTAAAATCGAGCGATTTTGAAGAAAGCGAAGAGCCGATCGCCGACATAATTTATTGACCAATCTCAACGCCGTATGCTAAATTTTTAATGGCGACACGCACCTCGTCGCCGCTATCCTTCCTTCTTATTCTCGACCGTTACACCGTGATAACTGGCTATAATACAGACATAGAATTCGAGGGCGTTACTTACCATGTCCAGACCGAGGACAAAGGTTTGGCGAAGCCCATCATATTGTCCTTGGTCTATGACCGCGGGACTATTCTCGCGAGCAAGCGTCTTCCATATGACGATCTGCTTGTGGGTACTTTCGATGAAGAGATCCTCGCCGCGCGCCTATCGAGACAGCACACGCTGATATGTGCGGCGATCCAGGCCGGACGGATCGAAGATCTGCGTCAGATGACGCTTCGCGAATCTGTTGCCGCTGCCGACGCCAGCAAGGCGGTTTTTGTCGAGCCTGTGTACGCCGAGGCGAGCGTCGCCGCGGAGGTGGATGAATTTGAAGAACTTTTCCGACCTATTCCAAAGCCTCGGTTTGGCGGGATACTCGATGTTCCGATCCAAGCGGAGCCGGTTGAGCCGATCGCTCGACCGACAACGGTTCTCACGGCTGATGACGTTCTCCTTCCGGATGAAGCGGTTGAGATCGTCAGTGAGATGCTCGGCAGCGAACGGCCGGCAAATAACAAATTAAGTATCGAGCTTCTCGGCGAGGCGAGATTCAAAGGCGGTGAACGAAAGAGCGTGACGTTCCTCATCTGTCGCGGAACTGAACGCAAGGTCATTCACGCGGCTCAGGTCATGGTCAAGATCCTGGGTTCGAGTTTCCGGCCGCTGATCTTCCACGCATCGACCGATGAAAACGGCGTGGCGAAAGTGAATCTTCAATTGCCGAACTTCAATTCAGGCCGGGCCGCTTTGCTTGTACGGGCGGTAAGTGACGGAGAGGAAGTGGAATTGCGGCGTGCGATCACGCACGGTTGAGGTTTGTGTCCGGCATCCCGTTTGAGAGAAAATCTTGACGGGATGAATATTACGGTTAACGGAGAGATCAAAGAGCTTGAGAAACCGATCAGTTTAGATCGACTTCTCGAGCTTTTTTCATTGCCGTCTCAGAGGATCGCGGTCGAGCTGAATCGTGAAGTCGTTCGTCGCAAGGATTGGCCGGTGACCATCATCAACGACTCTGATCGAATCGAGGTCGTACATTTCGTTGGCGGCGGCTGAGGAAGACAAGAGACAGGAGACACGAGACTCTCTCGTCTCTTGTCTCCTGTCTCTTGTCTTCTTTACTCCTTTGCGTGAAAATTTCCTCATAGATGACAGACAAATTTACATTGGCAGGAAAGGAATTCTCCTCACGCCTCATTATCGGAACGGGGAAGTACCGATCGTTCGACGAGATGAAAGCCGCGCACTCCGCGTCCGGAGCCGAGATGGTTACGGTCGCCGTCAATCGTGTTCCCCTCGATAGAAAGACCGAATCGTTTCTCGATCACCTCAACCCGAGCATGCAGATCCTGCCGAACACGGCCGGATGCTACGACGCGGATCATGCGATCCGAACAGCACGTCTTGCTCGCGAAGCGCTTGAAACGGATTGGGTGAAACTCGAGGTGATCGGCGATCAGGTCACGCTGCTCCCAGACAACGAACAAACACTCGAGGCCGCGAAGGTCCTGGTCAAAGAAGGCTTCATCGTGCTTCCGTATTTCACCGACGATCTGATCATGGCGAAGAAACTGCTCGATGTCGGTTGTCCGGCAGTTATGCCGCTCGCTGCACCGATCGGGTCCGGAATGGGAGTTCAGAACCCGTCGAACTTACGAATCATGCGTGAGCAGTTGCCTGATGCGACGATCATCGTCGACGCCGGTGTCGGCGTTCCGTCGGATGCCGCGATCGCGATGGAGCTCGGAGCAGACGCAATTCTCATGAACACCGCGATCGCCGAAGCGGGCGACGCAGCGCAGATGGCAACCGCGATGAAACTCGCGGTTGAAGCGGGCCGTCTCGCATACATTTCAGGTCGAATGCCGAAGCGTTTGTACGCATCCGCATCCAGTCCGATCGCAGGAGCGATAAAGTAGGACGGACTGTTTGTCTGTTCAACCCGCCATGAAAGTCAACGTTCTCTTTTTTGGAGCGACCGCGGATCTAGTTGGCTCACGAGCGTTCGAAACATCTTTGCCTGAAACGAGTGTGGCGGCGGATGTCATCTCGCTGCTTCGCGCAAAGTATCCAAACTTGAGAGATCGCAAACTCCTTGTTGCGGTCAACGAACAGTACGTCGGCGAAAATACTCGTCTTAGCAACGGCGATCAACTCGCCGTCTTCACACCCGTCTCCGGCGGTTAACGTTCAATGGATTTCTTCGAGCTCACAACCGATCCGATCGACATCACCTCTGTTTCACGCCGCGTCGTTCCGCTGGAATGTGGAGCGACGGTGACGCTCGACGGATATGTCAGAAAATTCACGAAAGACCGCGAGACGCTGCATCTTGTTTACGAAGCGTACGAGCCGATGGCGTTGAAGGAAGGGCAGAAGTTGATCGAGCAGGCGAAGAAGGATTTCGAGATCTCACACGTCGCGATCGTGCATCGATTGGGGAAGCTAGAGATCGGGGAGACGAGTATCGTTATCTCAGTTGCGGCTCCGCATCGCAAAGCCGCATTCGCCGCGTGCGAATGGCTGATCCGCGAATTGAAACGGACGGTTCCGATCTGGAAAAAAGAAGTTTTTGCGGACGGGGAAGTGTGGGTCGAAGGCGATGCCGCTGACATCAAGACTGCGTAGCGGCAGACGCTAGTCTGCGTCGGGCTTTTTCTACTGTCTCATCAAATACTTTTTCTAGCTCCGCATTCGCACCTCGCAATCCTGCAACTACTTTCTCACCCCAGTCGACATACTCTCGGCGTCTTTGAAGGTCCCATCCCTCGGGCGGATTGTCGGTCACGTCGCGAATGTTGCTGATTTTGTCGCCGAGCTTGATCTGCTTCGCTCCCTGAGAAAGATGCGGAGCGTGCTCGACCTGCTTCTGTTTGCGTTCCGCCTTCGGCAAAGACTTGTCATCCGTGACCTCGCGAACATAACCTGCGACAGTTATTCCAAACTGTTCCGCGATCTCGTCGAAAGTTGCTTCGGTGTCTTCAACGGTATCATGCAGGAGGGCCGCAACGATGATGTCAGGATCGCTCACCCCGCCGATATTCACGAGCATGTTCGCTACTTCCAACGGATGATTGATGTAGGGCTGGTCGTCGTTTCCTTTTCGCTTTTGATCCGTGTGCTTCTTCGCCGCGAAGCTCGCGGCTCGGAGTATGTCCGCAATTCCCTTCATGCTTTAAGTTTTGCGAACAAAAAGAAAAAGGTCAACGATTTTGACGTTGACCTTCCAAAACTAATATGCCGAATTTTATTTTATGACTTCGATGGTCAGAGTCTGCTGACCGCTGATCAGGAACTCCGCCGGCGGGAGCTTCATTTCATTCACGATCGTTTGCACTGCCGGCTTGATGCCGCCCGCAGTTCGATCGTTATTCAGTGTTGCTAAAACCGAAGGCGGAAGATTCGGCATCTCGCTCGCACCGATCACGGCACCGTTTGTCGTGCGGAAAGTTTGAAGGTACAGCCGATCGGAAACTTTCAGCATGTTGATCGTCGAGATCAGCTCGCTGAGATCACGCGGAACGAAATACTTTATCGAAGAATTCTCCTGGATCTCTCTTCCGTCACCGATCGTGATCGAGAACATTCCAGCCGGTGTGTCCTGCGGGATCTTGACTGGAACTTTCTGGACAAAAATCTTACCCGAACTCGTCCTTGCAAACGCCTGAACCTCGACCGTCTCGCCGGCTTTCACCTGCGTCCGATCGATCGCCATTCGATCGAGGATCGCGGTCTTGCTTCCATCGGTCGACGTGACGTTGATATCGATACCGGAAATCTCCAGGTCTTCAAACCGGCTCTTCATCAGAACCGCGACCGGCGTCGCGACGGATGCCGCCGCAAACTGACCTGCCTGACCTCCAACAAACTTTCGATCAAGCTTTATCGGCTGTTGGCCTTTCACGGCGATCTCGCCGCTGATCTCAACTGTTGAATCTCCGACCGATCGCTCTTGTGCAACCGCCGTATTGTAGATCGCGATGTTCAGAAGAAGCGGCGTAAGAAAATCGTCTTTCGCGACTTCGAAATTTACGACATCGGTCTGTCCCCGACTCGTTTTAACGTTCATCCGAACCGGGATCATCTTCGGTGCTTGTCCGAGCTTACCGTAGACGCCGGTCGCGCGATCCTGAGTCATGGATCCGACCATCGAATCGGGAACTGCAAGCTTGAATGAATTATTCAGATTCGGGATCACTGTCACGACGTGTGATTCCGACATCGGAAGGTCAGAAGTTCCGAGACTGAGGAACGGATGTCCGAATGCGTAGATCTTATCGCCGTCGCGGAATGTGACCGTTCCGGCCGCCGCGAGGCTGTAATCTCCGCGGGTCAACTGCATGGAAACCGAATCGCCGCCGAGCAACGTCGTCTCGTCAGCCTTTTTCATCGGCGACATCGCAGCCGCACCGCCGACTGCCGAAACCGGAATCAATCCGGCTTCTAAAAGTTGGGGCGTGAACACGTTCAAAGTCTGCTGCGAGAAACCGGTGAATGTCATCGGTGTCGCGATCGGCTGGAACGATTGTCCGGCGACGGTCGCGAGTAATGAGTTGTTCGAAACTCCCGCAAGCAAGCCGCTCGCAGAAGCGCGATTCTTGGGAAAATTACCGGACCAGTCTGTCGATGCTAACTCTGAAAATGAAATCGAATTCGGTTCGGTCGCGGCGATTCGCGGACCTTCCTTCTTTTCGAAGATCGCGATCATTTGTTCGATCGGCGTGATACCGCAGATCGGTTCCTTTGAAAAAGGGAAACTGTATGAGATCGCGCCAACGAGTTTACCGTCAATGTAAACTGGCGATCCCGACATTCCGGCGAACACGGCCGTGCGATCGGCTGAGCCGCCGCTGATGCGACCCACGATCAGGTCCTGTTTCGGTCCGATCGCGGCCGGAACGACACCGAGGATCTCGACAGTAAATTCTTCCGGTTCGCTACCGCGAAACACCGTCCGCGCGGTTCCCTTCATTCCTTCCTTTAGTTGGGAAAGCGGAAAGAAGGCAGCCGAGCTCGGCGTTCTCGACGAACCGGCGGAAATGGCCGGCGCCTGAGCCGTTGCAAACTGAACGCAGACCGCTAAAATCGCGATAAATACAAGGAATTTCGGGTTTAACATCTTTAAATAAATCTTCCCCCAGGGTGCCGAATATGGTAACATTTTGACTGGCTTTTCAGAAGCCTTTTACCTTACAAGCATTCCTTAAGAATCCCACCGGCATTCCTTAGTTGCACCACATCAGCTTCACTACCTCAAAGGTCGTTTCATATGGCAAAGAGTATTCGCCTCCTAAAAAGTCTTACGCGTTTGTTGTTACCGGTCGTCGTCCTGCTCGTCGTGGCTGTCGCCGGAGCATCTATCTGGCTTGTCCATGAGACGGCTCATCCCGTCAAAGCCGCATACCTCGTCACACCTGACACCTATGGAATGCTTAGCGCTCGCGGGGCTCAGGTCACGGATGAAAAGTGGGTCAATAAGGATGGAACGTCCGCCCGCGGATGGCTGCTCCGAGGAGCACAGGATGCACCGTCCGTCATTCTGCTTCACAAGTACGGTGCGAATCGATCGTACGTATTGAATCTGGGCGTCAAGTTGAACGAGGCGACAAACTTCACGATCCTGATGCCGGACATGCGCGGTCACGGACAGAATCCCGCCGTAGAGTACACATCGTTCGGCGGTTGTGAAGCCGACGACGCAACGGCTGCGATCGAATTCTTACGTAATCTAAAAACTCCCGAGCAGTTTCCGCTAGTCGGAAAAGACGTCGGCATTTACGGGCTCGAGATGGGCTCGCTGGCGGCGATTTCGGCGGCAGGGAAAGATGATCAGATCAAAGCGCTCGTGCTCGATTCGGTTCCGCAGAACGCCGATAGCATGCTTGCTTCAACTGTCGAGACCAGATTCCCGTTCGGAAGTACCGTAACTTCGGAGTTCGCAAAGCTCGGTACGCGGCCGTACTTTTACCAGGGTTGCTTCAAGCGAGAATCCTCTTGCGATATGGCGAAGTCGCTGGCGGGCAAGAAAGTTCTTTTGCTCGGCGGGCTCGACGCTCCCGAGTTTCAGGAATCCACGTCGAAGCTTGGCAAGTGCTTTCCGGCGACATCGACGATTGACTCGAAGACGGATCTTAGTCCGTCGGGTTATAGCATCATCAATGCGTCGATCGAGCTTTCGGAAAGTTACGATCAGCGTGTCATCGACTTCTTCAGACAGGCCCTTGGTCCGCCTGCGATCTAAGACATTCAATAATCGATCTTCTTTTTGGAATGGCCGTTCGTTTGAGCGGCCTTTATTATTTCCGCATTGGCTTCCATCTTGTCGACGGCTTGCAGAAGGAGGCTGCGCAGTTTTGTGAGCCGCTCCTTGGTCGATGTGATCTCGGCGAGCTTCGTCTTGACGTCATCGTCGAGGTTGAACGCAGCCGTGACCAGGAATGAAAGTCTCTCGGGATCGGTCCGCGGAATTTCCGGAAAAGTTCCTCGGCTGCCGCTCAACTTGAACGCGGCTTTCGCGATGCGTTCGAAGAGATCGAAAACCTCGTCGGCGATCGGCTCGAGGTCGTCGGGATTCTCGAGATCGTCCTCAAAGAATTCGACCGCACAAGTGAGATACGGAGTCCCTGTATCGAGATATTCCAACACGCGAAATCTGATCACGCCCGCCGTGACGATGTTCGAGCGGCCATCCGGCAGCAAAGATTTCTCGCGAATTTCAGCGGCACAGCCGACGCTTCCGACGGGCGGCCGGCCCGTGATCCCGCCGTCTTCATCGAAGTAAGCTATCCCGAAAAGATTACGCCGAAGCTCAATATCGTCGAGCATCTGCCGATAGCGAGGCTCGAAGATATGGAGCGGCAGCACTTCATTAGGCAGCAAAACGAGCTGAAGCGGAAACAGCGGCAACTCGTTGATACCCAATACCTTCTCGGATGCTTCCGACATAATTAATTTATGAGCTCGATGCCCTCATCGGGTTTCGGTGCCGACAGCACCTGCAACAGAAACTCTGTGATCTGGGCCGCGTCTTCTCCTCCGAGTGCGAGGCGTTTCGCGCCGATCACGGCATCCGAAATTGCATTGACCTTTGTCTTGAATCGATTGTCGCGGAGAACAAGATCTTCGACGACGCGTCGTTCGAGATGTTCGCGACTCGCGTCCTCAGGCATGTCGGCAGCGACTGCATATTCGACCGGCACCGAAACATTCCTCAAACGAACGTGCAGAGCTCCGGTCGCCTTTCGCGCTTCGGTCCGAATCCGTTTAGTTTCGATCAGCGAATTCGGAAAGCCGAGTTGGCCTCGGAGTGTGATCTCAATTATCGGAGCGATCTCAGTGTTCGTTCGAACCTCGCGCGAAACTTTCTCGAGCAGATCGCGCGTCAGTTCCGCCGTGTCGGCATACCCGTCGACGTCGAACGACATTCGTTGGAACGGACGTTGATGATAGTCCTGGACATGCTTCGCCGTCACCTGATTCTGCTCGTCGACTTCGACAACAAACACGCCGCGCGTTTCCCGATATTCGGAAATGTTCGTGACCTCGGTCGAACCCGGATTGAAAGCCCAGTTATCGATCACGTAATGCATGTGCGTGTGGCCGAGACCGACATAATCGGTGACAGATCTGAGTTCGGATAATGCAGCGATCGACAGCGCCGGGATCGGATGAGTCTGATGACCTTCGACGTCGGTGTGCAGCAGCAGAATGTGAAACGCACCTTCGCGACGATTCTCGCGGATCGCTTCGGTGAGCATCGGGATCGCCCAGTTCGCTGATGCTCCGTACCAGTGCGAACCGAAAATTCGCGCGCGGCCGATGTCGATGAATCCGCCGCGCGCGACTTCTTCATCCCACGGTTTGTATGTGATACGACCGCCTTCGTTTGTCGGCTCAAGCAGATAGACGAGATTCCAATTGGCGAGCGACCGCAGCCAACTATACTCACTGTCCGTGTGTTTCTGATCGTGATTGCCTTCGATCATGATCACCGGAATTCCGGCGTCTTTTAGAAGGTTGAGTCCGGCGACGGCGTAATTCATCGTCTCCGGCGGGACGCTTCGTTTGTGAAAAAAGTCGCCGCACGTGATGACGAAATCGACCTTCTCGCCGATCGCGTATTTGTGAAGGATATCGATCCACGCATCGAAAAAATCGCGCGGACTTTCGGGTAACGCGTATCTCGTGCAGCCAAGATGCACGTCTGAAATGTGCAGGAATTTCATTAGCTAAAGTTTACACCATCCGACTTTGCGTCTTGCCGTCTTTGCGTGAACATCTGATTTTCACGCAAAGACGCCAGGACGCAAAGAGAATCGAAAAATGAACGGCTCGACGATACAAAAGGCGCTGACCTGTATGCTAAACTCGGAGTCAATTACCTTACTGAAGTCGCATGAATATTCGAAACAAGATCGAGGGTCTCAGAGAAGTCTGGACATTCGACAATCGTCTCTGGCTCACATTTACTAAACTTCTTTTCCCCGGCGAGCAGCTTCATGTTTACCGGTACAAGGGTCTCGATTTCCTGACCGACCACGCTCGTGGTGACGGCCGTGGAGCTCGCGAGGTCATCGCCCTGCCGGTGTATCGCCGATATTTCCCGATCATGAAATTCGACAAGCCGGCGAATGTGCTCGACCTCGGTGCGAGCAACGGCGGGTTTCCACTGCTGCTGCAGGCGGACGGAATTCCCTTGAAGAAAGTCGTCAGCGTCGAATTCAATCGCTACACATTTCAACGGATGCAATTCAATCTGATCCGAAACATGACTTGCGAGATGATTCCGTTGAACGCGGGATTATGCGGCGAGAACAAGACTCTGCGTGTCGCACCCGGCGAGGGAAGCGTTTCGGATAGTATCTTTAATGATCGCGGAAATCCTGAGAGCGAGTTTTACGACATTCAAGGCGTGACGCTCGACTATCTATATAACACGTATTTCGATGGCGAGATCGTCGATATCTGCAAGATGGATGTCGAGACGGCCGAGTTCGACGTCATCAAGCATCCCGAGGAATATCAGATGCTGACGAAATGCAGATACGTGATAATGGAGATCCATCTCGGTGACGGGAGGCAGTTGGAAGATATTTTGAAACCGTTCGAAGAGATGGGATTTGATCGTGTCGATCCGCGACCGGGCGACGATCCGCACGTTTACTTCTTCTCCAACAAAGCGCTCAACGCATAGCTCTTTACTGAGCTCCGCTTCCGAGACCATCGCCACGAAAGAAAGAGGCCGTTGCTCGAAACATTCGACGAAGGCCTCTAAGCACCTTCGGAAAGAACCACAGAAAGAGAATCACGAACACAACAAGCACGATCGCGATGATGATCGGAGCGAATACTGCGAGTAGTGTTCCGACGAACGCGATGATGTCTTCGACGATCGACAGGACCCAGTTCGAGACAGGCTCAGGTGAGAAGTTAGCTCCGACTCGCAACGCGGCTTTTGTTCCGTGCGATGAGAACGCGAGTCCGCCGCCGATCAGAGCTGCGGGAATATAGATCGACGAATCGAGTTGCTCGGTCGCCGCATACGCCACGATGACGCCGGCCGGAACGCGGATGAACGTGTGGACGACATCCCAAACGCTGTCGAGATAGGGAATTTCGTCGGCGAAGAATTCGACGAGATAAAGAAATCCTGCGACGCCTATGATCCACCAGTTATCGAGGACGTCGAGCCCGCCGGGAAGTTTGGCTGCTCCAAATTTTTGAAGCAGACCTAGGACCGTGACCGTCGCGTAGAGGTTGATCCCGCTCGTCCACGCGGAACCTAACGCCAAACTCAAAGTAGAAAACCATTCCATCTTTCACCTCGTTTTGAGCCCGCCTTCAGGCGGCTTTGCCCGCGAATAATGCGAATAGGCACGAATAAAGAATCAGAACTTTTGCCCGCGAAATACGCGAAAAAACGTGAAATGAATAGAAGACCGAATCAGTGCAGCCCCAAAGATCCGGAACTGCGATTTGATACTCCGTCACGCCAGATGTAGAAAAACCAGTAGAACGGCATTACCCATGCACCGAGAAGGCACAGAGAAATCAGCCAGGTTGTTCGCATCCGATTCGCCTCGAGGATTGGGTTCCGTGCCGCGTGGATGATGTAGATCACAAGAATCGCCGTAAAGAAGATCGTGAACAGAAGACATGCGACGTTCATGATCACGGCGTACGTGGAATTAGCCAGGTACTCGCCGAAAGCCTCGACCGGGACCGTGTTTATAAGGTGAATCATAAATCCGACGAATGCGGCGGTGAAGACGAAGGGCGATAAAGCACCGAGTCCGAGAAGGATCTTGATCCAAGTTTTCATTGGCTGACTAAACATTACGCCTCGTCTTCTTCCCCGGTTCCATCACCATCCTTCTTAAATCCGAACTTCTCTAAACGATATTGCAAAGTTCGGAACGTGAGTCCGAGCAGCTTCGCTGATTTCGTGATGTTGTTATCCGTCCGATCCATCGCTTGCAGGATCAGACTTCGTTCGACGTCTTCGAAGTTCACGCCTTCGGGCGGAAGCTTGAATTGCAAATCTCCGCCGCCGGCCGAAGCTCCGATCGCTCGGGTCTGCGTCATCTCGGGCGGCAGATCTTCGAGCGTGATCGTGTCGTTCTCGCAAAGCAGGATCGCGCGCTCAAGCGCAGATTCGAGCTGCCGAACATTTCCGGGATAGTGATAGTCGAGGAGGAGTTTTTTTGCGTCGCTTTCGATGCTGACCTTCCGGTCTGTTCCGCGTGTGTGTTTGTTAAGGAAATAATCCATCAGCACCGGAATGTCCGATCGTCGTTCGCGAAGCGGCGGGATGTCGATCGAAAGAACATTCAGTCGATAATAAAGATCTTCACGAAAACGTTTCTCTTCCGCCATCTTCAGCAGGTCGCGATTCGTCGCGGCGAGCACCCGAACATCGACCTCGATCTCTTTAATTCCACCGACGCGACGTATTTCTTTTTCCTGCAGTGCTCGCAGCAACTTTGCTTGAAGGGCAATGTCGAGTTCGCCGATCTCATCGAGAAAAAGCGTTCCGTTGTTCGCGATCTCGAATAGTCCCTTCTTCTCTGCAACCGCGCCGGTGAACGATCCTTTCTCGTGACCGAACAATTCGGACTCGAGCAAGTTCTCATTTATTGCCGCGCAGTTCACGGCCTGGAAGACTTCGTTCGTCCGAAGCGAATTCTTATGGATCGATCGCGCGATCAATTCCTTTCCGGTTCCACTTTCACCGCGGATCAAAACGGTCGAGTTCGACTTCGCGATCTTCAAGATCAACTTTTTGACCTTGTCCATCTCCGGCGAAACCGAAACGAGCTCGGTGTCGAGTGCGGAGAGTTTATTCAACGCACGCGAAACTGTATCGAGAAGCTTCTCGCTGTCGTACGGTTTTTGAAGATAGTCGAACGCGCCGAGCCGCAACGCATCGACGGCCGAGTCGACCGATCCATGCGCCGTGAGCAGGATGACGATGATCGACTTGTCGAAATCCGTCAGCTCTTTCAAAAGATCGAGCCCGCTCATCCCCGTCATTTTGAGATCGGTAAGAACGAGATCGAATCTCCGGGCCTCGACGAACTTCATCGCCGCCTCGCCCGAGCTCGCCGTCGTCACATCGTAGCCTTCACCCGAGAGGATCGTCTCGAGAATTTCCCGCTGGTTCTTTTCGTCGTCAACGACGAGTATCGATTTTCTTGCCATAAAATAATTTTACCGCCGAGACGCTGAGACGCAGAGTCGATCATGATCATTCGATTGATAACACTTCTCCGTCGAACTCTCCGTCTCAGCGTCTCGGCGGTTCATTTCGCGTTAGCTTTCGGTAATTTTACCGTAAACTTCGTTCCCTCGCCTTCTTTCGATCCGACGTCGATCGTTCCGTTGTGCACCTCGACGATCTTTTGCACGATCGCGAGTCCAAGACCCGTGCCGGTCTCTTTAGTAGAAAAGTAGGGTTCGAATATCTTCGCAAGGTTTGGTTCGGGGATGCCCGATCCCGTATCGGAAATATCGAATCGCACGAATCCATTATCCGGCGAGATCTTCACATTCATGTTCCCGCCCTCATTTCCGATCGCCTGAACTGCGTTTATGAACAGGTTGTTGAAAACGGATCGGAGGAAGTCCGGATCCGCGAGGATCTTCGGGACGTCCTCATGTTCGACTACCGCGATTCGGATGTCGTTCTCGCTCGCTTGAGCTTCGACCAGTCTGAGCGAATCCTCGACGACCTGTCGAGCATCGAGAGCCTGTAAGTTGGCTTTCGCCGGCCGCGAGTAGTTTAGAAAATCCGAGATCTGCTGATTGATCCGCGCGACTTCGGATTTTACCTGGCCGATCAGCTTTGTAAACGCCGCGACTTTTTCTTCGTTTTCCGGTTGGAATTTCGATCGCAGATGATCGAGCGTCAGGTTGATGAAGTTCAGCGGATTCCGGATCTCGTGGGCGATCGCCGATCCGAGCCGTCCGATGACCGCGCTCTTTTCTGCTTGGCGTAGCTGCTCTTCGAGCTCCTTGCTCTTCTCAAGCTCGGCAGTCATTTCATTGAACTGCGTGAGAAGCTGACCCATCTCGTCGGTTCGGCCACGTTCCGGAACGCGAACGGCGAGATTTCCGTCTGCTACGAGGCGCGCGGCGTTCGAAAGGTTCGCGATCGGTCGTGTAAATCTCCATACGAGAACGAAAGTGACGAGCGTGGAGAGCGAAAGTACGATCAACGTAACGATCAAAGGCAGGGCGGCCCGGCGATTGGCTTCGCTTTGATCGTTCTTAAGCAGCACCATGATGTACCAACGGCCCTCGCTCGTGGTTTCGATCGGGATCGCGCGGGCCTCATCATCGCCTTGCACGGCTAAGTTGGCGTTTGGAAAGTGCTGAATATCATCGCCCAATCGCACGCCTTCTTTCAGAGGCGGCAAATTCGGCAGATCGGAAAGATTCCGATATACATTCTCGCCGTTTGGACCTGTCGTCGGCTGAAAGTCGGGGTTAAGACTGTCCCGAACCTGCCAGTTGTTATCTATTATTATTACGTCTCGGACCCGGGCTGCGGCGGCCTCGTCAAAGTAATTTTGATCCTCGCGTTTTATCAGCTCGTCCATGTAGGAGCTCGAGCTGATGCTGTTCGAGCCAAGCGTGATCCCCGCTACGAGAGCTTTCGCCTGGGCTTCTCGAAGATCGTTGTTTTGTTGTTGAGTAAGCAGATTTAAGTAGTATTGAACGCCCAGCGTCGCCACTAGTAAGAAGGCCAAGATCAGCAAAAGCCTGCCCCGGAATGTCTTGAAAAAGTTCATCTAACGCAATAATTAAACAGTCGCTTAATAATTCTTGCCATGCGATGTTCTGAATGTTATAGTCGGGCTTAGCTTTTTCGCAAACTCTTCGAACAATCACCGAGCCAGTCCGAAATCGTCGAAGAGTCTTCCCCGAAATTACAATCTAACACCCGACTAGCTGAGGTAAACCATGATGTTAATGTGTCCCCAAAAGCGTTTTGTCTCGCTTTTGTTCCCCATCACCCTTATCGCTCTCCTTTTCTCAGCCAACCTCCAAGCTCAATCAAAAAAGTCTACCTCATCGAAGAAAGCCGTCTCTAAGAAGTCGGCCACGCAGGCGAAAGATGCCCGCAAAGGCAAATCGGCGAAGGACACAAAGAAAGAACAGTTAGCTAAAAAGAAAGGTAAGGCCGACAAGTCTACGGCAAAGAAGCTTACCCCGAAAGAGCTCCGCCGCCAGAAAGAGTTGGACGCGCGTGAAGCTCGGAATAACAAAAAGAGCTCCAAGAAGACCGCCGAGGCTCGGCGGATCGAAGCAGAACGTCGGCGCGAAGCCGAAGCTCGTCGTCAGGCCGCACTTGCCGAGCAGCGACGTCGTGAACAGGCGGCCCGCGAAGCTCGTGAGCGACGCCTCGCATTCGAACGCGGACTCAGGACTACGACAGTAGATAACATTGCGAAGGATGATCAATCGGGCGAAGACCTGAATGTTCGTCACGCGGCGGTCAACGCCCTCGGCGGCCACGCCGGAACTGTCGTCGTCATGGAAGCGAAGACCGGAAAGATCCTGACGATCGTAAATCAGGACTGGGCGATCCGTGACAGTTTCAAGCCGTGCTCGACTATCAAACTCGTAACTGGTGTCGGTGGCTTGAACGAGAACATCATCGATACCGAAGGGCATATTACGAACAGCTCGACCCGGATGCCGCTCGACTACGCTCTCGCAAAATCCAACAACGGATACTTCCAGCGTGTCGGCATAAACATGGGCTCGGCGAAAATGGTCCAGTACGCTAGGATGCTCGGGCTTGGCGAAAGGACCGGTATCAACGCCGACGGCGAAACTCCGGGCAAGGTTCCTTTCAACAACAACAACGCACGAATCTATTCGCACGGCGATGACTTTGCGGTGACTCCTCTTCAACTCGCGGTTCTTGTTTCCTCTTTGTCGAACGGCGGCAAGAAGGTCGTTCCTCAGATAAATCGCCAACGTGTCGAACGTACGGCGATGACGCCGCAGATCCAGCGTCAGGTAAGTCTTCCCCAGCGAAGTATCGAAGGCGTCCTTCCGGGGATGATCGGTGCCGCTGAATTCGGCACCGCTCATCGCGGAGTCGATGCGTCGATGGGCGTTGCCGGTAAGACGGGCTCCTGTATCGAAAGAGGATCATGGGTCGGACTGTTCGCATCCGTCGCTCCGGTCGAAGATCCGAAGTACTCGGTCGTCGTCATCACCCGCGGTCAGAGCGAGCGCGGAAAGTATGCAGCGGCGATTGCCGGAAAGGTCTATCAGGCGCTCAGCCCGCAGATCCATCGAAATCGCGATCTCCTTTATGCTCGTCAACTGAAGATCAAGCCGGTATTCGAGACGGCAGCCGCCGGTGAAGCTGATGAAGGTGAAGATGCTGACACGGCCGACAATGGCGATCAGCCCGCACCGATCATTGTCGGCTCGCAACCACGAACAACCGTCGCGGCGGTTCCGCAGCAGGCTGAACCGAAGAAGATGGTCCAGAAGACGGTTCAAAGCCAACCCGTTCTCGGTCCGGTCATCATCCAGTACGACCGCAGCGGCGCCGAGAAAAAGACCCGGCCACGCATCGTTACGAACGAGTAATCGGCTCTTCGATTTACAAACTTTGGTAGCAAAAAGCCGAAGCATTTTTCATATGGAAAATGTTTCGGCTTTTCTGCGTCCCGCGAACGGGTGTTTCGCTTGACACAAAAGCGCTCTCTGCGTGATTATTTAGACTTCCCAACGTTCCGGTTCTCCGTGGTTTTCGCGAGGGATCTCCGCACAGATTCCACCTGAAATATTTGCAACTATTTTTTAAGGCGTTACATCTGATTTCACGCGAAACCCTCATGGATAACGGGTGTCGGCGAAGAGAACGAATTTTACGATCGCGGTAGCTGGAGGAAGCACAGTAATGAAAACGATTTTTAGATTTTTGAATACCGGGGTACTGACGGCGGCATTTGTCGCCGTTGCTGCAACGGCAGGTTTTGGACAGGACGCGGCAGCGACCCCAAAACCGATTTGCGCTGAAAACGATGCCTTCAATGAAGTTTATACCCGGTTCCTGGTTGATTACGACCAGGGTAAGGGTGCCGACGGCAAGGTGAAGGGATGGTCTGAGAAAACCGTTGCGCAGAAACAGGCGGCACTTGCTGCTGGAAACGAAATATTAGAAAAGTACGGAGACTGCGAGGTCTTCAAGGCTAACGTCGACTATGTAAAGCCGATCGTTGAGAGTTTTAGAAAGTCGATCCCGGAACAGATCGAGCGAGAACAGCTTGCCCCATCCTTCAAACGTTTTGACGCAGGAATCGGTCCGGGCGAACTCGCCAAATCTCTACCCCCTGCTAACATCGACCAACTTTTTGTTGCAGCGAAGGAGATACTTGCGAAGAAGCCGGGTGACCTGAATTTCATGGTTCCTCTCGCGGTCTCCGGATTTTATGAACTCTATTACAAGGACGACAAGCAGACTAAGAACACAAAGTACACCGACGAATCGCTGAGTTACGCCCAGACCGTGCTGGCGGCGCTCAAGGGTGGAAAGGAAGCGACGAAGAAAAATGCCGCCGGTGTTCCTGTTTACGGTTTTCTGAAGTACACGTATACCAAAGAAGATTTGATAAGCGAGCTCAATTTTGCGATCGGATACTTGAACTTCTTTCCGAAGAACAATCGATTGGCCGCCCTGCCGTACTACTACGAGCTTACGCAGTCGGCAAGGTACAAGGACGATCCGCGGATCTACGAGACGATTGGTAGTTACTATGGCCCCGAAGTCATCCGTTTGAACGCAGAGATCGCTAAACTGCTTGCAGAGCAGAAGGCGAAGGCGACTCCAGAGGAGCAACTTGCGTTAGAGCCGAAGATCAAAGAAACGATCGGCATTCTTAACGGCACTGCCGAGCGAGCGATGGATTTCTATGGCCGGGCCTGGAAGCTTGCCAAAGCCGAGACGCCTGTTGGCAAAGCGTACAAAGATCTTCTCTTCAAGAATCTGACCGCCCTTTATGAAGGACGCTTCAATAAAAAGGACGGCCTGGACTCTTACATCTCAAAAGTAACGGCGAACCCTGTGCCGAATCCGACGGCTCCGATAACACCGGTCAACGATCCTGAGCCGGCGACCACGACCGGAACTTCGGCCCCGGCTGCGGCGGCTCCGGCTTCGACAACTGCGACGAAACCGGCTGGTAAGCCGATGTCGACAACGGTGACCGCGAAACCGGCGTCGGTAGCGAAGAAGGGAACTCGGTAATAGCTACTTCAAAAAATCTAAAAATCGGCCGGATGCTGGAAAACCCGCATCCGGCTTTCTTTTTTCATTCGTTCTTCTTAAACTGAATTTTCGGTGATGAAGCTCTCAAAATTCGAGAACGTAATCGGTTACAAGTTCGAGGACCCGAAACTTCTCGAGCGCGCGCTGACGCATCGCTCGTGGGCTCATGAGAATCTTGGCGGCAAGAGCGATGACGAGATCCGAGCAGCTGAGAACGAATCTTTCGAATTTCTCGGCGATTCCGTTTTGGGACTCGCTGTCGCGGAACAGTTGTTTCGAAAGTATCCCGATGCGTCCGAGGGCGAGCTGACATTGATGAAGCACCGGTTGGTGAGTACCGCCACTCTCGCGAGCGTTGCCGACTCTCTGAATATCGGCGAGTTCATCCGCATCGGACGCGGCGAAGAAAAGACCGGTGGCCGTAACAAGAAGGCAATCCTCGCCGACACGCTCGAAGCCGTTATCGCCGCCGTATTTTTTGACAGCGGTTACATCGCTACCCGATCGTTCGTCGCCCGGATCCTCGCAAATGAGTTTCGCAAGGCGACACCCGAAGACTCGGCGGATTACAAGACTCTGCTTCAGGAGAAGCTTCAGGCCGACCAGCTCGCTGGGCCGGTCTATTCGCTTTTAAAAACCGAAGGCCAGCCGCATGAGCGAACCTTCTATGTCGAAGCGTCCTGGAAGACGGGACGTGCCGAAGGGCAGGGACGATCGATAAAGTCGGCTGAGATGATGGCGGCGAGCGAGGCTCTCAGATCGTTGCAGACACAAAAATCCGAATCATCGAAACGTAAAGACTAGACGCTGCGTATTCCATCTCGCGAATTATGAGTGAAGAGAAAACAGAAGAAGTAAAAGCCGCAACTGAACCGAAACCGAAAGGACCGCCGAAGACAATGTTCCGCGAGTACTTCGAGTCTTTCGCCGTGACACTGATCCTGGCGATCTTCGGCATGACGTTCATTCTCCAGGCGGTGACGGTTCCGACCGGCTCGATGCAGAATACGATCCTCGTCGGCGACTATCTTCTCGTCAATAAATTTATCTTCTCGCCCGGCGGCGGCTCACTGCCGTTCTTGCCGCAGCGCGAGATCCAGCGCGGCGACATCATCGTTTTCAAATATCCGGGGAATAAAGTTCGACCCGAGCTCGACGCGTCGCGTCGTCCGCCGATCAAGCCGTACCAGATCAATTACGTCAAACGTGTGATCGGACTGCCGGGCGAAACCGTCGAGTTCAAGAACGACCAGGTCTTCATCAACGGCCAACTGCTTCCGGAGCATCGGGTGATCGGTGATTCGGATGACGATCAATCAGCTCTCGACATCCGGGAATTCGAGGATCGCAAACCCGAGGACAAGTGGGACGTTTACTATTCCGAAGACCGGATGGAGTGGGTTCGCCAAGGCAAGAATCTGCCGCGGACTAATTATGAGTTCGCCGTACCGGGTAAACCGCAGGTTGTTCCTGAGAACAGCTTTTTCGTGATGGGCGACAGCCGCGACAATAGCGAAGACAGCCGGTACTGGGGATTTGTTCCGCGCGAGCTCGTCATCGGCCGCGCTATGTTCGTCTATTGGTCGTGCGACCGGGGTGCGTCGAACGGCGACTTCTTCGGCTGCATTACTCATCCGCGTCTGAACCGTATCCTGAAATTCGTTGAATGAAGATCAACTTTAACGAAGAGATCGCCGGGGCGCTTCACTTCGAACGGCCGATCGTCGCGCTTGAGTCGACGGTTATCTCTCACGGTCTTCCGCATCCGAGAAACTTAGACACGGCGGTTCGTCTCGAGAAGGTCGTCCGCGAAGGCGGTGCGATTCCGGCGACGATCGCGATGTTCGATGGCGAGATCTACGCCGGACTAAGTTTTGAGCAGATCAAATTCCTCGCAACCGACAAAGACATCCGCAAACTTTCACGACGTGATATGGCGATCGCGGTCGCGCGAAAATTGAACGGTGCGACGACCGTCTCGACCACGACGCTTATCGCTCACGAAGCGGGGTTCAACGTCTTCGCGACCGGCGGTATTGGCGGAGTCCATCGCGGTTATTCAGCCGACGTGTCGGCCGATCTTCCGGAGCTCGCACGGACGCCGATCATCGTCGTCTGCTCGGGTGCGAAGGCCATCCTCGATCTGCCCGCGACACGAGAGTGGCTCGAAACAAACGGCGTCGCTGTTCTCGGATGGAAATGCGATCGAATGCCGGCGTTCTATTCGGCGACGAGCGAGCTCGATGTCGACGAGCGCGTAGATTCAGCCGAAGAAGTTTCACGGATCGCAGATGCGCGACGCGAGCTCGGTTTGAACTCCGCACTCCTCGTGACGGTTCCGGTGCCGACCGAATTCGATATGGATACTGCCGAAGTCGAATCGCTTATCGACGCGGCGCTTTCCGCGGCGGACACCCAGGGCATCACGGGAAAGAAGCTCACGCCGTTCCTGCTCAACGAGCTTTCGCAAAAGAGCGGCGGTAAGACGCTTGCCGCAAATGTCGCGCTACTTGAGAACAACGCCCGTGTCGGAGCCGAGATCGCTGCTGCACTAAATTTCTAGCCCGCCATTTTTATCTTTAACGACTCAATGCGTTTTTTCGCTTCGACTGCTTCGGCTGAGCCCGGATGCTTCCGTACGATCTCGCCCCAACTCCATCCGTTGTAATGAAACGTTCGCGTCGATCCGTTGAATAGAAATGTCACGCCAAGCTTTCGATACCGGTCGAGCATCGCGAAGTTCAAATAGTAACTGTGGACCGGTGCGCCGGACGCCGCGATCTTGCGGCGGCTCAGCCGCGAGGTCGCATCGCGAGAGAGTTTTGCCGCCGCGTCTTCGATCAGATCGCCAAACAGCAAGAGCATCGGAGCACGAAAGCGCGACGCGGGATAGATCTGGAGAAAATCAGATGCGAGCTGGATCCGATCGAAACCGTCGGCCGCCTGAACAAACCGGACGAATCGTACCTCGTCGAATTTTCCGACGATCGCATCCGATTGCACCCAGCCAAGCTTGGGAGCCGCGACTTTATAGAACTTCACTCCGTCGGCCTCGGCGGCGTCGAGGATCTGAACACGTCGTCCGTGTCGCATCCGCTGGATCGGAAGCGCGTACAAGCTCGGCTGCATTCGAAGAACCGAAAGCGATTCATCGATCACGACGCCGGTCTGGGCGACACGAGATTTCCTCTTCTGCGCAGAGGCTGAAAAAAGACACACGAATACTAAAAGGAGAGAGAGTGGAAGAGTTGGGAGTTTCATAGTTTTAGTTTTTTGTTACGGAATTTTCCTGAGTGACTTTTCGATCCTGCTTTTCATCCCGGCGTGATGGAAATGGCAGATAGCGATCGCAAGGGCGTCGGCCGCGTCATGGGGTTTCGGGATATCTTTTAATCGCAAAAGCATCTTCACCATTTCCTGCACCTGGCGCTTTTCGGCGGCTCCGTAGCCGACGACCGTCTGCTTGATCAAACGCGGTGCGTACTCCGCGATCTCAAGCCCGCGTTGCTCGGCGAGCAAAAGCATCACGCCTCGCACTTGACCGAGCTTGATCGCGACTCCGGCGTTGACGGCGTAAAAAGCCTCTTCGATCGACACAACATCCGGCTGAAAACTATCGATGACCGCGGAGACGCCTTCGTAGATATTTGCGAGCCGTTTCGCGAACGCATCGCGCGGATTCGACTTCACGACACCAAACTCGACGACCGCGTATTTTAGTCCGCTGCCGTCGACGATTCCCCAACCGAGTGTTTCGCTCCCCGGGTCGATTCCTAAAACGCGCATGTAAAGTTAAGCCGGAACATCATCAATGATAACCGAAGTTTTTCGGTAGGCAAGCCGTTTCCGCACCGCAAATAGTATTTGTAAAACATTCTGGGGATGCTATGATTTTCTCGTCGATCGTAGTGAGTTACATCAAATAATGAACGTCCGCGTAGTCGAAAGCCCACCAAAAGAATCCGTACGAATTCTGCTAAACGAAATTATAGATTACGCAGGACTATTTCCGCCTTCGCAGGTGTCGATGTCCGAGGCGGTGCTGAATTACGCGACCTATCGGAATTCGAACTACGGCTGGATGCTCGGGAGGTTTATTCTCCCGGCTTCGCGTCTCGACGAATTTTACGAAAGTGCCAAAGAGTTTCTGCCTAAGGGCCGTCAGTCCGCCTGGCGTCTGAGCGTGCTTGCCGGTGAGGATGTGTCGGCGACGATCCGGACGATAAACGAATTCAATAGGAAAAATTCGGAGCGTGCGGTCTGCGATGTTCTGGAAGTAAAAGCCGCGTCTGTTTCGAAGATCGAGAACACGATGGCGTCTCTGCCAAAGGCGATCACGCCGTATTTTGAGATCGCTCCGGTCGGGCGCACATTCGTCGATCTCATCGCGACTCTCGGTATCAAAGGACTGCGCGCAAAGCTTCGAACCGGCGGCGTGACCCGCGACGATTTTCCGACGACACGCGACATCATTCGCTTTGTGCGATCTTGTATGGCGGCGAATGTGCCGTTCAAAGCGACAGCCGGACTTCATCATCCGATCCGATGCTTCAAACCGCTGACATATGCGCCGGACGCTCCGCAGGGAACGATGCACGGATTCCTGAATGTTCTTCTGATGACCGGATTCGCACGCGCAAGTTTTCGCGTCAGCCTGCTTGAAGAGATCATGGAGGAGGAGTTCGAGGAAGTATTCGAATTCACCGAAGCTGGAGTCAACTGGCGCGGCTCGCATCTTCTGACGCTGAGTCACATCGCACATCTCCGGACGAAGGGCATGCACTCATTCGGATCGTGCTCGTTCGATGAACCGGTGGCGGATCTGCAGGAGCTCGGAATTTTGTAATAACGAAAGGCAGAAACCCGACCGGTAGGGAGGGTGTTGACCGCGATTAAGAAACTGCCCGCGAAACACGCGAAAAGGACGAAAAAGAATTAGCCCGCGAATAACGCGGATCTGCGCGAATATTTCTTGATCCTATTCGCGTCGATTAGCGTTATTCGCGGGCAAAAAGATTTTATATGTACGAGATCAACGAAACTCACGATCCGAATCTGAAAAGCTGGGTTGAATCCGCCAACGATCCGAGTACGGATTTCCCGATACAGAATTTGCCGTTTTGTGTGTACGAGTTCGGAGACACTGAGCCGGTGCTCGGCATAGGGTTCATCATTGGTGACAAGATTCTCGATATTTATGGCTGCATCAATGACGAACTGATGCAGAACGAAGCAATAGCCCAATTCGCGTCATTCCGTTTTTGGACCTTGAATGCGATCGCTGGTTTCGCCCCCGGGGTCTTGTCGGATCTACGACGGCAGGCGGTTTATCTTCTTTCTGAAAAGAACAAGGACCGCGTCGCGATCGCTGAACATCTTTATTCGATCAGTGATGTTCGGTTCGAAGCGGCTTTCAAGACCGGCGACTACACCGACTTCTACTGTTCGATCTATCACGCGACGAATGTCGGTTCCATGTTCCGCCCCGACAATCCGCTGATGCCGAATTACAAATACATCCCGATCGGGTATCACGGGCGGGCGTCGAGCATCGTCGTCAGCGGAACCGATATCAAACGTCCGCATGGACAGAATCGGAGCGATGCCGAGAAGCCGCCAGTCTTTATCCCGTGCAAGAATCTCGACTACGAAATGGAACTCGGTTTCTTTGTCGGAAAGGGGAACGAGATGGGACAACCGATCCTGATGAGCGAAGCTGAGAATCATATCTTCGGTGTGTGTCTCGTCAACGACTTTCTCGCGAAGAATTTCGCGACGACGATCTCGCCGTACGTCGTGACGATGGAAGCACTCGCTCCGTTTCGCACGAAAGCGTTCGAACGCGATACCGACGATCCGCAGCCGCTCGGATATCTCAACGACGAAGGCAATAAAAATTTCGGCGGGCTCGATATCAATCTCGAGGTTTATATCCAGAGCGAGAAGATGCGAAACGAAAACATCGAGCCGCATCTGCTCTCGCGTTCAAACACAAAGGATCTCTACTGGACGATCGGTCAGATGCTCACGCATCACGCGTCGGGCGGATGCAATCTTCAAACCGGCGATCTCATGGCGACCGGCACCGTCAGCGGAAAAGAAAAACACGAACGCGGATGTCTCCTCGAACTAACCTGGCGCGGAACCGAGCCGCTCGAATTGCCGTCCGGTGAACAGCGACGCTTTCTCGAAGACGGCGACGAGATCATCATGAAAGGCTTCTGCGAACGCGAAGGCTTCCGACGCATCGGCCTCGGCGAATGCCGCGGACGAATTCTACCGGCTGACTAAGTAATATTTGCCCGCGAAATACGCGAAAAGACGCGAAAAAGAATTTTGCCCGCGAATAACGCTTATCAAAGCATTCGCGGGCAAAATTCTTTTTCGCGTCTTTTCGCGTATTTCGCGGGCAGTTTCTCTTCCTGCTAAACTCCAATTGTGAAATCAGCTTCAGCACTTTCGCAGATCGCCGTTCGACGGGTCGTCGCCGGAGCCGTGACGGAAGATTCGCCTGATGTTCTCGCCGTCGAAGAGCCACTCGAAATTAGAATCGGATTTCCGGACAGCACGCACCGTGCGATCTCGATCACGATGCGGACGCCGGGTGATGACGGTGAGCTCGCGGCGGGATTTCTTTTCACCGAAGGCATTCTCACATCTCCGGATCAGATCAAACAGATCAGACACTGCGGACTTAAGATCGGAAAAGTCGCGAGCACACTCGATCGAGCCGCTGCACTCAACTCAAATACCATCCGCGTCGATCTTACTGACGGAGTCGATGTAGACTTCAAACGTCTCGAACGACATTTCTATACTTCATCAAGCTGCGGAGTATGCGGTAAGAGCTCGATCGACGCGTTGCGAAATTCTGGTGCAAAGAAACTAGCCGATCTCGACAATCCGAAAATTAATTCTGAACTGATCAACGCGCTGCCTGAACGACTTCGAGCTTCGCAAGACGTTTTCGATCAAACAGGCGGACTTCACGCGTCCGCGCTCTTCACGATCGACGGTGATCTCGACGTCGTCCACGAAGACGTCGGACGTCACAACGCCCTGGACAAAGTCATCGGTGCGAAATTTCTCGAAAATAAACTTCCGCTTTCCGATAAGATATTGCTGGTCAGCGGACGTGCGAGTTTCGAGCTCGTACAAAAAGCGCTCATGGCGGGAATTCCGATCATGGTCGCTGTCGGCGCGCCCTCGAGTCTCGCGGTCGAGTTGGCAAACGAGTTTGGAATGAGCCTCGTCGGTTTTGTTCGCGACGGATCGTTCAATGTTTACACCGGCAAGGTAAGGATTAGCTGATAGCTCTTGGCTGTTAGCTATTAGCCGCGGGCCCTTATGGCTAATTTTCAAAAAGAATTCCAGTTTCCAGTCATCAGTAATCAGTAATCAGTAACGAGTTTCTGCTTACTGGTTACTGATGACTGGAAACTGGTCTCTAAAAAATGAAGCTTAGAATAAAAGGAAATTCGATCCGACTTCGATTGCTGAAAAGCGAGGTCGAGAAGTTTGCCAACGAAGGTTTTATTTCGGATGAAACGAATTTCGGTGCGAGCACTTTGCGATACACGCTCAGGATGTCGAACGGTTCCGATGCGATCGAAGGAAAATTCGACGCTAACGAGATCGCGGTTCTTATCCCCGAACAGGTCGCGAGAGATTGGACGGCGAACAGCAGTGTCGGGTTCGAGATCGAGCAACAAATAAATGCGGACGAAAGGTTAACGATCATCGTCGAAAAAGATTTTGTTTGCATCGATCGACATGACGATCCTGACCGCGACGACGCGTATCCAAATCCGAACTTGAATTGCTGAATGAGCGACCAGGATCCCGAAAATAATCTCCACGTCACAAAGCCTCGCGAGACGGCTGCGGGACTCACTGCGATCAAGGAGACGGTGACGAACGCCTTTGGTAAGATGGGCGTCCTCCATGCCACGCGCGGTCTGCTGAAGCTGAATCAGAAAGGCGGGATCGATTGTCAATCGTGCGCATGGCCGGATCCCGACGAAGGACGAACCGTCGCCGAGTTCTGCGAGAGCGGTGCAAAGGCGCTCGCGGATGAAGGGACGACGAACAGGATCGGTGCGGACTTTTTTGCGAATAATACGATCGCCGAACTCGCCGAGAAAGACGACTACTGGCTCAACTCGCAGGGACGGCTTACTGAGCCCGTCATAAAACGAAAAGACGCGACACATTACGAACCGATCTCGTGGGAAGACGCGTTCGACATTATCGCTGGCGAGCTAAACTCACTTGCCTCGCCGGACGAAGCGATCTTCTACACATCGGGCCGCACTTCGAACGAGGCAGCGTTTCTGTATCAACTTTTTGTCCGACAGTTCGGGACGAATAATCTGCCGGACTGTTCGAACATGTGTCACGAGTCTTCCGGAATAGCGCTGAGCGAATCCATCGGACTTGGCAAAGCGACGGTGCGCCTTTCCGATTTCAACGAGACCGATCTCGTCATCGTCATCGGCCAGAATCCAGGAACGAACGCACCGCGAATGATGTCGTCACTGCAGGATGCGAAACGCGCCGGCGCGAAGATGATCGCGATCAATCCGCTTCCCGAAGCCGGATTGCTGAATTTCGTTAATCCGAATCCGCAGCACTATTCGAATATTCTAAAGTTCCCGATCGCGCTCCTCGGAAACAAGGGAACGCATCTCGCTGATCTGCATCTGCCGGTTCGCATCGGTGGCGATATGGCCGTGCTCAAGGGAATGATGAAGGTCATGCTCGAGCGCGAGCGGCATGCACACGGAACGATTTTCGATCATGTTTTCATCGCGCAAAATACGACCGGATACGACGATCTTATCGCCGGACTAGATGAGACGGACTGGGGAGCGATCTTGACCGAATCGGGCCTGACGCGCGAGCAGATCACGGAAGCCGCAGATATTTTCATCGCTGCTGATCGCGTCATCACGTGCTGGGCGATGGGTTTGACGCAGCATAAGGCGGCGGTCGCAACGATTCAGGATGTCGCGAATCTTCATTTGCTTCGCGGCCAGATCGGAAAACCGGGTGCCGGACTTTGTCCCGTTCGTGGTCATTCGAACGTTCAAGGCGACCGGACGATGGGGATCTGGGAGAAGGTCAACGAGAAGTTTTTTTCGAGACTTGAAGAGGAATTTGGTTTCACGATCCCGCGGCTTGACGGCTTCAATACTGTCGACAGTATCGAGGCGATGCACGACGGCCGGGCGAAAATATTCTTTGCAATGGGCGGAAACTTCGCGAGTGCGTCGCCCGATTCCGAGGTCGTTTTCAACGGTCTGAAAAAATGTCGACTCACCGTGCAAGTGATCACAAAACTTAATCGGACCGCACTCGCCGTTGGAGTGCAGTCGTTGATCCTGCCGTGTCTCGGTCGATCGGAGATCGATCGGCAGGCAAGCGGCGAGCAGTTCGTTTCGACCGAGAGCACTATGCTAAACGTGCAGATGTCGAAGGGAATTTTCGAACCTGCATCGGAATATCTTCGAAGCGAGCCGTGGATCGTTGCGCAGCTTGCGAAGGCGACACTCGGAGTAGGATCGACTGTCGACTGGGATGCGATGACCGCAAATTACGACACCGTTCGAGACGCGATCTGCGCCGTCATCGACGGTTGTGAAAATTACAACGAACGCGTGCGCGAGCCGGGTGGATTTTATCTTCCGAATCCGCCGCGAGAAAGACAGTTCGCAACTTCGTCCGGGAAGGGCGAATTCAAATCGAGTGTTCTCGAGCGTACGCGACTCGGGCCGGGTCGGCTGCTGCTGACCACGATCCGTTCGCACAATCAATTCAACACGACGATCTACAGTTTCGACGATCGATACCGCGGCATCGACGGCGAGCGGCGCGTGATCCTGATGAACAAAGAAGATATAGCAGCGATGAGTTTGAAAGCCGGACAGGTCGTAGATCTGACGAGTCATTTCGATGACGGAGAGCGACACGCCGATCGATTCATCGTCGTTCCGTATCCCATCCCGCTTGGCTGTGCGGCAGCGTATTTCCCGGAAGCGAATCCGCTCGTGCCGCTCCGTAGCAAGGCAGATCGAAGTGATACTCCGACATCGAAATCAATCGTCATATCTATTACGTCGCGACCCGAGTTCGCCGGGACATTCGATTAAGATTCGTCGGAGAAGTTGGAGCTCGGTAGGTGCGACACCTGCATGCCGCTCCTCCGGAACTCATGAATATTTTTTTTTTGGCGGCGTTTCTACCAATTACCACTATGTCGCTCCTCCGGAGCTAAGGCAGGACTCGTGACTTGATGCAATTCGACGCATTCATTCTCATCGGCGGACGATCCTCTCGCCTTGGGACAGACAAAGCATTTGTCGAACTGGGCGGACATACGCTAGCGGAGCGCGCAGTCGAGAATGTTCGACACGGGATGTCACCACAGCGGATCACGATGGTTGCAGGCAGCTCGACACAATTCGCCTTGCAGGCGATCTCCACTGACGTAGCTTTCGTTTTCGATCTGCACGAAGGACGAGGGCCGATCGGTGGACTTCACGCGGCGCTCTCATACGCACAGACTCCGTGGATCTTCGTTCTTGCATGTGACTATCCGTTTGTTTCGAGTGAGCTGATCCGGTTACTTGCCGGGAAGGTAGGTGACGAATTTGGTGTCGTTGTGCCGGAGCAAAGCGATGGACGCATGCAGCCGCTGTGCGCATTCTACAAGGTTGAGACAACCCGGCAGATCGTCGAAGAGATCATCGAGCGGCCACGCGTACCGCCGCCGATGCATGAGATCGTCGGATTGTTGAATCCGCGTGTCGTGACGTTCGAGGCGTACGAGCATCTCAATGAGGCTGACGAGTTTTTCGTCAATATAAATACACTCGAGGATCTCGAGCGAGCTCGGACACGATGAATCGCGAAGAAAACTACGCGATAAATCGCGCACTCTGAGCTAGGCGATGAATCGTCGGAGCGTTAGAATAGGACTTCGGCGGTCTGAAACGACCGCCTTCTTAACTTCACGAGATGGATTTCACGCTCGACAAATTCAAAGAAGAATGCGGCATTTTCGGGATCTTCGGCCACGCCGAGGCATCCACGCTGACGCAACTCGGCCTTTTTGCTCTGCAGCATCGCGGTCAGGAAGCGTGCGGAATAGTCTCGAGTGACGGCGTCGATCTTCATCAATTCAGATCTCAGGGATTGGTCGCGGATGTTCTGAACGAAGACGTCCTTAGCAAGTTGGTCGGGGCAAGTGCGATCGGCCATACGCGATATTCGACGACCGGCAAAAATACGATCAAGGAAGTCCAACCGTTCTCCGTGACGTGTCAGCACGGCGATATCGCAATCTGTCATAACGGCAATCTCCCGTTTGCCGAAGCACGTCGTCGCGAGCTGGAAAGAGAAGGCGCAATATTCTCTTCAACCTCGGACACGGAAACAATTCTTCACAGCATCGCTCGAACTCCGGCAAAGGATGTCGTCGACGCGATCGAGAAAGTCTTGAAAGAAACAGAAGGAGCATATTCGCTTCTTTTCCTGACGCCGACTTCGCTCGTCGCCGTGCGTGACTCGCGAGGTTTTCGACCGCTCGTGCTCGGCAAGTTGAATAATGCGTGGTGCGTGGCGAGCGAAACGTGTGCATTCGATCTCATCGACGCCGAATACGTTCGCGAGATCGAGCCGGGTGAGATGATCGTTATCGACGCCGACGGCGTTCATTCGAAGAAACCTTTCGAAACAAAGCAAGCCGCGGTCTGCACGTTTGAGCACGTTTATTTTTCGCGGCCCGACTCAACGGTTTACGGCCGGTCGGTCAACGAATCTCGTCACAAGATGGGTAAGCGTCTCGCTCTGGAATTTCCTGTCGAAGCCGACATAGTGGTCCCGGTTCCGGACTCAGGTGTTGCTGCTGCGATCGGTTATTCGAGCCAATCCGGAATTCCATTCCGTCAGGCGATCATCCGCAATCATTATGTCGGACGGACGTTCATCGAGCCGTCCCAGTCGATCCGGTCATTCGGAGTAAGACTGAAGCTCAATCCGATAAAAGATCTGATCCAGGGACGACGCGTCATTCTCGTAGATGATTCGATCGTTCGCGGGACGACGTCGAAAAAGATCGTGCAGATGGTGCGTGAATCAGGCGCAAAAGAAGTACACATGCGGATCTCGTGTCCGCCGACGACGCACTCGTGTTACTACGGCGTCGATACTCCGCATCGCCAGGACCTGATCGCTTCACGGATGACGAATGAAGAAGTACGCGAATACATTGGTGCGGATTCGCTCGGTTATCTCTCGCTTGAAGGAATGCTTGAGGCGATCGGTATCGACGGAGCATCCGCGTGCACCGCGTGCTGGAGCGGTAATTATCCAACGCTCATCGCGAACGGTAAGGCAGCGTAAGAAGCCTTCTCAAATCCCGACAACGGCATCCTTTCCATTTTCATCTCAATTGCGTAAACTAACCCTCCCAATCTGGGATGTCGGATCTGGGATCTGGGATTTGGGATTTAAGAAAATCCGAAATCCCGGATCCGACATCCCAAATCGGCGTGGGGGCGACAGGCTTCGACAGGGGCTTGTATAGATCTTTGGATGCACGTCGGGCTTTTTGTAGGTGAGCCCGTTAACAAAACTTGCAAAACACAAATGCTAATCAAGAATTAGCTCTTGCTGCTTAGTTTAATTACTAACCACAAGTGTCTTACCGGAAGTCAGCTTAGAGCGACCGGATAAGGCATAACCCAGTCAAAGCTAGGGCACGTTCACCGCCTGCGGACGTGTCTGAAATGTTAGTCAGGCTGGTTTTCGACAAGGTTCGCCCGATTGCTTACTTGTCGAAAATGAGAACCGAGCAAACGGGCTAAACGTGTAGATTTCACTGGTCGCAACCTTTGGATGCGGGTTCGATTCCCGCCGCCTCCACCATTTCAATTTTGGATTTTGGATTTTGGATTTTGGATTGAGGAAGCCGGGCTTGCAGCCCGGCCTTCAATTTCAAATTTCAAATCCCAAATCCCAAATCCCAAATCCTACTCTAGTCTCGCTCGCGAGGTTCTTTTTCTAGAAGGCGAGTCGTGGGATCGGTGACGCTGTAGGGAACCGACGAGACGAGGTCGTTCGTATCGGCAGCGGGTAAGTAATTTTCAGACAGAGGCGCTTCGAGTTCCTTCGTTCCTCCGCCGGGCTCATGAGCGGGAAGTGAGCTCGCGCCGCGCTTGCTGATGAAGAGACCGTTAAAGATCAGCGCTGCGCCGATAAACAATGGGAGAACACCCACGATCCAGATCCGGAGCAGGATCTCGGCTGCGGCGTCCGAGACGCGTCCGCTCGCGACGATCCCTCCCATCAGAACGAAAAGAAGAATCATCAGGCCGATGCCCGTGCTCGCCGTGTCACTCCAGCTTTGATTTCTATAAGCCGCTTCATCTCGGGCGTTATGCCTTGCAGACGTTCGATCTCAGCCTGATGCCTGACGGCGTCCTTGCCGGACTTGAACATCTCAGCGACCCACGTGTTACCCCAGTCGAAATTTCCACCCGACTCGCGCGTCGACATTATCTGTCGAAGCGCTTCCAGATTCGCGCCGCATGATTTACAGAATTTAAGCCCGTCGCTTTGCGTCGAACCGCATTGAGGACAAAACATCTTCGTTTAATAATAAACCCCACGCGTCATACGTCCAAAAATCGCGGTATGTTCGCTGATTCAGACCGATGCCGCCGCGGACTTGCGGCGAGCCACTGCGTAGATGGCGAACCCGATCACGTTCGTGAGGAGGATCAGCCCGCCGATCTTCATCGCGAAGCTGAGCCGGTTCTCGACTTGAATGATCGGAACAAGTGAGAGAATGACGAAGAGAAGCGTCATCCCGAATCCGGAAAGCGCGACGATGCGAAGCCACGCGGGCGGACTCTTACTTGCGTTTTTCAATCCGATGATCGGGATCGCGAACATCACCAGATAAGTTAGTCCATAAAAAACACCCGAAGCGTTCCACAAAAGTTGAAACGCTTCCTGCTTACCGACGCCGATCAACCCGACGATTCCCATGACGAGTGTTACGGCACCGACGAACAAGATCGAGTTGACCGGTGTGCGATATTTCGCATGCAGCGTGGTGAACCAGGCCGGAAGCAGATTATCCCAACCGGCGACCATCGGTAGCCGCGTGTTGCCGCCGAACATCACGCTTGCCTGAGCGATACGAATGCTTAGCAGCGCAAATATCGTCAAGGTTCCGATGGAGATCGCGGCGCCAAGCGAACCGAATCCGACGCTTAGGATCTGCGGAATCGGCGCGATCAAGTCGATCTGGTCTTGCGGAATAAGCATCAATACCGAACTGGTTCCGAGTATGAAAAGGATGACGATTATCGGAGCGGCGATCGCAACCGATCTTCCGATCGAACGCTCGGCATCACGAGCTTCGCCGGCGTGGATGGCTACATATTCGAATCCGCCCAAAGCGCCGAATCCCATCTTTCCGAGAAGGTTCAATGTCAGCAGCGAAAGGACCGGCATCTCGAAAGTGATCGGTCGATAGGTTGGGATAGTTCCGTTGAACCAGTTGATGATCGGCAGTATCAGTATCGTCGCGAATGTTAGCAGCATCAGGATCCCGCCCGCCTTGTGAATCCACTTTCCGACACCGAGTCCGATGATGGTGATCACGACGAGCGCTCCGATGACGAGCACGTTCACACCCGCGACGAACCACGGATTTGCGAGGGTCGATTCACTCTGCGGTCCGGCGATGTAAACAAAATATTGAGTGAGCTGGATGCCGATCTCGGACGTGTTGAGGATCGCGAACAGCCACAGGTTCCACGCGACCATGAATCCGATCAGATCGTTGAATCCGAGCTTCGCCCACTGATAAACGCCGCCTTCGAGCGGCATCGCGCGATTGAGGTAAATGACTACAAGAGCCGATGGAATATAAAAGAGGACCGCAGCCGCGATCCAGAGCACGACATGTGACGGGCCTTGCTTGGCCGCAACGCCGACCCACGGAAGTCCGACGATAAAGAGGATCTGAGTGAGTACAAGATCGGTAAGCCCGAGCTCTTTTTTGAAAACATCGCTGCGATGTTCGAGCCTTTGCTCTTCCGAGGAGAATTCTCCGACACCGGTCTCTTCGCTCATAATTTTTTATGTTTCACGGGAGTCGTTTCGCGGGAATGTCCCGGCCGCCTTGATGAAGCACCAGTCCCGTCACCGCACCTTTATCATCTCGATTGAATTCGACCTCCGCACCGACGACACGGATGGCAAACTTCGTGTCGGAGATCGCCTCCAGTTCGAATCGCTGCTGACCGGTCGCTTGTCCGTAGATCTTTCCATTCTCAGTAGTGATCGTAAGAATGAAATCCGGTGCGACCTCGTAACGGCCGATTAAACTATCGAAGCCTTTCGTGACGACATTTGTTCCCGCAGTCTCCACTCGTTTCAATGCGTCGGCGGCGCTCGTATTTTTGGGATCGAGCTCTAGTGAACGTTTGTAGTTTTTGATCGCGAGTTCTTTTTCACCGACGGCTACGTAACCTTCTGCCAGATGTTCGTAAGGCTTCGCCGCTTCCGGGAACATCTCGATGTTTAGTTTGAAAAGCTCGATCGCATCCTTTGCACGATTCGACCGCAATAGTTGAAAGGCAGCGGACGGAAGTTGGCCCTGACTAAAGTCGTAATCTTTCGACCCACTCGCTTTCAGATCCCGATACTGTTTGATCGCCGTCTGGACATCCTTTTCGTTTGCGAGTTTGAAGACGAGCTCACCAACCTGAAGCTTCGCGGTGTCGTAAGGCTTGCCGTAAAGAATATTCGCAACCGACATGATCATCGGGCGTAGAGTTCGAAATTGTCCCGTGTTGTCGAGCACGACAACCATATGTTTGTCGGCAACAAAATGCATCATGAACGTACTGAATCCGTTGATGCCGCCGCTGTGCTCGATGGTTTTCAATTTCGTCTTGTCGCCAAGTTCCGAGTCGCGGATGCCGATTCCGTAACCATAATCCTGTAGGCCCGGCGTAAACATCAGCTCCTTACTTTTTGACGTAAGCAGCTTATCTCCGTACAGTGCCTGATCCCAGATATAAAGGTCCTCCACGGTCGAATAGAGGGAACCCGCAGCGTATGGGATCGACATATCGAGGTAAGCAGCGTTCACGTAACCGGCGGGTGTCTTCGCATAACCCGACGCGCGTTTTGGCAGGAGAGCTGAGGACGAATCGTATCCGGAATTCTTCATTCCGAGCGGAACGAAAATGTTATCGCGCAACACGTCCGCATATGTCTTTCCGGTAAGTTTCTCGATGATCGCCCCGAGGAGGAAATATCCCGAGTTGTTGTAACTGAATTTCGAGCCCGGCTCGAATTCGAGATTGCCGCTCGTATATTTTTTGACGAAGTCAGTAACCGTAAAAGGATTGCGGCTGACCTCCTGAAGGAAACCCGGCTGGTCGGTATAACTCGGAATCCCGGATGTGTGATTCAGAAGCTGATGAATCGTTACGCGATCGCCGGTGTCCTTTCGATAATCGGGAAGATAGTCTGTGATCTTGCCGTCGAGTTTTATTTTTCCCTGTTCGACGAGTTGGAGGATCAGTGTCGATGTGAATTGTTTGGTAAGAGAGCCTAGTCGAAATTTTGTCTCGACATCGTTCGGGATCTTCCACTCCATGTTGGCGTAGCCGAAACCTTTTTTATAGATCACACGGCCGTTCTCGGCGACGAGGATCGAACCGTTGAACTGTCCGAGTTGGCTAAAACTTTTGACGAGCTCGTCGATCTTCGCGACCTTGTCTTGCCCGAATGAGGTTGAAGAGATTAAGAGCAGTAAGAAAACGAACAGCGTCGTCCGACGACAAGCGCGATGGAGCATGACGAAATTCCTCCGAGATGTATTGCTAGTTTCTGAGTGAAATATGCCGATCGCCTCCGGGATATGCATCCGGTACGTCGATCTTCGATCCGACTTGAATCGTAAGCACTATGCCACGTTTCTTAGCAACAATCTAGAAGGTTTGTCTGGAGATCGCTCGACCGTCAATCTTTTTTTACTTTTACTGAGATGCCCGGTTCGACCGTAATAGCTGACGGTGCTTGGAGTGCAAAATCATTCATATCCATGACGATCGGAAAGATGCTCAAGCCTTCCCGCTTTGATTTGATCTCGAATATATAGACGTGGAGCGGGAGGTTCGGAAACGCCCCGTTACCAAACGGGTTTAAGGAGGCGTAGCGTTTTTCGAGCGTGAGCGTATCAGTCAAAACTGCGATCGAGCCCGCGAACCGGGCCGGTCGATCGAAAACGCCGAAGCTAAGAGAAATGATTCCGGTAACAGGTGTGGAGTTATGTTCGAAGGCTCCTACATCAACCGCGGCTCCGTTGAGTCGAGCGAAGCCGGATCTCTGGTCATTGTTGAGTCTGAAAGGCGGATTTGTCGAACAATTTCCGGTCGATATGCAATTGTTGCCGGCGTTGATCGCGGGGCTGCCGGCGAGAAGTGCACGAGTATCGGTTTGCCCGCCGTTGTTCATTAGCGGCCCGAGAAGCGGATCGATCGCATTATTATTACTGACCTGATCGTTGTTCACGCCGTTGACGAAGCCGTTCGAGTTTCGCGCATCGGTGATGATATTGTTCCCAAGCGAGATGAAAGCCCCGCCGAGAGAGGTCAGGGTTGGAGACGTGTCGGATCCTATGATTGAGTTCAAGACGGTTACCGTGCCTTCAGGATAACTCGCTATTCCGGTAGTCAGATCATCCGCGGAATTATGTGTGATCGTGTCGTTGACCAGAAGCATTGTTCCGTCGTTGGAGATCGCTCCATGAACACCCGCGGAGTTTCCGGTAACCGTCGAGTCCGTTATTCGAAATGTCCGGGCGGGGAAACGGATGTTATAGATCGCGCCTCCCTGGTTGTTTCCTCGATTGCCGGCAAACAGCGAACGGGTTACGTTGACGTAACCCCAGTTGGCGATACCTCCACCGTATAGAGCGAAGTTGTTCACAACGGACACTTCGGTCAGATCCAGCGAACAGTAATCTTCGACGTAAATTCCGCCGCCGAATAACGCACCCGTGATCCGACCGTTTTTTATCGTCATTCCCCGGATCGTTGAGCCCCAGCCTAGAACATGGAATATTCGGAAGTCGGGCGTGCCCGGCGCGAAGCTTCGCTGCACAGTCAGTCGGCGCGGACCAGGTCCGACGATTGTGATCGGTGACGCTATCCCCAACTCTCCAAGCGTGAGATCGATCACCGACGGATCGGGAAGCCCGAACAGAATCGCGTCGAGAGTCTTCGGATCCGCGTTCGCTTCATCGATGGCCGCTCGCAGGCTGCAGTGTGAGCCGGCGTCGCGACATACGCCGTCGCCGACGTTTGCGTCTACCGAGTCGCCATTGAAATCCACGGTGAATACTTTCCCGGGTGTCTGGGCCTGGACACTAGCGAGAGCGCAAAGCGCAGTCAGCACAAGGCACGGTATGAGAGATTTCATAAAATCAATATTTCGACTGAGATATCAGGCAGGAAATACAAATCGAAAATACCACGGCGGATCGACGCGTGTAAATAGAAATTAGGTTCGGCTGGCGACTGCGAAGTTGCCGATGAAACCGGGTTTCGGTAGCCTTATGATTCCCGGATTTTATTGTGAACGAATTACCAATCGGCATCTTCGACTCAGGCGTTGGCGGACTCACGGTTTACCGTGCTTTGCATGATCGTCTGCCTAATGAACGATTCGTATATCTCGGCGACACGGCACGCGTTCCGTACGGGACGAAATCGCTCGCGACGGTCGAGCGCTACGCGATCGAGAATTCGGAGTTTCTCGCGTCTCTCGGGATCAAGCTTCTCGTCGTCGCATGCAACACGGCATCGGCACTCGCACTTCCGAAGATCCGCGAACGGATCGGACTCGATGTCGTCGGCGTGATCGGCCCGGGCGGCCGAAAGGCGGTCGTTGAAACCTCATCGCAGGACGAACCTCGGATCGCAGTCATCGCGACTGAGGCCACGGTTTCGAGCGGTGCTTATACTGATGCGATCCGACGCGCTTCAAACGCAGCAAGCGTTTTTCAAACAGCGTGTCCGCTGTTCGTACCGCTCGCCGAAGAAGGTTGGACGGCCGAAGCCGAGACGTTTTCGATCGCGGAAAAATATCTGAAAAAGGTCCGCGAATTCGATCCGCATTCGCTCGTGCTCGGCTGCACTCACTATCCGATCCTGCGTGACGTCATCCAACAGACGGTGGGTGAAAATGTTAAGCTAATTGACTCAGGCGAGGCGACGGCAGAAGAAGTAGAGAGATTGTTGACGGATCGCGGACTGGCGAATCCGAACGAGATCTTAGGCACTCGCGAGTTGTGCGACGATCTCGATCACTTCTACGTCACCGACGCTGCCGAACGATTCGCGAAAGTCGCGGAGAGATTTCTCGGGACGACGCCGAACAAGCTCGAGGCGATCGAGGTTTACGGGCGAGACGAGTTGAAAACGTAATCAGAAAATATTGCCCGCGAAATACGCGAAAGGACGCGAAAAAAAATGAAATGAGCGAGTCGGCAACCAGCACGATACACGGAATCTTTTTCGTGTCTTTCGCGTGTTTCGCGGGCAAAAATCGTTTCTTACTTATTGAGATTTAACATGAGCTATCAAAGACCCGACGGCCGTGCCGTCGATCAGATCCGCAATACAAAGATCACCGCAAACATTTCGCCGTATGCCGAAGGCTCGGCGCTCGTCGAGGTCGGCGGAACAAAAGTTATCTGCACGGCGTCTGTCGAAGATCGCGTTCCGCTGTTTTTGCGCAACAAGGGCCTCGGATGGGTGACCGCCGAATACGCGATGCTGCCGCGTGCGACTAACACCCGAACGCAACGCGAGACTCAGCGTCCGTCGGGACGCACGCAGGAGATCCAGCGACTCATCGGACGAAGCCTTCGCGCGATCGTCGATACAAAACTTCTCGGTGAGCGTCAGATCTTTATCGACTGTGACGTCATTCAAGCCGACGGCGGGACACGATGCGCGTCGATCACCGGAGCGTACGTCGCACTCGCACTCGCGTGTCGCAAACTTCTCAAGAATTCTGTCGTGAAAACGAATCCGCTTTTAAGCGAAGTTGCCGCGGTAAGTGTCGGGATCGTCGAAGGAACTCCGGTTCTCGATCTGGCATACGCCGAAGATTCGACTGCGGATGTCGACATGAACATCGTCTGCACCGGTGCCGGAAAATTTATTGAGATACAAGGAACCGCGGAACGTGAACCGTTCACGCGCGAGCAAATGAACGAGATGCTCGCGTTGGCTGAGAAAGGTATCAACGACCTGTTTCAGATCCAGCGAAACGCGCTGGGTGAATAAATATGAGCGAAAAACAATTCGAAGGAAAGACCGCGATCGTCACAGGTGCGACACGCGGAATTGGAAAATCGATCGCACTTGAGTTGGCGAAACGCGGTGCAAATGTCGCGTTCAATTATTCGAAGAGCGCGGACGAGGCTGACGAGTTGAAAACGGAGATCGAAGCGCTCGGCGTGAAAGCGTTTTCGGCACAGTGCGATGTCGCCAGCACCGAAGCGTCCGCATCGTTTGTCGGCGAAGTAAAAGAAGCGTTTGGCACCGTCGATTATCTGATCAACAACGCCGGTATCACACGCGATCAACTTATTCTTCGCATGAAGGAAGACGATTGGGATTCGGTTATCGACACGAACCTAAAAGGCGCGTGGAATTTTTCGAAAGCGGTTCTGCGTCCGATGCTGCGAAACGAGAACGGAGGATCGATCCTCAACATCTCTTCCATCAGCGGCGTCGTCGGGATGCTCGGCCAATCGAACTATTCTGCTTCGAAAGCCGGAATGATCGGTCTCACAAAATCGCTCGCAAAGGAAGTCGCGAGCAAAAAGATCACCGTCAACGCTCTCGCACTCGGACTGATCGAAACGGACATGGCGTCGGAGATGAATGCCGACTACCGCGAAAAGTTTCTCTCGATGATCCCGCTCGGGCGTCTCGGGAATGTGCAGGAAGTAGCCGATATCGCATGCTTTATTCTTTCGCCATCGGCCGCGTACATCACCGGTCAGGTGATCCAGGCTGACGGCGGCCTTGCGATGTAGGTCTCGCGATATGGGCGTCCAACACGTAAACGAACAAGAAGGCGAACTCGATCGCTCAGAACCGCCGGCGATTGTTCCGCCATTTCCACTCTACACCTACATTCTGCTCGGCTGCATCGCGCTGGTTTTTATCGCGCAATTCCTCACGAGTCGAGATCCGGCGTTCATCAGCGTCGACAGGTTTTCCGCGATGGCAGCCGGATTCGACAAGCGAGCTTTCCTAAATCAACACGAGTACTGGCGGATCCTAACCGGTGCGACGATCCATTCCGGGATCCTGCACATACTGATGAACTCGTACGCTCTTTTTAGTTTTGGACGCTTGATCGAGCTGCTCTCGAATCGCGCGCATCTCGCGATCGTTTTTATCCTATCGGCGCTCGGCGGTGGAATTCTGGGTCTGATTTTCGCACCCGATGTGACCTCTGTCGGAGCGTCCGGCGGCATCGTGGGCTTCCTGAGTTATCTCGCGGTATATGCTTTCAAGCGACGCCAATTCATCTCCGCTGAGTTTAGAAAAAGTCTGCTCGTGAATATCGGGTTCATCCTGGTATTCGGTCTGGTCCTCTACAATGTCATCGACAACTTCGGACACATCGGCGGACTGATCGTCGGCGCGATCTACGGGTATCTGCAGATCCCGGCCGATCAGTACACGGATCCGCGTTCGGCGAGCCGGACTGTCAGGTTGATCGGATCGGCTGCATTGGCTGTTTACATTCTGACTTCGATCGTGAGCATCCTTCTGCTTTTTAACGCCCGCTGAAATTGTGCCGAGAGTAAGAGTTCATCAACACGTAAATCCGCTGTCGCCCTTTTACCGGCAGGAGCCGCAACCGATCGATGTCGAATCGACCTTCGCCGAGCCCGATCATCCGTTGCTTCTCGACATCGGCAGCGCACGCGGGCGATTTCTTCTGCGGATGTCGGAGGCCGAACCGATGTGGAATTATCTCGGCGTCGAGATCAGGCATCAGTTGGTCGATGAAGCAAATCGAATCGGCGCTGAAGAAGGCCGGACGAATCTGCACTACGAATTCTGCAATGCGATGCTCTGGCTTGGAAGACTCGTTAAAGAAATTCCCGATGGAATATTGCAGGCGGTGACGATCCAGTTTCCCGATCCTTGGTTCAAGAAGAGACATGCGAAGCGGCGAATGGTAAATGAAGAAATGGTCGAGACGATCGCATCACATCTCACACCGAACGGCCGCGTGTTCGTGCAAACCGATATTGAGTCTTTGGGTGAAGAGATGTTTGAGCTATTTCGAAATGATGCGAGGTTTACCGAGATCGCGATCGACGCGAATCCGTTTCCGGTGAAGACCGAAAGGGAGAGAGCGGTCGAGGATAAGGGACTGCCGGTTTATCGCGCGATGTTTGTTCAGAGTGCGCGATTCATCGCGTAGTTCCATTCGCGATTTATCGCGTCGTGAGACGGACACCGCGATAAATCGCGAAATAAACTACGCGATAAATCGCGCACTCTGAACTCACTTCCAACTCTTTTCTTTCTTAAATCTTTTTACGACCATGTCGCGTCGCAATTTCGGAAGGTGATCGATGAACAACTTTCCGTTGCAATGATCGGTCTCGTGCATGAACGCGCGGGCGGCATAACCTTCGGCGTCGCGCTCGAACCATTCACCTTTTACATCCTGCGCTTTCAAACGCGCTTTCATCGGACGGACGACGACCGCCGGTACTTTCCCGACTGAGAGACATCCTTCCTGACCCGACTGCTCGCCCTCGGTCGAAACGATCTCGGGATTCGCCGCGATCAGTTTGATGCCGTCGCAGTCCATCACAAACAGACGCATGTTCAGTCCGATCTGCGGAGCCGCGAGTCCGACACCTTCAGCCTCATACATCGTCTCGAACATGTCGGCGCTGAGTTCGGCAAGTGCATCATCGAACTCCGTCACCGGCTTGCCGACCTGACCGAGCACCTCCGCTGGATATTCTGTTATTTTTCGAATGGCCATAAGAGTTTTGCCCGCGAAATATACGCTGAAGATGTTTCCCGCGAAATACGCGAAACAACGCGAAAGAAGAAGGTTTTGATGTTTCTTTATTTCGCGTTGTTTCGCGTATTTCGCGGGCCAACTCTTATCCTCGTTTCGCGTATCGCGAGAAAAATTATCTTGGGATATTGCCGTTACGTGCGCCGCGGTGAAAACTTCGATGAGCAAAGAATCCTTTTTCCTGGCGACCTAGGCACTGCCAGCAGATATTTCGGCGCTCGTTCGTCGGAGAGACGAACGTGTTGTAATGGTCCATCTCGCGGTCGCACTCTTCACAGCGAACGGGCAATCGGTCAATTGTTTTCGGATCGATCTCTTCGGTCATCCTAAAGTTCCTCGCAATGCAGTTTAGACAGTCTTAGTTTAGTCTGCATTTTTCATTATTGCTATAAGGCGTAATGCAGTCGGGCTGAATGCATCCGATCCGCGACCCTATGCATCGGAAAGTATTGACTAATTTAAGGGCGTGGCATAAATTTGGTGAAATCTCTTTTCCTCGGTCCGACGTCGTCAAGAAAGGCATTTTCTTTAAAAGTAACCGCAGTAAAAACGAATCGACAGGTGTTTATCATGAAAAAATTTCCACTGGTACTCGTCGCACTGGCGCTGTTCGTCAGCATCTCCTACTCCCAGCAACCCACCGCGACGCCTCCGGAGGACCAGATCGTGCGTATTTCGACGGATCTTATCCAGATCGATGTTACGGTCACCGACAAAAATGGAAAGGTCGTCCCCGGGCTCGGCATGGACGACTTCGAAGTCTTTGAGAACGGCGTGAAACAGAATTTGTCCGGTCTTCAGTTTATGACGAGGTCGGTGGGAGGGGCGACGATCGGTGGATCGACCAGCCGTGGAGCGACGGTCGATGGAGTCGCGGTCGGTGGATATTCGCCGAGCGCCGTCAAGCCTGGCGAGAATGTCACTGCCACTCCGCAAAAAGCCGCTGCGACGACTCCGGGATCAACGCGTCGTACGATCGCGATCGTAGTCGACGATCTGACCATGTCTTTCGGAAGCGTTTATTATGCTCGTCAAGCCCTTCGCAAATTCGTCGATCAGCAGATGCAGCCGGGCGATCTCGTTGCAATTATCAGGACGACCGGTTCGATCGGGGCTCTTCAGCAATTCACTTCCGATAAGGCTCTCCTGATCGCAGCGATCGATGCGATCCGATGGCAACCGCTGACGAGCGAAGTGGAAGCCTTAGTCCCGGTAGGTCAGACCGCGAGGGAAACCACAGAACGCTTTACTTCCGAGAGCAATCTTGTCGCTGCGGGCTCGGATGGCGACCCCACCGGCCGTTTGGACAATAAAAAGGTGCATGAAAGTGTCACCCAAACAAAGGCAAGAGATTTCAACGACCTCAAGACCTCAAACCCGATACAGACCGGAATGTACGCTCAGGCTTCGATCGGCGCGAGGCGGTATGTGGTTCAAGGGATGAATGATCTGCCGGGACGAAAGGTGATGATGCTTTTCTCGGACGGGTTCGACATAACTCAGGACAGTTCGAAATCGCGCACCTCGGTTGTTTACGAAATGCTGCAGGACCTTGTCGAATACGCGAACCGCTCGTCGGTTGTCGTTTACACATTCGACACCCGCGGGCTGAAGTCGATGTCGATTCAAGCGTCGGATTCGACGTACGAGATCATTGACGGTCACCGCGGACAAAAGGAAAAGATGCGCACCGATGATTTCAAGGATAAGCAGGACGGACTCGTATATCTCGCGAAGCAGACCGGCGGACAGGCTCTGCTCGACAGCAATGATTTGAACTGGGGAATTCAAAGATCGCTCGATGAGCAGGCTGGATATTATCTGCTCGCTTACGTTCCGGGTGCGGACAGCTTCGATGCGTCGAAGCGGAAGTTCAACAAACTCGAAGTCAAGGTAAAGCAGCCCGGACTAAAGGTCGCGTACAGGACCGGATTTTTCAGTTCGGGTCCGATCGAGACTGCGACCGCCATCGCCGGTAACCAGGCCGAGATCATCAAAGCTTTGACGTCGCCGTTTGCCACGAATCAGATCTCGGTCAACTCGAACTCGATGTTCGTAGACGAAGCGACCGGCGGCACACAAATGAGATCGTTTATCCACATTGATCCGAAAGATCTGACCTTCACAGATGTCCCGGACGGTTGGAAGACGGCTTCTTTCAATATCGTAGCGGTCGCATTCGGAAACAATGGTGTGCCGATCGAACAGAAAGAAGCTGAGTACATGATCAAAGCAAAAGGTCCGACGTTCGACACGATGATGCAGAAGGGATTTGTGTATGTGCTGATGGTCCCGATCAAATCGGCGGGTGTCTATCAGTATCGCGTCGCGGTTCGTGACAAGACGAGTGGAAAAGTTGGATCGACCGGTCAGATCATCGAGGTCCCGGATCTCGGAAAGCGGAAACTTACGCTTTCGAATATCTTTGCCGAGAACGTCAGCATGTCGGTCTGGCAGAATATCGCGGCCGGAAAGGTCGGAAACGGTCCCGGGCAGTTACAGGTTCCATCGACTCTGCTCTACGATACCGTCTTGCGCAAATTCGTCGCGGGAAGCGTGCTGCGATACGGGTTTGAAGTTTACAACGCGAAAGGCGAAGTCCAGTCGATGCCGAAGCTCGAGACTCAGGCGCAGATCCTCCAGAACGACAGAGTCGTCGTGGAAGGGAATCTGAATAAGATCGACTCTTCGGCGCAGACCGATCCGAAACACGTTAAAGTTAGTGGAGCGATCATGCTCAAGGATACTTTGCAGCCGGGTGATTACCTGCTCAAGCTGACGGTCTCCGATCGGGCCGGAAAGCAGACGGCGACTCAGGTATTCCCGTTTGAGATCGTTAAATAGTAAGAAACCGTTCCATACGGTTTGAACGTGATGAAGAAATTTTTGATCGCGCTTATTTCGGCGCTATTGCTTGCCTCGACCTCGCATTTTCAAACTACGAAACCTAAGCCGGCTCCTGACGAGGAGTCGACGGTTGTAAAGATATCGACCGATCTGATCCAGATCGACGTGACGGTCACAGACAAGAACGGCAAGATCGTCCCGGATCTGAAGGTCGACGATTTCGAGATCTTCGAGAACGGCCAGAAACAAACAATATCCGGCGGAAATTTTGTTTTCCGCACTGTCGGAAGTGCGGTTGCCGACGGTTCGGTCTCGACACCTCGAAGGACCGGCGCAATGCCTGCTCAGCCTCCTCAGCGGTCGTCGATCCGTCGAACGATCGCGATCGTGCTTGACGATTTGAATCTTTCTTTTGGAAGCATCTATCAGACTCGGAAGTCGCTTCGGAAGTTTGTCGATGAGCAGATGCAGCCCGAGGATCTTGTAGCGATCATTCGCACGGGCGGCGGTGTCGGAGCTCTGCAGCAATTTACGACCGACAAACGCGTGCTGCACGCGGCGATCGATAAGCTACGGTGGAATCCGGAGAGCGCCGTTGACTCATTAACCTCAGTTAGCCAGAACGAGACCGACATCACTGACAGGTTCCGCCGTGAGAGCGACAACGGTGGAGACAAACAAAGCACTGTTTTTCTTCCGGGCGACACCGCTCACGACAAAAAGAGCGCCGATGCTTCGCGCAATGCAAAAGCACAGGAGCGCGGCCTCTACGCTCAGACTTCGCTTGGGGCGTTGAAGTATGTTCTCTCAGGAATGAAATCTCTTCCGGGGCGAAAAGCGATGTTGTATTTTTCCGATGGAATCGACATCGGAGATCCGTCGACGAAATCGCGAGCACAGACCGTCTTCGAATATCTTCAGGACGTCGCCGAAATGGCGAACCGTTCCTCCGTTGTCGTTTACACATTCGACGCGAAGGGGATGCGGTCGATGTCGATCGGAGCTTCCGACAGCACGTACGAGATCATCGACGGCCATCGCGGGCAGAAAGAAGCGATGAGAACGCAGGATTTCAAAAACAGTCAGGACGGGCTCGCATACTTTGCGGATCGGACCGGCGGGCGTGCGTTTTTGAATAGCGATAATTTTAACTTTGGGATCGATCGCGCGTTGAACGAGCAGTCGGGTTATTACCTGCTCGCTTACGTGCCGAACGGCGATGCCTTCGACGCCACTAAGCGAAAATTCAATAAGCTCGAAGTAAAGGTCAGACGACCGGGTTTACACGTCAGTCATCGAAGTGGATTTTTCAGCGAGGGCGACGTGAAAGAAGCTCAGTCCGATGATCGAAGGCTTGCGAATGTTCTGCAATCGCCATTTACCGAAAACGGGATCGGCCTAAACATGAATGCGCTCTACGCCGATGACAAAACTGATGGTCCATACATCCGCTCGTTCCTTCATATCGACGCGAAAGGATTGAAGTTTTCCGATGATGAGTCGGGCTGGAAAAAGTCGACGTTCGATATCGTCGCTGCGGCGTTCGGCGATAACGGTTTGCCGATCGAAACAAAGGAGAGTCAGTACACGATCAAGACAAAAGGTGCGACGTACGAGACGATGCTCGAGCGCGGTTTCGTGTATGTGCTGCCGGTTCCTTTAAAGAAGCCGGGTCTTTATCAATTTCGAGTCGCCGTTCGCGACACGGCGACCGGAATGATCGGCTCCGCACAGCAGATCATCGAAGTGCCCGATCTTTCCAAGCGAGACCTCGTGCTTTCAAATATCGCCGTCGAGAATGTCAGCAATGAAACCTGGCAGAGTATCGCACAGGGAAGAGTCGGCAGCGGTCCGGGCAAAGTCGAAGTCCCGTCAACTCTTTTGTACGACACGGTCCTTCGACGTTTTCAGGCCGGATCTGTATTGCGTTACGGATGCGAGATCTATTCTTCGAGCAAGGCTCCGATTCGACAGATCGAAACACAGGCGACGATCTATCACGACACTTCGTTGATCCTGAGCGGCGGCTTCAAGAAAGTCGATGTTTCGAATCAGAAAGATCAACACCGCATCGCCCTGAGCGGTGCGCTTACGCTCACCGATTCGTTGCAGCCCGGCGACTACGTGCTCCACCTCACCGTTTTCGACCGTGCAGGAAATCGCGCGGCGACGCAGGTATTTCCGTTTGAGCTTGTGAAATGAAAAGGCGTCGCGTAGCGATCGCATGAATTTAGCCGTGGCCTTCAGGCCACTGAAAACCGGAGAATGGTCACGTCGCGTCAGCGACGCCTGAATCTCAGTCGTCGCTACGCGACGAGATCTTGCGGAATCTTGCCGTGGCCTGAAGGGCCACGGCTAAATTCACATGGCCGCTGACGCGGCCGTCAATCCGATCTCGACAATAAAAAAGGCTGCCCAATATTGGACAGCCTCCTTCCTCAATTTCAAAATCATCTACTCCGGCTGTCCCTTACAATCGGATCCGAACAACGCCGGCTGCTTCGTGCTGATGATCGGATAATTCTCAGCTTCCTTATTTATCTCGAGCCAGGTCATGTACTCCTCCGGTATCGACATGTCGGAGAAAATCGCCTCGACGGGACATTCCGGCAGACACGCGTCGCAGTCGATGCACGTATCGGGGTTGATTAGAAGCTTGTCAGGCAGTTCATGGAACGCCTCGACGGGGCAAACAGCGGCGCAGTCTGTGTACTTACATTCGACACACGGCTCGGCAACGATATAGGTCATAAAAGTTCAAAAGTTCAGCCTTTTAACGCGGCTGCATTTCGGATCTCGGCGTGAGGTTCGGATCGCTGGTCCAGCTCTCAAAACGCCCTAAAAATCAAACTAAAACCCTAATACCTGAGAGCTTAACTTGTCAAATGAGGTTCGACAAGTGATAGAATGCGTTCATAATTTCGAACTACAAAGGCGCAGATCTCGGGACAAAATCTAATGAAAACTATTAAAGCTGAACGCGAATTGGCTCTGGACTTTTTGCGTGTTACGGAGGCCGCGGCTATCGAATCCGCGAAGACGATGGGCCAGGGAGATCGCAAGCACTCGGATCACGTAGCGGTCGAGGCGATGCGCGAAGTCATGGACACGGTTCCGATGCGCGGCCGCATCGTTATCGGCGAAGGCGAACGCGACGAGGCTCCGATGCTTTATATCGGCGAGGAAGCACGCGCCGAATTTCCGGAAGTCGACATCGCTGTAGATCCGCTCGAGGGAACGAATCTCTGCGCGCTCGGTGCGAATAACGCGATCGCCGTTCTTGCGGCAGCCGAACGTGGCGGATTGCTGAATGCACCGGACATTTACATGGACAAGATCGTCGTCGGCCCGTCATCGCGCGGAGCCGTCGATATCGACGCGCCGGTCGAGGAAAATCTCAAGAATATTGCTCGACGGCTTGGGCGCGACGTCGATGACCTTACGGTGATCTGCCTTGACCGAAAGCGCCATAAGAAGTTGGTAGATGATGTTCGTGCGGCCGGTGCCCGAATCAGGCTGATCTCCGACGGAGATCTTTCGGCCGGAATATCCGCCGCGGTCGCCGGAACAAACATTCACGCGCTGATGGGAATCGGTGGAGCTCCTGAAGGCGTGATCACTGCGGCGGCGATGAAATGTCTCAACGGTGAGATCCAGGCAAAGCTCGTTTACGATCCGGCACGGCTCGGAGTCGATGCTTCGAAGGTCCCGTCTGAGGAGCAGGTGATGAAACGCCTCAACGAGATGGGCATTACGGATCCGAACAAGATCTATGACACGAACGATCTTGCTCCGGGTAAGAAGATAATTTTCGCGGCGACGGGCGTGACCGACGGAGCTCTCCTCCGCGGCGTACGATTCTTTGGCGCCGGCAAGCGAACGCACTCGGTAGTCATGACGACGGATAGCAAGAGTATCCGCTTCGTCGACACTGTACACGTTGAAGGCGGACCGGACGCGGTGATACGGTTCTAGTTTCTGGTTCCTAGTTTCTAGTTTCAAGTTTTCTCATTTCCGCGGGCTCGAACCAGAAACCAGGAACCAGGAACTAGAAACTCAAAAGTCTTATGTCGAATCCCCATGTTCTAGATTTCAGTCAGGTCGGCGCCGGCGATGTCGCGATCGTCGGTGGAAAGTGCGCGAGCCTCGGCGAATTGTTTCGTGAGCTCACCGGACAGGGCGTTCGCGCCGTCGACGGATTCTCGACGACGAGTCACGCGTATCACACGCTGCTCGACACCGGCGGGCTTCGCGATCGGTTAAAAAAACTTCTCAAGGGCCTCGACGTCAATAATCTCGACGAGCTTGCTCGCGTTGGAAGCGAAGCTCGTTCGATGATGCTCGATACGCCTTTTCCAAAAGAGGTCGAGGCGGAGATCCACGACGCATACGACCGGCTCGGTGAACGGATCGGGAAAAAGGCGTTCGAGGTCGCGGTTCGATCTTCAGCGACAGCCGAAGATCTTCCCGATGCTTCGTTCGCGGGCCAGCAGGACACGATTCTAAACGTTCGCGGCGAGCAGAGATTGATCGAAGCATGTCACGAATGCTACGCGTCGCTCTGGACCGATCGTGCGATCTCGTACCGAACCGCGAAAGGTTTCGATCATTTTGATGTCGCGCTCTCGATCGGGATCCAGCCTATGGTCCGGTCCGATATTGCGGCGAGCGGTGTGATGTTCACGCTCGACACCGAAAGCGGATTTCGCGAAGCGGTCGTGATCAACGGCGCATGGGGACTTGGCGAAGCCGTCGTTCAGGGAATGGCGACGCCTGACGAATGGATAATCTTTAAGCCGACCCTGAAGAAAGGCTTTCGTCCGATCGTCACGCGAAAGCTCGGCGTCAAAGAAGTGAAGATGGTCTTTGCCGACGACGGAACCGGAACGCAGGTCCGCGATGTCGTTGCGACGCAGCGTAATCGAATGTGCCTCGCCGGATTCGAAGTACTGCAGCTCGCTCAATGGGCATGCGCGATCGAGGATCATTACTCGAAGCTCGCCGGTAAACATCAGCCGATGGACATCGAGTGGGCGAAAGACGGGATCACCGGCGAGCTGTTCATTCTTCAGGCTCGGCCCGAGACGGTTCACGCGCAGAAAGCCGACGACAATTTCATCGAGACGTACGAGCTCACGGGCGGACACGGAGCGCCTCTGTCATCGGGCGTCGCAGTTGGGCAGAAAGTCGGACATGGCAAGGCCCACGTCATGCTTGATGCGTCGAAACTGACGAGTTTCAAAGAAGGCGAGATCCTCGTCACGACGATGACCGATCCGGCGTGGGAGCCGATCATGAAACGTGCGTCGGCGATCGTCACCGAGCGCGGCGGACGCACTTGTCACAGCGCGATCATCAGTCGCGAGCTCGGTATTCCATGCATCGTCGGGACCGGCGACGCTACCGAGAAGGTGAAGAACGGAACCGATATCACCGTGTCGTGTGCGGAAGGCGACATCGGCAACATCTATTACGGCAAGATCGATTTCAAGATCAAGAAGCACAAGATAACTGACAATGAGCGGCCGAAGACGCAGGTCATGATGAACGTCGGCGACCCCGATCATGCGTTCTCCGTCTCGCGTCTGCCGAACGACGGCGTCGGTCTCGCGCGACTCGAATTCATCATCAACAATCACATCGGAATTCATCCGATGGCGCTCGTCAATTATCCGAATCTGAGAAGACGCGAAGATATCGAGACGATCGCGAATCGGATCCTCGAAGAAGATCCTAAAGAATTTTTCGTTCGTTCTTTGGCGGAAGGCATTGGACGTATCGCCGCGGCGTTTTATCCGAAACCGGTGATCGTGCGAATGTCGGATTTCAAATCGAACGAGTACGCGATGTTGATCGGCGGACGCGAGTTCGAGCCGATCGAAGAGAATCCGATGATCGGTTTCCGCGGTGCATCGCGATACTACGACGATCGTTACAAGGCCGGATTCAAACTCGAATGTCTGGCTCTGCTTCGCGCTCGCGAGGACATGGGATTGACGAATATCAAACCGATGATCCCGTTCTGCCGCACGGTTGAAGAGGGCGAGAAGGTCATCGCATTGATGGCGGAGCACGGACTCGTTCAGGGCGCAAACGATCTCGAGATTTACGCGATGTGTGAACTGCCGGCGAATGTCGTGTTCGCAGACGAGTTCTTGAAAGTTTTCGACGGTTACTCGATCGGATCGAACGACCTGACGCAGCTCGCGCTCGGATTGGATCGCGATTCGGAAATGGTCGCTCACTTATTCGACGAGCGAAACGGCGCGGTTGAGAAGATGGTCGCGATGGCGATCGAAGCTGCGATACGAAGCGGTAAGAAGATCGGGATCTGCGGTCAGGCTCCATCGGATTATCCGGAGTTCGCCGAGTTCCTCGTGAAGAAGGGGATCAACTCGATCTCGCTGAATCCCGACACGGTGATCCAGACGACTCACCACATTCTCGAAACCGAAAAAGCATTGAAGAAGAAAGCGGTCGGGTGAAAATGAGTTGCTTCCGGCATCGCGTCGCGATCGCATGCATTTAGCCGTGGCTCTTCAGGCCACGGTATGTCGCCACAAAATGTCGTCGCGTAGCGACGATTGCCGTTCAGGCGTCGCTGACGCGACGCGATCACGATCGGGATTTCCGTGGCCTGAAGGCCACGGCTGAAGTCATGCGATCGCTACGCGATGCTAAGAAGGACTTCCTCGCCCTCATACCAATGGCTGAACCCGCCGCGAATTACGCTTCACTCGATCTTCAAAAACGATTTCACGCGCAGGCGATCCGAGTTTGGCTTATCACGGCCGCGGTCGTCCTTGTCTGGCTCGCAGCCATCGTCGCGGCTCCTCTCCTTCCTCAATCAAATCTATCCGCGTCGATCTACACTTTCTTCAGTTACATCTGTCATCAGATCGGCGAACGATCCTTGCATCTCGCCGGACATCAGCTCGCGGTTTGCTCGCGCTGCTTCGGCGTCTATTTTGGATTGCTCGCGGGAATTCTTATCTATCCGTTGTGGAGACCGATCGCCGAGATCGAACCGATCCCCCGATTCTGGCTTTTTGTTTCGTTAATTCCGATAACGATAGATTGGTCGCTGACGATTTCCGGGATCTGGGAGAACACCCATCTCTCGCGTTTCGTAACAGGGATGATACTTGGGGCAACTTGTGCGACCTACATTGTTCCGGCGGTCGTCGAGATCGTCCGCAATCTGTCATCGAGACGAATAAAACACTCCTAATTTAACGGACACCGCATAAAGATTTACGAGCGTCGAACATTTATTGACTAAGCCTCGTAAAAATATCAAAATCTTGAAATCGAAGGGAAAATAATGGGTTTTACAAAAGAGGACGTTACGGCGGCGGCGAAGCAGGACCTGGCTAAACGCCTCGGCGTCGACGAAGGCTCAGTCGAGGAGCTGTCGGTTACCGGGAGAGATTTTCCCGACATGTCGCTCGGAGCACCGTCTGACGACGAATTATCTGCCCAGATGATCGCGACCGGCTGGGAGATCAGGCTCGGAGCCGACGGAAAAACCTACGAGTACAGAGGCGACAAATATCAGCTCAGGCTGGTGGACTTCGACGGACGAAATTACGTCATCAAATAGTTTTTAAGCGATAGGAGCAGTACAAAATGAATCGCAATAATATCTGGATCCACATCAGCATCGCCGTGGTGCTAATAACTCTCGCCGCTGTGCTCGGACAGATCAGGCTCTGGGAGAACAGTCTGCGAGCTTCGAGGACGACCTCAGAAGCCGTTCAGAAATCGATGGCTCCGCCACCGGTTTTTGAGAGCACTCTGAAGTCGGAGCCCGAAGTTCTCGTTCGCTTCAAACCCGGAGTGTCGGTTTCCGAGATCAAACGAATCGCCGCCGGAAAGCACGATCTTTTGAGAGATGAGTTTGAGTTCGTTCGTGGCTGGACCGAGATCGATGATCTCGACAATGCGGATCCCAAAGCGGTCGCGGAAGAATACGGAGCGATGTCGGATATCGTCGAGTATGCTCAGCCGAATTATCAGATCAACCTGGAGCCGGGTGAATTCGACGGCGGATCACGAAACGATCTTCCTTATCGACAGGTTTCGGGAATGCCGAACGATCCCGAATTTGAAAATCAGTGGGCACTTAATAATCTTGGTCAGGACGGCGGAAGGGAACGAGCAGACATCGATGCGCTGCAAGCGTGGGTCAAAACACGCGGTAGTGAAAAGATCGTCGTTGCCGTTCTCGATACAGGAGTCGATTACACGCACAAAGATCTTGTCTCGAACATGTGGACTCGGCCCGATGCGGTTCCCGAGTATAGCGACGACGAGCTTGGCACGATCGATGATCTGCATGGGCTGGACGCCGATGCGGACGCCGGTGATCCGATGGACGACAACGGTCACGGAACGCACTGTGCGGGCATCATCGGTGCCGAAGGCGATAACGGAATCGGGATCGCCGGCATCAACTGGAATGTCAGCATCATGCCGCTCAAGTTTCTCGGACGCGGCGGCTTCGGTTCGACGGCGAATGCGATCAAGGCCATCAATTACGCGATCGATCGCAAACAGCATGGCGTTAATCTTCGCGTGATCAATGCTAGCTGGGGCTCGACGCAATACTCGCGGGCTCTCGAGGATGCGATCCGTGCGGCGGGCGAGCAGGGAATCCTGTTCGTCGCGGCGGCGGGGAATAATGGCAGCGATAACGACAGAAGCGCACACTATCCTTCTAATTTCGATCTGCCTAACGTCATCAGTGTTGCTGCTCTTGATCGAACCGACTCGATGGCGTCGTTCTCGAACTACGGCGTGAAAACTGTTCACATCGCCGCTCCCGGTCGTGAGATCGTCTCGACCTGGCTTGGCGATGCGTTCCGTGAAGCTTCGGGTACCTCGATGGCGGCACCGCACGTCGCCGGCGTTGCGGCGTTGATACTTGCGAGCGAACCCAACATGCCGGTTGGAAAGCTCCGCGAGCGTCTGCTTGGTTCGGTCGACAAGCTGGGTTCGCTTCAAGGCAAGATCGCGTCGGGCGGCAGACTCTGTGCGGCGAATGCACTTGGCTTGAAAGATTCACATTAACCTACTCGCAACTTTTGAATGAGGCTGTCCGAAAGGGCAGCCTTTTTTTCATAAGTGCTCAACAATCTCGTCAGTCACTCTCTACCATTTGCGTATGCGATTTCGCATCGCGATGCCGTTCCGACTTCAACCGAATATCTAACTCACGATATTTCTTCACTTAGTCTTTGGCGATTTACAAACCTTTGCACTGGCACATTCATTGCTGTTTGCCGGAATGGCAACGCATGAACTGCCAGAGAGTTGGAACGACAAGCACCGGCGTTGACCCTGCAGCTAATCAATTTTTTGGAGAAACAGATGAAACGATTTACCACCTTGGCTCCTATCTTTACCCTCGCTCTCTTGGTTCTGGCCCTGCCGGCGATCGCATCCGCCCAATGGCGAAATGATCCGAATCGCAACGACCCTTACTACGGCGGTAACAATCGCAACGATCCTTACTACGGAAACAACAACGGCGGCTACAACCGAAATATTCGAGGCGCGATCGAAAGCCTGAAAAATCGTGCGCGGAATTTGGAGAAGCAGCTCGATCGTATGGACAATCGCAGCAATGATCGATACGGCCGCAACAATCGTATTGATAATCTCGAAAATCTTACCGATCAGTTTGCGCGAGCGACTGACAATCTCGCCGATGCATATGGACGCGGCCGAAATTTGAATAACAGTCGTGACGAGGCCGAACGTGTGCTAGGCATCGGATCGCAGCTTGAGAACGAGATGGGTCGTTCACGCGGCGGCGGTCGAAACGGTAATGGCGATTGGAGCCAGATACGCAACGATCTTCGCGTAGTTGCCGACGCATACGGTCTCGGGTATTACAACGGCGGCCGTAATCAGAATCGAAATTCTAATTGGAGAAACAGAGTCCCCTTCCCGCTGCCCTTCTAACGGACAGCGCATTTCGAGCAATATATACCCCGGCCCCCGCCGGGGTTTTTTTGTTGCTCGGATTTTGGTGGACGCGGATCAAGACGGATCTGAATTTTTCCTTTTCGTGTTGTTTGTTGTGTAACTGGTTTCAGTCTCGGAAAGATTAAGAGCTGGAACCACGAACACACAGCAAAGAACACGAAAAGAAGACGACCACGCAGCACAAGAAGAAAAGGGATTCGTTCTCATCCGCGCGATCCGCCCAAGCCGAGCTAAAAAAACCGGAGCTCATTAAACTGCGTCCTCCTTTTGAATTCGATCCGTCCACGGCTTATGTTTATGACTGACTCATCAGCGATCTTATGCTCGGTACTCTTTATCTTGTCGCAACTCCGATCGGAAATCTCAACGATCTTACGTTTCGCGCCGTCGAGACGCTCAAGTCGGTCAGCGTGATCGCATGTGAAGATACGCGGCACACGCGAAAGCTTCTCACGCACTTTGGAATTGCGAACAAAGTTGTCAGTTATCACGAACACAATGAAGCCGAACGCGCCGAAGAATTGGTGCAGCAGATTCTGGAAGGCGGATCCGTCGCAGTCGTGTCGGATGCGGGAACGCCCGGCATCTCTGATCCGAGCTTTCGAATTGTCGAGCGTGCGATCGAATCCGGAATCGATGTT
>QHXR01000001.1:310433-384191 GCA_003223025.1 Acidobacteriota bacterium
TCCGGCCTTCCCACCGACTCGCTTTTCTTCGGCGGATTCTTGCCATCAAAAAAAGGCGAGCGTCGAAAACGACTTCTCGAGATCGCCGAGATTCCGGCGACGATCATTTTCTACGAATCTCCGCGCCGGATCGCCGCGACGCTTTTGGATGCCGCGGACGTCCTCGGCGATCGTCGCGCGGTGATCGCACGTGAGATCACAAAACTCCACGAAGAATTCTCCCGCGGAACGCTATCAGAACTACACGCCAAATTTTCCTCTGCGACTGTTAAGGGTGAACTCGTTCTACTTATCGACCGAGTTCGCGATCATCGGCCGGCGAATGCGGAAAGGATGTCGTTACCCGACAGACTAGAGCAGCTCCAGGCCGAAGGGATCGACCGGAAGGCCGCTCTGAAAAAAGTCGCGAAAGAATTCGGTCTAAGTAAATCGGAAGCTTACCGGATCGTTCAAAACACCGAGAAATAACGGAACAACGAACTGTCGCCGGTTGTCTAACTTAAAAAGTTTCCGGCGTCAGCAAACGAAAAGCCGAGTTGCCGATTCTTACGCTCAGGCAGCTGCGCGATTTCAGTTTCGTGAAGGAGTTTCTCGTATGTTCAGATCTCTTCTTTCGTGTGCCTCGATCTTTGTTCTTCTCATCTCGACCCTGTTAACACCGACATCGGTCTCCGCGCGACGTTGCGGCGAAAAATTACCGGTCACGCTCTTGTCGCTCTACCGCAGCAGTCAGTTCATATACGTCGGCACGTTCGATCGTATCGAAGAAGGCGAGCCCGCAAAGGAGACCGCGGGATACAAGATCGTTCCAATAAAAAAATTCTTTAGCCTTTCGTACTCCCTCAAGGGCGAGACGAAGAAGATGCTCGTGCTCGAGGACTCTGAGTACCGGTTCGACTCGATACCCGTCGCCGTAGAAGAAAACACATCTACAGAACCAGACACTTCAGACGGCGCGGCAGTCGAGGAAAATGTGAATACGTCCACCGAGTCCGACGAGTCGGATGTCGAAGAGATGGACGCCGAAGTCGAAGACGCCGAAGTGAAACCGGGTGATCGCGTACTTTTGTTTCTCAACAAGGATGACGACACGGGCGATCCAGAACTGGCGGATTACCGGGACGGCCTCAAGAAAATGACGCAGGAGAAACTTTCGTCGTACGAGCCGCGCATCCGCGAGTTGAACGAGATCTTTTCGCATGATGACCCGAGCTACTCAGATCTCGTTGCGTGGATCGTCAGATGCGCCGAAGATCCGCAGACTCGATGGGAAGGTACTTACGAACTGCTCCGAAGTTTTCAGACACTTGACTGGCGGGCTGAGCGAGCAAAGGAGGCGGACGAGCCGAAGACCGACATGGAGAAAGAGCAGGAAAACGAACCTGCCCATTACGAACCGCAACCGCCGAAGAAATTTGATACCGGTGACGAGAATTTTGCGAAGGCGATCACCGAAGGTCAAAAACTGATCCTGACGCAGACGTTGTTGAATCGAAAGCGCCCCGATCCGAAAGGGCGTGCCGACCGCAATGAGAACGCCGGGTTGAATCTCGGCGACAGGGAACTCATCGAGATCGTCAAACACTGGGGCAACGCAGAAGTAGCCGCGGATCTTCTTGCTCAATTACGCTATTACACGTCGGACGCCAACCTTAACTCCGATCTGATGGAATCGATCGCGTCGATCCTGGCTGACGATGATCTGAATCAGGTTGCGGCAGAGTACAGCGATATTCGGTGGCGCGATGACGAGGACGAAGTCGAAGCGGAAGAACCTGAGGAAGCGGAGAATGAACAGACGGCGACAGCTCCGGCGGACAACACCGGAGATCAAGTCGTATTTCGCTTGGTACAGCCGGTGGCAACGCAGCCCGTGCCGGAGAGTGGCGACGAAGCGGAGGATTCTGACGGTACAGCTCCGGCAGCGAGTTCGGCGAAGGCCGAACCGAAAGGGAAAACGTACGGTCAGATCAGAGCGGATCTGTTAAAAAAGTTTCTCGAGCGTGCGGAATGGCTCATCGCGGAGAAGAGTAAAGCCGAGAAGTAGACAGAAGACAGGAGACAAGAGACAAGAGACAAGAAACAATCTCTTGTCTCCTGTCTCCTGTCTCTTGTCTCTTCTCCCGCTTCTTCCTTATCGCTGATTAAGCTCAGGTGGCAACTGTTTATCAACAGCCGGCCTCGTCGGAAGGTCCGAGACTTCCCACATCGTCAGGAAGATCGTTCGCGCAACTTTCTCCATCTTTGCGTAATCGATCTTGTCAGGTGAATCGCCCGGCTGATGATAGTCCTCGTGAACTCCGTCAAACCAGAACGTGATCGGGATCCCGTTCAACGCGTAGTTGAAATGATCCGACCGGAAGAAGAACCGGTTTGTGTCTTTCGGATCGTCGTATCGATAATCGTATCCGAGTTTCAAAAAGCCTTCGTTCGTTCCTTTCACGATCGAGCCGAGTGTCGAGCTCATCATCTCCGCGCCGATAACATAGATCGAATTCTCATCCGTCAGATCCTTGTTCTTCGGATTTGTGTCGCCCGGCTTGCGGCTGCGGCCGATCATATCGATGTTGAGTTGCGCGATGACGTTCTTGATATCGACAGTCGGAAACTTGTTGAAGTACTCCGAACCCCACAATCCTTTTTCTTCGCCGGCATGCCAGACAAAAAGTATCGAACGCTTCGGACGTGTTTTCGATTTCGCCAGTGCTTCGGCGATCGAAAGCACGGCAACCGTTCCCGAGCCGTCATCGTCAGCGCCGTTCCAGATCTTGTCCTCGCCGGGTGCATTCGGATTCGTGCCGACGTGATCGTAGTGAGCGCCGATCGCAACCATCTCGTTTTTCAGAACCGGATCGCGGCCTTCCCAGATCGCGGCGACATTCTGTGTCATGAGATGTTCCGTTTTACTAACGGAACTCAGGCTCGCCGTCTTCTTGATCTCGAAAGCGTTCGCGGACGTTTTGTCTGCCGCCTCACCGGCAAAGATCGCGTTTCCGACTTTCTCTGAAACCAAGAACGCGGGCGGATTGTTTCCGGTGTCCGCCGGTCGAAATTTCTCGACCATCGTACGACCGCGTCCGAGGAAGCCGCGGAGCTGGCCCCACATTCCCTGAATCTCCGGAGGAGCGATGACGATTACTCCTGCCGCGCCTTTTGCCTTGGCATAAGCCAGCGGATTGGCCCAGTCGACACCAACCTCGCCCTTCAAATCTTCCTGCGTAACGCCGGCGGGACGCGGGATCATCGTCTGCTGGCTGAACGCCGAGCTATAGAGCACGACGATCTTACCTTTAACATCGACGCCGGCATACGCGTCGATTCCCTTGGACTTCACGAGCCAGCCGGTCTTTCCAAAAACTATCGGACCGCTCACCGAACCGCTTCCGCTGACACGATAAAAATCTTCGGCAAACTTATAAGCTTGTCCGCCAACTTCCAGCGTCGTCTTCTCGGGATCGAGGCTCTCTCGCGTTAATGCGATCTTCTGGAAAAAGGTTCCGTTGTCGCCCGCCGGTTTGAATCCCCATTTCTGAAGATTCATCTTGATGAACTCCGCGGTTACGTCGAGACCGCTCGACGGCGTGTCGCGACCGCCCATGGCGTCCGACGCGACGAAGTAAAGATAGCTGCTCATCTGATCTGCCGTTATTCCTTCGGCGATCTTTCGCTCGGCGGACGTGATCTTCACGGCCTGAGCAAAACCCGACGAGGCGAGCAGACTTAAAGTAAGTAAAAAAGCGAAAAGGTTTCTTCTCATTATCTCTCCGAAAATTGGTGTGTAGTTGGTCAAAAGTCGTATTACGGGGATTTACGGGGAATTGTTTCGTTTTACGAGCCGAATATTGCGATCGAATTTTTGTCTGCAAGAGAGATCATCTGTTCACGATCGAAGATCAACGTTTTGCCAGCCGTGACCGACAGGCAAGTCGCACCGGCCGCGATCATTGTCTCGATGGTCGGAACACCGACGACGGGAACGTCGAATCGCATATCCTGATCGGGCTTCGCGACTTTGACGACGGTCAATTTTCCCTTCGCCAAATCACCCGCCCTGCGAATCGTCGCATCCGTTCCTTCCATCGCTTCGATCGCGACGCATGCTTTCGCGCGAACGACGATCGTCTGGCCGAGGTCGAGCCGCGCGATCTCGTCCGCGATGTGCAGACCGTACTCGATGTTGCCGAGCTCGATGTCACTCGGTTTGCGTTTTGTAATTGCGCCCGGCGGTGCGAGATTGTCCTGCAGGAAATATGTCGAGTCGATAAGCTCGATCCCTTCGCTCGCGAGCTCGTCCGCCACGCCGCCGATCAACGCGTCCGTATTTCGACGCGGCAAATTCCAGAGCATTTTTAGCATTCGCACATCGGGAAGCGATCCGGAAAAGATCTGGACGTGCTTTACCTGACCGGCCATGATCGCCTTCGTCACGCCGCGCGATTTGAAGTACGAGATCATCTTTCCAAGTTGCCCGATCCCGACCCATTGGACGTCATCGGCAACTTCGTCGATCCGTTTGTCGGTCTCTTCTTTTATCGCGGCGATGGCGAGACTCGCACCTTGTTTGCGCGCGCCCTCAACGACGAGGAAAGGGAATTGTCCATTGCCCGCGATGAGTCCGAATTTCATTTCGAAAATGTGAAAAGCCGCAGCTCGTTTCCGTTCGACATCGAGATGAGTCGTTCGAAACTGAACCCGAGCTTAGCAAGTAGTTGACCCGAACGTTCGTTGTCCGGCGTCGTTATCGCGGAGATGTTCGTAAAGCCGAGTGAATCGATACCAAACTCCAGGATCGCCTTCGCTGATTCCAACGCGTAGCCGTGTTTGCGAAACTCGGGAAGAAAAGCGAAGCCGATGTCGGGATCGTCTAGTTCATCGCGCTTCACATAACCGCATGTCCCGATCGGAGTGCCGTCGCTTTTGAGCTGGACGATGTAATGACCGAATCCGTTTTCGTCGTAACTCTTCATCGCGACGTCCTGCACGAAACGTTCCGCGTCGGCGACCGTCCTGACGCCCTTGTCGCCGATATATTCGAGGTACGCCGGATCATTCATCAGGCCGTGGACGAACTCCGCGTCGTCGACCACAATTTTGCGGAGTCGCAATCGCTCAGTTTCAAGGATCGTCGTCACGTTTATCTATTCGGCGAAAGGTTGGATCTCACCCGGCTTGCGCAGCATCTTGTTCACCTCATCGAGATGCATTTCCTCGAGCAGTATCATCTCTCGGGCGTATTCTTCGAGCGCAACGGATTTGCCTTCGGTCAATCTCAGAAGCTCGTAGTAAGCGGCGAGCGTCGAGCTTTCCTGTTCAAGGCTCTCGCGAAGAATATCGCCGATATCATGCTGGTGCGTCTCAAGCAACGGCCCGATCTTCAAGCTCGGATGACCTCCGAGCATCGTGACAAATTCCCCGGCCTTGTGCGCATGCATAAGACTTTCGTCACCGTTGCTCTTCAACCACGACACGATCGGAATTCGGTTATATCCGAAAACCATTAAGGCATAGTGCGTATACCGCACAACGCCGGCGAGCTCGAGCTCAAGGATCCGGTTCAAAACTTCGATCGCGCTTTTGTTTTCTGATTCGTTCATAAGCTTATGAGGCAGAATATTAGCATGTTTGACGAAGAGAGCCACTCAAGGCTTTGCCGGTCCCTCAAGTTCGTCGATTTTCTTGATGTTCGCGTCCGCGTGCACCGCGAGAGCGTGCGCGGTTGGATGCATAACGGTAGATCGATCATCAAGAAAAAAGAGGTCGTACGAAAACCAATTCAGAAAGCGCTTCTGTTCGTCTGTCGTCATTTTTGAATCAACGGGAAGCCGGATCCAACGCTGCCGCAGCCCATATGCCTTGTAATTGCGTGGATCATAATTTCGAACGATTTCATCTCTTGCCCAATCGCGCGCGTACCAATTATGATCGCGCCGCCTGAGCATCATGAAGTTCTCGTCGACACTGAGCGGCATCGGTTTGTTAGTCGCGTCCATTCCCTGCGATCGACCTTGTGCGCAGAAGCCTCTGCCCGAATATCTATCGAGATGGGAAGTGGCTAATGTCCATCGGGTCGGCTCACTGCCGGTGTCGATATCGGTCTTACGCTGAAACTCGAATAATTTGGTCGCGAAGAGCTCCTTTATGGAACCGGCACGCTTCTCCCTCCCCTCGTCTTCATTGAATGGAATCGTAAATTCGTCGCGATTAGCGGCGCATGGCTTATCATTTTCGTCTTGAAAATAGTCGGGATAAGCCGTGAGAATTATCCGCCGACAAGGCTCTTCTTTTTTGCAACCGCGTATCGCGATACCTGTCGATGGTGTGAAAAGCGTTTTCTGAAGTTTAGCGTAGTTGTCCTGAAGTTTTGCGATCCCGTCGATCGTCTCCTTTTCGCTCGGCGACAACGCCTGATGAAATACCTTTAGCATTAGACGCGTCCTGCCGGACATGATGATGTTTGCTACGTACTCAGCAAAATGTAAATCGTTTCCGCCCGTGCTAAGCAACAGATAGTCGACTTCGCGCCCTTGAAGCACTTTACGGAGAACCTCTAACTGGGGACGGACAACGTTATCCACGCCCGTCTGCATTTTTTCCTTTGCCTTTTGGGTTTTACTGATGATCGTATCCGTCGTGCCGCCCGAGCATGAGTAGCTCACAAACGTAACCGCCTCTTGTTTCTTGTTTAGAGCAAATTGCAACGCAGTTTTGAACTGATAAGAATACATCGAGCGATGGCAACGCGTATCAAGCCATGCTACGCCCGAGTTCTTGTCCTTTCGCGGCATTCGCCTCCACTTCCAGAAATATGCAAAATCAACGTCAGACTGTTTATCGAGGAAAGACGCTGGAATGTCCGGGTTACCTTCTCCGGAGGCGTAAGAGTCTCCGAGCCCTACGATCAGATTATCTTTCACGAGAATGGGCTTTGGGGTTTTCGCAATAATGCTTCCATCCGGGCGATTGAGTGAGACGGTCGTACCGCCCGGCTTTGTGTAGATGTATTCAGCGTCGAATTCAATGCAGGGAAATTTGTATATCGAGCGATCGCAATTCTTCTGCTCACTTAATTGCATTCCGTCACCTAGCCAAGTGGCATCGGAGAAATCGGGTCCGACCAGCGTTGGGAGCCACACACGTACACGATGCTTAGTGGGTTTAATATAGTCGGGACACTTCTCCTTACTGAACACTAGGTTCTCCGCGTCCCAACAAGTCTTCTTGTAGTTATCTTTTGCCAGCCCTGCGAACCAGCCAAGGTATGAATGCCCGATCTCATTTTTGCACGTGTCCTCAGGCTTTCCTTCCGCGAAACACTTCCGTAGATCAGCTTTCCGCTCATTATCGATCTTTTCCTCGTCCAGTTTCTGCAGAGCTCTTTCGAGCCCCTCGGCCGAATTTACTGAAGCATTGGCTTTTTTCAATACTTCGATCGAAGGCTGATCGACGATAAATCGAAACGGATTGACTACTTCCCATTCGAGAGCCTGCGATGTCGCGGGGACGGGAAGAAAAAGAAAAAGGATGGCCATTCCGAATCCGAGACGGACTACGGCGCTGTGGGTTCGACGAATTGAGTTCATAGGATTTGGTTGTAACCAGACGCGGAATAATAGCGCCGAAGATTTATCGGTGTCTAGCTTTTCTTTTGGCGTGAGGGTAAGGCCGTCGGAGCGGAATCGTAGTCATCGCGAAGATTTCAATCGCGGTCACTTTATCCGTCTATGTCGCGGTCAGCGGATTCGATAAATGGACCCGTGATATGCAAAATGTTGACCGTCTTACCTCTGATCTCAAACAACACCCGGTAACGGCCGACGATAAGTTGCCGGACTTCAACTGAAGCCCACTTCGATTCAGGAGCCAAAGGATGCGCAAGCGGATTCGCGGCAAGGAGCGTCGTTACTTTCTGACGAAGATTGCGGGCCCAGCGAAAGGTAGGTTCTTTGCCCCAATTCGTAACGCCCCAGATTATCGAGTCGACCAGCTCAGATTCAGCTGTGTCGGAGAATTCGACACGATATCGTTTCATTCGTTATCCGGAATTCCGAATCTTTCAAAGAGATCACGAAAAACATCTTCCGCGACTCGTGTCCTGCCGGCTTTGACATCCGCCAATCCCCGCTGAATTCCGGCGATGGCTTCCAGCCGATCCTTCTCGCGGAGATAGTCCTGATAACTGTCGGGATCATGAACGACTGCAGCGGCTTTGCCATTGACTGTCAGCACGATCGGCTGCCCGGTCTTCTTCATCTGCTTCAAGAATTTTGAAGTGTCCCGTTTGAAAACGCTCAAGCTTTGAATGTCGCGTGATAGCTTCATGGAAACATGGTACTACGGTTGTCGAATTTAGTGCGAATTTAGCGAGAATTCTCTGGAAGCTAGCGGGGGCTCTCTCCGCTCTCGGTCTGCTGTCGTGCGTGATACGAACTTCGCGTCAGCGGCGACGATTCGACGTGCTTGAATCCCATCGCTTCGCCGATCTTTTTCCATTCGGCGAATTCTTCGGGTGTCACGTAGCGTTCGACTGGTAGGCGTTTCTCATAAGGCTGGAGATATTGGCCGATCGTCATGATGTCGCACGATGCCTTTCGGAGGTCCCGCATCAGTTCGACGACTTCTTCAAACTCTTCACCGAGTCCGGCCATGATCCCGCTCTTCGTCAGCATCGTCGACTGCTCGGTGTCGCGCCAGTGGGCAGCTCGTGTTAGCAGCTCCATCGACTGTTCGTAGATCGCGTCGGGCCGAACTCGTCGGTAAAGTCGAGCGATCGTTTCCGTGTTGTGATTGAGAACGTCGGGACGTGCGCGTAGAACATTGTTCAGAGCATTTTCGTCACCATTGAAGTCCGGAATAAGAACTTCGACTTTACACTCGGGATTAAGTTCGCGAACTGTCGTGATCGTTTCTGCCCAGTGCATCGAACCGCCGGCGGGAAGATCGTCGCGATTCACGGATGTAATGACGGCATGTTTGAGATCGAGATGACGAACCGCTTCGGCGACGTGCGTCGGCTCCATCGGATCGAGATCCATCGGCTTGCCTTTGTTCACGGCGCAGAATCCGCAGTGACGCGTGCAAGTATCGCCGCCGAGCATAAATGTCGCGGTCTTATCGGTCCAGCATTCGAAAATGTTCGGGCACTTCGCTTCCTGGCAGACGGTGTGGAGGTTCAATCCGCTGATGAGATCGAGGACCGCGTTCTGGTTGCGCGGATCGCCGAGCTTGATCTTCAGCCAGTCCGGCTTCTTCAAACGCTCGCGACCTTTACGGTTCAAAAACTTCTCAACTAAAACTTTTTCTTCGATCATTTACTCATGCGGCAGACCGCTTTTCCTTGAATACATTCTATCGAAAGGCTCCCGAATGTGCGACTGTCGGTGCTTTGCGCCGGATTATCGCCAGTCAACAAATATCGGCCCTCACCATCGGTTCCGGTTACCCGTTTTAGTATTTTTACGCTGGATTTATAAGGGTGATCTGCCAGGACAACGTCTCCGGGCTCGATCAACTTCGTCGGAATGATCATCACCGCATCGCCGTCTTTCAGCGTCGGGAGCATCGAGTCGCCCTGAACACGGAAGATCTTTCGTTTCCCGAGAGCGTACATTATCCGATCTTTCCAATTCGCTTCGCGCAGCATGGGTGTGATCCAGTTTCCAGTAATCAGTATCGAGTAGCCAGTCTGGTAACTCGATACTGACTACTGGAAACTGGATTCATCATAAAATGAAAATGCGGACGAAAGCCGGCGTGGGCGATCATCCGCATCAAACTAAAACTTCTTCGAGTTAGCTCGCCGTGAACCAGGGAACGTCTTTGCCTTTGGTTTCCCAAAAGATCTCGTGAACGCGCTTGATGCTGTCCATCAATTCCTGCGCATGCTCGAGCGAGACCTCTTGTTTGCACGCGGAGCAAGTCTTCGCCGCTTTCCAAAACAGCTCGTGCAGATCGGGATATTTCTCGAGGTGCGCCGGCTTGAAGTAGTCGGTCCAAAGAACGAGCAGATGATGCTTCGCAAGCTCGGCTCGCTCTTCTTTGATCGCGATGAAGCGCGTCAGCGTATTTTGATATGCTGCGCTCGCTTTTGCGTCCCCGCCATCGGGCATTTTCAGATCGAGGATCTTTTTCGTGAGCTGCAAAACCGATTCGGCTTCGATACGAGCCTGACTCGGATCGTAAACGCCGCAAGGTCCGTCGCAATGCGCTTCCGCGATTTCAAATTCCGCGTTTCTCCATTTATCAAACATTTGTTTCCTCTCCTTGTTCGCCAGAATATAAAAAATTATCCGTCCTCAGGTCGCGGACCGGGATCGAGTCCTTTGACGCTCGCCTGATTGATGACTCGGACGTGCAGATTGTCCATCACGCGGACCTGACACGAGAGACGAGTGTGATCGCCCAGGTCGGTTTTCGTCGCGAGGATCGCCTTTTCCGGATCGCCGATCGGTCCGGGATCACCGGAAAGGATCTCCACCCGACACGTCGTGCAACGCGCGTTGCCGCCGCAGCGGTGAAGAATGTCGATACCTGAATCCTCGATCGCGAGGACCAATTTGCGGCCGTCTTCGGCCTCGATACTAATGGGGCCGTTCGCAGTCTCGGCAGTGATTATCTGCATCAAAAAAATCTCCGATGGTAAATTTCTCTAAAACTCTGTTTGAATTGAATTTGGCATAAAGGGAACCTGAAAGCAAGCATCGATTCATTTCACGGATATGATCGCGGACCGCTCAAGCGCCGGCTTATCGCCCTTATACAAAACCTTCTCAAGAAAAAGTCCGGAAGGCGGTGCAGTGAATTTTGCCGGCACGTCAGATTTGAATTTCAGCAGACGTTCGAAGGCGTCGTACGTCAGATTTCCACGTCCGACTTCTGCGAGCATGCCGACGATCCTGCGCACCATCTTCCAGAGAAAATGGCTCGCACCGATTCGGAAACAGATTAAGTCGCCATCGACGAACACTTCGGCGCGTTCGACGTGAACGATCGTCGATTGTTTCTTGCCTTCCTCCTGCTCGCAAAACGAACCGAAATTATTTTTGCCCACAAGCATCGCCGCCGCTTGATTCATAGCCGCGGCGTCGAGATCGTCCTTTATCCACCAGACGAAATTCTTCGCCATCGCCGTCCGGCGCCTTGAGATCTGGTAAAGATAATACCGGGCGATCGCACTGTGACGAGCGTGAAAGTCATCTGGAGCGTTGCTGACATTTAGGATGTTGATGTCGTGCGGAAGAAGATCGTTGAAGCCGTGTTGGATCTGTCGCGGCGTGATGTTCTTTTGAAGCTCGGGAACCTTGAGATGCACGATCTGCGCGACTGCATGCACGCCGGCATCCGTCCGCCCGGATCCGTAGATTTCGGGCTTTGAGGTAAAGAGCTGACGAGCCGCGTCTTGCATCTCGCCCTGGACCGACTTCGCGTTGTGCTGCATCTGCCAACCGCGATAGCGCGTTCCTTCGTATTCAACTTCGAGTTTCCAGGTTGGCATTATTTTCCGATCTGCACTTTCTCGCCCGCTTCGTTGATCGCGACGAAGATCACCTCGGCTTCGGTAACTTTCACGACGACACCCGGCGTTCCGAATCGTTCGGCCTCAACATCTACATGGATCGTAATCGACGTCTTTCCGACTTTTATCGTCCGTGCGTAGAAGCTGACAAGATCGCCGATATAAACAGGCTCGTGAAAAATGACTTCCTTCATCGCGACCGTCACAAAGCGGTTGTGCTTCGTGTGACGAATCGATTCGACTCCGCCTGCGACGTCGATGTAGCTGAGAATGATCCCGCCGAAGACCGTGCCGTGTGCATTCGTATCGCGCGGCATCATCGTCAGTCGGATCGCAGCATCGCGGGTAATTGTTTTTTGTTCTTCCATAGTGAAAAGGTCAGAACCGCGAGCGATAGCGACCGGGTAGCCCTCGCCGGACTTGAGCTGAGGTTATTTACGGGTGACCCGGTCGCTACCGCTCGCGGTTCTGATCTGTCACCGTCCAGTCTTTGATCGTCTCGCGCAGTTCGCTCAGATGATCATCAAAAAAATGTCCACAGTTTTCGAAGACCACCAACTCGGCGGTTGCAATCTGGTTGACTAGCTTCCGCACATTCTCGACAGCGCCGAATTCGTCTTGATCTCCGTGAACGAAGAGGATCGGCTTACGCACCGTTGTTAAAAACTCGTAGTCGCCGTACTTGTCGACCGGAGTGCCGATGCTGATCAGACGAATAACTCGATCGTCCGACATGCCGACTTCCATTCCGGTTCGCGAGCCAAACGAAAATCCCGCGAGCGTGATCGGCTGTCCGGGATATTCGCCTGCGAGATATTCGAGAGCGTCGCGGACATCCTCACGTCCGCCTTCGATCTCGTTGTGGGTTCCGGTCGAGGAACCGACGCCGCGGAAATTGAATCGCACCGTGATCAGGCCCGCATCGACCAAACCAGCCGCGGCTCGGAATACGACCTTGTTATGCATCGTACCGCCGCCGAGGGGATGCGGATGACAAACTAGCGCGACTCCTCTTGGTTCGCCGGTCGGCTCTTTTTGTATCGCCTCGAGTTGCCCGTGCGACGCCGGGATGAATAGATTGCCTTTTGGATACATTGTTAAAGGTCAGATTCTAGGTGTTGAATTGTGGAATCGCAACAAAAGACTCCGCTCCTTCCGAAGGAGGGGTGGCAGCCGCTTCGGCTGACGGGGTGGTTCTCCTCGCGTCGTATCTTTGAACGCCTCATTCCGACGACCGCGCGGCTGAGAACCACCCCGGCCTCGAAGACTCGGCCACCCCTCCTTCGGAAGGAGGGGAGTCTTCTTTTATTGTGCCGCGAGACGTGCCAGCGATGAGACCTTCTAGATATTTCCGTTTGTTTCGTGATACTTTCTGAATTTAATTACGCGCTCGAAAACGCTGCAATAAATGGACGAAATCTTACCGACCGGAACTTCGACCGGGACATCGGAACCAATCAGGACAAAGATCACCTGGCGACAGTATCTTGAGACCGAAGAGGCGACACGGTTCGTTTATCTGATCTTTGGATTTATCGCTATCGCGATGATCCTTACATTCCTCCAGTTCAGAACCGACGCGATCTGCTGCGGAGATTGGGACGGCTACTATCACATTCGCTGGAGCTCGCTGCTTTGGGAAAATTTCTCGCACGGGAAGTGGCTTCCGACTTTCCAATGGCTGCCGCTAACGGTTCTCAACCCGCAGGATTACAACGATCACCACTTCCTCTTTCACTTGCTCCAGATCCCGTTTCTTTGGTTTCTCGAACCAGTGATGGCGGCAAAGGTCGCGGCCGTGACGTTCTCGACGGTTGCCGTTTTCTCCGTCTATTGGCTCCTTTACCGTTATAACGTCGACTACCTGCTCGTTTGGCTCGCTGCGATCTTCACCTGCGCGAACATGTTCTATTACAGGATGAGCATGGCCAAGGCGCCGGCGTTGACAATCGTCATCACGATCGCCGGGATCTATCTTTTGTTCGAACGAAAGTATGTCTGGCTGCTGCCGCTGATGTTCGCGTTCGTTTGGACATATAGTTTATTCCCGCTGCTTTGGTTCGCGGCGATCATCTGGACGGCAATCATCGGGTGGAACGAACGACGTCTCGAATGGCGCCCGATCACTTATACGACGATCGGGATGTTTCTCGGGAATGTCATCAATCCCTACTTCCCGCATAACATTTATCTTTTCCTCGAACACTTCGGAACAAAGTTCAAAGTCGGTTCCGACTTCGCGGTCGCGGTCGGCGGCGAATGGTATCCGTATTCCGGTATGGAACTGCTGACGCATTTCCCGGTCGCGATGATCGCGATGCTGTTTGGCTACATTCTCTTCATGCCGAAGAACGGGAAGCTTCCAGAGAAGGCGACGTTTTTCCTGACCTTTGTTTCGATCCTGCTTGCGGCGCAATTTCGATCGAAACGATTCGCCGAATATTTTCCTCCGTTCGCGGTTTTGTTCGCGGCATTCAGCCTGCAGGCTTTCCGCGCACCGAAAGTCGTGCAGCTTCCCGAACATTTCCAACGCGACATCGATCCATATCTCGACGCCGACAAGAAGACCGAGAAGCAAGAGCTGGGGCACACGTTGCAGTTGGTAGCAATAACTGCGATCGGGGTTCTGCTCGTCGTTTACTTTGTCCTGAACACAAAGGGTTTTCACATGTTCGGATTCGAACAGGAAGGCCTTGCTGAGACCATCGCGGCAAATGATTCCGACGAGCGTTATCGTCGTGCGATGACATGGGCGACCGGTGTCGATGCAAACGGCAAAGAGAATATTCCGGCTGGCGAGCGCATCTTTAACTGCAATTGGGACGACTTCCCGAAACTGTTTTTTCTCGATACAAAACACACGTACGTCTACGGCCTGGATCCCAACTATCTTTATTCCAAAAATCCCGATCTATATGTGCTGCTCCAGGACATAACGAACGGAAAGGTCACCGACGCGGCTCCGATGATCCGCGAGAAGTTCGGCGCGAATTACGTCTTTGCGGATGCGAAAGAGAATGACGACATGTTTGCAAAACTGCTCGACAGCGGATGGGTCGATATGGCGTATGAAGACGACGAAGCCCGCATACTCAAGATCCGAGACGTGAAAGGCGAGCCGCCGAAGGACGCAGTTGAAGATGCTCCCGAAACCGACGAAGAGAAAAAGATCCTCGATGCCGAGGAGAACTCGGGCAATGTGAACGGCAACGTAAACGCAAACGCAACCGCAAACGGTGAGGACGAAGACAATCAGTGAAGATGAGCTCGGCAATACTTTTGATGTTTGCAATTTGCGTGATCGCGGCGTGCGGTCCGAATCAGCGGATACTCGAGTCGGCGAACGAGAATCGTCCGGCCGACATCGCCGATGGGAATTCCAATTCCGTTCCCGCTCCGGTCGGATTTGATCAGGATCTCGAGTCGATGCGCACGGCGGACTTCAAATTCATCCTCGTCTTTCGAAAAAAGGACGGTCAGGCGATGGATGCGTCGGACAAGGATTGGATCAGCAAGAACGTCGGTGCACAAGCAAACCGGCGTATGCTTTCCGATGGCGGCAAGGCGATAATAATCGGAAGCAATTTTCCATTCCCGCCTCTGCCGAAAGGGTCCGGCGATAGGTTCAAGATGGACAATTTTTCCAAAGCCGACAGCGGACCGGTGTTTGTAAATGCTAATGTGAATTCGAACGGAAATAGGTAAACGGACGGAGCATGGCAAACGAAAACGAAAAGTCTGAAGAGACGGAAGAGACGCCCGAGATATCGAACGAAAATATTCTTGGCGAAAAGTCCGAGCACATCCAACGCGTATCACTGGTGTCGTCGTCGCCGTCCGCGCGATCGATCGTTCGAGTCGTAGTCATCGTCGTAGTGCTGCTGGCGGTCAAAGATTTTCTCGGGCTCGTCCTTAGCTCTCTGACCTACCTGTTTTTCATGATCGTGCTCGCGATCTTTTTCGCATACCTGATCAATCCGCTGGTCGAGCTAATTCGGAAACCGTTCGAAGGAAGCTATCCAAAGTTGATGCCGCGCTCGCTTGCGATCGCGACGGCGTTTTTACTCGTGTTCTCTGTACTTGGTGTCGCGGCTTACTATCTTGCACCGGGCATCTCGCGGCAAGGTCGCGCCTTTGTTGAAAACATCCCCGCATACACGACCTCGGTTCAGACGGCGATCAACGATCTCAATCGCCGGCTCGATAGGGCACGTGTCGCCGACAGCGTGCAGACGCAGATAAACGAACGAATCAACTTGTTTCTCGAAGCTTCGGGTAATTTTGTGACGACGTTTCTCGGACTCGGAGCGATCTATGCCGTGACATATGTTCCGTGGCTGATCCTTATTCCGATCCTCGCTTTCTTTTTTCTAAAGGATGCTCATTTGTTCAAGGTCGGATTGCTACGTGTCGTTCCGGTTGGAGATTGGCGCTCGCGAGTCGAGTCGGTGATGTTCGACGTCAACAACACATTGAAGGCATACACACGGGCTCAACTTATTTCGTGTGTGATGATCGGATTGATCTGCACGATCGGTTTCTACGCGCTCGGAAACGATTACGCTCTTTTGTTGGGAATCATCGCGGGCGTGCTCGAGCTGATCCCGCTTCTCGGACCGCTGACGCTTGCGATCGTCGCAACATTCGTCGCCGGATTCGAATCGGGATGGCAAGCTCTGTGGACCGTGATCTTTCTCGGTGTGCTGCGACTCGCTCAGGATTACGTTATCTATCCGCGGATCATTCGAGAGGGAATTCACCTACATCCGCTCGCGGTCATTTTGTCCGTGCTTGCCGGCGAGCAGGTTGCGGGAATTCCCGGAGTCTTCATCGCAATTCCGCTTGTCGCATTACTGACTGTTTTGTACAAGCACATTCTTGAGCATACTTCGAGTCGCGGTCTGTTTACCGGATTGCTTGAGCCGAAAGAGAACAAGGAACTCGCGCAGGAGCAACAATCGTAATGTCACCGCTCGCCTGGCTCATCGTCTTCTTTTTTGTCTTGCTGTTTCTGTGCGTGCTAGTTTACGTGCTTGTCGTGAGGGCGTTTTACTGGGGGGATAAAAAAGAAGCGCCTAAGCGGAAAGAACGAGATCGCGAAAACGGTCCGAATCATTGATGATAACTTCACCTTCCGCGATATAGCACGGTAACTCGAATTTCAAACCTTCCAATTTAACCGCATCCTTCGCCGTCGTGATGAGCGAGATCGCATTTTTGGATCTTGCATCGATCTCAACTTGATCGATGTCGTTTTGGGAATAGTCATGGTGGTCCGCGAATGACCGGAACCCCGCGACTTCAAATCCTTCAAGCTCTATTTGCGAAACAAAACTCTCTGGATTGCCGACGGCGCAAAATACAAAAGTTCGGGAGCGGTCCGCGATGTCGCTTCGTGGGTCGTCGAGCTTCGCCACACGCCTCAGCTCAAAAGTGGATTCGAAGATCGTAGTGAGGGAATTCTCTTGGCCCAACTTTTCTATGATCTCGTCAGTTGAACTGACAAGATTAGACCGTGTGATGACAAAAACGTCGGCTCGGTTCAGATTCGATAGGGATTCCCGTAATATGCCGCCGGGAACGATCCCGCCGTTTCCAAATGGATTCGTCGCATCGATGCAAACGATATCCAAATCCCGTTTCGCACGTCGATGCTGGAATCCGTCGTCTAGAACGAACGCCGTGATACCAAACGTTTCCTTCGCCCACGCTGCCGCCTCAACTCGATCCGCATCGGCGACGACGATCGCCTTCCCGATTAGCTTTCGCGCGAGTTCGACGGGTTCATCACCGCCGGTTCGCGCGTCGACGAGAACGGTCGCTCCGTCAGAGACTAAAACTCGGCCCGAACTTTGCCGTCCATAACCGCGCGTCAGAATGCAAACCTTTTCTCCGGCATCTGCAAGAATTTCGGCAACGTATGCAACGAGCGGCGTCTTGCCTGTGCCGCCGGTGGTGACATTGCCAATGCTTATCGTTCGAGCACCGAGGTCATAGGATTTCAGCACGCCACGTTCATAGAGCGTGTTTCGGATATCAGCGATCTTTCCGTAGACCCAACCGAGAGGCGAAAGAAGCATAAGCGAATCGGCAATTACTAAATTACTAATTACAAAATTAATAATTACTTTTCAGTTAGATCAGACGCGAAATCCGATGCGATTTTGTATGTAATTATTAATTTTGTAATTGGTAATTTAGTAATGATTTTAAGATCGGAGAAAATTCTTCAGAATCACTTTTCCGTGCTCGGTCAAGATCGATTCGGGATGAAATTGCACGCCTTCGATCGGCAGTGAACGATGACGCATCGCCATCACTAAACCGTCGGGAGATTCGGCCGAGATCTCGAGGCAGTCCGGGATCGATTCTCGCTCGACTACGAGAGAATGATAACGGCCGGCCGTAAAATTTTCATTGATACCTTCAAAGATCGTTTTTCCGTCGTGTCGAATCTCGACCGGTTTTCCGTGGACCGGCTCGGGTGCACGCACGACCTTCCCGCCGAAATGCTGCCCGATCGCTTGATGTCCGAGACATACTCCGAGGATCGGAATTCGATCGGAGAATCGCTCGATGACCTCAAGCGAGATGCCCGCATCATTCGGCGTTCCCGGGCCGGGCGAGATCAGGATCTTTTCAGGGCGAAGGTCGTTCTCGATCTCGTCTGCAGTCACTTCGTCGTTCCTCACGATTTTCATCTCGGCCCCGAGCTCGCCGAGATATTGCACGAGGTTATATGTAAATGAATCGTAATTGTCGATGACCAGCAGCATGGATTCGCGTTTACTAATTTCGGTATTCAATTTATCATAACCCGACACTGAACGGAGGCTGCTCGCATGACCTTTCCCGCACGTATTCTTATCACCATTCTCTTTTGTTCCGCGGCCGTGATGTGCCAGTCGCTCGTCGAACTGACACCGGAAAAGGATAGCGAAAAACTCCAGAAAGAAGCGGTCGCATTTCTGCGCGAAACGCTGACCGACGTGAACGGAATGCGCTCGCTCGAGAATCGGATCAGCTTCACAGCCGAGCTTGCGGGGCTAATGTGGTTTCATGACGAACGCGAAGCCCGGTCGATGTACGGCGGCGTGATCGCCGACTTTAAGGATCTGCTGACGAAGTATGATGCGCAGATGAACGAGCTCGGAGCCACCATGGCGGATCGTCAAGGCGGAGGGTTCATGTCGTTCGGCCTCGAGCCGACCGACAAGTCTCAGATCGTGAAGCGATTCACGACGGCGGTCGGAGTGCGACAGCAGATCGCGATGACTATGGCGGAGCACGATCCGGAACTCGCATTCTCTTTTTACAACGACAGCCTCTCCGCGATATCGAATCCGGAATTTCGAAAAGAAATCGAGCGACAGGATCCGTATTTTGAGACGCAGCTTTTGACCCAGATCGCCCAGCGCGATCCGGCGAAGGCGGCTCAGCTCGCAACGGTCTCACTCAAAAAGGGTGTGACGTATCAGCACATCGACTTGTTGAAGAAGATCTATGCCAAGAATACGGAAAAGGGTATCGAGTTTGGTGCGGCAATACTTAGTCGTCTGAAGACCGACAAGTACGACTCGACAGGCTATCGTGCACGCGAGAATTTTTTGAGTGTCATCGAGTATTTAATAAGGTTTGGTGATCAGAGACTAAATGAGTCGCGCGAGCGCGGTGGAAAGCGGCCGGTCTACATGAATGCGGAAGTTCGAGAACTTGTCGAACTAATGGCTCAGGTGATCCTGAGCCAGGCTGAGAATGATATGGCCGAGATCAGCAACATCGACCTTATACAAAAATATTCCCCCGGCCGGGCGTCTCAGATTCGCGCGAAGTTTAAGAACTCGACGTCCAGATATTCCTCGATGTCGAACTCCGCGAACGCCATCGCCAATACCGCCGCATATTACGGAGGTGCTTCGAATGCTAACGCGAACATGTCGCCCGAGAAGCGCGAGAAACTCGAGAAAGAAGTTCGCGAAGCGCAAGAACGCCAGGAGTTGGAGACCCGGACAATGGAAGGCGTTCAGAACTTGCCTAACCGGGAGCTTCCGAAAGAAGAGCGAGAAAAAATCGTCGCTCAGGCTCGAGGAATAATCATGCAAACACCCGGGCGGGACAAGAAGATCATGGGACTTAGCATGCTCGCGACTCAGGTTTCAAAAGCGGGAGACAAAGAGCTCGCGAAAGAGATCATGCGTGATGCGGAGTCAATGGTAAATCCGTCGCCGAAAAATTACCAGGATTTTATCCTGACGTGGATGCTTGCGTCGGGTTACGCGAGCGCGGATCCCGACAAGGCATTTCCTCTACTCGAAGAAACGATCGGACGCGCGAACGATACGCTTGCCGCATTTATTAAGGTCGGGGAATTCATCGATGTCGCGGAAGAAGTGATCCAGGACGGCGAAGTTCAAGTCGGTGCTTTTGGCGGACAAATGGTACGAGGGCTCACGAAAGAATTGGGCATGGCCGATACCACGATCGAGGTTTTAGCCAACGCCGATTTTGCGAAAACGAAAGCTCTGACAAATCGCTTCGATCGTGCAGAGATCCGGATCCTCGCGAAGATGATGGTGCTTCGAGCCGTACTTGATCCGAAAAAAGCCGGGAAGCCTGATGCGGCACCTGATGTCGACGTGGATTATTAGATAACAAAAAGCTTCCCTCCTTCAGAAGGAGGGGTGCCGAGGCTTTGCGAGGCGGGGTGGTTCTCTGACTTCTCTTGCTCGATCACCCAAGTCTCGGGATCCGCTTGTTGGAGAACCACCCGGTCAGCCGAAGCGGCTGCCTCCCCTCCTTCGGAAGGAGGGGAGTTTTTTGCTCACGAACCAGCAGCAACGCCGGTTGGCTAAAAGCTAAAACCTACGCGAAAAAACTTAAAACCTAACCGAGACTCGTTCCCAATAACCACTGTCCACCATCGACAACAAGTGTGACTCCGTTGATATAACTCGCAGCATCCGAACTTAAAAACAGTGCCGCGTTCTCGATGTCGGCGATCCGGCCGAACCGTCCGAGAGGGATCTTTTTAGTGATCTTTTCTTTCAAGGCTTCGGGCAGGAGTCGCTTCATTCCCTCCGTGTCCTCGATCGGCCCCGGTGCGATCCCGTTCACGCGAATCCCATGACGTCCCCATTCGACCGACAAGTTTCTCGTGATCGCATCGACGCCCGCCTTCGCGGCAGAAACATGGATCTGCAGGGGCGTCGCCAGATAGTGGAGCGTCGCCGAGATGTTGAGGATCTGTCCTTTCGATTCTTTGAGCGCCTCAAACGATGCGCGACAGACGTTGAACGTCCCTTTCGTATCGATATCGACAACCGTCCCGAATCCGTTTGCCGACAACTGATCCGCGGCGCAGAGAAAATTTCCCGCGGCGCCGTTTACGACGATGTCGATCCGCCCGTAGTGCTCGACCGTTTTCGCGATCGCATTTTGGACAGCATCAAAATCGCGAACATCGGCGGCGACAGAAAAACATTTTCCGCCGTTCTCCTCAATATACTGTTGCTGGGCGATCAGGTTTTCTTCTTTGCGGCTCGTGATAGCGATCTTTGCCCCGTGACGCGCGAACGCACGCGCTACGCCGCCGGTGATCCCAGTTCCGCCACCGGTTACAAACGCAACTTTACCCTGTAAAATATCGTCAGCAAATATTTTGTCCGTCATATCCGCACGATGTTAACACAGAAGAATTTTTATCGCCGAGACGCTGAGACGCCGAGATTTGTTAGAGATTCTAGCAGACAGCGGAGTTGGACGCGTGTTGGAATCTTACTGTCGATTTCTCTGCGTCTCGGCGTCTCGGCGGTGATTGCAATCTCGATCGGCTGCGGTTCGAAAGCCACGGATCCGCGAACCGTCATTCCGGCAGACGCGCTCGTTTATCTCGAGTCGAAGAATCTGCGTGAAACGCTTCGACCGATAACGGAGAACGCAAAATTCGCCGCCGCCGCGAAATCTAAACCGAATTTGAATGCTCTCGACGGTGTTCGGGTTTCCATCGCGGTTACCGGGTTCCAGACGAGCGAGGAGGCAGTGACCGAAGAAAACGCCGTGCTTAATTTCCAGCCGCGACTGGTCGCGGTCGTCGAAACGAATGCATGGGGCTGGCAGGCGAGAAGCTTTATCGAAGATCAGTTGGGCGAGTTTGTGAACGAGGTTTATGACGGCGAGGTCGAGATGCAGGCGATACCTCGCGACGATGGAAAGTTCTATACATGGAAAGCAAAAGACGGTCGAAAGGCGTACGCGCTGCAGCAGGGCAGTCTTATATTTTTCGGAAACGATGAATCGGCGATCGAACGATGTCTGGCCGTGAAACGCGGCGAGGCGGAATCGATCGCGAAGAACTCAAAGGTTACGGACGACGAAGGCCGATTGGCTTTCGGATATGTCTCGCCGGAAGGCGTCGGTCAGATCGCGAATATCGCCGGTGCGTTCCTTGCGAAAAATACGAGCGAGGAAGAAGAAGTGCAGAGTTTTGTCGCGCGGGTGCTGCCCGAGATCCTCCGAAATTCGCTAAAGGAACTGACATGGACGATGGCGATGAATAAGGACGGCATCGAAGACAAGGCCGTAATCACACTCGATGACGAATCGTCTCGCGTGTTCGGTGAGACGATCGTTCCGGGACAGGCAGGCGGCGTTCAGCTCACGGATCTTGTTCCGGCATCGGCGGCGAGCGCGAGTCGATACGTCATAAAAGATCCGCAGATCGCGTGGCGAAGCCTCGTCCTTACGGCGCAAAAGAAGACAGATCAAATGAGCGGAAGTCTGATCGGAGCTTTTTCTGATAGTTTTTTTGAGCCTTACGGGATCGAAAATCCCGAAGTTTTTCTGAGCTCAGTTGGCTCTCAACTTGTGACGGTGAAGATGGGACCGGACGCGGATGACGCGGCTGTCATCGCGTCGATAACCGATCCGGCGAAGATCCGAATTTCTCTGGCCAAGGAGCTTAACTTCTCAAAACCTCCCGAAAAATTATCGGGTGCCGATGTTTGGAAATCAGAAGACGGAGAAGTCGCCGCCGCATTTCTCGACAATCGCGTCATCGTCGGAGACGCGGATACAGTTCTAAAATGCCTCGAAGCGTCAGGTGGTAACTCAAATCTCGGTCAGGCTTTCGCGTCGTCGGACTCGGTTGCTACGACGGCCGGATCCGAAACTGATCCGGCAGCCAGGATAGTCGAGTTATTCTCTGAGCGGAAGAACGAGAACGAACCGATCGTGAACCAATATCGCACCGAGACTCGTTTCAACAAGAACGGTGTCGAGCGTCGGACGATCTCGGACTTCGGTCTGCTAGGATCACTTCTTGAGCATCTCGCATCCGAGTAGTTCTACTTCCTCTTGGCGTTCCGTTTCAGTTTCCTCACGCTTCTTTCGATCCAATCTTCCGCCTCCTGATAGCGCGGAAATTTTTTTTCATCGCGTCGAAACACTGGAGTGTGATTATAGCGACGCCCCTTATGATGAACCGTCGGATGATGGATGTGCAGCATCTCGTGATAGACGATGTACTCGACGATGAATCGCGGAACGCTGCGTGAATCGAGCGACTTGCTGACGACGATCGTGTCATGCGTCGCGTCGTGATGAGCGAGAATTCGATACGTCTTTTTGACCGACCATGTCAGTACCGGCTTCGCAAGCTTGCCGCCGAAGAACCAGAAATTCATGTTGTCGAAGATCTCGTCGAGATCGTAGACCTCGCCCTTTGAAGTCGTGACTATCTTCCGACCGTGCGATCGCTTGCGGTCGCTCGAACGGTCACGCATCTCCTCACTCGAGATGTATTCGTCGTAAATCCGATTCGCCTCGGCACGAACTCTTCTCCTCAGAAGCTTAGCGACGAGGATGTAGGCCAACGCGCGATGCGGCTCGGCCGGCATGTCACGACACATGTCCGCGATACGAACGAAAACCTTGCCATCACGAACACGGATCGTCTGGTTCAATCCGACATACGGGTAATAGCTCACGTCGACCGCCGGAACCGGACTCTCCCGGTTTAGATCCCGAAAAGCTTGCTCGTAAAATCTCGTAATTTGTTCGAGAGGTACTTCGGCCAGAGTGTTGGTCACCGTTTTACTAAAATAATTGACAGAATTGTTGTTAAAATGGTATCAAATTAACTGGAAGCAAGCTTCCCGCACTCGATCTGCTTCCTGCTCGCCGTGAAAAAATGGTCCGCGATTCAAACTTGAAAGTCGAGAAACGTTACGGTTTTCCCGATTCTCGCGGACAGTCGATTCTGACAGCCATAATCAACGAACATTTCGTCACGGGAGAGCCCGTTGGGTCAAAGACCATCGCTGAAAGGTTTGCGAACGCTTCCGGATTAAGCTCCGCGAGTATTCGAAGCGTGATGGGCGAGCTCGAAGATCTGGGCCTTTTGGAACAGCCGCATACTTCCGCCGGCCGCGTTCCGACCGACAAAGGTTACAGGTTTTATGTTGATAATCTGCTCGGTGTGCTCAGCATCTCAAATGATGACCTCCATCGCATAGGCGGTGAATTCGGTCTGAATGAGAGCGATCTTGTGGAGACTCCGGACAGGATACTCGAACGTACCTCCCAATTACTCTCTGCTCTTTCTAATAATGTAGGAATCGTGGTTTCGCCTAGTCTGGCTGACGACCGCCTGCAGCATATCGAATTCGTAAATCTTTCCGAAAATCGAATTCTCGTCGTTTTGGTTTCGGCTCCGAATATCGTCCGTAACCGGATCATTCGGCTTAAAGTTTCGTTCTCAAAGGACGAACTCGAAAGAACCGCCAATTACCTGAACGCAGAATTTTCCGGAAAGAGCCTGGCCGAAATAAGGTCACACATTCTCAGGCTCATGCATGAGGAGAAGTCGATGTTCGACAGGCTGCTGGAGACCGCCGTGATCCTTTGTTCGCAAAGTATCGAGGACGAGGGAGACACGCTTGGTGAAGTTTACGTCGACGGCACGTCGAACATCCTGACCAAACGGGATTTTGCCGACCTCGAACGTCTCCGTGAACTGCTGACCACGATCGGCGAAAAATCTCGCTTGCTCGAGATCCTGAACGAATGTGTCGCTCGTGACACCGAACGTCCGGGTGATGTGCAGGTGATGATCGGCACCGAGAACCGGACGCCTTCGCTGCAGAACTGCACGCTTATTTCGGCACCTTACCGGATCGGCGGCGGATCGGCAGTCGGAACGTTGAGTGTTCTGGGTCCGACGCGAATCGAGTACGCACGGATGATCTCAATCGTCTCGTATGTTGCTCGAGTGCTCGAAAAGGTGATGTCCCGCGACGTCATCAACAACTAAGCTCCGACAAAACAAAACCGGCGTCCGTCGGTTTACAAATAATGGATCCAAACAAGGAAATCGAGAATATCGGTCAGCTTGCCGGCGACTCCGAAACAGAAGAAAGCGTTTCGGTGGACGATTTTATCAAGCAACTTGAAGCGAAGGAAAAGGACCTGCACATCACGTCCGAGACGTCGATCATCGAGATCGAGGAAAGCTTCGACGACGGGAACCTCCCTGATTTTGTGCTCGAGGACCTGCAGATCGAAGTCAAAATCCCGGCTCCAACCGCGGCGGCTGCACAGGCGAAATCGAGAGACAGAAATCCTGTCGGTACTGGTTTGGAAAAAGAGCTCCATGGATTGAAGGAGCAGGTCTCGCAGATCCAGGCCGAGCGTGATGAGCTGCTCCAGGCATCCCAGCGCCGGACCCGGGATTTCGAGAGATTCAAATCCCGAACCGAGCGCGAGAGAAGAGAAACTTTTCAAAACCAGATCGGAAATCTCGCGACGAAGATGCTGCCCGCGCTCGATAATCTGAACCGCGCGGTCGATTTCGCTCTTGCGATGTCGGACGAGAAGCGGACCGGGATCCAACCGTTCATCGACGGCGTCGTCCTCGTAAGCCAGCAGGTAAATGACGTGCTCTATGAAATGGGTGTTCAGCCCATAGCCACTGTCGGCGAAGCATTCGACCCGCACTTCCACGAAGCGGTCGCGACAGAAGAATCCGATGATCTTGATCCGAACGTCATCTCAGCCGAGCTCCTTCGCGGCTACCGGATCGGAGATCGCGTGATACGACACTCGATGGTAAGGGTAACAACGCCAAGATTGTCGGCCCGAAATGATGACGAAAACCAGTCTCCCGATCCCCAACCCGAAATGCCGCCGGACCTCGAATCCGACGGCGAGATGCCCGCCGAAAGCTAGCCCCCGCCTTTGGTACACCTCACTATCTAAACATAGACCCCCCTAAACCGTTATGAGCAAAGTAATTGGAATAGACCTCGGCACAACGAACTGCTGTGTTTCCGTCTTAGAAAACGGAACAGTGCAGATCATCTCCAATAAAGAAGGCGGACGCACCACACCGTCGGTCGTCGGTTTTACCGACAAGGACGAACGGCTCGTCGGCCAGATCGCCAAGCGACAGGCGGTCACAAATCCGGCGAATACTCTCTACGCCGTCAAACGTCTCATCGGGCGAAAATTCGACTCGCCCGAGGTCGAGAAGATGCGCGACGTCGTTCCTTTCGAGATTGTCGAAGCTCCCAACGGCGACGCTCATATCAAAGTCCTCGATCGTGTTTACAGTCCGCCTGAGATCTCCGCCATCGTGCTCCAGCGACTAAAGCTGGCGGCCGAAGAGTTTCTCGGCGACAGGATCACCGAAGCGATCATCACCGTCCCGGCGTACTTCGATGACATGCAGCGACAGGCGACGCGCGATGCGGGAAAGATCGCCGGTCTCGAAGTCGAAAGGATCATCAACGAGCCGACCGCGGCTGCACTCGCGTACGGTTTCGGAAAGAATAAATCTGAAAAGGTCGCGGTCTACGATCTCGGCGGCGGTACTTTCGATATCTCGATCCTTGAGATCAACGACGGCGTTTTCGAGGTTCTCTCGACGTCGGGAAACACGTTCCTCGGCGGCGAAGATTTCGATCAACGTATCATCGACTGGCTGCTCGCCGGATTCAAGGCCGAGCACGGGATCAACTTAAAAGAAGATCGGCTCGCACTCCAGCGGTTGAAAGAAGCTGCGGAGAGAGCGAAGTGTGAGCTCTCTAGTTTGAAGGACACGAACATCAGTCTGCCGTTCATCGCCGCAGATCCGACAGGTCCGAAGCACATAAACGCGAACCTAACGCGCGACAAGTTCGAGGACCTCGTCAAAGATCTCGTCGACATGTCCGTCGAGCCGTGTCAGAAAGCGCTCTGGGATGCGAAGCTTCAGCCGACGGACATCGACAAAGTTATCCTCGTCGGCGGTCAGACGCGTTCGCCGATCATCACGCGCACGGTCACGGAAGTTTTTGGAAAAGAGCCGTCGGCGGAGATCAATCCGGACGAGGTTGTCGCGATGGGTGCGGCGATCCAGGGCGGAGTGCTGACGGGTGATGTTAAAGACATTGTCCTTCTCGACGTGCTTCCGTTGAGTCTCGGTCTCGAGACGCGCGGCGGACTGTTCGTCAAACTTATCTCGCGGAACTCGACGATCCCGCTGAAGAACACGATGACGTTTACGACGGTCGTCGACAATCAGCAGTCGGTTGAGATCCACATTCTTCAAGGCGAGCGCGACATCGCAAGCGGAAACCGCAGCTTGACGAAATTCGAGCTCGTCGGCATCCCGCCGGCACCTCGCGGTGTACCGCAGATCGACGTTTCATTTGAGATCGACGCGAACGGCATCGTGAACGTTTCCGCCCAGGACAAGATGACCGGGCTCGAACAAGCGATGCAGATCAGTCCTTCGTCGGGTCTTTCTCACGAGGAGATCGAGCATCTTATCAGCGAAGCCGAAGTCTCGGCCGAAAAAGATCGCGAAGAGCGCGATCTCATCATGCAGCGAAACCGGTTGGAGAGCATGATCCAGAACGCTCGAAAGGCGATGGCGGAGTTTGGACGAGCTTTCCCGACGGAAGAGCAGGTCGAGATCAACGGCGTGCTTAGCCAGGCGGAAGAATCGATGAATACCGACGATCCGACGGAGATCGAACTCGTTCTGGTGAAGGTGGAAGAGGCCGCCAGCCGGATCACGGCCGCGATGATGACACCGGCGTAAGCATTTTGGATTTTGGATTTTGGATTTTGGATTGAAGCGGCGAAGGCCAGCTCCGAAGTTCAAATCCGCAATCGCAAATCCCAGATCCCAAATCCCAGATTCCCGACGGACTTGAGTCACGGTTGACAGTTTCGGTACAATAAATCCGGCGTCAGTTCATATATGTGGGCTGACGCCTTTCGAATTTCAAATTTCAAATTCGAGATTTCAGATCTGAGATGGATCAATTCGGCTGACCAGCGACGACTGACAATTGACAACCGACTGATGGCAAAAAGAGATTATTACGAAGTATTGAGTGTTAGCCGGACGGCTACCGAGGCTGAGATAAAACGTGCGTATCGCACGCTTGCGGTGAAGCATCACCCGGACAAAAATCCCGGTGACGCTGCATCAGAAGAAAAATTCAAGGAATGCGCCGAGGCGTATGCGGTCCTTTCGGATTCGCAGAAGCGTGCGCAGTATGATCGTTTTGGTCACCAGGGAATGGGCGGCGGCGGATTCGATCCGGGCTTTTCGAACATCGAAGATATCTTCGATCTGTTCGGATTCGGCGATATGTTTGGCGGACGTTCGCGGACTCGTTCGACGGTGCAACGCGGTTCCGATCTACGTTACGACCTCGAGATTACGCTCGAAGAAGCTGCGGCGGGTAAAGAAGAAAAGCTTCGCATTCCGCGGCTCGAAAAATGTGAGGAGTGTGACGGCAAAGGCGCGGAGAAAGGCAGCACAGCTGAAACTTGCATCACATGCGCCGGAAGCGGGCAGACTCGATACCAGCAAGGCTTTTTCAGCGTGATGCGAACATGCGCGAATTGCCAGGGCAAGGGACAGATCATCCGAAATCCGTGCAAGCAATGTAGCGGTGCGGGAAGGATTGAAAAGGAAAAAACTCTCGAAGTGAAGATCCCGGCGGGTGTCGAAACCGGTTCGCGTCTTCGCGTGACCGGCGAGGGCGAAGGCGGCGTCAACGGCGGTCCGTCAGGCGATCTGTTTGTCGTGCTTCACGTAAAAGAGCACGACATCTTCGAACGTCAGGGTGCGAATCTTTATTCGGCAGTTCCGGTTTCCTTCGCACAGGCCGCACTCGGCGCAGAGGTAAAAGTTAGAACGCTCGACGGCGAAGAAGATCTGAAGATCCCTGCGGGAACGCAGACCGGAACCGTCTTTCGTCTAAAGTCGCAGGGCATGCCCGCACTCGGCGGACGAGGCAAAGGCGATCTTTTCGTCGCCGTTACTTTGATCACCCCGAAAACTCTGACGAAACAGCAACGCAAATTGCTCGAGGAGTTGGCCGAAGTCGAGGATACGGAATTCACGGACGAATCGTTTATCGAGAAAGTGCGGAATATTTTTGGGTAGAAATACCGGCGTTAACTAAAGAGAAAACTGCCCGCGAAATACGCGAAAGGAAAAAGGCTTTTAATTGCTTCCAGCTTTTCGCTGGAGGTCATAGTCAAATCAAAGAGGCTTCAGCCGAACAAGAATCCTTATCGCTTTAGCAAGATTTTGCTAAAGCGATAAGGATTATTTTTTACTTTTTGGCTAAAGCCTTTCTTGTTCTCATCTAACCACTAGCTAAAGCTAGGGGCAACTTATAAAGATTCCGAGCTTTTCATATATCTTCGTCGCTTTCGCGTATTTCGCGGGCAAATCTCTTAGGAAAGCTTCGCCTTCACCGCCTCACTGACAATCTTTCCATCAGCGGATTTTCCGACGAGCTTGGCCATCGCCGCCTTCATCAGCATGCCCATGTCCTTCATTGATGACGCGCCGGTTTCAGCAACCGCGGCGTCGACGGCGGCCGCGATCTCTTCAGCACTTGCAGCCTGCGGCAGGTAAGCGTCGATGTGCGAGATCTCCGCGGCTTCTTTTTCAGCGAGATCATTGCGCCCTGCCTTCTCATACTGCTCGATCGAATCTCGCCGCTGCTTCACCAGCGACTGCAGAGCCTTCATCACTTCTTCATCGGTCAACTCACCGCCCTTCTCGATCTTGCGGTTCATCAAATTCGACTTGACCATTCGAAGCGTGGACAGACGCCCCGCGTCTTTTGCCTTCATAGCTTCAGTCAGGTCGGAGATTATTTTTTCATTTAACGTCATGATTAAAGTCTAGCAAATTGAGGAACGACGTATGAGACCTATGGGACGGATAGGACCCATAGGTCTCATAGTTTATTCGCGCTTCTTCACGTAAAACATCTCTTCCGCCGGCCGCAACGGACGTGCGAGCCAAAGCGGACGACGAAGTCCATTTGGTCCGGGAGCCGGACGGGTCATCGCGAGCCACTCTTTGTAGATCTCGAACGACCTGTTCGTATCGACAAACACATCGCCGTGCTCATCACCCGGATGAGCTCGTTCGACAGTGACCTTCTGATGCCAACAGTGCATGCCGCTCACCGGATCGGGATGGACGGGGAATGTGATGTTCTGATGTACGCCGCCATCGGTCCAGAAGATGCGCGACGTGTCGGGATCGCTGCTCTTGTACGCACCGATGCCTTCGACGACATGCATTTTCCATTTGCCGGGCTCTTCTTCGTTGATCGTCACTTGATTGGTCGACCAACGATTGTTACTCGCGTCCTGCGATCGGCGCCAACGTCCGATGTGATGCGAGCACGCGACGACATTCGGTCGCATTCCCTCGGTGACCCATGCTCGATTCACGAAATATCCGATCTCAGTCGAGATGCGGACAAGATCGCCGGTCTTGATGCCCCAACGCTCGCCGTCTGATGTGTGCATCCAGAGCGGATTTCGATTTGAAATTTCATTGAGCCACTTCGCATTTCCCGAACGCGTATGGATAAGCGTCGGCAAACGAAACGTAGGCACGAGTACGACTTCATTTTCATTAAAGTTGTCGGGATGAATGTGACTCTTCACGTAAGTCGGAAACTTGTACTCCGGCCAGCCCCAGTCGACCGTCGTCTTCGAAAAAAGCTCCTGACGTTTCGAAGGAGTGTTGAATCCGACACGTGCTTTTCCATCGGCGATGATCGCGACCAGCTTCCCGTCTTTTCGTATCTCGCCTCGAGCGGCATCGATCTCATCATCCGCAAGATCGGTTACCTTCGCGAGATCCATGTGCTTTTCGTAAACGGCCTTCTCGACTTCGAACGCGCCGTATTTTCGCATGTAGTCAAGAGCTGTCAGACCTTCCTTCGCCGCGACTTCGCTCAAGCCTTTCGTGTTTTCAAAAATGAACTGGTAGTACTCCTCGATCGTGATCTTCTCGCCTTCGCGATACGGCGACATGAAATGCTGACGGATCCCGAGATCGCCATCCTGATCGATCCGCCACGAGAGCTCGAACCAGAACTCGTCTTCTTCCCACACCTCGCCCGGATTCGTTTCGTATGTGAATGTAGTCTCGCGCCCCATCTTTCGCGCCGCCTCGCGCAAGATCGGTTGTCGGAAACTGACCCACATTCCCGAATGCGTTTCGTAGCTCGTCAGATCGTGACGTTCGCTGGCCATTCCCATCGGTAGAACGTAATCGGCGAAGTACGCGGTCTCGTTCCACGTCGGAGTTAGTGCGACGTGCAATCCGATCTTTTCGGGATCACTCAGCGCTTCGATCCACGAGAAGCCGTCGGGATACGTCCACACCGGATTAAAGACGCGCGTGAAGTAAGTGTCGATTTTCCCGCGCCCGTCTTTCAAAAAGTGCGGGAGCAGAAAGCTCATCTCGTAATGCGAGAGCGGATACTCGAGCGGGAAGTGAAGCTCGTTCCAGAACTTTTGCGCGGGCGGAGTCGAGAACCCCGTCGGCTTGAATTTGCCCCACGCTGACGGCGATGTTCCGCCGACGGTTCCAACACTTCCAGTTAGCACGTTAAGGAAATGCAGACACCGCGCGACCGCCCAGCCGCCAAGATTACCCGCACCTGCACTGCGCCAGTTGTGACATGAGAATCGAGTTCCGGCGCGTCCGATCTGTCTCGCAACATCGATGATCGTCGCCGCGGGAACGCCACTTTCTTTTTCAGCGAATTCCGGTGTGTACTCGTCATACAGCTTCGAGAGTTCACAAATAAAATTCTCGAAAGACAGGTCGGGCGGTTGAAGTTCCCGGTCTGCGTTCTCAGAGGCGCGGCTTGAACTGCCCGCTACCGCAGGCGGTTCCGACCTGTTGCTCAGCATCTCTTCGAGCGATTCGCGCCAGTTCACCCAATCGCGGAGAAACTTCTCGTTGAACAAGCGCTCGTTGATGATGATCTTCGCCATCGCGAGCAGCACCGCGGCTTCGCTTCCGGGATACGTCGCCATCCAGTAGTCGGCCATCGACGCCGTGTTCGAAAGTCGCGTGTCCATGACGGCGAGCTTCGCGCCGTTCATCATTCCTTCGATGATGCGCTGAGCATGTGGGTTGAAGTAATGACCGGACTCAAGGTGAGCGGAGATCAGCAAAATAAATTGCGCGTTGCCATGATCCGGCGACGGGCGATCCGCTCCCTGCCAGATCGCATAACCGAAACGCGCTCCCGCCGAGCAGATGTTCGTGTGCGAGTTATGACCATCGACGCCCCACGCCTGGAGAATGCGATCGATGAATCCCTCGTGACCCGGACGACCGACGTGATAGACGACCTCATTGCGCCGATCTTCTTGTAGTGCCTTTCTTATTTTCGCAGCGATGTCATCGAGGACCTGGTCCCAACTTACTTGTTCCCATTCACCCGATCCGCGTTCGCCTTTTCGTTTCAGCGGGTAAAGAATTCGATCCGCGTCGTTGATCTGATTGATCGTCGCCGGCCCCTTCGCGCAATTCCGACCGCGGCTTCCGGGATGATAGGGATTGCCTTCGAATTTTCGTACTTTTAGAGTTTCCTTTTCGACATAGCTCAGCAGCCCGCATCCGGCTTCGCAGTTGAAGCAAGTCGTCGGGATGATCATGTAGTTTTTCTTTTCTCTTTTTTGCCCGCTCGTCGCCTCGTACTCCGTCCAGTTGTCCCACTTATCGGGCGGCGGGTAGTCGGCGAGATTCCCCGGACCGACGATAGGCGGGAGATCGTCGTCCATCTCCCGATGAAGATTCGGTATGAGATGAAGTTTCTCGGCGATCGATTCGATGAATGATGGTGTGTGACGTTTCATTCTATTTTAGAAAATTGTCGGCGCGTCGCGACGGCGGAGCGACGGGACCGCAGGCATCCCTGCCTGCAAACGCTCGCGTAGCGATCGTCCGGCGCTGGTCTTGTCGAATCATAATCGTTCCACGCCTTCGGAAGCCTCGGCGTGGCAGGCAGAGATGCCTGCGGTCCAGTCCGTTGACGACCAATCCGCGCTCAGTACCGCGTGGCAACAGCCCCCTAACTCAACGGTATCAGCTGGGGCGCCTTCACCCAGATGCGTTCGCCGATGTACATTCCAACTAAAATCAAAACGCCGGCAAGCGCGAACCCGAAGACGCTTCCCGTCAATAATAAAAACATCGGCAGTACGTTTCCCACCAGGATCATCCCCAACCAAAATGCGCGACTGAATTGTCCGTTCGTGATCATCTTCACAACCGCATGAGCGTCATCCGTCGAATGCGTCGTCGTCATCTCGATCGCCAGGGTTATGAGATGAATGATCAGCAATATAAATGTAGCGAGCGTGATGGCCATTACGAACTCGATATCAACTTTGATCCACGGCAACGCAATCAGGTAGACGGCGACGCCGGCCATTAGCGAATGGATGATCATGTGCAGACCCAGCATCGGCGATTGCCAGAAGTCGCGGCCCTTTGCTTGTGCGAATAGGAATGCAGTGTAGACGGCGGAGAGCAATGCGAAGACGATCGCGAGAGGTTCGATAACACGCAATGCGGTTCCGGATCCGAAATATGATGCGACGATCCATGCGGTCAGCAATCCGCCGTAGACCGTAATGATGTACGCGCCACGCGTCAGCCACGAGCGCCACTGCGGTCGCAGCAGCACGTACAGAAATCTTTCGGGGCGTCCGAGATCCATTATCAGGAGGATTCCGGTCGCCGCGAGAAATATCATTGCTGTGATCGCGCCGATCCACTTGACCGTGTTTGGGACTTGCATGAAAAAGCTCGCGAATATCGCGATTAGAAATGCACCGGCGGCGATCGCTTTCGTCCAGATGTATGCCGAGACTTCCCAACCCCAGAGCACGCCCTTATTGGGAGCGTCGTATACGCGGCGAGGCGACTGAGGCGTCGAGTCAGCGCTATGCGAGTTGGTTTTTACGGCAGCCGAGGCGGCCACCGTTGCAGGCAGGGATGCCTGCGGTCCAGTCCGTTGGCGTGACGCACGACCCTCGATTTGTACGAGAGCACTTTTTTTTGCTTCAGCAAACTTCGCGTAGTGTCCGACTCCCGACGACTGCGACGACCACATGTAATCCGTATTCGGATTTGCTTCGGTCGGATCGAGCGATGCCTTGTCACCGTCGATGTAAAAAAGTTTCGGGTTCGTTCCTTTCTCCGCTTTGCGAACGCTCACCGCTTCGCGTGCGAGCAGCTGAGATATTTCAGTCAGAGGATTGTCCATGTCGCCGGAGATGATCGCGTGCTCGGGACAAACATTCACACACGCAGGCTCGAGACCGATGTCGACGCGATGTGAGCAGTAATTACACTTCGCCGACGTGTGCTCGTCCGGGTGCATGTAGATCGCATCGTACGGACACGCCTGCGTGCACGCTTTGCAGCCGATGCAGCGGCGGTCGTCGAAGTCGACGATGCCGTCCTTGCGCGTGAAGAGCGACTCGACCGGACATATCTCGACACACGGCGCGTCGGCGCAGTGATTACAACGCATCACCGAAAACAATCTTCGAGTGTCGGGAAACGAGCCTTTCTCGATGTACTTCACCCAAGTACGGTTCACGCCGATCGGCACTTCATGCTCGGCTTTACAGGCGACGGTACACGCGTGACAGCCGATACACTTTCGGTTGTCGATGATGAAGCCGAAGTTCATATATTGATCGAGGAATTGGTCGAAATGATTTTAGGCTAAACGACGAGGCTTTGCGAGTTCCGGCAATTCAGCATCGCACAACGTGGATCGAGCGCGAATGTGAACCAGTGTTCTAATCCGCGCTCGCTCGCTTCCTCGATCGTTGGACCTGTTTTCTAATCCGACGTGATGATGATCGTGTCGAACTTTCCTCCGGCGTGATAGACAGCGATATTCGCCTTCTTCCCACCTAGCGCCTGCTCGTAACTGTCGGCAAGGCTCGACGTCGAAGTCGGAGTCTTACCCTTAATATCGATGCCGGCCATCGTCGCCAACTGTTCAGCGGTATCCATCCCGGAGATCGATGCATCACCAAAACTGACCGTTTTGAACCTGAAAGACGAATGGTTTGACTTGCCCTTATTAAACATGAAAGTGAGGGTCGCCTCGGGAAGATCGTACTCGAGCCACGGGTCTTCGCTCTTAGGAGCGGCGCTGATCATGGTCTTGATCTGATCCTTGGTCTTACCAAACGTGCCAGGTAAGTCGACGATCTTCGCGATCTTCACGGGTGCCGCGTTTACATTCGCGTTTACATTTGCCGAGTTGGAAGTTGAGGTAGAGTTCGGCCCGAACTTACTACAGCCGAGTGCAACTAGAACCAGTAACAGAAAAGGTAGTGTATTTTTCATAGCCGCTTTGGTAATTAAAGTGGGCAGATGGTAGCACTGAGCGGGAGTCAATTCAAGGTTTTGCCGCCGTCGAAGAATTTCGGACAATTATCTCGATACGGCAATACAAACGGCAAAGATTGAGAGTCCGACCGCTATCAGATCTTCGGGGATCGCGACGAATGCGTCGTTTACCGCCAAGGCTCGGACTAACCGCACGCGTATCTGCAATCCTGTAAACGCACCGGCGATCGCCGCGAGAGCTCCGAGAATAAAGAACCCCAAACCATTGTTCGTCCCGGCGAGCAGGCACGCAGCGGCGAATGCGCCGGTTAAGATCCTCGAGATCAGCCCAGGCGCCGCAGTTCGGCTCGGGGTATTTGGGAGAAGATCCCAGACGTATTCGCCCATAGCTAGAACCGAAAAGCCCGCGACCATTATCGGCGATGAAATAAATGAGAAAGGAGTGTTGGCGAGGCTTATCCAGCCGAGGTAAGCAAGCCACGCGATCACCGCGGGCGGGGTAAGGCCGCGTAATCCGGCTGCGAATCCTATGAGGAGGACGGCGAAAATTACGACGGCGTTCATATCGATGGGTTCCTCTTAATGGTCAGAGAATAACTGCCCGCGAAATACGCGAAAGGACGCGAAAGAAAATCTCATTTGGCGTCCCTTCGCGTATTTCGCGGGCAAAAAATTATCGCAACGAAGCGTTTAACTTCGCTAACGCTTCCGAGCCAGGACACAGCACATCCTTGGAAAGAGAATTCAATGGCATGTCCGACGTCTTCAACATCTCATGCAAATCAGTTGAGTCTTTATCTATGTAGAGCAGGCCGGTGAGGATCTCGCCTTTCGATCGTGCGCGGTGCATTGCCGAGATCGCCGAGTGCCGATCGAACGGGTCCCAATCTTTCGCGAGTTTGTGCAGGCGGATCTTTGAGCCGTCGTGCATCAGAAGATCATTCACCGAACCCGCCTCGTACGACGCAGTGATCTCGCGCATCATCGGAACGAAGTCCATCGTCGCGGTCGCTTCGACGTGCTCGCGGACGTAGTCGTACGATTTCGTCGAGCCGGTATTGTTGTTGAATGTGACACACGGCGAGATGACATTCAGCATCGCGAATCCCTTGTGCTTCATCGCGGCTTTAAGCAGAGGTGTGAGCTGTTCCTTGTCGCCCGAAAAACTTTGTCCGACGAATGTTGCACCGAGCTCCATCGCGAGGCTCGCGAGATCGATCGCTTCGAATAGATTTACGCTTCCCGCTTTCGACTTCGAGCCCGCGTCCGCAGTCGCCGAATCCTGTCCCTTCGTCAGACCGTAGCAACCGTTGTTCATGACCAGATAGACCATGTTCAGATTGCGACGCACGACGTGGACAAACTGCCCCATCCCGATCGACGCCGTATCGCCATCGCCGGAGACTCCGAAATATGTCAGATCACGATTCGCGAGATTCGCGCCGGTCGCGACCGAAGGCATGCGCCCGTGGACCGAATTGAATCCGTGCGAGTTCGACAAGAAGTACGCCGGCGATTTCGACGAGCATCCGATGCCCGAAAGCTTCGCGACCTTATGCGGCTCGATGTTCAATTCCCAACAAGCCTGCACGATCGCCGCGTTGATCGAATCATGCCCGCACCCCGCACAGAGTGTGGAAAGTGAGCCTTCGTAATAATCGACGGTGTAACCAAGATCGTTCTTCGGCAGCGCCGGGTGACGGAATGTAGATCGGATGTAGGTCATGGATTCACAGGATCTTCTCCTAAATTGTAGTGAGTTTACGCGGAAAAGAAAACGTATTAGTCGATCGCTAAGTAATAAATAACTCTGACAAAAGCAGCCTTCGTCCTTTCCAGTTCCTTTAGCACCTCATCACTGGTCATCCTGTATTCAGAATTGATAAATGTATCGACGGCCTCTCCTTCTTTTCGAATTGTCTGGATGGCAGTCTCAATTCCTTCCTCGTCTCGCTTATTCTGGAGAGAGAATACAAGGGTCAGTATTATCGCAAGCACAAAAAACGAAAATACAATTTGCAGCATTACCAAAAGCCTTGTGAAATCAGCAGTCGGCACGATCTCATTTATGCCTCTCCCGAACACACTCGCAAAACTGTAATACACGAAGGTGAAAAACCGGCTGTCTGACACCTGAAAGCTGTCAGGCGATACCCGCCAAATACCGTAATTCGCCACAGCAAATATATAAACCGTTGTAAATATTAAGATGAGCAAGTTAAAAAGATAAAAGATTACTCGGACATTACTTTGGTGAAACTGCCGCAGTTTCTCGGATAAAAAAAACGCTCCGCGGTTAGCTATCATCAGGAGTTGCAAATTGACGAGGATTTCTGATTTTTTTGCTTCTGGAACGTTATTCCAAGCAAATGGTTGTAGTTCATTGGCAGGCTTATACAATTTTTGAAAAGTGTTACTAATAAAGGTTATGGCGCGAGAATGTAGTACGTACAATACAGACGGACGTAACACAATTCGCAGCCTATTCGCATAAATCATGATCAAAAGCAGGATGAGCGACAGCACGGCCCCGATGACGAAATAGAGGCTGTCAGAAATGAGGGCTACTCCAGAGAAGAAGACTAACGCCGCTCCTGAAGCGACGTTGTAGCGGATTGACCGAAAGAATGAAAGGACTACATTCAGGAACGTAAGTGTAATTAGCGGACTTTTCGCCTTCCACAACATCCGTGGAAACTTCCAGCAAATAACGATCAGTGGATAAAGAGCGATGTAAGCGGCGATTGATAGCGACCAGATATTTCGGGCTAGGGCGAAAATAACAGCAATAAATCCCGCGAGGATCAGTCCCTTATAACGCACCCCTAAATCAACAATCGGAATCTTCCAGGATGTCAGTGCAGCATCGACGTCAAAGATAAACACGTGTGCGATAAGATACGACCAGAACAAAATCGAAACAATGTCAGCACAAGCGAGAATTACTTTGAGCTTTCGTAAGGAAACCTGCTTAACTTTCACACCTTCAGTTTGTACGGCTTGGTCGACCATTTTGTTGAAGTGATTAATGTAGATTAAGTCAGGCGCGATCGCGCGTGACTTTCCAGATGCAAATTATACGCGCGATTGGAAAAATACGTCGTGTAGAAGCATCGAATGCTTTTGACTATCTATCGACGAAATTCAGTGTGTTGAGCCGATTTCTATAGCGGGTTTGCCCTGGTACCAAGACCCGAAGCATTCTGATCATGCTTTCTGGCCGGTGGGGAAGGTGAGTGGATGCATTGTGTCTTCGCGAAGTAATTCACATCCGTGCTTACCAAGATGCTTGAGAAACTCACGCCGCTTCATGCGGCGATGAAGGCTTCTTCAAAGTTGGATCCGGCGATCCGCCGAGCGTCTTCGCGATTGAATTCTAACGCCTCATTCAGTGTGACGCGTAGGCTTTCGAGAAGTTCTTCACGAGTCGACTCCTGGCAATTGACACCCTGCACTTCCTCGATCCAGCCAATCCACCAGTCGCCGTCTTGTTTCACTACTGCGGTGTAATTGTTCGTCCCCATAGCTTTAGATTTTGAGATGTCTCTTTTATAAGATTCCTTCGCTCTCATAATACGAAAAAGCCGGCAATTGAGCGAGAGCAACGCGGAACGGGAGACAGGTTCTGATGTTAGCGGAACATGAAACCGCCATCAAAAGAGCGCAGCGTGCGGAGCATGCGGTCACAACTTTAGCTACACACGACGCTTCGGAGTGTGTAGTCGTAAGCACATCAATCGAGCCGAGCGTGTGAAACACGCGTAGATCGCGTCGCGTGTTTCACACGCTCGGATCACTGATGGCGCGACGAACCCCACGTTCCGCTTCGCTTCACGTGGGGCTAAAGTTGGGGTCGGCTGCTTCGCAGGCTTAAGAAATGGTTGGGTGATTATTCAACGCCGCTTTCCGAACGTCCGGCGAGACCGACGTGATGTTGGTTCCAACTAAAGCCCGGACAAATAAGCCCGACCCACTAAATATGGTTTGATTCGTTTTCGATCCCGTTTCCGCGTTTCAAGTTTGAGCCTTAGTAAACGAGGAGAAACGCATGTTCCTACGAAATACAATTTTATTCGCTCTCATCCTTTTTCTTTCTTCATCGGCTGCCACGGCGCAGGGATCGGTGGCTGCATCGAGTTCGCAAATAACTGCTGCATCAATGCCGAAGGGCGCGGAGCGCATTTTGCCGGATAGTGTGCCGGTAGAGTTCGGACAGGCATTCGATAAATTGTTGGCCGAGGGCCAAGGCAAGATCGAAGGTCGCGACCGTGAAGTTTTGGCATGGAGCGGGAACTATAAGACGGCGGCAAATATTTCGAACCTGACCAATCAGCTTCAGAAGAACTTTCGCGGAGCGGGTTGGCAGTACGAAGCTCTCGAACGCAATGGCGATCTGCAAGTTTTTAGTCTGATCAAACAAGGTTCGCCAAATCGCCTCGTGCTGGGATTTTTTGTTCCGGGCGATGACGTTCTTGTATGTGCGCTGATGGAGGTAGTTGAGGGGGTTACCGAATCGACACAATCCGTGGCTCCAGAAAGAACGGTAGTCGATCAGCCAACGAAACCCGACGGCTCGACACAGCCGATAGTCGTCGATGCCGACACTCAATGGATCAACGTCATGGGAAATGAGATGCCGCCGATGCCTGATTTTCCAAAGCTCGCGCCGAAGCCGGGTAGAGTGCGTGGATACGTCAAAGATTCGACCGGCAAACCGCTCGCTGGAGCCGAGATCGGTGTGCGATCTTCATACCTTGCGGGCTACTACTCCGGATCTCAGGGTAAGACTGACGCCAACGGCTACTATGAATTCGTCGTCCCGAAAGGCTCGGCGCACTACTACAACGCCGGTTATCAGATCAATTGGGGCGACGGCGTCGCGGCGGTTTCGCTGCATCCGGCGGATGGAAGCCTCGATGCTTTTGTGACGATGGATGGCGCGGTCGAAAATTTTGTGATGTTGCCGTACGGGATCACAAGTCGCGAAAATCTGCAGCAGTACTCGCATCTGCCTGCAACGTTTTATGGAGGAGCGATCTTCCTCGGCTGGTACGGGGTTGAGGCGAACGATAACAACGCGCCGCCGTTGAGTGTTCGAATGGGATCTACGCTTGAGATCACGCTGATTCCGGAATCGGGGAGAACGTTTGTGATCCGGAAAACTATCGGAGTGTCCAACGGGTTCAGGATCCACAACATTCCGCTCGGCCGTTATCAGATCACCATCAAGCTCAACGGCAAACCTGTGAAATTGAAGGACGACAAAAAATACGATCCGCTCTTCGGGATGTCCCCGGTAGAAGCGAACGGGACGGCAAGTATTCTCTTTATTCCGGACCAGGCAAAGGCCTCAATGGTCGGCCCGCAGCAGGGCGCCTGGAAGTGGTTGGATATCGGAATTACTCCGCAGTAAGAATGGTTACCATTCCAGAAGAAAGAGGCTGTAGAGAAAAAGATAGCCTCTTTAAATTGCCACTAGCTTCAGCTAGTGGATGCGGAATTACAAGAAAGGCTTTGGCCGAACAAAAAACAAAAATATCAATCATCCTTTTGGCTTTAGCTAAATCGGGCTAAAGCCGAAGGATTATTTTTTCTGTTATTCGGCTGAAGCCTTTCTCGTGAGCTTGTCATCCAGTAGCTAAAGCGTAGTGGCAATTTAAAAGAAAGCCGATCCAAGAAGCGATCTCAAGCCGCTACTCCAAAAAACTAATCCAAGTTTCAATTCAAACGAACTCACTGACACTTTCCGCCTCATAACTTCGCGTTTCTCTTCAGTTGCTCTTCTTTATCGGAGACCCAAAATTATGAATCAGCGTAACCTTCTTCAACAGCTCATCGCTATTGTCTTATTGATCGGCATCGCAGCCGGAACGCCAACCGCGCAAACCGCACGAAAGGTGAATAAAACCCCTCCGGTGAAAGCGGGGTGGAGCGGTGTCATCACTTACCAAAAAACATTACAAGAAACTTTCAATAGCGACGATCAGCTCTTCGGGTCACTCAACAAGGAAGAACGCGTCAAGCACGATGAGACACGGAGCTATCGATATGAAGGAAGGCTGATCGTCAACGATCTCGCAGGGACCGGACGTCCGACGACGATGGCGAAGATGGCCGTCACGGATTCGCGAAGTCACAAGGTTACGCAAACCGAGTTCACCCGTTGTCACGCATTCGATCCTGACCGAATCATCACGGCCAAAACGACGGACCGCGAATATACGGACGGAAAAGGGAGCGGCGAGGCCTATACCTATTACCTCTCAGTTTCCGGGGACACGTTTCGCCTTAATTTCCTGCTGCCGGAGTTTTCTGCCGGATTCATTAAGGACTGGACCTCCAGTTACGCGAACCTGTGCCCGGACAGCACCCGAAAAGGGGAATCTACATCAAAGGAAAGCGTGGTAAAGGTCGAACGTGCCGGAGGAGAGGTCGAGGGCGAGATCGATCCAAATAATCCGGACGTTTTGCAGGGAAGTAAAACTTGGACGACCGGCGAGACGAGCACCTCGAAGGGTTGGACGCACACGGTCACCTGGAAGCTTCGTCGAAAGCCGCAACCTTTGATGATCGTCGATCTAAAATTTTCTCAACCGATCTATCCGAGCCCGAATGACTGGCACGAAATTGAAGAGAACTCGTGGGCAGTCGACGGCAATCAGGTAAAGGTCGTCGCCACAGTTGCAAACTTCGGATCGACCGACAAAACTGCGACGGTGAATTTCAAAGAACTGCGTGAGAACGCCGATCTCCCGAATGGTCCGGGCGGCGTTACGGTTCCGGCTAACAGTCAGAAGGAAGTCGAATTGATCTGGGATACAAGCGGTTATGCGTGGAGAGAATCAGGTGCGGATGTCGTTCCGGAGATGAATCGGCAGGTCGAGGCGAGGATCCCGGACGACTCGCTGGAAAAGGATCTGACTGTCCATCCGAAACCCGTCGTTGTCATTTGGGGCCTGTGGCAGAACGCGGATGCGATGAAGAAGTTTCGCGACTCCTTCAAGGCAGTCAGCGAAAAATGGGTTGTTCGGTGGGGACAAACCGATACCAGAAAGGTTTCGACCGACAATGCCGATGAGCTTGATCAAAAGGTGCGCGAGGTCCAGAAAAGTCAGAACGCCTGGCACGTCGATCTCGTCGGGCTTATGAATGGAGGGCTTGTTGGCCGCGTATATGTCCACAGCAAGATGCCGACGCAGTTCGACGGCAAGCCAACCGCCACGCATTTGGTGATGATGAGCGTACCGAATCTTGGAACGCCATGCGCCGTGGGAATCTTCGGGTTATCGTTCCGATTAAATACTCTTAATCTCGATGCCGTCGCCGAGCTTTCTCCCCAATCGATGAAGAAGTTCAATCTGCTGGTCAACAACACGAACGGAACAAGGTTCGCGGCGCTCGCCGGGGACACGCGTTCGAACACATGTCAGTCCGATGTGCACGGCGACGGGTTTACTCCGGTGCCCTCCGCTATCTGGCGGACGAAGGTTAACGCGATATCGAGGGCACGTGTCCACACGCGCGATCTTATGGGCGAGGTCGCGCATTTTCGGCAGGTGTACAAGTGGCTTGCGATTCCTCCCAAAGGAGATCACACTCCCGACCCGGGAACTCTGGCGGCTAACTTTTCGAATCAAAATCTCATCGATCCGCGCGAGGCTGCATTCGGAAAGACGCGAAATTATGGCGCGATGTTCGCGCCGGAAAGCCCGGTGGATGACGCCGATCCGATTCCCGATTTTGCAAAAGCTTTGAAAGTCGAAGCGGGCAAACCGGTGGAAATAGAAATTCCCGTCCGGAGCGGTTCGCAGTTTTCACTGAACCTCTTCGCGCCATCAAATGTATCGGCGACGTTATTCGATGAGCAGGGCAGAATAGTCGGCACGAACGTGGCGGGAAGCGAGGAATCACTCGACATATTTCGAACGATCAACGTCAAAGGACCGTTTCAAGCGGGCAAGTGGAAACTCAGACTCGAAAGCACCGAAAAGGCGCCCACCGAAGTTGCGATCACAACCTTTGTAGATTTTGTTTCCGGAATGTTTACGGCGAAGTGAGTTGCGGAAATGAAAAACCGAGCGACCGATCCGTCGGTCGCTCGGCTAGTCAAAAATTAGTTTTTACAAAAGTCGATCTACGGCCTTCGAGATCGGAACCGTGATGTCGAACTTCGGATCGATACCGCCGAACGCCGATCCCGAAACATTTCCTTGCTTGTCGAGAATGATGAACGACGGGAGTTGATCGACGTTGAATTTCTTCAGCGTCGCTACGCCGTCCGAATCGCGAAGCACGGGTACGTTAAGTTTACTTCCGGCGACAAACTTTTCTATATCCGCATTGGTCGCATAGTTTTTCGATTTCGCATTCGTCGAATCGGTCGCGACGAAGTAAACGACGACGTCCTTGCCGGAATAACGCTTCGCCAGAACATTTGTGTAGTCCGCCTGGTTCTTCGAGAGCGGCAACCAGCTCGCACCCATCGCGAGAATGACCACCTTGCCGCGTTGTCCCTGCACGTCGATCTGTCCGCCGCTCAGACTGCTCAATGAAGTCTGGCCAAACGAAACGCCAACCGTGCCAACTAGAAAAATAAGAATCGCAATTATGGATCTCATAGTGTTAAGGACGCGAAACACACCGCGTCCTGTGGCGATTAGATGCACGCCGAGTGCCAAACTACTGCCCTCGGTTTAGAAGCACGTTGTCGATCAGCCGAACGGTCCCGAATCGAACCGCGGCAGCTATAAATGTCTCGGTTTCGCCGACTCTTTCCACCGGTTCGAGGCTTTTTCCGTCTACGACGGATATGTAATCCACGATCGCCATCGGCTCGTCGGCGATCCGGCGCTGCACGATTTCGATGAGTTTCGCGGCATTTCGTTCGCCCTGTTTGAACGCGACCTTTGCCTCTCGAAGACCGGTAAAGATCACTGCAGCCTTCGCTCGTTCTTCAGGCGGAAGCAACTGATTTCGGGATGATAACGCGAGGCCGGATTCTTCGCGAACGGTCGGCACGACGATGATCTCGGTTTCAAAGCCGAGATCCGCTGTCATTCGCTTTATGACGGTCACCTGCTGCGCATCCTTTTGACCAAAGAATGCGAGATCGGGCCGAATCGCATTAAAAAGAATTGCGACAACCGTTGCGACTCCTCGAAAATGTCCGGGACGCGATGCTCCCTCGAGTCCTTCGGAAACGCCTTCGACATAAACGTATGTCGAAAAACCCTCGGGATAGATCTCGGAATTCTCCGGTGCGAAAATGTAATCGACCTCGAACTCGGCGAGCAGTGCGGCGTCACTCGTAAGATCGCGCGGATATCGGTCGAGATCACCCTTGTCATTGAACTGTTCGGGATTTACAAAGATTGAGACGATGACGATGTCGGAGGCCGCTCGAGCTTCTTTAACAAGTGCGAGATGTCCCTCGTGCAAAGCACCCATCGTCGGCACAAACGCAATGGTTTTATTCTCACGCCGCAGCTTGCGGGAGATCGACGCCATCCGCTGCCTACGGTTAATTATTTCCACAATTTATCGGCCGAAGTTTTGAACGTGGTTAATCGTAGAGGCGATTCTTCGCTGGATCTGTCGCTCTGGATTTCCCGGATCGTTAACAGGATGGGAAGGACAAACGAAAGGAGCAGTATCCCGAAAATCAGAATTTCGAAATAAGATTCTGCGGAAAAAAAATCGCCTTCCGAATACGGGTTCGGCGCCGCAAAAAATTGTGACCGAACTCTCACCAATACGAACGCGAGAGCTGCAGGAGCCAGCATTGCGATAAGCAGTTTGAAAAAAAACCTTGCCGACGTCATATGAGAAGCAGAGTTCGAATTATTTCTTAACCGCTTTTGCCTCGACCAATTTTACGTCTTTCGGCAGACCGTATGATTCTTCTTCGTTCGGATAGTTTCCTGACTTCACATCCTGCATCCAGTTCGTGATCGCGTCGGTGATGACCTGGCTGACATTCGCGTACTGCCTTACGAATCGCGGCTGTCGTCCGAATGTAAATCCGATCAGATCGTGCAGAACAAGTACCTGAATGTCGCACGCGCTTCCGGCTCCGATTCCGATGGTTGAGATCTCAAGCTCGGCCGTTACGATCTCGGCGACCTCACGCGGAACGAGCTCGAGTACGATCGAGAACGCACCCGCTTCTTCGAGCATGTGAGCATCCTCGATAAGGATCTTTGCCGCGTCGGCGGTTTTAGCCTGCACTCGATAGCCGCCCATCTTATGAACCGACTGCGGTGTCAGTCCAACGTGCGCGACGACGGGAATTTCTTCATCGACGAGCCGCTTCACGAGTCCGACACGATTGCGTCCGCCTTCGAGCTTCACCGCTTCGGCACCACCGTCCTTCATCAAACGAAGCGCGTTGCGGACGGCTTCATCGTCACCCGTGTGAAAACTTCCGTACGGCATATCGGCGACAAGAAGAGCGCGGCTCGATCCTCGCTTTACTGCGCGAGTCGCGGAACAGATCTCATCGAGCGTGACCGGAATCGTGTTGCCGTACCCGTGAATGACGTTTCCCATACTGTCGCCGACAAGGATGATATCCACACCGGCTTCATCGACGATCCGCGCCGTCGGATAATCGTAGGCCGTAAGGCAGACGAGCTTCTCGCCTTTTTCCTTTGCCGTCCGGAGCGCTGGGACGTAGACCTTCTCGGGTTTATCGGGTTTTAGATAGGCCATAAATCGTGAATAGGATAGACCTTTGCCGAATTCAAGTCTAGTGGTTCGGACTTTCGCCGAAACCGTTCGAAGATATTGGATTCCAGCGTGTTACGGCTGAAGTGTCGGACGTTTCGGCGAGCAGAGTTTTGATGTCTTTCTGAAGGATCGGGTGGATGAACGTCGGAGCGATCTCGGACATCGGGACCAGTACGAAATTTCGAAGGTGAAGTCGCGGATGCGGCAATGTGAGGAATTCGGTATCGGTTTGCTCGTGATTATAGAAGAGCAGATCGAGATCGATCGTCCGGGGTTTCTTGAGTGACTTATCTTTGCGGCCGAGCAGATATTCGATCCGGAGCATGCGGGCCATCATCTGTGATGGCGTGATGCTCTCGCATCGCAGCTCGGCGACCATGTTGAGAAAGTTCGTTTCGCTTTCGATCTCGACAGGCTCGGTCTCGTAGATTCCGGAGAGCTTGGTAACGGAGAAGCTCGCCTCCATTAACCCGCGCACGGCGAGCAGGAGATTTCCCGCGCGATCTCCAAGGTTCGATCCGATGCCGATGTAAGCTGTGATGGTTTCCGTATCCATTAAACAGGCAGGTGTTCTAACTACCTAAAATAACAGAAGCCTTGCGGAGATTTATATCTAAAATTAAAGTGCTGTCAATCTATCTCCGTCATCGGTGGTGGTTACTTCTGATTTCTTTTGTCTTAGCTCGCGTATGCGAGCGACAGCGTAGAGCCCCCGGCCTTAGCCCGGGGGCTGATCGACGAACGACCGAGCTCGCGTAGCGAGCGACAGACGACACGCATGTGAACTCTGCCGCTCGCCTACGCGAGCTCAGTGAATTTACAATGGTACCCCGGGCTAGGGCCGGGGGCTTTATGCTGTCGCTCGCATACGCGAACTAAATCCGACTGGATGCCGAAGCTGCGACAGCAGACAACGGCTCCGTATTCTCCAACGCATTTTCAAGATTCGCGATGAGGTCCTCGACGGCTTCGATTCCGACCGATATTCGTATCAGGTCGGATGGCGGAGCGAGCTTTTCTCTCAGCGCCGCGGGGACGCTTGCGTGCGACATTGTGCACGGCATCGAGATGACTGAGCCTACCGATCCGAAGCTGACGGCAATGTCGAACAACGTGCAACTCTCGACGATCCTCTTCGAAATTGAAGGGTCACCCGTCGTGAAACTTATCACCGCTCCGCCTCCGGTCGCCTGACGCGCATGGATTTCGAAACCGGGATGTGTAGCGAGTCCCGGGTAATAAACATTCTTCACGATCCGTTGCCCGGTCAGAAATTTGGCGATCGTCAACGCGGAATTATTCTGGCGTTCCACACGAAGGTCGAGAGTTTTTATTCCACGATGCAGCAGCCACGATTCGAACGGAGCAAGACCTGCACCTTCCGCATTCTGATGAAACGCGATCTGGGCATGAAGCTGCGGATCATTCGTTACGACCGCTCCGCCCGTGACGTCACTGTGCCCGCAGAGGAATTTCGTCGCGGAGTGAACGACGAGATCCGCTCCGAGGGCCAACGGCCGCTGCAGACACGGCGAGAGCATCGAATTATCAACCGCGAAAAGAACGTCGGAGTCGCGAGTTAGTGAAGCGATCGCTTCGATGTCGGAAATTCTTAGCAATGGGTTCGTCGGACTTTCGAGAAGGAGCAATTTCGTCTGCGGGGTTATCGCGTTCTTCACCGAATCCAGATCAGAGGTATCGACATACTTCACTCCGATACCAAACCGTTGTACGACTTGATCGAGCAAGCGGATCGTTCCTCCGTAAAGATCGCTGCCGCAGAGAATTTCTTCACCAGTTGAGACGAGGCGCGTGAGCGCCGCTATCGCGGCCATGCCGCTTGCAAACGCGGAAGCATGCTTTCCGCCTTCGAGGTCCGCGATCTGACGTTCGACCAAACTACGCGTCGGATTGCCCGATCGCGTATAATCGTACTCGCCGAACTCGTCGACCGACTCCTGACGAAAAGTCGCGGTTTGATAAATTGGCGGTGAGATCGCTCCGAAGGGATCGCCGTTTGATTCGGGTCGAACGCATCGTGTCGCGGTCTTCATGCGTACACCTCCCGACCGGCAGCGCGGGCGATCGCAAGCGGCTTCAGATCCCGAGATCGCTTCCGAATATCAAGTAGGTCTGCGACGACGGCTTCGGTCGTTGCCCAGCGACCGGCTCCTCGCCCTCGAATTAGACGAATACTTTCGTCGTTCTGTTCGAGCAACAGTGCATTGTCTGCGCCTCTCAGATCCGCGAACGGATGCGTCGCGGGCAATTCGACAGGTTCAACTTTCGCTTCGACGCCCTCGTCGGTTCTTAGAAAGGAAGCGACGAGGCGGACGACATTGCCGCGGGCGATCGCTGCACTGACATCGGAAGTTTCCAGATCGTTGATGCCCTTCATGCTCACGTCTTTTTCTCGAAGCTCGATGCCAAATGCGGCCTTCGCCAGCAGGCATAGTTTCTGCGCGGAATCGCGGCCGCTGATATCAAGCGTCGGATCCGATTCGGCGAATCCCGCGGCTTGGGCGGCTCGGATAGCATTCTCCCGACTCTCACCTCGTGCTAATTCGTCGCAGATAAAATTGCATGTCCCATTCACGACGCCGGAAAAAGATTTGAGCGCCGCAGAATTCGAAACTGCTTCAAGAGCGGGCATCACGCCACCGACGGCGGCGCTATAACTAAGTGATCCGGCGAATTCAAAAGCGATCGCTTCGAGTCGATCGCGATGTTCCGACAGAAGCGCTTTGTTCGCTGTCACCACATGCCTCCCGAGTTTCAGAGCACGCTCCACGTACCGTCGCGTGGGATCAGTGCGGCCAAGCAGTTCGATCACAACATCGCAGTTCCGTTCGATCGCTTCGACAGGGTCCGAAGTAAATAATTTTTCGGGCACGCCGGCGGCTCGGGCTTTCTCCGGATTCCGATCTGCGACCGCGACGATCTCAAATGTCGACGGCAATTTCCTAAGTGCTTGGAACACTCCTCCGCCGACGGTACCGCATCCGAGAATCGCGATTCGTAACGGCTGGTCGAAGACACCAGTAGATTTGATCAGTTCGCTCGGACCGCCATAAACTTCGGTCTCGACGTTTGATCCGATCGCGGTGATAGAGAAGTTTAGGCCGACGCTCTCCGCATATTTGACGGCCTTTTCTTGAACGACGTCAGAGCCGACATTTCGAACCATCTGCCAATTTGCTCGCCGAAATCGACGCGGCTGCGACAGGCTTTGATTCGGATCGGTTTCGTAAAGTCCGTCGACGTCCTTTATCAACACACACTCGGCACGCAGTCGATGAGCGAGGAATATCGCGGTGAGATCGGATCCGCCACGACCCAAAAGCGCGATCTCGCTCTCTTCGTTAATTCCTACGAAGCCGGAAACGACGACCACCGAGTTTTTCAAATCATCGCGTAACCTCACGTCATTCGCGCCGACGAGTTCCGCATCGAGAATATCGCCGGTCGTCGAAAAGCCCGCTTGATCGGGCCTCAGAACGTTGACGGGAATTCCGGCCTTGTCGAGCGCAAGTCCCAGCAGCGCGGCTGCGGCCGCTTCTCCGGTTGCCAGCAGTGACGCGACTGACCGTGCCTGCGGCTGATCACTGACCGCGTTCGCGCGAGCCAGCAATTCGTCAGTCGTGTTCCCGAACGCCGAAACGACGGCGAGCACCTTCGAGCCGCGTCGCCACCGCGAATAGATTTCGTGAACGACGCGGGAGAGATCCGATTCATCTCGCAAAACTGAGCTCCCGAATTTTAAGACCGTGATCTTTGAGTTCATTTCATTTCTCCCGTTATGCTTGTTGGGCCAGAGCTGCGTTTGAGCCGAGTGCTTGTTCCAAATCTGCGATCAGGTCGTCCGGATTTTCGAGTCCGACCGAGAGTCGCACGAGTCCGTCCGTGATCCCGGCAGACACGCGTTGTTCAATTGGCACTGAGCTATGAGTCATCGATGCCGGGTGCGTGATTATCGTTTCTGCCGCCCCGAGATTTTCGGCAAGTGCGCAGAGTTTGACCGAGTTCATCAGATCGATTCCGGCCTGCGTTCCGCCGGCGACCTCGAATGCGATCAGAGCCCCGCCAGTCGACTGCTGCTTTTGAGTTAGCTGATATTGCGGAAACGATTCGAGTCCGGGATAGATGACCCTTTCAATTTTCGGATGTGCTGAAAGAAACTGCGCGACGCGGAGCGCGTTCTCGGAATGCTGCCGCATTCTGAGCGGAAGCGTCTTTACGCCTTGAAGTGTCAGCCACGCGTCGAACGGAGACTGGATCGCGCCGGTCGCTTTTCGGATGTAGTCGAAGCGATCATTCAACGCGGAATCGCGCGTGATCAAAACTCCGCCCGTCGTTGCGTTGTGTCCCTCAATAAATTTTGTAGTCGAATGAAGGACGATGTCCGCGCCGAGATCGAGCGGCCGCTGAAGTGCAGGCGTGAGCAAAGTGTTATCGACGACGAGCAACGCGTCCGCGGCATGAGAAAGTTGCGCCGCGAGTGCGATATCGGTGAGCTTGAGAGTCGGGTTGGCAGGCGACTCAATAAAGACAAGCTTTGCCGGACCGCGATTCAAACTATCTGCGAATGCTTTTTCATCTGACGTATCGACAAAATCGACGGCGACACCGAACGGAGCAAGCACCTCCCGCAACAGTCGGACCGTCCCGCCGTAGACCGCTTCGGAGACGACAACGCGATCGCCGCCCTTCAGCAGACCGAGAAACAGAGCAGTCGTTGCGGCGAGTCCGGTTGAAAAACAGGTAGCAAAGTCAGCGCCTTCGAGGGCGGCGAGCCTGAGCTCAAGTGCAGTAACGGTTGGGTTTCCGGCCCGGCTGTATGTGTAGCCTTTGTCGACCCCGACCGCTTCCTGGACGTAAGTCGTAGTCTGATAGATCGGTGTAAGCAGCGCTCCGGTCGTCGGATCGGGCGCAGATCCGGCGTGAAGCGCAAGTGTCTCGAGATTTATTTGATTTGCCATCGCAGTCTCCTTTTGTCTGCGTGGCGATAGGCGGGTGCTCGAAAAATGTCAGCGCGGAAAATGAAAAATCCCGCGCCGAAGACGACGCGGGATCTGAAATTTAAAATCCGCACGGCTCTTTAGCAGTTTTTTACGTGGAGCAAGTTACCTTAAATCGCCACAAAATATTTTTGAAAAGATCGAGCTACTTTTATCGCACACGAGTTTTAGGTTTGTCAATCGGCGTGATGCGGTCGATGACGTCGGGTTGCGGACCATCGAATTCCTGATACTGCTTGCGGTCGCCGTCCGTGAACTCGACCATGAGTTCGAGGTGTGAGCAGTGGAGACATGCGTAAGCCTTGATCTTCCTGGCGCCGACCGAAAACATACGCTTCATGTACGATGTTTCGTTTGAGCAGAAATGAACATCTCCGCCTGATGAACCTTCCATCAACGAGCCTTCAATCATCGCCGTCGCACCGCATCTTACACATTCCATAGCGTTCGAGTTTGATAATACTAATTTTCAAGAAAGATCGGGGAACCTTTGTGTCTATCGGTCATCCCTCTTTCCTGGATTTTACCGCGTTAGCGGTCCGGCGAGTTTAGCCGTGGGTCTTAACCCACGGAATCCGCGAACCAACGAACGCGTCGCGTAGCGACGCACGAAACGCGATGTCTCGTGCGTCGCTACGCGACGCCGTTGTCGTATCCCTGGCTACCGTGGGGTTAAGACCCACGGCTAAACTCGAACGTCGCTATCGCGACGAAGACAAATTGCAGCGCGACTTCGCAAGCGCGCATTAAGATTTACATTTCGCGCTTTGGATGTTTCAATAGAACCAGATCCTTGATCGAATCCAGCAGTGTTTTCCGTTAGTTCGAAAAACATTCGGGCGGGCATTAGGTGCGACCCGTCTTGACAAAAATTCTCACGCCAAAGCGATGCCAAGAAGAAAGTATCGACACAGCCAGCGGTTTGATTCACAGGCAGACCGTTCACACGCCGAATATTTACTCTCTCAACCAGCTCAGATAACAACGCGAACAGAATTGCTTCGGCTCATCCGCGGCGGCGAAGATACGTATCTCGAGCTAAAGGTCCGTCTTTCGAATTCCGAAAAGATCACGCAGGGAATCGTTGCGCTTGCGAATACGAACGGCGGGACGATCATCTTCGGTGTGAACGATCAACTTCGTATCGAGGGCGTCGCGAATCCGGAATGGGTGCAGGAAGAACTTGCGCGAATTTGCCGCGAAGAGATCGTCCCTCCAATCATTCCGTTGATCGACACGATCGCGTTCGACAGCGGCAAGCGGGTCGTCGCACTCGACGTTCAGTCGCGGCGAAAACCGTATCGCACACGCGAAGGCCGATTCTACATGCGGTTTGGCGCGGAGAAGCGGGAAGTCTCGCGCGAGCAACTTTCCATGTGGCTTGATGAGATCCGTCCGCTCGGATACGAAAACGTTCCGCTCTTTACCGCCGAGCCGCACGATTTCGACGACGGATTGCTATGGACCTTCGCCGGCGCGTTCGAAGACGTCAGCCCGACGATCAATCTCTATCAGACTGCTGACTTTCTGAAAAAGGATCTGATCCTCGCCGTGGGTGGCGCGGACGAATTTTTCCCGACCGTCGCGGCGCTCGTGTTGTTTGGAAAAGACGAACGCGTCCAGGAATTATTTCCGCGATCGGTCGTGACGGTTAGTCGTTACTCCGGTTATAACGGCAACGCGCAGCTCGTGGAGAAACTCGAGCTGAAAGGAAATCTGCACACGCAGAACGAAGCGATCATCGCGTTTATCGAACGGTACTGTGACTTAGCGAAAGAAAAGCCGAAGAAGTCATTACACCTCGTCGGCTCGCCTGTCGCGGCACGCGCGACATATAACGTTTACGCGATCCGCGAAGCCGTCGCGAACGCGCTTATCCATCGAGATTTTGCGCTTCGTGATATCCCGACGCGGATCACGATCTACGACAATTTCATTGAGATCGTAAACGCACGCCGCACGCAAGGTTTCGTTCCGCCTGCATCCCGGGCGATCCGCTACGGAATTACGCAACGCCTGAATCCGCAGACCGCATCGATCTTCAGCCGACGCGAGTACGGCACCAGCGTCCCCCGCGGCGGCGTTCCAATGATCCTAAAGCAATCCGAACGCATGGCCGGCAAACGCGCCGAGCTCTACACCGCGAACGACGAGTTCAAGGTGAAGATTTACGGTGTGTGAAACTTTTCGTGGTTCGCGGTTCGTTGTTTGTTGTGGATGGCGGATGCGACTGGACCGCAGGCATCTCTGCCTGCACGCCGAGGCTTCCGAGGGCGTGGGACGATTTTGATTCGACAATGGAGAGCGGCCGACATCGGCCGAAGCGGCGATGTCGGGCAGGCAGAGATGCCTGCGGTCCAGTCGCATCCGCCATCCACCACAAACAACGAACAATAAACAATCCCGTTCCGTGATGCCGAAAAACGATAACGTTTCACCGCAACCGCCCGAATATACAAACCGACTCTACGCCGTCATCGCTCTGCTGACGGCGGTCGTGTATTACTTCTCCAATCCGAAACCGCAGAACTACTACGACTACACATTCCGCGTCGCGGCAAACATTCTCGGCGGGAGCGTCGCGTTCACCGAGAAGCAACCGTCGTGGCTAAACGAATTCGTTCCGTTCGAAGGTTTCTACTATTCGGTCTTTCCATTCGGCAGCATCGTGACGATGATGCCGTTCGCTCTGCTCAAGGTCGTCGGTCTGATCACTGACATGCCCGGAGCTTTGATCGCGGCATGTTCGGCGAGCGTCATCGCATTATTTCTTCTTCTGATCGGTAGAAGGTACGAAATCGATCCGACTCGGCTGATCGTCATGGTGATCGGCGTCTTGTTCGGAACATGGATGTGGACGAATCTGACAATGGCGGGAGCGTGGCAACTTGCTCTCGGCTTCGCGATGATAGGAGAGCTCGGGGCGATCTACTTTACGATTTACGATCGCCGGCCGTTGATCGCCGGATTGTTCTTTGCACTTGGGTTCGGAAATCGAACTGAGGTGTTGCTGACAGCCCCGATCTTTTTTTGGTTTCTCTATCGCCGAGAAGGGGATAAGGGGAGAAAGGGGGAGGACGAGACAGGGAGACATCGTTGGCACCGCGCTCTCCCTGTCTCCCTCTCTCACCTTCTCCCTTTCTCCGCGTCTCCGCTTCTCCGCGTCGCAAAGTTCTGCCTCGTCCCATTGCTGCTGGGGGTCGCAACACTCGTCTACAACTACGTCCGCTTCCACTCCTTCACGGATTTCGGTTACGCACGGATCCCCGGCGTGCTCAACGAGCCGTGGTACAACCACGGCATTTTTTCCTACCACTACATCCCGCGACAGATTTGGGAGATGTTGTGGCGGCCGTGGGAAACTCGGGCGAAATTTCCATATCTTGCGCCGAATGCATTCAGTAGCTCGATACTGTGGAGCAGTCCGTTCGTATTGTTCGCGTTCCGATCTGGAGCGAAAGACAAGGCTTTGAAATATACGTGCTGGGTCGCGGTTTTCGTTCTCTGTATTCTTCTATGGATCCACGGCAACTCAGGCGGATGGCAGTTCGGATATCGATACGCGATGATCTGTCTGCCGTTTCTCTTCGTCATCATGCTCGAAAGCTCGCCGAAAAAACTGACTCCGCTCGAATGGGTCGCGTACGGGTTTTCATTCGTCGCGAATCTCTATGCGACATGGCTGTTTCATTGGACCGAGTATATGAAGTAATAGTTCTTAGCTCGCGAAGCGACCGGCGGCGTAAAGCCCCGGGCGCAAGCCCGGGGTGTGATAAACGAAGCGTGAGCTCGCGGAGCGATCGACGGCCGTCCGTCCGTCGATCGCTCCGCGAGCTTTCTTTTCTTAATTACTAACCCCGGGTTCGCACCCGGGGCTTTATGCCGTCACCGTCTTCGACGGTTAAAGAGAAAAACATACGGTTTTAGACGTGACCTGATGTCGCATATACTCGGTATCGAATACGATTGAACGCGTACTGTTACTTATGCTTCTCGATCTATCTCCGCTCCGCGTTTCACGCGATTACAGGCTGCTCTTTTTCGGGCAGCTTGTGTCGTTTTTCGGATCGATGATGACGTTTATCGTCGTGCCGTGGCAGATGTATCAACTGACGCAGTCGTCGGCGATGGTCGGGTACATATATCTCGCCGAATTCGTTCCGATGGTTGCGCTCGCGTTTGTCGGAGGAGCGCTCGCGGACTTTCTCGACAAGCGAAAGATGTTGCGGATCACGGAAATCGGACAGACTTCGGTTACCGCGATTCTCCTGCTCAATTCACTTCTCCCACAACCGCGAATTTGGATCCTTTTTCTTTCCGTCGCACTTCACGCGGGACTGGCGGCGCTCCAGCGGCCGGCGTTCGAGTCGTTCATCCAAAAAGTAATTCCGCCCGAGATGATGTCGTCCGTGATGGCGCTGAACTCGATCCGGTACAGCGTCGGTGCGATCGTCAGCCCGGCCGTCGCCGGAATCATCGCGACCCAACTGAGCGCTTCAGTCGCTTACACGATCGATCTCGTAACGTTTCTCGCATCGTTGGCGGCGGTTTTCATGCTGCATCATGTTCCTCCGCCCGAGAATGCCGAGCGGCCGAGTTTAGAGGCTATAAGAAAAGCGTGGCGATACGCGTTCTCGCGACAGGAGCTCATCGGTACGTATTTCATCGACATCGCCGCGATGTTCTTTGCGATGCCCCAAGCATTGTATCCGGCGCTCGCCGTTATCTACGGCGACAAGTACGTCGGATTTTTTCCAGCATCGATCGCCGCCGGTGCGTTGGTCGCAAGCCTTACATCGGGCTGGACGAAAAAGATCCACCGTCACGGATTGTTCGTCACGATCGCCGCCGTTCTGTGGGGAGTTGCGATAATATTTTTCGGTATTGTCGAGAGCATTGTCCCGGCGCTGTTCTTTCTCGCCGCCGCCGGATTCTTCGACATGATCTCCGGGATCTTTCGCGGGTCGATATGGAATCAGACGATCCCGAATTATCTTCGCGGCCGCTTGGCGAGCATCGAGATGATGAGCTACCTTACCGGCCCGATGCTGGGAAGCGCTAAGATGGGAATCGTCGCGGAGAAATTTGGAGTGAAGACCGCACTTGTTTCGGGCGGAGTATTGTGTGTCGTCTCCGTGATCGGAGCGGCATTCTTTCTGCCGAAGTTTCTAAAGTACGACGGCAGAGAAGGCGTTAAAGAACGCGAGCGAGAAGAAGCAGCGCGGGCGGAATTATTAAGAGTTTCGGAAGGTGAATTCTAGTTTCACGTTTCTAGTTCCTGGTTTCTAGTAAGAATCAGAACGGACCGCTGGCCGAATGCAAGGGAGACCTAACCGACGAGAAACTAGAAACCAGAAACTAGAAACTAGAAACTAGAAACGAGAAACGAGAAACGAGAAACGAGAAACGAGAAACTTCTTTTTATGCCAGTTGTAAGAAAACGTGAGATCGAAAATCTCGAACAGTTAAGCGGTGAAGAGCTCGAGGCTTTTCTCGATAGCCTGCCGGAACAGCAGCACACTATCAGCGACCTCATCGACTTCGTCGAGGACGAACTATACGAGAACGAGTGCAATCACAGCCTGCAATACTCGATGCGTTTCATGATGGACAACCGCCTCGATTTTCCGAAGCTCACTTCATGGCTGAATGAGAACGGCGGCTACTGCGACTGCAAAGTGATGGAGCAGATCGCTCCGATCTGGCGTGCGAAGTTTGGCGACGATTGATCTATTTTTTATTCCACAAGTAAAACGATCTTCCATCCGCCCCGACTGCATAGATCGAGTTTCCCGATGACAGCCAGCCGGCAACTGAGTGATTGAGACCGCTGTCCTTTACTTCGCCGTTACCTTTGTACTTCACCCGCCGCGGATCGATGAGACTCTGGACGAGTTCGCCGGTTGCCATTTCGTAAACCCGAATATCTTTCCTGCCGTCGATCATCATGAATTTTCCATCCGGACTCATCCGCGGTTTCTCGACTTCGTGCTCTCTGCTGTTCGGATCGTAATCGAGTTGCTGAGATTCCGTCCGAATGGTGTATGTGAAGACGTATTTCTCCTTCTCTAAATCGTAGTTTGCGATCCAGGCATCGCCGCTGATAACCGCAAGTCGGCTGTCCGGAGACAGTGTGTAACTATAAGGCAAAGCCTCCTCGCGCATAGGGAACGTGCGGTAAAGATTTCCGGTGGCGAGATCGTAAACCCGTGCTTCATTCTTTGTTGACGTCAGCAAGTACTTTGAATCTTTCGAGATTCCGAGCAGTCCGTAATTGAGTCTCGATGCGGGCTGCTCGATCCGATACTTCGGCGAACCGTCCCCCGATGTTTCCCAGACGTCGATCTTCTCATCAGTCGAACGCGCGACGACGTACTTGTTGTCAGAGCTGACAAAAACCGTCGAGCGAAATTTCGCCGAGCCGTCCGTAAAACTCGCTTCACGTTTTCCCGTCCGAGTGTTCCAGACCTCGATCGCATTCGACGGGTCGTAACTCATCACCGTCACATCGAGCCACTTGTTTGCTTTTCCAGCAGCAATGTAAACGTGCTCGCCGTCGCGGCTCAGTTGCTGAAAACTAATGTCAGCGACGGGAATCGAATTTCTCTGCGACAGAGATTCCACATCCCAAAAAACGAGCTCTGCATTTTTGACGTCGCCGTGGATCGTCATAAGCGTCGATCCGTTCTCGCTAAACTGAGCTTCACGAACCGGTCCGATCGGTCGCGTCAGCCGACCGAGGCTGTCACCGTTGCGAAGGTTCCAAACTAAAATTGCGCCGAGCCTGTCTTTCTCGGACGGCCTCGACACAGTGATGCCTATGGTTCCATCCGGACTCAGTTGCATCTGATCCACGTTGAGGAGAAGCGGAATGTTCACCTTGCCCGGGAGCAGACGACGAAAGAAAAAGTTGGGCTCCCAAAATGCGGTGATCTTATGCGGTGAAGATCTGATTAACTTTGCGGTCGCGACGTCCCAGACCTGAAGTTGATTCTTACCGACGAGCAAAAACTCGTTGCCTTTCTCAAGCGACGCGGTCTGTAAAATCGTGTCATCTTTATCCGTTAGACCGAGCTGACCTTTCAACTCGAAGATATCTTTCGACGTTTGAGCAACGATCGAGGACGAGAGGAGTAGGGAAAGAAAGAATGATATCGCGACCTTCATATGCCGACAGCATAGATCGAGACAGTCGTGCGGTAAAGCGTTTTGTTGTAAAGAATTGTCAGACCGGACTTTGCGTCTTGGCGTCTTTGCGTGAACATCTGCGTCGATAATCTGTAGGGCTGGTTTCAGGACGAGGACACGAAAATTTTGATAGCGTTTGTTTTATCGCCAATGCCGATCTCTTGTCGCCAAAGGCGACGCACATTAAAGCCTAGGGTGCAGTAAGCGAAGCGAACGGAACCCTAGGTTAGATTCGAACCGCGGTCCGTCGCTGAAAGCGACGCACAATCGTACGGAACGTGGGACTGTTCGTCGCTTTCAGCGACGGTTCATGTTTTTCCTGTACCCAGGGTTTCGTTCGCAGAGCCTCACTGCACCCTAGGCTTTAATGTGCGTCGCCTTTGGCGACAAGAAACGTCTGAGAGCCTAAAGAGGTCACAAAAAGAAAAGATCCGCGATCAAGAGTCGCTACTTATTTAAAGAGCGGTTTCAAATATTTCCCCGTATGCGACTTCGGATTCTTCGCGATCGCCTCCGGAGTTCCGATCGCGACGATCTCGCCTCCGCCGACACCGCCTTCAGGGCCGAGATCGATGACATGATCTGCTGTTTTGATCACATCAAGATTGTGTTCGATCACAACCAGGCTTCCGCCATTGTCGATCAACGCTCTGAACGCTGCGAGAAGTTTATTGATGTCGTCGAAGTGCAATCCGGTGGTTGGCTCGTCGAAAATAAACAGAGTATTCGATCGAGTCTTCTGTGCGAGATGAGCTGCGAGCTTTACGCGCTGAGCTTCGCCGCCGGATAGAGTCGTCGCCGACTGCCCCAATCTCAGATATCCGAGACCGACATCCTCGAGCATCTTCAGACGCGATACGAGTTTCTTCACATCCTTGAAGAAAAGCAGAGCCTCGCGAACCGTCATCTCGAGAACTTCGTGAATGTTGCGTCCTTTGTATTTGACGCCGAGGATCTCATCCCGGAATCGCGTGCCGCGACAATCTTCGCAAGTCAATTCGACGTCAGCGAGAAATTGCATCTCGACGGTAACTACGCCGCTGCCCTGACACGTTTCGCATCGACCGCCGGGAACGTTGAATGAAAAGTGCGACGAGTTGAAGCCTTTTAATTTCGACATCTGCGTCGCTGCAAATACCTCACGGATCGCGTCATACGCTTTGATGTACGTGACCGGATTCGAGCGCGGCGTTCGGCCGATCGGCGATTGATCGATCAGCATAACGTCATCGATCAGCTCCGAGCCGCTGATCTCTTTGAATAATCCGACATGCGAATTCCATTCGCTGCGTTTCTTTTTGATTCCCGCGTAGAGGACGTCGTGAACGAGCGTCGACTTGCCGGAGCCGGAAACGCCTGTGATGCACACAAGCATCTCAAGCGGAATATCGACGGTGACGTTTTGCAGATTGTGTTCGCGTGCACCTTCGATCGTGATTTTCTTCTTGCCTTTCGGTCTCCGCTTTTGCGGGATCTTTATCTCGTTATCGCCGCGGAGATATCGAGCGGTAAGCGACGCCTTATCTTTGAGCAACGCTTTGAAGTCGCCCTCGAAAACTACGTTGCCGCCGAGCTCTCCGGCGAACAAACCGATGTCAAGAATATGATCGGCGGCACGCATCGTGTCTTCGTCGTGCTCGACGACGAGAAGCGTGTTTCCGATGTCGCGGAGGTTCTCGAGGATCTTGATCAGACGCGCGTTGTCGCGGGGATGAAGTCCGATACTCGGCTCGTCTAAAACGTAGAGCGTTCCGACGAGGAGCGATCCGAGATTTGTCGCGAGCTGAATACGCTGAGCTTCGCCACCCGACAAAGTCGCCGCGACACGACTGAGAGTTAGATAATCTAAACCGACATCGACGAGAAACTTCAGACGACGACGGATCTCGAGCAGGATCTTTTCGGCGATCTTCTCGCGCTCTTCGCTGAGTTTGAGATCTTCAAAGAACGCCGCCGCATCGCTGATCGACATCTCGACGATCTCCGGCAGCGACTTTCCGCCGATCTTCACATCGCGAGCTTCCTGTCGCAGTCGTGCTCCGTCGCATTCGGGACATCGCGTGTAGCCGCGATACTTCGCGAGAAAAACCCGGACGTGAAGTTTGTACTTCTTCGTTTCGAGCCATTTGAAAAATCCTTTGATCCCGCGCCAACCTTCGTCGCCGTAGGTGATCGCGTTCTGCTGATAGTCTTCGAGATCGGCGAACGCCTTTGTCGTCGGGATCTTCGCCGATGCCAGGTATTTCAGAAGCTCCTTCTGCGCCCATGCGTGTTGCGGGCGCGTGAACGGTTCGATCGCGCCCTCCTTGATCGACAGCAGAGGATTCGGAATGACGAGATCGTAATCCACTCCGATCGTGTTGCCGAATCCCTGGCAAACCGGACACGCACCGAAGGGTGAATTAAAACTGAACAGATGCGGCTCCGGTTCTTCATAAACCGTGCCGTCGTATTTACAGATATATTTGTCGGAAAACCGCAAAACCAGTTCCTGGTTTCTAGTTTCTAGTTCCTCGTCGTAAGCTCCCGAACCAGAAACTTGAAACCCGGAACTAGTAACTATGGTTGCGGCGTGTCCTTCGCGAAAACAGATCTCGAGCGAATCGACAAGCCGCTGACGAATTTCCTTGTCCGATTTCAGACGATCGATGAGGACGAACGTGTCATTGAAATCTTCGAACGCGTAATCCTCAGGCTTCTGAAGCTCGATCATTTCGCCATCGCGAAACAGACGCGAGAATCCTTGCTGTAGAAGCAAAATTAAATAGGCGGAGACGCTCAACTCATCCGAACTCGCAGTAGTTTTCTTCTTTGTCTTCTTTTGCGGCTTCGCGTCTTTGCGTGAGGATCCGTTCTCTTGAATTGGAAACAAGACATAGAATCGAGTTCCTTCAGGCAAGGTGGAGAGGATCTCGTCGGCAGCAGACTCCGGCGAATCTTTTTTCACCTCACGCCCGCAAACGTGACAGAAAGTCTGACCGGCACGGGCGTACAAGAGTCGAAGGTAATCGTAGATCTCAGTTTGTGTCGCGACGGTAGACCGAGGATTCCGAGTCGAATTTTTCTGACGGATCGCGATGGCAGGAGCGATGCCGGTAATCTCATCGACATCCGGCTTGTCCATGCGTTCGAGAAATTGACGCGCGTAAGCCGAAAGCGATTCGACGTAGCGACGCTGTCCTTCTGCGTAGATGGTGTCGAAAGCAAGCGAAGACTTACCCGAACCCGAAACTCCGGTCACGACCGTTAGCTTATTGTGCGGAAGCGAGACCGAGATGTTCTTCAGATTATGGACGCGGGCGCCCCGAACTTCGATGGCTTCGTCTTGCTTTGACCTTACTGCTTGCATAGGTGAAATTTCCCGACGTGTAGGCAAAACTCGATTCTAGCAAACGGGGAATTCGAAACAAAACAGTCCGCGGTCTCAATCCAATTCTTTCCGTGTGTTCTGTGTATTCCGTGGTTATTTCCCGACAAGCGAAACCACGGCATACACATAAGAAGAACAGAACGGCGAGTACCCCCCGCGCGGAACTGATCGTCGAATCGGCTATAGTATCCATATGCAATACCGAGCTTTTGTAGGAATTGTCTTCTTAACTATCTTGATATCCGCGTGCCCGATGCAGACCGATAGCGACCCTGGACAGATCTCCGGCGCCGATCCGGTCCTCGGCTCGAGGGAGCCGGTACTTGTCGAGCTATTTACTTCCGAAGGATGTTCGAGCTGCCCGCCCGCGGACAAGCAACTGACTTTTCTCGAAAGGCAGCAGCCGGTGACGAAAGCGGACGTCATCACGCTGGCGTTTCATGTCGATTATTGGGATCGGCTCGGATGGAAGGACCGATTCTCGTCGTCGTTGTTTACGCAGCGTCAGGAAGAGTACGCACAGTCATTCAAACTAGAATCAACTTACACTCCGCAGATGATCGTCGACGGTCGTGCCGAATTTGTCGGAAGCGACTCGAAGCGAGCGTCGAGCGAGATCCTAAAAGCGACTGAAGGTGCGAAAGCAAAGATTGAGATCGATGTCGAAAGCTCACACGTCAAAGTGAAGATCGACGGTGTTCCGAATCACGGAGACTCCGTCGTGTACGCAGCGATCGCGGAAGACGGGATCACCTCACGAGTCGAGCGGGGTGAGAATTCAGGCATGACTCTCGAGCACGTTTCGGTCGTTCATGAATTGAAAGTGCTGGCATCGCTCGCGAGCGGAGCCGCGAAATATGAAGGAACGTTCGACGTCACCGCAAATCCGGATTGGAAGCCGGAGAATCTCAAGGTCGTCGTGTTTGTTCAAGAGAACGAAGGTCGAAAGATAATTGGTGTCGGTCGAGCAAGTTTGAACAACGGCGGAAAGTAGATCACCACCTCACATCGTAGCTCGAAAAATTCTCACGCCACGCTTCGGCAGACTCGGGTTTCAAAAAGGGAATTCCACCATCGAAAATTATCTCGGCGTCGATCGGACGCCGCAACCGGTAACAGTATCCACCTGGCGAAGCGACGGAGATCGTGATCTTCTCTTCGCCGATCCGCGAAACGACCGCGACTCGCCAATCCTTCTTTGAACGGATCAGCAGTCGTCCACCGAGGGGGATACTCGCTAACGTTATTTGAAGTCTGGAAGGTTCCACGCTTTCTTTACCGATTTGTATTCGTCTTCCGGCAACTGAACGAGATAAGGATTGTGTCCCGGCTCGAGCCAACTCACGATCCGCTCGAGATCGAAACGGTTCATCGCGGTGCAGCCGGCTGTCGGCGTTGTTGCATCCTTCCAAATATGTAAGAAGATGCACGAACCGTTTCCTTTGACGACGGGATAGGAGTTGTAAGCCACGAAGACGCCTAGCTCGTACGGTGCACCGATCTCAAGCATCTTCTCAGAACTCTTCCAATCGAAAATTCCAACCTGGTCTCGGCCGACGATCTTGTTGTAGTGATGTGAATTCACATCGTCGATGCACTCCGTTGACGGGCCGAGCCGCGTGTATGGGAATGTGAGCGATTCGGGTTTCATCGAAGTCCCAAATGCGAATGTCAGTGGAAACATTCCCGCCGGAGATTTACCGTCGCCTTCCGCCTTGAACTGTTTCGCCTTCTCCGGTGCGGAATCTTGCGCCCACGCCAGGCCGGTTCTTCCGATCACTACCGGAAACTTCTCGCCTTTCGGTTTCCATTTCGTCATCGGCGAAGAACGCTCGTAAAGATGTGCGACACCTTGTGTCGTGGTCCAGTCTTTTGTCGTGACGACGACGGCCTGTCGGGATTCTGCGAACGGGATCTTCACCGGCGGCGGTTCTGGTTTTTTGATCTGGCCGAATGCAGCAATGGAAAGGAGTGCGATCGAAAGAAGTGTGGCGAAGGATCTCATAGATAGTGATTTGTGAATATTAGCGCTGTTAACCGCAGATAACGCAGATAACACAGATTGAAAGGATTTATTTTTCTTCTATCTGAGTTATCTGCGTCATCTGCGGTTAATTACCTTAGCGTATCGGACGTCTAAGAAGGCGATTCGTTATCGAATACCGAATCATCCGCTGCCGCTTTGCTCTGCTTCACCGCGTAGAGCCGTAATCCGAGCGAGATCATAAACAACGAAATTCCCATCCAGATGATGACCCAGAGCACACCGGGGATTCCGGTCGCGGCCGTCATGTTGCCGGCGTCCGTTTGAATATCCGAACCGATGAGCGGAGCGTTTATGAAAAATACGTTGACGAGATCGAGCGCGGCATTCAGCAAACACTGGACGGCGAGAAACGCGACTGCGAAACGCGCGACGTTATCTTTTGCATAGATTCCTAGTCCGATTAGACCGGCCGCAAGAACTGCCCCGGCGACGACTGTAAATGCGATGCTCGAGAACGTTGTGTTGAGCGACAGGAAGTGGAACATCGGACTGATGACCGTAAAGACGACCGTCATAACCCCGACAAAAATTCCAAGTGCCGCAAGTAACTTGTTCGGTGAGAAAGAACGTCGGATCAAATAGAGCAGCAGGACGCCGAACGCCGTCGTGCCGAGATAACCTGCGCTCGATGTCAGCAATCCGCCGATCAGACCGCTCGGTGCCGAATAGACGACCCCGCTTCCGTCTGAAGAGATTGTCAGGCTCTGCACCGAGCCGCCCGTCAACACCGCGATGAGTGCGTGGCTGCTCTCATGGATGAACGTGACAAAAAGTCGGATCGGGTAGACGAGATAATCGGCGAATGGTAGGAACCAGAGGACAAGCGTGATGACTGTCGCAATCAGCAAAAGCATCAACTGGGGCTTAGCATCTTCGGCAATTCTGTGTCGCATAATTCGGTAAAACTCCTCTGTCTGCCTTTACGTTCGATATTACATCAAAGTTCAAGTGAAGGTAAGGGTTTGATGCTGATCCACGGGTCTTAGGTTTTCGGTCTTTGGTCTTTGGTCTTCGGACCTTGGTAATAGGGTACGGAGCGAATCACGGAGACCAAGACCAAAAACCAAAAACCTAAGACCGCCGCTCAAAATCTGACTTCCCACCGGTCTTAGTCTCAAGCCTTATCTCCGTGACCACAATATCCTTCTGCACTGCCTTACACATGTCGTAGATCGTCAGAGCAGCGACCGAAACGGCCGTCAACGCTTCCATCTCTACCCCGGTTTTCGAATCCGTCACGGCTTCGGCCTCAAGGTAAATTCCGTCGTCGCGGATCTCAGCCGTTACATTCACCTTCGAGAGATTGATCTGATGACAGAGCGGGATCAGCTCGGATGTTTTCTTCGCGCCCATGATCCCGGCGATTCGCGCTATCTCAAGCGGATCGCCTTTGGGATTTTTCTGCGACTTCAAAACGGATAGCGTTTCCGCCGACAGCAACACTTTGCCGGATGCGACCGCGCGTCGCGTCGTCACTTCTTTGCCGGACACATCGACCATCTTCACGTTTCCGGTCTCGTCGTAATGCGAAAGCTTGCTCATAATTTTTTCGCTTTGAAGATCAGTGTATTTCCACCGAGTAAAACTTCGTTCGAATTTAGCTCGTCTGCCCATCGCTCACGTCGTTTCGATTGAGACGAGAATCGTGCGACGAGACGGATAAGCGCGACGATCGGAAGAAACAACCACGTATTTTTCTTCTTCCGGTCGAAGTGCACGCTCCTTAATTCGAACCCGCTTCGTTCGAGCAGGTAGCGAACCTCGGAATAAGAGATCGAATTGACGTGCAGCGCCACTTCTTCGATTCCGCCATAATCGCGCGAGATCGTTTCAAGAAATTGCGGAGACAACGGTTTGAAGTGCGAAGTGTATCCGGTGAAGAGCCATTTCAAACGCTCCTCGATGTTCATGATGTTCGGGACCGAAACGACAAGTGTTCCGCCCGGTTTTAGCAGTCGCGAAAATTCGCGGATCGCATTCGCCGGGTTCTCGATGTGCTCGAGTCCTTCGATGCAGACTACGCATTCGAATGATCCGTCGTCGTAGGGAAGCGTCGAATCGAGGTCGCCCGCCTTGATCTCGATGTTTTTCGCGTCGAATATCTGCGGATAGAGATCGCAACCGAAGACTTCGTATCCAAGTTGCTGAAGCCGCACCGCGAGTGCGCCGTGGCCGGCCGGCACGTCAAGCAAGCGTCCGCGGTTGTCATCGCGAAGGATCTCCTCGACCGTCTCATGTGCGCCCTCGCGGGCCATTGGTGCTGGCGAGTCCATTGGTTTATAGAAACAGGATCGGCACGACATCGCCGGCGGGAATTATTTGGCCGCGCTTCAATGCGACGAGTATGTTCGCACGCGCGAAGCCGACAAAGTCCGAGGATCCGTGCCATCGCAAAGGCGAGGCAATTAATTTTCCTGACGGATCGCTCTCAAGCGATGCCGGAAGGTATGTGTCGCGCTCTTTCGCTGCCTTCGCGTCAGAAGCGAGCACGGCGAATCCGGATCGAAGTTTCGTGTTCGTCGCGTTCTGCATCAACAGGATCGCGTTTCGTACGAAAAGATAAAACGTCACAGCCGCGGAAACCGGATTGCCCGGAAGCCCGAAGATAAGAGTGTCGTTCAGACGCGCGAACACCGCCGGCTTTCCAGGCCGCAGTCTCACTTTTTGAAAATATATCTCGGCGCCGAGCTCGGACAGCACGGCTTTTGTCAGATCGTACTTTCCAACTGAAACTCCACCCGTGATTATTAGGATCTGGGATTTGGGATTCGGGATTTTAGATTTTGGCCCGACCGCTTTTGAAATAACGCGTTTGAGCTTTCTCAAGTCGTCACCGGATTGCGGAAGCACATTCGCCGTTGCTCCGACCTGTTCGCACATCGCTTTTAGCATGACCGAATTCGAGTTTCGAATTTGATCATCGCCGGGCTGTTCGTCGACAGGTACGATCTCCGATCCGGTTCCAAGGATAGAAACTCTCGGCGCGGCAGACACTTTTACATTCGGATATCCAAACGCGGCAAGGCTTGCGATCATTCGTTCGTCGATCAACTCGCCTGTTTGAAACAGTCGCTTACCTATCTTGATCTCCGCTCCTCTCCTGACGATGTACTTGCCTTTGGTCGTCGCTTCGTCGATCGTCACGACGTCGCCCGATTCACTTGTCAGTTCGATCTTTTGGATCGAATCTGCGCCGTCCGGAACTCGTGCGCCGGTCATTATTCGAATCGTCTCGCTGTCTTTTAATTTGTTATGCCAGCCGCGGCCCGCAGCCGATTCCCCGACAAGTCTGAGATCGACGGGCGCCGTCCGAGTGTCCTTAGCCTTCATCGCGTAACCGTCCATCTGCGAACGATCGAACGGCGGCATGTCGGAGTCGGCGAAGATATCTTCCGCGAGTATCCGACCGACTGATTTGTCCAGGCGCACGCTCTCCAAGCCGAGCGGCTTCGTTTCGCGTTTTATAATTTTGAGGGCTTGAGAGATCTCGATCATTTTGTTGGGAACGGTTTTTGGTTTTTGGTTTTCGGTCTTTGGTCTTTGGTTTTTGGTTTTTGGTCTTCTGCCTTTGGTTTCCAATTTCAAATTTCAAATCTCAAATTTGAAATTTCGAATTTGAAGATTCTGATCAAAGGCCAAACCAAATTTACCTAATCAGATAAAACTCCGTCTGTCTCGGCCGGACGAATTGAAACCCGTTAGCGGTCATCACTGCGTCGTCCTCTTCCATTATCGTGACGCGCTGGTTGTTCCACTCGGGAACATTCGTCGACGTGTTGAGCTCGATCGATGTGTACGAACCGAGGCGGAAACGATCTTCGTCCGCACCGCCGATGCCACGCCGAAAATCGATCGGTGCACCGAGTCCATGACCCTGGTTTCCGATCGGATGCGAATAGATCATCGCTTCGATCCCCTGCTTCTTACACTCCGCCATCGTTGCGTCGTACACTTCAGCTCCGGTCATGCCCGCGCGTGCGAAGCTGAACAGGATGTCCTGCAACCGGTTTGTGTTTTTGAGTGCGTTCTTCAAACCGGCCGGAGCGTCCTTCTCGCCGTCCTTCAGAATGTATCCGTGCTTTTGCCAGTCGGTGCTGAGACCCATGTAGATCAAACCGAAGTCGACGTGTATGAGATCACCGCGTTCGAGGACGACCGACTCCCCCGCGACTTCCAGAAATTGTTGCGTGGTCCCGGTCGTTTTTGCCTGACGCTGCACGCGAAGGTCGGCCTGAAACCAAGTCGTCAGTCCGAGGTTGTTTATCTGCTGCATCATCCACCATCGGACATCGCCGACCGTCGTCTTGCCGGGTTTGATGACCTCGTTTGAAAAAGCGCGACGCGTGATCACATCCGTTGCAAAAACCGCCTTTCGATAATGTTCGAGTTCTTCCGGAAGTCGAGTGTCGAAAAATTCCGTCAGAAGTTTTGCAGCAGGTACGAACTTCTTCTCGTTTTCCGGTCCGAGAGTTTCGGCGAGAAATTTATAGGCATCGTGGGTGAGTCCGTTCTGCTGACCGCGCGGCCCGCCGAAATTTAGAGCGATCGTTTTTGGATTTCGTTCATCGACCAACTTCTTCAACGCGGCGGCCGTTTCGTTCCGCGCGGGATTCATCACGGTGTAGTGATTTTTCAGACGCTCTTCGAGATAGCGGACGACGGCGTATTTTTCCAGCTTGCCTCCACGATCGATGAAGATAAAAAAGTCGCGTCGGCCGACCATCGGGATCGGCGGGACGATGTGTTCAGTCACTGGATCGCTGTGAAATTCTTCGTTCACGACGATCCACATATCGACACCGCTCCGCTGCATCATCGGGAGAAGCAACGTGTCAAGACGCTTCTTCAGCCACGCTTCGCGAACGTCCATCTGTTCGCGCTGCGAAAGCAATTTCGGCATCGCCGGGATCGGCTCATTCGAGCGATTTTGTCCGAGCAGATCGCCGGCGAACAAAACGACAATGATTGAGATCAAAATAATTTTCATATTTCTCGGAATCGTTCCGTGTTTTCTGTGTGTTCCCTGGTTACCTATTTGTCGGACCACGGAATAAGACGGAATTCACGGAATCTTGCCGGAGTGATTCGGTAGGCAAAGACGCCGGACTCTTTAGCGGAAGCAAGATCAAGATGGTAAACTGCTCGTTCGGATTTACGACCTGAATTTTATCATACACACCATTTAACGAGGATAATTACAACTGTGATCGACTTTGAATTAACCGAAGAACACCTGGCGTTGCAGAAGACCGTGCGTGAATTTTGTGCCGGAGAAGTCGCGCCTTTTATCAAAGAATGGGATGAGAAATCGCATTTTGAACCGAGCGTTTTTACAAAGATGGCCGAGCTCGGGTTGCTCGGTGTCTGCATTCCCGAGCAATACGGCGGAGCGGGATTTGATTACATCTCGCTCGGGCTCGTCTGCGAAGAGCTCGAAGCGTGCGACACATTTCTTCGCGTCGCGATGTCGGTCCACGTCGGACTGAATTCGCTTAGCGTTTACAGTTGGGGCACCGAAGATCAGAAACAAAAATATCTGGTTCCGCAAGCGAAGGGCGAGAAGATCGCTACGTTCGGACTGACGGAGCCGAATGCGGGAAGCGATGTTGTCGGTATGCGCTCGTACGCGAAGCGCGATGGCGACGATTGGATCCTGAACGGCGAGAAGATGTGGATCTCGCTCGGAGATGTCGCGGATCATTTTCTTTTCTTCTGCTGGACCGATCTTGAAAAACAGAAGAAGCGCGATCACACCGGGATCAGTTGCTTTATCGTTGAGCGGGCGATGCCCGGATTCTCGAGCGGCACGCTTCACGGAAAGTTAGGAATTCGCGCCGGCAACACCGGATATTTTTCGCTGCAGGATGTCCGCGTTCCGAAAGAAAACATGCTCGGGCAGGAAGGCGAAGGATTTAAGATCGCGATGTTTTCGCTCGAGAACGGACGCTACACCGTTGCGTCAGGTGCGACCGGCGTGATCCGAGCAGCTCGCGACGCATCGGTTGCTTACGCGAACACTCGCGAAGTTCAAGGACAGACGATCGCGAACTTCCAATTGGTGAAGCAGAAGATCGCGAACATGGAGGCTGATTATCAGATGTCGCATCTGCTTTGGCTGAGGTGCGGATATTTGAAGAACGAAGGGTTGCCTTCGGCGAAGGCTGCGAGTCTCGCGAAATGGCAAGCGACTGTTAGGTCAGAGACGGCGGCGTCGATGGCGATCGAGGTTCACGGCGCGAACGGATACACGAACGACTATCCGGTGGAGCGATATCTCCGAAATTGTAAGGCGGCGGTGATCTACGAAGGAACTCGCGACATTCACACGTTGATGCAAGCCGACTGGGCTCTCGGATTGAAGAAGGAAAAAGCGGCGAGGGTTATATTGCCGCCGTACCAATCCGGCGAGGCGAAGACGACAGCGAGCTAAGGGGAGATGAAGTAGAGAGGCTGTCCAAAACGGCAGCCTCTTTAAATTACTCCCAGCTTTTAGCTTGAGGTAAAAGTCGAATCAAGTGGCTTTAGCCGAACAACATAAAAATATAAATCTCTGAGCTTCAGCTAAAATTTTGATAGAGCGAAAAGGAAATATTTTTTTCTTTTTCGGCTAAAGCCTTTTTGTTGCCGACCGTCCACTAGCTAAAGCTAATGGCAATTTAAGGAGACCAATCTTAAACGGCCGTTCAATGCCTGCCGAACTCATTACTACTTCGGAACCTCATTCGACACCTTCCACGAACCGCCTTCGTTCTTGAAGACCATTACGATTCCGTCTCCGACATACGACCCGCCTTTGACGATCGCCGTTCCGCGATTCCCGTCTATCTGCTCATTGCGAACTTCCATATTGCCGTCAGGTACTTTATCGAATTCGGTGAGGAAGGCGACGATGTCGGTTTTCTTTTCTGCCTTCATGTCAGCCTCGGTCGACTTTAGGAAATCTTCCGACATTGCTTTTCGCACGGCCGCCGCATCTTTCTTTCTCAATGCGTCATAGTAGGCATTTATGACCGGTCCCAGCGTCGGGGCATTGTTAGTCGTTTGGACTTCGGGCTTTTTCGTTGTTCCTAGCTCGGTGTTGGCGGGAACTGCGTTGACGTTGCCGTTGGCCGCCGCGTTCGCGACATTCGTATTCGAACCGCCGGTCGGTGTCGTCGCTCCGCCGCATCCAACCGAGACGATGGCCATGCCGATAACAAAAGTTAAAATCAGATTTAATCGCATAATGATCTCCGTCCAAAAATTAAAGTCCAAAGTATAATAAATTGAAAACGATGGACAAAACCAACAGAACCGAAATGCATCGGTCGTTTCTGATCGAAGGCCTGCCCGAACCGCTCACGCGCGCCAGTGCGCATATCCAGATCTTCGATAACTACATTACCGAAACGCGTTTGCGGATACGATCCGTGCGTGACCCCGAGACCGCCGGCTGGACGCGGATACTTCAACAGCGGTTCCCTGCGAACGAAGGCGATCTGTCGACTCTGAAGTTTTCGGATATCTATCTTAACGAAGCCGAGCACGCGCAGTTCGAGACATTCGAGGGAACCGAGATCCGCAAGAATCGATACTTTCACGAATTTGATCGACGGACATTTGCGTTTGATGTATACCTCGGAAAACTCTGGGGACTGAATATCGCTAGGGTCGAATTTCAGAGTGCGGAAGAACTAGAACAGTTCGAACCGCCGCCGTTCGCCGTCGTCGAGATAACAAACGATCCCTTCTTTTTAGGCGAAGTCCTGGTGACCAAAAGTTTCGAGGATGTTCGGGAAGAAGTGTCCAAGCTCACCGACCATATTGCTAAGGAAAATTTATCGGACGAATAAAAAGGGCGGCATCAAATGCCGCCCTTCATAACAAATCCAAACCGTCCTAACGACTTCTCGGAGCCATGGTCACATTCTTCTGAAGTGCATCGTAGATCTGCAGATAAATCTTAGTCTCACGCGGGATCAGGCTCGTCCAACTTTGGCCGCCACGATTGATGTAACCGGCTATCTTTGCCGGATTCGAATTGTAGCCCGCCGCCATCAACTGATCCTGCGACGCCGTGCCGTTAGAAAATGCATCGGCAACGGTCGGGCTTGCGACAAGATCGTTCCACGTCCGCTGCATGTAGAGCAGCATAGCCTCGCTCGCGTTGACGTGATTTCGCATTCCTTCGACGAAGTCCGGGATCAGCGGCACGTTCGGATGCCACGAGCGGACCATACGATACGTCGATGGGATCATCTGTACCATCCCGCCCGCACCGGCCGAGCTGACCGAGTAGCGATACGTTTGTCCCTCGTTCAATGCGTACAGCGTGAAGATGTCGTTAAAAATATTCTGCGGAAGCTCAGTTCGGAACCGCATGTGATCGACGTGTTCGACCGTCGCCAGACGCTCGGCGATGTCGGCGATCTTCGGCTGAATGACGATACCTTTTTCTTTCAATCTCTCGCGTGCGATCTCGATAACGTTCCGGACATAGTACCTGCCGGCGCTTACGACCTCCTGCGTTCCAAGGCCGGGATGGGTCGACATGTAGTAAGCCGTTTCCATGAACCTTCCTTCGCGTACCACCGGATACTGGACCATTAGCGGGAGATGAGTTTCGCCGGCATCGTCGATAATGACGATCGGAGTATTAACGCCGTTTCCGCGGATCGTCCGCACTCGAAGGCTGCGTCCCATTTCGGACGACACCATCTTCTCATCCTTTACAGAGAGAAAAGCATCCTTGTTGAGAACGAAGTAGTCGACGCGATTATTTTTCCAATCCTGAAAGGCCACGCGAACAAAATCCGTCGGTACAGTTCCCTCGGTCGATGCCGTCGCGAGCGGCCGTGCCTGCATATAACGCTTCGCTTCGGCGATCTTGCTTTTCATCTGACCGAAGCTAAGCGCGTGTGCCGAGCTGCTCGCCGATGTCGAGGAAGAGCTTATGGGCGCGGACGACAAAGTCGTTATCTGCGGATTCGTATCCGCCGCCGGGCCCGCCATTTTCTCCGGAGCTCCGACGATGATCGGAGTCGGCGTCGGAGCAACCCTTGGTCGCTCTTTCTGCACGGCCGGCATTGAATTGGTAACAACCACCTCAACCGGCGTCGGCGTTGCGTCGACGGACTGTGCAAATGCAGGAATGCTCAATGACGAAAGAAAGATGACAGCGCACAAAAGCTTCATAATGGTTAACTGCGGTTTCGGTTATTTACTACGATAAAGGGTGTCGCGTGGTGCGAGTTATGGAGGACCCGCGTGTAGATAGAGATTCGCTCATTAGGAAAAAGGTTGTCAAATTAAAAGCGTTCATTTATACAAACCACAAAGATAAGTTATATGTCGATTGCCATTCGATCACATTCGTTTTAACTTCTAGAATTAAGCTTTTTCTTCACATCTATGAGAAAACTTTTTGGTACGGACGGGATCCGCGGTGTCGCCGGCGAATTTCCGTTAGACGATGCGACGATCCGAACGATAGGGCGTGAACTCTCGCAGCAGTTTCGCGAGAAGCTTGGTAGAGCGCCTCGCTTTATCACCGGTCGCGATACCCGCGAATCGGGCGAAAGAATTGAACGAGCCTTTCACGCCGGAGCCTCGTCTGACCGGGCGGAATGCAGTTCGGCCGGCGTGATAACGACTCCAGGCGTCGCGTACGTCACGGGGAAGTTCGACTTCGACGCCGGGATCGTCATAAGCGCGTCGCACAATCCTTATAGAGACAACGGGATCAAGATCTTCTCACCGGATGGGAAGAAGGTCGGCGAGGAAATCGAACGGGCGATCGAAAAAGCAGTTCACGAATCGAGCGCAGACGCGCCGAGCGGCATTGGGTTTGATGACTCTCTGGCAGAGACATATCAAGGCGAGTATTCCAAGCATCTGCTCGGCGAAGTCGACGGACTGGATCTGAAAGGTTTGAAGATCGCCGTCGACTGTGCGAACGGAGCCGCGTCGGACTTTGCTCCGCAACTTTTCAATAGTCTCGGTGCGGATGTCGTTGAACTTCACGCTTCGCCCGATGGCCGGAACATAAATGAGAATTGCGGATCGTTGCATCTCGAGCATCTTCAAAAAGCAGTTGTCGATGAACGCGCTGCATTCGGTGTCGCGTTCGATGGCGATGCGGATCGAGCACTCTTTGTTGACGAGAAGGGAAGTATCGTCGACGGCGACGGTACGCTCTGGATAATG
>QHXR01000001.1:384247-878401 GCA_003223025.1 Acidobacteriota bacterium
TCAAGCTTGTGCGAACGCCCGTCGGTGATAAATATGTGCTCGAAGAATTACTGAAAAGCGGTTCCGATCTCGGCGGCGAGCAGTCGCGTCACGTGATATTTCCGAAAGAGAGCCTTGTCGGCGACGGAATGATGACAGCACTTTTCATGCTCGATGCTCTAAAGACGCGCGGTGGACGCTTCTCGGAAATGTCGAGCGGATTCGTTCGTTATCCGCAGGTGCTCGTCAATGTTCACGTCCGCGAGAAGAAACCGTTTGACGATGTCGATAAGATCGCTGCAGCGAGCCGGGAGATCGAAGGCCAGTTGGAAGGTGCGGGCCGGTTGCTGCTTCGATATTCGGGGACAGAGAATCTCGCTCGCGTAATGATCGAGGGCAAGGATCAGACTCAGATCGAGGAGCAGGCTCATCATCTTGCTGAGGTAATACGCACTTCGCTCGGTTAGATGGAGATAGGTGTTGCAAATCCGAGATGAGTGCCTGTATATTATTCAGCATCGAAACGGTAGGTGAAACCTCCGTTTCCAGTGACAGCCGGGGTGAGGACGGTTGTTGCGAATTGGCAGGTGCGGTGCACTTCCACGTTGCTTCACCTGCACAAACATAATCAATCCTGCCGCGAGTTTGCTTTGACTCGCGGCCTTTTTATTTTCTCGATATTCGATGGACAGGACTCTCGTCAACATCAAGATCCCGCGACAGCAAACGTCCTATGACATCACGATCGGCCGCGGGCTTCTCGTCGATTCCGGTTCGTGGGCCGCGGCCGCTCTGGGGAACCGGGATTCGAAACTTCTCATCGTTTCCAACCGGAAGGTCTTTGGTCTATACGGCGAGACGGTTCGAAAAAGCCTGAAGGACGTTGGGTTCAAGATCGAGGTGCATCTGATCGGAGACGGCGAGCGTTTTAAGAGTTTTCGAACGCTTCAGGACACACTCGCTGCTCTGAGTGAGAAAGGCCTTACAAGAACTGACGCGGTCGTTGCCCTTGGTGGCGGAGTGGTCGGCGATCTTGCCGGTTTTGCCGCGTCGCTTCATTTGCGCGGCATCGATCTCCTGCAGATCCCGACGACTCTGCTTTCGATGATCGACTCATCGGTTGGCGGAAAGACCGGGATCAACACCTCGTTCGGCAAAAATCTCGTCGGAACCTTCCATCAGCCCAAGGCTGTTCTTATCGACGTCGGCGTGCTTCGATCTTTAGACGACCGAGAGTTGACGGCCGGATTCTGCGAAGCGATCAAACAGGCCGCTCTGGCTGGGCCCAAACTCTTTCAACTGACGGCGGATATTCTCAAGGCGGATCGAAGATTCGATGATCCGACGGTCCTGGATGCTGTTGCCAGGTTGGTTGCGAAACAGGTCGCGTTCAAGGCAAAGATTGTTCGGGGAGACGAGACAGAGGCGACCGATAACGACTCACCGACCTCTCGAAAGATCTTGAATTTTGGCCACACGTTTGGCCACGCGCTCGAAAAGGTTACTGATTACAAGTACTTACGTCACGGCGAGGCCGTTGGATACGGGATCAAATTTGCCGCCGAACTCTCAAAAAAGCTTGAATTGCTTGACCAAGATGAAGTAGACTCGTTAAACGATGTTGTCCGTCGAGCAGGAATGCTCCCGACGATCAGTAACATCGATCCGGCCTTAGTCCTGGAATCTCTCAAACATGATAAGAAGCGTGTCGGCAATTCGCTTCGCTGGGTTCTCCTCCGTGGAATCGGAAAACCGGTAATTGTGCCGGACACCGAAATACCACGATCCGCAGTTTCATCCACTCTCAAGACCATCTTCCGATAGTGAAAACACTCTTTTCATTGAGGAGTTTTATCGATATGAAAAAGTTAAGCAGTAACCGAAGCTCTGAGCGCGGCAGCGCGGGCATTAAGTTGATCCTCGTGCTGACGGTCATCGTGCTTGTTGGTCATGCAGGGATCAACTACGTCCCGGTGGCCTACCAGGGCGCGAGCTTCAGACAAGAAATGGATACGGCCGTCGTCAGAGGCCTCGGAGCGTCGGGCCGCATCAGGCCGCAGGAAGCCGTCACCGCATCGATCCAAAAAGCATCGTACGACTATGACATTCCGAACGACGCGTTCGTTGAGATCAAGCCTGTGAACGGTGTTATCGAAGCTCGTGTCGCATATCAGCGAAAGATCGACATGCTGCCGTTCGGGCTCTACAAGTATGTTTACGATTTTGATTACACTGCGAAGCCGGTGGGGTATCTGCTGAAACAGTAATGATCTAAACCGCGGCGAGAAGTTCGCGGATCTTGGCGGGCTGGATCTGAACCAGCGCAGGCGAAGCATCGGCCAGCCACGTAGAAGGACAGACTCCGCAAGTAGTACATTTTTCGACAGCAGGGCACGGCAGGCTCGACAGAGCTTCCCGTGCTTTTTCGTGTTCGGTCTTCAAGAACTCGAACGACAGACCGGAATCGACTATCGACCACGGCAGAAATTCTTCGTAGGAACGATCGCGGGAAGTATGAAATGCCGGATCGACCCCGGTCTCCCGCAAAGCTCGATCGATGTCGCCGCCCACGGCGGCCGCACGCTCAATCACTTTCGAGATCGTGCGATCGCCCGATGAGAAGAGCGCCTGTTCGTGAGCGATCCGAGAGGACATGAATCGAACATCCACATTCGGTATTCGCGAGAGGCCTTTGCAGACGTACTTGATCCGCTTCTTTAGTTCCTTCTCGCCACAGATCGCGTCCCATTGGAGCGGCGTATTCGGTTTCGGCACGAATCCGTTGAGCGATGGAATTATCTTTCCGGCTCGTCCGAATTTCTTTCCGGCCTCGAGCATACGATCCTTGATCCGCTCAACGAGTACGAACATCTCGTCGAGATCTTCCTGCGTCTCCGTCGGGAGTCCGACCATCATATAAAGCTTGACCGTCAGCATGCCGCGATCGAAGACCGCACCGCAGATATCGACGATCTCGTCGTTGGTCAGATTCTTATTGATCACGCGACGAAGTCGATCTGAGCCGGTCTCAGGTGCGACTGCGATCTGCTGATCTTTGGATTCGACAAGAGCGTCGAGCAACTCATCCGAGATCTGATCGAGCCGGAGCGACGAAACTGTGATCCGATAATCCATCGCACGGAGCTCGCGGAGGATCGTCGAAATTTCGGGATGATCGCAGACTGCCGTCGAAACAAGTCCGATCTTGTTAGTCTTCGAACGCCATTCCGCAGCTTTCGCGAGAATATCTTTGGCCGGAACGACACGCGGCGGATAGTAGTTGTAACCGGCCCAACAGAATCGACAACCTTGCGAGCAGCCGCGCGAGATCTCGACGAGCAAGCGATCACCCATCTCAGCTTCGGGCGACCAGACGGATGTCGACGGACAGAATATTTCCTGATTGACGAGAAAATTCGCGAGCTCCTTTTCGCCGCGCTTCATTGCGCGGCGCAGCGTTCCTTCTTTCGGATTCACACTTGCAAGAGCCCGCCCGACACGTCGCGGAACGCCCTCCTGGTTCGGAAGATAATCAAAGATCGTCCCGTCGTCGTTGTAGATCACATCGTAAAGCGAAGGGATGTAGAATCCACGTCCGATCTTCGCGAGTGCAAGCAGAATGTCGTCTTTCGTCTCGTTCTCAACGATCGCGTCGATCAATTGGAATGCGAGGATCTCGCCTTCGCCGACGGCGATGATGTCGGTGAAATCAGCGATCGGTTCGGGATTCAGAAACGACGCTGCACCTCCCATTACGACCAAAGGATGAAAATGATTTCGCTCCGCAGACCAAACCGGGATCCCGGAGAGCTGGAGCATCTTCGCCATGTTGAGATAGTCGGTTTCGAATGAGATCGAAAACGCAACGACATCAAAATTACGAACCGGAGTTTGAGTCTCGAGCGAGAGCAGCGACGTCCTCGACTTTTCGTATTCGCGCGTCTCATCCGGATCGGGAAGAAAGACTCGCTCGCACGATACTCCCGGGATCTGATTGAAAAGCTCGTACATCGTATGCAGCCCGAGGTTCGCCATCCCGATCGCGTGCGTGTTCGGATAACAAAGGGCGATACGGAGTTCGCTGCCGCGCTTGATGGTGTAACCCTCTTCGGCGGCGAGTTTCTTTTTATAACTGTCTATGATGCGTCTACTCATGAAATTCGCAATGTAAGAGAGTATCAGACCCGGCTCACATCCGTCCAAAAACAAAGACGGACGAGACTGGGTCCCGCCCGTCATTAAGTCTTGTAAATCCTTCTATTTTTTAGGCTTCAGCTCGGCCGGCTTCGGCTCGGCCAGCTTGGGTGATGTGACAAATGGGCGATGCTGAACGACAAATGTCTTGTCGTCGTAGGTTCCGTCGCCATCGACATCGACCTTAACCTCGAGTTTATATTTCTTGCCCGGCTCATGCGGAACCTCGAGGTCGTATGCAAGGCTGTACTGACTTCGAAGAAGAGCGTTGATGTTATTCAAATAAGTCGGAACTTCACTCGGAAACGTCATCTCATAATGGACGCCGCCGGATTCTTTTGCGAACGTGTTCAACTGGTTCTTCGCCGTCAGAAAATCCATGCGGTCGGGCGTTCCCGGCATGACACGCGAGGGATCGAGGTAATCACAATATTTTTTGCAGAAAAGATTTCCCGTGCTGATGATGTAGATCGGAACACCGGCTTCCTGGACGATCTTACGAATGTCGTTGAAATTGATCTTGCTGAACGTATCGATTCCCGATGCCACGAGGATGATCGCCTTACGCTTCGACTTAACGTCGATCATGCCCGCGTAATCAGCCGTTCGGGCTTTAGAGTTATCCAGTACGACCGAGTCGCCGCGTCCTCCGAGTAGAGTGAACTTCAACGCATCGTAAAGATTGTTCTCGCGAAAAGCAGGAGTGTTGCGCAGAAGAATGTCGATCGTCTGCCGGATACGATTCGGATCGTTCGTGAAATCCGTGATCGGCGTTGGTCGGATGTCGAATGCGATTACCGACGCATAATCATTCGGCGGCTTTATAAACTTCGAAAGGAAATAAGCAACGGGTCGGACAGATTCATAAAAACCCGGTTCGAAATAGCCGCCGTTCGACTGGCCGAATGTTTCGGTCCACTTGCTGTACTCCAGAACAAGCGACACCGTTATCGGCGCATCGGGTGTCGCGAAGCTGGAAATAGTTTGCTTCACGCCGTTTTCAAAGATCGCAAAATTATCTTTCTTGAGTCCGGTGACGATCTGACCGCTTTTCTTGTTAAAAACGACCGCGTCGACGTTTACGATATCGGTCTCAACCTTTGCAACTCCCGGTTCCTCGACCGCATTCTTTTCCTGTTCAGCGAGCTTTTTCTCTTCCGCTTCTTTCTTTAATTCTTCTTCTGTTTTCGGAACCGGACGCTGGTTACGTTTGCCGTCGGCTCCGCCTTTTGCCGGGTCGGGTCGTTGCGGTCTCGATTGACCGAAGACGGATCCGCCGAGCACGAGAATCGAAATGAAAAGGATCGAAATCAGAAAAGCGGATCTGCGATAGAGGGCGTGCATAACTTGTTCCTTAGTCGAAAGACGAGCCTGTCCTATGTCGGTTTAGATACCGATTCTCCGCTTTTGGTTGGTTGAAAGCAAGGTATTGAGCTATTCGCCGCCGTCGGGTGAGATCTCGACCTTTACCTCGAATGCGCCGTTATTATCACTGAGATTACCCTCGTTCAATCCGAGGAATAATGAGCCGTCGCGCGACGCGACAAACTCGCGTTCGGTACCGATATAAATGAACTCGTTATTGTCGTCGCCGATGACCGCGATAAGAGCTCCGGTCGGAACGCTCTTCAGTAGTTTGGAATTGTCTTCGAGATCGTATAGTCCACCCGGCCCCGTCATTTTTCCCCGGCCAATCGAGACTTCTCCGGTGCCGCTGATCCGAATACGCTGACCTTTCTTCACGACCCAGCCCGAGTTTGTCCATCCGTTCGCAGTGTTGTCGGCGAGAACCTTGATCGAGAGCTCTACCGGCTTTGCGAACGAAGGCTTCTTCGTCGAGCTCGTCGTCTGCGTTGTTGTAGGTACAGTCTTCACCGGCGTCGACACCTGCGGCGCAGACTTAGCCGGACTCGAAGGAACGCTGACTACTTCTTCGTCTTCCTCAACGGGAGCCGCGGCAGGCTTGTTGTTTGTCGCGCGAGGCTCTTCGGCCTGGGTAATGATCGGCTTGTCTTCCGTAACAACGGGTGCAGGTGGTGTGGTTCGATTGGATGCGAGAACATTTGTCACCGGCGATCTCGGCGTGTCGAAGTCGATCGAGTCAACATCCGCTGCGACGAGCGTCATCTCACGCCGACGAGCACCATCGCCGACCGCGATCACAAACTTGCCTCCGGAGAAGCTCACGATTTTCCCTTTGACCCTGCTCCCGTCCTTCAGGTGGATTGTGTCGGCCATTGCGCCGACACCAAAACAAACTATCAAAAGTGATGAGATGGATGCCCGAAAGACGTTTGATCTAAACGACATAATTCCTCCAAGAGCTTAGCCGGTTCGGGAAGAGAAAAAATACGAAAGACCTTTGTAGCGGTTCTAGCCGGTTTGCCGGATAACAGATGCAAAACAAACTAGATTCGTTGACTAAAAAAACTACGAGCGAATTATACCTCGTCCGAGGTCAGGCGTCGCGATTATTTTTGCAAGCCGTGTTGGGCCACGCGTTCAACTAATTAGGGCGGAAACGCGCCCGATTACGAACGTTGGGGAACACGAAATGAAAAAGATATTTTTACTGATAATTATTTTAACTGCGATCGGAACCGCGACCCCGGCTCAGTCCATGAGCCTTGACGGTCGTCAATGGAAACTTATCGAGATCAACGGATCACGCGTCGGCGATTCAGCGGCGTACCTGCAACTCGATACGAATGCCGGAAGATTCTCGGGTAATGCCGGCTGCAATCGTATGTTCGGATCAGTCGAGATAGAAGGCCGGCAGATCGCGTTTTCGAATGCGGCTACGACGAGGATGGCGTGTCTCGACTGGAACGCGCAGAGTAACGAGAAGAGTCTTCTCGATGCATTAAAAAGCGTCGAGAGTTTTCGGCAGAGAGGCGACACGCTCGAGCTGATGAACAAGCGGCGTGTTCTTATCAAGCTCGTCGCTCCGGTGAAAGACGGTCCGATCGCATCGGATCTGCAAGATAAGAAGTGGATGCTCGACGCGATCGGCACGAGCAAAGTTGGTGAGATCGGACAGACCGCATTTATCGTTTTCGACAAAGACAAGGCGAGTGCCGGCAGGAATTCGAGCTGTAATGTTTTTGGCGGAAGTTTTTCCGCAGCCGGATCTAAATTGACGATCACCAATGTCATCTCGACAATGCGAGCTTGCATCGAGGACGATCGAATGGATATCGAGCGAAAATTTCTCGACGGACTCCGCGCGACGAACCGTTACAAGATCAAGAACCACAGGCTCATGCTCTATCGCGATGATCGATTGCTGTTGACCTTTGCCGGCGGAAAGAAATAGATCGAGCAACAACTGCGCGAACAGACGGGAAGAAAAGTTTGCCCGCGAAAGACGCGAAAGAACGCGAAAAAGATTTAGGTCTTTCTTCATTTCGCGTCCTTTCGCGTCTTTCGCGGGCCAGAATCTTCATGCAGGACTACTTCGAGAGATGCGGTAAAATAAACTTCATGAAAAGGGGTGGGTTGATAACTCTCACGGCGAGCGGACTTTATTGTAAGCAGGGCGATTTCTACATCGATCCCTGGAAACCGGTAAAGAAAGCAATCCTCTCACACGCTCATGCCGATCACGCTTACCGCGGCAATATAAGGTATCTCGTTACAAAATCCGGTGAACAACTCGCCCGCATCCGTCTCGATCCCGAGGCAAAGATCGCGACTCTTGATTACGGCAAAACGACGACGATCGACGGTGTTAAAGTTTCATTTCACCCGGCCGGACATATTCTCGGATCGTCGCAGGTCCGAGTCGAGTACAAGGGCGAAGTCTGGGTCGCATCCGGCGATTACAAACTCACGCCTGACGCGACGTGTGCTCCGTTCGAATCCATCAAATGTCATAACTTCATAACCGAAGCCACATTCGGATTGCCGATCTATCGCTGGCCGCCGACCGAGCAGATCTTCGACGAGATCAACCGTTGGTGGCGCAGAAATATCGAAAAAGGAAAAGCGTCGGTGTTGTTCGCCTACGCGCTCGGGAAAGCGCAGCGCGTGATGAGCGGACTCGATCGAAACCTCGGTCGCGTTTTCACACACGGTGCCGTCGAACGTCTGACGCAGGCCTATCGTGAAGCCGGCGTCGATCTGCCCGAGACGACGTATGCCGGCAGCGTGACGAACAAAAAAGAATTTGCCGGTGCGATGATCATCGCTCCGCCGTCTGCGCAGGCATCGACGTGGCTGAGAAGATTCGGAACTCAATCGACCGCGTTCGCATCCGGCTGGATGATGGTCCGCGGTGCGCGACGTCAGCGTGCCGTCGACCGGGGATTCGTATTGTCGGATCATGCCGACTGGCCCGAGTTGCTAACGGCGATCCGTGCAACCGAAGCCGAGACAGTTTACGTAACGCACGGTTTCGCGCCCGAGGTCGTTCGCTATCTGAATGAAACCGGAATGAATGCCGTGCCGCTGAAAACGCAGTTCGTCGGCGATGACGCGAGCGACCTTTTAGATGAGGAATCTGAACCGGAGGCGATCAGCGCGGAACCTTCCGGAATAACTGAGAAGTGATAACTGAAAACTGAAAACGAAGAACTTTTCTTCAGTTATTAGTTATCACTTTTCAGTTATCAGTTATTCCGGAGAAGGAATCTGAATGAAACTTTTCACGCAGCTTTACGTCGAACTCGACCAAACCAATAAGACCAATGAAAAGGTCGAGGCGATGAGGTTCTATTTCGAGCGTGCCGAAAAGGCGGACGCTGCGTGGGCATTTTATTTTCTTTCGGGGCGAAAGCCGCGTCAGATCGTGCCCTCGAAATTTCTTCGCGAATGGGCGATCGAGATGTCGGGCATTCCCGAGTGGCTCTATCTCGAATCGCGCGACACGGTCGATGACGGATCCGAAACCACCGCGCTACTTCTTCCAAACAATGCGGGCATGGACGAGACTCCGCTGCACGTCCTCGTCGAAGAAGAATTGCTGCCGTTACGGGGAAGCGACGAAGTGACTCAAAAAGCCGCCGTCACGAAAGCGTGGTCCGAGATGAACTATTCGCAGCGACTCGTTTACAACAAACTTATCTCCGGAGCGTTTCGTGTCGGAGTGTCGCAGCAACTCGTCGTGCGCGCTCTGTCGCAGCTTTCGGAAGTTCCGGTCGATATCATCACGCATCGTGCGATGGGCGACTGGGAGCCGACGCCCGAGTTTTTCGATTCGCTTCTAAAGCCGGATCTGGGTGAAGACGAGACCCCGATCGCACGACCGTTTCCGTTTCATCTCGCACATCAGATCGACGGCGGTCCGAACGAACTCGGCGACATTTCGGATTGGCAAGCCGAATGGAAATGGGATGGCATCCGTGCTCAGGTCATCAAACGAAAAGGCGAAGTCTTCATGTGGTCGCGCGGCGAAGATCTCATCACCGATCGATTTCCGGAGATCGCCGACGCCGCGCGCGAGCTTACCGACGGCACCGTTCTCGACGGCGAAGTGCTCCCGTGGATCGACGGCCGCGTACTTCCGTTCACCGAGCTTCAACGACGCATCGGACGAAAGAATCTCTCGGCGAAGATCTTGTCCGAAGTGCCGGTGATCTTGCAGGTTTACGATCTCCTCGAATACGAAGGCAGCGACATTCGTCAACTCGATTTTCGAACGCGTCGCGAGATGTTGGAAGGACTGATCGATTCGTTGCCGCAACAATTACGATCTGTATTCAAGATCACCGAATCCGTCGAAGCCGCCGATTGGGACGATCTCGCCACGCGACGCGAAAAGAGTCGCGATCTCGGTGTCGAAGGATTCATGCTGAAGCGTCGCGAGTCGCCTTACCGAACCGGGCGTCATCGCGGCGATTGGTGGAAATGGAAGATCGATCCGCTGACCGTCGACGCGGTCCTGATCTACGCGCAGAAGGGGAGCGGAAAGCGTTCGAATCTTTTTACCGATTACACATTCGCCGTCTGGCGCGACGGCGAGCTGGTTCCGTTTGCGAAAGCTTATTCCGGATTGACCGATGCCGAGATCCGCGTCGTCGATAAATTTGTGCGTGCCAACACGATCGAAACATTCGGTCCGGTGCGAAGTGTGAAGCCGCAGTTAGTTTTCGAGATCGCATTCGAGGCGATACAAAAATCGACGCGACATAAATCCGGAGTTGCGGTTCGCTTTCCCCGAATTTTGAGATTTCGAGAAGACAAGACGATCGAGCAGGCAGATTCGATCGAAACTATCCATGAGATGTTGGATAGTTTTCAGAATGCAAAACCGTAGTAGGCCCTGGTGAAATCGGGCGAGGCCAAGACCTCGCCCACAGCAGATCAGATTCGAAATTTACCTTCAACGGATCCTGCAACAGATCCGCGTATTAAGGAGACATAGGCTCGACTTGGAGAAAGAGCGTGTAGTCTCCTCCGAAACTCGGATGGTCGACGTAACGGACCGGGACGATTCCCGGACCAAAGCCGAAGTCAGCCCTCGAGAGGTACGCCGCTGAGCCATACGTCAAGACAAGGACCTGCGGGATAAATCCAAACCGTCCATCGCTCGTCGGGCTCATGCCGACCGGTCTGTCCTGAGGAACTCCGATCGCTAGCGACATCGTATTTCCGATCCCCATGGACGCACCCGGCTTCAGAAAGGTCGCCAGCTCCATCGCTCCGCCGTTGCGTCCTATATTGAGGGCGGCCCTCGCTATGCCCGGCCTCGCGCGGCGCATTTCTCGGATATAACTTCCGACAAGGTCCAGGTCGCTATGGGCATCTACCGACCATATATTTGGGATGATCGCGACGGCGCTTCCGTCATCCACTAGCGTGCCTTCGAAATATACTGTCGGGGGAATCGTCCCGGGGGATCCTGTGCTGTACGGAACAGTTCGCTGCCACGGACGATCCTGAGTAGGAAATCCATCGCCGTTCAGAAGTCCGCCGTTCGGAAGTGACGTTCCCCCGCGTACTCGTGCTCTTACTGTCGAGCCGATCGTGTGAGTACTACCTCCGCTGAGGCGCACACGCACGCGTCCCGAGGGTTCGATGGAAAGAATGTCCGGAGAAAACGTCACTTCGTCGGCGAGCTGGAACGCGCCGCGGTTCGTGACGTTGTTCACCCGAAATCCGTTGAGCGTGACCCGGTAATTAGATTGCGGACGGTCGGGATGCGGCGGCGGCTGCGGATTGCCCTGGGGAACGTCGGCGTTATCCGCCGGGGTATTCGGCGGAGACGGCGCCGGCTTCGTAGGAATTGGCAACGGCTGCACGCCCGGAGAACAGTTATTCAAAATATTGGCGTAACTTGGGTCGACGGGGGCGACGGACACAGTGAACGCACCGGCGTGAATTCCGGTCAGAGTTCGCTTCGTGGAATAGTAGTCATCGTTGACATCGGCCGGATTTATCACTAGCACCTGAGAGTCGCCGCCCGACATGCTCACCGTCGACGGACTTCCGTTCGTCAATTTCACCGAGACTGGGGTCAGCAGCGACATCAGGCCGGCGATAGTTACGGAGAGATCCGTCACTTCACCTTTCGTCAGATTGAGTTTGCCCGCGGAAAGCTTGACGGAGATGTTTCGGTACGTACATTTCGCTACCGATTTTCCGTTGTGCTCGACCTCGATGTCGGTGATACCTTTCAGATCGCGCGGGCTTACCACGGTCATTTTTCTGGGCGACGACGCGAGAAACTTCGCGGCTTTTCCGCCGATCTTCACCGCCGTGTCGCCGAGCGTTCCCATGTTTCCCTGAACTGAGAACGGCTTTCCGGCCTGTCCAAGCATGGGCGTTGAATATTTTGTATCTTGCACCTTTACAGGGAACGCCTGCGGGTTGACGGGAACCTCAGTGCGACCGATGATCGCGCCGGTTTTGTCTTTCAGGACAACCGGTATCGACGAAGCGGTCAGGGGAATCGACCAGCTTTTGCAAAAGTCGATCATGTTCTTGTTTCCTTCGCCGGGAGTCTTGCAGAAATCGATCAGGTTGCCCTCCGGCTTCTTCATCGGTGACGACTGGTCAGCTACTTCGATAACGTATCCGTTGAGCTCGTCCAATGCTTTTGCCTGGTCAGCAGGCGCTTCGGAACTCTTCGGCTTAACTTCCGCGATGACGGTTCCCGAGATCATGTCGCCCGCCGAGAGATCGTCAGGAAGATTCACCGTAACTGTCCCCACGAGGGTGTCGAACGTCGTTGTATTCAGACCCAGCGCGGTTTCCGTTCTTGAGTTCTCAGAAGCTCGTTTTGGCGGAACGTTATCCGAATCGCCGGTCGAAGATCCTTTTCCGGGCTCGAAGTACTCGGGTGATAGGACAGTGTCGATGACTTGGATCGCTGCCGTGCTTCCTTCGAAGTCGCTCGCGATGACCTTCGCCTTGCCATCGATTACCGGCAAGTGCTGCTTCGATCCCGGCATGGCGTGATGCTCGTTGCACTGGAAGAAGGCAAGTCGCCCTCCGGAGGTTCGTGCTGATTTGGTCGAGAGGTTTCCTTCGTTTGCGGGCGCTTCAGGCTCGAACATATCCTTGAACAGAACCTTGCCTGGAAAGAGATGGTTGAATAACAACCCGCGCAATTTCTTTTTGTCTTTGCTGAATGAGGCGACACTTGCTGCCGGCAATTTTGCAAATGCCTCGTTCGTCGGCGCGAGCAGGGTGTACGCTTCGCCTCCTTTCGTCAGTTCATCCAGACCCGATTCGCGAATCAGGCCGATCAGGACGCTGAAATTGTCCGGATCGTTGCGAAGAGCATCCAGAATGCTGATCGTAGGCGGATGGAATATCGGTCGAAATCCGAGTACCGATGTTGAAAGAAGCGCCAGAATGAATACCGCGCTAAGGAATTGTCTTGACCTGTTCATCATTATTCTTTCTCCTTCTTGATTCTCGCGATCAGCGAACGAGAGCAGACCTCGTCACCTCGCGTATGCACTTGATCGATCTCCGTGAGATCCAAAACGCCCATGCGTCGCAGCACATCCGGCGTGAGCCAAAGTACTTCAATCGAACATTGCTCACACCAGTCGGACAACAGCGCCGCGTAGTGACCCTTCAACACCAGGAGCGTCGATGTTTCACTGGTTATCTCGGTCCGGGTTTTCTTTATGTTCATGTTCGCTCCGGAACTTGCGTCGTCGCATCGACATTTCTGGGATATAATCTCGTCGCGCCGAAGACCGTGGCCGAGAATGCATGCCTTCGGACGCTGTGGACGGAAGATAAGTCGGATGTGCAAGAAATGTCTTTGAGCAAACCCTCAACTGTTTCTCAAAAAAATCTCACCGGACGTAACATCGCTGCGGACTGGACTTACGAGTTTGAGGATTTTCGCCTCGACCCGGCTCACCTTATGCTTTATAAGCACGACGTCGTCGTCCCTCTCAAACCGAAGGTCGTCGAGACGCTCATCGCTTTGGTCGAACGGAGCGGTCAGGTCGTTGGCAAGGACGAATTGATGAACCGTCTTTGGGGTGACTCGTTCGTCGAGGAATCAAATCTGACGCAGAATATTTACCTGCTTCGGAAGTGTCTCGGTAATTGTGCGGACGGACAGCCTTTTATAGAAAACTTCGCCCGCAGAGGTTATCGATTCAATGGACGCTTAAAGCCCGCCGTAGATGTCGAGCTCGTCCTTGCGAGGCATATCGAGACAAAGACTGTAGTCGAAGAGATCGAGGCGAGCCGCTCTCGATGGACGTGGATCACTGCAGTTGTAGCAATCGGCATTCTAGTTGGCGCCGTATCGTTTGCGGTCCGGCAAATGAATATCCCGTCGAATGCTTCGGAGATGAGTAATTCGAGCGCCGCTCCGTTCCAGACGTTCTCGATGAGACGGCATTCGGACAGCAATGATGTAAGCGGTGGGGTAATTTCCCACGACGGAAAATTCATTTTTTATACGAGCAAGCAAAATGGACTGTGGCTCAAGAACACCGCGACCAACGACGCGATCCGGATACTGGCCGACACCGACGCCGTGGAGCGCAGCGTCATTTCCTTTTCACCCGACGACAACTTCATTTATTTTTTCGATCGCGGCGACGACAAGAATTCGCGGGTTGCTCGAATGTCCGTCATCGGCGGTGCGGTCGAACGGATCAAGATCGAGGATTCGTGGTCCGGAGCATCGATGTCACCCGACGGGACGCAGTTAGCTTTCATTCGCCACAATTCCAAAACAGGAAAGCAGACTTTGATCGTCGCGAACACGGACGGCACTGGAGAATACGAGGCCGTCCGGAGTCGGGACGAAGAGTGGTTTGGATTGTGGGATCGAACGACGACATGGTCTCCGGACGGCACGCGTATAGCCGTTGTGAGTGGGAGCCAGGTAGATGGACGATCGGCTTGGCATATCAAGGTCTTTCGAGCCGTCGATGGCGAGGGGCTTTCAACTATAACTTCCGCACCTGACTGGCGCTGGATCGACTCAGTTTTGTGGATGCCCGATGGAGATCATCTGCTGGCGATCGGAGGCGATAATACTTCACAAGGCCAGATTTACGAACACACCCTCTCGTCCGGCGAATGGCGAAGGTTAACGAACGATCTGACGAACTACGTGTTGCTGTCGGTAACTGGGGACGGCAAAACGGTCGTTACTGTTCAGCATGAAAATCCCGGAAATCTCTGGCTGTTGCCCGCAAGCGGTAACGCGAGCGAGGCAAAACAGATCACCTCCGGCCGAAACCTCATGACTGAAGCGACAGGTGTTTCATGGACACCTGACGGGAAGATCGTCTATGCGACAAACGATGGCGCGCAGTGGGCGATAATGACGGTTAAAGCGGACGGCTCAGATCAGAAACAACTTACTCGCAATTGTGCGGGCAACGATACATGCAGCCAACCGGTCGTCACGCACGACGGACGTTATATCGTCTTTCAAGCCAGGCGGAACGGCGTCCCAAATATATGGCGGATGGACGCCGATGGTGACAATCCCGTACAACTTACGCGTGACGGCGGGTTCAGTCCGGCAATCAGCCCGGACGGGCGAACCATTGTCTACACAAATTACTCGCCGACCGAAATGTTTTGGAGGGTTCCGATGGACGGTGGACCCGCCGAGCAGTTCAGCACGATACGCTCAGTAGGTGATGTCAGTTTTGCGCCGGACGGAAAACAGATGGCTTTCAGCTACTGGGACAAAGCCGCGAAGCAACCTTTCCAGACATGCGTGGCAGATCTCGCCGCGGCCGTTCCGGAGAAATGTTTTGGTATCAGCCGATCGTTTCCGCGTTGGGCGGCCGACAGCCGCGCTTTTTATTATCTCGATCATGGCTTTCTGGGAATCTGGAAGCAGCCACTCGATGGCGAGCCGACAATGTTCGTGCAGTTTCCCGGGGAGCGGACAAATAACTTTGCCTTCTCGCCTGACGGGAAATATCTTGTCGTTGCCCGCAGTAAACCTACGAATGACATTGTCGCGCTGACGGACGAACGCTGAACAAGAAGACCTTGCCGTTCGCAGAACGATCGTCACACACGTCTTTGAGATGCGAGGAGCCATCGCTTGCGTTGAAGCTTCCGCTGAAGATTTCTTTGGCCCACACCTTGCGGGGCGCGATCTTGAATGAAAAATCATCGATTCTCCATCGCAGGCCAGCCCGTCTATCCGCACATCAAACTCACACGCGAAACATTTCCCCGCGCACTCGCGACTCGAATTCTGAAAGAAGACGGCGACGAATACTTCGGAGCATTCCTCAATCGCACAAACGTTCGCATCCTCATCGATTTTCTCAACCGCACTTTTCGACTTCGCAGTTGCACGATCGCGATCGACGGAACCTTTGAAGTTCCGTGCACACAATATTTTTCCAGACGGTGCGTCGCGCCGTGTGTGGAGAGCTTGTGTGATCGTGAAAGGTATCTCGAGATCGTCGATCTTGTCCGACTGTTTCTTCGAAATGACCGCGAGCTTTTTCTCGCGTCGATCTCGCGGAAGATCGAGAAGACAGCGGCCGATCTCGATTTCGAATCCGCCGTGTTCTTCAGAGACATTCTGCAAAGCGTCCAGGCATTCTGGTCGTCCAATGCCCGCTATCAAGTCTGGCTCGATGACACGGTCGATACGTTCGAGCTCCTAGTATCGGGCGACACCATCTCGGTGATCATAGTCTCGCAACGCGGACGGCGGCCGCTTGGTGAGATCGTCTATGAGTTTTCGACGCTCGCCGATGACGTTCCGACAAATCCGATCAGGGAGGTGATCGACCAATTCTATGTTCATCATCTCCCGCGTGAGATCCGCGTTTCGCATGACTTCGAAGGACGTGCGAAATTGGCAGCCGGTCTGGGCAAACGCTTCGGTCGAAAGATAAATATTTCAGTGAGTCGCGGACCGGTTCGTCCGGTGACCACGCAGCGTTCGCTCGTGCGCGTCAGGGACAGTCTGGAGCTCTCGGCGCTTTCGAAGAAGATCGACGTGAATGATCTGAAACGCGAGCTTCGCGGCATGTTCGAGTTAAAAGATCTTCCATCGCGGATCGAAGCATTCGACGCGGCGCATATTTCGGCAACCGGTTTCGCCGCCGCTGTCTCAGTTTGGAAAGACGGCAAAGACGCGCCGAACGAATACGAGCACTGGACATCGGATCGCGAAAGCGAGCTCTCGACTTTATCTGAATTCGTAAAACGCCGGCTTTCCGATCGCGACCGCGAAAGGCCGGATCTGATTCTCGTCGACGGCGGCCCGGCGCAATTAAAGGCCGTCCTTTCGATCGCCGACGACTTGCCGTTCGTCATCGCGGCGGTAAAGCCGAAAGGAAAGCACTCGTCGATCTCGCATTTTCTAACAGCGGACGGACGGCGTATCGAATACGATCAGGATTCACACGCCGCCCGACTTCTAAAACGTCTTCGCGACGACGCACACGATCTCGCGAATGCAGCTCACCGGCTCGGGCGGGACATGATGCATTTTTACGAGCTCGCAGCGATACTGCCTTCCTTGAACGAGCGTGACCGTCAGGCTCTCCTCCGCGAATTCGGATCGATCAGCAGGATCGTAAATATTTCATTTGCGGAAGTTGAAGGCAGGTTTGGCAAACGGATCGCGATGCGGGTTTCGAAGGATCTCGACGCGTACCGTTCCGGCGCTTTGGCGCGTCCCGCGCCGCTAATCGTGCCGATCCGTTTCGTCGAGTCGGATTGTGCCGCCGAGGACTTGATTCCGATCGAGGCCCGTCTTCCCAAATCCCGCAAGTAACCTTTTCAAACCAGATTGCACTTAAGTTGACAGCCCTCTGAAAGGTTGACGAAATCTGGGGGCGCGGCTAGAGTTGGTATGAAAAAGTTCACTTCCCCAAACTCAGAATTAAAAACGCGTTCCCCCATGCGAATCTCTCCGTTTAATAAAAGATTCCTCAGGTTTGGACTGTTTGCGATCATCGCGGCGGTTTCATACTGCCTTTTCCCGAATCCGGCCGAGACATCCGAGCGAATGGTTCCGGCTGCCGAACGTCCGCCGATGTTTGTCCTGCAAGTCGGCATCGGAAAGTATCTACATGCGCCGACGTGGGCGACACTTCGCGGCTCGGTCAACGACGTCGGCGAGATGCGGAAAGTCCTCGAGAGCGACCGCTATAACGTTCCGCCGGCGAACATCGTCACGCTCACCGATGAGCAAGGTACCAAAGTGAAGATCTTCGAAAGTTTTCAAAACCATCTCATCGCAAAGGCTCGAGAGCATTTTGAGAAGACGAAAAATCGCGATGCCGTCGTGCTTTTCGAATTCAGCGGACACGGCTCGCAGGTTCCGGATGTAGATGGCGATGAGAAAGACGATCATCTCGACGAGACATTGGTGACGTACGACAGCGAAGATGCGCCGGGAAAAAATTACGACATTACCGATGACGAGATCTTCGCGCTGACGAGCGAGCTTCGCAGATATACGGACAACATCGTCTACATTTTCGACAGTTGTCATTCCGGTTCGGGGACACGCGATGCCGCAGACGTTCGCCGTTTGCCCGAGCGAAAAACCGTTCCCGTCTCAGTGATGGGCGTCGGAGCGGCCACGCGTTCGGGCACATCAAAACCCGAGGACGATCCGGCTAGCGGCGTACTTCCGCCCGGCGACGACTACATCGTCATCACCGCTGCACGTTCGGGCCAGCTCGCATCGCAGCGTAACTGCTTCGAAGAATGCGGGCAGACGAAAACTCCGGTCGTGTTCGGGAATTTAACTTTTTATTTGGTGGACGAGCTGAAGCAGGCGCGCAGCGACACGAGCTATCGCGAGCTGATGGAAAATGTCGTGCGACGCGTTACGAGCGAAAAGCCGACGCAAACTCCGCAGATCGAAGGAGATAAATCGCGTTTCGTTTTTGCAGCGTTGGGAAGCAGCGAGGATAGTTTTACGAAGATCGCCGCGGCCGAGACAAAATCTTCCGGCGGTTCCAGGATCGTGAAGATTCGAACCGGCGCGATGCAGGGCGTCACGCCGAAAACTATCGTCTCGTTCTATGACAAGTCGGCGACACGTTTCGACAAGGCGGAGAAGATCTCATCGGGATCGGTCATCGCGGTTTCGCCAGGCGAAGCGACCGTCCAACTCATCGATCCGAAGCGAGAGATCGGAGTCGATGATAAAGCCGTCGTTATCGCACCGGATCTCGGTTCGCTTCGTCTGAAGGTGAATCTTGACCTTGATTCCCAGAAACTTTCCGCGTTCGAAAAGGACTTGATGACATCCCTGCGGGCGCGGTTCACGCCGAAAGGGCCTGAGACCGTAGAGAAGCGCGGTATCGACATCATCACCGGTCAGGCGGCGGCCGGACGTTGGGACATCGCAGTCTTAAAGGACAGTTTTTCTAAAGTCGCCGGTAAAGTTGATGGCGGCCTAACCGGATGCGAAGCCGTGGGCCAGACAGAGCCAGTTCCGGTCGCGACTGCGGCCGACGCCGAGGTTTTTTATCTCGCGGGCAGGGATTTCGTCCCGATGTTCGGATTCTGTCTTCAGTCGAAGATGGATCCGAACTCGCAAAACGGCGCAGCGAAACGACTCGAAGAAGCGATCGTTCACATTGCCCGGCTTAAATCCATCGGTGCGATCGCCAACCGGAGGTCGCCGCTATTTAGCAAGATCACGGTCCGCCCGATCCGTCTCGGTGCACCGTTCGGATGCACCGATAGTAAATTTACCGCCGGAGGCCGCGAACGCATGTCACCGAATCCGGCCACCGGTTATTATTCCTTCAAACCCGGCGACGTGTTCTGGTTCGAGGTGACGAATAATTCGCCGCACGATCTCTATCTCACTCTCTTGGACATGGCTCCCAACGGAAGCGTGAAAGTCTTTTCCCCGCGTGCGCGTGCGGACGAGAATGATGGAGTCATTGTCTCCAAGAACGGAGGAACGCGGATCCTGATGAGCGACGAATGCCGCGTAGATGCCGCCGGAAATTTTATTCCGGGGACGGTCGGCGCGTTTCGGATCTCAAAAGTTTTGGGCCTCGATCGGTTCAAGATAATCGCGTCGGTCGATCGCACTACGCGCGACGATTTTGCTTACCTTGAAATGTCCGCTTTGACCGCTCGTTCGGGAGAATCCACGCTTGCCGGAAAAAGTGACTGGACGGCAATAGAAACCATTTTGCAGATAAACGACACAAGTAGGTAAGAGGCGGCAGAAACGAGCCTCGAATGGAATTTTCGATTTTGTTAAGGAGCATATAAATGAGGAAAACAACTCTGTTTGGAAAGGTTTTGGTACTGGCGTTCATTGCGATCGCCACGGTTTCGTCGGCATCGGCGGCGGGAAAAAAATATGGCTTGTTCGTCGGCATCAACGCCTACGGCGGCGGGATCAATCCGCTCAAAGGCTGCGTCAATGATGCGACGAAGATGCGCGACACGATGGTGACGAAGTTCGGCTTCAACGCTGCCGACACGATGCTGTTGACTGACGGCGCCGCGACGCGTGCGGCGATCATGGCGGCTCTGCAAAAGTATCAGACGCTCGTCGGCCCGGGCGACCTGTTCGTTTTTCACTACTCGGGTCACGGGACGTTGTTCCCCGACTCGTACTCGGCTGAACAGGACGAAACGAAGATGATCTACATGGAATCGACAAACGACAAAGGCCAGGTCGAGGTCATGTATGAACGAGGCACATACGATTCGGCGATCGTCCCAGTCAACGCGATGGACCGAAGCGACAAGCCGTGGCGCAATCTCATACTCGACGATGAGCTGTACGCCGTATTTTCAGGAGTAACACGAAAAGGCGCACAGGGAGTTTTGATCTCGGATAGTTGTCACTCAGGTTCGATCGATAGGGCGAAAAAGAGTGACACGCGTAAGCGTGAAACTCCGCTCGTTTCGGTTTTCGGGGCCAAGCGTTATAGCGAGCTCGATTTTGGTCAGCCGGCTGCGAAAACCGGACGCGTCACCCCGGCCCCGGTGAAAGGTTTGTATCTTTCCATGACGGGATCAAAGGACGACGAGTTTTCGCTCGACGCGTCGATCGGCGGCGTGCCGATGGGATTGTTCACCAACAAGTTACTCGCGAGCATTCCGGCATCGCCGGCGGAACGCGCAAAGATGACTTACTCGCAACTGATGGCCAGAGTCAGCTCGGCGGTTTCGGCACAGGCACTCAAGTGGGAAGGGAATCAGAATCCGCAATTCAACTCTGATTTCGGCAATCCGAATGCTGTGATATTCAGTCTTCCGGCTGCAACGAAGTAGATTCCTTGGCGGCGGCGGGGCGTGCCCCGCCGCTCGGGTAATATGTCCACATTGACCGCATCTTCACTCGCTTTGCTTCTGAATCAGCTTGATTCCGACCCCATGGCTGCGGCGTCAAAGTACGAAGATCTGCGGATCAAAATTGTCCATCTTCTTCATTGGCGAGGCTGTTCCGAATCGCATTCGGACGACCTCGCCGATGTTGCGCTCGATCGCATCGCGGCGAGACTCGGTGCGGGCGAGATAATCGAAAACATCAACGCGTACGCAGCCGGCGTCGCTCGATTCGTCTGGCTCGAACACTCGCGAAAGAATCGGCTCGACGCGGTCGGCGATGATCTGCCTGAAACTCCGGTCGCTCCGGACACGGAATATCTGGACGACGACGATTCGCGAACTAGATGTCTGCGGCGATGTGTCGCGACCAAGCTGGATGATGCGGAGACGAATCTGATCGTCGGATATTACGACACCGACGCCGGCGAGAAGACAAAAGAAGCGCGAAAACGTCTCGCCGATTCGCTCGGACTGACGATGAACGCGCTAAAGGTGAAAGCGTGCCGCCTTCGAATCAGACTCGAGCGGTGCATCGATGAATGCGTCGCACGTGTAACCGAACACGCTTCAGCGAACACTACAAAACAGGAGGTGATTTGAACAATGGATAACGATCAGATCGATAACTACCTCCTTAACGAAATGTCAGCCGAAGCAAGAGAAAAGTTTGAGGACCGATATTTTGGCGATGAAGAGCTTTTCTTCGAGATCGCCGATCGCGAGAACGAGCTCGTCGACTCGTACAACGCCGGTCAATTAAAAGGAGCGGAGCTCGAACGATTCGAAAGATCGCTCGCTCAATTTCCGGCACGCCGCGACAAGATCTCAAACTCGCGTCTGCTCAAAGAATTTATTGTCGAGCAAAACACCAAACACGGAACTATCACGATCGCCGAACGACGCGGCGTGTTTGGTAGGATCGCAGACCTATTTGCTTTCAATTCACCCGCGTTCCAGTTCGCGTCGATCGGGTTGATCCTGATCCTCGCAGTTGGTTCGATCTTTCTATTGAGAGAGAACCGACGGCTCGGATCGATGCAGGACGAGTTGGCCGCGTCACGCGCTCGCGAAGCCGAGCTCTCGTCTCAAGTTTCATCGCAGCAAGATGCGTCGAGTGATCTGACTGCGGATCTCGACGCCGAGCGACAACGGATCCAGCAACTCGAAGCCGAGATCGAGAAGCTGCGGACGAATCAAGATACGCCGGATCATCCGGTCGCACCGACGATCGCAACGCTTCTGATCCCCGTAACGGGAATCCGCGGTGCACCGGCTCCGGTGAAACAATTAACTCTGCCAACCGGTGCAGATCGCGTTTCGATCTTGCTCGACTCTCTAACCGGATCTGCCGGCGATAAGGTCACGATCGAATTGAACGGCGAGGTCGTCGCTCGAGGAGTCGAGCTTCGCATAAAGAATGATTCTTTGACGGCGTCGGTGATCGTATCGAGCGCAAAACTTGTCGACGGACGTAACACGTTACGCGTCGTCGGAAATGGCGGCGAGAGCGCCAGCCCGATGTTCATCGTCAACAGAAAGAAATGAAGTATATGAGCACGAGTCGATCTATTAAGGATTTGCATCTGCGGGCGGCGGCGATAGTTTTCGCCGGCCTCTTGATGCTGGTGTCGGCTCACGCTCAGCCGCGGCTTGCGGACTCGACATTCACTGAAGCGAAAACACTCGCTGCGAATCAAGCGACGGAGGCCGAAGCTCGCGAAAAATTCACCGAAGCAGCGACGCTCTATCGAGCGAGCGGTAACAAGGCCAAGGCGAACGAAGTCGAGCTCGAACACGGACGTCTTCTGCGTACGATGGCCACGCGCGAGCGCGAAGCAAAACGGTATGACGAATCTATTCAATTTCTCTACGGAGCCTTTGAAAAAGTTCGCCTTGCGAAAAGTGCGATCGACATCGCGTATGTCGCTCACGATCTTGGCTACACTTGCGACCTGAAAGGAAATCAAACCGACGCTTTGGAATTCTACGGCGCGGCAGCCTTGGCTTATCGGGAAGCCGGCGACAAAGCCGGAGAATCCATCGTTCTCCGAAACATCGGCATCACGCGCTCGAACGAAAACAAGTTCGCCGAAGCGATCCAAAATTTTGAGTCGGCGTTAAAGCTACGGATCGCGACCGGAGACATCTCAGGCCAGGCCGAGCTTCAATCGGACATCGGCGACGCGCTTTTTAGCGATTCGAAATACGCCGAAGCTCTCGTCCGCTACAACTCGTGTCTGCTGTTGTATCGTCAGGTGAAAGACTCGAAGGGCGAAGCTGCCGCGCTCTACAAACTCGGCATCCTGCCCTCAGCCGTCATGAAACCGAGCGACGCGCTCGTCAATCTTGAATCTGCCCTGACGATCTACGATGCGGAAAAGGATTATGTCTGGCAGGCGGCGTCGCATGTGCAGATCGGCCGGCTAAAAGGATCGCTCGGAAAATATCAGGAGGCGAACTCGGATTTCAGTCTTGCAGTCGAGATCTACGCGATCCTTGGCAATCTCGAAGGCGAAGCAAACGCGGCTATCGATCTTGCTCAAAATTTCGAATCGCTCAATCGCTATGAGGACGCGCGAACCGCCGTCGAACGAGCGTTAAAAAAATATCGCGAAGGGAAATCAAGAGTCGGCGAAGGCTATGCGATGTTGATCTACGCCGAGATCCACTTGTATCTGAACGAGCACGATGCTGCGCTTGCGAAGATCCAAGCGGCTGAAAAGATCTTCGCCGAGGAGAAGATCAAAAGTACGGACGTCCGCATCGCTCAAGCGTACGCCACTCATTATTACGGCCTCAGCAATTACGGCGAGGCGATCCGCTATGGTCTCGCCGCTCTCAAAATGGCCGAGCGCGACGGCGGTGATCCCGGCGTCGTCTCGAGCATCTATGCCGATCTCGGGAATGCTTACTCGCAACTCGGGCAGAAACAAAAGTCGATCGAATTTACAACGAAGGCACTAGAGCTCTCGCGCAAGATCCACAGCGAATATGCGGAATCGATCTGCTTGAGCAATATCGGCTACGCATATTTCGGTCTCGATAATTTTGCGCAGGCGGAATCTTTTCTTCAGAAAGCGATCGCGATAATGCGGAGGAACGGCTACGGTCGCGAAGAAGGTTACGCTGTTCACAATCTCGGACTCGTGTACTACAAACGCGGCGAATATCAGAAGGCGTTGGAGAGTTACGAACGAGCCTATCCGTTGTATCGCGCGGCCGGTGATCGACGTCCCGAGTCTTTTCTTTACGACAGTTTCGGCGAGCTCTACCGCGACCAAGCACTTAGCAACATGATGACGTTGTGGACGCGCCGCGGGCAGCCGCGCCTCGCGATCCTTTATGGAAAGCAGGCGGTGAATGTTCACCAGTCGATCCGTGCAAGCAACACCGGTGTAGACAAAGATTCGCAGAAGAGCCTCGTCAAATCGAAGGAGAAGACGTATCGGCAACTCGCGAATCTGCTAATTGACGAAGGGCGGCTCGCCGAAGCGCAACAGGTGCTCGATCTTCTAAAGGCCGAAGAGTATTTTGATTTCGTCCGCCGCGATTCGAGCGAGGCCAGCGACCAGGCGACGCTTGCACTGAACGAGACGGAGCGAAAAGCGCTCGAGGAATATTCACGTGTCTCCGCGTCGCTGACTTCGCTCGGACAGCAGTTTCAGACGCTGCAGGATAAGAAGAATAAGAACGGCGGGAAACTGATCGAGTCGGAAGAAGCGGAATACCTTCGACTGAAAAAACAGGTTGAAGACGCGGGCGAAGGACTGAAAACATTTTTCTCGAAGCTTACTACCGAGTTCAGTAAAAAGGTCGTACTTGTTTCGACATATCTTCTTCCCGAGCGTTATCGGGCGATCGTCACGACCGGACGCACTATGGTCGATCGCAAGGTCGAGTACAGTTCGTTGAAATTAACCGGTGCCGACATCAATCGAAAGATCTTCGAGTTCCAACGCGCACTTCAAAATCCGAACGCCGATCCGCGTCCGCTCGGAAAAGAGCTTTATGACATTTTCGTAAAACCTCTCGAGGGCGATCTGAAAGGAGCGGGAGCGAAGACGATCCTATGGTCCCTCGACGGCTCGCTTCGGTACATTCCGCTCGCGGCGCTTTCGCCGGATGGAAAAACTTATCTCGCCGAGCGATATCAAAATGTCGTCGTCACGCTTGGTCGCCAGACAAATCTTTTTACAAAGCCATCGACCGATGAATGGCGTGCGATCGGAGCCGGGGTATCGAAACCTCACACGGGTTTCAGCGCCCTTCCGAGCGTTCCGGGCGAGATCGGTTCGATAGTTCACGACGATAAGCAGACCGGGGGAATTCTGAACGGAATGCGGATGCTCGATGAGCAGTTCAATCTCGAATCGCTTCGCAACACGGTTCCGCAGCAGACCGAAGACGGACACCCTTTCAACGTGCTTCATCTCGCGACGCACTTCAGTCTCGGTGCAAACGATCAGGACTCCGCTCTGCTGCTCGGCGACGGAACTCGTCTCTCGCTGTTCGATATCGGACGTGACGAAGCACTGGATTTCAAAGACGTGGAGCTGCTGACACTGTCCGCCTGTCAGACCGGAGTTTCGACAGGTGATGCAAACGGCCGCGAAGTCGAAAGTCTCGGAATGCTCGCTCAGAAAAAAGGCGCGAAGGCCGTGCTCGCGACGTTGTGGAAAGTCGCCGACGAAAGCACGTCACTCTTCATGACCGAGTTTTATCGGATCAAGAAAGCAAATCCGACGATGAACAAAGCGGAAGCGATTCGGCTCGCGCAAAAGGAAATGATCGACGGAAAGATCAAGGCGAGCGGTAAATCGAATAGCTGTCGAGCCGAAGAATTCGCCGGCGGTACGAAGCAAAACGAATTCAAGTGCGACCCGAACGCACCGTTCTCGCATCCGTACTTCTGGTCCCCGTTTGTGTTGATCGGAAACTGGCGGTAGCCGTGAAACGTTTCCCTTCTATACCCTCACTTGGATGAGGACGACTTTCAGACGAGGTCAAATGATGCGAGCGACACTTTTTCTGATTTTCTTAATGGCAGGAGCGCCCGTGTTCGGACAGGGCGCTCATTACACGTATCCGTTTACCGTTCAGTGTCCGGACGAGATCGTGCGGGCGGGCCAGCACATCACGATCACGGCAAATTTCGAGGGCGGGAAAACGGGTGACACCAACTCACCGATCTATAACTGGTCGGTGTCGCAGGGAACTATCGTGTCCGGACAGGGCACGCCGTCGACAACTGTGGAAATTGGAAAGACGGATGTCGGAACTTTGACCGTCACGCTCGATCGAAATTTCAACGGAGCTCATTTTCCCGGCGTCCAGCCAAGCGCAAGTTGCGATGTCGTCATCGCTCCATTGCCGGAACCAAGGCTGGTCGACGAATTTCGCACGGCCGGAGGGAATTGCGAAGAAGGTTTCGCAAGGCTCGACAATTTTTTTACTGAGATCAACAACAATCCCTCCGACGAAGCCTTGATAGTTTTTTACGGAGATTTGAAGCAGGCGAATGCCGCACGCGGTCGGGCCATGCAGTTGCGAAATCATTTCAGGTTTCGAAAGTTCGATATGAAGAGAGTGCGGATGATCTTTGCACCCGCACGTGAGAATGGAACGACGCAGTTCTGGCTGACACCTGCCGGAGCTTCACCGCCGGAAATTGCGGGATCGGTAATCGTTCCCGAAGTGGAACGACCGACGAAGACGACTCTCTACGCGTCCGAATACATGGACGGAGTTCCCGGATGTAGTGGAAATATCTACGACCTGGCCGGATATGCCGAGATTCTCAAAACCGACACGGCGAATGTCGCGAGGATCGTGATCGGACAATCGTCGCAGGCGCGATATCGCACGAAGGCAAAAGAGGTCGTCGGTGAATTGCGCAAACTCGGAGTTCCGGCAACCAAGATCGTGACAGTTTACAAGTACGTCCGCCCAAACAAATGGCTCGAGTTTACGGAGTTGTGGGTGGTTCCGCCGAAAACCAGTTCGTCGTCTGCGACGAAGATCTCGTGGATCCGCACTGCTCCTTCGAAACGCTCAAGGTGAGGGCCGTCCGAACGCAGATTGCTCAATGCATTACGGTGGTGAACCGCGGTTTGTTTTACAGGGATGAAGGGGATGAAAGGGATTTTACGGAATCCCCTTCATCCCCTTTATCCCTGCAGGAATATTTCTTTCAGGTAGCCGGTCCAGGAGGTGTACGACAGCCTTTCCAGGCTGTCGCGCGGACAGGCTAGAAAGCCTGTCCTACGGTCAGAATGTTTTCAACGCCCGAACCTAAATCGCAAACCCGCACGTGCCGTTCGAGGCGACGCGAGTGTTAGAACGGGAGTCCTTCCCGATTCGATCTTGCTGTCGAAAATATTTTCCACCGCCGCAAAGAATTCAACCTTCGGCGTCAACCGTCGCGAAAAGAAAACGTCGGCCGTTGCGAATGCGGCGAGTCGAAATAGATTCAGATCGTCATCGAACTGAGAACTGTTCGCGCGAATCTGGACACCGAGCGTCCCGATCTTCGCCGGTGCGTATTTTAACTGCGATGCGAATTGGTGCGGTGCGACTTGCGGAACCTGCAGACCTTCCAGAGCGAGATTCGCCGGAAAATCCGTCACGCGCGAATCTACAAAAGTATAACCGCCTGAAAGCGTCAGCTCGCGCGTGATCACAAGATTCCAATCGGTTTCAAAACCGCATGCACGAGTCTCGCCGACGTTCTGCCGCTGACGCGTGATCAGTGTCGGAGTGACATTCAAGGTTACGTTCGAGACGTTTTCCGAGATAAAAGTACAGAACATGCCGGCCCGGATATACAACCTCCGGCCAAATGCGCTGATGATCGCAGCAGCATCAAATCCGCGTGCGCGCTCCGCATGCAGATCCGCGTTCGCGAGTGTGAAGACATCGCCGACTCTAAAATTTCGATACAGCTCGTTCAACGTCGGGCGCCGAAATCCTTCGGAGTATGTCCCCGCGATCGAGAAGTTTTTCGTCGCCCGATAGAGCGCCGAGAGTCGAGGACTGAATGCGGCCTCGGATCGATCGGGAAAATCCGTCGCGGTCATCGTGCCCGAAACAAGCGAGGTCGTTCGACTGAATCCGTCGGAGTTCCTCCACCAGTCTGAGCGAAATCCGCCGCTCAAAGTCAGACGCAATCCGACCGGCACGACGATGCCGGCGAATAGTCCGCCGGTCAGCTCGTTTCCACCGGCGTCGGTAAGTGACGCCGCGCCACCGTTGGCAAACCCGGTTTCGTCGCTGTGTCCGCGAACGCCACGCACGTCGAATCCGGCAAACATGACGACGCTCTTTTGAGTTCCGGTCCACTGTCCGGAAAAACCGGCATAGCTCGACGGCACATTTTGCAGTCGATTCAGCGTCTCGCTATTTCGATCGGGCGCGATCGCCGAGAATGTTTGATCGTAATTCTGACCTCCACCGTTCGCTCGCAGCGAGATCAGATGACGCGGCGTGAGATCCCAATCGAAGCCGCCGGCAACATTCCACAGATCAGTCTCGTTTGTCTGTAGCGGAGTTCCGTTCTCTCTCGCCTCGTGAAAAACTTCCGCTTTGCCAAAGACGCGGCGAGTGCCGCCGAACGATCGCTCGACGAACGGAGAGATCACCCATCGTGAGACATTCGCATTCGTGTCGACGGTACCTCGTTGCGATTCGTCGACCGGAATGAACCCGTCCGTTTGAAAAAATTCTCCGGCGAATGAGCCTTTCCATTTCGGGTTTCCGGCCGAAGCGAATCCGGATACAAGCGGCGTCTGTTGTGTGCCGTATGACGTTTCGATATTTACCAGCGGCCCTGCTCGAAGCGGCAAAGTTGAGATCGCGATCGTTCCACCGATCGCCGAATTTCCATAAAGGTCAGCCGATGGTCCGCGGAGTACTTCGACCTGTGAAATCGATTCGGATGGAACACGTCCCCAGTAGACCCAACCGCCAAACGGATCGTTAAGGGGAATTCCATCCGCCATTACAAGTGCACGGCTCGCACCCGAAGCTCCGACGCCTCGAAGTGAAACTCCCTGAGTCGTCGGATTCGCCGACCGGCTTCCGGCACGACGAAAAAGTGAAAATCCCGGGATCTGGCGCAAACGATCGTCGAGCGTCGCGGCAGCGGTGACGTCGAGATCGTCTCGTCCGCGTGTGACGATGCTGGCCGCAGTGTCTTCGAGTCTCGATTCGGTACGTGTGATCGTAACGGTTCCGCTCACGGAATCAGGCAGTAGAACGATCTGCATCTCAACAGCGGCGGCCGTCAGTTCTAGGACGGACTGTCTGAACCCCGCGGCGTCGACTATCAGCCGTCCGCGACGTTCCGTAACGTTTTCGAAAAGGAAACAGCCCGTGTCGTTCGTCGACACCGTCCGTTCGATCGCGGAGCTTCGGGCTTCGATGAATCGAATTTTTGCGTTCGCGATCGGTGCCCCGACTTGATCAAAAACGAATCCGGTTAGCGAAGTCGAACTCTGCGCAATGCACGGGCGAGCAAAGCAAATGAGACTGCAGAAGATAATTATCGCGGCACCGACCAAGCCTCGCCGGTTGATCGGACTAGTAATCACGTCAGTTCCGCAGTCCTTAAGACGACCTGTCCTCGAGAGAATTGTTTGACCGCCGTCCATGGAACTATCTTAACGTCTGCCTGGCGCAATCCTAAGAACTGCAGCAGGCCGTTTCGTCCGTACGCGAGCTCGGTGACGACGCGATCGTCGTGCGGAATTCCGTGCTCGGGATCCCCTGCGGAGCGAAGATCGAGCACGCGTCCGAGATACATCCCTTCTTCGTTGACGACTTTCTTCCACAAAATCTGACTTATTTTTTCCATGATGACGGCAATGAACTCACTATCCCGTATGCAGCACCCGATCGCTCATCGAGACCGAGCTCCGCGGCTGTTGACTTGAGTTTCACCTGATGTGTGATCACGTCGACCTCGCTCCACGAAACTCGTGTGACGCGCGTGCCGAATAATTTTCGAGAGACATATTTAAAGAATTCCGGTAGTCGCTCGCTTGCTGCTCCGTTGCCGACAAGGATCGCCGTGACCCTGAGCTCTCCGGTGTCGTCGAATTCGATATCGTCGACCTTGCCGCACAATATGTGATTGGAATCGATCACTTGCCGGTCAAGCACGTGGTCCGATAGATCGAGATCGTGAAAGCTCATCCTTTGCCTCCGTTCGTAATTATCAAAAGCGGGATCGCGGCAAGCGCGACCATCGACACAAGTATCAGAAAAATCCAACCGAGAATGTTCGCGAGTTTACCGTTAACGAACGGCCCCATCTCCTTCGGATCCTGTGCGACGAGCAGCATCGGAAAATATGTGAAGGGAAGTATTACGACGGCGAAGATTATCGAGTACTCGACCACTTCGACCGGATCAACTCCGGTGAGAATGATGACGGTCGCGAGAAGGAAGATCACGATCCAGCTTAGATTGAATCGCGGCGCATCCTTCGGCGGACGAAACTTTCCCCACGTCCAACCAAAAAAATGCGAGAGGTTGTAAGCACCCGACAGCGCATTCTCGATCGCCGCTCCGCCAAACGCAAAGAACATCCCGACGAGTGCGGCGATCAGTCCCCACTTGCCAAGCGCGAATGCCGGCGCGAGCGCGACTCCGCCGGGAAGCTGCGGCTCGATCATCAATGGTTTGAAGAACGACGCACCGGTGAGCACGAGAGCGATGGCGAGAACCGATCCGAACGTGAATCCGATGATGACGATGATGCGATTCAGTGTTATGTCGGATGCATTCCAGCCGTCTTCGAGTGCTCCGGCGGCGTAGAAGTATGTTTCGTACGGCAGCATGATGGAGCTCAAAAGCGCGACGGCGAAGTATGCATAGACCAGGTAATCTTTGCTCGTATCGAGTTGCGGAACATTCGGAATGAAGCCTGCTCCGACCTGCGCCCAGTCGACATTGAAGTAGAAGACGGCGACGACGAATACGATCATCATCAGTCCGAGCAGTCCGAAGACGCGCTCGATCGCCTGGAATGAAAGAAACCAGACGACGAGAAGCAAAAATACGAGAGCGAGAACGACGTAGATAAAATAATTTCCGCCGAGCAGCGTCTTTAGCAGAAGCGCGACTCCGCCGATCTCGGCAGCGCACGTTAGCAGGCTTACGCCCAATGCGGCGAGAAGCGTTGCGAGTCCGGCTGCATATCCTGCGCGTTGCCGGATCAGGAAAAACACCGGCATTTCAGTAACTGCAGCGATCCGGCCGGACATTTCTCCGTACGTAATTATTCCGATCGTTCCGAGCGCGACGATCCAAAGAAGGCTGTAGCCAAATTTCGCACCGGCGTCGACGGTGAAAACCAGTTCACCTATTTCGACGAAGCCGCCCATCGCAGTAAGAATTCCCAGAAAGATCTCGAGAGCCTTCTTCATTTCTCGGCCTCCTTCCTGAGATTGTCTTCGAGCGCTTTCGCCAAACCGGCGAGTTGTCTTAGCTCATCGGATTTGATGTTGTCTTTTTGGCGGGCATTCTCAAAGGTTGTATGTGCGCGATCGGCGAAAGTTTTCAACTGCTCGGCATCACTCTTCGACTCGGGCCTAACATCGGATCTCCCGAGCGTTTTACCGATGTCCTCGACCTTGTCATCGATCAACTCGATCTGTTCATGGAAAAAAGTATCGGTTAGATCTCCGTGCGAGAATTCGTCGGACAGCAGAGCTCCGGCTGCGGAGAACGAACGAATATCCCCCGCATGGATCGCGAGGCCTTCTGCATCGAGCGGCTCGTTCGACGAAACTATAAACCATGCCGCGACGAGTGCGCAGAAGATCAAAATGCCGCCGGCTTCGATCCAGAAATCTAATTTTGCTCTTGCTCGTCTGTCCACTTTCTTACTTGACCGCGACTCCCCACGGGCCATCTTGAGCTTCGATCGTCGCAATGACTTTTTGACTGTCGGTGTCGATCACGGAGACATTGTTCGACAATCCGTTCGCCGCATAGAGTTTCTTTCCATCGCGAGTCAATCCGATCCCCCAGACCCGCTGCCCGACCGGAACCGTCGCCAGGTGCTCGAAACTGTTCGCGTCGAAAATCGAAACGCTGTTCCCCCGACCGTTCGCGAGATAGATCCGCGATCCGTCAGGTGACACGCGAATTCCGACCGGTCCGAACGTTTCATCGAACCCGACGTGCACTGTTCTGATCACGCTATGCGTCGCGACATCGACGATCGCTATCTCCTTTGCAACTTCGGATGAAATGTATGCGCGGGTCCCGTCAGGAGAGAACGCTGCGTCGCGCGGCCGCATGCCGACCAGGAAAGTCTTGACGACCTTTTGCTGGTCGATGTCGATAACGGTGACGGTACTGCTCGTCTCGGCCATCACGTATATCCATTTTCCATCCGGACTGATCGTCGTGCCTTCGGGCTCGATGCCGGTTACGAAAGTTGCGAGGGACTCACCCGTTTCGAGATCGGTAACGCTGGCGGTTCCCGCATCCTCGTTCGAAACAAAAAGAAGCTGCCGCTCCGAATCCACGGCGAGCTGCTCGGGATCCGATCCTGCATCGATGGACTTGATCTTTTTTCCGTTCGAAGTATCGATCACTCGGATCTCGTCATATCCTGTCGCCTTCTGATTTTTGAACGGCGCGCTGATCGCAACATATGCACGCGATCCGTCGCTGCTAAGCCGGATACCGCGCGGACGTCCGCCGACGCCGAGCGTGTCGATGACCTTGTCCGTATTAGCATCGATGACCGAGATCGTTCCCGCTCTTTCGTTGGTGACGAACACGACGTTCGACGATGGATATCCGCCGCACGAAGCGAGGCCAAGGGTGAACAGAATCATCAGGTGAACCGACTTCATATCGACTGGTTCGCTATTCGATTCTCACGACGCAATGCGCGATTTCCGGATTCGCGGAGCCATCCCGAAAACATGATCAAAGCGGCCACGATATAAACGATTCCCGCCGGCACCCACATGATGAGGCCGCCGAGCTGCTGATCCTCGATAGGCGTCAGTCCCCACGAAGCGGTCGTTTCCGAATAGGCCGGATACCAGACGCGGGATGTCAGCGTCAAAAGCACGCCGAGCAAACCGCTGTGTATCGAGGTTGTAAAAAGATAGAGAATGCCGGCGCCATAACTTGCAACGCCGCGGCTGCCGTAGATGATCGCCCACCAGAAGAGCAGTGCGGATCCGAAGAAGCTAGCGTGTTGTAATGTGTGAACGACATCGCTCTTGAGCGTCGCCTGGAAAAGAAACGGGATGTGCCAGATCCAGAGGGCGAGAGCGTGGACGAGCCATGCAACGAACGGCGATGTAATACGGCGCCAGAGAAACTTCAGATGCCCCTCCGAAATTGTCGAACCGATCGGTCGTCGCCATGAATTCGGCGCGCACCACATCGCCGCGACGAACGGACGCCCGATGACAAACAGTGGAGCCGATAGCAGCATCAGGATCTCGTGCTGCAGCATATGCGCCGAAAAAAGTACTTCGCCCCACGCGTGCACCGGCGAGACAAGGGCGATGAATATCGAGAACCATCCGAACGCAAACGCCGTTGCCTCCCATTCGCTTATTCCGTGACCGCGCCCGCCCGCCTTCCAAAGATTTTTCAATCCGTTGACGTAAACGAGCGCAGAAGATGCGAGGATCACGACGACGAGCGGATCGAAACTCCACGCGTGCCAAAGCTCGCCGAAGTCGTGCGGTTCGCCCTCGTGAGCGAAAGTCGTCGACGCGGCAACAAGTATGACGATGAATGCTGATCTCACTTGTCGCACGGCACCCCCATCAATGTCGGCAGCCACTGTGCGACGATAAGCAGCGAAAAGAGAAACCCGGTCATCACTCCAATGAGCGCCATAAATCTAGACCGTGTGTGCCGGTCGCCGTCGTCTATCGCTGAAGCATTCCGGCTCCGTGTCCATTCCAACCATGCGATCGACAATCCTACGATCGAAAAGAAAAGTGCAGATACAACGACGACGTGATTTCTTGTGAAGTTCGAGTTCGTGCATCCATACTCGCTCGACAGGTACAATGCCTGGAGTTGTGCAAGCCATGCCGCGGGCGGGAGAAGTATTCCTATCCACAGGCGAAACGCCGCACCGGCATCGATCTTTTTGGCTTCAGTCGTCGTCTCCATCGTTTACAGAAATCTCGGTGTCAGATAAATCAGCGGGAACAACAATATCCATATCCCGACGATCCAATACCAGTACGTCGCCGTGACCGTCAGGTCTACTGCGTGCTTTTCGTCGACACCCTTTGTGTAGGTCCAAAGAAGCAAGTAGATATCCTCGGCACACAGCACGAACAGATGCAGCATGTGCATCCCGAGGATCATCCACGTGATCGAACCGTACGCGTTGTCGTTCCATTTAAAATGCAGCGAATCGAATTCGTAATACCGGATAAAGATCGCCGCGATATTGAACGCGAGGGTGGTCGGCAGTCCGATCTTTATCCCCGTGACATTCCCTCGCCGAGCGCTGATGTCGAGCCATATTCCCGGGGCGAGGCTGACTATAAGGACGATCAATCCGACAATCGGTAAAAAAAGATCAGGAGACGAATCATGCAATACCGGAAATCGATCCCCGCGAACCGGAGGGAACGGATCGGTATTCATCGCGATGGTGACGTAGATAGCGACGAGAATTCCGAACATCGCGGTCTCGATAAAGAGTCCGATCGTGTTACCCCACCAAAGCGGCGATCGTTCGTCCCACTCGGTCGCCGGAAGATGCGCGACGTCGATCGATCTTGAATTCGGTTTCAATGTCTGCTCGGACGTCATGCAGCTTTCTCCTCCCGGTCATAACTCGGATTGTCTTTCGGCGGTGCGTATGGCTCTCGGTGCTCGATACTGTTACTCCAAAACCATCCGAATAAAACAAGAAAGCTAAACAACATTCCCCCGGGGATCGACCACGGCGTAAACATGAATGCGATAAACGTCCCGCCCGTGACGAGCGCGAGCAGGAACGGAATGATCGATGGGCCGTTCAAAGCGTAGCGATGCTCGGGCAATGCATCGTGGATAGTCGTGCAAAGCACTTCGCGAATGTTTGTGTGCAATCCCGTGACGACAGGCGCATCGTCGGTCCGCTCCCAAAGCGCGTGCCGCCCTTGAACGACCGGAATGTTCTGGTAGTTATATGGCCGCGGCGGCGACGGCGTGGACCACTCGAGCGTGTCCGCACCCCACGGATTCGGTCCGGCGACGGGGCCGAAGTACAGACTGTAGATAACGTTGGAAATGAATACGACGACGGCCACTCCCATCACAAATGCACCGATCGTAGCGAGCATATTCAGATCGCCCCATCCGGTTTCGGCAACGTACGTGTATATCCTCCGCGGCATTCCGTTGAGTCCGAGAATATGCATCGGGAAGAAGACGAGATTGAATCCGACAAAAAGCAAAACGAAGTTCGTGATCCCCGCGGCCTCGTTCAGCATCCTTCCGGTGAATTTCGGAAACCAATAGTAGATCGCCCCGAAAAGGGGGAACACCGCACCGCCGATGAGTACGTAGTGAAAATGCGCGACGACAAAGAACGTATCGTGAAGCTGTAGATCGAGCGGCACTGAAGCGAGCATCACACCGGTGAGCCCGCCGAGGACAAAGATCCCGAAGAATCCGAGAACGAAGATGAGCGGCGTTTTCAAATTCAAACGTCCGAGCCAGAGCGTCGAGATCCAGCAAAAAATTTGTACGCTGTTCGGGATCACGATGAGCATGCTCGAAGCGGTGAAGATGCTTTGCCCGAGCTGCGGCAACGGCGTCGCGAACATGTGATGCACCCAGACGCCGAATCCGATGAAGGCCGTCGAGATCATCGTCAGCACCAGCGCGATATAACCGAACGTTTTGCGCCGCGAGAATGTTGTGATGATCGCCGAAACAAATCCGGTAGCCGGTATGAAAATGATGTAGACCTCCGGATGCCCGAAGAACCAGAACAGATGCTGCCAGAGGATCGGGTCCCCCCCCTCCGCGGCGTTAAAAAAATGCGTGCTGACACTCGTCAGCCGGTCCATCGAAAGCAGCGAGCTCGAAAGCATGACTGCCGGCATCGCGAAGACGATCATGAATGCCGTCACGAGCATCGACCACACGTACAACGGAATTCGATTAAGCGACATTCCCGGCGCACGCTGCTTGAAAACGCAGACGATGATTTGCGCCGCTCCGACAAGCGCCGCGATTTCCGTGAGACTGACCATCTGCGACCATAGATCGACGCGTTTTCCGGTTCCGTATTCGGGGCCCGACAACGGAACATATGCGAACCAACCGGCGTCGGGACCGATGTTGAGGATCAGTCCGACATAAAGCAGGATTCCACCGATTAGATAGACGAAGTAGCCGTACGCGTTCAGCCGCGGAAACGGAACGCTGCGAGTACCGACCATCAGCGGTACAAGATAAAGGCCCATCGCCTCCATTACCGGAACGGCGAAGAGGAACATCATCGACGAGCCGTGAGTCGTGAAGAACTGGTTATAAAGATCGGGTCCGAGCACCTGGCCGTCGGGACGCGCGAGTTGGAGTCGCATAAAGATCGCGAGGATCCCGGCGAAGGCGAAAAAAATAAACGCGGAAACGATATTCCGAAGCGCGACGGTTTTATGATCTGTATTCGACAGCCAGCCGATGATCCCGCCCGGCTGACGCCACGATGCTTCCAACTCGACGCGCTCGCGCTCGAGATTCTCGGTCGAGAGGTTGGAAGATTGTTTGTTGTCGAGGTCGCCGTGCATTGTTTATTCAGTCGTCATTCATCTCCTAAATCGCTTAGCGACGGGCGAATTCAGCCCAAAATCGCGATCCAGTTTAAATTTGAAATTTCAAATTCGAAATTTCAACCGAAAACGAAACATCAAAATCCCAAATTTCGAGATCCGCGATCCATTTCAAATTCGAAATTTCAAATTTGAAATTTGAAACCGAAAGCGAAACATCAAAATTCAAAAATCGAGATCCGCAAGCCATTTCAAATTCGAAATTTCAAATTTGAAATTTGAAACCGAAAACGAAAGATCAAAATCCCAAAATCGAGATCCGCAAGCTATTTCAAATTCGAAATTTCAAATTTGAAATTTGAAACCGAAAGCGAAAGATCAAAATCCCAAAATCGAGATCCGCAAGCCATTTCAAATTCGAAATTTCAAATTTGAAATTTGAAACCAAAAACCAAATCCCAAATCCCAGATCCCAAATCCCAAATCCCAAATCCCACCTCACTTCAAGCTTTCGATATAACTCACCAGCGCATCAAGATCTTCCTCCGAGTACGTGTTCATAGGCATTCGATTGCCCGGTTTTATCGCTTGAGGATCGGTTATCCAGCTCCGCAGGTGCTCGCGTGTGTTCTGCAGCGATCCGGCGGCGATGTATTGCCGGCTCGCGACGTGTGTCAGATTCGGTCCGACTCGTCCGCTCGCATTCGTTCCCTGGACCGTGTGGCACTGCGTGCAAACGCTTGTCAAAAATATTTGCTGGCCGTGCTGCTGCGTCGGATCGGTCGGGGTCACCGAGGGCTGCTGTCCCGCTTTCAGCCACGCGTCGAATTCCTCCGGGGTTTCGACGATCACGATGAAACGCATCTTCGCGTGCTCGTATCCGCAAAACTCGGCACACTGTCCCCAGTAAGTTCCGATCTTGTCCGGACGAAAATAAAATACGGTCGGGTAATTCGGGATAAGATCTTTCTTACCGTGCATGTTCGGGAGCCAGATGCTGTGGATCACGTCGTTCGATTGCAATTCGACCTTTACCGTCCGTCCGAGCGGTAGGTGCAGCTCATTCGCCGTTGTGACGTTCTTGCTCGGATCGGCGTCCTTGTATTCGACATTCCACCACCACTGATTTCCGGTGACCTTTATCGACAGTTGATCCTCAGATTGAGACAGCGTATTGATCGCACTCCCCGTGCGAAAGCTGACGAACATCAAAACGAATAGAATTACGACCGTGACCGCGACCGCGCCTTTAACGGTGTATGCCGCGCGGTTTTCGCCCGGCGGCTCGTGTCCTATCTCCGGCAATGTATCCGCGCCAGCTCGCCTGTTTCGAAAGAATGCGATGACGAGCACCGTCATCACGATGATGTAAACTGCGGTGCACACTCCGAAGAAAAGCCACCATAGATTTTGGAGACGTTCGGCCTGGATTCCCGCCGCATCGACCGCCGATTGATTTCCGCCGCACGACGAGAAAAGAAAACTTGCCGAAGCAAGTGCGAGCGGCTTCAAATGTTTTGTCGTCACGAATCGCATCGGTTCACTTCGGCGCGTTCAGATTCTTTGGTATCTCCTGTTTCTTAGAATTCTCCGGCTCCTTTGTTTGCATGTCGTCGCTGCGGCCGGGCGCGGCATTCTTCGACGCGTTGCCGCTAAGACTCCGGACGTAGGCGGCGATCTGCCAGACTTGATAGTCCGGTATCTTCCCGTGGAATGCCGGCATTCCGTTCGGACGCCCTTCGACGACCGTCGCGAAGATCTGATCGGGTTGACTGCCGTAGATCCACTTGTCGTCCATAAGCGCGGGACCGATCCCTCCTCCACCATTCGCATGACATCCGACGCAGTTCATTTGTGAGAAGAGTCGTTTGCCTTCCGACATGGCGAATGCATTCTTTTCGTATTCGTTTTCCATGACGGGCGTCGGCGTGTTCTCGCCTGGTTGAAGTGTGGTCAGTTGTTTCGAGTTGATGCGATTCGCATCCGGAGTCTGCACACGGAATCCACGCTCCTCGCGCTCGCACGCGGCGATCGTAAGAATGAAGATGACGATGACGGCTCGCTTCATGAATTCAATCTCCGCGGAACCTGGTACACATCCAGGATCTTTTCAATATCGCCTCGTTTGTCTTCGAGAATCCGATCGATCGTCGAAAGAAGATCGTCCTCCCCGCGACGCACACCGACCGATATGTCATAGACGAACGGAAGATAGGGAAGATCTATCTCGGGCGAAACCGGAGTAAGCACGAGGCCCCGCTCGCGGGCGTGGAAACCGGCAAGCGGACCCCACACGATCCCAACATCGACTTCGCCTTTTTCGACCGCTCTAACTATTTGCGACGGCGGACTCTCCTCCGCGTAATCGCCATAAACCGTATAACCCTTAATGTTATCCACCATGCCGCGGCGATTGAGCGCGTGAACCGGCGGAGCGTTTGCACCGTCGTCACCGATCAACTGTACGCCGATCTTGAGATCGCGGAGCTTCGGATCGTCGAGTGAAAGAATGTCGATCCTCCGATCGGACCGCGTCACGAACACGTACGTCGACCGGTAGTACGGACGCGTCGTCGCGGCAAGCTCGAAGCTCGCGGGCACGCCCATCACGACATCGCACTCGCCGGCGCGAAGCGTGTTTCTAAAAAATCCGCGCCGCTGCGCCCACCATGTGTATTCGACGGGAAGATGCATCTCGCCTGCGATGAGTTCGGCGATCTTGTTTTCAAAACCGTCACCATTCTTGTTCGAGAAAGGAAGATTGTTTGGATCCGCGCAGACACGCAGAGCAGTCGTCGATGCCGGGATTTTCTTTTGCTTCGGTGGGTCGATGTAATGCTTTGCTTCGACGCGCGCAACCTGCGTTGACGAACAGCCGCTTAACAAAAACATAAGGAGCAGCAGGCACGCGGGCGCCGACTGGACCGCAGGCATCCCTGCCTGCATGAGTGCGAAGCACGAAACGGGTCGCGCGATGTCGAATGTGAGAAGTTTGACGCCGCGGAAGCCACGGCGTTGCAGGCAGGGATGCCTGCGGTCCAGTCCGTTCCGCAATCCTAACCGCTCCGGACGTACTCGCTCGTTGTTTTTCACTCTACGGAAGCGCGAAAACATATAGCGTGCCTCCTTTGGTCGTCGCGTTTGGAAGGTCCTGCATCGCGCTGCCCCATCCGACTGCTGCCGTCTCATCGCGTGTGTCGAGGTCGCCCGCGACTATCGCACCCGGCCATCCGCCGATGCCGGAGAGGATCGCGACATATTGTTTGCCGTCGGGTCCGCGATAGGTAACAGGCTGGCCGATGATCCCCGAGCCCGTTTTGAACTGCCAGAGCAATTCTCCGGTTCGTGCATTCACAGCCTTGAACCAACCTTCCATCGTCCCGTAGAAAACGACGTCGCCGGCAGTCGCTAACGCGCCGCTCCAGACCGGAAAATTTTCTTTGATCTGCCACGCCGGCGCTTTGTTCACCGGGTCCCATGCGGTAAAAAATCCGCGATTGCCGCCCGGGCCGGCGTAGTATTTCGTATTCACGCCGACGTACGGAGTGCCGGCTATATAATTTGCCTCAACGCCTTCCCAATCCATGCAGAGGTTCTGATGCGGCATGTAAAGCAAACCGGTTCGAGGCGACCAGGCGCTCGGCTGCCAATCTTTCGCACCCGGAGCGGCGGGGCAAATGTCACGAACGACTTTTCCCGTCGCAGGTTTTTTCTCTTCGTTCTCGATCAGACGACCCGTCTGGAGATCGACGCCTTTCGTACCGGTGATGTTCACGAACGGCGTTGCCGAAATGACCTGACCCGAAAGCCGGTCCATGACATAGACGTATCCGTTGCGGCCCGGATGTATCGCAACCTTTCGCACTTGGCCGTCGATCGTCAGATCGACGATCACGTTCTCGTTCACTTCGTCATGATCGAAGAGGTCGTGCGGATTGAGTTGGTAGTACCAGACGGCCTCGCCGGTATCGGCATTGCGGGCAAAAATGCCGCACGAGAATTTGTTGTCGCCAGGCCGCTGCTCTTCGTTCCACACACCAGGATTTCCGGTGCCGTAAAAGATCAAGTTCGATTCCGGATCGTACGACACCCAGCCCCAGGCATTTCCACCGCCCAGCTTCCATTGATCCGGCGGCCAGGTGTGCACACCGAGATCTGTCCCGCGATCCATATCGTAGAAGGGTTTATAATTTGCGCCGATGAGTACGTCAGTGTCCGGACCCGTGCTCCACGCTTTCCAGACGAGCGATCCGGAATTTGCGTCGAGCGCGGCCAGCCAGCCTCGCACGCCGAATTCGCCGCCGCTGTTTCCAACCAGAACTTTGTCCTTCACCACCAGCGGAGCCATCGTAATGCTCTCGCCGATATTTATGTTCCCGAGCTTCGTTTTCCATAACTCTGCTCCTGTTGCAGCATCGACCGCGCACGTCTGACCATCGAGCGTATTGATGAAGACGCGCCCATTCGCGAAAGTCGCGCCGCGATTGACGACGTCACAGCACGCCACTCCTTGCGATGCCTGTTCAGGTTTCGGCTCGTACTTCCATTTCATCGCGCCGTTGTTCGCGAGATCGAGCGCGTACAGAATATTCGGGAAAGGCGTTACGACATACATCATGTCGCCGACGACTATCGGCGCCGCTTCCTGTCCGCGATCGATACCGGTTGAAAACGTCCACGCGACTCGCAGGTTAGCGGCGTTCGTTGTGTTGATTTGATCGAGTCCGCTGAACCGGGTGTTCTGAAAATCCTTCGCGGGCATCGTCCATTGCCCGTCTTCCACAACGGCCGCCGCGTTGTTGGAAACGACACCGTTATTTGGAATGCCGTTGTACGATTCCGCACCGCTCTTAGCGCACGACGATGAAAGGAAGATCGATAGAAATGTAAATAGAGTTAGAAAGTACGCGAGCCTGAGACGAATGGATTTTCCCCTTTCCCCCATGATGTGTTCGAAAAGAACGGCGATCCGTGTGTTTGAATTAGACGCGAACCTGCCATCTAATTCCGTAATGTGGCATACCAACGCAAAGGCCGCGAAGAATCTTAAATCCGTCGCGGCCTTTTGTTTGTTGAATCAGAAGTTAAAGTGGATTCTTACTCAGAATTTTGCGTCCGTCTTTGCACGTTCGCCGAAGTCAGATCCGGTGCGGACTCAGGTCAGGTCCGGATTCACGAAAGCATTTATAAACTTCGTGCGGTTCGCGTGGCAGAGCAGATCTATTTGTTCGGCTGCCAGGGTTCCATTCTGTACAACTTCCGGAGCGCCGGTTTGTCGGCCGTTGCGGGCCATCCGAGCAGAGCGATCCACGTCCCGTCGGACTGATGTTCGAACCGGAAACTGTTTCCTTTTCCGGCGAGAGCGGGAACGAACTGCACATGTGTTTCGGAGATCTCGCTCGCCGCCGATCGTTTTTCGCCCTCGCCTTTCCCAAACTCGCCGTTCTTCAATTCGAATCGATCGGGCTCGCCGTCGAGCGATCCGTTCTCTTTCAAACTCTCGACTATCATCGCGGTGTCTTCGATTTTGTACCGCTCGTGGAACGGCTTGTCGCCACCCACTCCGCGCCACGTGCCCTCGATCCATTTTAGCTTCGCGACATCGGCTGCCGTAAATTTATTCGACGGCGTCGCCTCCGGTCTTGTTTCCGAAGCGGTTTGGACGGACGACGAATTCTGCAGCGAAGGAGTATTCTTTTGGCCCGAGCAGGCGGTGCAGACAAACACAAAAACGATGGTAAGAAATTTACAAAACGGATTCGCCATGACGCGTATTATAACCGATATGCGAGTATTGAAAGTTCCGCGAAACGCCGTTACGAATGCAAAACCGATCAGCAAACGCTTCGTGATACACGAGCACCATGCGACGCGACTGCACTTCGATCTTCGACTCGAGATAGGCGGAACGGGGAAGTCGTGGGCCGTGCCGAAGGGGCCGTCGATGGATCCGGATGACAAACGTCTCGCGGTCGCTGTGCCGGATCACAGTCTTAATTATTTTAAGTTCGAAGGTACGCTCGCCGAAGGAACGTACGGCGCCGGCGAAGTGCGCATCTGGGACAGCGGAAAGTACGAAACGTTAGTCGATCCGCAGATCCAGTACGATGAAGGACGAATCGAATTCACGTTTCTCGGCAAGAAAGTTCGCGGTGAATTTATTTTAGTTCGAATGTCCGGCCCGAAGAGTGCCGGGGGAAAGAATTGGCTGCTTATCAAACGCGACGATCAGTTCGCCGACATCGATTGGGAATTAAAAACGATCCTGCCTACGAAGTGACTAACATTTAGCTCGCGAATGCGAGCGACGGCACAAGCCCCGGGTGAAGCGAAGCGGAACCCGGGGTTCATGAAGGTTTTGAAACAAGCTCGCGAAGCGAGCGACGGATTTCGATGTTACTGCCGTCGAGCTTCGCCATTTTCCCGGCTGCCCCGGGTTTTGCACCCGGGGCAGATGCCCCCGCAACGCATACGCGAGCTGAAGAAATAACCGGAGCTACTTCACTTCAAACTTCAACGGGGCGACCTTCGCACATGCGTCGGGATTGTAGTAGTCGTATACGATCGACGACGGTGTCTGCGCCTTTATTCCGTACCGCGAACGGAACTTGAAATTGAATTTCGTCCCGCCCGCCTTCGACCACATGTAGAGAACGATCCGGTCCGGAAGAATATCGTAGCGGCTCAAACTCCAGTCGGATTGCATCGCGGCTTCGAGCGATTCTCGACTAACGTCTGCGCCCGGCGGAATTCCGATCTCGGCGAGCAGCATTCCGTAGCCCTTGAACCCTATTCGCTCGGCATCGACCGAACACGTAACGTCTTCCATGATCGCGGCGTTAGCGCGATCGCAATTGTAGTCGAGCTTGAGAGCACGCGATTCGCCCGCCGTCGTGTTCGTGCTCACAGAATCTCGCCAGTCGATGTAATGCTTTGAAACTATCTGCGCCATTAGTTGAGAGTTGCCGGATGAGCGGATCTCGATCGCATTCGATGTCGGTGCCAAATTATTTTTCAGATCGACCGTCACCGGATCGATGCGGTCGGCGGCGATCGCGATGTCGGGTAACGCAGTTCCGTTGACGATGATCTGGATCGTTTGCGCATTTAGATTTTCACCGCCAAGAAGCGCGAGGAACGAATCGAGAACATTGATCGTCGTCTGCGTTGAGTACCACACGCCGTAACGATCCTTATTCTTCAAAAGAAAGATCAGCCCTTTCGAGACGATCTCGCCTGCCGGTTTATTTTTGAGCTTTGAAGTTCTGGCGAGCAGTTGCACGACCAGTGCCGTGGTTTCGACTCGGCCCGCCGTGCCCCATCCGTAGAACGGAGTGTTCGTTTCCAACTTCCAATACGCTCCGTTGCCCTCCGCGATCGCCATTTTCTCGAGTTGAGCCGCGATGCGATCAGCCGTCGCGGTATCACCGGCGTCGAGCGACGCGAGTCCGAACAGCGCAAGCGCGTAGGGCTCATCGATCTCGGCATTGCGCGCATTGAGATAAGCAAGCGCGCGCTTCAGCGCCTGCGTCATCGGCGAGTTTGGTTGTTTCGTTCCTGTCACGACTCGCATCGCGAGCGATCTTGCGACATACGTCGTGATGAGTTTTGTTCTCGATGCATCAGCCGATGACTCCCATCTATAAATCTTTGTCCAACTCCCGTCGGCCTGCTGCTGCGACATGAGCCAGGCCTCGGCTCTTTTGATGGCGTCGTCGTTGACGTCGATGAACTCTTTCGCGTCCGTCAGAAATCGAACAGCGTAAGCCGTGAGTGCGATGTCGGACGTATCTTTGCTTCCCCAGTACGAAAAGCCGCCATCGGCAACCTGATATCCGGTGAGACGGTCGTATCCTTTGCGCAAATACTGCATCGCCTTCGTCCGAATCGGCGAGTCGCCTTTTGTAAATTTCAGAATCATCAAATTCGGATAAGTCGATGAGATCGTCTGCTCGCCGCATCCGTGCGGACGCTCGAGCAAGCCGTCAACCGAATCGGAGACGTGGGCGAAAAGATTCGGATAGATCTTGAGTTCCGCCCGCGATGTATTCGGGAGCGCATTCGCGGGATATGTGACATCGAACTTCGTCGACGTTTCGAAAACTTTTGAGTCGGATCTGACGATCTCTTCACCGTTCGGCCTCACCGTGACCGGCTTCTCGATCGCATCCGAGTCGGTCTGAGCGATCGCGGTAACGCGTTGCTTTCCGGCGTCGATCGGCGTCGTTGCGCGGAATCCAAAAATTGCGTTTTGACTTGCACCGGTCGCGACATCGATATTCTGCGCACCGCTGCCGCCAAGAAAATCAAACCATTCGCCTTTCGTCATCGTGACATTAACGCGCTGTTTTCGATCCGTGTAATTGCGCACCTGAGTCGGCAGATATATCTCGTCGCCCTCGGTCAAAAACTTCGGCGGATCGAGATCGACAAAGAACGATTGAAATGCCGTGACTTCTTTTTCGACGATCCCGACCTTTCCTTTCTTGTTCGAAGCGATAGCGAACATCTTCCAAGTCGTAATGTTGTCGGCCATCTTGAAATTCACCTCGGCCTTTCCTTTCTTGTCGGTTATGAGCTCCGGTTTCCAGACAAGACTTTCGGGAAAATATTCGCGAAGTCGCGGAGTCGATGTTTCTTCCTTGTAAGGGAACTGGATGTTCAGTCCATTAGCTGTTTCGTTTTTCGATACTGAGTAACTCGTCGTCGTGTCGATCTCGGAAGGCGCGGCGATGACATCGACTGTCGCGGTCGTGTTGCCGACCGATAAGCTGAAGTTCAACTCGATCAAAGACTGCGATCGTACCTGGAGATCGCGATAGACAAACATTTGAAAACCGGGCGACGTTGCTTGCAACGCGTAACGCCCCGAAGGGAGATTGCCGATCAGGAATTTGCCGTCTTCATCGGACGTGGTCGAGAACTTTTGCGATTCGTCCGTTTGGTTTGTCGCAACGACATCGGCATTTGGGATCACGGCTCCGTTCGCATCCGTGATCGTTCCCGTTATAGCGCCTTTGGCTCCGGAGAAAACCGTCGTCGACACTTCGACGTTCCGGAACCCGCTTCCGCGACTTGCCGCAGTGATCGCGGCGGAGAAAAACGCGATATCCTTATCATCGGAAACGATCGACGGATCGGCGCCGTTACTCCGGATCCGAAACGTCATCATCTCTTCCGTGGCTGTTGTGATCGTGGTCTTTCCGTCGACGATTTTCGTTTTATCTACATACTGCTTTTCGAGCTCTCCGGTAACATAGACCTCGCGGCCCCATCCGTCTTTTACGGCTGCAAGATCGAGCCCTCCTCGCCGTAGCGTGTCTCGAAACTCCGCTTCGCTCTTGGGGAAAGGCTTATGTCGTTGATTCACTTCTTCGGACAAGATGCGGTTTATGGTTTGTTCCGTCGGGCTGAAGTAATCTGACGACGTTTTCCAAACCTCGAAGTCGTCCGTACGATACTGATCCGGCTCGTAGATCCCGTTGGCTCCGAGCGAATAAATTCGAATCAAGAAATTGCGCCCCGAGATGTCGAACGTGATCTGATAGTCACGTCCCCATCGATCCTTCAACCGCGATTGATCGAAATCGATCTCGGCGAGCTCGGCCGCCAGGGTTTGTTTGTCGCGAATGTACAGACCGGTTCGCAGGTGATAGGCATTGACCGCCCGATCGAGAGCGAGACCCGTCTTGGTGAAATACTCGAATGAAGATCGCCATACTTCAAAATCGTCAACAGTTCCGACCTGTTTGTCCGGGCCTGATGTCGTGAGCGTGACGAGATCTCGCATTCGGTCGATCGAGAAGTCCGCTACAAAAGGCTGTCCCCACGGATCGAGCATTTTCAGCGGATCGATCCCGTTGCGGCTCAGAATCGAGTCGAAAGACGAACGATCCACGGGATGTTCATAGTTCACCCGGTATTGAGCTTCGATGGCCGCGACGAATTCTTTAAGAGTCTTTTTGATCGTCTCGCCGTAAATAGTTTTCGCTTCCGCATCTCGATTATCGCTGTGGTAAACAGTCGGGAAATACCAGTTCGCGGCGAGCATGATCTCCGCGGCGAGTTGGAACTCAGGTTTGATCGGACGAGAAAGATCGAGGTCATTCAGATCCTTTAGCGAAAGATTTCCATACGAACGGTCGTATCCCATCAATCGGTAGAAGCGATTAAAGTAGCCGGCTCCAAACTCGGAGTCGGTCCGAGCACGTTCCTCGATCGCCTTATCGAAGATGCCGAGACCGATCACTCCTTCAACCGGTTTTCGAGAGCCATCCAAGATTGAAAACCGCACGGTTGCATCTTCGTTCGGACGATATTGATCTTTCGAGAACTTTGCGCTGATCAGCAGATTTTGTTGCTCCGGATAAATGATGCCGCGCACCGTCCGCATCGTTCTTACCCACCTGCCGCTTTCTTTGTCGGTGTACGCCGCGATCACAATGTCGCCTTTGAACTCCGGTCGATACGGGATCGTGAGACGAGCGACTCCTTTATGCAACTCTGCCACTCGCGACTCGAGCGTCGACCACGACTTTACGAGGTCGACGTATACGAAACCGGAACGCTGAGTCGAACGGAGCTCGACGTCGATCGGTTCTCCGGGTTTGTAAATCGTATTGTTGGTTTCGATCTGGATCGCATCGTCACCGGTTAAATAGAAAGACTCCTCGAAAGTTCCCTCGAGACCTTTTCTGTCGCGAGCCGATATGCGAACAGCATATTCGGATCCTTTGATCGCGCTCGGTTGAGCTTCGATCACGAACTTGCCGGCTCCCAAAGAATTCGTCTTAAGTCGGCTCTGCAAAGTCTTCGAGTCGCGGACCTCGACGTTGCAGCTAGCCGGCGTCCCGTCCGCGTAAAACGTCGAGACGTAACCGACGATCGGGAGATCGGGATGCTGATTGTCGAGCCTGACGAAATAGATGTGGATCGGCTCTTTCGTTAGACGTATGTCGAAGCGGCGCTGCTCAGTTCGGTTTGTCGTTGGATCGGTGTAATACGCAGCAAACGAGAGATCGCTATGACGGCGCCATTCACTGGACTTCAGCTCGGAGATATCCTCCTTGAGGTCGAATTTCCCGACAAATTTTCCCGACGAGTCGGCCGATCCTTCGATGGCCGGCCCTTCTTCAGCCTCATATTTCTGCTCACGGTAATTCCACTTACGTTCGCTTTCCCGAACGACTCTTACTTTGCCGCTCGTAACGGGTTTGCCGAAAAGATAATCGGCAGAAACGGTGATGCTCGCTTCACTATCCGTCGTGAGGTAATAGGTCTTGTCGGTCTGCGTTGAGACGGTGAAATTCGGCAGATCGTATCTCGTGATCTTGAACGCGAGTTGGTTCTCGCTGAGATCGCTATCCGCTTCGATCATTACGCGATATGTTCCGAGCTTCGCGCTATCGGGGATCGGCCACGAGATCGATGCGATTCCGAATGCCGAAGTCTTCAAAGTTTGACGAAATACGACAGTGCCGTCCTCGTCTTCGATCCTGAACTCGAGCTCGGCGTTCGGAACTACGGTGTTGTTCGGATCGAGAAACAGACCGCGTACATTGAATGTCTGACCGGGTTGATACAGGGGCTTGTCGGTAGTCAATACGACCGAGCCTTCGAGATCGGAATCGTTGAAGTCTTCCTCGATCTTTCGAACGACTCCGTTTTTCTGACCGTTGATCAGGATCTCCGGCGCGCCGTCAAGTTTTATGTCGGCGGGCACTTTAAAATCCAGGTTCGCGAATCCGTCGCCGTCGGTCCTCGCCGTCGCGTTCAATTTCAATTCGTCCTTCTCGGCTTCTGTATCAAGCGAGATCGTGAGCTCCGCTTTTATTGCGACTCCCTTCACAGGCTTTTCCGAAAACGGATTCAGAGATCGCACTCTGATCCGGAACGGTTCGCCCGGAATCACGCGCTGGAAAGCGGACGCTCGCAGATCGAAATCGTCGCGCATCAATTCGGAGATCGACGCGATCCCGTTCGTACTTCCGATTCGATATTGAATCCGCCACCACGCGATCTCATCGCTGAATTCCTTCATTAGATCACCGATCGGGATCGCAAGCTTGTACGACTTCCTGCCGGACAACAGTCGGATTGACTGAGTCGAGCTCGCCTTTGAAACGCTTCCGGGATCGAGAAGAAATAGCTCGATTTGTGCTTCGCGCGGCGGACCGTTGTACTCGATCGCTAGCGAGAGGTTTATGCTTTTTTCAGCTATGATTAGCGATGAGCCGGATTCGATCACCGTCTGTCCGACGGCCGAAAATGCGCACACGAGTAGCGATAGGAAGAGAACGAGCAGTCTTGCTTTCATGCCGAGCACCTGCGACTTAAATGTGATGTTAAGGAATTTTGTGCCTTACGCGGCGTGTGATGCGGTGTGAATTTGTTTTGGTTGTATTTGGGGCGTGCAGTTCGGCGATTGGTTAGCAGAAAGTCGGTTTACACCCTTCCGAGTTCTGACTTTGCGTCTTGGCGTCTTTGCGTGACCATCTGATTTTCATGCAAAGACGCCAAGACGCAAAGTCACTCCTCGCTTGACCAGCCCCGCTCGTTCCTCGATACTTTATGAAAAGGTCAGGATTAAAACTGGCCGAATTTTTAGAGAGGAAATTACATATGCCATATCCAGAAATTATGATCCACGGAATGCGGGCCGAGCTCGCACAGTTGGGTATCGACGAAACAAAGACGCCAGAAGAAGTTAAATCGGCGGTCGAGAATACCGAGGGGACCGTGATGGTCATCGTGAATTCGGTTTGCGGATGTGCGGCGGGCGGCGTCCGTCCGGGTATCGCGATGGCGTTGCAGAATTCGGAAGCGAAACCTGATCGCGCGATCACGGTGTTCGCCGGAGCGGATATCGATGCGACGGATGTCGCACGAGAGTATTTCACCGGCCACATGCCGTCGAGCCCGTCGATCGGATTTTTGAAAAACGGAAAGCTCGTCGAAATGTTCGAGCGCCGCGATCTCGAAGGCCGTCCTCCGACAGTCATCGCCCAGGCATTGACCGAGGCATTCAATAAACACTGCGGGCAGAACCAAGCCGTCACGGCGTAGTTCAGCGATTAGCTCGCGGCGCAGTTAACCGCTGATGACGCGGAATACGCGGATCGAGGACGGATCTGAAGAATAATATTCAGATCCGTTTTTATCCTTCTGATCCGCGTCATCAGCGGTTGATAGCGCCGGAAACCCGAAAATTACGGTCTTTCGTGCCGGAAAAACTTATTGCCTTCACCCGCTCCGAATCGTTAAAATAGAACTGCCTTCGCGGATTCTCACCCCCGCCGCATCATCCAATTCAATGTCGATCAATCAACGAAAACACGTAAGATTCTCACTCGATATTCCGGCGATCCTCATCACGAAATACGGAGAGCGACAAAATACGCTTCTGCAGCAGATCAGCATCGGCGGATGTTTCACCGATTGGGAAGAGAATATCTATTCGGGTGATGAATTTCGTCTGGAGATCGAGCTCCCGAACAAGAATCGTCTGCCGCTCAGTTGCAAGGCGGTCTACCGATTCGAGGACACGGGCATCGGCGTAAAGTTTCTAAACCTTTCTCAGTTCGAGCAGGAATTGATCTCGAAGATAATCGCTCACCGGATGGATGTCGAAGGCGTGCCGCTCAGCGTTTCGCCGTTCGAAGAACCTGTTGGTTTCAAGCGTCCGCCCGAGCCCAGATTGGTGTCGGCTCGCGACCAGCACGAAGAGAGGTTGACCGAGGCGATGGCTTCCGACTAGGGTTCTAGTTTCGTGTTCCTAGTTTCTGGTTTCTGGTTTCTGGTTTCGCCGTTCGTTTCAAATTTCAAATTTCAAATTTCAAATTTGAAAACACGGAACTAGAAACTAGAAACCGAACCGCATATTTTTGAGTTCCGAAGACGACATCCCCGTCGTCTTTTTTATTTCTGCCGGAGTGAATGCTCCGCAATCCACTCCCAACCGGAAAAAATTGATCAATCCATTCGCCGAGGCGGCATCGTCGAACGTGTTACCCGTCAGATTTGCTTTCGTCGACTTCTCGATAAATCCGCGAAGACGTTCAGCGTCGTGATCTCGCGATCGCAAGAAGAACGCATAGACCGCCGCGTAACGAGCGACGAGTTGATTCGGATGAAGATCCCAACTCTGATAGAACCCGTTCGCCATCGACGCGGAAACGTTCTCGAAATGCTCACGCCACCCGCCATGCACTGACTGCCGGTTCTCGCTCTTCTGCTCTTCCGTCAGTTTCGCGTCTTTATGAAGAGCGACGGGCATTCGGGTCGTAACCGAATCGACGAGTCTGACACCTAACGGCGAAAGCGCGAGCAACATCATCTGTCGCGCAAAGTCACAGGCCGGATGTCGGAGATGTTGATGAGCTGCGGAGATCCCGAGAGCGGACGTGTAATCGTAAGCTCCGAAGTGAGCGGACGTGCACCGGCCGTTCGAAGCCGCGACCAGATCACCAAGTGCGACGCGCCCCTTTTCATCGAGAAACGCACGCGGCGTCTCGATCATGATCTCGATCCCGATCGATCCGGGTGCAAGTTGTGCGTCGTGTTCGACGCGTGCGATACGCCGGCAGAGTTCTGCGACCTCGTCTCGATGTGAAACTTTCGGTAGAGTTACGACAAAATTCGCAGGAAGCTTGTTCTTCGTTTTCGAAAGAAAATTCTCAAAGAAAATGTTGAAGGTCCGGACTGCACGGTCGCGCGTTTCGGGTGCGAGCGATTTTATTCTGAAACCGCAGAACGGCGTGATCGATTTCTTTGCAAACCCTTTCGCGAGTTCGCTCGAAGCACGACGCGCGTCCGCGTCTTCTTCGTCGTTCAGTCTGAAGCCGTAACCGTCCTCGAAATCGATCCGCAGATCTTCGACCGGTTCGTTCGTCAATTTGTCGACAGTTTTCTTGTAGATCGTCTGGAGAAGTTTTTTATCTTCGTCGAGTCCGAACGCGGCGGCGAATTCATGCAGGTCGGGAGCGTACGTTTCTAGCGACCGAAGCGCGATCTTGCCGAGCTTCTGCGGGGTGTCGGAGGAGAAGAGGTGTGCACCGCCGTAGACGACATGAACGGGCGTTCGCGATTGTGAGGGTGCAGACATAACTATCAACAGGTTTCTAGTTTCTGGTTTGGTTTCCGGTTTCAAATTTCAAATTTCAAATTTGAAAGAGATGGTGCGCAGAAACCAGAATCTAACGGCGGGTGCGACTGGAACGCGGGCGTCCCGCCTGCATGAGTGCGAAGCACGAAAAAGCGCCGCGCGACTGGACTCGAGAACCGGGAAGTTTGACGCCGCGGAAGCCACGGCGTTGCAGGCGGGACGCCCGCGTTCCAGTCGGATCCGCCGTCTGCACCAAGCAAAGACCACGAACCACGAATAGCAAACAACTAGAAACTAAAAACTAGAACTAGAAACTAAAACAGCTCATCCAACGCTTCTTCCAAATTCTTTACACCAACGACTCGCGTTCCAAGTAATTTCTCCAAGCCGGTCTTATTCGAAGCCGGGATAATCAATTTTTTAAACCCGAGCGTCTGAGCCTCGCGTGCACGCGCCTGGGCCTGGAGCACGCCGCGGACTTCGCCGGTCAATCCTACTTCGCCAAAGACCGCAGTCTCAGGCGGGATCTGCAGATTTCGAAAGCTTGAGGCGATCGCGGCGATGACTCCGAGATCGGCGGCCGGCTCATCGACCTCCAGACCGCCGGCGATGTTCACAAAGACGTCATCACCCGCCAATTGAAATCCGAGACGCTTCTCGAGCACGGCGATCAGCAGCGACGCTCGGTTGTAATCGAAACCTTGGGCCATGCGACGCCCCGATGCAGATTTATTTCCGCTCACGAGTGCCTGAACCTCGACAAGCATTGGCCGCGTCCCTTCCATACAAACCGTTACGACCGATCCGCTCGCGCCTTCCGGACGTTCCTGCAGAAATACCTCGGACGGGTTTCCGACTGCGACGAGCCCGGTATTCGTCATCTCAAAAATCCCGATCTCGTTCGCCGCTCCGAATCTATTCTTCGTCGCGCGAATGATGCGGTGATTGTGATGACGATCGCCTTCGAAATATATGACGGTGTCGACGATGTGCTCGAGCGTCTTCGGTCCGGCGATCGAGCCTTCCTTGGTCACGTGTCCCGTCAGAAACACCGGCGTCCCCGTCTGCTTCGCGAACATCATGAATTCGTGAGCAACTTCGCGGACTTGAGAAACGCTGCCCGGTGCAGACTCGATCTTTGCCGAGAAGATCGTCTGGATCGAGTCGACGATCACGAAATTCGGACGCAGCTTCTCGGTTTCCGCGACGACGTTTTGAAGATTAGTTTCGGGAAGGATGAAAAGATTTTCGGCCTGCAATCCGAGCCGCTCGCCCCGCATTTTGATCTGCCTTTCCGATTCCTCACCCGAGACGTACAACACTTTTCCGCCGTTACGGCTAAGGTGATCCGCCATCTGGATGACGATCGTAGATTTTCCTATGCCCGGTGCTCCGCCGATAAGAACGAGCGAACCTGCTACGATTCCGCCGCCAAGAACTCGATCTAATTCTTCGATCCCCGACGCAACTCGTGAATCGTCCTGCGATTCGATCTCCGCAAACGGGACCGGCGACGTCTGCGTAAATCGCGCGGCGAATCCACCTGACGCGGCTGCCGCGGCTTGAGCGGTCACGCGAAATCGTTCCTCGACCATCGTGTTCCACTCGGAGCAGTCGGGACACTGCCCGACCCATTTGCGCGACTGTCCGCCGCAGCTCTGGCAGACAAAAATTGTTGCGGGCTGTTTCGCCATATTTCAGTGGGATCCGCGGAATTTAATTAGTTCTAAGATAATACATGCATAGTCGAAATTTGTTCATTTCGTCAGACACATTCGTATAACTTACCAAATAAAAAAAGTTAGTCGCGGCGGCACGGAGGTTGATTTGGGATTGGTAACCCGTCGCCAAAGCGCGGGAGAAATTATTTATTCAAGGGGGATATATGCAGAACAAGAAACATGATCAGAAGAGCGGATCGAGTAGCTCAATGAGCGACGGCCCGGAACGCGAAATGGGTAAAGGAAAGGATACGGGTTCAGGTCCCGACGACATGTCGAAAAAATCCAGCTCGGGCAAGGGAATGGGAGATGAGGACGACATGACCACGTCGGGCGGACGCGAGGGAAATTTTTCGGATAAGAACCGGGGAAGTGAAGATCAGTGGAGTCCGGGATCTACCGGATCGACGGATCAATAAGCCCTGACAATAAACTCGGGTAGGATGGCGCAGTTCGATGCATTTGCATCGGACGCGCCTTTCTTTTGTGGGACTAACTCGTCTTTTTCAGGTCTAAAACCGGCATTTCTGGGACGAGCAGGATTTTCGTTCTTTCTTGTAATTATTTCATGCTAAAATTCAAACCGATGAAGTGGGACGTAGTAATTATAAGGTTTTCTTTCGTGGCATTACTCGCCGCGGTAGGCTATCTACTTAATCCGCTAGCGAACACGACACATCTCAACCTTGCACCGGCTTCAAAGGAACGACAGTTCATCTCCGCAATTCTCGGCATTCTCTTTGCACTTTTCATAATCGCTTTCGAAATGCGCGCCCGAAAGGCGAGCCTCCGAACGTTGATCGGAGCGGCTATCGGCTCGATCCTCGGCATCATGGGTGCGTACCTCGTCGGCATGCTCATCAGCGCTCAGGACATCAACACGGTTCCCGGCGAGATGCGCACGTTCCTGACGATCGTCCTCGCATGCTTCATGGGTTACGTCGGGCTGATGGTCGGAGCTGCAAAGGGCGATTATCTCGACCTCTCGGCGCTCGGCGGAATTTTTAGCGACAAGAATGTAAAGCGCGATTACAAGATCCTCGACACGTCGGTCATCATCGACGGCCGTATCGCTGATGTTGCGGAAACCGGATTCGTCGGCGGAACGCTGATCATTCCGAATTTTATTCTCGCGGAGTTGCAGCAGGTCGCGGACTCGGCCGATTCTTCGAAACGCCAGCGGGGACGTCGCGGTCTCGACATGCTTCAACGGCTTCGCAATAACAGCAAGCTCGACATCCAGATCGTCGAAACGGATTTTCCTGCGGTAAAAGAAGTCGATCTTAAACTGATCGAGCTCGGCAAGCAGCTCGACGCCGTCATCGTGACGAATGATTTCAATCTCAACAAAGTCTCGCAGCTTCGCGGCGTACAGGTTCTGAATATCAACGAGCTTGCGAATGCGCTTAAACCGGTCGTGCTTCCGGGTGAAGCGATGCGTGTGTTCGTACTCAAAGAAGGAAAGGAATACAACCAGGGCGTCGCATACCTGGATGACGGGACTATGGTCGTTGTCGACAACGCTCGCCGCCTGATCGGCAAGACTGCGGACATCGCTGTGACGAGTGTGCTGCAGACTACCGCCGGCAAAATGATCTTTGGCCGTCTATGGGAAGACAAGGACGAGCATCACGACACGAACGTTGGAATTCACGATTCACGCTCGCTTGGCTTTAAGAAAGCCACGCGTGAATTGCGGCAGACCACAATCATCGAAGAGCTTAAATAGACCGTGTGAAGACAACAGCGATAATAGTCGCCGCCGGTTCCGGCTCACGCTTTCAATCCGAAACTCCCAAACAATTTTTAGATCTTGCGGGTAAGCCGATCGTTGTTCATACGATCGAGCGATTTGCATCCGCGCCATCCGTCGATTCGATCGTGGTCGTTTTGTCATCCGAGAACGTAACGCGATTGGGTCCCGGTGGATTTTCAAAACCACTTAAAGTCGTCACCGGTGGTGCGAGTCGCGCCGAGTCAGTCTTGAACGGACTGAACGCTATCGACGCGGACACGCAGATCGTCGCCGTCCACGACGGGGCTCGTCCATTCGTTTCGACCTACGAGATCGAACGCACGATCGAAAAAGCGAAGTCGATAGGAGCCGCTTGTCTGGTCGGGCCGGTCACGGACACGATTAAAACAGTCAGCGGCGAAGAGATCTCCGGCACGCTCGATCGGAACAAACTCCGACGTGCACTCACGCCGCAGGTTTTCAAAACCGAGGTGCTCCGTCGTGCATTCGATCTCGGCGAATTGAGCGAGGCCGTGACAGATGAATGTTATCTAGTCGAGAAGCTCGGCCATCCCATCGCATTCGTCGAGGGAAGCTCGAGGAATATTAAGATCACGCATAACGAAGACTTGCTTTTGGCTGAGGCGATTGAAAGAGAGATGAGAAATGAGAAGTGAGAAATGAGAATTTAAGTCGAGTAAATCTGTCTCTCGCATTTCAAATTTGAAATTTGAAATTTGAAATTTGAAACTTAAGACCAAAGAACAAAAGCTAAGAACGAAATCCGAAATCCGAAATCCGAAATCCAAGATCTGAAATCCGAAATCCGAAATCCGAATTCCAAAATCCAAAATCAAACCATTATGTTTCGAATCGGTTACGGCAACGACATTCATAGACTTGAGGCGGGACGTCCGTTGATCCTTGGCGGTGTCGAGATCGAATCCGATCTTGGGGCTGTCGGTCATTCGGATGCGGATGCTTTGACGCATGCGATCACGGACGCGATCCTCGGGGCGTTGGCGCTGGGCGATATCGGATCGCATTTTCCAAATACGGATGAGCGATGGGCGAACGCCGAGAGCTTTGTCTTTCTTCGATTCGCCGTCGGACTAATGAAACAGCACGGATATTCGATAGCAAATGTTGATTCGACGATCGAGCTCGAACAACCAAAACTCCGCTCGTACATCGAAGAGATTAGAAGCGGTCTCGAGAAAGTGCTCGAAGCAGACGCCGCGATGATCAGCGTAAAAGCAAAGACAGGCGAAGGCGTCGACGCGGTTGGCGTGCGACAGGCGGTTCGAGCGACTGCAGTGGTCCTTATCCAAAAGGACAAGTAACCCGAAGGGATATTAAACATCGGAGTCATGAAAGTTTTTTTGTTTGTGATCGCGACGCTCTTCGCGTTCGGCTCAACGGCCGCGGCGCAGAAGAGTGATTCGATAAAACCGCCGCCCGACAGCGCCGCGGCGGAAGAAGTTCAGAAATGGTTAGCGAGTTCGATCACCAAGTACGGTTCGTATAAAACTCGCACCACGTCGGTCGCGATATCGGATGTCAGATTCGAAGGGTGCACGATCAGATATACGCAGACGCAGAAGTCGGGCTCAGTATCGACTGCGACGATGGGCGTAACGCGAACGATAAATACCGTCAAGGACGACATTGAGATCGACGCCGCGATCATGTCGAAGGACCACATCAAACTACTCGATCATATCTATCCAGAACTTCGAACGATCGAGATCAATCTGAAAAATTCTCAGACGACCGGCGTTGGCGACTCCCGCATCATCGAACTCGTTGTGAAAGCCGAAGCAGCCGATGCGATCCGCACCGCGCTCATCCAATCGGCGCGAATCTGCGCGCTAAAGAACTGATCTACTCTTCGATTCTTATCACCCGAATCAAGCCTTTGGACTTCAAGCCTTGCCGTATGAGAAACTTGCCCGAACTATGCGGCCGCAAGAGATAATCGAAAAAAAACGGGAGGGACTGGAGCTCTCCACCGACGAGATCGCCATCTTCATCAAGGGTGTTTGCGATAAGTCGTGGGCCGATTACCAAACATCGGCGCTGTTGATGGCGATGTTCATCCGCGGCTTGAGTGATGCCGAGAGCGAGACTCTCACCCGCGAGATGCTGTACTCCGGTGAGGTACTCGACTTCTCCGACATCGAACAGCCGAAAGCCGATAAGCATTCGACCGGCGGAGTCGGAGATAAGACTTCGCTGCTGATCGCTCCGATCGTCGCCGCGTGCGGTGTCACGGTTCCGATGGTGTCTGGCCGCGGGCTCGGACACACCGGTGGAACGCTCGACAAACTTGAATCGATCCCCGGATACAACGTAAAACTCCCGACGGAAGAATTCCGCCGTATTGTAAAGACATGCGGCTTCGCAATGGCCGGCCAGACCGAGCAGATCGCGCCGGCGGATCGAAAGCTCTACGCACTTCGTGATGCGACCGCGACCGTTCCTTACATTCCGCTGATCGTCGCATCGATCATGTCGAAGAAACTAGCCGAAGGTTTGGACGCACTTGTACTTGATGTGAAGACGGGCTCGGGTGCGTTCATGCAGCGGCTCGAAGATTCGAAAAAACTTTCGCACGCTCTCGTCGAGACGGGCGTCAAATTCGGTCTCAAAGCTCAGGCGGTCGTATCGGATATGAATCAGCCGCTCGGCCAGTTTGTCGGAAACGCGCATGAGATCTACGAATGCCTAAAGATCCTCCGAGGTGAGTCGGCCGAAAGTGCGAATGCGACGGCGGAGCTTTCAATCGAGCTCTCCGCGCGGATGTTGATACTTTCCGGTATCGCAGATTCGATCGACGCGGCGCGGGCGCTCGTCGAATCGAAGATCTCCGGAGGCGACGCTCTCGAGCGATTCCGCAAGAACGTCGGATGCCAGGGCGGCGATCAGTCGGTCTGCGACGATCCCGAAAAACTTTTGGAAAAGGGAACTCACGTTCGCGAAATAAAAGCCACGGAATCCGGGTTCGTCTCTACGATCGATACTCTCGCGATCGGCAACGCATTGTCCGAGATCGGCGGTGGCCGCGTACGTGCCGAAGACGAGATCGATAATGCTATCGGCTACGAATGTGTCGCACGGCTCGGTGATGAAGTCGCCGCCGGTGATACGATCGGAATTCTCACGTGCCGCAATGCTGACCAAGCCACGCGAGCCGGTAACAAGATCGCGACCGCACACGCGGTGAGAGAATCTGCACCCGAATTGCCGCCTCTCATCCACGACGTTATTTCCGCTTAGTTATCCGAAACAAGTCTCTTCAGCTCGCGTAGCGAGCGACAGCATGTAGCCCCCAGCGTGAGTTGGGGGTTTGTCGTTTACGGGTACAAGCTCGCGTATGCGAGCGACAGCCCAAACGATTAACGTCTGCTGCTCGCTACGCGAGCTGCTTGATCTCACGACTTCCCCCCCAGCTTTCGCTGGGGGCTACATGCTGTCGTTCGCATACGCGAGCTGAGAATCAAACTCGTACTCCGACCAACTACTATTTCCTGCAAGAACCCGCCGCTTCTTCCGTTCGGTAAATATCCGGTAGTCCGATCGGGCAAATTATTTACTTTTAGGAGCGTTTGTATGAAAAAGTCCGCAGTAACTCTGCTCTTCCTACTTGTATCACTCACTTTCAATTCGTTTGGTCAGAAAAAGCCTTTACAAAAAACCGTCGACAATCGGGACACGCTCGAGATGGTGTTCGTGCTAGACACGACCGGTTCGATGGGCGGTCTTATTGACGGAGCAAAGCAGCGCATTTGGGGAATCATCAACGACGTGATGCAGAAGCCGTCGAAGCCGCGCGTTCGCGTCGGGCTGGTTGCATATCGCGACACCGGCGACGAGTACGTGACGAAATTACTTCCTATCACAGAAGATCTCGACAAGGTTTATACGACGTTGATGGATTATCGTGCCGACGGCGGCGGCGACACTCCGGAGAACGTCCGGAAGGCTCTTGCCGAAGGCGTGCGAAATGCCGGTTGGGCCTCGTCAAAAAATGGACTGGCGCAGATCGTCTTTCTTGTGGGCGACGCACCGCCGCAGAGTTATCAGCAGGAGCCCGACGTTCTCACAACGACCGCTGAGGCAGTTCGTAAGAACATGATCATCAACACGATCCAGTGCGGCGATCTCGACGGTACGAAAGAGATCTGGCAGTCGATCGCGATGCGAGGTGAAGGAAAATATTTCGCGATCGCGCAAGACGGCGGGGTACAGGCGATCGCAACTCCCTACGACTCGAAGCTCGCGGATCTTGCGGCCAAACTCGGAAAGACTTACGTCACCTACGGTGCAAAGGATAAGCGTGCTGCGCAAGTTCACGTGCAGGCAGCCGCCGAATCGCGGATCACGACCGACGCGAGCATGGGTGCACAGGCGGAGCGTGCTGTGAACAAAGCAGTCAATAGTTTTCAATACGATGCCGACCTCGTTCAGGATGTCGAGAACGAAACGGTCAAGATCGAAAATGTAAAGACAGAGAATTTGCCCGAGGACTTGCAGAAGTTATCCGTCGCCGAACGCAAGAAAGTGATCGACAAACGGATCGCCGAACGAAAAACGATCCGCGCCGAGATCCTGACGCTCTCCAAGCAGCGTGACGAATTCGTCGCCGCGGAGCGTGCGAAACGTGGCGGTAGCAAAGGCTTCGACACTGCAGTCGCGCAGGCATTGAAGGAGCAGTTGGCGAAGAAGGGCATTAGGTAATCAGAGCATCGTCGCGGTTTTTTTCAGTGGATAGTTTTAAGTGACAAGTGGATAGTTAAAAACTATTAACTTGTCACTTACAACTATCCACTGAAAAAAAACTGTCTACAGGGTGCAAAGCATACCTATAGCATCCAACGCATCTCTTGCCCAATCCATCCAATGCCTGTAATCTAGGCTTCGAAAATGCAAATCAAACATCTTCTGCTGGTCGTAATAATCGCTCTCGTCGCCGCGTCGTGCGTCACTCGAACTGAGGCTCGTCGCGAGGGTTGTCAGATCAAGGTCGGCATCGTTTTTGATATCGGCGGCAAGAATGATCGCTCGTTCAACGCGGCCGCCTGGGAAGGCGTTCAGCGAGCCGAGAAGGACTTGCCGATCTGTCTCTATGACGTCGAGCCGGGCAATCCCACATCGATCGAACCGGCGATGCGCGCATATGCCGAGAAGGGATTCGATCTGATCATCGGTGTCGGCTTCGCACAGGGACCGATCCTCAAACGTGTCGCGACCGATTATCCGAATATAAAATTTGCGATCGTCGACGGAGTCATCCTTGAGGACGATGGCAAGACCCCGAAACCGAATGTCGCGTCGCTTGTATTTCGTGAGCACGAAGGCTCATATCTCGTCGGGATGATCGCGGCTGAAAAATCGAAGACGGGTGTGCTCGGATTTCTCGGTGGGATGGACATCGGCCTGATCCACCGATTCCAGAAAGGATACGAGGAAGGTGCGAAATCGGTGAATCCGAATGCTCGCATTATTACGAACTACGTTGGCGTCACCGACGGAGCTTGGAACAATCCCGGGAAAGGAAAAGAGCTCGCCCTCGCACAGATCGAAAAAGGCGCGGACGTGATCTTCACCGCGGCCGGTAACTCGGGTCTCGGAGCATTCGACGCGGTTGAGCAGTACGGCAAGAACGCGAATGGCGAAGCAAACAAATTCGTAATCGGCGTCGATTCAAATCAGAATGCGGTAAAGCCGGGGTTCGTTCTCACGTCGATGGTGAAGCGAGTCGACAACGCAGTCTACGATGTCGTCAAGGAAGTACTGAGCGGAAAATTCGAAGGCGGATTTCATACCTTCGGTCTCGACAAAGACGGCGTCGCATACGCGCTGGATCAATACAACAAGCCCTTGATCTCTGAACAAACGTTACAGGATGCTGAGGCTGCGAAAGCAAAGATCGTCGCGGGTGATATCAAGGTCACGGATGCGATGAATAACTAGTTCGTCGAGTCGTACTTCTTACTCCGAAGTTGGCGACACGAGTCAGAACCGGGAGCGGTAGCGACCGGGTGGCCAGTCGGATATTCGGATTTATGATCCCAACGGGGTGACCCAGTCGCTACCGCTCCCGGTTCTGACTCGTGCCTCGCAATCCCACAACGGACGACGATCCACGAACTACTAACGATAATGCTCCAACTAAAAAACATCACGAAAACATTCGGCTCCGTCGTCGCGAATAACGACGTCTCGATCACCGTTCGCAAAGGAACGATCCACGCGATCGTCGGTGAGAATGGCGCGGGGAAGTCGACGATCATGCGGATCGCGTATGGGTTTTACAACGCGGACAGCGGTGAGATATTTGTCGACGGCAACAAGGTCGGTATTCGAACTCCACACGACGCGATCGCGCTTGGGATTGGGATGGTGCATCAGCATTTCATGCTTGTCGATACGATGACCGTCGCCGAGAACATCATCCTCGGCGCCGAGACCGGAACTGCCGCGAACCTCGATCTTGAAAAAGCGAATCGCGATATCAAGGCGCTGTCGGATGACCTGAAGCTCAACATAAATCCGGCCGCGTATATCGAAGATCTCTCGGTCGGGCAGCAGCAGCGCGTCGAGCTTCTCAAAGCGCTCTATCGCGACGCTCAACTTTTGATCCTCGATGAGCCGACCGCGGTTCTCACTCCGCAGGAAGTCGAAGAGTTCTTTGCGATCTTGCGTCGGATGAAAGAGCAGGGCAAGACGATCATCATCATCACGCACAAGCTCGAAGAAGTGCTCGCGATATCTGACGAAGTCACGGTGATGCGCGACGGCAAAGACGTAGGCAACGTGAAAACTTCCGAGACGAGTGCGAAGGATCTCGCAAGAATGATCGTCGGGCGCGATGTTCTGTTGCGGGTCGAGAAAACGGACGCGGAGCCGAGTGATGTTGTTCTTCAAGTCAATAGTTTGAAGATCGGCGGCAAACACGGAGCGGCGATCGACGACGTAAGTTTCGTCGTGCGTGCGGGTGAGATCGTAGGGATCGCCGGCATCGAGGGCAATGGTCAGACGGAATTGATCGAAGCACTCGCCGGACTGTGTCGCGTGTCATCGGGCACGACCGAGTTTGAAGGCAAGAACGTTACGAATCTCAGCGCAAGGCGATTGAAGGAACTCGGCATCGCGCACATTCCGGAAGATCGTCATAAGCGCGGTCTGCTTTTGAATTCGGATCTCGCTGAAAATTCCATACTCGGCGTTCACTATAGACCGCCGGTCGCATCGGGCGGCTTCATGAATAGCGCGGCGATCGACAAACGCATTCACGAGATCGTCGAAAACTTCGACGTCCGTCCGCCGATCCCTGCGCTGAGCGCGAAATCGCTCTCAGGCGGCAATCAGCAGAAGTTGATCATCGGACGTGAGTTCGAGCTCAATCCGAAACTTCTTCTCGTATCGCAGCCGACCCGGGGAGTCGACATCGGAGCCATCGAGTTTATTCATCGCAAATTGATCGAGCTTAGAGATTCCGGCGGAGCCGTGCTTCTCGTCTCGGCTGAGCTCGAGGAAGTCACAGCCCTCGCCGACCGTCTGCTGATAATGCGCGAAGGAAAGATCGTCGGCGAAGTGGATCCGAAAACGACATCCACTGAAGAGATCGGGCTTATGATGACCGGCGGGTGATCGCGACAGTCGTTAACCGCAGATGACGCAGATGACGCAGATGAAGCGGATCAAGAAGGATTTATTTAGATTCTTCTTGATCCGCGTCATCCGTGTCATCTGCGGTTAATTGCGTCGCATAACTCGATACTTCCCTCGCGCCGCATTTGTCTTAGCTCATCGGCTTAGCTAAAATCTAGACTTACCGAATAAACTTAATAAAAAGCAAGAGATATCACATGAGTACAGCAACTGAATCAACCGCCGCGACCGCCGGACTTAGGGGCGTTGTCGCCGCTCAGAGCGCGATCGGCGATGCTAATGGCGAAGAAGGAAAACTGATCTATCAGGGTTACGATATTCACGATCTCGCGGAGCATTCGACCTTTGAAGAGGTCGTTTTTTTGCTTTGGAACGGTCGCCTGCCGAAGCAGGACGAGCTCGATGAGCTGACGAAACGGATCCGTGCAAATTACAAAGTTCCCGGCGAAATAATCGCGGGCATGAAGTACATGCCAAAGGATGCCGATCCGATGGATGTGCTTCGCACATGCGTCTCGGCTCTCGACTTCTACGATAAGGATGGACACGGCACGGATCGCGAGAGTGCGATGAGCTCCGCCGTCAAGATCACGGGTCAGATCGGTACGATCGGCGCGGCGTGGGATCGAATTCGTAATGGCAAAGATCCTGTCAGTCCGGATCCCAGCCTTAACATCGCCGAGAATTTTCTCTACATGCTTCGCGGTGAAAAAGCTGACGCGGATGAAGCTCGCATGTTCGACATCGCGCTCATCCTGCATGCGGATCACGAACTCAACGCTTCGACATTTACGACTCGAGTCGTCGCCGGGACGCTTGCCGATATGTACGGCTGCGTTACCGCCGGCATCGCGGCACTCGCTGGACCGCTTCATGGCGGTGCGAACACTGCGGTGATGAAGATGCTCATTGAGATCGACGATCCGGCAAAGATCGATACATGGCTCGACGACGCGCTTGCAAGCAAGCGAAAGATCATGGGCATCGGTCACGCGGTTTACAAGACCGAAGACCCGCGTGCGACTTGGCTGCGAAAATTCTCGAAGCAGATGGCCGAGAAGAAAGGCGAGTCGAAATGGTTCGACATGTCGCAGAAGATCGAGAAGCTCATGCTCGAGAAGAAAGGCATGCATCCGAACGTGGACTTCTATTCCGCATCGACTTATTACCTGATGGGAATCCCGCTCGATCTTTACACTCCGATCTTTGCCGTCAGCCGCATCTCGGGCTGGACCGGCCACATCCTCGAACAATACGCTAACAATAAACTGATCCGCCCGCGTGCCGAGTACATCGGCAAACGCGATCAGAAATACGTTGCGATCGGGGAAAGATGAGAAGTAAGAAATGAGAAATGAGAAAGGCTCCGGGTGACCGGGGCCTTTTGTTTTGGCTCGCGCTTAGGTCTTCAACCGCCGAGTCGTTAACCGCAGATGACGCAGATGACGCGGATCAAGAAAGATGTTTTTTATTGTTCTTGATCAGCCTTATATGCGTCATCTGCGGTTAAATTATTTCAGGCAAAGTCTACGGCGGACGTGTCACAAATCGAACGAGGACGGTGTTTTCAATCTAGAAACCACTTCCCAGGAGAAAGCTATGCTCAGAATTTCACTCGTTATCGCTCTAGTATTTTTTATCGGTGTAGCCGGCGATGTTTACGCTCAGGACGCTCGCACGCAGGAGCTCGTGGCGGCGCTCGATAAGACGAAATACAAAAAGAAAGAAAAGAAAAATATCTCGATCGAGTTTTACATCGACATCAAAAACGAAGCCGCCGTGCGGGCTCCGTCCGAATACTCGGGCGGTTACGATGCGGGTGTGGATGGCACTGCGTTAAAGTTGCAAGTAGAAAGCAGCGGCTTGGCGAGCGGCAGCGGATACGACTCGTTCATCGGTGATCGTCGTCAGAACTTCACACTTAAAGATGCGGTGATCACCGGAGCGCGTCTGACGGGAACCAAAGTTTACTGGAACGGCGAGGAGCGCCCGTTCGAAGCGGTCTTCGTCAACCGCACAATTCGCACAGGGAAGAACGCGGACTCGATCACGTCGGAAGACGTAAAGTTCGGCATCGGATTTATCGAGGACAATACTTCTCTATACAAAGACGCTAACAGACCGATCGACTGGACCAACCGCGTGTTCTTAATTCGTCGATAGTATTGGAGCGTTCGCAGTCAGATAACGCGGATGACGACGGTTCTGATTATTCTTTTCAGATCCGTCTTCATCATCCGCGTTATCCGCTTCATCCGCGGTTAATTTGCTCGCAGTCCTCGAGGGCTGGCTCGCTGATTGCACACCCACAGTTGGATACCCGAATTGTGCATCAAATTCGGGCAGATACTTTCAAAAGACGGGGTATTCACTATGCGATCAAGCAAATTATCAATAGCATTTTTAATAATCGGACTTTTTATTACAGCGTGTAATTCCGATCAACAGACTGCGGTGGCGGACAATCATCCGCCCGATGCGGCGAACCCGGCGTATCCGGATCAGATCGACGGCGAAGATTATTGGGCGAAGGACAATCTCGATCTGCAGCGCGTCGGCGATGTGCTCCAGCGGTCCGAGTCCCCCGAACAATTCGAACGATATCTGAATGAACCGGACGGGATCAACAATCTCGATCTTAACGGCGATGGGTATGCGGATTACATCAGCGTCGAGGAATACGAAGACCGCGATTCGAACTCGCGAGGTCTGTCGCTGTTCTCACGATTTGGCCCGGATCTGATCCAGGAGATCGCGACCGTACTTTTATATCGTGATCAGCCGAATTATCCGGGAGCTCGATTCCTGATCAACGGCAACGATCAACTCTACGGCGACAATTATTATTACGAGACTGATTGGCTGAACCAGCAGGTGCCGATCGCGACGTATCTCTACAACGATCGCGACCAGTATTATCGTTCGCCGTACTACTACGACAATTATCCGACGTGGTACCAGCCTTATGACATCGTCGACACGCCGGTCTATCGCACTCGGATCGAGCGTGTCTATCCGCAGCCGGCTTTTGTCTACACGACCGCACCGGTGGTGATCCAGAAAGTGAAGATCAAATCGCCGAACTTCAATAAGCATTTCGATCAGGTCCACGCGAAGCTCGTGAAGCCGACGAAAGAGCAGGCGGATTTTGTTAAAGGTCATCCCGAACATGTGAAACTGGCGAAGGGCGGACGACGACACGACGTCAACGGAGACAAACCGGGACGCGACAATCCTCCGCGAAGTGATCGCGGTGACGAGCGCGGAAATCCTGGTAAAGACGAACGTGGCGCTCAGCGCGGAAATCCTAATCACCCCGACGGCGGCAAGCCTGACAAAGTCGATCACGGCGGTGGTAATCCGAACAAGGTAGATCATGGCGGCGGCAATCCGAACAAAGGCGGCGGAGCTCCTCCGAAAATGGATAACCCGAACAAGGGTGGAGGCGGCAATCCCAATAAGGGCGGCGGTAACCCGAACAAAGGCGGAGGCGGTAATCCCAACAAAGGCGGCGGTGGCGGCAAAGGCGGAAAGAAACCGTAGGGTGTTAGATATTTAACCGCAGATGACACGGATAACGCGGATCGAGAAAATCTTAATCAAGCTTTTTCAGATCTTCATGATCCGCGTTATCCGCGTCATCTGCGGTTGATCGACTCCCGCAGACGTCGATCCGATTGACTCTCACTGCGTCGGCACGTAATCTCCGAGCTAATGGACAACAAGTACAACATCCCAAAAAAGAAAAAGCCGGAAACGAAACAAGAGATCATCCAGGAGCAGATCGAGGAGCTCATCAAGCGACGCGACAAACTCACGAACCTCGCTGAGAAAGAGAAGATCAATAAAGAGATCATGACTCTTTTCGCGCAGTACGAACGATTGAAACTGTGACCGCCGAGCGAAATTTCATAGTGATTTTACAGGGATAAAGGGGATGAAAGGGATAGCGTAAGAAATCCCTTTCATCCCCTTCATCCCTGTCAAGTAAGCCGCTGCGCTATTCGACTGTCCCCAACAACTCTTCCGACTTCTGATCATCGGCCGCGGATCGTTTCATTTTTCCCAGACGCTCGTACGCGCGAGCTCGCCAGTAATAACCTTCGGCGTCTTTCCGATTCGCGTTGAGGTAATGCGAAAAATCTTTCACCGCACGACGAAACTGACCGAGTGCAAAATGAGCGCTTGCGCGGCCGTAGTAAGCATTGATGTGGGAGCTGTTTAGCGAAACGGTTCGACTGTAGTCGGCGATCGATTTCTCAAAATCACCTAACGCGAAATACGAATGAGCACGACTGAGATGCGCGTCCGCATCGCCGGGCGAAAGTCGTATCGCCGCGTCGAGATCCTGCAGCGCCGCAGAGTGATCCGAGATCTCTGCTTTCAAAGATCCGCGCCGAAAATATGCGTCGGAATATGCCGGATCGACCTCGATCGCCTTTGAGCAATCGGCGATCGCAAGACCCTTTTCACCGAGAGCGTCATACATCAAACTTCGCGCAAAATATAATTCCGCATCATCGGGCGAGGCCGCGATCGCCAACGTATAATCCTGGATCGCACCGTGATGATCTCCGAACTTGCCGCGGCAGTATGCACGATTGGAGATCGCTTTCAGCTCCGAAGGATCGATCTCGACCGCCCGCGTATAGTCCTCGATCGCGTGCGAATAATCTTTGAGCTCTGAGTGATCACGCGCCCGGTAAAAATATCCGCGTGCGTCATGCGGAGCGAGCTCGATATACCGCGTAAATGCGCGGATCGAATCGTCGTACCGACCGATCGCGCTGTATGAGGTCGCGAGCCCGAACACCGCCGTCGGATCATAACTGTTCTGATCGCGCGCGATCTGGCATTTGTAATCGTCATCAGGGCAACGCTGTCCGAACGCAGTCGATGCCGCCAGCAAAAGTACGACGATCACAATTCGTTTCATGCCGACATTCTAAACTCAAATCGATTCCGCTCGCGACTTTGTCGACGACAATCCTGAGTCCCCATGGCCGGAGCACACCCCGAAAGATAACTGTTGCTTTGCAGAAACGAGGTGCTCTACAATTACCGCCTCAACGCAACACTGATCGCAGGTTCTCGGGATGTTTTTCCTTGTGTGAAGCAGTCGTGCGTTGTCGCTTGAAACTGAGTAATCCCAGCTTAGTCACTGATTCTCCAGTTCCCAAGCTCCTATCTATCCAGGGAAGTTTTTAAGAGAAGTAAAGAATCATTCTCCTTCGGGTCTGAGAAGGCGTCCACGGTCATCTCTCAGAATCCCGTAGGTCGATCGAATGGAAGTCGAGCCAAGCCCATATGAGCGCGGATTCCATCTTTTATCACCGCTGCACCGAAGCTCTCAATTCGGAGCCATGGGACAAGTGTGTGCAACTAGCGCGAGGAAACAATTACCATGCAAAACATGTCAACCCCAAAAAAGCTTAGCCTGATCGGCGTAATGTGGAATGGTCTAAAGCGGCCACTAATATGCGGCGCAATAATGCTAGCCGCGGCCGTATCGCTGATAGAACTTCAAGCGAAAAAATCGATCTTCGATAAAAAACAGAATGCCGGCTACCAACTCGTCAGTGATCCCGAGTTAAAACCTGGCGATGACGTGAGCACAATGCCGGTAGACGCCTTTGCCACGAACGTTAAGGCGCGTGCCGAAGCAGGCGGGCCTCTGCGCGGCGATGTCGATGCCTTCGACGTCGTCAAAAGGAGCGCAGAGGAACTTTCTAGTCAAAGCTTCAAGACTCGGACGGAGCTTTCGACAAAACTCGCCGAGGGAATCTACAAGCAGAAAAGCGAAAAGTTGAAGCCGCATCGGGAATCCCTTGAAAAGGCCGTCGCTAATGAAATCGAGTGCGACGAACTTTCGGACCGAGCGAAGACGCAACTTGGGACGAGCGTAAAAAAAGAAGACAAGATCGACATTGCAAGCATTCTCAAGAACGCGAATTCAAAATCACCGCTTGCGGTCGCGTTGAAAGACAACCCGATCAGGACGCGAAGTGAAGTTCGAGTTGGAGACGTCCAAAACGCGATCGATAATTTCTACGGAAATAAAAAAACCTCTTCACCGGAAGATCGGACGGCGATGACCAGTCGCATCGGCGCGATCGACACAAGTTTTCAGAAAATAGTTACTGGCGTCAATGAGGAATTACGGGTTCAAATGGAACTATCCGCGGAAGAGAGATCTAAAGAGAAGATTAAACCGATAGTTTCTTCGAGTGCGGTATCAATCGACCCAACATTTGCGCTGATACTGGATGACAAGCAGGGAATCGGCGGCGTGTATTGGCTCTTGCGGGTTGCGCTCACGGGCATGGTTCTTTTCGGACTTTTGTATCTGATCCTGATTCCCCTCAAGCACTTGTTCTTCTGGGCGGCGTCAGGAGAAGCGCTCACCGAGTACGTAAAGAAACTACTGGAGAACAAAGGCCCGAGCGTAGGGCCGACCGTGGCTCGCGCGGCGATAGTAACTGTTGCTGCTGCAACGGTCGCGGGTGGAGCGGCCCTTGTTGCGAATGGGGTGCCGTTCAATAAGAGTGCGGATCCGGTAACTGCGGACGAGATCGTTCAAAAAATCGGCAAGTTGAAAAATCCCGACAAGAAACCAGACCCGTCCGCCACACCTGGCCCTGTTGGCACTGACGGAGAAGACGAGGCTCACGTGAACCGAGCGCTCATCGACGGCATGGTGATGTTGGCGGGGCGTATGGAACGTCTGGAAAACGCCTACCGAGAAATTGACACAACGCCGAACGTCGACACGAGGAAGTTTACAGAAGCAGTGACAAAATTCAACGGTCTTTTGGGAAATAACTCCGACGATGATCAAGCGCAATCCGTCTTTGGCCGGCTGAAAGCCCTCGACGGAATTCCCGGCAAGTTTGAGACTAAATTCGCGGAAATTACAGGTAGGATCGGGGACAAGAAAAATTCGAACGATACACTTTTCGGACGATTGGATGGTGTTTCGAACACTCTAGGAACAAGAGATCAAGACCCGACTGTGGTCGAATCGCTCCGTAAATTCGGGATCAGTACATCGGCTGACCCCAACACACTTTTCGGTCGAATGAATGCCACTCAGCAATCGGCTGACAAAGCGCGTGACCTCGCACTCGATGTACGGAGAGACCAATTCGGATCGGTCGGAGGGAATTTTGGCACCCAGACGAAAAGGATTTTCTCAGGTGAACGGTATCGTGTGAGTCAATCCGCGTATGACGAGATCGTCCGTCAATTCACATTGAACGCGGACTCCCAAGCGCGGCTGAGACGTCTCGTCAATCCCGACACGGAATACACGGAGAACATCTTGAGGGACGCGATCGCAAACGATGGGTTATGGAAGCGAGAGAAGTCGAAAATATTACGTATCACACGAGTTGCGCGTTATTGATACGGGAGTCCGAACAGAAGGAGATTAGAAATGAGTGAAGCCAATAATGAAGCCGCTTTAGAGATGAATAGCATAGGCACCGAGCCCAAAGATAAAAAACCTACAGCGACGGATGCTAGTCGCGACGGTTCCGACCCGCCAGATAATTCGGGCCCAGGCTGGTTCATCAGAAACGCAAACGAAATCGTCAACGTGTGTGCAGCTTTCGTGATCCTGGTTCTTGCCTTCGGCGCTTTGACCGCGTATACCGGCAAACTGCAGTCGTTGGAGGGTAACTCCTGGCAATTTCTTTTGCCCGTCGGAATCCTGACCACTTCGGCGATCGGTATTCTCATATTCGGAATGCTGGCAGTGAGAGGCGAAAAGATGTTGCAGGACCGCGTTCCGCATCGCCTCTCGATAGCGAGCCTGAAGACACTGAAAGCTGCGGGACTGCCACGCGATCTGTCGGGTCGGCTCCGCGAGATTCTCGAAGAGGCGAGCGCAGAACCGCCGTCCCCCGTCCAACTCACTGTCATCGGGCGCGAGCATTTACCTAACACATGGATCGCGGATCTCGACTCAACGTTTGGAGAATCCCGCGTGTTGGAGTACGAAGACATGCTTTTCAAATACACGGCCCGGCAGACGAAGGCGTAACAAGGACGCGAATCAGATCAGACCGGCCCGCTCGTGCTTTTCGTGTTCTTGTTCGTGTGATTCGTGTGTTTCGTGGTTCCAGTTCTGCGGCCGGGATCTGGAACCACGAAATCACACGAAGCAAGAACACTAAAAGAAATAAATTCAAATCCCAAATCCCAAATCCCAAATCCCAAATCCAATTGACTGGACCACCGCCCCGCGCTAGTATTCGCCAACCATGATGACGCCAAACACACCCGTCCGTGTATCGATCCTCGAACGCCTGGTGCCTTCGATCGCATTTATCATCGCCGCGATGAGCGGTGCTGTGGGCGGCGGAATGCTGATCAGGTTTTTTAATCTTCTCAGAGAATCGGAAAACGCTGGGTACGCAGCGTTCTTTGGTGGCATCGTCCAGGTCGAATACGTTGTCATTGGAGTGCTAGTCGTCGCGGCCGTGCTATGTGCGATCGGGATCCTTGTTTCGATCATCAGGTTGTTCACGACGAATACGAAGGCGTCGCCGCCCGGCTTATTGTTTCTGATGATGGGTCTGCTGAGCATCGTGCCGCCGTTCGCACTCCACTACGTCATGCACATGATGAAAGGTGTCCTGATCTCACCGCATACACCGGAGGGCGGAATCTCGTCGGTTGCGAGCACCATCATGGCCGTCGCATATTTCGCGATCGGCTCGGCCGTCGTCATCGCGCTCGTACTGCTCGCGTTCTCGTTCATTCCATTCTCGTCACGCCCCGGCAGAAAGTCGTCGCCTCTCGTCTGCCTCATGCTCGTTGAGTTCGTCTTAGCCGCTCTAATCGGAATCTATTTCTGGGAAGCCCGCACATCGGTCACGGAGAGAGATAAGCCGCGATCCGAATACGACGCTGCGCCGTCGGACGAACCGTCTGATGACGACCTGGACAGCAACACGAACACATATCATTGGCCGCTCGACTCAAACTCGAAGCCGACAGGCACCACGATCTCCGGCGGAGTGCTAAACGGCAAGGCGATCGAATTCCCGCAGCCCGCATATCCGCCCGCTGCCCGAGCCGTGCGTGCGACCGGGCAGGTGATGGTTCAAGTCACAGTCGATAAAACAGGCGCCGTCGTCTCCGCCAATGCTCTGACCGGCCATCCACTACTCCGATCCGCCGCGGTCGCCGCCGCACGCCAGGCGAAATTCAAACCGACGATATTCTCCGGCCAACCCGTAAACGTCTCCGGCGTACTGACCTACAACTTTCCGGGGCAGTAGAAGGCAGAAGGTAGAAGGCAGGCCGAAGGCAGAAGGTAAGCGGCGGGCGGCGGATGCGACTGGACCGCAGGCAGCCTGCCTGCAACGTCGCGGCTTCCGCGGCGTAGCACCCCCGTCGCGCAAGTTAGCTCACGCTTCTTGACCATATACATCTGTTGTTTCGCGCGAGTATGATGCTGGCCCTAAAAATCCAAAACCGGTTCATCTTCCATCGCTTCCTAACCGACGCTCTGGGTCACTTCATCGGCAGCTATTTTTCCGTGCTTCTTACCTACGGAATAGATCCCCATTCCGACAGACCAAGACCTTTTGATCACGGTTTCGCGCTGGCACTCGCAGGATCTTTTATCATCTGCGACTTCCTCATCGCGAGATTCCTCGGCAACCGAAAATGGTTCGGCCTCGCGGCTCTTGCAATAGCATCGATCGCCGGATCTTTGCTGTTCATGTTTTGCAGTGAACTCTACGCGGCTGCGACCGGTGAAGGCTGCTCCACCTGCGAAACTACTTCGTTGGTCGTCGGGCTACTAGGCGTTCCATTGGTGTTCTTCCTTCCCCCCGCGTTGATCTTTCCGCTAATCATCCGCCTGATGGCGTACCCGATCATCAGAGTGTTTCAGCCAACCGACTAGCTGTCGGAGGGATGTTAAAATTCAAAAATGATCAATCGGTACGTGACATCTTTTCTCGGATGCTTACTCCTGACATTCCTCTTCACAGCGTTCGCTACCGCACAGCGCACGATCCCGTTTCGCATTGCCTTCGACGATCCGGCCGCAAAGTTCTCGTCCTCCAAGTGGCCAGTGTTGGGAAGGTTCGAAGGCACCGTCGAGATCTCGAACGACGGGGAGAAGAATATATTGAAGGTCAAACTAACCGGCGGGGAACTAATAGCGGGTAAAGATCCCAGGATCGTCTTAGCCATCACGCCGTTTCTCGCTAAGCCCTGGGGCGAGAAAAATTTCAAGAGAGCAGAGATGGCGGAGCAAACGGCTCTCCTCCACACAACACTGGACGTCGGCGTCCCGCTCAAACTCGAGCCTTTCGAGTCCGTGATCGAACTGAGTAAAGGAAAGGATCTTTCGAAGTACTGGCTAGCTTTTCAAGTTCGTCTCGAATGTCCCTACGCCGGCTGCTACGTATACGCGCACAGCCCGGGCGATATCTTCGCGAAGTAAAGGCTGAGCCAGAGGAACGAAACTCCTCTACATCGGTGCGACGCGCACAACACTTCCGAAAACTCCGCAGCCGAAAAGATCTGCTAAAAGGAACTCGTATCGATTTCATCTCATGTCCATCGGCACCTGCCTCAAAAAGTTGCTTGCGAGTTGGAGAATCGAACCGAAAATGATGATCGCCACGCTTAGTTTCACCATCTTGTTCTTTCGATCTGTCCTTTCCTCTACGTCGAGCCAATCAGTGCTGGAGTCTCCGCCATCCACCGTGTGGAAGTTAAACGGGGAGAAGTGATACAACATTAAAGCGCCAACAATATTCAGCAGAATTCCGATCGAGTTTATAGCGATTTTCCAATACATACGGCGTTGCGATTCTAGTTAATTAAGTATGGAGAATCAAAGGACGAGCGTGACTCCTATAAGAATGCTCCGAAGGTCTTGACCACATTTCTAGTCGGCGCTATAAATCATTCAATCCCGTGCCTCAATAAACTTATGAAAAACCAACTCCCACTTTTTCCGCGCGCGGGCGCGGACTCCGAAGTCGAATCTGAAATTCCAAAGAGGCGTGCTAGAATTCGTATAACCAACGCGCCTATGGCTCCGCCGCTGACTAATCCTACAAAGAACAATGGGCATCTTCTTTCTAAGGAGACCGGCTCTTACTACACCAGTGACAAGGTGGCTAAGTTTCTTGTTAGCTGGGCCATTCGATCGAGTCAGGACACAGTGCTCGATCCTTCCTTTGGCGGTGGAGTTTTTCTCCGAGCCGCAAGCGAGAGACTAAAAACTCTTAAGGGTAATCCCGATCGTCAGGTGTTCGGCATCGAACTCGATACTGAAGTTCACGTACGAACTAGTTCGGAACTCAAGCGAGACTTGAGAATTCCGATTGAGAACTTATTAGCGAAAGATTTTTTTGATGTTGAACCTTTACCGGTTCGGCAAGTGAATGCGGTCATCGGCAATCCTCCCTTTATCCGTTACCAACGCTTTACGGACGAAGTTCGAAAACAAGCCTTGGCTCGCGCGGCTGACGAAGGCGTTAAGCTCACTAAACTGTCGAGCTCTTGGGCTCCGTTCGTCGTTCATTCGATCTCGATGATCAAAGAGGGCGGGAGGTTAGCGATGGTCCTCCCGGGCGAGCTTGGCTATGCGAAATATGCCCTTCCGGTCCTCGACTATCTGACACGGTCGTTCGGCAAGATCATACTCTTAACATTCAAGAAGAAACTATTTCCCGGTCTTAGCGAAGATACGCTCTTGCTCTTAGCGCAAGACAAGGGAAAGAACACATCACGTGTTCTTCATCGCGACCTTGAGGGTGATGGGTCGTTAAAGGATGTGAAAGTCAGCAAGAACTACTCGCTTGGTGGTGTCCGAGGGGTTCCAACATCACCGATTCTTACTAAGCGTCAGCGACTGATTGAATATCTTCTCCCGAAAAAGACTCGCGAACTCTACAATGAAGTAAAAGAAGCAGAGCATGTGTATCGACTCGGTGACTTGGCCGATGTCGGAATCGGATATGTTACGGGCGCAAATGATTTCTTTCATCTCTCGCCTGACCAAATAAAGTATTTCAAAATACCGAAGCGTTTTTTGAAGAACGCGGTTAAGAGAAGCAGAGCATTTCGCGGATTGGAGTTTACTCAGTCCGATTGGGATTCGGCACTCGTCCGTGGAGAGAGCGGATATCTTTTAAGCATAAATCCCCAAGCGGAACTCTCGACGGAATTATCAGAATATCTTCGCATGGGGGAAGAGAAGGGAGTGTCGAACGCGTACAAGTGTCGTGTTCGTAAGCCGTGGTACTCGGTGCCGCATGTTTTTGAGCCGGATGGATTTCTTAGCTACATGAGTACAGGATTTCCTAACTTGGTAACTAACGGAGCTGGAGCAGTTGCTCCTAACACTTTGCATGTCCTTCGATTGCGCGAACCGGCAAGAATCTCGTCGTCGGATATTGCTACGTCTTGGCCGACTTCGCTGACTCGACTGAGCGTGGAGATTGAGGGGCATTCGCTAGGTGGTGGAATGCTAAAACTCGAACCCACTGAAGCGGAGAACTGCCTAGTCGCATTTACCGGAGATCGGCGAGGAGACTTGCAGGAGCTTGCTTTGGAGATGGACCGACTATTGCGGTTGGGCAATGATCGAAAGGCAACAGAGCGTGCCGACAAGATGCTTCTGCGGAAGTCGTTGAACTTGAGTGTGTCTGATTGCAGGTTATTAATGGATGGAGCGGAGTTGCTCAGAAACCGACGCGCAAAACGGAGCGAAAGAGGATGACACTTGTTGAAGCGGTAGTCGCAACGGGACCGATTCCCCCTGATTCGGCTAATCAGGCTGAGAAGAAACGCTATTCAGAAGTGCTGTCGTCACACCTTGCGAAGGCCGTCGCAAGCGGACTACGCGATATTGGTTTCCCGAATGTAAAGCCGGACGTCGACGGCGTTGGCGAAAAAACATTTCAAGGCGGATTAGGGCCGAAGCGTGTGGATGTAAGTTACTCTGACGATCAGAACGGGCTTTTGCTAGCCGTCTCTATCAAGACCATCAATTTTCCCCCGTTTGGAAAGAATCTAAAAAATCGGTTTGGAGATTTGTTGACCGAGTCGATCACGCTTCACCTAAGATTTCCGTATTCAGTCGTGTGCATGTTGTTCGCCTTTCCTGTCCGGTCGAATGAAGACGTAACAAAAGGTCGGAAGGTATCAACGTTTCAGCGTGCGAGAAAACTTTTTGCGACAGTTACAGGCCGACTCGACTATACGCAACCCGGAGAAAAGTTCGAAGACGTCACTCTCATGTTATTCGAACCGCATCTCGGCGATGATTCAATACCGAAAATCGAACTGTTCGACGCCGCTACGAACAAATCGTTAACCGAATCCGAGTTCTTCCAAAAACTAAAAGAAATTTACAACGTCCGAAATCCGCATGCGCTTATTGGCGAGGAAGATTTAGAGGATCTTGGTTAGCCCTATCTGTTCTCCCGTACAAAAGTATTTCAGATTGATATCCCAAGCGACGTGGGTCGCTTACTCCACTCTTTCGTAAGGATAAATATTTTTATAGTTCCTATGAAGATAAGAGCCCAAAGAAGGAGCATCGCGCAGATTTTCAAATTCATGAATTGGCACGCCTATGTAGGCATAGATCGTTCCATTAAGGAACTTCACCAACACTCGTTGATTCGAGTCGTCGTACCCGATGCTCTCGATGTTCGATGACACGACCGGGATCATTTCTATATTACTCATATATTGGTGTTTTTATTTCTCCAGGACTTTAGCAGTTTCTCGTATTCAGCCTCGACTCCGTCAATCGGAGCGAGCCATCTCTCGGAAGCAATTGGATCTGCCCCTTTTGGTGCATTGACGATCTTATAGAACTTCACTCTCGAAGGTATTTTTACTGCTTCACCAGAAATTAACGCTTCTCCCGTTCGTAGGCTCGGTAGAAGATCAACCATTGTCTGCAACTCGTCTTGGACGGCCGACCTTACATGTCCGCGATCTTTGGAATTATTCATTCTGAGCGCAATGAGTGTGCCGGCTTGGCTAAGAACAGTTTCATCCAACTCTGAAGGCCTTTGCGTTACGAGTAGCAGACCAACGCCATATTTTCGACCTTCTTTTGCAATCATCTGCACAGTTCTCGAGGAAATCGAGTGCTCGCCAGCTTTCAGATAACTGTGTGCTTCCTCTAGTACAATCAACAATGGTTGATTCTTTCCTCCCACATTCGTCTGAGAGCCCCAGAACAGTCCTTCGTAAATGATCTTCAAAAGAGTTCCCGAAATTGAGGACATAATCTCGCTCGGAATGCCCGATAAATCAAGTATGGTAATTGGGTAAGAGCTACCGAGCCAGTTATAGAGCAAACTGTCAATATCCATCTCAATTCTTCCGTCTAAAGCCGGACTAAGTTTGCCGGGTGAAAACAGAAAGTTATAGCGGCTATCCTTTAACCTGTTTCGTACGCTATCTAAGAAGCTAAGGAGGCCTTTAGCTCGGGTATTCAAAAACGGTGCCGCGTTTCCTATACCGGCTGGTGGATATTCGTTAGAAGTTAGAGTTTCAGGATTACCCTTTACCAAAACGTCCTCGGTAGAGGTTTTGTCTGCTTTGAATTTCATTCTTTCGAAGTCATCCAACTCAAACCATAGTCGATTGATGCTGAAAGGAATCGGGGAATCGGCCGTTATAGATTCCTTCGTGACGTCTAATTTGTTTGTGCCGGCACTGCTAATCTTCGCCTCAACCACCTTCTCTCTAATGTGCTCACGGTTGGCGTCGGTCAAGGTACCTGAAAAAGTCGTCATTAATTCGTCGAACGGTAAGGCCCAGAAAGGAATGATCAAACGATCAGATTCCTCGGTAGCGTTCACGCTGATCACTCGGGAGTATTTAGCCAGTGCGTCGTTATATTCACCATGCGGATCAATGACAAGGATTCGCGAACTCGGAAATTGCCTTTTGGCGATTGCCTCCAAAATTACTGCTACCGAGTTAGACTTGCCGCTTCCAGTGGATCCGACGATCGCACAATGTCTCGAAATCAGCTTGTCCAGGTCAACCTTTGCGTCTAAGCTCTCCGAAGCGCTTATGTTTCCCACTGTAAGAGAATTGGCTTCCTCGTAGCCTCCATAAATGATGTCCAAGTCGCCTATCGTTACCAGGTGCACTCGATCGCCGGCCGTTGGATACTGAGTAACACCTCGTTCAAAATGGTTTCCAACCTGCTCTCCAGCGAGCACAATGCTAATCCATGTCGTGTTCCTAAATGTGTCATAATCGCGCAAATAGACTTCCTTTAGATTTTCCGGAATTGCGCCTGATCCGATCTGGGTTACGATCCCGTAAAGATTTGCATAGCCGAGAGGAATTCTGACGAAGGATCCGATCTGACCGATTCGATAAACCACGCCGTCGATTATTGGCATGTTCGACTTTATATGGTCGAGCAATTTGACCGAGATGTGGTTGCCGCTCACGCTGTCGATCTCTCCAATTTCAGTGATTTTACTTTTTAACATGTTCACCCAACTTCTTAATCTCGTTGTCACTAACGAGAGCATTCAGGAAAGCAACTAGTTGAGCGAAGTCCGACAGTAAGAACTTCCCTTTTCCTGTCCAGACCTCCTCGCCTGTTACTTTTTTTCCAATCGGGTCGTTTTGATCGCTGTGTGCGTCTTCGTCAAAATACGAATTGAGGGTTATGGTGTCATCTGGAGACGGCTCGGATTTAAGTCTCCATTCGGCGAACTTGCATCCGATTACCGCGCTTCGAGATCCATACAAGGAAATCTTTGAATTTGCCATGCCTAGTCTCGAAAGGTCAGAAGCAATTTCTAACGGGGAATACTCATCGAAAATTAACCCGATGACGTGCGACGTGGTCTGCGTCCTCAGCGAAGAAATAATCCTGGAATTAATGTGCTCATCTCCCCAGGAATAACCACACGTTATCAGAATCGAGTCGTCTGCCCTTAAGAAGTTTGATAGCCGATCAAGCAAGCTCTCATACGGTTGTTTTTTCGAGTCTTTATATTTCAGGCTAGACGGGTAGATCAGCAAATCCTCGTCGTCGGGGTTTACACGCAGGATTTTTTCGGTCGCCTTATCGAAACGCCAGCCTAGTGAGCCGTGAATTTTCCAGAGTTTTGTCTGCTTTGAGAGGAACGACAGGTCTTCAACAGACTCCGGGTTAAAAAACGGTCTAAGGCTTCCGCAGAATCCGTCGTAATAAGGAATTTCTTTTTGTTCGAGGCCCAGTTCAAATAGGAAGTCGTAATTGGTTGTGAATATCTCGATAGGGTATTTGCGTTCCGCATGCTGAATCCAATCGGCGAAGTCCGTGTGAACTAAGTCGTCTACTATGTCTTGCGGAACTATATCGTTCCCAACTTTGTGAACGCTTACGATCTCTCGAATATTTTTCTTAATATTAGTGATCAGTCGCTCAAAATCCTCTTTTTGTAGTCCGTTTAATTTCTCACTACCGATAAAGGCAACCTTCTGTTCTAGATTCGACAATAGGGTTTCCACGTTAAAACGGTCAGCGCCCATGTCTGACTCGATTTGTTCTAGAGCCGTCTTAAACCGCGAGTCTGAATCGCCGACGGCTTTGACTATCATTTGTGTCATCTTACCGATCGCAGGCACGGTCAGTGTCTTGTCAGATTTTGTGGCCAAAGAACTGCCCGCTCCGAACAGGAACCCAATCCGTTTTTTGTCGGAGATGAGTATCTGTTTGATACCTCTTATGTATTCCGAAGGATCATGATTTAACATACTTTTCCATTTTCTCGCTAGTCGCGCGTGTTGTTGGAAGCTAAGAGCGCCGATGTCAACCCATTGGCGAAATAGGCTCCGTAATTTGCGATTGCTTCGTCAATCTTCTCGACGCTTTGGAGCCGTACAGAGCCTCTTGGACAATACGTTCCGAAGATTTCGCCGCAACAGAAAGGCTTCCGCCCATTTTCTGAGCGGAAGCCTTCTCGGTTGTGATTAGAATTCAATCTGCAAGGTGAGGGACTTGCGCTCCACGTAATTGTTCGGACCTTTATAACCAAGTCGGATACGGAATGCAACAAAAAAATAAAGCCTAAACGCTCGGTGGACTCTGCTTTCTGGCAGCTACTGCAATCGCATACCGCACGTCGAACAAAACTTGATCGGTTCGGTCATCAAAAGTCCGATCCAAAACAACGGAAAACAGAAGAGCAACAGAACAACGAACACGACCCATCCGCCTGTCGAGATCTTGCTTCGCACGATTGGCGGCGTACCGGCCTGGCAGAACGGACAACGGAACTGTGGGACCGTCGGATACGGATAGGTTTGTACCGGATAGCTGGGGGGACTCTTCGGTTGATTGTGAAATGGTGGCGTCATAAATAGTTTACTGGCGCATTACGGCGTGATCCGAGCGTCGCTGAGAACCTCAGCACCTAATATTCGACGGACAAAAGTATCTTTCTCGAATGAAATTGTTCCACGCACTCTAACAACAACATTAAAGATGTTTTTGCCAGTTATCGTACCCCGCATCCGACAACGGAAGACGACAACGGTCTCCTCTCCGAATGAAGGTTGACTGGTCGCATTAGTCGTTGGTTGATCGCATTCTTCGATCCTTGAGAAAGGATGTCGATTCTGAAAACTCCTGCCTGCCTCATTGCTCATTTCCTGTAGGAGGACTTGATGAGCGCCAACCAATCCACGTTGAAGTTCTTCGTTGGTCCACTTCGGTTGCCGAGACTGACTGCTTTCGTTTGAAGCTAGAGAGGTGGGGTTGTCCGGAGGCGGGCCTGAAAGAACAGTATTGTGATTGCCCGAAGACGAACCGTATTCCGGTTGACCAGATCGCACAGCTGAAGCGGCGGGTAGTTTGGGCAGTTCAGGTTCTGGAACAAATGCCTTTCCGAAGAAACCAAATGCCACCGTTCGATTTTCGATACCGACTTCACCCGACATAGTCGAAAAGATGAAGTAGTCGTTGTACCTTAGTTTTAGTAAGCCAAGGTTCTCTGCGATAACCCCAGCGCCGTATATCAGCCCATATTTTTCAACAAGACTATTTCTCAAGGCTGATTCATTGGGCTTTGAAACTATCCCGATTATGGCAATTACCAAGAGGAGCGCCGCGAGTATGCCACCTGAGTTGGACCTGCTGTGAATAATCACAGATCTCACCGGGTTTTCCTTTCGTGGATGGGCGATCGGATGTCCGCAGTTTGGACAGGTCGGAGCGTGCGCCGAAACGTTCTGTGCACATACAGGACAGGAAATTAGAGTCATACCAGACTGACCTTTAACTGCTGAATTTTATAAGACTTGGGTTAGGACTTCGGTAGTGACACCAACTTTACCCGTTCGAGTGATTGCGTCTCAGCCAACTTCTTCCGTTCTTCAGAATGGAGGCGTGACATCTCCATCCTTTCTTCGCGAAGCTGCGCCGCAAAATCCAGAATGCCGGTTTGGCTCGCTGTTTTTAGTAAGGCATCCAATTGGGCCTTTTGAATTTCATAGAGTTTCGCTTGTTCGTCTTTTTGCGCGGCATCCAAAGCCATCCGCTCTTCTTTTTGAACAATTTTCAATTCCGGCCAAGTTAAGTTCTGGTTGCTTTGCCCGAGAGATGAAATACCAAAACACAAAACGGCGAATAGCGAAAGGAATAGAAGCTTCATCGGTTCTCTCATAGAAAATGATTTTAATTTGAATCTTTGTCCTAGGTATGGACGGTACTTCGATTTTACGCCTGCACTTTATCACACATCGGAAAAACTGAACGGCAAGAACGTCACTTTCGAATTGAAACCAGCTAAAGTTGACGCCGGCAAGTGCAAAAGTGGCTCGGCAATCAGTTGGTGAATGGAGCAAAAATAAGTTGGTGAGCTAACGCCAAGCGGTTGGAAGGGTTTGCTCACTGACTACCTTTCGTCTCTACACTGATCGCATCACCCGCTGAATTCACCTCGAAGATTATGGTGTCGTCCCAGCAGGTGCAGTAGACGGCTTTGGTTAGGGTGAATTTGTTTTTTCTGGTGTCCTTTGCTCGGTCGAGGTAGAAGACGTCGACTTCGGGGCGGGTGCCGGTGGTGGGTTTGACGATCGTTAGGAAGGCGTCGGCGGTTGGTTTGGTTTTGTTTCCTCGCGGGTGGCCGAAGTAGCGCGGATCAATTAACCGCAGATGACCCAGTAAGAAGTTGGAAACGGCGCGAGGTAATTAACCGCAGATGACGCAGATAGCGCGGATTGCACCAATTTTATTTTTTGCTTTGATCTGCGTCATCTGTGTCATCTGCGGTTAAGACCCAGACCGGCTGATAGTCACCCGCTCCAACCAAAAAGGGCACTCGACCTTTCGATCGAGTGCCCAGTGTGGGTGAGGAATTGTTTAGGTTACTGTCCGAAGATCGAACCTAGGATGCCCCTGCCGGTGTTACGCGAACCGTAACGCGACGAACGATTGATGCCGTCCTGGTAGCCGCGTTGGAATCCCTGCTGGAAATACTGCTGATACCGGCCGCCCTGACCATTACCGCCGCGATATGAACGGTTGCTTCGACCGCCGTTCTGAGCAACACGCTGGCCTTCGCGAAAACCGTCCTGGTAACCCTGGCGCATCGCTTGTTGAGCCGCCTGCCTGTTGCCGTTGTTGTAACCGTCGTTGTTATAGCCGTCGTTGTTATAGCCGTCGTTGTTGTAGCCGCCGTTGTTGTAGCCGTCGTCGTTGTAGCCGCCGTTGTTGTAGCCGCGGTTGCGTTGAGCACGAGCTCGCGCTGCTGCTTCGCGCTGCTGGCGGATTCGGAATGCACGACGCTGGTCAGCACGCTGGCCTTCCTGATCCTGGTTGTAATAACCGTTGTCCTGCTGAGGGTAATAGCGACCCTGCTGCGCATTCGCCGTCAGACCGCCGGCCAAGATCACAACAGCGCCGATCGCTGCCATTCCTAAAGTATTTTTGATTGCTCTGATCATTTAAATATTCTCCTTTGACCTGATGCGGCCTCTTATGCCAATGAGATGGCAATCGACGTGCCCCGAAGGAAATGCTCAGTGAAATGGAGATCGTGAGAAATGCAGAGACTGGTATCGTATGGATGTGCACGATAACGATTGCGAAGCGATCACTAGACCCACAATGCCGAACAACGAGATCGATCTCTCAAATTTGAGATGTGATTGCCGGAAACCAAAGCCAAAGACCACAGGTCAAACATCGGATTTTTATCTTAATGTTATGTCTAACGGGTACTTCCGCCGATTTTTTGTTGACGTTCGGCGACTCCAGAGCTAACTTCACCTCGAACCAAGCCTAGCTCAACTTACTTCATCTGCTGCTCCGAAATCTGTCGGCGCACCCGATTCACCATAGTGAGCTCCCAAACACTGCCGCACTCAAATCGCGCCCACTAGCTTCACCGTAATCGCGATTCGAGGTGCCGCTCCGGAGAAATTTGTGAAATTGAATAATTTTAGACGCAGTGCTGCGTCGATGTTGACGTTTGCGATGATGCTGATGTTGTTTAGCCCGAGCCTGGTCTGGGCGAACTCGCGCCTGGCTCCGCTTGATACGACCGCGGGTGCCAGAGCGACAGCGCTTTCGGGAATCATGAAGCGGGATGTCCGAAAGGAGTTTTCGCGAGAGGAACTCGATCAGATGCGTTCAGTCCTGGCCGATCTTGTCGAAGGCAATAGAGAAGTTGCGGACCTTTTCCCGGCCGCGCCGGGAGCCGGGAAAACTTCCGGTAAGGGCAATCAGTACGACGCGATCCGGGAGCAGATCCAAAACATGTCGGACAAAGAGCTCACCATGCTGAGATCGGCGATGGATCCCGTTTCCATGCAGAGAAAGTTGGCGAGATCTAGAGCCGTGATCGCAAACTTCAAGAACACAGCGAACACCGTCGGGCTGCCGGGGATCGATTCGTATTGCGGAGCTCCGGTTTCGACCGAGGCCATCATCGCATCGGACGTCGTGTATTTCCTGGCCGAAGCGGTCAGGGACATCGCTCAAGACGGATGCAACGAAGTGGTCGTGATCTTGGGCGAGGGCGGTAATCTCAGAGCGGCTTGCTTGATCACCGACGCGGTCTACATCATCGCGAAGGCTGTCAACCAAGGAATCCATTTCTGCGATGACGACTATGCGGCTTCGGTCGGCCAGGCCAGTTACGATCGCCTGGGCCATATCCACGATGATCTCGCAGCGAGCGTTGCCAATGACGATTCCAACAAGTCGATGATCGTCAATAACGACAATACGAACAAGGATACGATCGTTAATAACGACAACACGAACAAGGACACGATCGTTAACAACGACAACACCAACAAGACGACGATCGTGAACAATGACAACGCGAACACCGCCGCTCTTACGCTTCTTATCAACGCGGCGCTCACGCAGATCATTGACAACGCGAATGCGAACAAGAACGAACTGAAAAATCTCTTGTTGCGAACTCAGATCGAGGCGGACCTGGCTTCGACCGACGCTGCAGTTCTGGTAGCGCTTTACCAGACGCCCAGCACAGTGTGCACGACTCCGAGCATTCCGAATCCGACCACCCAGTGCGGGCTTCTCGATCTGGTATCCGCGATCGTGCACGAGACGATCGTGAATCAAGGGAACTCAGCCTCCGCTCAGGCGCTATGGGTTCAGGCTGAAGCGCTGAAAGCGAGCCAACCCAAGGCTGCTTATGCGACCTTCCGAAAGGCATATAAGGCTTCGTCGAAATAACTTGTTTCAAATTGGAAACCGCCGATAGATTTTGATGTTCTATCGGCGGTTCTTTTTTTGTCTGTCGACGGAAGTTTTCTTCGCACACATTTTTTTGAACGCGAATTTGGCGGATTATATTCCTCCGGTAGCACATTTTTTTGAACGCGAATTTGGCGGATCGAGCGGATGAAAACGGATATGATCTTTTAGATTCATCCTTCTCGTTTTCTTGTTCTCTTTTAAAGAGCGACGCCCGTCCAGCGCATAGGAAGCCAAACCAGGAAACACACCACACACGAAACTAAGGACCTCAAATCCGTCTTAATCCGCCTGATCCGCCAACTTCGCGTTCAAAAAAAGCGTACTATCGGCGCAATACGAGCTAAACCCGATCGCAAAGTTGGCGGTACTTACATGTCTTGCAGAAATTCTCCATCGGCGTCATTTCAAACTTCTCCTTTGGAAATGGAATGTTGAGTTCGGGGATTTCGCAGAATTCGTGCATGGCGTCGGTCTGTTCTTTGACGCGGATGGTGAAGTCGTCGAGGTCGTACTCGTTCAGCACGACGGTTGTTTCCTTGTATTCGGGTAGCAGATACGCGACGGTGGTGCTGATCTCGGACAGATCGGTGCCGAATTGGAAGTTGGCCCAACCGGCGTAGCCGCGAAGTTGGATGCTGTGCTTGGCGTAATCTTCTTTGCCGGTCTTCCAGTCGATGATGTGCAGACGATCGTCGACGGGGAAGAGAAAATCGACTTTGCAATACGCCTTCTGATTATCGATGCGGCACTCGCCGAACTTGTTGTTGTCTTCGAACTCGATGATCCAATCTTCTTTTGTCACGAGTGCTTCTTCGAAAAGCCACTTGAGACGATCGCTCTCGAGAAAGTTTTTCATCGCGAGCATGACCGGCTCGAAGATCTCCGTGTCGAAGTTAATCGAGTCGCGCTTTTTGTAATAGACATCTTCGAACGTTTTCTCTTTGCAGATCTCGTGCGTTGTGCGTCGTGAGTAGTCGTAGAACTTTTCGCGATCGATTACGTCGGCGGATTTCTGCAAACGACTGAGCAGTGCCTGGATGAGTTTGTGACTGATGTTGCCGATCTCGAGCGGGACGGTCGTGAGCTCTTTGAGCACGGCGATCTTGCTCAGGTTTTCAAGATCACGTTTACGGTAGTACTCGTAGAAATATTTCCGCTTGCACTGCGAGAAAGTATTGAACCGCGAGTACGACCATCCGAGGATGTCCGTGAATTCGAATTTGCGGAGGCGTTTGGCGTATTCGGACATTTGGGTGCGAGGAATCTGTGGGTAAGTTATCACACGCACACATTTTTTTGAACGCGAATCGGGCGGATCAGGCTGATAAAACCCGGATCGGACTTTACCGGCCACTTCTTTTCGTGTTCCTTTTCGTGTGCTTAGTGTGGTTCGTGGTTCCGCTTCCAAAGAGGGTGACCACGAATCACACGAAGCACACGAAAACGAACACGAAACAAAAAACCCTTGCCTTAAAATCCGTCTTAATCCGCCTGATCCGCCCGATTCGCGTTCAGAAAAATGTGCGTTGATAGTTACGCCGTGGAAGCCACGGCGTTGCAGGCAGGGATGCCTGCGGTCCAGTCGCGTCCGCCATCTCCTGCCGACCACTGACCACTGACCACCGGCCACTGCTACTGCTTTCTGCTTACCGTGTGTATTTCTCCGTCACTTGTCGGAAGTGATATCCCATCGCCGCTAGCGTGAGCCCGTGGGCGAAGTCGTGCGAATGGTGCCGGAGGAGTTGATAGAAATAATTCCAGAATTCGCGACGCGATCCGTCGCGGATGCCGAGGGTAAAGATGACGTTGAAGAATGCGCGGAGATCTTCGCGGATGTTTGTCTTTCGCGGCTCGATGCGGTTCGCATGAAATCGCGAGAGGCAGTCGAGTGCGCGTTGGTAATATTCTTTCGGCGAATAGATGTTTCGGATGATCGTTTTGTAGCCTTCGACAAGACGATCGAGATCCATCCGCGGAACGAAGTTGATCGTGCAATCAGTATTGTTGCCGGTCGCGACATCGATGAGCCGACCTTCTTTCTGAAGGCGTCGCCACAACTGCGTGTCCGGAAGCGCGACAAGCAGACCGACCATCGCCAGCGGAATTCCACTCTCGCGTATGAACCGCATCTGGCGTTCGAATATGTCTTCGGGATCGCTGTCGAAGCCGACGATGAACCCGGCCATCACTTCCATCCCGTAGCCTTGAATCTTATGGATCGACTCAAGCAGATCGCGTCGCGTGTTCTGTCCTTTTTGTGCTTCCTTCAAACTCTCTTCGACCGGTGTTTCGATGCCGAGAAAGACGCGCCGGAATCCGGCATCTTCCATCTGCTGCAGCAACGCGTCGTCTTCGGCGAGATTCACACTCGCCTCGGTAATGTACGAGAAAGGGAAGTCGTTCGCACGCGACCACTCGATCAGATCCGGCATGAACATGCGGACATTCTTTTTGTTGCCGATGAAATTGTCGTCGACGATGAATACGAGTCCGCGCCAGCCCATCGCTTTTACAGCGTCGAGCTCGGCGAGCATTTGCGAGTTTGATTTCGTTCGGGGCACGCGTCCGTAGATCTCGATGATGTCACAGAATTCGCAACTGAAAGGACAGCCGCGCGAGTACTGCACGCACATTGCGCTGTAGTGGCTCATGTCGATAAGTGAGAAGTCGGCGACCGGTGTGGTCGCGAGTGAGGGACGCTCGTCTGCTTGATAGATCCGGCGTGCGATGCCGAGCTCGAGGTCGTTTATGAATTCGGGAAGTGTCGCTTCGGCCTCGCCGATGAAGATGTGATCCGCATCGGGCATTCGTTCCGAGCTGGTCGAAACATACGGTCCGCCGACGACTATTCTTTTGTTTAGTGAGCGTGCGAGCTCGACGACTTTTTCAAGTGACTCGTTCTGGACGATCATCGCACTGACCATTACGATGTCCGCCCATTCTACGTCATCCGGCCAGAGCGTTTCGACGTTCATGTCAACGAGTCGTCGCTCCCAATCTTTCGGCAGCATGGCGGATACGGTAAGAAGTCCGAGCGGCGGAAACGCAGCCTGCTTACCCTCGAACTTTAATGCGTGACGAAAGCTCCAGTACGTGTCCGGAAACTCGGGATAGACGAGCAAGACTTTCATATTTCCAACATAGACCTTTCGATTTGTGAGGACAATAGTTTTTGTTGGATGTGACGAAAGAATTACAAACCGCGTATGGCGGATGAACTGGACGGTTTTCAACGGACTGGACCGCAGGCAGCCTGCCTGCACGTCGCCGCTTCGGCCGACGTCAGCCTCGTCTCGTCGAATCATTATCGTCCACGCCCTCGGAAGCCTCGGCGTGCAGGCAGGCTGCCTGCGGTCCAGTCCGTTGAAAACCGTCCAGTCGCATCCGCCGCCGCTTCCTTGACATGCTGCCGCTTGTTTCGTAGCATGACAGTTCGCTTTTTATTGAGATTGGGCGAGTGTTTTTTTGAAAATATAGTGTGGGTGCGGCGTGCTGCTTCTGATCAGATAAACAAATTTTTGGGCACGTACGTCAATTGGTAGACAGCCTCCCTTACAAGGAGGAAGTTAGGGGTTCGAGTCCCTTCGTGCCCACCAGACCATTTTGGATTTTGGATTTTGGATTTTGGATTGAAGAAAAAGTCGCCCTTGGCTTCAATCCAAAATCCAAAATCCAAAATCCAAAATACTCTTGCGGGGTCGTAGTTCAGTTGGTTAGAACGCCAGCCTGTCACGTTGGAGGTCGCGGGTTCGAGCCCCGTCGGCCCCGCCACTTAAATAAAAAAAAGCCGTCTTGCGACGGCTTTTTTACGTTTCTGGTTCCTAGTTTCTGGTTTCTAGTTTCTGAAGGTTTGAAATTTGAAATTTGAAATTCAAAATCTAAGACCCAAAACCGAAGACAAATCCCAAATCCCAAATCCCAAATCGAATTAGCTCTTACGTAGCTCAGTCAGTACCTGCTTCGCGACCGCCTTCAGCGTATCGAACACTCCGGTTCCATCCATCGCGACCGCTTCGAATACCGGCTCGTTTTTTCGCTGGAGCTCTCCGACGAGATCCTGCATCGGCGTGACGTTCGGCAGATCTCGCTTATTCAATTGGAGAACGTACGGGATCTGGTTCAGATCGTAGCCTTGCGTCTGTAGATTTTCTTCTAGGTTATAAAGCGATTCGATATTCGCATCCATGCGCTCTTCCTGGCTGTCAGCTACGAACACGACTCCGTCCACTCCTTTCAGGATCAATTTCCGCGACGCGTCGTAGTAGACCTGTCCCGGAACGGTGTAGAGATGAAAGCGTGTTTTGAATCCGCGGACAGTTCCGAGCTCGAGCGGCATGAAATCGAAAAATAACGTGCGGTCGGTCTCGGTGGCGAGGCTGATTAGCTTGCCTTTCGCCTGAGGAGCTGTCGAATCGTAGATGTACTGCAGGTTCGTGGTCTTACCGCACAAACCCGGACCGTAGTAAACGATCTTGCAGTTGATCTCACGTGATGCGTAATTGATGAAAGTCATATGAACGATTTTTGATTTGCGATTTTCGATTTGCGATTGGTGAGCAGTCGATCTCGCGGTCAGTTACATTTCTTTAATCCAAAATCAAAATCCCAAATCCAAAATTAGGAGAAAAGACTGTCGATGTCCTCGTCGGTGATCTCGGAAAACGCCGGTGTGTTAGCCATCGTAAAGGCAGACTCGCGGACGGCCTCGTCGAGAATCGCGGCGACCTCGTAACTCGCTCGTTTGGCGCGGATCTTGACGAGTCCGACGGTCGAGCGTTTGTCGAATACGACGACGAGAAGACTACGTCCGATGACGCTTATAAAAATGCTCTCGCGCTCGCCCTCATGAACGACCGCTGGGAAGGCATCTTCGCCGATCAAATTCGCCATGCTGCTTGTCGCAGCGACGTTGCCGGCAGCCAACGACGAGAAACTGGTCGTATCCATGTCGCCGATATCGCCGTGGAAGGCGATCGTTTGCCCGTCGCGGTCGACAAGGAAAACGACGCGGGCGGCGCACTCCACGCAGAGTCGGGCGAGGACCGTTTTCATCCGCTGAAACTGCTGTTCTTGAATAATAAAAGGCGATTGTGCCATCTGGTGATATCTCGCAGCTGTAAGATTAGCTCGGTGTGGTTATCGGCGATTGATGATCGGAAAACGAGTAAGGCAGGTTCTTGCGACAAACCGCACTAACCAATTTAGCACACGAGTCGAAAGGGCGACAAGCATTTTTTAGGCGGAGGTAAAGCATAAATATCGATACGAAAACGATTTGCGCAGTGAGGTGAATTTAGCTAAATTCCGAGGGAGATGGGAAATAATTCGAGCGGTCCGGTAAAGATCGTGGCGATCGGCGGCGGCACGGGACTGTCGACGCTGTTGTCCGGGCTGAAAAAATATGTCGGCGGAGACGGGTTTTCGATCGCCGCGTTGGCAGCGATCGTCGCGGTGTCGGATGACGGTGGCAGCTCCGGCCGTCTGCGTGACGAGTTCCAGATGCCCCCGCCCGGCGACATTCGGAACTGCATGGTCGCATTATCGGAAGACTCGCTCTTACTTTCGAAACTTTTCAAATACAGGTTCTCCGGCGACGGTGATCTCTCGGGGCACAATTTCGGAAACCTATTTCTTGCGGCTCTTTCGGAAGTGACCGGCGACTTTGCCGAAGCGGTTCGATTGTCGTCAGAGATCCTCGCGAGCAAAGGCCACATCTATCCGGCGACGGTTTCGAACGTTCACATCGCGGCTCGGCTCGCCGATGGCTCGATCGCCCAGGGCGAGACGAATATTTCGAAGACCGGCGGAGCGATCGAACGACTTTATCTCGAACCCGAAGACTGCGATCCTCATCCCGATGCGATCGCCGCGATCGAAGACGCGGGCATTATCACGGTCGGGCCGGGGTCACTCTACACGAGTATTCTTCCGCCGCTGCTTGTTAAAGGAATGACCGATGCGATCTCGAACTCGAAGGCGACGAAGATCTTCATCTGCAACCTGATGACGCAGCCCGGCGAGACCGACGGGCTAACGTCGCGCCGGCATCTCGAGATCGTTCGCGAATACGCGCCGGGATTGAATTTCGATTATGTGCTCGTCAACAATCGTCCGATCAGCGAACGGCAAGCCGAGCTATATACAAAGGATGGAGCGGAGCAGATCGGCGTTCACGGCTCGATCGAACCCGGCGTGATCGAAGGAGCAGACGTCGTCTATGCGAATCTGCTGGATGAGGGCGAGCTCGTACGACATCATCCCGATCGGCTAGCTCGATGTGTGTTGGGGCTGAACGGTTGAGATGAGTTCTTCGTGCTCAAGGTGACTAACCGCAGATGACGCAGATCACGCGGATGGATGAAATAAAATCTTCTTGATCTGCGTCATCTGCGTAATCTGCGGTTAAGGTACATAAAGCACCCCGAACTAGGAGCACTTTCGCTAGCGATACAAAAAGCTTATCATGTCGATTGGTGTTCATTGTCGAAGCTCGATCGTATGGCAGATGTTCAGGAAGAGCATAAGATGCTCGACGTATTGATCCTCGCGGCGGGACTCGGCACCCGCATGCGCTCCGACCTTGCAAAGGTCCTTCACCGACTCGACGGGCGACCGCTCATAAATCACGTATCACGGACCGCGGCTGCACTTGCTCCGCAAAAGATCTATGTCGTCATCGGACATCAGGGCGAAGATGTACGATCGGCCGTGCTCGAAGAGTTCGACTCGAACGACGCTGTTTTCGTCGAGCAGAAGCGGCAACTCGGAACGGGCGATGCGGTGAATGCCGCACGTGATCTGCTGGCGAATCAGGATTCGACATTACTCGTATTATCCGGCGATGTCCCGATGATCCGGCCCGAAACTCTCGCGGGCCTCGTTCAACACCATCACGGTCATCGCGGCCGCGGGGCTGCGTGCACGATCCTGACGGTGAAATTAATGGATCCGACCGGCTATGGGCGCATCGTCCGAAACCCCGAAGGCTTATTCGAAAAGATCGTCGAACAAAAGGACGCGAATGAAACGGAGCGTCAGATCCACGAGATCAACGCCGGCATCTACGCGTTCGATTCAACAAAACTTTTCGACGCACTCGCAAAAGTTCAAAACGATAACGCACAGGGCGAATATTATCTTACCGATGTTCCGTCGCTGCTCCGCGAAGCGGGAGAGGACGTCGCGATCTTTCAGCACGGCGATGCTTACGAAGTCGAAGGCGTCAACAATCGCGCCCAGCTCGCCGATCTCGAACGTCTTTTGAATAGCCGGACGGTGAAGCGTCAGATGCTCGACTACGGCGTCAGCTTTATCGATCCGAAAAATGTCTACATCAGCGAAGGCGCGAAGATCGGACGCGACACGGTCATCCATCCGAACGTGACGATCGAAGGCGAGAGTGAGATCGGTGACGGGTGCACGATCCATTCGGGAACCCGGATCACGAATTCCCGTATCGGACATGGAGTCGAGATCCGGGATAATTGTCTTATCCAGGACTCCGAGATCGGAAACAGTTGCACGGTCGGACCGATGGCGCATCTTCGCGGGCATGCGGTCATGAGGTCGAATGCGAAGGTCGGCAATTTCGTCGAGCTAAAGAAGACGACGCTCGGCTCGGGCTCAAAGGCGAGTCATCTGACTTATCTGGGCGATGCGACCGTCGGCGAGAATACGAACATCGGTGCCGGAACGGTCACCTGCAATTATGACGGCAAGAACAAGCACGAGACGAAGATCGGCGACAACGTTCGCATCGGGTCGGACACGATGCTGGTCGCTCCGGTCGAGGTGGGCGACGGCGCGGTTACAGCCGCGGGCTCGGTGGTCATTGAGAATGTCGAAGCGGACTCGCTTGTGGCGGGAGTTCCTGCGAAAGTGAAAAAGAAGTTGAGCGAGTCGAAGTCCGTATGAAGAAGAAATCGGATAAGAATTCGTCACCGGAAAAGATTTCTGCCGCAGAAGCGCTCAAGCGGATGAAGTCGTTCGGCGAGAGAAAGGAGAAGTTCGTTGCCGCTGTCAAAAAGAGCAAGGATCGAGATCTATCTTCCCGATAAAAGAAAAGCGAACTATCGCAAGCTTCATCGGGCGTTCGAACAAGAGTTCTTGAACACGTTCGGCGGATGCACGGTTATCAAAGACATCAAGGGAATCTATCTCGGAGCTGACGGCAACGCTGATTCCGACAGGATCAATTTGATTTACGCGGATACTCCGTTTGATTTCGATAAAAACTTCAAAGCTTTGTCGAAGTACACAGACGAGATAAGAAAGGCCGCGGTCGAAGCGACAGAGGAAGAATCTGTTCTCGTCGTCGTTCACGAGATCTATCATTCGATTTAATAATTTTTATGTGTGGAATTGTCGGATACGTTGGAAATAAACAAGTCGTGCCGTTGATCATCGACGGTCTTAGGAAGCTCGAATATCGCGGATACGATTCGGCGGGAATCGCGGTCGTCGATGGTGCTCAGCATCTCGAGCTGCGTCGTGCGGAAGGGAAGCTCCGCAATCTCGAAGAGTGCATTCGCCTTCATCCGCTCGATGGCAACTATGGGATCGGGCATACGCGTTGGGCGACGCATGGTCGTCCGACCGAAGAGAATGCTCATCCGCATCGCGATCAGTCGGGAAAGGTCGTCGTCGTTCATAACGGCATCATCGAAAATTATCTGACGTTGAAAGAGCGGCTGGCTGCGAACGGTAGCGATTTCAAAACCGAAACCGATACCGAAGTCGTCGCGCATTTGATCGGGCACTATAAAGACGACGGTCTGTCTCTGGAAGAAGCGACTCGTAAAGCGGTCAAAGAGCTCCGCGGAATTTTTGCGCTGTCGATCATTTCAGTTGACGAGCCCGACACGATCATCGCAGTTCGCGAAGGCCCGCCGGTCGTCATCGGTTTAGGCGATGGCGAATTCTTTGTCGCATCCGATATCCCACCGATCCTGCAACATACGCGTGATGTCTTCTTCCTTGGCGATCGCGAGATCGCGGTCCTGACTAAAGACTCGGTTCGCGTTACTGACTTCGACGGCAACGTCATCGAGCCGAAGCAGCAGCGGATAACGTGGGACCCGATCATGGCGGAGAAGGGCGGCTTCAAGCACTTCATGCTCAAGGAAATTTACGAGCAGCCGCGTGCCGTCCGCGATACCGTACAAGGTCGCGTCTCGCTCGACACCGGTAAGGTCTATCTCGATGAGATGGATATTTCCGAAGATGATTTCCGCTCGCTCACATCGATCAAGATCGCCGCATGCGGTACGAGTTGGCACGCAGGTCATGCCGGGAAGTTCATGCTCGAAAAGCTCGCGCGTGTTCCGGTCGAAGTCGATTACGCGTCGGAGTTCCGCTATCGCGATCCGGTGTTGACGGAGAACGATCTGCTCATCGTCATCTCGCAATCCGGTGAAACTGCGGACACTATCGCCGCGATGCGCGAGGCGAAGCAAGCGGGATGCAAAGTGCTCGCGGTCTGCAACGTTCAAGGTTCGATGATCCATCGCGAAGCGGACGGCACGATACTGACTCATGCCGGTCCGGAGATCGGTGTAGCTTCGACGAAAGCATTTACGGCGCAGATGATCGCGCTTTATCTGTTCGCGCTTTATCTCGGCGAGCTTCGAGGCGTTCTCTCGCAGGATGAAGGAAAAAAGTACGCGCAGGATCTCGCGGAGCTGCCTTTGAAGATCGAGCAGTTATTGAACGACGCGGATTCGATCGAAGAGCTGTCGAAAGAATTTTTCCGCGTTCAGGATTTTCTATATCTCGGCCGCGGTATCAATTTCCCGGTCGCTTTGGAAGGCGCGCTGAAATTGAAAGAGATCAGCTACATCCACGCCGAGGGTTATCCGGCGGGCGAGATGAAGCACGGGCCGAATGCTCTTATCGATGAGAAACTTCCGGTGGTCGTCGTCAACACGCGCGAGCCGGGCAACAAATCGAGCGAGCTTCGTTATGAGAAGACGCATTCGAACATCGTCGAGGTGAAAGCGCGCGACGGCATCATCATTTCGGTTCTCACCGAAGGCGATCAGATGAGCTCGAAGGTTTCGAATCACATTATCGAGATCCCGGAAACATCCGACCTGCTCGGTCCGATACTCGCGGTCGTGCCGCTGCAACTGTTGTCGTATCACATCGCCGTCCGACGCGGATGCGATGTCGACCAACCGAGGAATTTGGCGAAGTCAGTGACGGTTGAATAATGGTGTCGGCGTCCGATGAAATTAGGGACGAGATCAGGAACGCATTTGCGGGAGTGACTCTCGGCGATGGTATTAGTCTTGAGCAAACAAAAGTAATCGACGATTACGGTGGTTGTGGTTCGCAAGAATTCAAGGCTCTTCCTTTAGGTGAGATCACAAACGATTGGAAAGCGATCCCAGTTTCTGTTTTGGATGAGGCTGAATGTTAGCACACCTGGATCCCGCGGGATTTCGATATTACATTCCGGCTCTGATGCTTCGGTTACTCGATAACTACGATTCAGGTTCCATGATGTCGATCGGGACGATCCATGCGCTGGATGGCAGGTCTCCGTCTCGTGTTAGAAGATATTCTGAACTATCTGATCCGCAGAGACGGGCTATCGCGAGGTATCTAAAAGTTCTGCCAACTTTGATTGATCTCGGAACTGAGGATCGCACGAGATTGCAGCGCGCGTTTGAGAGATTTTGGTCAAAGTTTTTGGTCGACGCCGAATGAGACGGGTTTAGCTTGCGAAAGCGAGCGGCGGCATATAGCCCCCGGTGCGAACCGGGGGTTAACTGGGAAAACGATAAAGCTCGCGTAAGCGATCGACGGATCACACATCGAATGTCCGTCGATCGCTTCGCGAGCTTGTGTCATGTTGGGGACATGCCTCCGGTTCGAACCGGGGGCTTTGTGCTGTCGCTCGCATACGCGAGCTTAAAACGCGATTCGCTACTACTGCTTGTCGTAGCACGACGACTCTCCGGCGGCCGAAGTAAGACACAACGTCGGCGCATTACTATTCGGATTCGTCCTCACTGACCACGCAAACGACTCACGATGAGGTTTGGCCTGCGTACGCTGTTTTGCGTGAAGGCATCCGTCCTCAGTTAGTTTGCTTCCACGATTTGTTTGAAGGACCAGATTACCCGCGACAATTGAGATCGATCCAAATTCTTCGGATCCGTCGAGCCGGCAGCAACCGCCGGAGCAATTGTTGTGAACCTTTACGAATCCAAACGATCCGTTTTGCTGGATCTCGATCGTACCGCTATCGGTAAACGAAACGCCGCTCGCCCGTCCCGACGGATCGATTCGAGCGCCAAGCGCGTCCGAACGTTTCCAGGTGCCGACAAGATCGGCGAATGCCATCATGCGAGTCGCGTTGCTCATATTCGGATGGGCCCGGTCGAACGCCTCGACGAGCACAACTGATACCGGATCCGACGTGTTCGCTATATCTCGCCGGAGTCCTTCGACGATCGACGCCTGGCTCGAGCTTTTTAGTTCGTTGATCTGCTCCGGCGAATCGTAATACTTCAAATTATCCTCGCTCGTACGAATGCCTTCGGTGTTGTTCGACGTCCAGTATTCGATCACACCCTTTCGAAAGCGGACCTTCTGCGCGGAGTCGAGTCGGATGTCGAGGAGACGCGAATACACTGATTCGAGCTTGTCAATCATCGGCTGCGTCAGATTCGGATTCCCGCGAGCGATCACCGTGTTTTGTCCGAGAACGCTTCCGATACATGAAAGCAAAAAGAAACTAACCGCCAACACTTTAGTCATCAATATCTCCTCTGCTGCCCGAGTTGACTCATAATGTCTGAGTACCGCCATCAACGCGTAATCCAGCGGGAAAACATCTCATTATTTTTCCGTCAGGTTTTAAGGAAGACGATATCGTCACTATACTTTTAGAAAACGAGAAAAAATATGAAATCAATCGTCGTTCACGAATACGGATCACCTGAGGTTATGAAGATCGAGGACGTCCTCACGCCGGAGCCGGCGGCCGGACAGATTTTGGTCAAGGTCGTGGCCGCGGGAGTTAATCCGGTCGATACTTATCTCCGGTCGGGCAATTATCCGAACGCACCGAAAACTCCATACACTCCGGGCAAAGATGCAGCCGGCGTTGTCGAGAAGATCGGCGACGGCGTCACAAAATTTAAAACAGGCGATCGGGTTTACACCGCGGGTTCGATAAGCGGGACGTATGCTGAATATTCGTTGTGCGAAGAAAGTCATCTCGGACGTCTGCCGGAGAACGTGAGCTTCGAACAGGGCGCCGGGATCTGGACTCCATATGCGACTTCGTATCGGGCGTTGTTTCAAAAAGCCGGTGCCAAGTCCGGCGAGGCGGTTCTGATTCACGGAGCGTCGGGCGGAGTCGGAGTCGCGGCGATCCAGTGGGCGAAAAATGCCGGGCTGAAAGTCATCGGATCGGTGAGCTCGGATGACGGAAAGAAGCTTGTCGCCGATGAGGGCGCCGATCACGTAATCGATCACACGGATGAAAAACATTTGGCGGAAGTCCGCGATCTGACGGACGGGCGTGGAGTCGACATCATCATCGAAATGCTCGCGAATGAAAATCTCGCAAAAGATTTCGATGCACTCGCGATGTTCGGGCGGATCTCGATCGTCGGAAATCGCGGCAGCCTCGACTTCAACCCGCGGCTCGTGATGGGAAAAGACGCATCCATCTTTGGCATGGCGCTTTTCAACGCGCCGCCCGAAGCGATGGAAGAGATCCACGCCGCGGTCTTCGACGGACTCAGCAAAGGATTTCTGAAACCGGTCGTTGGAAAATCGTTCCCGCTCGCCGGCGCCGCTCAAGCACATCACGAAGTGATCGAGAGCAAAGCATTCGGCAAGATCGTTTTGATTCCGTAATTCCTCGGTACATATTCCATTATTCCTCTTATTCCTTGGTTCAAACCTTCAAAGCCGAGACTTTTTCTTGTTTCGTGTTTTTTCGTGTGAGTTAGTGGTTCCAGGTCTTAGTCGAAAAACTGAAACCACCAACGCACACGAAAGAACACGAAAAAACAACCACGGAACAAGACGAACATACGGACCAGGCGAAACAAGAAAAGAAACCGATCGTAATCTGACTTGGCCGTCTTGGCACGTTCATTGCACCTCTGACTTCACTAGTACGAATTTCAAACAGCGAGGTAAATATGAACGCGATCGAATTATTAAAAGAAGACCACGACACGGTCGATAAACTTTTTCAAAAAGTAAAAGCGACGCCCGATGACAATCACAAGGATCTCTTCGAACAGATCAAGGCGGAGCTCGATGTTCACACGCACATTGAAGAGACGATCTTTTATCCGAAGCTAAAGACTGACGGTGACGAGGAGCTCAAAAAGATCACGCTCGAAGGAATCGAGGAGCATCGCCAGGCGAAAATGTTTTTGAAAGAACTCGCCGCTCTCTCAGACGATAGCGAAAAGTTCGAGCCGAAGCTCAAAGTGTTGATGGAAGATATTGCCCATCACGTCCAGGAAGAAGAAGGCGAAATGTTTCCGATGATCCAGGAGCAGTTCGACGAATTCACTCTTCAGGAACTTGGAAAGGAAATGGAGAAAGAGAAAGCGAAATTTGGTAAATCCCAGAAGGCGGCGGGAGGGAAATAAGAAAAAATAGGTCCCATATGTCGCACAAGTCATATGGGACCTATAGGACTTATGGGACCAATGCAGTCGCCGGTGTTTTCAGCACATCGAAAACCTGCAAGGCGTACTTCACGTTCCCGAACGGAGCGGAAACCTGAACTCCCTGGATCACATCCCGAACTTCCAGTAGCGATTCTCTCGCGATCGCGATCCCTTCTTCGCGGGCTTCTTCTTTGCTCTTATCCGAAGCGATCCTCATCCGATCAAGGATCTCGGGAGTAACATTCACGCCCGGCACTTCGTTGTGTAGAAACTCTGCGTTGCGAAAACTTACAAGTGGCCAGATGCCTGCGACGATCGGGATCTTTACGTGCTCGATCTTTTTCAGAAATGTTTGCAGTTGTTCGGTATCAAACACGGGCTGCGTGATCGCGTACTCGGCTCCTGCTTCGACCTTCCATTCGAATCTGCGGATCTCTTCTTCGAGATTTACCGCACCCGGGTTTACTCCGACGCCGATCGAGAACGCGGGAGCTTGTTGACCATGTTCGTCAACCCGATCGCGTCGATGTCGAACACGGCCGTCGCATCAGGATACGGACCCATCTTTGGCGGATCGCCGGTGATGATCAGCAGATTGTGCAGTCCGAGCGCAGCGGCTCCGAGAAGATCGGACATCATTCCAAGGAGGTTCCGATCCCGACAGCAGTAATGAAGCACGGCTTCGATACCGATCTCACGTTCGACGAGCACGGCGGTCGCTTGTGCCGACATTCGGGTCTGCGCACGCGGGCCGTCGGGAATGTTCACGCCATCGACGCCGGCATCTTTTAAAAGTCGAATCGAGTCGAGCGTTTTATCAGCGTCGCAGCCCTTCGGCGGCAGAACTTCAACCGAGGTAACGAACTCGCCGCGGGCGATCTTTCGTCCCCAATTGGAACGTTCCTCGGCGGGGACGACTTGTATATCAACCGGAGTCAGATCGACTACGTGTGCGCTTTGCTTTCTTGCCTCGCTGATCGATTGCCGCGGACTAACCGAACGGATCGCTTCGGCCATTAACTTGATGTGCGTTGGAGTCGTACCGCAGCATCCGCCGACGAACTTCGCACCCGATTGAACGAATCGACGCGAGAACTCCGCCATATATTCCGGCGATCCCATGTAAAACTGACGACCCTGAACATCGCGCGGCAGCCCTGCATTCGGCTGTGCTGACAATTTCTTCGACGTCAGCGGACGCATCTTGTCGAGAGCATTCAGGACGTGATTCGGGCCCATTCCGCAGTTCAGTCCGATGACATCTACATCGAGTTGGTCGAGTGCGGCCGTAAAAATTTCGGGCGTCGTACCGAACGTCGTTTTGCCATCCATCTGGATGGCCATCTGAGCGATGATCGGCAAGTCGGTAAGCTGACGAACGGCGAGGATCGCTTGCTCGATGACGGGGATTTCGGAAAATGTTTCGAGAATAAAAAGATCGACTCCGCCTTCGAGCAGCGCTTCGACCTGATCGCGAAACATTCCTCTTGCTTCGTCGAACGAAGTCGGGCCGAACGGTTCGATTCGCAAACCGAGTGGGCCGATGGCTCCCGCGACAAAAATATTTTCGCCGGCGGCTTCGCGAGCGATTCGCGCGGCGGCGACGTTGATCTCCCGGAGCTTGTTCTCGAGGCCGTACGGCTGGAGCTTATGTCGCGTCGCACCGAAGGAGTTAGTTTCGATAATGTCCGCACCCGCTTTGATGTATTCCTCGTGCACTTCGCGAACGAGATCGGGTGCGACAAGGTTCAGCTCGTCGTAGCTGCGATTGATGTAAACGCCCTTGTCGTAGAGACGCGTCCCGACCGCGCCGTCGAAGACGTAGACGCGATCATTATTGAGAATGTCTCGGAAGTTCTTCATAAGAATTTGCGATTTTCGAATTTCGATTTGCGATCGTGTTCGTGATCGCATTTATACCTATGAGATCGCAAATCGAAATTCGAAAATCGCAAATCGAAAAAGCCTCGCCAAAACAGCGAGACTTTCAAAATCAAGATCAAGTTAGGCTGTTTAGCGGTTTATTTAACGTGGTCGCAAGTCGCATTAACTCACCACAAATATTAAACGCCATGATGTGCTTTTTGGGGAACGCCTGTCAAGCGTTTCGAATATGTACTTGAGCTAAAGCGCAATGCGATCACCGCTTCTGACACTTGCTGCAATAATACGTCGAGCGTCCGGCCTGGACGATGCGTTTGATGGGTGAGTCGCAATTTGCACACTCGTCGCCTTCGCGATCGTACACGCGCCATTTCCAGTCGCTGCCGATTCCGTAAATGCTTCCGCCGATATCGTGTGCAACGATCGGCAGCGTCGAGCCGACTCCGATAGCGTCAGAGAGAACGACGCGGATATTTTCATACAACGCCGCCGACTTCGGTTTCGAAAGTTTGTAAGCGGGGATCCGCGGACTCGCACCGGAGAGGAACATCGCTTCCGACGCGTAGATATTCCCGAGCCCGCAAACTTTCGTCTGATCAAGAAGAAATTCTTTTAGGCTTCGCTTGGTTGTTCGAAGCGCCGAGCGAAGATACTCGAAAGTAAAGTCGTCGCCCAGCGGTTCCGGTCCGAGCTTCCTGATCTCTTTCGCTTCGTTCAGATCCGACGTGTCGACGATCTTCATCAAACCGAAATGCCGCTGATCCTGGAACACGAGTCGTTCGCCATCCTCGAAATTCATGATGGCGTGTGTGAATTTTGGATTCTCTGCAGAGCTATCGAGGAGCATGAATTTTCCACTCATGCGCAGATGCGTGATCAACGTCCGGCCGTTGCTGAGATCGAAGAGCACATGCTTACCGCGACGGTGGACAAAGTTCACGATCGACGTTTCGAGATCGGTGGCGAACCGCGGCGGATCCGTATCCGGTGCGAGACGTGCGCGCAGAAGTTCGGCGGATACGATCTTCCTCTTCGCGGTCAGCTTGTCGAGCGACCGCGCGACGATCTCTACTTCAGGTAACTCGGGCATACATCAAAAGACTAGACGCGGGAATAATCGGGAAGCGAAGTCTTATCGCCGAGAACGGTTCCGGGACGAACACTGCAGTTTCTTCCGATATAAGAACTCTTGCCGACGATCGCACCGTCGATCTCGGTCGCACCCGCGATCCGCGTGTGCGCCCAGATCACAGAATTTGCGATCGAGGCTTTCTCGTCCACATGCACACCCGGACCGAGAACCGAGTTGACGATCTTCACGCCGGGCTTGATGACGCATCCTTCGCCGATGACAGAAGTTGAGTCAACGCTCGCGGCAGTTGCGACATCGCTGACGACATCCTCATCGTCAAAGAATTGTCTGATTCGGCCGCCGAGAAAATCTTGGTGGGCGGCAAGGTAACTTTCCGGAGTTCCGACATCGCGCCAGTACGCTGAGTTCAACACATGAGCAAAGAACGGTACGCGATCTGCGATCAGCGAAGGGAACACGTCGTACTCGAATGAGAAATTCTCGTTCGAAGGAACGCGATCGAGGATCGTGGGCTCGAGTAAATAGATTCCCGCATTTATGTTTTTTGTCGGCAGCTCAGCGATCGTTTCCGCTGAAGGTTTTTCGAGGAACCGCATCACTCGACCGTCCGCCGAGGTCTCGACGAGACCGAATTTTGAAGGATCCTCGACCGGAGCAAGGACGAGCGTCGCTTCCGACTTGGCTCTTCTGTGCGTTTCCATCACCGACTTCAGATCGACGTCGGTAAGAATGTCGCCGTTAAAGACGATCGTCGTCTCCTGGCTCGAACCAGCGGCAAACTTGTAAGCTCCGGCCGTGCCCATCGGATGCGGCTCGGTGACGAATCGCAGATCGACTCCCGCGTCCGAGCCGTCGCCGATAACATCCTCGATCTTATTCGGCTGATAACTCAGGGAAAGAGTGATGTCCGTAATCCCCGCGCGCCGCAGAATTTCGAGCTGATATTGCAGTAACGGCCGATTGAGAATAGGCACGATCGGCTTCGGCGTGTACACGGTGAGCGGACGTAACCGGGTGCCTTTGCCACCGGCGAGGATGAGTGCCTGCATAAAAAGTCTATTCAGATCAGAAGCTTAAGCCTAAAAAAAAGAGGAGCAAAAATCAAAGACGGTGACATAAAACGTAAATTGTTGTCGTTAAACTATGACAAATTCTGTTGACACAATTTTTGCCGCTGTGTTAGTTTATTCATTGCAGGTAAGACCATTTACACGCCTGTCCACTCCGACATAAGACACGTTAGGCTATCCCTCATTGATCTGCTGAGTTCCAGAGCTTAGATTCCACCATGGTTTTCGATAAAACAAAGGCTATGCGGAATGCTGAACGGCATCTCGCACAGGGGAAGATTCAGTCTGCTATCGGTGAGTACAAGCAGGTCGTCGCGAATGATCCGAAAGATTTCGGAACACTCAACATGCTTGGCGATCTGTACGCGAAGAACTCCGACAAAAAGCAGGCCGTTGTCTGTTACACCTCTGTCGGCGAATACTACAGCAAGCAAGGTTTCGCGCAGAAGGCGATCGCAATCTACAACAAGATCGCAAAGCTTCAGCCGGGAATGATTGAAATCACCGCTAAGCTTGCCGAGCTTTACAGATTGAAAGGCTCGGTCAATGAAGCGCGTGCGCACTATAAAATCGTAGCCGAGCATTACGAAAGTCAGGGACAGAAGATCGAAGCTTTGGAGATCAGAAAAGAGATCGCGGCACTCGATCCGAACGACACAACAATTCAATTCAGTCTCGCCGATGCTTATCTTCAGGAGAACCAATTCGAGCAAGCCGCCGAAGCGTTTGTCGAGGCCGGGATCAGGCTAGCGAAGAAGTCGAGCCACGCCGACGCCATCGAAGCTTTCGACAAAGCTCTCGCACACGTGCCGGTCCATCAAAAAGCGCTTGCCGGCCTGACTCAATCGCACTTTGCACTCGGTACGGCCGATCTCGCCGCGGAACGACTCGCGCAGATCCACCTGGCCGAGCCGCATGATCGAGAAGTCCTCGTTCTCCTGATTGATTGCCAAAACGAGTGCGGAAACACTGCCGAAGCAGAGAAAGCAATTTTGGCTCTCGTCGAGAGGGAACCGGCAAATTATCCGAAACTGGTTGAGCTCGCGAGGATCTATTTGAAGAACAGCGACGTCGACTCGGCTGGTCGGATCATGGCGATGGCATCCGAGCATCTGCTGATGGCCGGACAGGCGGACGAGTTTCAGTCGCTCGTGACGGAAATTCTCGCTCTCGATCCGGATCATCTCGAAGGACTTCGCCAGTGCTCCCGGCTTGCGGCGTGGCAGCGCGACGAACGCGGAATGCATGATTCGCTGGCTCAGCTTGCGAGGGCAGCGAGGGATCGTGAGTCGGTAGAAGACGAGCGGTACGCGTTGTCGCAGCTAGTCATGATCGCGCCGCACGAAATGGTTTATGTTGAGCGGCTGCTCGAGATAAATCACGAAAACGGCTACGAGGAAGCGTACGCCCCCGACGATCTGTTCGATAAGCAGTTTTCGAAATCACCGAAGCAACCCGAGCCTGAACTCGAGACGTTTGCCCCGGAACCATCGATCACACACGAAGCCGACGTCATCGAAGACGTGCAGGAGATCGCCGAAGTTGCCGTCGTCGCGGACGACGAAGAAACTGGAGCCGGAGACCACGAAGATCAGGAACGCCTCCTTCGCGAAGCCGACAGCATCAGGTTTTATATCGACAGCGGTTATATAGAGCTTGCCGAAAAAGCGATCGGTGAACTGACCGCGGAATTCGGCAACGGACCCGAAGTAGAACAACTCACGTCATACTTGGCAGCAAAGAACGCCTCCGGATCTGAAGAGAGCGTCGAAACTCCCGAGACGATCGAGGTCGCGATTTCGGTCGAGCCGGAGGCATTGCTTACAAACGGACACTCGTTGGGATTCGGGATAGACGATCTTCGTACTGAGCTTGGGATCGAGGAACCGGACGCGTCGGTAGATTCGGATTACGATACGCATTATCACACCGCAGTTGCCTATCAGGAGATGGGTCTGCTCGATGAAGCGGTCAAGGAATTTCAAGAGGCTGTCAGTCTGGTTCAGCCGAGCGATCCGACGCGGAGATTCTTCCACTGTGCAAATCTTCTCGGCCACTGCTTCATGCAAAAGTCGATGCCGAATCTAGCGCTGACTTGGTTCCAACGCGCTCTCGAAACTCCTGGTCTCGGGGACGAAGAGAAGCAGGGGATCTGGTACGAGATCGCACTCGCACATGAAGCTGAAGGCGATCTCGCAAATGCCGGCCGGTATTTCGAGCAAGTCTATGCCGAGAACATCGACTTCCGCGACGTCAGTCAGCGCGTAAAGAACATCGCAGTGACCCGCTAACGGAACTGTTGAGAAAAAATTGAAAGAAGTTATAATTTTGACGGTATGGTTGAGAAACTGACCGTCATTTTTTTCATTATCCTCTGCCTCTTGCTTGGCTTCTATCTCATCCTGTCGCCCTGGGACACGCTGTTTGGAAACTGGGGTGAGAATTTTCTGCTTGTCTTTGTGTCCGATCGCGCTGGTTTCCCCGTGCTTCAGCGAACGGTTGCATCGAACTGGTTTCGCGGAGCCGTGACCGGTCTCGGGGTGTTGAATATCGTAATCGCTTTTTGGGAAGCCGCACACTTTCATCAAAGTGTCGCGATGCTTCGCGGCGAGAAGACGGTCCAGAAGTGAACCGCCTCGGTCGTCGTCCCCATCTCTGCCTCATCACTCCGGGCGATGCAAATCCTTCGAATTTCGAAACGCAAAAAGCGAGTATTTTGAATACCGTTCGAAGTGCTGTCGCCGACGGTGTTGATCTCGTGCAAATTCGTGAGAAAAGTCTGACCGCGAAACTGCTCTACGAACTTGCGTCTGAAATCGTCCGCGAGTTAAGCGATACGGAAGCGCTCGTTTTGATAAATGACCGGCCGGACATCGCGATCGCGGCCGGGGCCCACGGCGTTCATCTGCCGGAGAATTCGATGAGTGCATCCGTTGTTCGCCGAGCATTCGGTGAAGAGATCGTGATCGGAGTTTCGACTCATAGCCTCGAGTCCGCGATCGACGTATCGCGGTCGGGTGCAGACTACTTATTTTTCGGCCCGGTATTCGAAACACCGGGAAAGATCAATCCGACCGGCGTCGGAGAATTTCAAAAAGTATGCGCTGATGTCGGATCATTTCCGGTGATCGCGCTCGGTGGAGTCGATGCGGAAAATGCGGAACGAGTTTTTGCGGCGGGCGCAGCCGGGATCGCCGCGATCCGTTCGCTAAACGAAACGAAGTCGCGTCGGGCGATCTGCAAAGTCGCGCGACTACAGAGGAGTACTTAACTTATGACGCAGCCGGTTTGTTTGACCATCGCGGGACTTGATCCATCGGGCGGAGCCGGAATTCTTGCCGACGTCCGGACCTTTGCCGCATTCGGTTGTTTTCCTTCGGCAGCGGTCACGTCGATCACATTCCAAAATACGGTCGGTGTATTCGGCGCGGAACATCAGAGTGCCGAAACCGTCCGGCGACAGGTCGAGCCGATCATCGAAGATTACGACATCGCCGCGCTCAAGACCGGCATGCTGCCGACGCGGGAAGTCATCGAGGAGACTGCAGTGTTAATTAAGCGAATGCCGTCCGTGAAACTCGTCGTCGATCCCGTCGTGCGATCGACCTCAGGTTTCGATCTCATCGACGACGACGCACTTCGTTCTTTGATCGCAGTATTATTTCCGCTCGCCGGTCTCGTGACTCCCAATCTTCCCGAAGCAGAACGAATCGCGGGTTTTAAGATCGGCTCGATCGACGATATCGACAAAGCGGCAGCGGCGATGCAAGCGATGGGGGCGAGAAACGTGCTCATCAAAGGCGGGCATTCGGTCGAAGCGAATATCGGCGACGGAAAAGCGACGGACTATCTTTTTGAAGGTCAGACCCGGCATCTATTTTCCGCTGATCACATCGACACGTCGGCGACGCACGGCACCGGATGCACGCTTTCCGCCGCGATCATTGCAAATCTTGCGTTGGGCAAAGATCTCCCAGACGCAGTGAAGATCGCGAAAGCGTTTGTGACTGAAGCAATACGCAAGGCACCGATGCTCGGGCACGGGCACTCGCCGATCAATATTCGTTGAATATTATCTTGCGATCGGAATGAAGACGGGTGAAAGGTAAGTCACGCCAAACGTGAGACCGGTTCGCGGACTGAATTTTGTGAGACCGAACACGGCCGCTGTGTCGAATCTGAGTCCGGATGCCCGGATCTGAGTTCCGACTCGAAACTGTCCGATACTTTCCGTCCCGAGAGGCGCCGGACCCGACCGCGTATTGAGACGGCCGTTCACTTCACTCACCAGATTGATCCGATCAGTAACGCTGAAAATTCCGGCAATGCCATAAAGAAGCACGTCGTTTTGCGTAAAGCTCGAAAGTGGTGCGGTCATGACGCCCAACCCGATGTTTCCGTAAATGTTCGCACGAGCAGATCGGCCGACATGCTCGCCAAATTTTTTCTGCACGATGATCTTGCTGAAGATGTTGATTTGATTTGTCCCGATTCCGCGAGACTGATCGGTGGTCGGAAGTTGAAATCCGAACTTCATGCCGAATGCCGGAAGATTCCGCGTCTCGCGACGGAGAAGAACTTTTGCGGATACGACGATGTCGTCGACATCGCTGGTTGAGTTCCCGGTGATATCGAGCGGGATCGGCGGCGGAGTGATCTGCGAGTTGATCGCAAGAAAGTTCTGGATCACTCCCTCGACCTGCAATTCGACGTTCGAAGCAAAACCGTTTCGAAGACGAATGTCGCCGACTCGCGTCAGATCACCTTTCAATCCGGAGACGGGAAGCTTTACGTTCTGAAGAAAATCGACGCCTATTGAAAAATCGATGGCGCCGGCGGGCGTGATGTCGATATCGTCTGTGATCAGCGGACGTTGCTGCGCGGATACGACCGCCGCGAATGCGGTCAGTAAAAAAGTCAGCAGAAAAGTTCGCTTCATCAAAATAAAAATTCCGGCCTGGAAGATCTCCGGGCCGGAATCATCTTAACAAACAACCCTCGAATTAACGAGCATCAAATGTGTTGACTGCAAAGTCCGGATTGGTGCCCCAGCCAGTTACTTTGGTACTGAAATCAAAGCTGTTGCGAACCCAGAATCTACCGGCTGCTCCGGTCGACGCCCCGGCACGATATACCGCGATGTCGGCTCGGGCATCTCCGTCATAATCGCCTTGCGCCGGAACATCCGAAGTGATGCCCCACGGAACAGTAGTAGTAGTTCCATTACTGCTGTTGAGTATCCACCAAACCATCGGACTGGTAGCAGTTGCACCGGTACGTGCGACAGCGTAATCGTATTTTCCGTCGCCATCGTAATCGCCGGGGATTATATAGTCGGTGACGAAGTTGCCGAACGGAGTGTAGGAAATAATACTGTCCGAGCTGCGGAACACGATAAACGTATTCGTCGGCGAAAGTGTGCCGGCCCGATATACCGCGACATCGAATTTACCGTCGCCGTCATAATCACCAGGAACGGGGAAGTCCTGATCGTTCGTGGTTGCGCTGCTGGTCCCCAAATTAATAAGACGAGCGGCGCCGATAGTGCTTAGTCGGGTATACCAAACGGCTGTGGAACCAACCGGGCCACGCCGAAATACATTAGGATCGGTGATCCCGTCACCGTCGAAATCGCGGGCGCACTGGAGATCTCCGGTCGTGCCCCACGCATAATATTGCATCGTGAAGGTTGACGTCAGCAGCACCCAATAAGCACCCTGCGGAGCGGCAGCGACGCCGGCGCGGTAGAGAGCAAAATCGTCTCTTCCGTCACCGTCATAATCGCCCGGTGCCGGAAAATCAGTATTGGCATTTCCGATCGCCGGACTCACATCCAGACCACCGGTACTGTTCAGATTCCAAAAGTTGATCGGAGCTATTCCGGGAGCCGGAATGTTCGGAAACTTCAGAACGCTGTAATCCTGCCGGCCGTCACCGTCAAAATCGACGGGACGTTTGATCCCGAGCTGGCCGCGGATCTCGCCTCCGGGAAAGTTCGCTGAGTGCACGTTCACATAACCCAGATGCTGTCTGATCTGTGTTAATTGCGTCAGGGTTAATGATCGCGAGCCGCTGATCGTTCCCGATGTTCCGCCGACAGCGCCGAAATCAATTGCCACGCCGGTCGCCGCGCCGATCGCCGCCGGCGCGTGAATATGCGAAGCGGTCTGGGCCGAACTGAGGTTGCTAAAGACCACAGTGAAATTGAGCGTTAACGTGCTCTCGTTGATAAAAACTCGAGCGTACCCGGTCGCATTTGTCGCGACCGGAGCAGGTGCCTCCTGGGCTCCGTTCAAGTAGGCATAAAAAGTCTCGGCTTTTGTGGTCGCTGAGAACGAAACCACCAAAACCGCGGTCGCAAATAGCGACAAGAATCTGTATCTCATTTCCCCTCCAAATTGGCTGCTATAACAAACCCGGCAAATCGCGGCGGACGCAGGATGTTTCTGCTGAGACCGGTGCGCATTTAGCGGGATGAAAGAGCGTCACAGTAAATACATTCAAATAGTTAGGCTTCACAGGAATATTAGTCTCGCTTGGTTACCAAGTCAACGGTTTTAATGAATCAACCGGTCTTTTGGACTCTTGCCGGAAATCTGGCAAAATAATTTTACCGTTGATCGCTGCCCGGCGGGGGTTTGAACGGTACCAATGGAATCGCAAAATCTGAAAAAGGAAGGTGGGGATCAGGGCGGTTTGCGTCTTGTAGCCGACTCGAAGGGTGGTGTCGAAGCACCGGAGCTCGAGAAGCAGTTCGTAAACTTCATGTTCTTTCGAGTCCACCCCGAGTGGCGAAAGCTCAACCCCGATACGAAAAGCATCTTCAAGTCCGAGTTTCAGAGCGTCTTTGATAAATTTCGCGACGATTTCCTTTTGTATTCGTACTCGTTGGTCGGCTTCGATTCGAAGGCCGACATCATGTTCTGGCGTATCGGCACTTCGCTCGATCTGATCCAGGATATGACTGCGAAGCTTTACCGAACGAGTCTCGGCAGTTATTTCGAGATCGCCGACAACTATCTCGCCGTCACGAAACGCATGATGTTTGTTGCGGACCGAGCGGACGACCGGTTTCACATCGTCGCGGGCGACAAGAAATATCATTTCGTCTATCCGTGTGCGAAGCATAGCGACTGGTATCAGAAATCCGGCGACGAGCGGGATGCGATGATCGAAGAGAACTTCATGGTCGGAAAGAAGTTCCAGAACATAAGGATCCATATGACGCACGCTTTTGGATTTAGCGAGCAGGAATATGTGATCTCGTTCGAGACCGACGAGCCGAAAGATTTTCTCGCGCTGGCAGAAGAATTGAGAGAGACGCCGGCGAGCAAGCTCACGCTTCGTGGAATGCCGGTTTACACGTGCCGGCAGAGACCGCTGATGGAATGCCTCGATGCGCTTGGGTAAGAAATAATTGTGATCGCAAGGAAGTTTTTTATCAGGGGGCACGTCCAGGGCGTCGGCTACAGATATTTTGCACAACGTGCGGCGGCGAGGCATCAGATCCGCGGATATGTCAGAAATCTTGACGACGGGCGGGTCGAAGCGTTTGCCCAGGGAGCGGAACGCGCGGTCGAGGCGTTCAAACATGATCTGGCTGCTGGTCCGACTCACTCGAGCGTCAAAGATATCGAAGAAATTGTGCTGGATCCCGATAAGGCTTTCTCGACTTTCAGAATTGAACGCTGACGCATCTTTGCCGGCGACTGACAACTATTAGATGGATAATTTAAAAAAACTAATTCGCGAGGTGCCTGACTTTCCAAAGCCGGGCATCAATTTTTACGACATCACGACATTGCTGAAGGACCCGACCGGTCTCGAAGAGACGATCGACGCGCTCACCGAGCAGTGTCGCGGCATGGACATCGACACAGTCATCGGCGTCGAATCTCGCGGCTTTATCTTCGCAACGCCGCTGGCGTATCAGCTCGGTGCCGGGTTCGTCCCGGTCAGAAAACCGAAAAAACTGCCGGCCGAGTGCGTTTCGGTCTCCTACGATCTCGAGTACGGTCAGGACACGCTAGAAATGCACAAGGATGCAGTCGGCGAAGGCCATCGAGTTCTGATCGTCGATGATCTTCTCGCAACGGGTGGAACCGCCAAAGCGGTAGTCGATCTCGTCGAAGGCCTCGGCGGAAAAGTCGAGGGATTGTTGTTCGTCGTCGAGCTGAACTTCTTAAAAGGCCGTGATAAATTCAACGGCTACAACGTGAAGTCCTTGATCAGTTACGATTCGTAACGATCTGGGATTTGGGATCTGGGATTTGGGATTTAGTTATCGGCGACAGTTCCGCGGCGAAATCCCAAATCCACAATCCCAATTCCCAAATCCCTTCTTGGTCCCGTAGCTCAGTTGGATAGAGCGTTCGCCTCCTAAGTGAAAGGTCGCTGGTTCGAATCCAGCCGGGATCACCAATCCACCCGATTCTTCCAGCGCAATCTCGACGCAAACTTCCATGCGGCGGTGTTCCGCCGCGCGAAATTCTGTCCATCCGAAATCACTCTTCCGTGGATCCGGGAGGCGCACTCTTGTTTTCCTTATAACCAATCTCGATTTCGCAGTTAGTAAAAAGAAATTCGCGACACTCGAAATAACACGTCGTAATTTTGGTTTACCTGTTTCTCTTTGACGTTTTAGAAACTCTTTTTAACTCGGGCGCGTCCTCACGACCTGGTACCGAGTAGCATCCCAAATGGTGAAAATTTCATTCCCTCATCGCAATCCCACTGCAGGATTTCACTTTTCGACGGAGCCGGATGTGCGTATGAGTCGCTATTTCGAAATCGACAGAAAGTCGCCTCAAACGATACTCATAGAAAGGTAGATAACTGGAAGGTAGCCATGAATTTCACAATTATCGAAAAGGTGAGACTCAGTTTCGCGGCGAGTCTTTTCGCATGCCTTTGTGGGTGCCCAGCTTCAGATCCAGGCCTCTTACGTACGACGAATGCCGAGAGCAACCTCCTGACGGTGGAGCAGTCAAAGACTGTCGTAGCCCAAACATTCCCTCTGCCGTATGACCCTCAATATACGAAAGTGTTTGACGTCAGTCGGTGGATGGTGGCTGATCATAGCGAGATATGGACAACTAAGGATGGGGGCAAATCATGGAATCGTATTCTTAAACCAGTGGACCTCGACTCGAATCCTGTGAATATTCGCGGTATTTCGTTTGGACCGGAAGGAAGGCTGATTGTGGCATCGGATCGCACTTTATTGAAGTCTCTCGATTTCGGGCAGACATGGGAAAAGGATCTCCCTTTGAAGTTTACTACGACCTCAATTTTTTTCTTGAACGATGAGATAGGATGGGCGACCGCCATAAGTCCAGAGACTGATAAAGAACACTTTTCGATGTCCGGCTCAATTTATGAAACGGTCGACGGCGGCAAAACTTGGACAAGGTGCCGAATGGTGGGTCTTCAGGAGTTGTCCTCTGAGTTGGGTAACTGGTCACTTGGAGATATTTTTGTTCGCGATGATGGAATTGGCTTGGCGGTCGGAGACGGAGTGATTCTTTCCACATCCGATAATGGAGAAACATGGCGGAAAACGGACGCTCCAAAGTACAAATACTTCAGAGTCGAATCTTCTAAGGAGCTTGCTTGGGCAACTTCGGCTGGGAACAACGTAATAACTACGACCTCTAACAACGGTCGCACTTGGAAGGACGTAACAGTTCCCGCTGACAATCGCGACACCGTGCAATTTGCTTATTTTGTTGATGATAAAAATGCTCTCCTAGGAATGAATCACCTGTTTCGTACTACCAGTGGCGGAAAAGACTGGCGGGTTATCGGAGACGAAGAGCATACGATTCACATAGAGGAACTTAAGACGGGACAACTCATTCGACTAGTAATTGAAAACGAGAAAAGTTTTGCGGAGACAAGCTTCGACAAAGGTCGCTCGTGGAACCGAGTACCGTAGACCTAACGGCGTAAGTTTCGAGGACGGACGTATACATACCCGACGACGGCAACCGATCCGGGTGGTTTCAGTTCGACGATCCAATATCGATTCGACATCGGTGTGAATGTCTGGGCGAGAAGCCGACATATTGGGGAAGCGGAGATAGTTACGTGAAGCCAGCCGGGATCATTCCAATTCGGTCTTTTTGTCGCTAAACACAAAAGTTTGCTCAATTTATGGAAGTGCGGAGCGAATAAACCTTTTTATTAAATGAACGGAAATTAACGGCGATCAAGCACAGTGGCAGACAATTACAGGTCTATCTACGCCGTCGAACTCTATTCGCAATCTAATTCATTTATCCTATGAAAATCGCATCTCGACTGGTGCGATTTTTGTATTTTGGGTGCTGTTCTTTTCAATTTTCCGCGGGATTGTGGCAAGTTAGAAAAATGCAAAAGATCGTAACCGCAGATGAAATGCGCGAGATCGACCGTCTCACGACGGAACGATACGGAATATCGCAACTGCTTCTGATGGAGAACGCGGCTCACGCCGCGAGCCGTGTGATCGTTGAAAAGCTTGGCGGATCAGTCGAAGGCAAATCGATCTTGATCCTTTGCGGGAAGGGAAACAACGGCGGTGACGGCGCGGCGTTAGGTCGCATTCTCTGGCAGCAGGGAGCCGACGCTGAAGTCTGTCTGTTTGGACTTGTCGAGGATACAAAGGATGATGCTCGGACGAATTTCGAGATCCTTAAAAAGATAACTGAGGATGAGGGCTTCGAGCTATCGCAGTCCGACCTCGCATTCGAAGAGATAACCGGTCTCGAAGAATGGCTCGATTACGACAGTCTCAATTTTCACAGCGACGATCCCGATGTGCTCGTCGACGCTCTTTTCGGGACTGGTCTGACGCGACCGCTCGACGGAGTTTTCGAACAGGTCGCGGCATTTATCGATGCGTTTGCGGATCCTGACGGAGATTCGGAGACGCTCGTCGTCTCGATCGATATTCCGTCCGGATTATGCTCCGATACCGCCGACTGCATCGGCATGAATCCGCGTGCGAACGTGACAGTAACTTTCACGGCTCCGAAACTAGCGAATGTTCTGCCGCCGGCTGCGAATTGCAACGGCGAGTTGGTCGTAGCGAATATCGGATCTCCGTGCAATCTCGTCGAAGAAGCAGCGTCAAAAACATTTCTTATCGACTCTGAGGACGTCGCCGGTTGGCTCGCACAGACCGGATTCACGGATGACTCGTACAAAAATCGCCGCGGCCACGCATTGATGATCGCCGGCGCGGCGAACTATAGCGGAGCCGCGGTGCTTTGCGGAAACGCCGCGATGCGGTCGGGTGTCGGTCTCGTAACGATCGCGACACCGAAGTCGTCGCAGTCGTCGATCGTCGCACGCGTCGCTCCGGAAGTAATGGTTCGCGGCGTGGCTGAAACTGATGGCGGAGCGGTTTCGGCGGATGCATTCGATGAGATCGCAGAGTTCTTACAAAACGTCGATGTAGTCGCGATCGGCAGCGGGCTCAGCTCGAGCGATGAATCAACTCGCAAGCTTGTGAAACGCGTCGTCGAAGAACGCGTGACGCCGGTCGTTATTGATGCCGACGGTCTCAATTCTCTCGCACCGTTCTCGCTTTCCGGATCAGACGAACTGCCGCTGATCCTGACGCCGCACTCGGGCGAATTTCGAAAGCTCGTCGGAACCAAAAGCGAAGAAGATCTGAAGGATCGAGTCGGATGTGCGCGTTCGTTCGCTCAAGAGCATCATGTGATCCTCGTTTTAAAAGGCGAACGCGTCATCATTGCGGAGCCGGGCGGCCGCGTATTCATAAATCCAACGGGGAATTCGGGAACAGGTAAAGCGGGAAATGGCGACACGCTGACTGGCATCATCGCGGGATTCGTTGCACAGGCACTACAGAGTCGAGCGTCCGTCATTGACGCCGTGACGTCAGCCGTTTACATCGCCGGTTTAGCCGCCGACATCGCGGAGAAAAAGTTCGGCAAGCGCGTCATGACCGCGTCCGACACGGCCGAGTCGCTCGCCGATTGTTTCCGATTATTCAATGCCTGAACAGCGCACGATCATTTCAAATTCGCCGGACGAAACTTTCGAGTTTGGCGAAACGCTCGGCCGCGAGCTTCGCGGCGGGGAAGTGATCCTGCTGCGCGGCGGCCTCGGTGCGGGCAAGACGCTCTTGACGAAAGGAATTCTAAGCTCGCTCGATTATGACATCGACGAAGTGACGAGTCCGAGCTTCACGCTCGTCAATCTTTATCGCGCCGAACGCTTCAATGTCTATCACATCGACCTCTGGCGTTGCGAAGGAGACGAGGTCGCGTTCTCTGTCGGGCTCGATGAGATCGTCGAGGAACGCGACCGCGTCGTGATAATTGAATGGGCCGAACGGCTTGGTGAATATCCGTTCGAGTCGATTGTCTATCAGATCGATCTTCAGGGCGACGGCGATGAGCCGCGGACGATCCAAGTCGAACGATCGGAACTTACCGCTCCGCAACGCGTCTAAGAATTTGAATGAAACTCTTCGCTATCGTTCTGCTTTGTGTCGCCTTGCTCGGGTGCGGCAAAGCACCCGATGATACGCCATCCAACAGAACTTCTACGCCTAAGGACGAGAGCGTAAGGCGTCTTTCAAAAACAAAAGATTCGTTGGTCCGATTTTTTCAGCCAATGGACGTCCGCGATGGCGATTGGTTGAGATCGCATCCCGAAGACGGCGAGACTTTCGAAGACTATGTCGAGTCACGTCCGACACGTCCGACCGCGGAGCGAAACAAGATCTACGTCCAACCGCTCGGCACGTTCTCGCCGGCTCAGATGAAAGTGGTCAAACTCACAGCGGAATACCTGCGTGCGTTCTACAGCCTGCCGGTCGTTCTGCGCGATCCAAACCCGGTCGAGAAAGTTCCGCTCGAAATGCAGCGTGTTCAATACCCGAACAATCGACAGATCCGCACGAGCTACTTTCTCGATAATATTCTGCCGCCGCTTTTGCCGAACGACGCCGCGGCGCTGATCTGCTTTACGAATTTTGATCTTTATCCGGAGGACACTTGGAACTATGTTTTCGGACAGGCGAGTCTCGAGGCGCGAGTCGGAGTCTGGTCGCTGTGGCGTCTGGAAAGGGACGGACAAAAGCGGACGGACGCCGATCGGTTTCTCGATCGCACGTTGAAGATCGCAACGCACGAAACTGGTCACATGTTTTCGATGCGGCACTGCAAAAAATACGAATGCTTGATGTCGGGAACGAATAGTCTGGATGAGACCGATCGACGTCCGCTCGATACTTGTCCCGAATGTACAATGAAGATAGCGTGGGCGGTGCCGTATCAGCCGGCCGAGCGTTACAAGAATCTTGCGGAATTTTGGCGAAAGCAAAAGCGATCTAGTGAGGAGAAACTAATGCTTGAAAAAATGCAGGCGGTTGGCGGAGTGAAATGAAATGCTCGACGCGTTGGAAGATCCAAAAATAATAATCAGAAAACAAAACCGAACGCTCGAGGTTTACGACGGCGATGTCCTGATCAAAACTTTCCCGCTCGTCTTAGGTTTCGCTCCCGTCGGTAGCAAGCAGATCGAAGGCGACGGCAAAACTCCCGAAGGCGAATTCTATGTCTTTACCAAAAACGCTCAGAGCAAATTCCATCTCAGCCTCGGTCTCAGCTATCCGTCAAAGGACGACGCGACTCGCGGACTTGCCAAAGGGTTGATTAGCGAAAACGAACGCGACGAGATCGTTTCCGCGATCGACGATAGAAGAATGCCGCCTCAAAAGACTAAGCTTGGCGGCGAGATCTACGTGCACGGCGGCGGGATCGAAGGAGATTGGACATGCGGATGCCCGGCTCTGAGGAATGAGGACATCGCAGAGATATTCGCGGCAATTCCTGTCGGAACAACGGTTACGATCCTTCCATAACCACCAAACCTTGCCGACCCGGACGATAATCCCGTAACATTTAACAGTGTTCCCCTCGGAACCCTCGAATATAATCAACCTTCCCATCATGTTATGAGTCACGGCGAGAATAAATCAGCGAAACAAGTAGAAGTGTCTGCACCCGATCCCGAAGCGGATCAGCACGAAGGCGCGACGCTTTTTAATCGTGAGCTGAGCTGGATCGAATTCAATCGTCGCGTACTTGACGAAGCGATGGACGAGAACCTTCCGGTGCTCGAGCGGCTGAAGTTTCTTTCGATCTTCGCAACGAATCTCGACGAGTTCTTTATGATCCGCGTTTCGGGATTGAAGGAACAGATCGAAGAGAATGTCGCGGACCTTTCGGTGGACGGAATGACCGTCACCGAGCAGATGCGCGAGATCAGCAAACGGCTGCGACCGCTGCTCAAGAAACAGGTCGAGTATCTCCGCGAAGTCGTACTTCCCGAGCTTGCCGGAGCCGGGATCACCGTCGAACCTTACCGGACTCTTCCGGCAAAGGATAAGAAAAAACTCGACAAATATTTTCGCGACAATCTTTTTCCGATCCTGACGCCGCAGTCCGTTGATTCGTCGCATCCGTTTCCGTACATTTCGAACCTCAGTCTGAACGTCGGGCTCTTCATCGAACCGAACCGGCACTTCACTCAGGAAAGTCTCAAACACTTGTTCCGGCAAAAACGATTTACGCGTATCAAGCTCCCGCCGTCGGTGCCGAGATTGATACCCATCGATGAGAAGAAGGGCCGGTACACTCTGCTCGAAGAACTGATCGTCGCTAACGCGAAGTGGCTGTTCCCGAACATGAAGGTCAGCGACGGTTTCTTGTTCCGTGTGACGCGCGATGCCGACATCGAGTTACGCGAGGACGAGGCCGGCGATCTTATGCGCACGCTCGAGCGCGAGTTGCAGCGACGCCGGTTCCGCTTTCCGGTGCGTCTCGAAGTCGACGCCGCGATGCCGGATAAGATGTTGAAGGTCTTGGTGAATGGCATCGGGCTCGAGTCAACCGACGTTTATAAGATCGACGGATTCGTCGACATTCCGGACATGATGCAGTTGTATTCGCTTGATCGTCCCGAGCTCCGCGACAAGCCCATACCTCTATTCCATCCGTTGGCTTTCGCCGATAAGAAGAGCGTTTTCGATGTGGTCAAAAAGCACGACGTGCTTCTGCATCATCCGTACATGGCGTACTCGGCGTTGACGGATTTTGTTGCCGAGGCGGCTGAAGATCCGTACGTTCAAGCGATCAAGATCTGCCTCTATCGAACAGGAAAGGATTCTCCGGTGGTTGACTCGCTCATCCGCGCGAGTCAGCGCGGAAAGCAGGTGACTGCGCTTGTCGAGCTAAAGGCGCGATTCGATGAAGAGATGAACATCGAGTGGGCGCGGCGATTGGAAAACGAAGGTGTCCACGTCGTCTACGGCATCAGCTCGCTCAAGACGCACTCCAAGGTCATGCTGGTGGTTCGTCGAGAGAAGGAAAAGCTCTCGCGATATGTGCATGTCGCGACGGGGAATTACAATCCTATAACGTCGCGGATGTACACGGACCTCGGACTTCTGACGGCGGACGAAGATATCGCGGCGGATGTGACGAGCCTTTTCAATTTTCTGACCGGCTACTCGCAGCAGTCGAATTACAACCGACTGATGGTCGCCCCGTTAAATCTTCGAGAAGGTTTGATCGATCTCGTGCGACGCGAAAAGCGCAACAAGCTCGCCGGAAAACATGCACGCATCATCGTGAAAGTTAACAGCCTGACGGATACGGATCTGATAAACGAGCTGTATGCGGCATCGCAAGCCGGAGTCGAGATCGACCTGATCGTTCGCGGGATCTGCAGTTTGAGGCCCGGCGTCAAGGGATTGTCGTCGAACATTCGCGTTCGATCGGTGGTCGGAAGATTTCTCGAACACAGCCGTGTCTTTTATGTCGCGAACGGCGGCGAAGTTGCGGATGAGGAAGTTTATATCGGAAGTGCGGACTGGATGCTGCGAAATGTTGACAGGCGGGTCGAGGTCCTGGCTCCGATACTCGACCCCGACATTAAGGCATTTTTAAAGGACGTGTATCTCGACGCGTATCTCCGCGACAACGTCAACGCGCGTGCGCTGCGCCCGGACGGAACGTACCGCAAGCTTCCCGGCGCCGAACCGTTTGACGCTCAGATGTTTTTTGTCGGACACGATGTGGTAAGCAAGTGAGAAATGAGAAATGAGAAGTGAGAAGTGGGAAATGAGAAGTGAGAAATGAGAAGGGAGAAGGGAGAAGTGAGAAGTGAGAAATGAGAAATGAGAAGTGAGATGAGAAAATCAGGTCTCGACGGTTGGATCTAACGACTCGGATCTCATGACCCGGATCTCACGACTTGGATCTTATGACTTGGTCTCGTGACTCGGATCTCGTGGCTCAGTTTCAGATTTCAAACTTCAAGCCGTAATTTCAAATTTCAAATTTCAAATTTCAGATTTCAAATCTGAAATTCGAATCGCACACTAAAAATTTCAAAACCGAAATTCGAACCGCACACTCTCAAAATTTCAAAACCGAAATTCAAACCGCACACTTAAAATTTCAAAGCCGAAATTCAAACCGCACACTTAAAATTTCAAAGCCGAAATTCAAACCGCACCTTTCAAAACCTTCGAATCTCTTTCTCATTTCTCATTTCTCATTTCTCATTTCTCATTTCTCATTTCTCATTTCTCATTTCTCATTTCTCATTTCTCATTTCTCATTTCTCATTTCTCATTTCTCATCTAGGAACCTACCCGCTCGCGCTTCCGCCCATTCTTTCGAATTTTGCTACGGCCACGCCGCCGATCGTTTTTCCGTACTTTATCGTCAGCCTCGGATAGCCGCGCGGCTCCTGTTCGACGTCTTTTAGGCCGAGCTTTTTCTGTGCTTTCTCGATCGCTTCGCTCGTGCCCTCGATCTCCATGTAGAGCCCGAACGGCAATTCGTCCAACACTACCTCGACTTCGCCAAGCATCCAGTATTTGCGACGCTTTTCGTACACAGCGGTAAGTTTGTAGCCGAGATGTTCGATGATCGCTTCCGCGGCGTCGACATCGGACACGCTTGTTTCGAACTCGATCTTCTTTTTCGCTCCGTTCTCGGTTGCGACCTTTTCTTTGTAAGTTAAGACGGTGAAGTCGCCGATCTTTCTTAAACGAAGTGTGGCGCCGCGTTCGTCCATCTCGCCCCCGCGATGCTGGTAGTTAACTTCGAAAACTTCTTTCTCGAAATCCGCGCCGAGCTCGACGAGTCGCTGCGTGATCTCCTCGACGCGTCCGGGGCCGAGGTGATATTTTTTTTCGGTTTCGATAGCCATGTATGAGGAAAAGTCCGATCGGGTTACATAGTATGGAATTGTGATGCGGCGAGCAAACCAAGAGGCCCGGTCTGCAGCGCAATTAACCGCGGATGACGCAAATAACGCGGATCAAGAAAAGATTTTTATAGATAATTCTTAATCAGCGTTATCTGCGGTTAAAAGCGCCTCGCGGATTTTGGACTTTCGCTGACCGTAGAAGATAATTGCAATTCACATCAAATGGAAAATCGCCGAGCATCCGGAATACTTCTTCATCCTACGTCTCTGCCCGGCTCCAACGGAATTGGTGATCTCGGCGACTACGCGTTCAAGTTTGTAGATTTTCTCGAGCGGGCAAAGCAAACATACTGGCAGATCCTGCCGCTCGGTCCGACCGGTTGGGGCGATTCGCCGTACGCGTCGTTCTCGGCGTTTGCCGGGAATACACTTTTGATCTCGCCGGAGAAATTAGTCGAGGACGGATTATTGCCGGAGTCCGGGATCGAGACGATCGATTCAAACTCCGAACGCGTCGACTACGGAGCAGTTTACGAATTGAAAAATCGAATGCTCCGAAACGCGTTCGAAAATTTCGCGAATGCCTCGGATGATCTGCAACACGCCTTCGACGCGTTCACTCAGGAGAATGCTTCGTGGCTCGAAGACTACGCTCTTTTCCGTGCGATCAAGGCATCGCAAGATCAGAAGCCTTGGTACGAGTGGGACGAGCCTCTAAAGCTACGCGACGAAAAATCTCTCGCGGAGATCTCGAATATTCTTGCTTCCGAAATTCGCGCCGAGAAGTTTTATCAATTCCTTTTTTTCAGACAATGGTTCGCCGTGAAAAGTTACGCCAACGAACGTGGAGTTCGAATCGTCGGCGACGTGCCGATCTTCGTCGCTCTCGACTCGGCTGACGTCTGGCATCATCGCGAATTCTTCAAGCTAAATGACAACGGCTCTCCGCGAGTCGTCTCCGGTGTTCCGCCGGACTTTTTTTCGAAGACGGGTCAGCTGTGGGGAAATCCGATCTACGACTGGGAAACGATGGCTAATGACGGTTTCGGGTGGTGGATCGAGCGCATTAGATCCGCGCTGAGAACGGTTGATATTTTGCGGATCGATCATTTTCGCGGATTTGGCGCGGCGTGGGAGGTTCCCGGCGGCGACGCGACAGCCGAGCACGGCGAATGGGTTGACGCACCGGGCAGGGAATTGTTCACGGCCGTAAAAGATGCTTTGGGCGATCCGCCGTTTTGGGTCGAAGACCTTGGATTCATGACGCCTGAGATCGAAGCGTTGCGCGACGATTTTGCATTTCTCGGAATGCGGATTCTGCAATTCGCTTTCGGCGGCGACGCCCACAACGAAGCGTTGCCCCACAACTACATTCATCATTGCATCACTTACACCGGAACCCACGACAACGACACCGTAGTCGGCTGGTGGAATTCGCAGCCGCCGGACAGTCCGGCCCGCGAGCACTGCATGAGATATCTCAACACAGATGGAAGTGAAATTAATTGGGATCTCATTCGCTCGGCCTGGTCATCCGTCGCGGACGTCGCGATTGCACCGCTGCAGGATGTTCTCGGTCTCGGAAATGAAGCGAGAATGAATCTGCCGGCGTCGACCTCGGGGAACTGGCAGTGGAGATTTACCGATGGCGCATTGAGTGACGAGATCGCCGATCGGCTAAGAGAATTAACGGAAATTTACGGGCGAGTTTCGGCGGGCTAGTTGCACTCCGCGACGCAGGGCCGAAGAAAGAAATCGAACCACGCCGGTACAGGCATACGAGTTGCTCGACATGTCGGTGTATGCCTTTGAGTCTCCAAGTAGAAAATGCGCTGGGTGATTTCGCACACGGATCGGGATTTACCGAGCACGGCGGGGTCGTGATCGATCTCGACGGTACTGCCGTTCACGAGGACAGCGGTCGTGTCACTGTGCCGAGGCCGGTCGAGCTTGGACTAAAAGCGCTCTACGAGCGCGGTCGGCCGGTCGTCCTAAACTCACTTCGATTTCCGCTTTCCGTAATGCGAACGTTCGGAAAGGAATGGCTCGCGATCTCAAATTCTCCGATCCCGATCGTGTCGATGAACGGCAGTCAAATCGGATATGTTCAGCGAGATGAAAAGGACGAGATCTGTTTTGAAGAGATAGCCGCATTCCCGCTGAGCACGAATGAGATCGACGCGTGTCTCGCGGGAGTCGATGCGCTTCTCGCCGACAACATCCGAGACGTGCTTCTTTTTTATTACCCGAGAGACTGGCGAATGGGTGAGATCATTTGGACACCGGTCGCCGCGAAAGTCGAACACGTAAAAGAAAAATATAAAAGTGCGTCTGCGGTCTCGGCGGTTGAGTCGGCCAAGCTCCAGGAGCAACTACACAAGGAAGAGATCTGCATGATCTTTTTGCTGATCGAGCGTAAAGCCGATGAGCTGATGGCCTATCAGCACTCCAAGCCAAGTAGCTTTTTCACGACCAAAGGAGTCGACAAACTTTCCGGTGCCCAAGCCGCAGCAGAATATATCGGTTTTGATATGAAATCTTCACTCGGTGCCGGTGACACCACGATGGATGTCTTTCTCAACGGAGTTGGAATGGCCGTCCAGGTCGGTCCGATGGAGCTTCCTTTCCGAGGGTTGCACTCGACTATCCGCGTCGCCGATTCGTTCGAGCTCGGTGATGTCATGTTTCGACTCGCCGGTATTCAGGAACTTTCTAATGCGATCTCAATCGAAGAAAAACGCGTCGGCAAATCAGGTTGATAAATTCCGTCGGCTCGCGCGTTTTGTTATCCAGCATCACTTCGGCAGCAGGCCGGCGAGGATGAAGTATAAATCCGCCGGGCTTTCAAACTTTGTCTTCGAAACGAATCACGCCGAAGGCGACTTCATCGTACGGATCAGTCCGGACAAGGGACGCGTCAATGCATTCATCAAAGAGCAGTGGTGCGAGGGTGCAGCACGACGAGCCGGAATTCCGACCGCGGAGATCCTGGAAACCGGCTTCTCGATAATTCCTTTTCCGTATGCGATCACCCGAAGCGTCGATGGCGTAGAAGCAACGGGTCATCCCGAGCGCGAGAAGATTATTTCGGAGCTCGGCAGCCTTGCGTCGAAAATTAATTCGATCCGCACGCACGGTTTCGGCGAGACGTTCGACTGGTCCGGCAATGAGCTTTCCAGAAACGAAACTCTGAAAGAATATTTAGAGGGCGAATTTGGATACGAAGCGCGGATCGAGACGCTCGAAAAGAATCGCATGTGCGAGGCATCCGCGATCAAATCGCTAAGACGTGTTTGCAGGGAAATGATGACACTCAAAACGCGGCCCTCTTTAAATCACGGCGACCTGCGTTTGAAAAATGTCATCGTCGACACCAAGGGAAAGATCGCGGCGATCATCGATTGGGAAAAGGCGACATCGAATATCGCTCCGCACTGGGAACTGTCGATCGCGCTTCATGATCTCGACATCGACGCGAAGCAAAATTTTATCGACGGCTACGGCATGAAGAAAAAGCAATTCTCCGACATCGCACCGTATATCAAGGCACTGAACCTTTTGAACTACACCGACTCGATCAACGCCGCGGCTTCGGCGAAAGACAAAAAAGCGCTTGAACGCATTCGAATGAGATTTGCGGGCGTGTTCGATTTGTATTCTCTGTAAAGTGCGACCGCGTTCGTCAGCGCCGGATGTGAGAAATCGTTTCTCACCTTCGATGCTCGGCATTCCTGCCGGATCAGAGTTTCGCGGACTTGCCGCTGGCACCATATCGTCATCCACTTATGAAGGTAGGTGGTCGGACAGAAAAGCGGGTGTATCAATCGACACACCCGCTTCGTATTTTTCACTAAACAGAAAACTAATCGTCGTCTTCGTCTTCAGCGACCGCTAGCAGCGAGGCGCTTGTGACGCGGTCGTCGTCGCCGGTCTTGATCAGCGTGACGCCCTGGGCACTTCGGCCGGTTTCGCGGATCTTGTCGACGCCGAGACGGATAAGTTTCGCTTGCTGAGTGATGATCATGATCTCGCTGTCCTCTTCGATCGGGAACGAAGCGACGACCTTGCCGGTCTTTGCGGTCGTCTTCATATTGATGACGCCCTTGCCGCCGCGTTTCGTCAGGCGATAGCTGCTGACGATCGTCTGTTTTCCGAATCCGTTCTCGGAGATCGACAAGATCTTCTCAGTTCCTTCCTGTGAAACGGCGCATACCGAAACGACCTCGTCGCCCTTTCGCAGATTCACACCGCGAACGCCTCGAGCCGCACGTCCCATCGGACGAACATCCTTCTCATTAAAGCGAACCGCCATTCCGTCATGTGTCGCGATGAAGATCTGACACTTGCCATCGGTGCGGATCACGTCCAGAAGCTCGTCACCTTCGTCGATGTTGATCGCGTTGATGCCGTTAGCACGAATGTTTCCGAAATCACCAAGCGACGACTTTTTGATCACGCCCTGCTTCGTGACGAACGTGAGATAAACCTCTTCGCCAAAATCGCGTACCGGCATCACTGCAACGAGTTTTCTCTCACCTGAAAGCTGAACAAGATTGACGACCGCTTTTCCCCGAGCGGCAGCAGCAGCTTCCGGGATCTCGTGCACCTTGATCTTGAAGACCTGACCGTCGTCGGTGAAGATCATCAGATACGCGTGGGTCGAAGCGATGAAAAGATGCTCGACGAAATCTTCGTTCTTTGCGGTCGCTCCGAGACGTCCTTTACCGCCGCGGCCCTGACGCGAGTAAGTCGAGACCGGCGTGCGTTTGATGTATCCCGCCTTCGTCACTGTGATCGCGACGTCTTCGTCCTTGATCAGATCTTCGATGTTGAACTCGGCGTCCAGATCAACGATGACAGTACGTCTTTCGTCGCCAAAATTCTTCTTTACTTCTTCAAGCTCATCGACGATCACCTGACGGAGCACGGGTTCGTTCGCGAGAATGTTCTCGAGCTCGGAGATGTGCTTGAGCAGCGCTTCGTATTCGTCGAGGATCTTCTGTCGCTCGAGAGCCGAAAGGCGACGCAACTGCAGATCAAGTATCGCTTGAGCCTGGATGTCGGAGAATCCGAGACTGGTGATAACCTTTCGAAGATCTTTGAGAAATGCGTCCGACGATTTGTCGCCGGTGATGCCACGCCACTTCTTGATCTCTTCGATTCCGCCAAATTTTGCGGTGAGCCACGATTTGGCTTCATCGACCGATCGCGAATTTCGGATCAGCGGAATGATGTGATCGAGAGCGTCGATCGCTTTATTCAAGCCTTCCAAAATGTGGGCACGAGCCTGAGCTTTGCGCAGTTCGAATTCTGTTCGGCGGCGAACAACCGAGCGGCGAAACTCGAAGAAATGCTCCAGCATTTGCTTCAAGTTCAGCAGCCGAGGCTGTCCGTCTACGATCGCGATGTTGATGATCCCGAACGACGCCTGCAGCGGCGTCAGCTTGTATAACTTGTTGAGTACGACCTGCGGAACGGCGTCGCGTTTGAGCTCGACGACGATACGCATTCCTTCGCGGCTCGATTCGTCGCGAAGCTCGGAGATTCCGTCGAGGCGTTTCTCGTGTACGAGTTCTGCGATCTTCTCGATCAAGCGGGCCTTGTTCACCTGATACGGGATCTCGGTGATGACGACTGCGTCACGCTCGCGATCGGCTCGGCCGATGCGGTCGATTGCCGCTTTGGCACGCATCTGGATGATGCCGCGGCCTTCACGATATGCTCGATGGATCTCCTCACGCCCGTAGATGAAACCGGCAGTCGGGAAGTCGGGACCGGGAACGATCTTGATCAGCTCGTCGATCGTGATTGCCGGATTCTTTATCAGCGCGATCGTCGCGTTGAGCACCTCCGTCAGATTGTGAGGCGGAATCTTGGTTGCCATTCCAACGGCGATCCCTTCTGAGCCGTTCACAAGAAGATTCGGGAACCGTGTCGGCATTACCGAGGGCTCTGAAAGGGTATCGTCGTAATTTGCCGTAAAATCGACAGTTTCCTTTTCGATATCGGCGAGAACTTCGTTCGTCAGCTTTGCCAGACGAACTTCCGTATATCGCTGAGCCGCAGCGTTATCGCCGTCTATCGAGCCAAAGTTACCTTGGCCGTCGACGAGCGGATATCGCATCGAGAAATCCTGAGCAAGACGCACAAGGGTGTCGTAGATCGACTGGTCACCGTGCGGGTGATATTTACCCATACAGTCGCCAACCACGCGGGCCGACTTCTTGTAAGGCTTGTTATAAGTGTTGCCGAGCTCGTGCATCGCCCAAAGTACGCGTCGATGGACGGGTTTTAGGCCGTCGCGGACGTCCGGCAGGGCGCGTCCGATGATGACGGACATCGCATAATCGAGATACGACCGCCGCATCTCGTCTTCGATATTTATCTGATTACGTTCTAGTAATGAATCCATTTGAGAATTTCTTGCTTCTTAAATACCCGTGTTATTTCGGGGGAGCGGAGCAACCAGCAGGACTAAAAATATATGGAAATTATTTCCGATTGATGTTATCTTCTATCTTACAGGCGGACCGCCTGTTTAGCAACTTCCAACCCCTCCATCAGGGCCCGCTAAATTCTTCAAAACACAATCTTTCGTAACACGAACCCCCCTAGTTACTACGGTTCGCTCGAATACCAAATGTCAACAATCGTCACAGATCCAGACAATCGACGAATTCAAAGATATCCGTTGGCCCTGCCGGCCCGCGTCGAGGTAAAAGTCGACGGCAAGCTTTCGTGGAATGAGATCACTCGTCTTGAGGATATCTCCGCTTTTGGAGCCGGATTTAAGCTGCGCCGGCCCGTAAAGCGCGGACGTCTCGTGGTGATGAGCGTTCCGATGCCGCGTCAGCTTCGCTGTTACGATTACCTTGAACCTCAATATCGAGTATGGGGCCTCGTTCGCCGCTGCGTCTCACTTACCAGCGCCGGAGCGACGGAGGGTTATGCGATCGGTGTCGCGTTCATCGGAAAGCACCCACCGGGAACTTTCCAAGATGATCCATCGAAGCTGTATGACCTTAAGAGCCGCGAAGATGGCGGACTTTGGCAGTTGGTAGAAGCTGAAACAAATCCCGACGAGAGCGATCTTCCGGCGTACTTACGCCGACACACTCGTTTTGCGATACCCGAGTCGCTACTGCTGGAAATGCTCGATGAGAACGGAGACGTCGCGGCGAGCGAGATCAGCGTCACCGAGAACATAAGTCTCGGCGGTGCGGCCGTCTTTACCTCTTTTAATGTCGAGCCCGGAGCATTTCTTCGCGTCAAAAGCGAGCGTCACGAGCTGAGTATTATTTCGATCGTCCGCGGAAAGCGGATCGGGGATGACGGCATCATTCGTCTTCACCTCGAATTTATCGATCACTTCTTCCCTCTGGAGGGAATAGATTAAACTTTTCGACTCTCACAACCGTCTTGATGATTTACCTCCCTCACAAACATAAATGCATTACACAGATTTATCCCCCGGAGTATGCTTCAAATGTCAGTCCCCCCTGAACTGCTAGAACATAAAGCAGGCCTTGCGTCTATGTCCTTACATGCCGTAGTTAAAGGAAACGAGGAAGGCGATGGCCAATGGAAAGATGTGGCGGAGCTGATCACGTTCTCACCTACGGGGTCGAGTTTTAATTTTTCGCGGTACTGCGAGGTGGGAACACTAGTCTCGCTAATGCTGCCGCTGCCGCCGCACATGCGCACGTATGACTTCGAAAAGGAGATGTATGCGGTCTGGGGCCTTGTCCAGCACTGTGAACAGTTGACCGCGAGCGAAGGTCCGCTTTGTTACCATCTCGGCGTCGCGTTCATCGGACAGGATTGTCCCGAGAACTATGACGAGAATCCGTCGCAGCACTATCGAATTTGCGGCGTGACTGACGAAGGCATGTGGAGAGTCGAGGAAGCGAAGACTCCGTTCAAGAAGAGAAGAGACGTTCGTTTTTGGAAGACGGTCGATCTTTACCTGGCGCTGATCGATCGAAAAGATGGTTCGATCGGAGGCGAGCGGACGACAGCCGAAAACGTCAGCCGGAGCGGAGCCGCGGTCTTCACGACGCTGAACGTCAGCATCGGCGATCGCGTGAAATTTATCAGCGAGCAGTATGACTTCTCAGGCCTTGCTGTCGTATGCAACCAGCAGGCGACGGAAGATGGCCGCAAGAAGCTGCACTTGAAATTTGTTGAGAATACTTTTCCTGTCGAGACTTTGATGAAGACCGATGCGGTCTTGGAAGAGATCTGAACGAGGTAATAAAGATTGCAAAGCGCCGGACCGTTATGATCCGGCTTTTTTAATTTTCGGGCGTCGGGCTCGGAGCCATCGTGACGCGATGTTTTCTCAAACTTTCCTGAAGGCGCCGGCGTTGCGCGGGCGTCATGTAACGCATGTCGATCGGCGGGATCACGACCGTTCGTACGTTCGGTGTGCCGGGTCTCCGCGGCGTCACTCCATTCTCGTCGATGATGTGATCCGGTGTTTCGATAGTCCCATCGGGTGTGATCTTAGTGTCGCCCATGTAAACCGTTTCGCCGTCCACGATGATCTGTTCGTTTCGAGTCGGCGGCGGCTTCGGTGTCGCCGGCTGCGATGCGCGGTTATTCTTTGATTCTGCGGATCTCGGCGCCGCGGCATCGGCAGTGACGGATGAAGAGGCAGATTCACCCGAGGCTCCGTCCGCTGTCGCAGCGGTGTTCGTGTTTGATGCCACCGATTCCGTTTTGACCTCCGGAACCGGAGCCGAAGATTCGGTCGCCGGCGATTCGGTGGTCTCATCTGGAAACATCGACGGACTGAAAAGAAAGACTCCGCCGAGGATGCTTCCCACGAGAAGCAGCGCGGCGACGCCGATCGCCACGATCCCAAATCGCCGTTTGTTATCTGATGCAGTATTGGCGGCCGATCCTTTCAACGCGGTCAATTGCGATAACCCGCCGGGCATGATTTCAGTCTTCACATCAGTCGGACGATCTCCGTGCTGAACCGTTGACCCGGGAAGAATTTTTGTCTTCTGCGAATAGATCTCGGTCCGCAACGGAGCCACGTTTGCCGAAGTTTCGACTACAAGATCCGCATACCTTTCATGTTCTCTCAACATCGTCCGCATCTCGTTCGCTGTCGAAGGACGCTGAGCGGCATTCAGTGCGAGAGACTTCTGCAGAACGCCGGCAACGCCCGCCGGAATCGTTGGAACGGTCTTATTCGCCGGCACCAGCGGATCAGGCTGATGACTTAGCACGGCCATCGCTCGCGTGAGAGCGTCCTCCGGCGGATGGTTCGTCAGCAGGTGATAAAGAGTCGCAGCAAGCGAATAAAGATCGCTGCGAGGATCCGTTCCGGTTCCCTGGATCTGCTCGAGCGAAGCGTAATTGCGCGAATATCCGAAAATGCTTTTTGCCGCGGTCTGATGTCCGGCATCGGTCGGATTGCCCTTCGCGAGACCGAAGTCCAAAAGAATTATCTGACCGGTCGGAGTTACTTTTAAGTTCTGCGGTTTGATGTCGCGATGAATGACGGGATTGACTTGATTGTGAAGAAAGTCGAGTGCATCGAGCAGTTGATCAGCCCACTTCAGAACAGTATCGGCAGGGAAGGGGCGGCCGCCCGATTCGAGTGTGTGTGCGAGATCTTCGCCGGCGATGAATTCCATCACCAGGAACTGGACGTTCTCTTCAAGAAAATGATCGGTCACTCGCGGCAGCGCGACATGCTTCAAACTATTCAGCAGACGAGCTTCGCGCTCGATCGCTCTACGATAGTTGTCGTCCATGAACAGCGTTTCTTTTATCGCGACCGTGCTGCCGAATCGCTCATCGGTGGCAACATAAACTGCACCCATTCCGCCCTGCCCGATCTGTTTATCGATGCGGTAACGCTGTTGTAAAAGTTTGCCGGCCTCAATCATTCTTTAGGGGATACGCCTCAAACGCGGGAATAGTTTACTACACAAATCCGAATCGGACTTACGTTCGAAGATCCTGGCTTTGATGCGAAATCATCGGTAATTGTTTGTACGCCGATAGGATGGTGCGTTTTCGTATTCGTTCGGTGTGTTCAATGTGTTCCGTGGTCCGGCCCATGTTTTTGTTCTTCTTCTTTTTGGTTTCATCGCGTAGCGATTGACCGAATTTAGCCATGGGTCTTAACCCACGGGTGGAGTTCCGTCGCGTAGCGACGGTCGAATTCTTTCGTGCGTCGCTACGCGACGCGAATCGGATAGGGGTTGGTACCGTGGGTTAAGACCCACGGCTAAATTCGGTCAATCGCTACGCGATGAAGGCCGGCTTAATCCATGAGCTTTTCATCGAACCATCGCTCCGTCATGTCGCACCAGATCGCGAGTCCTTTCCACGAACCAAAGTTTTTGTAATGCTTCTCGATCTTTTTATCAGCACAAACTTTCTCGCGATTATGCTTCTTATAAAATTGCGAACGCAGCCACGAGTCGAGCGCGAGTCCGTTGTAGCGTCCGAGAAGTTTTAATAAATTATCGGCCGCGTAATCGCCGAAGCCCTTCATGCTCTTGATCTGTTTCTTCAATTCGTCGGTTGGCATCTCCGTCGTCAGCCACGATTCGGGATCGATCTTTCCGCTCGCGATCGCTCCGGCGATCTCGACGAAATACGGTGAGCGATATCCGGCTCGAATTTCGTCGCGATAAAACTTCTCGTCAACCGATGCGAGAGCCTCCGCGGTCGGAAACGATCTTCCACCCCCGGTTGCAGGCTCACCGAGATTCTCTACGAGATTTCGAACCATGTTCTTCGTCAAAGCCCACGAGCAGTTAGTCGTGCAGAGCGTCTTTATCAGATCCTCGAAAACCGTCGGCGATCGTATCAATCGCCCGGCTTTTAAATTCGAGATCCACCGCAGTCGCTCCTCGCGATCCGTGAGATCGTAAAAGTCCTCGAGCGGATCATCGAGTCGAAGTACATGACGCACTTTTTCGCTCAGTCGATCTTCAATGAATCTTTTTACCGCGACCTCGATATTCAGTCCACCTTCCGCTTCGCTGATGACAGCCGAGATAGGTTTCGCAGAACCCACATCAGCAAACGCGTAACGCAGACGCCATTTTTCGCTATCCAATTCGAACGGCGCGAGGTCGCTCCAGCCGTGACTATAAACCGTGTGGCGAAAACTAAAACTATCCGGCGTCGCGAGAAATATTTGAGCAGGCATGGATGGATTTTATTATCTGTGGCGTATCACCACAAATCTTTACAATTAATCAGACCAATCGGGTTCGCTCGTCGTCTTATTCAGCATGAACCGCCAAACGCTTGCGAATTCATTCAGAAAAAGCTTGTGTTTTTTGAGAGATTGGTTTAGTTTTCTATCTGTATAACATATTTTAACGGCCATCGAACCCACCCGCCGTTTCCAAGAATCCTTCACAGATAGACAAAAGATCGAATTAGCCGCCTAGAGGAGGAAAGGGTATGTCCAGCTTAAAGTCGCGCTTCCTGCTGCGAATCATAAGCACATCGGTTTTTATTCTCGTTTCGCTGGTGATCGCGTACGGTCAGCAGGATGCGGATCCGAATTCGCCGACACCGGTCATTTTGAGCGAGAACGATTCGACGCGAGCGCTGTCGAGCGTGGCTGCGAAGCCTAAGTCGCGGACCGCGTCGCGTGCTTTCCTTCCCGGTCAGAGGGCCGAAATCTTCGTCACGAATATCTCTTTCATGGATGGCGAAGGTGCGAACTCGGTGCGTGTTTACATCGAAGACGCCGTTGGCCATGAATACAGATTTCCGGTTATCGATGTCAGGCCATCCGAATTTCAGAGAGGCGTTTACAACGTCGTCTTCGAGATGACCGACGAACTTCGATACTGGATCGAGCCGCCGACCCAAGGCGATGTTCTCGTCCGTCTGACATGGCGCGGTCTTTCGAGCAATCGTGTTCGACTCGCATACGGAAGCTCCGGTGGCACGATCAAGGACGATCCCGGCGCTGTCCCGACTCCTTTCGCATCCGTCGGCAAGAATAATTCGCCGACCGCAGAACTCGTCGGTTACAAATGGTCGGGAGATCGTATGCGATTTCTCGAACAGGCGACGTTTGGTCCGACACAATCACTCGATAGCCGGATCCGGCGCATTGGTCTTAGGACATGGCTCGCCGAGCAGTTCGAGATGAGCTACCCGTCGGTTTCAAATCCTTATCCGAACATTCCTCTTAAGTCGACCGATTCTCAGGCGGCACCGCCGAACGGCTGCGGACCGCAACCAAATCCCAACACACCTGAGTACCAGCTCTGCATCCGCGATCATTACCAGATGTATCCGATCCAGACCTGGTTCTACAAAGAGGCTCTCTATGGCGAACCTCAACTTCATCATCGAGTGAGCTGGGCGCTTAGTCAGATCTGGGTGATCTCCGGTGTCGACACTCAGCAATCGTCGTGGATGATCGAGTATCACCAGCAGCTGAGCAAGAATGCTTTCGGGAACTGGCGGACGCTGATGTCCGATATGACTCTGAATCCGGGCATGGGAAATTATCTCGACATGATCCGGTCGACGCGTACTAATCCGAATGAGAATTATCCGCGAGAGGTACTACAGCTCTTCAACATCGGTCTGTTCATGCTGAATCAGGATGGAACTGTGCAGGTTGACGGGCAGAATAATCCGATCCCGACCTACGATCAGAACACGATCAATAATTTCACGAAGGTGTTCACCGGTTGGCGCGATTGTCGCGTCGCCGATCTCAATGCGAATTGCCCGGACTCGGTCGCGGGGTTGCCGGATTATAAAGATCCGATGTCGCTCAATACCGGGCAACACGATCTGACCGCGAAGACGCTTTTAATTTATCCCGGCGTGACGAACCAAAACGTCCCGGCATGTACCGGATGCACCGCGGCACAGATTTACACGTACGCATACAACTCGCTCAACCAGGCGCTCGACAACATCTACAATCACCCGAACGTAGCACCGTTCGTCAGCAAGCTTTTGATCCAGCAGATGGTGACGAGTGATCCGACTCCGGCATACGTCGGACGCGTCTCCGCTGTCTTTAATGCGAATCGAAACAACCCGGCGCAGATGAAAGAAGTAGTGCGGGCGATCCTGCTCGATCCCGAAGCTCGGGGCGATGTGAAATCGGATCCGCGTTACGGGAAGCTTCGCGAGCCCGTTCAGTTGATGACAAACATCTATCGCAACTTCAATGTCTCCGACGCCGCAGGTACGGGACGGAGCGATGGTGATATCAATCGTTTCCCGTCCGGCCAGGGGCAGAACGCGTTCATTGCGCCGACGGTTTTCAATTACTATCCGCCGAACTTCATCGTTCCCGGAACGACATTGCTCGCACCCGAGTTCGGGATCTTTACAACCGGTACCGCGATCGGACGTGCGAACATCGGAAACTCTCTCGCGTTCGGACAGATAAACGTCGCGCTTCCGAATACGCCGTCGGGAACAAAGATCAACATCGGTGATCTTCAAGCTCTCGCGGCGGGTGATACGACGAGCAATCAACTGCTCGATCACCTGAACACGAGAATGATGCACGGCACGATGTCTCCGCAGATGAAGACGACGCTCATGACCGCTGTCAATGCGGTCGCGTCGACGAATCCGCTTGCTCGGGCACAGACGGCAGTCTATTTGATCGCGACGTCGTCGCAATTCCAGGTGCAGAGGTAAAAACTATGAAACAGGATAGACGCGAATTTTTGATCAAAACCGGATGCACTTTAGGCATGACGGCGCTCGCGACGCAGATGCGCCACTTCGGCCTGATGAGCGCACTCGCGCAGAAGGTGAGCGACGATAAGGAGAGCGCAGTTCCGAACGATTATCGCGCACTGGTCTGCATCTTCATGTCCGGTGGGAACGACGGAAACAATACCGTCATTCCAAATCACAATGATGGGAATATAAGCAACTACACTGCGTACTCGAACGCCAGATTGGCGTCAGGGCTCGCCATCGATCAGGCGGCGCTACTTTCGATTCCGGTTCCCCGAATGAGTAATTTGAACTACGGATTGCATCCGGGACTGGGGCCGCAGCCGGCCGGAGCGAACATCGTCAACAACGGTGTCCACGAGCTCTGGTCACAAGGAAAGTTGGCCGCCGTGACTAACGTCGGCACGCTCGTGGCTCCGATGACGCGGACCCAATATCAGCAAAACACGGTGCAGAAGCCATTCCAGTTGTTCTCGCACTCGGACCAGGTTTCGCAATACCAGGGCGGACGAAGCGATATCGAAACTTACACGGGCTGGGGAGGGCGAATGTCGGATCTGCGAACATCGCCGGACAATCCGAGCGGACTGATCCCGATGATCACATCGATCTCCGGTGCGCAACTTTTTACCGCGGGACAAACTACGCTGCCACTCGCGATCGCCGCGGCGCCGACGGGTCTTAACCAAGTGCTGAATCCAGCCGGTTACAACGGCAACGCAGCATCCAACGCAAGACTGCTGGCGTTCAATCAACTTCGATCCCAGGATCTGAATTCACAGATCGTCGCAGCCGCGAGCCATGTGACAGATCAGGCGATCGCAGCGAATACAGTGTTCGCGACATTTCAGGACGTGACCGTGCCGTTTCCAAATACCAGTCTCGGAAACCAGTTGAAGCAGGTCGCGCGCGTTATCAAAAAGCGCACCGATCTCACCGTAAATCGTCAGGTGTTTTTTGTGCAGCTCGGAGGTTTCGATACGCACAACGGTCAGGTCAACGGCCAGAGCGGCTTGCTGATTCAACTGAGCCAGGCGATGCGGGCGTTTTATGAAGAGATGGTCGTACAAAACCTGGCGGACAAAGTCACGCAGTTTACGATGGCCGATTTCTCGAGAACGTTCAGCCCGGCCGGAGTCGGTGCCGGAGTTGTCGGTACCGATCATGCCTGGGCGAATCACCATTTCGTCGTCGGCGGTGGACTGACGGCTGCGGATTTCTACGGCGTCAACACGACGAACGGAACTCCGTTCCCGACGCTGACGATGAACGGCCCGGATGACGCCGACAGCGGAACAGGAGCACGCGGACGTTGGATCCCGACGACATCGGTTGAGCAGTACGCGGCGACGCTCGCTCGCTGGTACGGTTTGCCGGATGCGAATCTTGCGACCGTATTTCCGAAGATCGGGAATTTCACGAACACAAATCTCGGATTCATGCAGCCGCCTGCGTGACCGTGGATGAAATGCGAAAATGGAAAGGCAGAATGCATTCAAGCGTTCTGCCTTTTTTAATGATGATTGTCGCTTTGGAATTCCCTGAAGATTGCCCGCGAAATACGCGAAAGGACGCGAAAAAAAAGATAAAACGTTTTGCCCGCGAATAGCGCGAATATGCGTCAGTGGAAATCAATTCATTAGCGCTATTCGCGTTATTAGCGGGCAACATCGTTTTCTTTTTTCGCGTCCTTTCGCGTATTTCGCGGGCAATCTCGTTTCGAGTTTCTTGGCTTCGAGATCTGGGGCTACTTTTCATCCTTCTTGAACTTTGATTCCCGCGACTCTAGAATTCAAATGAAGTTGTGAATCTGCCAACCTACTTAACTTTCGCCCGTATCGTCATCGTGCCCTTGCTCGTGGTCGTTCTCCTGACGCCGGTCGCGGAGCGATGGTTTGGCGTGAGCGGATACGCGTTGGCGATCGTCGTCTTTCTCATCGCATCATTCACCGACATTCTTGATGGACATCTTGCACGCAAACGAAATCAAGTTTCGACGTTAGGGAAGTTTCTAGATCCGATCGCCGACAAACTTCTCGTGTCGGCGGTGCTCATTGTTCTCGTCGAGAAGCATCTCGCACCGTCATGGGCTGTCGTGATAATTGTGGGACGTGAGTTTATTGTCACCGGACTTCGTTCGGTGGCCGCCGCGGAAGGCATCGTCATCCAGGCACAAAGTATCGGCAAAGTAAAAATGTGGGCGCAATGCGTCGCGATCGTCGCTCTGCTCGTAGCGGCGGCGAACGGCAATCCGCCTGTTTCAAATTTCGGACTCGATTATCCTTCGTTCCGTTTTTGGGAAGTGGCCGAAGTGCGGACTGCGTTTTCGGATCTAATGACGCTTTCTATCACGGCGAATGACTGGAAGGTATTTGGATATCTGGTCGGACGTGGAGCGTTGTGGATCTCGGTGATAACAGCGTTCTGGTCGATGTACGATTACTTCATGCTTTTCTATCGAGAGAGGCGGAAAGTACCGACTCCCTAGTCAGTCGCCAGGCATGTGTATAAATTAACCGCGGATGACGCAGATGACGCGGATCAAAACGGATCTGAAAAAGATTTATTCAGATCTTTCTTGATCCGCGTCATCCGCGTCATCCGCGGTTAATTTATACAAGGCTATCGAACCATCCCGCTCATTTGGTAGGTTTATCCGAAACACCGAAGAAGTCTCCCGTCCCGTCGTATGTTCGCAGCATTCGCATAACTTCGTCGAAGCGGAACGGCCGCGCGCCGCGGCGTCCGAATACCGCGATCTGGTTTCCACTTTCATCCACCGCACGATCCCGATCAAGTCCCTTCGAAATTGCGAGAGCTTTTCCTTTTGTCTTGACGGATGCGATCACGACCGGATTGGGCCGCGGACTAAAGCCGGCGTATTCCGGCATCGTTTCCGGATCGGTCAACTGCAATATCTTTAATCCATTTTCGCCGTCGGCGACGTACGCATAGAGACTCGCGTTCGTCATCGCGACTTTGACCGAATGTGCGTCGTTCAAATTTCCGCTGTCGTTGAACATCTGATCGAGCTTCGGAGATTCGGGCCGTTCGATGTCGATGATCGCTATTCCATCTTCTCCATCCGCGATATAAGCATATGTTCGGGCGAGATAGACGTCGCGTGCGTGTCGTAACGGAACATCCGCGGATTCGACACGCCGCACTTCGCCTTTCGATTGCAGTTCCTTGATATCGACGACGTGCATTCCGTCCGCATCGGCGACGAATGCGTAAAGGAATTGAACTGCAACTGCTGTCGGATGATTAAACTCGATTCGCGATACGATCTTTGCCTGTAGCGGCGTCGAGAGATCGACGATCACCAACTCGCGCTCGGTTGTGACGTAGGCAAATTCTCCGGCGATCGTTAAGTTCGTCGCGCCGGTCAGTGCTCCGTCGGGATTAAACGTGAGCGTGCGTTTCAGAAAATTATTTCGCGGATCGCCATCGAGAAGCGTCGCCGCATTCACGAGTATCAAACCCTCGTACTTGTCCGCGATAAATATGTAAGCGTACAGCGGATGGATCGGTTGCTCCTCGTTTATGACCGGACTCGGTTTTCCGGCTCGCACGGCTTCATCGTGCATCTTCACCGCTTCGTCGGGCGGAACCTGCGTCAGAGTTCCATCATCGTTTCGAACCGTTCGCCACCGTGCCGGATCGACTGCCAGCGTCGACGGAGCGGCGACCGCCGTCGCGTACTTTGTTCCGACATAAAATCTCTGGCCAAGCGGCGACACCGGCGCCGTTGTAATGCGTTCGGAGAAACCTTTGTGATCGATCTGCGCGACGTCATACACGCGCAGTCCACCTTTGCCCGCGGCGACGTACGCGTACTCGCCCCGCACTTGCACCTGAAGAGCCTCAGGTTTTCCTTTGTTCTCGTAAACCTCGTTCAACTTTCGTCCGTCGGCGACGAACTTCTCAAAGTTTTCTTTGTAAGCGAGGCGGTGCAGATTGCTGCCATAGACCGCCTGCGGTTCGGTGTGTTCGGTGACCGCGACCGCTTCAAGGGCGTCGGTCGCCGCGATGAAAACATACCGGCCCATGAAATTTACAAAGTTAGTTCCCTGGAGCATGACCTGAGCGAGCCATGCGTTGTTGTCCTTGTCTTTCGAGACGTGACAATCGGAGCAGCTCTGCGTCTCGCGACCGCGAACCGTGTGCGGGACGTGAGTGTTGAAGGTCTGACCTGAGAACCCTTCGGCAGAAATTGTCTGCTGCTGACTGTAGATCCATTCGCGATTCTGATTCCGCGAGCTGACCAGAATTGCCGAGCTCGAACGCACGGGCGCGACTTTGTGCCCCGTCACCGTTCCATCTTTCCCGAGCATGAAAATGTCGTCGCGTACGACCTGATAATTGTACGATGTGAAATTGCGCGAATCGCCGCCCTCGTTATGACGCATCGGCGTCTTCCGATTCGCCTCCATGCTCAGATGACATCCGAAGCAGCTCGTCACCCACGATGTGTGACATGCGTAGCACGTCATCGAGTTTTCCTGATGCGCGAGTTTGTTATCGGCGACACTCGCCTCGCCCCACGTCGCGTTGTCCTTCTGCATCGTCTTCGCGTACGCGCTCTTTTCGTTGTAATCGGGATTGCCCGGCGTGATCGTGTCGGCGGTCTGTTTGATCCGCCACCAACGGCCCGGTTCGACGATCGAGTTCTGCACAACGTCGCCCTTCTTCAGTTGGATCTCATTTCCGCTCGCGTCCTTACGTTTCGTATCGCGGGCGATGATCTCGAGGATCGGCAAGCGCTTTCCATCGGGCGAGCGAAATCTGAGCCGAGTCAGATCGCGTCCGATCAACGGCTTGTTCGCCTTCTCACGCTGCGTGATCTCACTTTTAGTTTCGGGCGCGAGAGCAGCTTCTCCGCTCGTGATACCGCTCGCATGAGATCGCATCGAGCCATGGCAATCGACGCAGCCGATCTCCACCGCGGCACGCGGTTCGTTGTATAGAATTCCTGTTCCGTGCGCGTCCTGCCGGAAGTGACAGTCTGCACAGTGCATTCCTTTTTCGAGATGGATGTCCTGAAGATGAACCGCCTTCTGAAACTTGTCGGGATCGGTTGGAGAAACGATCTTGTCTTCGGCGTCGAGCAGATTTCCTTTCCGATCTTTCTTGTAAACGTTCTTGAACATCCAGCCGTGGCCGTGCGTGTCCGCGAACTGGACTCGTTGCAGTTGTTTGTTGAAAAGGTCCGTGCCCGTCGTCTGTAAGAATAAGGAGTCCGACCACAGCCCGCGCAGTGACGACCCTTCGGGATTTATGTTGAGCTTGCGGACTTCGTCAGCCTGGATCGGTTCGATCTGATGATCCGCCGGATACATGAATTTTCCATCCGACTCGTTATCCCACCATGTCTGCCCGAGATATGTCGCCACCATGTTCGTGCCCGGATGCATGTGACATGTCATGCATTGTGTCGTCGGGATCTGCGATGTGAACTGATGTTTGATCGGATGACCCGATTGATTCTTCGGAATACTCGTGTCAGCCGATTTCGACATTCCCTGATTTCCCGCCATCGCAAACGGACCGGCCGCTGCGACACTCGTGTCGTTTGCATAGATCACGTGACAAGAGGTGCACCCGGCGGAGCGATAATCGCCGGCGTGATCGTTGGTGCCGAGGTAGTTCAGCGTCGGATCCATCAGACGCGTTTTTTGAATTCCGAGGAAGACCGGATCCGTTCGATTATTTGTCCCGAGTCCGCGCGGGCTCAGTCCTTTGTCGGGCTTACCGCCCTCTTCTTCTTTATCGGGAAGACCCACTTCGAGACGACGTTTCCCGCCGCGTTCAAAAACGCGCAGAGTGTTTCCGGGTTGCGAAACTTCCCATCGCATTAACGGATTCAAAAACGGTAAGTAACCTTTGAACGCCTGTTGCTCTCGCGTCGGTTCGGGAACTTGGATCAACGCTTGCGGATTTCCGTCTTCGTTGTAGCTCTCGCCGAATCGCGCATCCTTGATCGGAAATGAACCGTTGTTGTAGAGCGCGGCTCCCCACAGCATCCCGCCGTGAGCCATCATGCTGCGCGAAACTTTTTGAGCCTGGTCGGAATGACATTCGCCGCACGATTGCGCGACGACGCGAAAATCTCCCGGGTTAATGAAGCGTACAAACGAAGCGCTTTCCTTCGTTAGCAGAGTGTTTGTGCGTTCCGGATTTCGGCTCGAACATTTTCCATCCTTGCAATCCCATTCCTTTGGAAAGCGCGGTTGAACGTGCGCCGCTTCCTGCGTCGCCGCCGCAGGGTTTCCGCCGTGACAAGAAGTGCACGAAAGTCCCTGCGCATCTTTCCCGCCATCAAGCGTATCGAACACATCGCCGCGAGCGTTGTAACGATGCATCGGTTCGATGTTGTTGTGACATTTGAGACACCCTTCCATCGGTGGCTCCGCGGCGGTTGGTGAGGCAGCGGCAGTTGGTTCTGGAGTTGGCGTCGGTATCGCGGCGACGTCGCGCTTCTCGGCAGACGTCTCGCGTTTCCAGAAAGCCGTCGCGATCATGCATACAAATAGAAGAACGACGAAGATCTTGATACGCGATTTAGTTTTACGATTCGAAATCATCTGACCCCGCATTGAGAATAACCTGCTCCGGTTTTGGGTTCTTGTTTCGTGGTTTCGAGGTTTGTCGCAAACGGCGAATGCGACTGGAACGCGGGCGTCCCCGCCTGCAACGCTGTGGCTTCCGCGGCGTCAAACCTCTCGATCCTCAGGCCGCTACGCGCTTTTTCGTGCTTCGCACTCATGCAGGCGGGGACGCCTGCGTTCCAGTCGCATCCGCCACGAACCGCGAATCAAGAAACAAAAATTTCAAAAAACCAACTTCATCTGACTGAACAGCGTGTACTGCGGCTTCGTCGGATTCGGTACCGTATCGCCACAGAAACTGGGGATCGGACAATTTAAACTCCGATCCGTATACACATCTCTAAATCCGCGGCCCGGCATGAATAGATTTCCGCCGAACGTGAACGTCACATTATTTATAAGCAGCGGCCGATAGACGACGCCGACACTCAGGTCCGTTCCGATCTCGTGACGCACTCCAGGTTGAAACAAAACGTACTCAAGCGGTTCGGTTCGCGAAAACCGGAGATAGTTCGCATTCCCGATAATCTTGAAAAGTTGCGTCACCTCAGCGTCGACTCCGGCGTTGAAGATCATGATCCCCGGATTCACAAAATTCGCCTGGCCCTCGATCTTGCTCGAACGCAAAGTCGGAAGCAGGCTATTCGGCTGCACTGTTCCGATCTCCGTCGAGACGAGTCGAATTCCGTTTCGATTCCAATACGAAAATTGTCCGCCGGCAAAATTCGGGTCGTCGAAGATCGCATCGAATCCCGTCGCTTTATCGTCAGTCGGATCCTTGTCTCCCGACGAATAGAAAACCGAAGCCCGATAGCGAAGCCAATCGCGATCGACCGACGCCTCGGCCGCAGCCATGTGAGCACGGATGTCCGTTCGATGCCCGGCGATCGGGTTCAGATCGTCTTCACCGAACGCAAAGTAGTACGAGTGCGTCAGGTTCAGCCAGCCGATGTGCCCGTCTCCGTTCACCCCGACATAGCCGGCCTTGATCGAATGCGGTCGGGCTGAGCCGACGAGGGCCGGACGGACGAGAAATCCGTTGCTGTCGTAATGAATGCTCGCTCGATCGTCGTTGTAAGCACCGACGGCCTCGATCGTGTAACCCTTGAATAGAAAATCCTGCCGAAAGAAATTCGCGATGTAAACGTTCTGGTTTCGTAGTTTGTCGAGCGAGTTCAACCCGCTGTTCGTGTCTTTTTCGAGCTGCCGAAAATACGCGACGTTGAATTGATACTTATTGTTCGCAAAAGATCCGAATACGCGGGCTCCGAGATTGTTATCCGAATATAAAAATCCGCGGAAGTCGGCGCTGAACGGCTGGATCCCGACCCGAGTCGAAACCGCATCGTAATTGTCGCTGACGTCGAACAACTTCACCTCGGCGAACGCTTCTTCGAGCGAGGCATGGAGATCGGTGCGATTCGTTCCGTGACGCACGTCGACGTTTACGATTCCGTTCTCACGTGCGTTCAGATAGTTCGGCACGCTGAACGTCGGCGAGATCTTGAATGCCCATTGACGAGGTTGAAAGACCGTCTGCCCCTTAAAGAATTCGAACGATACCTGGAGCGTTTGATTGAACGACAAACTTTCCGGCCTGCCGAAAAAATTATTGCTGTCGGGTTCGTTAGAGCTGACGTTGTTGCCTGATGGCGTACGACGGATCTCGATCTGGCTCGTGCTGACGCCCGACAGGATAATGAAATAATCGTCACCAAAGATCGGACGGTCGCCCTTCAGGACGTTTTGATCGTACGGGTTGTACCACTTGCCGCGGCGAAACGGAACATCGCGTCCGCGTGCGCCCCTGTCGCCATAGCGATCGTATTCGGGAAATTCGATCCGCCATCGATCACGCACCTCACGACGATCCGGCGATGCCGCCGCAGTCGGAGTCGTCGCATCCGCAGTTTCTTTTGCCGGCTCGACGACAACAAAGTCGATCTTCCGCTCGCCGTCGATGATCACGTTCTCGAGCGTTGCGCAGCGCTTCTTCGTCTCGTCGCAGATCACACTTGCGAACACGCCGTAGTCGGTCAACTTTCCGCGATCGAATCGCGCTTCGTAGGGAAGTTGGACGCGGACACGATATGCTCCGGCTCGAAGCCGAGACGAGAAAGTTCCGTCACTGCTTGTGCGTTTTGTAATTTCGTCGGAGGTTGTCTGGTTCGTGATGACGACGATGACACCGGCCGCGGGTTTGCCATCGGTGAAAGACAACCTGCCTTGCAGAACTCCGGACGAAGATTGTGCGATTATTGCGAACGGGCAACCGGCGATGATCGACGCGGCGAACCAAAGGGCCAGTTTCGTAAAACTCGACGACATAAGGTTGAACCGATTGCGAACGAAAGGGCAGGACTTGCTGCCTGCGATTCTGGCACAAAATCAGTGTTCGAAGCAACTTAACCTTGACTCTCGAACCGGATTAGTTGATATTCGTTTCGTCATGAAAAGAAACGTGTTGGGAAAACCATCCGCGTTCCTGCCCGCCTTATTTGCGATATTGTTGTCGGCCCTCGTGACCCCTTCACAAGAATTAACCGTTACTGATGTCCAACAGATAATTTCACGTGCGGTATCAAAAGCTGCCGCGATGAATGTGAAGGTTACGGTTTCGGTGACTGACGACGAGGGGAACTTGCTCGGTACATTTCAGATGACGGGAGCACCGACGATGACGTTGATCCGAAGTGTCGGCCGAGCCGGTCAGGGGCTGGAGAACTTGTCCGTTCCGTCAACGGCAGCAGCAAACTCTAAAGCGGGGACAGCCGGAATATTTTCATCGGGTGGAAACGCGTTCACGACGCGGACCGCATCCTTCATCATCCAGGAACATTTTCCGCCGGGCGTCGACAACCGTCCGGGCGGACCGTTGTACGGAGTTCAGTTTTCGAGTCTGCCTTGCTCAGACATCGCGATCGCCGGACTACCGTTGGGTTTGTCGGGAGATCCGGGCGGTATTCCTTTATATAAGAATGGCGTCGCGGTCGGTGGTGTCGGCATCGAAGGCGATGGTCTTTACACGGTCGATCGGATTCCAACCGACAACGATCAGACAGCAGAGGAGACGATAGCCATTTTTGCTTCGGGCGGATACGAAGCGCCCGCGTTGATACGTGCAGACAATATTCTCGTCGAAGGCATCCGACTTCCGTTCGCCAATATTTCATCAACCGACGCCGTTCCGCTGATCCCGTTTGGCAGTCTGCCGGGCCTTGTGACATCTGTCGTTCGAGCCGCTCCGCCGACGGATTTTGTTCCGGGTGTTCTCGGCGGCATCAACGGCCAATTCAGTTCGCGCTTTCCGACCGTTGCCGGTTCCGCACTTTCGGTGGCGCAGGTACAGCAGATTTTGACGGCGTCGGTGACATTAGCAAATCGTGTTCGAGCTGCGATCCGACAGCCGATCGGAAGCAATGCTCGGGTGACGATCGCGGTAGTCGATACGAACGGTGATGTTCTCGGAATTTTCAGGCAGCCTGACGCGCCGGTCTTCGGGCTGGACGTTTCGGTCCAGAAAGCGCGCACATCGAATTTCTTTGCGCGGATCGACGCCGGAACGAAACTGACGGCGGCGGGATTCGGTTCGTATGTCGCGCGTGCGAGCAGCGACGGCCTCGGTCTCAACGGCGCGATCGCATTTAGTGACCGTGCGATCGGATTTCTTCACCGGCCGTTGTTTCCGGACGGGATCAATAACTCGACGGCCGGACCGTTCAGTACGCAACTCGCGGATTGGAGTCCGTTCAACGACGGCCTTCAACTCGACGTAAGCCGCACTGCACTGGTGTCTCCGCCGATGATGTGCCGGTCAGCGGCTTTTGAAAAACGCACGATGCTTCCGCCATGCCCGTGCACGACGATTCCCGAGATCCGTAACGGGCTGCAGATCTTCGCCGGTGGCCTTCCGATCTATCGCAGCGGTGTACTGGTCGGCGCAGTCGGTGTGAGCGGTGACGGTATCGAACAAGACGACATTATCTCGGCCGCCGGTGCAGATGCTTTTGCACCCGCACCGGCGATCCGATCGGATCAGATCTTCGTCCGCGGTGTGCGACTGCCGTTCTTGAAATTTCCGCCGCGTCCGTTTTTGGACTGACGTGAAGCACTACCGCCGAGACGCAGAGACGCCGAGAAACGGATTTGTTCATTTGTTATGCCCGCGCCACAAAAACCGCAGACACTCCAACGGAACTTCGGAAATAATTCTGCAGCTCGGCGTCTCTGCGTCTCGGCGGTGGTGCTCTTTACACTTACGTGCGCGCTGCAACTTGCGGCGCAGAGCACTGGTGTGCTCGAGGTGAATGGTCGTATCAAGATCGAAGGCAAACAGGAGCGTCTCAAGCGAAAGCGCTTTTATCTTTTTCGCGGCGGACTTGCAGAGAACAAGTCACTCATCGATCGGATCCGTGCGGCGGAGTTTGTATCACGCGATTGTTTCTATTGCCGGATGAACGCGAGTCCGGAATTCCGTTCGTGGCTCAAAGCCGAGGACTGCGAATCGCCTTTCTGTCGCGAGATCACTGCCGAGGATGCGGCGAAGGTCCCGGAGTTTAAGGCGGCCGTCGAAAAGGGTTCTCGTCAGTACGCGAAGAAGCCCGCACTTGCTCGCGAGTGGCTGACCACGAATCTTTCGCCGCAACTCCGCGACGGGTTTTACTTGCAGCGTAAGAAGGCGATCGATGGATTGCTCGCCGGTATGAAGCCGCTGCAGTCCGGAATGACCGACAGCGTTTCGGTGAAAGCGATCTTTATCGACATCCCGATCAAACCGGCGGCCGGTAAATCGACAGAGACATTTCTTATTTCAAATCTTGCTCCGTTTGAGATCGGGACTAAAAGCTACGTCTGGGCGTGCGAGGTTGAGATCGGCGCCGAAAAGAAAGCGGTACGGGCGCTGCCGGTTCCGGAATCCGGAAAAAAGGCAGACAAGTGCGAGGTCTTCGTGCGCGACATTCTCGCATGCGACGGACAAGGGTGTGCGGTGAAATGAAGATCCGATCCGTAATTGTCATCACGGTCTTTTTCGCCGCAGCGATCGCGGTGAACTTTCTGCCGCGTTCGGCGGCCCAACAACGCGATCGGTTTTCGCATTCGACTACGGCACACAAGAAACAGGATTGCGCTTCATGTCACAAGATCCCGACCTCGAATTGGCTCTCCGCCCGCGGATTTCCGGACGTAGCACAGTTTCCCGGCCACGTCGCATGCGCGAGCTGTCATCGACAGGATTTCTTTGTTGGCAATAAGCCGGCATTCTGCGCCGGATGTCACACGAATGCGGGGCCGAGAAGTGCCCCGTTGTTTCCGTTTCCGGTGCGCTCGCGGTCGCATGAATTCGCCACGATCTTTCCGCATAACGTTCATCAGGACGTCATCGCTCGCACGCGGCGCGGCGACGCCGAAGTCGCGGTCGCGCATTTTGTGAACGCGAGTTTTCGGAAGCTGACTGACGATCCGCCAAAATTCAACAACTGCGCGATCTGCCACGAAACCGCATCGAGCTTGCCAAAGTTCGAGCCCCGAATGCCGGCGGGTCAGGCTCCCATCGCCGGAGACAATTTCACGCCATCTGCAAAGTTCTTCAAGACCATGCCTTCGGGACATGCTTCGTGTTTCGAATGTCACTATCAGGGTTTGGAACCGGTCGCGACGAACTGCGCCGGATGTCATCGACTCACCCAGCCGTATTTCGAATCTGCGGTCGTCAAGCGTTACTCGCTCAAGTTCGATCACTCCGCCGTGAATGACAAGGGAGACTTGGTTCACACCCGCGACTGCATGACATGTCATGTTCGGATCTCGGGGAACGGCGATCTGAAAACGATGAAGGATGCCGACGTGCCGATCATGTCTTGTATGTCATGTCACAATCATGAAAACGACTTAAAGATCGAGTTGGATAAGCGTGCGGCATCGAAACCGTTTCAATGCAGCTATTGTCATACAGCGGCGATCGGGGCGTTGCCCGCACCACCGAGTCATGAGAAATAGAGGCGGCTCGCACTGTTCTCATAAATGAAGAATCTGTTCAAATGTTTTCTCCTATGCGCTTCGCTCGCGATTTTCGTCGCGAGCTGCATCGAGCGAGCGCCCAAGACTCCGGTTACAATCACCGCATCCGAAACTCCGGACGCGATAGCAGTTCGAGCCTCGGACAAAACATTTAAGAATTTCTCGCACACGATTCCCGAGCATCAAAAGTTCGACTGCAATTCATGTCATCGACGCGAAGGTGCTTCGCTTGATCAGAAGTTCGCGGGTCATGAGTCCTGCGTCGGATGTCATATCAGTCAATTCACAAACGCGGAACAGCAGACGATGTGCACGATCTGCCACGATGACATGAATGCCTCGCCGCCAACCATGCGGGCGTTCCCGACGAAATTTGAAGAGGGATTCAACATGAAGTTCGTGCACTCGGCTCACATCTCAGGCGAAGGCCTTCCACCGCAAGGTTGTGCGACGTGTCACGAAACTGCAGGCGCAGGCAAGACTTTGCCGGTCGGCATCACCGCTCATGCAACTTGCTATACGTGCCACACTCCCGAGAGTCAGATCGGTTCATGCAACGTGTGTCACGAGGTCGCCCCGTATCGCCGGACGCCCGCGGGCCGATATGTTTTCCGAGCGGTATTCAGCCATCGTGAGCACAGTTCTGCCCAAGGTGTAAATTGCTCCGAATGTCACTCGGTACGCGCGGAGGCTCCGCAGGGAAGTCAGGTTTCGACGATCGAGGCGCAAGAGCATAAAGGAGCCGGGAATAATTGCGCTTCATGTCATAACGGTTCGAGGGCATTCGGAGGGAACGATCCGCTTAATATGACGACGTGCGGACGATGCCATTCTGGTTCCGGTTTCAACATGCTTCCTTAATCTTGGAGTGGGCGATTCGTCGCGGAGTTCACCGCGGACTTCGGCCCGTTGTGTAAAAAGAAACGAGACAGATCGCCCAATCTGAACAATCATTGACTTTAGGAATCGAACAGAGTTTTAATAATTCAACATCTATGAGAAACCTCACGAAGGTTGCGATCATTTTATTCTTCGGCTCGGCTGCACTATTTATTTTTCTAAACGATGTCGGAAGGTCTCCGATCTCGGCACACGTCGTCGAACGGCCTTCACCGACGCCGCCTGCAGGAAATGTAAATACTGCGGCAACTGCAGCAAACGCCGCCGTGAACTCAGTTAATGCCGCGGCAAATGCTCCCGCACCTCAAAGCCCGCAAGCGGGCGCCGGCGGCGACAATAAGATCCCGAAATCATTCACGCTCGGTAAGGACAGCCAGGACGAACATGGCGAGGTTGCTTTCGATCACGACTCGCACGCGTTCAAGATGTACAGCCCCGACGGTAAGTCACCGATCGCATGCATAGAGTGTCATCATACCGACCAACCGAAATCCGCGTTGAAGCCGCCGCTTTCGACCTCCGAACGCGACGTCGCATTAACGCTCGCTTCCTGGCAGACATCGGCACAGAAAGTTAAAGAGTGTCGGAGCTGCCATTTTCAAACCGTTAATGTTCCCGACGGAGCCGCGATGCCGACCGCGACGTACGACGAGCGCGGAAAAAAGGTGACGAAGGACCTCAACAACGAGTTGGCCTATCACATCAACTGCAATACATGTCATGATTCTGCCGCCAAGCTTCGGCCGGAGATAAAAGGGCACGCCGGATTTGCGACCACCAACGACTGCTTCTCATGTCATCGTAAGAACTAGAGATGGGTGAAAAGCGGTGCGGCAAATGCGGTGAAATTACGGACGAGGCAAAAGCGTTTTGCCCGGGCTGCGGCAGGGCTTTCGTCGACGAAAAACAGCGGACAGACGTTTCGGATTTCGATCGATCCGCGAACACCGTGCAGCTCGGCGAGACGATGTTCAACGAGATGCTTTCCGACATGGGATTGAGCGTTTCAAAGGGCAAGCATCGGACCGAAAAGGACATCGATACCGTGATTCCCTCCAAGGCCGAGCGAGCAGCGGCGAGCCCGCAGGAGCAAAACATCGAGCCGCCGACACCGTCGTCCGCTTCGGGCCGGATGCCCATATTGATCTGGATCGCGATCATCGTTCTCGCCCTGATCGCAGTCGCGATGCTTGTGGTGATCGCCGTCATGGCCGCCACTATCTGGAAATAGCGCAGACGTTCAAGAGCGTTACTAAATCCCCCGTTCGCCCATGCCGCTTGTCGTCGAAAACCACGAGCAGATCATCAACGCATTTCAAAATGTAGAAATGCTCTCGGAGCTTGTCGAAAAATTGCCGAACGGCGAATTTCGCAACGAGCTCGACATGGACATAATCCTCTTTGGTCGAAGCTATCGCGAGAAGCAAGTCGGCCCATACTGCCGGCTTCTTCAATACTCACCCGGAGAGACGATCGTCGAAGCGGATACGTGGGAGAGCAGTATTTTCTACATCCTCGTCGAGGGCGTGCTCGAAGCGAGCGTGACGGATTCAAACGGCGAGCGTCAGAAGCTCGGGACCATCCCGCCCGGAAATTCCTTTGGCGAGATGGCACTTCTGTCCGGGACCACGCGAACCGCTACTGTCTCTGTCGCCGGATCCGGCCCGCCTGCTCTCGTGCTTGAACTCACTCGCCCCGCGATCAGGCTTCTGCGCAAACTGCCGAGATTTGTAAAAACCCTCGATCGAAATTATCGAAACTACGGTCTCACGCTCGCGATCAACGAGCTCAAACAATCCGATCAGGTACAACTCGATCCTTCTTTTCTAAAAAGCTTCAATGACGCGGCCCGGTTCGCGGTTTATGAAAAAGGGTCCGTTCTGTTTCGCGAGGGCGATCCTGTCAATCGCATCTTTTTTGTCCGCAGTGGCTGGGTCGAGCGTGTTGCCGGCATGGCATTCAATCCGAAGGCTGCTGAGCTGCTGATCGAATCGGACGACTCTGTCTCGCTCGATTTTGTCGGCGCCGGCAAGTACCTCGGGATCGAAGCAGTCGGCAAGGACGACGCCGAATGGAATTACACCGCAATCGTGCGCGGGCGTACTGAAATGCTTGAGATCGCGATCACGAGACTTCGGGATGACGGCGAGCTGCGCGCGGGCGTCCTGTCGTTTCTGTCCTCGCGCGCTGAGGCTGCTTCGCCAGAGGTCACGCCGCATCCTGCGGATACGCGATCGCTTCTGGCGGCAAGCCGCGAGATCGAAACCGGTGTCGTCGACGGCGTGAATCTTCTCGTCATGGACATGGCCAAGTGCATTCGATGCGGCAACTGTTCGCTCGCATGTCACAAGGTACACGGCCACACCCGACTCGTCCGTCGCGGTATCCACATCGAACGTCCCATCCGCCCGACGATCGCGGCGACGCAGAGCGTTCTTGTTCCGACCGTTTGCATGCACTGTCGCGACGCCGAATGCTTGACCGGCTGTCCGACGGGTGCGATCGCCCGATTCCCGGACGGCGAGATCGATATCAATCCGACGACATGCATCGGATGCGGCGACTGCGCGACGCAGTGTCCATACGACGCGATCTCGATGATCGCGCGACCGGGCAAAGTTGCCGACAGCAGCGGCGCTTTGCAGCGTATCGCGTCGGTCTTCTCGCTCGGCGAAACTCCGCTGCCCGAGCCTGTCGAACAGACCGAGAATTTACTCGCGGTCAAATGCAATTTGTGTCACGGCACTCCGATGAATCCGGCGGGAGCGAAACGTGAAGCTTATTCGTGCGAAGAGAACTGCCCGACCGGAGCTCTCGTTCGCGTCGATCCGCGCGAATATTTCGATGAGATCAACGAGTCGATCGGACTCGTCCGTCGGAGCGCGACGCATGCGATCGGCGTGAACATTCATCGATCGGATCGCAAAGCGACGATGTTGCATGCCGGCGGGATCATCGCGACGATCGCATTCGGAGCTCTGGGGATTTGGGCGACGCGAAAGTTTTCTCAGGACGCGCTGCTCTTCGGAGCCGGCGGTTGGATGACGATGCGCTGGCTGACAGGTCTGGTCGGCCTCGGCGGCATCGTCTGGGTGATGATGTATCCGATGCGTAAGCAGATCTATCGTAGGCGAGCGGGAGCTCTTCGCTACTGGATGTTGTCGCACATTTATCTCGGAGTGCTCGCCGGGATCGCTCTTCTCGTTCACGGCGGAACCAGTTCCGGCGGACTGCTCACAACCGCGCTCATGATCTCGTTCGATCTCGTCATCGCGTCCGGAATTTTCGGTGCGTTGTGTTATATCGTCGTGCCGGTTCTCATGACTCGTATCGAGCGCGAGCCGCTGCTCGTCGAGGATCTGCAGGCTCGACAGGCTGAGCTTCGAACTGAGCTTCTCCGCGCGGCGGAGCGAGCCGAGACGCCCGAGTTACGACAGTCCATAGAGCGCGATGTGCGTCGGCGTTTCCTCGGATTCGGATATCTGCTGCGGCAATATTTCGCGAGGGAAGATCTGAACACGATGCTTGCCGCCGCACGAAGCGATTTTCGCAGCCACGCCGAGACGATGTCGCGAACGGATCAGACGCAATTGCTCGACGCAGTTGAGAACGCGGCGACGCTTCGTCGGGTCGATGCTCTCGTTTATCTACATTCGCTTCTCAAACTCTGGATCGCCCCGCACGTATTATTTACATCGCTAATGCTCATTCTCATGATCGTCCATGTGGCACAGGCGATCTATTTCAACGTCCGATAAGAAATGATCGAGAACAGCGGACAATTCAAGATCGACTTCCCGGGCTCCGCGACTCCGCTGCGCAGTTTTGAAAAAGATCGAATTCTCATCGGACGTCTCGAGACATGCGATGTCGTGCTCGACGAAAAAAGCGTATCGAGAATTCATGCCGGGATCACATTTCAATCTTCGCAATACGTTCTGGCGAATCTCTCGGCATCGAACGTCCTCACGCTCAACGGGCGGCTTCTGCGTCACGAAGAGTCCGACGTGCTCGCCGAAGGCGATACGATCCAGATCGGGCCGTTCGCGATCATTATCAACGGCGTCGATGACAATACGATCTTGATCAGTGTCCTTCGCGGAGTCGCCCGTCCGGTTCATGCGTCAGAACCGGGAGCCGCGACGTTTACACCGGCCAACCCGTCTCAGTCGAGTATCGATGATGTCTTAAAAGTTTTCTGGGAGAAACGGAGTCGCGAGAAGGAAGATTGGGGTTCTCGCCTGCGGCCGAAAGAAAAACCGCGCCCGGGAAAGGCGATGTTCAATTGGCGGCCGACGGGCGATCTCAGGCGCAAATGGCGAATCGGTTTGTTCGTCTGGGCATTTCTTTTGATATCCGCGATCGCGGCTCTCGCGTTCTTCAAATACCCAAGTGCATACGCCCCGGTTCCGTTGTCGTCGGCACATGCGAACGTCATTGATGCCAGTCCGATCGCGATCGCATCGAACGGCAACTCATGCACGACATGTCACACACCGAACGAGCCGGTCGAGAACGCCTGCATAAAATGTCACGCGGGAACAGAATTCCATTCGAGTAACACCAAAGCTCATGAAGAGGCTGGTGTCACGTGCACGGTCTGTCATCAGGAGCATCGTGGAGCCGATGCCGATCTGAATGCCCAGGCGATTCGCTCATGCGGCGAATGTCATAGCGACAACAACCACGAGACATATAACGGACGATCGGTTCGGACTGCGCACGGCGGCTGGTATGGATATCCGGCGGAGAATGGTTCGTGGAACTGGAAGGGCGTTCATTTGGAGGTTGCGGCCGCGGTGCCGGAGATCGGAAGCTCGGCGACCGGTGATCCGGACGAGCAGGCGAAGCTCAGCCGACAGTTTCACACGATCCACGTCGCGAGGTTGAAAGCGCCGCAGGGTGTCGCGGGAGATTCGCGAGGTCTCGTCACTTGCTCGAGCTGTCACAAATCATTCGATCCGGTCGATCGCGTCACGCCGCGCGAGACGTGTGCCGCTTGTCATACTTCGTCCGCGACATCCGCAGCAGCGCGCGATCCGAGGTTTATTCCGGACACAGTAAACTGCATCTCGTGTCATGTTCAGCATCCGTTCAGCACACGACGCTGGAGCGAATTTTTAACCGACGATGCTGAGCGACGCAGGCACGACGCAGTCGTCAAACGGATCGAGGAGCTGGGCGGGCGATGAAGGCATTTCAAATATTTATCTGTCTTGCCTTGGTGACGATGCTCGTCTGGATCAGTCGCGCCGGTATCGGAGCTGGTGGGGAAACATACGGCGGACTCTCGTGGATCGGATGGGCGAGCGTGACGACAATCCTCGTCGTGGCGGGAATCGTTTTTATCTTTAACGATTCGGTTCGAGCGCACAGCTTCTTTGGAAAATGGGGCCGGCGACTAGCGTCGTCTCCACCGGTCCGGACATTGACGTCGTCCGAGCTTGCGGAGCTCGGCTTCACCAAATATCGCGGACCGATCTATCCGCATCCCGTGATATTTCCCGATCGATGCATCGGCTGCCAGGCATGCGTTGATGCGTGTCCGCATGACGTTCTCGCGATCGTAGACGGCGTCGCTTCCGCCGTAGCACCGGACCTCTGCATGGAGGACACCGCATGCCAGGCCGAGTGTCCCGTAAATCCGAAAGCTTGCATCGTGATCAACACTGCGAAGCCGGTCGTCTCGCGTCCCGCCCCAACACGCGACGGAGCGAGTTACGAAACGAACGTCCTCGGTTGCTACATCATCGGTGATGTTTCCGGTGTGCCTCTTATCAAGAATGCAGTGAAAGAAGGCTACGAGGTCGTCTCGCACATCGTTTCTGAGCTCCGAGAAAAAAAGGGCGACGCGTCAGTGGAATACGATGTCGCGATCATCGGTGTCGGCCCGGCAGGTGCATCTGCGGCCGCAACTGCACGCGAGATGGGATTGAGCTACATCGCCATCGAACAAGAGAAAGTTCTGTCTACGATCGAGGCATATCCGAAAGGGAAGTACATCTTTTTCAAACCGGACACAAAGGAATGGTTTGGCGGTCTTCCGGCTGCCGGACTCGGACTGACAAAATCAAAGTATGCGGTCTCGAGCGATGAACTTACCGGAGAGATCCCGCAGGCTCTCGACCGAAGCGTCGAAGATCTGATCGGACAGCAGGGTTCGATACTGAGCGACAAACTCGCCGCGAAAATTCCATCGGCGCTCCGTGCCGAACTGACGCCGTTGATGAGTAAGAAGATCGAGTCCGCGCTCCGGTCGCGTATCGCCGCGTTTCTTCGAACGAGCGACGCACGGGATCCGATGGCGGCGTATCGGAATATCTTCCTTCCGAAAAAAGACGAACTGTTGTACGAGTTTAGCGATGAGATCTCAGAACAGATCATCGGACATGTTCCCGGAGATCAGCGCGAGAATATACTTCGCATCTGGCTGAACGCTCTCGATGAAAAGGGCATCGAGGTAAATGAATTCGAAAGCTGCAAAACCATCACGCGAGTGGACGAGAGCGATCATTTCAAGATCAGCACGGAACGCCGCGAAGATAAATCCGAGAAAACGTATCGCGCTCGAAGAGTCGTTATAGCGATCGGTCTCCGCGGCGCGCCGAACCGACTTCGCTTGCCGAACGAAGACATGAAAGTCGGAGAGCGGCAGAAGGTGATTTACAGCCTGACAAATCCCGACGATTTTCGCGGCAAGAAAATTGTCGTTGTCGGCGGAGGCAATGTGGCGGTGGAGGCTGCCGTCGATCTTGTCGCGAGACGAGTTGGATCATTGATCGAGCCGCGACCCGAGGCGGAAAGGAATCAGGTGACGCTCCTGGTTCGTACATCGATCGCGCCGACCGTTAAGTTTGGAAATAAGTTTCAGCTTTACCAGTGCGCGGATGAGGGTATTCTCGATCTTCGATTCGGAATCGCGATCAAAGAAATGCGCGAGCATGAGCTTGTTTTGGAAAACGTACACACCGGCGAAGTCGTTGAGACGATCGCGAACGACTATGTCTTTGCATTGATCGGCGGCGAACGTCCTGACCGGTTTCTTAAGTCGGTCGGCATCACACTCACATAGCATGACGGCAGAAAAACTCTTATTCGGCATCGGGGGTATCGTGATCGGATTCGCGATCGGATTCCTGTTCGCAAACAGCGTGAATCGTTCAGCGTCGCTCGGGAATGTCGCGTCTGTCGCATCAAACTCAAACGCAGCATTGCCTCCGAATCATCCGCCGATCTCGCAGGAGGGGGATGATTCATCGCAAGGCGGTGGAGCTTTGCCCGAAGTTACGGCGGCGATCGAAAAGGCCCGGCGTGAGCCGGATAACTACGAGGCACAGATGACCGCTGGCGATCTTTACTATCAGATCCAGCGATTCGACGACGCACTAAAGTTTTATGAAATCGCGAATCGTCTGCGGCCTGCGGAGTCCGAACCGATCCTCAAAATGGGCAACACGAATTTCGATGCCGAGCGGTACGAAGAGGCCGAGCGATGGTACTCGGTCGCGCTGAAAAAGAAACCGAACGACGCAAATGTCAGGACCGATCTCGGGCTGACGTTCTTTCTTCGCACGCCACGGGACATCGAGCGGGCAATAAAAGAATACGACGCGGCCCTCGCGATCGAACCCGACAGCGAGATCGCGCTCCAAAATCTGGCACTTGCCTATCGGGAAAAAAATGACCAGCCGAATCTGGAAAAGACGCTCAACAAATTGTCGGCGGTAAATCCGAAAAATCCGGTCGTTCTAAAGGAAGGTGGGAAAGAAAATGAGAAGTGAGAGATGAGAAGTGAGAAGTGAGAAGTGAGAGATGAGAAGTGAGAAATGAGAAGTGAGAAATGAGAAGTGAGAAGTGAGAAGTGACGGAGAAGCTCGAGATCTCATCGCTCCTTTTCAAATTTCAAATTTCAAATTTCAAATTTCAAATTTCAAATTTCAAATTTCAAATTTCAAATTTCAAATTTCAAATTTCAAATTTCAAATTTCAAATTTCAAATTTCAAATTTCATGTTTCGAATTTCAAATTTCAAATTCCAAATTCCAAATTCCAAATTCCAAATTTCAAATTCCAAATTTCAAATTCCAAATTTCAAATTCCAAATTCCAAATTTCAAATCTCAAATTTCAAATTTCAAATTTCAAATTTCTAATTTCTCATTTCTCCTTTTCAAATTTCGAATTTCAAATTTCAAATTTCAAATTTCCGACTCTTCAAAAAAAGAGGCTGCCTTTCCAGGCAGCCTCTCAATTTCAGAATTACAAAAAAGCTATTACTGAACTTCCACAAAATCACCGGTGTGGATCTCCTGCGCGGTTCTCGTGACCAGCGCCGTCGCGGTCCGTTCTTTCACGTTCAGAATCACCATCTCGCCGACAACTTTTCGGATCGGCGGACGACCGTCATTGGCTTCCAATGTAGTCACGACCTTGCCCGTCGCTCGACCGCCTTTCTTGCGGGCAGTCTGATTCGAAAAACGTCCTCCACGATATTCGAAACTGTTGAAGTCATCGCGTGCACTGGCCGATTCACCCCAGTCACCGATCCACGGATTGCCTTCGCCAAGCGGACGAAAGACCGTCAAATAATCACCGACCTGAACATTGTCCTCGGCACCAAGATCGACATAGACGATGAAGTCGCGTGTCAGAACTTCGGCATTATCACGACCCATCAACACGCGGCCAACGGGTTTGCCGGTGGGATCCGCAAACAGATCCATTGCCGGTCGCTGGTGGTAGTCGGGAGCCGTCCGGTTTTCCATCGGTTGGACAAGATCGCCAAGTAAGAAATTGTCGCAAGAGACTTTCACCTTCGCGACAGAGATATTCGGCTTCACACGTACGACTTCAAGCGCTCCGACTTCCTGTCCGTACCATCCGAGATAGTCCTTGTGCGTCCACTTAGATTTCACCTGCCCGCGCGGTCGGACGACGCTCATCACATCACCGACATGGACGCCGTCGTTCGCGCCGGTACTGATGTAGACGAGATTGTTTTGCGAGTACAGGAACTGCTCCTGCTCTTCGACTCCGCCGATCAGCCTGCGGCTTGTATTGATCGGAGCACGCTGAATATAACCGGCGCAGTAAACGTTATTTCGCTCGGCGACGCGAAAATTTTGGAGTGGCGGAGCCACAGCCGTTAGCGGCTGCTCCGATTTCTGCGCGATGCCGGCAGCGGCAAAAATGGTGAATGCTGCGAATGCTGCCGCAGCAACTTTATTGCAAACGATTTGAAATCTCACGATTTTCTCCTTTAACTTCGGTGAATCGATCGGGCATGAAGAGCTCCGGGTAGAAGAAGCGGAACACTTAAAATGGCGGATGGCCGGAGTTTTGGCCAGTAATATCGTAACCTTTTGAGTAAAAACAGGTCAACAATTATTTTGAATGTTTAACCATGCTGATCACGATGCCAATCGACGCCCTTGTATTCAAATATTCTCCCTTATACATTCAGGGTTAATAACTCGATTTTTCCTGTGCTTGCGCTCAAATTAGTCCGTTTGCTAGTATCAACGTTTGTCGCGTCCGCCACACACATCAAGCCGGTGTAGCTCAGTTGGTAGAGCAGTTGATTTGTAATGAATTGACTATGTTCAATAACCATGCTAGTTTAGACCTTGTTAATTTGATAAATGCCAGTTAGAACGGGCATGCCGAGTGGAAGCCAGTTCCGTTGAGTGGAATCTAGTGGAAGTCGTAAAAGTCAAAATAAAAGTCAAAACTGGCATATAAAAGTCAAATTCAAGATCAAAATTTCCAGTTGAGAGGCAAAGAATGGCAAGACCCAAAGGAAAATTCGCTAAATTAACGAAGTCTAAAACCGATTCGCGCTGGTACGTGCGATATCCGCATCCCGACAGAATCGGAAGGATCAAAACCGAAACCTTTAGGACGGAAACCGAGGCTATTGATCGTCGGGATTCGTTAAACGCCCTTCACGAATCGGATCGAAAGAAACAATTAAAGGCCGAGCAATGGACGTTAGCGACGGTTTTGGACGTGTGGGTAAAGGAAGTGGCTAACGATCTAGCCAGTTCGATAAAGGAAGTTCCACGGGCGGAATACATCAAAGGCGTTTTGGGTTCTGTCCGGGTTGCCGATTTAACTAAGGATCATTACCGGGCCTTGCTCGATCACATCAGGAACGACAAGACACGGCGAACCAAATCCGAGCGAGGCTTTGAAGCTTACTTTGTTACGCTTCGCACGGCCTTGAATCATTCCAAAGACGAAATCAAATCCTTTCCGAAGTTCAAAGGCTTCATAAAAGGTAACTACGATCCGCGAGACCGCGTGGCTAGTGAAGCGGAAATGGACGAGCTATACACAGCTTGCTACTTCGAAAAAGGCGGTAGAAATCGCGAACATTTGGCGACAATCATTACTTGGCTGCACGAGACGGCCTGCCGTTCGGGTGAATTGAAAACGATCCGCGTGGGTGACATCGATCTGGAACGTGGAATCGTGAAGATTCGGCAGAGCAAAAGAAAGACAGGTTCAAAAACGAAGTATCGTGACTGCGGTATTTCGCCTCGCCTTCAAGAAATGATTATCGAGTCAAACCTACTGGATTATCCGGCCGATACATTGGTGATTGCCGAACCGCTTGGATTCGAAAAGGCGATTGATTTCAAACGGGCATTTGCGACGGCCTGCCGTATCGCCAAGATTGACGATCTTCACATTCACGATCTACGAACAACGGGCATCACGAATATGCTCGAGCGTGAATTGCCTTTGCCTTTGGTTGCCTCGATGGTCGGCCACGAAGCGGAGAGTGTTATGACGCTGAAGGTTTACACAAAATTCCGTTCCAAATTCATCGCACAGGAAATGCAGAAAATGGCTGCCTAAGAATTTTTTATGGAAAGCGAGAAGATAAATGTAGTCTGCGCCGAGTGTGATAATTCGGATTACGATACGAAGGAAAATCTGGAAAGCGCTGGCTGGAAGATAACCGAGGATTACGAACTTTGCTCTCTTTGTCGGATCGACTAAAGATCTCCGCGAGTAGCTAGAAAATTTCGATCAGAAACCGTCCTCGTGGCGGTTTTTTCGTGTCACAGACCGATTGATGGTTTTTGGGTATTTTTCGAGTGGAAGGAAGCGGAAGCTAATGGAAAGCAGTGGAAACTAGCAGTAAAAAACAGGCGATTTCTAGCCTTACCTTACCCTTCGCGAGCAATTCAAAGCGATTGTAGGCCATTTATGGAGCAAAAATTTTCGGATGCAAACTGGAAATATTTTATGACGGATTTGAGTCTAAACCGGGTCGAACGCACCGCGTCTTAGACGCTCGTTTTCTTTTCAGGTATATTAAGTGAAATCCGCGCCGAATCAACTATAAAAACGATGACTCAATCCGCTACAAGCGATCAAACTATCTTCAAAGGAACAGCGCCGAAAGTCTTGGCTAATTTTCGCCGGGACGCACGTGCAGTTGTAGCCGAAGGTGACTGTCTCAAATCGCTTCGCAAACTTCCAGACAACTTCGCAAAGCTGATCATTACTTCACCGCCTTATAACATCGGAAAGGTTTACGAGAAAGCTACGTCACTTGAGAAGTATCTATCCGCTCTGAATCCGATAATCGATGAGTTAGTGCGTGTCTTGTCGGACAAAGGCTCTTTATGCTGGCAGGTCGGAAACTATGTCGAAAAGAGCGAAGTGTTCCCGCTTGATATTTTTTATTATTCGATCTTCAAAGAACGGGGACTGAAACTGCGGAATCGAATTGTCTGGCATTTCGATCACGGATTACACGCTAGTAAGCGATTTTCGGGACGATATGAAACGCTCTTATGGTTTACAAAGACCGATGACTACACATTCAATTTAGATCCAGTCAGAGTTCCGTCGAAATATCCGGGCAAGACTAATTTCAAGCTCGATCATCCTGACTACGGAAAGCCTTCAGGTAATCCGCTCGGCAAGAATCCTTCCGATATTTGGAAGTTGATACTGCACGAGTGGGAAGTTGGTTTGTGGAATATTCCTAATGTGAAAGCAAATCATCCTGAAAAGACAGTTCATCCTTGCCAGTTTCCAATCGAACTTGTGGAGCGCTGTGTCCTTGCTTTAACTGACAAGAATGACTGGTTACTCGATCCGTTTTCGGGTGTTGGCTCTGCAATGCTTGCGGCCCTAAGGCATAACCGGAGAGCAATCGGCTGCGAAAAGGAGAAGGAATACGTGAAGATTGCGAAACAGCGAATCAAAGATTTGTTCTCCGGGAAGCTGCGTTATCGAATACTCGGAAAACCAGTACATCAGCCTTCGGGACGGGAGAAGGTTGCGCAAATACCGCAGGAGTGGCTCTTTAACGGAAACGGAAAATGAAAATAGCTAGAACCTATTCGCATCTCAACGGCGAAGAGTACCTGATGGTGCGCCATCCAAAACTGTACGCCGAAATCAAGTCCGTAATCGCTGGCATCGATGCGGAGAAACATAGGAAGAAAGAGAGCAAGGAAAAGCGAAAGAAAAAGAAGCTTCTATTTGCGCCTAAGCTGATTAATAAAGCCTTCAAGGATGCTTTCCGCAAGCTTCAGTGGGAAGAAAGCCGATATAACTATTACATCACTTTGGATCGTGATCTGATGGATCAAAGTATTCCGATGGAAGCTAAAGAGCAGAAAAAATTTCTGACAGCGAAAGGCGAGAGTCCGATTTATAGTTATAACCAAACCGACTTTGTTAAAGACAAGCTGGCCGTCGAAGTGCAGTTCGGAAAGTATTCGTTTGTGGCTTACGATTTATTCGTGAAGCATATGATGTTTTACTCTGGCGGAAAGATAAATCTTGGTATCGAAATTCTTCCAACTAAGGCGATGCAGGCAGAAATGAGTAGCGGTATCGCGTACTATGAAGGCGAAGTTTATAACGTGATGCGACAAGGTCGAAACAGTCCGCCCGTTCCGCTACTTGTTCTTGGAGTCGAACCCGATTAAATGGAATCCAGTCCAGTCAAATCTCCGCAGGACTCGCCACGAAAAGGTGTTGTCGGATCGATAGGAAATCTTTTCAAGGAAGTGCGAGGGAATGCACTTTGGGATTTAACAAAATGGATTCTCAAGAACATCGCTCCGCCGTTGCTCCTAACTAATATATTCGGATATATCGGACTCGGCCTTTTTTATTTTCGCATCATACCGTCCGAGATTTGGGTAATGGTTTCGTTCGGAATCGTTTGGACTCTTTTTCAGCCAATCGCTTTTTTCCTTTTAAGAAAACGTTGGATCTCGCAAGCGTCGATTCGTGAGTCCGAACTGGAAAAGCAGTTGGAAGAACTTCGACACGAAAAGGAGGAATCGGATTATAAGCGTACTCTCGAAAACGCTAAATCCCATTCCGATAGTATCGTGGCAACCGCCGAATATCTTAGGGAATATCAACTTCTAAAAGAGGAAAAAGAAGAAGTCGAAAAAACACTAAGGGAGAATAAGTGGCTACTTGAGCGGGTCGAAGAGCAAGCTGTCGCTATAAGCGATTATGTGTTGCTCGAACGCTTTTTCTTTTCGAGTCTGCGTGAGAAACCGATACCCACCGCTCATTTTATTTTTTTGCTTCGGAATAACTCTTTGTTTGACGTGTCAGTCGATAAGAAGATCGATGGTTACATTCAATTTTATGGAACTGAATTGCTTGGTGAGAAAAGGTTCTCGTCGCCACCCGATTCGATACCACCGACTGATTTTAAGTGGTTTAATTTCGAATATCGGCTATCAAAGGAAGAGTTCAACTTGATCGTAGAGAATGATCGTCCAGGAGAATTTCTGTTCGATGTCAGCAAGCTGGTTGTGAAGCTTAAAGGCTACGGAATCAAAACACAAAACGTAAAAATCCCGAATCGCTATCGAGTCTATCGGTACGATGACTACCGGGCCGACCTAGACAAGTACGAGAAGAAAGTCTACTAATCCATTCCCTTTCACTATTCCAGAAAAATCCTTGAATCCGGGAAATGGCTGTTTTTTTGCGCAGAATCGTTTCGGAAATAGTTATTTCAAAATCACCGGGTACTTCTTTTGAATGTCCGCGAGTGATGATTTTTTTATCGGCTTCGCGGAAACCAATTTAGCTACAGACAGAGTAGGACGCGGGATCAAAGCTTCAAACTTCTTTCGGATCTGTTCAACGTCAACTCTAGTAACGTGGTTAAGCATCAATCGAAGTAGCTCCGCGTCGCATTCCTTCCAGAACCTTTGCTGAACAGCGGGATCGTCTAATTCGTAATCGCGTATCGTTCCAAGATTCTTCACCAACTCATTAACCGATTTTCCGTGCCAATTTCTGTACGGCTTAATGATCGACAATTTGTAAGAAGTAAATCCCTTTCGCTTCTTCGGTACGATCTTTCCTGAATGTTTATTCGTCATGTATTATTCCTCTCTCATGTTTCGGACGGCCTACTGCGAGGCTATGCCGAATCTGTTTTGTGGCTGCGAACTGCTCCGGCGTTTGCGGACTTTCTTGCGGATCATCGGGAATAAAAGTGAAGCTCCGATTACAAAAACAAAAAATTACTGTTCGGTGGTAGAGCATTATTCCCCGCGATCTGAAAATCTGGCCGTCATCAATTATTTCCCCTAAAAATGCTCCGCAATATTTGCAGTCGATTCGCTTTCTCATTTCCTACTCGTTCTGTTTTTGTCCCAATTTGGATTGATACCGAGAGACAAATCATTATTAACTGTACGTATTGTCGGTTTACTTTCACCGAACCGACACGCAATTTCTCAATTGTCCATCGCCATCTGCCAACAAATATCTATGCCTCATGGCGCTTCGACTCGTTGGTTCGCTGTTTCTAAAACACGAGATTTTCTACTAATTAAAAATCGTTATTTTGTGTCTTGATTTCGATAAAGTCCTCTACGACGAAGACGTTTCTGAATAGTCTCCCTTATACTTCTATCCTCGTCTGTCGCGTCTTCGGTTCTTACGCGCCGGCTCTCGTTTATGGCTTCCGCATAAGCCTTTCCAGATTGTTCCGCGCTAGGCAGTAGCTCTTCGGTCTCGTTATAAAAATTTGCTTCGTTGTTCATCATGTCGATGAACCGAAGAAGAACGTTCTGCTCGTCTTCGCTGAAATTAGTTAATAAATTTTTCATCTGTTATCTCCAATTCTTTGTTGACTTCGTTCATAGTGCGCGCAATTTCGGCTCTTAGGTCTCGTCTGCGCGATTCCAGAATTTTTCTGTCGTTCTCTACGAGTCCGAGACTAAATTCGAATCTAGCCACTTCATTCCCGACGATCTTGATTTCATCGGCTAACTTTGCCAGCCGTTCGGCTGGTTCTTTTCGTAGCTCGATCAACTTCGCGTGGTCGGCTTTTAGTTCTTCGAATTGCTCTGGCAATGCATCCAGCTCCTGGCGAAGTTCATGAAGTTTTGCCGTTCTGATCTTCAGCGGATATTCCGCGAGAAGCTGTTGGGTTTTTAGAAGGCCAGCATAATTTCCGCTATTAGCAAATTCGCGGAGATCGTTGGTTAAATTGTCTTGCTGAATGCGAAGGACTTCGGACAAAGAAAGCCCTTCTGTCGAAAAATCGGTTTCGGTTGCCGTCACCTCTAGGCCAGTTTGCCCCGTACGTGCGTTTGGTGGGGTTTTTACCCCTAAATCCGTTGTCATAGTCGTACTCCTTAAAAATCCTTGACACCTGCGACACCATTTAGGCTCCGCGATCAACAAAAAAATAAAATGCGGACAGTCTCTGCCGAGAAAGAACGATTAGCAAAACTGTCCGCGCTGGTTGGCAAGTATCTCTAGGAGGCGTCGCGTGAAGTTTTCAGAAAAAAGCGCGACATTTCATAACCTTGCTAACCAAACTGAAACTGCACCACTGTGCGCCGAACAAAGCGGTGCAATTTCCAGCATCTGTCTCGTGGACAAAAAATAAAGACGGCGAGCACAGGAAGCGGGTAGCGCTTGCCGTCAGGTTTATCTACGGGAACTTAATCGCGTGGATAAAACGTAAAATCAAAAATCAAATAGCTATAAATTTTCTTACCACTCGCGGACTCCATAAAGAGACTCCGATCTAGTGACCGCGAAACGATAAGAAAAAGAGATCTCAAATACCAATCAAACGAATAGACGCAAACAAGTAATTAGGTACAAATCATTTGGTAACCGACTCGATCTTACCGATCTAAGGTTAGTGGGCGAGCGTTTGCACGGGTGCAAGTTTATGAGATGTATTACTACGCACCCCACAAACGGTAGCCTCATCGATCACGAAATTTTCAAATGTCGGAGCGATCAACGCGGGAAGTGGGATGCGGTTTTCTTTCGCTAACCATAATCCTGCTTGCGTCAGTTCGATCCTTGCGCGCCGGGCGTAATCGTATCCGAAGAACTTGATTGCTTCTTTTTCACCGATCTCGTTTACTTCGTCTAGAAAACCGATCAGCCGTGCGTACTTCGCCGTGTCTTGTCCGCAGTGTTCTTTCAACTTCTCTCTTCGTTCGTCTCGACCAGCAATCGGTTTATCGAGTAGTAGCTGTTCCATATCGTTTCTCAAAATTTCTTCCGCAATGCGGGAATCTAATAAAGCTGCGAGCGTAATGTGTTTAAGTCCCAATCGCTCTGCGTCCTGTTTTAGTTTCGGCGCATAGTGGGCATCTTCCATGCGCAGAATCCCAATCGATCCCTGCAGATGATCGTCGCCGGCCTTTCGCTGTTTTATTCGAAGAACCGTCTCTTCCATCTTCGAATACAGATACAACTCTCTATATCCTTTCCGACCAAAATAAATACTTGGCAGACCCTTTTCCTTGTCAATGATCCGAGCATCTTGTCCGCTTGACCGCACCAACTTTGAAACTGAAATGCGTCTGTTTACTTCGTCCTGCGACATAAGAAAGTTATAGACAAAATCTGTTCTTGACTGACGCGCGTTCAAAGTATCGAACGGAATCCCTGAGTAATGTTCAACTAAGTTTCCGATCCCTTCTGCCGTCTCTTCCAAATCATTCGGGAGTAACATCTGGACGTTATTGTCATACCGAAACTTTGGCAGGCTTACGCTGTAACCAAGTTCGGCCTTATCGAATCGGCGCTCCGCAAAGATCTCCAACTCGGTGTACTTTCCGACTGGAAACCGTTGGTAATATTTCTTGTAAGTTTCGCCTCTTTCATTTCGCTTTGAAGTGGAAAGCCACTTCGAAAACCGTTGCATATCACGGCGCTCTATTTCCTGTTTTCCTTCTGAACTGTCGATCATCTTTCCGCTTCCTTGTCATATCGTATTGTGCGCTCCTTTTTTGTATGAAACTTTGTCTCATTCTAGGTACAATTATAACTCGGAATGTCCAAATCGCGCCTCTTATTTAAGAAATAATTTGTGCAAACAAAGGACTTCGCATCGTTTTCATATTTTGTCAAGATAATTGGTATTGAGTTTTTTGTGTCGCGTTACAGCTACAAAGAGGCGTTCATAATGTCACCGAAGTTGAATCATCGGATCGTAGAAGTTCTGCGGATCAGTGACGGAATCGCGATCCTAGAAGCGTTGGGCGAAGGGAAGCTGATGGTTAGCACGAGACGCAGGCCGAAGGACAAAGGCTGGCACAATATGGCGGTGTGTTATTTACAGGAACTTGTCGGGAAGTCGGAAGCGGACGTTCTTGAGATGCTGGACAAAAAAACAGATAAAGTTTTAGAGCTAGAGAAGCGGAGGCTCGCTCCCCGGTGATTCTAAACAGAAATAGAATTATTTGAAAACTTCTAGTTCGTGATCCAACCGCAGAAAAGATTGTTACAATGTGCAGCCGTTAACGAAAACCTAGAAAGAATTTCCAAAGAGATCGTATGCAGGAAACTACAAATATTGACTGGAAGACCGTGGTCGCGCTTATCGCGGTGATGGTTAGTCCGATAGCGTCTTATTTCATCGTAAAGAAACAAATCACGGCTACCGTTTTATCTACCGAACGAAAGGAATGGATAAATGCGTTAAGGGTGGACGTCGCGTCTTTTGTTGCCAATCTTTTTAGTTTGATTGAAGCCCATAAGCACTTTCAAGAAATGTCAGGCGAATCAAATTGGCTCCGTTTTAAGGAACAACTAAATTCCTTGACGATGTTGCATATCAAAATCAAGATAATGCTCGATCCGAATGACGAACGACAAAATAGGTTGAGTGAAACTATTGAGCTGGCCGTTAATTTGGTTCTCGAATCGATGGCGAATGCAACCACTCAAAAATTTAGCGATGCATATAACGCGCTTGTCCCTCTAACGCGGGATGTAGTCGAGCAAGAGCTAAAGAGTATTAAAAAACTGCAATGATCGAGAAGCGAACCACGATGAAAGAAAAACTAGAAAGAATTTCCAGAGAGTTAACCGACGAAAACATTCGTCATTTGATTTTCGTTTTCGACGCGCAGAATGAATACGAATACCTTACCGACATTTCGGATCAAGATGCAGTGAAGGTTATAAAGCGACTTGTTAGAAACTTCGGAGGCACCGTTCTCGATACCGCGACTGACGAGCTGATCCAAGAACAGTGTGATTTAGACTGGCCAGAGATTTTGTGAACCGACGAGTCTTTTCTAACCCGATGTTGGTGGAGATCGGCAGTTACTCGATTAGCGATTTTTAGGCCAGAGGAGTCCCGGTAAAATAAATTTTTTCGACAGTCGATTTCGGCCCGGTCAGGAGCGAAATTTGTCCCGACTTTCTGCTCTGTCTGGTTTGAAAGTTGTACCAAAAACAGTGACTTTTTTCTTGACTGTTTTGTGGTTTCCCGGTCTGAAAATTTTCGAGAATTGTGAGTTGACTGTTGCGATCCTTTTATCTATTTCGGCAAGCGTCTTCGGGGCGCTTCTTCAAAACCAAGATCTCGCGGACTAACAAGCGCTCGTCGCAGCTGTGCCGGAGTCAATTTGTCGATATCGATTTCCTCTGGTTCGGGTTCGGGCGGGGCGTCCGTGTCGATCCAGTCTGCGGAGCGATCATCAAGGCGCTGGTTTCCCGCAAAGTCATTTAGCTGGCTCGCCGTGATAACGAATTCTTTCCCGATCCGATAGGCTTTCAGTTTTCGCTCTTTGATCAGGTTATAAACGGTCTTCGTGGACTTCTTCAAATGATCGACGGCGATCTGTTCGACGGTGTATTTCCGATCAAGGTCGAAAGGGATATGCATCTGTTCGCCTTCGGTTTGAATTTTGCTCATCGTTTCGAGATAATAGCCGTTCGATTTTTGAATTTCCAGTGTGTAAAGACACGCCACCTTAGCTCAGTGGTAGAGCAGCGGTTTTGTAAACCGCAGGCCGTCAGTTCAAGCCTGACAGGTGGCTCCATTTCTTGCCTCCGCAAAGCGTTAAAAATACAGATTTCACAGGGTAAAAGTCAATATTTCAGTCAAATCTGGCTAAATATCGCTTTTTGACTATCCGTAACCTGTTAGTTATAAATAGGTTAATACTAAGTAGGTAATTTCTTTTGTAATCATCAGGTCGAAGGTTCGAGTCCTTTCACCGGCTCCATATAATGATAAAAGAATAATAAGTTCCGACCACCGACAAATATTCTTCTCGCCGATCGGCGGTCCGCTGCAGATCCGGTAATGGAAAATGCGACCGTACAAGCCTCCCGACTGTAAGCTCGAGGTCCACTGCCACCGCTGCAAATGGTCTTTCATGTTCTGGACGGAATTCGAGTGTAAGACGGCCTTGCTTGAGCATCTTGGCAAACAGCAGTCCGATTACCAGTTGCCAGCGTCGGGCAACCTTCTGATGCCGCCGGGCGGACGGTGAGTAGGCATCGGAGACATCGGTTACGGGAGCGGATGTGGCGAACGAGTTCAGGACCGCATCATGTGCGTCGATCTGATTTCCCATTCATCGTGGTGAGCGCAGTCGATCCGCCAGTGCATTGCATTATTGGTTACAGAAACGTCCCTCGCAGGGGCTCAGCATACGCGTCGCTTCTACATAAAAAAGTCTCGGACGCATCTAACAATTTATTTTTCGGTTGGCTTGGCGGAATTCTGTACCTTCATAAAATTAAAATAGAGGTTTGATAACTGTTCCGGGGCCATGGCATCTGCGCGCGATAGAAGCGTTATCGTTTCATCGCGGTGGACGAGTATCGATCCGATTCTTTCCTGCTGTTCAGGAGGATACGAGCTGTCGTTTCCTTCGATGTCGGCCCGCAGGTCGGTAAAGAAGCTGCTCGACTGCTGCCGAGCTTGCTCAAATTCTCCCTTTTGCGCTTCCAATGCGGCGGTGGCGAGACTGTTCTGAAGAACGCTTCGCCGCAAGCTCTTTCGAAGTGAATCTCGTTCGTATTCATACCCATTCGATGTGATCCACATCGCTGAGAATCCGAGCAGAAATGCGCTCAGAGCTATAGCTATCACAACCGCGACTCTCGTGAACAAGCCAGAGTTGACGCTGTCGATGATTGGCAATTCACTTCTAGCATTCCGCAAATTTTCTTGAAGCTCCATCATTTCGCTCCTTCGGATATTGACGATCACGGAAGCGCGGTTACGCGTTGCGTCCCATTACAAGTTTCACGAAAAACGCTACTGCCGCGAACACTAGCAACAGATGTATAAAGCCGCCGGCCACATTACCAATAAAACCCAGCATCCATAGAACCAACAGAATCACGATAATTGTCCAGAGCATTTTTGTTTCTCCTATTCGAGGTAGTCATCGAGAATTAAATTTTAGGCGACCGAGAGCCCCAGTTCATCCGTATCAACACTCAAACGGAATGAGTAAAATTACCCAAGCCATGTCTCGAATATTCATCGATGAACACGCATGAACAAACTTTAGATAAATGGATTCGAATGAAACGAAACTCACTTCGACGAGGTCTTATCCGCATGGTCTGCGTTTTCGACGATTGGACTTAGCGTCCATAAGACCAGAAACATAATCGAACTTAATAGCACTGCGATCTCCTCCCGACCGAATGCCACTGCTGCGCCGATCGCGCCCGTACACCAGATACTCGCCGCCGTTGCGAGCCCGCGGACGTTAGACTCCTGCTTCAAGATCGCGCCGCCACCGATGAAGCCTATCCCTCCAATGAGTCCTTGTAAGAGTCGAGCGTGCGTTTCCGCGTTGGATCCATTCAGATCTTTAACAATGAGCATAAAACCGCACGCTCCTACGGCTACTATCGGAAAAGTTCTCAAGCCAATATTGCGCTTGGACTCGTGCCGCTCCCACCCGATGGGCACCGCTAAAATGAAAGCCAATGCAATGCGCAGAAAGTCGATCAGAGTTTGCCTCCAATCAAATGAAAAGGCCGCGTAAAGAAACTCCATAACACCTCGCACCCCGCCCGCGTAAATCACCTTACCTGCCATCGCCGTTGCACCTCTTACTCCGTCCTTCTAGACACGTCGATTTCAAGGTTGCCGGTTCCGAAGGCCGCGAAATTCGAATTCTACTAAGTTTTTGCGATTTCGACGTGAGTGATATTACCGAAACTTTTGGGTAGGAATACGGTCGATAACCCGGTTGGTAAACGATAGGGTTGAAGGACTGATTTCTTTAATTTAGAGGATCCTATTATGAAACAATTTAAACCAAAAATAGTGACAACGGCGCTCGTTATATTCGCCTTCATTTTTATAAGCACAGGGTTGCGAAATGACGTACATGCTCAACGGACGACTGCTCGGGTGAGTGATCGACAAGTCGAAAAGATCATCGGCAATATCGAGCGTCGCAGCGACGCGTTTCGCCGAAGTTTCGACAACGCTCTGGATCGCAGCCAACTCAACGGCACTTATACGGAAGATAGAGTAAACGAATTTGTACGGGCCTTTGAGGAGTCTTCGAATAAGTTGAGGTCGCGCTTCAACGGACGAGCCGTGGCATCAGGCGATGTGGAAAACGTTTTGATAAGCGCTTCCGTGATGGATCAGTTCATGGCGACCAATCTTCGGCAGACAAGGGTTCAGGGTGACTAGACCCTGCTCAAGCGTGATTTGCAGAATCTGGCCAACGTCTACGGTATCGCATTCAACTTAAACGGACGTGTCCTCCCCCCGACAGTAGTCGCGAACCAGAGACCATACCGGGTGGGTGATTCGGAAGTCGAGGCTGTTCTGCGACGAGTCGAAATGAACAGTGATGCATTTCGGAGAGCTCTGGATCGAGCTCTTGACCGAAGCAAGCTGAACAGCACAAACCGCGAAGACAACCTTACCGGCTACGTGACGAACTTCGAAAACGCGACGGACGCACTTAGGAGAAACTTTGATGGCAGAGCCTCGCTCATGGCTGATGTGTCTAACGTGTTGGTCCAAGCAGCGCGAATCGATGATTTCATGAAACGAAATCTGCGGCGGGATGCGCTAGTGCAGCGCGAGTGGAAGAGCGTTCGCATAGATCTGAACTTGCTCGCGAGTTATTACAGTCTTTCATTCAACCTCGATAACCGAAGGGGAATGCCGCCATACGCGGCGTTTATCGCAAACACGACATTCACGGGAACCTATCGGCTCGACACTTATCGCAGCGACAATGCCCGGACGGTCGCGGAAAATGCCACTCGCCTGGCTAATCCGAATAACCGTCAGCGAGTCAGCGATAACATTGTACGTCGATTGCAATCGCCCGAAATGTTGGCAGTCGAGCGTCGCGGGATGCAGGTGTTGTTAGCGTCCTCTCTTTCACCGCAAATCAGTCTAGTGGCAGACGGGTTAGAGCATCTTGAGAGTTACCCGAACGGTCGTACCTCGAGAGTGCGCGCGACGCTTGCCGGCAATAGTCTCACCATCGTTTCCAATGGCGATAGGCCGAACGACTTTTCAGTTGTCTTTACCGCTTTGGACTCAGGACGGAGGCTGATGGTAACCCGCAGCATCTACCTCGAAGGATTGAACAAGGCGGTCGAAGCGCGTAGCTACTACGACAGAACATCAGGCGTCGCGCAGTTCGACATCTTCAAAAACAGGCCGTCAGATTCAGCAAACTCTTACTTGCCGCAAAACTTCATACTACCTCCCAACACGGTACTGAGGGCGGTGACGAATACCAGGTTGTCCACAAAAACGGCACATGATGGCGACCGGTTTTCGATGACCGTTCGGAGTCCCGGTCCCTATGCCGGTGCGGTGATCGAAGGTTTCATCTCGAGCACCACGCGATCGGGTCGCGTCAGCGGGCGTTCGGCAATCAATCTGCACTACGAAACAATCCGAATGCCGGACAACAAGACCTACCGTTTCGCTGGGATCACTGAGAGCATCCGCGCAGCGTCCGGAGAAACTGTTCGAATTGATAACGAGGGTACGTTGCGGGAAAGTGATAGCCAGACGGCTCGGACGGTCGGGCGGACGGCGATCGGCACCGGCGTCGGGGCGTTGTTAGGAGCTCTTCTGGGCGGAGGTGAAGGGGCCGCCATCGGGGCAGCGCTCGGAGCCGGCACAGGAATCGGATCGATCTATGTGCAGGGACGCGATGATTTGGAAGTTCCGAGAGGATCGGAATTTACAATACGCTCATTTGGTCCGGGCCGGGCGTAGGTCGGGCGGCGGGAGCAAGATCGATGAGCCGTTATGGCGACATGACGGCTCTATCTGAATACGGGATAGCGCATGATCGAATCAATGTACGACTCGAAGAATGCTGTTCGACGGCAGTTCACGCATGAGCGGCGGAGCTTATTGCAACAGTTGGAAACCTGGCTTGAAACGCCACTCCTTATACTCGGTTTCATTTGGTTGACACTGCTTGTAATCGAACTTAGCGGGAATTTGTCGCCGACTCTCGAACTAGTCGGTACCGTTATCTGGATAATCTTCATCGCCGATTTTGTGATCAAGTTAACGCTTGCGCCGGATAAGACAGACTATATCCGGAGCAATTGGCTGACGGCGCTATCGCTGCTCGTGCCAGCCCTTCGCGTGTTCCGTATATTTCGGGTCTTTCGCATTTTAAGGGCGGCCCGCGCCGTGCGCGGAGTTCGTCTCCTAAAGATCGTGACGTCGTTGAACCGCGGGATGAAGGCTCTGGGAAGAAGTTTTGGACGACGTGGTTTTGGATATGTGGTCACTTTGACGATTATCGTCATCTTTGCCGGTGCTGCCGGAATGCTCACCTTTGAGAATGAAGCCGGCGGAGGTATGCGGTCGTACGGTGACGCGCTGTGGTGGACCGCTATGATGATCACAACAATTGGTTCCGACTACTTCCCGCGCTCGGCAGAAGGGCGCATTCTTTGTTTTATGCTCGCTCTGTATGGATTTGCAGTCTTCGGATATGTGACCGCTACGCTGGCGACCTTTTTTGTGGGACGCGATGCTGCGTCAGAGGAATCTGAAATGATCGGGGCCGCGGATATTGACGCGTTGCGTCGTGAGATCGCCGAACTGCGTGCCGAACTCCGGCGTCAGCCATTTAGCAAAATTTGAAAAAGGTTATGTACCTGTTCCAACAATCAGCCGACAACGCTCCGACGAATTTCGATCCTGAGACTCTTTGGAACTCATTGTACGGATTACTGAACTCGTTCCTTTACCGCGTACCGTATTTGCTGATCGCTCTAATTGTATTTGCTATGTTCCTCGGTATCGCAAAGCTCGTGAGCCGCGCGATCTTGACGGCCGGACAGCGAACAAGACTGGATGTGACCCTAGCCGAAATGCTCGGTCGGCTGGCGTCTTTCGTAATCGCGATCTTGGGTGCTTTCGTCGCAGCCGTGATCATTTTTCCGGCATTCAAACCCGGTGACCTCGTCGCCGGTCTCGGGATTACGTCGGTCGCGGTCGGATTTGCATTCAAGGACGTGCTCCAAAACTTCTTTGCCGGGATCTTGATCCTATGGAGAAAACCATTCCTAGTCGGTGACGAACTTAAATTTAAGGAGTATGAGGGGACTGTTGAAGAAATTACGGTCCGTTCAACGCGTCTAAGAACATTTGACGGAGAGCGCGCGGTTATTCCGAATGGAGACATCTACGCTAATGCGGTTTTAGTAAAGACGGCGTTCGATAGTCGCAGGGTAAAATTTATCGTTGGAATCGGCTATCCGGACGATATCGAAAAGGGAAGACAAACAATAGGGAGAGTGCTCGAGTCGATCCGTGGCGTCCAGACCGATCCAGGCCCGTGGATATACGTCTCGGAGTTGGCACCCTCATCGGTAAATTTCACCGTGTATTTTTGGGTACAGTCCGAACAGGCGAACGTGCTTCGTGTCAGCGATCAAGTCGCGACCGGCATAAAATACGCGCTTGATAAAGCTCGTATAGAGATGCCGTACCCGCATAATGTGGTGATTTTGCAGAATGCTGAAACAGATGTTTCGACGGCATCAATGACGGATCGAAAGGAAGGGAAGAGATTCTTGCCGCACGTTGCGCCGCCAAGCCAGCGCCGCGCGTAAGTGAAACTGTCGAGACAATTCTTCCTTATTTATACGATTTGGAGTGGCTGTAATATGATTTCCTGCGGCGGAGAACCCGAGGGCTTGTGCTCTGTTGGGTTCCCATAAATGGGTAAAACGATTGCGACGCTTGTGCCTCGTCCGTTCACGACCGGGCTTTTAACCTCGATACGGCCCTCCATTTGATCGACAAGAACTTTGACCAGGTAAAGTCCGAGGCCAATTCCGGGGACTTGTTCGAGCGAAAGACACGCGTCGTATTCGTCACCGTTCGTGCTAGCGTCAACACTGGAAACCGCAAGCGGCCGACCGCGATAAAATTTCTCGAAAATACGATTCAAATCTTCTTCCGCGATACCGCAGCCGGTGTCGGATATTTCCACTACCACATGCTCTCCGTCCTGTCCCGCGATCAACTTGATAGTGCCATCTGCCGGTGTGTACTTGAGCGAGTTTTCGAGCAACCCGGAGATGACTCTTCGAAGAGCCGCAGGGTCGGAGTTTACGGGAGGCAATGGGTCCTTCGGAATTAACAGTTCGAGAGTCAGATCGCGAGTTTCAGCCGCCTTTTTGTGCAACGAGATTACGCTTCGAAGCATACTGGAAGTATCAGTTTCCTCAAGCGTGGGATGGTACGTGCCGGACTCAATTCGGGAAAGATCGAGCAAGTTTTGTACAAGCTCGATCTGCCTGTCACATTCGCTGCTGATCGTCTCGAGATATTCCTGCCTGTCCGTCTCCGGAATTGCATTCTTCTGGAGTACGCGCGTGAGCGTTTTTATCGTCGTTAGTGGAGTGCGGAGTTCATGCGAAACACTACTGACGAAGTCAGATTTAAGTTGATCGAGCTCTTTTAATTTCTCCTCCCGAGCGACAATCTTTTCCGCCATCACATTGAATGTCAGACCCAGTTCTTGAATGGTGGGATTCGCCTCAATTGCACTGCGAGCAGACAGATCTCCCTCCCCGAACGCTCGTGCTGCGGCAATCAATTCTTGCAGCGGCACTACGATACTCCTTGCAATCAGGAACGCCGCGAAAATCGCGAGGCACGCAATGAGCAAACTTAGAAGAAGTTGCTGATTGAACTGTTGCCGTGCACTGCCATAGAGTCCCACGGCGGGAGCTCCCACTGTGACGACCGCATTGACAGGTTCGACCTCTGCGAGGCCGTAGACGCGCTTGATGTGATCATAGGGGCTTTCCATTTCTACAACGCCTTTCTGCTTCCTGTTCAACGCGCGCTGCAGCGGAGTCTCACTAATATCGAGCGAAAGTTGCTCGGGCGAGACCTGACTCCGATAGATCAGACGATTGTTTGAGTCAAAAACGGCGATGATATGATCCTCGGGGAGTTCGAGTTGGTTGAACACATCGCTGGCGCTGGCTCCGTCGATGCGCGCGACCGCGATGTTGCCGTCGGGAAGCTGCATCGCCATGGAGATCAGCCGAAGTTGTTTGTCAGTACTTTGTTCAGTTACTACGACCAGGCTTCGATTCACGTCGATCTCCGATCTTAAAGTTTCAATCGAGGTAGCCTGCATGTTCCATTTCTTGGCGGTTTGCGCAAGCAGCACATCCCCGGTCGGACTCACGATTTCGACATGAAGCCACGAGGGACGCGTCCGTGTAATTGAGTTAAGATACTCTCTAAGTATTGCGTTGTCGGTCGTACCGTTCTGTGCAAGCGCGGAGATAGTAGATAGAGTTTGCTGTTGGGCTCTTACCCACTGTTCGAACGCCGTTGCGGCTAGATGAGCCTGCTGTTCGATTGAACGATTTAGAAGCTCTCTGCTCCCATTCCACATGCTCCACTGATTATAGAGCGCGACCAGCATCAGCGGTACAACGAGTCCAATCGTAAGAAGAAGCAGTCGGGTTCTTATTGACAAGGACTAACCTCCGGGTAGACAAGCCCGCCGATCATCTAATCGAACGTCCGAGAGAGCGGCACTTCTGTCACAGACAAAAACGTCAAAACAATTTGCTCGTCAGGTCTGGCGATCATAGTTTCCGAAGCGTAATAATAGTCACGCCGTTTTCACCCGGCGTCGCAGAGTAAGAAACCCAATATCCGGCTTCGGGATAACGAACCATCTTATAGACCGTTCCGTTCTGCCGAGGATCCGCTGTTGCTCCGGCCCCGAAAACATCGGTTAACGACGGGGCACCTTTTCCGCCCTGGAACATAACCGCGATCGCGCTGACTTTCTTATCAGATCCGATCTCAATTTGAGCCATCTCGGAGTCTGAGCGGTTGTATAGAAATCCTCCCTCATCCTTTATCTTCGGCTTCCCCCAGAGTGCTTCAACGTCATCGGGAGACATTCCGAGGCTAAGTGCATGGTATTCCCGCATCGGCGCCGGCGAGACCGCGCCGGTATTAGCCTGCGTCTCAGCGGGCTTGGGATGGCCGGCCGCCATTGTTTGCGCGGTTGTTGCGGGTCCTAATGCGAACAATACAAAAGCAAAACCAACAGCTAATTCAATAATTTCATTTTTCATGATCCAATCACCTCTCATGAAAAGGTTATCGAACGTAGCTAACATTCGAATCGCGCAAAACACTTAGACAGACTAGGTGTTTTCACTTAGGCGCCGTGCGATTACTCTTTTTCATCGGTCCGGATAGTCAGAATGGACCTCGCGATTTCGACACGGTTTGAAAAGTTCTTTTTCCCCAAGATGCGGCTTACGTGACTCTCCACGGTACGAATACTTAAACCCAGTTCGGCAGCAATTTCTTTGTTCGTTAGACCCCGTGCGATAGCCTCAGCGACTCGCCACTCGGCGTCTGTCAATTCAGCGTCCCGAACCAGGACTTCTTCTTTTCCTTCGGCAGTCCCTGTTAGTGTGGCAAACGCAGTTCGCGTTCGCTCGACGCGGTCGAGGATCGAGCGAATCACCGCGGTCAATTCGTCCGGCTCGAACGGCTTAGTTATGTAAGCGTCGATTCCTGATCGAAAACCCTCTATTCGGTCGCGGGTATCGTCTTTGGCGGTCAAAAAAACGATTGGAATCAAACTCGTGTGTGGTGCCGACCGAAAATGTCGGGCAAGAGCGTACCCGTCCATGACCGGCATCCGAATGTCGCTGACTAGAAGATCCGGCATGGATCGCGCAATTTGAAGTATTGCATCCTTGCCATTACGCGCGGTAGCAACTTCGAATCCCTCAGATCGAAGCGCGGCCGCTATCGCGGATAGCAACGCCGCCTCGTCGTCAACAACAAGCAATCGTTTCACCATCTGATTCTGATGATACCGCAAAAGTCCACTGAGCCTGGCGGTCGCCGGGATTAAGATGAGCGGCAACTCGCTTCGATATCAGTGCAAATACTTAAAACCGTCCGTGGAAGCACGGAAGACTCTGGGGATCGGCTCGCCTAAATTCAAATAGGCGGATCGTTGTATCGGGGAAAACTAACACGACAGTATACAGGGAGTGAACAAGGTCAGAGGCTCCTCCTTTTGACCGCTGACAAAAGTCGTCAAGCTGTCCCCCAAGTGCGGAATCTACGCAACGCTGGGACGTTTGCGCGGGGTAGATTCCGCTCTCGTTCTCCTCTTCGCAGCAAGTGAAGTCGAGATTACAACAATCCGCCACCAATACGGATCCTGGCCCTAAATAGAGGTTGAGAGACATACGCGATAAACGAGGGCAGGGCGCCGGTTGTGTATGACGACAAATACGAAAAGCCATCTCCGCACAATTTCTAACTTATCGAGTATTCATCTCGCAACTTCCATTACGGAGGTCGGCCGCTTGCCGCGACGCATACAGGTTAGCGCTGAAAGCCGGAAAGATGACGGCGAGGTATACTCCCGAATTCAAGGCGGGCCAGAAACCGTAAAACCGGCAAGGTCGCGAAAGTCGATTCTATGTATAGAGAGTGATGCAGAGGAGCGAAAAGCGATTGCAACCGTCCTCGCGAGTTATGAACTGACTTGGTCCGACATGGTCGAGGACGCTCGCGAACTGTATCGCCTTCAACGGTTCTCGCTTATATTTATTGCGGATAAGCTGCCAGATGGAGATGGTCTTGAGCTCTGTGAACAGATTCGGGGCGAAGACTATCTTACGCCGATAATTATCATGACTCGAAATCCTGAGTTGTCTGAAATCGATACCCGAATCGCAGGGGCTCAAAGATTGATCAAGAAACATCACCCCGACTATTTGAAAGAACTGCGAGCCCTCGCTGATAACCTCTCGGTATAACCCATCCCGGGGCGTCGGTTTCGACTTAATCATTCGCGGAACTAAAATAGCATCGTCTTCATTGTTGAACTTTTTTGCATGGCGCGGGTTGGTTTCGACCGCGACTTCGCGATGCATCTCCGTCGAACCTCCCGTGTGTACACGTAATAGTTTCCGCCAACGCATCTTCGAAAGTTTTCCAATTTTTGCGTAAAATAACGTGACTCAAACACGGAAATGGAAAAGTTCTTAGCTACAGAAACGCTGGTCATCGAACTTCTTCTCGTGGTTTCGATCGTTGCTATCGTCGTTCGCCGACTTCGAATTCCATATACCGTCGCACTTGTCGTCGTGGGACTTCTAATAACGTTCCAGCAACCTCTCGAGGTCGATTTGACGCCGGAACTTATTCTTTCGCTCTTCGTCCCGCCTCTTTTATTCGAAGCCGCGTTTCATATCGAGTTCAAAGATCTTCGGCAAAATCTTCTTCCCATCCTTGGATTGGCAATACCGGGTGTACTCATCACGACGTTTGCGGTGGCGCTGATCGTTTCATATGGTCTGGGCATTCCGATGGCGAGTGCCTTGGTATTTGGTGCGCTCATATCGGCTACAGACCCGGTGGCGGTCGTATCACTATTCAAGGCTCTCGGAGCACCGAAGCGCCTTGCGACGCTGGTTGAAAGCGAGAGCCTCTTCAACGACGGAACCGCGATCGTGATCTTCCAGCTCATGGTCGCCGCAGCGATTGGCTCCGCTGTCACAGGAACGGGTGAGCAAGCGGAATCGTTCGATTTGTTGCGCTCAATTATTGACTTCGTGCGGGTTGCCGCCGGCGGCCTAATGATCGGGGTTGGCCTCGGATGGCTGATCGCGCAAATCATCGCAAGGGTTGATGATTATTTGGTTGAAACTACTCTTACGACGGTGCTCGCCTTTGGAGCATTCCTTCTCGCGGAGCGGTTCCATGTGTCCGGCGTTCTTGCGGTTGTCGCTGCCGGAATCATTACCGGAAACGTGGGTCCTAAAGGAATGTCGCCGACCACACGAATCGTCCTTTTCAATTTTTGGGAGTATCTTGCCTTTATCGCGAACTCACTTGTATTTCTCCTCATAGGTCTTGAAGTGAACATGCGTGAAATCGGAGCGAGTATTGTTCCGATCGCAGTTGCTCTAGCGGCGGTCATGGTGAGTCGTCTAGTAGTCGTGTACGGAATTACCAGTTTGATCAACCTAAGGCTGAAAGAAGTACCTTTGCCGGCGTCGTTTCAGCACGTGCTTTTTTGGGGCGGACTGCGGGGCGCGATCAGCCTTGCTCTTGCTTTAAGTTTGCCGCTAGCGATACCCGAGCGGGATCTGCTTAGAACGATGACTTTTGGTGTCGTGCTTTTCACGCTGCTCGGTCAGGGAACGACGATGCAGTATTTGATGCGACGGCTAGGTATCGGACAAGCCCACGAATTAGAGCTGGAGTACGAGCGCAGGCATGCGAAATTGATGGCGGCACAGGCGGCGTTGCAAAGTGTCCGAAAACTTCAGTCCGGCAAAATGATCTCGGAGTCGACATGGCTACGGCTCGAGCCACAGTTGAGTCAGGAGGTGGAAGAAGCGATCGCCGCACAGCAGGCCTTGATCTCCGAACATCCGCATCTGCAACATGAAGAGACCGAAGATGCGCAGATCGAGGCACTTCGCGCCAAACGCGCGGCTCTCGGCGAGATGCTTAGCAATGGGGTCATTTCTGATTTAATTCACGATGAACTGGTTACCGAAGTCGATTCGGAAATCGAGAAAACAAGCGGGCGCCTCGAGCCGATCGAGGAGTAAGAGTGCGCGAAAACCATTGATTCGCTCGGCTCACGTTGTGGGTTTTCAACGGATTGAGACACCGGGGTCTGGGATCTCAATCCGAGTCCGACGTGTTTCGAGTTGAAGCGGAACGCGAGGACGACTGAAAGCTAAGGCGGATCGTTCCGTCTGTCGTACTCTCCTCCGATCGCACCAACCGATTCGAATCGATCTGCCATTTAGATTCCAGGTGATTTTGAATCGAACCGATTCGGGCGTTCTGCAACCCTTTGTCATCGCCCACTACAACAAGTTTCAAATTTGGATTCTCACGCATCACACGTCCCACGAAATCAAGTTGGAGAATTCCGAGTATCGGTATCGAATCACTTTGGCGAGGAAACTCGATAGGGCCGACCTCGATTGGGATACGCTCGAGCGTAATGTCAGTCGTCGGATCTTTGAGTCGATCACGAATCGTTCCTAGGACCGAACGGCGCACGTCCTGTTCCAGATTTCTTTCACACAGGTAAGTTATGTTTAGCCTCATATCTCCTGCGCCGTCGACAATAAGATCGCGTCCAACGAACTTCGCTTCCGGCGGTAGCTCGAGATTCTGCAGTGCATCATCCACCTGGCGCGCAAGATTCGCTCGCAATTCGGAAATTGAAGTTTCGCGAGGTTCAACAACAAGTTTTCGCAATGATGCGAGAACCGAAGTAGTCGGCACCTCCGTCAATTTAAGACTGATAGAATCCTGCGACCTTCCAAGCCGAGCGGCGATGAGTTTGACGAAGTCATTTTTTTCCGCTGCGTCCAACGGGTCTTCGTCAAAAACTCGCATATCGATCTCGACTTTACCTCCCTTGTTGACGACCTTTAGTTGGTCAAGTGTGCCACGTTCGGACCCGTTCTTATCGTGGAAGCGGTCTTGCCACACTGCCACAACTTCTCGTTTGATTTGGTTTTCTTGCCGCTGGTCCGCAATTTCCGTGCGCAGACGCGAGAACGATTTTCCGAGCGGAATGAAGATGGCGACGAGCGGAAGAAGGATCAATGCGAATCGCAAAGTCAGGCTTCGAATCTCACGTGCTTGAGCAAGTCGAGGAAAGCGTTCTATGAAATGCAAAATAAACGCACTCTCCGGATCAGAATGTTCCCAGTCCTCTGCTCGACGTCGAACAATGAGGCTGCTCAGCCGGATGACAAGGAAGACGACCATTGCCATGAAGGTGATAGCAACGAGATTCGTAAGAAAGAGCAGCCCGCCACCGGACGCGATCCGCCACCCGCTCGAGGTGTCGAATGTGATCATCAATCCCAACCCGTAGCCGGCAACGCAAAGAGGCGGCATTAGCGCTACGGCGATCGCGACACCGGGGATCGATGTGGCTATACCTTTGACATCCCTGCAAACCGCGATGGAACCGATCGCGCCGGAAAAAAGGGCGATAAGAAGATCAAGAATATTCGGCTCGGTTCGAGCGGCGATCTCACCTGTCAATTCACGAAAAGGAAGAATGATTACTAGCAGTACCGAAAATAATACGGCCGAAAAACAACTCAAAAAGAGCTTTGTTATCGATCGAATACCCAGAATCAGATCGCCGGAAGCAAGAGCAAGACCGGACGCTAGAATCGGTCCCATTAAGGGTGAGATCAACATCGCGCCGATTATCACAGCCGGTGAGTTCATCACGAGTCCGAGCGTCGCGATCCCAGCCGAGAAGACAATCTGAAGCCAGTACACAAGGTCTAACAACGTCGAGCCGCGCGACAGTTCGATGTAGAGGGTTTCTTTCCGGCTTGATTCAGCGCCAAGCAGTTTCGCGAACTTCGTCTGAAGACTGGCGAGGGAAAAAATCGATCTCTCCTTTCTATTGTTCCCGGTGTCCTTCATGAGGCTGCTGAATAATTGAGCGACAAACCACGACGTGTTATCTGTTGATACGGAGAGATAATTTTCCCGTATATATTACTGGCCGTCAAAATTCTTTTGAATCGCTTTTTGCCATGAGCAGAAAAGCTTGACGAATCTGAGTAATCATTTATCCGGCGGTTTTCTGTATCACGCCGAAGAAGATACGTAACTCAGATCTTTATCTTCGATTGCCTCTGCTTGAGCGCGAACGATATCGCTCATAGTAATTATTCCGAGAAATTTCCGGTCGTTGCCACGTTCGATAACGGCCAGTTGTCTGACCCGAGCGTGGTTCATTCTTGTAACCGCCCGGCTTAACGGCTGGTCGGGATAGACAGCGTGGCAATTGTCCGCAATTTCTCGGATGAGCCTGGAGCCGCCGTCATCGGCAAGGCTTCGACGTAGTCGCATTTCAGTGATCATGCCAATACAGCGATCAGCATTGTCGACTAACGGGAAGGTAGTGAACTCGTGGTTCTGAACATACTCAACAGCTTTTGCGACCGTGAGATCCGAGTCGAGCACGATCGGATTTGACCGAAATGCGTCATGGACGTTGATGTGTTCGAGAGCATGCCCCAGACCCTTAGTTCGATGGGGCAGATAGATATCCTGTTGTTCGAGGAGGGCTTCATAAATGGGAACCGGACGAAATCGGCGGGCGATCGCGTAGGCGGTCATGTTCGAGATCATCAGCGGTAGGATGAGCCCATAACTTCCGGTCATTTCGAAAATTATCAGCACTGACGTAATAGGCGCCCGGATGGTTCCGGCGAATACGGCGCCCATTCCCACCAGTGCAAATGCTCCGATCTCGGTGTTCGCGTGTCCCATCAGGTTGACATCTATTAACCCGACGATTCCTCCAAGCATTCCGCCTATAAAAAGGGCCGGCGCAAAAATTCCTCCAGCGCCGCCTGAGCTATACGAGAAGACCGTTGCAATCAGTTTGAAAATGCATAAAACCGCCATTGCCTTGAACGCCAGACCACCCGAAAGTGCGACCGAGAGTGTGTCGTAACCGCCACCATTGATGCCTCCGGCTTTCACTAGATAAATAGCGGCCACGGCAAACGCTCCGGTCGCCGCTCCTCCGATACCGGGCTGTATCCAAACCGGCACCGCCTTTAGCATTTGGAACCATCTCCGTAGCTTTAATAACGAGTCAGTGAAGCAAAGCGAAACAAACGCCGCGGCTATGCCGAGAGCCGCGTAGAACAACAACGAGCTCGCATGGTGTAGACCGTAGATCTGAGTGATCGAAAAGACCGGGTGTTCGCCCAGAATGCTGCGCTCTATTGCCGCCGCTATGGCCGCAGCTACGATCACGCCCGACAGAACCGTTTGGTCGAGGTCGCCGACGACCTCTTCGATCGTAAAAGTCACCGCGGCGATCGGAGCATTAAATGCGGCCGCGATTCCCGCGGCGGCTCCAACCGGCAATAGCCTTTTTAAGTTCTTCTGCGAGAGTGCAAATGTCCGACCCAGAGCGCTCGCTATCCCAGCGCAGATATGAACCGTCGGGCCCTCGCGTCCAAGCGAAGCGCCGGAACCAATCTGCAAAGCGCCAATAACAAATTTGCCGATGGCGTCTCGAAACGGCAATCTGCCGCCCTTGATTGCATAAGCGACCTTTACCTGCGGGATTCCGCTTCCGCGTGCGCCTGGAACCAGAAAGGTAAGCATAATCCCGGCAAGCAACCCGCCCACCGCCGGCGTCAGAATCCCGAGCCAAATAATATAAGGCGACGCGAGCGAGGGATTGATGAGCAGACCTTCAGCTTCGGTAATAGCAAGATGAAACGCCACCGCAGTCAGACCACAAACGGCGCCTATAACAAGCGTCAAGAAAAAAACGCGTTGGGATTCATTCGGAATGAATCGGTTAAAGAAGCGCAGTAGCGCGAGTTTCGCCGCCCTCCAGCGTGGTCTGTATAAGCGCCAATATTTTTTTCTTTTACCGTTTAATCGTCCTAAAAATCCTAAACCCTGAAGCATTTTTCGATGATAACAGAGTTGATTTTGTGTAAGTCACGTCGACTTGTATCTCTATCTCGACACGAACAATTAAATGGGAAATATCTTTTTAAACATCCGCACGGGCGACTACGGGCAATGGTTGGAAACTGTGAACTGTTCTTCATCGCCTTAGACGCTCGCGTGTTTTGTTTCTGCCTATGCGCAGAAACACTTAGTCAACATACGTAATATCTCTCTTTCGAACAGTACGACGCATTCCCTAGACTTAATACATAGGAGAGTTAGCCAAGTGCTTTTTAACGGACGCAACTAGGGGAGGACCTCACAGGAGCGACTGGCAACTCTCCTCTTCAACTTATTTTTGATTTCGGCCCACACCTTATCTTTCAACAGCCCGACGTTCTCTAACCAGACAAGGATGCAAATGCAAGCAGCACCCGATGTATTAACAGTAACGGATCACACTATTCAATCCATCTCGGTGGAAGGGGCTTCGCTCGCCTATATTGAACAAGGTAGCGGCACTCCGGTCGTCTTCGTTCATGGAGCGATAACCGATCTTCGTATCTGGTTTGATCAGGTCGCGCATTTTTCGGATCAGTACCGAGCGATCGCGTACAGTCGCCGTACTCACTGGCCTGCGCAACTCAAGGATGTCCCCGAAGGCCCATACCTGCGAAGTCTTCATGCTAATGATCTCATCGGGTTTCTCGATGGACTAAGTTTGAAGCAGGTACATCTTGTCGGCCATTCATTCGGGGGCTCCATCGCGCTGCTTGTTGCCCTTGAGCGGCCAGATCTGGTGGCTACCCTTGTGCTCGGAGAACCGAGTCCTTTTCTCGGACTCTTCGACGACAGCGATGTAGGACCGCTGTCCAAGCAAAGGCTTGGTTTCGACGAAGCAATTTTGATCGCTCGTGGAGGAAACCTCGAAGGAGCAGTCAGGCAATATCTTAAAGTGATCGTCGGCGCAGATGTGCTCGACCAACTTTCAGATGCGGCGAGGAAGATCGTACTCGATAATGCTTCAACCCTCGTTCCCATGCTCGAACATTATTACGAGTCACCGGCCATTTCTCTCGACAGTCTCGCCAAGACGAAGGTACCGACGCTGCTGATCTCAGGCGAATTCAGTCCGAGACTTGGCCTTATCAGCAATGGCAAGTTGCAGAATCATCTTCCGAATTCGACCGAAGCGGTTCTCTACTCGACCTCACACGGTCTGCATATAGAGAACCCAACAGGATTTGATCATGTGGTTCTCAAATTCCTGGCGGAAACTGCAGCGGCGCTTAATTGACCCGGGAGGCGTTGATAAGATTTCTGTTTCTCGGCCGTTCCAAATTCAAGGCTCGGCCTCGAAGTTTAAATTATCCAACGCGTCGTTGATGGTGATAAATCTGGGAGCAAATGTATGCAGTTTCGCTGTGACGTTGAAGACGTACGAACGGCCGACTTCGACATTTTGAAATCGATAGTATCCAAACGAATCGGCTGTTGTTCGACGAGTGATCCCGTCGATGTCGGTGTAGGAAACGATGGCTCGCGGAACGCCATGTCCGGCTACGAGAACTCGGCCTTCGACGTATACGTTGGCAGCGGTCGGGCCTGCGATGAGGACCGGTGCGGTTGTGAATGTCGTGACGAGCGGCGTCGCCGTTCCGTTTACGACTTCCTTACGGACGGGCGTATCGACGAAGCCGATGTTGGTCGTCCCCGTCGCGGCCGGAGCGACATCGAAATCGATAAATACGAGACGCTTGACGCCGGCGGGAATCGGATCGGTCGGCGACTTGTCGATGATGATTCCGAGACGACCCATCGCGATTTGACTGTTGTTCACCGTTAGAGACGCGGCTCCGGCGTCGGTCCCGATGTGGATGTTCGACGGATTCGAAAGCTTAGTCGTGTCGAAGCTAATCGTGAATCCGGCCCCGAAGCGGTCGAGGCGTGGGTCCCGACTATCGAATTTCCGGCAGCCGCTCTCGCAAAAGAACCGGAGAACGGAGTCGTCGCATACGACCTCGCGATCTCGCACTTCAACACATCGCGCGGTTATCGCCTGAACGGCAACGCACCGAAAACGATCGAGCACGGAGAAAAAGCTCTCGCGGTGATGCGGGAACTGAGCAAGAAAGATCCGGACAACATGGAGTACAAGAGAAATCTTGCAGTCTACGAAACCGAGATCGCACGTGCCCACCTAATACTTTCTCAATTCGCAAACGCCGCCACGATCCTCCAACGCGTCATCGAGACAATGACCCCGATCGCCGAATCCGATCACGAGACAACAACCTACCGCCTCGACCTCGGAATGGCGTATCGACTCTTAGCCCAGGCGTTCGCCGGAATGGGTGATAAGAAGAAAGCCCTGGAGATGATCGAAAAAGCGATCCCGATCGCGCTGCAGTTAAAAAACGAAAACGCGCTCCGCGATTCGGATGCTAATTTGATCGCTGAGATGGAGAGTGAAAGAGCGGCGTATTCGAAGTAATCACTGCAAACTAACGGGTTGGTTATTGCGAATGCGGCAGCGTCGCTTTGAGTTCGAGTAACTCTGCGGAAGTTTGGAACTTGGGTTTCACGGCTTCGCCGCCCGATGAGCGGAAAGGCAAAGCCTTCCGCTCATCGGGCGGCGAAGCTGCAAGAGATATTAGACGTCTCCTAAAACCTGTAAAAAACTACAGGTTGCGTCGAAACGGAAAGGTGCATACTTGGTTTTAAGTCGATTCTTATTAGGGTTCGACAAATAAACTAACAGGGAGTTCGAGATAAGCAGGCGATGCAAAGTCGTCGTGCCCCGACCTGTTTTGAGGATCAAACGATGAAAAGTACTACGACCGTTCGACGCGGAACAGCCAGAGTTCAACCGAAGACCGCACCGCTTCCGAAAACGGCACCGAAACCCGAGATCGGGGATAAGCCGAAGAGCTGGGCGGGCCGTGTACCCCAACTCAAACAGGGTCTCTACGAGGACGGACTTCCTCTCCATGAGATCCAATATCTCGCGTGCAAGATGATGCTGAAGCCAAATCATTTTGATTCGCGCGAAAGCCTCTTCGCATTCGGGAAGGTAGTTGAGAAGGCTGCCAAAGAGACCGGCGTCGGATTTAGTACGAAGGGTTACAGCAAGGTGCCTTTGAAGATCCGTGAAGTACTCTTCGTCGATACTCCGGACTTCCGCCTCTACAACAACGCGTTCATTATGCGACGCCGGATCCCGTACGAGGATGGCTTTCCGGTAGGAGATCCCGAGATCGTATTCAAGTTTCGTCATCCCGATATGCAGACGACCGCGGAGATGGATGTCCGCCCGCACATCGCCGGCAAACATCGGGTCAAGTTCAAGTGCCAGGCTCTGCCACTGAAAGAAAAACTCGGAGGGATCCGATTGCTCTACTCACATAATGTTCAGTTTCCGCGTTCGGCTATGGGTCTTGCCGCGGGTACGGACGTGTTCTCGTTCGACAACTGGATCAAAGTCTTTCCGGCTCTTGCAAAATTGCGAAAGAGTCCGGGTGAGAAGATCGAGCTTGTCGCCAACACGATTATCGAAGAGGTGCTTCAGGATATCGGCAAGCTCGATTTCGGGCACGGAATAAAGTCCAAGTGCGACGTCGGAATCTGGCGCACGCGCGGCGAGCATCGTCCGTTGATCGGCGAGTTTGCATTCCAGATCAAGTTCAAGGATCGCAAGGAGCTGACGTTGGAAGCGATGCAGCGGGCGGAGGCGTTCTTTATCGCGGTGCAGTACGCGGCGAAAGATTACATCGCGCTGAAAGCCACGAAGACGGGAATCGTTTATAACCTGCTTGGCAATCCGCCGAATTCACACGAGTGAAACCACCGCGCGCACTTACACGAAAAGCCGAAGGCCTCCTCGATCGATGGGGCCTCTCGTATGAGCATCTGCTCGGCATCCGGTTTGCAATCAACGCGTTCATCGCGACGACGATCGTTTGGTTTACTCTGCGTGCTCTCGGCGTTGGGAATCCGATCTGGGCGATCGCGTCGATGGTCGCGGCAGCGGACCCCGAACCGGTGGAGGCGCGCCGCATGTTTCGGAGTAGGCTCGTCAATGTGCTGGTCGGATGCGCCGTGGGATTCGGAGCTCTTCTGGTCGGCGACGGCAGCGATTGGCTGATACCTTTCACACTCGCATTGACCGTGCTGATCTCGTCTTATATTGTCCGCGTCAAGACGATGTGGCGACAGGCGCCGATCACGGCCGCGATCGTTCTTGCGACCGGGATCTCGCAAGGAGCAAAGTCGGCCGGTGTCGAGAGCGGTTTGCGAAAGGTTGGGCAGGTAATCTTCGGATGTTTAGTCGGGATGCTGGTGAGCTATTTTATGTCGAAGGTCTGGCTCGTGCGTCCTCCGTCGGGTAGAGAAGAATGCGATGAAGAGGCGACCACGCAGCCCACGTCCGGGTGACGATTCTGATCTATGCACCGTTGGAGAATAATTCTCGTCGATGATCATCGCGTGCTTATGGACGCGATCAAGACATTGATCGAACCCGAGTTCGAGGTCGTCGGTACATTCGAGAGCGCCGCAGAACTGCTCGCCGCGGCTCCTGCGATCAAACCTGACGCGATCATAATGGATATCGGCATGCCGAAGGGAAACGGTCTTAGCGTCGGCCCCAAACTTAAGAAACTCCTTCCTAAAACAAAACTCATCTATCTAACGATGTACAGCAGCATGGAGTCCGCGTCGCAGGCGTTTAAGCTCGGGGCATCCGGCTACATTCTGAAAAGCACGGCGGGGAAAGAACTGCTCCGCGCTTTGCGCGAGATCCAGAGGGGCGGGTATTACGCGACGCCCGAGCTCACGGAGGGAATGATCGGCTCGTTTGTACAGAATTTCAAGAACATGGAGGAGCCTCACAAGATAACTGCACGACAAAAGGAAGTTCTCCACCTTATCTCCGACGGGCTCTCGATGAAGGAGATAGCGCTCCGACTAGACATTCAGTACACGACGGTCGTATTTCACAAATACACGATGATGCGACAACTTGGTATAAAAACGTCGGCGGAACTGATCTCGTACGCTCTTTCCAGTCTGCCAAAGCCTCCGGAATAGGATCCAGGACTGTCAATTGTTAGAGTATCGCCGACGCTCTGCACGAGGTACGCTTTGTATCAGTAGACAGAGTAGATGCCGTTACGGGTGAATAAACTAATGACGGAAACCACAACCAGATTGAGCGTGTTGCTCGCCGATGACAATCCGGAAATGCTGGATGCGGTGAGATCCGTTCTGTCGCCGAAATTCGAGGTTGTGGGAACGGTCAGTAACGGTCAGGAGGCCGTCCAAGCCGAGAGCGAGCTTCATCCAGAGATCGCGATAATGGATATCTCGATGCCCGTCATGAACGGCATCAAGGCCGTGAGAGAAATGACGCGGCGAGGTTCTCGGATGAAAGTCGTATTCCTGACAGTCAACGAAGGTTGCGATTTCGTTCGTGCGGCGTTTGAATGCGGCGGTTCTGCATACGTGCTCAAACGGCAGATGGCGACGGATCTGAATATCGCCTTGGAAGAAGCTCTCGCCGGACGTCGCTACGTTTCACCGGGTTGCGATATGCCCGACGAGATCAGTTAGTTCTATCCCACAAAAAAAAATCATCCGCGAATCTGTCCAGTTCTGATCGCGATCAGATCACTAAGACTTCGATTTTTGTTTCGCCGCCTGCTGCTCCGAAACCATCTTGTACGCAACATAATATTTGTAGATGTTGCTAACGTACGTCACGGTTTCCGCTCCGATCTCACGCGCCGCGATCAACTCGACATTATTGAACCAGAGGTCGGGATTCAAGCCCTCCGCCGCGGCCATCTTTCTGAGCTTCGCTACTCTCGCCGGACCGGCGTTATAAGATGCAAACGCAAAAAGGCCACGGTTCAGCCGATTCATTTTTGCGTCCTTAAAGTACGTCTCCATGATGAAATCAAGATACTTGACGCCAGCGTTTATGTTCTTATCGATGTCGTTCTCGACGTTCTGAATATTGATATTTTTGTCGGCAGCCGTACTCGGTTTTATCTGCATTACGCCGACGGCTCCGGCGGGACTTCGTCGTGATTGGTCGATCTGAGATTCCTGATACGCTTGAGCGGCGATCATCAGCCAATCGAAATCGTACTCCGCGCCGTATTTCTTGAAGAGTCCGACGGCCGCCTTAAACTTTTCAACTTCGGTCGGAGCGGTGTTATTGACGGCCCACTTGGTATCTTTCAAATAACGGCGCAGGAGAGTGTTTCCGAACGACGTACCGGTCTTGTGATCTTTGACGAATTCATTTAGCAGTTCCAGAAGTTTTGGCGATTTTCCTTTCTGAACAGCCCACGCGATCCGATCACCCTCCGCGAGCGTGATGTCGTCGTGAACCTTTATCCCGTCGAACACGCCGGCCCACAGGTCGGCAATCAGATTGTCCATGATCGTGATGCCGACCAAGCCGGCGTTCACCATGTTTAGGATGTCCTCGTCCTCAAGATTGGCGTCCGCCTCTTGCAAGACGATCGGCGATTTTCCGGATTGTTTGAATTGATCGTTCAATCGAACAAGGTTCGGCCAGTAGCGGCTGTGTTTTCGTACGAACACTTCTTTGCCGGAAAGATCGTCCAGCGAACTGATCGCCGGCGCCGCCGATCCGGTCACGACGATCTCTTTCGAATCTTCGCGAAAGGGGATTGAGAAATCGACGACTTGTTCAAATTCGGGAATTATCGGGATGCCCGATGCCGCGATGTCGCCGCGCCCATCCTGCATCCTCTGTAATCCGTCCTCACGGGTTACCGGAATGAACACGACATACAAAGGAGTCTTTCCGGTGTTGAGTTTCGCATTCAAGTACTTCTCGAATTCTTTTCCCGCCTCATACGTAACTCCGCGCGGCTGCGGACCGTCGTAGAAAAAATTTGTCTTGTTGTATAGGACAAGGACACGAATGTAACGGCGCTCGAGGAGTCCATCGATGTCGCCCTTCCAATGTTCGTTACGCAATCTGTCGAGTAGCGTAGGATCGATGACCTCGGCCGGCTGTTCCGCGGCTTCCGGAGCCGAAGCCGTTTCGGAATTCTGATTGGTGTTATCCGAAACCGGCGCTGCGGTTTTAGTAGAGTTGCACGACGCGAAACAAATCAGGCATGCGATAAAGATAATAAAGGCGAACGCCGACCGAATGTTTTTGTTGATCATAAAAATATCCTCACTCATGCGTTGTGCAACGGTGCCGAACCAATCGCGATAAATCCTACGCCGGTACCGCGAATTTGGTAACTGTCAATTTTTAGAGGAGACCTTTGGGCGCAAAAAAAGCACGTCGACGGGGTCCCCAATAACACCGTCGACGTGCGGTCGCCCGAGGAGGAACGTACGGAGGGCACCTCCGCTCTACGGGCTTTCTTGAATTAATCCAGAAGGGCTTCGTTGCCTCGCACGTTGAGCGTCCATTTGACGCCGTCGAGAGCCGGAAGCTCTTTACCGTCGTCGACTCCGATCTCATCCTTGATGACCGCTTCGAGCTTCGCGTTCATCTTCGTCACGAGATCTCCGTTAGCCTCTTTCGAGGCGGCAAGGTTTGTCATCTCCGACGGGTCGTTTTGCAGATCGAACAACTCGAGATCGTTGTTTTTATAAAGATCAGCAAGAGTTTTCGAAGTGTTGTGTTCGGTCGGACCGAAGTACCGCGTGAATTTATATCGACCGTCGATCGCCGTTCGCAACGTCCCGCGTTTTCTAAGATCAGGTTTGCCCGCAGATTTGAAAGCCGTTGTCAGATCCTTTCCGCCCGCCGTCTCTTTTGCAACACGCGCGAAGAAATCACTGTCCACGGCGAAGAGTCCGCTGTATGTGAAAAGCGCCGCCTCGCGAACCGCGTTCGCAGGAGCGCTGCCGGGTTTTTGAAGTACGGCCGACAGATCCTTTCCGGGTAAGTCTCGACCTGCGACATCGCCAATGCGACCGCGCTCGACTCCGGCAAATGACAGCAACGTCGGCGCAATATCAATGTGCCCGGACAGTGCGCGAGTTTCCTGGCCACCGCCGACGTCGGGGTGGACCATGAGCAATGGAATATGAATGCACTCCTGATAAGGTGTCGGTCCTTTTCCGCGAAGCCCGCCGTGGGCACCGCCCATCTCGCCATGGTCCGAGGTGAACACGATGATCGTCTTATCGCTTAGTCCGAGCGCATCCAACTCTTTCAAGATAGAAAGCACCTGCATGTCGACGGCGCGAATGCTGTTGAGATAAAAATTGTTAAGACGCCGCCAGCGGTCTTCTTCGAGCGGCACATGGCCGAGAACGAAATCCCACACTCGCGAAAACTCATGATGAGTCGATGGACGACCGGGAGCCGTAAAGGATTGCGACAGGCTCTTGGGAATTTCGAGATCCCATTCCTTCCGATACCATTCGTGATTCGGCGCACGTGTCGAATATTTCATCTGACGGCCGACATCCTGCACCTTCTGGCCCGGAGCGTCAGTGTTGAAATACATCACGTCATGAGGATTTACCAACCCCACCGTCAGTGCCCACGGTTTTCCGTCGTCGGTCAGCGGTCTTCCCTTGTTACGGAGCCACGTGATCGCGCTTCCGGCGATCAAATGATCGAATTTATATCCGCCGAGTTGATGTCCGACCAAATCGCCGGGCGAGTTGTAATCGGCAAAGCCATACGACTCCATTTCTTTATTCAAGAGCCGATCAGCTTCGCCTTCTTCAACATCAAAACTTCGGTTTAAGTGCCACTTGCCCTTGTAAGCCGTGTAGTAACCGGCTTTCCGCAACATGTGTCCGATCGTCGGAATATCGCTTGACAGATTTTGCACCCACGGCAGATCGAGATTCTCGAACATCTTGTTCTGTGCGGTCTGCAGTCCGGTCATCAGAACAGAACGCGAAGGAGTACACATCGTCGCAGGACAATAGTGATTGTGGAACGTAACGCCGGTCTGTTGAAGTCGTTCACGACCCGGAAGCGAAAAGCCCGCGGGCCAGCGACCGAAATATCGTTCCTGATCGGTAAAGATAAAAAGAATATTGAGGCCTTTTGTCGATGGTCCTCGGCCGATCGATGATCGCACGGGATCCGTTGTCGCCGAAATCACAGGCGACGAACTGAGCAGCGACGCGGCTCCGGCTCCCGCCGCAGCCAATGCGGAACGGCCGATAAATTGGCGTCGAGACAAGGCGGATGCTGACGGATTTGTAGTCGGGTTGATCTTTTTCATTTTATTTCTCAAGGTAGATTGCGAATGATCAACGCTGATTACATATCAAACCGGCGGGCTTGCACACTCTAAATTCTAATAGGTTCGGAAACGGCGGATGCGGCTGAAAGGCAGGGGGTGGACTCTGTCTGGAATGGCGGCGGTGAACCTAAGAAAGCGGAACCTTTGCCATAAGTCGGGTGCCGCTACCGGGCTGTGATTCGACGAGCAGCGTGCCGCGCACCGCCCGAATTCGTTCACGCATGCTGACAAGGCCAAGCGAGTCACGCACCTTGTGCGAGTCGGGATCGAATCCCTTGCCTTCGTCAGTAATGGTGAGACAAATTTCGTCATCGATGAGAGCCAGATCTACATGCGCGGAAAGGCTGCCGCTGTGTTTGGCCACGTTCTGAAGAGATTCCTGAGTTACGCGGAAGAGACACAATGCGATCTCGTCCGGAGGCTCGAGCGGGACATGGGTGAACTTTATTTCGAGTCCGCGAGATTTTTCGATCTCTCCGCAAAACTCGCGAATGGCCGGGATCAATCCGAGTTGTTGCAGCAGTGCCGGGTGTAACGTGTGCGAAATCCTATGAACATCGGCGGAGATATGTTGGATCCGTCGAGAAAGCACGTCAACGCGATTTTCGAATGGCTCACTCGAATTGTTTGTTAAAGTGTCGATCTCGATAGAAAGCAACGCGAGGCGTTGACTCAGATCGTCATGCAGCTCACGAGCGAGTCTCGCTCGTTCCGTCTCTTGAGCATCGATCAACCGTCCGCTCAGATCACGAGCTGCGGTTTCGGCGATCCTTAATTTTGTTACGTCCGCCGATGCGCCGTAGATCGCACGGCGGTCTCCCGGCAGTTCTTCGACGACGCCCGTCGAACTTATCCAACGAATCTGACCGTCGGCGAGGACTATCCGATATTCCGTCTCGTACTTCTCCAAATTCCGCGCTGCGTTTTCGTGGACGGCGAAGACTCGTCCCTTGTCAGCCGGGTGAATGCGATCGAGAAAAAGATCGTATGGTAGTTCCTCCGACTCGTTCGCGTATCCAAAGATCTGACGCCAGGCTTTACTCGCAAACATTCTGCTGCTTTCGATCTCGTGAACCCACGTCCCGACATTTCCGGCGGCCGCCGCAAGCCCGAGCGACTTCAGATAACTGCTCGAATCCGCTTTTTCTTTGTCGAGCTCGATCGAGAGTTTTTGAGATTGAATGACGCGCCACGTCAATTCATAGCCCATGACGACGACGATTCCCATGAAAAACGGACTGACGATCAACGGCACCCTGATGAACTCCCAGTTCACAAGTACGGCCATAATGGCTGATCCCAATGAGAACAGAATGACGCCTCCGCCGAGACCGAACGCGAGACGGCGATCGCCTCGGCGCCAAACCGAAACCGTCGCGTCGGTGCAAAATATCAAATAGACGATCAGGCTAAGTTGAGCGACGATCATCAACGGATTCGGTGTTCCATCGGCGACCGAGATGGATTCTCCGAGTACGGAGACATGACGAATCGCGCGGATGGAACTGTAATTTATCGAGTGCGGCGAAAGGAGATCGACACCAAGCGATACCAACCGCAGGGCTGTGGCGAGTGCCAGTATCCAAAGTCGTCCGGAACGGAAATAGAATTTCAGGAAGAGTGCGAACGAAACGATAATGAACAGAGAGCAGACGTGAGCGAGATGACGATACTTTACGAATTCGTCGATCGACTCCGAATGCATAGTACCGAGCTCGATCGCGGCAAACGACGCAACGCTAAACGCGCTGCATGAGAAAAACAGGTAAGCCCACGTCGACCTCTGACTCAGCCACAGAACGGCGTAGATCGAGCCGAAGATAACAGCCCCGATCATTCCTGTGATTATCAAATTAGACAAAACGTTCATAACTCGCGGGTCGTTTTCTCCTCTCCGCTAGTTGAACTCGAGTTCGTTCGTATCATTCACTTTTGCCTGAGAACCATTTGATATAAGGGATCGACACGACCACGCTGATGAGCGCGTAGAGGACCACGACTGCGGCTACAAGCTTTACGTCCCCCTCACCTGCATTTGCGCTCGCAAGTGCGATAGCGATCGCCGGATGACGGGACGAGGTTGCGATCGCAAGGACCGTCCGGTCGTTTGGCTCGGGGCCGCCGAGCAAATGTCCCGCGATCATTCCTACGACTGCGAAAGCGATGATCGCAATGATCGTCCCGTTCCCGATGACCGTCCACATGAACGGCAGAAGCGTGATCAGGATCGGCAAGAGTCCAAGTACTGCGACGATCATCCCAACCTTGCCGAGCATGCCGGCGAAACGCTCCGCCGCGGGAGCGAAATAGCGGATGAGCATTCCGATGACGATAGGTATCACGATTCCGATCAGGATGGTTTTCAAAACCGCACCTTCGGAAACATTCGCCTGCAGTCCGAAGACCGATCCCATTACCCTAAACACACCGGGCACGATGATGAGCGAAAGCAGTGAGACGGCAGCGAGCAGTCCGAACGAGAATGACACGCTGCCGCCGGCTTTGAGAAGGCGGTTTGGAATCAGCGGTGGAACCGGCGATAAAGCGAGAGCGATAAGTGCGATCTCGACTACGGGACGCAGTTCGAATATTCGATTGACGATGATGACGAAGATCAACATGACCACGAATATCGAGACGAGTGATTTAACGAGCTGCCAAGGGCGACGAAACAAATAGAGGATGTCGTCCATTCGTATCTGGAGTCCAAAACTTAGGACGACTAAGAACAAGCTCGCCTGTAGAAGGAGCATGAGAATTGTTGCTGCGGTCATGAAATCACTCTCCTTTTGGAATGCTCGAATCGCGTTCCAATATGCTTTTTAGCAAGTCTAAAAAAAGATCACCGGCTCACGCCCGGAAGCAGGTTCACGCGTCGTCGGCGCATCGGATCGCGCGACATTTATCGGGTCATTCCGGATCACGGGCGGTAGCTTTCACTGACGACGTTCTCTCCGTTTCCAAAAAAGCGCTTACTCCCTCACGGACCGTCAGGAATAAATTTTCACGTCCTATCTCGTCTGCCAGGCCCGATCTCTCGAGCATTGACAGGAACCGTCCTTTCGGCCGGGCGACGCCCAGAATTATTCCTCGAGCCGACAATTCCTCTCGTAATGACCTGATCACGGAGGCACCGGTCACATCGAGTGCGGACGATGACTCGGCGTTCAAGAGAAAGTACCTTGTGTCCGGCGGAGCCTCGTCCGCAACTGTTCGAACACGGCTCGCGAAATGTTCGGCGTTGAAGAAAATGATCGGTGAATCGAAGCGGAAAATGACGAGACCCGGGATAGGTTCGGCTCCCGCATTTAAGTCGCGGTAAAGATCCGGGCTGTCCGGCATTTGCCCGAGCACGGCATCGTGCGGGCGAGACGCCTTGCGAAGCAGGTTAAATATTGCGAGTCCGACGGCGACCAGCACACCCGGCAGGACCCCGACAGTCATCACACCCAGCGTCGCAACCATGCATTGTCTGAACTCGGGTTTACTTAATCGGTAATAATCCCTGATCGACGTGGTATCTAATAATCCGGTCGATGAAGAAATAAGGATCGCCGATAGACCAGTGATTGGGAGGTACGAGAGCGGTGAAGTTAAAAACAAAAGTACGAACACCATTGCGGCTGACGCGACGATGCCCGCCATCTGAGATTTGCTTCCGCTCGAATCGACAACGGCCGTACGCGAATCGGATCCGCTTACGACGAATCCGCGACTGAGTCCTGCCGAAATATCGCAGATTCCGAGTGCGACCATATCGCGCGTTGAATCGATCGTATAGCCGTTCTTTGCAGCAAAGCTGCGTGCAGTCATCGTCATGCTGCAAAAGCTAACGAGCATGATGCCGCCTGCACCGAACGCCAGCGGAGTGAGTTGATCGAGATCGACGGAAGGAATGTGCGGGACGGGCAATCCCGCCGGAACCGAGCCGACTATCGCCACTCCCCGAGAAGTGAGGCCGAGAAAATAAACCACGCCCGCACCGATCAAGCCGGCAACTAAGGGCCAAGGGAGTCGCGGCAGGACTCGCTTCGCGACGAGCAACATAACCAAAAGGGACAGGCCGAGTGCGGCCGTCGGCAGTTGCGTTTCATTTAGGCGCGAAATAACTGAGACTAGTTTCGAAAAGAAACCACCTCCCGCGACCTCATATCCAAGCAGTTTGCCGAGTTGTCCGACGATGATCGTTAAAGCGATGCCGTTGAGGTAGCCGGTCAGGATCGGCCGTGAAAGAAAATTTGCTATAGCTCCGAGTCCGACGATCCCACCCGCGATCAAAAATATGCCGGTCATTAGCGTAAGGACCATTGCAAGGTCAGCAAACTTTTCTGCATTGCCCGCTGCGAGCGGTGCGACGGTAGATGCAACGATCGCCGCCGCTGTCACGTCCGGGTTCACTATCAATTGACGCGAAGAACCAAACAGCGCATACATGACCGGCGGCAGGATGCAGGAGTATATCCCGACCACCGGCGGAAAGCCGGCAAGATCGGCGTACGCAATACCTACGGGCAAAGCAACCGCCGCCACACTTAACCCGGCAACGAGATCGGCAGGCAGCCACTCTCTTCGATAGTTTTGGAAGAGGCTCAGTCCCGGTGCGATGATGTTCATAAATGGAGCCCGCCACCTGCCCGCTCACTTACTATTTCTTACCAGTCTCTGTCGAGACGGTCCCGCCAGTATTCACGACGCTTTTCGAGCATCTCTTCTTCGTCGTCCATCGAATCGCCTTCGTCGTCATCCGAGCCTGCGGAATCTTCGTTATCCTTGCCGTCGTCGCTGTCGGCCGCGTCATCGTCGCCATCCTCTGGTTCCAGATGGTCGGCCCGGCGTTCCATTCGGTCCTCCCAATACTGTCGACGCCGATCGTAATAATCCTGCGGAAGTGTCACACCGCGACGAACGGTAGATTTGGTGCTTGCGCTTTTGGCGACAGGGGTTTCTTCCACGACGTCGGTGCGGATCTGCTGAGATAGATCCGCGGATCTTTTCTCAACGATCGTGGACGCGGTTGTGCCGACACTGGCCGCGATCGGAATCGCGATCACTACCACGGCGATGATCAGAACGAAGCGCCATTGTTTTATAGATCTCATTTGAGCCTCCTTATTTGATCGGCTTGATCGATTTAAAAAACGCTTCGATGTTCGCCTTTTCGGTCTGCAGCCCGGTGGCGTCAGCCATACAGACGGCGATGCCTACCCGGCCGGTCCCGGTTTCGAAGAGGACCACCTGGGCATCAAACAACTGGGGCTTTCCGTCCTGCATTTTCATCGTTCCCTGATGCTCGGAATACTTGGCTTTCATTCCGTTCAACTTGGAAGAGGAGGGAGCTTTCATTTCCTTCGCATCCTTGATAAGCGTTTTTGCCGTAGCCTGAACGTACTTGTATGCTTCGTCGACCGTCTTCACGTCCTTAACGACCCAGACACCGAACCAAACCAAACCGTTCTTTGCCGTTCCGGAGATACGCTTCGCAGCCGGATTGCGCGGATTCGGTCTCGACTCGAACCGCCATCCATCCGGCATTTGGACGGTGAACTGCGGGGTATTGTTGAGACTGTAGGCGACTGTTTGTGCGGCGGCGGGCACGGCCGCAGCTGCCAGGCACAATATCGAAATTATCAGTATCTTTATTCTCATAATCGGTTTCTCCTTCGATCAAAGCGTCGACATCAGATGTCGAGTCAGCCGTCGACGCAGAACGGCATAGCGTCACCGTTCGCGAATCTTCGGACTCCCAATGCGGATTTATTCACTCGAAGAATCATCGTCGGGGTCAGGGATGAACGGAACTGTCATTAATTACAGTTGCCAGACTCGGGGCTTTGATCGCTGCCTTCCATCAGTCATTTAGACCCAATAAGGAAAAACAATAGAAATCCCTGATAAATAATTGAGCCAATCTCAGGGGATAAATCGCTAGATAGTATGAAGCGGTGCGCCTCCGTGCGCGCGGACGCAAGAAAGAGATCTTGCTCAAGTTCGCTAGGTATGTCTGATGAAAGAATTATCGTTCGAAGAAAGATTTGAAGAAGTTTCGTGGGAACTGTGCATGGAGGCGGCCTCGATGGCGATGTCCGATCTCATGTTCTCGGTTCACAGCGACATGGAGATTCCCGACGCAGTGACACGGGCGAAGGATCTCGACGAAGCCGTGTCATTGCTGATGGAGACAGATAACGGCGGTATCCAGATCACCGGCACATGGCGGGCCGGCGGAAAACGGGGACATCTCGAGTTGGTCTACGTTCGGCTCCTGTCGCCGACCGCGACGCACACGTTCGTCCTTCGCTTTCTTAAGGAATCGATCCGACTCCATATCGCGAAAGAGCTCATGCGTCTCAAACATCCCGACATCGAGTCGCCGGATCGCCGGTGACGAGTCAAAAAAATTAACACCGCTTCATGACGGATTTCGATATTAATGGCGTACACTGTTACACGCTATTGAAACTGGAGTCAGACATGAAGAAAAAGAAACTCGAAGCAAAGCTTACGAAAACAAAGAAGAAACTGGTCAAGGCTAAGGCGAAGGTGAGTGAGTTAGAGAACAAGCTTGCCCTCAAGACCGCCGAGTCAGTGAAAGCGAAGGCGGCCGCTCTGACGGCAGCGACGCCGGATCCGGCTCCGAAACGCCCCGCGACTAAGACGTCCGCATCGAAGAAAGTTGCATCGCCGAAAGCGGTGGCTAAACCAAGGCCGGTGAGAACACGCAAACCGTCAACCGCGCCGAGGGCAATAGTAAAGCCTGAGCCGACCGCAATTCCCGAGACTGTCGCCGAGCCGGCTCCGCCGGCAATGACGGAGATGACCATGACCGCGACAGCCAATTCGAGCAACGACGGCAACGGAGCGTAAGCACCACCTGTGAATTGTTTGCAGGCGCGGAGGAACAAATTTCTTGTTCGGTGTATTCCCTGGTTTGTCTCAGAGACGTAACCCTGGAGTGCACGGAAAATGAGCGAGCCGTGGATCGCACTAAAAAGACCGAACGAGTTTTTTCGTTCGGTCTTTCTCGTTTTACGCAAGAGAGCGAGGCTTTGGGATCGATGGCAGCGTCTCTGCCCAGTAGAGCGTGCTCGAATCCAACTGCATCGTCCGGACTTGTTCGGCGACATTCGCTGGAATTAGAAGCGACCTTCTTGCCCGCGTGTCCATGTAAACTCCGGTGATCGTCGAGAACGCCGCGACCTCCTTTGTCTCCTCGTTCCGCATCTCGTGAAAGATACGAATTATCTTCTCTTGAACATCGAGTACGCCGGAGCGGATGGAGACTACATCACCTGCACGGAGCTCTCTTTTATAAGTTATGTTCTGTTGAAGAGCGGCCAAACCATGTCCGCTCTTCTCGAGAAACGAGCGCGTTATGCCGAGCTGTGCCAGCAGCGACCAAGACGCTTCATCAAATTTTCCCGTATACCACATGACGTTCATGTGGTCCATATGATCGCAATGCCACGGATAAACCGCGCCGCGATACGTTACTTCCAACTGATTCATTTACTTCCCCTGAAAAGATCGACAAAGAAATGAGCAGGCGAATTTACTCACTAAGTCATCATTTCTTTTCGTCACTCGCACCGGGGACTATCGATTTAAGAAAAATAAATAGCAGCATATAAAAATCGTCCCGATCAGTGCGAACACTTTGTCAAAATCACTAACCATTTCGCCACTTATGAGACTACACGTAGCCGAGTCAACCAATCTTTAGTTTTTTCTGAGAGAAGTCTGAAGTTTTTATGATGGATGAAAAAAAAATCCTGACTGGCCGGTCTATGTGGATTGTTGGCAGCACGTTCGAATCAAAATCGGTCGACGTCGATTACGGCTTGCGCAAAATCTTTTGGAGCTTCCTGCGGGAGATTGTGACCGATCCCGCCTTTGATCAGACGGTGAGCGTACTTGCCCGAAAATTTCTTTGCATACGTTTCCGGTTCCGGATGCGGAGCGCCGTTCGAATCTCCCTCGAGTGTGATCGTCGGAACGGTGATCGCTGGTGCGATTGCGAGGCGTGATTCGAAGTCGTCGTATTTTGCTTCGCCATCGGCGAGCCCAAGTCGCCAACGATAATTGTGGATGACGATGCTGACGTGATCCGGATTGTCGAACGACGCGGCGGTGCGATCGAATGTCGCGTCTTCAAAATTCCATTTCGGCGAAGCGAGCTGCCAGATCAGTTTTGCAAAATCACGCCGGTATTTTTCGTAGCCTTCGCGGCCGCGGTCCGTCGCGAAATAAAACTGGTACCACCATTGAAGCTCGGCCTTTGGCGGCAGCGGAACTTTTCCGGCCTTCTGATTGCCGATGAGATATCCGCTCACCGAGACCATCGCCTTCACGCGTTCCGGCCAGAGAGCGGCGATAATGTTCGCGGTCCGAGCTCCCCAATCGCATCCGCCGATGATAGCTTTTTTGATCTTGAGAGCATCCATCAACGCCACGATGTCGGCGGCGATCGCCGACGGTTGTCCGTTTCGAATCGTGTCCTTCGAAAGAAAGCGCGTCGTTCCATAGCCGCGCAAAAACGGAACGATGACTCGATAACCTTTCGCGGCAAGCAGCGGAGCGACATCGACGTAAGTGTGAATGTCATACGGCCAACCGTGAAGCAGAATCACCGGCGGTCCGTCGGGCGGATCCGATTCGGCGTAACCGACATTCAAAACGCCGCATCGATCTGCTTTAGCGGACCGAAAGTCGTGTTCGTCGCGGAGGTGATCGCGGACGCGGTGCTGTTCAAACCAAGCGGAACGATGGCAGCCGCCATTGCTGCGACTCCAAGCAAACGTCGACGATCATGATCGATCTCTTCGGACATTTCTGAAATACCTCTACTCGTTGGCCGTCGCCAGCGGAACAACCGTCGCGGCATTTCGCTGCTGGGCGATCGGACGAATGCCGTTCAAGACAAGTCGCTTAAAATGATCACTTTCACGATGTGCATCGGCGGCCGCTTGATCGCGATAAGCTTCCCACAATGCAAACACGTTCGGATCGTCCGTGCTTCGACCGATCTCGAACCGGATCACTCCGGGTTCGCTAACCGATGCGTCGCGTAACTCTCGAAATAACGCTTCGGCCTTGTCGGCATCTTTCGAAGCAAACGTGTAATGGATCGAAGTGATAATCATGGCATGTCCTCCGACGCGAACAGATGGTTCATCCTTGCCCGCGAGCGTGATAAGCGGCTTTCCTTTTTCAACGACGTATGTCGCGAGCTCGGACGCGTTGTCACTGCCGATGTTTTTCGCCGAGTGCACGACTCCTGCGGGAACGAACAGAACTTCTCCGGCGGTAGCCTTCGAAATTTTGCCCCCGATGTCATATTCGAGTGTCCCCTTGATGACGTAGATGATCTCTTCGCCGGGATGCGTGTGTCGCGGTGCAAAGTAACCGGGCTCGAAATCGACACGAACTTGAATGACCTCGCGTCCCGCAGCACTGAGATCGTGTCGCTGAAGATCAGTCCGCTTACTACCGGCCTGCTGAGCGCAAATCGCGTGCGTCCCGATCGTGACGATCGCTAATGCGATCGCGATTATTCGAATCGTGTTCATTGAAAATCCTTTCGCATCCGACCTCGATACGCAGGTAGCACGCTCGCCGGCGTGCTACCCATTCGATTGAATTACCGCAGTGACTTAAATGCCGAACGGAGCTCGGATGTAAAAAGTTGCGGCTCTTCCCAAGCGGCGAAATGGCCGCCTTTCTCTGCCGCGTTGAAATAAGCGAGGCCGGGATAAACGGCCTCGACCCAGCTTCGCGGAGAAGCCCATATCTCATCGGGAAAAGTGGTGAAGCCAACCGGCACGCTAACCGGCGGAGGAGGTTGGCCGCTGGCGAGAGCTGCGGCAAGCGCTCGTCCGTCTTCCCAATACGACCGAGCGGCCGACGCTCCGGTCCCGGTCAGCCAATAAAGGGTGATGTTATCGACGATGGTTTCGCGTGTAAGATTGCCGGTCGGTTTTCCGTCGACGAACGCACGCGCGATCTTGTTGTAACTGTCCGTGTCGTGATCGAGCATCCATGCAGCGAGGGCGATCGGCGAATCGAGCATCGCGTAGCCGATCGTCTCCGGACGTGTTGCCATCTCCAGAAAGTAGCCGAAGCCGCTTTGCTTGAACACTGCGAACGCTTCTGCGGCCGTGCGCTCCTGCTCGGATTCCTTTGGCAGTCGGTCGCCTATCGCGAGCACGGCAGTGAGCAGATTGACATGTATTCCGGCCAAGCCTTCGACCGCCTGGCGAGCCATCAGGTCCGTGACTAGTGCACCAACGTCACCGCCCTGCGCAACGTAACGGTCATAGCCGAGTCGTTTCATGAGCCCCGCCCAAGCACGTCCGACGCGACCGGAATCCCATCCGAGTTCGGTCGGCTCGCCGGAAAAACCATAGCCGGGCAAAGAAGGCATCACGAGATGGAACGCGTCTTCGGCCGAGCCGCCGTGAGCCGTCGGGTCGGTCAGCGGGCCGACAGTCTCAAGCAATTCGATAACCGAGCCGGGCCAGCCATGCGTCATGATGAGCGGAAGAGCATTCTCATGCTCGGATCTGACGTGGATGAAATGGATCTCGACTCCGTCGATGACGGTCGTGAATTGCGGCAGAGCATTCAGTCTCGCCTCGCACTTGCGCCAGTCGTAATCCGTCGTCCAGTAGCTAGCGAGAGCTTGTGTCGTCGCTAATTGCACGCCCTGCGATCTGTCGGTGACGAGCTCCTTCGTAGGCCAGCGTGTCGCCTCGATGCGATTGCGAAGATCGACCAGCGCCTCTTCCGGAATATCGATTCGGAACGGGCGGACCTCAGTCTGCGGTTGTAAAGCTGTAATTTGGCTCATGAGCTTTCTCCTTTTCTAATTCGACCTAGCCTAGTCGCGCCTATTAGCGGAGCGACCTAAATGCCTCGCGCAGATCCGAAACGAATGCGTCCGGCTGTTCCCACGCCGCGAAGTGCGTGCCTTTTTCGTGGGAGTTATAAAAGATGAGTTTCGGATAAGCTTTCTCCGCCCAACTCTTGGGAGCCTGATAGATCTCCTCGCGAAAAGCGCTCACGGCGACGGGAATCTTGATGCCTCTAACATCGAAGAAGCCGCCGGGCGGAAGCTTATGTGCCGTATCCCAGTAGAGACGCGCCGACGAGATCGCCGTGTTTGTCACCCAATAGAGCGTGACGTTGTCGAGAATGTCGTCACGCGTTAATCCTTCGGGCTTACCGTCGAACGATCGCGCGATCATCTGATAGCTGCGGATGTCATGATCGATCATCCATGCAGCAAGACCGACCGGAGAATCGGCGATCGCGTACAGAGTCTGCGGACGATTGTTCATCTCAAGAGCGTAGCCCAAACCATTTTTGAAAAAGTCGTCGAGCTGATCCCACGCGCGTTTTTCGTCAGCCGAGAGACCGGCCGGCTGAGGCCCGCCCGCAGCAAGCGCTTTCGAAATGTCGGGCGGAACGGTCGCCGCCATGTTGGTGTGAATGCCGAGCAATCCCGCCGGCTGTTGCAGTGCCATCACTTCGGAGATCGCATTACCCCAGTCGCCGCCTTGGGCAACGTATTTTGTGTAACCGAGACGCTGCATCAGCGTCGCCCACGCTTTTGCGATCGAGACAGGATTCCAACCGGGAGCAGTCGGCTTACCCGAAAATCCGTAGCCGGGAAGCGATGGAATGACGACGTCGAACGAGTCTTCAACTTTTCCGCCGAACGCGACCGGATCGGTAAGTGGGCCGATGACCTTCAACTGCTCGATTATCGAGCCGGGCCATCCGTGGGTGATTATCACAGGGAGTGCGTTCGGATTTTTCGACTTTACGTGAATGAAATGGATGTCGAGTCCGTCGATGTTCGTAATGAAATTCGGATACGAATTCAGTTTCGCCTCGATCTTGCGCCAGTCATATTCCTTCGTCCAGTACGCCGCGAGCTTTTTCATCGTCTCGAGCTGAACGCCCTGCGATGCATCCGCGACCTGTTCGCGATCGGGCCAGTTTGTGGCAGCGACGCGCCGCTTCAGATCGGCGAGAGCTTCGTCGGATATGTTGACCTTGAATGGGCGTATCTCGTCTTTCGAACCCGTTTGCGTTCCGGTCGTCTGCGTCATGGCGGTCTCCTTTTGAAATTTTGATAACTGTACTTTTTGAGCATGACCCGATGCGGCGAGTAAGCCACATGCACTAGTTAAGAAAATGATCCTGCGGAATAAAACTTCGAGTTTCATCTACGGTCTCCCGAGAAATATTAGTGTTTTGTGTAGATGAGAATACACCACATTTTTGAGATCGAAAACACCCGGCGAAGGTGCCGATAATGCCGTGCCATTTTGCCCGATCGATAAACAAAAAATGCCGCCTGAAAAGGCGGCACTTCATTGGTCATTCCTTGACACCGATGTTCACGTCTCAAGATTTAATCGCTGCATCCGATTCGCGCACTGTCTTCAGAGCTCCGGCCCATCTCACCACTTGATCGATGACGACGTTAAGCGCGGCCTCCTGTCGCTCTTCGGCTTTGAAGATGCTGTAGTTTTCAAAGTCAGCAAAAAGCGATAGCTGCACTTGTGCTCGTACATCGGCGATCATCAGTTCGCCCATTACGAGCCGAAGGCTTTCGACTGCGCGAACGCCGCCTGCGCTTCCGTAGCCGATGAAGCCGGCCGCCTTGTTGTTCCATTCGGCGAAAAGAAAATCGAGAGCATTCTTGAGAGCTCCGGGAATGCCGTGATTGTATTCAGCCGTGACAAAAATAAATCCGTCCAACGAGGCGATCTTTTCCGCCCAACGTTTTGTGTGCTCTTTCGAATATTGCCCGAGCGAAGGAGGCACGGGTTCATCAAGCAGCGGAAGATCGAAATCAGCTATATCGACATACTCGAATTCCGCATCCGTCCTTTGTGAAGCGATCTTGTATGCCCATTGCGCGACGCCCTCGCCGATGCGACCGGGACGCGTGCTTCCGAGAATTATTCCTATTTTCATAATGTGTCTCCAGCCGAAATCGGTGTTCGCACGTCTCTCATTGTCCATGCGAACACCGCTCATGATTGTTTTAACCGGGTGAAGTTGATGCGACCTGATCGGCAAGTTCGCCGCGGCAGAACGCGAGCAGATCCGCGTTGATCGTCGCGGCTTCGGTCGTCGGCATTCCGTGCGGGAAGCCTTTATAAGTTTTTAGCGTACCGTTCTTCAGCAACTTTGCGGACAAAGGACCGGACGCAACGTAAGGAACGATCTGATCGTCTTCGCTATGCATCACGAGAACCGGGACGGTGATCTTCTTCAGATCTTCGGTGAAATCCGTCTGTGAAAATGCGACGACGCCATCGTAGTGAGCCTTTGCTCCGCCCATCATCCCCTGCCGCCACCAGTTCCAGATAACAGCATCGGACGCCTTCGCACCCGGGCGGTTGTAGCCATAAAAAGGTCCGGCGGCCAGATCGTAATAGAATTTCGTTCGGCTTGCGGCGAGCTGGGCTTGGAGGTCATCGAATACAGACTTCGGAAGTCCGTCCGGATTCGCTTCCGTCTTTAGCATCAATGGCGGAACCGCGCTGATTATCGCCGCTTTCGACACGCGGCTTTCGCCATGACGACCCAAGTAGCGGATGACTTCACCACCGCCCGTCGAGTGTCCGACGTGTATCGCGTCCTTGAGATCGAGATGCTCGGTCACGGCCGCCAGATCATCGGCATAATGGTCCATGTCGTGACCGTCGCTCGTCTGCGTCGACCGTCCGTGGCCGCGCCGGTCGTGAGCGATAACACGATAGCCCTGATTCATGAAGAACAGCATCTGTATGTCCCAGTCGTCAGCCGACAGCGGCCAGCCATGACTAAAAACGATCGGCTGTCCCGACCCCCAGTCTTTGTAATAGATCTTTACTCCGTCTTTGGTAGTAACTGATGGCATCGATATGATCTCCTTAAATGCGGGCCGAATTTACCTCGCCGCTGCTAAGCGTGGAAGGCTACGTTTTCAACCCGAATCTTGTTTCGTGTTGATTACGAAAAAAAAGTGTATGACTTCGGTTCTAAAGCCCTGACAAAAAGTTGTCAAGGCGCGGCCTGAAAGAAATCGCGCAATGCCGACTCTGTTTCTGCGGGTTTCTCTTCCATCAACCAGTGGCCCGAATGAAACATCAGCGCTGTTACGTGATCGGAGACGAGCCGAGCTTGAATGGCGAGCACACCGTTCATCGATTTGTCACCGTCGATCACCAGGAGCGGCATCGGTAATTTTGTCTTCGCGAATTCGCGGTTGTCCGTCGCATCCTGTTTGTCGAACGCTCGGAAATATTCAAACGCGTTTCGCATCACGCCGGGCTGTGCGTAAGAGATCGCATACATTCTTTTGTCGGCTTCGCTAAATTTCGACAAGTCGCCACCAAACGATGTCCAGAAGTGCTCGAGGAAGACACGCTCGCGTCCGCGGACCAGATCGAGCGCGATCGGACTATCGACAAAATGAAAATGCCACAGTGCCGCGTTGGTAAAGATCTGCGGCCAGACATCTCCGATTCCGGGAATCGGTGCTTCGAGCAAGGCAAGTTTTTTAACTTCGTCCGGATACTGCGCGGCGTACGCGTAGGCGACCATCAATCCGATGTCATGACCAACGACGTAAATATCGCGATATCCGAGTTTCTGTATCAGTTGATGAATAGCGATCGCCGCGGTTTTCTTGTCGTAAGTTTTGATCGCTCCGGACTGTCCGATCCCGGGAAGATCGGGGGCGATCAACGTGTAGTCTTTGCCGAGCCCAGCGAAGAGCGGGGTCCACATCCGTGCGTCGTCTCCGAATCCGTGGAAAAGAAGAATGACTTTTTTGCCTGTTCCGGCTTTCAGGTAGTGAAGTCTTACGCCGCCCGCATCCGCAAATTCCGACGTATACGTTTTTGCCGCGGGAACTCCTTCGACGTACACCGTATCGCTCGGACCAAATCCTTCGATCCGCAACACGACAGGAGTATCGGCGGTCATCGCGAAATGTTCGACTCCCGGAGGCTCGGTGTAAAAACTTCCGGGTGCGAGAGCCTTTAACTTTTTCTCATCGAACGAATCCCCGTAACCGATGTACCAAGTGCCCGAGATGACTGTCGCGACACGGTCATCGACATGCGTGTGAGCCTTGATCCGCGTCTTCGCCGGTATCGCCAGCTCGATGGTATATGAACCCGGCTTGGACGCGTCGCCTTCGAGTGTTCGAGTTTGGATCCCGGTGACTCCGGACGTGCCCGTTCCGGCGTTTTGTGAAGGGACTTCCGCGATCTCCGCCGGAGTCAGCCGAAGTTGCTCGCTTTGCGAGTACGCAAAGGATTGGAGGAAAACAATGGCAATAAAAAGCTCTGCGATAAGTTTCATATTTATAGTGACCTGCCGTCTCGCTCGCGACCGGAGCGTGAGATCTCTCTTTGGAGAGGCGTACTCTTTTTGAAAAGGTGGCAGTGACACAAGACTAAACTAAATCCGCCACGCACCGATCCAAAACAATTGCTCGCTTAACCAATTGTTTACGAAATAATGAAAATGAAATTTACTAGCGAACGGTCGTGCTCTTTGTGCCTTGTGCGAGAGTCGCGATCTCGCGAAAAGTAGCAGACGATCCGTCGCCCGCAGACGCCATCGCGAGCACGCCGCTCGCTGATGCGAGATCGATCGATGTCTGAAGCGATTCACCCGCAAGCACGCCATGGATCAGCCCGGCGGCGAACGCATCGCCGCTTCCGACACGATCGAGAACATGAACGTTCATGTGATCTTTGGATCTGAAAACTTGCGCGTCGCTGAAACATGCCCCGCTGAAATTGTGCTGCGAAGCTGAGTGAACATCGCGAAGCGTAGTCGCGAGTATTTTGATATTCGGATGACGCGACATCATCGTCGTCGCTGCATCACGCAGTGATCGCTCTGAAAATCCCGTGACGCTTGTTTCAAAGCCTTCGATCCCAAAGACGACATCGGCGAAAGTCAGAAGCTCGTTGTTAAGTTCGTTCGCGGCTTCGCGTCCTCCGCGCCCGGACCACAGGGACTCGCGATAGTTGAGGTCGTATGAAACGATCGCACCCGATTCCTTCGCTGCCTGCATTGCTTCCGATGCAACTTCAGCAGTTGATTCGGAAAGCCCGGCGAATATTCCGCCCGTGTGAAGCCAACGAGTTCCTTCGGCAAAGATCACGTTCCAATCGATCTCGCCGAGTTTGAGTTTCGATATCGCGGTGTTTCCACGATCCGAGCATCCGGTCGGCGGACGCGACGCGAATCCGCGCTCCATGAAGTACATTCCGTTCCGAACTTCGCGAGAGATCCCGTCAGTCTCACGCCAGAGGATCTGCGAAGCGTCGACTCCGCCCTGGAGAATAAGATCTTCGACAAGTCGTCCGATCTGATTATCGGCGAGTGCGGTAACGATCGCGGCACGTCGACGAAAGCATTTCGCGAGATTTCGTGCCACGTTGTATTCGCCGCCGCCTTCCCAAACGCGAAAGTTACGTGCGGTATTAATGCGATCTTCACCCGGATCGAAACGCAGCATCACTTCGCCGAGCGAAACGACGTCCCACATGGATTCGGAACCTGATTTAATGTCTAGCATCGGCGTTCTAGTTTCTCGTTTCTAGTTTCTCGTTTCGGGTTTCTGGTTTATGGTTCTTGTTCGTTTGCATTGTGGTTTTCATCGCGTAGCGATTGACGGAATTTAGCCGTCGGTCTTAACCCACGGTCGGAGATTCCGGGTTTGTTCCCGTCGCGTAGCGACGGGCGACTCGAATTTGTAATTCGTTCGTCGCTACGCGACGAGAACCTATTTCGTGGTTTACCCGTGGGTTAAGACCCACGGCTAAATTCTGTCAATCGCTACGCGATGAAAACCACAATGCAAACGAACAAGAACCAAATCCCAAATCCCAAATCCCAAATCCCAAATCCCAAATCATCTCGCCATCCAACCACCATCCACGACAAGCAAGTGTCCTTGCATGTAATCGCTCGCCGCCGACGATAAGAATACCGCCGCTCCGACGAGATCTTCAGGCGAACCCCAATCGCCGGCCGGGATCCGTTCAAGGATCTGACGATTGCGATTTTCGTCGGCACGCAGAGCGTCGGTGTTCGCCGTTTCCATGTAGCCCGGTGCGATGGCGTTGACGTTTACGTTAAATTTCGCCCACTCATTGGCGAGCGCTTTTGTCAGTCCGGCGACTCCGGATTTCGACGCCGTATAGGCCGGAACTGTTATTCCGCCTTGAAACGAAAGCAGGGAAGCGATATTGACGATCTTTCCCGACCCTTGCTCGATCATCGTTTTTCCTGCCGCTTGCGAAAGACGAAACACGCTCGAGAGATTTACCTGGATAACCGTCGACCAATCGTCTTCGGAGAAATCGACAGCCGGTGCTCGACGGATCATCCCCGCGTTGTTGATCAGAATATCGATGCGTCCGAATTTTTCTAGTGTCTGTTCGACAAGGCAGACGGGTGTCGCTGTCACCGCCATGTCGCCTTCAACGGCTTCACCGCGGCGTCCGAGTTTCTGAATCGACACGATCGTGTCTTTCGCCTTATCCGCCGAACGAGCGTGACACGCGACATCGGCTCCAGCTTCGGCGAGACCGATCGCGATCGCCTGACCCAGCCCGGACGATGCTCCCGTCACGAGCGCAACTTTACCGTCGAGTTTGAATTTATCCAGGATCATGTTTCTGGTTTCTAGTTTCTAGTTTCTCTTCGTTAGCGTCTTGGTTTTCATCGCGTAGCGATAGACAGAATTTAGCCGTGGGTCTTAACCCACGGTCGGAGTTTCCCGGTTTGTTCCCGTCGCGTAGCGACGGCCGAATCGAATTTGTAATTCGTTCGTCGCTACGCGACGATAACGGTTTCGTTGCTTACCGTGGGTTAAGACCCACGGCTAAATTCGGTCAATCGCTACGCGATGAAAACCAAGACAGAACAAAAACAAAAATCGAAACGTCCAGAACTAGAAACTAGAAACTAGAAACTAGAAACTAGAAACTAGAAACCAGAAACTAGAAAGCTATTTTTGCGAAGCTTCAAGTCCAGAACCGCCCGCGGCGTATTCGGGTTGGACATTCACTACACCGAACTGTCGATCGACGCCTTCGCGATTCGCGGCCATCATCCATAGAAAATTTATCGATCCGCCCGGAGCCGCGACGTTCGGATGATAGCCTTGCGGCATCAATATCACATCGCCTTCGCGTACGACTTCGACTAGCTCGGGTTCTTTTAGCTCCGTGTACACCATCTGAATCCCCCATTGCGGAGCCGGCATGTCGATGTAGAGATAAGCTTCCTCGAGCATGTCGTGATGTTCGTGCGGCGGGAACGATGTCCAGTTTCCGTCGGACGAGAATGTCACGCCCGCCATGATCCGCCCGGCTTCGACATTCTTGCCGAGGAGAATATTCAGATCGCGTTCGGTCGGAGGTTTAGTGACGATAAAGTGGAGCGAAGGATCTTTTCTAACATCGGCGAACTTAACAAACTGTAACGGGTATTGCTTCTCGACCGGTGCTCCGAGTTCGGCAAAGTCGCATCCGTCATCCGAAGAGACCGTGACATTCGAATCGCGCGGAACGTAGATCGCGTCGTAACGCGTCACTGAGAATTCCGTATCCCCGACACTCACGGTCGCCGAACCGTTGAGACAGATCAGACCGGTTTCACGATCTCCCGTCTCAAACTTTATCGATTCATCTCCGGCCTTGATGATGATGCGCCCATAAAAAAGATTTCGCGAAGCCGTCTCGCCCGGCTTCACCGAAAGCGTGCGGCCGGTAGTCGTGTGAGTTTCTCTTACGACGCACGTCTCGCGTCGAATCGGTTCAAGTGCGATCTGTTCTTTCATAATTTTATTCCAAAAAGAATTACACGGTAGCGAGGTATTCTTCAACCGCGACCTCAAGAGCTCCGCCGAGCGCCGAGCCCGATGGCGAACCCGGCTCGACCTCCCATCCTTTCATGTTACCGATGATGCTCCGCCGGATCGCATCGTGCAGCGGGCCGACAATAAACTGCCAGCCATACACGAGACGGCCGCTGATGATGACTCGAGGAATGCCAGTTCCCATGATGACGTTGGCGATCCCGATGCCGAGATAATCGCCGATCTTTTCCAGTGTACGACGCGAACGCGTGTCGCCGTTCTCGGCCTTCGCGACGATCTCGACAAAACGCGGAGGCGTCTCGCCCGGACGCAGCGGACGATCACCGAGATAGAGCGACGCCGCCGACGCCGCTGACGCATAGCGTTCCCAGCATCCGCGGTTTCCACAAACGCAGGCCTTTCCGCCGGCAACGATCGTCATGTGGCCGAACTCGCCAGCCATGCCAAGACCCGCTCCGGTTCCGCGATAGACTTCACCGCCGATCACCATTCCGACGCCGATCCCGGTACCGGAACGCACGAGAATAAAATTCGATGTATTTCCATCCGCGGTTTCGCGGAGCTTTAGACGCGACTCGAACATCGCCGCTGCAGTCGAATCGTTCTCGACGACGACCTGCGCATCTGCGACGCGTTGGAGGCGATCGGCGAAAGGAATATTCCGCCAGCCGAGGTTCGGAGCGAATACCATCGAACGCCTCGCCGGATCAGCCATACCCGGAACACTCACACCGAGCATACGGAGCGTTTGGCCCGGATGAGCGCGTTTGATCGACTCGATCTTTTCCTGCACGCGCCGGATCGCATGCTCGACATCCGGCGGAGTCGAGAATTCGTCTTCATCCGAAACTTCGCCATTCAATCTGGACACGCCGATCTGAGAATGTCGCACGCCAATATTCACGCCGATAAAATAACCGTCGTCTGTAAACGAAAGAACGCGCGGCCTTCGACCCGGCTCGCCTGTCGACATCGTCTCCTCGCGGAGGATCCCGCGGGCGACGAGCGGCTTCACATTTTCACTAACGGTGCTTTTGTCGATCTTGAGACGTTCGGCGATCTCAGTCCGGGCGATCGGTTGGACGGCCCGGATAAGTCGTAAGAGCAGGCTTCGTTTAGCCGCGAAATTCAGGTCGCCGTTTTGAAGGAGAGGTGTTGGAAGGACGGGTCCGGAGTCCATGGTGAGAACGCTGCGTTAAAGCGAAACTGTCTGCTCCGCCCAAAATTGAAACTCTCGATGCTTTAAGATCTCAGCTTTCGCCTCGATATCGCCGCTTGCGACGTTGCGCAGATGTTCGAAGACGCTTGTACCGACTTCCGCGATCGACTTCGTGCCTTCGATGATGTCTCCGGCAGATATGTCGATGTCCTGCGACATGCGTTTGAATACTCCGTTATTCGACGCGAGCTTGATGACCGGTGCGATCGCATTTCCGATCGTCGTGCCGTTGCCGGTCGTAAAGATGACTGCCGTCGCACCAGCTGCGACGAGCCCCGGTGTCGATTCCTGATCGTATCCCGGGCCTTGCATGAGATTCACGCCGCGACCCTTTGGAACCTCGGCGTACTCGACGCAATCCTCGATCCTGGTCGTGCCGGCTTTGGCGATCGCACCCAGCGACTTGATCGTGATATTCAGAAGTCCGCCGGCCTTGTTACCGGTGCTCGGATTCTGATTCAGCACCGCACCGAATTTCGACGCGTACTCTTTGTACCAGTCGACCATCTGATAGATCTTTCGACCGATCGTCGCGTCCTTCGCACGCGACGCGAGGACATGTTCGGCTCCGCAGAATTCCGGAACTTCGGTGAGCAAAACCGTGCCGCCGCTCTTAACAAGCAGATCGGAACAATAACCCAAAGCCGGATTCGCGGAGATACCAGAAAATCCATCCGAGCTGCCGCATTTCACACCGAGCACGAGCTCGCTGATAGGGACTTCCTCGCGAACGCTTTCGTTCACGACCGGCAAAAGCTCCTGGACGTATTTAAGTCCAAGCTCGATCGCCGACTGCGTTCCGCCGACATCCTGAATGCCGATCTTGAATACAGGTTTCTGGATCGGCGTCTCGCGCTTCGTGAGATATTTTTCGACGAATGAAAGATTTGTTTTCTCGCAGCCGAGATCGATGAGGATCACGCCGCCGACGTTCGGATGATCCGCGTAGTTCGAAAGCGTCCGCATCATCACATCGAGAGTCGAGCCATCCTGACAACCGCACCCTTTATTGTGCGGGATCGCGACGACGCCGTCGACGTTCGGAAATTTCTCGCGGCTGTAATGCATGAACTCCGACATCATCGAGATCTGCATCGCCTCATGACTTGCACACATCGACGTCGGAACTATCAGTACGAAATTCCGTGTGCCGACGCGCCCATCCGGTCGACGAAATCCTTGAAAGGTTTGCAGTTCGTTCTCGGCAATGTAGTTTGGTGCCGGATTATGAAGGTCCTCGGAAAGATCCCGCACGACCGGAACATCGTCGGTCATGTTCTCGTGTGAGATCCATTCGCCTTTTTCGATGCCGGTCGAGGTGCCGATCGGTTGGCCGTACTGACGCACAAATTCACCTGCCGGGATCTGCCGCGTCGCAAAGCGATGTCCGGGCGGAACAGCGCCGGCGAGGATGAGCGGACTACCATCCGGAAGTACCAGCGCCAGTCCGGCGTAGGTCTCGTTCTTCACGACCGCGACGTTGTCGTCATCGTTGACGATGATCGCGTAGTCGCTGATCGGAGCGCCGGTCTGAGGGGAAGTGTCGTACATAATCTAAAAAAGGTCGGGTAGCACGAACGATCTTACGTTCGGATGCAGCCGTATCCAAAGTCCGGGATTTTCGTCGAGCTGTTTTTCGCGCTCGGACTCGTCGGTCGCGATCTCTTCCGAAATGAATCGCGCAAAACTAGGCTTCTTAGCCGGAGCCGTCGAGGCGTCGACAATGGACTGCACGATCTTTTTTGCTCCCAGTATCATTGCCGGTCCGAGCGTAAGTATATGCGTCGCGCCCCGGCACTCTTCTTCGTCGGCATTCGAGACTTTGCTTCCGCCGACCTTGAACTTGTTAATGTGATGTTCGAGTATACTGCTCGAAATTGGAATGATACCGCCGACGTCATTGAATCGAGCACCCGAGCCCGGCTTGATGTAACAAAGATGTGAAGCGGCTTCCGCTTCAGGACCGAAACCGAGGAGAAAGATATCGATACCGCCGAGCGCGTCGAGCTTCTCTAGATACGAAATGAATTCGCCCTCGATGTCGTCTGTTTCGGTCTGCATCGGCGTAAAGCTTTTTACTTTTTTGAAGAAGTCGTCTCCGAGCAGTCGTTCGAAATCGCGGACAAAGCTCAGGCCGTTATTCATCCGCATGGGTGCGAGTGCGTCCTGTGTGAAGGCGTGAAGACGTCCAAGCAGATCATCGATCTCGCTCGTCTTTGCAAGATCCGAGATGATCTTATACATCGCCTGTGCACCTCGGCCGCCTAACAAAACGATTACGATATCGCCGTCTTTGGAAGCCGCATATTGGACAAGCTCATCGAACATTGCTCTGCCGACTGCCGCTTCGGTGTCGAGCATTTGATACTGAAACGAAGATGTCGGAGCTTCCGGGATCGAGACATTTGCCGACGTTTCAAGCCAGATATTTTCGTCGGTTGTCCGAGGTCTGATAATTTTTCGTTCGGAGGTCTGCATCTCGAAGTTGTGTTGCCATATTCTAATTGGTTTAACCAATTTATTGCAAATCTTTTTTTCAATTTTGAGGGCAGAGTTACTGGAAAACACTGCAAATGTCTAATATTTGCCGAATAGACGTCATCGCGAATCCTTGACAACACGTGCGCAAATCGTCGAAACTATTCACCACTTTCAAGAAATGGTATTACCTTTCGGCAATACCGAACGCTGTACGCATAATTTTATATGAGTCATCCCGGATTTGACCTGACCGGCCGGACGGCGGTCGTCGTCGGCGGCACTTCAGGAATCGGACGAGCGATAGCCCATGGACTTGCACAAGCAGGTGCGGATGTCGTTTGTACGTCGCGTCGAGCTGAAGAAGTTGACAAGACGGCGCTCGAGATCGAAGGACTCGCACGCAGGACCGCCCGACTTACCTCCGATGTGTCGAGTCGCGAGTCGATCGACAAGCTTCTTTCGGACTGTGTCGCCGCATTCGGCAAGATCGATATTCTCGTAAACTCCGCCGGACGTACGAAGCGCGAGCCGACCGTCGATCAAAGCGAAGAAGATTGGAACGCGATACTGGAAACGAATCTCACGGGAACCCTTCGCACATGTCAGGCGTTCGGCCGTCACATGATCGAGAACGGCTACGGCCGAATCATCAACATCGCATCGCTATCGACGTTTGTCTCGCTATTTGAGGTCGCGGCGTATTCGGCGAGCAAAGCCGCGGTCGCGTCGCTGACGAAGTCCCTTGCGATCGAATGGGCGAAGCATGGAGTGAATGTGAACGCGATCGCTCCGGGTGTATTCCGGACTGCACTCAACACAAAGCTTTTGGATGAAACCCCGCGGGGTCAGGAATTTCTCACTCGAACGCCGATGGGCCGCTTCGGCAACGTTGAAGAACTTGCTGGTGCGGCCGTTTTTCTCGCGTCCGACGCCGCGAGTTATGTAACAGGCGAAGTGCTCGTAGTCGACGGCGGATTTTTGGCGAGCGGTGTGAATCAGTAACCGGTGCATGCCGAAGTGGTCGACGGAAGATATTTCCCGCGAAATACACGAAAAGGACGCGAAAAATAAGAACCTCTTCCTTTCGCGTATTTTCGCGTATTTCGCGGGCAATCGACCGGTTTTGGTCCTAGTCGCCAAGGGCGACAAACATTAAAGCCTGGGGTTGAGGAGCGAAGCGAGCGAAACCCTAGGAACGTATGACGGTTGTGTCCGCTCGCTGAAGGCGAGCAACAACGCGACGTTGTTCGGCCCCTTCAGGGTCGGATCAATCTTTGCGATCCTACCGAGGGTTTCTTCGCTTCGCTTATCAACCCTAGGCTTTAATGTTCGTCGCCTTTGGCGACAAGAGAAGCGTCTTCATTCAATGTGTCGCCTCTCCATCACGTCCGGACGCCGAACTCTTTTAGATGAACTCCGAAGTCGAAATCAAAACCGAACGGATCGTAAAGATGCTTCGCGCCGAAGATCTCGATGCTGTTCTCTTGAACACGCAGCACAATTTCGCGTGGCTCACGTGCGGCGGTTCGAATGGGATCGATCTCAGTCGTGAGAACGGCGCAGGATTTCTTTGCGTTACGAAAACAGGGAAGCGAACGATCGTTGCAAACAACATCGAGATCGATCGACTTCTCACCGAAGAGATCGCTTCATCCTCCTTTGAACCTGTCGAAGTCACATGGCAGGCAGAAAAAGATCCTCAAACGATCTTGAATGCGGCGAAATCCGTTGCTGGTGGTGGCACGATCGGGTGCGACATCGCGTTTCCGGAAGCTCGCTTGATTGAACCTTTGATCGCGTCATGCCGGTATGAACTGACGCCGGAAGAGATCGATCGTTTTCGCGAACTCGGACACGATGCGGGCGAGGCTCTAAATAACGTCACCTCGAAACTCGTTCCCGGTCAATCAGAAAATGAAGTCGCTCGGATCGTTCGTGATGAGCTCGGCAAGTACCAAATATATTCAGTCGTCACACTCATCGCGGGAGACGATAGAATTGCAAAATATCGTCATCCCGTTCCATCGGATAATGTTTGGAAAAATACGATCTTGATCGTCGTCTGCGCGCGACGTAACGGTTTGATCGCTAGCTTGAGTCGGATTATATGCGCCGGAGATATTCCGTCGGATCTTCATCGACGAACTGTTGCCTGCGCCGCGGTGAACGCTGCTCTTTACGATGCGACAAAGATAGGTGCGACCGGTTCCGAACTCTACGCGGTCGCCGTCGACGCATATGCCGGGCTGGGATTCGCTGACGAGATCGCAAAACATCATCAAGGCGGGGCCGCCGGATATCGCACACGCGACTGGGTCGCACATCCCGGCAGCAACGATATCGTAAAGGCGAACCAGGCGTTCGCGTGGAATCCGTCGATCACTGGAACAAAAACTGAGGAAACCGGAATTCTCACGGATGCAGGTTTCGAAGTCGTTACCGCGTCGCCCGGATTTCCGATCATCTCGACTTTTATAAACGGGCGTGAATATTTCTCTCCCGGAATCCTGTCACTTTCAAAAGGAGCTACTGCATGAACGAAACCGCGGGGATCGACGACTTTGAAGAAGCGAAATCGCAATCGGAAATCTCACCACCGCAGGAATCGGCTGAGAGCATCACCGGCACGATCGCGTCAGCCGCAGGCGAAGTTGTGACGCGGGTCGGAAGTCGCCGCTGGCTGATCTGCTCGCTCCTTTTCTTCGCTGCGACGATCAACTATGTCGATCGTCAGGTGATCGGTATTTTGAAGCCCACGCTGCAAACCGAATTCGGATGGACCGAGCTCGACTATTCGTGGATCATCTTCTCATTTCAAACCGCGTACGCCATCGGCCTTCTATTCGTCGGCAAGTTGATGGATCGGATCGGCACGAAGATCGGATTTGCACTCGCGATAATCGTCTGGAGCATTGCCGCGATCGCGCACGCATGGGCTGTCGGGATCGGAACCGTGGCGAGCCCCGTCGTCGCGCCGATCGTTTATGGCATCGTCGGAGCGTTCAATTCGATAAGCGCGTTATTCGGTGCTGCACCCTGGACGTTCACTCTTTCCGTTTCGGTCGTCGGCTTCATGGTCGCGAGATTCTTTCTCGGACTCGGCGAAGCAGGGAACTTTCCGGCTTCGATCAAAACCGTCGCGGAATGGTTTCCGAAAAAAGAGCGTGCACTTTCAACCGGGATATTCAACGCCGGCACAAATGTCGGAGCACTCGCGACACCGCTTCTCGTACCGGTCATCGTGCTCACCTGGGGATGGTACGAGGCGTTCATCATCACCGGCATACTTGGTTTCATTTGGCTGGCGTTTTGGCTCTTGATCTATAAGCGTCCGGAAGACGACAAGCGTCTGTCGAAGACCGAGTTGGCCTACATTCAGAGCGACCCCGCCGAACCGACGACTCGTGTTCCATGGCGACGATTGTTTCCGCATCGACAGACGTGGGCATTTTCGATTGGGAAGTTTCTTACCGACCCGATCTGGTGGGTTTATCTTTTCTGGCTTCCGGATTTTCTCGGCAAAAAATACGGTCTCGATCTAAAGACTTTCGGCATCCCGATCGCGGTTATCTACATCATTGCCGACTTTGGAAGCATCGGCGGCGGCTACATCTCCGGTGCGTTGATCAAACGCGGATGGTCGATCAATAAAAGTCGCAAAACCGCGATGTTGATATGCGCTCTCGCGGTAGTCCCGATCGTCTTCGCATCGATCACATCAAATCTTTGGGTCTCGGTAATCCTGATTGGTATCGCCGCCGCGGCGCATCAAGGCTGGTCGGCAAACATCTTTACGATATCGTCGGATATGTTTCCGAAACAGGCAGTCGGTTCGGTTGTCGGCATCGGTGGAATGATGGGAGCAGTCGGCGGAATGATCATCTCTCCGCTCGTCGGGTACATTTTGCAAACGACCGGAAGTTATGTTCCGATCTTTGTCATCGCGGCTTCGGCTTATCTTCTCGCATTGCTTATAATCCATCTGCTCGCACCGAGACTCGAGCCTGCCGCGATCAGATATGAATAAACAAGAAGTTGCCGCCCGCATTTGTGAAGGCGGAGTCATCCCGGTCATAAGAGCTTCTTCGCATGAAGAGGCTCTCGCCGTTATTGACGCGATCGCCGCCGGCGGGATCACGACGATCGAGGTCACGATGACGGTGCCGAAAGCGGTCGAACTCATCGCGATGCTGACAAAGGAACGAGAAGATCTGCTGATCGGTGCGGGATCCGTGCTCGATCCGGAAACCGCCCGCGAGTGTATCGCGGCCGGAGCTCAATTCATCGTCAGTCCGGCGACGAATTTCGATACGATCGTTTATTGCAACGAGGCTGAAATAGCGATCATGCCCGGTGCGCTGACGCCGACCGAGGTCGTCAACGCTTGGGATGCGGGTGCGGATTTCATAAAAGTTTTCCCGGCCGATTCGATGGGTGGCGCGAAATATCTGAAATCATTGAAAGCGCCATTGCCGCAGATCAAATTGATTCCAACGGGTGGAGTCTCGCAGTCGACTGCGGCGGATTTTATCAAGGCCGGAGCTGAGGCAGTTGGAGTTGGTGCGGATCTCGTGGATATCAAAGCGATCCGTGAGGGAAGAGCGGGCGACATCACGGCGGCGGCTAAGAAGTATTTGGAGATTGTGAGAGAGGCCAGGGGGCTCGTAGAATAATTTTGCCCGCGAAATACGCGAAAAGGACGCGAAAAAGAAGATAAGCTTTTGCCGCGAATAGCTAATGCACGCTAATGGAAATCAATTCTTCATTAGCGATATTTTCATTATTAGCGGGCAAGAATTCTTTTTCGTGTCCTTTTCGCGTATTTCGCGGGCAATATTCTTTAGCGAAAGGAATATCGGCTTTAGCCCAAATGAACGACCCGGCGCTTTAGCCGGGGTTAGCGGCTAAAGAAAGTTTTTGGCTTTAGCCCAAATGAATTGCCCGGGGTTAGGGTACAGGAAAAGGGTTTGGCTTTAGCCCAAATGAATTGCCCCGGCGCTTTAGCCCGGGGTTAGCCAGAAAACAATTCTTCGCCTTAGCCGAAAACACAGCCCGGACCTGTTCGCCACGGCAACCCCGGGCTAAAGCGCCGGGGCAATTCATGTTCGGCTAAAGCCACGGACAGTCGATCGGCACCTCACTTTTCAAATCGCACCCAATCAATATCAGCGGAACCTGCATCATTGAATTTCCCAGCCCGAGTAAAAAAGAATCCGATCTTCGCACCGATCCAGCGTCCTTCGCGTGCCTTGAACGGAACGCCGACGTTAGTGAATGTCTTTCCGTCCACACTAAAACTAAAAACACACATTGCTCCTGCCGAAACTTTAACCCGCAAATAAAAGTCACGCGACGTTAGTAGATAGGGAACGTTGTCATACTCCGCCGACTTCTTATCCGCATCGCGTGCGTTCGAATGTGCGACGTAAAACTTGCCGTCTTTGAATGAAACTCCGGCGTAGGCGTAGTCGAGTCCCATCACGATCATCCCAAACTTCTCGCCTTCAAACCGAGGTGTGATTGAGATCTTCGCAGTCGCAGTAAATTCTTCGGCAGGGAATTTCTGCAATAACAGATTCGGCACATCCCACAGATTCTTAAACCCATCCGGATTTTGCACCGAGAACATCCGCAGCACGCCACGCTGAGGAAAGGGAAGTGCCCACTCCGGTTTGTAGTTCCCGTGCCACTGCCATTGCAGTCCGAGCTTCGAATCATTGAACTCGTCCGAGTCCGCTGGATTATCGATCGGCTGATTCCCGCCGACATCCGGCTTCTTAAATTTCAAAACAGGCTCGCCGGTTCCGTCACCATCGGGATCGGATCCGATGACAGGAAAACCATTTTTCCAAACGGTCGGCTGCAGATGAACGATGCGACCGTAAGCTCCGCGATCTTGAAAATGAATGAACCACCACTCCTTTCCGCTCGGCGTGTCAACGAGTGCACCCTGATGCGGACCGTTTATCGCCGTCTTTCCTTGGGCAAGCACGATCTTTTCTTCGTACGGGCCGTAAATATTTTTTGAGCGGAGCACGAGTTGCCATCCCGTAGGCACACCGCCCGCCGGAGCGAAGATGTAGTAATAACCGTTGAGCTTATAAAACTTCGGACCTTCGATCGTCGGGTGAGCATCGTGTCCATCGAACACCATCACGCCGTCGTCGAGCAGCGACGTCGCATCCGGATTCATGCGGCTTACCATCAAGACACTTTTGATCCCGGCCCTGCTTCCGGCGAATGCCGAGACAAGATACGCGCGACCATCGTCATCCCAGAGTGGGCACGGATCGATCCAGCCTTTGCCTTCTTTTATCAGCAGTGGCTTCGACCATTCGCCTGCCGGATCTTTCGTCTTTGTCACGTAGATTCCGCGATCGGGATCCGGATAGAAAACGTAGAACTCACCGTTACGAAATCGGATCGACGGAGCCCAAACTCCACCCCCGTGTTGCGGCGAAGCGAATGCGTCGAGTGGTTCCTGCTGACGAAAGACGTAATTGATGAGACGCCAATTTACGAGATCTTTAGAATGAAGGATCGGAAGTCCGGGCGCGGAGTTGAAGCTCGACGCCGTCATGTAGAAATCGTTGCCGACGCGGACAACATCCGGATCCGAATAGTCGGCGTGGATGATCGGATTTGTGTACGTGCCGTCGCCGTTATCCGGCGACCAAACTTTCGAAACGAACAGAGATTGCGCACTTGCAGCATGCGCAAATGCGAGAAAGAAAAACAGCGTCGTCAGAGATCGTCTCAATTATTTCTTTCGTCCGTTGCGGGCGTTTTCCTTTGCGATAGTTTGCTGATCGACCTCAAGCCGCTGTGCCTGCTGCGTCGCGACGAGGTGATGTCGCATCGCTTGTCGTGAGGCTTCGGGATCGTGTTCGCGGATCGCGCGATATATGTTGTGATGCTGCTCCGCCGAATCTTTCAGGTCGGTCGCTCGCTTGACGGTCTTGCTTCGATATTCGAAAAGTATCGACGCGACCATGTTCATGAGAGCAGTAAGAATTCGATTACCCGACGCCGCCGCTACCGTTTGGTGGAACTGCATGTCGTGAACGAGATACTGCTCAGGCCGTTCCACCGAAGCGTACATCCCGGCGATTTCCTCGGCGAGCGACGCCATCTGCTCGCTCGTCGCACGCTCCGCCGCAAGTGCTGCGATGCTCATCTCGAGTGCGAGCCGGGCTTCGAACATTTCATCCGAAGTGAAGCCATGGAGAGCAGACAACATCCGGAGAGCGCTCGTATCGAGTGTCGGTGAATCTTCCACCTCGGCGACAAATGTTCCGGCGCCTTGTTTCGATTGGAGAATGCCGACCGTCGTCAACGATCTGATTCCGGCGCGCAATGTCGGACGACTCACGCCGAGCAACTTCGCGAGATCGCGCTCGGGCGGCAAACGATCGCCGGCTGCGAGATCGCCGCTCTGGATCATTTCGCGAAGACGCGTGACAACTTCCTCCGCGGTCGTACCGTTCTTTTCGGAGTTTAGATTCTTAAAAATGCCGCGCTTCGATCCTGGCATGCCTTTAATTTCCTCGGTCTCGTTGTCTTTCATAGTAGAGCAACCAACTCGATTCTCTGAAGTAGTGACTAAGGCTTTGCGGTTTCGGCAAATACCTTGATGAGGATCATCGAAAAGCCCTTGCCGGTGACGGTGCGTTGATGGACCGTTCCGCGCGGGACGACGATCAGATCGCCCTTCGCGATCGCGACTTGATTACCACCGGTCGCAGTCTTGCTTCTCCATTCGCCGGGCGAGATCTCTTTTGGCTCGGATAAGGACCCGCCAAGATACAACGTCGCTTTTCCTTCGAGCACGTAATAGATGTCATCCGATCCGTCGTGCAGTTCGAAGTTGTCGCCCTCGCGTTTTGTGTCATGAAAAAGCGCGACCCGCATCTGAGTTCCAGGCTGCGGAACGATATCCACGTTAGTATTGCCGTCCTTCTTCTCGAGCTCTCGATACATGTCTGTGACCTGTTGCTTGGTTTTGACGACGACAGGTTTCGACGCGACTGAAGGCGCTCGTTGGGCGAAAGAAGAAGCGGTGAAGGTGAGTGTGATGAAAGTAAAGAGAAGTAATTTTCGGTGCATAAGTTTATAAAGGTCTTCGGTCGCGTAGCGACAAATTGAATTTAGCCGTGGCCCTTCAGGCCACGGAAATGTTCAATTCATTTTTCGTCGCGTCAGCGACGGCTGAATATTCAAGCGTCGCTACGCGACGCGGTTTCTCATCGTGCCGTCCGTGGCCTGAATGGCCACGGCTAAGTTCAACTGTCGCTACGCGACAATTGATGCGGCCGAGCCGCGGAAAGGACGAATTGATTTCTCGCCTTTCCGACAGCCCATCTAGCCAGATCCTGAGCCGCATTAAAATTCTCAAACTCCGCCGGCAGTCTTCGACCGTCGAGGTATTCGTTATAAAGCCACGGATCGCCTATCACGAAGACGGATCCTTTTCCGTGTTTCGAAACCGCGATCAAATTATCGCCGTTAACGGATAAGATCGGACGAGCCTTACCAGAAAGCGCCAACGTCGAGACCTCCTTTATATATATCTTCCGCGTCGTCTTGAAGATCTCATTGCCCGGAGCGATATCGACACCGCCCATTTTGTAATCGTTGTTGAGCACCTCGAACTTCCGGTCCTTTTTAAATTCAATTCCAAATTCGCGAGCGAGCGTGTTGAATTTGTCGAGCTCGGCGCTTTGTCCGTCATTGCCCATCAATACGAGAACTCCGCCGCGCTTCACCCAATCTGCGATCGCCTTGACGTGTGCCGGCCCGACGAAGTTCGGGGCCGCAGTCTCTTTCTCATTGTCGGGATCTACGATGATATAAACATCCGCGTCGTTCAGATTCGCTGAAGTCGGAGCAGCCGACAGCATCTCGGTCCGGGCTCCGAGCGATGAGAAAATGTTCAAGAACGTAGAGAAACCGGAATCAAGCATTTCATTTAATTTGTAATGCCACACTTCGTCCGCACCGGTGAGCTTGTTCTTGCGGATCTCGTGATTGAAATAATCATCGAGCACCACCGTCTTCCCGAGACCGGTCCAACCGCGTTCGTACGATTCCATCTCAATCGCCGCCTTGATCGCGGGCCCGAGACCCTTCGGATCGTTCGTTCGAAGCTTCTCGCTCATGTAGTAGTAGAATGATCCATCACGATAAGGATTACCTCCGAGACCGGAAACCGAAACGGTGCCTTCCCAATCAGTGTCGCCTTTCGCATTCGTCTTGATGAATTCGCGCTTGATGCCGTCCCAACCTTTCGTCGCGACCTTCATGTATCGTTGCGGGAGATACCCTTCGCGGACTCCGCGTGCGAGAGCGTAGACGAACATTGCGGATGCCGAGGACTCTTGGTAATTCTTTTCGCGCCCGCCGAGATCGAGGATGTCCCACCAAACACCGGACTTCGCATCCTGATATTTTTCGATGGCGGCTGCCTCACGATTCAGGATCTCGATAAGTTCGGAACGCAGCGGATTACTTCGGGGAAAATTTTCGAGCGTGTCGACAAGCGCCATCGCATACCAGCCCATAGCTCTTCCCCAAAAATGCGGACTGCGTCCTGTCGTCTTGTCTGCCCATTTCTGCTGCTTCGATTCATCCCAGGCGTGGTAAAGAAGTCCGGTCTTGTCGTCACGCGCGTGCTTTTCCATCCAGACAAACTGGTTCGCGATGTCGTTCCAATTGTCCTCGCCGAACGTCGCCGAGAACTCGGCGTAGAACGGCTCGCCCATATAGAGCCCGTCGAGCCACATCTGATTCGGATAGATCTTCTTATGCCAGAATCCGCCTTCGTTCGTCCGCGGCTGCGTCTTGAGCTGCGAGCGAAGAAGCTCGGCCATCTTCTTATATTTTTCCTGGCCCGTCGCGCGATACATCGTCATCATCGAGAGTCCGGGCGTGACGTGATCGATGTTGTACTCTTCGAGATGATAGTCCTTGTGATTTCCTTTCTCGTCGATCCAGTAATCCATGCCTTTCTGGATATGACGAAAATATTTTGCGTCGCCGGTCGTGTACCACATCCGCTTTATCGCATCGAGGACGACACCCTGATCGTAAGTCCATTTCGGCGGAATGCCCGGCTGATTTCGATCGTCGACCCAGATCCGATTCATCGCCGTGTCGGCGAGGCGTTCTGAGATTTTTTGTCCGTGTGCGTTAAGCGTTAGTAACGCGATTAGAATTGTCAGGACTATTTTCATTGCTTCTTAATTCTGTAATTCGGTAATTATTAATTTCGTAATGAATTACCGAATTAATAATTACGAAATTAATAATTACTCAAAAAAAACTATCTGAGGTATTTCCGTAACCCGATCTTATTCTTCCGAATGCCTTCGACGACCAACTTTGCCATCTCTTCCGCACCGAGCGGCGAGAAGTGAGTGTTGTCTTCGACGCCCTTCGGATAATTCGGATTCTCGCCGGGCTTCAACTGCAAAAATAATTTCTTTGAATCTTCGACACCGTATTTCACGATGACAGTTTCGCTCCTTCGATGCATGTCGATGAGCGGAGCGTTTTGTTCTTTTGCGACCGAACGAACTATGTCGGGATACTCGCCGTGAGTGTCGTAGAACTTTCCGTCTTTATCGAATCGGCGACGCATGACCGGCGTAAGCAGAACAGGGAAGCCGCCTTTCGATCGAACGTCGGCGATGAATCGGATCAGGTTCTTTCGATAATCATCCGGGGGAGTGTATCGCTCGCCCTTGTCCTTCGACTCGTCGTTGTGTCCGAACTGAATGAAAACGTAATCGCCTTTTTCCGTCTCGTCGACGATCGCCTGCCATCGGCCTTCGCTGATGAAACTTTTCGTGCTGCGGCCGTTCATCGCGCGATTCTCGATTCGCACTTTTCCATCTTTGAAATGCTGTCCGAGCATTTCACCCCATCCGGTTTCGGGACGTTTGTCGGGCTGCTTGATCGCGCATGTCGAATCGCCTGCGAGATAGATCGTGACCGTTTTCGATTGAGCCATCGTATCCAGAACAGCGAGCGAGAAAAGTATCAATGCAAAAACTAACTTCATACTTTCGCTAATCGACACCGAGAAGAATTTCCATCGTCAATTGATCGAGCTTCTCGTATTTCAGTCCTCGCTTTGCGATCGCCTGACGATCGAAAGTTCGCGAGAGCAACGTCGACGCTGAGTCCGGACTGAATCTACCGATCGCATCTTTATCGCTCGCCGCGATCTCATCGAGGATCTCGCGGATCGCAGCACTCTCGTTCCAGCGTCGCGCCTTTTCCTTGAATATCAGGTAAGTTCGCATGCAGCCGCGTGCAAAATCCTTTACGCCTTCGTGATCTTCCGTCCGATATGCGTGAGCGTCGAAATGCCGCATGCCATCCCATTCGACGTCCTCGAGAAACTTCACAAGCCAGAAAGATTGCTTCACGCTCACCGATCCGAAGCGGAGATCCTGATCGTATCGCCCGGGATATTGATCGTTGAGATCGATGTGAAAAAGTTTTCCCGATTCCCAAGCTTGAGCGACCGCGTGCATCATGCTGAGCCCGGGCATCTGCTCGTGCGCGACTTCCGGATTTACGCCGACCATCTCCTTGTGCTCGAGCGTCTCGATGAATGCAAGATACGCGGTCGTCGTCGGGAAGTAGATGTCCGCACGAGGCTCGTTCGGTTTCGCCTCGAGCGCGAATTTGTACCCGTAACCTTGCGAGATATTGTATTCGCAGAGGTAGTTCAGCGAGTCGCGAAATCTTTTTATCGCATCGGGCACCGAACGACACGCATCCGTCTCGACTCCTTCGCGTCCACCCCAAAGCACGAAGACACCCGCGCCGAACTCGGCACCGAGATTCATCGCACGCATCGTTTTTTGCAAAGCGTATGCGCGGACTTCGGAATCGTTTGCGGTAAACGCGCCGTCGCGGAAGACGGGTTCGTAAAAAAGATTGACGGTCGCCATCGGAACTTTGATCCCGGTATCGGCGCACGTCTGTTTGAACTCGGCGACGATCCGATCGCGTTCCGCCGCGGGCGAATCTATCGGGACAAGATCGTCGTCATGAAAATTCACGCCGTACGCGCCGATCTCGGCCAGAAGGCGGACGATGTGGACGGGCGGGATCTTGTCGCGCACCGGAGCTCCGAACGGATCCGCACCGCGGTTTCCGACGGTCCACAGACCGAATGTGAATTTATCTTCCGGCGTCGGCGTGTATGTAGAATTTCCCATGTAACTTCTAAACTTCCTTGCTCAATATTTCCGTGATCGGCCGCAACGCATCATAAAGTTTTCGATACGCAGAGTAGTTTCGATCAAGTTCTCTAGACGCCGTTTTGTCCGGCTGTATCGTCTCGGCGACAGTCACGGCGGCATCGCATGCTTCATCAACCGAGCTCCATGCACCGGCGCCGACCCCGGCTAAGAGCGCCGCACCGAAAGCGGCACCTTCGTCTTCGCGTGCGGTTTCGACCGGCCGTCGATAAATGTCAGCCTGGATCTTTTTCCAAAGCGAAGAACGAGCACCGCCGCCACCGAGTCTTATCGACTGAGCTTCGGTTCCAAGCTCCGCAAATATCTCGATCGAATCCCGCAACGAGAATGCGACGCCTTCGAGCAGACCCCGGATCACGTGACCTTCCGTATGCGACGCGGTCAACCCGACGAGTGCCGCTCGAGCACCCGGATCCATATGCGGCGTCCGTTCGCCCATGAGATAGGGCAGCCAGAGCAATCCGTCAGAACCACTCGAGACTTGTTTCGCGAGGTCGACCAACTCGTCAAAGCTTCGACCGTGGCCGAAGTTTTCGCGATACCACTTCAGCGACAAGCCGGCTGACTGCGTCACGCCGGTGTTATGCCAACGCCCCGGAACCGCGTGACACATCGTGTGAATGCGGCCGCGCGGATCCTTTTGCGGTCCGTCGGTCACAAGGAACGCGACGCCAGAAGTTCCGATAGTCGCCGACATCATTCCCGGTCGAACGATCCCGAGCCCGATCGCGCCTGCAGCGTTGTCGCCTGCTCCCGCCACGATAGGAGTGCCTTCGAGAAGTCCGGTCGCTTTCGATCCGGTTGCGGAAACCGCGCCGGTGATCTCGATCGATTCAAAGACCTGCGGAAAAATACTTGCCTCGAGCTCGAAGGCCTTTAGCATCTCGTCCGACCAGTTTCGATTCGCAACGTCAAAGAGCAAAGTTCCTGACGAGTCGGCAACATCGCTCGCCCGTACGCCGGAGAGCTTCAGACGAATATAGTCCTTAGGCAGCAACACCGATCGGACACGGGACCAATTCTCGGGCTCGTGTTTTCGAAGCCAAAGAAGTTTCGGTAGCGTGAACCCATTCACCGCCGGATTTGCGACGAGTTCGATCAGCCCCTTCGGTCCGATCTTCGCAGTGATCTCTTCACACTGCACACCGGTCCGCTGGTCACACCACATGATCGCCGGTCGGATCGGAGCGTCATTCTCATCGAGGACGACTGATCCGTGCATCTGACCGCTGAGACCTATGGCCGATATCTCGCTCGCCGGTACGGACGTCAGTACAGCAGCGATCGCAGTGCGAGCGGCGCTCCACCAATCTTCGGGATCATGCTCCGCCCAACCGATCTCCGGCGAACTGAACGGCACATGCGGCGCGGACGCAGACGCTACGACGCGTCCTTCGCCGTCGATGACGACCGCTCGAGTTCCGCCGGTCCCAATGTCTAAGCCCAAAAATCCCATGCCTGACTTAGCTTCCGCGTTTTGCTTTCTGTTTGCAAAGAACCGGTCGTGCTCATAACGAATCTACTCGCTTGCCTTCCACGGTTACGTTGTTCAGCTTGAGTCCCTTTACGTTTTTGATCACGCTTTTATTTTCGACGACGCCGAAGTTCGAGTTGCTGATCGCGACATCATAGATCGGAAATTTGTCGAGACCCTGGATGTCGACGGCGTACTTGCTCTTGCCGCTCGTGAGATTATCGACGACATAATTTCTGACTACCGGCGTGAAATCACCTTTCGCACCTTCCTCGTAGTTAAAGTCGATCGTGATCACGGCGTGCGCGACTTCGCCGACCGTGATGTTTTTGAAATAAAAATTCTCGAGAAGCCCGCCGCGGGACGCATTGTTCTTGACCCGAAGAGCGTGGTCGAGATTCGGACTATCCATCTTGCAATCATGCGCGAAGAGATTTCGAACTCCGCCCGAGATCTCGCTGCCGACCGTAATTCCGCCGTGGCCGTCTTTCATGGTGCAATTGCGCACGATGATGTTCTCGGTCGGGACGTTGATCCGACGTCCGTCATTGTTTCTTCCGGATTTGATCGCGATGCAGTCGTCGCCCGTGTCGAAGAAACAGTTATCGATGAGAACGTCCTTACACGATTCGGGATCGCATCCGTCATTGTTCGGGCCGTGAGTCGATATGTGAAGATCGCGGACGATCACGTTTTCGCAAAGCACGGGATGAACTTCCCACATCGGGGAATCGACAATCGTGACGCCTTCGATCAGAACGTTCTTGCACTTGTAAGGCTGGATGAACTGCGGCCGGAGGTAATGTCCGAGACCGAATATGCGTTCGGCGACCGGTACATTCTTATCCATCATCTCGTACAAACGCGCACGGGCGGGACGCTGGCTCAAGACTTTGGGATCGCCGCCGTAGTTCGGATTGCCGTGCCATTTCCAGAAGAACGATTTGCCCTGGCCGTCGAGTGTCCCCTCGCCGGTGATCGCGACGTTCGTCTGCTCATACGCGTAGATGAACGGCGAGAGATGCATCAGCTCCATGCCTTCCCATCGCGTGTGAACTATCGGCAGATAGGCATTCGGATCCATCGAAAATTTCAACGTTGCACCTTTTGAGACGTGTAGATTCACATTCGATTTGAGCCGTATCGCTCCGGTGAGAAACTCGCCGGCGGGAACTACGACCCGGCCGCCGCCTGCTTTGCTGCATGCGTCGATCGCTTTGTTTATTGCCTCACGGCTATCGAATCCGGCGACGGCTTTCGCTCCGTACTTTGTGATGAGGAAATCTCGTTTGGGAAATTTCGGTGCTTTGATTCGGCCGAGGATCTTTGGATATTCAGTTTTCCATGGATCGGCGGATTGGCTGAATGCAACGTTGGGTAAGATGATAAGTCCCGCGCTTGTGAGGCCAAAGTTTCGTATGAATTCTCTTCGATTAATCATCTGGTTATTCAAATCCATTCTTGCGGCTGTGCCGCCCGATGAGCGGAAAGGCTGTGCCTTTCCGAAAGTCGCCCTGAACTTGGCCAAAGACCAAAGACCAAAGACCAAAGACCAAAAACCAAAGACCAAAGACCAAAAACCAAATACCGACCGAACACCCAAATCAGAAAACAAATCGAATCGCTTCCTTACTTACCAATCTTCCCAATCTTCGCCTTCCACTTCGGATAATCTTCGTTCAGCAATTCGTTTGGCTCCGAGACGTACCATGCGTAACCGTTTCTTCGCTCGGCTTCGATCTGCGTAACGTCGTATTTGATGATCGAATCGCGGCCGATGAAGATCGGTTTCATCGTTTCGATTTCATAGAACCGCGCCCAGATCGGCGGTGCGGTCTTGTCTTTTACGACCGTATTCTCGCCATTCTGTCTTATCCATCGGATGCCGTCGATCTTGTTCTTGCGATACCAATCGATCGCGGATTCGATCGCATCGATGATCTCCGCCGAAGGTTTGCTGTCGAGCATCAGAAATCTAACTATTCCGACGCTCTCACCCGCGGTCAGAGAAATCGGTTCGAACTTTCGCGCAGCCGCAGGCTTCAAAGAAACTTCGTCGTACTGTGCAGCCCAAACTGTTTTCTTGCCGTTGACGACGACCTGCAGCTTCAAGATAAGCGGCCACGCTTTTGCGACGGCTACCTCAGAACGCAGTCGTCGTGGTTCGTCGACAAAAAGATAATCTTCTTTCTTCTTTGCGATCTCGCGGAGTAGTTTCAAGACGCCGATCATCGCATCGTCGTTGAAGGTGATGTGCGAGTAATATCCTTTTCTCAACGGATAAAATTGCGGGAAGCCACCGTTCTCATATTGCGATGCGAGCAGATAATCGAGAGCTTTATTGAAAGCCTCTTTGTATTTCGGCAGATTTGCGGGCGGTGACGGCTTTAAGAGACTTGCAGTGATAACGCGTCCGAGATACGCGACCTGCGGATAAGTCGTGCGGTTATCGATGGTCGTTTCCGAGATATCGGAACGCTTCGCGACCAGCTCATTCTTTTCCTTTTGCGTCAGCATCAACGCCATGTCGACGTTCTTCTCGAAACCGCCGTTGTCCTTCTGATAGATGAGCAACTGATCGGCGATCCGCGCGGCTTCGTCGGTCTGATACCAGAGTGGCTTTTGCTTAAAGACATCGCTCCACGAAACCAAACTCCAGTCGGGTTTTTTAGACTCGAGCCACGAATCCTTCGAGGTGATCGGATTCCAACCGTCGCCGCCGCCAAGGAAATATTCGATCGAGAATTCCTTCACTTCCGCATCGCTTAGTTTGTGAGCCCACGCGACACGTGCAGCGGAATTCGCACCGCTTCCGGTCGAGCCGTACTCGGCGAAGTAAGCAGTCTTTTCGCGTTTTGGTTCCCAATGATGCCAACCTTCGGGACGGATCGCGGCATCCATCTTCGTATTGATGAAAACCGTCCGGCCGAAATCGCGCCACGGCCGGCCGAGATAGATCCCGTTCTTCGTATTCTCGCTGGTCAACGTTGAATTTAGAAAAACAAAACCGCTCGGCTCGTCCGCAGCGAAACGCATCGGCGCGGTTATGTAACCGTCACCTTTGCTGTGAATCTGACAGTTGTCGAAAACAGCAGTCGCCTGGCCGAAGATATAGTCGACGTGTCCTTCGATGTAGCAATCGCGATAATACTGCCGCCCGTTCTTTGCGTAGAGCGTGTCCTGCCATCCGAGGAAACGACAGTTTTTGAAAACCGCTCGATCGGCTTCAACTAGGATCGCAACCGCCTGCGAACCGGTGCCGAATGAATTTTCGAACGTGATGTTCTCGGCATGAAAGTCGTGACCGCCGATGTAAATGCTATAACTCGCCGATGTCGAACCCGCGGCCTTGTTGCTGAGATTGAAAGTGATCTTTGTTTTCTCGGCGGATTCGCCGACAAAAGAAATGTAAGGCTTATCGGCCGGGACACGCACCTGTTCAGTATACGTTCCGGGCTTTATCCGGATGATGATCCGCTGCTTGTTGTTCGAAGGGACTTTGTCGATCGCTTCTTGGACCGACTTCGCGTTGCCGGAACCATCCGCTGAGACGATGATATCGGCTTTCGCCTGCCATGCGGTGAAGAGCACGACGGCGACAACGAGAGGAATGTATCTGATCAACCCCATTGAAAGAAACCCCGTTCCGAATTTCCGCAGGCCGGATGATGCTAACGAAAATGCGCCGCGCAAAGTTGAGTTCAACAACGCCACGCGGCGCAACCTGATCGAGATAAGAGAGAGCGGTTCGCTAGAAGGTGAACCGTCCTCCGATCTGAATGTCTCTCGGCGGCTGGCGGACCGGCGCGGTCGTAAAACCGAAGCTTCCGAGCGAGTTGCCACCTGACGGCAAGCTTCCCGGCGTTACTGTCGGAGCCGAGAAGTACGGATTGTTAAGAAGGTTGATCGCATCGATGCGGAACTGGATCTTCATACCTTCGCGGATCCGGAAATTCTTCGAGATTCCAACGTCGAATTTCAGGAAGCGCTGGTTGCGAAGTCCATCCACCGTCAGCGGGAAGTAGCGAAGCGTATTCGCCGTGCTGCTGGTGTAATTATTTCCGAATGCCGGAACGTTGGCCGTAGCCTGGACGCCGCCGACATAGAAGCCGGTGATATCCCACGCCGGAATATCGACTCCGTAGCGTCGACCGTTTGAATCCTTCTTACCGAGCAGGCTCTTCAACTGCGACGGATCGCCGTTGTAATAGGTGTTCGGGAAGAGAAGCGGCTCGCCGCTCTGCCATTCGTAAAGTCCCTGTACCTGCCATCCGCCGATGATCGCGTCGACAACCGGATTCCAGTCGTCACCCCAAGTGCGGCCTTTGCCGAACGGAAGCTCGTAGATGCCCGAGAACGTCCAGCGATGCGGGCGTTCATTCGGCGAGATGTATTCCGTCAGCTCACTGTCCTGCGGATTCAGGTACTGGTTCTTCAGATGCTCGCGCGAGAATGTGTACGAACCGTTGAGCGAAAGTCCCTTGGTGAAACGTTTGATCAACTGGAACTGGAACGACTGGAAGTCGCTCTTACCGTTGTACTCGGTCACCGCGACGTTTCCGAACTGCGGGAACGGCGTCAGGAGACGACGACGTTGGATAGTCGCCGCGTTCCATTCAGTGCTTCCCGGTACGAGTGTACGGAAAGGATTCGGCACGCTTGCGTTCAGGAAGGTGTTGACGGTCGCGATCGCCGTACTGATTGTCGCACCGGTCGTGACACCCGCCAGATCGTTCAGATTCTGAGTCGGAATGTAATTCAGTTCGCGGTTGACAGCGAGGTTCGAACCTCTTGAATTGACGTACGTCGCTTCGACTGCAATGCCATCCCAAAGCTCGCGCTGAATTCCAACGATGAATCGCGAGTACTGTGCGTTTTCACGATCGTGCTGCAATACGACGCTGGTCGCGCCGTTTGCATTCGATGCCGTCAGGTCACGTCCGACAAATGTCATCAGTCCCTGTCCGCTGCCCGGCGATGCTGCGATGCCACTCGGAAACGCGTTAGCTAGTGTCGCCAGGAATGTCGCACCGTTGTTCGTCGTCGGAGTGAAGAGCGTGGGTGACGAGAAGCCCGGCTGGAAGATCACGTTCTGCGTGACGATCTGGAAAGGAGCCGAGAAAATTCCATAGCCGCCGCGAACGACCGTCTTCGAGTCAAACGCGTACGAAACTCCGATCCTCGGCTGCCAGTTGTTTTTGTCCGCGTGTTGATTCGGCGTGCTGGAATCGTTCGCAAACTTAAACCCGCCGGCAAGATTCTGGAAAGTCGTGATCGGCACTCCGGCCGGAACCGAAGCGTTGTAGTTTGCGAGAACCTGGGCCTGTATCGGGCTCGCTGCAAGACGATCGAAGTCGACGACCTGTCGTCCGAGGTTTTCTTTGTAACCCGATTCGAGCTCGTATCGGACGCCCAGATTCAAAGTCAGTTTCGAAGAAACGCGCCAGTCATCCTGGACGAACATTCCGTGGTACTGCGACGTGACTTCATAGACCTGAGGATTGTCGATCAGACTGTTATTGTTCGCCACCGGAACTCCGGTAAGGAACGCTGCGAGATCACGACCGACGCGGTCACGCTCCGTGTTGCCGTCGTTCTGGGTTCGCATCGTGTAAGTTCCCTGGAACAGGAAACGGCCCGCGGCATAACCTTGATAGTCGAACTTTTCATTCAACCGACGCATGTCATAACCATACCGGAACGTGTGATCGTGGAAGATCTGCGTCAGGACCGGCTGGAATGTAAACATCGTGAACGGACGCTCGCGACCGTCGTTATAATCGGCACGAAGCGATCCGACCGTCATGAAGTTCGTAAAGTCGAAGCGCGGGAAAACGTTGCCCTGACGATCCGCGGGAATTCCGGTGAATCCGAGCTCTCCTGCGGTCGGCTGACCATCCTGGAATCTTCGAAGCTTGAACTCGTTAAAGCTCCCGCGAAGGTCGAACACAAGATTCGATGAGATCGTCGAGGTCCAGTTAGCGTTACCGCCATGGTTACGACGATTTTCATATCCCTGGAATATCGAACCCGGTTCTTGAGTCAGGTTATAACGATCCTCCGTGTTACGGCTGTGATAGTACTTGCCGGACAGACGATTGTTCGAGTTGATGTTGTGATCGATCTTAAAAAGGTAAGAACGATACGGACGATTCAGGTTCTGATCGGTGATGAAATTGTTCTGAAATCCCGGAAGATTCGGATCCGGGAAGTACTGCATGAATGCTCTAGACGCAGCATACATCGACGCAGCCGGGATGATGTTTCCGGCGAAGGGCAGACGCTCGACCATTGTCTGCACGGTACCGGTCAGCGGATTACATCGATTGACGCTGATGCCCGAGAACGGATCGTATATCTGTCCGTTGAGAGCCGGTGAACCGTCGCGGTTGGTCAGCGTGACAACAGATCCTGCGGGGCCCGCACAATTGGTTGCACCCGTAAGCGTAACGGTTCGAGCGCCTCCGAGAAGCTCCGAAAAGTTTCCGTTCTTCATCAAAAGGGTCGGAACGGAGTAGGTCGTCGTTTGGGCGACGTTGTCTTTCTGCCGCTCGTAAGAGAAAAGGAAAAATGTCTTGTCTTTGAAAACCGGACCCGATATCACACCACCGTAACGATTGTATTTGCGTTCGGGGCGCTCAAGGCCTGCTCGGTTATTAAAGAAGTTATTCGCCGTTCGGCTTTTGTCACGATCGTAAAAGTAAGCTGCACCATGAAACTGATTGGCTCCGCTCTTGATAGCGACGTTCACGGTCGCACCGGCGGTGAATCCCTGCTGAGCATCAAACGTGTTTGTTTGGACCTTGAATTCCTGAGTCGCTTCCGATGCAGGCGTGAACGCGACCTGGCCGTCGTACGCGAGATTCGGTGAGCCGTCGAGATTAATAACGTTACCGCCGCTCGCATTGACCTGGTTACCTTGCGTACCGTTACTTCGGAAGCCCGCGAGGTTTCCGTTAGCGGTCGGACCTTGGAAATTCGGGTCGCCGGTATAAACGATACCGGGAGCCTGCGTCGACAGCGTGTAAGGTGCGCCTTCGGCCAGCGGAAGCTCTTCGATCTGGCGCTGCGACACGAGAGTTCCGGTCGTCACGCTGCCTTGTTCGATCACGTCACCGTCGGCAACGATGTTGACTTCGGCGGCGGTTCCGACCTGAAGCTGCAGATCGATCGTCAAGCGACCATCAACAACGACGGAAATGTTTTCGATCGTGGTCGTCTTAAAACCGGTCCCGGTTGCCGACACGGTGTACGTGCCGAGCGGAAGCAGCGGTATCGTGTACGCTCCCTCGTCGTTTGTCGTAACAGTGTTCGCGGCATTCGTGCCCCCGTGCTTTGCGGTCACGCTCGCTCCGGGTACGGCAGCACCATTCGGATCGGTCACTGTACCGGTTATCGTGCCCCTGAAGTCCTGGGCCGAAACCGCAGTTACAAAAGTAAATACAAGCAGTGCTGTGAACAAGCAAACTGCACGTCGGATGTGGCTAGTTTTCATCTTTCCTCCGCCTCGAGTCTTTAATTAATTAAATTTAGTGCCGCTATTTAAGAAGTCGGAATATAATATAATTGGTATTACCAATTATGCAAGCACAATTTTACATTTTTTCACTTTTTCTTTTGTCGACTAGCATCTAGCGAGGAAACATCGAAAAAGGGCACTTCTGATATGCCCTTCGAGTATTACCAATAATGTGAATTGAATGCGGTGGGTATTACCAATCGCTAGTTTCGACACGCGGGGATACCGGTTCCGACCATGTCGTCGAACTTGGTGTGAAAACTGCGAGCGTAGTCTGAGATGTTGCGTTTCATCCGGCCGAAAACTGAACACGAAAAAGATTCGCCATCGATCCGTTCGATCAGATATCTCATCGCGATCGCTTCGCTGTTGTACTCACGATCTTCCCAGATCTCAATCGGTTTCGCGCCGAGTTCGTCCGCGAGAGCGACGAGCTTCGGATCACTGGTGTTGTATCCGTTCTTCAAAAAAATACTGTTGTACGAAGCCATCAACTTATTCTGCTTTTGAAACACCGTCGCGTTTGTCACGGCAGTTAAATTAACGTGGCCGATCTCGTGGATGATCTTTGTCGATGCGAGAATATCGCCGTCGATATCGTAAAGCCCGTCATACGTCGCGAGCGAATTCATCACAGGATAATAGACCGGATCCGGGAAACCCTTGTCTAGATTCTTTCCGAGCGTGATCGTCGCCGCGACAAGTTTGCCCTCGTCATCCCACTTAAAATCGTCGGTGCCTGCTCCATACTTTCGGTGATCGGAAACCTGGATCGTCAGAAGGAAATCCACGCGGTTTGCATAGAGGTTCCACTGCTCTCGTCCGAACTCGGTCGATAGCAGTTCGTCCTTCCAATTCTGATATCGCTGCCGGGCATCGGCGGGAATGTCTTCTACGATACCGGAGGTGGGCCTCTTCGATTCGGTAGAACGACGTTGCGACGATCGATCTTTGGCGTGCGCAGATCCGCACCAGGCATCCGTTTCGATCGCTTCGGCGGCGAGAATAAGGGAAAGGAAGGAAAAAACAACGAATCTAAACAGTCTCATGAGAACACTCCACTAGATAGTTCGGTTGCCGGGCCAAAAAGTATCTTTCGATAGTAAGAGACTATCGGCGGATTCGCAATGTTTTTTACGATCCGCCGACCGCGCGAAGCTTGCAACGCAAATTATTAAGATTTATGTGATGTTTTCGTCCGGCTCGTCGCCGGAGCCGGCGGAAATGCGATCCAAGAAAATCCGCGAAAGGAAAGAATTAGTCCGCGAATAACGCCAATGATCGCTAATAAGATCTCCTATTAACGATCATTGGCGTTATTCGCGGGCAAAAAATTAAGGTGGGAACTAGCCTCGAGTGAGCCATTTCAGCGCGGCTTCCTCGTCCCGAAATATCACGACCTGATTTTCAAGTCTCGGGGCAAGTAATATTCCGAACGCACGTCCGACGTCGAACAGCTCATCGCTGTCGCAAAGCAGTGCCATCTTACTATCGACGAGTTTTTTTCGAGCGGATTGAAAGATCACGGTGATCGTATTCAGATCGTCCATGTCGAGAGTTGAGACATTCAGTCCGCGGTAATCGAAGAGCACGCCCATGCCCGAATGCCATTGCGGTTTTGCAAAAATGTCGGAAAGAAACTTCGCCTGATCATCCAGCGAAAATTCGTCCCATTGTTTTGCTCGAACGAAATGTCGAGCTTCATCGAATTCGACTTTCCATTGCATAGAAGTCCGGCGAGTCTATCGGAGTCTGTCGAGTCTGTCGAGTATTTTCTTCGTCGCCTTGTTTCGTGTCTTTTAGTGTGGTTCGTGTGGTTGGTGGTTTTCTTTTGGTTGAGCATGTAGTGACGAAAAAAAGCCGCACCACGAAACACACGAAACACGCGAAATGGAACACGAATAAGACGACTCGACCGACTCTACAAACAACTCCACGCACCCCCGACCATCATCGCCGGGGCGCCGGATCCGCCGGCCTGACACGGAGTGGTGTCACGGCGGCAGTTCGAACAATAGACCATCGACCCGTTCGCTTTCGCGGGCGGCAAAGCAGCCGCGGCGAATGTCGGCATCTGGACCGGAGCTGCGAACTCGACATCCGTTCCGAAGAATGTCGGATGCCCCTGCACTTGTCCGTCCGTCGGTTGTCCGGCCATGAATATCACCGTGGCTTTATCGAATAAGGTTTTCTCCACGCCGCGGCAGCCGAGGATGTAGCCGTCGACGCACCATCGGTCGCCGGTCGAATAGATCCGGACATCGGCGTTCGCCTTAAAGAGGTTCGGAGTATTGTAAGAATTTCCGGTCGAGACGACCGTGCGTCGTGCATTGAAGATGATCGGGTCACCAAACGCATTATTTACAAGCGTGATCGGTCCAGAATAGTTTCCGGCCATAGGATTTTTCTCGGAGTTGATCACGATCGAGTTTGTCGTCGACTCTGTCGACGATCCGATAACCGTTAGCAAACTGTTGTCGAGAACATCTAACCACGTCCCGCCTTTCGCCGCCGGGAATCCGCCGCCAAAGGTGTCTTCGATGTAAACCGCTCCGGCGCGTTCGAACTTCATCGAGTCAGCGTTCTGATTCGCCCTGCGAGCCGGGTTTATGAACAAGGAGCCCTCGATCTTCCAATCGGTATTTCGGGAATTGGTGTAGATTCCGGCGTCCGTGTTGTAGATGAACACGCAATTCTTGAGCTTGACGTAATCGATCTGCCATTCGAGATTTGTCTGCGGCAGACCGTAGAAATAAATGCCGCGCGAAAAATTATTGAAGACGACTCTGTCGAGGAATATCCCTCCTGCCGAATTGTACGCACCGACGCCCTCGACGCCGTACGTCCCGACAGTGCTGTCCGAGTAAAGCTCGATATCGCGGATCGCCATCTGAGTTTGGCACTCGCCGATCCGAAACAGAGCCTTGTTGTTTCCGCTTAGCTTGATGCGTGAAGGATTTTTACGCGGAAGTGCGCTTGTCGGTGCTCCGGACATGATCGAACTGGTTCCCTGGATCACGATGCCGGACGGGATGGCGATCGGTGAAGTAACCTTGTAATCGCCTTCGGGAAAAGTAACCGTGCCGCCGTTCTTCGAAGCGATGTACGCAAACGCGCTCCGGATCGCGATCGTGTCATCAGTTTGACCGTCGCCAACCGCTCCGAAGTCGCGCACATTATAAAAGCCGGCGCGATCGGATTCGGCGATCCAGTTATACGTCACGGGACCGGAATATTGATCGCCGGGAAAAGTGATCTTGTAGCTTTTGTCCTCGCCGACAAAGCACCATTTGAAATCAGCCGAGTTCGCTTTCATGGTCGCACTGCCGCCGGCCGCGCTTTGCACAGAGGTCGTACTACCCGAGCAACTTGTCACCTTCAAAGGCGTCGCGGAGTTGAGGTCGGTTATCGTTACCGCCGTAGTCGGCGGCGAATAACGGATCGCGCACGCCGCCGCGCGTTGCGTCGTCGGAACGTCGAGAATTATGTTATGTCCTTCGAATCTATTCTGAGCGGACGTAGCGATCACACATGCAGCGACAAAAACGGCAAGAACCAAAATCTTTTTCATGTTTCCGATTATAAAGGAAGAGTGGCGGGTCTATCGAGTCTGGTGAGTTCGGTGGGTCTGGCGAATCCGGCGAGTCTGAGTTTTGGCGCAGTTCTTAGCACCAAAGGTGCGGCCGCAATTTAGCCAGGGCCAACGGCCCTGGAAAACGTTGTTTCAAGATGAGCACCAACGGTGCGGCGTAAATTATCGAGGCGATTACCCCGCCGCGATGCGGCTTCGAAGAATTCGCTTCTCCCCAGGGCCGCTGGCCCTGGCTAAATTGCGGCCGCACCTTTGGTGCTGAGAACCCCGTCAGCACTCAGACTCGCCAGACTCGCCAGTCTCAATAGACTTTTAATTAAACAACGTCGGAGCTTCACCCGCTTTCGCGGGCGGGTTCATTCCGAAATGTTCGTAGGCGAGGCGGGTCGCGAGACGGCCGCGTGGTGTTCGATTTAGGAAACCGATCTGGAGCAGATAAGGCTCGATCATTTCTTCGATCGAATCTTTTTCCTCGTGCATGGAAGCCGCGAGTGTTCCGAGCCCGACCGGACCGCCGTCGAACTTCTCGATGATCGTCATCAAAAACTTCCGATCCATCTCATCGAGCCCGTACGTGTCGACTTCCATTCGATTGAGAGCATCGTTCGCAACTTCGGCGGTGATGCGTCCGTCGTGATCGACTTCGGCGTAATCGCGAACTCGACGCAAAAGTCGATTAGCGATACGCGGTGTTCCGCGCGAACGTCGTGCGATCTCCTGCGAGCCGGTCTCGTCGATCTCGACATTCAAGATGCCGGCGGACCGATCGACGATCTGCTTGAGCTCGTCAATGCCGTAAAAGTCGAGATGAAAAATAATTCCGAAACGGCCGCGGAGCGGAGCCGTGATAAGACCCGGACGAGTCGTCGCGCCGACGAGCGTAAATTTAGGGAGCTCGAGCTTGATCGATCTGGCCGCCGTGCCTTGTCCGATCATCAGGTCGAGGTTGTAGTCCTCCATCGCCGGATAGAGAATTTCCTCGATCGCCGGATTCAACCGATGGATCTCGTCGATGAAAAGTACATCGCCTTCTTCGAGATTCGTAAGAATTGCCGCGAGGTCGCCGGCCTTTTCGATGATCGGCCCGGCAGTTGATTTGAGAGCCGAGCCCATTTCATTCGCGACGATATTCGAGAGCGTCGTCTTACCGACTCCCGGAGGACCGGTGAGAAGGATATGATCAAGAGCTTCGCGTCGTCGCAGAGCCGCGGTCATAAAGACACGAAGATTGTCTTTAACTTTTTTCTGCCCGATATATTCGCCAAGCGCGGTCGGACGCAGCGAGAGTTCGAGTCGCGACTCTTCGGAGCTCGGTTCTTCGGTTCTGATGCTGACAATTCCGGTGTCTGACATTCGTTTCGTTTTAATTGCGTCGGCGGTTTTAGAACAACAGGCCTTTATTGTACAGGGCAAGCACATCCATCGAAAACGCGACCGTGCAATGGAGTAGCAGTCCGAGCCAGATATTTCCGTTTCGATAACTGAGCCACCCGAGAAAAACTCCAGCTCCGATCGCGGCGATCGTTTCGGCCGGCGGTTTCCCGAAATGAATCATGCAGTAGGGAACCGTCATCACGAAAACAGAATAAATTCCAAGCGCCGGTTTCAGACTGTGGACGAGAAAGCCTCGGAAAAAGAATTCCAAACCGAAGAACTGAAGAAAATAGATCAGCTCCCAGATCAGAAGCGTTGTGCCGACGTACGGAGCTCCGTCGTAGATCTTCAAGAAAGGATATTTTGATGCGAAGCTCGGCGTCAGCGACATCAAATACACGAGCGGAAGCATGATCCCAATACATGCGAAGAAAAGCTTTGCGAATCCGTGTTCAATCCGAAGATTCAATCCGTAAGCCGCGAGGTCTTCGCGGTAATAGAATTTGATGACAAGCGCCGGAAGAACGAAATAAAAGATCGACACGACGGCAACCCACCACGCGAGCGCCGGCAAGTTATTGTTCGGCGAATGAGCGATGAAGTCGCCGGCATTCTCGAAGCTGGTGCCTTGAAGATAGATCGCGAGAGCCTCTTGATTTTTTAGATAGAAGATTCCCGTGAGACCCGACGCTGTGTAGAGAAGGGCGAAGATCGCTTTGCGATCGAGGAGAGAGAAATCGGTTGTGATGCGGTTGAGGATTTCGCGCATGAATCGTCAAATGTGAAGACTCTTCGTTGTCACGAGTGCAGCGGCGGCTGACGACAACAAAACAGACTCCCCTCCTTCCGAAGGAGGGGTGGCAGCCGCTTCGGCTGACGGGGCGGTTCTCGCTAGCAGACATTGAGACTCGAGTTACGCGAGGCCTAGAACCACCCCGGCCTCGAAGACTCGGCCACCCCTCCTTCGGAAGGAGGGGAGTCTTTAGTGATCGCCCCGCTTCACTCGCTTACTCGAGATTCAAATTCCCTGGCTTACTCGCGGTTCAAATTAATGATCACTTCGCCAACTTCTGCAGCGCCGCGCGGAGTAGTTTCTGCACACTCAACTCAGCTCCGTCCTTCGTCGCATCCTGCAATGCCTTCTCCGCCGCGTTTCGTTGATAGCCAAGATTTACAAGCGCCGACAACGCATCATCGAAGACCGTATCGGACGCATCTGAAGACGACGCGGAAGCGGCCGCTCCAACCGCCAATTCACCGATCTTATCCCGAAGCTCGACCACCATTCGCTCCGCAGTCTTCTTGCCGACACCGGGGATCGAAGTTAATCGCACGAGATTGTTAGTTCGAATCGCGGCTACGATCTCGTCGGCGTTCATGCCGGAAAGCATCGCGATGCCGGACTTCGCTCCGATACCCTGCACCGAAATGAGCTTCAGATAAATGTCGCGCTCGCGTGAGGTCTTGAATCCGAAGAGCTGCAATGCGTCTTCGCGGACAAGCGTGAAGATCCTGAGCTGAATATCGGAGCCGACCTCACCGAGTTCGTAGAACGTCGACAGAGGGATCGTCACTTCGTAGCCGACGCCACCGACATCGACGATAACCGTATTAGCGTCCTTTTCGAGAATTTTGCCGGAGAGGAAACCTATCATCGAGGGAAAGAATAGGAAATAAAGAATGCAAAGGCAAAACTTCGTCGACCGCGACTTTCGGTGCGATACAACTAATCGGCGAGCGATCTCGTCTCATGCCTACAGGCTTAACTACGGCGATAGTAAATTTGTTTCTATAAACCTTTTCGACAACCGCCAAAAGAGTTAAGATAAAAACTCAGCCGCGGCGAAACTAAACTCCCTGGTCGTCGTATCTGATCAGAAGTTCTGCAAGAGGTGAAGTAATATGTGTTACACCGGACTCTTTAAACGATTCGTTCCATTCTTTCTTACATTTGCGGCGGGTCTCTTTATAGCAAGTTTCTTTGTCTCGATCGGACTTCCCGGATCAGGATTCCGCGGCGGAAATCGATTCAACAAGTTTCAGGAAATGCAGCGTCTCCGAGTCGAGAACGAAGAGCTGCGTGAGAGACTGCGACAGTCGCGACTTGAGAATGAGGAGTTGCGAAGGGTCGATGAGAACATGGATCTCGACTTTGTAATGCCGGATGCCGTTCCGCCGGTCGATTTCGACGCTCATCACCCGCCGGCGCCGCCGAAACGGCCGAAGAATCCGCGATTCGAGTAATTTTCACTTCGTTGGCTCGTACTATTGCCACAGATTAATGCACGGCGTGTTGTGTGTTAATCTGTGGCTTCCTTGTTTATGGACGAATCCTCAGCTAGAAAACTCATTTGTGAAGTCGGAAATTTGCTGTACGACCGGAGCTATGTAGTTTCGTCGGATGGCAACGTCTCGATCCGCCTCGATGAAAATACGGTCCTCGCGACTCCGACGATGACGTGCAAAGGCCGCATGTCGGAAGATAGTCTCGCGCTGACGGACATGGACGGAAAGCCGCTGACGGATAAGCGTGCATCATCCGAGCTTGCGATGCACCTCCTGATCTACAAAGAACGTCCCGACATCAAAGCAGTTTGTCACGCTCATCCGCCGCATGGAACTGCGTTCGCCGTCGCCGGACTCGCGATCGATAAGCCGATCCTTTCCGAAGTCATACTCACCCTCGGCTGCGTTCCGCTTACGGATTACGGTACGCCATCGACGAATGAGCTGACCGAAGCGATGCGGCCCTTCGTCAAACATCACAACGCACTTCTGATGGCGAATCACGGAGCCGTCGCGTACGGCGAAGATCTTTGGCAGGCATTCGACCGGCTCGAGACTCTCGAACATACGGCGAAGATCGCGATCCTTGCGAAAGCTCTCGGCGGTGCGAACGATCTGCCGAAAGACGCGATCGAGAAGCTTATACACATTCGTGAGAAGGCCGGCTATCTTACCGAAGAGGCTCGTTGCCAGGCCTGCGGCTATCTTCACGAGACCGAGATCACGTGTTCGATGGACAAGTCGGCGTCGAACGGATTGAATGGCGGCAAGGTTTCGTTCACCCGTGAAGAGTTGATCGACCTTTTGAGCCAGGCGGCGAAATTAGGTTAAACTAGCAGCACTTTCGAATTCTCTAAAAAGTCTCAGGAGCAAATTAAATGCAGGAAGCATTAGGAATGGTCGAGTGCAAAGGCCTCGTTGCCATGATCGAGGCGGCTGACGCGATGGTAAAGGCCGCGAACGTCCAGCTTATCGGCTATGAAAAGATCGGTGCCGGATTCGTGACGGCCATTGTCCGTGGCGATGTTGCCGCAGTGAAAGCAGCGACCGACGCCGGAGCCGCAGCCGCACGACGAGTCGGCGAGCTCGTCAGCGTTCACGTCATTCCCCGTCCGCACTCAGCGGTCGATGAAACATTGCCGGTAGTAATGAAATAGTGAATCGTAAATCGTTAATGGTAATTCTTCACGATTCACGATTCACGATTCACCATTTACGATTCACGAAAATGATAATAGGGCGCATCTTAGGCACGATCGTCTCGACTCAGAAAGACGAACGGCTGCAAGGCAAAAAACTCCTGATCGTAAAACCGATCAACCTCGACGGATCGGATCAAAACGGTTACGTCGTCGCGGTCGATACCGTTGGCGCCGGCTTCCACGAGAAAGTCATGGTCGTCGGCGGATCGAGTGCGCGAATGGCGGAGGGCAACAAGGACTGTCCTGTCGATTCGGCCATCATCGGTGTCATCGACACAATAGATTTCACAACATAAGAGGTAGCAGGTATGAGAAGAAAACTGCAGTTAATGTTTATTTTCATGTGTCTTGGTGCGCTTGGCGTTCACGGACAGGGAATCGGTGATCGGAATCGAGCAGGCGACAGCGAAGGTCGATACACGATCCAGGGACGAGTGTATATGCCTGACGGCCGTCCCGCATCCACGGTCAAGGTCGATATCGACAATACGGACGGTGCGAAATCGTATTACACGAATGTGGATGGCACGTTTCAAACCGGCAGTGTAAAGGCGGGAAATTATACGGTCTCCGTGACGGTGCCCGGGCTTGCCACTGAACGGGAATTCGTAACGATCGATCGCGATTCGCCTGCCGGCCAGTCGTACAAGATCGCTCTCTATCTCCGCGTCGACGGGCAGAAGAAAGGCGATTTCTACACGAACAATCCTCGCTTCAAGGAAGTTCCAAAACCGGCGCTTGATAAGTTCAAGCTCGGAGTCGAGAAGTTGGAAAAGAATGACGGTAAAGGCGCGATAGTTTTGTTCGACGAAGCAATCGCGGCGTATCCGAACTTTGCCATCGCATTTCATCAGAAGGGAACTGCGTATTTGAAACAGAACGAGCTCGATAAGGCGCTCGAAGCCTTCGTCAAAGCGGTTTCGATCAGTCCGGACTATCTCGAAGCAAAGTTTTCGGTCGGATATACGCAGTATCTGAAAAAGAATTACGAGGTTGCGGCCGCCGTTTTCGACGACGTGCTGAAGCAGCAGGCAGAAATGCCCGAGGCTCAGATGTATCTCGGCATCTCGCTTTTCAATTTGAAAAATATCGATGCCGCAGAATCGGTACTTAAGAAAACTGTTTCCGCGAAAAGTGGCGAGAAACTCGCTCTCGCCCATCTTTATCTCGGACAGATCTACGCGCAAAAAAAGAAAAACGCGGAAGCGGTTTCGGAGCTCGAAAAATATCTCGAGCTGCTCCCGAAGGCTCCGAACGCGGATCGGATCAAAACGGCCATCGCCGATCTTAAGAAGCAAGGCTAAATGCAGATCGCACGTGTCATCGGCACGGTCGTTGCGACCGTGAAAAACGAGGCCCTCGACGGCCGAAAGCTTTTGATCGTTCAGACGCTCGATGCGGATCTGCAAGAGAAAGGCAAACCGATGATCGCGCTCGATTCGGTCGGAGCCGGAGTCGGTGAGCTCGTCTTCTGGTGTCGCGGAAAGGAAGCCTCGTTTCCTTTCAAACGAGAAGAGATCCCGACCGATTGTACGATCGTTGGAATTATCGATTCGGACGCGCACGTTAATAACAAAGGTTGAACGGCTAATGGGACGGATGGGACATATGAGTCCTATATGTCCCATCCGTCGCATTAGGTTCAAGAAATGCTAATCGCTCGAGTTTTAGGAAACGTCGTCGCAACGCAAAAGAATCAGCGTTACGAAGGCGCACGGATCATGCTGTGCCGTCAGATCACGCCCGAAGGTGAAGACATGGATTACACATGTATCGCACTTGATTCGGTGAACGCGGGCGAGGGCGATCTGGTCGTGATCGTACAAGAAGGCTGGTCCGCATCGACAGCAACGACCGGGCGAGCAGGCGCAGCGATCGACTCGGCGATCGTTGGTGTGATCGATTACATAGATTTACATTAGCCGGGACAGTTTTATTCAGTGGATAGTTTTAAGTTGTAAGTTGATAGTTCTGAACTTCTAACTTACAACTTGAAACTATCCACTGAATAAAACTGTTGGTTTGCCTTAGTCGGGGACAAATTCTCAGCGGAGGAAATATGTCCGAAAGTATCGTCCTGACTAAAGCGATCAAATTTGCACTGCGGATCGTTGCTCTTTACAGGTATCTGACCGATGAGAAGAAGGAATTCGTCATGTCCAAGCAGATCCTTCTCTCAGGAGCATTCATAGCTAAGCACGTTAATGCGGCGCTGCATGCTAGGTCGAGGGAGGCTTTTGCGTCGGAGATGTACGTCGCTCTGCAAAAAGCTCTCGAGACTCAGCTTTGGCTTTTGCTTCTCAATGAGGCAAAGTTTATTAGTAACGAACAGCACCAGTCGATGAAGGACGATTGTGTAGAAATGATCAAACTGACATCGTCTATTTCGAAGACCTCACACCAAAATGAGTAAGTCAGACCCGCTAGCAGAAAAGATCGCTCGCCTTTTAGAGTCGGAGATGAAGCCAACCGATATCGCTTCATTGTTTGCGAGTATCGAGAAGATAAATCGCCGACTCGAAAAACTCGAGACGACGACCTTGCCATCCGTAATCCAAACTCCGCAATTGAGCCATCCGAGCTTAGAAAAGTTCGACGTTGCCGAAGCGATGGCCGACGAGATCTTCGCCGGCATTCAAAAAGAAAAGGCTTGCACGTTCGAACCGAACGGCAAGCCCTGTGATCATTGCGCGATGTGCAACTCGCGCGGATTCTAATTCACTATTTGTTAGCCGGAGCAGCCGGTGCGGCCGGAGCCGTTTGATTGCTGTTCCTTCTCATGGCGTCCGGGCTTCCGATGTCCGGAGCTTTCGACGCGCCTTCATCTGCCTTAAAGAACGGCTCTTCTTTGAAACCGAACAGGCTCGCGGTGATCACGGCCGGGAATTGGTTTCGGGTCGTGTTGTAATCCGTCACCGCTTTCGTGTAATTATCCCTAGCGACCTTGATCCGATTTTCCGTTCCGGCCAACTCGGTCTGCACGTTCTTGAACGCATCGATCGATTGCAGATTCGGGTAATTTTCCTGAAGACTTAAAAGCCTTCCGATCGTGCCGCCGAAACTATTGTTCGCATCGATGACCGCCTGCTTCTGCTCCGGCGATTTGTCGCCGTCTGCACCTGCGGTAGCCGCGTCCTTAGCATTGATAAGTCGCGAGCGAGCTTCGGCGATCTGTCCGAAAACTTCCTGCTCCTGAACACCCGCCATCTGAGCGGCTTTGACCATATTCGGCACCAGATCCGCACGACGCTGCATCGCACTTTCAACCTGCGACCACTCGCCTTTTACGCCTTGCTGCTTTGCGGTCAGGTCGTTGTAGCTGCAACCGCTCAGACCGACAGCCGCAAAGATCGCGATACTCAATAAAATTAGTCTTTTCATTTGTTTCTCCCTTTAGTCGAACGGACTGGCCGTCCGTTATTCCCATCGTATTAGTTACGACGAGCTAACAGCCCGTCCCACCTGGTCCACCGCATCGATGACGGTTTCGATCTGCTCCATGTATTCAGCAAAGAGCCGATTTGCTCCGACCTCATCCAGCACCTGTGCAAAATTCTTCTCACGCAGATTAAAGATCTTTTCGAAAACGACTCCGTCGAGTTTGTATCGATCGACGAGTAACGCAACCGCTTCGTGCTTGTTCAAAGGCGGCTCGATTCCGGCCAACAACAACACCGCACCAAAGAGGACGGCGAAGCTCGAGAGGCTTTCGGCCATCAACTTTTTCAGACCCTCGACCGATTCGGATGCGGGAATATACTGCCGGCGCAAAAGTATCAATTTACTTCGGAGCTCGTATTCGACCTGATGCCTAAGGTTCGCGTCTGAAAATTCGATGTTCGCGAGCACATCGGTTCCATACAAGACTTTTCGCGCGGCTTCCATCTGATAAAACTCGATCGGAAAAACATCGGCCGCGTTACGCAGCTCCGAAACGGTGAAATACACCGGCACGGGATGTCCGAGCTTGTGCCATTCGCGGATCGTCGGATGCGCGTTTCGGAGATCCTGCGGCGTGATCTTATGAAGCGCGACGAGGATGTTGTAGTCCGAACGCTTCGGAATGAAATCTCCTGTCGCCGCCGAGCCGTAGAGGATCACGGACGCGAGATTTTTCCCGTGCGTCGATTTCAAATCATCAATAAATGCTGCGAATTGATGTTGCATGATAGTAAATAGTCAATCGTCAGTCGTGAATTGTAAGTTGTGATCGATAAGCCATTCGCGATTTACGATTCTCGATTTACGAGATTACCAATCTCCTCCGGCACCGCCGCCGCTTGCGTCACCACCGCCACCGAATCCTCCCCAATCGCCGCCTCCGCCGCCCCAGTCACTGCTCCCGCCGCTTCCCCAATCGGATGACGAAGACGAGCTTGAGCTCGCGGCACTGTTGATAACCGAGCCGATGATCCATGGCAACGCGCTTCCGCCTCCGCCGAACCCGCCACCCCAACCACCGCTTCCGCCGCGACCGGACCGGCCGCCGCGGTTCGACAAAATTATCAGAATGATAAAGAAGATGATGATCAGGCAAAAGAAGAACGAAAATCCGCCCTCGGATTTTGACTGGCCCCTCTTCGGCACCGGAGTCGGCGACGCCGCGGTTCCGCTGCTTCGTTCGTCGATCGTCCGAATATACGCGTCGATCGTATCCGAGATGCCCTTTCCGTAATCACCCTTCTTTAGCTCCGGGACGAGATACTGCCGCTGCAAGCTTCCGGCGAGCGCATCCGGCAACTCGTCCTCGAGATCCGCGCTCACTTGCGTGAAATATTTACGATCGTCGACCGCGAGCAGCAGCAACGCACCGGGATTGTCTCCGCTCTTTGATCCGATCCCCCATCCGCGATACACGGCGAGCGAATAATCGAATATGTCCCGCTCGCCCGTCGTCCGGATCGTCGCTACTGCGAGCTCGACACCAGTCGATCTTTGGTAATCGATGAGCCGCTTGTTCAGCGTTGCTTCAACGCTATCGTCGATAACCCCAGCAAAGTCATTTACCGGAGCGGTCGGAGCCGGCAGAGGCGAAACGTTGGATGACGACTCCTGAGCGTTCGCTACGAGAGCAACTACGCACAAGATCAGACATACTACGACAGCCTTAAAATTTGTACCGACAATACGCTTCAGCATTCGTTTCAAGAATTGTGTCAAATCCTGAATCAATACGAAAGCCTCTAGTTTTAGTTCCTGATATTAAGACGAAGGCGGGACACGTTTTACAGCGACGATCTTCGCGCGAAAGATACGCATCGCTTTTCTTGCGAGCGGGTGACCCGCCGCGTAGATCATGAGCTCTTCTTCGGTCGCGTTCTCGGGAAGGGCGTCGGGCATCGGTACTTCTTCTTCATCGAGATCGGGCGGAGCGTAAATCGGACTTAGTGCCGGAGCCGCAGCCGAAGCCGCGGAACCGTTTGACGAGCCGGAAACGACATTTGCCGCGACTTGACTCCCGAATAAACTGACCGCGAGATCTTCGGCACTTTGAATCGGCAGCAGATCGTCTCCGCTAAACTCGAGCTTTCGATCGTAAGCTGCGTCGAGCCACGCGTCTTCGACGTGTTCGAGAGCTTCGCTTTCGATCGGTGCAAGCTTTACCGGAAGGGAATCGATGAAACCGAGGTCAATGATCGGTTGCTGAGGAAGTTCAGTCGGCTCGAATTCGATATCTGGTGAAAGTTCCGGTTCGAGGACCGGTAAAGATTCTCGTTCGAGATACGGATCGGGTGCGAAGTATTCGGGTTCGGCAGGGAAGGACTCAACCGGCTCAGTTGGAGGTTCAGGGTTGGCCGGTTCGGAATTTAGAGTTTTTTTTTCCGCGGTCGCCGCAGCGGCCTCGGATGACGGAACCGCTCCGTTCGAAAGGCTGTTCTCAAGTTGCGTCAGTCGTTCGAGAAGTTGCTCGACAGGGACGACGCGTCGCATTTCCGTCAGTTTTACGAGCCCGGTTTCGAGAACATATCTCGGCTGGATCGCTTCTTTGAGTTTTGTCTCAGTCTCGCAAAGCGAATTGAAAAATCTGATGAAGTCGGCTTCGGTGAATCGGTTTGAATAGTCGTTCAAGTCGTCCGGGTTCAACGCCGAATTTTCGACAAGGGAGATGTCTCCGTTCGATACTTTGAATACCATCAGGTCGCGAAAAACTCCGAGCAGATCGCGGCAAAAGTTCCGCGTATCCTGACCGCGCGAGATGAGCTCCGCGACGACATCGAGCACGACCGACGGCTTCCGGTCAGAGATCGAACCGATGACTCGTGTCAGCATGTCCGCACTCGCAATCCCGAGAGCATTCGTCACATCGGCGATCGAGATCTTCTCGCCGGAAAAGCTTATGACCTGATCAAAATTGGACTGAGCATCGCGCATCGAGCCCATTCCCGACCGTGCGATCTGACGAAGCGACGCATCGTCGACATCGACGTTCTCAGCCTTTGCGATGAGCTTCAGTCGATCAAATATTTTCTGCAGCGGAATGGTTCGAAAATCGAATTCCTGACATCGCGAACGGATCGTCTCCGGAACCTTGTGCAACTCTGTTGTCGCCATCACGAAGACGACGTCTTCGGGCGGTTCTTCGACCGTCTTCAGAAGCGCGTTGAACGACGAAGGCGACAACATGTGAACTTCGTCGATGATGAAGACTTTGTAACGATCGCGGGCCGGAGCGATGTTGATGTTCTGGAGAATGATCTCGCGGATCTTATCGACCTGCGTGTTCGATGCCGCGTCGAATTCGAGAACATCCATCGAACGGCTCTCCGAGATTTCGACGCATGACGGACATGCATCCGGATCGTCGGTCCGGCATGGGCTTAGATTCGGTTTATCAGTCTTGTGACAATTCAGCGCCTTGGCGAGCAATCGGGCGGTCGTCGTTTTCCCAACGCCGCGAGCGCCGGAGAACAGATAGGCGTGATGCAGACGGTCATGAGCAAGAGCGTTCCGCAGCGTCTGAGTGATGTGCTCCTGACCGGTTACCTCTTCAAAGGTTTGCGGTCTCCATTTTCTTGCGATGACTTGATAGGACATTGGTGGAACGGTCTGTGTAGAACAATTCTATTTCAGTTCGGAGCGTCAGGCAATTCCGAAATCCAATCCGGGGCACAAGTAAGAAAATGGCCCGGAATCCATCGGATTTGTTGTACAATTTAGCCCCCAGCTACACTTTTTCCCGAATTGAAGCGGTCGTGCGCGCTCGTGACAATTCTAAAAACACAGGAGTAGGCATGACTTCCAAAATCCAGACGCTTACGCTGATTATTTTTCAGCTTCTCACATTATCTTTTTCAGCGGCCGCGGCGGGAGATGTTGACCCGTTGTTCAATCCCGGGCTGATTCAAGTGGCTTACGCCGGCAACCCTACGAACGGCACGACAGTTCGGCGGGCCGTTGTTCAACCCGACGGAAAGGTTGTCCTAGCCGGACGGTTTGGAGCGGCTCATAAATCGGCAGCGAATAATATTGTCAGGCTCAATCCGGATGGTAGTGTGGACCCGTCGTTTAGGGCTCCCGTGACGACGACTAGCAACTTTATTACGACCGAGATAACCGCTCTCGCTCTTCAATCTGATGGAAAGATATTGATCGGCGGAAATTTCATTACGGTCGCGGGTGTTTCGAGACCGGGAATCGCGCGTCTGAATTCGGATGGCTCTGTCGATCCGACTTTTATGAGTGCCGACGCTTATCACTTCAACACCGGGGTAGTCCTGGATATCGAAGTCGGAGCGGATAACAAAATAACCTTCGGCGGCCACTTTATATACGGTAATGTTGGCGGCGGCCAGAAGTTTAATCTTGCAAGGACGTTCGCCGACGGCAGCCTCGATTCGTCCCTTGATCCCACCGGCATCATATTGCCTAACGGTCCCGATGTCGGTCCGTGGGTGTACGACATTCTTTTGTTGCCGGATGGCAAGACTCTGTTTACGAGGAGCTCCGAGGTAGTTCGGCTTAATGCCGCGGGAGCAGTGGAGTTCAGTGTCCCAACGAACCATATTTTGCATCGATTTGCTCGCCAAACGGATGGGAAGATCCTGGTCGCGGGAGAGTTTACGACCTTCAACGGATTTCCTGTTCCGGCCGGGATCGTGCGTCTAAATACGAACGATTCCATCGATACATCTTTTACCCCGCCGGCACTCGCGGGCGGGATGGTCGACGTCGAGCTTTTGTCCGGAGGCAAGGTCCTTCTCACCGGTAACTTTTCGACTGCGTCGACAAAGGACCTGATCCTTCTCAACTCCGACGGTACCGCCGATAACTCATTTAGTTACGCCGGTGCGACTCTTGTGGCGTATGATGCGGCGGTCCAACTGGACGGTAAGATTGTCGTCGGAGCGCAAGCACGCGACTTGACCGGGTACAATCCGCCCCTAGCCCGCGTAGCTGCTAACGGATCTCTCGATCCCTTGCAGGTAGTTGTTGGGAATAAGGGGAAAGCCAATGACATTCTTATCCAGCCCGACGGCAGGCTCCTTATCGGCGGGAAATTTACCCACGCCGACAGTGGATTTCGTAGCAATATTGCTCGACTAAATGCCGACGGATTGTTTGATAGTAGTTTCACTACAAACTACTTCTCGAATGAGGTCATCGACCTCGATATGCAGGGCGATAACGTCTTGGTTGGAGCCGACGGCGGTTACGCCAAATTGGACGGAGCCGGGATTGCTCAGTTCGGTGCCGCAGGAGTCACTTACGATCTTGACGCATTGCCGAACGGCCAGATACTCGCAGGCGTAAATAATATTCTTAAGCGAATGAATGCAAACGGAACTAACGATGCTTCGTTCTTAGTTAACCTCAATTCTTCGATCCGAAGAATTCTCGTTCAGCCTGATGGCAAGATCTTGATCGGTGGCTTCTTCACGCAAGTCAACGGGAGTCCTCGTTCGAGGATCGCTCGGTTGAACGCGGACGGGACGCTCGATCCGACTTTTGATCCGAATCTCACGCCGAACGGACTAGTTGCCCACCTGGCCCTGCAACCCGACGGCAAGATCATCATCGCGGGTCAGTTCACCGGGATCAACTTCGACACAAACTATCACGACCTGGCGCGGGTGAACGCGAATGGGACTCTGGACACAAGTTTTCATTCGAACACGCAGGGTGAAGTCACAAGCTTAAGGAGACAACCTGACGGAAAGATCATCGTCGGTGGTGTCGGGATTGTCAGCGGCATCGCACGCGACACTTTGAAGCGTTATAACACCGACGGAAGTGTCGATGCCACTCTCAGTGCAGTCATGGACGGACCGGTACGCGACATCGCGTTACAGGATGGAAACAGGATCCTGATCGGCGGCGAATTCACGAACGTGAATGGAATCGATCGTCTCGGGCTGGCTCGACTTTCAAATAATGTGCAGCCGACTGCTCCGTTTGATTATGACGGAGATGGCAAGGCTGACGTATCGGTCTTCCGGGCATCGGAGAACAAATGGTACGTATTGCAAAGCTCGGATTCAGCGATCTATCAACCGGTATTCGGCATCGCCGGAGACATTCCTGTTCCCGCAGATTTCGACGGAGATCGAAAGACCGACGTCGCGATCTATCGTCCTTCGAGTGGACAGTGGTGGTACCAGAGCAGTATCAACGGAGCGCAGATCGCGGCCACGTTTGGTTCGAGCGGCGACATTCCCCGGCCTTCGGACTTCGACGGTGACGGCAGAGCCGATCTCGTTCTCTTCCGGCCATCGACGAGTACCTGGCTTAGATTTGGTAGCACGGCCGGAAGCGTTCCGAACGTGGCATTTGGACTGGCGGGCGATCAACCTTTGATCGGAGATTTCGATGGCGACGGCCGATCTGATCTCGCGATCTTCCGTCCATCGAATGGAGACTGGTGGTACTCTGCGAGCTCGGCCGGCGGAGCCTTCCGAAACGTTCATTGGGGACAGACGGGCGACCTGCCGGTTCCGGCTGATTTCGATGGCGACTCGAAGACGGACTTCGCAGTCTATCGTCCGTCCGACGGTGGATGGTACATCTACAACAGCGGCGACGGATCGTTCACAACGACCGCGTTCGGAACAAGCAGCGACCGACCGGTTGCCGGCGACTACGACGGCGACGGGCGAGCTGATATCGCGATTTTCAGACCGTCAGGCGGACTTTGGTATCTGCTGAGATCGACATCAGGCTTTGCCGGTCTGCAGTTTGGTCTGTCAACCGATACGCCGACACCGAACTCGTTTGTGCCTTAGGAGACGATCGCAATATGAAAAGCCCGCGTTCCGGAAGAACCGACACGCGGGCTTTTGTTATCATACGGTTTCGTTAAGACATCGCTAGGACTTCGTTGCGTGCAAAAAGGACGATGGAACTCGACTGGTTCGAGTATATAATGTCCATCCCAGACCATGACTTTGTTCCCGGACTAAGCCGAGACAGCCGGCGACGATTGTGAATTACACAGGAGTAAGTATGACTTCCAGAATCCGAACTCTCGCTCTTATTATCTTCCAACTTATCGCCCTTTCTTTTTCGAAGTGTGTACGTAGTAAAAGAGCTCCCGGATGGAAAGATCCTGGTCGGCGGCGACTTTACCGAGGTTCAAGGTTATGCCGCTAGCGGACTCGCACGTCTGAATGCGGACGGCAGCGTCGACACGAGTTTTAACGCGCCTGATTTCTTCAGCAGCTTAGGTATCGGCAACGCGGTCTATGCGATCGCTATACAGCCCGATGGAAAGATCCTCGTCGGTGGCCAGATCCTTGGTGCCGCACCCGACGCGACTCCGGGGATCAGAAGGTTGAACGCCGATGGTTCGATCGACCAGTCCTTTTTCATTACGCCGCTCACTTTTGCATCAACGTTTGGTGGGCCGATCGTTTACGACATCGAGCTGCAGTCTGACGGCAAGATCGTCATCGGAGGTGTATTCGGTGGTCTCGCTTCCGGAGAAAACATCGGCCGGTTCAATTCGGACGGGACCCGGGATGTGACTTTTTCAGGAATGGCATCGGGAGTGACGGTGAAAGATATTGCGATCTCACCGGACGGCAAGATCTTTCTCGGCGGGTTTATTGGTGGGTTGCCATCGGTCGCCCTGTACAAGCTAAATTCAAACGGCAGCCAGGACCCGTCGTTCTCGCCGACTGAATCGGGGATGGGTGCGATTGAGGCGGTAAGGCTGTCGCCGGATGGCAAGGCTATCGTGGCCGGCACGTTCACCGCTTTCAAGGGCTCACCTCAGGGCCGGATCTCGCGCATAAACACCGACGGCTCGGTCGATCTGAACTTTAACCTCAATGGTATCGGAGCCAACGGCAATATCTACGACATTGCGCTTCAACCCGATGGAAAGATCCTGATCGCCGGCGCTTTCAACAGTTTTAATGCGACAGCCAGGCTGCGCATCGCCCGGCTCACGTTGGAGGGCTTGCTGGATGACACGTTTGTTCCAACTGGCACCATTACTAATACGACTGTCAACGACATCGAACTGATGGCTGACGGCCGCATTCTCGTGGGCCTGACGTCAACTACCCTTCACGAGCCTCTCCTCCGGTTCGGCTCGACTGGAACATTTGATCCGTCGTTGGTGGTCCGAATAAATAAGGGTGGGCTTGTAAGAAAAGTGGTTCAACAGCCGGACGGCAAAGTAATTGCCGCGGGCGAGTTTATTTATGCGAACAACGTGATTCGACGTTCGCTGGTGCGTTACAACATCGATGGCACCATCGATACGTCGTTCGTTCCGTTCTTCAACTCAACCGTGAGTCCTGTTAACGCCTCGGCTATTGTGCTTCAGCCGGATGGCAAGATTGTGGTTGGTTTTACCGGAAGCTACGTTTTAAGGCGGTTGAATCCGGACGGGTCCGAGGACACGAGTTTCGCGATCACTTCTGGCGCATTCAGTGTCGTTTACGACATCGCTTTACTTTCGGACGGTAAATTCATCGTAGTCGGAACGTTCGGTGTCCGACGATTAAATAGTAACGGCACGACCGATTCGAGCTTTACTCCGCCTCAGCCGAACGGCGAGGTATTCAAGGTGGCGATCCAACCCGATGGAAAGATACTTATCGGTGGTTCGTTTACGCAGATCGCGACATCGATTCGCGGAGGAATCGCCCGCCTCAATGGAACGGATGGATCGCTCGACAATACGTTCAATCCGCCGGGCGGGGCGAACAATGCAGTTCAGGACTTTGAGCTACAGGCCGACGGAAAAGTAGTGCTTGGCGGAGCGTTCACTTCTCTGAACGGCAACTCGAATATCAAGTACATCGGGAGATTGAATTCCGACGGAACACTCGACGGCACGTTTATCCACGCGGCTAACTCTCCGGTCTATGCGATCAAGCTGCAGTCTGGCGGCCGAGTTTTGTTGGGCGGCTTTTTCTCCATTATCGACGGAGTTGCGAGAAACGGTATTGCCCGTCTAAATGCGAACGGAACCGTTGACGCTGGGTTTGCTCCGTTCGCTAACAAGAACCTGCAAGACATCGCATTGCAGTCCGACGGCAAGATCCTCATCGGTGGCGCCTTCTCAAAGATCAACGGAGTTTCAAGACCGCGTCTCGCGAGACTGCTCGACAGTACGACGCCGGTCCGGACGCCTTTCGACTACGACGGCGACGGACGTGCGGACGTTTCCGTATTCCGTGCTTCAACAAATCGATGGTACGTACTCCTGAGTGGGAACTCGACCGTCGCGGAGCAAACATTTGGTTTGGCCGGAGATGTGATAACACCGGCCGATTACGATGGCGACGGCAAGACCGATATCGGAATCTTCCGTCCGTCTAACGGACAATGGTGGTACCAGAGCAGCATCAACGGAGCGCAGATTGCGAATACTTTGGGCCAAACCGGCGACATCCCGCGGCCTTCGGATTTTGACGGCGATGGCAAAGCCGATCTCGTTCTATTCCGGCCGTCGACCAGCACTTGGATCAGATTCGGAAGCACCGTCGGCAACGTTCCGGACATGGCGTTTGGTTTGTCGGGTGATCAACCCGTGATCGGAGATTTCGATGGCGACGGCAAGTCGGATCTGGCGATCTTCCGTCCATCGAACGGGGACTGGTGGTATTCGGCGAGCTCGGCAGGTGGGGCGTTTAGAAACGTTCACTGGGGACAGACGGGCGACTTACCGGCTCCGGCTGATTTTGATGGCGACTCGAAGACTGACTTCGCTATCTTCCGGCCGTCGGACGGCGGATGGTACATCCTCAACAGCAGTAACGGATCGTTCACGACTACTGCGTTCGGAACCAACGGCGATCGACCGGTAGCTGCCGATTATGATGGCGACGGGCGAGCCGACATCGCGATCTTCAGACCGTCGACTTCACTTTGGTACCTGTTGAGATCGACGTCAGGCTTTACCGGTCTGCAGTTCGGGATATCAACCGATACCGCAACACCGAACGCCTTCGTGCCTTAGAGACGATCGCAATATGAAAAGCCCACGTTCCGGAGCAAACCGGAACGCGGGCTTTTATCATAAAAATGGCGGCTTCAGGCTTAACCGCAACACAGGCTGAAATTGCTACCGTTGCTCGATTCCTCGCCTAGCGGAGTTCACAACTCAAACCTTGTGCGGAGCCTGAAGCCATATATCGATCTGGGAACTGGGTTTTCGGATCTGGGATATAAAGCAAAATCCGAAATCCCAATTCCCAAATCCGAAATTGAGATGGCGGAAAGGGTGGGATTCGAACCCACGGAACCCTTTTGAGGTTCACAGCATTTCCAGTGCTGCCAGTTCAACCACTCCTGCACCTTTCCGCGTTTCGAGACCAGCGAGGGCCGGGACTCAAAACTAAAAACTAAATCTAGAAACCAGTAACCAGAAATCAAAACTAGAAACTAGAAACTAAAATCAACTTTCGACCACTTCGACGACCGTCGTCGATGCGTTTTCGCCAACCACCGGTTCCTGCTCGGGCACTCCGTCATCTCCAGCCAGCCACGCGTAAAATAAACCAGCGAGCATCGCACCAAGAATCGGAGCCACCCAGAACAACCATAGCTGCGGGATGGAATCTCCGCGTGCAAACAATGCCGTTCCGGTACTTCGAGCGGGATTAACCGACGTATTGGTGACCGGGATGGAGATCAGGTGGATAAGCGTCAGAGCCAATCCGATCGCGAGCGGAGCGAAACCCTTCGGAGCTTTTCCGTGCGTCGAACCCATGATGACGATCAAAAAGAAGAACGTCATCACGACCTCGGTCACGAACGCTGCGAGCGGCGTGTAATGCCCGGGCGATCCCAACGACTCGCCGAACCCATTCGAAGCGAACCCGCCGGTGACTGCGTTAAAGTCCGACTTGCCCGACGCGATGAGATAAAGGATCCCCGCACCGGCAATCGCTCCAAGTACTTGAGCAATCACATACGGAATAAGATCACTCGCCGGAAAACGTTTGCCCGCCCATAGTCCGAACGAGACCGCGGGATTGAAATGACCGCCGGATATGTGACCAAGCGCGTATGCACCGGTCAAAACCGTTAGTCCGAACGCGAGCGAAACACCGGCGAAGCCGATTCCCACACCCGGATATTTTGTCGCCAAGACCGCACTGCCACAACCACCCAGCACAAGCCAAAGCGTTCCGATAAACTCTGCCGTTAACCTCTTGCTCAAAGGCATAAGAAGCGACCCTCCATTGTTTTATGTACGTAGAAAGACAGGCGTGACTGGCCAAAAATTTCAAACAACTAAATCGTTTAGCGAAATCGAAGTTAGATCGTTAAATCCAAAATCCAAGATCCCAAATCCAAAATAGACGTGGCGGAGAGGGTGGGATTCGAACCCACGGTACCCGTTAAGGTACAGCAATTTTCGAGACTGCCCGATTCAACCACTCTCGCACCTCTCCGCGAAGTTATTAATCATAAAGGCTGAGGTCTGAAAATATCAAGCGAGGTTCTGACTCCGTTTTGAGTCCCGCCTCTAGGCGGCAACAGCCTTTGGTCATCGATTGGTCGTAGGTCCGCGAAATAGCCGCCTGAAGGCGGGACTCAAAACGACTACCGTCGTTCGCGGAAAAACTTCTGCATCAGCGTCCGGCATTCATCGGCAAGCAGACCCGACGTAATCTCGATGCGATGATTCAGCGCCTCATTATCGCAGAGCCGGAATAACGTCTCGACGGCTCCGAATCGCTCATCATGCGCGCCGAATACGAGACGCTTGATCCGCGCATTGACGAGAGCACCGGCACACATCACGCACGGCTCGATCGTTGAATAGACGGTCATCCCCGTCAATCGATAGTTCTTTCGCAGCTCCGCCGCTCGCCTCAGCACCCGGATCTCAGCATGCCCGGTCGGATCATTGTCCGTGATCGTGCGGTTCGAAGTCGCACCGATGACCTGACCATTTTCATCAACGATGCACGCTCCGATCGGAACCTCGCCAAACTCCGTCCCGCGATACGCAGCCGTCAAAGCAACGCGCATAAAAATCTCGTCGTACTCGGCACTCGTGAGCTCTCGCTGGCAAATTTCTTGCATCAAATACGTATTAGTGTAGAATTTTGTTGAGTGATGGCATGCTCCCGCCTTATCGCTCACTCAAAACCCTCGAGCGTAATATGAAAGACAATGTTCGGCCTACACCTCGTTCGGCCGACGATGACATTCACATCACAAACGTCCCCGAATCCTTCCGAGCCTTTGCTGAGGAAGTTCATAAGCGTAATCAAAAACCGAGGACGACCCCGCTCACGCTACCGCAGAAGTTGGCACCTGCCGAGTTTAACACGGCGATGGTGCATTTTTATCGAGGCGAGGTCCAGCGTTCGAACATCTGGCGTAACCGGCTCGACGCAACGACGAACTGGGCGGTGATCACGGGCGGTGCGACGTTGTCATTCGTTTTCAGCTCTCCCGACAATCCGCATTTCGCGATTCCGATCAACTCGATCCTCGTATCGATCTTCCTATTCATGGAAGCCCGACGATATCGATATTACGAAGTCTGGGCGAATCGCGTCCGCGTCCTCGAAACCGGTTACTTTGCCCCGATGCTGTCGCACCGGACGATACCGCCGGATAAGGAATGGGCCGAGCACATCGCGGCGGACTTGCTTGCACCGCATTTTACGATCAGCGTTTGGGAAGCTCTCGGACGTCGCCTGCGCGCGAACTATCTCTGGATCTTTATCCTTCTCGCCCTTTCGTGGACGTTGAAGATCTACATTCATCCGTCACCGATCCCGTCGATCACTGCCGATGACCGCCGACTGTTTTGGGACGTTTTCGAAAAGCGTGCGACGATCGGGCTTGCTCCGGGTTGGTTCGTGATGATCGTCGGTCTGGTATTCAACTTCGCGATCTTCTTCGTCGCGTTCAGTACGCTGAAACTGCGCGATGCGTCGAGCGAAGTGCTTCCGGTCGAAGGCTTCGAATGGCATCCGTTCAAGCAGGTCTCGGAATGGGCCGAAGGCAATCTCAAACGCCGCAACACGATCCGCCGCTCGAAGAAAGCACGCAACCGGATGCGATCCATTCACAAAACCGAAGCTTAAGAATTGTTCCCGCGAAAAACGCGAAAGGACGCGAAACAAGAGGAAGATATCTGCCCGCGGATAACGCGAATAGACGCCAATGGAATCAATTCTTCATTAGCGTGCATTCGCGTTATTCGCGGGCAAGTGTTTGCTTATTTTTCGCGTCTTTTCGCGTTTTTCGCGGGCAATATTTTTCTTATCCGTCTCGGTCTGGTATTTTTTTTCTATCTATTAACGCAGGGGAGATACACTTTATGCCGATTGATCTGGAAGACCGCGGGCGAGCGCTCGAGAACGAATACTTTCATCGCAAGGAACAGGAGCTGATCGAAAAGTTGAGGGCTCACATGGCCGTCGAGAACGCCGAGGATGCGGGGATGGATTGCCCTCGATGTGACGGCCGATTGCAGGAAGCCGACTACGAACACATCAAGATCGATGTCTGCGACAAATGCCACGGGGTTTGGTTCGACGCGGGAGAGCTTGCGCAAGTTATCGATAAAGATAAGGACGGCGGTTGGTTCAGCCGACTCTTTGACTAAGATCGTGAATACAAAAAAGAAATTGTCTCTGAAACTCGGATTACTCGCGATCAGCGTGATGACGACTTTCGCGGGCCTCGCGATCGGTCAAGCGTCGTCGCCAACTTCGCTTGCAACGGTACGCACCGAGAAGCTCGCAAGCAAGCTGATGGGCCGGGAGATGCCGTATCGGATCATCCTTCCCCCCACATATTCAAAGGAAAACTCGTCGGAACGCTTTCCCGTCGTCTATCTCCTTCACGGGCTCACAGGTCACTACGATAATTGGACCGACAAGACGAGAGTCGCTCGGCTTACCGGGAGCGCAGATTTCATCATCGTCACCCCTGAAGGCGAAGACGGCTGGTACACCGACAGTGCTACGAAGCCGAACGACAAGTACGACAGCTACATTGTCAAAGAATTGATTCCCGAGGTCGATAAGAAATATCGGACGATCGCTGATCGCGATCATCGAGCGATCGCCGGACTTTCGATGGGCGGTTTCGGCTCGTTGAAGTTCGGTTTGAAATATCCCGAGATGTTTGTGCTCGCCGGGTCGTTCAGCGGAGCGCTCGGAGCGGCGTCGATAACGGAGAAAAATTTTCCCGGTGCAATCGGAAAAACGATCGATGCGATCTTCGGACCTGACGGCAGCGATGTGCGCAAGGCAAATGATCCGTTTGCGATCGTTCGAAGCGCGACGCCGGACCAGATCAGGAAGTTTCCGTTTTTGTATCTCGACTGCGGGACCGAAGATTTTCTTTTTCAAAACAACCGCGAATTTGATTCGCTTCTGATCGAGAAGAAAGTTTCGCACGAATTCCGAGAGTTGCCCGGAGCGCACAACTGGATTTTCTGGGATGCCCAGGTCGAGGAGTTTTTGCAGGTTGCGGCGAAACATATCGGGACAGTTTCGAAACCGTAGGGGTCATTGTTTGCAAAATGAAACGGATCGTCATTACTGCCTTCTTCGTTTTAATCTTTGGCATTTCCGTTTCGGCTCAGGAGAAGACGGACGTCAAAGACGAAGCCGCTGCGCAAATGCTGCTCGGACGGCACCAGGTTTCCCTTCAGTGGATCAGCTGGGATTACTTCGGCGTGGCTACCGTAACAAAGAAAGGAGATCTGTTTCAGATTTCCGGACGGATCTTATCAATCAGCGCAACGGAATTTAAATTCCGAGGCGAGATCATAACGAGCGTCGGTCACATTAACGACGGGCTGTCCTGCTCACGAGTTGGAACATCGACTTTCAAGATCACCGGGACGCGTCGCTACTGGCGTCTACAGCAAATGGATAATCCGTGCGATCACGTAACTGATTACGTCGATATTTATTTTAGATAACGCGACTGAAGGCGGCGGATGCGACTGGACCGCAGGCATCCCTGCCTGCAACGCCGTGGCTTCCGCGGCGTCAAACCTCTCGGCTGTCGAATCGTGAGAGTAGATTTTCGTGCTTCTCACTCATGCAGGCAGGGATGCCTGCGGTCCAGTCCATTTCGATATATGAAACATCTGACATTTGCAATTATCGTTATCGCCGCGTTCGCACTAAATCTCTTCGCCCAAAATGAGCGCCCGGCGCGCATCGCTGAGATCCAATCCGCCCTTCAAAAAGAAAAACTCGACGGATGGCTGTTCTACGATTTCCGTGGGAGCGATATTCTGACTCCGCGCATTTTGAAAACAGAACGCCTGGGCGGATCGCGTCGCTGGTTCTATTACATTCCCGCATCCGGTGAGCCGGTAAAAGTGGTTCACGCGATCGAGCCGGATCAGATCGATGTTCTCCCCGGAAAGAAACTCATCTATCGGGAATGGTCGTTGCTAAAGTCGCAAGTGAAAACTGCGATCGGCTCGGGCAAACGGATCGCGATGCAGTATTCGCCGAATAACGACATCCCATACATCTCGCGTGTCGATGCCGGTACGATCGAGATGGTGAGATCGCTTGGGGTAGATATCATCACGAGTGCAGATCTCGTCCAACAGTTCGAAGCCGTGTGGACGGACGATCAGCTCGCGATGCACAAAGAAGCGAATGCGAAACTGCAGAAGATAATCGTCGAGGCCTTCGGAGAAATAAAACGTCGTATGATCGCGAATGAGCCGACGACCGAGGTCGATGTTCAGAAGTTTATGATGAAGCGATTTTCGGAAGAGGGAATGCGGGCCGAGCCGATGATCGTCGCCGTAAATGCGAACGCCGCATCGCCCCATTATTTTCCTGACGCGGAACACAATTCGCCGATCAGGCGCGGAGATCTTGTTCTCATCGACTCGGTTTCAAAACTGACGAAACCGAAAGCTCCCGCCGTCGATCTGACATGGGTCGGATATGTCGGTGACAGAGTTCCCGAAGAGTACGTCAAGATCTGGAACATCGTGTACGGAGCGCAGCAAGCGGCATTCAACTTCGTTAAGACCTCGTTTCAAAATCACAAGTCGATCCGCGGAGCCGATGTCGATGACGTTTCCCGTGCCGTCATACGAAAAGCCGGTTACGCCGATCAGTTTCTCCATCGAACGGGCCATTCGATCGGAGAAGAAGGACACGGCAACGGAGCGAACATCGACAATCTCGAAACGCGCGATTCTCGCCGTCTTATTCCGGGCACCGCATTCTCGATCGAACCCGGAATCTACCTCGAAGGGAAGTTCGGAATTCGGTCCGAGATCGATGTCTATGTCAGCGAAAACGACGCGATCATCACGGCGCCCCATCAAACGGAAATTCTCGCGATCATGAAGTGAGGTTGAGAAACTGCAGACAATTAACCGCAGATAACACAGATGACGCAGATAAAGAATCTTTAGAAATTTCTATCTGCGTCATCAGCGTTATCTGCGGTTAATATCGGCGGAGTTCCCGGCCTATGCCCGCGATAAGTTAAACTCAAACTCAATGCTTAATTTCGCAATCGAAACTGTCCAACAGGCCGGCCACATTCTCATGGAGAAGTTCGGCCGCATAACGGTCATGAAAAAAGGGGACATCAATCTCGTCACTGAAGCTGATCTCGCCTCCGAAAGTCACATCATCGAACGCATCCGATCGTATTATCCGAAGCACTCGATCCTCGCGGAAGAATCCGGCGAAGCGGTCGTCAAAGGCGGAGACACGAGCTGGAAGTGGATCATAGATCCGTTGGATGGGACGACGAACTACGCTCACGGATATCCGTGCTTTTGCGTCACGATCGCGCTCGAGCACGACGGCGAGATCGTGCTCGGCGTAACATTTGATCCGACACGCGACGAGCTCTTCGCTGCCGAGCGCGGACGCGGAGCGACTTTGAACGGAAAGCCGATCCGGGTGTCGTCGACCGAAAAACTCGGCGACTCGCTGATCGTCACCGGATTCCCTTACGACTTCAAACAGAAACCGAATTTCGCACGACATCTTAATGAATTTCTGTTTCACTCGCGTGGTGTTCGACGCGATGGATCGGCTGCGATCGACATGGCTTACGTCGCATGCGGACGCTTCGACGGATTTTGGGAAGAAGGTTTGAATCCGTGGGATGTTGCAGCGGGAACGCTTTTGATCGAAGAAGCCGGCGGCGTAGTGAGTTACTACGACGGATCCAAATACAGCATTTACAGTCCGCCGATCGTCGCAAGTAATGGCGGGATCCACTCGCAGATGCTTGATGTTCTTAAGTAAGTTTCTAGTTTCCGGTTTCTAGTTTCGATTTCTCGTTCTTGTCTAACCTGAACTTCCGAAACTAGAAACTAGGAACCGGAAACTCGAAACGCACCGACGCTCGTTTTTCCATGCGAAACGCTGTGTGCTACCTTTAGAACTTAATTTTCTGCCAAAACTATGTCGTGGTTTCGCCGAGACAAACCGAAGATCGAAGATCAGGATCTTGATGAAGAGCGCAAGGTTAAGACCGAAGGCATCTTCGTCAAATGTCCGGAGTGCGACGCTTCGTTATATAAGCGTGAGCTGATCGAATCGTTCCAGGTCTGCCCGCACTGTGACTATCACTTCCGCTTCGGTGCGAGAGAGCGTCTGGATTCTTTGTTCAACGAGGGGAATTATGAGCAGCTCGACGAAGATGTTACCTCGCACGATCCGTTGAATTTCGTCGACACGAAACCGTACAAAGATCGAATCGTCTCCGCGAAAGAAAGCTCGGGGCTTCCCGAAGCGATCGTGTCGGGAACGGGAAAGGTCGGCGGGCATCTCGTTTATGCCGGGGCGATGGATATGTCGTTCATTGGCGGATCCATGGGCTCGGCGGTCGGTGAAAAGATCACGCGATTGATCGAGCGTGCGATCGATAATCAGGGCGCGGTCATCATCTTTTCCGCATCCGGCGGTGCGCGAATGCAGGAAGGAACTCTCAGTCTGATGCAGATGGGAAAGATCTCGGCGGCTCTGGCGATGCTTCACGAAGCACGTCTGCCGTTCATATCTGTCTTGACCGATCCGACGACGGGCGGCGTAACGGCGAGCTTCGCGATGCTTGGCGATGTGATCATGGCCGAACCGAAGGCGCTGATCGGATTCGCCGGCCCACGTGTTATCGAACAGACGATCCGGCAGAAACTGCCGAAGGGGTTTCAACGAAGCGAATTTCTTCTCGAACATGGAATGGTCGATCTTGTCGTTGATCGACGCAAACTGCGCGAATCCATCATCCGAGTTCTGGACTTTATGATGAATAAGAGCGTCGCGACATCGTCGTAGTGGTTTTTCATTAAGTAATTACTTAATTATGTAATTACGTAATTAATTGGAAGAGTAAACGCATCGTGCTGTGACCTATGCTTCAAGAAATTCTCATCGAACTTTACGAACGCGACCTGAATAAACTCAAAACTGAGATCGAACAGTTCAAGGTCGAAAACGATCTTTGGAAAACGAGCGGTGAGATCACGAATTCCGCGGGCAATCTCTGCCAACATCTTTTAGGCAATCTTCAACATTTTATCGGAGCGACGCTTGGCGATAGCGGATACATTCGCGATCGCGATTCGGAATTCGCGAGCAAAAATTCTTCCAGGGAAGAGTTGCTGAAAGAGATCGACACGACACTCGCTGTCGTAAAGAAAACTTTAAGTAAACTCGACGACGACGACTTTGCGAAGACCTATCCGATCGAGGTATTCGGCACTCCGCAAACAACCGGATCGTTTCTCACGCATCTGACGACGCACTTCAACTATCACCTCGGTCAGATCAACTATCACCGCCGCCTTGTTTCGTGAATTTCGCCGAATCCGAATCCTATCTTCTCTCGCTCGGCAATGAAGTGTCGGCGATGAAGCTCGGGCTGGAGAATATCCGAACTCTCTTGCGCGCCGTTGGGGATCCTCAAAACAAATATCTGAAGGTTCAGGTCGCCGGCACGAACGGGAAGGGCTCAGTGTGTGTGTTCCTGAATTCCATCTGCACACAGGCGGGAATTAAGACTGGAATGTACACGTCGCCTCATCTAGTGTCGATGACGGAGCGTGTGAAGATAAACGGCGGGGACATCGGCGAACACGATTTCGCCCGCTTGGCGACGAGGGTTCGCGCAACTTCGGAGGGTTTGGTTGCGGCCGGCTCGCTCGAGAATGTCCCGACATATTTCGAACAGGTAACCGCGATCGGACTTCTCGCATTTGCCGAAGCAAAAGTTGAGCTGGCGATCCTCGAAACCGGTCTCGGCGGACGACTCGATGCAACGACGGCAGCGAATGCCGAGATCGTCGCGATCACGCGCATCGATCTCGATCATCAGCAGTACCTCGGCGAGACGATCGAAGAGATCGCGGCAGAGAAGGCGGCGATTATCCACGCTGGTTCTCGAGTCGTGATTGGTGAGCAGCAGGACGCGGCGATGAAGGTTATTTTGAAACGTTGCTCCGACATGGGCGTCGAACCGCGTTTTGCATCTGGAGCGACGGTCGCACATGGCGGAAACCCGACCGGTCGGGAGGGTGTTTCTTCGCCCGCGAGGTTGACGCCCTCCCTACCGGCCCGGTTTCCGCCTCTCGGACTAGTCGGCCGACATCAGATCGAGAACGCATCGATCGCCGCTAGTCTCGCCGACACCCTTCGCAAACATTTTTCGATCACCGAGGACAATATTCATCAAGGTCTCGAGGTGGCATGTCATCCGGGAAGACTCGAGAAGATCGGTCAATTCCTTTTCGACGGGGCGCATAACATAGGCGGAGCGAAAGCTCTGCGATCGTATCTCGATGAATTTATCTATCAGCCGATCACGTTGGTCTTCGGCTCGATGAACGACAAAGATGTCGACGAGATCGCGTCCATACTCTTTTCAAAAGCCAACAAGCTTATACTTACGCAGCCGAAGAACACACGCGCCGTTCGGGCCGGTCATATGAAAGCTTTTGTTCCGGATGGTTTTGATTCGGCAAATGTATTTGCAACTACCGATGTTCCGGAGGCAGTCGAAAAAGCACAAGAGGTTTCGAGCGAAAGCGATGTGATTCTGGTAACCGGTTCGCTCTATTTGGTCGGAGAGGTTCGAGAGATCGTTAGCAAAGATAGTCTCCCGAAAAACTGAAAACTGAAAAGTAAAACTGAAAACGGATGACGTTCTTCCTTTTTCAGTTATCACTTCTCAGTTTTCAGTTATTGCGGAAAGTTTCTTTTTCAGTTTGTTCGAAGTAAATTACTCGTATGCATAAACTCGTTTTGATCCGTCACGGGGAGAGCCAGTGGAACAAAGAAAATCGTTTCACCGGATGGAAGGACGTCGATCTTTCCGATAAAGGGAAGGAGGAAGCTCGCGCCGCCGGCCAGCTTCTGAAGGCGGAGGGATTCGCATTCGACGAAGCGTATACGTCGGTTTTGAAACGTGCGATCCGTACGCTTTGGATCATCCTGGATGAGATGGATCTGATGTGGATACCGGAAACGAAATCGTGGTTGCTGAATGAACGTCATTACGGCGGACTGCAGGGATTGGACAAGGCAGAGACCGCGGCTCAGTATGGTGAAGAGCAGGTGCTTGTGTGGCGTCGGAGCTTTGACATTCCTCCGACCGCTCTCGAGGAAAGCGACGAACGTTACCTGGGTAAGGATCCACGGTACTGTTCGATCGAGCCCGGCAAGTTTCCAAAGACGGAATGTCTTAAAGATACGGTTGCTCGGGTGGTTCCGTATTTCGAAAGTGAGATCCTGCCAAAGATCAAAAGCGGAAAACGTCTGATCATCGCGGCGCACGGCAACAGTCTTCGCGCTCTGGTGAAATATCTGGACAACATCTCCGATTCCGACATCGTGAATCGCAACATCCCGACGGGAATCCCGCTGGTGTATGAGCTCGATGAGAGCCTGAAACCAGTCAAGAGCTACTATCTCGGCGATCAAGAAGCGATCAAAGCGGCGCAGGAAGCCGTGGCGAATCAGGGGAAGGCCACGGCGGAATCGCCGCGCCCGGAATAGCTGACGGTTAGTGTTCCTTTCTTCTTTCGTGTCTTTTTCGTGTGATTTCGTGGTTCCAGACCGCCGTTAAAGAACTGGAACCACGAAACCACACGAAAAAGACACGAAAAGCGTTTTATGTGGCAGAAAGCCCTCTTCATTCTCCTGATAATTTTTATTCTGTCACCGTACGGCTCGCCACCGCTCGCACTCGCGCTCGGGCTCGCGATGGCGCTGACGATCGGAAATCCTTTTCCACATCTCAACGGAACGCCGACGCGGATTCTTCTTCAAACTTCCGTGATACTTCTCGGATTTGGGATGAATCTGAAATCGATCTACGAAGCGGGAAAGGACGGGATCGTGCTGACCATCGCGACGATCTTCGGAACGCTCGCGCTCGGCTATGCGATCGGTAAGCTTTTGAAAGTTCGCGGACGGATCTCTGCCCTGATCTCGACCGGTACTGCGATCTGCGGCGGTAGCGCGATCGCGGCGGCGGCTCCCGGTATCGAAGCGGAGCCCGAGCAGATCTCGATCTCGCTCGCCACGGTGTTCGTTCTCAACGCAATCGCGCTTTTTCTATTTCCGTTCATAGGCCATCAGTTGAATCTTAGTCAACATCAGTTCGGGATCTGGTCCGCGATCGCCATTCATGACACTAGCTCCGTCGTCGGAGCCGCCGCTGCGTACGGAGCCGAGGCTCTCTCGACAGCGACGACGGTCAAGCTCGCGCGTGCGTTGTGGATCGCTCCGGTTGCGTTGATGCTGATGCTTCTCTATCGGCGGCGTTATCCGAATGCAAAAGCGAAGATCGCGATTCCGTGGTTTATCGGATTATTTCTACTCGCCGTCGTAGCTCGAACTTATGCTCCGCTCTGGATCCAACCGAGTTTTTTCGAAGCGATAGTAAATCTTGCGAAGGCGGGGATGACGGTAACGCTTTTTCTCATCGGCACAAGTCTCACACTTGAGAGCATCGCGACAACGCGATGGCGTCCGCTGATCCAGGGCGCGATTTTATGGATCATTGTTTCGATCGTGTCTCTTGCAGCAGTGCTCTGGTTAGTTTAGTGAAGTTTTTCGTATCCTTTCGTGTTTGTTCGTGGTTCCAGTTCAGAGTGGAAGAACTGGAACCACTAGCCCACACGAAGGGACACGAGAAAGAAATCGAAGCTAGCCGCACGCGCGGAAAGTTACATCCGGCGGGAATTGAGGGATCGGTTCCGGCGGACTCGGAAACGGCGGCGGTTCCGGGCTGCCCGGTTCCGGTATAGGGTCCGAGATCGGATAAGGATCCGCCGGATTAACCGGCTCCGGCGTGACCGGTTCGATGGGAGCAGGCGACGGCGTGTCCGGCTCCTGCTGTGAAAACCATTGAGTCGTCATACGTTTAGTTTGGTGAGAGCACCACTTTCCTCCAGGAATTTTTCTCCGCGTTAAATCTCTCGTACGCGATGGGAGCTTCGCTCAGTTTGAGACGATGCGAGATCACAAAGCTCGGATCGATTTTTCCCGCTTCGATCTCGCCAAGAAGCCTCGGCATGTATTTGTGCATGTTCGTTTGGCCCATCTTGAATGTCAGGCCCTTACCGAACGCGGCTCCGAAATTGAACTTGTCCAAGAATCCGCCATACACGCCCGGAACCGAAACTGTTCCTCCTTTTCGGCAGCAGTAGATCGCCTGACGAAGAGCGTGCGGCCGATCCGTTGCAAGATACGTCGCGGCTTTCGCGTAGTCGAGGATCGCGTCGGGCGTCGAGCCATGTGATTCGAGACCGACCGCGTCGATGCAAGAGTCCGGTCCGCGTCCGCCGGTGAGTTCGAGCAGACGATCGTAGACTTCCTCTTCGTCAAAATTGATCGTTATCAGATTTTCGTTCTCGCTCCGCGCCAACTCGAGTCTGTCGTGATAGTGATCGATCAGCACTACCTGCTCGGCTCCGAACATGAACGCGGATTTAACAGCGAACTGGCCGACCGGACCCGCGCCCCAGATCGCGACTGTATCGCCCGGATGAATGTTGCAGTTCTCCGCTGCCATGTATCCGGTCGGGAAAATATCGGAGAGGAAAAGAACCTGATCATCAGCGAGATGATCCGGAATTTTCAGCGGCCCGACGTCTGCGAACGGCACGCGAACATACTCGGCCTGACCTCCTGCAAATCCGCCCATCATGTGCGTATATCCGAAAAGGGCGGAGCCGGTGTAGCCGTAAAGCGTCTCGGCGATCTCCGGCTTAGGATTGGAGTTATCGCAGCACGACCAGAGCTCGCGTTTGCAATAGAAGCAGTTTCCACAAGCTATCGTAAACGGAACTACGACCCGGTCGCCGACTTTCAGATTCGTGATGCTCGCGCCGACCTCGACAACCTCGCCCATGAATTCATGACCGAGAATGTCGCCGGGTTCCATCGTCGGGATGTAGCCGTTGTAAAGATGAAGATCGGATCCGCAGATCGCGGTCGAGGTGATCTTGACTATCGCGTCTCGTGAATTAAGGATCGTCGGGTCTGCAACGTTTTCGACCCGGACATCGTGTTTTCCAAACCAACAAAGTGCTTTCATAAAAATCTCCTTCTCTGTTCTGAGCTTCGTTTTGAGTTTCGCCTTTAGGCGGGCTGCGGCTTGCCGCCTAGAGGCGGGACTCAAAACGAAGCTCTAAACTTTATGCTTTCGCAGTCATCGCTTTCTCAAGCGGTTCACGTCCCGATGGCTGGCCTTCGACCTTCATGATCAGGCCCGTCTCCATCAAACTTTTGAATCGACGCAGATCCTGAGCTACCTGAATGCTCGGTTCTTCGCCGAAAGCCCACGCGATCCATTCGCCGAGCTTTCCGCCCGGGGCTTCGTATGTGAGCGTGACTTTCACTTCTGTACCGCGCTCGATCGTCGGCAGAAATTCGACGACCCCAGAGTTTGGAATGAATGCTCCTTCGAGCGATCTCCACCCGATCTTTTCATTCGGCACATCGCTCGTGAGCTCGGCGTCCCATTCGACCGTCTGCCCGAGCGGTGCTTTCGCTCTCCAGTGCGAGATCTTTTCATCAGTTTTCGACACCGATTCGAGATGTCGCATGATGATCGGGAGATTCTCGAAGTTTCTCCAGAACTCATACAGCTCGGCTTGCGACTTGTTGATCGTCATTGCTTTTGTAACGTGTACCTTTCCGGTCAGCAGGCTCGACTTCCTGAACGGCGATCGTCGCTCGGTCTCGGTCGTATCTACGCCGAGTGCATCGTAGACATGACAGTGACCCGTCGCGCCTCGAAGCAGCATTCCCCCGCCAAGAATTGAAAGAAGTGCTCCCCCGATGCCGCGCTGCTTAAGTCCGTATGCGAGTAGAGCTCCGCCCGCTATGGAGGAAACGGCCCGCTCGACTGGATTCACGTTTTGATTTGTATCGGTGAGAAACGTCGTGAGTGAGTTTTCGTGTGTTTCTGTGTGACGCATTTTGTACCTCTTCGTTAATTGATCGATTCGTTTGGTTTGAGTTCGTTGTTGCGATAAGACGCCGCATCGACGAGCGACGTCAGTATTGAGGGCGACAGAGACGAGGTGCTCTCCAATCCCGTCGCGTGTCCCCGCCCGACTCCGCCGTCCGAAGGTAATAGACTGTTTGTGAGGGCAAGGATCCCGCTCGTCAGTGACGGAAAAAGCGCACTCGCGGTGGCCGCGATCTTCGCTTGCGGCGAGATCACCAATTCGGCCGAGCCGTTCTCGATCGCATTCGCGATCTGACCCGCCGCGTTCTCCGCACTGACGGACGTCAGCGGCAGGCCATTCATCAAACTGAAAAGAGCGAATTCCTTATCATTCTGTCCCTTGAAAAGCGCGTTGATGTGACTTCCGGTCCGCATTAGTCCGGGGAAGACACTCGTCACGTAAATGTTGTCCTTAGCGAGCTCCGCGCCCATCGCCTTCGAGAGACCGGCCAGAGCAAACTTGCTTGCGCAGTACGGTGCGAGGTGCGGCACGGCAATTTTTCCGCCGATCGATGAGATGTTCGCGATACGGCCCTCGCCACGGAGCCGCATTTCGGGAAGTACCGCGCGCATGGTGAAATACGGTCCCCAGAAGTGGACCTTCATGGCTCCCTCAAAATCATTCTGCGTTTGTGTTTCGAGCGGGCCGACCTGTATCACGCCGGCGTTGTTAACAAGAATGTCGATCCTTCCGAACCTGGACCGCACATCCGCGACCATCGTCTCAACATCGACTTGTTCGCGGACATCACAGATCGCGTCGAAGACCTCCGCGCCGCGAGATTCGAGATCTTGTTTCGCACGCTGGAGGTCGTCACGATCCCGTGCGCAGATCGCGATCTTCGCACCCCGTTCGGCGAGCTCTCGTGCTAATACGAGTCCTAGTCCGCGGGAGCCGCCCGTGATCAGAACGACCTTGTCGCGAATTTTATATTTTGGTTTTACGGCGCGATAAGCGAGGGCCGCTCCGGCAATGCCGATCGCTGCCAATGAAATTGTTTTGCCAAGGTTCCCAGCCATAATCTTCACCCGTACGGAGTCAGGACGCTTTGATGCATGAATGAATGCTTCGCAATCAGCGTGCCCCAAGGCCATTTTGGATTTTGGATTGAAGATAGTCTCGATCGCGCCGAGTGCCATATCTGAACAGGTCTTCCAATCCAAAATCCAAAATCCAAAATCCAAAATGCTCCTGTTTGGTATAATCAGCAACATGCAACGTGACGATACTGACGTAGTCGTAAAACTAAAGACCGAATCGCGCGGTGTCGTGAATCCGGCGATCGTGCGATGGATCGCATTTATCGTCATAACGATGTCACTCGTCGCATGCACCGTCCTGTGCATCCTCGCCATCTGGAAGTTCACCGAGTCCGACGCCGTCTGGCGGGCGATCGCGACGTTCATAGTCGTCAGCATCGCGACGGCGATATTCGCGTTCGTGAACGAGAAGTTGGGATGATGCTATTTGGGATTTGGGATTTGGGATTGTAGATTTTCGATTTTCGATTTTGGATTGAAGTGTGCGGAGCACACGCTCACAACTTTAGCTACAGGTGTAGCGAAGCGGAGCCTGTAGTAGAGAAAGCGAATTCAATCCAGCGTGTGAAACACGCGTAGCGGCTTGAGAGGGGTTGGACCGCGAATCGCCCCTCCTGAAACAAGAGAATGGACGCACTTGTTGAGGAACTTGAGAAGAAACTTATTCCTCCGTTTGAAGCACTAGTTGACCGCGTGGCCCGCGAGTTTCCAACGGTTCACGCGAGAGCGTACTCACATTCCGTTGGATCTGCCACTGAATATCAGGGGCACAGCATGGGTGTGGACTGCCTTCTTAAAGATGCATCGGGCAACGATAGTGACAACGTTACTCTGACAGTTAGCTTCGCCTTCCTGACGACGCAACCCCGAGTAAACGCTGACGTTTGTTGGGGACACCCGACCGGGGTCGAAGCGAGCTTTTTGTCGGACTGGGAATCTTCATTTGACTGGCCCCGGGCTTCTTCAGAAATTCTCGATCGATTGGTTGGCGATATTCCTCGACTATCGGATGCTCTCCTCGAAGCGGTTCGGCGGGGGCGGCCGAGTCAGGACCGTTGAGCGGGGCATCGACAGCACTTTCTATTTCATCTTTTGCCGTGAAATGATCAAATCTCGCGCAGCGACCGGCGGCCCGTTCATCGAGATCCGCCGCTCGCATTCACGAGCTTCATCTATTGTCGTCTCAACCCCGGGTTCCGCTTCGCACCACCCGGGCTTTATGCCGCCGCTCGCATTCGCGAACTCTAACCTTTCGACTCATATGGCGTTTCCGCCTTCTCTTCCCGTTTGCTAAAATACTCGTTTCGGTAAGTAGCCGGATTCTTCACCGTAATGAGCATTAACGAGATAACGGTTCGGGGGGCTCGTCAGCATAACCTCAAGAACATCAACGTAGAGATCCCGCGGAACAAGTTCACGGTCATTACCGGTCTGTCCGGTTCGGGAAAATCGAGCCTTGCGTTCGATACGATCTACGCCGAAGGGCAGCGTCGCTATGTCGAATCGTTGTCGGCTTATGCTCGTCAATTTCTGGATCAACTCGAGAAACCCGATGTCGATTCGATCGAGGGATTGAGTCCGGCGATCTCGATCGAGCAGAAGATAGTTTCGAGATCCCCGCGCTCGACCGTCGGTACCGTCACCGAGATCTACGATTATCTCCGCCTGATGTTTTCATCCATCGGCCAGCCGCACTGTCATCAATGCGGTGAGCCGATCACACGACAATCGCTCGAACAGATCGTTGCCGGAATTTTGAATCTGCCCGAAGGCGAGCGAGTTATGATCCTCGCTCCGATCGTTCGGGGCCGGAAAGGTGAATTTAAGAAGGAGTTGGAGAAACTTCACAAAGACGGATTCGTTCGTGCACGGATCGATGGCGAGATGCGGCAGCTCGATGAAGACATCGAGCTCGATAAGCGCCGCAATCACACGATCGAAGTAGTTGTGGATCGCCTGCTGATGAAGAACGGTGTAAAGGATCGGCTGACGGAGTCGGTGAAGACTGCACTGAGACTAACCGGCGGCGCAGTTCTCATCTCGATCGTCGACGGCGAAGAGAAGCTCTACAGCGAGCGGATGGCGTGTATCAATTGCGGGATCAACATCGCATCGCTCGAGCCGCGTTCGTTCTCGTTCAACTCCGCATACGGCGCGTGCAAACGATGCCAGGGTCTCGGCACGGTGATGGAGATCGACGCGAATAAGATCGTGCCGGATCAATCGCAAAAAGCGGGGAAGATGAAATTCCTCGATGGTGTCGACAAGGCGAGCGGAAATTATCTGCAGTCGGCGCTGAACGCGATCATCGAGAAGTTCACCGACGGCGACAAGGTAGAGCCGCCTTCTGGTGAGGACGCGGAGAAGCGGGGACGCGGTGACGCGGTGAAGAAGAAGGTGAAGTCGTTGGTCTCGAAAACCAAAGACCAAAACCCGAAGGCCGAAGATCTTCTAAAAACAAAATTCTCCGATCTTCCAGTTGAGCTCCGAAATATATTTTTCCACGGTACGAAACGTCGCATGACGTTTCGACAGGGAACCTACAAGTACGAGAGTGACTGGAAAGGAGCTCTCCGAGTGATGCGCGACCGGATGGAAGATCCTCCGTCTGAAAAAACGCGTGCAGCGCTCGACGAGCTCGTTGCTCCGGTTCCGTGTCCGGTCTGCGAAGGAGCGCGGCTGCAGCCGGAAAGTCTGGCCGTAAAAGTTAACGGTCTTGGCATCGCGGATTATTCAACATTGCCGATCGATGAGTCGGTACAGAAGATCGACGATATCAAACTGACTCCGCGAGAAGAAAAGATCGCCGGACTCGTTCTAAAAGAGATTCGCGATCGTCTTCGATTTCTGACCGCAGTCGGACTCGGATATCTCACTTTGGATCGTGCATCTGCAACGTTGTCCGGTGGTGAAGGCCAACGGATCCGCCTTGCGACACAGATCGGTTCGCAGCTTCGAGGCGTGCTTTACGTATTGGACGAGCCGAGCATCGGTCTGCACCCGCGGGATAATCAGAAGCTGCTCGGAACGCTGCATCAACTGCGCGATCTCGGCAACACGGTTCTCGTCGTCGAGCATGATGAAGAAACGATCGAGCATGCCGACTACGTGGTCGATCTCGGTCCGCTTGCCGGAACGCACGGCGGCGAAATCGTTGCGACCGGAACTCCGGCTGATATCGAAAATAATCCAGACTCGCTTACCGGAAAATATCTGAATGGCGAATTGAAGATCGACGTTCCCGAGCTTCGTCGCTTACCAAACGGCAATCGCATCCGAGTGAAAGGCGCACGTGCGCATAATCTGAAAAACATCGATGTCGAATTTCCGCTCGGACTTCTGACTGTCGTTACCGGCGTTTCAGGATCCGGCAAATCGACGTTGGTCGAAGATATCCTTTATCCGGCGCTTTATCGTCACGTTTATAGTTCGGCGATGGATCCGCTTGAGCACGACTCGATCGAGGGACTCGATCTCGTCGATAAGATCATCGAGATCGACCAGACTCCGATCGGCCGAACGCCTCGTTCGAATCCTGCGACATACACAGGCCTGTTCACTCCGATCCGCGAACTATATGCGATGCTGCCGGAATCGCGGACTCGCGGTTATAAAGCCGGACGTTTTTCATTCAACGTGAAAGGCGGACGATGCGAAGGCTGCGAAGGCGATGGAATGAAGCGGATCGAGATGAACTTTCTGCCGGACGTTTACGTCACGTGCGACGTATGTCGCGGCAAGAGATACAATCGCGAAACTCTCGCCGTGAAGTACAAAGGTTTGTCGATCGCAGATCTGCTCGACACGACGATCGAAGATGCGCTTCCGATCCTCGAAAACATTCCGCAGATCAAACAAAAGCTTGAGACGCTGCTCGATGTCGGACTCGGTTATATCAAGATCGGTCAATCGTCGACAACGTTGAGCGGAGGCGAGGCTCAGCGTATTAAACTCGCAAAGGAACTTTCGAAACGTGCGACAGGGAAGACGATCTATATTCTCGATGAGCCGACGACGGGACTTCATTTCGCCGATGTGCACAAACTGCTCGAGGTATTGCAGAAGTTAGTTGATACCGGCAACACGGTGATCGTCATCGAGCACCATCTCGACGTGATCAAATCAGCCGACTACATCATCGATCTCGGTCCGGAAGGCGGTTCGGGTGGTGGAAAGGTAGTCGCGGCAGGAACTCCGGAAGAAGTCGCTCGTGTTCGGAAATCTTATACCGGCCAAGCGTTAAAAGGCGTTCTCAGTTAAATTCCGCTTTCGAGTAGCGAGACTAAGATCTGGATCCGCATTTCGCGCCGTTGGAATCCGTCGATCAGGATCATCGTGCGATCGAAATCCCTCTGAGCCAAAGTGCGGAACATCGACGGGTCGACATAAACACCAAAGTTATAACCGTTCGTCACCATGTATTCTCCTTGACGGATTCCGCCGCCTTGAAAGGCGTTGATCACCGCTGACGCCTCAGCGAGTTGATTGATCTGATCGACCAGCGGCTCGAAATTCCGGAACGCTTCGGTAGGTTCGATCCTCGCCATCGCATTGATCAACTGAATGATCTGGGAAAACTCGTTGTTCGTCTCGGGTTTTTGCGGAAGGAACGTACGGGCGCGCTGAAGGACTGCGTTTGCGCGTGCACGATTCTTCTCGGGATCTTTGTTGTAGATCGCGTTCGCGAGCGAGGTCAGAGCGGAGATGCGATTGCTCTCATTGAACTCCATGATCATGGCTTCCGCCGCATCAAAGTCGCCGAGGTTCATGAGGTGATGGGCGTGGTACCAATTCAAACTGCTGATCGCATTTTCAAGTGCGTCGTCTTCGAAATTCTCGTTGAGCAACGCCACGGCTCGATCGTACTGGTTGGCGTCGCTGAACTTATTCGCTGCGACCGCGTATATCGGACGGCGTGATTCGGCCGGGAATTTTCTTGCCTCAGAGATCAAAACGTCGGCAGTGGGATTCGAACTCATTAGTTTGGAATACGCCTCGCCATTTTGCATCGTGGGATGAAATCCACTGCTCCGGCTATTCGGTGACATCTTTTTCAGCAGATCGAGCGAGCTTGGCGAGAAACGCTTGGCAATCGGCTGAAGCTGGTCGAGCGGTATGTAGTTCATCGCAGGGGCGCGTTCGATGTACACAGAAAGGAGCTTTAATCCCAAAGACCGCATTCCGGATTCTGAAAACGCGATGTGTTTGTCTTCGGGTGAGCGTTCGCGGAGGTAGTCGGAAAGGATCGAGGTCGATAGAGTGATCAGATCGTAGTTCGCCTGGTTGTTAGAGCCGAAAAAGGATTTCGATACCAAACGATCGACGACTTCATTCGCCAGCTCGTTTCCGGTCGCGGGATCTTTGCTCCAAACCTTGTTCAGCATCGCGAGTGTCTCGTTTGAAAGAGAGAAGCTCGATTGATCGTTCGGGTTTCTGATCGGCGATCATCCTGATCAGACGTTGTTCGAGATTTAGTTCCTGCTGTGCGATTTGTGGAAAGTTGTAGGCATTTCCGATCTTTGCATTTCCGGCGCTTTTCTCTGCGAGAGCTCTCTGGACAGCGGTAGGCCGCGTGCGATAGAGACTGTTCAATGCGAATTCCGCGTCAGCTCCGGCGATCGCATTCAGTACCGCGGGTCGGAGCGACTGGCTCATCAGGAGATCATAATTTTGTTGATTCGGATTCTTGTTCGCCTCGGCGATGCCTTCTGCGGCGATGAGATCCGTGACGGCATTTCGGAATAGAGCAGCGGCTTGTTCGGAGTCTTCTTTCCAGATCGCGGCGCCCAGTTTTGAATAAATGAATGCGCGATTTTCAGGAAGTCTGAGTTCGCCCGCGTCGCGGATGACAGCATCGATGATCTTGGCTCGACGTGCCTTTGCGGTTTCCGCATCCCGGGCCGCGGGATCCTGGGCGATTCCGGTCACCGACAACATAAAAAGGAAAACCACGCCGACCGCTATTTTCTTGCTCATATGGTTTAATGCCTTATTTATTGAACGAGTTTCTACTAGGAGCTTGCATCGGGTCCAAAGGTTGTATAAACCGCCTAATCTTTATCCGGCTCTCGCAAATTTTAGCACTTGCCCGTACAATCCTAGTCGATCCAATCAAGCCGGTCCGCGGCTTAGAGCTCATATTCAGAAAAACAAAAACCGGAGATTGAACTGATGCGACTGAGATCTGAAACCTTACTAACATTAATTTTCGTCCTCGCGCTTTTGATCGGCTGTAAGTCGTTCGAGAAGCTAACCGCAAACAACGCAACAAACAGCAACACAAACGCGAAGGCGGGTAGTTCGACTTCCACGAGCGCGAACACTGAGTCTGCTGACGTAGAACCGAACGAGGACGGAACGATTCCATCCGGCACCGGAACCGAGAAAGAAAAGCCGGCGGCCGGAAAAGGCAACGTTCAAGGCAAGGCGTTTTTCAACGAGAAGCCGGCGGCCGGCGTCGACGTCAAACTTTGTAAGACGTTCAATCAGTTTTTTGGCGGATGCGGCGGCGAGACATTCACCGCGAAGACGGATGAGAACGGCGAATATCTAATTAAAAATGTGCCGCCCGGAGTTTACGAAGGCTTGACGGTGCGAGTCTTCAATACTCCGTACTATGTGTTTGCGACGTCCGGAATAATCTCCGCGGCAAAGTATGAGATCGCCGCCGACAAGACATACTTTGCTCCGGATTCGCATCTCTTCAAGAACGATCTGAAACTCGTAAGTCCGAAAGCCGGATCTAGGATTGCCGGCGACGGGATCGAAGTTAAATGGGAGCCGTACACGGACGCGGCATATTACAAATTCAGCATCCACGCCGACACCGGCGAGACCGAATACGACTTCATCAACAAACGCGTGGATGACACATCGTACGTTCTCGACAAACCTCTGAAGCCCGGCTCGTATCGGATCGAGGTCGATGCGTTCACGGCGAATGATCGGAAGCTCGCTCAGAGCTCGGACGATATTAAGTTCACTGTGAAGTAGCGAGACGGAAGGGAAGACAGGAGACGGGAGACAGGAGACGGGAGACGGGAGACAGGAGAATGTGGGTTCCGCTTCTGGTCTCCAGTCTCCAGTCTCCCGTCTCCCGTCTCCCGTCTCTTGTCTCTTGTCTCTTGTCTCTTGTCTCCTGTCTTCTTCCCCGGCACGGTCGTTGCTTTCTCTCTACCCAACAAGGAGGAAGTTATGAGTACAACTGGAAAAGCGCAAGCAAACGATACAGGTGACTGGGCGAGCAACAAGGAAATGAATCCGGCGGCGAACTCTTCGGTGACGGAGGATGGATTGCTCGAAGACGAGAATACGAAAACGGCCGGTGGCGATTGGCGCGGCGAAGATGATGAGGATGTCGATACGGAACGAACAACGGAAAACTAGCAGGTCTATCAATCCAGGAAAGGGCGGATCAACAGTCCGCCCTACTTTATTGCTTCGATCATCTCTTTCACCGCCTGACTCAATCCAACGAAAACTGAACGCGAGATGATGTTATGTCCGATGTTGAATTCGGTGATCTCGGGAATCGAGGCGAGCGATGCAACATTTCGATAAGTAAGTCCGTGACCCGCCGCGACGATGAGTCCGAGTTTCACTGCATGCGTCGCCGCTTGTGCGATGCGACTTATTTCCGCCGCCGCCTTCTGAGCTCCTTCGCCATGCGACGCGCGTGAGCTCAATGTCATATCCGCGTACTCGGCGGTACACAACTCGACTTGTTGGGCTCCGGCTCCGTTCGCGGCTTCGATCTGTTCAAGATCCGGGTCGAGAAAGATGCTGACAAAAATTCCCGCCGCTTTTAATTTCCCGACGACACGTTTTACGTTTTCGAAATTGGCGACGACATCCAGGCCGCCTTCGGTCGTTACTTCATTCGGACTTTCGGGCACGAGCGAAACTGCTTCGGGCATCGTGCGCAGAGCGATCTCAACCATCTCATCGGTCGCGGCCATTTCGACATTGAGATATGTCGTTACAACTTCACGCAAGACTTCGATATCGCGATCCTGTATGTGGCGACGATCGCCGCGCAGGTGAACCGTGATCCCGTGCGCCCCGGCCTGTTCGCAGATCACGGCAGCGGTCACGATGCTCGGCTCGATCGTCTTTCGCGCTTCGCGAATCGTCGCGACATGATCGATGTTGACGTTAAGTTTTGCTGCCATGATCGTAAGCACCTCGCTTTGCGTATCCGCGAATTTCGGTCACTTCTTTGAACATCCGAATACTATCACGCACGACGCTGACCTTGCTCCGCTCATCGTTGTTCCAGCGCACGGGAATTTCTTTTAGACGGAGGCCGTGAAGTTTTGCAACGTAAAGGAACTCGACATCGAATCCGAACCTGTCGATCTTCATCAAATCGAGGAGTGGTCGAAACTTTGTCATGTTAAATGCTTTGAATCCGCATTGCGTATCCCAGAACGGCATGCCCGTGAGCGAACGGACGACAAGGTTGAATACTTTTCCGCCCTGCTCGCGCCTCCACGGCTGATGCGTTCCGATGAGCGTTCGATCCAGCGCACGTGAGCCGAAAGTCAGATCGTACTCGCCGTTACGGATCGGATCGATGAGCTTCGGCATTTCTTCGATGGGAGTCGAAAGATCGGCGTCGGAGAAAATAGCGATATCAGACTTGGCGGCGAGGAGTCCGGTTTTCACCGCGAATCCCTTGCCGCGGTTTTCTTCATAGCGAATAACGTTTGTGGGAGTGTCGCTCGCACTGGAGAATGCCTCGCGCGCGGCATCGGCGGTTCGGTCCCGCGAACCGTCGTCAACGACGATCAGCTCGGCATTGATCGAGTTCTTTTGAAGAAACGAAAGGATCTTTTCGATCGAGTCCCCGACTCGGGCCTCTTCTTCAAAAGCGGGAATAACAATGGAGATTTCTGATGGCATCGGACAAAACGTAAATGGTAAAGCGTTATCGAATAAATGTAAATCCAGTCCCGGAGAAGGCCGGAGCCAAGAAGACACAGTGCGAACAAGGCCGCAAACAATACACCGCGGTTCCACGTATAAGACATCTCCGGGGATTTTGGTGACAACCGGCATCGAAATTCGGACAACTAAATTTATGCTATACTTTCAAGGTTTTTGGAGCATTTGATGAATAGAAATTTCGCGATCGGGGCAGTTGTTTTGGTTGTCATCGGGGCAGTGTTTGGCGGTCTGTTTGGCCGTTTTTCGTCAATGACCTCGGCGGATTCCAGCGTCACCTCGGGCGGGATCGCTACCGATTACACCGAAGCGTTAAAGGTTATCGCACTCGATCCGCACTCGTCGTTCTTTACGCGGGATGAATTTCGAAAGCTTTACGAAGAGCAGGCGTCGCAGTTTTATGGCATCGGCGTTTCCATCCTTCAGCATCGCGACGGCGTATATGTACAGTCGGTGATCCCGAACACGCCGGCGGACAAGGCCGGGCTCCGATACGGCGATCGCTTTCTTCAAGTTGATGGGAAAGACGCGACGGAGTGGTCGAGTGCGGAAGTTTCCAAAAACGTCCGGGGCAAGGGTGGCACTCCTGTAAAAGTAAAAGTCGAGCGTGTCTCGTCAGCCGCTCCGCTTGAGTTCGAGATCGTACGCGGCGGCGTTCCTCTTCCGTCGATCCGAAATTATTTCATGCTCCCGAATGGCGTAGGGTATGTTGGTCTGACGGGCGGCTTCCAGGAAACAACTTCAGAAGAATTGAGCGACGCGATCAAGGATCTACAGAAGCAGGGAATGAAGAGTCTCGTTCTCGACCTTCGCGGAAATCCCGGCGGACTTCTTCCGCAGGCGATCGATGTCGTCGGAAAGTTTGTTCCGAGCGGGCAGACTGTCGTCTCGGTGAAGGGACGTGCGGCTTACGCAAAAGTGCAGCAGCTGCGCTCGAAGGGAGGGCAGATAGAGGACTTCCCGCTGGTCGTGATGATCAACGGCGGCTCAGCGTCTGCATCCGAGATCGTCGCCGGTGCGATTCAGGATTACGGCCGTGGCGTGATCGTCGGAACCGATAGCTTCGGCAAAGGTCTGGTCCAACGAGTTTTCCAGTTGCCGTACGATACAGGTCTGACGCTTACGACGGCTCGTTACTACACGCCGTTCGGACGCTCGCTGCAGCGCGATTATTCGAATGGTTCGATCTACGAGTACTACTCGCATCAGGACGATCCGACCTCAACAGAAGAGAACAAACCGAAACCCGCTGGCAGTCCGGTCACGACGGCGAACGGCCGCGTTCTCTATGGCGGCCGCGGGATCGAGCCCGATGTGAAAGCTCCGGCTCTCGAGTTCAACGCACTTCGCGCGAGAATAATCGACTCGGCATTCTACTTCACGCGTCAGCTTGCGGCCGGCAAGATCCAGGGTTTTGAAAATTACAAGGTTGATCGTCAGGATCAGAGTTTGACGATCGCTCCGAGTGCACTCGTCATAAACGACAAACTCTTCGAAGCGTTCCGCGCTTTCACGATCGCAGATAAAAAGAGCGGATTGTCGGTCGAGAATATAAACAGTCAGACGGATTTTGCGAAAACAAGACTTCGCGAAGAACTCGCAACGGCGAATTATTCGAACGAGGCCGGCATTCAGGTTCTGCTCGAAGTCGATCCGCAGGTTCTGAAGGCGATCGAAGCGATGCCCGAGGCTCGTAAGATGCTCGAACGTAACGTCGCAGCTAATTGATCAAACTTAAAATCTGACCAAAGACGAACTCCGATGCGAGTTCGTCTTTTTAGTTATCGCGCGATATCACTTAGAATATTTTTGGTTGTATGTATAAGCAGATCGGCATTTTGACAGGCGGTGGTGATGCACCGGGACTCAACGCGGTGATCCGTGCAGTCGTGCGTACCGCCGTCGGCGAGTATGGGATGAAGTGCATCGGCATCGAAGATAGCTTCGACGGAATACTCGGCGAGCCGCACACGATGACTCTGACGCAGAAGACCGTCAGTGGGATACTTCCGCGCGGCGGAACGATCCTCGGGACGCGAAACCGCGGAAGCTTCGTGAAGATGGTGGAAGGTAAACCCACTTTTCCGGATATTCCGATCGGCGAAGCACTTGCGAATCTCGATATTCTCGGAATCGAAGCTTTGGTGGTACTCGGAGGCGAGGGAACTCTTGCGATCGCAGAACAGTTTCATAAGCGCGGCTTTCCGGTGATCGGTGTTCCAAAGACGATCGACAACGATCTCGCAGCGACCGAACTGACGTTCGGTTTCATGACGGCGATCGACATAGCGACGGAGGCTCTCGACCGCTTGCACACGACCGCTGCATCGCATGATCGCGTGATGGTCCTTGAAGTGATGGGACGAAACACCGGTTGGATCGCGCTTAACGCGGGTCTCGCCGGCAGCGCCGACATCATTCTAATTCCCGAGATCCCGTTCTCGTTTGAATCGGTCGCGCAGAAAGTTTTTGCACGTGAGAAAAGCGGATCGCGGTTTACGAATATTGTAGTTGCCGAGGGAGCGAAGGAAGCCGGCAAGGGCGAGATCTATTCCGATGCGGAAGGGCTTCGTCTCGGAGGCATCGGAGATCACGTGCGTCATCGGATCGAAGAATTGACGGGTAAGGAATCCCGATGCGTCGTGCTTGGTCATCTCCAGCGCGGAGGTAGTCCGAACGCGTTCGACCGGATGCTTGGAACAAATTTTGGAGCGTGTGCCGTGAGAGCTCTCGCCGAAGGCGAGACCGGAAAGATGGTCGCACTTCAGGCAGGTACGATCATCACCGTTCCGCTCTCGGAAGCGTGTGCGAATATTAAGACTGTGCCCGTCGCCGGCCAACTCGTGCGGACGGCGCGCGACATCGGGATCTCGTTTGCCGCCGCCGAAGAAGCAAAGGCCGTTTCAAAGAAAAATTAAGTTATGGAAGCAGTAAAAAAGAAACTTCAGGCTGAACTCGACTCACTCGAAGAAGAGCTTCATTTCAAGCTACCGAAAGAAATTCAGAAGGCTCGCGAGTTTGGCGATCTGCGTGAGAATGCGGAGTATAAAGCGGCGATGGAGCGACAGTCGATCGTCCAGGCCCGCATCATGCAAGTGCGCAATCGACTTGGCGAAGTCGAGTCGATCGATCTTTCAAAGATCCCTACCGACCGAGTCGCGTACGGCTCACGCGTCGTGCTCTTTGATCTCGAGAAGGAAGAGAAGATCAAGTACAAGCTTGTCACATCTGAAGAGAGTGATCCGGAGAACGGTTTGATCTCGACGGTCTCGCCGATCGGCCAGGCCCTGATGGGCAAGGAAGAAGGCGACGAGGTCCGCGTCAAAACTCCGACCGGCGTCCGGAATTTTGAGATCAGCCGGCTGGCGACAATTCACGAGAAGGAAGATTAGGTCGTCAGTCGTCAGTTGTCAGTTAATGCTGCCTTCTGACGACTGACCACTGACCACTGATGTTAGGAGCAAGTATCGGCCGCGGTGCAATGACGATCATCAATGCGATGGTTCGAGGTCTTGCCGCGGCCGGCGTTCATCCGAACATCCTTACGGCGATCGGTGTTTCGATCAATGTCGGATGCGCCGTGCTTTTCGGTATCGGGGAATTTTTCTGGGCGGGGATCGTTTTGATCGTCGCAAATCTTTTTGACATGCTCGACGGCAACGTCGCTCGGCTGACCGGTAACGTAACCAAGTTTGGAAGCTTTCTCGATTCGTCTCTCGACAGACTATCGGACATGGTCGTCTTTCTCGGCATCATGATCTTCTACGCCGGAAATTCGCCGCAGCATTCCTTGCTAAACGTTTTTCTCGCGGGTGTCGGAATGATCGCTTCGGTTATGGTGAGTTACACGACTGCCCGTTCGGAAGGGTTGGGCGTGAAAGCAAACGTCGGATTTCTTCAGCGGCCTGAGCGCGTAGTCCTGTTCATCATCGGAGCGCTTTCGACGTGGGACTGGAATTCGAATAACTTCTTTTTCAACCGGATGCCGCAGGTGCTGTGGGTTCTCGCGGTCGGATCGGTCTGGACACTGGTTCACCGGATGTATTTCATTTGGACGGAGTTTAGAAAGCTCGAGACTGCGTAAGATATGTGGGACTGGCTCGCCGACTTCTGGGCATCGCTTACGCTGGCAAAGGTCCTCCTGGGAGCAGGCGTGTTCGTCGGCTCGTTCGTACTGAGCCTGGTGATCGTCGCGATCGTGATGGTCAAGATCCCGGAGAATTATTTTAGTTCGCACTACCAACACGACTTCCTTCCTAACAGCTCATGGCTCACGCGGTGGGGGGCGACGGTCGCAAAAAATGTCGCCGGGCTGATACTTGTGATCGCGGGGATCATTATGCTCGTCGGACCGGGCCAGGGAATTCTTACGATCCTGATCGGACTGATCTTAATGGACATTCCCGGAAAACGTCCGCTTGAGGCGAGGCTTATCAAGCGACCGGTAATCCTTGCCGCGGTGAACAGCTTTCGCGCAAAATATAAAAAACCGCCGCTCATGATGGACTGACGCAAATGGGGATTCTGAGATTTTTTAAGCGTAAGAAAGATCACGATGTGCTAGCCGAGCGCCGCGCACATCTTCTGGCGCACGGCCGGATATGTGACGGCCGGATCATTGACACTGAGATCAACGGCCGCGGCGAAGAGATAGTCTTCTATCTGTATACGCTTAACGGCGTCGACTTCGAATCTTCCGAACTGCTGACCGAGGAGCAGAGCAGCGATCCGCTACGCTACGCCCCGGGTGCGAAGATCGGGGTTCGCTATGATCCGAAGAATCAGGGAAATTCGATGTTGGTTTAGTTTTGTCTCTTGGAGTCGTTTTTGGATTAGGTTTGCAGTCTAGGGCTTTCGGTTTTGAGGTTTTCAATTTCAAATTTGAAATTTGAGATTTGAAATTGAAGAGTGAAAACCGAAAACCAAAACCGAAAACCGAAAGCCCAAAGCCCAAAGCCCAAAACCGAAAGCCCAAAGCCAAAAACCAAGACCAAACCTCCGACCAATTCTATGTTCAAAAAAATCCTCATCGCCAATCGCGGAGAGATCGCGTGTCGGGTCATTCGAGCTTGTCGCGAGATGCGTATCGAAACTGTCGCGGTCTATTCGGATGTAGATAGCGACGCTCTCCACGTTCGGATGGCGGATGAGGCTTACAACATTGGCCCGGCGCCTTCGAGCGAGAGTTATCTGCGCGGTGAAAAGATAGTCGAAGTTGCACTGAAAGCGGGTGCCGAAGCGATCCATCCCGGATATGGATTCCTTTCTGAGAATGCGGAATTCGTCAGAAAAGTTCAGAAGGCCGGATTAACATTCATCGGCCCGCCGCCGGAAGCTATGGAGGCAATGGGCGGAAAGATCTCGGCGAGGAAGATCGCGATCGCCGCCGGCGTCCCTGTCGTTCCAGGTACTACGGAACCGATCGACTCATACGAAGAAGCGGAAAAAACTGCGGGTTCGTTCGGTTATCCGGTGATGCTTAAAGCGTCAGCGGGCGGCGGTGGAAAGGGAATGCGTCTCGTCGAAGCGGCATCGCAGCTCAAATCTGCGCTTGCGACGGCGCAGTCAGAAGCTCTTGCGAGTTTCGGTGACGACGCGGTTTATATCGAGAAGGCGATCGTCCGGCCGCGGCATATCGAGATCCAGATTTTTTCCGACGGTCACGGGAATCACACTTATCTTGCCGAACGCGAATGCTCGATCCAGCGACGTCATCAGAAAGTGATCGAAGAAGCGCCGTCGCCGATCAATTCAGCCGAGCTCCGGAAAGCGATGGGCGAGTGCGCGGTGATGGTCGCGAAGGCGGTGGATTATGTGGGTGCCGGTACGGTCGAGTTTTTGGTCTCGGACATCGATCACTCGTTTTATTTTTTGGAAATGAACACGCGACTGCAGGTCGAGCATCCCGTTACAGAGCTTGTCACTGGAATCGATCTAGTGCGCGAACAGATCCGTGTCGCTGCGGGAGAGCCTTTATCTTTCACACAGGATGAAGTGAAGGTAGTCGGCCACGCGATCGAGTGCCGTATCTACGCCGAAGATCCGTCGAATAATTTTCTTCCTTCGCCCGGAACTATTACGCGTCTCCGGATCCCGCAAGGTCCGGGTGTCAGGGACGACGGCGGTGTGTATGAAGGCGTGGAAGTCTCGATCCATTACGATCCGATGATCTCGAAGTTCGCAGTCCTCGGCCGGGATCGCGCGGAGGCCATTGATCGGATGCGACGTGCTCTGGCTGAGTACGAGATCGTCGGGATAAAGACGACGCTGCCGTTCTTTCGTGCAGTTATGGACGACGACGAGTTTCAGTCCGGAAAGCTTGATACAGGATTCATTTCGCGTTTCATGGAACGACGAAAAGAAACTGAGCCCGACCGGTCCGCACTCGACCTCGCGATTGTCGCCGCGGCGCTGGCAGCTTCAAAACAACGTGCAGATTCCGCAGCATCAGCGGATGTCGCGAGAAGCAGACCGAGCCGCTGGGCAATGTCGGGCCGGCTCGCCTCTCGAGACAATCTATAGGACAGCTCCAATGAAAAAAGAGTGAACATTTCTGTTCACTCTCGAATGTTTTGAGCGGCTCGACGATTCGTCGGGCCGCTCAAGTTTTACCGTGGAGATTATGGATTCGCGACGAAGTCCACTCCAGCTATATCGTCATTCAGCGAAAACGTCCGTGTGTCATCCGCAAAGGTGTAACGCTTGTGCGATACGGTCATCACATAGAAGTTTCCGACTTCAGTTTCCGTAACGGTGTAATAACCGAACGGGTTAGTTAAAGCAACGTGGGCATCGCCCGTTTGGGGGTTCGTCACCGTCAGACGAGCACCGCCGATCCCTTGACCGAACGAGTCGACCACGCGGCCGCTGATCGAAGCCGGAGCCGCTGTCGGCGCGAGCTGCGAGTTAGCATAGGTACACTGGATGATCTCAGCTTCCTGAGGGATCAGAGTAGCAGTTCGAGTCGCGAGAGTAAGAACCGCATCGTCCGTCTGCGGCAAACCACCCGGATCCTCGGTACATGTCAGAGCAGCCAGGGTCCAGACCGGCAAATAATTATTCTCGACTATATTAATCGTGTTTGCCGCATCAAACGCGGTTATCTGGAACGTCTCCGTCGCGTTCGTTGAGATAGGACTTCCCGGGCCCGGGCCGACAACGTCGTCAATCAAACTAAACGGCGTCACCGTGGTACCCTGCGTGAACGTGAAATTGAACGCGAATGTCGAAGTCGATCCGACAGGCGGTCCCTGCGTCGAAACTTCCTTGGTGATCCTGAGGAACGCCGGGAAGATCGCTGCGTCGACCGACATGGAGCGGTTTGCACCACCGTTGAGATTTGAGTGATAAGGCGAGCCGCTAATGCTGATCGCTGAACCCGCAATCGTCCAATCGATACGTGTGGATATGTGACCGCCATAAGCTATCACAACGTTATCGTCAGTGGCCGTGAAGGTAAGTGTAATACTCGTTTCACTCGTACCGGCATATGTCCCCGTCAATGTATAAGCGGATACACCAGTAATATCGCCATTCCAGATTCGGAATGATCCGGGGATTTGCGTTACGGTGCTGTTTGGATCATCGGGAACCGGGAAAGAGGCTCCTTCAACACACGGGGAAACATTTATGCAAGGGTCAGCGCCACCCGGACCCTGGGGCGGCTGTACCGACGCGTCAAACGTGCCGAGATAGTCGATCGCATGTTTGCCCGTATTGGTCGTCGCATAATTGATGGTTACCGTATTCCCGGTCGAACCCGGCGTGAGACCAGTGATCAGCGCCCGGTACGGAACGAATTCACCTTCTACCCACTGCGAGTTATTGCGGCCAAGATTACCGTTTTGCCAAGGAGCGTTTCCCGCACAAGCGACTTCGGGAGTACCACGTCCTCCGTTCGCACACTGTTGAAGGGTCACTGCGAGCGGAGCCATTACGACTTGATCGGAATCTTGCCCTGCTCTTGATTTTTGTCCGGCGGCGGTGCCCCAGATTGACTGTGCGGATCCGAAACTCGAAAGCATCAGAACCAATGCGAGCAACATTGTCAGTCTTGCTGCCGAATACTTTTGCTTGGTAAATAACGAAAACATAATTTTACTCCTCTCTCTCTATCTCTCTTAAAGCCCGTTACGGGTATAGCTCAGTTTGTTGATTCCCAGAAACAACAAATAAGTTTACGTTTCCAAAAAACGCGAAAACTATTACTTGGGTATAGGGCGAACCAATCTAAAATAAATACCGTGTGAGACTGTTTAACAAAATACATTGAATGATGTCAAGACTTTTTTTCCACAGCCTCGTCCAAAAACTTCCCTTGAAATCACAGAAAAAAACTCGTGGTTTGGCTCGTCCAAACCATTTCCGCCGTCCGAGATCGGGCGGCAAACCATTGCTAAATAAGCCAGTAGGGAAGGTGCTTAACTAAAAAGGTAAACTATGCAGACAATATAGCACGAATCCGGGCTTATTCCAGTGAAATATTCAGACGACGGATCTCCTTGGTCTCAAATGTTTCTCAGACGGCTTCAAAATGAGCTTTTTGCCCAAAAACAAGAAAGAAGCTGCCCAGAAAACGAGTATTCTGAACAGCTTCTTTTCGAGATGTATCCCGCGTCCGGGCCTGGTCACTTTGGACCAAAAAAAGGGGCCGCCTTTTTAGACAGCCCCCATTTCAGTTTCGCCTAACGACGATCTTCAGCGCTCCCAACTGTCGGCGAAAAAGTCGACGCCAACGAGATTATCCTGCAGCGTAAACGACCTCTCACTATTTTGGATCGTGTAGCGTCCTCGGCTATGAGCCGTCAGGACGTAGAAATCCATGACATTGAGATCCGCAAACGCGTAATACCCGAAAGTCGAAGTCAACGCTGTTCTAGTCTCGCCCGTGGTGGCGTCGAATAATGTCAGCATTATTCCCCGAACCCCACGTCCTCGATAGTCGACGATCCGTCCTTGAATGCTCGCGGTCGCGGCGGATGGGCCGATCTCGTCACTTGTGAAAGTGCAGGTCACCGATTCGCCGGCTTCGACCATGATATTCGCCTTACGATTTGCGAGATCGACAGTCGAGTTCGGAATGTTCGGAGATCCACCGGCGACCTCTTCACAACTTAATGACACAAGCTGCCAGCCGCTGACCGCTGATTCAGTGACCTGAATCATTTGCGAGCTCGGCTGTACATTTTGATCCGTGAACTGCTGCTCTCCTGTTAGGGTGAACGCCGGTGTGGAAATGTTAGTAGCGGCATACGGGAACGATACCGTCGAAGACGTCCCTCCGTTCGTGTGGCGAACGTGTTTTACGATCGTGATATGCCCGTTCTGCGGAGCAGGCGACTGTGTGGGAGCCGGAGTCGGAGTCGCGGGCGGCGTTGGCGTCGGAGTTGGGGTCGCGGGCGGAGTAACTCCGACCCATGAATACAAAAGTTTTGTCGGTGAGCCAACGCCGGCGCTCGTGATGATATCGGTCGACGCTCCGAGCACTGCCTGAGCCACGGCGCTCGGGTTCGCCGATGGATTTGCCGCCCGATACATCGCGACCACGCCTGCGACCATCGGAGCGGACATTGACGTTCCACTCATCGCCCGGGTCGCCGTATCGCTGGCAATGCCGTCGGACATAATGTTGAATCCGGGTGCAAAAATGTCTAGACATGCACCATAGTTCGAATACGGCGCGCGGGCGTCGATCTCATATGACGCTCCGACGGTAATCGCTGCTGATGTTCGTGCCGGCGTATAGGAGCATGCATCGTCAGCCGAGTTACCGGCCGCGATCGTGAACACCACGCCTGAGTTGATCGAATTGGTGATCGAGCTCTCGAGGGCGGGCGAACCGCCGGGTGCGGTTATGCTGATATTCGCCACGGCCGGGTTGATCCTGTGAGCGGTCACCCAATCGATTCCCATTATCAGATCGGATATCGCCCCATTGCCGCCGCAGGGCAGTACACGCACTGCGTGTAGCGAGACATTTTTTGCAACGCCGTAAGTGGAGCCACCTGCAATGCCTGCTACGTGAGTTCCATGACCGTTGCAGTCGTTGCCGTTCTGGCCGTCGTTCAGGACGTCAAGAGCGACGCTGGCACGGCCGCCGAAGTCTTGGTGCGTAACCCGTATCCCCGTGTCGAGAATATAGACATGAGCGCCGGCTCCGGTGTTCGTGTAGCTATAATTCGTGTCCATCGGCAGGGCTCGCTGATCGATCCGGTCCAAACCCCAGTCGGCGTTCGGTTGTGTAGCCGAGATCGAGATCGCCGAGTCTTCTTCGACGAATTCTACATTCGAATCGCGACTTAAGTCCTCGGCTTGTCTCGCCGACATCGTGACGGCATAGCCTTGAATGGCATTCGAATAAACGCCCTTAACTTGTCCGCCATAAACTGACGAAAGATTCTCAGCTTTCGCTTCGACTTCGCTGCTTTCAGCAGACCGACCCGAAGCGTCGCTATTAAGAACGACGATATACTGATTTGGGATCGGCTGAGTCGAACGGCGAAACTTTGATCTCTGTTCATTGTGACCAGAGGTCTTTACCGGAAGGAATGTTCCGACCGCCATAAGGGAGACGGCAAACGCCAGGGAAAGAATCGTTAATTTTCTCATTTAGGTAGCTCCGTGGATGGGAAAAGTCGGGCAGAAAAACTGACTGGTTTTATTTAGGAAATGAGGCTGACCGAGTGGTCACGTTGAACAACATAAAACACTAGACAACACGAGTCAACACTATTTTTTCAACCTGAATGATGATTCGGTCAACTTGAATTATGTTTCGGTCACGGTGACCGAAAATCAGAAAAAAAGTTTTTCGTTTTGAGATTTTTCGATTTTTGAGCGAATAAAACCGGTCGCGCAGCGACGCTTCATGTTCGGTCATTCCGACCGCCGAAATGACATGTCGCAATGAAAGCCGCTAAGATAAATACGTCGCCTATCGCGTCGTCAGATTTGCCGGAACGCGGCGAAAATTTTTGAAGGAACAAACGATGGAAGAACTTTTAAGAAACCTAACGGGGAAGAAGATCGATGTGAGTTGCGGGTCGGGACCCATACTACGAGGAGAAGTTATCGAGGTCAGGAGTGGGGTCCTTTATCTTCGAGATGACGACGCCAAGACTGCGTATCTTTCGATCGACAAGATCGCTTCGATATACGAATGCTCCGACTCGGCTTCGCGCCCCGGCTTTATCGCTTGACGCGATTTAAAAGGAAAAGTCCCGATGATCGGCCGATCATCGGGACTCAAAAATCTGAGTTACTAATCCTATTTACTTACCGGCTATTTCTTCAATGACCGCTTCGCGTGACGGTCCCGCCGGCATGCGCCTGTATCCGACGATCCGATTTTCCCAGTATCCTTTGAATGAAGAGTAAGTAATGCCTTTGCTCGATGACGCCTGGTAGAAGCCGTTCTCGTCGGCGACGATGCCCATGTGGCCGAGGCCATTGAAGAACACGAGCGTACCGAACTTAAATCTTTCGTCACCGGTCACAGGCTCGGACATCGCCCACAAGCTTCTCGCACTCTGACGCGTGAAGCTGATCCCCGCGTCCTTAAATACGCTCCAAACAAATCCTGAGCAATCGTAGCGATTCGGACCCGCCGATCCATAAAGGTAGGGAATGCCGAGTCGGGATTCGATGCCGCGCATGAGTTCCGACGAAACGGACGAGCTATACGCCATGCGTCCCGCTGCCAGCGACGCGGCTGCGGCGTTCATAGCCATGGACATCGACGTCTTTTTGACTAATGAAGCATTGTTTTGTGCGGGAACGACCAGTTGGTTGATCAGAGTAGGTCGGGTTGTCGGAGCGTTTACGGGAAGTGAAGAAGTGAGTGATTTCGTTTTATCTATTGTGTCTGCTGCACTCGGCGGCTGGTTCAGAGGTCTACTTGAGGTAGATTTTACGATTCGCGGCCTGTCTTGGGCGGAAGTGGCGGCGGCGAAAACAAAACTAATAAACAGTGCACAGACGGACAGATATGAAATCTTCTTCAAATTATTCAAAACGTATACTCCTAAATTTTTCTCTTAGCAGGGCGAGGCCGGAAGGGCGAAGAAGCAAGCAAAAGTGACCGTAACCAAATGAGGGTTTGAACCGGATTTCTCCGAGTTCGTTGAGCTTAAGTTTTCGTTTTTGCTTATTGTCGCCCGAACTACTTTTGTAGTTCCCAAATCCGAATCGAGTTGCGGCCGGGGGCCGCTGTCCGGATCTCAGCTAACCCAAAGGGTAGCACTTTGAGTCTAAAAGGCGCAAATGGGTTGTCAGGAAAGTTTCCCTTCTGTGATTTCGGGCTGCAAAACATGGGCTTTTCTAATCCAGGATTAGAAAAGCCCGATTTCCGCCTTCCCCGCCGAGCTACCTTCAGTTGTCTTTCGTATGCGAAGAGAAAGAGCCAATCGCGGGATGTTTTCAGAAAAAACAAAGCCCGGAAAATATCCGGGCTATTGTCTGCAATTTTGAGATGTATTTAAGCCGAGAACGAGGTTCCGCAGCCGCAGCCGCCGGTCGCATTCGGATTCTCGAACGTGAATCCCGAGCCCATCATGTTGGACGTGTAATCGATCACAACGCCGTTCAGATACTGGGCCGAGAACATATCGACAAAAAGCTTGATGCCGTGACGATCGAGAACAAAATCACCCTGACGCGAATCTTCCTCGATATTCAGGCTGTACTGAAAACCCGAGCATCCGCCCGGCACGACCCGAACTCGAAGCCCCGCCGTGTTGGTAAGATCTTCTTCGCCCTCAAAAAATTTCTTGATCTCTTCTGCGGCGCTCTCGGTGACGCCTAATTCAACTGTTGGAGCTGCTACTGCTGACATGTGGTTTTTGTTTCTCCTTAAAAATTTTCGGACTCACCTCAACAGCGAATCCTTACGTTAATGTAAATATTAGCCAAAAGGTTCTAATTTAACAAGCGGTAACTGACTTCGGCTTCGCAGGAGCGTTGTTACGATGAGGCCGCCGCCCAGAGCGTTTGCCGCAGTTACCTTTAAGTTATCTCTTCTCTGTTCCGGCGAACCTGTACTTCTCTGAATCCCGTATTCGCCCGACCGTAGTAAGAACGTCTTTCCATTCACATCGAACTAGCGCTCGCCGGACTCGGCGAAGAAGATGTCGCGAGCGACTGGCTCGAGAAAGCCCGAGCTGAATGCTCGGGCTCAATGGCGATCGTGAAAGTCGATCCGCTGCTGCGGCTTCATTCGAATCCGCGGTTCGTGCACGTGCTGAAGGAAGTTGGATATTCCGAATGAAGCACAACACCTGGTAACAAACCGAGAAAGAGGCTGCCCGAAAAGTACAGCCTCTTTCTTTTATTCCGCCGCGGCAGTTTACGGCACATACGACGCCTGCGTCGGGATGTCACCCGTTGATCCGAATTGCTGGATCAAAATTCCCGATGTCGAGCGTTGAATGAACCAGTTCGCACCATTCGGTCTGAAGATCCCGAAATCCGCTTTGCCGTCGCCGTCAAAATCCGCGGGTGCCGGAACATCACCGTTTGCTCCAAAGGGAAGGGCGAAGAAACTAAAATCTTCACTTCGCAAGACGTACCACGAACCGTTGGCCGGCCGCCAAACGGCGATGTCGGTCTTGCCATCGCCCGTGAAATCCGCAGGAACCGGTTTGTCTGTCCCGACTCCAAAGGTGGTGACGAAGATCCCGGCTGTCGATCGGTTTACCCACCACGATCCATCCGCCGGACGGAATATCCCGATATCGGATTTCCCGTCGCCGTCATAATCTCGGTTCACCGGAATATCGCCATTCGCTCCCCACTGCGTGATCTGAAATCCGCCCGAACTTTTACTGACGTACCACGTGCCTTCCGAGGGTCGATAGATGGTCAAGTCCGCCATTCCATCACCGTCAAAATCGCCGGGCGAAGGTTTGTCGGTCGATATCCCGAACGGAACCGAGAAGAAACTCAGGTTCGAGCTTCGTAATACAAACCACTCTCCCGTCGAAGGTCGATAGATCGCGATATCGGTCTTTCCGTCTCCGTCGTAATCCGCCGGAACTGGTTTGTCGGTACTCGAGCCGAATGTCAAAGCGCGGACAGTGTTGTCGGAACTTTGTTGATACCACCACTGTCCATTTGAAGGACGGAAGATCGAAAGGTCTGAGAGACCATCGCCATCGAAATCATAGAGCGTCTTATTTATCGATGTGAAATAGTAAACGGCACCTTGTCCGTTCGGTAAGGTGAGAGCTTTCTCCGGCGCTCCCACGACTAGATTACCGAAGCTCAACGCGATGCTTCCTCCCATGCGGTCGCCGTTGAAAGGATCGCTCTGTGCGAGCTTCTGCTTCTCGGTCCACACGCTTCCGGTTCGCGTAAAGACGTACGCCGAACCTGCGTCCGGTCCGCCGGCCGTGGTGTCGTCTTCGCGTGCTCCGACGGCAACGACGTTGTTGCTGACCGCGACTGAATACCCAAAGCGGTCGACCGAAGCGCCATCCGACGCGGTAAGACGTCCTTGCGATACCCAACTCGCGCCGTTGAATTCATACACATACGCTGCTCCGTATGCAGGCTGCGCGACGATCGGTGTATATTGCAGAGCTCCGCCGACAAGCGTGTTGCCTTCGATCGCGACAGAGTTGCCGAAGCTATCTCCATTCGCACCGCTCGCAATTGAAATTTTGTCCTGCTGAGAATAGACGCCTCCGCCACTGTCGACAAAAACGTACACCGAACCGGCCGCCGTGAACGGCACGTCGGCACCAGGGGAACCGACTACCAATTTGCTACCGCTGACTGCCAATGCTTCGCCGAAATGATCGCCGAGGATGACGCCGCCGGCTGGGATGAGTTTCTGCACTTGTGACCAAACAGTTCCGCTTTGCGTGTAGCGATAGACGGCGCCAGCATCCGAATTACTTGGTTGATCGGAAAAATTTGCGCCGACAAAAATGGTTGGCCCGCTAACTGCGACCGCTACTCCGAATTGATCATCGGCAGCCGCATCGCTCGCCGTGAGTTTTTGCTGGAATGTCCACGTTGTCCCGCTGCGAACAAACACATAAGCCGAGCCGGCGTTCGATAGCGGAGAATCGTCGTTGTATGCTCCGACCACGATCGTGTTCTCGCTGATCGCGACCGAATAGCCGAACTTGTCGGCCACCGCCCCGTCGGGTGCAAGCAAAACCGTCTGCTGCGTCCAGGTGCCGCCAGTCAGCACATAAACATACGCGGCCCCGGCTTGTGACGCCGTCGTGCCGTCAAATCGGGCACCGACTACCATCGTGTTTCCGCTGAGCGCGACGGCGTTGCCGAACTGCGCTCCCACACCGCGTGGCGTGCTCGTGATCTTTTGTCTCTGCGTCCAGCTCGCCAGGGCAGGCGTTGCGAGCACAAGCAATACGATGAAAAATGGAAAGCATCTGACGACTCTCTTTGAATAGCAAAACATAATTTCTCCTCTTAAAAACAGCCCAGTTTTAATTCGGGCGTCATGTCACGGTAAATAGCTGGTTGGCGTCGGAATATCGGTCGAAAGCCCGAATGGAATCGTCCGTTCGCCGGCGGTACTTTGCTGGATATACCAAGTGCCGTTTCGGTAAACCGCCACATCGGCGCGGCCGTCTCCGTCGTAATCGGTAGGAACGGGAATATCGGTCGGGATTCCCCCGTAAGCGTATTGAACAAGTCCCGATTCGCTCTTCAAGATGAACCATGTCCCGTTACGAAACACGGCAAGATCGGTTTTGCCGTCGCCGGTGTAATCGGCCGGCACGAGCCTATCGGTAGAAATTCCCCACTGCGTCGCAGTCGACGAGTTGTTGTTCAAGTTCAGCGAGTACCACGTGCCGTTTGCAGGGCGGAAAATCGTCGGATCAAAACGGCCGTCGCCGTTGTAATCACCTCGAGCTGCGATATCGCCGCTGCTTCCCCACGGAACGAACGAAGTGTTGCCCGAAGCATTATTAAAACTGCCGCGATAGTAGAAGTAACTTTGCTGCCCGGCGACAGCACCCGGGCGGAAAACCGCGGGATCGGCTTTTCCGTCCCCGTCGTAGTCAGCAATAACCGACGGGTCGTCGCCGGTCTGCCCAAATTGTTCGAGCCTCACCGTGCTATCGAAACTGTTCAGGATCCACAAACTCGCCGCCGCACCGGATCGCCATACTGCAAAATCTGTCTTGAGATCGCCATCGTAGTCGGCTGCCGCAAGCTCGTCCGTTGCAAGGCCCCATTTTGCGCCCGAGATCGAGCCACTCGAACTCGCGAGCACGTACCACGTACCTTCCGACGGACGAAAGACGGATATATCTGACTGGCCGTCGCGGTCGAAGTCCGATGTTTCACCGGTGTCGCCGGAATAGCGGGCGAGTGCAAATTTTCGAGTTCCGGGCGATCCGACATCGCTCTCACCGCCGCCAATGATCCTGCCGTTTGTTTGAATCGCGACAGCGTTCATCGCCTCGGAACTTCCGCCCAGATCGGTTCGAACTACACCACCCGTCCCCCATTTCATATCGAGCGATCCGTTCCTGTTGTAGCGGACGGCCACAAAATCGAGATTGCTGCCGTTCGGACTTTTTCCACCAACGACGATCTTTCCATTTGCCTGGATCGCGATGGATCTTGGCATGTCAAAAGCCGCGCCGGCTCCAATCGGAGTTACGACCAACCCGCTGTTGCCGAATGTGTCATCAGTGGAGCCATCGGTGTTATATCGAACGACCCAGAAGTCGTATCCCGCCGCGTTGCTCGTATAACTGCTGCATGCGACTACGATCTTTCCGTCTTTCTGTATTGCCACATAAGCCTGCTCGACATTTGTACCGACGGTAGTCAAAACGCGGCCATCGTTGTCGAAGGATGTATCGGGCGAGCCGTCGGATTCGTAACGCAGCACCGTCAACGCGTATGCGGAACCGGTGTAATAGTTATGGGCGATGACGATCTTGCCATCCGATTGTAGAGCCATCGAATCCGTGATCGCGTTTCCGGGGCCGAGCACAATAACGATCCCGTCAGTGTCGAACGTCGTATCCAGCGATCCGTTGGTGTTGTATCGAACGATCGCGAACGAATTTACAAATACCGGATCGCTGTCACTTCGACCGGATACGAGGATCTTGCCGTCGGGTTGGATCTTTACGGCGAACGCCACATCCGAACTGCCGCCGATCGGCGTTTCGACGATCCCATCGCCGTCGAAAGTGCTATCGAGCGCACCGTTGGTGTTGTACCTGATGACCTTGATGTCGACGTTTGCCGGATTCCCATTATTTCCAACGACGACGATCTTGCCGTCCGCCTGCAGTGCGACGCCGAGTGCATCGCCTACGACCTGGACAGCGGTCACAGCTCCGTTGAACGCGGTGTCGGGCGCGCCGTCGGAGTTGTAGCGTCGCACTCCCATCATTCCGCCTGCACTTCCGACGGCGATGATCTTTCCGTCAGGCTGGATTGCGAGCGAGTTCACATAGTTGGTATTCGCCCCGACCTGGGTGGTGACAATACCGTTTGTGCCGAAGGTAGTATCAAGCCCGCCTTGCGCCGCGTAGCTTAGAACCGTCATCGATGTGATGGATAGAAATAAAATGGATATTTTGCTGTAAGGTCGCTTTTTCATATTTCCTCTTGTTGAGTGGCCGGCCGCTGATATCCGGGTAAAGAATTGAGACAGACCAGTACGCGGTCAGTCTCGATAAAATGAATTGCGTCGACTTCGACCATTCGGTAGATGTCGCGCTCAGTTTTTTGCGTCAGAACGGCGGCGATCTGCACGGTCGCCATCTCGGACATGCACTTGCATACCGGGCAAAAACTCTCAAACCGATCGCTGCGGCTGCTGTATGCCACCGTTTCGTTGACTTCTATTTCGAACTCGGTTTTTTGCGTCATGTATTTTTCTTGTTTCCCTTTTGCTTCGGGTCTACAATTAGCGTGCAATCCGTTTCAATTGCCTCCTGGTCCATTTGATAGACGCCATCCTCGCAGATGGGGCCGCGGGCGTCTTGGATTCAATCGGACAAAGCTCTGACATTGTTCTGACATGGACGAAGCAACCGAAAAGTCGGACATAAAATACGAATTCGGGAAATTCGTCCTCGATCCACAAGAGCGCGTTTTGTTCTCCAACGGCGAACCCGCGCATCTCACCGACAAGTTATTCGACACACTTCTGCTACTGGTCCGGCACAATGGTCAGCTATTGACGAAAGAGCAGATGATGACTTCGATATGGGAAGAATCCTTTGTCGAGGAAGGCAATCTCACGAAAAATATTTCTCGTCTGCGAAAGATCCTGAACACGGATGGAGTCGAGTTGATCGAAACTCTCCCGAGGCGTGGTTATCGTTTTAGGGCCGACATCCGAGAAATCGAAAGCGAAACGAATCTTCTTGTTCATCGGCACTTACGACTTAAGGTCTCGCGCGGGACCGATTCGCCGGTTGCTTCGGATAATCCCGCCGCAGTTTCTCTGGATGAAATTCACAGCGTGGCCGTCCTTCCATTTCAGCCTTTGGGAGGAAAAGGCGACGACAATGTTTTCGGCTTGGGTATCAGCGACGCGCTCATCACCCAGCTGACGAGGGCAGGAGATATCCAAGTGCGCCCGACGAGCTCGATCATTCGATTCAATACTTTGCCGCAGAACGCGATCTTAGCCGGACGCGAGTTGCAGGTCGACGCGGTACTCGAGGGTAACTACCAGCGATCGGAAGATCGAATGCGTCTGACCGTTCAGATGCTTCGCTCGAGGGACGGGAGCTCTCTTTGGGCCGAGAGTTTTATCGCTGAAGTTGAAGACATTTTCGCCGTACAGGATCGGATCGCCGAGCGCGTCGTGGGCGCGCTGCAAAAAAAATTAAGCGACGAAGCGAAGGCGAAGCTAACGAAGCGGTACACGGAAAACGTCGAAGCTTATCAGGAATATCTAAGGGGCCGAGTCTTCTATAACAAACGGACGGCAGAGGGCTACGACATCGCACTCGCCTGTTTCGAAAAGGCAATCGAGGTCGATCCTTCGTACGCGCTGGCGTACGCCGGGCTCGCCGATATCTATAATCTGCTTCCGCTCGACGACGGCTTTGCTCCGCGCGATTGTTTTCCAAAAGCGAAAGCGGCGGCGTTAAAAGCGCTGTTCATCGATGCCGATCTCGCGGAGGCCCACGCAGCTCTCGGCCTTGCACTTTTGCATTACGATTGGAATTGGTCGGGAGCGGAAGTGTCGTTTCAGAATGCCGTTAAATTGGACTCAAATTGTGCGGCGGGTTATATGCTTCTCGGAGTTTATTTGCTGCGGGTCGAACGCATCGGCGAATCGCTGATCGCATTGAAGAAGGCTCGCGAGCTCGATCCGTTTTCGCCGACTCATGCAGTTTGGCTGGCCGAAGGGCTTCGACACGTCGGCGAAATCGACACATCCATCCAACTTCACCTCGAGACGATCGAATCGTTTCCTAAGTTCTTTCCCGCACATTATCATCTCGCATTCTCGTATATCGACGCCGGCCGTCTTGATGAAGCGGAATTAGAGGGCGAGCGAGCCGTTGCGCTGTCTCACGAAAACTCGCTCACTCTGTCCTTGCAGGGAATCTTGCAGGCGGCGGCAGGCGACAGGTCAGCGGTGCAGGCGACGATAGATAAGCTGCTGCGGATGAAAGATGAGAAATATATCAGCAGCGTAAACATCGCCTCCTTGTATGCCGCGGTGCACGACGAAGCGGAAGCGATCGAGTGGCTCGAAAAAGGACTTGAAGAACGCGATCCCAACATGACGTGGATAAAGTTCGATGAGGAGTTCAAATTCCTGCAGCACAACGACCGCTTCCGGAAGATACTTCGAGAAGTAGGTTTGAACGACAGCTCAGAACAGGCGATCGAGGAAATTGCGCCGGCTCCCCCGTATTGGAAACTGATGATCGCGGCGGCGATCCTGCTGATATCTTTGGTCGCGGTCTACCTGTTCGAAAAAAGGTAAACGTGTATCCAAGTCTTCGCTACCAATCCAAAATCCAAAATGGATCTAGGTCCCTCTCTGCAAAATAACCAACTCGGGTTTCATCGCTTCGATCGAGATCTGTCGCGCGACTTCTTCCGCTACATGACGGAACGCAGCAGACTGCGGCGAATCGGGAAATGAAACGACGACCGGAATTCCTTTGTCGCCACCTTCGCGGACTTCCATTCCGAGCGGAACTTCGCCGAGGAAATTGAGATCGTATTCGGCGCAAAGTTTCTGTCCGCCGCCGCGTCCGAATATCTCGTAACGATTTCCCGTATCGGGTGCGATGAAGTACGACATGTTCTCGATCACGCCAAGCACCGGCACATTCACTGTCTCGAACATCTTCACCGCACGACGAACATCGGACAACGAAACTTCCTGCGGCGTCGTAACGAGAACCGCGCCTTGGACGGGAACGAGTTGAGCCAAACTCAACTGCACGTCTCCTGTTCCGGGCGGCATGTCGACGATCAAATAATCAAGCTCGCCCCAATTCACGTCGGATAAAAATTGTCTGACGACACCGTGGAGCATGGGGCCGCGGAGGATCATCGGTTTGTCGGGTGGAACGAGCACGGCCATCGAGATCATCTTGATGCCGTGTGCCTCGATCGGCACGAGCTTTCCGTTCTCGATCTCCGGCTGATCGTAACCGGTGCCGAGCATCATCGGGACATTCGGGCCGTACACGTCCGCGTCCATCAGTCCGACTTTTGCTCCGTCCGCCGCGAGTGCGACCGCGAGATTCACGGCGACGGTCGATTTGCCGACTCCGCCTTTTCCCGACGACACGGCGATGATGTTCTTCACACCCGGGATCGCAATGTTGTTTGCGATGCCGCGTCCCTGCGGAACCTCGGCGTCCATCGTCACCTTCACATTCGTGACTCCGTCGAGACCGCGGACGATCTCATACGCTTGCGATTCCATCTCTTCCTTGACAGGACAAGCCGGTGTCGTGAGAACGATGCGAAACGCGACGTCGCCGCCGGCGATCTTGAGGTCGCGTATGAATCCGAGTGTGACGATGTCTTTTCGCAGATCCGGGTCGATGATCTGCTTAAGCGAATTTAAAATGATCTCTTCTGATAATTGGCTCATTATTTTTGGTTAATTGGCGAAGTGAAAATTGTAACAAAAACGAGGTGAACAATGGATCACCGTGCAGATGTTTCGTGCGGCAGAGTTTGTTTCTCTTCTTTTCGTGTCTTTTTCGCGTGGTTCGCGTGGTTCGTGGTTTCGTCTTTGTACTTTGCTGAGAGATCATCCTCACACTGGAAGAATGAACCACGGACCACACTAACCACACGAAAAAGACACGAAAAGGAGCTGGACTCGAAAGACTCGATAGACTCGCCAGACTCGATTAGACGATAATTTCATGTGGCCGTCGGCAAAATTCATCTGTTCAAAAAGCTCTGCGATGATGCGCACGCGTGCAGGATCTGCCCGAACCTCGCGGACAAAACTGCCGTGCTCAGCGAGTTGAACGGCAGTTTGCATCCCAGGGTTATGTTCATCGGCGAAGCTCCGGGTCGCGTCGGAGCGGATCGGACTAGGCGTCCGTTCTTCGGTGATAAATCAGGCAATAACTTTCAAACGCTCCTCGATTCGATAGAGCTCAGCCGCGACGACATCTTCATAACAAGCGCCGTGATGTGCAGTCCGCGGTCGGCTACGGACGCCAATCGTAGACCGAGGCGAACCGAGATAAAGAATTGTTCGTCATACTTAATTCGAGTGCTGGATCTGATTCAGCCGAAGGTGATCGCCACGCTCGGAGGCGTCGCTCTTGAAGCGCTCACCTCGATTGCCTATCATGAATTCAGGCTCAAGACGCACGCTGGTGAGATCCTCGATTGGAATGGCCGCACGCTTCTTCCGCTTTATCATCCAAGTCCGCAAGTCGTCGCCGCCCAGCGAGGTTTGGCTCTCCAGCTAAAACACTTCCAGACAGTGGGCAAATTGATCGCATGAATTCTACGGACCGGCTCCACTACAATCACCTCCGCTCTGGCGGCACGGCGTATTATCGTCAGCCTCGCGGACTTATCTCGGTCGGTGGAAGCGAGGCCGTACAGTTTCTTGACGGGATGATCACGAACGATGTGAAGACGCTCGAGGACGGAGCTCTGATGCGAGCCGCGTTTCCGAATCCTCAAGGACGTCTTCTTGCCGTGGTTCGCGTGACTCGAAACGGCGAGCGATTTTTGATCGAAACGGAAGAAGCGACCCGACAAAAAGTTTTCGATAATTTGTTTCGATTTACGATGGCCGGGGATTTTAAGGTCGAAGACCTGTCGAATGAATACAGTTACATTCGGGTTTACGACCGCTCGTTCATTCCGATCACGCCGCCCTTCATCGAGTTCGATCGAAGAGGCGGCACCGAATATTTTGTCCATCGCGAAGACGCTTCGGATTTTGTCGGCGAGCTAAAGTATCTCGATGCAATTGAAATTTCGGAAGCCCTGCTCGACGTCCTCCGGATCGAGGCCGGAACTCCTCTCTACGGCGTCGACATGGATGAGACGACGATCATTCCGGAGATCGGGATCGACGACATGATCTCTTACACGAAAGGATGTTACGTCGGTCAGGAGATCATCGCGCGAATTCACTTTCGCGGACACGTTGCGAAAAAGCTGACGGGCATCACGGCCGCCGAGGGATCGGATCTCAAACCGGGTGAGGAGATCATGACAAAGGACGGCAAAAACGCGGGCCGCCTGACGTCAATCACCATATCGCCGAAACTGCAGAAGACAGTTGGGCTAGCTTATATCCGATACGATCACCTCGCAGACGGAACCGAATTGTTGGCCGACAAGACCGCCGTAGAGGTAGCCAGCCTTCCGTTTTATCGTTAGTGATCGTGTCGCAAAGAGGGACATCATGAAGCTTTATCGATCGCTCGCAATAACGTTTTTTATTTCGATCTTTTTCTCGATGGCCTGCAGCAGGACGACAATTCCTCCGTCGTCTTCGTCGGCCGGTGCGCTGACGGCAAACAGCGCCGTCGCGAATCCGATACCGCGTCCGTTCGAGAAGCACACGCTCACTTCCGGAAGTTATTTGAATCAGTTCATCCGTCCCGAGATCCGGGCGAAGCTCGACGAAGAGCCGACCGGTGACGCGGACGCGGGTTATGATCCTTCGACGCTCGACGGCGGTTCGACTTCGGACCAGGCTTCATCTGACGGCGCCGTCGAAGAACCGAACGAGACGGCGGAACATCAGCCCGGCGAAGCCGACGAGTCTTTCAAGGACGGAGCCCGACTCGATACTCTGAAATTCGCATGGGCGCGAAAAGCGTTCGGCGACGGGATCAAGGCAAGCCCGACGAATACCGGCGTCATTGTGGTCTATGCCGACGACAACTACTTTGATATGGAGCGCCTGATGTCGTACATCGAGGAAGGGCGTGACAAGATCGCGACGGCATCGGAGATCGGCGGCGAGCGCGTTCAAGTCGTGTACGGCGGTTATCGGGCATCTCCGCAAGTCGAGATGTGGATCGTTCCGCAAGGCGGTCCGATGCCGGAATTCAAACCGGAGCAACGACCGAAAGCGGAGTAGTGAGTTTATAAGTTGATCGATGACGCCGGGCGGGAATTTCGCCCGGCTTTTTTGTCAAAAATACTTGTTGCCGAAGTAGGCCGGGGCGTACACTTGCCTAAGTGAAATACCGACTTTCTAGATTCGGAAATATTATTTTCAGCTTGACGTTCTTGCTGACGGCTGCAGCGTCGTTTCCCGTACGGTCGCAAACCGGAGACGAAAACTCGAAGCCGATACTCGTCGACGAATACGGATTACTTCCTGAATGCGATTTCCGAAGTAGAATGGACTCGCTCTTGACTGAGCTAAGTATGAAGCCGGAGTTTCATGGCTTCATCATAAATTACAGAGGTGCAAACGAACTTCCGGAGCAACGCGGTTCAAATGGTCGGGAAACCTGGTTCGCAAATCACATCGCATTCCGGAATTTCGACGCATCTCGTATCACACTCTTAAAGGGCGGATATCGTTCCCAGATTTCAACTGAGCTCTGGATCGTCGCTCCGGGTGTGAATCCTCCTGAGCCGACGCGGACGGTGCCCGTCCCGACGATTCCCGAACGCTCGACATTTCTCTTTGCCAAAAATGATCTGGCGGTCGACGGCGACGAATCGGTGTTAGACGATTACGTCCTAACCGAGGTTAAGGAAAGGGAAGAAGAGGAACAGCAACGATGGAGTAGGGAATCGGAAGCCGAGCAGACGGCTGATCCTGCTGCGACTGAAGAAACTTCTCCCGAGACTCCCAGTACCCAAACGGAATCAAATGACGAATCAGAGACCTACGTCGATTCGCGGACAGAAGAAGAGAAAGAGGCCGAGAAATTTTCGTGGGCTGATGTCGGCGTCGCGCGATTTATTGCCGAGAGAAAAGGTTCCGGTGGTTTGATCATCTTCTACGCCGATGATGAGCGATACGATATCGGGAAGTTGCGGCACTTTGTAGAGACCGGGCGCGATCGGCTGGCTGACAATGCAGGGATAAAGAGGACTCGCTTAAAGATCCAATTTGGTGGATACCGGGAGAGCACAGAAGCCGACTTCTGGTTTGTACCTCTTAATGGAAAGGCTCCGCGTCCGAAACCGGGAGTTCGTCCGGTTCTGAAAACTGAGGAGATCGACAACCCCGCTGGTCCGTCCAACTGAAAATTCCTGCATAATCATCCTAGAGGCTCGCGTCGAAACTGCGAGCCTTTTTTCTATGCTAAGATTTTTTCTTGACCGTAGATCAATCAAATATGGACGAACTCGATATCGACCTTCCAAACGCGAAGCTTGCGTATAGCATCATCCAATCGCTGCTCGACGGACACGCGGCGCTCAGCGATCTACTTGTCGTGATGTCTCACGCGCTCGACGAAGACACTCTCAAGGCTCTGACCGGTACGAACGAATGGCAGAGCTATCTCGATTCGAAACGGAATCTTGAAAATACAAAGTTGCAGATCGAGAAGTTCACCGAAGAGCTCAAAAAGTTGGAAGATGCTTGATCTCGTAATCATCGGCGCCGGACCGGCGGGAATCACCGCGGCATACGAAGCGAAGAAAGCCGGGCTCGACTATGTAGTTATCGAGAAGGGTTTGATCGGAAACACGATCTATCAGTATCCCGTCGGGTTGACGGTTTTCTCGACGACGAACGAGCTTGAGTTCGAACCCGGTGGTTTGAATCCCGCCCGCGAAAAACCGACTCGTGAAGAATTACTTTCTTATTATGTTCGGTTCGTCTTGGATAACGAGTTGAATGTTCGGACCGAAGAAAAAGTCCTTTCCGTATCTTCTTTTTCCCCTTCTTCCGTGTGTTCAGTGGTTAGGTCCGAGACCAAAGACGGAACCACGGAAAAAAAGGAAGATGAGAAACAGAAGGAAGAGATAAGCAGAACCACGGAAAAAACGGACTACACGGAGAAGAAAGAAGACACCGAAGGGCACTTCGAAGTCGTCACCGATAAAGGAACTTATCGAACAAAGAATGTTCTGTTCGCGATGGGTGCGATGGATTATCCGCGGAAGTTGAATGTCCCGGGCGAAGATCTGCCGAAAGTCCACGACCACTTTCGAGAAACTTATCCGTGGGTCAAGAAACGCGCGCTGATCATCGGCGGTGGAAATTCGGCCGGCGAGGCCGCATTGTTTCTTGCCGAAGAAGGCGCCGATACGACGCTCGCGATCTTTCGCGGCGACTGGGAGAACAACGATCCGAAGCAAGGTTGTATCAAGTACTGGGTGAAACAGCCGCTCGAGGACGAGTTAAAGAAACATTGCCTGAAATTATTTTTTCTCGGAAAAGTAATTGAGATCAAGGAAGGCGAAGTGATTCTTGAGGATGAGAACGGCGAGATCGATGTTCTGCCGAACGACGTCGTCTTCGTTCTGATCGGCGCTGACGCTGATCTATCGATACTGAGAAGTCTCGGCGTCGGGACAACAACGGGCGGAAAGTACGGCGAGGTTCCGGTCTACAACGAGGAAACTTTCGAAACGAACGTGCCGGGTATTTACGTCGCCGGACATTTCACGAGCCACCGTCACATCAAGGGCGCGATCGACGCGGCAAAAATGTTGGTGCCCAAGATGGCGGAAAAACTTCGCGCGAAATCGTTCGAGGCCTGAGTTGGTCGAGGAAGCTAAACCGCGGATGACGCGGATGGAACGGATCAAAGCGGATTAGAAAAGCTCTAAATCTACTTTGATCCGCGTCATCTGCATCATCCGCGGTTAACATGCTCAAACAGTCGGAACGCTATTGTCCCGGCTTCGCAGTTCTTACAAAAACTTTCTGGTTCTGAAACTTCTCCGCGATGTTCGCAGGGTTCACATCGTATCCGGTTACATCGAAGGCTTCAGTTGTCTGTCCGGCGACCGATGTTGTCCACTTGTACGGAAGCTGAACTCCGTTAACGCTGCGATAATCCGCGAAACGAACCTGGATCTCCGCCATCTCGGGTGCATCAACCTTTCGCGTAAACATCACGTTGTCTTTTGCGGGCTCGCCTGCCGCCGGCTCTTTCGTTCTGAAGAACATGACGTTCGGCATCGCGTGACCGGAATAGCTGATCATCAAAGGCAAGTTCGATGTCTTCGATAAAAATAATTTTATGTTCGAACCGGCGACTTCAGCGTTTACGATATTGCACGGCGTGCTGTCCACATCACCTTCACCCGCAAACGTGTAACTCACGTCCATTCCTTCGGGAGCAGAAAGCAAAAGCGAAAGTGTCGTCCGAAGAAGCTCGTTCTGGCGATGTCCGGTCTCACCGGCGGGGCCAGTTCTTTCCAGCATGACGTGCTTACGCTGACCGCCGTTGTCATCGACGATAACGCCTTCAGTATCGCCCGCCGTCTTTGTGCGGAGCATTACTTTCTTGTCGTCAACGGTATTCCACTCGGCGTCCTTGCCATCGGGAACAACTTTCTCGATCTCGACGTTTTCGCCGTTCTCGCCGACTTTCTTGATGACGATCATTTTCTCGCCGGCAGCTCCGGCCATCGCCTCGCCGTGTCCTTCACCCGTGCGGTGCATGATGACGACGTCACTGACGACTTTCGCTGAGCCTTCATTTCCGTCGGGATGACCGATCTTCAGCATTTTGGAAAACTTGTCCGGAAGCTGCATTGCAATTTCGGTCTCACCGGTTTCGGTCCGGGCACCGTCCTTCATTCTGAGTGTAAGCGATGTGTTGCCTTTGATGACCATGCTGCGGACATCGGCGATCGATTGATCACCGCCGATCGCGAGCCGCGCCTGTTTGATCAACGCGAGCGCCTTTTCGTCCGATTTGAATTTTGCTCCGGCCTTGTCGACCAGCGCACCAAGACCGATACAGAAAACGGTCACGAATAAAACTGAAACGATAAATCTTTTCATATTGCCTCCGGGGTGAATAAATCTCGGTATGCCGGAAAAGTGCAGTTAACTCCAAACATCTTAGGAGCAGTATCTGAAAAAAGAAAGCTTGTCCGACAGTTCAAAGTATCGACGACACTCGATGGCGAATGGTTAAGAGGAAGCAAAGAAATTGTTAAGGATGTAAAATGTCGCGAAATCAATGGACAAGGGAAAACTGAAAATGGAAAATGAGGTCGACTGATGTTCCCCGTTTGATCCTATGAAGCGATCTTGGTTTTCAGGTTTGCTAATCGTCGGCGTGATCGGCCTTCTCACGCTCTTTCTCGGACTGCAATACATGTGGCTGACCGAGGTGAGCGAAGCCACGCGTGAGCGAATGCACAAGCGTGTCGAGACAGACGCAAATCGCTTTGCGGAAGATTTCGACCGCGAGATGCAGGCCGCTTATTACAATTTTCAAACACCGGCTTCGGTCTGGAGAGATTCGGCGTGGGACGAATTCAGCGCCCGGTATGATTTCTGGAAGCAGAAGACACTGTATCCGGAACTGATCCGCGGAATCTATTTTTTTGGAAAGGATGCGGACGCGAAGCCGCTGAAATACGATCCGGATAAACGCGAATTTTTTCCGACCGATGCCGACGCAGCTCTTGCCGAGATCCGTGACCGCTATTCTAAAGATCCAAAGTCCGGACCCGTCTACGATGACGCGTTCGCGATGGTCGTGCCGATCTACGAGGGCGACAAGCGCATGGATCACGTGATGATCCGGCGAGTGGCAATTCCTCGAAGCGGTGGTGGAGGATCTCCGCCGATGGTTACGATGCCCGATCGTTTCGGATCGCTGATCGTTCTGCTCGATGAGCCGACGATCAAACAGCATATCCTTCCGGATCTCGTGCAGAAATATTTTCCCGAGGGCGATTTCAAAGTCGATGTCGTGAACAGGAGCGATCAACCGGTGTTCGGCAAAAACGACATCACAGGTTCGGACGCTACGGCGAAGATGTTCGACATGTCGCCGAACAACCTAATGTTTTTCGGAATCCGTGAGCCTTCGCCAAGGACAGCCGAGGATCATCGAGCCGGCGTCGTGATCGACCAGCGTGTCGAAACCCACACGTTTGACAGAACCGAGGCGGAGGGCGCGAAGACTTTCAATCTCGAGCTTCGAACGCCTCCCGAGAATGCCCGATTGCGGACGTCGATGATCGCATCGACTGGAACCGAAAACGAGCCCTGGAAATTGCGCGTCCAGCATGCGTCCGGATCGATCGACGCGTTCGTGAGCGGCGAACGCAATAAAAGTTTTCTCATCGGTCTGGGCGTTTATCTGCTACTCGTCGGTGGGATTGTGGCGATACTTCTTTCTGCAATGCGATCACGAGCATTCGCTCGGCGCCAGATCGATTTTGTCTCGAGCGTTTCACACGAATTTCGAACTCCGTTAGCAGTGATATATACGGCCGGCGAAAATCTCGCGGACGGTGTCGCGAAAGAAAACGATCAGGTTTCGCGTTACGGCGAGCTGATAAAGGGCGAAGGGAAAAAACTCTCGGCGATGGTCGAGCAGATCCTGGAGTTCGCCGGTGCGAATTCGGGGAAGCAAAAATATCGGTTTTCGTCTACCGACGTCGAAGGCGTCGTTCACGACGCGCTGCATGAATGTCAGCCTCTTATCGATTCCGGCGGCTTCACGGTCGAGACCGATCTGCAAACCGGTTTGCCGCCGATCGATGCGGACCGGGTTGCTCTCTCGAGTGCGGTACAAAATCTGATCGCGAATTCGGTGAAGTATGCAAACGGTTCGAAGTGGATCAAGATCACAGCTAAGAATGGCGGGGGACGAGTTAAGATCGCGGTTGAAGATAAGGGAATCGGAATCAGCAGCGATGATCTCCGCCAGATATTCGAACCATTCTACCGAGCGAAACAGGTCGTCGATGCGCAGATCAGCGGCAACGGCCTCGGACTCAACCTCGTGAAAAAGATCGTCGAGGCTCACGCCGGGAAGGTTTCGGTTGAGAGCACGCCGGGTATCGGCAGCGTCTTCACCATCGATCTTCCAAACTAAAAATGCGCGTTTTATTAGTCGAAGACGAACAGGGACTTGTACTGACGCTTACGGATCGATTTCGAAGCGAAGGCTTTGACGTTGACGTCGCTACAGATGGAAAGTCCGGATTCGAGAAGGCCCTTACCGGTGAGCACGATCTGATCGTGCTCGATGTCATGCTGCCGAAGAAGAACGGTTACGACGTTTGTCGCGATCTTCGGCAGAAGGGAATTGAAACTCCGGTTCTGATGTTGACGGCAAAGGGCGAGACGATAGATAAAGTGCTTGGCTTGAAACTCGGTGCCGACGATTATCTTACAAAACCCTTTGAGGTCATCGAGCTGCTCGCGCGTATCGAAGCGCTGATCCGGCGCTCGCCGCATTCGTCGAGCGGAATTTCTGCCGACTCGTTTCGCTTCGGTGCGGTCACGATCGATTTCAAACGCGCCGAAGTATCACGCGACAATGAACCGATCGATCTCTCGGCGATGGAATTTAAGCTTCTCCAGCATCTTATCGAAAATCGTGGGGTGGTTCATTCGCGCGATCAACTGCTCGATGCTGTTTGGGGCTACGACGCGATGCCATCGACGCGCACCGTCGATGTTCACATCGCGTGGCTAAGGCAAAAGCTCGAAGCAAATCCAAAACATCCGCACTTCATCCAAACCGTTCACGGGATGGGGTATAAGTTTGTGAATTGAGTTTCTAGTTTCTAGTCTTTGATTTCAACTTCAGTTTTCGCTTGCCGTTTCCTGGATTTCAAATTTCAAATTTCAAATTTCAAATCTCGAATCTCGAATCCCATCTCAGGTCACGATTCGTTTGAACCGCATCGCATCCTCCGTCATCACGTTGTTGTTGAAGAACACGTAAGACAGATTATCTTCGGGTAGCAGCGAGACAAGTTCGTCGAGTTCGCCATCTTCATATCGGTAACGCCACCCGCCGATGCCGTGAAGACGGAAATAGCAATTCTCCGGCGTGACAGTTCGGGCGACGAACGGATCCACGACATGCCAAAGATCCAGCTCGTGACAGATCTTGCTCACGACTTTCGCATCCCACGGCCCGCGCGGTTCCCATGCAAAATTAAAATCGCGACGCTTTATCTTTTTGAAAAACTTTCGGAGATTCGAGATATTCTCTTTGGTCTGACGAAACTTGGCAGGACATTGGAACAATATCGTTCTGGCTCGAAGTGCCGAGGCGCACGCGAGCGTCATCTCCAGACCTTCCTGAACGATGTCCGTCGGCTTAAAGAAGCCGGCGTCGTCTGCTTCCTTTTCAGTCAGTTTCTTTTTCAGGCGCTTGTAGGTTGGGCTTGTCGATTCGTGCGTGATCAATTGCCACGCTTTGAGCGTAAACTCAAAGTCGTCAGGCATTTCCGAACGCCACTTTTCGAGAGTTTTGATTTGCGGCGGTTGGTAGAAAGTGTGCTGGATCTCGACGCATTTGAGTATCTCGGCGTACTCATACTTGTTCATCCGAAATCCGCACGTGCCGATCTGAACATTCATGCGAGAACGACGAGCAATAGATATGCCGAGCGATCGTGTCGGATTTCAGATCGCTCGGCAAAATGACAGTTCAATCGTCTAATTGGCCGCGCGGATCTCGACGTTCTCGATCACGTCGGTCACAGCGATCGCCACAACACCAAAGTCATATCCTTTTCTACTCACCCGGAGAGAGCCGTTGAGTCCCGAAGGTATACCCTCGATGCGGAAATAGCCGAACGGATTCGTCAGTCCACTATAAGTCCGACCGTCAAACCCGATCAGATCGACACTGGCTTTCGAAATCGGAATGCCCGACGCTGTGACGACACGTCCGGTCATGTAAACAAGATTCGGATCCGACAACACGTTGATCCGGTAATTTTGGAACGCTTGCCCCGGTGCTCCGACTATTTGAACGAGACCGTTAAATATTCCGGGTGATGGTGCCGTGCCGACCACCGTGGTCGCCGTCGGTCCGCTCATCAGTGTGATGCCACCGAAGCTTCCGCTGTTTAGTAAATACGTAAAGCCATTATTTGAAGGGACCAGTGTGAAACTGTACGGCACACCAGCTCCCGCGCTTGGGAGTAAAGCAAAGTAGTCGCCCGAAGCCTCGACGGCTCCGACATCCACGCTTGCGCCGAATGGTCTGGCGACTCCGCGTTCGTCCGTCGTGACGGCACTCGGCGGATTATTAGCCGAGCACGTTTGGTCGACCACGCAGTTTTGACCCATGTTGATCGCCGGCGATCCGGAGAGGGGCAAATGTGTCATGCCGAAACCGCCATAGAATCCCAAGGGTGCTAACAGAGGATCGACATTCTGCTGATCGGACATGATCCAACCGGTGCTCGTTCCGACAGCACCGATAATATTGTTGCCCTGTGAGACGAGGCCGCCGGCAGAGTTTGTGACGTCAGTCGATGCGGAGGCACCGCTGTTACCGGAGATGATGCTGTTGCGGATAAATCCATTCGGGTTTGTTGTTCCGCGATGAAGACCGCCGCCGTTCCCGTTCGAACTGTTGCCCGTTATCGTTACGTTCGTCAGGAGGAGAAGTGATCCATTCGAATTGATCGCGCCTCCGCCGCCCGTCGTGTTGCTCATGTTTCCGGAAAACGTGGAGTTGGTGATCGATACCGTACCGTTCGCCTGCATCGCACCGCCGCCAACGGTTCCACCGCCGCTTACATTCCCGGTAAATGTCGAATTGAGGACCGTGAGCGTGCTCGTCGAGAAATTCTGAATGCCGCCGGCCGATGAAGTGGCCGCTGTATTATTCGCGATAACGCATCTGTTGATCGTCATCACGCTGCCGGTGCCGCTGTTGCGGATCCCGCCGGCATTTGTCGATGTGCCGTTGTTCGCAACGATGAGATCGAGCAGCGTCATAGTGCCCTCGTTAAGGATCGCACCGCCCGAATTGTTATTAACTGTGCTTACGCCGTTACCTGCGGTAAGCCTCATTCCGCTGAGCGTGACATTCGCGGTTGCGACGCCGCGGATAATGCGACTTGCATTGTTGCCGCTGATCGTCAGCCGGTACGCGCCGGGACCGGCAACGGTTAACGTCCCGTTGTTCATCGCGACCAACTCGGTTCCCGAGAGAGTGATCGTTTGCGGCGATGAGAAGAACGGCAGAGCGAAAATAACGATGTCGTTATCGGGAGTCGTGTTGGAACCGGCGATCGCCTCGCGAAGCGAACAGTCAGCGTCGCCGCAAACCCCGTCATTCGTGTCGGCGGTTTTTGTAACGATGTATACGGCGCCCTCAATAGAGTAGACAGAACAAAGCAGCGCCAGCGCAATGCAAAGCGTTGAAAACAATCTGGTCATGATCCCTCCTCAGTTTTCGATGTGAAGCCTTAAGTGGTAAAGCTCGCGCCGGCTGATTGGGGGAAACAGGCGACGAGAACAAATTTGTCTGCTTGGTAAATTTGATTCTAAACGTGAAGAGGAAAAAAAGGCAAGATTTTTACTGAATTCTAGAAGACGGATTCGCTAGTCGCTCGTTCGCGTCGCGCGACTCCGGATTCGTATGCTGCATCCTCGACTTTCGCCGCAACCGCTTCAGCGACCCGGCGATCGAAGACTGAAGGAATTATGTAGTCGGGATGGAGTTCATCCGGTCCGATGATCTCTGCGATCGCATTCGCCGCAGCGAGCTTCATCGCTTCGTTTATGCGCGAGGCTCGGCAATTCAATGCACCGCGAAAGATTCCGGGGAAGCAAAGCACGTTGTTGATCTGGTTCGGATAATCGGAACGCCCGGTCGCCATGACCGCGGCAAATCCCGCGGCGTCCTCCGGCATGATCTCCGGGATCGGATTCGCCATTGCAAACACGATCGGATCCGACGCCATGTTTTTCAGATCGTCCTGCGTGATCACACCCGGAGCACTCAATCCGAAGAACACGTCCGCGCCTTTGATCACGTCGTGCACATTTCCTTTTACTTTTTCAGGATTCGTATTCTGCGCGTACCAGTCTTTGACCCAGTTCATGTGCTCGGTCCGGCCTTCGTAAAGAGCTCCCGTCTGATCGCATCCGATGATATTTGTGACACCGGCTGCCATCACGATTTTTGAGCAGGCGACGCCCGCTGCACCAACTCCGTTGACGACGACCTTGATCTCGTCCATCTTCTTTCCGACTATCTTCAGCGCGTTGATAAGCGCGGCGAGAACGACGACCGCAGTTCCATGCTGATCGTCGTGAAAGACCGGGATCTCTAACTCTTCCTTCAGACGCTCTTCGATCTCAAAGCATCGCGGAGCCGAAATGTCTTCGAGATTAATCCCGCCGAACGCGACCGAAATGTTTTTGATAGTTTGGACGATCTCGTGCGGATCTTTTGTATTGAGGCAGATCGGAAATGCATCGACGCCGCCAAACTCTTTGAAGAGCTGACACTTTCCTTCCATCACCGGCATCGCTGCCGCCGGCCCGATGTCGCCGAGTCCGAGCACAGCGGTTCCGTCTGAAACTACCGCAACAGTATTTTTCTTGATAGTAAGATTGAAACGCTTTTCCGGATCTTTGTGGATCGCTTCGCAAACTCGCGCGACGCCCGGTGTGTACGCCATCGAAAGGTCGGACCGGGTCTTTAACTGCATCTTCGAAACGACCTCGATCTTTCCGCCGAGATGCATAAGAAATGTCCGGTCGGAAACATTCACGACTTCAACTCCATCGATGTTGTCGAGCGACGCGATGATCTCTTTGTCATGAGATTCGCTCGAGGCATTCACAGTGATGTCGCGCATGAGGAAATCTTTTCCGACGCTGACGATGTCAATGCCTTCGATATCACCGCCGGCCCGGCCGATCGCTGTCGTGATCTCGCCAAGCTTGCCGGGTTTGTTATGGATCTTTACGCGGAGAGTAACGCTGTAGCTCGCGTTCGGTGTAGGTGTATTCGTCACAATTACAAAAAGTATGACGAAAAAAAATTGTCGAGGCAACAACGCGAATGTTCGGAGAAAAACTTCGCGGTCATTGAATGACGAATTAGCTAAGGCAGATGCGCCGCGTTTTGGCTAAACGGTCGGTCGGATCAAACATCGAAATACGCCGTGGATCTTGACGTGTTCGCCGGCCACACGAAGAACGTCATACCTTTCATCCGCCGGCCTCATTTCGATCTGCGAGCCTTCTCGAAAATATTGACGGAGTATCGTTTCTTTTCGCTTTATCGTTACCACCGCGCAATCACCGTCTCGCAAATATGAACGTGTCTCGATGACGGCTACATCGCCTTCACAGATATTTTTTCCGGACATGGAATTATCCGTGACGCGAAATGCACGGACGCTTTTGGGTGAAACGTCGCCGAGGATGAACAAGGGAAGAGCGAACGCGGAACTCTCGAACGGCTCGGGCTCGAATCCATTCGACGGAGCATCGAGCCACGAGATCTCAAATGACGAAGGTGCGACGGCCTCGCTTCGGCCGATATCGAGCTTGAAGCTTCCGTTCTCCCGCCGGCGTTGAAGAAGGCCCTGCTCCTCGAGTGCTTTTATGTGTTTTGCAATTCCCGCCTTTGACGAAACACCAAGCTCGCGTGCGATGAGCTGGTAAGAAGGCTCATAGCCGTGTGAATCGATATATCGAATTATGAAGTCGAGGACTTCTCTCTGTCGGCGAGTGCGGGTCGGCATCGGTGAAAGAGATTGTAATTCAAATTTGAAAAGTTGTCAGTCCGCGGTTTGTAGTTTCGTAATGGTTCGTCGTTCGTCGTTCGTCGTTCGTGGTTCCTTGTGCTGGTGGACGGCGGATGCGACTGGAACGCAGGCGTCCCCGCCTGCAACGTCGCGGCTTCCGCGGCGTCAAACTTCTCGGACTCGACAACGCGCAACCCTTTTCGTGCTTCGCACTCATGCAGGCGGGGGCCTGCGTTCCAGTCGCGTCCGCCATCCACCACGAACCAGCTACGAACCACGAACCACGAACCACGAACCGCGAACAACGAACCGCGAACAACGAACCCACGAACTTTGGTATACTCTTACCTCGGAGGAATCAGAACTTATCAGCAGCGTTACCGGGTTTACTCAGGGACTAAAACATAGCCAGCTTCGCCGCATCGAACGTCTTGTTACGCGGCGTGTTCCCGCCTCACAGATCATTTCACCAGAGCTTGCGCGACAGATGTCCGAGATCTCACTTGAGACCGGTCGTCAGATCGGCGTGCTTATCAATCGCAAAGGCCAGGTCGAGTTCGTGATGGTCGGTAACGCAAAGCAGATCGAGATGCCCGACTTCGGGCGATCGCGTGCTGCGACCGAGCGTTTTCGCGGCCTCCGATGCGTTCATACGCATCTCCAAAACGAGAAGCTGACGCAGGACGATCTCACCGATCTTGCGCTCTTGCGGCTCGATTTGATGTCCATCATCCAGGTCGAAAAACCGACTGGATTACCGGGAATGGTCTATTCCGCTCATCTTTTGCCGACCAGCGCCGCCTCCCTTCATGAGAACGGTGCTTCACTGCCATACGAGTTTCTCGAGCCGAACATTCCTTCGCAGCTCGACACGGATTTCACATCGCTTATCACGTCGCTCGAAAGCGAAATGGCCCGCGTCCGGCAGACCGCACGGGCACAGGATTCGAAAGGCGATCGCGTGATCCTTGTCGGAGTGACCGCCGGCCATATCGACGAAGCAGAAGAATCGATGGCGGAGCTTGAAGAGCTCGCCGTCTCCGCCGATGTTTTTGTACTCGATAAAATAATTCAGCGGCGTCCGCAGATCGATCCGAAAACTGTTCTCGGAAAGGGAAAGCTCGAAGAGCTTCTCATCCGATCGATGCGTCTTGGCGCGGACATGCTTGTGTTTGATACCGAGCTTTCGCCCGCGCAGGTTCGATCGCTTTCGGAAGCGACTGATCTAAAAGTCATCGATCGGCCGCAATTGATCCTCGACATCTTCGCTCAACGCGCGCAGTCGCGCGAAGGAAAACTTCAGGTTGAGCTAGCCCAGCTTAAATATCTCTTGCCGCGTCTCGTCGTCGGACAGAATTCTGCATTCTCGAGACTCGCCGGCGGCATCGGCGGACGCGGGCCCGGTGAAACGAAATTGGAAACCGACCGCAGACGCGTTCGCGATCGGATCGCACAGCTCGATCGCCAGGTCGACAATCTTGGGCGCCAGCGTCAAGAGCGCCGGAAAAGTCGTGCGGAGAAAAACCTGCCGTTGATCTCGCTCGTCGGATACACGAACGCAGGGAAGTCGACGCTGCTAAATGCGCTGACACAGTCCTCCGTGTACGCGGAAAAGAAAATGTTCGCGACACTCGATCCGACATCGCGACGGCTTCGCCTTCCTTACGAACAGGAAGTGATAATCAACGACACGGTCGGATTCATCCGCGATCTTCCCGAGGCTCTCGTCGCCGCATTCCGGGCGACGCTTGAAGAGATCGCCGACAGCGATCTGCTTGTGCATGTAGTCGATGCTTCGAATCCGAGAGCCCTTCACCAGATCGAATCGGTCGATAAGATTCTTGCTGACCTGGATTACCGGTCGATCCCGCAGATCATCGTGCTCAATAAGTCGGACCTTGTCTCGGCTGACGATATCGAGACTTTGTCGCGGCACGTCGTTCTTGACAAGAATGCTGAATGCGTGGCAATTTCAGCTAACGCACGCGAAACGCTAAGGCCCCTCGTCGAGCAGATCGCAGCGCGTATCGGAACTTTTAACGTCCAAGCAGCAAATCAAGCGAACCCGCTGTGAGCAAACGCATACAGGATCTGACACCTCCGCCGACTCGTTGGCGCAAAGCCGTGTGGGCGTTTGTGTCGCGGCCGTTCGACAAACTTTCCGACACGCGAAAGTTCTGGATCGGTTTTGCATTCCTCTGCGTTGTTACGACGCTCCTTCTCAATAATCCAATCTGGCGTGCGTCGGGCGAGACTTCTTATAAGGAAGGTGACATCGCACGCGAGTCGATAATCTCGCCGGCCGATATTCACTTCATCGACGAAGAGGAAACCGAACGGATAAGAGAGACGGCGAAGGAAGGCGTGCGGCCGATATTTTCGTCGGTGCCTCGACGCGCCGATGAAGCGGTTCAGTCCTTTCGCACTGCCTGGGAAAGCGTCGAGCGTAAGAGCTCCGCCAATGTTGCGAACAAGACGAACGCGTCTAACAAGAACGATCGAAGCGAAACACCTGCGAACGGGAACTCCGATCTCGCTCGCGTTTTTGCACTTCGAAAGTTTAGTCCGAACGAGCTTGAGGCCGTCGCCCGCGTGCTCCGCGAAAACGCTAGCGGCGATATCTATTCGGATCAGGACGAGCAATACCTGCAGGGCGAGATCCAGATAGTCGATCGCCAGAGGCCGACAGATCTTCGAGCGTCGCAAAATCCTCTCAACACGATGACGAAGCTCTCGGATGCACGGGAGAGTTTAAAGAACGGGCTGGATCAGATTCAAAGTTTTTCGGATAAAGAAGCCGACGCATTTGGCGGAGCTCTCGCACAGATGATCCAGCCGAGCATCATCTATGACGCTGCCGCAACCGACAACGCAAAGAAGCAATTAGCCGACAGCGTCGAGCCGGTGACGATATCCCTGAAGCGCAGTCAAAAGGTCGCGGCCGAAGGCGACAAGATCACGAGCAGCGTACTTTCGCAGATCGCTGCGATCCGTGCATATAGCTCTTCGAATCGACAGCTCAATCGTTTTATCGGACTGTTGATCCTGATCACGGCGCTGTTTTGGGGTGCATGGAAGTTTATCGAGCATCGCGGACCGGCCGCGCGACTCGCCCTTTCAGAGCGAAACACATTCGCGCTTTTTGGATTCATCGTCATTGTGCAGACCGCTATCATGGCGATGTTCTTTCGCGTCGCCGATTTCACGGCTTCGCAGAATGTGAAAGCGCCGATGAGCGATCCGAGTCTCTGGGCGTTCGCCGTGCCGTTTGCGATGGGAAGTCTTTTGATGACGCTGCTCGCGGATCGACGGACGGCGCTATTCACCGGAATCTTTACGGCGATACTCGCAGGCTTTCTCGCTCCGCGCGGTCTTGAGTTCACGGTATACGCGATCATCTCGTCATCCGTCGCCGTCTACGGGATCGGACGCTATCGCAGCCGCCAGACGGTGACGCTCGCGGGCGTTTTTGTCGGCGTAACCGGCGCACTCTTGGCGATCGCCTTGATCGCTTATACGCAGCAGCCTTTCATCCTTAACACGGTGCTTCTCGCGATGGCGTGCGGACTCGCCAGCGGGATCATCACTGCTGCTTTGACCGCGATGTTCCTGCCGCTGTGCGAATCGCTTTTTGGAATTTTGACGGATGTAAAACTCCTCGAGCTTTCGAACGCCGACCTGCCTGTACTCGGGCAGCTCGCAATGCGTGCACCCGGAACGAATCAACATTCACATGCTGTCGGACAGTTAGCGGAAGAAGCGTGTCGGGTCGTCGGAGCGAATGCTCTTCTGTCGCGGATCGGAGCACTCTATCACGATATCGGAAAGACCGCCGCACCCGAGCACTTCGTCGAAAATCAGATGGGGAAGAATCCGCACGACCGCCTCAAGCCGGCGCAGAGTGCGAAGATCATCATCAGCCACGTGACATACGGTACGAAGCTCGCGAAGGAGATGGGACTGCCGCAGAGGATCGTCGATTTTATTCCGCAGCATCACGGCACACGGACGCTGCACTTCTTTCTGAAAAAAGCTCAGGCCGAAGCACGTGATCCGAACGAGATCTCCGAAAACGATTTTCGATATCCGGGTCCGAAGCCGCAGTTCCGCGAAGCGGCGATCATGATGATCGCCGACTCATGCGAAGCCGCGGCGAGAAGTCTTGCGGAGCCGACGCCCGACAACATTCGTTTCATCGTGACGAAGATCATCGACGCGATCGTCGCCGATGATCAGTTGGATGAGTGCGATCTGACATTGCGCGAACTGTCGCAGATCCGCGAATCGATGATCCGATCTCTGATCGCGATCTATCATTCGCGTGTCGATTATCCGGGATACGTTCCGCCAAATACATCAGGCCAGCATAAGATGATCACGCTCGATCTCGATAGCGAGGAGCGCGGGATGAAATACAAGAACCCGGCCGATATACCTGTGTCTCCCGGCGGCGAGATCGAGGACGAAGCGTTTGACCAATCCGGCGAACCCAAACAGGCACGCGCAAAATTCTGACTTTAGAAATTCGCGGTTACAAATCGACTGCTTCACTTCTGATACCTCGCGGCCCGACGTTCGACGATGAGCTTGTTTGTTGATTTCATCACGAGAAATGTCGCAAAGCCGTGGTTCGGATTCGCGACCGCTCTAGCCGCGTCTGTTCTCACGATCGCGATTCCGATCTATGTTCATGGTTTTCGCGAGACCATGGATATGAGATCGCATCTCAGTTTCGCTCATGCATTTCAATCCGCGTTTCGAGCCGGCGAAGTTTATCCGGGATGGTCAAATGACAATCTTGGTTTCGGTAGCGTCGGAGCCAGATTCTATCCGCCGCTCCCGGCCTTTTTGTCAGCGGTCTTCGAACTGGGCACGGGTGACTGGCATCTCGCTTACTCGCTGAATCTCTTTTTGTGGATGCTTGCCGGCGGCTTTGGCATGTTCCTCTTTATTAGGGAGTGGGGCCCGCCGTTCGCAGGTATTTTCGCGGCCGTCCTTTACACCGTTGTTCCTTATCACATCGCCGAGATATACCGGTTTTTTCTTTACGCCGAGTTCGCGGGGATGGCGGTTCTGCCTTTCTGCTTCCTTTATCTCACCAGACTCTGCAGACGGGGAAATTGGAAAGATGTAATTCCGTTGGCGATTTCGAGTTCGATTCTTGTGCTAACGCACATTCCGATCACGCTGATGATGGCGCTCACGGCGCTCGTTTATGTACCGCTCGTGATTGATCGTAGCAGGTGGAAGAAAATTTCCCTTCGACTCGCGACGGCCGCTGCAATCGTCGTCGCGGCGACGGCGTTCTTCTGGCTTCCGGTTGCAACCGAAGTCCTGTGGGTCGCGCATTCGAATCCTCAATTTACGGTAGCCGGTTACGAGCATGGACCGATGCTCTTTCCGTATATGCTCGTCGATTACGACACAACTTACATGCTGTCTTATCTCAGGCACTTCGATATTGTGACCGTTCTGACAATGGGTCTGTTGATCCCGGCAATCGCGCTTTTGATAATCGGACGACGTGATCCACAAGGATCTTCGAGGCAAGTAATGGCCGCCGCAACACTCTCTGCCGGACTTGGGATCTTTCTGTTCTCCAAACCGAGCGCGTTTCTTTGGACGAATGTGGAGTTGCTTCAGCGACTTCAGTATCCATGGCGATGGCTTTCGATCGTATCGGTTTTGTCGGTTGCGTCGATCGCACTTGCGTTGGCTTCGCTCGTTGAGCAGAAACGCGTCATGCTAAGACGTGGAGTCTACTGTGCGGTCCTTCTCCTTGTAGGTTTTGCTTCGGTTGATATTCGTCAGATCCGTAGTACTCCGTTTGCCATTTCTGCAGATCGATTCAACCAACTCGCGAAGGAGGTGGAGTCCGAGAAAGTCGCGGATCACTGGTGGCCTGTCTGGGCAAAAGCGGCGGCTTTCGACAACTCGGAGCTAGTGACGGCCGCAGGCCGCGAGGTACAACTCGAGTCGTGGGAGAAAGACCGACGTGTATTCCGGGTAGGCGAAGGCGAGCCTGTCACCGTTCGGATTGCGACATTTTATTACCCGCATTGGCAGGCAAAAGTTAACGGGAGTCCGGTGGAAGTCGGGAAGGCCGATGATGGAACGATCACGATACCGGTCGGGAAGGAGTCGTCCAAGATCGAGATTCGTTTTGAAGAGCCTGCACGCAACCGAGTTTCGGCTGTTGTATCGCTGATCGTCTCGATCTTAATGGGAGCTGCGCTTCTGTTTTCGTTTTTGCGTAAACCAGCGTCAAAGTAGAGGCTCAGCTGCTTTGTACCTGCACGAATAAAAAGAAAGGCCCGGCGATCACTCGCTCGGGCCTTTTAGATCCATTGGAGCTCGGTTACGCTCCGTTCGTATTGATCAATTCTTTTAGTTCTTTACCGGGCTTGAAATAGGCTACACGCTTTGCCGGAATGTCGACTGCGGCTCCCGTCTTCGGATTGCGTCCTTTTCTCGAATTTCGCTCGCGTACTCTGAAGCTTCCAAATCCCCTTAATTCGATCTTCTCCCCGCTGTTCAAGGTCTCGATAATGCTGTCAAAAATTATCTCTACCAGCTGCTCGGCGTCTTTCTTGGTCATATCCGCCTCACGAGCGACCTTTTCTACCAAATCCGCTTTTGTCATTTCACGTATCCTCGCACCGCAATTTTAAACCAACATCAAAAATGAAGGCCGGCATTTCCACCAAACCGGTGGAAACCCGGCGCAAAAACTAAGCAGATTGCTGTTCCGACTCTTCTTTCTCGTCCTGCCCGCCTTCTGTCGATTCGACCGGGGGAGTCGCGCCTTCAGTGGTTGTAACAGGTTGAGCTTCGCTTTCGGCTTCTGTCTGAACTTCGGCTGATGCAGCTTCGGGATCATTCGCTGCGGCTTCGGTTTCAGCCTCGGTGCTTGCGAGGGCGTCGGTTGACTCGGCAGTTTCCGCTGAAACGCCATCGCCCGTTTCGGAAGCGGGAGCTGCTTCCGCAGCTCCGCCGTCCTCAGTTGTTGATGCTGCTGCTTCGGTGCTTTCGCCTTCGGCAGCCTGCGGCTGATTCGCCGCTTCGTCAGCTTCGGCCGCCTGACGAGCAGTCGTTTCCTCATACTCGCGACGCGCCTTTTCTTTCTTCTCGCGCTTCGCGGCTTCTTTCTCTTCTTTCGAAAGTTCTGCCTTCGGTTCTTCTTCAGCTCCGCCCTTCATCAGATTGGCGAGCTCACCAAGGCTGGCCATTCCGCCCTTCGCCTCGGTCGAGAACTGACGGGAATCGACAACCGGCTCATCGCCTTTGCCGACCGCGCGTGCCGACAGTCCGATCTTCTGATCGTCGTTCTCGATACGCAGGATCTTGAAATCCATTTCCTGGCCGAGCTGCACAACGTCTTCCGGCTTCTCGACGCGTTCGTCGGCGAGCTCAGAAATGTGGCAGAGTCCCTCGAGTCCTTCACCGAGTTCGACAAATACGCCGAAGCTTGTGAATCTTGTGACCTTGCCGCGGACGGTGTCGCCCGGACGATGTGTCGCGACGAAGCCTTCCCACGCACTAGGCGTAAGATCTTTCATCGAAAGCGACAGACGCTGGCCGCGCGGATCGATACTCGTAACGATCGCATCGACTTCCTGATCTTTCTTCAGAAGCTCTTTCGGATGCTTCAACTTTTTCGCCCAAGTGATATCAGAGACGTGGACCAGTCCGTCGATGCCTTCTTCAAGCTCGACGAACGCACCGAAGTCGGTGAGATTGCGGACCTTGCCGTGGATCTTTGTTCCGACCGGGTAACGGAGAGCAACCGTGTCCCACGGATTGTCCTGAAGCTGCTTCATGCCAAGGCTGATGCGCTTCTCATGCGTATCGACGCCAAGGACTTGAACTTCGACTTCGTCACCCTTATGGAACTGGCGTTTCGGATTCGCACCGCGCTTCGACCACGAGATCTCGGAAACGTGAACGAGTCCTTCGACACCCGGTTCGAGCTCGACAAAGATTCCGTACTCGGTGACCGACGAGACTTTGCCCGTCACACGCGAGTCGACCGGATAAACTTCAACGACTGTTGACCACGGATCCGGAAGAAGCTGCTTGTATCCAAGCGATACTTTTTCTTTCTCGCGATCAAGTTTGAGAACCTTGACCTGCAGATGTTCGCCGACTTTAAAATGATCCGCCGGATTCTGCAGACGTCCCCAAGACATGTCGGTGACATGGAGCAATCCGTCGATCCCGCCGATGTCCACGAACGCGCCGTACTCGGTAAGATTCTTGATCACGCCTTCAACGACGTATCCGATATCGATCTTGTTGAGTGTCTCGGCTTTCTGCTCGTTTACCGCGACATCGGTGATGACCTTGCGCGAGAGCACGATGTTGTTGCGGCGACGGCTAAACTTGATGATCTTCGCTTCGATATCCTGGCCGATGTAGCTATCGAGGCCACGGATCGGACGCGAATCGATCTGCGATCCCGGTAGGAATGCTTCGACGCCGTTAAGATCTACTGTCAGACCGCCCTTCGTTTTGTCGACGATCTTGCCGACGACCGGGACGTCATTCTTGTACGCCTCTTCGATGTCGTTCCAGATCTTTCGCGATTTGGCGTCTGTACGGGAAAGTTGCGGCGGAGAGTCACCAGCGTGAATGCTCTTGATCACGACCTCAACAGTGTCACCAACCTGAAGTGTGGATTCGCCTTCGGCACTTTCTTCGGCAGGAATGATTCCTTCCGATTTGTATCCGAAATCGACGAGGATCCCGCGCTCCGACACACCGACAACCTTGCCTTCGACAAGATCGCCCGCATGATAAACGGTCTGCTCCTGCTCGAATTGCTCGAGAATGGCGCCGAAGTCGATCTCACCGCTCTTCTCTTCGAGAGCTGCAATATCGACTGCTGGTGCAGGCGGTGCCGGTGGCTTTGCCACGCGTCGCGGCTCAGTGCGCTCGGCCGGAGCCGGTGCAGGAGTCGGTGCGGTTTCCGCTGATGCCTCCGAGGCCGGTTGTACCGCTGCGGCTTCGTCTGTTGATGTTACTACCGGAGCCTGCGCCTCCGCGGGCTGTACTTGTTTGTTTGTATCCTCAACTGCAGCTTCGCCGGTTGTCGAAGCGTCAGTCTCATGGTTAACGTCGTTTTGCATTACCTAGTGTGAACTTCCTTTTTAATAAGATCTTTCTAAAACGTGCTTGGTCCTTATCGATCCGCGTCAAGATGAATCTGCTTTCCCGGCGCAGTCGGACGGGAGAGCGTTTGGAAAACAAAGTGCTTCCCAGAGGTTTTACCAGACCCAGTGACCTTGACCGGATAAGTGTAAAATTTACACTTCTCATTCACGCAGGTCAAGGTTTACGCGCCGAAAAATCCTTAAACAATCGACATTTAACGTCGCGACCACAAAAAAAAAGACAGCCCCGAACGGACTGTCTTGCATGCTTGGGCAGGTAGAAAACTACATTCGAGAGATAAGGCTGTTTATGTCCGCAAAGCCGGATTGCCTTTCCATTTCTTCTTTCGCCATGGCGGTCGTGTTCTGAATACCGGCAAGCCTCAGCCTGAATTCGTCCGGATTCGTCGCGCCTCTTAACGCCTCTTCGAGAGTGATCATGCCGGATTGATACAAGTAAAAGAGCGACTGATCGAATGTCTGCATCCCGTACTGCGAGGTGCCCGCTGCGATGACATCGCGGATCGAGGCGGTTTTATCTTCATGCAAAATGTAATCGCGGATCAGCGGTGTCGATATAAGGACTTCGACCGCCGGGACGCGGCTCCCGGTCTTGACCGATTTCATCAGACGCTGTGAAACGACGGCCTTTAGAAGTCCGGCGAGTTGGATCCTGACCGACTTCTGCTGATACGGCGGAAAGGCCGAGATGATTCGCGTCAGCGTTTCCTGTGCATCGAGCGTATGCAGGGTGGATAACACGAGGTGGCCGGTTTCGGCCGCGACCAGTGCGGTTTCGATCGTTTCGAGATCTCGCATTTCGCCGACCAGGATCACGTCCGGGTCCTGACGAAGACTTCCACGAAGGGCCTCCGCGAACGAACGCGTATCGACATCGACCTCGCGTTGGGTGATGAAGGATTCCTTGTCTTTGTGGAGAAATTCGATCGGGTCCTCGATCGTGACGATGTGGCTATTCCGAGACTCGTTTATGTGGTCGACGACCGCTGCGAGTGTGGTTGATTTACCTGATCCCGTGGTTCCTGTGACGAGGATCAGGCCTCGATTTTCATTGGCTATCGACGTTAGCACGGGAGGCAGTCCGAGCCCCGCAAAGTTGCGGATATCGTCCGAGATCACGCGGGCGACGATGCCGATCGAGTTTCGCTGCTGGAAGATGTTGACACGGAATCGCCCGAGTCCCGAGACTCCGTATCCGATGTCGACTTCGTAAACTTCCTTGAAATGTTGTTTCTGGCGGTTCGACATCATCGAGAACGCCATTTCGAGAGTCTCTTCCTGGTTAAGTTTGGCCGCGCCTGAGAGCGGTCGAAGTTCACCGTTGACGCGAATGACCGGCGTCGAACCGGCGCGCAAATGCAGGTCGCTTGAGCCGAAGCTCATCGCCATGCGCAGAAGGTCATCGATTCTGGTAAGCATATTCGGGAAAGGCAGAGGACTTTTGAAGGAGGAACTCGGTGGTTAGTGAAAAGAGAATTGGCGAAGAAGAAAAAATGCCAAACCACCGACAACAAGTTTAGCCGCTCGATCAGCAGAGCGTCAATGAAATTTTTATTTTGACGAATCGTTCGGTCAGAATGACCGACGTCGGGGAGACGGGAGACAGGAGACCGTCGCCCGTCTCTTGTCTCCTGTCTCCTGTCTTCCGCCCTGCCCGTTTACGCAGGCGGTGCTGTCCTGTGTAAACTCTAACCACATGATCAGTGCGGGGAAAATCAAGAGAATAATTCCGGAGTACGCGATACCCGGCGGCGAGATATCGATCGAGTGCGAAGGATTCCGTGCGGACACAGGGGCGGAGCATGCGGCGTATCTGAATGGCGAACAATGCCGGATAATCGCCGCGTCGTCGCGGCGCGTTCTAGCGACGCTGCCCGATGCCGATGTGAACGGACGTTCCTCGATCCAACTAGAAAGCGGCGGAGTTGAGTCCGAGCCCTATCGACTTACCATCGGCCGACTTCTCGCAGACCAGATGCACATCGTTGCGAACCCGGCGGTCGATCCGAAGGATGACGCTCTTGTCTTCACGCGTTCGGGCTCGAGAGGCCAGGAACTTTCCCCGACGATGTACCGTCTCGAGACGGACGGCTATCTCGATGAAATGCCGGTCGAGATCATGAATCCGACCGGAATCGCTTTCGGGCCTGCCGGCGAATTGTTTGTTACGAATCGAGCCGAAGGACGAGTTTGCCAGATCGAACGCGGTGAAGAAGCGGTCGTGTATGCGACGGGACTCGGCATCGCGACGGGGATCGCATTTGATAAAAATGGTGTGATGTTCATCGGCGACAGATCGGGGACGATCTATCGAATTCCGGAACCCGCGCTACCGTCGCCGTTCGCGACGCTCGAAGCATCGGTCGCCGCGTACCACATGGCATTCGGTCCGGATGGGAAGTTGTATGTCACGGCTCCCGGCCTGGCGAGTCATGACACGGTCTACGCGATCGATGAAAACGGAAACGTCGAGAAATATTTCCGCGGACTCGGTCGACCGCAGGGACTCGCATTCGACACGGATGGCAATCTCTACGTCGCCGCATGCTATCGCGGAAAGCACGGCATCGTTCGCATTCGCGAAGGCGGAGAATCCGCAGAACTATTCGCTGCGGGAAATAATGTCGTCGGACTTTGCTTCACTCGAAATGCCGAGATGATCGTTGCGACGAATGATTCGGTTTATTCGCTGAATGTCGGGATTTACGGCACGTTGCTTTAGATGAACATCCAAGAGCGGGTGCAAACCCGCCTTCCCAACCTGCGAATGGATGCACGTTGACCTGGTTCATTCGAAACTTGGGATTACTTCGACAGTTAATCACATTCGCAAGTTCGGAAGGCGGGCTTGCCGCCGGTCTTTAATCGCGGCTCGCCGATTGCCAGCCCAAAACCTCATGCTTCGTTTGACCTTATTCATTACAGTTTTAATTTCCATCGCATGCGTTCCAAACGAATCGTCGACGAATAATCCTGTTCGTCCGCCGGCAACGCCGATGGCCGTTCCGACTGCGTCGCCGATGCCGACGCCAGTGCCGGAAAAGATCGACAACGCACTTCAAAACGAGCTCACGACTCTGGTCGAGGTCGCTAAGGGCCGAGTCGGTGTCGGTGCGGTTTTGGTGGAGACCGGACAGACCGTGTACCTCGACCGGAAGGGTCAATATCCGATGCAGTCGGTGTACAAACTTCCGATCGCGATGGCTGTGCTGAAGATGATCGACGACGGAAAAGTAAAGATCGATCAGGACGTCAGCATCACGCCTGACGATTTTGTCCGTCAAGGGTTTCACAGCCCGATCCGAAACGTGAATCCGCAAGGCACCGTCATGAACGTCTACGGCATCATGCGTTACTCGATCTCGGAAAGCGATGGAACCGCGAGCGACGTCTTGCTCGATCTCGCGGGCGGACCGGACGCGGTTATGAATTATTTGAAGTCGATCGGCATCACCGAAGTCATCGTTGCCGACAGCGAAAAATCGATCAGCAAAGATTGGGAAACGCAGTATCGAAACTGGGCGACGCCCGAAGCGTCGATCGAACTGCTCGAGCATTTGTACGGACGGCGAGCCGCGTTGTCGGAACAGTCGACGAATCTCGTGTTGGACTTCATGACGAACTCCGATACCGGCGGACGACGCATCAAGCGCGGTTTGCCTGAAGGAGCCAGCATTGCGCACAAGACCGGAACCGGCGGAACGGAGAAAGGAATCACTGGTGCGACGAACGACATGGGAATTGTCACGCTGCCGGATGGAAATCATCTCCTGATCGTGATCTACATCGCAGATTCGAAAGAGACGGGATTTGCGCGGCAGCAATTATTCGGCGATGTCGCGCGGGCGATCATTGAGAAGTGGGTGCCGGGAAGTTACCCCGAGATCAAGTTTGGGAATGTGAATGCGAAAAGTTTCGTGAATGGGAATACAAAGACCGCAAATACAAATACAAAAATCGAAAAGAAACGTTCAAGGTGATGATAGTTAGCGGCAGTGGGTCCGTTAGGAGCCTAATATTGGTAGAAACGAATGTAAACAAACCGCCGAGCTCCGTAGGAGCGATATCAAAGTGCCGCTCCTACGGAAGTCTAGAATTCTTTAGCTATACGAATTCAAGCCAAATCGTCGAACGAAGATGAAACTCCCGGGCCGACGGCGATCAATCTTCGCGCTCGATCGCCGGCTTCTGACTTCCGAATCGTTCATCGTCCACTTTTTTCTCGGTTCCCAAACCTTCCGCTCCCGATTTTCCCGCGCCTGCGTTCCCGCCACTTTTGCCTTCAGCTGATGCGGGGACGTGATCATTGTTACCGTCATCGTCACTCGATGATCTTCTCTGCTGTTGAGTCATATTCATACACCTCCAAGTGACTCACGAGAACAGCAACCCGTGAGCCACACAGAAAAAAAACGCCCGCTCAGAACGCGGGCGTTAAATATCGAAATACCGACGATAGAGCTAATGCTGCATCTTCATCATATCTGCCGCCTGCTTCGGTGACATCGGCATGGGCAAACGTCCGTCAGCGAACTTCGTCAGATCGAGAAACGCATGATCATCTCGCAGCGACGCGAACACCGCATCGACCCGAGCTTCCATCATCTCTTTCTCTCGAACTGCATGAAATCTTTCGTAAGAATAGAAGTGGCGCTTGAGATACGCGAGTGCCTTATCTTTTTGTCCGGCCTGCGCAAAGATCGCGGCGATGTTGTATGAAGCCGGAAGCAGATTCACGTTTTTCATCGCGATCTTCAGAGCTTCATCGGTCTTGCCGGAAGCGGCCATGAACACCGCGGCGAAGACGTGATTGTAAGGATCGTTCGGATCGAGATCGAACGCCTTTTGCGTGTATGCGCTGCCTTTCGCGAGATCTCCTTCCGAGTTCCAATAGACGGCGATATTTCGATACGCGAGAGCCAGCGGATAAATCTCGACCGACTGTTCCATCAACCCGAGACCTTTTTTAAATTCGCCTTCATGGATCGTGATCTTGCCGAGACCGTGAAGGGCGACCGCTCGCGATAACGGATCGGATTGCATGTCGAGTATCTGATGAAACTCGATCTTTGCTTTTTCCCAATCGCCGATGTGATGACGATGAAGCTCGCCGAGATATCGAAGCGGAGTAGGATCAGCGAGATCCAAATTTCGGGCTTGTGTGTAAAGCTTGTCCGCGACAAAATACTGCGCCTTGTTTTCGGCGATCAGGCCGCGCTTCATGATCTGAGTGATCGACGCTGTGATCTTCGGATCGAAGTTCGGCCCGTCGGTGATCGTGCCGAGGTTTTCCTCGCTTCCCAGTTTTTTGAGTTCGGCCTGCGCTATCTTCGCCTTTTTCGGAAACATGCACTTCTGCGCCGTTACGTGCTTGTAGAGTTTTATCGCCGAGTCCTTATCGCCCGCCGCGGCTTTTTCCTTCGCCGCCTTCAAGTCGCCGTCGACGACCGTCCCTCGAGACTTGATCTCGGTACCGACAAGTTTCTCGACATCGGTGACCTTTAATTTGCCGCCGGTGTTTTCAAGTTTTCCGATCGACGTGCCATCCGGATCGGCAAGAACCGCGACCGGAAGTTTCGATTCTCCGACAAGCTCCTTCGAGTGCGGTGTCCGACCGTCGGCGAGCTGCATCGAAACGCACTGCGACGCATAGAGCGAAAGATCGCGCGATTCCTTCAAGCTGGATTTCTGGAGCTCTTCTTTCGAGGCCGGGAACCAGTAGAGGATCAAACCTTCGCTGACGGGCTTGTCGGTCTCGGTCATGAATTTCCATGGGACGTGATAAACGACCGGATTGTTCGTCGAGCCGCCGCCGTTTCCGCCGCTTCCCGAGGTTCCGCCGCCGCCTCCACCGCCGCCGCCGCCGCAGGTCGCCCATACCGGTGAGCACACGAACACAATGACGAGCAGAAACGCAGTGCTTCGACTGATCAACGACAACATAGATTTGCTCCTTCTGATTTTCGAGTTAACTAGACAGTAAACTTTTGCGATGCATTACCGCTGCGTTCAGTTGCAACGGAGACTCGGGTTAATTTCGCCGTGACAAAAGAGCGTAGAGCAGCTCGGGAAGCAAGATGACGCTTCCGATTATCAGTACCGACCACTCTCCGATCGAGCCTGAACGGTAAAGCCAGAAGAGTATCGCGGCAACCGACAACGTAAAGATAGCGCCGACAAACTGGAACCACGCCGGTCGATTCGTAACTCGCGGTGCGTCTGCCGGTCCGAACTTGATAAGGGCCCCGGCGAGGAGCCCTCCTAATCCGCTAAGGAGCCAAACAACAAATAGGAAGTAGACGAAGTAGCTCAGTCGTCTTCTTCGTGCGCCCGGACACGTCCGGCCGCAACGGCTTCGTCGATCACTTTCTGCGCGAGATTGTGCGGCAGCGGATCGTAGTGCGAAAACTGCATGTGATACGAACCACGAGCCTGCGTCACAGAATTCAACTTCGACTGATAATCGAGCATCTCCGACAGAGGAACTTTCGCTTTGATCACCTGCTGCTTACCGCGCATGTCCATACCTCCGACACGTCCGCGACGTGAATTTAGATCGCCCATTATGTCGCCCGACACTTCCTGTGGCGTGAAGACCTCGACATCCATGATCGGCTCGAGCAATGTCGGTCTGGCTTTCTCCATTGCGGCACGAAAAGCTTTTCGGCCCGCAGCGCGGAATGAATGCTCATCCGAGTCGACCGTGTGGTAACTGCCGTCGATCAACGTCACCTTAAAATCGACGAGCGGATATCCGGCGACCGCTCCGCTTAGGGCAGCCTCGATGATTCCTTTCTCGATCGCAGGACGGAAGTTCTGCGGTACTGCGCCGCCAAAGATCTTGTCGACCCATTCGAAACCGGAGCCCGGCGGCAGCGGCTCGAAGATACATTTGCAATCACCGAACTGTCCGCGTCCGCCCGACTGTTTCTTATGCCGTCCCTGGACCTCGACCTGCTGCGTGATCGTTTCCTTGTATGGAACTTTCGGCGGATGAAGCGTGACCTCGACGTGATATCGCTGCTCGAGTTTTTTGACGACCGTCTCAATATGCAGTTGGCCGGAACCTGAAAGGATAAATTCCTTTGTCTGCGGATCCCGATCGAAATGCAGACTCGGATCTTCTTCGAGAATCTTGTGAAGAGCAACCGAGATCTTTTCTTCGTCAGCCCGCGACTTCGGTTCGATGGCGAATGCGATCGCGGCTTCCGGGTATTCGATCTTCGGATAAACGATCGGCTTCGATTTGTCAGAAAGCGTGTCGCCGGTCTGCGTATCCTTTAATTTAACTACTGCGATGATGTCACCAGTGCGAGCTTCGTTGACTTTGTCGAGCACCTTGCCCGAGATCACGTGCAAAGCGCCGAGACGCTCGGCAGTATCGCGAGTCGAGTTGTAAACCGTCGCGTCGCTCGCCACCTTTCCGCTGACGACCTTCATCACATTGATGCGACCGGCGAACGGATCGGCGATCGTGCGAAAGACGTAAGCCGAGAACGGTTCATCGTTCGAATACTTTCTGTTGATGCGATCGCCCGACATCTCCGAATCGGAGAAGCCGTACTCGGCTTCGTGTGTGGCGGGATTCGGAGCGAACTCGACTAGGTGATCGAGCAGGATCTGCAATCCGACCAACGTCGTGCTCGAGACCGCGTACACCGGACACAATTTGCTTTTCGCGATCGCCTTGGCGAGATTCGGATAGATGTCCTCTTCGGGTAGAGTTCCATCCGCAAAATATTTCTCCATCAAATCGTCATCCGATTCCGCGACGATCTCGATCAGACGCTCGCGCGTGCGATCGAAAATATCTTTGCCTTCGGACGGGATCGCGATGCCTTTCGCTTTTCCGTCGGAGTCGAACTCGTATGCTTTTTGATGAACGACATCGACGACGCCTTTGAAGTTTCCTTCCTTTCCGATCGGCAGAGTGAACGGAACGATCGACCGGGCAAAGCTTGAGGCTGCCGTTTCAATTGCGTGACCGAAATCGGCGTGCTCCTTATCGATCTTATTGATGACCATGAACCGCGGCAGCAGAAACTCGTTCGCGTACTGCCACGTCTTTTCGGTCTGGACCTCGATGCCGTGAACGCCGTCAACGACGACAAGAGCGCAGTCGGCGACACGTAGCGCAGGTCGTGCATGAGAAACGAATGCAGCGTAACCCGGGGCGTCTATTAAGTTGATCTTGGTGTCTTTGTATTCGAGGTGGGCGAAGTTGTTGTTGAGGGAAACTTTTCTTTCGATCGAGTCTTCTTCGTAGTCGGTAACGGTCGTGCCTTCATCGACCTTACCCCATCGGTGTGATGTGCCGGACACGTGCAACAGCGAGGAAACTAACTGCGTTTTACCCGCGTCGCCGTGTCCGATTACAGCCAGATTTCTGATGTCCTCAGTTGCGAATGCTTTCATCGTCGGCAAGTTCTCCTTTTATTGAGTCTCAAGCCAAGGGTCCGATGGCTCAGGTCGCGGCACTTGGGACGTGGGACTTGAGTCCTGGGACGAAGTTGGTTGGTAAGAAAATAATGTATCGGGAATGTTACATATTGGCAAGAAGGATAGAGCTTGAACGGCCCATTGAGACTGCAGGTTTGGATCTGATCGTTCGATCGCCGATCTGCATGCGGATTCGCGAGGTATCAGTTCGGCATTAGCACCGATACGGCCGTTCCGGGAGCATTGATCCCGTAGTTTGATTTTAACTTTGCGTCTTGGCGTCTTTGCGTGAAAATCAAACGTTCACGCAAAGACGCTAAGACGCAAAGAGGCTTGACCCGGCGGCATTCGAAAACGTTCCCGATCGAGCATCTGTGCTATGATCGCTTTTTTTCCTTATGAGCGATTTTGAAAAGGCGATAGCGGATCTCGACCTCGATCTATTCTCTAAGATCGACAGTCAGTCAACGCAGAACGACAAGCAATCATTCCTCGCGATCCAACTTGCGGTCAGAAATCTCAGACCCGGTTACAAATATCTCGAGATCGGTTCCTATCTTGGAGGCACCATCCAGCCGCACCTTCTCGATGACCGCTGCGCGAAGATCTACTCGATCGACAAGCGTCCAGAGAAGCAACCCGATGCTCGCGGATTCGATTACACCTATCTGAATAATTCGACCGAGCGCATGCTCGAAAAACTGCAAACCGTCGCGCCGGAGAAGATGGATAAACTTGTCACCATCGACGGCGACTCGCGCTCGATCGCTCCGACGCAGATCTCGGAAAAGATCGATCTGTGTTTCATCGACGGCGAGCACACGGACGAAGCCGTGCTTTCAGACTTCAAATTCTGTCTCGAGGTCCTCGATCAAAACGGCTGCATCGCATTCCACGATGCTCAGATCACATACAACGGGATCGCGACGTGCATCGATCATCTTGAAAAAAACGGCGTAAGCTTTCGCGCCTATTGCCTGCCGAGCATCGTGTTCGTGATCGAGATCGGTGACTTCGCCATGCACAACGAGCCTGCGATCTTCGAACGACTTGTAAACAATCATCGAAGCTATCTCTATTCGCTGCAGGACAACGATCATTACCGCAAGTTTGCCAACAAGTACCCGTTCCGTACGGTGCGGAACTTTATTTCGCGGGTGCTTGGTGGTAACGTGAGCCAGTAAAACTCAGCCGAGCACATTTCAAACAAGTCGAGTAAGAGCATGGAAAAAAGATTTCTGGCGTTGCTGATGATCTTCGTGATCCTCGTGTCCGCGGTTCCGGCCCGTTCGCAGGATCTTGTTCCGGTCAGCGACCTCACCGGCGGATCGAGCGTATTTGTTTTTCGAAATGCTGTGAAAGCTGCGCCGAAACGGGTCGCCGTCGGGTCCCGCACGACGAGAACCAAAACTCAGCGAATTGAAACCGCGAGGCGTGTCAGCAAACAGTACGTGACGTTGGCCAAGGTCGAGCCGCGACGCGTTCGCTCGACCGTCGTTCGCGAAGACGATCCCAGAATTCCGAAGATCCCGACGATGCCGAAGGACGAAGCCTCAGTCATCTTCGCCGGTGTGGGCGAGTTTTACATGGAGAAGGACGACTTCGTCCGGGCGACCGATTTCTTTACCGAAGCACTTACGCTGGATTCGAAAAACATGAAGGCCCAGAACGGCCTCAGTGAAGCGCTCGCGCTCGATGGAAACGACCAGCTTGTGAAGGGAAACGTCGCGATCGCGAAACAAAGATTTGAGCAGGCACTTAAATATAATCCCAAAAATTCTCCGGCGTACTTCGGACTCGCCGAGGTCTATTCCGAAACGGATCGTGATCCTGACGCGATCCTGAATTACGAGAAAGCCCTTGCGATGGACAAGGATCTCACCGAGATCTATGTTCCGCTCGGCATCCTCTACTATCAGCAAGGTCAGATCGCCAAGTCCGAGGCTCTTCTAATGAAGGCGATCGCGATCGCGCCGCAGGACGCACAGACACAATACTTCCTCGGCTTGATCCGTTACTCGCAGAACGATAACGATGCTGCACTCGCCGCCTTTGCGAAGGCGAAGAGTTTGGATCCGACATATGCCGATGCGTACTTTCAATCGGGTGAAACGCTGTTCCGTCTGAAGCGATATCGCGAAGCGATCGAGGATTACAAGAAAGCGACCGAGTTGAAGCCAAGTTATTTCGACGCGTTGGTCGGTCTCGGATCGTCGTATTTCCAGGTCGACAGTTATCCAGAGGCCGTCGCGGCATACAAACAGGCTGAGCGGCTAAAGAATGACAACATTGAAGTCCTCGTAAATCTCGGAGACACGTATCGGCAGATGTCGAATTGGAATGACGCGGAGGCGAAGTACAACCTCGCGACCGTATTCATCGAACGCGACAAGACATACAACAAAGACGAGGCGGCGGATGTTTACAGCAAGATCGGATTCGTCATAGCGAAGCAATGCGAAGAGAACATGAAGAAGTTCACTCCGTGTCGCTGGGATGTTGCGGTTCGAAATCTCGAGAAAGCATCGGCCATCACGGATAGCTCCGTCGATGCGGCCAACCTCGGATGGGCCTACTACAACGCCGCGAAGAACGATCTCGCAAATAAGCGACCGGACGTGGCGAAGGTGAAGCTCGAGAAAGCAAAAGCGGCTCTGCAGAAGGCCGCGTTCTCGAGTCCGAAATTTATCGAAGGACCGCTTCTCAATCTCGGAATGACGCTTTCGGACCTTGGCGACTACGCCGGTGCGATCGATGCGTTCAGGCGCGTCATCGAGAAACAGCCGAAGTGGGTGTTCGCGATGAACGAGCTCGGTATCGCGTATCGCAAACAGGATAATTTCAGAGACGCTGCTGCCTCTTTCCGAAAGGCGGTTTCGACCGACGGCAAGTACGCGATCGGTTGGTACAACCTCGGCGAATCAGAATTTCGCGCCGGCAATCTTGGCGAAGCGCAAAAGGCTTTCAACAAGGTCAAGGAGCTCGGGCGTAAGGATCTTGCCGCGCAGCTTCAGATGATCAGCGGCAATCAGTTGCATTGATGACGCGATTCCGGGATGCGATTTGTGACCGCTTCACCTGAGATCAAAATTCAAGAAAATATTCCGCTGGCACCGCTGACGACTTTAAAAGTCGGCGGTCCGGCGCGCTTTTACACGCGGCCGACATCGGAAGAAGAGATCGCTGACGCGTTCGATCACGCGTTGCGTTACGGGCTCGATGTGTTTGTGCTCGGCGGCGGAAGCAACATTCTCGTTTCTGATCGCGGGTTTGACGGACTTGTCATTCACGTCGGTTTGAAGGGAATATTTGCTGACGGACCAAGAATTACGGCGAACGCCGGGGAAGATTGGGACTCACTCGTCATGTACTGTGTCGACCGTGAGCTTGCCGGTGTCGAATGTCTCAGCGGCATTCCCGGATTCGTCGGCGGCACGCCCGTGCAAAATGTCGGCGCGTACGGGCAAGAAGTTTCGGAGTCGATCGTGTCGGTCCGATGCTTCGACCGCGAGAGTTGTTCGGTCGTCGATCTCGCGAATTCGGACTGCGGATTCAAATATCGAACCAGCATATTTAATTCGACCGAGATCGGCCGTTACGTTGTCCTCTCCGTTAAGTACGAACTGATAAAAAATGGCGAGCCGAAGATCGCCTACAAAGATCTACGCGAACATTTTGGAGAACATCGTCCTACACTTCTCGAAACACGAAATGCGGTGATCGAAATTCGACGCAAGAAATCGATGGTCATCGATGAAGGCGATCCGAATTCTCGCAGTGCCGGCTCGTTTTTCAAAAATCCGATCGTAGAGAGATCGCAGTATGACTCGATCGCAAGTGCGTCGGACGATCCGGTTCCACATTTTCCGGCGGACGACGATCGAGTCAAGGTACCTGCGGCATGGCTCATCGAGCGGTCCGGTTTTCACAAAGGCTACCGCGTCGGGAACGCCGGCATCTCGACGAAACATTCCCTCGCTCTCGTAAATCTCGGTGGAGCATCCGCAGCGGAGATAATCGCCTTGAAGGAAAAGATCCAGCACGCTGTGAACGAAAAATTCGATATAATTTTACAGCCCGAACCCATATTCGTCGGGTTCGAATGATCCGGCAAAAACTTCCTGCGATCTTCGTCTAAGAAGTTCCACAAAATTTTCAAGAGGTAAACATGTTCCGCCATCGACCGTTCATCAAATCGTTTTTTTCTTTGATCGTTCTAATGTCGATCGGATTTTCGACGATGCTTGTGTTCCCGCAGGACATCGTTGCTTCGGATGACATCGCCGGCGGATCGAGCGTTTTCGTTTTTCGAAAATCGAAAAGGGAGCCGCAGGAGAAAGCGGCCGGACGCGCGATGAGAGCCAACGGTGCAAGCGGACGTGCGGGACGTAATCACTTCGATTCGGAAGTTGTCGCGTATCGGAAGAAGCGCGTCGCTCGGGCGAAAACGAATCAAGCGGTCCTCGCAAAGAACAAAGCGAAGCAGAGAGATACCAAGCTAGCGACTTCGAATACGATGACGGCGAAGGCCGATGCACAGCTTGAGGCGAAGCAGGTCGATCTGGCGATCGCGGCTTATCGCGACGCACTCAGGAACAACCCAAACAACGAGGATGCTTCGTCGGGACTGAGCGACGCGCTCGTCGCTAAGGGGACGACCGTTGCGGGCGATACCAACAACGCCGCGGCGATGGTGTATTTCGTCGAAGCCGTAAAGCTCGATCCGAAAAATGACGTCGCGTACGCGAAGCTCGGCGAGTTATACGATGCAAAGAACGACGCTGCGAACGCGCGCTTGAATTATGAAAAAGCTCTGGAGATCAATCCCGACTTGAAAACACTTTATGTCCCGGTAAGCGTTTCGTATATCAACGCAGGTGAGATCGCGAAAGCCGAGTCGGCACTTCAGAATGCCGAGAAGCACGGCGTCGCCGACGCTGAGTTCTACAACGCGAAGGGAATGGTGCTGTACAAGCAAAACAAGAATGCCGAGGCGCTCGCGATGTTCGAAAAAGCGCTTTCGCTGGAGGGTCGTAATGCGACCGCGAAATATTATCGTGCAGCAACTCTCGATCGAATGAACCAGCCCGAGCAGTCGGTGGCCGCATATCGCGAAACGGTCGCGATCGCTCCCGAATACGCGCCGGCGTGGTTCGATCTCGGCGTCATCAATTACAACAAGGGTGCATATCCGGATGCTGTTTCAGCTTATAAGGAAGCGATCCGTATCGATCCCGACTACTACCAGGCTCACTTGAATCTCGCCAGCACGTATCGGCAGATGGAGCGTTATGCCGAAGCGAACGCGGAGTACAAACTCGCCGAAGTCGGAATAAAGGATAATCCCGATCTCTATCTCGAGTGGGGATTCTGTTTGGGCAAGACGAACGAATGGGACAAGGCAACTGCTCGACTCGATCAGGCGCATAAACTGAGTCCGTCGGCGGTCGACGATTCGAATCTCGGCTGGGCGTACTACAACTCGGCGCAGGCTGACAAGCAGAATAAAAAGGATGCTGAGGCGAACGCTAAACTCCTGAAGGGCCGAGAGTCACTTCAGGCCGCGGTCCAGAAAGATCCGAAGCTCGACGCGGCTTACATGAACCTCGGATCGACGAACAATTCGCTTGGGGATTTCCAGGCCGCGGTAGCGGCGCTGAATACCGCGCTCAGTCTTCGTAGCGACTGGATCATCGCGATCAATCAACTTGGGCTCGGATATCGTGGAATGAACAATCTCACGGCAGCGATCCAGCAATTTAACCGGGTCGTCACGCTAGACGGAAATAATGTCACGGGGCTCTTCAATCTCGGTTCCGCCCAGTACGCGAGCGGCGATAAAAAGGGTGCGAAGAAAACCCAGGAGCGGCTGAAGAAGCTCAATCCAAGTCTTGCCGGCCAGCTCGACGGCATACTCAGTGGAAAGGCGGTCGTCGACGAGACAAAGAGGAAGATCGAGAGTAAAGTTCCGAAGGTCCCGAGACTACCGTTCTGATCAGGCCGGTCACTTTGACCGAACCTGCGGACGCGAGCGCAAAAACGCTTGCGTCCGCATTGCTTTTTAGTGCTATAATTCGCCGTTCATAAAAACCGATATCAGTATCTGGCGGTGTTCACCTGCCGGAATTCTTTGTAACAAACAGGGAAAATTTGTAAGCAAACGATTGCGGCTTTCACCGTCCGCGTCTTGCAGCCCCGATTTCAATCTAGAGGAGAATAGTATGAAAGAAGTATCTGTCGATTCCGAGAAAGTCGTCCCAACAGACGAATCGAATGGGGTCACTCGCAGACGTTTTATAGGCGGCGTCGGAGCCGCTGTCGGTGCGATCGGAGTCGCTCCGTTGCTTGGTGGAAAAGAGTCGACTGCTGAAGCCGCACCCGCGGGTGGTAACGGCAACGCCGGCAGCAGCGCCGGCCCGGCCCGTATGAATGACTGTTTTGCGTATCGTCGAGATGCAGCGATCGACAGTCGAATAAATGTCACGCAGACCGGTAACGGCGATCTCGCGCGTTACTCGGACTACAGCGGCATTTATAGTAAGGGCCTTTATCACGACGCCCTCGGCATCCCGAATGCGGCAGCAGCGGCAAGTTTGCTGAAAGCGTTTCAGACCGGAAAGCAGTCGGACTTCAATAGCATCCTCGTCGGAAGCCCGGGCGGGGGCGGGAATTCCAAACTCAACGGACCCCAAGGCGCCTTAGCTTTCGATCTTCAAGGCATCGATTCGCACTGCACGGTAATTCCGGCGAGCCCGACAACCTCGAGTGCGAGCACGGCGGCGGATCAAGTCGAACACTACTGGGGTGCGCTTCTGCGTGATGTTAATTTTACCGACTATGCATCGAACCCGCTCGCGATCCAGGCGTGTAACGACTTGAACAACATGTCCTACATCAACGGAGCCGGGAACACGCAGGTGCCTTATCCGGTGACGCCGCAGAATCTTTTCCGCGGTCGGATCTTCTCGGGCGACGGGAACGTCAAAGGGCCGTATGTTTCTCAGTTCATGATCCAGCCGACTTATTACGGAGCGCAGGAACTGAGTCAGCGGTATCAGACGTTTCTTCCGGGCCAGGAGTTCATGGTGACTCCGACGACGTATCAAAACATCCAGAACGGCGGAGCGAACGAAGGTACGACGTTATACGATTCGACGCCGCGGTACATTCGAAACGGACGTGACCTTGCGGCTTATACGCGTGTCGACGTCCTGTTCCAAGGTTATTTCACCGCGTTCCTCATCATGGCCGGTTTGGGTGCAGCTCCTAACCCGGGTAATCCGTACCTCGGATCGCAAACGCAAAAGTCCTTTGGTACGCTTGGCGGTCCGGATGCGGCGGGCACGATGTGCGAGATGGCGACGCGTGCTTTGAAGGCGGCGTGGTATCACAAGTGGATCAAGGATCTGCGCATGCGTCCGGAAGAGTACGGTGCGCTCGTGCATGCACGCAAGACGAATCAAAATCCTATGCCGCAAGCAGCGGCTGCATTGCATGCCGATGTTTTGAACTCTGCGGTTCTCCCGAAGATCTTTGATGCACACGGCAGCTATCTACTTCCTCAGCCGTTCCCGGAAGGCTCGCCGACTCATCCGTGCTACCCGACGGGTCATGGAACGGTCGGCGGAGCCTGCATCACGGCATTGAAGTTTTTCTTCAACGGCGCGCAGAAAATCCGACCGTTATTGACTGCTGCCAGCCGAGATGTTTATGAGGCGAGCTCCGATGGAACATCGCTCAACACGTACGCCGGAGCGGATGCAAACGATCTCGATCTTAACGGAGAGCTTAATAAGCTTGCATGGAATGTGACGATCGGTCACGGGATCCATGCGGGTATCCATTTCCGCAGCTCGTCGTACTGGTCGATCCTGCTTGGCGAGCAGGTCGCGCTTGCGATCCTGCGAGATCGCGCGAAGTCGTACAACGAGCCGTTCACGGTCTCGATAAAGAAGTTCGACGGAACGACTGCGACGATCAGTAATCAGTAAACGTCGTAAAAATAGAAACCCACAACGCGGTCTTCAAAGGCCGCGTTTTCTTTTCGTCTTTGTGTGTTCGTCGCTTTTTCGTCGTCGTCTTCTTCTTCTTGTTCCGTGTTTTCTGTGTATTCCGTGGTTCATGAGACAAACAGACCACGGAATACACGGAAAACACGGAACAAGAACAAGAGCAAGAAAGAATCGTGCAGTTCGAGACGAGACTTACGAGGATGAACGGGATAAAGGAGATGAAGGGATGAAGTGGATTTGAGGATTGAAACCATCCCTTTCATCCCCTCCATCCCTGTAATAAATTCTTTCTTCTGATCCGCGTCACCCCGCGTCGAAAATCCAATCCTCTCAGACCGGTTTAGGAAATCGCGGCGTTCCTTTATAATCTCTCTTCACGCTTTTAAGATTTGACGTCGAATGCCTAAACGCACAGATATACATAAGATTCTCATCGTCGGTTCAGGTCCAATTGTCATCGGTCAGGCTTGCGAATTCGATTATTCTGGGACGCAGGCCTGTCGTGCGCTGATGGCCGAAGGTTTTGAGGTCGTGCTCGTAAATTCGAATCCGGCGACGATCATGACGGATCCCGAGATCGCCGATCGCACATACGTTGAGCCGCTCACCGTCGAATCCGCGACCGCCATCATCGAAAAAGAACGACCCGACGCGCTGCTTCCGACCGTCGGCGGGCAGACAGGATTAAATCTATCGGTCGAGCTTTACGAAAAAGGAATTCTCGATAAGTACGGCGTAAAACTTATCGGTGCGAACATCAACGCGATCAAGGTCGGCGAGGATCGCGAGCTGTTCAAGAAGGCGATGGACGAGATCGGGATTCCATCTGCGAAAGGCGGATTCGCTCACACGTGGGAAGAAGCACGTGCGATCGTCGAAGAGACCGATTATCCGGCTATCATCCGTCCATCATTCACGCTCGGCGGAACGGGCGGCGGAACGGCATACAACCCCGAAGAATTCGAAGAAATAGTACGCGGCGGTCTCGCAGCGTCGCCGATCTCGCAGGTACTCATAGAAGAATCGAACCTCGGATGGAAGGAATACGAGCTCGAGGTGATGCGCGATCTGAACGACAACGTCGTCATCATCTGCTCGATCGAAAACTTCGATCCGATGGGCGTGCATACTGGTGACTCGATCACGGTCGCACCGGCGCAGACTTTGACGGATGTCGAATATCAGCGACTCCGCGACATGTCGATCGCGTGTATTCGAAAAGTGGGAGTCGAGACCGGCGGATCGAATATCCAGTTCGCGGTGAATCCGGAGAACGGCGATGTCCGCATCATCGAGATGAACCCTCGCGTTTCGCGCTCCTCTGCTCTGGCGTCGAAGGCGACCGGATTTCCGATTGCAAAGATCGCGGCAAAGCTTGCAGTCGGTTACACGCTCGACGAAATTCCAAACGACATCACGAAGAAGACTCCGGCGTCGTTCGAACCGACGATCGATTACGTCGTGACGAAGATCCCGAAGTGGGCATTCGAAAAATTTCCGGGCGCCGAAGACGTTCTCGGAACGCAGATGAAATCGGTCGGCGAAGTGATGGCCATCGGACGAACATTCAAGGAAAGTCTGTTCAAGGGATTGCGATCGCTCGAGGCAGTGAAGCCGCTCCGACTCGTCGATGTTCCTGATGAAGAACTGCAACGGAAACTCGCGCGTCCGAATTCGCAGCGGTTCTCGTACATCACATACGCGCTGCAAAACGGCTATTCGATCGACGAGGTTCATCGTCTGACAAAGATCGATCCATGGTTTCTCGATCAGCTCTTACAAGTCATGGAGTTTCAGGATTCGCTCGACGCGAAACCGCTGGCTTCATATGGCGATGATGAAATTCGAATCGCGAAAGAGTATGGATTGTCTGATCGTCGACTCTCGTTCCTGACCGGATCGACCGAGCTCGAAGTCCGTGATCATCGCAAATCTGCCGGGATCACGCCGGTTTACAAACGAGTCGACACATGCGGTGCTGAGTTCGAATCGTTCACACCGTACATGTACTCGACGTACGAAGAGGAGTCCGAAGCGGATCCGACGAATCGTCGAAAGATCATGATCCTCGGCTCGGGTCCGAATCGGATCGGGCAGGGAATCGAGTTTGATTACTGTTGCTGCCACGCATCGTTCGCACTCCGCGATGCGGATTTCGAGACGATCATGGTGAACTGCAATCCGGAAACCGTCTCGACCGACTACGACACATCGGATCGTCTCTACTTCGAGCCGCTGACATTCGAAGATGTGATGAACATCGTCGAGGTTGAAAAGCCTGAGGGCGTGATCGTGCAGTTCGGCGGACAAACGCCGCTGAATCTTGCGGACAGATTACACGCCGCCGGTGTCCCGATCATCGGAACATCGCCCGACTCGATCGATCTCGCGGAAGATCGGAAACGGTTCAGTGCACTGTTGAAAGAATTGAATATCCCGCAGCCGCCGAATGGAACGGCCGTGTCGCCCGATGAAGCAAAAGTTATCGCGGCTGAGATCGGATATCCCGTCGTTGTCCGTCCGAGCTTCGTGCTCGGTGGTCGCGCGATGGCGATCGTTTACGACGAACAGTCACTTGATGAGTACATGCGTTCTGCCGTCGATGCGTCGCCCGAGAAACCGATCTTGATCGACAAGTTTCTGGAACGTGCGGGTGAGATCGATGTCGATGCTCTGGCCGATGAAGAGACAGTCGTGATCGCGGGAATTCAGGAACACATCGAAGAGGCGGGAATTCACTCCGGAGATTCGTCGAGCGTTCTGCCCGCGCAAAAGATCGCACCCGAACATCTCGAAACGATCCAGCATTACACCGAAATGCTCGCCCGCGGTTTAAGCGTAAAAGGCCTGATGAACATTCAGTACGCTATCCAGGAAGATCGGGTATATGTTCTCGAGGTCAATCCGCGTGCTTCGCGAACCGTGCCGTTTGTTGCAAAAGCGACCGGCGTCCCGATCGCAAAGATCGCTTCGCTTGTGATGGCGGGTGCGAAGAAGCTTGCAGATTTTAATTTGCCTGACGTGCTACCGGTTCCGAATATCTTTGTGAAATCACCTGTCTTTCCTTTCAAGAAGTTCGCGGGCGTCGATCCGATACTCGGGCCGGAGATGCATTCGACAGGTGAAGTGATGGGAGTCGGAGCATCCTTCGGCGAAGCGTACGGAAAAGCGATGGAAGGCGCGGGAATAAAATTACCGATGAGCGGCAAAGCTTTCATCTCCGTGACGAATGCAGACAAAGGCCAGGCCGTGATCCTCGCCCGACGTCTCAACAAACTCGGATTCAGTCTTGTCGCGACATACGGAACGGCGAACCGGCTTCGCGAAGTCGGACTTGAATGCGAATCCGTCTTCAAAGTAAACGAAGGCCGTCCCAACATCGCCGATCTCATCCGACAGGGCGACATCGACATCATCATCAACACTCCACTCGGGAAAACTTCTCACTACGACGAGAAAGCGATTCGAAAGGCAGCGCTGCAATTCAATGTTCCATGCGTCACGACGATCACCGGTGCGGAAGCACTCGTTGAAGCGATCTCGACGAAGAAAAGTCAGGATCACGTGACCGTGAGAAGCTTGCAGGAAATTCATTCGGCGAGCGGAATGACTGCCGAGCAGACAAGCTAAGAGCGGGCAAGCCCGCCTTCCCAGCTTGCGAATGTCAGCGACTCTTTTGCGTTGCCCCGTTTTGACTTGCCTCGAACTTGAAGTCACATTCGCAGGTCAGGAAGGCGGGCTTGCCCCCGCTCTACTAGCAGAATATGAAAAACGTGATTAGTTTTAAGCTCCTCTTGCATTCTTCATGCTCACGCCCGGGAGTTTGCTAAAAGCCATGAAAAGTAAATAAGCCTTCCCGACCGCTCGCAGAAAAGAGCGGGGGCAAGCCATCCTTCCTAACCTGCGAAGGTCTCGAACTCAGAGATTAATCCTCGACGAAAGTCATGCGTCAACTAAAAATCACTTTCGCATGTCAGGCAGGCTGGCTCCCCCTGCTCTTCGCTTCATTGCCTCCTTTAATTTTGCGACGTCATCCGAATACCACCACTCATGATCCACGGACAATAGTTCCTCACATTCGTGTCCGTAGAATGACTTGAAACTCGACCACCGATAATTGACCGCTGACTTAACAAGATTCGCTCTCAGCGGATTTTGATGAATGTAGTTGATCTTTTGCCAGATCAGCCAACCGCTCCAAAGCGCCAAGCTTTTGAAACTCTCCTGCCATACTTCATTCTCGCCGTCGGGCTTTCGAAAGAACCCATTCGCATTTGCTTGGACGAGTCTCTTCGCCGATAAACTTTTTAGTTCAGCGATCCATGTCTGAATGTCGCCATCGCGCGGATTCACGATCAAATGAAAATGGTCGGGCATTACAACAAAGCAGATCAGCCGTGCTTCGCGTTTATTCTTTAATGACTGGAGCTCTTCCAGAAATGCAATGCAGTTCCGTTGGTTGCTGAAGATCTGACGTCGTTTGTCTACGTTTCCCGTGACGTAATGGAGAGCACCTGGCAGTTTTTCATTGGTCCACTTCTTAGACATCGATATGTGAATGCTACGACGTGTCTAAGCTGCGAGTCTTAAAATGTTCGAAAGCGTTCTAAAGCGAGTTAGTTTTGCGGGGGCAAGCCCGCCTTCCCGACCTGCGAATCTTTCGCGAGTCGATAGAGAACTCCCTCCAAATCTTGGATCGAAACACCAAAAGGATAAAAGACGTTTCTCCTCAGCAAAAAGAATTTCCGAAAACGTCGAACGTTTATCACCCGGGTGGTTAGTAGAAATTAAGTACGAATTCAATGGAGGATTTTTATGGCCAACGAACCGTTAAACGAGCTTTTGAGATTTTATCCCGGCCCTGCAGTGGATCCCGTTCCGCCTTGGCTTTTTCAATTTCTGGATCGGGCAGTTCTGCGCGACCTCGCGGTGATCAGTCTGGAGCGCACGCGTGCGATGGCGGATCTGAATAACCGGGCGGTCGATCAGGCAATCGCCGTTCTTAGGAAGGCGAAGTTCTGAGCCTCGTCCCGTGACAAACAATTCGATGGGAGCGGCTCGTTCGCAAGGCCACCGCCCGCCCGAATCCTCCCATCGTTCATGTACTCGTTTTATGCCAGGCCCCTGGCAGGAGGTGATCATGAAGCAGCTTCCCATAATGAACGGAGCAGTTTCACCCGCAGTGCGCGACGAAATTCTCGGCACGAAACGCAGGCCCGTCGTTCTTATCGGCTTTCAAAACCAAGGCAACCTCGGCATCGGATATCTCGCATCAACACTTCGCAAGAACGGCTATGAAGTCGAGGTCATCGATTTCGAGATCGACCCGGATCTTATTCTTGAACGTGTCAAATTCCTCGATCCGATCCTCGTCGGCTTCTCGCTCATATTTCAGTTTTACATCACGCAATTCAGCTCGCTCATCGACAAGCTCCGCGACGGAGGCATCGCTTGTCATTTTACGATGGGCGGACATTTCCCGAGCTTGAGCTACGAGGAAGCACTCGCACATGCTCCGAATCTCGACAGCGTCGTGCGATTCGAAGGCGAGCTCACATTGCTTGAGCTGGTTGAGACTCTCCATCGTGATGACGATTGGCGCGGACTTCAGGGAATCGCGTATCGGCAAACGGATGGATCGATCGTCTGCAACACCCTTCGTCCCTTGATTGAAAGTCTCGACATACTTCCGCTACCGGATCGCGAGTTCAAGCCGATGTCGATACTCGGTCATGACATCATGCCTTTGATCGCGAGTCGCGGATGCTCGCGCAAATGTTCATTCTGCTCAATACACACTTTCTATCGCGCGGTCCCGGGCAAGATCGTTCGTCTGCGTCAGATCAAGAATGTCGCCGACGAAATGCGCCAGCTTTACGAAGAGCGAGATTCGAAAATATTTCTGTTTCAGGATGACGACTTTCCGATCGTCGGACCGATGTGGCGAAAATGGACTTTGAGTTTTGTCGATGAGCTTTATCGACAAGATCTCGTCGGCAAAATCATCTTCAAGATAAATTGTCGGGCCGATGTGGTTGAGACTGAGCTATTTGAGATCCTCCGCGATGCGGGATTGTATCTCGTCTACATGGGTCTCGAATCGGGAAGCGAGGAAGGCCTCGAGGTTCTCAACAAAGGATTGAGCGTCGAACAGAATCTCAACGCAGTGAATACGCTCAAGAGCATCGGCGTGATGTTTCAATACGGCTTCATGCTGTTCGATCCGTCTTCGACATTCAACTCGGTCCGTGAGAATCTTGATTTTCTTCGAACGATCACAAGAGATGGCGATCTCGCGGCTACATTTTGTCGCATGCTCCCGTACGACGGCACGGCGGTAAAGGATCAGCTCGCAGCGGAAGGGCGGCTTCGCGGCGATGTCACGAATCCCGATTACGATTTCCTTGACGATCGGCTCGACGGATTTTTCCGCGAGATCACCGAGACCCTGAATATGGTCGGATGGATCCACGGCGTGCGGTCGCTGTCACCAAAGCTCGACTGGGCATGGCATGAGGTGGCGGTCACTCAGCATATGTTCACGGGCGTGAAGGGATTCGGACTGTATCGTGACAGGCTGAGCGCGATAACGAAATCTGCAAATGAGATGTTGTTCGATCTGGTCGAAGAGCTGTCATTTGCACACGAGGCCGGGCGTCCGGGCAAACTGGATGCTGAACGACTTGACTTCGAGTGTCATGAGCTGACCAACAAACTGCTCGCGACGCGGAATGAGTTCGTCCTTTCGAATCAAGCGACGATGTTGAAAGTTCTTGGAGTGGAAGAGGTCGAGACGGTGTGAAGTGAAAAAACCGAAATTGTTTTTTCACGACAAGTCCTTGCTCCGCTAGGAGCGATATGTTTGTAGTATCGGGATTTCACCAGAGATTTCGCTCCGTAGGAGTGAAATTGATTTTGGATCCGTTATCGAACATTTCGCTCCTCCGGAGCGAGATTCATTTTTGCGTTCGATACTACAAACATGTCGCTCCTAGCGGAGCAAGAACGATTGCGTGTTGAACTGGATGAAACCTTGCGTCTTGGCGTCTTTGCGTGAACATGATTTTGACGCAAAGACGCCAAGCCACACGAAGAGTCCCGAAATCCGCTAATCTTGACCATTCCTTCCATTTCCAATAACTTAAATTCTAGATTTTCAAATAAGTTCTCTGTACTGACAAACGATGAGTGAGCGAATCGACCGCGAGATCATTGGCGGACATCTTCTTGTTATCGGCGGTGCCGAAGACAAATACAACGAGCGGCGGATACTGAAAAAGTTCCTTGAACTGGTCGGAGATAAATCCGACGTACTGATCGTCCCCGTGGCGTCGGACTATCCGGAGTTCGCGGCCGATGTCTACACCCAGGCGTTTCGGAATCTCGGAGTCGCGAACCCGCGCGTGCTTCGAGCGACGTCGCGACAGGATGTGTTTCAAGCGGATCCGGATGAGCTGCTCGATGGCGTCGGCGGCGTTTTCATGACCGGCGGCGATCAGATGCGTTTGGTCTCGGTTCTTGGCGGAACGAAGTTCGCCGACAAGCTCCGCCGTCTGGTCCGCGAGACAAAAGTCGTACTCGCCGGCACAAGCGCCGGTGCAGCGGGAATGAGCACGGCGATGATCGTCCGCGGCGAATCGACGCCGCATCCACACAAGAATAGCGTCCGGCTTTCACCCGGTCTCGGCTTTCTCAAAAACATCATCATCGACCAGCACTTCACCGAACGCGGACGCATCAGCCGACTGATCACTGCCGTCTCGTTCAATCCGTACAATCTCGGGATCGGCATCGACGAGAACACCGCGATCATTCTGAACAGCGAAGGGATCATGGAAGTCTACGGACAAGGAAGCGTGACGATCGTCGACGGTTCGCAGATCACGTACAACGAGATCGCCGAGGTTGGCGACAATCAGGAATTCAGTGTCTGCGGAGTGCAGCTCCACGTCCTCCGCGACGGGCTGATCTACGATTTTCTGAATCGACATCCGCTGCAAATCCCGAATGAGTTCTTGTTGCCGGACATCGCCTAGTGTGATTTTCGAAGTTCGATTTGCGATTTGCGATCGCGGTGTGGTTTAGGTCTTTGATTTTGCTCTAGGTTAGTGCGATTTCCGAATCGCAGTTTGCAATCACATTTTAAGAGGTCTCCCACAATGACTGAAAAAGAAATGATGAAGCGGACAAAATCGTTCGCTCTCCGCGTGATGAAAGTTGTCGACGCGCTTCCAAGGAACGCTTCGGGCCGCGCGATCGGTGGCCAACTTGTACGGTCGTCAAAAGCCGAGTTCATCGCTAAACTCGGAATTGTTGAGGAAGAGGCGGACGAAAGCGCTCTTTGGCTCGAACTCATAATGGAAGGCGGGCTCCTGAAAGAACGATTAGTTCGTGATCTGCATATCGAAGCTGGGGAAATCACGGCAATTGTTTCCGCGTCGCGGAAGACGGCCAGGGCGAGATTGCAAATCGAAAATCGAAAATCGAAAATCGCAAACTGAATTCAATGAACATCCTAGAAATCAGAACTCTCCGCGGCCCGAATTACTGGAGCGGCTATTGGAAAAAGCTCATCATCCTGCGTCTTGATATCGAGGACTACGAGGATAAGCCGTCTGACAAGATCGAAGGGTTTTACGATCGGATGTTGGAAGTCTTGCCTTCGCTGAACTCGCATGGCTGCAGCTATCAGGAGCCGGGCGGATTTCTTCGACGCGTGCAGGAAGGGACGTGGGCGGGGCATGTCATCGAGCATTTTGCTCTCGAGTTGCAGACGCTCGCCGGGATGGACACCGGTTACGGCCGGACTCGGGAGACGAACGAGCGCGGGATCTACAACGTCGTCTTTAGCTATCACGAGGAAGAGGTCGGGCGATTTGCGGCGCGTGCGGCGGTAAAGTTATTTCTTGATCTCGCTGACGGGATCTCGACGGATGAGCTCCGCAAAAATATCGCGGATGACGTTCAACGGATGCGTGAGATCCGCGAAGAAGTGCGCTTCGGCCCTTCGACGGGATCTCTTGTCGACGAAGCTCAGGCCCGCGACATTCCGTTTATTCGTTTGAACGATCAGTCGCTCGTGCAACTCGGATACGGCGTTCATCAAAAGCGCATTCAGGCAACGACTACGGCGAACACGAACATGATCGCGGTGGACATTGCCGGCAACAAGCATGCGACGAAAAAACTTCTTGGTGATATGGGCGTTCCTGTGCCGCGCGGTTTTAAGATTCGTGAAAAAGACGAGTTAGAAAAGACGCTCGAATCGGTCGGTTACCCGGTGGTAATCAAACCGCTCGATGGAAATCACGGAAAAGGAGCGACGGTCGGGATCACTGATCTCGAGCATGCGGAGATCGCTTTCGATAAGGCGAAAGAATATTCGCGATGGATCATCGTCGAGAAGCAGCTCCAGGGAGCTGACTTTCGCGCTCTGGTTGTGAACAACCGTCTGATCGCGGTCGCAGAGCGGATCCCCGCGCACGTAGTCGGAGATGGCGAGAACACGATCGAGAAACTGATCGAGATCACGAACTCAGATCCGCGACGCGGCTACGGACATGAAAACGTTTTGACGACGATCGACATCGACAACCAGACTATGCGATGCATCCGTTCGAACGGTTACGAGCTCGACACCGTTTTGGCAAAAGACGAAATTCTGCATCTCAAAACAACCGCGAATATCTCGACCGGCGGCACGGCGATCGATCGCACCGACGAGGTTCATCCGCAAAATGTGTTCTTGTTCGAGCGAATCGCGCGCATCATCGGGCTCGATGTCGCCGGCGTCGATATCATCGCGCCGAACGTTTCGGAGCCGCTTGCCGAGAACGGTGGCGGGATCATCGAAGTAAACGCCGCGCCTGGCTTTCGAATGCATCTTGCTCCGAGCGAGGGAATCGGCCGGAACGTCGCGGAGCATGTATTGGATATGCTTTTCCCGCGAAGCACGCCGTCTCGAATTCCGATCATCGCGATCACCGGCACGAACGGGAAAACTACGACGACGCGTCTCATCGCACACATCCTTAAAGGCAGCGGACGCACCGTCGGATTCACGACGACCGACGGAACTTACATCCAGAATCAACAGATCGTGCAAGGCGACAATACGGGACCCGTTTCAGCACAGCTCGTGCTGAAAGATCCGACCGTCGATGTTGCGGTGCTCGAAACAGCACGCGGTGGGATCATCCGATCGGGTCTCGGTTTTGACTATTGCGACATAGGTGTTGTGACAAACGTCGCGGCTGATCACCTTGGATTGAAAGATGTAAACACGTTGGGTGATTTGGCACGTGTTAAGTCGGTCGTGCCTCGTGCGGTTTCAAAGCGAGGTTACGCAGTTCTCAATGCCGAAGATCCGCACGTCTACAAAATGCGCGAGCTTGTCGAGGGACATTGCGTCTATTTTTCGATGGACGAGAACAACGAGAACATCGAGCGGCAGGCGAGACGCGGACGCATCTCGTGCGTTTATGAAAATGGTTACGTGACGATCCTGAAAGGACGATGGAAAGTCCGCATTGAAAAGGTCACGAACATTCCCCTGACCTACGGTGGCCGTGCGGAGTTCATGATCCAGAATGTGATCGCAGCGACGCTGGCAGCATTCGTTCACGGCGTCTCCATCGAAGACCTGCGTGTTGGTCTGACGACATTTAATGCGGGCACGGCACAAACTCCGGGACGACTCAACTTCGTCGAGATCGGAAACGGGGTGACAGTTTTGATGGACTACGCACACAACCCGGCCGGCATGCGCGGTCTGGTGAATTTTATCTCGAAGCTTCCGAACAAATATCGGACATGCGTCCTCAACGGAACGGGCGATCGACGCGATGACGACATCCGCGAATTTGCAAAGATCGCAGGCGATAATTTCGATCGCATCGTCATCCGCCGAGGAAATTATTTGCGCGGCCGAACGGACGAAGACATGTTCCGACTCCTGCAGGAAGGAGTCGCACAAAGCGAGAACAAGCCGCAGGTCCGGATCATCCCCGAGAGTCGTGATGCCATCGCCCACGCGATCAAACACGGACGAAAGGGCGAGCTCGTCGTCACTCTCGCCGATCTAGTTCCGATCGATATCGCTTACGTCCAAGAGATCAGAGATGAGATCATGGAGAAAGAGCGACAGGCGAACGCGTGATCGCTGAGGAAGATCTTGCCCGCGAATAACGCGAATGGACGCCAATGAAGAACTGATTTCCATTAGCGACAATTCGCGTTATCCGCCGGCAAAATGTTTTAGGGTCGCCCGAGGGCACGAAGTCGTTAATTGGCTTGAGAAAAACTGAGGTAATTATGTGTTACAACTGCGGATGCCAAATGCCCAACAACGACATGGGCAAGGAAGAGAACATTACTAACGAGAAGTTTGAGCGGGCCGCCGAAGCAATGGGCCTGTCAGCAAGAGAGTCCAAGAAAAACGCTCTCGAGCTTTTGGAGAAGGTGCTTGCCGCGAAAGAGGAGCGGACCGACAAGAACTGGAAACCGGAGTAGGCTCGAGCAACTCAGCGGTAGATCTCAATCTCGGACGAGTCTGCGGTCCGATGGCCGCGGTACATTCCGTCGGAGTTGAATGGCAGTACAACGTTACCCGATCCATCAACCGCGATAAATCCACCCTCGCCGCCGATGTCCGTCAGATGCTCGATCGCTTGCTTGGCTGCGGTCGAAAGATCGATCCCACGATACTTCATACGCGCGGCGACATCATAAGCCGTGACACCCATCATAAAAAATTCTCCGTGGCCGGTGCACGAAACTGCACAGGTCGCATTCTCTGCGTAAGTTCCTGCACCGATCAACGCCGTGTCGCCGACTCTTCCGAATTTCTTGTTCGTCATTCCGCCGGTCGAAGTCGCCGCGGCGAGATTGCCCACGGCGTCACACGCGACCGCTCCGACAGTACCGAGCGATTTTGGATTTTGGATTTTGGATTTTGGATTTCGTTTTTGTTCCGCGTCTTCCACTGACTCTTGTTCTTCAGCCGCATGATCGAGTTGAACGATCCCTTCCTCGCGGGCTTTCAGAAGTTGCTGCCATCGATGCTCGGTGAAGAAATATTCGTCGGGTGCAAAGTCGACGGCCATCTCTTTTGCAAACTGGTTCGCGCCATCGGCGGCGAGAAGTATGTGTGGAGTTTTTTCCATCACCAGCCGGGCGAGCGTGATCGGATTCTTCACGTTTCGAACAAACGCGATCGCTCCGGCATCGAGCGTGCGGCCGTCCATGATCGATGCGTCCATCTCGTTCTTGCCATCGTGCGTAAAGACCGAACCGCGTCCCGCATTGAACAAATGAAAATCTTCCAGCGAGCAGACAGTTTGTTCGACGGCGTCCAGTGCTGATCCGCCACTTTCTAAAATCTGCCAGCCGGTGTTCAGCGCGGTTTCGAGCCCGGCGCGATACTCGCGTTCAAGCTCGGGTGTCATGGTGGATCTGAGAATTGTTCCGGCACCGCCGTGAATGGCGAGAGCGATTTTGGACATAACTAGAGTTTACCTTAGAGAGGTGGTTAACCGCAGATGACGCAGATGACGCAGATTTTCTGAAAAATCACTTCTTGATCTGTGTCATCCGCGTCATCTGCGGTTACTGGAGCTTAGAGTTTCGAATTTCGCAGTCGCAGGGCGTTCGTGATCACGGACACCGAGCTAAATGTCATCGCCGCACTCGCGATCATCGGTGACAACAGCAATCCGATAAATGGAAACAGCACGCCCGCGGCGATTGGAACACCGATAACGTTATACGCGAATGCGAAGAAGAGATTCTGACGGATATTCTTCATCGTGCCGCGGCTGAGATTCAGTGCTTTAACGATTCCAATCAAGTCGGGTCGAAGAAGTGTGATGTCCGCCGACTCGATCGCCACGTCGGTTCCACTCGCGAATGCGATCCCGACGTCTGCTTGTGCGAGTGCCGGAGCATCGTTCACTCCATCACCAGCCATCGCGACGATCTTCCCTTGCGCCTGAAGCTCTTTAACCTTTGCAGCTTTATCTTCGGGCATGACTTCGGCGAAGACTTGATCGATGCCGAGTTGTTTCGCGACTGCTTCGGCGGTCGAGCGATTATCGCCGGTCATCATCACGACCTCAATTCCGCGGCGATGGAGTTCATCAATCGCTTGCTTTGCCGAAGGTTTGATCGCATCGGCGATGCTGATGATGCCAGCGGGCTTTTCGTCGATAGTGACAAAGATCACGGTCTGACCCTTTGATCGAAGCTCGTCGAAGTCAGAACCGCGAGCGGTAGCGACCGGGGCAGCCGCTGCGGAATTCGAGAACTTTCCTACAGCGACGCTCAATCCGTCGACCGATCCGCTCACGCCTATACCCGTCCGCGACTCAAAACCTTCGACCGTCTCAAGGGCGAGTCCTCTTTCGCGTGCTTCATTCACGATGGCGGACGCAAGAGGATGTTCACTGTGCTGCTCGAGCGAGGCGGCTAACGTTAGGATGTGATTCTCTGCGTCGTTGGTTTCGAATCCTAAACGGGACACCCGGTCGCTACCGCTCTCGGTTCCGACCTGTGCAAGCGCGGCCACCGTTTGCACTGTCGGTTTTCCTTCCGTCAGCGTACCCGTCTTATCCACGACGATGACATTAACTTTTTCAAGGAGCTCCAACGCCTCGGCCTTCTTGATAAGCACACCGTTCTTCGCGCCATGGCCCGTACCGACCATGATCGACATCGGTGTCGCTAGTCCGAGTGCACACGGACACGCGATGATCAAAACCGAAACGGCCGCGACGATCGCATACGCCAGACTTCCAAACATGAGCCACACCACGAATGCGATAAGGGCGACCACGATAACGGCCGGCACAAAGTAAGCCGAAACAACATCGGCCAGACGCTGTATCGGAGCACGACTGCGCTGAGCTTCTCCAACCATCCGGACGATTTGCGCGAGCAGAGTGTCGCCGCCGACACGCTCCGCTTTCATAACGAAACTGCGATTGCCGTTTATCGTTCCGCCGATCACTTTGCTTCCGGCAATCTTTTCAACCGGCATCGATTCGCCGGTGACCATCGACTCGTCGATCGATGTTTCGCCTTCCACGATCTCGCCGTCGGTCGGGATCTTTTCATTCGCCCGGACGCGAAGTTCGTGGCCGACATGAACGTGACTCAGATCAATCGTTTCTTCAGTTCCGTCATTACGAATGACCGTCGCCGTTTCCGGAGCGAGTCGTAACAGTTCTTTTATCGCGCTCGATGTTTGAGATCGGGCACGAAGCTCGAGAACTTGCCCGAGGAGGACAAGAGTCGTGATCACGGCCGCGGCTTCAAAATATCCGGGCACGATTCCCGAATGCGCATCGCGCATCGCCGGTGGAAATAACTGCGGGACGAACAATGCGGCGAGACTTAAAAGATATGCCGCACCTGTTCCGATCGCGATAAGCGTGAACATGTTCGGGCTCGCATTTTTGATCGACGACCATGCGCGTTGGAAGAATGGCCAACCGCCCCAAAGCACGACCGGCGTCGCCAAAATAAATTGGATCCAAAGCGAGGCATACGACGCGCGGCCATGCGGCCACGACGGGACAAGCGAATTGAAATCGACGAACATCTCCGACATCGCGAGGATGAACACGGGAAGCGTGAGCGGAACCGCGATCCAAAATCTTCGCTGCATGTCGATGTATTCCGGATCCGCGGAGTCGTCGAGAGTTATCTCTTTCGGCTCGAGCGCCATCCCGCAGGTCGGACAACTCCCGGGTCCGATCTGGACGATCTCGGGATGCATCGGACAGGTGTATTCGATTTGGGAACTGGGATGTGGGATTTGGGATTGCGAAGCTCCGTGCGTCTCGACTCCTGCGGACATATCGTGTCCCGCGGCCGACAAGAACGATCTCGGATCATCTTCGAATCTTTCCTTACATCGAACCGCACAAAAGTAATACTTCGTTCCGTTGTATTCGTACTCGGCCGCCGCGGTTGCGGGATCGACTTTCATTCCGCACACGGGATCTACATGGAGGGAAGTCGACTGAGCAACAGGTAATGATATTGATCGTTTCATATCGTCCTCCTCAATTAGCTCTCGACGGCCGGAGTCGAAGATAGATCTGCCATCCGCCGTGGCTTGTGCCGCCGTAGAAATTCGAAATGCTTGACGGATTCGTATTGAACGTCGCCATTCCGCCGAGGCCGACATCGATGCCTTTGCCTTTCACGATCTCGCGAAGGTAACCGAGCGAATATGCGCCGACCCAGAGATTTCCTTCGGGGTGCGGAGCATCGAGCACGAGCTCGTGAGCATTCTTCTGGACACTTTCCATTCTTCCGAAAACAGAATTTTTGTCGAATTCATAATTGCTTTCAAATAGAAATGAATTGCCGCTTCCTTGATCACTGCTGTTCCTGCCCCAGACAAATGCGTTCGACCAATTTCGTTCCGGACTAAAAACTTTATTAAAGATAGCCGACGCCGTCGTTCGGCGGATGACTTTCAGATCGGGCTCGGCTCGCTCCGGGTATTTCAAATATCCGTGCGAAATCTGGAACGACCATTCCTTTGTCGGATTAATAGAGAATCGTCCGCTGAACGAGTTCAGCTTCGGCGAATCGAATGCCCAACGATTTTCATCAGGCTCCGTGCCGTTGAATGCGCTCGCCTCGAACTTGAACTTGTCATGAGTAAAGCCGGCAGTCACCACTCCGTATGTGATGTGCGTAGCATCCTGCCAGTGATGGCCGATGGGCGCGTCGGGATTGTTCATTCCTGAAGGCCGATGCAAGTACATCGGCGGTCCGAGTGCAGGTTCACCCGGCAAGCCCGCATAAACAAAAAACGAATTCTTGTCGTCGATCTTATACGAGTATGTGGCGGCAAGTTCGCTCACGAAATCATGAGGATGTTGGCGATCATGGATCGGTTCGCCGCGATAGAGCTCGCCGGACTGGTAAAGAAGCGGATATCCATAACCGCGTTCGATCAACGGATCGAGACTCAGCATCGCCCGCAGACCGATCTGCGATCTCTCGCCGATCGGCTTCGAATACATCGCCATGAACATCGACGGAGCATCGACGCGATTTCGGGTGCCTTTGCCGGATGCTGAGACTTCACGACTCGAACCGATCGATGTGTAGCGTAGGAACATAGTGCCGTGCATCATAAGCATCGAGCCGTCCTCGAACATCTTCATGTAGGCATACAGCGCCGACGAATCGGGTAGCCATGACGTACCCGAACCTTCACGCGACATCGGATCGCCTAGGTTGATCGACGATCGCATCGACGCATGCTTGGAATGTTCAGCGGGTCCGCCGTGTTGATTATCGGCAGCCGGAGCTTGCTCGTGGTCGTGCGTCCTGGGCGAAGGAGAGGCTGCAGCAGCCGCTCCATGATCGCGCACTTCCTGATCCTCCGCCGCAGAATGCACGTGTTCCGTTTTTTCAGCCATCTTTATGCCGGCCGCTCCGGGCGCTACACCTACTAAAATATTCCCCCACATTCCGCCCTTCGCATGACCGCGGACGGAACAGAAGTATTTGTAGGATCCGGTCTCCACCGCTTCTAGAACGATCTCTTCAGCGTTAAAGAACCCTGCTTCGGGAGCTCCGTCGAGCTTGTTGCTGCCGGAAGCCTCGGTGATATCCGGAGCGATCCCGAACTCGCCGGCTACGTGGCCAAAGCGGATGTCGTGACGCATGTCGGCGTCGACGTTTATTAAGAGAAGCTTTAGAAGGGCCCCGGGCTTAATGACGATATTAGGATTCCGGATTCCCTGAATGCGGTATGAAAGCATGTCGTCTTCCGGACCGGTCGTGACGACGAGACGGATCTCGCGACCGTCATATGAAATACTCGCGCCGTCGATCTTTCCGGCCGGTTGTCCTTTTAACAGAGTCGCTAATTTAGATTGAGCGACCATCTTTTTTTCTGACGAGACAAGCCTGAACGCGGTGTGAGCGTAAGAACTCGCTGACAAGATGAGAGCGCAGGCTAATACAGTTATTAAGTTTTTCATGAACCTCCCCGTGCTAGAGCAACGTGAATTCTACGCGTGCCTCTTAGCAAAAGCGGCTCCGCGGAATACACGAATTAATTACGAGTTGTTAAGCGAATTTTGGGCGCGGGGGTGCGCGGCCCGACGTGGAGTTTCGTAAGTATGATGAAGCAAAGGATACCGTCCCGAAATCAGGGACGGAAATTATGACGAGTGTCGCGGTCGAACTGGGACCATTCAGGGGAGCTCGCTCTGGAGCTGACTTATCGTTTAGCTGCTTCTTGTCCTGCTTCAGCACCAAACGCGGCGACGCCGTATTGCACGAACAGCCCGGGTCCGAAATTGCACGTCCTCGATTGATTGAGAGATCTCCGGACTGATGATGCTGGGAAGTTGACTCGGAATGCGAATGACAAGAACTTTCTTTTGCCGCCTTCTCACCCGAGTGATGCGAACAGGCACACGCACACGCCGCTACCGACGACACCAGCATCGACATGATCGATAGGAATCCGACGGTCTGTTTCAATTTTGCGAATATGCCTGCCATCTCTTTTGCCACTATATCACGCGAAGTAGGAGCCAAAAAAAGCTCAGGATCCCGAACGCCCCGGTTCACCACCAGGCTAAACTCCAAGAAACACTCGACAAATCGGAAAAATCGACAAACAGGCGGCGCCATATTTTGACAGGTCACAAGCCTTCATTTGTCTGCTAGCCTGACCGCGATTGGTCATACGACCATTCTACAACCTGATTGACGCATGGTGCCTTTTCGGAAAGCTCAGGCCATTAGCTATCTACTTTAATGGAGTCAGTTTCACCCGCTGATTCCACAACATAGAGTCCTTATCCGAAATGGCAACCGCGTCGAAAGGCGTGGGCGCAAAGCTGAGAGTCCCGATTTTGTCGGGATCGTCCGGCTGCCGAAGTGAGGTCCGATGAAAGCATCTTTATCCCTTTTTTTATTAAGCCTTACCTTTTTCTGCAGTGACATCGCTGCACAAAATCAAGCAACCATACATTTCGATCTTCGACCCGGAGCCAAAGTGCCTGTCACGATGACCGGGGCGACACGGGCTCGTCTTGCCGGAAATTCGAACAACTCGAATACTGCGTCGGCGGCGACACTCGAGCAGCAGATCTTCGCGATGATCAATGCTGAAAGAGCAAAGAACGGTCTCGTCGATCTTGAGTGGAGCGAGAGCGTCGCGACAGTGGCACGAATGCACTCCGCGGACATGGCTCACGAGAAATTCTTTGGTCATCGCGGATCGGACGGGTCGATGGTCGATGACCGGGCAGATCGAGCCGGACTCGGAACATGGCGCACGATCGGCGAGAACATCGCTTACATGCGCGGCTTTGAGGATCCTGCGGCGCTTGCGGTCGAGAAGTGGCTAGAATCACCGGCTCATCGCAAGAACTTGCTGGGTCCGAATTGGAAGGAGTCTGCCGTCGGAGTCTCTGTAACGGCCGACGGAACTTATTACATGACCGAGGTTTTCTTGCTGAGAAAGTAGCGGACATCGCATGAGCATCAACCGAAGCGGGCTCCGGGTCCGCTTTTTGTATGCCCGGTGACGCGTTTTTTCGTTTACATACAGTATCTTGGCTTCTATTCTTATGGGAATGGCCGACGAACTTAATCTCCCATCTTTTGCAAAGATCAATCTGCATCTGCAGGTCGTCGGACGGCGGCCCGACGGCTTTCATGATCTCTGCACTGTTTTTCAAACCGTCTCGCTTCACGACAATCTCAAGATCGCGGGATCGGAATCCGAAAATGTCGTAATGACATGCGGTGACAACCGGATCCCAGTCGGGGAAAAGAATCTCGTCGTGCGTGCGGCGATGATGCTTCGGGAGGAATGCAAGATCCGGTGCGGTGCGAGGATCCATCTCGAAAAAGTCATCCCGGCTCCGGGCGGACTCGGCGGCGGATCATCTAACGCGGCGGTTGCGCTTCTCGGCCTGAACAAGATCTGGAACGTGCATTTGAGCTCGGAGGATCTTCATCCGTTGGCGTCGAGACTCGGATCGGATGTTCCGTTCTTTTTATATGGAGGAACTGCTCTCGGAATGGGTCGTGGAGAGGTCGTCGAGCCGATCTCGGATTTTGCGGCGGAACATATGCTTGTCGTCACTCCGGATGTTGCGGTGGCGACGCGAGATGCATTCAAACGCCTGAATACCGCCGTCTTGACAAACCAGGAGTCGAAACGTAAACTCCAAATTTGTCGTTTTGACCTGGAATCCGCGGATTTCAACTATACGGCCTTCAAGAACGACTTTGAAACGACAGTATTTGCGGCATACCCCGAGGTCGATCGCGTGAAGAATACGCTTCTCGACCTGGGTGCCAGACAAGCTTTGTTAAGCGGAAGCGGTGGTAGCGTTTTCGCGGTATTTGAAAAAGAAGAGACACGGCAAGCAGCACTGAAAGCCCTTGACAATGAGGTCAACTGGCGAAAGTTTGCCGTAGCGACAATTTCGCGGGATGAATACCGCGAGGCACTTGAAGAAGTGTTTTAGGTCGCTTCCGATCAGTTTCTGAAATAAGTTTGGGGCGTAGCCAAGTGGTAAGGCACCGGTTTTTGGATCCGGCATTCGTAGGTTCGATTCCTCCCGCCCCAGCCATTTCACAAATCGGAATGCGGCTTTGTTTAAAACGAAGCCGCTTTTTTATTTTTGAGTCGTCAGTCGTCAGTTCAGAACTGATCACTGATAACCGACTACTGACGACCGACACCAATGAGCGTAACCGGCAACGTTAAAATTTTCTCAGGCAATGCGCACCCGGCGTTGGCGAAAGAGATCTGCTCGCATCTGAAATGTGATCTTGGAAAGTCGAGCACCGAACGGTTTTCCGACGGCGAATTCAATTTCCAGATCGGCGAGAACATTCGCGGTTCGGACGTGTTTATTGTGCAGCCGACCTGTCCGCCGACCGATCAGAATTTGATGGAGCTGCTGATAATGATGGACACATTTGTCCGCGCATCCGCAGAACGCGTGACGGCCGTCATTCCTTATTTTGGTTACGCACGCTCGGACAAGAAAGATCGTCCGCGTGTTCCGATCGCCGCAAAGCTCGTATCGAATCTGATCGTGAGAGCAGGTGCAGAGCGAATTTTGACGATCGATCTGCATGCGTCTCAGATCCAGGGATTCTTCGACGTGCCGGTAGATCACTTGTACGCTGCTCCGATCGTTGTTGAATATTTCAACAATAATCCGATCGACAATCTCATCGTCGTTGCTCCGGATACCGGTGGAGCGGAACGTGCGAGAGCATATGCAAAGCGGCTCAACGCCGGACTCGCACTTTGCGACAAGCGTCGCGAGCGAGCGAATGAAGCCGATGTTATGAATATCGTCGGTGACGTCAGCGGAAAGAATTGTTTGATTGTCGATGACATGTGCGATACGGGTGGGACGATCTGTAAGGTCGCCAAAGCGTTGCACGAGGCCGGAGCGAACGAGATCTTTGCATGTTTCTCGCACGCGGTACTTTCGGGTAAAGCGAGCGACAACATCATCAGTTCGCATTTGAAAAAAGTAATTGTTACAAACACGATCCCGCTCGGTCCGAACGCTCGGGCATTGGAAGATAGCGGGAAGATCGAAGTTTTGAGTGTCGCGAAGCTTCTAGCTTCGGCGATCAAGTCGATTCATGACGAGACGAGTGTTTCGTCCCTTTTCATATAAGTTTCTAGTTTCTGGTTTCTAGTTGAAGAAGGAACCACGAACCAGAAACTAGAAACAAGGATCTAGAAACTTAGAGAGAAAGAGTTATGGCAGACAAAATCGTAGTAAAAGCTGAAAAGCGTGAGACCGGCGGCAAGAATGTGAACCGTCGTTTGCGTGCCGCAGGAAAAATTCCCGTGGTTGTTTACGGCGGCGGAAGCACTCCGGTGTCGGCGGTCGCCGAACTGAAGGACCTGGCGGCGATCATCCGGACGGATACCGGTGTGAACACTGTGTTCTCGCTCGATATCCCCGGAGAGGGCGTGAACGATGTCATTTTTCAGGCTCGACAGATCGATCCGGTCCGGGGACGCCTGATACATGCGGATCTTCGTCGCTTCGCACGGGGTGAGAAGATCGAGATGACGGTTCCGATCCATCTGATCGGTGAGCCGGAAGCCCTGAAGCAGGAAGGCGCGGTGATGACGCAGGCGATGCGTGAGATCAAAGTTCTTTGCGAGCCAGCGAACACGCCGGACTCGATCGACGTCGATGTCACCGGCTTGACGTCGGATCACGCTATTCACGTTTCGGACCTTAAGGTCGGAGCTGGAATCGAGATCCACGATGCACCGGAAACGGTTGTCGCTTCGATCGTCATTGTGCAGGAAGCCGAGCTCGAGCCGCAGGTTGCGGAAGGTGCTGAGCCGGCTGTCGTTGGTGAGGAAACACCCGCTGAGGGTGGTGAAGGCGAAGACGGCGACGCTAAGTAGGATCGGCATTGGACTCGAACTGGCTGATCGTCGGTCTTGGAAATCCGGGAGCCGCGTACGAAAGGACGCGGCATAACCTGGGATTCATGCTCGTCGATCTGCTGGCGAAAGATTTCCAAACGCAGATCAAGCGCGACGAGTGTCGCAGTTTGATCGGACGTGCCGAGATTGAAAATAGAAAGACCGAGCTCGCGAAGCCGCAGACGTTCATGAACTTGAGCGGCGAATCGGTAAGCTGCCTTCTCAAAAAGGAGGATCGGAATATCGAGCGGCTGATCGTGATCTCAGACGATCTCGCTCTACCGTTCGGAAAGATCAGGATTCGCGCTTCGGGTTCGCACGGCGGACAGAACGGGCTGAGATCGATCATCGATTGTCTCGGGACGAATGAGTTCATAAGGTTGCGGATCGGCATCATGCCGGAGCATCCGGTGAGCAACGCGAGTAATTTTGTGCTGGAGAACTTCTCTAAGAGCGAAAGCACCGAAGTTGAAAAGATATTGGAGACGAGCGCTGACGCGATTAGGACCGTCATTAGAGATGGTATCGAACGAGCGATGGCGGAGTTTAACTGAATTTTCGATTTGCGAACTGAACGATTGATCGCAAATCGCAAATCGCAAATCGAAAATAGCGAGGACGAAAGATGGCTAATAGAACATATGAAGTGATGTATATCGTCGATCCGGAAACACCGGCCGATAAACTCACCAAACTAAACGAAGCGGTCGGCAAACTGATCGAGAAGGAAGGCGGAACTGTCGTTCGTATGGATGACGGCGGAAAACGCAATCTTGCTTATCCGATCAAAAAGAAAACGGAAGGCTTCTATATTCTTTTTGAGATCGAAGGAACCGGTCAGGAGATCCTCGAGCTCGAACGCCGCATGCGCGTCAACGACATGATCATCCGTTTCATTACGGTTCGTGTGGATGAGGACCGCAAGAAGGCCGATAGGATTAAGGAAAAACGTGAGAAGCGTCAGGCGACGCGAGCGAAATTCCGTCCGACCGAAGAGGTAGCACCGGAGGCGGCAGCATAACAACGCCGGGAGATAATTAATATGATTGATAGAGAAGTTGAAGAAGTAAGAGATCGCGACATGATGGCCGGCGGCGATGAGCAGTTTGGTGATAAGGCTCCGCGTCGTTATCAGCGGCGTCGTCCGCGTCAGGTCGTCCCGGATTACATCGATTGGAAAGACGTCGAATTTCTGCGACAGTTCATCCCGGAGCGCGGCAAGATCATGCCGAGGCGTATCTCGGGTGTGACGGCGAAGGACCAGCGCCGCATCGCTACCGCGATCAAACGCGCGCGTTCGATGGCTTTGCTGCCGTTCGTTTGGGAATAGATTCCCATTTTGGATTTTGGATTTTGGATCTTGGATTGAAGCGGTCATCGGGATGAACCGTGAACGCGATCAGTCCTGCCTACAGGGAAATTATCATGGCAAATACAACTATTCTTTTGAGAGAGGACATCGATGCTCTCGGCGGGCGCGGTGAGATCGTTAAGGTCAAGGCCGGATACGCTCGCAACTACCTTTTACCGCAGGGACTTGCGACTCTCGCGACGAAAGGTAACGTCAAGCAGATCGAGCAGGAACGCACCGCACTTTTGAAGCGGGCGTCTGAAGAAAAAGCGACGGCTGAGCTGCAGAAAGAGCAGATGGGCGTCATCGAAGTCGCGTTCGAACGCAAGGCTGGCGACGGCGGACAGCTCTTCGGATCCGTCACGTCGATGGATGTCGCCGATGCGTTGAAAGCGAAAGGTTATGAGATCGATCGCCGCAAGATCGTTCTCCGCGACCCGATCAAGGAAACGGGCGAGTACACAGTCAACGTCAAGCTCCATCGCGAAGTCACGCTTCAGGTTCCCGTTAAGGTAACCGCTGAAGGCGGCGAAGTCGCGGATGAGAAGACTGAAAAGAAAACTCGGAAGGCGAAAGGCGAGGCTGAAGAAGCTCCGGCAGAAGCTGCAGCTCCGGCGACGGAAGCCGCCACCGATGCGGAAGCAGTCGCGTCCGAATCGAACGACGCGTAGCCTCTTGTCGCCAAAGGCGACGAACATTAAAGCCTAGGGTTGAGTTCGCGAAGCGATGAAACCCTAGGACAGACCCACACAATATTCCGACCCTGAAGGGGTCGAACAAACGCGCGAATTTGTTCGACCCCTTCAGGGTCGGACTCGTTTCGCAAGTACCTTGGGTTTCGATCGCTTCGCTCCTCAACCCTAGGCTTTAATGTTCGTGGCCTTTGGCGACAAGAATTGTTCCATCGGACATTAACATCAGATTTATTTCCGGCGTCGCACCACCCGTTTCATGCAATTGTGCTATAAGGTTGATCAATAAAATCATGGTCAAAAAAAATTCCCGACCTCAAAATTTACACGCCGCATCTTTCGCTTTAGAATAGTCACTCTACTTCCTCCGAACTGACATGGCATTTGCATTCCCTGAACCTCGAAGAGAGCAGTTTCTCGAACGTCCGCTTCCTAGCAGCGAAGAAAGCGAGCGAGCGATCCTCGGCGCGATCCTTCTCGACAACGCGTTGATCTCGCAAGCGGTCGAGCATCTCAAGCCCGAAGATTTTTACGGCCCGCTTCATCGCCGGATCTTCAACGCGATGATCTCGTTGTTCGAAACGTCGAAACGCATCGACCCGATCCTCATCGGCGAGGAACTAAAAAAGGACGGTTCGATCGAGGCTCTCGGCGGTGTCGCGACGATCACGAATCTGACATACGGGCTGCCGCATTTTACGGACGTCAAAGATTACATCAAGGTCGTGCGTGACAAGTCGATCATGCGAACTCTCGTTCGCACGTGCAACGACATCACGAGCCAGGCGCTCGAAGAAGAAGAGGACGCGTCAATAGTTCTCGATAACGCGGAGCAAGCGATCTTTGTGTTGACCGAGATGGAAGAGCGGCAGGGATTCTCGAGAATTCAGCCGATCGCCGAGACTGTTTTTGCGAAGATCCAGGAATACGCAAGTCATGACAGCCATGCGCTTACCGGCCTTGCGACTGGATTTCGCGATCTCGATCAGCTTACATCCGGTTTTCAAGCCGGCGATCTGATCATCGTCGCGGCCCGCCCGTCGATGGGAAAGACCGCTCTTTGTTTGAATATCGCTCAACGCGCGGCGGTGAGTGAAAAAGCGACGGTCGCCGTGTTCTCGCTCGAAATGTCGAAGGAACAGCTCGTCATGCGTATGTTGAGCGCTCAAGCCTCGGTTGACGCACGAAATCTTCGGACGGGAATGCTTTCGAAACAGGATTGGGGCCGTCTCGCGGAGGCGATCGGCACGCTTGCCGCGACTGACATCTACATCGATGATACGCCCGGCATTAACGTGCTCGAGATGCGTGCAAAGCTTCGCCGTCTCGCCGCTGAGAATAAGAAGCTCGATCTTGTGATGGTCGACTATCTCCAGCTCATGGGCAGCTCGCGTCGAAACGAAAATCGACAGCAGGAAGTCTCGCAGATCTCGCGAGATCTGAAGATGCTGGCGAAAGAATTCAAGGTTCCGGTAATGGCGCTGTCGCAGCTATCGCGTGCCCCTGAAGCACGTAATCCTCCGAGGCCGATGATGTCGGATCTTCGCGAATCGGGAAGTATCGAGCAGGACGCCGACGTCGTGGCATTCATCTATCGAGCTGACTATTATGCGAAAGGCGAAGAGCTCCCCGAAGATCAAAAGAATATCGCCGAGATCATCGTCGCGAAGCAACGTAACGGTCCGACCGATACGATCAAGCTCGCGTTTCTCAAACAATTCACTCGTTTCGAAGACGCGTATTTGGGGTAGTACAGGCTTTCTAGCCTGTCCAGCGGCGCAGTCTACAATTAAATTATGAACACCGATCCAAGATTTCCGGTTGGCAAATTCGACGCAGCCGCCTATCCGTCGCGCGAAGAGAATGTAAAGACGATCTCCGATCTTCCGGCCAACTTAAAGGCTGCGGTTCATGGATTGTCCGATGAAAAACTCGACACGCCGTATCGCGATGGCGGATGGACGCTGCGGCAGACTGTCCATCACATCGCCGATAGTCATATCAATTCGCTGTGCCGATTCAAACTTGCGCTGACAGAAGATGAAGCACCGACGATCCGGCCTTACTACGAAGATCGATGGGCAGAGCTCGCCGATAGCAAAATGCCGGTGGATGTTTCGTTGAAGATCGTCGATGGAGTTCATTCACGATGGACTGCGCTGCTTAGCTCGATGACGGAAGAGGATTTCAAACGCGAGTTCATTCATCCTGAGACGGGAACGTGGACGCTGGAAAAGATCCTCGCGCTTTACGCGTGGCATTCGGTTCATCACACGGCGCATATTACGTCGACGCGGGATAGGAACGGGTGGTAATTTGAATTCCACCGGAATAACTGAAAAGTTAAAACTGATAACTGAAAACGGAAGAAACGTTATCAGTTATCAGTTCTAACTTTTCAGTTATTCCGGAAAGTCTCATATGGCTAGTGCTGTATCGCCAACCCGACTTGTATCACTCGACGTCTTCCGCGGGATGACGATCGCGGGAATGGTGCTCGTCAACAATCCGGGAACGTGGTCCGCGATCTACAGTCCGCTCGAGCACGCGCCTTGGCATGGCATCACGCCCACCGATTACATTTTTCCTTTTTTCCTGTTCATCGTCGGAGTCGCAATTCCGATCGCGCTGAAGAGGCGGATGCGGGACGGTGTGACGCGCGATGTGTATCTGAAGATCATCCAGCGTGCTGCGACGATATTTGCACTCGGCATCCTGATGTCGATGATCCCGTTCTTTCAATTCAACGATTCGACGGGAATTCCATATGCGTTGAAGATCGTTCTCGTCCTTTCGTTCTCCGCGGCTCTGCTGCTTTACCTGCTTGAAAAGAAAACCGCAGCGGCGATCACCGCTGGCGTTTCCGCATTGATCGTTCTTGGCTTTTACTTCGCCGGAGCCGAGATACTTTGGTATAACTTTTCGACGATGCGAATTCCGGGTGTCCTGCAGCGCATCGCAGTTTGTTATCTCGTCGTCTCCCTGATTTTCCTTCACACGAATTGGAAGCAACAAGCCGCGATCTCAGTAGTGCTTCTGCTGCTGTATTGGATCCTGATGACGGTGATCCCGGTTCCCGGGTGCGATGTTACGACGATCGATGACAAGGCATGCAATCTCGCGGCGTGGCTCGATCGCACGATCCTGACCGAAGCACACATGTGGCGATCGGCGAAGGTCTACGATCCCGAAGGAATTCTCTCGACGATTCCCGCGATCGTGACGACGTTGTCAGGCGTCTTGACGGGAACATGGCTGACGAGATCCACCGACGATAAATCCCAAATCCCAAATCCCAAATCCGAAATCGAGACGGCGGTCGGTTTGTTCTTCTCAGGCACCGTACTTCTAGCGATCGGCTGGTCGTGGAGCCTTTTGTTTCCACTCAATAAGTCTCTCTGGACAAGCTCCTATGTTGTCTACACATCGGGACTCGCGCTTCTCACCCTTGGCTTCTGTTATTGGCTGATCGATATTAAAGGATACAAAAGATGGTCGTGGCCGTTCGTCGTGTTCGGCGTCAACGCACTCGCGCTGTTTGTGTTCTCCGGGATCATGGCTCGGCTGCTTGGAATGATCCGTTTCGCGGGACCCGAAGAAGGGAAGTTCACCACGCTCCAGCAGTGGATCTTCAACACGATCTTCCTCTCGTGGGCGTCGCCGATCAACGCCTCGCTCGCATTCGCCATCTCCTTTATCTTGCTCTGGCTCTTTCTGATGTGGCTGCTTTATCGGAAAAGAATTTTTGTGAAAGTATGACCGAGGTTGTCATTTGATCTCGAAATTCTTTATCTCGATCGCGAGCTCACGTTCTAAACGGTCCTTTTCCTCTACCATCGTCTGTCGGCTTTTCGTGATTTGCTCCAACCGCGATTCCTGCTCATTCGCTTTCGCAATGTAGCGCTCGATCAACTGTTTTGCTTCCGGCGTCTTGGCGAGTGCCTCGATATTTTCACGGAAGCGTTCCTGGTCTTTCGAGATCGCTTCGCTCTCGGCTTCCGACGATTCGAGCTTCGCGTTGATCTCGTTGATCTTCATTCGGAGATCGATCAACTTTGCGAGTCGGGAGCGCGTCGGCTCGTCAATGAATTTACTTGCGACGAACACATCGAGATCTTTCGGAGACAGATCCGTCAGATTGTATTTGTCCATCATCCCGAGATTCTCGGCGACCGTGATCTCTTTACTCTCGAACGGTTTAAGTTCGATACGGAATCGATAAAAACGCGCGGTTGTGTAATCGGGTTTCGCGTACAGTTCTGAAAGGATCCAACCTTCTCGCACAGGATGTTCGATATAAACCGTTCGCGTTCGTTCGGTTTGATTGGTCAGACGATAGATCTTTTTATCGCTCTTGAAATAGTGTGCTTGAAAAACTCCGTTGACGACCTTCACAAGCCTTGCAGGCTCGCGATCTTCTTTCTGTTCGACTCGAACAAGCGTCCCGAGATCTAGTGCAAAAGAGATGAGGCGCTGCTCCTTCGGTCGTAAGCGTTCCATCAATGCCTCGCCGGCGTATGCATCACGATCGAGTACCGTCATTGATCCGCCCTCGAATGTCATCGCCGTAATATTCTTTAGCAACAGACCGCTCATCGGTCTGGGATTGGCGGTTCGAACGGATTTCGTCTCTTCGTCTTCGTCGTCATTTTCCGCGTCGTCGAACGGAGGCGTTTCACGGAAGATCGAAACCCGCTCGCCTTCCATCTTCGTCTGGATGATCGGGATCAGCGCCGAACGATTCCGCTCGACCGAGACCGGCTGCTCGATCTTGTATTCGAAAAGGTCGCCGATCTCTTCGCCAGTTGCCGCAGTCTGCACGCCTGATTTTTCGTTGACGATCGCGTCGCTGACGGCCGTCCCGGCGAAGCCGGACGAGACGATAAAGTTATTATTCGCACCTTCGAACAATGTTTTGGGCGGAGGCGGTCCGCCGCCCGCGCCATCACCGTTGCCATTGCCGTCGCCGGATCCACCCCCGCTGCCGTTGCCGGAACCAGAACCAGAACCTTCGCCCACTTCCGGATCGTAAATCTGCGGCCGCAGATTCAGATCTTCAGGGATCGGAATGATCGGTCGATAACGATAAAGCGGCTTCTGTAAATTTTGAATGAAGGAGACGGGCGAACCCGAGACAAGCGATAGTTGAACGTTCTCCCAACTCTCATCGCTGACATTATCGACGATCGCCCAGCCCTGAAAGAATGGTTTGCCCTCCGCATCCAACACGACGCGATACGTCGTTTTCCAGATCGGAGCAGCGATCGTGTAACTGACCACCATCTCGCGCTGGCCGGCACCTTCGGATGTGACGGTGATCGTCTTTGCATCCCGGCGGCGTGTCGATGCAGTCGCGCTTGCAAACTCATTCAAGTCACGTTTTGTTCCTTCGTCCAGCAGCTTCACGCTTCGCACATCGGCGAGATCAAAACTCGATATCTCGCCCGTATCCGAGGCGATCACCAAAAAATGCGTGGTCGTTTGAGGTTTATCTTTCTCCCCCGCGATCATCCGTTTTTCGACCGTTAGAATGGAGCCCGCGGCCGTACCTTTCGTGGATGAGACAAAAACTTTCGCACCTTGCATCTGCGCCAGCACCTCAGAAATTCCTCCGCCTTCGTCGCCTGATTCGGCATCGACTGCGAACGGTATTTCGGCAGTTCGCGCCGATGCTGGCGAAGACGAGTTGTAGCTCACCGCACCGATCTTCCCCTGATTAAGATCGAGGACGACCATCGACTTCAACACATCATCGACCTGCGACTGTTTGAAGGAAAGGTTGATCTCGGCATTGCCGTTGACGAAACCTCGACGCTCGATATATGCCACACCGTTGGAGTAAAGGATCACGCGACGAATGGGAAGCTCGCTCAAAGGATTATTCGCGACGAACGACTTCGCTGCGGGACGTGGAATAAGGTTTCGTCGTCGTCCCGTTTGCGACTCGGCGGAGACAAAACACACGAATACTACGAGGAGCAGAAATACTTTCTTCTTCATTTTCGTTATCTGTGCCTAAGGAATTTGAATTGCCAAACTAATGGCTAAAGGATGAGGTGAGTTTACAAAATGGTTGCATCGGTGGCCGTCCCCGGAATTTAGTACTGAAACAAAATGGGTCCCGAGGATTTCCCCGGGACCCGAGCGTGCAAGCACGTTGTTAAGGTATCTCGATCGCGAAGGCGGCCGTGTCTTGGGCATTGCCGACGACCGTTACCTCTCCATCGAAAGTCTTCGCCCCGATGTTCAGAAACACCGTGAATGCGCATTTCTTTCGAGTCGGATCGAGATCCGTCCGCAGCATCTGTGCGAATGTGTTCGTCGGGCTGTTTCCCGGTCCCGCCGGCGGCTTGCCGACATTCGAACTGCTCGACGGAAGCAAGTAACCGGTGGATCCGGCGACCGAACCGAGACCGCGCTTCCACCAGATCGTGTGACTGTGCTGGAACATCTCGTTCGGATGATATGCACGATATCCGATGCCGAAAGTCGATCCCGGAGTACCGCCAAGGAACAGACATTCGGAATTGAAAATTCCGCCATCCTTGTTTAGCTGAACGATCGTCGCGGTCAGAGCGCGATTATCCCACCAGAGCATGTGCGTCAAAGCTCCGAACGGGACGTTCGCCGTCGGACCGAGATCCTGATAACGACGACGGTACGTGAACGGTGCCGTGCCCTCGGTTCCGGGCAAGCCGGTCGCGGGTGTGCCATTGGGTCGCAGACGTCGTCCGGTGTCGTCGAACACTTCGACCGTCAACAGATGACGTTTGTCCGGATCGCTCCATCTCGCGTCGTTCGTATTCAGGTAGCCGTGATACTGGCCTGCATTCCAGTCGCCGCCGTTCGGAGCCGGTCCCTGGTCGTACGGGATCAGGAACAGATTGTCTTCGGTTCCGATCGTGAACGGTCCGAGCGCGACCGGCACGATGTCCGCACCGCCCATGCCGTCAGCTACCGACTTCTCCCACGAAATTCCATCCGAGAGATAGTTTCGATCACCGGCCGGAGCCGGACCGACCGGGTGTCCGCTCGCGTCGGCTTCGGTGACACTGATCCGGTAGTACTTCGCACCAAGCAGGCGCATGTCTTCGCTGAATTTGTAATTCAGTTTGAGCGTCCCGCCCCAGTTGCGATTCAAGTATGTACCGACGGCCGCCGCTGCAGACGGCGCGGGGAATGCGAGACCGTCGTTGTACGCCGGAGCCGAGACGCGATCCCATCCGGTTGCATTTGGAGTTTTCAGATTCCAACTCTCCGTATCACCGATCAGATCGAGATACACGTACGCACCGCTGCCTGGCTCGCCGTTGTCACGACACGCGAACGCAAAGCGGGAGTATGACGTGAGCGTCGGTTCGTCGTCGTAATCGAACCAGATGTTCGCCGCGACGCCGTTGTAGATCGTGAAGTTAAAAAATCCGAGGCGCTGTTTCACGACGTATGCATATTCGTCGTGGCATCGTCCGATCACCGGGCGAAACTGTTCGAACCAGCAGATGTTGAATCTGCCATCCGGATTGATATTTCCCTGGGCCACTTTAACCGGAGCGCTGCAGGTGCGGCGACAGAGCAGATACGGTCGCGCGTTAATGTACGTCGCCAGCTCCGACTTTGAGATCCGCTTGATCGCGTCCAGATCGTGACGCGCGTTTACTGTGAGCTCGTCGAGCGATCCGTCTTTGAAGAACAGGTTCTCGATCGGCGACGGATCGGGAGGATTGGGATCCGTGGGAATCGGGAAGTCGTCCGGGAATCGACGGACGATATCCTCGAGCTCGAGTACTAGTTCGGGAAGGCGAATGTCATCGAGGATCCACGGACGGCAGCAGCACCGGCGGCGGTAGACTTCGACAATGCCGTTACAGACGACCTCGCATCGAAACGGATAAAACAGGATCTCAGAGATCGAAGTCGCGATCCCGGGGCGAACCTGTTGGGCCGCAAAGTTCTTGAGCGAAACTGTAGTCGCCGATGCTTCCAGGCGGGGGAAGTCCACCTTCGGGGTGGCGGCGACCCTGACGAGATCGTAGTACCACCACGGGCGGCGACGACACAATCGCGTCCGTCCGCTCACGCACCTGATGTAGTAAAACCATTTTTCCCACAAGCGTCGGGAAATGTTGATCGGTCCGGACGCCGCAAGTCTTAGAAAATCGGCCGGCCGATATTTCAGAACATCCTGCGCGGCTGCGGCATCTTCACGTTCCGTTTTTGGGCCGACCGTTATCCGGTGAGCGGCGTTGATCACCTTCTCCGGCATATCGAATCCGCCTTGATCATCGACCTCGGCAACTTGCAGCGTCTTCCGATCTTTGTCCGTCGCGGTGACTACGATCTTTGGTCGTTCGTCCTCCGGTTTTATTCCGGCAAGGGTCACGCTGTAACGATATTTGCCGTCCGATGTTTTCTTATTCTCTGCCATGGTAGGAAGTCTCCTTTGACCCTTGGGGGGTCGGTCTAAGAGCTCGCAGGGGAAGGCGCGCCTGATGTACTGCGGGGGCACAGGCGTGGAAAAACAAATGCTTTTTCGATTCTTTGACGAGACTCGAAACTTGATTTGCGAAGAATTACGAGTTGATAGAAAAACCCTGAGCAAAATGCGAAAGGACGCCGGATCAACGGCGCCCTTCCACTCGAATTTTCAGTTGTTCAGACTGGAATTAGAATTCCGCGTTTGCCGCCGATACTACTTTCTCGGCCGCGTCGTTCATTGTCGTCGCCGGGATGATTCCGATCCCCGACTCGTTCAGCACGCGACGTCCTTCTTCGACATTCGTTCCCTCGAGACGAGCAACGATCGGGATCGAGACTCCGAGATTCTTTGCGGCAGCGACGACGCCATTCGCGACCATGTCGCAACGAACGATCCCACCGAAAATATTTATGAGCACTGCTCTCACGTTATCGTCGGCGAGGAGGATCTTGAACGCCTGCTCGACGCGCTCTTGCGACGCACCTCCGCCGACATCGAGAAAGTTCGCAGGCTCACCGCCGGCAAGCTTGATGATGTCCATCGTCGCCATCGCGAGTCCGGCTCCGTTGACCATGCATCCGATGTTGCCGTCGAGCTTGATGTAATTGAGATCGAACTTCGACGCTTCGATCTCGAGCGGCTCTTCTTCGCTTAGATCGCGAAGGTCGGCGTAGTCCTTGTGACGAAACATCGCGTTGTCGTCGAAAGTAACTTTTGCGTCGAGTGCGATCAGGCGATTATCTTTTGTCAGCAGGAACGGATTGATCTCGACAAGCGACGCATCCATCTTCTCGTATGCGTCGTAGAGCGAAAGCATAAACTTCGCCGCCTGGTTGATGAGATCGTTCGGGATTCCGAGACCGAACGCGAGCTTGCGGGCTTGAAAACCGCGAAGCCCGACCGACGGATCGATCGTCTCTTTCAGGATAAGCTCGGGCGTTTCTTCGGCGACTTTCTCGATATCCATTCCGCCGGCCGACGATGCCATGAAAACGTTGCGACCGGTCACGCGGTCGAGTGTGATGCCGAGATAAAATTCACGATCGATCGGCAGGCCTTCTTCGATGAGAAGCGTTTTCACCTCGCGGCCTTCGGGTCCGGTCTGATGCGTAACCAAAAGCATGCCCAGGATCTCGGAGGCGATCCGCTTAGCTTCTTCCGGAGATTTGGCAAGCTTGACGCCGCCGCCTTTCCCGCGGCCACCGGCGTGGATCTGCGCTTTGACTACGACGACATCGGTACCCAATTCTCTCGCAGCCGCTTCGGCTTCTTCGGGTGTGCGGGCAACGATGCCGCGCGGAACCGGAACGCCATATTCCTTGAGCAGAGCCTTGCCTTGGTATTCGTGAATTTTCATAAGTTTAAGGTGAAATTTTAGCCTGCGGTGTGAGCAAAGGCAAAAGGTGCCGCGAACGGCACCTTTTGCAAAGACGTAGGCGAGCGAGTCCTGCTACTGAGACTTCTCGACCAGCTTGATCAATGTGCGGACCGCGACTGCGGTCGGGCCTTTTGACTGATGAGGACGAACCGAATCGTTCCAAGCAGTGCCGGCGATATCGAGGTGAGCCCATTTGGCTTTATCGATGAACTCCTGGATGAACACTGCACCCATGATCGTCCCGGCTTTCCCGCGAGGTCCGATGTTTTTGATATCGGCAATGTCGGACTTGATCTGCTTGCTATATTCCTTGCTCACCGGAAGCTGCCAGAAATTCTCGCCGGCTTCTTTGCCAAGTGAAATTATCTGATCAACGAATGCCTGATCGTTACCCATGATGCCGGTGTTCTGATCTCCGAGTGCGATGATCACCGCTCCTGTAAGCGTCGCCATATCGACGATACGTGTCGCGCCTTGCTGCTCGGCATATGCGACGGCGTCGGCGAGAATGAGACGTCCTTCCGCGTCGGTGTTTAGTATCTCGACAGTCTTACCGTTCATCGCGGTGACGACATCGCTCGGTCGGCTGGCTTTCCCGTCGGGCATGTTCTCGACCGCGGCGACGACACCGATAACGGGAACCGTCGGTTTGAGAAGTGCGATGGCGCGCATCGTTCCGATAACGGTCGCTCCGCCGGACATGTCGTACTTCATCGCTTCCATGCCTTCGGCCGGTTTGATCGAGATGCCGCCGGTATCAAACGTAATTCCTTTTCCGACTAATCCAAGCAGGTCGCCTTTCTTTCCGGTATTTCGCGCTGGAGTGTATCTCAGGACGATCATCTTCGCCGGCTGTTCGGATCCGGCCGAGACGCTAAGCAGGGAACCCATTCCCATCTTTCGCATCCGGGCTTCGTCGAGGATCTCGCATTTCAGACCGACCTCGCGTGCCATCTTCTGAGCACGATTCGCCATCTCGGTCGGAGTTAGAATATTTGGCGGCTCATTCGCGAGATCGCGGGTGAAGTTCATCGACTCGCCGATCGCCTGACCGCGCGCTAATCCGGACTTGATCTCGTTGCCTTTTGCACCTTCGGAATGAAATACAAATTTCGTAACGGCCTTGTCGTTCTTCTCTTTTGTTTTGTACTTATCAAGCTCGAACTGGCTAGTGATCGCGCCCTGCGCGGATTGCTGTGCAGCTTCGGTAACGCCAATGTCATTGCTTGATGAGAAAGCGATGCTGCGGGCATTCGCCTTACGCAGAGCACGCGTCGCGGTGCCTGCGGCGGCGGCTATATCGGACGCCTTTAATTCTTTTCGATCGCCGAGTCCGACCAACAAAAGTCGACTCGCTTTCAATTTCCCTTTCGGGGTGAGTCGAAGAAGAGCGGTCTCGCCCACTTCGCCTTTGAACTCATCCGATTTGATCACCGCGGAGATCTGGCCGCCGGTAAGTTTGTCTAGGTCCTTTATCAGCCCCGATGAGGCCTTTTCGTTTTTGAAAAGCGTGACGGCGAGACCATCGACGCCGGCTTCCGTAAAATTACCCGAGATTCCCTGAAAATCCATTAAATACCTCTGTCCAAATTTCTGCTGAATGCGCCTAAAAAGGGGTGTAATATCTATAACTTATCTAAGGTTTTCTTTCAACTGTTGGCGGGTTTCTTTGTCGATAGTTTTCTTCATCTCAGTTTCGCGTTTGTCGAACAACTTCTTTCCTTTGGCGACACCGATCTCGAACTTGATCCGCCCACTTTTCCAGTAGATCGACGTCACGACCAACGTCAAGCCTTTTTGCGTCGTCTCTTTTTCCAGCTTTTCGATCTCCTTCCGATGAAGCAGGAGTTTACGAGTCCGCAGCGGTTCGTGGTTCTGTTTGTTACCGTGCGAATACGGCGAAATATGTGAGTTCAGAAGCCAGACCTCGCCGTCCTTTACCGTGACGTACGAGTCCTTAAGCTGGATCCGGCCTTCCATAATGCTCTTGACTTCGGTGCCTAAGAGCACGGCTCCGGCCTCGTACTTGTCCTCGATGTGATATTCGTGAAATGCCTGGCGATTGGTCAGGATCTCTTTGTCGATCGGCATAAATGTTCAGAGTGCGCGATTTGTCGCGTAGTTCACCGCGAGCTTTAGCTCGTCGTTCAGAGTTCGTGATTCGTGTTCGAGTCTCGACTACGAGCTAAAGCTCGCAGTGAACTACGCGCTAAATCGCGCACTCTGAACTTAAATCGCGCTCTCTAAACCCTAAAGCTTGCACTCTCAACGCCTATTTGACAACCCCGAGTTACGGCACGTAAATTAGTCGTATCGCTGGGAGATCGTCTAATGGTAGGACTGCAGTCTCTGGATCTGCCTATCGGGGTTCGAATCCCTGTCTCCCAGCCAACAAATCAGACAAGAGACAACAGACAAGAGACAGGAGACGGCGTTCGCGAACGGCACACGCCACTTGTCTCTTGTCTCCCGTCTCCTGTCTCTTGTCTAACGAATATGGACGGCTGGCACGAGACTGAGATTCGAGTTCGATACGCCGAGACCGACAAGATGGGAATAGTTCATCATTCGAACTATCTCATCTGGTTCGAAGCCGGACGCAGCGATCTGTGTCGAGCCCGCGGTTTTTCTTATAAGGAAATGGAAGAGCGCGATAACGCTCTGATGGTCGTCGCCGAATCTTACGTACGTTACAAATCACCCGCCTTTTACGAAGATGTTTTGACAGTTCGGACGCAGGTCGCAGAGGTCCGCAGCAGGTCGATCCGTTTTATCTACGAGATCGTCAGAGATTCCGATGAGACGCTGCTGGCCGAGGGCGAGACGCTGCATCTGGTGACGGACGAGAACAAGAAGGTCAAATTGATCCCCGAACATTACAAAGAACAGTTGCTGGTCGATACGACGGACGAGGGATCCGAGGCGTTTCCCGCTAACCAGGCTCCGCACTAACTTTCCTTACTTATTCTTTCCTTATGCCCGGAACTGAGCGAGCAGAGATCTACTTCATCGGTGCGATGATGGTGCTGATACTCATACTGAGTTTCGCCGCCGTCTTTTTTTTCATCCGACAGTACAAGAAAGAGATGAGCGATAAAAAAGCTCGAGCCGAGAAGAAAGCCGCGGAGAAAAACGGAGCCGACTTGTAATGCCGCATAGGAACATCCTCGACAGCTCACAAACGGGACTGCTCGTCATCGATGTTCAGGAAGCTTTCCGCAATGTGATTTCTGATTTTGAAACTCTTGCGAAACGCGCGGCCGTCGTGATCCAGGGATTTCAAGTTCTCGAGCGTCCGATCTTTGTAACTGAGCAATATCCTAAAGGACTCGGCCGAACCGCAAGCGAGATCCGCGACGTTCTTCCACCCGATTTCGACTACGTCGAGAAAACTGCATTCAGTTCGTGCGGTGCGCAAGCTCTGACAGATCGATTCCGCTCGTCGGGTGTTTCTCAGATCGTGATTTGCGGACTCGAGACTCATGTCTGCGTGAATCAAACCGCACACGATCTTCTACACCTGGGATTTGAAGTTCATCTTCTAACCGATTGCGTCGCTTCGCGTTTCGAATCCGACAAACGAGCCGGCCTTTCGAAAATGTTTGCAAGCGGCGTGATTCCTGCTTCTGTGGAGATGTCGTTATTCGAGCTTATGCGCGATGCGAAGCACGAAAAGTTTAAGGAAGTGCAGATGTTGGTGAAGTAATCGTCAATTTGTTTTCGCTCCCGTTAGGAGCGAGATATTTGTAGACCGAGACGAGAGAGAAATTCTCGCCCCAGCGGAGCGAAACCGGACATTCCTACCTAAGGAGATGGACGCGTTAGAAATTCGAGTCTTACAAACATGTCGCTCCTAACGGAGCGAGATTCGTTTTCTTTCTCGCGTCTACATATATGTCGCTCCTAACGGACGAAATCGCAGTCGATTCGTGCATCTTTTGACGCACCTCGCTCGAAGCCTTACCATTGATACTTCACAGAAGTTCAATGGACATCCTATCCTCGCTAAATCCGCAGCAGGTCGAAGCAGTAAAAAACACTGAAGGACCGCTCTTAATTCTCGCCGGTGCCGGCTCCGGCAAGACGCGCGTGATCACCGTTCGCATCGCTTATCTGATCTCGGAGAAGCAAGTGGAGCCGCGAAACATTCTCGCCGTAACCTTCACGAACAAAGCCGCCGGCGAAATGCGTGCACGTGTCGAAGATCTGCTAAAAGATCAGACTCGTCGATCGTTTCCGCTCATCGCGACGTTTCACAGTCTCTGCGTTCGGATCCTTCGACAAGACATCGAGAAACTAAACGAAGGCTACAAAAAAACGTTTACGATCTACGACACCGACGACTCTCAGAAAGTTATCAAGGCTTGCATAAAAGATCTCGGATTGGATGAAAAGCAAGTCGTGCCGCGTGTCGTCAGGAACGCGATCAGCGCCGCGAAAAACCGGGGTGAAGACGTCGAGCTCTTCTCGTCACGTGTCGAGATGACGGACGAGAAACGTGCTTCGACGGCGAAAGTTTTTCGGATGTACGAAGAGCGACTCCGAGTCGCGAATGCGCTTGACTTCGATGATCTCCTCATCAAAACCGTGCGGCTTTTGCGAACGTCGCCGGAAGTTCGTGAGAAGTATAACGATCGCTTCAAATACATTCTCGTCGACGAATACCAGGACACGAACTCGCTGCAGTTCGCGATGATAAATTACCTCACCGAGAAGCAGCAGAACATCTGCGTCGTCGGCGACGATGCGCAAAGCATCTACGGATTTCGGCAGGCGGATATCAAGAACATTCTCGACTTTGAACTGCATTTTCCGAATGCGAAAGTCATCTTGCTCGAGCAAAATTATCGGTCGACGCAAACGATCCTCGACGTCGCGCATGCGATCATCGAGAACAACGTCAATCAGAAAAAGAAGAAACTCTGGACGGCGAACGAAGGCGGCGAGCGGATCTATTATTACCAGGCGAGCGACGGAGATGCTGAAGGAAGATTCGTCGCGTCGAAGATCGAAGAGCATCGTCGGAAAAATGCGAATGAGCGAATCGCGGTTCTTTATCGCACGAATGCGCAGTCGCGTGTGTTCGAAGAATCGCTGCGCCGACTTCGGATCAAGTACAACATCGTCGGCGGTTTTTCGTTCTACGAACGAGCCGAAGTAAAGGACATCATCTCGTATCTGAAACTCGCGCTGAATCCGTCGGATGACGTCGCGCTTCTTCGAGTTCTGAACACGCCGCCGCGAGGCCTTGGAAAAACTTCGATCGACGAACTGCAGTTTCAGGCGAAGGACCTGGGCGTCCCGCTTTGGGAAACCATCGCCATGCTGACGGATAAAATGTCGGGAGTGAATTCGTCGCTTACGCCGCGGGCGAGAGAAGCCATGCGTGGTTTCAAAGCCATCATCGAAAAACTTCAGAAGGCGGCGGGTGAGACTGAAGCGAACGGCAAAGTCTCGGATGCCGTGATTGCGGCGATCGATGACACGGGTTATTCGCTGATGCTTCGATCGGAAAATACGGACGAATCAGAAGCTCGACTCGAGAATCTCGAAGAGCTCGTGAATGCGGCTGTCGATTACGACAACTCCGATGATGTCGGATTGCGTGACTTCATCGATCACGCGGCGCTCACGGCCGACACTGACAAGTACGACCGCAATGCCGGCGTGACCTTGATGACGGTGCATTCGGCGAAGGGATTGGAATTTCCCGTCGTATTTCTCGTGGGACTTGAAGACGGCGTGTTTCCGCATTCGCGGAGCTTGAACGACGACAAGGAAATGGAAGAAGAGCGTCGACTCGCGTACGTCGCGATCACTCGCGCCGAAAAGATCTTGTACGTTACGCATTCGATGCGACGTCGCGTGTACGGCGAAGAGATGGCCGCCGAACCATCGCAATTTCTGAATGAGATGCCGCTCGAGCTGATCGAAGATCTTTCATGGGGCTCGTCGTGGTTGTCGTTTGCACGCGGTTCGACGGCGACCGCGAATCGAGCTGCCGCGAGCGCGCTTCGCGGCGAAAAGCCAACCTTCACGAAGCCGAAGAATCTTTACACCGGAAAAACCTACAACAGTTCCGAAGCGATCGCGGAGTTTTTCAAGAAGAAAGATGGCGGCGAACAGACTCCATCTCTGAAGCCGACTGACGCAACATCGAAACCTCCGCTATCAGGCTTCGATAAACTTAGATCCCAAATCCTTTGTTCCCGGCTCGCATGTTCGTCATGAGAAATATGGAACCGGCCTCGTGCTCAGGCGCGAAGGAAGCGGCGATAACGTCAAACTGACGGTGAGCTTTCCCGGTTATGGGCAAAAGAAGCTCATCGAAAAATACGCCAATCTTGAAAAGGCATAAAGGTTGCTTCACCCGACTTTGTACCGAATAGTTGTATCGATTCAGGTCATACTTTGAGGAGGGCAAGGTCATGAATGAAGTTAAGGATGGACTCGTTTTGTTAGCCGGAATCGTTGTTACAGCGATTCTTGTCGCCGCCGGCTGTCAGCCGCCGCCGGCAAATACGAACTCGACGGCAACGAACGCCACGATCGTCAACACGAACTCTAACGCAAATTCGAATTCGAACTCGACTGTAACGTCGGGCACGATCACAACAAGCGAGCCCGATCAATATCAGGCGAACATAAAGCTCACGCTCGAAACGCTGGGTGATCAAAAGGCGAGCACTCCGCCGATCGGAGCAATGGTCGCGAGATCCGGTGCTGACCGTGTGATGGAGTTCACTCTGCCGACGAACGAGAAAGTTATCTACCTCGATAAAGGCGGAATGAATTACGTGATCCTGCCCAACCGCAAACAGTACGCTGAGCTGACGAAGGAAGCAGTCGGCTTCGAAGTGCGCCGCCTCATGATGCCCGAGCAGATAGTGCAGCAGGTGAAAGCGATTCCGGGAATCAGACTCGTCGGCGAGGAAACGTCCAACGGCCGCACGGTCGTGAAATACGCTTACAGCGGGACGGCGAATACCGGAACGCAAGCGGGAACGGTCGGGACCGAGTCGTACGTTCTCGTCGATAAAGAAACGAGCCTGCCGATTCGAAGTGAAACTGTTTCACAATCGCAGAGCGGCGGAAATGTTCAAGGTGTAAACGGCCTTCGGATGGTGACCGAGATGACGGACATCAAGACGACGCCCGACGCGAGTATTTTTACGCTCCCGTCCGATTTCCAGAAGATCGACTCGGAGCAGGTCAAGGCTCAAGTCAATTTGATTTTCAATGCAGCTGCCGCGATCGTCGGTCAGTTAATTAATCAGGCCAAGGCTCCGGCACCTTCACCGAGCGCGTCGATGTCGGCGTCACCGGCGAGATAAAAAATGGGAAGACTTGTCATCGGACTCCTGATCGGGATCGTGCTCGGCGGAGTATTCGTTTTTTACTTCTTTGTCGGCGTGCCAAAGGGCGTCATCGCCCCGGGTACGCCGATACAGCCGCCCGATCCCAACGGATCGCCGGCCGGGACAGCGCAGATCGTACTTCGCCAGCCGTTTCTAAACGAGGCATTGACTACGATATTTCAGGACATGAACCCGCCGGCGTTCCCGCTCAGTGAACCGTCGGCAGACTGCGAAGGACGGATCACGGTCCAGAAAGAGGGAAGCGGAGTGCAGACCGGAGTGAGCTTCGACAACGAACACATCTCGGCTCCGCTTGCATTCACCGGAAGCTACGCATCGCCCGTCGGATGTCTCAGATTTTCTGGATGGGCTCAGTCGAATTTCGAGATGCGATTCGACCAGCAGAATCAGACGGTCTTTGGTCAGTTGAATGTCGAGACGGTAAATCTCGATGGAGTGAATCCGGTTGTATCCGCCCTCGTGACGCCGCTCGTGCAGTCGACGCTAAACACGCGGGTCAATCCGATAAGAATTCTCGACGGTCGTCAGATCGCTGTGAATCTCCCGGTCGTTGCGGCCAACGGAAATCTGCAGGCGAAGGTCACCGATGTCCGCGCTGAGGTGAAAGATAAAGCCCTGAACCTATACGTCATTTACGACTTCGCGGGCGGACCGTTGACGGTTACGCCATCTAATTGATTCTTACAGCGTTCTTAAGCTCGCGAAGCGAGCGACGGCGTAGAGCCCCGAGTGGAGCGAAGCGAAACCCGGGGTCAGGATGTAACAAGAGGTGCGAGCTCGCGAATGCGAGCGACGGACGTGATAGGCATTTGATCCGCCGCTCGCTACGCGAGCTGGATGTATAAACGCAAACACCCCGGGTTTCGCTTCGCTCCACCCGGGGCTTTATGCCGTCGCTCGCATTCGCGAGATTAGGAATGCTCCGGATCGTGGCACACGCGAAAATATTCTTCCGGTCCCGCGAATCACATGAACCTTGACACCACTCGCACTTTCATCGAAACTCGACCTCGGATGCGCAACAAACTTTTCTTAATCGTAATAATTCTCCCGCTCGTTTTCGGATGCGGGTTGGTCGATCGAGCGCGGCAGGCAGCGACCGAAACGAAACCATCGAATTCGAATGTCGCTACGATTCCGGTGAATATTAATTCTAATAAGAGTCTCACCGAAACAGCCGTCGATGCCGCGGTCGGTGAAAAGACGATTGGAATTGCAGAGTGCGACGAGGCGCTCGAACTACTGACGGCTCAAGCGGACGATCCGGATGACAGTTTCGTCACGAAGGCAGTCAAGAAGACCGCGCTGAATACGTTCCGGGATCACGTGAAGCGAAGCTTGGACGAGAGTAAAACCGATAAGAAGGAGCTCACAAAATTCTGCAGAGAATTCAGAGACAATTTGGTTGATTCGAAGACTGCGGAGAATACGAACACCAAACATTAGTTTCTTGTTCCTAGTTTCTGGTTTCTAGTTTTGTAGCGAAAAAGGTTCAGGACCGATAACCTCGGTTCTGAACCTTTTAGCGTAAAACTAGCTAGAAACTAGAAACTCGGAACGAGAAACACTAAACACTCATGATGTCCTGCTCCTTGTGCTTGGCGAGCTCATCGATCTTTCCGACAAACGTGTTCGTCAGCTTCTGGACTTCATCGAGGCCGGTCCGCTCGTCGTCCTCCGAGATAAGTTTGTCCTTGAGCATCTTCTTGAGCAGATCGTTCGATGCATGACGAACATTGCGGACCGCGATGCGATGTTCTTCTGCGATCTCGTGAACCTGCTTCGCGAGCTGTTTGCGACGCTCTTCATTGAGAGCCGGAACCGGAAGTCTGATGACCTTTCCGTCATTCGAAGGATTCATCCCGAGATTCGCCGCGATGATCGCTTTTTCGACAGCGGTGACCTGCGAGATATCCCACGGCTGAATCGTCAGCATCTGCGGCTCGGGAACCGCGACTGACGCCATCTGACTCAGCGGGGTTGGCGTCCCGTAGTAATCAACCATCACGGTGTCGAGCAGTCCGACAGTCGCCCGCCCGGTCCGTACGTTCGAAAGCTTCCGTTTGAAATCCTCGACGACCGCGTCCATCTTCGGTTTTGTTTCGTTTGTTACAGTGCTAGCGCTCATATCTAAATGTAGAAAGGCCTTCCGACCTATTCGATCTTATCCGGCAGGCTTAGAAGCCTGTCGTACTTCGCCGACGAGCGTTCCGATACTGGTGTCGCCGCCGACGGCCTTAATAATATTTCCTGCTTCGGTCATGTTGAAGACCATGATCGGAAGATCATTATCCATGCAGAGCGAGATCGCCGACGTGTCCATGACCTTTAATTGCTTTTCGAGGACTTCCTGATATGAGATCCTCTCGAACCGCGTCGCAGTTTTGTCGAGCATCGGATCGGCGGAATAGATCCCGTCGACCTTCGTCGCCTTAAAGATGACCTCGGCCTGAATCTCCAGAGCTCGCAATGCCGCGGCCGAGTCGGTAGTAAAATACGGATTACCGGTTCCCGCCGCGAAGATAACGACACGCTCTTTTTCGAGATGCCTCACCGCACGCCGACGGATAAAGGGCTCAGCAAGTTGCGGGATATCGATCGCAGACATGACCCGAGTCTGAACCTTTAGTTGCTCGAGCGCGTCCTGAAGCACAACGGAGTTCATCACCGTCGCGAGCATGCCGATATAATCCGCAGCCGCACGATCCATGTTCCCCGCCGATTTCGAAACGCCGCGGAAAATATTTCCGCCCCCGACGACGATCGCGATCTCCACACCCAAACCCTGGACCGCGGCGATCTCCCGCGCGACGGATTCCGCCATCGCCGTGTCGATGCCGTAGTTCTGCGTGCCCATCAGGGCCTCGCCGGACAGTTTCAGGAGGATGCGTTTGAAGACAGGCTTTGCCATAGTCTCACGTCCCATGTCCCAAAAGTCCCAAGTCGAGTCCCGCTGACTTGGGACTCTGAGACTTGGGACAAGAGACTAACCTACCATCGATGCAACTTCCGCGGCGAAATCGTCGACCTTCTTCTCGATTCCTTCGCCCATCTTGTAGCGTGTGAAGCGGCGGATCGAGATGTTCTCTTTGATCGAGCCGACCTTCTCAGCTACAAGCTCACCGACGGTCTTGCTTGGATCCTTGACGAAGGGCTGGTCGACGAGAACGTTGTCTTCGTAAAACTTGTTGAGTCGGCCTTCGATGATCTTGTTCAAAACTTCTTCAGGCTTATTCGCGTTCTTTGCGTCGTTCTTGAGCTGTTCGCGCATGATCTCGCGCTCTTTGTCGAGCTCGGCCTGCGGAACTTCTTCACGAGTCGCATACCTCGGATCGGAAGCCGCGATGTGCATCGCGACATCCTTTACCAACTGCTGGAACTCTTCGCCGCGCGAGACAAAATCGCTTTCGCAATTGATCTCGACGAGTACGCCGACCTTTCCACCCATATGGATGTACGATCCGACGGCGCCTTCAGCGGTTACGCGTCCGGCCTTCTTTCCGGCCGTCGCCATGCCTTTCTTTCTCAGGATCTCGACTGCTGCTCCCTCGTCGCCTGCGGCTTCGACCAAAGCGTTCTTGCAGTCAACCATTCCTGCCCCTGTTTTCTCTCGCAGCGACTTTACCGCGCTTGCTGTTACTTCTGCCATATAAAATTCCTCTGAAATTAAGTTTTGAGTCCCCGCTTTAGCAGGCTGGCCGCCTAAAGACGGGACTCGAAACGCTAGTCTATAAAAATGCGTAGCCAATTCACCCGAAAGGAAAAAAGCCACGCATCAAAAAAAATGAAAATGTTTCTAGCTTGCCGCTGCTTCGTTGCTTTCTTTCGTTTCGGATTCGGTAGCTTCAGCAACCTTTTCCGAAGCCATCTTGTCGATCTCAGGGCGAACGTCGACATCCGTGCTCGCACCCGGTGCCTGAGCGGCATATGAACCACCGGCTGGATCTTCATGAGTCGCTTCAGAAGTCTCCCAGGTTTGATCCGCAACAGCGATCTCAGCGGAATCTTCTTCCGCATCGTCTTCGCCTTCACCTTCTTCATCGGGATCAGTGATACCCGCTTTTCGGAGGCTTGCCGCGATATCGATCTCTTCGTCCTCGACCTCCGGAGATTCTTCAACTCGGCCTGCTCCACCTTCGGTTCCAACCTGCTTTCCTTCGAGGATCGCGTCCGCGATTCGCGAAGCGAACAGACGGATCGCGCGAAGTGCGTCGTCGTTTCCGGGGATGACCTGATCGATGCCCTCGGGCGAGCAGTTCGTATCAACGACCGCGACGATCGGGATGCCGAGGCGATTAGCTTCCTTCACCGCGATATCTTCTTTCCGAACATCGATGACAAACATCATGTCGGGCGGTCCGCCCATTTCCTTGATGCCGGCGAGGTTCTTCATCAGGCCTTCGTGCTCGCGATCAAGCTTGAGACGCTCTTTCTTCGTAAGCATCTCCATGCGGCCGTCTTCGCGCATCGTCTCAATTTCCTTGAGCTTCGCGATCGACTTCTGAACCGTCTGATAGTTCGTTAGGAGACCACCGAGCCAGCGGTTGTTCACATAGTACTGTCCGCAGCGTTCGGCTTCCTCTTTGATAGCGTCCTGTGCCTGACGCTTGGTGCCGACGAAAAGAACTTTTTGATTCGGGCGCTCGGTGAGTGATTCGGTAACGTAGTTCAGCGCATCGCGGAACAATTTCTGAGTCTTCTGCAGGTCAATAATATAAATGCCGTTGCGCTCGCCAAAGATGTACTCCTTCATCTTGGGATTCCAACGGCGGACCTGGTGACCAAAGTGAACTCCTGCTTCCAAGAGTTCTTTCATCGTAACTGTAGCCAAAATTTATCTCCTTGGTTATGTACTCGACGAGGCGTGGTGTGACCAAAGGTGCCTCGTCAATGGTTTTTAGTTTTGAGTCCCGCCTTTAGGCGGCAAATCAGCCGCCTAAAGGCGGGACTCAAAACATCGATTAACGTTTCGAGAACTGGAACCGCTTACGTGCGCCCTTCTGACCGTACTTCTTACGTTCTTTCTGTCGCGGATCGCGTGTGACCAGTCCGGCCTTTTTCAAAGTCGGACGGAGGTCGGCGTTGAATTCCATCAACGCACGCGTGATTCCGTGACGAACCGCTCCTGCCTGACCTGCCGTACCGCCACCATCGACGTTCACGAGGATGTCGAACTTGCCTGCGGTGTCGGTGAGGCTAAGCGGCTGACGGATGATCATCCGCAGAGCTTCGTTAGGGAAGTAAGTATCGAAAGTGCGGCGATTGACAATGATCTCGCCTGAGCCCGGACGCAGGTAAACGCGTGCTGTCGAAGTCTTTCTGCGGCCGGTCCCGTAATACTGAATGTCTGCCATAGTTCAATTTTGGATTTTGGATTTTGGATTTTGGATTTGCTCGATCGCAAATCGAAAATCGAAATTCGCAAATTAGATTTCTATTGCTTCAGGCTTTTGCGCAAAGTGGCGATGATCACCGTCCGCGTAAACCTTTAATTTCTTAACCATCGCCTTGCCGAGCTTCGTCTTCGGGAGCATGCCTTTGACGGCGAGCTCGATGACCTTCTCGGGCTTCTTCTCGAACATTTCCTTTACGGTCGTTTCGCGAAGTCCACCCGGATAAAGCGTGTGGCGGCGATAGAGCTTCTGATCGTTCTTCGAGCCAGTAAAGACGGCCTTTCGGGCATTGATCACAACGACGTGATCGCCCATATCCATGAACGGCGTCCATGCCGGGTTGTTCTTACCGGAGATCATTCGAGCTACCTCAGTAGCGAGACGACCGACGGTTTTGCCCGAAGCATCAACGACATACCACTTACGATTTTCGGCCAAACCTTTTGCGCTCGGAAAATAAGTACTCATATATACCCACACTGATAGCTATTTTCGCCAAAAAGCGAACTGATAGAGTATCCAACCGAGTTGATTAGGTCAAGGTCAGAGGCGGTATTTGCAGGTTTTGTATGAAATGAGGCTGTTAGAACGAAAATCCGTGACGACTTCCAGCTAGAATTACACCCGCGATCGTCTTCGCATCCTCGATCTCGCCGGCTCGAATCATATCGTAAAGAGCTACGAATCCGTGACGTTCGATGGTGAGTATCTCATCTTCCTCAAGATTTTGCTGACTTTCCGTAAGTTCAGTGGCGAGATACACAAACATCTTCTCGGTCAAAAAACCGGGTGATACGTAGAATTCGCTTAGCTTCTCGATCTTCGCAGCCCGGACTCCGATCTCTTCCTCCAGCTCGCGAATCGCTCCTTCCTTGGGATCTTCACCGGCGTTAAGCGTTCCAGCACATATCTCGAGAAGATATTTTCCCGCGGCGTGACGATACTGCCTTACTAGTGCAACGGTCCCATCTTCGAATACCGGAACGACCACGCAGCTGCCCTTATGAACGACGATCTCGCGCTTGTATTCAATATCGCCATCCCGGATCTCATCGACCCGGATGTCGAATACTTTTCCTTTATAGACGGTCTCAGTCGAAACGGTTTCGGGATGCATGGTTTGAGAATAGCTATCTCAGGTGTTTGATGTAAAATTGCTGAGCATGAACGCTCCCGACAAACTGAAAACTGAAAAGTGAAAACTGAAAACGTTTTCAGTTTTTCGTTTTCGGTTTTCAGTTTTCAGTTTGTAGGAAAGTAAATCTTGATGGCGACTTATCGAATCGGTTTAGGTGTCTCAGGCGGGATCGCAGCGTACAAGGCTGTCGAGGTGATGCGCCTGTTGCAGAAGTCGGGATGTGAGGTTTCGGTCGCGATGACGAAGCATGCGACGGAGTTCGTCCAGCCGCTGACATTTCGCGCACTTACCGACAAGCATGTCATCGTCGACGACTACGATCCGGCGAATCCCGATCCGATCGCACACATAAATTTCTCGCAGCAGATCGATCTGCTTCTCATCGTGCCGGCGACGGCGAACATAATCGCGAAGTTCGCGAACGGAGTCGCGGACGATTTTCTTTCGTCTACCTATCTCGCCTCAAGTGCACCTGTGCTCATCGCTCCGGCGATGAACACGACGATGTGGGAAAATCCCGCAACGCAGCGCAACATCGAACAACTCAAAAAAGATGGCGTGCATTTTGTCGAGCCTGTCGCCGGCGAGCTCGCATGCAAAACGGTCGGGACGGGAAAGCTTGAAGACGTTGAGAATATTGTGCGCCAAGCCCTTGAACTTTTGGACGCGGGGACGGGGAGACGCGGAGACGCGGAGAAAGGGAGAAGGAGAGAAGCGGAGAAAAATCCCAAATCCCAAATCCGAAATCCCAAATCGAAAGATCTGTCGGGCGAGCGCATGCTGATCACCGTCGGGGGAACTCGCGAAGCGATCGATCCGGTCCGGTTCATTTCGAATCACTCATCCGGAAAAATGGGATTCGCTGTCGCTGAAGCCGGACACGCACGCGGAGCGAATGTAACGATCGTCGCAGGCGTCACGACTGCTGAACCGCCCGCGGGCATAAAATTGACTCGGGCTTTCTCCGCCGAAGAGATGCATGAGGCGGTCATGAAAGAATTGCCCAACGCGACGGTGTTCGTTGGTGCGGCGGCTGTAGCGGATTACGCTCCGGCAAATTCCGCGAGCTCAAAGATAAAAAAGGACGGGAAGGATTCGATGACGCTTGAGCTGAAGAAGACGCCGGACATTCTGACGGACGTCTCCGCGCATCGGACAAACGGTTTGCTTATCGTCGGATTCGCCGCGGAGACGAATGACGTTGTCGAATACGCTCGTTCCAAGATGAAGAAGAAAAATCTCGACATCGTCGTCGCCAACGACATCACGCAGGAAGGTGCGGGCTTTAACACGGATACGAATATCGCGACGATCCTCACGCCATCGGGCGACGTCGAACTGCCGCTGATGTCGAAACGCGCGCTTGCCGATAAGATCCTTGATGAGGTCATCAGAAGACGACGCTCCTAAGCTACGAAGTAATTAAAATCCAAGAGGCCGTCTGCAAAGGCGGCCTCTTTTAAATTGCCACTAGCTTTAGCTAGTGGATCCAGCAGAACAAGAAAGGTTAAGCCGAAGAGGAGAAAAACAATTCTTTTGAGCTTTAGCTAAATTTAGCCAAGGCTATGAGGATGATTGATATTTTTATTTTAATTCGGCTAAAGCCTGTCTTGTTGTTCCTGTCCACTAGCTAAAGCTAGTGGCAACTTAAAAGAGGCTGCGTTTGCACGCAGCCTCCTCGTCTTCGCGTTTACTGATTGTCGGGAGTCGGTGTTGGTGTCGGAAGCGGCGGCGGATAGTGAACCGTGCAAGGCACTGACGACGCAACCGGGTTTCCGTTCGTGTCGACATTGAAACAAATATCGCCAAAGTTGAAACCGCTTTGATCGCCGTTCAAGGTGCCGCGGTAACCGCGGAATCCCTCATCGTCGGCGGCGGGCGCCGTTTGTTCCCAAAACGATCCCGGCTCCTGCTCGGGATCGGTGTCGGGCACATACTCGCTGATCAGGTAAGTCGCTCCGAACGGAACGACCAAACTCCAGTTTCCTGATTCGTCCGTCGTCGCTCCGGTTACGACGACGCCGTCGCTCGAGCTTAGGACAACAACGATCTGCACATTTGCGACCGGAACTTCACCCGGTTCAAACGAACCGTTTCGATTTGCATCGTAGAATTTGGTTCCGCTGATTACCGAAGTCGGGCTGCAGTCGGGGCACGGTGTCGGCGCGGGCGTCGGGGTTGGATCCGGCGGCGGTGTATAACTAACGTCGCACGGCGACGTCGCAACAACCGGATTACCTTGGGAGTCCAGTACGTAGCAAACGTTGCCGAAGTTGAGACCCGTTTGATCCCCGTTCGCAGTTCCGATGTAACCCTGAAATCCCTCAGCTCCGGCTACGGGAGCGGTCTGGTTCCAGAAGGAACCCGGTTCGCCTTCGGCACCGGTGAACGGCAGAAACTCGATTACAAAGTATTCCGAACCGGTCGGGATCGCGAGGCTCCAGTTTCCGGACGCGTCCGTTGTTACGACCTGCGTTGTAGCACCGGCGATTACCAGAATTTGCACGCCTTCAAGGAGAGGTTCGCCGTCATCATATAGCGCGTTTCCGTTCGCGTCATAGAATTTGCGTCCGCCCAACAAAGAAGTCGGCGTGCAATTTCCGCAAGCTACGAAAACAACCTTGAAGTTATCCGTTTTGGCATTGCTCGGGCTAAAATTCAAATGCATTCCGTCAGAGGCGACCGTCGTATTGGAGCCCTGTCGAATTAACCAAACTTTGTACTGACTACCACTGTTCGGTGTGTCATTGAAAGGGGAAAGCTTGATCGGCGTAGAACCGTTCGCCGAATTTGGAATGCCGGTGAAATGTTGACAAGACGGCCCTTCGGCGGCGGCGACTCTTCCCATGAATACGACCAGTTGACGGCACTCAGCAGCATCGGTCGAAAGCAGCGTTGCTCCGCTAGGGTCCGTTACTTGAAAATAATATGTGCCGTCGGGAAGTCCGCTGGCATTTTCGTTCTGCGGTCCGCCACTTAAATAGACCGCATCTTTGCTTGAATAGATGTTTGCGTTTACAGTCTGTCCATCAAAGGTCGTCGTAAAGATCGAACCGTTGAAGCCGGCTGCGGAAGATTTAGTTTGAAAGAAATAGAAACTTGCTGCGCTCGTCGCGGCAAGAGCAAATAGAACTACAATCGTTCTCGACTTGAGCTTAGAAATGATCATACTTTGTCTCCTTTTTGGGGGCGCGGAGTAGATAGAGAACTGACAAACTTCCCGGACTAGACAACTCTTTCAGCAGAGACTTGATTTCGTGTCAGATTTTGCCAATAAATATCACACTTATTTACCGATGCGCACATAATTTATGATCGAAGAAGTAAGAAACCTTGTAGCTGATGTAAGAGAACAGGTTGCGTATCTCCAAGAGTTAGGCGTCGATTCATTTGATGTGGCGTTGACGGATGCTCCGCTGATCGGATCTGCACCGGAGCGGCCGCAGGCGCAGGTTGCTCCTCCTCAAGTCATTCCAACTCCGATCGTAAAAGCTCCGCCGCCGAAGATCGAGATTGAAGCTCCGCCGCGAAAGGTAAGCGCCGGTGCCCGACTCGCGTCGCTTCCGTCCTTGAAAAAGCGGGCGACGGCGTCGTTGAAGCCTGAAACAGTAAACACCGCAGTTAACGAAATGACAGAAATGACATCCGCTGCCGCTTCGGCAAATGAGCAAGCTATTTTCGGAGACATCAGTGGTCTGCCGGATTCTAACGAGACGATGGAGCAGATTTGGGCCGACATCGGAAACTGCACGAGATGCCCGCTCCACGAAGGCCGAACGCAGATCGTCCAAACTGTCGGGAATTATCAGTCCGATCTGATGTTTATCGGCGAGGCTCCGGGTGCAGATGAAGATGCGAAAGGCGAACCGTTCGTCGGCCGGGCCGGGCAGTTGCTCAACAAGATCATCGAAGCGATCGGGATGAAGCGCGAGGAGGTTTGCATCGGAAATATTAACCGTTGTCGTCCGCCCGGAAATCGTCAGCCGACGCTTCCCGAAGCACACACGTGCAAACCGTTTCTACTTCGTGAGATCGCTGTGATTCGCCCGAAGGTCATCGTCGTGATGGGCAACACGGCGCTTCATAATCTGCTCGACACGAAGGTCGGCATCACCCGAATGCGTGGACAGTTCCATGACTACTACGGCGTCAAAGTCATGCCGACGTTCCATCCCGCCTACCTGCTTCGCGATCCGAGTAAGAAGCGCGAGGTGTGGGACGATTTGAAAAAAGTAAGAGATTATTTGGAGTCGGTCAGAGCAACGTGAATATGACCTTGACGCAGAAGATCGTCCTCGAGCTTAGTTCAGTTTGGTGGCGATTGCGGAACGCGGCCGATGAACTGATCGTGCTTGTCGACGACAACGGAACTCCGATCGGGATCGCGCCCAAACTTCAAGCTCACAACTCCGAAACAAAACTTCACCTCGCTTTCTCGGTCTTCGTGTTCAATTCGCGGGGTGAACTGCTGTTACAACAGCGGGCGATGACGAAAAAGACGTGGCCGGGAGTTTGGTCGAACTCATGCTGCGGTCATCTCATGCTGCATGAGACGACCGAACATGCGGCCGCTCGTCGTCTGAAAAAAGAGCTCGGACTGATCGCGAATGACCTCACAGTCATTCTCCCGAATTTTCGATATCGCGCCGAGAAGGACAAGGTTGTCGAGAACGAGATCTGTCCCGTGCTCGTTGCGACTTGCGATTCCGATCCGATTCCCGACGCTTCCGAGGTCGCCGATTTTCGGTGGATCGACTGGCGCGAGTTTGTTTCTTCGCTTGATGATCCGGCAAACGAAAAATCACCGTGGGCGGTGGAGGAATCGCGTCTCCTGACGGACAGCTCTCTTTTTCGTAAATGGTTTGCCGAACGCATTCCCGCATAAGTTCGGTGTGATAATCTGGACGCATAATCTTCATCCAGATCCGGAGAAAATCATGAGAGCAATTATTTCCACCTTTTTGTTATTCACTCTGCTTGTCTCGATCGCCGGGCAGAAAACTGCTCCGCCTGAGATCAAACAACTTCAAGGACCGCAGAATCCGCGACTTGCATTCGTGATCCACGGCGGAGCCGGTGTGATCACCCGCGGATCGATGTCTGCGGAGAAAGAGAAAGCTTACAAAGCAAAGCTTGAGGAAGTTCTGCTCGCCGGATATAAAGCGCTTCAGTCGGGGAAGTCGAGTCTCGACGCCGTCGAGATCGCGATTCGAATGATGGAGGATTCACCGCTTTTCAATGCAGGCAAAGGTGCGGTGTTCACGGCGGATGGAAAGAACGAACTCGATTCATCGATCATGAACGGCAAGACACTTGCCGCCGGCGCGGTTGCCGGACTTCATCACGTCAAGAATCCGATCACACTCGCGCGTGCCGTAATGGAAAAATCGCCGCATGTGATGATGGTCGGAGACGGAGCGGAAAAATTCGCGAAGGAGCAGAATCTCGAGCTTGTCGATGAAAAATATTTCTGGACGCAGGAGCGCTGGGATGCGTTGCAGAAGATCCTCCAACAGGAAAAAGAAAAAACCGCGATTCCGCAGCCGAAGGGCACGAGCGAAAATTTCGCCGAGCTTCCTTATAACAAGTTCGGAACTGTCGGAGCGATCGCGCTCGATAAAGATGGAAATCTTGCCGCCGGAACTTCGACGGGCGGAATGACGAACAAGAAATACGGCCGGGTTGGCGACGCTCCGATCATCGGAGCCGGAACGTATGCGAACAACGACAGTTGTGCGGTATCGGGAACAGGTTGGGGCGAATTTTTTATCCGCCTCGGAGTCGCGCGCGACATCTGTTCGCTGATGGAATATCGGGCGATGCCGATCCAGAACGCGGCGGACATGGTCATCCACAAAAAATTGCAAAACCTCGGCGGCGACGGCGGGATCATCGGTCTCGACAAATTTGGCAACATCGCGATCTCATTCAATTCGGAAGGAATGTATCGGGCGTATATCAACGGCGAAGGGAAGCCGGTCGTGGAAATTTACAAGGACTGAGGGATCGGTTTTTGGTTTTTGGTTTTGGTCTTTGGTTTTTGGTCTTTGGTCTTTGGTCTTTGGTCTTTGGTTTTTGGTTTTCGGCTTTCGTTTTCAAATTTCAAATTTGAAATTTGAAATTTGAAATTTGAAAGTTTAAGCCAGAAACCAGAAACCAGAAACCAGAAACCAGAAACCAGAAGCCGCAAACCAGAAACTAGAAACCAGAAACCAGAAACCAGAAACTAGAAACTAGAAACTAGAAAGTAGAGAGATGCTTTCAGCAGAGATCATCGCAGTCGGAAGCGAGCTTCTGACTCCCGAACGAACTGACACCAACAGTCTTTGGCTGACCGAGAAACTGATGGACATCGGTGTCGAGGTCAAGCTCAAGACGATCGTTGGTGATGACGAGGCGCGGCTTGAGGAAACGATACGCGATGCGTTGAAACGATCCGACATCGTGATCACAACTGGCGGCCTCGGCCCGACTGAAGATGACGTCACGAGAACGGTCTCGGCCCGGGCTGCGGGACGCGAGGTCGTCTATCATGAAGAGCTTGAGGCTCACTTGCGCGAGCGGTTTCGTCTATGGGGCCGCGAGATGCCGGAGACGAATAAACGTCAGGCATATGTCATCGAGGGCGCGGAGATTCTTCCAAACCCGAACGGATCAGCCGTAGGCATGCTCTTGAACGACGGAGGAAAGTTTCTTGTTGTGCTTCCGGGCCCGCCGCGCGAAATGCAGCCGATGTTCGAAGATCACGTGCTCGGTGAATTGAAGGCAGTCTCGGGAAAAATCTCGGTTGTTCGTCGTGTCTTGCGCGTTTCGGGTTACGGCGAATCGGCTCTGGACGAATTGATCTCGCCTATCTACAAATCGTATCCGTCGATCCAGACCTCCATACTTTTTAATCGCAGCGAGATCGAGGTTCATCTGTCATCGTCCGCGGGGACGGACTCTGAATCCGCGGCGATCATAGAAGAGCTTGTCGGAAAGCTTGTCGGGGTTCTGGGGCCCGCGATGTTCGCGAAGAACGGCGAGACGATGGAAGAAGTCGTCGGCAAACTTCTAAAGGACCGTAACGAAACGTTGTCAGTTGCCGAGAGTTGCACCGGCGGGTTGATCGCAATGAGGCTGACGGATGTTTCCGGTTCGTCTTCCTATTTGATGGAAGGTGTGGTCGCATATTCGAACGACGCAAAAAAGAGGACGCTGGATGTACCCGACGAAACGCTCGCGAGCCATGGCGCCGTAAGTTCGCAAACAGCTGAGGCGATGGCCGATGGAATGCGGCGCCGCGCGGGGACAGATTATGCGATCTCAGTTACCGGGATCGCTGGGCCTGACGGTGGAACCGACGAGAAGCCCGTCGGAACCGTATATATAGGTTACGCAGACGCGGATGGCACCCGTTTCTTACATATGACGATTCCGGGCGACCGCTATCTGATCCGTTGGCGGTCAAGTCAGGCGGCTCTCGATTACCTGAGACGTCGAATACTAAAAAAGCAATAGAGCGCTCATGTCGGGCGTATCGGAAATAGACAAAACCATTAATTTGCTTGCGTTTTTGCTTAAAGCAGACGAAAATTACTCCGGGCCTCACCGGACCTATCCACAGGAGAATGTTTTTGAAACTTAGCCAACTTGGTGGCGTGTAAAAAGCGTCGAAAGAGGGCTTTCTGTTTTCCAACGCAAATTCAACCGATCTATTATGAAAAACTCAGTTTACGCGCGATTTTCGCTCAGCCTGCTCCTCATTCTTTCGCTTATGTCGCCACTTGTCGCACTTGCCGGTGAGGGGAATAAGCATTTCAAGCAGGGAATGAAGTTCGAAACCCGCGAAGAGTGGGATCGAGCGGTTGAAGAATTTGCTTTGGCCGTCACCGAGAATCCGAAAAACCCCGAATATAAGCTACATCTGCAGAGAGCTCTCTTCAACGCATCGCAGCAATACATGAAGAAGGGAAATACCGCTGCCGAGCAGAAGGATTACGAAGGCGGTTACAACGCGTTTCGAAAGGCGTATGCCTACGATCCGACAAACGAGCTCGCAAAGTCCGAGATGGCCCGCATGATGCGGCTGCAGGAAGCCGCGCTGAAGGGCAACAACCCGAAATCCGACGATTCCGGAAAGCAGATCAAGCTTCTGCAGACGAGTTATTCGCCGCAGCCGCAGGACGTTCAAATGCCGCAGCGTCTCGAAAAGATGCGCGATGTTCCGTTTCCTGGCGGAGTCGATCTGCAGTATATCGTTAAGGAACTTGCGAAGGACCTTGATCTTAACGTGCTCTTCGATGCCGAGTCGCGTTTGGAAAATCGCAAGATCCGCATCGAGTTGAAGAACGTGACCGCCGCAAAAGCGCTCGACTACATTTTTCTCCAGGAGAATTTGTTCTTCCAAAAAGTCGGACCCCGAACGATTCTCGTCGCGACGGGAAATCGTCGCACGAATTTCCAGCAGCTCGTACTGAGAACCTTCTATCTTGCGAACGCGAATCCGAAAGACGTCAAGACAGTCATTACATCCGCGATTCCGGCTCAGCCGGGTCGAAGTCAGACGATCGTTATCGAAGATGCGACGACGAATAGTTTGACGATCCGCGATACTGAAGAGAACGTCCGGCTGTTTGCGAATCTGATCGCGTCACTCGACAAGGATCGTGCCGAGGTCGTGATGGATGTCGCGATCTATGAAGTGAACAAGAACGATCTGCTGAAGCTTGGCAATCAGATCGGTGGTGCTCTGGGCGGACAGCTCAACAATCTTGGCGGGTCGTCTCAATTAGCGGCGCCGCAAACCGGCGCGTTTGCACTGGATACGCTGACTCACATCGCGGCCGGACTTTTGATCCCGTCCACGCAGATCAGTGCGTTGCAAACTAAGGGCAACACAAAACTTTTGGCTTCCACTCAGATCCATGCATTCAATAACGAAGATTCTTCAGCACGTATCGGCCAGCGTGTTCCGGTCCAGACCGCACAATTCGTCGGTGTCGGATCGACGACGCCCGGCAGCAACGGCGTCGTATCTAACGTGGTCAATTACGAGCAGACCGGTCTTACGCTGAAGTTCAAACCGATTGTTTTCCCGAATCAGGACGTCCAGGTCGCGATGGAGATCGAGTCAAAGGACGTTGCAGCCGGCGGTACGGAACAAAACCCCATCTTTACGGAAAGAACGATCAAGGGAACCGCTCGCGTTCAAAACAACAAGACACTTCTTTTGGCCAGCGTCGCACAAAATGTCGAAGGCGACAGCCGCCAGGGACTACCGATTCTCGGTTGGCTTCCTTTCATCGGGCGCCTGTTCGCAACGCCGACGCAGGATCGACGTCAGATCGATATCGTGATCGCGGTAACGCCCCGCGTGATCCGCGCTCCGGCCATTTTGCCGGAAGACGAAGTCGAGCGTCCGACCGGAAGTCTCGCGACTCCGACAAGCGGTTCGCTTGAAGCGATGATCATCCAGGAAGAACGCGAAGAGTTGCTCGCGTCTGCTCGTCGGATTCCGAATGTCGCGCAGATCCAGCTTCCGGACCAAAAGCCGACATATGTTCGGACGGGAACGAACGCTCCGGCGACGGCACCTGCACAGGCCGACGTTGCTCAGTCAACTCCAGCGGGCGAAAGCGCTCCCGCAATGACCAACGTGGTAACCCCACCGACGTCGACAAGTGCCGCCGCGAAATCTGTCGGGATGAATCTTGTTCCGATCGACAGCGGTTTGAAGGTGCTTCAGATAAAGCCGACGTCCGATACATCGATGGCCGGACAGCCTCAGTTGACGAATACGGCTCAGGCATCGGATACGACACTGCCGAAGGTCGAGCTTTTGTTCGCCAACGATCTTCAGACTATGAAGGCCGGAGACAAGGTTAAAGTCCCGATTATCATCAAAGCTTCCGGGCCATTTCGCTCGGCGGTCCTCGGACTGAAATTCGACGATAAGAAAATTGCGGTTCGATCGGTTATGTACGGTGACGTGTTCGGAATGGGGATCGCGAATACGATGGCGTCGCCGTTCCTGAATCAGGGCGGGAAGATGTACGTTTCGCTCTCCGCCGCCGACAGCACGATAGCGGGCAGCGGCGGGGTACTCGCATTCGTCGAGGTCGAAGCATTAGCAGACGGAAAACCGGAGATAGCGCTCGAGAGAGACGTACTGAATTTTCTTACTGCCGACGGCAAGAATATGCCGGTGAAGTTTTAGAGGTTTTTTGCATTGAACAAAGGGATCCAAAGATTGCGAGCTGTCGGAGGCTTTACTCTTTTCGAGTTAGTAGTAACGCTGACGGTGCTCGCGATCCTCGTTATGGGAACCTTGCCGCTGGCTACGAATGCGGTCAAGCGTGACCGCGAGCTGCGCCTTCGCGAGACTTTGCGGCAGATGAGGCTTGCGATAGACGAATTCCATCGCGACACGATGGGAGCATGTGCGAACGGTACGACCCAGAATCAGGCTGGCGGAAGGCCTCAGCCCGTCCCGGCCGATCCGAGAAGCCGCGTCGTTATTGATGACTGTTCGATCTTCGATACCGAGAACCTCGACCGCTATCCTCCGGATCTTCAAACCCTTGTCGATGGTGTGAAGGTGCGTCAGCGTGGGTTGAATGCAACGGCGGCGGGCAGCGTATTTAGCGATAAGAATGCGACCGATCTAAACGCGACCGACGAGATCAAGAAAGTTTATCTTCGAGGATTGCCGGTCGACCCGATGACGGGAGAGTCGGACTGGAAGTTCAGATCGTCGTATCAAACAGCGGACGATGAAAACTGGGATGAGATCAACGTTTTCGATGTGCGCTCGGCATCGGATGAGAAAGGCTTGAATGGAGAGAAGTACAGTGACTGGTAAGGGCATTTTGGATTTTGGATTTTGGATTTTGGATTTGAAGAAAAAGCCGAGGTCCGCTCGAACTGTGTCTTCAATCCAAAATCCAAAATCCAAAATCCAAAATGCGCTCGGGTTTTCGCTGCTTGAGCTGATGATCGCGATGTTCATTTTGATCATCCTTCTGTCGGTTGCTTTCCCGGTTTACCAGCGCACGGTCCAGCATGCACGCGAGACGGTTCTAAAGCAGAATCTTTGGGAGATGCGTCGCGAGATCGATCGTTTTACCTCGGACAAAGGCAAGCTTCCGAAATCGGTTGACGAACTTGTTGAGGGTAAATACGTGAGGGAAAAGCCTCGCGATCCGATCACCGAAAAAGACGAGTGGAACGAGATTCAGGGCGAAGATCCGCTGTCGCCGGATGGCGCCCAAGGCATGGTCGACGTGAAAAGTATGGCGGAAGGCGAAGATAGCGACGGCAAGGCGTACAAAGATTACTAATGTTTTCAGTTTTAACCGAACCTAATTATCCGAAGGCCGCGATCGGCCTTGAACGTGAAGCCGTTACAGCGCTGTCTCTCCAAAAGGAAGGCCGCGGCCGCTTTGGCGTGAAGCAGGCGGCGACGATCGAGCTTCCGGCGAATCTTTTGACGCCGAGTTTTGTCGAGCGGAATATCGCGAGCTCCGAAGAGCTTCGCGTTCTTCTCGAAGATGCGGTTCAATCGGCAGGAATGATGAGCCAGAAGAACTGGTCTGTTTCGCTGCCAAGCAACACTGCGCGCACCGCGATCCTAACGCTCGATAATGCTGCCGGAAAAGGCGAGACGGAAGAGATCCTTGACTGGAAAGCTGAGCAAAGTTTTGGCGCTCCGTCGGGCGAGCTTCGCATCACCCGACAAAAGATTTCGAACGATCGCGAAGGCAAGTCTCGCTACTTCGCTTCGGCGGTCAAGCTTTCCGTGATCGACGAGTACGAGACGATATTTGAGAGCCTTGGATGGAAAGCAGGTTTGATCCTGCCGCGAGCCGTCAGTGAAACCAAGTGGCTGATGGGTAACGGCGCACAGACCGACTCTCTTTTGCTGAGCTCGCAGAACGACGGCTTTACGGCTTTTCTTCTGCGTGGTGACGAGCCTGCCGTTATTCGCACCGTCACTTGCCGAAAAGACGAGCGCGACGACGAGATCTATCGACTTCTGATGTTTTATAACGATCGCTTTGCCAATTCGAATTCCGGCGGGATCTTGGAGACACTTCTCGTCATCGGAAAGGACCTCTTGCCGGCGAAAATAAAAGAGATCTCGACAGAAGCACTGGGCCGCACGCTTCGCATTCTAAGGGCCGAGGATGTCGGACTGAACGTTCCGGTCGGCAGTCTCAGCTTTGACGATCTGGCGGCTCCTGCAGGCCTCGCCTCGTACGGCTGGAGTTAGTCGCAACTCGACTCCACGATCATCTGTTTCAAGATGCTTGCAGGGTGAAACATTTTCGCGGAAAATACCGTAATACCCGAGCATCATGGCCACACCGGAAGCAACTCTCGAAAAACTAAAGGATATTTCGGACCTCGAGCTGATCTCCTCCGCCATGAGCGGGCGCGAGGATGGCTTCGAAGGGCTCGTCCGTCGTTACCAGCGACCGATCACCGGATACATCTTTCGAATGCTCGGCGATTACGATTCCGCTCTCGACGTCTCGCAGGAAGTTTTCATCAAAGTTTACAATTCGCTTTCCCGCTACAGCTCCGAATACAAATTTTCAACCTGGCTCTATCGCATCGCGCACAATGCGGCGATCGATCACATGCGCCGAAATTCGGTGACACCGCAAAGCCTCGAAACCGAAAACTCCGACGGCACGTATCAACTCCAGATCGAATGTCCCAAGCCGTCGCCTGAGCAGGATCGCGAACGAAGCGAGTGGCGTACCGAGATCGAAAATGTCGTCAAGCGTCTCCCGGCTGCGTATCGCGAGCTGATCCTCCTTCGACATTCGCAAGATCTTAGTTATGACGAGATCGCCGACGTCACCGGGCTACCGCTTGGTACCGTCAAGAACCGGCTCTTCCGGGCACGGGAAATGATGCGTGAGATTTTTGTTGAGAGGGGCTTTCACGGAATGTAGCGGAGAAAATCTTCATGAGCTTTGACATGCAATATCGCCCGCAAATGGCGTTACAAACTCCTGACGAAAAGCAGATGGGACTGCTGCTTCATCTCTCGCAGTTGGCCAATATCATCGTTCCTACGGCGGGCATAATCGTTCCGATCGTGATCTGGCAGGTGAACAAAGATAAGATGCCGGCGCTCGATGCGCACGGAAAGATGGTTGCGAATTGGATCATTTCCTCGCTCATCTATTGGTTCGTAAGCGTCATTCTGATTTTCGTATTTTTCATCGGATTCATACCAATGATCGGACTAGCTATCGCCGGAATAGCTTTCCCGATCATCGGAGCATTGAAGGCGAATAATAACGGTGAGCTTTGGGAATATCCGTTGACGATCAAGTTTTTAAAGTAATGGATCGAGTCGAGACAAAAACCAAACTGATTTGCCCGTCCCCGGATCTTTCGGCGTATATCGACGGAGAGCTATCGTCTCAGGACGAGCTCAAGTTAGAGATGCATGTCGCGGGCTGCCGCACTTGTGCGGATGATCTGAATCTTCAGAAGAGTTTTTTGAACGCACTCGATTTCTCGCTCGATCACGAGGCCGAGATTGAGCTGCCGAAGAATTTTACAAAGACCGTCGTTGCGAATGCTGAGAGTCGTGTGACTGGTCTCCGGCGTCCTCACGAACTGCGGAACGCTGCGTTGATCTGCATTGGATTGATTCTCGTAGCGCTGCTTGCACTTGGCAGTAACACCGAGCGGACGCTTGCTGCGTCGGCTGCGGTCGTGGAGAAATTGTTTGCGATCGTCACTTCTGCCGGTCACGTTCTCTACGACGCGGCACTTGGTTCATCGATCGTTCTCAGATCACTGGCCAATCTACTGGTCGAATCCGGAGGTCCGGCTCTGGCGTTCGTCGCTTTATTTGTATTGTCGCTTTACCTGTTCTCGCGGCTCTTACGATTTCGCCGCACTTAGTCGGTCCAGTTTCTGAAAAGTGACATACTCAATAGCTTCATATCCGATCCCCCGGCACCGTCCTTTCGATCCGCGTATCTTTTTCGCCTCGATACTTTTTATCCTCGTCGGTGCAGCTTTTTCATATTCGCAAATATCGGTCACATCCGCAGAGACGTTCACTGTAGATGACGCACCCGACCAGGAAGTGGTCTGTTACGGAAAGACCGTGATAGTGAAGACACGTGCGAAAGGGGTACTCGCGATAGGCGGCGATGTCATTGTCGAGGGAAGAGTGACGGGCGATGTTGCGGCAGTCGGCGGTTCGATCATTCAAAGGGACGGAGCTTACATCGGCGGAGACGTTTTCGCGGTCGGCGGAGCATACAGGCCGGAGAATCCGAATCCGTTACGAGAAGAGGGGCGCGAGACGGTCATGTATGCCGGATACGAAGAAGAGATCCGCGACCTTTCGCAGAATCCGTCGTCGTTATTCTCGCCGCATTTTTCACTTGCGTTTCTGGCCCAGCGGATACTTTCCGTGCTTTTTTGGTTCGTAGTATCGCTTGGACTCGCTACGCTGGCTCCCGGAGCCGTCAGTCGAGCGATCGCTCGATTCCAACTCTCGACGTTAAAGATCGTGGCGATCGGAACGGCGGCTTTTTTGATAACGACCGTCGGTGTAGTCGGAAGCCTGAACGTCCTTCCAAATCCTCTCGGCGTAGTGTTCGGGATGATGGCGTTCGTACTTTTGATGCTGGCTTACGTCTTCGGACGCGTCGCTCTGAACGTTAGTGTTGGCAAACTTCTTCAGAAATACTTGTTCGCGGATAAGTACGCTTCAGAAGCATTGGCGATACTGATCGGCGTTCTCGCATGGACACTCTTGCTCTCGATCCCCTACGTTTGGCCCATCGCACTTTTCACGCTTTTCGCAACCGGCGTCGGACTTGTTTTGACTGCTCGTTCGCAAGGTAGCTGGCAGGTCTGATATAGCCGGAACTCTAAGCCTGACAAAAATTTACAATTAAAGTAAAACCCCTAAACACGGAATTACGTCTTACTTTGTTCGAGGCGAGACTCGTCGTATCGTCGCGCGTCAAGTTATATTACTTGTTTAGATTTATGAGACTACGCACATCTATTTTGACGGTATCTGCCTTTCTGCTGATTGCGGCGAGCGTTTTTAACGTGCTTGGACAGGCGTCTGCTATGAAGCGATCGGCTGTCAGCGGCGACGTGATTTCCGTCGACAACGGGAAGATAGTTCTTCAAACAAAGGACGGCCCGCTCGATGTGACGCTGTCGGACAAGACCGAATACAAGCGCGTACCGCCGGAAAACCCGGTTCTCAAAGCCGCGGTGCCCTCCTCGCTTTCGGACATCGGAGTCGGCGACAAACTTCTCGTCAGCGGTGTTTTTCCGGAAGACAAAAAGACTCTTCCTGCTCTCTCGGTCTTTCTGATGACGAAATCGGATATCGCACAAAAGCAGACCAAGGAAAGCGAGCGTTGGACGACAAAGGGAATTTCGGGGCGTGTCGCTTCGGTCGATCAGATCACCAAACAGATCAAGATAGATGTTCGAGGCTTAGCCGCGACAACGAGCGTTGTTCTGACGCCGAAAGACGGTGCGAAAATTCTCCGCTATGCTCCTAACTCGGTGAAATTCAGCGAGGCAAAGGAAAGCAGCGTAAATGAAATTCAAGCCGGCGATATGCTTCGAGCTTTGGGCGACCGCAGTGCCGACGGCGCGAGCTTTGCCGCGGAAGAGATCGTAACAGGTGCGTTCCGAACCGTTGCCGGAGCCGTCAAAACCGTAGACGTTGCGAAGAACGAAGTCGTCATTACAGACAGTCAGACGAAAAAGGACATTACTGTCGAGCTCGGATCGGCGTCGGTCCTTAAGAAATTTCCCGAAGATATGGCTCAGAGAATGGCCGCGTTTCAGTCAGGGCAAGCCGGAGGAGCACGGCCCGCAGGTGCAGCAGCCGGAGCTCAGCGGCCACCACAGACAAATGGTCCGGCGAACGGCGGAGCCGCAAATAGCGGTCAGCCCGGAGCAGCCGGTGGCGGCGGTCGGGGCTTTGGTGGCGGCGGTCGAGGCGGCATCGACGAGATGCTCGAGCGGTTTCCGAACATAACAGCGGCCGAGCTTAAGCCAGGCGAGGTCATCGCCGTTTCGAGCACGAAGAACAGCACGCCGGAACGAATAGTCGCGATCAAACTTCTCGCGGGCGTGGAACCGTTCTTGCGCGCAGCTCAGGCACAGGCCGCGGCCGGTGGCGGACAGCGAGGACAGGGCGGACTGAGTCTGGATATTCCTGGTCTCGATGGATTTGGCGGCCCCTAAGTAGTCGCGAACAGTTTGAATTGAATTAGAACAATCAGGTTATCTCCCCGGATAGAAATGAATACAATCTTAAGACTTTTATTAATAACGTTATTATTCTCCGTCGCCGCGTTCGGTCAGCAGACCGGCAGCATCGGCGGACAGGTGCAGGATACTCTCGGCGCCGTCGTTGTCGGTGCGTCGATAACAGTTGTTTCGGCGGATGCAAAGGAAAAGACTGCGACAAGCAATGCACGAGGTGAATTTTCAGTAACCGGACTCGCCGCGGGCAAGTACATTGTCCGCGTTCACGCGCCGAACTTTGCGGTGTATGAAAATACGGAAGTAGAAGTGAGTGCAGGCGAGCGAGCAGAGCTGCTCGTGCCGTTGACTGTCGAAGGCGTAGAGGAACAGGTCGATGTTTCGAGCAGCGAAGGCGTCTCGACCGATCCGCAGAATAACGCCGGGGCTACTGTGCTCAAAGAGAAAGATCTTGAGGCGTTGCCTGACGATCCGGATGAGCTCGAAGCCGCGCTTCAGGCGCTTGCCGGACCCTCGTCGGGTCCGAACGGTGGACAGATCTACATCGATGGATTTACTGGCGGAAGACTTCCGCCGAAAGAAGCGATCCGCGAGATCCGCATCAACCAGAATCCGTTCTCGGCGGAATACGACCGTCTCGGATTTGGGCGTATCGAAATTCTTACCAAGCCCGGCGCGGACAAGTTCCGCGGAAACGCGTTCTTTAATTTTAATGACGAGAGTTTGAACTCGCGCAATCCGTTCGCACCGAATCGAGCCGCGAGCCAGATGCGGTTCTTCGGCGGCAATGTTTCGGGTCCGATTCAGAAAGGAAAGTCATCGTTCTTTCTTGATATTAACAATCGGGACGTCGATAACAATACGATCGTGAACGCGATCATCCTCGATCCGGCTTTGAATCCCGTCTCTTTCCGACAAGAATTTCAGATTCCGAATCGGCGATTCTCTTTTAGTCCACGATTCGATTTTGCGCTGAACGATAAGAACACTCTTGTCGCACGATACAGTTTTGAAAAAAGCTCTGTCGAGAATCAGGGCATCGGCGGAACGTCGCTGCCGTCGCGTGCGTATGAGACGAACAATCGCGAGCACGAGCTTCGCTTGACTGAGACGATGATCGTTAATCCCACTACGATCAACGAAACGCGATTCGAGTATTCATGGGAAAAGCGTGAGCAGGAAGGCGATAACTCGATACCGACCGTCAACGTCGCGGAAGCATTTGTCGGTGGCGGTGCGCAGATTGGTTTGAGTTTCAATCAGTCGAACACGTGGGAGCTTCAAAATTATACGACCACATCGGCCGGGAAAAATTCAGCCCATTCGTTGAAGTTCGGTGTGCGGCTTCGCGGCGTCGATATCACGGATCGTTCGGAGAGTAACTTCGGCGGCACGTTCTCTTTCCCCGGAGCTCAGGAAATACGAAATCCGGCAGGGTGCAATCCGGAGATTCCGCCGTGCACCATCGTCGAACCGGCGATCTCGCCGCTCGCTCAATATCAGGGAAGAATCTTGGGGAATCCCGGGCCGCGATATTTTCCGAATCAGTTCCGGATCACGACCGGCGGACTCGAACAGGATGTTTCCAGGTTTGACGTCGGATTGTTTGCTACCGACGACTGGAGAGTGAGTCCGGGGCTCACTCTGAGTTTTGGTCTTCGCTACGAAAATCAGACCAACGTTAGCGACAACCTGAATATCGCACCGCGCTTCTCTTTCGCGTGGTCGCCGGGCGCAGGCGGGGCTCGTGCTCCGAAGACGGTGATACGCGGCGGGTTCGGAATGTTCTATGAGCGGTTTAGTGAAAACTTAACGCTCAACGCACTGCGATTCGGAGGCGGTGAGGGAAGCCAGCTCGACCTCGTTGTCAGTGCGAACGAGACAAATCCGGTGCGTCTCGCGGCCGCACTTGCCCTTCTTCAACAGTCGGTATTCACGGTCGACGGAGTAACGAATGTTCCGACGGCGGCCCAGATACTTGCCGCGCTTCCGCAATCGAATTCGATAAGGCAGGTCGATCCGGACTTGAAGATACCGGTCATGTCGCAGTGGGCTTTGGGAGTCGAGCGACAGTTGCCATGGCGAACCACCTTGGGTGCCTTCTACATCGGATCGCGTACCAGCAATGTTCTTCGTGCACGAAACATTAATGCACCGATATGTTCGCTCGAAATGCAGGCTGTGCCGGGCGGTTGTAATAACGCACCGCGGCCGGATCCGTCGAAGGGCAACATTAATGAGTACGAGGCAAACGGTACACTGGACCAGAATCGATTGATGATCAATATCCGATCCGCGTTCCGTCCTGGATTCAATTTGTTCGCAAATTACTCACTCGGATTTGCCCGCGGCGATACCGATGGTTCGGGAACTTTCCCGGCGTACTCTTACGATCTCGACAGCGAGTTCGGACGTTCATCATCCGACATCCGCCATAATTTCGTCATCGGCGGAAACTTCTCACTGCCGTGGGGAATATCGGCAAGCCCGTTTATAATTGCGAGCTCGGGCCGTCCGTTCAATATCACGAGGGGTTCCGACATCAACGGCGACTTGCAGTTTACAGAGCGTCCTACCTTCGGAGAGCTGGGAGCTGCATGCACTCGCTGGGGTGTGACTGCGTCCTATTGTGACGTTGCCGGTGAAGATCCGAATGCGATCATCCCTAGAAACTTTGGCGAAGCTCCGAGTTACTTCGCGGTCAATCTTCGCCTTAGCAAAAATATCGGCTTCGGAAAAACTATCGAGAATACGCGAGCCGGCGGCGGGAACGCGGGTGGTCAGGGCGGAGGCGGCATGGGCGGCTTCGGCGGCGGTGGCCGCGGCGGTCGTGGCGGCGGCGGCGGAGGAGGCGGTCGTCGCGGCGGCGGCGGCGGCGGGATGTTCGGCGGTGACACCGCGCGTAAGCCTTACAATTTGAACTTGGGTATCAGCTTCAACAATATTTTCAATACGGTGAACCTCGGCACGCCGGTTGGGAACATTGCATCGGGCCGGTTCGGACAATCGACGGCGATCGCCGGTGGGTTCGGTGGATTCGGTGGTGGCGGAGGCGGTGGCGGCACTGGTTCGGCTAACAGAAGGATCGAGCTTCAGGCCCGCTTTAGCTGGTAGAACTCACTGAACTGTTATAGATTGTGGAAGGCAAATTTCGGATGACCGAGATCTGCCTTCCACTTTTTTATGGGGACTGTTTTCATGAAGAACTTAATACTTTTGATCGCTCTCGCTCTGTTACTCGGGGCATCCGCATTTGGCCAGGCGGACAAGCCAAAACCCGCGACCGAAACGCCAAAATTCGATGGGGAGATCGCACTCGCGAAGCTCGCGGTCGAAGCACACGGCGGCGAAAAGCTTCGCGCGATGAAGTCGCTGATCATGCGTGGTTCTGTCGATGTCACGACGTCGGCTTTCAATCAAAAAATCCCGGCGACATTTGTCGTAATATTCGCGAAAGAGAAATACCGGTTCGAGATCAACAATCCTTTCCAGCCGATCAAGCAGGTCTTCGATGGCGAAAGCACATCGACGACGATCCGCGGCGGGATGACGCTGCCGCCGATAACGCGGCTCGGATTTCCTGTTCTTTCGATGGTCGGTGAGCCCGGGTTTGTGATCACTCCGTTGCCCGAGGCAAAAAAGAAGAAGAGAGGTTTTCGAATCACCTCGCCGGAAGGCTATGCGACGGACTTTTACATGGACGAGAAAACGAACCAGATCAAAGGCTACGATTCCACTTATGAGATCAGCGGACGGCAGGTGACAACATCAGTTGTCATTGACAAGATCAGGGTGATCGATGGTATCTCGGTTCCGGAGGCATATGCCCAACGATTCGACACGGAGCAGATCACGATCTATGCGGATTTCAAGACGAAGGACATTCTCGTCAACACGCAGGTTGCCGACGATGTTTTCTCGTTAGGAAACTAGATCATTTCGCGAACCGGCTGGATTTCCACCAGTCGATAGTCTTTTTGAGGCCTTCTTCCAAATCCGTTAGCTTTGTGTAACCGAGCCATTCGACTGCTCGTGAGTTGTCCGCCTGGGAATGCTTCACATCGCCATTTCGTGCGGGGAGATATTCCGGAGCCACATCCGATTTTCCGGTGATCCGTTTCAGAGTCTCGAGCAATTGATTTAGTGAGACCTTTTCGCCGTTGGCGACATTCATCACGTTGCCGACCCCGAATGACGTTTGCGCCGCCTTCATATTTGCATCGACCACATTAGCGATAAACGTGAAGTCGCGCGTTTGCTCGCCGTCGCCATAGATGACCGGCGTCGTGCCTTTCATGAGCGCATCAATGAATCGTGAGATGACGCCGGAGTAAGTCGAGGACGGATCTTGTCTAGGACCGAAGACATTGAAGTATCGGAGCGAAAGAGTTTCGAGACCGTACACCCGGTTGAACACGCGGCAATAATATTCACCCATCAACTTCGCCGCTGCATACGGCGAGAGCGGATCGGGCGACATCGTTTCAACTTTTGGCAGCGTCGGCTGATCGCCGTACGCGGAACTCGATGCTGCGTAGATGACTCGCTTCACACGGGAGTCTTTGGAGTGGACAAGCAAGTTGAATGTTCCGTTCACGCACGCCTGATGTGTTTCCTGCGGATTGTCTACGGAACGAGGAACGCTCGGGAGAGCAGCTTCGTGAAAGACGAGTTCAACTTCGGAGATTGCTTGCTTGAGAGCAGTATCGTCGTTGAGATCGCCTTCGATAAAATCGAAATCTCCGGCGATCTCTTCGAGATTGTGTCTATTGCCCGTAACGAGATTGTCGATGATTCGAACCTTCGCTCCTTGCCGGATCAGCTCGTTAGCGAGATTAGAACCAATGAATCCGGCTCCGCCGGTCACGAGAGCTCGGGTTGTCATGGCCATATTTAACTCTGACTAAATCAACAAACTAGCGTCCGACACCGACGTAATCGAAGCCGAGCTGACGCATATCCGACGGCTCATAGATATTACGCAGGTCGGCGATCTTCGGCGATTTGAGAAGTTGCTTAACCTTCTCCATGTCGAGAGCTCGGAACTGGTTCCACTCCGTGACGATGACAAGAGCATCCGCTCCGTCGATCGCATCGTACTCATCCGACGCGTACTCAATCCCGTTCAGAAAATGCTTTGCTTCATCCATCGCGACCGGATCGAATGCTCGGACGGTTGCACCTCGAGCGACGAGAGTGTGGACGATCTCAATCGCAGGCGACTCGCGCATGTCGTCCGTTTCGGGCTTGAATGACAAACCAAGGACGCCTATCTTCTTGCCTTTGAGGTCGCCGACGAGACGTTCGATCTTTGGGATCATGGCGTCCCGCTGACGCTCGTTTGCTTCGATGACGGCATCGACGATCCTTGTCTCGACGCCGAACTGGTCGGCGACGGTAGTCAGAGCACGAGTGTCTTTCGGAAAACAGGAGCCGCCATAGCCCGGGCCGGGATGCAGGAATTTCCGACCGATGCGATTGTCCATACCCATGCCACGCGCGACATCGTGCACATCGCAGCCGATCGCGTCGCACAAATTCGCGACTTCGTTGATGAACGTGATCTTTGTTGCGAGAAACGCGTTTGCGGCGTACTTAATAAGCTCGGCAGCCTCCAGGGAAGTGATGACGATCGGGGTTTCGATCAGGTAGAGAGGGCGGTACAGCTCCTTCATTACACCTACAGCCCGTTCTTCATTACTTCCGATGACGACGCGATCGGGTCGCATGAAATCGTCGATCGCCGCGCCCTCGCGCAAAAACTCGGGATTCGACGCGACGCCGAAGTCGGTCTCGACTTTTAGATTCGCCGTGACGAATTCGCGCAACCACTTTCCGGTTCCGATAGGAACCGTTGATTTTGTGACCAGGACCTTATAGCCGTTCATCGCTTCCGCAACGTCTTTTGCGGCCTGCTGATAATACGACATGTCGGGTGACCCATCGTCCTTTGGTGGCGTACCGACGGCCAGAAAGACCACCTCGGCACCGGTAACTGCCTCGGTGACATCGGTGGTGAAATGCAACCGACCGGCTTTCACATTTTTCTCAACGACTTGATCCAGGCCGGGTTCATAGATCGGAATGATACCGTTATTGAGCTTTTCGATCTTAGTCGCGTCGACATCGACGCAGGTAACATGAACGCCAAATTCCGCAAAACAAGCACCCGTGACCAAACCAACGTAACCGGTGCCGATAACTGCAATATTCATATATCAGAATTAGAAAATAAGACTACAGAATTAGAGATTAATGACTACAAAATTAAAAGTTAAAGACTACAAAGAAATTCGATCTTGTTCAAACCGCAAGACCAAAAACAAAATTGTGCGGGTCATATTTTGAAAACATGACCCGCACCGATTTAGTAAAGAAATTCTTTAAGGATCGTTACTAACGAGTTGGACTGACGATAATAACCTGACCGTTAGGCGTCACTTCATTATTACCACCCAGGAGGATCGCTACGCCGGCCACGCCAGCAGCTGCGAGGATAAGCCAGGGCCATCCCGCTAGTCGAACCGGAGGTGCCGAGTTAGGACGCAGGCACGGTTTGCAACCAGTCTGCGAAAGGTTGCCAGCCGTGGCCGATGTTCCGGCCGCAACCTGCTTGTCCGAAGATCCCTCACGCATCGTGACAAGACCAGCGGTCGTATCAACGTGAGTATGCGAGCATTCAACCTCGACAACGAAATTGTTTGCTTGCGCCGAGTCGGCGATGACCGTCGTATCTTTGGTTGTGATGGTCGTTGCGACGCCGGAAGCATCCGAGATGCGGGCCTTTCCTGAGTCGAGGATACCGACGATACCCGAGTCAGAGAAGTTCAGAACAAAGTTCGAATCCGCCATCACCTCGATTCTGCCGGTCTTGCCAAGGCTAATAACAGCGCTTGAATCCGCACCGGTTACGATCGTGCTACCGGAGACGATGGTCGAATTTGAAACTGCCGTTTGGCCGTTCACCGACACCTGTCCAGTAACCGTGATCTCACCTGTGAGGTCCTTTGTTGCGGCGAGTCCAACCATGGAATACACACACAACACCGCAGCGGCAGTTAACGAAGTAGTAATTTTACGAAAACAATTTTTGCCGAGCATTTGATTTAATTTCCTCCTGTAACAATCCTTTTAAGAAATAACCTTTCCGCGCGGGAGCTAATAGCTCCGCGCAAAGGAAAGGTTGCAAACTCTATCGAGTAGGGCTAATAACGGTACCGCCGCCACCGGTTTCAATGTCACCGTCACTAAGAGCGGTCCAAATGATCACAACGGCTGCCGCGCCGAAAATGCCGCCCCAGAGCCACCAAGCTGCTCCACCGTGATCATCATCATCATCTTTATCGTCGTCTTTCAGACCTGCTGCCGAAACCGACTGACCGGCCGACAGTTGAACGGTCTTGCCGTTCGGGGTCGTGATGTTCACGTTCTGAGAAGTGCCAAGGGCCGAAACTGTACCGGAGGTCAGAGCACCGGAGATGCCATTTGCATCGAATGTAAGGTTTAAGACCGTGTTCGGAGCGAGTTCGATCTTACCGAGTTTGCTCAGATTTATTACGGCGTTCGTGCTTTCAGATGTCGTGATTGTGCTGCCGGAGAATACCGAACGGCCGCTACGAGCGAGTTCACCGTTAACAAAAACAAACGGGGCTTCACCATTGATAGATTTTCCCGAAACGGCAAGTTCACCGGCGGCCTTTCCAGGGCCAGCCAACGCAACCATTGAGTAAGTTGCGAGAAGCGCAACAGATAAGCACATAGAGAGTGCTTTGCGAATCCACAGTTTGCTATTCATATCTCTCCTCTTATATCGCCCAAAATCAATAATTTCAAAAAATCAAACCTTTCAATCTTTTACACGAATCAAGAATTGATGTCAATAAAAACGACCCTCACAGTGTAAAAGCTGAGAAAAGAACCCGTTGCAGTGCTTATAAAACTTCTAAGCTAAGATTTGATAGATACTTATATCACAACAAACCGTCATTTCAAAGGTATTTTATCGAATTTTTTTTAATCGTATTTGGCCATCATCTGAGACGTCAAAACCGATCTCAAAAAAGAGTTCGATTCGGACGAATCCGATCTCTTTTTGGTCGACCGACGACGAGCATGGCGGAGAGCCGTCCGAGAATCCGATAACTTTGCCGCCAAGGGAGTTTTTTGTTCTAATTGTGAGACATACCGAATCAAACAGAGGAGAGATCTCAATGAAATTTCGTTCACTTTTAATCTTCGGCCTTTTGGCGATATCCATGGCGTGCACCGTACCGCAGACTCAGCCGGGCTCGACGGCGCAGAACGGAAATAATGCCGCAGACCCGAATCGGAAACTGAAGATCGGATTTTCGATGGCGACGGTTAAGGAAGAGCGTTGGCAGCGGGATCGGGACGCGTTCGAGGCACACTGTAAGGCACTGAATGTGGAGTGCGTTATCACCGTTGCCGACAACAATTCGAGCCGCCAGGCGAACGATGTAGACAACCTCCTTACACAGAAGGTCGACGTTCTTGTAATCGCTCCGCAGGAAGCGACCGAGGCCGCAGCAATGGTCGACAAAGCGAAGGCTCAGGGCGTCCCCGTCATCAGTTACGATCGCTTGATCAACTCCGATAAAATAGACCTCTACATATCGCATCAGGTGCCGGTCATCGGTCGAAAGATCGCGGAATACGCGCTGCAGAAAGTGCCCAAGGGCAACTACGTGATGGTGTACGGATCGTCGACCGACAACAATGCTCATATCATGAAGAAAGAACAACTTGCGGTTCTTCAGCCGGCGATAGATCGAGGTGATATTAAGATCGTTGCGGACCAGATGATCCCCGATTGGAAGAACGATCTCGCACTCAACTTTGCAGAGAATAGCCTTACGAAAGAAGGCGACAACATCCAGGCTTTCGTCGTTTCAAATGACGGGATGGCCGGCGGTGTTATATCGGCCCTTGCTAAAAAAGGGTTGGCCGGAAAAGTCCTTGTTACAGGACAGGATGCGGGGCTCGAAGCGCTCCAGAATGTCGCGTCGGGCAAACAGACGATGACCATTTACAAGCCGATCATTCCGCTCGCGAATCAGGCGGTCGAGTCAGCGATAAAGCTGGCGAAGAAGGAGCCCCTTTCTACGACGCCTTTCAAGAACGACCAGCTCGGCGGTAAAGAAGTTCCGGCGATCCTGCTGGAAGTGACCGTCGTCGATAAGGACAACCTGATGCAGACCGTTATCAAAGACGGCTATGCGACTTTCGATAAGGTTTATCAAAATGTTCCCGAGGCGGACCGTCCGAAGCAACAGTAGATGTCAAAGGAATATGTGCTCGCCGGTGACGTCGGCGGGACTAATCTCAGGATCGCCGCAGTCGATGCCGGTGGCTCGATCGTCCATCAGGAAAGCGTTGAAACGCCGCAGACAAGGATCGCATCGGATATCGTCGACGCGATAATTCGAGTTGCCCTTTCGTGTGTCGCGAATTGCGGTATGGACGGTCGTCCGCGGGCTTTCGGTTTGGCGATGGCGACGCTTGTAAATTCGCGAGAAGGCAAATCGCTCAGCTCGCCGAACTTGCCGGAATTAAACGGACTTTCTGTTGCAGATGCTATATCCGATCAGGTCGGAATCAAGGTTTTCCTTGAAAATGATGCGACCGCCGCAGCAATCGGTGAGAACTGGCTTGGCTCGTCGAAAGGCGTCGCGAATTCGGTTTTTGTAACCTTGGGCACGGGAATCGGAGGCGGGCTTATTCTGAACGGTCGTGTCTTCCGCGGGACGGACGGCACGGCGGGTGAAATAGGACATATCTGCATAGAACCTGAAGGTCAGGCGTGCGGATGCGGGAGTCGGGGTTGCGTTGAGCAGTATGCGTCGGCGACCGCAATTGTCAGGATCGCCCACGAGCTTGCGGAAGTAAGTGACTCGTCGCTATTAGCGGGAAGAGTGGATTTTTCATCGAAGGATGTTTATGACGCGGCTCGGCTCGGCGACGCAGTTGCGATCGAAACATTCCGCCGAATGGGACGATATCTCGGAACTGCTCTAGCGGGACTCGTCGACGTCCTCAACCCCGAACTCATTCTGATCGGCGGAGGGCCGGCGAAAGCCTGGGACCTTTTTATAGATTCGCTTAAGGCGGAAATTGCAGACCGTGCGTTCGGGCCGCCGGCGAAAACGGTTCGACTCGTCCGTGCTTCTCTCGGTGATTCGGCCGGTATCCTCGGGGCGGCCCGAGTCGCATTCGACGCGGAAGGCACGCAATAGCTTGAACTAAATTCTATCTTTGTTATATACTCTCTTTTTCCTGCAATGCGTAGGACGTGTTGGGTGGGTCTCGTGCCCACTTTTTATTTTGGTTTAAAAACGATGCAGCGGGAACCGATAGCAGAGCGAATTGACAACATAGCCATAAAGGCGGCGGAGTCGAACGGAGTTGAATTCGTCCACTCGGAGATCTTGGGTAGCAAACGGAACATGACCGTTCGCATCTACATAGATAAACCCGAAGGTGTGACGCTGGATGATTGTTCGATCGTTTCGCGTGCGATCGAAGAAGTGATCGATGCCGATGACTTCATCCCCTCGCCGTATGTGCTCGAGGTTTCGTCGCCTGGTCTTGAACGACCTTTGTTCAGCATAAAAGATTTCGAGAAATTCACGGGTAAGAAGGCGAAGGTCAAGACATCCGGAGAGATCGACGGACAGGCGAATTTCAATGGCCGCATCGTCTCCGTGGAAGGTTCGGAAATTGTGTTTGAAGACAAAACGAAAGGAACGGTCCGCATTCCTTTCGACAAAGTCGCGAAGGCGAATTTGAAAGTTGATCTGTCGGAAGAATTTAAGAAAAAGCGTTAGCCGGATTTAACGGCCCACGTGGTTTGGAATATGACATCATCGATTGGACAAAGCATTGAAGCACTGTGCAGTGAACAGGGACTTGATCGCGACATGGTCATTGAGGCCATGAAAGACGCGGTCAAGGCCGCAGCGCGCAAACAGTTTCGCACCCAGGACAAGACTGGCGACAACATCCAGGTTGATTGGAACAACGACGAAGGCGCGATAGAGATCTCGCTTCAGAAAACGGTTGTCGAGGAAGTCGAGAACGACTCCGCCGAATTATCGCTTGTGGAGGCGCAAGAGTTGGCCGGCGATGAGATCGAGATCGGAGATATGCTCCAGATCCCTCTGCCTCAGGAAGAAATGGGACGGATCGCGGCACAGACTGCGAAACAGATCCTCGTTCAGAAAGTTCGAGAAGCGATCCGCGAGAAAGTTTACGAAGAATACATCGACCGCAAAGGCGAACTCATCAACGGAACCGTGAAGCGGTTCGAGCGCGGTGACATGATCATCGATCTCGGCAATAACCTCGAGGCGATCGTGCCGAAGCGCGAGCAGTCGCGGGGCGAGATGTGGAATCAGGGCGAGCGTATCAGAGTCGCGATCGTCGACGTAACGAAAGATCAAAAAGGCCAGCAGATAAAAGTTTCGCGAGCTTCGTCCGAACTGATCAAGCGTCTGTTCGAGATGGAAGTTCCTGAGATCTACGACGACACCGTCGTGATCAAGTCAGCCGTTCGCGAACCGGGTGATCGTGCAAAGATCGCTGTCGCGTCAAATGAAAAAGACGTCGATCCGGTCGGAGCTTGCGTCGGTATGAAGGGCTCGCGCGTGCAGTCAATCATCAAAGAACTGCGAGGCGAGAAGATCGACATCATCGAATGGTCGGATGAGCCTTCCGTGTTTGCTGCGAATGCTCTTTCGCCGGCAAAAGTCTCGCAGGTTCGAATTACTGACATCAATAAACGAAAGATGGAAGTCATCGTCGCCGAGGATCAGTTGAGCCTCGCGATCGGTAAGAAAGGACAGAACGTGCGGCTCGCGACGCGACTTGTCGGTTGGGACATCGACATCGTGAGCGAAGAGAAGCTCAAGAAGGAAATTGCTCTTCAGATGGGCAAGATGATGGCGTCCGGCGAAGCCGTTCCGCTTTCGGCTCTTGAAGGCGTGACGCCGAACCAGGCTGAAAGTTTGGCCGAGAAGGGAATCGAGGATGTCGAGGCTCTCGCAGCAACGACAGTCGACGACCTGGTCGAATATCTCGATGTCAGCCTCGACGAAGCGGAGTCGATCCTGTCTTCTGCGAAGGCGATCGTCGAAGCACGAAACCAGGAGATCGAGCCGGGCGAAGAAGGTGAAGCAGCTGCTGAGACGGCGACATCGACGGACGAAGGTTCGGTTGCCGAAGCGTCCGATGTTGAGACCGCGGAAGAAGTCGAAGCTCCGGAAGCGAACGAGCCGACGAAAGATGCGTCCGAAGAAGTCGCGACTGAGACTGAGTCCGAAGAGAGTGAAGCCGTCGAGGTCGAAGCAGACGCGGGTGCTACTTCGGATTCGGACGCGGAGCCCGCCGTCGAGACCGAAGATAAGAAAGAAGAAGAATAGTTTTTCGCTTGGCTACATCCGTCAACCGGAATTTGTTTGAGACTAGTTTATGCCGATTGGTAAGAAAATCCGGATCTATGATCTCGCTAGAGATCTGAAGCAGGACGCTAAACGCGTGATGGAAGATCTGCGTCGCGAAGGCGCGGACGTCAGCGTTCCGTCCAACTCGGTGAGCATGGAGCTGGCCGAGAAAGTGCGGCTCAAGTACTTTCCGAAAACGGAGGTCGCGCCGAAGCGTGCGATCAAAGTAATCAAGGCTTCCAAAAAGACCGAAGCCGAAATCGCAGCGGAAGAGGCGGCGGCCCCCGAGATCGTCGAAGCTCCTTTGGAGGAGCCGGCGGAGATAGCGGTCGAGCAGGAAGAAGAAGTTCCGGCAATCGCGGCTGAGCCCGTTTCCGACGAAGCTCCGGCCCGAACTCGCAAGGTTCTCAAAAGGAAGCCGGTCGAAGAACCGCAACCAGTTGAGGCGGAGGCTGTCGAGCAGCCCGAAAGCGTCGAGACTCCGGCTGATGGTGAAAGCATCGAGGCCGAGATTGAAGCACCGGCAGCGACACCGGAAGAAACTGCGTCGACACCGGCACGCGTTCTTCGTCCGGGTGGAACTCAGATAAAGCGATTGACGCTCACACCCGACGCTCTGCAGAGAGGCGTCAAGCCTGGCGAGCGAGTCGTCAGTGATGCTCCGACGCGAACCGGAAAATTGGATCCGGCAACTGCAGAAGCGGGCCGCGATCCACGCAGGCGCGGCGAGCTCCGAGGCACTCAGGGCGAGAATCCCACGCCGCAGCTAAACTACACGCCGCCGGCTGACCAGCGTCGAAGACCCGGTAGATCCGGTGGACGAAAAGGAAAGACCGATGCACGCGGAGGACGCTTTGCGGAGCGCGATCAGGATGCACCGCGTCTTCGTACGATCGAAGAGCGTGTGCTCGATCAGGTCGGCGGAGCGCGTGAGGCCGATTCATTTAAACAAGTTCGACTCGTCGAAGGCGCAACCGTTCGTGAGTTTGCCGAACCACTCGGGATCACGCCGCGTGACATCGTGCAGCTCCTGATCAAACGCGGAGTCTTTGCGACACTCAACCAGCCGATCGCTGAAAAGATGGCGATCGAGATGGGAATGGATTTCGGCTACGATCTCAGCTTCGTTCCATTCGAAGAGATGGTCGTCGAAGAGGAATTTGAAGAGCTCATCGCCGCCGACGCGGATGACGTCGAAGAATCTCGACCGCCTGTCGTCACGGTCATGGGTCACGTCGATCACGGTAAGACTTCGCTGCTCGATTCGATCCGCTCGGCGACTGTCGCAGAAGGTGAAGCCGGCGGGATCACGCAGCACATCGGTGCGTACAGCGTGTTCGTAAAAAATCCCGACAAGCCCGACGAACAGCGACGCGTTGTGTTCCTCGACACGCCCGGTCACGAAGCGTTCACGATGATGCGTGCACGCGGTGCGAAGGCGACGGACGTCGTTATCCTCGTAGTCGCGGCCGACGACGGTGTGATGCCGCAGACGATCGAAGCCGTTGAGCACTCGAGAGCCGCCGGCGTTCCGATCATCGTCGCGATAAACAAGATCGATAAGCCGGATGCGAATCCGGACAAAGTTAAGCAGGGACTCGCCGGACTCGGATTGCAGCCGGTCGACTGGGGCGGCGACATCGAAATGGTTCCGGTCTCGGCGAAGAAGCACGAAGGACTCGAGACGCTTCTCGAAACAGTTCTGCTTCAAGCGGACATTCTTGATCTGAAAGCGAGCCCGACACGTCGTGCTTCAGGAGTCGTTCTTGAAGCCAAGCTCGATCGCGGCCGCGGTTCGGTTGCGACCATTCTTGTTCAGCAGGGAACGATGCATGTCGGCGATCCGTTTATCGCGGGTCAGTTCTACGGAAAGGTTCGTGCGATGTTCTCGGATACGGGAGCTGCGATCACCGAAGCTCCGCCGGCAACTCCGGTTGAGGTTCTCGGACTGCAAGGTGTCCCGCAGGCCGGTGATGCGATCCAGGTCGTTGCCGACATCGAGCGAGCTCAGGACATCGCGAGTCAACGTCAGATGCATGCCCGCCAGGCGGCGATGATCAAGACGACAAAACGCGGTATCGAATCGCTCGGCCAGGCTGAAGTCAAAGAACTGCTCGTCGTCCTCAAAGCAGATGTGCAGGGTTCGGTCGAGGTTCTGCGACAGACGCTCGAGAAGCTTTCGACCGAGAAGGTCAAGGTTCGCGTTATTCGCGCCGGTGTCGGTGCGATCGCGGAGTCCGACGTGCTGCTCGCTTCGGCAACGCAGGCTGACGATCTTTCGACCGCAGTTGTGATTATCGGATTCAACGTACGGCCTGAAGCTCGTGCCGCTGAAGTCGCGAAACAGGAAGACGTCGATATTCGACTGCACTCGATCATTTATAAGGTCGAAGAAGAGATTCGCGCCGCGATGATCGGAATGCTCGATGCGATCGAGAAAGAAGTCATCCTCGGTAAAGCTCTCGTGCAGGAGATCTTCAAGGTTTCGAAGATCGGCACGATCGCCGGCTGCCGCGTGACCGACGGACTGATCAAGCGTCAGGCGAAAGCCCGGCTTATCAGGGACGGAGTTGTTATTTGGACAGGCGACATCTCTACGCTGAAGCGCTTCAAGGATGACGTCAGCGAAGTGCGGCAGGGATTCGAGTGCGGTATCAGCCTCGTCAATTACAACGACCTCAAAGTCGAGGACGAGATCGAGGCATTTGTGATCGAGAGGATCGCAGCCACGGAATTATAAGTGTGAATAGTAAATCGTGAATCGTAAATAGGATTCGCTATTTACGATTCACGATTCACGATTTACGAGTGATATGCGTCGACCGGAAAGATTAGCCGAAACTTTGCGAGAAGAGATCGCCGAAGTTGTCGGATTTGAATTGGATGATCCTCGCGTTGAGATGGTGACCGTTACAGAGGTCACCGTTGCCGATGATCTGCGGGACGCAAAAGTCTACGTTCTGATCGACGGCAGTGAGGAAGAAGTGAAGAAGGCGATGAGGGCTTTGCAGAATGCTGCGGTTTTTGTACGACAGCAGGTCGCGATGAACCTCAGCATGCGATTCGCCCCACATCTTACTTTCGTTCGCGACTCTGCTGAAGAGAACGCGGCGCGCATCAGCTCGATACTGACCGAGCTAACGAGCAAGGGCGAAATAATTGAGAAGGAAACAAGTGAATAGTAAATCGTGAATCGTAAATAGGTTGATGTCTCAACCATTCACGATTGACGATTTACCATTCACTTCACATATAGTGCTAAGCCAAGTAGTAGAGTTAATTGAAAACAAGAGTAAGTTTGGTATCACGACGCATATCAAACCCGACGGCGATGGCGTAGGCTCATCGCTCGGACTTTGCTGGCTGCTCCGGTCTCTCGGGAAGTCGGCTGAGGTGATCGTTCGTGGCGAAATACCACCGTCGTATCGAAGCTTACCCGGAGCTGATGCGATCCGCGATGTCGAGCATCTCGATGGCGAATACGATGCCGTTTTCGTGATCGAATGTTCCGATCTGGACCGGCCCGGCATTCAGGGTCTCGAAAATCAATTCACCGTTAATATCGACCATCACGCCACGAGCGCGCATTTCGGCACGATCAACTGGATCGATTCGACTGCATCCGCAGTCGGCGAGATGATCTACAATCTGTGCAAAGCGATCGGCGGACGCGTGACAAGCGAGATCGCCGAGTGCGTCTACATGGCGCTTGTTACCGATACGGGATCCTTCCATTTTTCAAACACGACAGAACGTACGCTGAAAGTCGCATCGGAGCTGATCAAAGCTGGAGCGAAACCGGCGGATATTTCCGAAGCGGTCTACAACAATTATCCGTGGTCACGGATCGAGTTGATGCGACAGGTCCTTTCGACCGTGAAGCGCGACGAGTCGGGTCAGGTCGCGACTCTGCGACAGACACTCGCGATGCGACAGACGGCGGCCGCTGTTGATGGCGACAACAACGGATTCGTAAATATTCCGCTCGCCGCTCGCGATGTCCTCGCCGTCGTTTATATGCGCGAGGTCGGTCCGAACGAATATCGAGTGAGCCTTCGTTCGAAGGGTGACATCAATGTCGCTCGTGTCGCGGAGAACTTCGGCGGCGGTGGACATCGCAATGCGGCAGGCTTGCGCATCGAAGGCGATTGGGACGCGAAAGAACAGGAGCTTGTCGAAGCGGTGAAAGAAGCAGTCGATAAAGCAAATGCGACGTGGGCCGGCGACATCACGGTTACGCCGGATGTTCTGTAGCGTGGGCGAGTGAAAGAGATATTGCCCGCTAAATACGCGAAACCACGCGAAAAAAAGAAGTGACCAAGGTTTCCGCTTTTCGCGTCTTTTCGCGTATTTAGCGGGCAAAAATCTTTTCCGGGTTTTAGTGGGTATCCATCTATGGCCGAGCCAAAAGAAAAAAAATACAAATGGCGACGCGAGGACTATCGTGAAAATACGAAAGGTCTTTTGATGGTCAACACCGGCGACGGCAAGGGTAAGACAACCGCCGCTCTTGGCGTTCTTGTTCGTGCGGCCGGACGCGGGCTGAAGTGCTGTCTGATCCAGTTCATGAAATCGAAGAGCGATCGTTACGGAGAGCACGAGTCTCTTGAGAAACTCGGCGTCGAAATTCATACGATGGGCGACGGATTTACGTGGGACACAAAAGATCCGGCGAAGGACATCGAGACATCCGAAACGACCTGGGCTCTGTGCTTAGAAAAAATGCGATCCGAAGAGTACGATCTGCTGGTGTTCGATGAGATCGTCTACGTGCTTGATTACAAGTTTCTCGATGTCGGGAAAGTTCTCGACGAAGTGCGTTCGATCCGTGAAAAGCAGCCGCACCTACATCTCATTATGACGGGCCGAAACGCACCTGCTGAATTGGTCGAGGCCGCCGATCTGGTGACCGAGATGAAGGAGATCAAGCATCCGTTTCACGCCGGCATCTACGCCCAGCAGGGAATCGAATTCTAATTCAGAGTCCCGCCTTTCGGCGGCATGAGACGTGAGGGAGCCGCCTCAAAGGCGGAACTCAAAACATGAAAACCGAAGTCGAAAAACGCGCACCGAACGGAGCACTCGATTACATCTCGCTTGCACTCACCACGTTCGGCGTCGGATACTTGCCGCTCGCTCCCGGAACGTGGGGATCGATGGTCGCCGTAGGATTTTACGCGATCCTTGCATCGACTTTTAAGGGCGTTGCGTACACGGCGAATCTTCAGTCCCTCGAGAGCACAGTCGCAACCGTTCACGCGATCATTCTCGTCACATTTCTTCTTTTTATTCTCGCCGGGATCTGGGCCGCAACTCGATCCATCGAGTTGCTCGGCAACAGCGACGCATCTCAAGCGGTCGTCGATGAAGTCATCGGTCAGCTCATCGTCTTTCTGTTTATTCCGTTTACATCTTCGTGGCTTCTCATCGGAGCCGGCTTCCTTTTCTTCCGTGTCTTCGATATCTGGAAACCATATCCGATCGATTATCTTCAAGAACTGCCTGGCGGCATCGGAGTTTGCGCCGACGACATTCTCGCCGGTGTTTATGCGGGCGTTTGTGTATCGATCATTCACGCGATAAGTTTGTCGTTATGATCCTCCACGTTCTTCCCGGTGATTCGCTCGTCGAAACTTTTAATGCGTCGAGTATCGAAGGCGAGGTCGCGGTTTGTCGCGAGTGCCTCGTTGAAGGAGATGTGTCAGGAGAAACGCTGCCTGAGTTTTGGGAAAACCGTGCGCGATTTCTTTCCGGGCGGTACGACGCGACGGCGGACGATTATCACGAAACTGTCGTTCATGAATTTGCGAAGCTCACCGCTGTTCAATCCGGTTCGGAGATCAATTTGTGGTTCGAGTACGAATTGTTCTGCCAGGCGAACATGTGGTTTTGTCTGAGCTTGATCGCAAATTCGACGTCCGATATTTTCCGTGTGGCTCCGGCGACTCTTTCCGAAGATGCGATCTGGGACGGATTTGGAAATATGACGCCGGATAACCTGCGAGATTGTTTTGCCAAGCGAATCAAATTGACAGCGGACGATATCAAACTTGGAGCAGACCTCTGGGCGGCGTATCGAGAACAGGACGCAGCACGTCTCGCGGAACTGTCGACGCACGAACCGATTACCTTTCCCAAACTCAAAGACGTAACGATGGCGGCGATTGAGAAGGAAACACTTCCGCGGCAGATATTGGATCAGATAGTTCGGGAAGGGAAATCGGATTTCGGCGATATCTTTCTTGAGTTCAAGTCGCGAGCCGGTGTCTATGGATACGGAGATTCGCAGGTAAGAAATCTTCTTTCGACGATCAGTCCTCGCGCTTAGTCTCGATCTCGACAGGTTCTCGCTGAAAGATCCAGCCTCGCTTCCAGAAATAGAACAGCAGCCCGATCGTCATAATCACCATTACTCCCAGCGTCGCGTAGTATCCGTTCTGCGATTTTAGCTCGGGCATGTTCTCGAAGTTCATTCCATAGATCCCGGCAATCAAACTAAGCGGAAGGATGATCGCGGAGACGACCGCGAGAGTTTTCATTACTTCATTCGTCTTCGTCGCAATAACTGAGAAATGAATATCGAACAAACTGCTGACGAGGTCGCGGTAATTTTCGGCGAGGTCGGAGATGCGTTGCAGATGATCGTGAACGTCGCGGAAAAACGGCAGGATGTTTGACGGTATCTGCGGGAATTCTCCGTGCGACATTCGGTAGAGGACGTCGAGCTGTCGCGCCGAGATCCTCCGAAGCCGGGCGACGCTGCGACGAAGATCCATGATGTCCTCGAGGATCGTTTTGCTGCCCTTTTTCATATGAAAAACCCGCTCCTCGAGATCGTTTATCGCGCGGTCGAAGTCATCGACGATCGGCATATACAGATCGACGAGCTGGTCGAGGATCTGATGAAGCAAATAGGCAGCACCGCGTTGGCATGCGAACGGACTATTTCGGACCTGCTGCTTTATTACCTTGATGCTGCGGAAACGCTCGAGGTGAAACGTGACAACGTAATTGTCTCCGAGATATCCGTCGAGCTCTTTCGTTACGAAATTCGAACTGTCCGTCTCTTCCGGCCGTACGCCATGAACAATGAAAAAAAGGTAAGTCGGAAATGCTTCGACTTTCGGCTGGTTCCGCGTCTCGACTGCATCTTCGGCAGTTAGCGGATGAAACTTAAAAACATCAAGGAGGACGCGCCTGCCGGCCTCGATCTGCTCCGGGTTTTCGCCCAGTATATCGACCCAGATGAGGTTGTCTTTGTCTGCTAAAAGTGTGGGCAGCTCATCGAGCGAGAAGCCTTCTTCTACGCGCTCCGCTCCTTTACGATATACGAAAATTTCCATGTTCGATGTGTAACAAAGCGCGAAAACCGGAGATTCAGCAAACAATAATACCTATGCTAATCTGGGACGGCAACCAATGACAGAACAGAACGTTACATTGAGCGTGCTAAACGTTTCGAAACGCTTCGGAGACTTCTCCGCCGTCGAAGATCTCAGCTTCGACGTTCGCGCCGGCCGCGTGTTCGGATTCCTCGGTCCGAACGGAGCAGGTAAGACGACAACCATACGAATGATCGTCGGCATAACGGTGCCGGACGAAGGCTCGATCGAATTATTCGGTCAAAAGATCTCGCCGGCGCTGCAGGACCGCATCGGATATCTTCCGGAGGAACGCGGTCTTTACAAAAAGATGAAGATCGTCGACCAGCTCCGCTACTTCGCCGCGCTCAAAGGAGTTTCGGCGGCGGATACCGAACGGAAAATAGATTTCTGGTTGGATCGGATGCAGCTAGGCGATTGGAAAAAGAAAAAGACGAGCGATCTGTCGAAGGGCATGCAGCAAAAAGTCCAATTTATTTCCACGGTACTTCACGATCCCGATCTGCTGATCCTCGACGAACCGTTCTCCGGCCTCGATCCGATCAACGTCGAATTTTTGATGGACGTGATCTCGGAATTTAAGACGCAGGATAAGACGATAATCTTCTCGACTCATCTAATGGAGACGGCGGAGAAACTCTGCAACGACATTCTGCTGATCAACAAAGCACGTAAAGTCGTATCGGGAAGTTTGCGGCAAGTGAAAGAAAGTTACGGCAGAAATCTGATCGCGTTGCGAGCGACCGGAAGCGAATCGGTGTTAAGCGATCCGTCGATCGTTTCGAAGACGGTTGTGCATGCGGACGAGACGATTGTACATCTAATAGACGGCACCGATCCGCAGATCTTGTTACGGAGATTGATCGACGGCGGTGCCGAGATCTCCAAATTCGAAAAAGTGGAAGCCAGTTTGAACGATATTTTTATCGACGAAATCCGGGGAGTGAAAGTTGAGAAATGAGAAAGGAGAAAGGAGAAGGGAGAAGTGAGAAATGAGAAATGAGAAGTGAGATATAGAGAAGAATCATAATCCGCGGAATTTTTATTCAGCACGAACCAATAGTCGGGGAGATACAAATCAATCTAGTAGGAGGACCTATGAAAAAGTCTAATGTACTAAAAGACAAATCGTATCTTTTCGCACTAAGAGTTGTGAAGATGTCTCGTCATCTTGTTGCGGAGCTAAAAGAGTATGTACTCTCGAAGCAGGTCTTACGCTCTGGTACTTCCATCGGGGCGAACATCGAGGAAGCGTTCCAAGGTGAATCGAAAATGGATTTTATCCATAAGCTCTCAATCGCAAACAAAGAAGCATTTGAAACACATTACTGGATCCGAATCTTGCGAGACACTGGATTGCTAACGAAGAGCCAATCTGATTCCTTACTCGCCGAATGCGATGAACTACAGCGGATGCTGGTGGCAGCCATAAAGACCGCCAAAAGCAGAAGTCGATAGCAGAAGATTTCTCATTTCTCATTTCTGACTTCTCATTTCAAACTGTGTTTCACATATGAAGAAATTCCTCGCCGTAGTAAAACACGAATACAGAAAGGTCGTACTGAAGTGGTCGTTTTTGATCGGGACGCTGCTGCTTCCGTTTCTCGCGGCCTGCTTCGCCGTTGTTCCGGCGATCATTTTCTCACTGAAAGGCGAGCCGACGCGGATCGTGATCGTCGATCCAACCGGGAAGATCGAGCCGAGGCTCAGAGCGAATCTATCATCCGAGAAAATGGAAGCTCGCGCTCACCGCGCTGCCGAAGAATCGATGAAAGATTTCACGCCGTCGCAGGAAGAACAAATAAAGCGGAGCGCGGAGCAGTTTGGCCAGGAGTTCGAGTTCATCAGCTACGAGACGAAAGGCTCGCTGACGAATGATATCCGTTCCGATTTGAATTCTATGATCGTAAACGGGATGGCCGACGCGTATCTGATGATCCCTGAGGATATTGATTCCGGCAATTCGACATTCGAATTCCGCTCTCGAAAGGCGGGCGATTTCGTGATGAACGAAAGTTTCCAGGAAGCTCTGAACGATGCGGTCAGATCGCAGCGTCTTGCCGACGCGAACATCAGCGAGGACAAGTTGAAAGACCTGACGCATCCGGTAAACCTGGACTCGAAGGGAATCGATGAAAAGGGAGCGGAGCGTGACAGCGGCGGAACTTTTATCGCTTCGTTTGTAATCGGTCTGATGATCTACATCACGCTGGCGATCTATGGACAAGCGATCATGGGTGCCGTTGTCGAGGAAAAAGAGACGCGGATCGCGGAGATCCTTTTCTCGTCGGCAAGACCATTCGAATTAATGATGGGCAAGCTCGTCGGTGTCGGGCTTGCCGGATTAACGCAGCTCGGTATTTGGGTCGCGTCGGCCGCCGTGATCGTGAGCGTAATCGCGCTGCAAACCGACCTGAGCGAGGTGGTCGGAACGCTTCCGTCGATCTCGCCTTTGATGATCGTTTATTTTCTCGTTTTCTTCTTACTCGGATTTTTCATCTACGCCTCGATCTTCGCACTTATCGGATCGATGGTTACGACCGTTCAGGAAGGCGGACAATTTGCATTTCCGCCGGTGATGCTGATGCTGATCGGTTTCTATTTCAGCTTCGCGGTAGTGCGTGATCCGAACTCGAGTCTCTCGTTCTGGGTTTCGATCGCGCCGTTCTTTGCTCCGATAACTATGCCGGTCCGGATCCTTTCGGAGACACCGCCGTTTTGGCAGATCGGCCTTTCGTTTATCGTCAACGCCGTAGCGATCGCTGGACTGATCTGGCTCGCGTCCCGCGTCTATCGTGTTGGAATGTTGATGTACGGGAAACGTGCGACGATTCCCGAAGTATGGAAATGGATCAGGCAGGCGTAGCAGACGGAAATGCTTTTCGGATTCATTTTTGAACTCATCTTCGCACTCACGTTTTCACTGACTCGATCGACCTTCGGATGAATATTGAGATCGAAAAGAAATACCGCTTGACGCCCGATCGGAGAAGCCGAGTCGAGGATGCTCTGAAACGCGCAGGCGCGGATTTCGTTCGCGATGATTTCGAAGAAAATACGATCTACGGAGGTCCGATTCTGGATCGCTCAGCAAGTATCGTCAGGATCAGGAGGACGCAGGATCGTTCAATCCTTACGTTCAAACGCCGCATTGAAAATGACTCGGACGTGAAGCATCAGATCGAATACGAGAGCGAGATCTCGGACGCGGATTCAATCGCAAAGATCCTTCTCGAGCTTAAGCTGGAGCCGAAACTTGTCTACGAAAAACGACGGTCGACATGGAAGATGGGTCCGGTCGAGGTCGTAATTGACGAGTTGCCGTTCGGTTTGTTTCTCGAGATCGAAGGATCGGTGATCGAGATCAAAGAAGCGGAGAAGCTCCTCGAAATCGAAGATCTGGAAACCGAGCACGAGACATACCCGCGGATCACGGCTCGATTCGGAAAAAAAGTTGGAGATCGCGTCGAAGCGCGCTTTCCGGTTACTTCTTCTCCTCAGTAAGGTTGAGAATATCCGCGATAAGTTTGTCCGGATCGAACGGTTTCGTCGCGTAAAGTTGAAACCCCGATTCAAATGCTTTTTGTTTACTTTCAGTCGTCGTAAAGGCGCTTAATGCGATCGCCGGGATCAATCCTCCACGACTCGGTGACATCTGCCGAATTCGTGACAAAAGCGAGTAGCCGTCTTCGTCCGGCATGGCCAGATCTGAAATGATCAGATGAGGCAATCCGTTCGATGGCTGTGAAAGGATATCCATTGCAAACTTTGCCGATTCCGCACTCGAAACATCGGCTCCCGACTGCTGCAGAAACAATTGCAGCACCTCACGCGAATCGGCGTCATCCTCGACGATGAGAACTCGTTTGCCGGCAAGCGGGCGGCGATTTATTTGTGGCGCCGCGTCCTCTTGCGAATTCGCAGGTAGTTTCGAATCGCTCAGCGGAAACGTGACTATGAATTCCGCACCCCGCCCAAGTCCGTCGCTTAAAGCACTGACGGCGCCGCGGTGTTTTTCTACCAAAATTTTGACGATCGAAAGTCCGAGTCCGAGTCCGGTATTGCCGCGGCTCCGTCCGATCTCGCCTTGGGCGAACTGATTGAAAATATTCGGCAACAACGCCGGATCGATCCCCTGGCCGGTATCTTTGACATGGATCGCAACCGCCTCCGCGGTGGACTTCAATTCGATCGATACTTTACCGCCTTCAGGCGTGAACTTTATCGCGTTTGAGATCAAGTTTGTCAGCACTTGCTGGAGCCGTCCGGCGTCGCCGATGACGATCACCTCATGCGAGTCAGCCGCGAAACTGAAATCGAGACCGTGAGTCTCGGCCACCGGTTTCTGCGATTGAAAAGCGACGCGAACGACCTCGAAAAGATTTGTCGGGTGAAGCTCGAGCCGGAGTCGTCCGGATGTTACGCGAGCTGAATCGACAAGATCATTGATCAACTTCGTCTGCAGGCGAGCCTGTCGCTCGATCGTCTCAAGTGCGTTCCGTCGCGTCGTATCGTCGACCGTCTTTGTCAGAAGAATTTTCGACCAGCCGAGAATCGCGTTAAGCGGAGAACGCAGCTCGTGGGAAACCAATGCGAGGAAGAAGTCTTTCGCGCGATTTGCCTCGACCGCTTCGTCGCGAGCGCGTTTTTCCCGATCGTAGACTTTTGCAAGTTCTTCAGCAGCCAACTTTTGCTGCGTGATGCTGCGGACGATTCCCATCATTCGCCGTGGCACATTTTCGGAATCTCCGACTGATCTTCCTTCCGCCGATATCCAATCGAACGTTCCGTCGCTGCGAACGACCCGAAACTCTTCGTCGTAAGCTACGCTCTGATTTTGCAAACGCTCGAAAAGTTGTTCGACGAAGTTGCGATCATCGGCGTGAACGACGGAGAGAAAACTTTCGAAGGTCATCAGATCGTATCTCGGAAGCCCGAGCAACTCGTTACAACTCGGCGTGGCGTAGATTCGCGATTCCTCAATATCCCAAAACCATAGCCCGATGCCCGCGTTCTCGGCGGCTCGGAGCAACTGTTCGTTTTCGCTCTCCTGAGACTTGTGTCGGTCCAACTCCGGCAGAAGGCGTCCCGAAACAAATATTTCACTTTGCGTGTCCGAAATTTTTAAGGGCTGAAGTTGAAGCTCGACCGGAATTTTCTCTTCGGCGCTGACTCGGAAATCTACCGCGACAAGCGACGACTTTCCCTGAGACGCATCGGCGACTGCTTTGGCGACCACTCGCGCCGTGTTCTCGGAGGAATGCCAGAAAACCGTTTCCGAAAACAACTGACCGGCGAGCATCTTGGTTTTAGTATTAGTCTTTTCGAAAAGCCTTCCGTCGAGGCTTAGGATTCGGCCGGTGCGATCCAAAGTACCGAAAAATTCGAAATTCCGATCGAATATTGCTATAGACCTCGGATCGAAGCCGTTCGGGTCTATCGATTCCGAACCTGTTTTTTCGGCTGGGCGCATTTTTGTAATTTGGTATCTAAGCGGGGGCGGATGAAGGAAATGACCCCGTCAAAACTGCATTAACGGGGTCATTTTAACAAAAAGATTCGTGTTCTTCGAGCGTTAAACCGCTGCGCGCCCCGTCAAGAGCCGAATCACAAAAACTACGACTGCAACCAAAAGTAGAACATGTAAAATTCCGCCAAACGTCTGGCCGGCCACAAGACCGAGAAGCCACAAGACTAACAAAATGACAATGATCGTTTCTAACATAATTCAGAATTCCTCCCTTGTTTGTTCATGCCGAATTTGAAAAGTCCCGTCGGCACTGCCAACGAGGAATTCAATTCGTATGCCAAGACCGGATTTCTTAAGGAAACTCAATGATCACAACCCTTCCGCTAGAGTCGGGCTTAAAACTAGGTCGGAGAAACGTACGCAATGCATGCAAGAATGGAGTAGACTCGAGCTACCAGCTCAACAGTAAACTCAGGTCTCCACAGATGTATGGATTTAATGCAAATATTTTAAGGTCGTCCTTCCGATTTAACACCTAACTGTTGAAATAACTGGATCTACTCAAGTTGGCATAATGATTGCGAAATGCGCCAACGTTAGGTTCAATATCTTGAAACCGTCAGGAGAAATTCCTTTGAAGACCTTAGCCGGAAGAAAAAGTACAAACAACGACGACTTCTCGCGGCGACGTGAACGTGCCCGAGAGCTGTCCTTGGTCTCCACTCAATCCCCAAGGCGTTTCCGGATCGCTATTGCAGACAATCTTTTTAAGAAACAACCCGAGTTCGAATTGACGGACGAGCCGAACGCGAATGCAATCGCCCAAACTGATTCGGATTTTCCGGGCTTCGACTTCCGAACTGAGTTACTAATAGGTCTGGCCGCGGTGGCCGGTCTCACGATTGGCTATTTTGTCGGTCGGCGTCGGCTGTAAGAATGCGAAGGTTTCTGTGTGCGGTTTTGATACAATAATAAAAAATAGGTGAGTTTCAGCACCCAAAATACTATGGCGAATAAAGCGCTGGTTATCGACGACGACAAAGTGACGCTTGAGCTTCTGACCTTTCAACTCGAGTCTGAGGGCTTCGAAGTTACGACGGCCGAAAGTGGTGAGGTCGGTCTCGGCCTTATCAAGCAAAACGACTTTGACGTGATCCTTACCGATCTTCACCTCCCCGATGTAAGCGGCATCGGGTTGGTTAAAAGCTCAAAGGAAATCGCGCCGCAGACCGAGATCATCATGATCACAGGTGACGGTTCAAACGATCGCGCGATCGAGGCGACAAAGGCTGGAGCTTTTTGGTATCTCGAAAAGCCGCTGGACTTTGACGAGCTCTTCGAATTGATCGGAAAGGCTGTCGAGCGAAAGCGGCAGGCGGCAGAGATCAAAGAGCTGCGAGGCCGGCTCTCGAGTCGTACCTCGTACGAAGGCGTCATCGGCGGAGCTCGCTCGATGCAAAATATCTACGAGATCATCGAGAACGTCGCCGATTCCGAAGCAAATATTTTGATCCTCGGCGAGTCGGGAACCGGTAAGGAAGTTATCGCAAATGCGATCCACTACAAGAGCCGACGTTCGAACAAACCGTTCGTCAAAGTAAATTGCTCCGCGCTTCCGAAAGATCTTATCGAGTCGCAGTTATTCGGACATATTAAAGGCTCGTTCACCGGTGCGAATTCTGACAAAGTCGGGTTCATCGGCCAAGCGAACGGCGGAAGTCTGCTGCTCGATGAGATCGGCGAAATGCCTGCCGACCTGCAGCCGAAACTTCTTCGCGTGCTACAGGAAAAAGTTTATTACCGTGTCGGAAGCGACAAACCGCAGGAAGCGGACTTCCGTCTGATATGTTCGACAAACCGGGATCCGTTCGAGTCTATAAAGGACGGCAATCTTCGCGAGGATCTCTATTACAGAATCAATACTATCGAGATCACGATCCCGCCGCTTCGCGACAGGATGGAAGACGTTCCGATGCTTGCGGAGCATTTTCTGCAGATCTACGCCGAAAAATATAAAAAGGCGAACGTGCAGTTTAGTCAGAACGCATATAATCAAATGCTGAACTACACGTGGCGGGGAAATGTGCGCGAACTGGAACACGCGATCGAACGGGCTGTGCTTTTGAGTCGTAGTGGAAAGATCGAAAGCATGGACCTTCTCCAGGCGAATGGCACGGCAGTCAGCAGTGAGTTTCCGGCGATGCAGTTCACGGCCGCGGCTGCTGCGATGGGAGCCGCCGAGACTGCTCCGACATTCAGCGGACTTTCGTCGCTTCCATCGATGATCAATCTCGAGGGTGACGAATTATTCGAAGAGATCGGACGCTTTATCGTTGAACGTCTTAACGAGCCGAGCGATGGTACAGATCAGAAAGACGTTTTCAATGATATTGAGAGCGGAGTTGTACTGGCAGCTCTTAAACGCACCAGAGGAAATAAACAGGCTGCGGCGAATCTGCTGGGTCTTTATCGACCGCGGTTGTACGGAATGATAAAACGTCACAACCTCGAAGATCGAGTCTGAGATCTTGTCGTTTCAAATAAAAAAACCTTGCACCTGCGTGCAAGGTTTTTCTTATTTTGTTGTGATTCGCTACCGGGCCGGAACGGCCGGAGCCGACACCTCAACATCGATCTTTTGTTGCTGCTTCTTCGTAGCTCCCAAAAATCCGCTGTAATAAAGTGCACCCGCGATGAGTGCGACGATTATGATAAGTGTGACCGCCCAAATAAGATTGTTTCCTGTGCTATTTTCCTCTGACATTCAAGATGCCCTCCATATTAAATTGAAATAGATTTGCATACTACGGTTCGGAGCGAAGCAACTTCGGTGCCAAGGGAATCGCGATGCAACGGTGCTTGTATGTAGCGTTTCCGTCCTAATGTTGCGGGCATGGTCGTTGCGTGAGCGCGATTGTATGGAGTCACTCGACAGAATGCCGACGACGGAGCCGCAAAGTTCTGTGTTCAATTATTCTTATGTCGTTCTGTCTATTCTTTCCTTGCTCACGGTGGGCGCGACGCTGGCCTTTTATCAAAACGCGTTGTCGTTTGAAGACTCGACGGTCGCACTATGGACGCCCGTCGTATTTCTGATCGGACTGTGCGTCAGCCTTCTTATTTTTGGAATGACACATCGTGAGGCGACGGCTCGTCTTGCTCTTCAAAAAAAAGCACATGACCTGTTGAAAGCGCAGGAAGAGAACCGGGCCCTGTTTCGCGCCGAGCAAAGATCCAGGATCGCCGCCGAACAAGCAAACCGCGCCAAGGACGAGTTTCTCGCGATCGTTTCGCACGAACTGAACACGCCACTCAACGCCATCGCCGGATGGAACCGAATTCTCAAAACCAACGGGATCTCAGAGGAAACACGCGAAACGGCGCTTGAGAAGATCGACAGAAATTTGAGGATGCAGGCTAGCCTCATCGAAGAACTTCTCAACTTTTCGGATGTCATGTCGAGTGGTCTTAAGGCGATCAACAAACCGGTCATCATGCGCGAATTATTCGACAGGGCGGTCGCGTCGGTCAGTGTGGCGGCGTTTCAGAAGGGCGTGACACTTGTGAAAGACGATGAGTTGAAAGAAGAGCAAGTGCTCTGCGATGCGAAGCGTTTGGAGCTTGCGCTCGTGAACGTATTGTCGAATGCGGTGAAGTTCACGCCCGAGGGTGGAAGCGTCGAGGCCCGCGCGTTTCGTCAGGACGGAAGTGTAAAGTGCACGGTTACTGACGACGGATCGGGAATTCCACCGGAGTTTCTGCCTTTCGTGTTTGACCAGTATCGACAGTCGGAACGACCATCAACGCGACATCACGGCGGCCTCGGACTCGGACTCGCACTGGCGGAAAGAATAATCAGACTTCATAGCGGGCGGATCGAAGCCGAAAGCTCCGGAACTGGAAAGGGCGCAAAATTTACGATATCGCTTCCGATCCGATCGGCGAACCGCGAATTGCATCAAATCGTTACATCACCAAACTCCTAAAATCTATATTGCCAGCAGAATGCCTCATGGCACACGGGTTGCGCTTTGTGAGTTCGTCGGACTACGACAATTTATATCGAATATCGAAAAACTAAGAAAGAGTTCTCCCCCGAGTCCTCGGACTTCACAGGAGAAAAGGTTATGAGAAAACTTAAATTAATTGCGGTCGTCGCATTTGCGATGACGCTTACGTCTTTAGGGATCAATGCACAGATCCCCGGATATCGGGGTGATACCCGGCAGGTTCGCACGCTCGTCGGACGGATCGAAACACGAACTGACTCGTTAAAGCGCGAGATCGATCTTTCGATCAGCCGCACACCGATCAGCGGTTCGAACCGTGAAGATCGCATCGCTGATTTCATCACCGAGTTTGAAAGTTCAACCGACGCGATGCGTCGCGGGGTAGATGCAAATCAGAACATCAGCTCCGAAGTAAACGATGTCCTGACGCGAGCCTCATTTATAAATCGCTTCATGACGCGAAATCGATTGTCGGTCAGGGCACAAAGCGAATGGAACTATCTTCGAGCCGACCTCAATAGTCTTGCTCGGATCTATTCCGTGACATGGGACTGGAATCGCGTTCCTGAATATGGACCGATGCCCGGCACCGGCGGCGGATACGGTGGCGGCGGCGGACGCGGCGGACGCGGATTCGACTCACGAATTACGGGTACGTACCGATTGAATAGAAGCCTCAGCGACGATGTTAACGCGGTTCTCGATCGATCGGATGATAACTACACGACGGCACAGCGGGATCGAATGCGCAGAAATCTCGAACGACGTCTCGCATCGCCTGAAATGATCGCGCTCGAAAAGAACGGAACCACGGTGACTATGGCATCCAGTCTTTCACCTCAAGTCACGTTCTCTGCTGACGGTGTTGCACGTAGCGAAACTACAAACCGGGGACGCACGATCAACACGACAGCGACAGCGACTCGCGATGCAGTCGAGATCAGTTATGTCGGGGACCGGGCGAATGATTTTTATCTGACGCTTGCTCCGACTCTAGACGGCCAGCTTCGTGTCACGCGTCGACTGTATCTCGAGAATCGGAACGAGACGGTTTCGGTTTCGAGCGTCTACGACAAAACCGCCGAGATCGCGCGGTGGTCCGATGTCGATACCACTTCGCCAATGCCGGGCAATGACACGACCGGAACGAACTACGGTGATTTCTATATTCCAAACGGAACGCGTTTGGTCGCCGTTCTAAACAATCTCGTAACGAGCAAGGCCACGCAGATCGGCGATCGATTTACGATGAATGTTACGTCGCCGGATATTTACCGCGGTGCGACGATCGAGGGACGTGTATCGCAGATCGATGACTCGGGTCGCGTGTCCGGGCGTGCGAATGTTTCGCTTGAATTCGACAACATCCGAATGCGCGACGGACGCAGCTATCGCTTCGCCGGCGTGATCGATTCGGTACGAGCGGTCAACGGCGATACCGTCTCTGTGAATAACGAGGGAACCGTTCGAGATAACAATCAGACGAAAAAGACTGTCACGCGTGCGGGAGTCGGAGCTGCTCTCGGAGCTCTGATCGGCGCGATCGCGGGCGGAGGTTCCGGTGCGGCGATCGGAGCTGCAGTTGGAGCCGGAGCGGGTGCCGGATCGGTTCTGATCCAAGGACGCGACAACGTTGAACTCGGTCAGGGGACTGAATTTAATATTACGGCTACCAGCCCATCAAACGTGGGACAGATACGGTAGTGATTCATAAGGGCGAGTGAGGTCGTTTTCTCACTCGCTCATTTTTTACCAGCAAGGAGGCGAGAATGGAGAATAAGAAAGTTAAAGATTATCAACCGCCATATCAGGAAGAGCGGGAAGGATTCAGCACGGAGGAGATCGCTGACGGACTGGATCGTCCGAACAAGGAAGAGATCGCCGATATTACAAGCGAGGCAAGTCATCGGGACCCGGATGGCATCCTCAGAGGAACGCTCCGCGGTGACGAGACGAAAGGAGATCCGGACGAACGCGACGTAGCAGGTGCGACGGATTTTGAAGACACTCCGCACGGGCGCGAGGAAACAAAAAACGATAAGGCAGGAGCGGCAAACCAGAATGGTTGACGACAAACTCGCACGCGAGGAAGCACAGCGGGCGGCAAATTACGAAGCGATAAAATCGAGCGTGAAGGCGGACGTCGGAGACGACATTTACGCCGAGGCGGCGAGACCCGTGCCTTCGCAGGCGGCACGTGTTGAAGAAGTGGCGGACGGAATGCGACGGACTGCCGTCGATGAAGTCATCGAGACTAAGAGAGAAGTCGAACGTGCCCGCGGCGTCGCACGCATTTCTCAGATCATCGACTATCTCTTCTTTTTGATCTACGGATTACTCACGATCAGACTTTTGCTGGAACTATTCGCTGCACGTGAGAGTGCCGGGTTCTTCAAGTTCGTCAAGAGCATCACGGACCCGTTTTATTCTCCGTTCCGCGGGCTGGTTCCGAGTCCTTCGACGGCAGAAGGGTTCACGCTCGCATTGCCGATCATAGTTGCGATCGTCGTTTACATGCTTCTCCACCTCGCGATAAACGGGCTCTTAAGGATCTTCGCGCATCGCAAGACCGAAGTGTGACTATGTTGCAGTTTCGGATGGAAAGTAGTAAGTACTAGCTGATCCGTCCGCAGTGAATTTTAATTTTCTTAAATAAGGAGACTATATGTTCAGCATCCTGGGCACCATCATCGTTGGACTAATCGTGGGTGTGTTGGCGAGATTTCTGCTTCCCGGTCGCGAGAATTTTCCGCCCGGCGCCACGGGTATTCTTCTGACTATCGTACTCGGTATCGCGGGTGCATTCGTCGGGACTTTTGTCGGTCGGGCCTTAGGATTTGGTTCGGCTGACGGGGAACTTTATGCGGCTGGTTGGATCATGTCGCTGCTTGGAGCTATCGTGCTCCTTCTGCTGTATCGAATGATCTTCGGCCGCGGCGGGACCACCGTTACATAAATTCATTTTGAGAGAAAGTAAAAGGCCTCGTCCATTCCGGCGAGGCCTTTTCATTTTAAAGAATTCCGCAGCCCGAATGGCCGCAGTCACAACTTATCTCGGTAATATCCTGATCGGCTGCATTCCTGCAGTGATCGCTGCAATATTCCTGATCACCGGTCACCGCGCACGAGCATCCGTCGTGTCCGCATCTGTTGTCATCATCCGCCATATTTTAGTCTCCCGAGTTCGATTGAATTTTGCTTGGCTACGCAAGTGCAATAAAAGCGCCGCCGCTTTCGCATCTCTCGCCGTCCAAATTGCAATACGAAAATTATAAACAACGGCACGCCTTCGAACAATAAAAAGTTATCGGCAGGTCGGGAATTTGAGCGCGATTGGGTCTTTGATTTGAAAAAAGACTTCAAGCTTCCATGCGCTTGCGTGTGGAGACAAGGAAACGGTTGGTTTTTTGAAGAGAATTGATCAGCCGTTTCCTTTTGTACATTTCTTACCAAATCGTGTGGCAATGTCGTTATTCGCGACGAAAGTCGTGATGATGAGAGCTAAACACTCTTATTTTCTGATGGCACGGACGTTGCAACCACAACTCGTGTGGACGGGCGAACTCGTACACGAGGAGTGGAACAATGGCATTTATAAATATTAAAAGGATCGCGATCGGAATGTTTGCGGGCGTTGTGTTTTTGCTTGCTGCTAATACGGATGCGAGTGCGCAGTCGAGACGTGACATTGAACGGGAACGCCAACGTATCGAACGCGAGAATGCGCGGTATCGTCAAAGTCGCAACCGAATCGAACGGCTACAATCAGGGATTTCAAGCCGGGCAGTATGATCGACGCAAGCGAAAATACAATCAGTCGAATGTGTATCGTGACACGGGAGCCTATCCGAATGACGGCGATCCGACGAGCAGCGATTACATTTACCGGCAGGGTTATTTACAGGGCTACAACGACGGCTACAACGGCACCCGAAATTATTGATTTGCCCATGCCGTCCCACGAGAAGGCCTCGCGCTAGCGAGGCTTTTTCGCGCTTACGACGTACAGAAATATTCCTTTAGTCGACCAGATATCTGCTCTCGCACTTTACGGAATGCGTCGAGTCTTTCTTTCTCACTGCCTTCAACCGCAGCCGGATCCTGAAAGCTCCAGTGGATGCGTTCGGTATCGGACGGATAGACCGGGCAACTCTCGTTCGCATTGTCACAGACGGTGATTACGTAATCGAAATGTTGATCAGCAAACTCGTCGACGGATTTCGATCGTTGAGCAGTAATATCGATACCGATCTCTGCCATCGAAGCAATCGCTTCGGGCCTTACGCTTGTCGGAGCTAAGCCCGCACTTTCGATATCGAACCTTTCGCCCGCTATCTCACGCAACAATCCTTCGGCCATTTGGCTCCGGGCCGAGTTACCGGTGCAGAGGATCAGCACACGTTGTTTCATGATGGTGTCTCAACAGGAAAATATTGTCTCTGAAAATAAAGTGCGACGTTGACGAGTGAGATAAGTACCGGAACTTCAACCAGCGGGCCGATGACGGCGGCAAATGCGGCACCGGAGTTGATTCCAAATACTGCGACGGCAACAGCGATCGCCAGCTCAAAATTATTACTCGCCGCCGTAAATGAAAGCGTCGCAGTTCGTGAATAATCCGCACCGAGCCTTCGTCCCATGTAGAAACTGATGAAGAACATCGCGACGAAATAGATCAGCAGCGGTATCGCGATCCGCACTACATCGAAGGGAAGTTGGACGATGAGATCGCCCTTCAGGCTGAACATCACGACGATTGTGAAAAGAAGCGAGATCAATGTCACCGGGCTGATGAAAGGAATGAATTTTCCGTCGTACCATTCCTTTCCTTTCAGCCGCATAAGTACGAACCGCACCGCCATGCCGGCAAAAAATGGAATTCCGAGATATATCAATACGCTCTCGGCGATCTGGCGAATACTGACATCGACCACAACGCCCTGCACTCCGAATAACGGCGGCAGGATCGTCACGAAAATCCACGCGTAAATACTGTAGAACAAAATCTGGAATACGCTGTTGAACGCGACAAGTCCCGCCGCGTAGTTACTGTCGCCCCGAGCGAGCTCGTTCCAGACGATTACCATCGCTATGCAGCGAGCCAATCCGATCATGATCAGCCCAACCATGTATTCGGGCTTGTCGCGCAAGAAAACGACTGCGAGAAGGAACATCAGTAACGGACCGATTATCCAATTCTGGACGAGAGAAAGGCCCAGAATGCGCGTGTCGCGAAGGACGTCCCCGAGATTTTCGTACCGAACTTTCGCGAGCGGAGGGAACATCATCAGTATCAATCCGACGGCGATAAGTATGTTCGTCGTGCCGATCTGGAAGCCGTCGATCAGTTTGTCGACGTTCGGAAAAATCGACCCGACGGCGATGCCGATCATCATTGCAAGAAAGATCCAAAGAGTCAGGAACCGATCGAGAAACGATAGGCGTCGCGTCGGGTTGCAGTTTGTCACTGACATAAGAGCTCGTTGCTACTCAAGCGCTGGTTTGCAAATCCACTTCCTCGCAGCATAGCGTGTACCAGCCAAACTTCGCCGATACGGGATCTCGTTTTATGACGAAAACTTCCCAACTCCGGGCGAATAGATCGTCAACGAAACTTCGATCGGATTCCTTTCCGCATTCGCTCCGAAGCGGGCACGATGTTTTCGAGCGGCTAAACATTTTGTCTGCGAGACTCATTGCTATACCTTCATTCAGCAGCAAGCCGTCGCGACTTCCTGCGGCTTGCCGTCGATATTTGTGAACGTCGGAACGCAGCACGTCTTATCGGCGGACGCCTGCACTTCTTCCGATAGGTTGTCTTCGAGCACGACGAAGACTTCCCACTCATTTCCATCCGGATCGTTCACCCAGGCTTTGTCCTGGAGCGCATAGCAACAAGTCGTCTGCATTTCTTCGCGCGGAACCAGACCATTTTCTTTCCATGCGTCACGCATCGCGATGACGTCGCCGGACGTCGCAACCTGAATTCCCAGATGCGAAAGAGCGCCGCTTCCGTCGAAGGGAACTTGATTGAGAGTAAAGTTGAGCGGCGGATTCGCGACATCGAACTTGGCATATCCCGTGCGAACTTTTAACGGCTCGATACCAAAAAGCTTTTTATAGAATTCGATACTCTGCTCGACGTTACTGACATTGATGGCCAAGTGTGCTTTGAGAGTATTGATTGTGGTATTCGAATTTGTACTCATGATTTCATCTCCTTTATGATAGTAATAACAATTACGGTTGTTCGTAATTGTATTCACACGATAGGGGACAACAACAATTATGTCAAGCCATAATTGTAAGTTGGTGGAATTTTTTTATGGCAAAGGAAAAAGGGACCGATCTCGAGCTCTTTTTTTCGGCTCTCGCAGACAAAACTCGACTGCGTTTGCTAAATCTCCTTCGGGATGGCGAGGTTTGTGTCTGCTTTTTTGCCGGCACCCTCGGCACGAACAATCCGAAGATCTCGCGTCATCTTGCATACCTCAAACGTGCGTCGCTCGTCACGGCCCGGCGAGACGGGAAGTGGATGCACTACACTTTGCAAACGCCCACCGATCCGAAGGCCCGTGAGGTTTTCGACGCCACGATGAAGATGCTCGAAGACGATCCGGAAATGAAAAGGGATAGAGCTCGTCTCGTCGATTTCTGCTGTTCGCCGAGCGCGCCGGTGATGATCAAGGGAAGAGCTACCGCGAGCAAATAAAAAGGAGGCCGAAGCCTCCGTCTTTATCTTTGCGACGCCGATCGCGCCTTTTGGCGTGTTTTCGGCGAACTGCCTGCTTTTTTGACTCGAACTTTTTCACCGTTCATTAGTGATCCAAGTCGCTGAAGCGTATCTTCCGGGATCTGATCTTCGACCATCGGAAACATATCGCCCTCTTCTTCCTCGACGTGATGTTCGACATTTTCCATCAGGACGGTGAGCTTTGCTTTGAACGTAGGCGAAGTGCCCGATAGAGTCGCGAGTTCTGCAAGCAGATCCTTCACCTGTCCGTGTTCCTCGATGCCTTCCCGAACTATTTTTTTCAGTTCCTTGTCGCCCTTCTCGAGGAGGTGCGGATAGAAGATATTTTCTTCGATGTGAGCGTGCACATCGAGCTCTTCTTTTATGCGCCGGAATGTCGCCTCGTTATTTCCATCCTCGTTCGATTTTACTTGCGAGAACAGGGTCTCGACCTTATCGTGATCGGTCTTTAACAATTCGATCGCATTCGGCGAATCGTCAGGTCCAAACATATTCGACACCGCATCGACGGCAGACGCTATAAGACCTTTCTTGTTCGCCCGAGATGCCGTTTTCGACCTAGCCGTTGTCGAGCCGCTCGACTTAGCCCGGCTAGTCGAACTCGACTTGCCGCGTGTAGACGTCGAGCCGGCCTTTGTCGATCTCGACGCGGCGGATGATCGTCCACCAGTTTTCGACGAAGACGATTTCGATTTTGGCTTAGCCGTCGTACTCGACGACTTCGCAGCCTTCGATCTTGAGCTACCATTCGCGGATGACGATTTCGAACTGCGCGAAGTTGTTCCGCTGCCGTTCTTTTTCGCCGTGCTGCCATTCGACGAACGCGAAGCGGTCGAGCGAGATTTCGAGCCCGACGACGCGGACCTCGAGCTCGATGACTTTGTTCCACCTGATTTCGACGCTGACTTCGATCCGGTCGACTTGGATGACGAACTACGAGACGAAGCAGATTTTGTGCTTGAAGTTTTTCTGGTTGTTGGCATGTTATTCCTCCGTGTTATTGATAACTGACCTAAACGCTACCCGAGAAATTTCTGCAAACAATGTGCCTAGAAGAAATGGGGAGGTTATGTAATTTGGAAAACAAAAATGCGCTTTGAATCAATGCGCAATCGGTACGGCCCACACCCCTCCGCCGAAGGGAACGTTGCAACACCGCCTCTCGTAACGTAGAATTCTGCTCCCATCTACAATTTTCATTTCTTCGAGGAGTCGGTGTCTCTATGGACAAAAAAACGTGTCGCTCCGTTAGCGCAGCAGCAATCGCGCTCGTCGTCTTCGTTCTCTTTCTTTCGAATTCCGCATTTGCGCAGAGCGCTAAGGATGAAGGTCTGAACGCGCCGCCTCCGCAATATCAGATCTTCGATCTCGGCGTCGTTCTGATGGGCGATACGGCGTCGCAAGGTGTTGGAGTTTCGACGGGCGGGGTCGTCGTCGGACGATCCGTCCGCACGGGTGGAGCGCAGGCGTTCACATGGACTCAAGCCGGCGGTATCGTCGGACTTCCGAACATCGCCGGGCGTGCATTTTGTGTCTCGAACTCGGCTAACAATACGGGAGTTGTTGTCGGCACATGTGCATCGACACTATTCGGGACCGCACGTCTTCCGATCGTCTGGACGAACGGCGCGGTTTCGCAACTTCCACTTCCGGCGGGCGAGACGCTTGGCGAAGCTTACAGCGTGAACGCGAGCGGCGTGTCTGTCGGATCGATCAATTCCGGAAGCTTACAGCGCGGCGCCGTGTATAGCGGAGCGAGTGCGACGGTCATAACGCAGACGACGGCCGGCGGAAGTTTTTTCACGACAGCGTTCGGCGTCAACAATGCCGGACGGGTCGTTGGTATCGGGATCGATCCATCGAATGCCGCTCGTAATGTCGGGATGGTTTATGACATCGGTAGCAGCGCCGCTATCGAAGTCGGTTCGATTTCAGGGACCAACGGAGCGATCGCATTTGCTATCGGGAACGGTGGGCATGTAGTCGGATCAACGATGATGAATCAGGGATCCGGTCTTCCGTTTATCTGGACGCAGGCCGGAGGTATGGTCGCGATCCCGCTTCCGACCGGAACAACTCAAGGTTCTGCACGCGGAGTGAATTCTTCGGGATGGGCGGTCGGCACGGCTTCGTCCGCATTTGCGATCCCGTTTGTATATGACGGAACAAACTCCTATCGAGTCGCGGATCTCATTCCGGCCGGAACGGGCTGGGACCTGTCGATGAACACTTCCTCGTCGGCGCAAGGCATTAGCGATTCGGGCGTCATTGTAGGGACCGGCGTGTTGAACGGAGCGGTTCACGGCTACGCAATGGTGCCTGTCGCGGTAAACGTTTCGGTGAGCGGCCGTATCTTTACTGCGAACGGTTTTCCGATCCGAAATGCTATCGTCTCGATCACGGGCGGCAATCTTCCCGCCGGTGTGAAAATACAGACCGGAAGCTTCGGATGGTTCTCGTTCGCGGGATTGGAAAGTGGACAGACTTATACGATTTCGGTGGGAGCGAAACGAAACACTTTTGCGCGCGCAGCAATGATCAGGAGATCTGGGCGGCTTTCGTCAACGGAAGGCGGCGGCCATATGTGAGCTGCCGCCAGATCCATTCCATCGGTCCGTACGCGAAGTAACGCAGCCAAATCGAGCTTAGTAAAATCTGCACGGAGAAGATCGCGAGAGCGATCAGCGTTGCCTTTAGCGAGCCGATCGAACCAAACATTCCAAACCCGTAACCGTAGAAGATCGTCACACAGACCACCGTCTGGAAAAGATAGTTCGACAACGCCATTCGTCCGACGGGTGCAAGCACTGATAAGACCTTCCGCCATCCGTCGACCTGCCAGAGCGTTGCGACAAGAGCCATGATAAAAAGTGCGAGAGCCGGAACACCGAACGCGTAACCGATCACGCCTAGTACGGTCATCGGCGACGGAGGAAACGGAGCTTCGTTGCCGGCCAGCCATGCCATCGAAACGTTCCCGATCAATCCGAGGATCGATCCATAGACCAGCACCTTGCGTATGAGAGCGCCGTGAGCCTTCAAATTTTGAAAAACGCCGATCCGATAGGCGTACATTCCAAGCAGAAACATCGCGAGGATCTTCGGAAGTCGCATATTAAAGATCAGACCCAAGTATCGCCCGACGATGTAGTCCAGGTTATAACCCGAAACTATCTGCCAATAAGACGACGTCTGCACAAGGCCGACATTCTGATCCCACTGTTGATACTCCGCATCGAAGTTCGGCGGAGCCTGCGGCGGAGCGAACATAAGAAACGCGGCGTACAACAGCAGGTAAGTGAAGATCGGAACGGCCATCAGAGCGAACGCCCATTTCAAAAGCGACTCGTTCGATTTCTTTCGGAAAAGGATCAGAATAAATCCCATCAGCGCGTAGATGCTGAGAATGTCACCGGCCCAAAGCAGGTAGGCGTGAAGAAGCCCGATGACGAGAAGCCAGAAGAGACGTCGTTTGAATAGCGACGCGTTGGTATCGCCGCGCTCTTCGGCTCGTGCGATCTGAAGTGCGAAGCCTACGCCAAAAAGAAACGAGAAGATCGAATAAAATTTTCCTTCGATAAAGAAGTGAACGAGGAAGTGCGTGACTTGATCGTAGATCGGGGTCGCGTTCTCGAGAGATGGCGGCAACATTCCGTAACCGGAAAACCACTGAAGGTTGCCGATCAGAATTCCGCACACCGCAAGACCGCGGAGCACATCAAGGATCTCAATTCGTTCACGTGAAGAAACAGGGGCGATATCCGCTTTAACCATCGTCGCATTCTCCTACTCAGGTTTTGTGATGTGAGAACGAACGCCCTAAACGCAAATATCCAAGGCAAGCTTTTTACGCTCCAAGTCTCGCACATGTTCCGTCCGCGAGTGCAGGAATTTTTTCGGATGGGCGAATTAGGGGGGAACGATCAGAAAATCGTCGTCATTTGGCAAACGTCGATACGATCCCTGCCGGTGTCAGTTTGCGGATCGAGTGGTTAGAGACGTCGGTAATATAGAGATTGCCCACGCTGTCGTAAGCCATACCTTTCGCCGAGCCGAAGAGAGCAGTCGACGCTTTGCCGTCGCGATTGCCTCCCTCCGAGCTTCCCGCGATATTTGCCGAGCATGGATTGATTATGTTGCCTCCGGCGAGCGTCGATACTTTTCCATCCGCGATCTTGATCACACGATTGATCCGTTGATCGGTAAAAAGTATCTCGCCTTTCTTATTCACGATGATTGTCTCCGGCTCGACGAACTCCGCAGTTGCGATCGGACCCTGCGTGTACACGGGACACCATTCACGCTTGTAAGGCTGACCGGCGACCAACGTGATAGCACCGGTCGCGATGTCGATCTTTCCGACGAAGCGACCGAAGCTATACGAGCCGAAAATAATGTTTCCCTGCAGATCGATCGTCATTCCGCTGATCTGATTCGGCAGAATAAATTTTCCGTCCGGCGTCTTGAGTGTTGAGATCATTCCGCTCGGACTGATCTTGCGAATTACGTTGAACGCTTTTCTGTTCTTCTTCTCTACCTTTCTTGCCGGATCGCTCAAGTTGAAATTGTCCGTCACGAAATTCGTGCCGATCGTATCCTTTATCTTGTCGGCACTGTCTGTGAAATAAATGTTGTCCTTCTTATCTACCGCCATGAGCCCGATGGAATTTATGCCGGCTGTCGCAAGCGGACCGTCTTCGAGTTTGTAGCTCCACTGCTGACCGGCGAAACGCGTCAGCGTGACGATGTTGTCACTCGACACGACGATCTTGTAGATCTCCTTGCCGTCGTGGGCATACATGTTGTCTTTCGAATCGATGATCAGATCTTGCCACGCTCGATCCATACCGCCGATGACCGGCCCTTGCTTTGAAAGGTTCGTGATGGTTCCGTCGGGTGCGATCTTCACCAGGCCGTACTTTCGCGTGGCGAAAACATTGTCCTTACTGTCGACGACAATAAAATGCGTTTCCGCCAGAACGGTCGCCTCTTGGGCCGACAGTTGAACCGGAATCAGAAGAGCAACGATGAGTGTGAAAATGTATTTCATTATTGTCTTGGGCCATCGACGCATGGCCCGTCAACGGTCATGAGCGAGTATCTTTCCTCACCTGATCCATGGTAAGTCTTGCCGCCGCCCTGGACGCTGCCCGGGCCTCGGCCAACCATCTCGCCGTTTTTACCGGAGCCATATGGAAACGACATTTCGTAAGTTCCGTGGCCCTGACCGCTGAACGGTCCGGTGTACTCGTATGTCCCGGTGAGTCCGCCGGAGAACTTAACCGCGATGCCACCGCCGGTGAGCGTAAACGGTTTCGTAATATCACAGACGACGGTGTCGGTGTACCAATCATCGAGCCCACCGCTGATCCGGTACGAGTTTGTCCCGGTACTTGCCGTGAGATCGAGAATCGCGATGCCGCGCCGGGAAGTCGCTTTGAGTTTGATCGTCGCACTCTTTCCGGTTTCTCCGGGAGCGATGTACATCAATGTTCCCGGTGTCTTTGGAATTAAGTTTGGATCGATCGAAGTTTCGCCGGAAAGTGTCGCATCAAGTTTGGCCGCGATTTCCGATCCTTCCTTTCTGTGCACGACTTTTACCGGGATCTCGATCCCCGAAGACGGTTCGACAGTGCCTGGCGACGTCGCCTCGATCTTTATACACTTGCCACCCTTCCAAGCGCTTTCTGCCGTTTGAATCGCTCCGATGGCCGCACCATACGCTGCGGCCATTCCGGACGCCCTTCCTTCTGACACCTCTGCGTCAGTTGCATTATCTGTTTTCTGGATCACGCGCTGATTCGATTGCGTTCCAGTACCGAAATCGCCACCGCTGTACTTCAGAGTCTCGCCGGTTTCGACGTAGGTCTCGCGACCGTTCTTGCCGCGGCTGGTCGCCTGTGTAATGTCGAGCGTCGTCGCAGACTGGTTTGCGTTGTCGTCTACCTGAATCCGTATGAATACCGTCAGATCCTGGGTGTAGCCGGCTCCGCCGGAGCGTGCGGCGAGGCGCATCTTCACGGTGATCTGTACCTGCCCTTCCGCGGTCGGGCAGTCATTGCCTTCGATCTTCGCTTGCATCTCCGTGGTGACCTTGACGCCGTTCTTCGTGGACTCAGTCTTCATGCCCATGCCGAAAAAGCTCGAGCCGTCTTCGGTTGTCCCAAGCTCCATGTCCATCGTTGTCGTTGTGCCTTCACTCGTTTCGGTCTTGGAGTCCTTCTTATTGAAATTTTTAGCGTCGACATCTGCGATCATCGCCTTAAAACCGCCGGCAAGCATGGCCACAAACACACCGTCGATCGTTCCCGGAAGAGGCGTGTCACCCGCTTGAAACATTAACGAAGCCGGCACAGGAGCCGGTCGTGCGAATGCCATGACCGCAGGTCTCGATTGCTCTGAAGGCACGATCGATGCTTTTTCTTTTTTCGTGTTCGCGTCCGGCTCGGTCGAGTTCGCAGCGATTACTTTTTTCATCGCCCGACGCTCGACCGCTTCGATATCACTCGCAAAAGACGCGACGTTTGGGTCGACTTCGGCCAACTTACGAACGGCAACTGCACCCGGCGATACCATCGGAGCGTTCGGACCGACCGGCCAAAGTTTTGCGACTTTACGGAACTCATCCGCCGGCTTTTCTCCGCCCGCGAATTTGCTTTTTAAGAATGTGCACGACAGCGAAACACACAAGAGAATTGCAAGAGCAGGTAGTAGCGTCTTCGAGTTTTTCATATGTGTTCTCGCTTGGGATTGCACCTTATCGGGTTGCTTTGCATCGGGACAGATCCCATTCCCAATTTATGGTTGAGCCGTCGGGGATCTGATATGTTTTTGAACCCGAAAGAAAATCGCCGGTCGGATCAAGATACCTCTCACGATATCGTCCGCTTGCGAGAGCGTCGCTCAAAGTAATGGTGCCGTCAAAATTTTCATCCGACGATTCATTTTTTTCCAAAGGACAATTCGTGCCGGTGACCTGAACGTAGTTGTGATGATGTGATTTGATCCCAGCGGTCGCGAAGTCGAAGCCCAGCTGAAAATCCATATCTCCACCCGAGAAGCTTAGGCCGAACGGGCTCATGAAAGACCCGTTGAAATCCGTTTCCTGACCGGATACGAAGCTCGTACTGAACGAACCTTCGGTCGGCCCGCAGCACGGATCCGCTTCGCGTTTGCCTTCGAACTTGTGGATGTAATAACCGTAAACCTGGAAGTTGGCAGGGTTCTTAGGACTCTTCGCCGCCAGTTGCACCGGGTCTCTGGGGTTAAGCGTGACGTTAACCTCAACGTGATTATTGATAGTGCTGACTCCGTCACCCGTGGAGTTGCCGTTCGAACTGCGCGTTGATCGCACGACAGTAGTTTTGAATAGGTCTTTGGTATATGTAATAGTGCCGCCCCAATCTTCCGAGCATGGCTCCCAATCGCGAACCGGTATATCGACGCGATAAGATTTCAATGCCATCTTGCCCATCATTTCGGGAATCAGTTCGACGATCAGACCGATAACGCTGCCAATGCCCGCCTTTAATCCTGCGCCTCCAAAAAATATCTTTGAAAGATCTTTCTTGGCGTCCATCTTTTCTGTGGCGACGCTTACGCGCCACCGATCTTTTTTAGGCACGGGGACGACAGGCATTTTCGACAGGTCACGCTTTTGCGGTTTACCGGTGAGCTTGATCTTATTCTGTCCCGTCTCGTCCGTCTTTTGGTTGTATGCGTCTTTGCCATCAAACGTGTCGACATAGAGCGGGGAATTTTCGGCACGGTCAAGCGGCTCCCATTTCACCGGGATGTCCTTTAACGGTCCGTCGTCCGGCACTTCAACTTCGAGACCAGAGACCGCTTTCATCATTTTCCCGGCGCAGTTGATCGCCTCCGAATTTGCATACTTTATCTGGAAGGTTGCGGTCATGATCTTAACCGCCCCTGAATCGAAATCCTTCGTACGAACAAGCGGCATGGGTTCGGGAATGTCGATCTTCGCCTCGATGTTCATATTGGCGGCGATCAGTTTGTAGTACGAGAGCACGGTGTTCGCCTTTTCGATCTGCCCGGCGATCGGCTTGAACAACTTCTTCGGCCCGGTCAGGATATTCGGCAGCGGGCTCTTGCCTTCATCCGGAATATCGCCGGTCTGCACTCCCTTTATTATCCGATCGAATATCTTGAGGACTTTATGCGTTTTGCTTTCGTATCCGACGTACTTTGTAATGTCATCACCGACTCCACACGGGCTGTCGTCAACGGACGAAGTAAAGGATGCGCCGATGCGACGCACGCTGAATTCATCAACCAGGGGATGATCGCGACGTTCGAAAAGAGCCTGTCCGGCATCCGCCGTGTAAGCCTCGATCAAATCGCCCAGGAAGCGGCGCTCGATCAACGAAGTTTGAATCAGACTGATCGGCGATTGCGTCGTCGATAGGCGAAACGCGCCGCCAAGTTCAAAGACCAGATTGGCCAAGAAAAGATTTTGCTCATCACCCGATCTGCGCGCCGCTTGCAGATCGGAAAGAAATTGTTTGGGAAGATTCAGGCGCTTCAGGTCTTGATTGTCTCCGGCGAGCGCATTTCCGATCTTTTCAAGCGAGGAACCGACGCCCAATTGCGAAGCCCGCAGCATGCCCACCACCTCGTAGTCGAAGAACGCCGTACCATTAGCATCTGTTGCGGGTTTGAAAAGAATTTTTTGATCCTTATCGATAATATGAAACCCGGAGAGCTGCAGCGCGCCGATCAGTGCGGGAAGGGATTCCTCGTCGTTAGCCAGAATCAACTTGGCGGCGGTTTCTGCCAGCGCTGCATTCGGCACTCCGCCGAAACTGTGCGTTCGCCCAAGCCCTTTTGTCGCAAAATCATTTAGCGGATCGGCCATCGAAACGACTTTGGATTTAGGAAGCGGCGGCGGGCCCTGATGGATCGGCGGCCCACCGCGGCGCGGCGGTTGAGCGGATATGGCGATCGTTAGAACGAGCGAAAAAATGAGTGCCGGGATCGTGTGTTTCATATTATCGTTTACGAAGAAGTTGATGAACTTAACGAAACGAGGGTCTCGCTCAGGAGACCCTCGGTCACGATGCTATTTCATCTTTGCGAGGATGCCGTCGATCACCTGATCGATTGCAGCTTTGACTGCATCAGTGACACTGCCTTTCGTCTCGACGGTTGCCGGCGAGCTTGCGACGACAGTTTTTCCATCAGTGGCATAGAGCGTCACGACTATTTCGGCAGTCGACTTGCCGAGCTTGGCAGCGTCTTCGGTTCCGGTGACTTTGCCAAACAAGCCGCCTACCTTTGACGCCCCGGATTCCTTCGCCTTCTTGATCTCGACACCGAGAACGTTCGGAAAGCGGCCCCCCGCGATGTCCGCCTGCGAGCTGATGACGAAACCGCTCAAGCCTATTCCGTTTATCTTCCCCGCAAGGTAGTTGCGGAGCTGATCCTGGTCGATCTTTGAGGCATTGCCCGAGAAGTAGTCAATGGCGATGGTCTTTACCGCTTTGCCCTCTTTTTCTCCTTTGAACACGGTCTTTGTCGACGTATCGATCGGACCGGAGCGCTTGCTGTTCAGCTCGTTCAGCGAATCGACTTCGACAAACGGAGGACTCGGGATATCGAACAGCGCCGGGTCGAGTGTCGCTTTCGAAAGCTCGGTCGTTTCGATCTCGAATGAGGCACTGACCTTCGAGCCTTCGTACATACGCATCGTTCCGGTGATCATGATGCCCGGGTTCGCCGCCCGCTTTATTATGAGTCGCGGCCGACATCCGCCACTTTCACCTGGCGGCCGACGGATCGGACATGATTCGCTTTCGAGCGAGAGCGTGACGAACCACCCTTCCTGCTCCATCTTCGTCAGCGAATATCCGTCGCAGGAATCTGCGGACTGCTCGATGATCTGCGTGAGCTTCAACCAACGCGCGGTGAGGCCGAACATCTGCTGCTTTTTACCCGAGTCGACGACGACGGAGTCGGTCGTCACCGTTCCCTTAATGACCATTTTTTGATTCGGGCGACGCTGGAGTTTTTCGGGAGGAAGAGTTGACCAATCGTAGTAGTCGATGAAGTACGCCTTGTTCTTTTCGTTTATGAAAAGGTCCTGTTTCAGATCACACTGCGAAACCTGAGTCGGGAATGTCGGCATGCTTTGACCCATCTGCTCCATCATTGCGACCATTTCCGGATCGTTCATTTCCGCGCCCATGTCGATCTTCGTCTCCATACGCTGACGGACGCCTTTTTGGTAGATGGTTGCCGTCCGACCTCCGGCCTGCTCGCCGCTGATCTTTGTTTTTTGAGTGAGCTTCCAGTCAGCGAAGGTGGCTGTAGTTAGTGAAGCGATCGTAAGAATTAAAAGTAATGTGCGTTTCATATGGGTTTTTGTCGTTCGAAAAAATTGCTGCTGATCAGTTACTTGTCTTTCCCCAGCTGATAATGTTCACTGCTAAATTTTTTATTGAGCATGTGAAGGATGCGTCCGCCTTTAGTGGCTTCGAACCAGGCAGAGAAGTTCGAGAGTTTGCCGTTCTGATCGGTAGTGTTTAGATCCCAATTGCCGATGGCGTATTTGCCGATTTCTTTTTCGGAGGCATACACGTTATTGGTCACTGCTTTTACTTCGGTTTTGTAACTCGTGCCGTTTACGAAAATGTATTTGAGATTGGAAACCGTGATGTTCATCCCGGCGTAGTTTCCTGACGAAACGAAATAGTATTGTGTGAACGCTCCGGCGCCGGCCTGCCACGTACCGATCAAATCGTTCTTGCCGATCTGAAAACGATTGTATCCGGACAAATTTTCCATCTTGTCCATCGTGGGGAACTGCTGTGAAAACGAATTTTTTGTCGGCGTGACGATCTCGTAACAATATGCGGTTCCGTTTTTTGGGATAACCTGGAAACTCACAAACACGTCCTTTCCCGTCGCCTTCTCCGTTGCGTCAGCCTGTACGAAATAATATGGAAAGTCTTTAAGCACGCTGTAGTTGGTCGGGTAGAGGTTCTTGATCCGGTATTTGTTTGCAGCGATCTGATTCCAATAGGAATTCGATAAGTCCTGCCGCATTTCGTCCGTCATGGTGACGCAGTAATGGAGTAGGACTTTTGTGTCGCCCTTCGTAACTTCCACCCAGTCACTTTTTATCGCGGCATGCCATCCGTCGTCGAAATCGGTCGTTGTAAACGAGTAACCACTCGCCGGGCTGATTGGATTTGGCGCTCCGTCATTAACCGTTGACGAAACTGGTTGTTTAAAACTGAAGGACTCCAGGAATTTCGTGATCTGAGATTCGTACGCTCGAGCGTTGGTGAGAATCATGGCGTTCATCATCCTGCCGTAGCCCGTGACGGTTACGAGCACGACCACGCCTTTCGCGCCGCTTTTCTCAAACGGAGCGGAACCCATTTCGATCGCCCAATCCGACGGATTGTTCGAAGGCTGCATCTCAGGTGCGGTTGCGACTGTCACGGATTCCTTCACTATCGTCTGCCACGCGGCATTGAAATTTCCTTTGGAATCTTTGACGCTTGGGAAGGATCTGTACAACGTGATCAGGCAAAAAGATCCGACTGCACTGTCTTCGGTAGAAAATTGAACTGACACATCGCCGGACTGCACCTTCCATCCTGTAGGAGGTTGGAACGTGGCGATGTCAAAAGTTTGCGCTGCCTGGCCATATGCAGAGCTGAACATTAGCGACAAGCAGATTAGTAACGATGGAATTGACGGCTTCATAATTCTTGAATGTCGAACCTTCTACTTGATGACGATCTGGCCTTCTTCAATCCGCAGCTTTTCCGGATCGGTTTTTAGCACCATGTGAATCATCATTCCCGCGAGCTTTCTATAACTCTCGATGGTTGAAGCATCGTTGTTTTGTTTGCCGTCCGAATAGCCCGCGAGCAACATCCCGGCGAAACTGATCAACATGTTGTTATAGCTCTGTTTGTCTTTGTTCGAGACGGTTGCAAATTCCGGCATCTCGTCCAGAGCCCCGTTCACGGCCTTAAAGTAATTGTTCGCGGCTTCGGCACTTGGTTCCTCGGCGTCGCGATAAATCGTCATTGCGACAACCGTAAAGAATGTAAGCCCGCCGGCGATATTATTCTTCCACCCTTTTGCGGCAGCTTCTTTTTCATAGAGCGCGATCGTAGCGCTGCATACTTGCTTGATGAGAGCTTTTTCCTCCGGCGTGTCGCCGAGTGCATCCGCCATTGCCTTACCGGTATCGACGGTTGAGTCGGGACGAAACACTCCGTGGTTCCGCACGACCGGTGGCGGCGGCATGACTAATTTCGAGTCTGACGATACGGATGAGCCTGAGGTTTTGGCGCCGGAAGATGACGTACCGGATTTAGCTTCGCGCTCCGCCTTCTCAACTGCAGCGAGTCCCCATTTTTTTATCATGAGGTTGCGGGCCATCGTCCTTTGCATGATGTTCTGCATCGAGTTGTAAAGGTTCTGCGTCGCCATCGCCTGGCCGAAGGATCCGTACACGGTGCCGTAGCCTGTGTTGTATCCGCCGCTATATGAGTTATACGTCTGTGCATTTGCGACGCCGGCACACAGGAAAACGAGTGCGATTGTTAGAGCTGTCAGTTTTTCGTGTCTTCTTATTTTCATGTTTGGTTGGGCGGTTGTAAGAAAGTCATTACGGGACCAACTCGCCGTTCGCGTTCACTGCACTGTAAGAATAGGTCTTTCTCTTTTCACCATTGAGCTGGAAGCTGAACACACCGTCCCTTTTCGTTTCAACTCCATTAACAGGCGAGAGCAGAAGTGACCACCGGCCATCGTTGTGCAGATCCATAAATTCAAAACTGTACTGCAGAACGGCCAACTCAAGATTGCCTGATCTTAACGGAGCATCGTCCTTCCTACTTTTATGGCTGCTGAAGATCGACTTTTTCGGAGTGATCGTCATTTTGTTTCCGGCGATCTTGTATGTCCCTTCTTCATTTTCCAGATAATATTTTGGCGAATAGTTTTGAAAATCTACTCGTGAAAACTGATACGTGCCGTCAGCATTGAACTGATAAGTATTTTTCGAATAACCGGCATAACCGCCGATGTCTTTACGGCTTTGCGATTGCTTCCAGAAGAACTGAGTAATGGAAGGTTGAGAACCTGCTTGAGACTGCTTCGTCTCAGACTTTTTTAAGTTGATCGACGATGCAAAAGCTTCGATAGCCGGCAAGCTATCCTGGCTGTTAAAGATCGCGGCCGCGCTGAATCTCTTGCCAAAGCCTGAGAACGTTCTCAGGATAACCGCGGACGGCCCCGTTTTATTTTCAAAAGAAGCACCGCCGGTAACGACGTCCCAACCGTCCCGTTTCTCGACTGGCTCGAGCGCCGGTTTGCTCGTTACTCCTAATTGCCCGGCAATGAACTCCTGCCAATCGCTTTCGAAATCATGTTTCGCGTCACCCGAGCTCTCACCGCTGGCATAGATCGTCAGAAGGGCGAACGTGCCTTTCTTGTCATCTGCTATGGAGAAGAGAACGGCTTCTTCTTTGGTTTGTTTTTTCCAGCCACTCGGCGGAGTGAACGTCGCGATGTCGAAAGTGTCCGAAGTTTGCGCGATTAGGTTGTGAGAGCAAATGAACAGACAGAGTGTGAATATTAGTAAACGGTTCATGTGCTTTTCTATTTACTTCAAGACGATTTGACCGTGCTCCATCCGAAGATTGTCGGGATCCGTCTTTAGTACCATTGTGATCAGCACGCCGGCTAGCTTTTTGTAGTTGTCGAGCGTCGCGGCATTCTCGCTTTGCTTTCCTTCGGTATAGCCGGCAAGCAAGAGTCCGGCGAAGCCGATCATCATGTTGTTGTAGTTTTGCTTGTCCTTATTCGAGATCGACGCGAGTCCGGGCATCTCGTCGAGCGACGCGTTCACTGCGTCGTAATAAGTTTGCACTGCTGCGTCACTCGGCTCCTCTGCATCGTGATAAACGGTCATCGCTGCGGCGGTGAAGAACGTCAGTCCGCCGGCGATGTTCTTTTGCCATTTCTTCGGTGCCGCTTCTTTTTCGTATGCAGCTTTCGAAGCGGTGTAGATCTGTCTGATCAGCGCCTTTTCATCCGCGGTCTCACCGAGAGCTTCGGACATTGCTTTTCCGGTGTCTACTGTCGGATCAGGACGAAACACTCCGTAATTGTGAACGACACGCTGAGGAGTTGGAGCTTCACGAGAATTAGATTGAGCCGCCGGTTTTGCGCTCGACGATGACGTCTGAAGATTTCGCCGCGTCGTGTTGTACATCGTCTGCATCGTCTGTGCGAGCCCGAAAGTTCCATAGACATTTCCGTATCCGGTGGTATACCCCCAAGCGTTCGACGTCTGTGCGTTCGAAGCGCCGGTGCATATCAAAACTACGATCGAGATCGCGAGGACCGGTAAGTATTTAAGAACTATTCTGTGCATATATCTTTACGACCATTTCTCTTTTCGAATCTCAAGGACATGCGACGGAGTTCGTGGAGAGTGCTCCGGCATTGCTCACCGTGATGAACCAACAGGCGCCGTTTGGGGACGTTACGATCAAGCTGTTTGGGTTGGCGATATAGATATTTCCACCAGCGATGTGGAGTTTCTGCTTCGGTGCAGATGTACCGATACCGATGTTCGCACTGTTGCCGAGAACAAGCGAATCGCTTTGCGAAACTACGGCGTGCGAGCCGATGGCTGTGGCGTTCGTGAGATTATTCGTCGATACATCGGCGCCTGCGCCGAGCATAGTGTTTCCATTTCCGCCTGCATTTGTGCGGCCCGCATCGTAACCCAAAAACGTGTTGGTTGTGCCGGTTGTATTGGAGAAGCCGGCAGCCTTTCCGAAGAATGAGTTGGAACCGCCCGACGACGTATTTCGTCCTGCGGTGTAGCCGAAAAATGAATTCTCCCAGCCGTCGGAAGCGGATCCGGCGCCACTTCCAAAGTAGGAACTAAATCTTCCGGTTGTATTCGCCTGACCTGCGGCATATCCAACAAAAGCATTCGCGAAACCGGTGCTATTACTCGCTCCGGCGTCTCTGCCGACGAATGTGTTTTCGGTTCCCGTATTGTTTTGCCCGGCGTTCACGCCGGCGATGAAATTGTTTACGCCCGTCACGCTCATTACACGATTGCCGCCGATGTTGTATTGCGTCGCTGACGTGACCGCGTTCCCCGAAACCGACCCGGGGATTTGAACCGCATCTTGTCCGGCACTTCTTCCCAAGACGATCGTGTTGCCGGTCGATACGACGGCTTCGGCGCCGATGGCGGTGGCGAATTGGAGATTGTTAGCTCCTACATTCGCCCCTTCACCGATCAGAGTATTGTAATTGCCAACAGTATTTGCGATTCCGGCCTGGGCACCGAAGAAAGTGTTTCCGCCGCCGGTGGTAAAGTATCCGGCGCTCATTCCGAAAAGGGAATTGCCGTTCTCGGTCGTGTTGCTGAAGCCCGCTCCGTTTCCGAAAAACGAGTTTTCAGATCCGCTCGTATTAGATCGCCCCGATCCGGTCCCAAAAAATGAATTTGTTGTTCCCCCAACATTGAGCATTCCGGCGGATGATCCGAAAAAGGAATTTTGGGATCCTGTGGTATTTGCCGCACCGGAAGCTGCTCCGACAAACGTATTCGCAGTTCCAGAATTCAGAGGACCTGTTCCGGTACCGACAAAAAGATTATTGGCGCCGGCGACACCGAGGACACGACTACCACCGAGATTGTATTGCACAGATGCATTAAAGGTACTCCCTGCAAAAGTCCCGCCGACATTTAGACTGCCGGGAACCTGAACGGTATCCGCAGGCCGGCCGAGTACCACGGTATTACTCGAAGACACCACGGACCCGGATCCGATCGCGGTTGCAAAGTTCAAATTGCCGGCGCCAACATTGGCGGACGACCCGATCAGCGTATTGAATTGTCCGGTGGTGTTGCTGCTGCCCGTGTGGCTTCCAAAAAATGAATTCTCGACACCGGTTGATAAAAAGCCCGACTGGAATCCGAAGAATGAACTTCCGCCCGCAGTCGTGTTTGCTCCGCCGGCAAATCGTCCAAAAAATGAATTCGCATCGCCGGTGGTATTTGCAAAGCCGGCAAGGTTTCCAAAAAAGGAGTTGTTTCCGGCGGTGGTGTTGGAGATACCGGCGGAGTATCCGAAGAAGGCGTTTCCATGACCCGTGTTGTCACGACCGGCATACGTTCCAAAAAAGGAATTTGAGGTTCCATCTACATTATTTTTTCCGGCTTCAAAACCAAAGAACGCATTCTCGCTCGCCGTTGTGTTGGAAAACCCTGCATCCGTACCGAAGAAAGAGTTCCGGCTTCCGGTCGTATTTGAGCGACCTGCAACCGATCCGACAAATGCGTTTCGATCGCCGGTCGTGTTCAAAAGTCCGGAATCAACACCGAAGAAAGAGTTGTAGATGCCGGTGGAATTGTTACCACCGGAGTTCCGGCCAAAGAAAGAGTTGTTGAAGCCGGTTGTGTTTGAAGCTCCGGCGTTCGCACCGGCGAATGAATTGTTTGCGCCTGTCGTGTTTGAATATCCTGAACTCGTGCCAAAAAATGAATTACTCGAACCGTCGGTGTTGGATAGTCCGGATGCTAAACCGACAAAGGAGTTGTTGAACCCCGCCGTGTTCGATCCCCCGGAATTTGCGCCGAAGAATGAATTGCCTGCGCCGGTAGTGTTCGAGAAGCCAGCTCCGGTTCCCGCAAAAATGTTCAGATTTCCTTCGACACTCAGCACGCGATTGCCGCCGATGTCGTATTGCGTTGCCGCATTCACAACATTCCCCGAAAGAGTTCCGCCTACGGTCGCGTTCCCGCCGATGTTGAGATTCGTTCCCGGCTGCGTCACCGCCGGATTGCTTTGAATGTAATCGGCGCTTCCGGCGAGAGGCATTCGCGCATCGGAAAGTCGGCTGTCGGAATTTTGCACAAATTGATCAGCGTTTACGCCGCCGAGTTGTAGAGCATTATCCGCCACCGCCGCTGTAAAGGCTCGAATCGTCTGCACCGCATACGGCGAGCTCGTTATCCGCTGCAACGGTGTCAGCGGGGAAAATGCGCCGATGCTTGCCCCGGGCCTGACTGAGATTTCCAGAAAGTTTCCCGTCGAAGACGTGAAGGGCGACGCTCCAAAATCCAGATCGACCGTGAAAATGCCGACAGTTACCTGTACGTCGTCCTTAACAACAGGAAGGCCGACCTGAGTCCCGCCCACGGCTGCGTCGAAAAGCCGAAAAGTCAGGTCGTATTGGCCATTTGCGGGATAGCCGGCATCGGTAAGCTTTCCTTGATACGTGAATGACTGTGCGGAGACAAAAATGTTCGCGGCAAAGACAATCATCGCGATTAGCATGAGCCTTCTTACGTTCTTCATTCTAATTTAGTCTCCCGAGTTCGTCGGCGTTGCCGTCAACGCCGACAGTAAAAGTTTCGGTCCTCTGCAACGTTTTTCTCACAGTCTGAAAACTCCACCAGCTATGGTAAGAACGCTGTCGGAAGCGGCTTGTCACCGCTCGCGCCGAACTGGACGATCCGCGTGCCGGCCGTTGTCTGAGCGATAAACCATGTGGCCGACGATGGACGGAAGACTGTCGGATCGTACTTGCCGTCGCCGTCATAATCTCCGGGCGCCGGTGTGTCGCCGTTGGTGCCGAAAGGAAATCCGTAGAACGAAAAGTCTTCGCTGCGGACGATATACCAATAGCCTGTCGACGGACGCCACACGGCTACATCTGCTTTTCCATCCGCCGTGAAATCGCCCGGAACGACTTTGTCTCCAGGGTCTCCGAACTGCATTGGCAGGACTCCGGCGGTGCTTCTGTCTATCCACCATTCGCGCGGGCCGGGGCGGTAGATCGCGACATCAGCTCTGCCGTCACCATCGTAGTCGGCGACTACAGGCCGATCACCGGTGATACCGAATTGAACTATTCGTGTCGGAGCTCCGCCGGATTGCGAGATGAACCATGTTGCGGAGGATGGACGGAAGACAGCATAGTCTGCTTTGCGATCACCATCGTAATCGCCGGGTGCAGGAATGTCTCCGTTGGTTCCAAAAGGAACTTCGAAGTAACTGAAGTCCTCACTTCTTAGTACATACCATCTGCCATTCGAAGGCCGGAAGAAAGCGATGTCCGTTTTTCCGTCGCCGGTGAAATCGGCCGGCGTGATGAGATCGGTAGAAACACCGAACTGCATTGCGGTTGCAAGATTGCCTCCGCTCGGATCGATCCACCATTCAGAAGTCGCATTAGGCCGAAAGATTCCGATATCGGTCTTACCGTCGCCGTCGAAATCGAAAGGAGTATTTGTAGTCGGAACAAAGTACACGGCTTCGATCGACGAAGCCCTGTTCGATGCGTCGGGATAATAGCCCCGGACGCGTATGAAGCCGGAGCCGAATCCCCGACCCGTCAGAGACCAGAGAGTGGTCGACAGTGAAACCGTCCCGTTGCCAAGGATCGTGTAATTGATCCCGTCCAGTGACTTTTCGAACGTCACTCGCTGAACCTGCGGCCCCGCGCTGGCGTTGTTCCACTCGAGAAATCGCGGCGAGGCAGTCCACATCGTTTCGGGTGCCGTGTAGGTGTTCGAAATTTTTGCCAATCGGATTCGTGACTGGCCGCCGACCATGCCGAAATTTCCGCCGACGACGATCTTCCCGTCACGCTGCAGAGCCATCGACGCGATAGTATCGTCGGCGTTCATCGTGAAGGTTGTGTCGAGTGATCCGTTGGCGTTCAACCTACCGAGGTATTGTCTTGATGTGGAGTTCAGTGAAGTGAAACGGCCGGCAACGATGATCCGTCCATCAGCCTGGACCGCGATAGAATTGACCGTTGTATCGGCAGATCCCGTAAAGGACGTATCGATCGCGCCGGACGGTAACAGCCGGGCGATGCATACGTTCGAGGTGCCCGTGATCCCTGCGAACGAGCCGCCGATCAGGATCTTTCCATCCTGCTGTAATGCAATGTCGGACAATTCCTGAACAATGCCGGTGAAGGGAACGTTGATGCTCGGGTCGAGCGTGCCGTTAGGATTGAGTCGGGCAATTGCTGTCCGCGGCACTCCGCCGACCGTGCTGAAATATCCGCCGAGCAGGATCTTGCCGTCCGGCTGTATCCGAATGCGCGCCACGCCCGGATTAACGTTCGGATTGAATGTCGTGTCCAATGTGCCGTTCGTGTTCAGGCGGGCGAGACTGCTGGTCGCAGTACCGTTGACGTTTGTAAAAGATCCGCCGATCAGTATTTTCCCGTCGCCTTGAATCGCAACGGCCTGGATCTGATTGTTGATCGACGGGGCAAAGGACGTGTCGAGCGTGCCGTTCGAATTCAAACGCGCCAGCCGCGTTCGGGGCGAGCCTCCGACAGTTGTGAATCCGCCGGCGATCAATATTTTTCCGTCGCTCTGGACAGCTATGCCGTCGACCTCGTTGTCGATCGCCAAATTGGGAAACGCAGCCTCGACTGTTCCGTTGGCGCTGATCCGCGAAACTTTCGACTGAGCGACCCCGCCGATACTTGTGAAGTTTCCACCGACCAGCGTCTTGCCGTCCGACTGCGGCAGGATCGCAAGCGGAATCCCGGTCGCGACGGTCAGATTGGTGGTCGAGTCGAGCGTGCCGTCCGGGTACACGCGCCCGAAACCCCGACGCGCGACGCCACCGATCGTTTCCATTCTGCCTCCGATCAGGATCTTGCCGTCACGCTGCACCGATATCGATGACAACTTAACAGAGTTCGACGCGCCGCCGACATTCGGGTCGAAATTCGGATCGAGAGTGCCGTCGAGATTCAACCTCGCGACGCGATTGCGCGGGACGCCGTTGATCGCCGTAAAAAATCCACCGATGACGATCTTGCCGTCCGGTTGAATGGCCGTCTCTTCGACCCATGATGGTGTGGTGATGTTCAGTGTCGGATCGACGGCTCCGTCCGGATAGAACCGCATGACACCGCCGGCGTGTCCGAAGACGATCTTTCTATCTGCCTGAATGCCGATCGAAGCGCCGTTCAAAAGACCGCCCGTACGAAATGTGGTGTCGACGGTTTTACCGTCATCATTGAGCCTCGCGATAGCCCCCTGTGGTGTACCGCCGATGGTTCCGAAGGCGCCGGCGATCAGGATCCGACCTCGGTCATCGCGCTTCAGGTCGTATATGACTGAGCCCTGACAGTCGAAATTGCTCGTCATATCCAAGGCGCCGAAGGTATTGATACGGGCCAACAGAAATCGGGCCGTACCATTGACGGACGTGAATGCGCCACCGGCGATGACGGCCTGATCATAAGTCAGCGCGAGGCTGAAGACCGGCCCGTTGGCGTTCGCGGTAAAGCTTGTGTCGAGGTTTCCGAACTGGTCGATCCGCGCGATATTGGTCCGGGCGACGCCGTTCACCTCCGTAAAGTCGCCGGCTATGACGATCTTGTTGTCGTTTTGAATCACGATCGCATAGACGCTACCCGGAAAGAGAGTGCCGTTGTCGAGTTTCTTGACTCCTGCGGCGTTGAACAGCGTATTGCCCGTCCCGTCGTGGTTGAGAAACGCAATGCCGCTTCGTGTCAGTCCTCCGATATTGGTGAAGTACCCGCCGACGTACATCTGCCCGGTGCTGGTGAGTGCGACGGCGTAGATGTCGCTCTGAAGCGGCAGCGGGTCAAAACCGTCGTTCGCTGACTGAGCGATGATGGACGACGTGAATACAAGAGCGGAAAAAACTACGCTGCAAACTACGCTGCAGGACCTTTTGGTAAACATCGGACTACTCTCCTCGTGAAATTTCTTTCGAGTCTATGGCCGACGCGCGAAGCTTCCGCGCGTCGGCTCGTTCGCTTTTAAAAGCCTCGACTCATATCAATTGCCCAACAAGCGAAACGTGTAAGAGAAAAACGCCTGCTGCATCGGTCCGTTGACATCGGCGCGGATGCCGAATTTCAATGTCATCGATCGTTTGAACAAATTGTTGATGACGTTGTTCGGAAGTCCGAGTGCGGCGAAATACGTCCTCGAAAATCCGCGGCCGCCAACCGATGCATAGCTGTCGTTGTCGCCGATGCCGTCATCGGCGTTAACCATGAATGTTTTGAACCGGGTTCCCGGAAGCGACGCGGTGTACGAACCGTTCATGGGCATGTGGGTAACCGGATCGATCGCTGCGGGATCGCTGAGTGCTGAGCTCTCGATCGTGACAACCGGAGTGAATCGCATCGACGCGAAACCGGGACCGTACCCGTTTCCATATCCGGGACCCGACGGAGATGCGTCATAACCGACGGTGTTGTTCAGCATCGGGTAGATCACGTTGTCAACGGTGTTCGCCGGAATCGTGATCTGCCACACGGGATCGAATACCGTCGTGGTCGCCATTGGAGTCGTCGAATTGTGAACGATGCAATGATCGTCTGCGGCGAGAACTGTCTGCAGCTCATCGAGCAGGATCTGCGGATCACAGCTTCGATAAACAAATAGAGTGCCGGCATAAAGGCTGCCGAGAAACTTTGCGTTCTTTCCGAACGACGCAGTGTCGTTGAAATCCGCAGGGCTCGCTATCGAGGCTACGTTCGTCGATTCTGTTTTCCAATCGTTCGTCGCTTTCTGAAACTCATGCTTCGAAGCTTCTGACTTCTGTGCAAAGCCGATCTGCAGACAGACTGCGATCGTAAAAATAACGCTGAATAATTTTTTCATAATGAATTCTCCTTCGATTTGTAATTGCTAAATTGCTTACTGAAAAACGGTGAGATCGAGATCCGTGATCTCGTCGACAACGAAAACGATCCGCGGTTCGAATTGCAGTTGTTTTGTCGTGACTTCCAGAAGATAGGACTGGCCGACCTCGATACCATCGAACCGGTAATATCCAAAGCTGCTTGTGAGCGCACTTGTCACAAAGCCGCCTTGGAGACCTGTCAGACGGACGCGGCTTCGTGGAACAGGATTTCCTTCTGCGGTAACCACACGCCCGCTTATCGATACGCTCGCCGCAGTCGGCGAGAGAAACCATTGCCAGAACCCGGCTTCAAACGTGTATGGCGGGTTCGACGCGACCGATCCGGCCGCATGTTGGCCGACCGTCCCCTCGACGACGTACGTCGCATCGGCGGACTGGCCGCCACCGTTCGCGATCACCGATTGAGTGACTTCATAACCGCCGCCGGATTGTGCCGAAACAAACAGAGTCGACAGACAAACGAGTAGTAGTGCGAGCGTTAGCTTAAATGATGCGATCTGCTTCATAGTCATTCCTTCCTTACATTCGGAACCCGGATCAAATTATGGAAACGCCGGAACCTTCGTTATGGTGTTGGCTCCACTGCCGTTCGAAAGCCAAATATTCGCGCCGTCAAAACCGATTCCGAACGAAGAGGTAGCGGGCGAGAAGGTTCCCAAGTGAGTTCCGTCGCTGCCTTGCAGCTTTAGGACTCCGCCGCCGCCGGTCACCCATATATTCGACCCGTCGAAAACCATGCCGAACGGCGCAAATCCGATCGGATACAAGGCTTGCGCAGCTCCGTCGCTCGCCCGTAGCTTGATAATAGAGGGTCCTTCCACACCATTCCCTTGCTTTCCAACCCAGATATTCGCTCCGTCGAAAGCTAGGGCAGCAGGCCTGCCGCTGACGGCAAACGTGTCCAGTACGGCTCCGTCGCTCGCCCGAAGCTTTGTCACGCTATCGTTGTTTATATTCGTGGTCCAGATATTTGCACCGTCGAATGCAATTGCACGCGGGTTGAGTCCAACGGGAAATGTGCCCAACAAGGCTCCGTCGCTCGCGCGTAGTTTTCTTAAGGAAGGTGAGACGCTCGCAACCCAAATATTTTCACCGTCAAAGGCCATGACGGTCGGAGGGTTCACCACAGGAAAAGTGCCCAGTAAGGCTCCGTCGCTGGCCCGTAGTTTTATTACGGTTCCGGCACTGGAACTGGTGACCCAAATATTTCCACCGTCGAAAACTACGTTCGTCGCGTTCCCATTTATCGGAAATACTCCGAGAACGACACCGTCGCTAGCGCGCAACTTTGTCACCGTATTGTTTCCGCCGTTGGCGACCCAGATATTCGTGCCGTCAAATGCGATCCCGCCGGGAGTGGTCACGGTGAAGGATTTTGGACTGAGCAGGTCCCATCGCAGCGAGCCGAGCAGCGCCAAGTTTTCGCTGTGCGGAAACGTGCCCGGCGCGATGGCCGTTCCGTTGACGGTGCCGGGAGTGATGGCGGTTCCGTTGACCGTGCCGGGAGTAATGCCCGCTCCGTTGATATTGTTCAGTCCCGATCCGTTACCCGAAATTGTTCCGCCCACGCTGAGACTTGAATTAAGAAACGTCGCGCCGAAAACCGATAGCGTGCTTCCGATCTTTCCATTTCCCAGTACATCGAAACCGCCGCTTTGCGGGCCGCCGGGATTGATCTGGACGTAGCTCCCGGATCCCGGCAACGGCTGTCTTGCGTCTGTCAGCCGGAGGTCACCTTCCTGTATGAACAACGACGGTGACAAACCGCCAACCGTATTCGAATCATTGGCCGCCTCAGCGAAGTCCGATGACATCGACCGATCGGCAAGTGTTGAGTACGGCGCCGGCGTTATTTTCTGTCGCGGGTTCAGTAGGTTGTATGCCCCCGTACTCGCGCCCGGCCGGACTTCCATTTCGATCCATTTTTGGCCGGGCGTGATCGCCCCGGGACCGAATTCCAACTCAACCGTAAAGATGCCGTTCGTAACGGTGACATCATTGAGCGCCGCAGTGCTACCGAGTTGCGGTCCGCCCGTCTCCACGTCAAACAGTCGAAAATGAAAGTCGTACGGACCGTTTGTCGGAGTTCCGTTTACCGTTAACTTTCCCTGATATGTGAACGACTGCCCGGTCACAGTACCGGCGGTCGCCAAAAAAAACACGGCGATCAGAATGGATTTGTTCAAGCTCCTCATACTGCGTCTCCAGTGGGTTGTTAAATCTGTGTTGACGTCGGCAAGGCGACAACTGTCATGAACGGCGCGATCCGATTCCAAGTCGAAATTCCGCATGACTACTCCTCGGCTCCCTTCGATGAAAATGTCTGCGCCGACCCTGTGTTAGAATCAGCCGTAAGGGCTCGAAGCGATTCGACGCACACCAATATCCGGGCGTTCTCGATAAAGTGGATCTCTTTACTTTCGATCAGGCGAAAGACCTCGCGTTCGGAAATCTCGGCCAGCACCCCCGCCGTCTTCGGTGTGGCCATTTCGGTCATCTTTTTACAACCTGAGCAATATGCTTCAAATTGTTGCTCCGAGTTTTTAACGGCGATCCGCTCATCGATCTCGATCACGATCCCATCGGTTTTGTTTGTCATCGAGACCGATAGTCGGTGAAAAGGGTCTTCGGGGTCTTTTAGAATTCTTGAATTTAGTTGTATTTTTTTTGAATTCCTTTTTTTGAATGGCGACGATCTATCAATTCGGCAAGTTCGTACTCGATATTCAGGAGCAAACTCTGACTTCTGACGGTAACGTCGTGCACCTTCCGTTGAAGGAGTTCGAGACGCTTCAGATGCTGGTCGAGAATAACGGCAAGGTCCTCACCAAGGACGAAATGATGTCCGCGATCTGGAAGGACACGTTTGTCGAGGAAGGCAATCTCGCGCAGTATGTCTCGCGACTCAGGAAGATCCTGAACGTGGACGGCAATCAATACATAAAGACGATCTCGAAGCGCGGTTACCGCTTCCTGGCGGATGTCCGTGTTTCGGATCGCGATGTCGTTATCGAGCGCCACTTGACGCTGAAGGTCGCTGGCGGAGAAGCCCGACGGCTCGGCGAGATAAAGAGCATCGCAGTGCTTCCATTCCAGTCACTCGCGTCACTCGACGCCGACGAGTTTTTCGGCCCCGGTATCGCCGATGCTCTGATCACGCAGTTGACCCGGACGGGACAGGTAATCACACGGCCTACCGCATCGGTTCTTAGATTCCGATCGTCGGAGCAGGACTCGATAACGATTGCCGGACTTTTGAATGTCGATGCGATCCTTGAAGGGAATTTTCAGAGATCCGGGAACAGGTTGCGGCTGACGGCGCAACTTCTCGATTCTGAAAGCGGCAAGACTGTTTGGGCGGAAAGCTTCAATACGGATATCGACGATATTTTCGACGTCCAGGACCGCATTGCGGAGCGCATAGTTAACGCCTTCAGCGACAGCTACACCGCAGAGGCTCGAGGAAACGTCACCAAACGCTACACCGACAACAACGCGGCGTACGAAGAATATCTGAAAGGTCGATTCAACTTTTCAAAACGCACGGGCGAGGGGTTGAAAAATTCCCTAAGAAATTTTGAAAAGGCGATCGAGATCGATCCTTTATATGCGCTTGCTTATGCCGGAATTGCGGAGGTCTATCAGCTGCTGCCGCTGTCGGACGAGATCGAGCCTCGTACCGCCTTCCCAAAAGCAAAAGCTGCGGTCCTTCGCGCGCTCGAGATCGACGACGCAATTCCGGAAGCACACGTTTCGCTTGGCGTGATCCTGATGGATTACGACTGGAACTGGCGCGGTGCGGAGCTTTCGTTTCAAAAAGCCATCGAGCTCAACCCGAATTACGCTGCGGCTCACCAGGTTTACGGCACGATTCTCCTAAGGCTTGGGCGTATAGGCGACGCGATCCTCGAGTTAAAAAAAGCCCAGTCGCTTGATCCACACTCACCCGCGCTCAATACATGGATGGGCGAAGCTTTTGCCGAGATCGGGGAGCACGATGCTGAGATCCGGATCCACACCAAAACTACCCGGTTCGCACCGGACTATCTCTTCGCGTACTACTTTCTTGTTCAGTCCTATGTGACAACTGGCCGGCTTGACGAAGCCGCGCAGGCGGCCGAGCACGCCGTGCTTTTGTCGGATGACATGTCGCTAACACGGTCGGCTTCGATCTACTTAAAGGCCCACTCCGGGAATACTGCAGCCGCCCGGGACGAGCTTGAAATGCTGATCCAAAAGCGGCGTGAAAAGTATGTGAGTGCGATAAACATCGCCAGCGGCTTCGCGGTTTTGCACGAGACAGATGAAGTATTCAAGTGGCTTGAGATCGCCGGCGAAGAACGTGATTCGAATCTGACGTGGCTAAATGTCGATCGCGAATTCGATTATCTCCGCGACGACCCGCGATTCAAGGCGATCGTTCGGCGCGTGGATCTGCCTCAAGGAAACTCGCAGATCGTTTCTTCAACGACCGATGCTGACCTGTCGGTCGATGCCCCGCCCGCAGATAGAACCGGGTCGACGAAATCGAAGAGAACATGGGCGATAGTAGCGATTGCTACAACACTGATCATTGCCGGAATTGTCGGTCTTTATTTTGTCAGAACCTCTCGTTTGTCGCCTCGGGGAGCCTCGGAGAAGAATACTCTTATCAAATTAACGAGCGGGACGTTGAATGATGGATATCCCAGGTTTACCCGCGACGGGCAAATTCGATTTTTACGCTTTCTTGATAAGCACACCAACGTCACCTATATCATGAACGCGGACGGCACTGACATCCGTCCGGGATCTGCGATCCCGTCGCTGACGAACGGGGTGTTTTCGCCGGACGAGACCAAGGTCTTTTTTCACAAAGGTCCGGAAGATCCTACGCTCTACCTCGCGAACGTCGATGGCTCCAATGAGCAGGCCATGTCATTCAAGCCGGGAAACTGTCTCTGGTCTCCCGATTCAAAACAGTTCGTTTACCAAGCCAAGGGCCGCGACGAATCGATACCGAACAATTCCGACATTTATATTTATACGCTCGAGAGCGGAACGATCCAGCCGGTCGTCGAAAGTCCGTTTTTCGATTCAGATCCGACGTTCTCGCCCGACGGCAAATCAATCGCATATGCGAGCGATGTCGAAGGAAATTTCGAGATCTACACGCGAGTCATCGCGACGGGCGAAACAAGGCGATTGACCTATAGCCCCGGGCACGAGGCATTCCCGACGTACTCGCCGGACGGTACGCAAATAATTTTCAACTCCGACGCCGAGAAGGAGAACACCGACGTCTATCTGATGAACATCGACGGGAGCAACGTTCGGAAAATGACGGACGCACCCGGTTGGGACGTTGTTCCGGCGAATAGTTGGTCACCGGACGGCACGATGAACATCGAGCCCTATGCTCCGAAGCATGTCGGACCCGGCATCGAGAGTGATCAACCGCTCGGCCCAGTATACTCGCATGACGGTCGTTTCGTGGTGTATCAGATGCCCGATGAGATACGAGTTTATGATCTCGATACGCGAAGCGATCGATCAGTGATCAAAACCTCGGCCGGAGGAAATCCATCATTTTCTCCGGACGGGCAAAAAATACTTTTCCAGGAACGCATCGACGAGAACACCGAAATATGTCAGGTGAATATCGATGGCTCGGGATTTATCAATTTAACGAACGCGACGTTTCGCGACATGGCTCCGGCGTACTCACCGGATGGTTCGAAGATCGCGTTCGCGTCAAACAGGGAATTCGGCACGAGCACGTTTGAGCTCTACACGATGAACTCGGACGGGACCGATACTAAACTCGTATTTGGGGATCGTGCGATGTCGGTAAATCCGGCGTGGTCGGCGGACGGAAAGACGCTTTTCTTTTCGAATGATCGCGAGGACGGACGGGTCGGGAACTTCGAAGTATTTTCGGTCAGCATTGAAGGTGGACCGGAGAAACGTCTGACGCATCGCCGAAGTTTCGATGTTGACCCGGCAGTCTCACCGGACGGCTCGCGTGTTGCATTTGTTAGCAACACCGATGGCAATCCCGAAATATATCTAATGAATGCGGACGGCACGGGATTACTGCGTCTGACACGCGATCTCAAAAACGATCTCCTGCCTCATTGGTCTCCCGACGGACGGAAATTAATTTTCACGAGTGATCGCAGCGGGAGGTACGCGATGTACGAGATCGAGTTGTGATCTTTTCCGGATAACCGTGAGCAGGTCTCGTGGGTACGACCTGCCCCCGAAGGTGAGGGTGTGGGAGTTTGTTGGTTGCGTTGAAGTAAAGACCGTCGACTGCAGGCATTTTTGCCGAAGACGCCGAAAATTTTTTTTTGCAGCGCTTCGCAAAGTGAACGACCCCGGTCCCGGACGGGTCGCATGCATCTAACTTCCCGCGAATCGTGTTCCGAATAGACCGACGGCAAGCTCGGCCCAGACCAGGAACAAGCCCAGAAGGATCGCGGCAACAAGCACGATTCGATATTGGGTTTTCCTTACCACCCGCAGAACCAATTCGCACAGAAGCCCGGTTCCGAGGAGCAGTACGCCGGCGGTAATAAAATCGATCCGCGTCCAGTTCACCTCGCCGGTGAATCGCATCGCGAGAAATGGAATTAGCAGCAGAATCGCAACTATGACGACGATGCCGGCGAGTCTTTGGTTTGGTGTGATCATAATTATTTTGCTCCCGTAAGATTCGAGACTTGGCTCGTCTACGGGCAACTGTCAAGTACTTTATGATGCAAAGTCCGATAATGTCAAGCCCTGTCTGAGCTTACAATTTTGGATCGCAGACGTTGGCGAGTGCGTACGCTTTTTTGAACGCAGATCGCGCCTATTAAGTAATGACGAACACTTCTTAACCGGGCCGGATCCAACCGGTATGTGTTCGAACGAAGTTCGCAGCCTCTCCGCTGTTTGGCCGATTTAAATTCCTCGTGTAATTTCGTGGTTAGTTCAGACCGCACTCCAAGTCACATGATAAAAAGCAAAGTCCTGATCATTGCGATCCTGGTTTTAAGTTTCACCGCCTTCGCACAGCAAAATGAATGGCCGACTGCGACGCCGAAGTCGGTTGGGATCGACGCGAAGGCTCTTGCGGCTTTCGATGCTGAGATCGTTGCGGGCAAGTTTGGCTATATCGATAGCGTTACGATCATCCGTCACGGCAAACTTGTTTTCGACAAACGCTACCCGCACGACTACGAGAAGATCTACGCCGACGACGCGAAGAAACAAAGCCCGCTGAATCCGCACGACCCGACGGGGCCGTACAATTATTTCAACCCGTGGTGGCATCCGTGGTATCAACGCGGAGATATGCACACGCTGCAATCGGTATCGAAGACGATCACTTCGATCGTCATTGGCGTCGCCCGCACAAGAGGAGATTTTCCCGATATCGATACGCCGGTGATGAATTTCTTTGACGCGTCGAAGGTCGCGAACGTCGATGACCGCAAGAAGCGGATGACGATCCGTCATCTCCTGACGATGTCGGCCGGCTTCGATTGGAAAGAAGATCTGCCGTATTCAAATCCGGATAACACCGGAACTCAGATGGAGGCTTCGTCGGATTGGGTCGAGTACACGATGAATCGCCCGATGCAATACGAGCCGGGAAAGGTATATCACTACAACTCGGGTGCGACGCAGATCCTCGCGCACATCTTTCGTGTCGCGACTGGAACTGACATCGAAGAATATGCGACGCGAAATCTTTTCGCTCCGCTCGGCATCACGCAGCATTATTGGAAGCGCACGCCGAGCGGTTTAGTCGATGCCGAAGGTGGGATCTATTTACGTCCGCGCGATGTCGCGAAACTCTGGTATCTGTTTCTGAAAAACGGAGCGTGGGGAGGGAAGCAGATCGTCTCGCCCGAGTGGGTAAAGGATTCCGTGAAGCCGCACATGGATCTTGGCGCAGGCAAGCCCGACGCAGCGGCTCTCCCGAAGTACGGTCTGAAGTGGTGGTTGTATCCGTACGGCAAACAGAATGAGAATCTCGCATGGGCGGGTTCGGGTTTCGGCGGTCAGCGACCGATCGCGTTCCCGGAATACGATATGGTTGTTGTCTTCACCGCGTGGAATCACGGCTCCGGTCCGACGCTGCGGACACGCGATGCGATCTATCGTCCGCTGGAGATGTTGACGGATAGGCCCAAATAAAAACTACATTTTAGAAAAGTGAGAGCGAGAAACATGTCGTTCAAAAAAAGTGTTTCTGCAGTTATATTTTTTGCCTCATGTATAGTTGGTGCCGCGCAGCCGTCCGGTGTCCAGATCGTCACGAGCGGCGGTCAGATGTCGGAAGATCTTTTTATCAAACTGATCGGCGGTCCGGATGCGAAGGTGGTTTTTATTCCGACAGCCGCGTCTGCGTTGAGGTCACAAAACAAAGTGATCTGGGATCCCGACAAAGAAGAGAATAAAAACGAGTTTCGTGACGAAATGTTGAAACGATTCAAGCTCGACCGGATCACGATCCTTCACACGAGGGATCGGAAGGTCGCGGACTCGGATGAGTTCATCAAACCTCTGCGTGAAGCGAAAGCGGTTTGGATATCCGGCGGAAATCCCGGACGGTTCACTGCTGCATATCTTGGGACGAAAGTTGAGAAAGAGTTAAAGGCGTTATTGAAGAGAGGCGGGATCATTGCAGGAGAATCGGCGGGTGCGATCGTCCAGGGCGCTTACACGATCCGCGGCGATCCGAATAAACCGGTCTTGATGGTGAAGGGAAGCGAGAAAGGGCTCGGCCTGCTGCCCGGCATCGCGATCGATCCGCACTTAACCGCGAACAAACGCGAGAATGAGCTTGTCACGATCATCGATCGGTATCCGGAGCTTTTAGGAATCGGGATAGACGATGATACCGGACTGATCGTAAAGGAAGGGATCGGTGAAGTGTTCGGGACCGGACGCGTCGCCATCTACGATAACAAGAAGCACAAGGACGTTTGGTATTACTGGCTAAAGGCCGGCGACAAGTTTGATTTCGGGAAACGCGTTCCGGTGAATAAAATTCCGGAGTGAGTTTCGTTGCCTACATAGAGCGATCCTGATCTACCTTCGAACCGGTCTTCAGAAGCTCCGTAGTGTTTTCGACGACACTCGGGATGAAATCGTTTTCGCCTATCGGAAGAAGTTTGTTTGTCGTATCGGCGGCGAGGATCGCCGGCGCCGGCTGCGATGTGAGTATCGGTCTCGATTTGCGCGGGCGAGTTTGACGAATCAGTCCGAACGCGGCAATCGCAAACATTCCGCCGAACGTGATGACGAGTCCGACGAAGAGCAGCCACTTCACGCTCCACATCTTGGCGCCCATGGCGATAAGCAATCCACCAAAGATGCACATCAAGGCCGCCAAACCCCACGCCCGCGGATCGAACGTTCGCTGCCTGTCACCCGACAAGTCAACTCCACACGACCGGCAGTATTGCTGATCGGCTATGATCCCAGTTCCACAATTTGGACAATTCATAATCCGCCGCTTCGAGGTTTCAGGTTAGCACACGAGCTATACGAGGGAATTTTGGGAATGGTTCGTTTTGGGTTCTAAAAATACGGAATAAGCGCTCGCCTGTTCGCGACAAAACTTTTGCTATGGAGCTCAAAGATTCTTTTCCATCACGATGAAATTATATGGAATACGCGCAGAGGGAACTTGCTCGACTTCTTCGACACGACCGACGTGATATCCGAGCTTGTCGTAAAACGGCGGGAGCTCGGTGCGGTGGTTTAGAACGCGGATCTGCATGATCGTACAACCGGCGTCGCGGCAAAACTGTTCGGCTTGCTCGATCAAGATCCTTCCCAGGCCGCGTCCCTGATGACCGGGATCGACCGAGAGCAATCCGAAATAACCGATCTGCCCACGAAGCTCGACGTAATTGCATCCGGCCAACTCGCCGTGTTTCTCGGCGAGAAGAAATGTTCCTTTATCAAAATGCTTCAGCGTCTCGACGAGATCGATCCGCGCTTGTGTGAAGAATTCAAGCTCGACCTCGAATGCGCGATTGATCAACGGCACGAGAGCTTCCGCATCTGATCTGTCAGCGGTGCGATATGTGAATTCGTCAGCAGACATGGCGATGATTAAATCACAACGCAATTGCGTACAAGGAATGGTTTTCGCGCCACCAACAATTCCTCTTCATTCCAAAATCGAAAATGCGCATAGTTCACCTGAGAGTAATGCGAAGCGCGAGGCTCAGACCATTCACATTCGTCGGAGCAGCGTCGTTCCGAATGTAGGCAACATCGAGCTCTGTTCTCGGATTGAGTCGACGCGTAACGCCGAGAAAAAGCTCGTTGTTAGTGAAGCTGTTTGCGCTGAAGTCGTAAAACGCTTCCTCCGAGAGAAATGGCGAGAAGAGCGTCTTGCCTTTATGTTTCAACGGAACGCTTATCTGAAAACGGTTGCGATAAACGCTGATGTCGTGCCGACCGCTTCGAACACGATATTCGTATAGGTTGCGATCGCGAAACAATACCTGCTTCCACCTCGCCGAGAATGTCGGTCCGACGGCGAGACGGGTTTCGTAATGATTTACATGTTCGACGATCTCGTCGCGGCGGTACAGAGCGCTTGCGACGAATGTCAGATGCTTGTTTGTCCGGAACTGCATCTCGACGCCCAGCCGTCCGTCGGTCAGATCCGCATCGCGCCCAAAGCGTGCGATCCCGTCGAGGATCGCAGTGATCTTGTTCACCGATTTTCCTTCGTGATCGGTCGAACGTTTGACCGGAACGATAAGTTGAACCTGGTTCCAGGATTGAAATACCGAGGGCAGGCTTTGCGAAAATGCCGTGAGAGGTACGACCGCCAGAGGCACCCAAAGCACAAAACAATAACGGAGTAGTATCCGTAACATCCGTCGAGCATACCCTAAAAGGAATGTGAGTTCAGCCTGGGAGGGTAAACAGGCGGATCCATTTTGGATTTTGGATTTTGGATTTTGGATTGAAGAGCCGTCGTACAGATCCAGATGCCGCGTCCCACATCTCAATCCAAATCTTAAATCCAAAATCCAAAATCCAAAATGGATCAGTAGGTCACAACCGTATCGGTCGAAACACCGAACCCAAACGCGGAAGATCCTCCGGTGCTGCCGAGAACCCAATATGTCAAGGGATGTTGGTTTGGGGATTTGGGATTGCGGATTTGGATTCTGGGATTTCAAATTTCGAATTTCGAATTTCAAATTTCAGATTTCAAATCCCTAAATCCCAAATCCCAAATCCCAAATCCCAAATCCCAAATCCCAAATCCGAAATCCCAAATCCGAAATCCCAAATCCCAAATCCCTAAATCCCTAAATCCCAAATCCCTAAATCCCAAATCCCAAATCCCAAATCCCAATCCGTGCAGGATCGTCCAATCATTCTCGACCATTGTCATACCGCTGACAGACTCGCCTGTCTAAACTGGAGTTATGAAAAATGTAGTTTTGAATAATGGTATTGAGATGCCGATCCTCGGCTTCGGCGTTTTTCAGATCGACGACCCGGCGGAGTGCGAACGGAGCGTGCGTGATGCGATTGACGTCGGATATCGACTTCTCGACACGGCGGCGTCGTACGGGAACGAAGAGTCAGTCGGTAATGCGATAAAGGCCAGCCGTGTGTCGCGGGGCGATCTTTTCGTCACGACTAAACTCTGGATCGCAGATACGGGATATGAGAAAACGAAAACCGCATTCGACCGTTCGATGAAACGACTGCAGCTCGAGTATCTCGATCTCTACCTCATCCATCAGCCGTACGGAGATGTTTACGGTTCGTGGCGTGCGATGGAGGAGATCTATCGCGACGGCCGCGTCAGGGCGATCGGCGTAAGTAATTTTCATCCTGATCGAGTTATGGATTTTGTCGTTCAGCAGGAAATTCTTCCCGCAGTCAATCAGATCGAGACGCATCCGTTCCACCAACAAGTGGAGACGCAAAAATTTCTCGAGGAGAACAACATTCAGATCGAATCCTGGGGACCGTTCGCCGAGGGGAAGAACAATATCTTTCACAACGATGTACTCACATCAATCGCGGGTAAGCATGGGAAGTCGGTCGCACAAGTGATATTGCGATGGCTGACGCAAAGGGATGTTGTCGTTATCCCGAAATCCGTTCGAAAAGAACGAATGGCGGAGAACTTCAACATATTTGATTTTGAATTGGACGAGTCGGATATGCGATCGATCGCAAGCTTGGAAACCGGCGAAAGTCTTTTCTTCGATCACCGAGACCCGAAAATGGTGAAGTCTCTCAGCGAGGCGAAACGGAAGACATAGTATGAAAAACAACGATCAAGTCAACAACGTCGACCGCCGTGGATTTATCGCGAAGACCGTCCTTGCAGGCGCTGGCATGGTAATCACAACAATGCCTGCCGGAGGAGATGCTCAGGCTTCGGCACACTAGAGGTTTCATCGATCGGCATCGGTGTACAGAACATGAGCCGCACTTACCAGACTACTATTCCGACGCGTTCCGAGATGCACAACATTATCCGGGCCGCTTACGATCACGGTGTCACGTTCTTTGACGCCGCCGAAGCGTACGGGCCGCACGAGGTCGAGAGGATACTCGGCGAAGGTATCGCGCCATTCCGCGACAAGGTACGGATCACGTCGAAGTTCGGATGGGACATCGATCTGGAAACCGGCGAGCGACGTCCCGGTCTCAACAGCAAGCCCGATCACATCAAGCTTGCAGTCGACGGAATGCTCAAGCGATTAAAAACGGATCGCATCGATCTGCTCTATCAGCATCGAGTCGATCCACAGGTTCCGATCGAAGATGTTGCGGGAGCCATCAAGGATCTGATGACCCAGGGAAAAGTTTTGCACTGGGGATTATCAGAGCCAGGTCTGCAAACCGTGCGCCGCGCACATGCAGTGCAGCCATTGACCGCAATACAAAACGAGTATTCGATGTTGTGGCGCGGACCGGAAAAGGAAGTCATCCCGCTTTGCGAAGAGTTGGGGATCGGATTCGTCTGTTGGAGCCCACTCGGCGTCGGCTTCCTGACCGGGGCGATCGACAAGAACACGCGATTTGCGCCCGGTGATATTCGCGCGGCCGAGACGCGGTTCGCGCCGGAGAATCTTCAGAGCAATCTCGCGCTTGTTGATCTCCTCAAGAAATGGGCAAAGCGAAAGCAGGCGACGCCCGGACAGATCTCCCTCGCCTGGCTTCTGTCACAAAAACCGTGGATCGTCCCGATACCCGGCACTACGCAGATGCCGCATATGATAGAGAATACCGGTGCTGCCGCGATTCGATTTACGCCCGCCGAAATCGCTGAGTTGAATTCCGCCGTGAGGGGGATCGAGATCCGCGGGAAGCGGCTGCCTGATGCGGTGCAGGTCTTCTCAGCAGTAGAGGCACCGCCAAAGAAATGAAGCTATTGATAATGATTGCAGCGATGATTTTCGCTTCATCCTCTTGCTCGGACGCACAACGACCGTCTTCGGGAACTTCGACCATGCCGGATGAAAAGATCTTGATCGTGTACCTGTCACGAACCAACAACACAAAAGTGGTCGCCGAAATGATCCGAGACAACGTCGGCGGGACTCTGGTGCCGCTCGAACTGGAAAACCCTTATCCGGAAAATTACGAGGCGACCGTGAAGCAAGTGGTGAAAGAGAATGAGAAAGAATTCCTTCCGCCGCTGAAGACAAAGATCGACGACATCAAAAAATATGATGTCGTCTTTCTCGGTTTTCCAACTTGGGACATGCAGATCCCGCCGCCGATGAAAAGCTTCCTCAGTCAGTACAATTTCAAAGGAAAAACGGTTATTCCATTCAACACCCACGCGGGCTACGGAGCGGGAAACAGTTTTCAAACGGTGCGGCAGTTATGCAGGGAATGTAAGATCCTCGACGGTTTCTCGACCGAAGGCGGTATCGAAAAAGAAGGAGTACTTCTGGCGATCAAAGATTCGCGGAAAAAAGAAGTACAGACCGAATTAAAAAATTGGTTGCGTAAAATAAAGATGGTGGAGTGAAAGTTGAGGCCGAGCCTCATCAATATTTAGTGCCCCGACGGAAAGGCAAAGCCTTTCCGCTCATCGGTCGGGACAGCCGTCGATCGAAATCCAAACTCACTTTCGGACCACCGATATCGTAACCTCCGCCGGGTACTGCTTCGAATGGTGGACGGCATTGTGAGCGATGACGCCTTTTGTTTCGTCATAGTTCTTGCCGCCGGTGTTCATGTTGCGATCGAAGCGCGGGAAGTTTGAGCTCGAGATCTCGATCCTTAACCGCTGACCGGGTGCAAAATAATTGCTCGTGTTCATCGGTTGAAATGCGACCTTGTAGATCTTGCTCGGTTCCATCCAGACCATCGGCTTGTCGTATCCGTCGCGATAGCGCATCCGCTGGATCGTTTCGTCCAGGTTCCAAGCTTTGCCGTTTTCATCGACGACGATGAGCTTCACCGTGAAGTCAGTATCACGAGCGTCTGACGAAACGTACAACGTCACATCGATCGGCCTCGAGAGCTCGGTGCCTTCTTTGAACGGTTCGGATGTGTAGACGAGAATGTCGTCCCGCTGCTCCATCTTCGTCTGATCCCACGAGCCGCCTTGAACTGCATTACCGGTGCAGCAAACATTCCCGCCGTACGACGGAACGGGATTCATCGGATCGTATGCAAAGATGTCCGGCGTATCTTTCGCAGGCGGTGCAGCGGCGAGGCACCGCGTGGCGGCCACTGATCCGCCTCCTGCCATTTGTTCGCGCCCATCGTGAAGTATCGGACCTTCGGCCATTTTGTGATGTCGTTTCCTTCGCTGTGGCCCTTGAGGAAATAGTCGAACCAACCGTAGGTCAGCTCGCTGTAGTCGAGTCGCGCGTCGCCCATGCTGCGTTCGCCGACGACGGTGTTCTCGGTCGCACGCGTGTAGCTGCAATGCAGAGTCGGAGCGATGACCGCGTACTGTTTGTCGGCGATGTCGGGCCGTGCGGTTTTGCGAACGTGATTGTAAAGCGCGAGATTCGGACCGACCGAGACGTCGTACCACGACATGAACCAAAAGCCCGGGATGTTGATCCGCATGTTGTCGTGAAAGAGTCCGCCCTTGTACCACGCCGGATCGTTCGGCGTGCGTTTGATCATCGCGCCGCCGGTCGGGACGGGCATGTCGTCGGCAAAAATTCCGCGTGGGCCGTCGACCGCTTTCATGATGTCCATCTCGGGCAGATGACGAAGCGCCGCTGACCAATCGACCGGAGGCGCCTGTTGAGAAAGATCGAACGACTTCGAAAACCGGATCAGGTCTTCCTGCGAAGTTCCGGCGGGAGGCATCGGTCTGACCTGATTCTGCTCTCCGTATAGCCACGCGATAAAAAGCATCTGCACCGCACCACCGCGATACCAGTTGCCCTGCTCGAAGTACGGCCCGACGCGACCGACACCGGCGCCAAATCCTTGCGCGATCATCGCCGCATAACCGGGAACATTTTGCGCAGCGACCGCCGGCTGCCATTCCGCGGTCGATGAACATCCGATCGTGCCAAGCTTTCCGTTCGACCATTTTTGTGACGTCAGATATTTGATCGCGTCTTCGCCATCGGTGATCGGCGGTCCGAGGATGTCGTAATTACCCTCGCTAAAAAAATGTCCGCGCTCATTCATGATGACGTATCCGTAGCCGCGCTTGATGGCATCGAGCACGGTCGTCATATCGCGCGGAGCACCGAGCCGCGTGTCCCACCAATTGAAGTTGTAAGGCGTCCGCGAAAAGATGATCGGGAATTTTTCGTCACCTTTCGGCCTGTAAATATCCGCCTGCATCCGCTTCCCATCTCGCATCGTCACCATCACTTTCCGTTCGACGACCGCCAGCGACTGCAGCTCGGCTTCGATCTGATTTCGATGCAGACGCAGTTCGACATCACTCTTCGGGGTGAACTGATTTTGGCCGAATGAAAGGGAAGTGAATAGAAGGACGAACGCAGCGGCTGCGACGACAGATTTTCTGATCATGTTGTTTTTGGACATTGACGGAATTCTAGAGCGAGGTCGGATGTAATTCAAGGATCGGCTTTCCCGACGAAGAGGCAGCCTCAAAGCAAAGTTTCAAACCCAAATCGCATTCCAGTTCGTTTTGCATTCGCGGCGTTGACGACACCTTCAACGCCGGGGACCGAATCTAAAATTCAAAATCGATTTAAGGCATCACCATGGTTGGCAGCGGGACGTCGCCCGTCACGCCGAAGTCTTCATAGAAGTACCAGCCGCCCGTCCCGAGAATATGCCACCTGTTCTCTGAGGGTCGAAAAACTGCAATATCAAATCGCGCGTCACCCCAATAATTGCCGGGTGCGGGCAGATCGTCGCCGAGACCGAAAGGAAATGCAAAATACGAATAGTCTTCGCTACGAAGTACGAACCATTCGCCGGTTGAAGGACGGTAAAATGCTGCGTCCGTTTTATTGTCGCCGGTGTAGTCGGCTTGCACGGGTTTGTCGGTTGAGTTGCCGAATTGAAATGCGTAGACTCCGCCGTCGCTGCTTCGTTGTATCCACCACTGTCCGACCGACGGGCGATAGATGGCAATGTCGAGCTTAAAATCGCCGTCGTAATCCGATGGAACCGGTTTGTCGCCGGACGTGCCAAAAGCGGTGATAGAAATTCCGCCGGTCGATTTTTGGATGTACCACAGGTTGGTTGAGGGACGGAAAACGCCGGCATCGGCCAACTGATCGTCATCGAAATCACCGACAACGGGAATGTCACCCGCCGTGCCAAACGGGAACGAGTAAAACGTGCGGTCGTCGCTTCTTAAGACATACCACTCACCAGTCGATGGTCGGAAAACGGCAAGGTCGGTCTTGCCATCTCCGGAAAATTCGGCCGGAACCGGTCGGTCGGTTGACGTTCCGAACTGACCCGCGACAATTTGATAAAACAAGCTTCCGAGATACCACCATTGACCGTTGGCCGGGCGATAAATGGAAATGTCTGTTCCCTCGTTGCCGTCAAAATCCAGATATCGTTTCGTACGGTTTTCCTGAAATCGGGCAACAGCGAATCTTTCAATCTGATCGCTGCTATTAGTGCAAACACCACCGAGCACCGCTTTACCGTCACTTTGGACGGAAATCGAGTGAGAGTAGCAGTTGTTGCCCGAGACGGTGAAGTCTCTGCCGAAGTTTGTATCGATCGCGCCATTCGGCATAAAGCGGCGCACGCCATATCTGTTGGCAAGCAGAAATTTGTCGCCAGCGATAACGCGGATCTCACCGCTTTCGATCGTCCCCGGCACGGTCGAGACGCCGTTCGCACCGAACGACATATCGCGGGCTCCATCTACTGAGAAGCGTAAAGTTTTTCCTCCACCAGCTGCCAGAATTCGTCCGTCCGATCGTCGTGCCAGTGACGTGAAGTTGTTGTTTACAAAATCGACCGCGAAAATATTCCAGCCGCCCGTGCCGAACGAAGTGTCGGTCGAGCCGTTGGCATTGAAACGCGTCAATAGATATCTCTCTCTGTCGGTAGTCTCCCGCCCTCCAACAATGATCTTGCCGTCCGCCTGAACCAAGACGGCGTGTCCTTCCTCATCGGGGTTAAGAGCTCCAACTTTAACGATCCCGTCGCTATCGAAAGTCGAATCCAGCGAACCGTTCGCATTAAAGCGGACAATCGCAATATCCCGATTACCCGAAATGTCTCCCGGAACTTCTTCTAAAGTTGATCCGACCAGGACGATTTTTCCGTCAGCCTGCAAATCCATGGAGTGGCATGTATCCAGCAATGAATTGGGGACATTCGCGGTAGCATAACCAGTACCATTAAACGTCGTGTCGAGTACGCCCGAGCTCATAAACCTGAGTACGGTAAACGCTTCTCTCGACTGCTGGGTCAACCGGGCAGTTGAGCCCAAAAGGATCTTTCCGTCGGATTGAATTACCACCTTAACTTCCCAAATGGAGGAGTACATTCCCATAGGGGAGAAAGCGGTACCGCCGCTGCCGAATGAAGTGTCGAGCGTCCCGTCCGCATTCAGGCGTATCAACGCGAGTTTGTCAGACTCGTTGCCTATACGCGTAGAGCCTCCGACGACGATCTTGCCGTCCGACTGAATGGCAAGTGAATAGCCGTGTCCGCTTCCTGCACCGACCGGTTGAAGACGATAACCTGCGCCGTCAAAGGTCGGATCGTACGTAGTCGTGTTGCCGAATGCTCCCACAGCAAACAAAATCGATAAAACAAGGACCCGGGCGATCCTAGTGGGTGCTGGATTTTTCATTGTCGTAAACGCTCGTCAAGAAATGTTGAATGGTAATTAAGCAATTTAGCTCACGTGATCTCCAAGGACAAGGTTTTCGGCGTTAGTGATCGAGGAAATTAGCCGTCCGAAGAGTGAAGCGTCGCCCACGATCTGCGTTTCGTCGGCATCGTCGTCTCTCCGAGACGGAGAGGCCGCCTAAAGGCGGTACTCAAAACAAATCCCAAATCCTAATCGCTCCTGTCTCCTTGAATTCGTCCCGGTCGTACACTATAAAACTTCTTCGCTTTCTTTTTTCCCCTTGCAATCAAAACTTGCTTTGACTTCAGTAGGAGAACTCGAATGAACCGCTTCGTCCTGGCAACATCGTTGCTAATTTTGTCGGCCGTGGCTTATGCCCAGGGCCAGCCGATGAGAAACACGGGTGCAGATAAGCCCACAAGCAAATCGGTCCAGCCGGTGGATCGTGAGTACACCGATTCGATCGTCAAAAATACGACCGACAAAATGTTCCTGACTGAGTTCGTGGATCATCTTCCGTTATCGGCGAAGGTGCCGAGCCCCGCGAAGGTTCTCGGATATCCGATCGGGGCGCCGAACAAACTCACGTACACGGCGGATCAATATCGCTACTATCGCGAGCTCGAAAAAGCCTCGCCTCGTGTGCGTACGTTTATCTCTCCGGAGAAAAGCGAGCAGGGACGCGATCAGATGTTGATCGTAATTTCGGACGAAGCGAACCTTGCAAAATTAGATCGGTACAAAGAGATCACCGCCAAGCTCGGCGACCCGCGCGGGATCAATGACGAGGTGGCGAAGCAACTCGTGTCGGAAGGAAAAGCGATCTATTGGGCGTCGGGTTCGATCCATTCATCCGAGACAGGCTCGCCTGAGATGTTGATGGAGCTTGCGTATCGACTCGCGGTTGAAGAGACGCCGTTCATACAGGAGATCCGGAAGAACTCGATCATCATGATCACGCCGACGCTCGAGGTCGATGGCCGTGATGCGATGGTAGATCTTTACAACTATCGAAAGGCGAACGAGGGCAAACGAGTTCCGGGTTTGATCTATTGGGGAAAGTACGTCGCACATGACAACAACCGCGATTCGCTCGGGATGGCGCTCGCTCTCTCGCGAAATCAGATGGCGCATTTTCTCGATTTTCATCCGACGGTTCTTCATGATCTGCATGAGTCGGTTCCGTTTCTCTATACGTCCACCGGTACAGGTCCGTACAACGCGTGGCTCGATCCGATCGTGATCGACGAGTGGCAATCGCTTGCTTACTACGAGATCGAGGAGATGACGAAGCGTGGCGTGCCCGGAGTTTGGACGCACGGTTTCTATGACGGATGGGCGCCGAATTATATGTTCTACGTCGCCAACGGCCACAATTCGATCGGGCGATTTTACGAGACGTTCGGCAACGGTGGCGCGGATACGCGGGTCCGTAATGTCGGAGTTGAATCCGGCCGCGACTGGTTTCGTCCGAACCCGCCGATGGCGCGCGTGAACTGGTCGATCCGCAACAACATCAACATGCAGCAAAGTGCTTTGCTTCTGGCAATGAATCAGGTGGCGAATAACAAAGAAAAGTTTCTGAATAATTTCTATCTGAAGAGCAAACGGTCGGTCGCAAAAGCGCGGACGGAAGGTCCGGCCGCGTACGTGTTGCCGGCGAGCGAGACGCGTCCGGCGGAGCAGGCAGAGATGCTCAATCTTTTGAAGCTACAGGGCGTCGAGATCCAGCAACTGAATCGAGATGTCGAAACTAAGGAAGGGAAGTTCGGTGCCGGCAGTTACGTCGTCCGGATGGATCAGCCTTATTCGCGTATGGCCGATATGCTGCTCGACACGCAGTATTACAACCCGAGCGATCCGCGACCGTACGACGATACAGGCTGGACGCTCGGGCCGCTTCATAACGTAAAGACGATCCGCGTAAAGGATTTGAAAGTCCTCGATGCGGCGATGACGTTGACGAACGGGCCGATCAAGGCGCAAGGGAAAGCCGAAGGCACAGGCGTAGCGGCGATCGTCGTCAATCACACGGGCGAGAGCGCGATCGCGCAGCTTCGTTACCGGTTAAAGGATGTGAAGTTCTCGTCGGCGGAATCGAATTTTAAGATCGGCGAGAAAAACTTTAATGCCGGTTCGTACATCATCAAGGCGGAAGGAAATCCGTCGGATCTTTTTGATCGCGTGAAAAAAGAATCGCTCGATCTCGGGTTGAACGTCACGGCGGTCGATAAAATTCCCGACATCACGACGCATCCGATCAGTGCACCGAGAATCGCGCTTGTTCACACATGGCTCAACACGCAGGACGAGGGTTGGTATCGCGTCGAGTTTGACCGCCTCGGCATTCCATACGATTACGTTTCGGATCAGGTGATCAGCCGCACTCCGAACCTTCGCGACAAATATGACGTGATCGTCTTTGGACCGATCCGCACGAGCGCGCAGAATATCGTTCGCGGTATTCCGAAATTCAGCGAGACGGAAGGAGCGATCCCGTGGAAGCAATCGGACATCACGCCGAACTTCGGACGCTCGCCGGATCAGACAGACGACATTCGTGGCGGACTCGGAATACAGGGTGTCGCGAATCTGCAGACGTTCATCGCGGCCGGTGGTTTGTTTATTACGATCGCGGATAATGCATCGCTGCCGATCGACTTCGGGATCACATCCGGTGTGACGATCCAGGACGCCCGACAGTTTCAGGCACGCGGCTCGGTGCTTAGCACGGTCTTTGCGGATCGCAAGAGTCCGATCTCGTACGGATACGATGAAAAGCTGGCGGTGTATTTCAATCAGACGCCGATCATCAATGTCGCGGCAATCGGACAAGGCGGCGGCGGTCAGACGCCGGCGGCCGGTGAACGACCGAGCGGTCGCGGAACGGCCGATGATCCGGACGTCGTTCAGGGACGCGGTCCCGATATCGCTTTGCCTTCACCGACACCGGATCCGATTCAGATTCCGCCTCTCGAGATGCGCCCGCGCGTGGTCCTGCGATTTGCGCCGGAGAAGGAATTATTTGTGAGCGGGATGTTGACCGGCGGATCCGAGCTAGCCGGCAAGGCCGCGATCGTCGATGTCCCCGTCGGCCGCGGACACGTCGTGATGTTCGCCAACAATCCGATGTGGCGACACGAGACGCACGGGAGTTTCTCGCTTCTATTCAACGCGATCCTAAATTACGATTACCTCGGCGTCGGAAGGAGCGAGCCGCCGAAGCCGGCCGCAAGTCCAACACCGAAGCCCTAGCAAGAACAGGAGTAATTTGGGACCTTTCGATTTGGGATTTAGGTTTTTGGCCTGCGGCTAATGGCGTTATTGCGAAAACGCCAACGGACTGGAACGCAGGCGTCCCGCCTGCAACGCCGTGGCTTCCGCGGCGTCAAACCCCTCAGATTCGACATCGCGCGGCCCTTTTCGTGCTTCGCACTCATGCAGGCGGGACGCCTGCGTTCCAGTCGCATCCGCCATGTGCGCACCGCTCGAACCTAATTTGGGATTCCGGATTTATCTTGAGTTCCACGTTGGGGCGGAACTCAAAACGAATCCAAATCCCGAAATCCCCCCGTAATTGCTATTCCCCGATAAGAAGAGCATACTCAGAGGCGAATCGAGCTTCGCTCAACTCTTTTTTCAGCCTACCCGAATACGTCGGATAATCCTGACTCATACAGCACGTTACAGAACAACGATCATTTGTGGCATTTGCCTTGGCTGATCGGAGAAAGGAGTATTTTATGTCCGACAAATTGAATCTTATCGACACGATAAAGAATGAAGACAAGTTCTCAACCTTTACGAGGCTGATGGCTTCTTCGGGTGCCAGCGAATTGATCAGTGGCTCGGGAGAATTCACGGTCTTCGTTCCGACGAACGACGCTTTTGTAAAGATCCCCGAATCAAAGATCAATGAGCTTTTGAACGAGACCCCTCAGACAAAATTGCACGCTCTGCTTTCGTATCACATTCTGCCGGGCAAGGTCATGGCTGCGAATCTGGTTTCGGCACCGAGTAGAAAAGCGTGTAACGGTGAAGAGTTGATGTTCACCGATGTCAACGGTTTGAAGGTCAACAGTGCGGCAATGCAGGCGCGGAATCTCGAAGCGACAAACGGCGTCGTCCACGCACTCGACACCGTCCTTATACCGACGCGAATTCCCGTTGCCGTCACAGCTACAAAGGCGTCGGCCATGACACCAATGGGTGCGGTCACGCTTTCGCCCGTGCCGAACGCGCTCGGTTCGCCGGGCATTTCGGGAGCTCCGGAAAAGGCTTCTGCCACCGCCGCACCGGCAACCGGCACGTCGATACTTTAAAAGTTTAGTTCCCATGGAATTTTATTCCATGGACGTTGATCCCACGGATGCATAATTCCCGTGGAAGTTGTTACCTGTGGAAACTAGCTTTCCATGGAAGTTTGAATCTCACACTCAACCGGTTATCGACAACGACAGCCGGCTTTTTTGCGCCAACGGACTGGATTGTTATTCGACAACACGAATGATGTCGCCAACCGACTGGACCGCAGGCATCCCTGCCTGCAACGCCGTGGCTTCCACGGCGTCAAACGATGCACATTCGACAAGCGGGAGGCTGACATCGCCGCGGCGGCGATGTTGCAGGCGGGGACGCCTGCGTTCCAGTCCGTTGACGTTCGAGATAATGACGACGTTAACCGGCTAGACCAATCTCAAATCCCAAATCCCAAATCTTACTCGGTGTATTCCAAAATATCTCCGGGCTGACATTCCAACGCTTTACAGATCGCGTCCAAGGTCGATAACCGGATCGCTTTCACTTTGCCGTTCTTCAACACGGAGATGTTGGCCATCGTGATCCCGACTTTTTCGGCGAGCTCCGTGACGCTCATTTTTCGTTTCGCCAACATGACGTCGATGTTAATGATGATTGCCATGTGTGTTCAGACGGTCAGGTCGTTTTCGGATTTCATATCCACCGCGTTTTGTAAGATCCGCTCAAACATCGCCGCGGCGGCCCCGACGACAGCACACGCCGCCATGACAAAGACGCCCATCATCACTCCACCGGCAACGTCATCTGTTCCGCGGATGAATATGAATATGTAGGCCTCGGCTCCGAGGATAAAGATCGCGATCGTTAATGCGCACCACTTAATGATCCGCAAAGCTTGCACTGAACCTTGGGAAAAAATCTCATCGCGCCCGGCATATCCCAATAATCTGAAGCCTTGATAGAGCCCGACAAAAAACGGGATGAAAGCGACGTAGATATAGGTCAGAAACGGATCCTTGAAATAGATCTCAAACTGCGTCGCATTTACATTACGGCCCTCGAGCTGAGGTTCAATAATCAAGAAGGCGAGAACGCCAATCCCGAAGAGCACGATGACGATCTGAAGAAAGATTGTTGAGGCTCGTTTCATAATTGAGCTCCATGTTGCGATAAAGATTTATCGTTTGTCAATATATGTTTATCGTCAGACGTCATTTTCAGCGATGACGTATATGAAGCCAACACGAGTCCGGGCCACTTCCAAGTTTCCTTGATCGATGTAACCTAATTACATTTCAAGTCGGGTGCCGGTGTGAGCGGAATCGTCGTGGTCTTGCTCGTCGTCCGAGTGCCCGCGGGACACGTCGCTGTCGAATTGTATGTAAAAGTGATCGTTCCGGAGCCATCCGCATTGAGCTTCACCGAATATGGTCCGCCGCCGGATAGCGTGCATCCATTTGCCTCAAACGTCCCGGTCATTTCTCCCGACAGCCCATCGCCCGGGTTTGGCGTGAAGTCCATCGGCCAGCTCCCAGTGATCGCATCGACGGTGAGGTAAAACTGTCCATTGAGACTGCAGATCTCGCCCGTGAACTTTGCACCCTGGCTCGATCCGTTCACGCGGTACGAATTTCCTTCGGTGCTCGCGGTTAGGTCGCTTGTTGCGCGACCGCGGCGCGAATTGGCAGTGAGCTTGATCGTCGCACTTTTTCCGCGCTCCCCGGGAGCGACATAGTTTAGCGTGCCGGCCGTTTTCGGGATCAACGTTGGATCGATCGAAGCACCGCCGGAAAGCTCGACGGTTAGCTTGGACGGGACTTCTGTACCGTCGAACTTGTGCATGACCTTGACCGGGATCTGCGTCGAGGAGTTCACTGCAACCGTTCCGGGTGAAGTCGCGTCTATCTTTACGCAGCCGCCACCCTGCCAACGTCCCTTGGCACTTTCCAGGAACCCGATCGCTATTCGAAAAGCGTCCGTAAGTCCGGCCCGCGATAACGCTGAATCGTCAGCAGTCGCCTGTGATGAGGAACGCTCAAGTCTGGCGTCATCAAATTTCATTTCCGAATACGTGCCTGTTGTACCGTGACCCGACTGACGTGTCTCAACGTAGACCTGCCGGCCGCCGGCGGTGGACCGGGTCGCCTGCTTGAAGTCGACATCCATACCCGCGACTTCGGCGTCGTCATTCACCGACACCTTAATTTTCGCGGAAAGATTCTTGTCATAGATTACTGAGCCCGAGCTTCCGGCCCGGCCGTTCGAGTTTTGTTCGATCGCCAGATCAACCTTGCCTTCGGAGTCCGGGCACATGTTGCCGGTGACCTTTACCTTCGAGTTTGCGTCGAGCCCGAATATGGCCATCGATATCTTCGTTGTCAGCTCCGTACTGACGGAGCCGTCGTCGGCAACCGAAATAATCATCGAGGCCTGAACTTCACCGGTTTTCTCGTCCTTCATCTCGACAGTCTTGCTCTTACCGCGATCTCCTTTGCCAATGGATCCGGCATCCACCGAGAAGTAGCCGATCTGATGGCCGATCAGATACTGCTGCAACCCTCCCAGGCCTGAAAGGTCCGGCTCTGCTGCATATGCCGCGGGAATCAACTTGATGTCGCCGGCGAGATTTGTGATGGATCGATAGTAGGTTTCCGCGGGCTCTTCAGGGCGGCTCGGCAGATATGTTTGGGCTGCTCGCGGCTCCTCCCGCATGTCAGCAAGTAGGCCGTTGATGGCCTCGCGCTCGGCGTCCAACATTTCATCCCGGTGTTTACTAAGTTCGGGTATGTCAGTGATGAGAGCGTCGATCATATCCGTACTGATCGCCGGAAACGATGCATTGGGGTCAAGGGCAGGGAATGACTCTTTGCCGATCTCTCCGACGCCGTAGGCCGAATTGCCGGAGAGTCCTTTTAGAAAAGTGCAGGAAAGGCAGACCGCGGACAGTACGATAATAGCGAGGACGAAATTGTTTTTATTCATAACAGTTTTTAGAACTTCGCTTGGCGGCGAAGAGGGCCGCCTAAAGGCGGAACTCAAAACAGTTTTTAGAAATTTCGCCTTGGCGGCGAAGAGGCCGCCTAAAGGCGGAACTCAAAACAGTTTTTAGAAACTTCGCTTGGCGGCGAAGAAACCGCCTAAAGGCGGAACTCAAAACGAGTTTCAAATCCCAAATCCCAGATCCCGAGTTCAGCGCGGCAGTTCGACCACAGGATTGTTTGATGAGATCGGCTTGTAGTACCAGGCGTTAGGAAACAGCTTGAAGGTACTGAACGGGCCATCACGTTCGGTCGGCTGGTCGGCTTGCAGAACGAGATTCCATTCGTCAATGCCCGAAAAATAATGCTTGGTGAATTTGTAATTTACGGCTTCCAGCTTTCGAGGTTGCGAGCTCAGCACGCGGCCCCACTTGTCACCGCCGTTAAGCTTGCTCCAAGCCTGAATCACACTCTTTTGCGGTTTGATCGCGAGCGTATCACCGCTGATCTGGTAGGTGCCGTTCTCGACGACGAGGATGATCTTGTCGTACGACATCCTGAATGTCTTTGAAACGAAATTGTAAGTGCCGTCAGATTTGAATGTGTACTGGTCCTTGCTATAGCCCGCCATGCCTGCTGCCACGGGATCGCCGTATGCCATATGCGCACCGAGATTTTGACCCCATGTGCCGACGATCGGATTATTCTCGGGTGGCTTGACGATCGAATTCTCCGCCGGTTTTTTGAAGCTGATCGAGTTTAAGAATGCCGTAGCCTGAGGTTCGTAGGCTTGCGTGTTTGTGATGACAAGTGCGTTTACCATCTTCCCGTAGCCGGTCGCGGTATAAAGCACTGCCACGCCTTTGACCCCGTCTTTTTCAAAAGATGCGAAGCCGGCCGCAAGCAGCCACTCTCCCTTATTGTCAGCCGGGATCATCTCGGGTGCCGCCGAGACCTTCACGTTTTCTTTGACGATCGTCGACCATGCTGCGTCAAAATTCTCCTTCGGACTATCGAGACCGGGGACGGATTTATACAGCGATATTAGGCAGAAGGTCCCGGCCGTCTTGTCTTCGATGGAGACCTGGACCGCATCCGTGCCGACCTGTTTTGCCCAACCCTTGGGCGGTTGAAATGACGAAATATCGAACGTCTCCGTAGCTTGGGCAAAGTTACTGATCGTCAGGATCAGCGTGATTATCAGTATTCGGACCGACGCATTCATGTATCTAACTCTCCTTGCTAAAGAAATCTGGTGTCGTTTTCACGCGAGACTCTGCGACGCAAAGACGATCATCGCGAACGATTATCGATTAACTCCACGTCGGAGTCTTAAACTTTTTTTGAATTTTTTTGAATTTTCGGGGACTTGTGGTGCGGGACCGCCCTTGTCACGTTAGCGACTAACGAATTACCCACAGCTAAATGCGGCTACCCGCTACGCAAGTCAGAACCGCGAGCGGTAGCGACCGGGTAGCCCGCTGATGATATCTGGACGCGAGCAAACCAAAGGGTGACCCGGTCGCTACCGCTCGCGGTTCTGACTTGCGCCATCGAAGAAAGAGAAAAAGGGAGCTGAGCGAAAGCCCAACTCCCAATCCAAAATCCAAAATCCAAAATCCAAAATCCAAAATGAGATCACTTCACCACCGCGCAGTCGATGTACTGCACGTCGCGGATGCCGCCGAGATACGGTTGGCCGTAGGTGCCGGCACCGGAGTAGGATTCGCGCATGTACAGAGCTCCGACTTGACACGAGTTGTCCTTCGCTTCTTTGTAGATGACGTAGATGTATGGCTTCACCATGCGATATTCCGGGATGCCGAGGTCATTCTTTTGGATCACCCAGAGCGGGCCGGTGAAATTGATGACCATGTGTTTCATGTACGTCAGATTCCACTGGCCGATGAAGCCCTTGATCAGCGGAACGAGGCGGGCCGGAGCGAGCTTCGCATCAGTCACACCGGTCGCGGGTTTGTACCACCAGTCGGGCATCGCGTGGAGCATCTCCTTTCGGTTCTTGGCGGCCTCGATCGCATCCCTAGCTTTCTCGTAGCCTGATGCGAGCCTTTGTCCGTCGCTGCCGCTGAATTGGAACGCAAGATTGGCTGATACCGTCCGAAACTTTTCAAAGTCACCCGCGGGCTTGCCCCAGTCGTCGTACGAATCTCCGAATATCGTCATGTCGACGGTGTAGTTTCCGTTCTGCGGAAATGTGCGTCGTGCAGAATCCATGTCGGCGATAAGTGGCCACATTCCGGAGACACCCTTGTAATACTCCAACTCATCGGGAAGAGCGCTCGTGAGCGTCGACGCTTTCGCCGGATCGGGAAGCACGTCGAAGTTCCAATAGGTTTTCTGCGCCTCCTCTTTTGTCACGAGCGTGTAGCCGCGTCCGTTGTGCCAATCGTGCTCCCACCCATCCTTTCCGCTGGCGGGACGGATCTGAACCCAGTAGCTGACGTAATAGAAATCACGATTCCCCATGGCCTTCCATCCGAACGCGTCATACATCGTCCGTCCGCCAAGATCGAGCCGGCCATAGATATTCTCCGACGATGTGAAGCTCGTCTTCGGATTAGACCCGTCCGGGCTGTTCGAGAAAGTGATCTTCGCCCCCGAGATCGGCACTCCGCGGACGCTGCTATCACCCGTTGCCGGCGATGAAGAGTCGGAACTGGAAGTTACCCCAGCCTCCGAGCTGGTCGGCGTGTCCGTGTTAGTCGGAGTCGCCGGAGCGTTCGTCTTCGGGATCTTCGGAATTTTGATCTTCGGGATCGTAAACTGGCCCAATGCGGGTGCAGCGAGAAATGAGGTGATCGCAATAGCCGCGATCAGGATAAGAGTCGACGATCTAGTCATGAAACATTCTCCTCAAAACTTTAAGTTTGGTTGGTCAGGCGGGAAATATTTTAGCCTAATTTCGCCGGATTGGGATAGATATGTTTACCTATAAAGCATCCGGCGGAGGGCGCGTCAATTTATTAGAGCGAGGATTGAAAATATGAAGAGCGAAAAGTTAAAGGAGTTTGGAAGCGGCAAAGCAGGTGCGATCGCGGTCGGGGCCGGAGCCCTGGGAGCGATCGCGCTGGGGTCCGCAGCATTCGGAGCCGTCGCCATCGGTGCACTGGCGCTCGGAAGACTGGCGATCCGAAAGGCGTTCATCAAGGAACTCCGCGTCGGTACCTTAATAGTCGATGATCTTCAGGTGAGAAATTCGAACGACGGCTCATCGAGGTAATTGAACGCGGTCAAGTTCGGAAATCCCGAATCCAAATCCCAGAGCGAAAAATTCGACCGTCGCTGACGCGACGTTATGAACGTGGCATGAGTTCCGTAGGCTACGCTTCGCTGACCCACGGCTAAACTCGGCTGTCCGCTACGCGGCCTAAATCCGAATTTCGAATTTCGAATCCGAGATCCCAAATCCCAAATCTCAAGATCATGGCGAAGCGACAGGTAAGCGCAGGCTGAACGTCCGTTCTCTGTGGTCACGTACAACCTTGAGTGTGAAATCACTCTCTTTCTTGTCATCGATAGAGCGAATCAGGCCCACCGCTCCGCCAATAGGTTCATCGTCGATTCCGACTATCACGTCTCCGGCCTTTAATCCCGCTTTGGCGGCTAGCGTTTCAGGGCGAACGTCGTTGATAAGTATTCCGCCTTCGACTCCAAAGTATTTGGCAAGCTGCTGCGTCAGTTGTGTAATGCCGACGCCAATTTTAGGAATCGACGTTCCTCTAACTCGACTCGCCACCAGTATCGTTCTCGGTCCAACCTCCTCGGAAGACAGCCCTTCCTGCAGGAGAATAAGTCTCAGAGCCTCCGCGTTTGTGACATTCTTTAGCTCAACTCTTACTTTGCGCCCCCCGAGTCTTGACTCAGGATCGAACAACACGTTGAGATCCATAGTCGCCGCCAACTCCTTGACAAGGAATTGCAAGTCGACACCACCGGGAAACGGTATGTCGCGCTGCTTTTCGGCTCCAGTTACGGTGGTCGTCTGTGCGGCCTCCTTCTTAGCATCCGGAGCTTGAGCGGTCACGAGAACAAAAGACGAAACAACAATGACGATCGAAGCGAGTGATTTAATTAGCACGGGAACCTCCAATTAGCCGAAGTCTACACCGATTGTTCATCCGACACCATTGCCGTTGCACATCAGGTTTCAAGTAAGATCTTGACGCCCAACGAATCCAGCCGTGGGAGAAGCGATTCAAATCCGAAATTTCAAATTTCAAATTTCAAATTCGAAATCTGAACGGTCGAAATCCAATATCCAAATTAACAAAGGAGCCGAGCGAAAGCGCGACTCCCAATCCAAAATCCAAAATCCAAAATTACCCGTGTGATGTGACTGACTTCAGGAACGCGTCTAGTTCGCGGAACTCGGATCTTCGTTTGCTGACAAAGTCGCGAGTCGCGTTGACGGCGTCGGTCACGATCAGCCTCGGCAGCGATCGCTCGACCACCATCTCATTCGAAGTCCTGACGCGGGTGATAATGTCGTGTTCGAAGATCTTAACGCCGCACTGTTCGCGGCGAGAGAACCTTTCATCACTAGTGACATTGTCGAAGTTAGTTTCAGGCTTCCTCATCTTTCGATCCTCCCCGGCCGCGACCGATCGCGGCATTCGCAGGGAATATTGCAACGTTGGTGCCATTCAACTAACTATTACGATCAAAAGATTTCTGCACGCTTGATGAATGTCGGGGCGCGACGAACACACCATTTTGAACGACCGCTGACGCAATCCGTGCAAGAGCTCAAAAAAACTTGAAAGGCGCCTTCCGATCGGGTCGCGATAGCGACGACCGAATTTAGCCGTGGGCAAAGCGAAGCGACGCCCACGGTCTCGAGAGAGTTAAGGTCCGCGTCCCGTAGCGACGCACGAATTGATCAATGATTCGACCGTCGCTGACGCGACGGGATGAATGTGGATACAAGAACCGTGGGCTACGCTTC
>QHXR01000016.1:0-2949 GCA_003223025.1 Acidobacteriota bacterium
CAAAACAGAGTCATTCCGCGCGTCGTGTGACCGTCCGAAAGCGAATCGTCTATCTGGATCGCGCGGTTCGCGGCTGCTTTCGATTTTGCAAGAGAGTCGGGCGGGGAGACTTCGCTTCCGACCGCGAGCGAGCGGTATGCATCCGCGATTCCGGCATAGGCGAGAGCGTAATTCGGATCGAGATCGATCGCCTGCTGATAGTACGAGATCCCCTGACGGATCTCATCGGGCAATAACTTAAAAACGTGAAAGCGGCCCCGCAGATAGAGCTGATACGCCTCCACATTTTGCGTATACCGTTTTTCTAAAAGAGCCGCGTCAGACGGCATCAACTTAACTTGTAAATTCCGCGCGACTGCCTGAGCGATATCGTTCTGCGCGGCTAGCACGTCTGAGATCGTGATGGCATATTGATTCCCCCAAATCGTGGAATCGTCTCCGACGTCGATCAACCGTACATTGATAACAAGTTTGTCCCCGATCTGTTTTATGTCGCCGGTGACCAATGTGTCGACATTCAATTTCGAAGCGATCGCACGCGTGTCCGACTGATCATTCTTAAAACGGAACGATGAGTTGCGCGACATCACCTTCAAACCGGAGAGCTGCGAAAGATTATTAATGATGCTCTCGCTCACGCCGTCCGCGAGGTACTCGGCATTCGCGTCCTGAGTCGCGTTCGTGAACGGGAGAACCGCCAGCGAGCGACGTTCATTCGCACCGACATTTGGGCGACCTGCGTAAAAGTAATAACCGAGTCCGATCGCAGCGACGGCGACTAGCACGAACGCGATCCATCTGAGGTTCGTGCCCGGAGCATTTTCAATGTTCGTGTTCGGATCGAGGTTCTCGTTTGTCGGACCTAGAAGAATCTCCGTGGAATTGGATTCGTGAGATCGTCCTAGCTTTTCATCGAATGCGATGTTGGCCTTTACGCTTTTGAGATCCGCTAAAAGTTCGTCGGAAGTTTGATAGCGTTCGGTTCGATCTTTTCGAAGCGCTTTGAAGACTATTCGCTGCAATTCATCTGGAACGCCCGACACTTTCCCGCCGAATGCGGGCGGTTCGGCGTTTATCAGATTCGCGAACGTCTCCGACAACGAACTGCCTTGGAACGGAGTCGAGCCTGCGAGCATTTCGTAGATCACAACACCGAGGCTGAAGATATCTGTGCGCTCGTCGACGGCTTCCGCTTTTGCCTGCTCGGGCGACATATAGTTGACCGTGCCCATGATCACGCCCTGCGCCGTTGGATTGTGAATGGCGGTCGCATCGTCGCTGCTGAGGAACTGATCCTTCGGCTTTAGAAGTTTTGCGAGACCGAAATCCAGAACTTTGACGTAGCCGTCGGGCCGCACGACGATGTTCTCGGGTTTGATATCGCGGTGCACGATTCCTGCGCCGTGAGCCGCGGCGAGAGCTCCGGCGATCTGGGTGGCGATGTCGAGGACGCGATCAAGAGTCAATTCGGATTCGCCGATAAGATCTCGAAGCGTCCGGCCTTCAACAAACTCGCTGACGATGAAGCTCGCGTCTTCGTCGACACTGATCTCATGGATGACGAGGATGTTCGGATGATTCAAAGAAGACGCTGACTTCGCCTCGCGTATGAATCGCTGCAGGTGTGAATCGTTTTTTCCGAATCGTTCGTTGAGGATCTTTATCGCGACACGCCGATCTAGTTTTTCATCTTCCGCAAGATAAACCTCGCCCATTCCGCCGACGCCGATCTGCCGCAGGATCTTGTAATGAGCAAAGCGGTCGCCAGGCTTAAGCATCGCTTTGGATTCGAGGATCGCCGACGCAACGTGATTGGACGCCGGTTCTTCGAGAAATCCATCGGAGTCTTGAAACGACGAAAGGAGCTTATCGACATCGGAGCGCAGTCCGGAGTCAGATTCGCACGCGCGATCGAGATATCGAGCGCGCTCGTCCGGCTCCAACTCCACGACGGCGTCGAATAATTCTTTGACCTTTTTCCAGCGTTCAGAGTTCATCCGTTGAGCTCCTGAAATAACCACGCCTTCGCCGTTCGCCAGTCATTTTTCACCGTGGCGGGCGAGATGCTGAGAGCGTGCGCCGTTTCTTCGACATTCATCCCGCTAAAGAACCGCAGCTCGACGATGCGGGATTGTCTTTCGTCGAGAAGAGCGAGTCGTGTCAAAGCTTCGTCGAGCGCGATCAGATCGACGCTCGTGCCGCTCGGCGATATTGCGAGCTCGGCTGCTTCGAGTGGCACATTTTCCACATCACCGCCCCTCTTATCGCGATGCCTCGACCTTGCATGATCGACGAGTATCCGACGCATCGCTTGCGCAGCGATCGCAAAAAAGTGCGCCCGGTTCTGCCAATTCACTTCGCGCTGATCGATCAACTTCAGATATGCCTCGTTGATCAAGGCCGTGGCCTGAAGCGTGTGTCCGACCCGTTCGCGCCGCAGGTAGTTTTCAGCTTGCCGATGCAGCTCGGCGTACACGATCGGCATCAGCGAATCGAGTGCGTCTTCCTTTCCGAGACTCCACTCATGCAGCCACAGTGTGATCTCAGACTGCTTGTCGAGCTTTTGCCTCATAAATGTGAAATTTATCCGGGGCTGCGAAACGATTATTTCATTAAAAGCAGTAAAGTGCTCAAAAAACTTTTATCCCGGTTTCGAGTTTCCATCGCGTTAGTTATTGAAGGCGAAAAACGCCTGAGAGACTAATGCAACCTGAGGAAAAACAAATGAAGCATAAACTTATAAATATCTCATTGGCGACCGTCGCTGTACTGATAATCGTCGCCGGACAAAATTCCCTTCACGCCCAGGATAAAGACGGGCTCGCATCAGCTCAGTCGGCAAACCGTCTGGTCGGTGCCTGGGAGACCACCGTTACAATGCGAAACTGCGACACGGGCGAACAAATTGGTCTGCCGTTTCCCGGCGTCAGCACATACAATGAGGGCGGA
>QHXR01000016.1:3007-10543 GCA_003223025.1 Acidobacteriota bacterium
GTTCCGATCGGACGGATGCGGGTTTCGCAACAAATAGAGCTTCCCCGGTTCAGCGACGAATTTACCACCAGCGGCGGTTTCGTGCTGACCAACTTCGCCGGAGTTGTACTCGCGACAGGGTGTTCAACAGCGACCGCAGTGCGTGTCCAGCTGTAGGATTTTGGCACCGGCTAATCAAACTGAACGGTCACTCATCCATCGTGATGGGTGACCTTTTTATTCGTCGTGGCTTCACGGCGCTCGCTCGTCAATTCAAGATTCAAAATCCAAATGGCTATTGAGTTGCAACGCTCATGGTGATAAATTTCCGTCATTATGAAAAATCAAATCATTCTCACCGCCGTCGCAATTCTTTTCGTTGGTGTCATCAGTGTTTCGGCTCAGCACGACGATACTCCCAAAGGCGTCGAAGGCGCCGGTGTCTTTATCAAAGGTTGGACCGGTTCGGTCGATGCTAAGGATCAGGCAGCAGGGCTGTCGGTGAACAGCGCGAAGTTGGTCACCGAAGGGAAAGGCATGCACGTCACGACCGGGCCGGCGACAACCTACTGGAATCCCGCGAATACGGCGAAGGGTGATTACACCGTGAGCGCGACATTTACCGAATCCAAATACATGAGCATCAACGATCACCCGCATCCGTACGGGATCATGATCGGCGGCAACGATCTGGGAACGGACAAGGCGAGTTACTTGTATTGCGCGGCTTACGGCAACGGCACGTTCATCGTCCGCGGTTTCGGACCGGCACCGTTTCAGATGGGCAAGCGCGAACCGAACGACGCGATCAACAAAGCGGCCGGCGTCGGCCAACCGGTCACGCAGACCATCGCAATGTCGGTCAAAGGTAACCAGGTCACATGCTCGATCAATAACAAAGTCGTCGGCACGTACGAGAGATCCGCGCTCGTGATGGATGGCAAACTGAAATCCACCGACGGCGTCTACGGCTTCCGCTTCGCGCATAATACGGACGCGATCGTTTCGGATTTCAAGATGACGAAATAAGATTCGCGGCAGGCCTTCTTATCTGTCGCCAAAGGCGACGAACATTAAAGCCTAGGGTGCAGTGAGCGAAGCGAACGGAACCCTAGGTATGGTCAAAAACGGTATCCGTCGCTGAAAGCGACGAACAAATCTTCTCCGCATCTGTCAGTATTGTCGTCGCCAATCGACCTGGTCGTGAGATAAACCTCGGCTGTAATTGTTCGTCGCCTTCAGCGACGGAATTGTCTCTATATGTACCCTAGGGTTTCGGTCGCTTTGCTCACTCAACCCTAGGCTTTAATGTGCGTCGCCTTTGGCGACGAAGAATTAGCGTACATCGGTCTCGTCGGTGCTCGAGACACTTAAAAAAAAGTCCGGCAGAAAGATAATCATCTGTGCCGGACTTTTTTATTTGCAAAGGAAATAGTGTTAAGGAATCAATTCGCCTGCGTCGGCAATTACCCGCTTTAAGAGTAATGAGACTTGAAACGCGGGACTGTTTTGTCGTATAAAATTTCTTTCGCAGTAAACCTTACGAACATCCTTACAAATATGAAAAATGTACTCCTAATTTTTGCGTGCGCCACTGCGCTCGCTTCCGGTGCTTTTGCACAAGGGCCGCAGGCCGAGGCGGACAAGAAAGCACTGTTGGTGAAAGCGTGCGGGACCGAGTCCGTCGATTACGACGCCGAGACGAAAAAGGACCAGCACCCGACGCCGGACGTTCCGGCGGACAAGGCTCTCGTCTACGTGATGCGGACGACGATCATCGGCTACAAGATCCATTCGAAACTGGCCGTTGACGGCAAATGGATCGGAACCAACCGCGGCAAGACGTATTTCACTTTCACTCTCGATCCCGGTGAGCATTTCGTCTGCTCGGAGTCCGAGAACCAGGACGCCATCGCCCTTACAGTCGAACCTGGAAAAACCTACTACATTCAGCAGCAGGTAAAGATGGGAGCATGGAAGGCCCGCACCAAACTCGCCATGCTCGACGAAGCAAAAGCCAAAAAAGAACTGGAAGATCTTAACCTGAGCGTCTTCACCTTGAAGTCGAAATAGTCATCGACCTCTAGCGCCGACCCGTCGGAAGGGATCTTCCATTTTGGATTTTGGATTGAAGAGTGACGGGTCTGATGGCTCCGGTCGCCAAGGCGCCTGTCAGTTGCGAGTTCCCTTTCTAGGTTTTCGGAAGGGCGACACCCGTAATTTCCTCGCACAAGCTGAGAAATCTATCCTGTAACTGGACATCATCGGCTTCGGGGTTATGGCGCGCTTCTTTGCGATGATGAAAATATCGGCCGGTTACCTGAGCCTCTGGCTCGTCGCTGACGGCGAGCCAAACCTGCGTCTCGTATCCTTTTTGCAGATCATCTGACGCACCTTTCCCGCCCATCTTCGTAGGAACCCATCCCGGATCAACCGCATTCGCGTAAACCGCGCGCCACCTCCGTGCGATGGCCATGCAAAGCATGAGCACATGCAGCTTCGAATCGGAGTAGGTGATACGACCGATCTCGGTTTTGAAACTTTCAAGTTTTGGGCTCCCCTGGAGGTGCATTCCTGAACTCAGGTAGATCAGTCGGTTTGGTCTTTCTATAAGGCACGACAAAATATATGGGGCCAATGTGTTGACCGCGAACAGTTCTTCTGCCGCGACTTGATAAACGCCAGCGTTATGAATCACCGCGTCGAACTTTCCCAAACCATTTACTTTTGAAGCAAGCCGTTTTGTTTCTTCTACAATGCCAAGGTCGGCCACGACTACAGTTTCTGCACCCGGTACTTTGGCTAAGGCCTCTCGGCCCCTCGTTTCATTGCGTGCGTGAAGCACGACCGAGTGCCCTTGTGAGATGAGTGATGTTGCTGCCAATTGCCCGAGTCCATCTGCCGAGCCGGTTATAAATATTCTTGCCATCTACAGTTTTCGTTTATCCTTCTGATCGTCTTTCGGAGGAAACTTGATACATCGACCGGGATGCCCGCGCACTCAATCACGCCCGGGCGGATCCTCGTAATACATGGCAGGAATGCTGGCGTGGATCTTCGTGCCTTTTCCGCCGGCGGATTCGATCTTGAGTTCCCCTTGGAGGATCGCCGCACGTTCGCCCATACCCAATAAGCCCAACCCTTTTTCCTTCACAGTCTCTAGCTCGGGATCAAATCCGACACCGTCGTCTTCGACGGTCAGAGCGATCACGTCGAACTCTTCCGCCAGCGTCACGTTTACTGTGGTGGCTTTGGCGTATTTCGCGACGTTGTTCAGAGCTTCTTGCGCGATGCGATATAGATTAATTTCAGCCGCGGCGGCCAGACGTTTTTTTGCGGCCCGTTCGAGATCCAACTTTGCTAGGACACCGAAGTGCCGGGACCACTCGTTTACAAACTTACTGAGTGCCGCCTCAAGACCGAGTTCATCGATCGACGCAGGCCTGAGCTCCCACGCCAGGAAATCTACTTCGTCATCGATGTCACGTGCCAGCTTTTCAAGAAGCTGGATATGCTCCTGCAATTTCTCGTTTCGCTCGACCTCATTTTTCAACACTTCTACACGTAACCGCAACGCCGTCAATTTCTGTCCAAGGTGATCGTGCAGATCGCGCGAGATCCTTTTCCGCTCGTCCTCCTGGGTGATCATCACTCTACGGACCAAGGCGGAATGGAGAATATTGTCCCGCTCCCGCCGGTCGGATTCGAGCTTCAGGATCTTGAATTGTTCGTCCATTTTCGCAGTACGCTCGACGGACGTCCGCATCATATTCTCAGCGTCCGCAAGTGCGGCCTCGAGCGAGACCCGTTCGGTGAGATCGCGGACTATCTTCACGAATCCGGTTAGCACGCCTTCTTCGTAGATCGCGTGCAACAACCCGCTCGCATAAAACAATGAGCCATCTTTCTTCATATGCCATCGCTCATCTTCGGATACGCCGGTCTCCGCGGCCGTCGTCATTTCCATTTCGGAAATTTGGTTCGCGCGGTCTTCCGGCGTGTAGATCGTGAGGATCGACTTACCTATGGCCTCCTCTCGCTTCCAACCAAATATGTTCTCGGCGCCTACGTTCCACTCCTGGATAATTCCGTTCGTGTCCTTGAACAGGATGGCAAAGTTCGTGACAGCATCCATCAGGTTCCGGAATCTTCGCTCGCTCATACAATTGGATTTTGTCCCTAATAAAATGAAATCGATCGCCGCCCTTGATCTCACGGCTATTCCTCACAGAAAAATGCCCACCGGTTTTGAGCCAAGTGGGCATTTCAGTTGTGGTCGCAAACTAACTAATGTAACTAACTAACAAGCTACCGAAGTAGCGACTTAACTAATCTAACTAACTAACAAGCAACCACGAACTGAAAGGATTTTATCAAGACACATTTGAGCGTTTTGTATGCAACGTTACCCAAAAAGCAGAAACCCGAGTTCCATTTTGGATTTTGGATTTTGGATTTTGGATTGAAGAGGATGATGTGACTTGCGGGTTTCCCTTTCGTCGCTCTTTCTATTCAATCCAAAATCCAAAATCCAAAATCCAAAATGGAACTGATGCCTTATAATCTTCACTAAGCATCATGAAGAAACTTTCGGATATTCCCTTTTCAGTTCTCGATTTAGCACCCATCAATTTGGGATCGACGCCATCGGAGTCATTCCGCAATTCTTTGGATCTAGCCCGACACGTCGAACGACTCGGATATCACCGGTACTGGCTTGCTGAACATCACAACATGACCGGCATCGCGAGCGCGGCGACGTCGGTGGTGATCGGTTACATCGCCGGCGGAACATCGACGATCCGCGTCGGAGCGGGCGGCATCATGCTGCCGAATCACGCGCCGCTCGTGATCCCGGTTCGGACCAAATGACGGCGCGTGCGCTGCGTCGCACGCTTCATAGCAACGGCGACGATTTTCCGGAGCTGCTTGAGGAGTTGCGCTTTTTCTTTCAACGGCCTGTCGAAAATCAAAGGGTCCAGGCCGTGCCCGGTGCCGGAATGAAGATTCCGATCTGGCTTCTCGGCTCGAGCGGATTTTCCGCGCGTCTCGCCGGACAGTTGGGACTGCCCTTCGCGTTCGCCGGCCACTTTTCACCTGAGTACATTTTGCCGGCACTCAAAATTTACCGCGAATCATTCGAGGCATCAGACGAATTAGAAAACCCGTACGCGATGCTCGCGATGAATGCCGTAGCCGCCGACACGGACGAGGAAGCTCAATTTCTCGCGACGACGCAGTTCCAATCTTTTCTCCGCCTTACCCGCGGAATGCCGGGACAGATGCTACCGCCGGTCAGAAACATGGACGAGATCTGGACTCCCGACGAGAAAGCCGCCGTCGAGTCCCGCCTCGGCGGTTCGATAATCGGAAGCGCCGCGACTGTGAAAACCGGTATGGAAAAAATCCTTGCAGAAACAGGCGCCGACGAGTTGATGCTAAATGCAATGATATTCGACCACGCATCGCGACTCCGCTCGTACGAGATCGTTGCCGAAGTGCGAAGTCAAAGTGCCTCGGCGCACACCGGCTGACTCTTAATATCTGTTTCGTGTCTTTTTTGTGTGATTCGTGTGTTTCTTGGTTTCGGCTTTTAGGAAACTAACCACGAAACACACGAATCACACGAAACTACATCAGGCGGATCTAAGTTCGTGTCTCGTTTTGTTGGTGTGGTTTAGTGGGAGATAGTGGTTCCAGTCTTACGGCGTTGGAAGAACTGGAACCAGGAACATACACGAAATCACACTAAATGCGAAGAACATTTCGAACCTAAGGCAGAAACCCGACCCGTTGGGAGGGCGGTTCCATTTTGGATTTTGGATTTTGGATTTTGGATTGAAGACACCGCGACCGGTAACTTTGAGAGATGATCGCATAAGGCAGAAACCCGACCCGTTGGGAGGGCGGTTCCATTTTGGATTTTGGATTTTGGATTGAATCGAACCGACGATGACTCTCGAGATTCATCCTCGTCTTCAATCCAAAATCCAAAATCCAAAATCCAAAATCCAAAATGGGAAGCTCTCCCATTAAGCCGGCACTTTCCGAGCCTCTTCCCGATCCCAGTTCCGATGATTGGCGATCGCCTCGATAAAGCGCGAAACAGAGTCTTTGAATTTGCCGTTGGCGATCACGGCCGCGTCACCTTCGGCTTTCCCGGCAAACGTATTGTCGAGAAACGTAGATGAGTCGCCCGTCGAGCAGATCGCTTTACAGTGTTTGTAAGCTTGATTCACAAACTCGTAGGCATCGGCATTGCCCGCGAGCGTTGCCAAACTTTCCGCTCCGCCCGGAATGTAAACAGCGTCGAATAGCACAGAGGCCGTCGTCAAGAGGCTGAAGTCGGCGGCCACGGCTTTTCCGTCCGCGGTCAGGATCGCACCATGGCGCGGTGCCACGGTCTTCAACATTGCACCCTGCTGCATAAGCGCCTCTTTCATGGCTTGGAGTTCATTCCCGTCAAAGCCATCCGCGATAAGTGCCGCAACCTTGCGCGACTTGATCGTATCCTTCACCGTATTTTGCATGCTCAACGGATCGGAAGCCTTGATCTTAGATTTAGCCTGTATGGGCTGAACGGATTTCGGGTTGGTGTCCGCGCCGAAAGAGCGATTGATCGGCTGCTCGGCCTTTGGAACCGGGAAGCCGAGACCCTCCGCAACTGCGGCGGCCAGACCGGTATCTATCTGCGATAGTATCCCGACCATCCGGGTCCGGATCGCCTGCACCTCAACCTTCCCAAGCTCGAACCGCAGCGCATTTATCAGATGTCTTTTCTCCGGTTCCGACTGACTGTTGTAGAAGAGTGTGGCCTGGCTGAAATGATCGTGAAAGCTCGGACTTCGCTCGCGAACTTTATGAGCGTCGACGCGTTCTTCAAAACTTGCAAAGCCGCCCTCCTTCATCATCGCCTGGAACGGGCATCCGCCCGCGAGCGAATTGGGTTCGTAGCTGACGCGTCCTGTATTGATCGTTTGCCTCGCCTGTCCATCCCGCTGATTGTTGTGGACCGGGGCGACCGAACGGTTGATCGGTATCTCGTGGAAGTTCGGACCGCCGAGACGTTTGAGCTGCGTGTCGAGATATGAGAACAGACGGCCCTGCATCAGCGGGTCGTTTGTAAAGTCGATACCCGGAACGATATGACCGACGTGGAATGCGACCTGCTCCGTCTCAGCGAAAAAGTTATCGGGATTCCTGTTCAGCGTAAGCTTACCGATCCGCCAGACCGGGACGAGCTCTTCCGGAATGATCTTCGTCGGATCGAGCAGATCGAATTCGTATTTGTGCTCATCCGCTTCGGGCACCAATTGGACGCCTAACTCCCACTCGGGAAACGCTCCGACCTCGATCGCTTCCCAGAGATCGCGGCGATGAAAATCCGGATCCTTACCCGAGATCGTCTGCGCCTCGTCCCAGATCACGCTGTGAACCCCGAGCAGCGGCTTCCAATGAAACTTAACGAAGGTCGCCTTGTTCCGCTCGTTGACGAACCTGAAAGTGTGCACGCCAAAACCCTCCATCATTCGATACGAGCGCGGTATCGCCCGGTCC
>QHXR01000016.1:10649-60119 GCA_003223025.1 Acidobacteriota bacterium
TAAAAAAGACGGGCATGTTGTTCCCGACAAGATCGAACACGCCTTCGCCGGTGTAGAACTTGACCGCGAATCCCCGAACATCACGCGCGAGATCTGTCGATCCGCGCGACCCGGCTACGGTTGAGAATCGAACGAAGACCGGTGTCTCGACCGCCGGGTCCTGTAGGAAACCCGCCTTTGTCCATTTCGCCATCGATTCGTAAACCTGAAACACGCCGTGGGCGCCCGACCCTCGAGCATGCACGATTCGTTCGGGTATGCGCTCGTGATCGAAATGCGTGATCTTCTCACGCATGATGAAGTCCTCGAGAAGCGTGGGCCCGCGGCTGCCGGCTTTCAGCGAGTTTTGATTATCGTTGATTCTGACGCCCTGATTTGTGGTTAGAAACTCGTCGGCGCCGTCTTCTTTGTTGATCTCCAGATCAAGCTGTTTGAGGTTTGGGTTGGCGTTCTTTTTCTTAGTTGTCATGTTCTCCTTTTGTAGCGATCGCTCGTTGACTAGCCGTAGATAGTTTCAGCTGATAATTGAAAGCGCTCTTTCTCCATCTGCATCCGCGTGCCCAATTCGTCGAGGGCGTCAGCCGAAAACCGTTTCTGAACTGCCGGAAACATCTCGCCCTCTTCTTCCTTAACGTGATGTCTGACGTCCTGGATCAGCTTCGTAAGGAGCGGTTCGAATTTCGATGCGTCAGTCGAAACCGCGGCGAGCTCACCGAGAAAACATTTCATACCGATGTGTTCCTGAATGGCCTCGGATGTAAGATCGACGAGTTTCTTATCTCCCGTTGATTGGAGCGTCGGGTAAAAGATCGTTTCCTCGACCCATGCATGCGTCTCGAGCGATGACTTGATCTCGAAGAACAAGGCGCGCTTTCTGGCTCGCGGCGCGGTTTCGCTTTCCTTAAATAAACGCTCCACTTCTTTGTGATCCGTAATAAGCAGCTTCAAAGCATTCATAGTTTTCCTTTTAGACTAGATGGAAATTTTGTTCCGTCATCACGCATGCATTGGGGCACGATACAAGCAAGCATGCAGATCCCAGTTCGTGTATCAGAGTCGGTCGATTTCTTTTTTCGCGCCCCCTTCAAAGCAAACATTGTTCCCGATTACCGGAGAGCATTGATGTAAACTTGAACTCTGAAATGCAACAAATCGTGAAGCTAATTATCGCCGCAATATTCCTAAGCGTGCCGATCTGCGCGCAGCAGCCGACGTGGGACCTGTCATACGAATCTGTACTCGAGCAAAATAAAGTCACGAAGACCGAATGGATCCGGACGTGGTTGAAGACCACTAAATCTCCCGCCGTAAATTGGATCTCCGAATGGAAAGGAAAACCCATGGTGTCGTCGATACTCATCGAACATCCGGCATTCCATGCCGCTGAGCGGACGACGACGTGGCTCATTCGCACTGAGAACGAAGCATTCTATTGGAACGAAGTTGAGGGGACGAGGTCGGGAAGAGTCGAAGAGCCGATCGACACGCGGATCTACGATGCGATTTATAAGGACGTTACGTCATGGCAACAAGCCGTGCCTAAGTCTGCGAAAGAATCACATCCGGATGCACTGCCGGGATATATCGGATTTCTGAGTCATACAGGCCCGGATGGCTCGGGGCAGATACTGCTCACGATGGACGATTTCGTCATCTGCCTCGACGAGAGCTGCCTGCCTGGAAAAGGTACAAAGCTCGGACGTCTTATGGCCGCGGTTGAACCAATCCTCATTCCTGATGCCCAGAAAAATTATAAGCACAAGACCGACGCCGAGCTCGCTCGGATGACTCCGGAAGAGCGCATCGACGAGCAGGTCAAAGAGCTTGATCACCTGACAGACTCCACCGACAAGCAGCACGCCCTCTTTCGAAAATATCGAATAATAGATGGGGTAAAAGGTGCAAGGCGTCTCGTCGAGTTGATCGATACCTACGAGCCAAAACGGCTAAGGAATCCGGCGAGCGAAGCGATCATGATCGCCGGCGACATCGATGAAAATTCCGCCCGACTGCGAGGGTCACCCGAAGGACGATCGATCATTGAAGCGATCGAACGCGTCGCCGCCCGGATGCGTGAGCTTGGTAACGCAGATGAATCCAAATATTTGGAGGATAAGCTCCGCCAGATGAAGGGTGTCAACTTCACCGACCATGCCGTCCGCGACACATTGTGGATGATCTACCGGATCAATCTGTCTGATACCGAGTTACTGGAATTCACCAACTACCTGGTACAGCATCACCCGACGTATCCGAGTTGGAGCGATCGATATACCGCAACGGACAACTCGAAAAAGAGGGATCCGAGTCTCGGCACTTTGCTTCTGATCATGAAAGAACCGATACGCTATCACGAGGCTTATCTTGCGTTTAAACGAACAGCCATTTCGCGGTAGTTATTGAGAGGGAGATACAGAAAGTCCAAGCGGTATAGCTGCAAACTCTTAGGATTTGTTTCGTGTCTTTTTCGTGTGGTTAGTGGGTTTCGTGGTTTCGGCTTTTAAAAAGCTAACTACGAAACTACGCCGGGCTAATCATAAGTTTTGTTCTTGCTTTGTTCGTGTGATTTAGTGTGATTTAGTGGTTCCAGTTCTTACAGTGTTGGAAGAATTGGAACCACGAACACACACGAAATCACACTAATGTAGAACGCTGACGATGAGTTCAAACTCCATACATTATCGAAGCTGCAATCTGTGCGAGGCGATCTGCGGGATCGAGATCTCTATAAAGGACGATCAGACGCTTGATATCCGCGGCGACAAGAACGATCCGTTCAGCCGCGGATACATCTGTCCGAAGGCGGTGGCGTTGCAGGACATTTACGCCGACAAAGATCGGTTGCGGCATCCGGTACGTCGGACTCCGGACGGATGGGAGCGCATCGGCTGGGCCGAAGCGTTTGACGAGATAGCGAGATCGATAAGAAACGTTCAATCGAAATACGGCCGGAATTCCGTCGCGACGTATTTTGGTAATCCCACCGTGCATAGCCTCGGCGCATTGTTGTTCGGCCCGGCATTTATTCGAAGCCTGCACACGCGAAACAGATTCTCCGCGACGTCGGTTGATCAGTTGCCGCATCATCTCGCCGCGTTCCTGATGTTCGGACATCAACTCGTTCTTCCCGTCCCCGATGTCGACCGCACAAAATATTTCCTGATACTCGGCGCAAATCCGGCGGTGTCGAACGGAAGCATGATGACGGCGCCGGATCTTCGCAATCGGATGCGCGACATACAAGTGGGCGGTGGAAAAGTCGTCGTCGTCGATCCGCGATTTACGGAAACTGCGCGACTCGCCGATCGACATTTGTTTGTTCGTCCCGGCACAGATGTTTTCCTGTTGCTCGCGCTAATTCACGTGATCGTAAACGAGAAGTTGTCGAACCTCGGACGTCTCGCGGCGTTCACCGATGGAGTAGAACCGATCCATGAACTCGTCCGGGAATTTTCTCCCGAGGCAGTCGCGCACATAACCGGAATGGACGCGATCGCTACACGCGAGATCGCGGTGGAATTTGCCTCTGCCGAATCCGCTGTCTGTTACGGCAGGATCGGTGTCAGCACACAAGAGTTTGGAGGCGCGTGCCAGTGGCTGATAAACGTCTTGAATATTTTGACGGGCAATCTCGATCGCGAAGGCGGCGCGATGTTCACGCTTCCCGCGTTCGATCCTGTAAACGCACCGGAGTCGCTCGCACCGCGAGGCAGTTTCGGCCGTTGGCATAGCCGCGTTCGCAAGCTTCCGGAAGTCGGTGGCGAGCTCCCGGTTGCAACTCTCGCTGAAGAAATACTCACGCCGGGCGACGGCCAGATCAGATCGTTAGTGACGTTCGCCGGAAATCCGGTACTGTCGACGCCGAATGGCCGGCAGCTCGACGAAGCGTTTGCCGGGCTTGATTTCATGGTCTCGATCGACTGCTACATCAACGAGACGACGCGTCACGCGAACATTATTCTCCCGACGACGTCGCCGCTCGAGCGCGATCACTACGACATCGCATTCCATCTTCTCGCGATCCGCAACACGGCAAAGTTTTCGCCCGCACTGTTCGAGCGTTCGCCGGAGATGCTCCACGATTGGGAGATTCTAAGTGAGCTGACTTCCCGTCTGGAAACCCGAGGCGGCACGCTGGGTTCGATTCGGCGATCATTTGAGAAAAGATTTCTGTCGCCGAATATGCTGCTCGATCTCGGTCTGCGCTTTGGACCATATGGATCGAAGCTCAATCCCTTTTCGAATGGCCTGACGCTTCGACGACTAAAGAAAGCAGCCCACGGAATCGATCTCGGCCCGCTGAAGCCGTCTCTTCCCGATCGTCTGCGGACGGCAAACAAACGGATCGATCTTGCACCCGAAGCTTTCGTAAATGACATCGCTCGCGCACGCTCCGTGCTCAGAGAAACCCCTGCTGACTCGAACGGCGCACTGCTCCTGATCGGAAGACGCCAGCTCCGCAGTAATAATTCGTGGATGCATAACTACGGCCGCCTCGTGCGAGGCGAGGACCGGTGCACGATCATGATGAACTCTCAGGACGCCGCGTCGAGAGGCCTGACCTCCGGGCAAAACGCATCGGTCCGCACCGAGTCCGGCTCGATCACATTGCCCGTCGAAGTCACCGACGATCTAATGCCCGGCGTCGTCAGCATCCCCCACGGCTGGGGCCACGACCGCCCCGGAGTCAAACTCGGCGTCGCCTCCGACCACGCCGGAGAAAGTATCAACGACCTCACCAACGACCGCGCGATCGACCCCCTCTGCGGAACCGCCGCCTTCAACGGCACACGTGTTTCGGTTGACAGAGTATTGAACTAGTCGACTCCAAACGGTCTTAAAGGCACAGACGAACAAAGCACTCGAAAAAGGGCAAATGGTGATCGTTGCAAACGCCCTTGCGTTAGCAATCGCGGCCCCATCGGATGAGCCAGTTGCTCTGCTAGATGGAATGGTCGCCGATCGACCGAATGACACCTCCTCTAATCTATAGGCCCCGACGATGAAGGCCGCGGCTTGGCTGCAAGCCGGCAGACTTAAAGAGGCCATTGAAGAGCTCGAGATCACGGAACGTCTCGAGAAAGCCGGCGAGTTCACCCCGCAATATCTTCGCGGCCTACCTCTCCTGAGACTGAACCGAAATTACGAAGCCGCCCGCGAGTTCACCAAGATCCTAAATTTCCGCGGCGAAGCCCCGCTCTCTTCCCTCTACCCGCTCGCATACCAAGGCAAGGCAAGAGCGACCAAAGACAAAGCCGACTACGAAAAGTTTTTTGAAATCTGGAAAGATGCGGACAAGGATATGCCCGCGCTGGTTGCAGCTAGGTCGGAATACGAGGCTCTCGCGTAGGATTTCAATTCTTGAGCTGGTGGGGAAATCGCTGATCGTGTACGGATGATCTCCGTCCGCCGCAATCCAAAATCCAAAATCCAAAATCGAGACAGCTCCGATCACCTCCTAGAAAACGGCGCCGGCATCCGATCGAACAATCCGGCGACGCTTGAGTATTAGATCGAACAATTGTTGGACGAACTTAAGGGGCTCGCCTCTCAAAGCTCAGCTATTGAGTTCGTGTTTTGTGCCGCTTAGTATAGGCTTGGACGAATTCATGTTTAGTATGTCGAGGCTTAGATAAGTATGTCGATCGAGAAGATTAATCTTATGTTCGATGGAATCCTTGAAGACTGCAATGTCTGCATTGATAAGAACGGTGAATACGTTTGTACAACCGCGGACCTTCGTTTTGTCAAATTTCCTCAGGGAGTGAATTTGAGCACGGCTGCGGCAGAACACAACCGGGTAAACGCCACTATTCCTCTGCCTGGAACAACTGGAACAGGAATAGTGACCCGAATTCCCCCACACATCAAAAACGCAACGGCACTGAATATTGAGTCCGACGAAAAATACATTCTAGGTACGAGAGAAGACAAGGCTTGTCACTTCTTTGATCCGTTCCCAGCCGGTAAATACAACGTGCAACTTCGGCTTGATTGGGGCGTCATCGACAACGAAGGAAATCCTACGCTAGACGCAGATTTCATAGTGCTGGGAACAACCCAATTTGATGCGGTGATGAAAAAGCACCCTGCTCATCATACTAAGCGGCAGTTCGATAAATCCACAATGAAGTATCTTTACGATTTTGAATATGATGAGATTAAGCTGCGATTAATCGTACAGCTGTCAATTGGGCGTGAGATCACTGGAGTATCGAATATCGTGAAACCGGAATAGGTTTCGTTACGTCATCGAACGTCAGGGTGTTCTGATGGTCGACTGTTCATTCGTTACCGACACATGTCGACCATTCCCCGCAGCCCGCTCGCAAATTCACCGGATTTAGGATAGCCAATGCAATCCTAGAATGGGCCTACATCCGCAACACCGAAACCTGATAACCGCGCGATTATTTCTTCCAATCCCCATTTCGCGTCTACGCAAGGATAGTGAAACGCGTCATCAAAATCATCGTGTTCTTCTTCAGGCGCAATCACAATAACTCGATGAGGAAACCGAAAGTGGCCACAATGGCGCCATTCTCGTTCCCACCAAAACTCTTTTCTGTATCCCTGTCCGGTTCCCATTTGCTCGATAAACGGTGTTAGGGAAGAAACGTCTGACCGGGCGAAGCCGCTTTCAATCGCGGAATCGATCAAATTATTCAGCGGCGTTGTCAACCAGTTATGCCCAGGGGTGATGTCAACGTACCACACCGGATTAATGCCGCTTGCCCGCGCGAGAGCCTTGGTGAGTGCGATTCCGTATGGTTCCATCTGAATATTCCTGTTCAGATCATCGACCGTTTCCAGCATTAAATACAAGTGTTGGAGTGGTGTCTCAGTGAAAGAAACTACTTTTTGACTGTCGAGTTCCTCAGCCGAGGCCTGCCTTCCGCCAGCGGTCAACCGCGACATAGCCGAACCTAACGACGTTCTGGCTTCGATTCGACGGTCACGGATTATCGACAGCAAATTATCGTGAGCATTGCTATTCTCGCTTGCGCGCGTTAAGTGAACGACAAATGTGCTCAGGTCTGTTCGTCTTGCTACCAGATCTCGAATGTTTGCCATATATTTATCTGCCTGACTGTCCGTTCTCACACATCACGGTTAACCGCTAGCGGCCACGGTATGTCCCCAAACCAACGCCGAATCGCTATCGTAATATGTGATGTTTAGTTCCCGCTTTGAACGTCGATTCGACTTCATCAAGTTCGATCGTCTGACGATTTTTTGATTTCCGGGAGACGCAGGGTCGCCATGTAAGCCAATATAGAGATCCGTAATCTTTCCTTGTTCGATCAGCTTTAGTATATGTTCGTCGTTTTCAGCTAACGAATGACCATGGATAAAGAGGCACTGCTGAATGGATTGAAAACTTCGGAGTGCTTTAGCAAGGTAATCACAATGCCGTATCCTCTCCAACTTTTCAGAGCTCGTCCCTTCTGCGACAAAGACCGGGAACAAGTCCCGCCGCAACGCATCCCTGGTCTGCTCAATCAACCGAACACCGGTTCTTGTCCACGTGTATTTTTGGATTTCCGTTCCTGAATCGAACACATGCAAAGCCCCGTGCAAGAACCAGATGTTCTGCTCGTGTGACGTTCCAGGTTCCCATACGACGTATGCAGATTCGGTCCCAGTTTCGATATCTCCATCGGAGGTCCGAAATCCATCGTCATGAACCATCCGTTCGCCGTCGTGCATGTGAGTCCAGTACAACAAAAGATCGTAGTTAACGGTGTAGGTATCGTCGAAATTCGACAGAAACTTCTTACAGGCCACGTATTCAGACTCAGTAATGTCCGATGGTCGTTCTGGATGCGTCTTGGCTATGGTACTGACGAGAAGCTCTTTTAATCTGTCGCTGTCATTCCGGAGCATTTGCGCGATCGCGCTTTCAATTCCATAGACCTCGGCGATCATGGCGAAATCCCTTAGGAGTTTAATCACTCGTTCGAAGTCGTTTGTTTGAAGCGATTCGAAAACCAGTCGGACATGCGGAGAAAGAGTTGAAAAGTCGGCCTGCTCGAACAGTCGCTTATAGATGAAAATATTGGGCCGGCACGCAATGCTGAAACCGTTTCCAAGTAGCAAATGCCGCCGAGAATGATGTTCGGATTGACGAAGTGCGTCTTCAAACGTAAGTAATTTCATGTTTTCGTTGAGTGAACGATTCTTTCCGGTAAATCAATTCGAACGCGTTTTGTTTGCTATAGAGTCGGGTCGACAATCACAGATCTATGAGTCAGTTGCGAAAGGAAAGCTGACTTGATTTTTGTCGTTCACGTCAGTTTTCCTTTCTTTGCTGAAATATCGTTATCCTGCAACTGAGTTTGCTCGGTCACTGAAAACGTCCGCTACGATCGCTCCTACAATGTCATTGTGGGCCGGCGAAAACCGGAAGCCTACATCATTGTCGGCAGGGACGGTGTGAGAACCTAAACCTTCGACTGATTTCACCCAACTCTCGTCGAACACGGACTCGCGAGTGTATTTGCGAACTCGAACGGCTTTTTCGAGTCGGTTGTTACGTTTCGCCAGGAAAACATAAAACCAGGCCTTTGCAAGCCCCTTCAAAACAGGCACTTCTCGAATTAGAGATCCCGGTCGATTCCACTCTTTCGAACCCAAAATCGTAGTCCAAAATTCTTGAGCAACCGGCTCCATCTCGGTCGCGTTATAGGGCGCGCTTTTTATGGTCGTTTTACCTAGAAACAAAAACCCGTGTATTGTTGCCAATTGTCTAAGGTCGAAGATCGAATTTCCCTCGGAGTGCTCCCGGACTTGCGGAATCACCCACTTCTTTGCGAACTGGTTTATGGGATTAGTCTGGTCGAACTCGAGGTTTAGATCAGCCTTTACTGGCTTAACATTGCAATTGTAATTTGTGAACATTTGGCGCGCTTGTTCGACATTCAAACCTAAGTGCGCTTCGAAAGAAATGACTGTCCACGAGCGAAAAGTTTCTTGTACAGCTGTCCAGCCTTCGAGTTCGGCATAGCTAATAGGATCCGTCTGCGTTGGATAAAACTTCGCGCTTTTCGGGATACGCCGATCTAGAATAATTTGCGTGAGGAATTCTCGCACCCGTCGAGCGGCTTCCCGTCGGTGCTGACCATCCGCGACGACAAAGAGCCTTCCTGCGGGAAGAACTAGGCGTACGAATGTGTCACTAATAGGTTCGAAATCCGGTTCCTTTGCCAAAACGAGGGTTATCTGGGGAAGCCCGTAATGCGAACTTCGACCGACTTTGTTTTGAAGCTGCTCTAATTGTTCGAACAAAGAATCCGTTCCGGCCGGTTCACCCTTCAGCCTAGAAATCGTCGCTTCGACTAGTCCCTGGAGCATGAATGTCGCAAGTCCATTTGCGTGCCCATCGATTATTTCCCGCTGGGTTACTGAATCAACGGATTCTCCAGCCTCCTCAGCCCATTTTCGATTGTGAACAACCGTTAATTCGGTAAATTGTTCAAGTGTAATTCGACCCGTGAAAGTTGGACGACCTTGATTAAGCTCGAGCTGACCCGGCAGCACAATACGTCGCTGTCGAGCAGTTTGTAGGGCGGCTTCAGTAGTTAAAAGGTTTCTTGGATCCGACATGTCATTATCGCTCATAAACTAGTTTCTCCTGACTATTGAAATATCTCAATCTACGTTCCAGGAGAGAGACTAATGAAGCCAGGAGGGAAAGTCAAGCGTCCAGGAAGAATTAGTGGATGTTATTCACCTGATTGTTTTTTATTTCCCGGCCGTTATGCGGACCGGATGCCGCGACGCGACAGGATGGCAAAGCTCCTCCGCCTTCGGTCGCCAATTTCAAAATGCCTGACATCTACGATCAATGTTCGGAGACTAAGTCAGGATAAGGGAGGTCGGTGAGGGCTGAGGGTATCTTGTTTGAGGAGCTCGATCGCCGCCGGCGCCGGCGTCCATCTTTATTTTGGCTCTTAGATTTTCGATTCCAGGGAGATCCAGTCTCAACCGCTCCCAGTTCTTCCTTCTAGATCGGTTCTCCCATCCTTACCGCAACGCCGACGGTCTACTCTGCCCGTACTCATCTCCAAACTCTTCAGCGTATTTCTCGTAACGCTTGATCAACACGATGTTCTTTTTTTCGATGTCGGTTAGGAAGCCTTTTATGTCAGTGGTGTTTGGAACGTACAGGATTCGTTTTCGAATTGTTGGCGGAGATTCTTTCGCGAAGCCGTAGCCGTGGCGGGCGAAGATCTCGTTGTGCATGAGGGCGAGCTCATCCGGAGCGAGGTTCTCGACGTCGTCGGTTTAAGAGACGCTTTGATGGTGGGGGCCAAGTGTCTACGTCGGTACAGTATTCGAATTTCTTTCGCGCGACTGTGTACGATTTTTCCGGACGCTTTGGGTCGTTGGCTGTCCAGGTTCGCCTAAAATAGCGCGGATAAGAAATATGGTTTTCTTATCCGCGTCATCCGAGCCGCCCTTCGGTGTGATCTGTTTCAATTACTTGTACCCTCGACTGCGCGGAATTTTTCTTCGTCTACTCCGAATACGATCAGCCAAAAGATCTTCGCGACTGAGGCGGCGGGGGCGAAGAGGGCGATGTATATGAAGAGCGGGCGGCCGAATGATGGGTAGATGAAGGTTAGCCATCCGAGACCGGCGAGCATGCCGATCACTCCGAGCCAGCGCGGGAAGTAGCCGGAGCGATAGGTGAGATAGCCCATCGGGAGACCTGAAAATCCGAAGAAGGCGATCGCGGTCGCGGCTCCGATGTCGTTGATCCTGAGAAGTACGAGCGCGAGCGATTGAAGTTGGTCCGGGCCGAATCCCGCTAGAGCATTGCCGTGCTCGAGCAGCCACAACGGACCGATAAAGAAGACGCGAGCGAACGTCTTGATGGTGATCGCCATTAACTCGAACGACAGCATCAGCAAAGCAAGTGTGCGGTTGACCGGCCTGAGCAGACGATACATGAGCACTGTCGTAATTAGCTGGCACGCCATCTCGATCAGGAAGATCGTGAATCCCGCTTGAAACAGACCTCGGTTCGCGAGGATGTTGTTCGCGGTCGCAGCGGCGTCGCTGTAGTTGATAAGACTGTCGCTGATAAAACCCTGTGCGATCACGCCGCCTAAGATGGTGAGAAGGAAAAAGACACCGGCGAGTCGGGCGAGGAGCTTGGGGGATTCGGTTTTCATGAGGAGGACTACGCCTATCGCACGCGGATGGTTCCGCTCAGGTGGTAAATCAGTCGATAGGCTGGAAAGTAATTCCGACCTATCGGTCGATTTACCACCCCGGCCTCGAAGACTCGGCCACCCCTCCTTCAGAAGGAGGGGAGCTTTTTTGTCGCGGCTCAAGAAGAATAATTTTACAGGGATGAAGGGGATGAAAGGGATTTGGAAATCGATGTTCCCTTGTATGCCTTTCATTCCTGTAGAAAGCTTCTTTTCTGATCGCCGAAGCGTCTCTCGACCGGAGCGAGCGGGCTTTAATATACTGGCAGCATGAGTATCAAGAAATTGGATCATGTCAGCGTTGTCGTTGAAGAGCTTGAATCTGCGATCGCTTTTTTTACCGAGCTTGGGATGACGATCGAAGGCAAGGCGCCGATTGAAGGGGCTTGGGTGGATCGCGTAAACGGTATTGAAAATATTCAGGTCGATATCGTCATGATGCGGACGCCGGATGGGAACGGGCGGCTTGAGCTGACGAAGTTTCGTAATCCGAAACTGGTCGCGATCGAACCGGCGGTCGCACCGCCGAACGCGCTCGGTTTGCGGAGCATTATGTTTTCGGTTGATAGCGTCGACGACACCGTTGCACGATTGCAGTCGAAAGGCGGCGAACTGATCGGTGAGGTCGTCCGGTACGGAGAGAAGTACAAACTCTGCTACATGCGCGGCCCGGCGAACATCATCGTTGCATTGGCTGAGGAACTTTCCTGAAAGTGGTGAGAGCGACTCCGATAGAAGTTCTTGTCGCGGATTAACGCGGATAAGAAATAACTTTTCTGATTCGCGTCATCCGCGTTAATCCGCGGCTAAAAATGCTTGAATCAAGCTTCGACGCGCTCGGCGAGTTCGGTCCAGCGCGTGAGATCGATTTCTAGTTCGGTACTGAGCTTTTGTTGTTCGAGGAATAATTCGTGGACTCGTCCGGCATCGCTGGCGGCGGTCGTTAGTTCCCTTTCGATCTCGGGAAGACGCTTTCCGGTTTCGGCGATGCGCGATTCTAGGGATTCGAATTCGCGCTTTTCTTTGAATGTGAGTTTTTTGGGTTTGACCGTGGCTGACCCCGCTTGCGTGCCTGAGAGAACCACCCCGTCAGCCGAAGCGGCTGCCACCCCTCCTTCGGAAGGAGGGGAGCCAATCCGATTTTGGATTTTGGATTTTGGATTGTGGATTGAAGAAGCTGCCTCAGTTCGGCCGTCGCTACTTTTGGCGCCAAGGGAAACCCGGTCGCTACCGCTCGCGGTTCTGACAAGGCCCCGGTCGCTACCGTTCGCGGTTGTGACAAGACCCCGGTCGCTGCCGCTCGCGGTTCTGCCTTCGGTCTCGAGACTCTTGTCTCCTGTCTGTTGTCTCCCGTCTTCTTCCTCGCGCTCGTGTGCTTCGAGGTATGCAGAATAATCTCCCGCGTATTCGCGAACGTGGCCGCCGTCGGTGAATCGGAATACGTTGTCGATCGTGCGATCTAAGAAATAGCGGTCGTGGCTGACGACGATCAGAGCACCGGCGAAATCGTCGAGATATTCTTCGAGTGCGATGAGCGTTGGGATGTCGAGATCGTTCGTTGGTTCGTCGAGAAGCAGGACGTTCGGACTGCCCATCAAAATTCTTAACAGATAAAGTCGGCGGCGTTCTCCGCCGGAGAGATTTCCGATCACGGCGTATTGTTGCGCCGGCGAGAACAGAAATCGTTCGAGCATCTTTCCCGCGGTGATCTGAACGCCTTCGTTTGTCGTGACGTATTCGGCGACGTTGCGGATGTAGTCGATGACACGTTGCTCGTCGTTTAGAGCACGGCTCTCTTGATCGTAGTAGCCGATGTGGACTGTCTGACCGATCTCGATGTCGCCGCTGTCCGGTGCGACTCGGCCGGTGATCATGTCGAGCAGCGTCGTCTTGCCGCTGCCGTTCGCACCGATGATGCCGATACGGTCGTCGCGTTTTAGGAGATACGAGAAATCGTTGATGAGCGTATTCTCGCCGTAGGATTTCGACACGCCGTTGATCTCGATGACCTTCGACCCGAGACGCTTCGAACCGATGGCGATATCGACCTCGCCCTTCGCTGCTTCTTTCGGAGTCGCCATCAACGCATGCGCGGCTTCGATCCGATGTTTTGATTTTCGCGTCCGAGCTTTTGCACCCCGACGCAGCCAGGCGAGCTCCTTTTTTATAAGCTGATCGCGTTTGTGACCTTCGACTTCGCGAAGCGTCTCCTGCTCGGCTTTCTTCTCGAGATAGTACGCGTAGTTCCCGCTGAAATTCTGAATCGCTCCGCGATCGATCTCGAAGATGCGGTCGGTTACACGATCGAGAAAATATCGATCGTGAGTAACGAGAAGGAGCACGCCGGTGTATCGGGCGAGATATGATTCGAGCCACTCGATCGTGTCGGCGTCGAGATGGTTGGTCGGCTCGTCGAGGATCAGGATGTCGGGTTTGAAGATGAGCTCGTGTGCGAGCGCGACGCGTTTTCGCTGTCCGCCGGAGAGCGTGCCCATCTTTGCAGACGTATCGGGAATCTCGAGCTTCGTCAGAACTGAACGTGCATTCGTCTCGATCTCCCATCCACCGCTCATCTCGAGATCGTGCTGGAGATCCGACATGCGTTGGAGCGTGGCGTCGTCGTGAGCTCCGGCGGCGACCTCGTGACAGATATCCTCGTAATCGCGGATCGTCTGCATGATGCCGCTGCTGGACGCGAAGATCGTTTCGAGAACGGTGAGGTTATCGTCGAACGGCGGATTCTGTGAGAGGTATGCGAGCGACTTCCCTTTTGCACGCGTGACGCGGCCGGAGTCCGGCTCTTCGAGTCCCGCGATGAGTTTTAGAAGAGTCGTCTTGCCCGAGCCGTTGGCACCGATAATTCCGATCTTGTCGCGGTCTTCGAGACCGAGCGTTACATTTTCAAACAGCGGCTTAAAGCCGTAGTTCTTTGAGACATTTTCGAGCGAAAGAATATTCATGAAGCTGATTCAACGGTACCAGAATGAAGTGAGCGCGGCTATTGCCAGCTCTCTCGGCTAGGGCTCAAAGGTTTTAGCATAGCCACGCCGTCTAGGGCTTGGTGAGTTCGAAACGAAAATCGAGGGCGTTTTACGTCCTTCCGATCGGAAGCCCGTTCGAAACGGGCTCAGGATTCCACCGCTCGCGGGTACCACGCCCTGAACGGCGTGGCTACGCTAAAACAAGTGTGCCGTGCGGCGTTCGACATTTGGCCCAATCCGCAACCTTTGTCGATTGGAACGCGTATCTTCATTTGTGGTAAGTTTGGCTCAGGCAATAATCACTCAATATCGATCAGTCCATGCAGTTCATTCTAATTAGTATCCGGCGTATGCTTCGCAATGTCTCTGGCCCGCGGCGCGCATTTCTTGCGGCGTGTGGTCTCGTTTTGTTTTCGGCGGTAGCCGCGTCTGCGCAGGTCATCGTGCAACCCGGAGCACCCGGACAGCCGAGCAAGGTGCTGCCCGCGTCGACGCGTGCGCAATTGACTCCGCGTTCGACGAAGGACATCGAGTTCATGCAGGGCATGATCATGCACCATGCACAGGCGGTCGAGATGGTCGCTCTCATGCCGGGCCGCGTTGAGAAAGAAGATCTGAGACTGCTCGGAGCCCGGATCAGTCAGTCGCAAGCCGATGAAATGAATTTCATGAAGCGTTGGCTCATGGCTCGCGGCGAACCGACCGAGATGAAGATGGAGCACATGTCGCACGATGACATGGATGATATGGACATGTCTCAGCACATGCTCATGCCCGGGATGCTTTCGGCAAAGCAGATGGAAGCGCTAAAGAAATCTAAAGGCGCCGAGTTCGACAGATTATTTTTGGCTGGGATGATCCAGCACCACGGCGGAGCTTTGACGATGGTGAAAGATCTTTTCGACACGGCCGGTGCGGGTCAAGACGCACAGTTGTTTAATTTCGCGACCGATGTCGACAGCGGCCAGCGGGCCGAGATCAAGATCATGCAAAAGATGTTAGGTGAAAAACCGTAGAGGAGAAACGATGAATCGAGTACAAAGTCTTTTTTGCTTACTTACAATTTCATTACTGTTCGCAGCCGGTGCGATGGCTCAGGGACAACTAGAATCCGCACCGCCGCTGCCGAGCGGGATGACTGGTTCGAACGCGGGTGATCCGCGCTTCAAACTGACGCCGGGCATCTACGACGCCGGCGAGAGTGCGATGGGCCTCAAGCACATCGCGCTGTACAAAAAGCCGGACGCATTTCAGCTCGGCACGACCGATACTGCGAGCTCGAAGATCCAGGGTGCTCTAGGTTCGCTCGGAATTGGTGATTCATCGAAGATCCCCGCCCCGATGCAGCTCGTCCTTGCGCAGCTAGCATTCGCGAACTCGGATATCGCGTTCCAGGGAAATCATCTTTTCCAGGGAAATTTTTACGGGATGAACATCTATGACATTTCCGATCCGGCGAAAGCGAAGTTGCTGACGACGTTGGTTTGTCCAGGCGGCCAGGGCGATCCGTCGGTTTATAAAAATCTGTTGTTCATGTCGGTCGAGATGCCGAACGGCAGGCTTGATTGCGGCACTCAGGCGTTCCCTGCTCCGGAGCCAGGAGCTCACGGACCCGCTCCGCAAAAAGATCGCTTCCGCGGAGTTCGCATTTTCGATATCAGCGATATCAAAAATCCGAAACAGGTCGCGGCGATTCAGACCTGCCGCGGATCGCACACGCACACGCTCGTCGTGGATCCGAACGACAAGGAAAATGTTTACATCTATGTTTCGGGAACGTCGTTCGTTCGCCCGGGCGAAGAGCTTGCCGGATGTTCGGGCGGAACACCTGACAAAGATCCGAACACGGCGCTGTTTCGGATCGATGTCATAAAAGTTCCGGTTTCGGCTCCCGACAAAGCGACGATCGTTTCAAGTCCGCGTATCTTTATGGACTCGCGCACAGGCGTCGTTAATGGTTTGAACAACGGCGGCTCGCATAGTACCGACGGCATCACGAAGCCTTCTGATACGGATCAGTGTCACGACATCACGGTTTATTCGGCGATCGGACTTGCGGCCGGAGCATGCTCGGGTAATGGAATCATTCTCGACATCAAAGATCCTGCAAACCCGAAACGCGTCGATGCGGTAAACGATTCGAATTACGCGTACTGGCACTCGGCGGCATTTTCGAATGACGGAAAGAAGGTTGTCTTTACCGACGAGTGGGGCGGCGGAATGGGAGCTCGATGTCGGGCGAACGATCCGAACAAATGGGGAGCGGATGCGATCTTCAATTTGAAAGACAACAAGCTCAGCTTTGCGAGCTATTACAAACTGCCGGCGGCTCAAGGCGACAGCGAGAACTGCGTCGCACACAACGGTTCGCTGATCCCGATCCCGGGACGCGATATTAAAGTTCAGGCGTGGTATCAGGGCGGAGTTTCGGTGATGGACTTTACGGATCCGAATAACGTGGTCGAGATCGCGAACTTCGATCGCGGTCCGATCGATCCCAACACTCTCATCCTCGGCGGATCGTGGTCGGCGTACTGGTACAACGGTCACATCTATTCGTCGGAGATCGCACGCGGTCTCGATGTGTTTGATCTGGTGCCGACCGAACAGCTTACGCAAAACGAGATCGATGCTGCGAAGACGGTTTGGGTGAGCGAATTAAATGTTCAGAACCAGCAGCGCATCGTCTGGCCGAATAAGCTAGCCGTCGCAAAGGCGTATCTCGATCAGCTCGAGAGATCGAAGGGACTCGCCCCCGAGCGCGTCGCAACGATTCGTCAGGCGATCGCAAAGGCTGAGACTTCGAAGAAGAAGAAAGAGTTTAAGGAACTGAAGAGCCAGTCCGCGTCGCTTCAGACCGATGCAAGCAGTTCGTCCGATTCGGCTCGAGTTTCTGCTCTGGCAGAAGTACTGAAGAACGCAGTTCTTTGATACTGAGGTTGTGTTAAATAAAAGGGGCTGCCCGATTGGGCGGCCCCTTTTTATTGCGTCGGGAATTTCAGATTCGAAATGTGAAATGTGAAATTTGAAATTTGAAAGTGCGATTCGGGAGTGACGATTGATTAACAACGATTCCCTGCAAACGAATTTCGACTGCCGCACATCCTTTTGAAATTTCAGATTTGAAATTTGAAATTTGAAAGTGCGATGCGGGAATGATGATTGATGAACAGCGATTCTCTGCAAACGAATTTCGACTGTCGCACGTCCTTTTGAAATGTCAGATTTGAAATTTGAAATTTGAAAGTGCTGTGGGGGAGTGACGATTGATGAACAGCGATTCCCTGCAAACGAATTTCGACCGTCGCACATCCTTTTGAAATTTCAGATTTGAAATTTGAAATTTGAAAGTACGATGCGGGAATGACGATTGATGAACAGCTATTCCCTCCAACGAATTTCGACCGTCGCACATCCTTTTGAAATTTCAGATTTGAAATTTGAAATGTGAAAGTGCGATTCGGGAGTGACGATTGATTAACAGCGATTCCCTGCAAACATCCCGGGGTGTGAATTTCGAGAGTCGCGCATCCCTTTCAAATTTCAGATTTGAAATTTGAAATTTGAAATTTGAAAGTGCGATTCGGGAGTGACGATTGATGAACAGCGATTCCCTGCAAACGAATTTCGACTGCCGCACATCCTTTTGAAATTTCAGATCTGAAATGTGAAATTCAAACAGAGGAGAAACGATAGAATCGAGAAGCCGCGATGATTTGCATCATCGCGGCTTCTATTATTTCGACTTTGTGAATAATTTACTGCAACACGAGTGGAACTTCCGATGCGATCTGGAGATCCATCAACTCGTATAACCGCCGATCGATCTGGAAGAAATGCGCCGCCTTTCTTCCGGGGATCACTTTCTCGATAATCCCGATATGTTTCTGTCGCGTTTGAGCGAGCTCCACCTGGATAGTGCTCCATCGCTTCAACATGTCAACGGCCTGCGGATCGGTAAGAGTCTTTTGATTCGCAGCGTACTCTTTGATGATCCCGTAGAACGCGTCGTAATGCTTCGACATCGCCGCCGCGTACTGGTCGTAGAGCGGCCAGAACCTCGTCGCTTCGTCCGCCGTGAACGGCACGTTCATCGCGATGATCTTTTTCTTTTCGGAACGAAGGTCCTTCCTGAGCAGCGCGAGGTCCTTTTCGATTTCGATACCGGTGTCGGTCTCTTTCTGCGCGATCGTGTCAATGTTCGTGAGCGTCATTATAAAAAGCAAAGCGATGCACGAATAGATCAGCTTTTTCATCTGTTGTCTCCTCTTCAAAATGATTATTACCGGCCGAAGATCGCTCGGCTTCCTGAAATACCTTATCGAGCGGAGCGTTTTGGGGTTAACTGTAAAAAATGACAGTAAGTTGAAGATCAGATCATCTCCGCACGTCGTTCATCTTCGAAATGTCGGTCAGAACGTAAACTTCAATCCGAGTTGAAATTGGCGGCTTTCCTGTGCGGTGGATGAGTTTCGAAGCGTGAAGTCCGGTAGCGGAGCGGTAAGTTCGCCGGTTGTCTGATTCACGTTCACCCTTGTGTTGGAAAAACTGACGATGCTGTTTGTATTAAAAAGATTTTGGAATTCGCCGAAAACTTCCAGGCGATATCGCTCGGTAAAATCGAAGAAGCGCGAATACCTGAGATCGACGTTATAGAGTGGCGGTGTTCTGCCGGCGTTGCGCATGACGCCGACAGGCCGGTCACCCGCAACGTCGTCGCCGTTCAGATCGGGTGTGTTGGCGATGATATTGAATCGCTCGCCGCTGTTCGCGGCTACGATAAATCCGAACTGATTGTGATTGAAAAGATAATTGAGTGCGCCACTTTTAATTCCAAAAGTAGGTTGGTATACCACCGTCGAAATAAATGTATGACGCTGATCGGCGGACGAGTAGCCCTTGTCGAGATTCCGGTTCGTAGGATCGGATGAAAAGACTCCCTCGACGTCGCCATCGGGCGAGTCGTTGATTCCCTTCGAGAGCGTGTAATTAATACTGAACTGAAGACCGCGATAAAGACGCTGGTTCAACTGCAGCACAAACGCGTCATACTCGGCGCCGCCGGCTGACTCGGCGATCACGACCCAGCCGAATTGCGGATACAGTCTTTCGTTCCCGTAGACTGGACGTCCGTCCGCAAGGTAACGGATCGGATTAATCGGATTGATGTTGCGGTAGACGTTCAAGTGTCGTCCCGACGAATGAACATAGCCGGCGGCGATCGACATGTTTTCGGTGATGGCTTGCTGGATCTGGACGTTCGCATGTATCGCGTACATCGTGTCGTAGTCGGACGCGATGGTGAATATGTCTTGCGGCGGCTGATCCGAACCTACAGGCGGAACTCCCAGCACATTTGGAAATGTCGGAGCTCCCGGCGACTTAGGATCAAAAGTGAAACTCGAAAAAGTCGGGTCACCGTTGTACCTCAACACGTCCCGGTAGATCGCGAGAAGCGGAGCTTCGTAATATATTCCGGCACCGAATCGAACAACCGTCGGACGATTTCCGTCGCGCAAAGCGTATACGGCGCCGAGTCGCGGGGCGAGGTCGTTATAGTCAACATCGAATTTTTGCGAAAGCGGAAAGAGCGACGTGGGATCGGCTTTTGGCGTCTTATAAAAATCGTAACGCAAACCGAAGTTGATCTTCAGCCGAGGAGTGATTTTCCAATCGTCCTGCGCAAATAAATTCCAATAAGCGGCCTTATACCTGGTCTCCGGATCGCCGATATTTTCGGTGTATTCGGAGTAGCACAACGGGCACGAGCCGCTGCTCGCCTTTGCATAATCGGCGATCGACGAGAATGTGTACTCACCATAAATTGCGGCGGCCTCAGTGTAGTCGTGAAAGCTCAAACCGCCTCCGAATTTTAGGACATGCCGTCCCGCCGTGCGCGTCAGGTTGTCCTGAACTTGCGTCACCCTGAAGGCCGGCACAACAACATCGACACTATTCGGCGAACCAAAATTTGCGACTCCCGGAATTACGATCGAGGGCCCCGTGCCGGAAAATTCATTTCGCTTAAATCCCCCGGTTCGTCGACCATATTGGAATCGAAGCTCGTTGAAGAGTTTCGGAGTATACGATGTAAGCTGCGCTCCAAGATTATGATCGACGGAGAACGAATCGATACTGCGCTCCAGAGTGTTGAGCCTGCCTTGAATAAAGTTCGGCGATTTGAGATCGGAATGATTGAACCGGATGGCCAGACGATTGCTTTTATTTATCTGCACGTCGGTTCGAAAAATATAGAACGAGCCTTTTTCCAATGCCGGGATCGCCAGCGGAAAGATCGACGGTGAAAGACCGGCGGCTATCAGAGCTTCCCGGTTTTGCGGAGTGATCGTTAGCAGACGCGTCGCACCGGATCGATCATCGCGATATTGCCATTGATAGCCAAAGAAAAAATGCCAGCGATCCTTTACGATCGGTCCACCGATCGTGCCGGTAAAATTATCAGCAGTGTTATCCGGCACGTCGCTGGTCGAATTATAAAAAAACGGACGCGAGTAAAACGACGGGCGGCGAAAACGATAGCTGACGGCACCGCGAAGTTCGTTAGTTCCCGAAGGCGTGACAATATTCATTATCATGCCCGGCGTGTCGCCGAATTCAGGAGCAAAACCGTTCGTGACCAGCTGGATCTCGCTGACGTACGCATCGGAGATCAGCATGAGCCTGGTGCGATTGTTGTACGTCGTATTGGTGTTGCCGTCGAGTTGATAATTTACCCGCCGCAGATAACCGTTGACGTTGATATTCGGAAATTGAAATCCGCCTCGCGGCCGTCCCGTGACGTTTGCCTGCAGAAGTCCGAAGTTATACGGGTTGAGTGAAACGAGCGGGATGTTGTGGACTTCGCGTGTCGTCATCACGCGGCCGAGATCCGTTTTTCCGGCATCGACGATTTCGCTGTCGGATGTGACCGCGACAAGTTCGTTTATATCTCCTGCTTGGAGTTCGAAGTTGATCGTCGCAGTTTGTCCGACGGCGAGAATGACCCCGTCCCGGACGAGCTTTCTAAAATTCGCAGCCTCGACAGACACGCGATACGTTCCAAGCGACAAAAGCGGAAAACGATAGACACCGCTCGCATCTGTCGTGACGATACGAGTCGCCCCGGTTTCGATGTTCAATGCGGTTACGACAGACGAAACGGAAGCTCTGTTCTGATCCAGGATCGTGCCTTCTATCTGGCCGTTTTGTGATTGTGATTGAGCGACTACTGACGGCGAGAAACTAAAACACAGGATCGCGGCAATCGCGATAAGCAACATTTCGCGAGCTTTACATTTCATTCAAGGGTGCCCGTCGGCGAGGTAAAGACAATATCATTCGAAACCTACACGTTTTAATAATTCGTCAAACCGCGGATCGTCGCGAAAAGGATCGAAGCGCGGATGGACTTTTAGCAACACCGCTAATGATCTCCGTTGAACGATAGACTTTTCCAAATAATCGAACGCCTCGTCGCGGTGTCCGAGGTTGATCGCAAGTCCCGCCAACTGGTTGTAATTAGGTTTGCCGCCGATTTCTTTCTCTTTTTCTTCCGCAAACTGTCGCTCGTTAATACCCCGTGCACCCGACTTTGAGTAGATTGCTTTCCATGAATTTATCTCGTCAGCATCGACGCCCGAGATCGTCCATGATTTCATGAGAGATTCGAACCATCGGTCGTCGTCGCCTTTCAGGTTGTATGCCATGCCGAGGCTTCCTTGAGCAAAGAAATATGTCGGGTCCATTTCGACCGTTCGTTGCAACTCAGCAATTGCTTCGTCGTAGCGGCGAGCGAACATCAGATTCCTTCCGAGGATCAGATGATTAAGCAGCGACGCCGGTTCAAGGTCGATCGCCATCTTGCTTTCCGCGATCGATTCGTCATGCCGCCCGAGATAACTTAGCAGAAGCGAGAACACTCTGTGCGGGACGGGCGAATTCGGATTTAACTCGATCGCCCGTTTATTTTCGCGTTCAGCTCCGTCATAGTCCCATTCATAATCACACTTGATTTCAGCCAGATACGAGTGTGCTTCGGCAAGGTTAGGATCAAGTGCCAAAGCCTTTTCTATTGATGCCTTAGCTTTTGGATATTCCTCCTGCAAATTGCCGGTTCCCGTTTGGCCCGCCGCCGTCCGAGCGTTCGCCAGTCTTGCATAAGCGAGTGCGTAGTTCGGATCGAGAGCGACGGCCTGCTCAAAGTATTCGATCGCTTTGCGGACTTCTTCAGTCGTTCGCTTGTCCGTCAACGCCGCGCCCTGCAGATACAGACGATATGCTTCTTCGCTGGTCGTGCCTCGATTTCCCGCCTGGCCGATGGTGACGCCGAAAAATCGCGCGATGTTGTTGCCGAGTTGGCTCGCGATCGCGTCCTGCATCGCAAAAACATCGGCCACTTCCTTTTCACTCTTGTAAGTCTCGTCTATCTCGCCCGTAGCAATATTGAACAACTGCGATGTAATCCGGATCTTGCCGTCGGCGATTTGATAGTTCGAGGCGAGAATGTAATCGACCTTCTGCTCTCGCCCTGCGGCAATCGGATCCTGCTCGATATCCGAATACCTTCGCGTCGAACTTAGCGGACGGACGATAAATCCCTTCATCGAACCGAGTGTATTGATCAGTGACTCGGCGATGCCCGTCTGATAAACCTCATCCGTTTGAGACGCGTTGACCGGTTTGACGGGCAGGACGGCGATCGATCTCTTCTCGCCGCCTACCGTCGGTCGCGGGTAGAAATAGAAAAGTGCGGTGGCGAGCAACAAGACGACCGTCGCGGCGGCGAACAATTTGTTTTTGGATAATGCTCCGGCGGGAATCGCATTGTCGCTAATTCGAAGATCGGGAACGATCGTCGGGAACTTAAATATCGCAGCGGCTTCCTTAGGTGGATCGGGCGTCGTGATCCGGGGATCACCCGACTTTACTTCCCCGTTGAACCGATAACCGCGCCGACGCAGTGTTTCGATCATCGGTTTGCCGGACGACGTCTCGCCGAGCGTCTTGCGAAGAATATGGATGTTTTGGATTAAGTTGGATTCTTCGACAAAGGCATCCGGCCACAGCCTGTTCATCAAATCATCCTTGCTGATAATTTCGCCGCCTCGCTCAACGAGCGCGAGGAGAGTTTCGACTTGCTTCGGAGTCATCGGAAGATCTTCGCCACCGCGGCGAAGCATCAGGTGAGACGCGTCGAGGGCGAATTCTTCAAACTCGTAGATCTGAGAACTAATAGCCTTAACCTCTTTGAGATTATTTTGATGGCCATTTGATTCTAATTCTAACGACATCCTGAACTCTCCAGAATAGCCTGTATGCGAAACGTGAACTTTTACGGAATTTGGTGAACGTCCTGAGTATAGGCGCATTCAACGGAAAAACAACAAACAAATCACTCAAGGTCAATTCGCGGAGTCGGAGAATAGGAATGAAAAACAAAACTGTCTCAACTGGGATCGCGGCAATTATATTGGCGATCGCGTCGATCGTTGCTTCTGCCCAAGCACAATTTCAACAATCGAGTTTCTCGGTTTTTGGCCCGCCTCAAAGTCTCGGCATGCCCGTTAATACCGGCGACAACGAAACCGGAGTGTGTATGTCGCCAAACGGCTTGAGTCTTTATTTTTCGAGCAACTCTGCGGGGAGTCTTGGCGGGTTGGACATCTGGGTATCGCAACGATCGTCTCTTACCGCCGCGTGGGGCACGCCGCAAAATTTGGGTGCCCTTCTAAATTCTACCGGCATCGACAATCTTCCTGCTCTGTCTGCTGACGGAAAGACGTTGTTCTTCAATAGCAGCGGACGTGGTGACGGTCTCGGCGGAGCGGACATTTACATGTCGACGAGATCAAATCCGAATGACGATCTCGGATGGACCGCCGCGGTGAATCTCGGAGCCGTCGTCAATACGTCCGCAAACGAAATCGCCCCGACGTATTTTGTTGATCCCACGAACGGGTCGGCGGTTCTCTATTTCACGAGTGACCGAGTGTCGGGTTTGGGTGGCGAGGATATCTATCAAAGTACGCGCAACGCAAACGGCACATTTAATACGCCGACGAATGTGACGGCTCTCAATAGCGCATCGGTCGACCGTCGGGCCGAGGTCCGACGGGACGGACTGGAAGTGTTCTTTACGTCGGATCGCGGACCGTTAGTTGGCCGCGATACTTGGGTCTCAACGCGTGCGTCGATTTCCGCTCCGTGGAATCCTCCCGTAAATGTTGCCGCAGTAAATTCCCCCGGCGACGATGACCAACATCCGTCTCTATCGCCCGACGGTTCGATCGTGTATTTCGCATCGAGTCGCGATGGCTCGCAGGATATTTACGCCGCTCATCGCATCGGCGTGAACCGAAGTGCGGCCACCGATTTTGACGGCGACGCGCGATCCGATCTCAGCGTGTTTCGCCCGTCGGATGGAACCTGGCACGTTCTTCAGAGCAGCACGAATACTTACACTGTTCAGCGCTTCGGTTCGGCCGACGACAAGATCGTCGCCGGAGACTACGACGGAGATGGAAGAACCGACACAGCGGTCTTTCGTCCGTCGAACGGGACCTGGTACATCCTCCGAAGCTCCGACGGACAAGTGAACGTCACGAGATGGGGCGTGAGCACCGACCGCCCAGTGCCGGGAGATTACGACGGCGACGGACAAACGGATATCGCCGTCTATAGAAACGGAACCTGGTACATCGTGCAAAGTTCAAACGGAATTAGTTACCAGCAATTCGGTTTGAGCTCGGACGTGCCGATCTTTGCCGGAGTGCAGTGAGAGTCGCCGCAGAAAACGCGCATTGCATTCCAGCACAAAAGCAGAACGGGAGAAATATGAAACCGAAAAGTATTTATAAAACGATTACGAGCAGTTTTGCACTTCTAATGTTGCTATCGTCCGCGGTTGCAGCGGCGCCGGGTGCTTTCGACTCGACGTTCGGCATCGGAGGAACGGTGACCGATTGGGCGGGAGCTTATCAGGAGCAGGAGATCGCGATCCAGCCGGTCGGATTCGCGAGTGTGCGTGGTTTCGAGAACGATGCGCCTTCTCCGTTCCGTGATAACGGCAAGATCGCGTTCACCAGCGATCGCGATGGCAATCAGGAGATCTATGTCATGAACAACGACGGAACCGGTCAGACTCGCTTGACGAACAATACCGTCATCGATGCGCAGCCCGCGTTCTCGCCCGACGGCAGAAGGATCGCGTTTTTCAGTCAACAAACGGTCGGCTCGTCGACTGCCAATATAAAGATCATGAATGTCGATGGGACAAATCAGACGGTGGTCACTATGGTTACGTTTAATAACGTTCCTTACCCTTCGTACCCATGGCGTGCATGGGAAAACAGATCTCTATGCTGGTCGCCCGATGGCAGCAAGATCGCATTCGACGATGAGGGGGAGATCTTCACGATCAGTGTTACCGGGACCAATCGAACTAATCTGACAAACCATCCCGCTAACGATTACGCACCCGCGTGGTCGCCGGATGGAGCCCGAATCCTGTTCACGAGCTACCGAGTCGGCTACTCGACAATGCACACGATGAACGCGGTCGATGGAAGCGACTTGGTCCAATTGCCGAGTATGTTCTATTCGTGGGATGTGTCGCCGGACTGGTCGCCAAGCGGAGCGAAGATCGTCTTCACCGAATTATCGGAGGATTGGTTCCCAACAATCATTATCGCCGATGCGGATGGCAAGAATCGCCTCAGATTCGAGGGAACCGGATTCGGCGGCGGAACTCGGAACATGCCACGGTGGTCACCTGACGGCGCGAAGATCGCGTTTCACTATTGGAAATACCCTGACGACGATTGTGAGATCTACGTCAAAAATGTAAGCGGTGGTGGACCGATACAATTAACAAACACGAGCGGCAATAACGGCCAACCGTCATGGCAGACGGTCCTGAGGGCATCGTCGCTTGCGGATTTTGACGGTGACGGTCGTTCGGATATTTCAGTTTTTCGTCCTTCGGACCGGACTTGGTATCTCGATCGATCGACCGCCGGATTCTCCTCGACGCAATTCGGAATCTCAACCGACCGGATCGCACCTGCCGATTTCGACGGCGACGGCAAAACCGATATCAGCATCTATCGCGATGGTGTTTGGTGGCGGATCGAAAGCTCCACCAACACCGCTCGAGCGATCCAGTTCGGACTGCCGGGGGATGTTCCCGTCGCTGCCGACTACACGGGTGATGGCCGTGCCGAATTAGCGGTCTATCGTAGCGGAGTTTGGCTGATGTTCGATCTTATAGACAACCAGAGCAGAACTGTGGCGTTCGGCATCGCGACCGACTCACCGGTCGCCGGAGATTACGACGGAGACGGACGCGCGGATCAAGCGGTCTACCGGAATGGTGAATGGCATATCAACCGATCATCGGACGGTTATACTGTCGTGAACTTCGGACTCGCAGCCGACAAACTCGTTCAGGCTGATTACGACGGCGACGAAAAAATAGATCCGGCAGTTTATCGTGATGGGGTTTGGTATTTGTTGCGAAGCTCGCAAGGGTTCGCCGCGCTCCAGTTTGGATTGCCGACCGATATTCCGGCTGCCGCGGATTACGATGGGGACGGCAAAACAGATGTCACGATCTATCGAAATGGAACCTGGTACATTCTGAAAAGTTCAAACGGAACCATCGGCTATCAGCAATTCGGTTTGAACGGCGATCTGCCGATCGCGGCAAGATCGCAGTAACTCTTCCATTTTTTTCCAAAACGAATTATTCTTTCGGAGGATGCTTGAACGGCATCCTCCTTTTCTTTCCACTCCGTCACAATGATCACCAATTTATTTGCCTCTTCATTCGAAAGTCTTACAGGTGTGCCTGAAGCGGTCGCGTACATTTTTGTATTTATCTTCGGCGCGGTCGTCGGAAGTTTTCTGAATGTCGTCATTCATCGCATACCAAATGAAGAGTCGATCGTCTTTCCGAATTCCGCATGTCCGAAATGTAAGACTCCAATAAAAGCTTACGACAACATTCCGCTCCTCGGCTGGCTCATGCTCGGCGGAAAATGCCGGAGCTGCAAAGCACCGATCTCCGCTCGTTATCCGGCGGTCGAATTGCTGAACGCGTTGCTCTGGATTCTCGTCTATTGGCGGGTCGGGATCGCACCGACACTTCCCGTTTATCTCGTGTTCGTTTCGGCGATGGTCGCTCTCATCTTTATCGACGCCGAGCACATGATCCTGCCGAATGTCATCACGTATCCTTTGCTCGTAGTTTCGCTGCTCATCCGAATCGCCTTCCCAATCGTCTTCGCTCAAAACTATTTCAGCGACACTATGCATGTTCCCGCGACATATCTCGCCGGCAAACCTGAGTGGCTGATCTCGTTATTTGGAGCGATCGTCGGGGCGCTTGTCGGCGGCGGATCCTTATGGCTGGTTGGTGCGATCTGGAAAAAATTGCGCGGTGTCGATGCGATGGGACTGGGTGACGTGAAAATGATGCTCGGCGTCGGAGCACTGCTCGGATGGCGACTCGCAGCACTCGCGATCTTCCTCGGTGCGTTCTCGGGAGCGATCATCGGGATGATCGTCATCGCACGCCAAAAAGATAAAGATCTTCAAACTCAAATACCGTTCGGGATCTTTCTCGGAACCGGTTCGATACTCGCGCTGCTCTTCGGCGATCAACTGATCGCTTGGTACATCACTCAGTTCGTTCCCTAATTTTAACTATTGGTTTTTGCCGCCGTCTCGAGGCAATTTGACGAACAGTAGAATGTTCCGCCGCGGAGCTTTATCGCTCGCTGTTCCGGAACCCAGGTCCCGCATTTCGAACAATTGACAAGCGGTCCGAGCTGCTCCGATTTCTCCGTTTTGACCTGTCGCTCTCCGGATTTCTCGCGCATTGATTTCAACGATCGCCAGATGTGCAGCATCGTGACGATCTGCTTTCGATATCTGATCGCCGTCAATCCGAGCAGGATCGCTAGCACTAAAAGAATGAAAAAGGCTTCTCTCATCCGGCAGGCTGCGAGCCGTTAAGCATCGAGGTCAGTTCGCCGATCGATTCGTTCTTCGGATTGACGGAGCGGAGACGCTCGAGATATTCGGAAGCTTCGCTCGACTTATTTTGCTTTATCAAAGTCTGAACGATGAACTGAAGCGACTTTTCGTGCTTCGGATTTTTGTTGAGTGATTTTTTGAATTCGCCGGCAGCATTTTCGTAGTCGGGCGGAGTCTGCAAAAAGTAGGTCAACCCGAGATCGGTCATGACGTCAGGATTGTCCGGCTTTGAAGCAAGCGCCTTTTCATAAAACGTCCGCGCATTTGAAAGAGCTTCGTTATCCTTCGTAAAGTATCCAACATCGAAGTATGCGTTTCCGAGACTGAGAATGATGTCGTAATCGTCCGGACGAAGTTTCGTCGCGCGTTCGAGGATCTTTACCGCTTGCCTGACAAGTTTCTCGTCCTGCTTCATCGCTCCGTAACGATAAATAGCGATCCCGACATTCCTCTGCGTTTCAAAATCAGTGGGATTACTATCGGCGCGCGCAACGGTTGAATTGATCTCGTCTTCGGAAAGCTCGCCGCCTGTGTCGGCGGACGCTTTGGGCGGAGCCGCAGTTTTCAATCGCTCGTTCTCGGCTCGCAGCGTGGAAAGCTCACTTCTGTTTATTGAGTTCGCGAGGACAAATCCGGCGGCCGCTCCGGCGAGAACGGCGATGAGGATGATCCAGGCTGATTTTGCATTCATCGAGATGAATCTTAACAAACGGAATCGACAAACAAAAAAAGCACGCCGCAATCCAAATGGAATGCGGCAAGCGTCGGGATCAAATTATCGTCGAGGAGTTATTTCTTATCTTCGCCGCTCGGGATGAACGGCAGATCTTCGGCACGACGTCGGATCGGCGGATCGGTCGAGCGTCGGCGCGGGACAGTCGTACCGCCATCGCGGCGATCCACGCTGCCGACCGGCAAACCTTTTCCATGGACGGCTTCGACCAGGATCCTTGTGATCTCCTGGGAAAGCGTTCGGTGTTCGGCAGCGGCTCTACGCCGAAGCGATTCCTTCAACTCATTAGGAACGTACGCTCCAATGAACACACCTTTTCGGTTTGCCATAGCGGGACAGTCTCCTTATGTAGAATCTTTGGGTTAGAAAGCCTATTGCAATGGAGCGGCCTGTAAGCCGAATTTTGTAATCCCGACGAATCGGGACGGCAATCATTCATCTAGACGATCCGTTACCGAATCGTTCGAGCGACCTACCCGGAAAGGCTGTCCCGACGAATCGGGACTGTGAGCCGGCAGCTCAACAGCATTTCCCTATTTGGTCTTGCACCACGAGGAGTTTACCTGGCCGCGATTGTTACCAACCGCGCCGGTGAGCTCTTACCTCACCTTTTCACCCATCACTCCGACGAATCGGGGCTGGTCTATTCTCTGTTGCACTTGTCGTCATCCCGAAAAATCGAGATGCCCGGACGTTATCCGGCTCGTTGCCTTGCGGTGTTCGGACTTTCCTCTTCCCTTTCAGGAAGCGACTGCCCAGCCTGCTCCATTGCGAGGCGGGCAACAGTATAGCAAAAAATGTTGAACATGGGGAAATTCGCCGCAAATATCGGGAACTGGCTAAATTCGGGGCTTTGTTCGCCTTTCGGGCTGGATCAGATGCGACCATTTTTCGTTGATGTGCTGCTGCAGCAAATCTTCGACTTCATCCGCCGTGCGGCATTTCGAAACCTCTCCGGCAACGACGGCAGCTTCCTGAAACGCTAGGCCCGAGATGACTTTGCGAACTCTGAGAATCGAATTCACGTTCATGCTCAATTCCGTTGCACCCATCCCGATGAGCAGCGGCAGATAGAATGGCGAGCCGGCCATCTCACCGCAAATGACTAGCGGTTTGCCGGCGTCGTTACACGCTTTGATAACCGCGCGGACGGCTCTTATCACCGCCGGATGAAGCGTTCGAAACCACGACGAGACGGATTCGTTGTCACGATCGACCGCGAGAAGATACTGGACGAGATCGTTCGTCCCAAGGCAAACGAGGTCGGTTTCGCGCACGATCTCGTCGATCATCAGGACTGCCGACGGAACCTCGATCATCGCGCCGATACGAGGCGAACCGACCGCGAAACCTTTGCTCGAAAGCGCCTCGGATTCTTTCGAGATAAACTCTCGAACCGCGTGAATCTCTTCGAGGCCCGAGACCATCGGCACGACTATGTCGATCTTTCGTTCATGAGACGCACGAAGTATCGCTCGGAGCTGCGTGCGGAGGTGCGGAGTGTTGCTCAGTCCGAGTCTGATCGCTCGCAGGCCGAGTGCAGGATTCTTTTCGCGTCCGTGCGACTTCCCGTACGATTGATCCGGACCGACATCGAACGTTCGGATCTTTACACCGTCCTCGCCCGCATAGTCGGCGATCTCACGATACGCTTCGTACTGCTGATTCTCCGTCGGAAATCCTTTGAATCTGTTGAAAAGAAATTCCGACCGGTAAAGTCCGATACCTTGTGCTCCGATCCGTTTTGCCCGCTTGTAGATCTCCGGCAGATCGACATTCACGCGAAGGGTGATCTCTCTTCCGTCGAGCGTCGATCGATTGGATTCGGAAACCGTTACGTCGTTGTAATTTATCTGACGAAATTGCGCGGCCGGTAAGCGGTATCGCTCGAGTGTTTCGGATGTCGGATTCAGGATAACGCGACCGTTGTATCCATCGACGATCGCGGCATCTCCCGTGTTCACCCGCCGCAAAACTTTTCTTACTCCGGTTACGGCGGGGAGATTCAGCTCGCGCGCAAGAATAAAAGTATGAGACGTCCAACCGCCGTGTTCGGTGATCACCGCGGTCGGATGATTACCGCTCTGCTCGGCAAGAGTCGACGGCATCAGTTCTTGCGCGACGATTATCGAATCCTTTGCGAGCGGAGCAGTTCGCTCACCGCCGCCGAGAGCGTCGAGGATCCGTTCGGCGACATCTTCGACATCGATGTAGCGATCGCGAAGATGCTCGTCGGTGATCGCTCGATATTTTGCTATGTACGAGTCAGTGACGATCTTCACCGCCCACTCTGCATTCACCTTCTCACCCGCGACGACGTCGAGCACTTTTTCGAGCATCGACGATTGCTGGATCATCGCCCGCTGCGCGTCGAAGATCCCGGGCACTGAGGACGTGCCTGAGTTGGCGCAAAGTTTATTCAACTGACGGGACGCTAATCGGAAGGCCGCTCGGGCACGCCGGGTTTCGCGTTCGATCTCCGACGGCGGGATCTCGATCTTGAAAAATTGTCGATTGCTGCCGTGCAGACACACGACCCGCCCGATCGCAACGCCGCGAGACATCGCCCGGGCCTTGAGACGTATCTCGCCTCCGTTCTGTCGCTCTGTCGAGGGATCTTTTGGATCGGGCACTTCCATTAAATGACCGTGAGTGCGGTCCCGGATCAACTTCCGAAACTAAATCCGCCGCCACCGCCTCCGCCTTGAGTTGGAAAGAACGGTTTGAGAAGACTGGCGAACGCAGCAAGATTTCTTGTCTGAATCAAGATCTCGCCCGGCCCGCTGAACTCCGCGACCATTCCTTCGCCGCTAAGAAAGCTTCGGAGGAAACCGCTCTTCGCCGCCTTCCTGAGGTTGTATTGCATATGGCCCTCCCACGCTACGAGATGGCCGGTATCGATAACGTACTGCTCGCCGGGACGCAATATCTTTCGATGGATCGCACCGAATGAAGAGACTAGAAGCAGACCCGTGCCGCTCACTTGGAGCACGAATAAACCTTCACCGCCAAAGAAGGATTTTGCACCGCCGAATTTCGTATCGACTACGAGTGACATGTCGCCGGCAAGATACGAGCTCGACTGGACCATGAACGTCTGTCCGCGCATTTCGATGCCGGCGACATCGCCCGGTGCTCCGGGTGCAAACGTGACTTCGCCCGGGCCGCCCTTCGCTGTGAATGTCGAGACGAACGCAGACTCGCCACCGACCGCTCGTTTCAGCGCACCGAACACGCCGCCTTTCATCTCGGAATGCAGATCGACGTTCGCCGACATCGAAACCATCGCCCCGGCTTCGGCGTGTATCGCCTGCTCGGGCTGTAGTTTTACAACTGCGAGAGCGAACGCTCCCTGATGTTCGATCTCCCATGTGTACCCGCGGCCCTGACCGCGCCCGTCGGCGTCGAACTGGAACGCCTCGCCGCCCTGATTTGGTGGCCGGGGTGGAGGAACGTTCGATGGTGGTGGAGCTGCGGGCTGTCGCTGTAGCGTCAAACCGCACGATCCGCAAAACTTCGCATCGGGCGATAACTGTGCATTGCAATTTGGACAGTTCATATTCAAATCAAACGTGCTGAACGACTACTCCTTTGGATTTCTCGATGATTATCTTCGCAGCTTCCTCGGCGTCATGCGCAAAATCCAGGAATGCGAGATCGTCATCGGAAACGACGAGATGCGTACGCCATGCATCAACGACATCGCGCCAGCAATCGCCGACGAGAACTAGCGGCCGTCGATCAAGCACTCGCGTTTGGAGCTTATTCCAAACAAGCGAGATCTCGGTGACGGTTCCCATTCCGCCGCGGAATGCGACGAAGCCGACAGACCGCGTGATCAGGTTCTGGAGTCGATCATAAAAGTGATTAGTTGCGACTTTGTCGGTGAGATAACGGTTCGGCTCCGACTTGAACTGATTCATGACGATGCCAAACACGCGTCCGCCCGCTTCTCGGGCCCCGCGCGACGCTGCTTCCATCACACCCAGATATCCGCCGGTACAGATCGTAAATCCTGCTTCGGCAAGGCGATGTCCAAGCTCAATAGCCGCGAGATATTCTTCCGAATCATGCTTGCACTTCGAGCCGCCAAAAATGGTTACGATCTTGTCATCAGAATTTTCGATCACGTCAGTTTTCCTTTAAGCAAAGTCCAAACGCCTTGATGAGGACATTATAGCCAAGTCAGCTTGCTTCCGCTTCCTCGGGCGTGAGGTTTCCCGCTTCGTGGATCGCTTTTGTAGTGTCGGTGAAAAGAAGGATCAGGCTACCGACGATAAAAAAGAAGATCAGCCCTAGAATCGCGTGCCGAAACGAGCCCGTTGCACCCACGATGACGGCGAACAAAAGTTGCCCCATCCAGGAGGTACCCTTTTCGGAGATCTCATAAAGTCCGAAGAAAGACGATTCGCGCCCCTTCGGAATCATTTGCGAGTACAAAGAACGCGAGAGAGCCTGCGCACTTCCGAGGACCATGCCGATAAAGGCGCCGAGAATGTAAGCCTGAGTTTCGGTGGCAAAAAAACCGTAGGCGTAGATAACGATGCCGCACCAGATGACGAGCGAGAAAATGATCGTCCGCTTCGCACCGAGGACACGGGATACGCGTTCGAAAATCAACGCTCCCGCGAATGCCGCGATCTGAGCGATGCCGAAAATAATTATGAGGAACGAATTGTCCGATGGCAGTCCCTTTGACGTGAAGAGCTCATATGAGATGAAAACAGATGCTTGAGTAATGACTGTCTGGATACCGTCGTTGTAGAAAAGGTACGCGATCAAAAACAGCATCGTATACCGAAGCCGCCGCAGCTCTTTCAGAGTTTGCCATATTTCGCTGAATCCGACGGTAACGAGACTTTTATTCGCAGGGATATTTTTCTCTGCTCCTCGAGTTCTCACGAGGAAAAAAGTGACGATCGCGAAAGCGCCCCACCACAGCGAAGCTACAAGAAATGAGATCCGGACCGCGAGCCCGGTTGAAATGCCGAACCAACTTTCCGCGTATTTCAAAAAGATAAGATCGAGGACAAGTATCAGGAATCCGCTCAGATACCCCAGTCCGTACCCATAGCTCGACACCTTGTCGCGCTTGTCTTCTGTTGTGATGTCGATCAGGAACGCGTTGTAAAAAACATTCGACGCGGCGAACGTCATGTTTGCAACGATCAAAAGAACGCTGCATGCGACATAACTTTCGGTGATAAAGAAAAGCAGAGATCCGGCAAGAACCCCGGCGTAACAGAATCCGGCCATCAACGCTTTTTTGAGATGCGTATAGTCGGCGATCGCTCCCAGGATCGGGAGAAAGACGACCATCGAGATGACGGAAACGGCGGTGCAGAACGCCGGCAGTCCTTTGGGAGTTACCTTGAAAACAAACAAGTCGAGAATGACTCCGTCTTCACCGACCGCGGCTTGAGCGAGATTCAGGAGATAGGGCCCGATCAGCACGCCGATGACCACTGTAAAGAACGCCGAATTCGCCCAGTCGTAAACCATCCAGCCAAAGATTTCTCGGCGGTCGTTGTGAGGAAATTCCATGTCAGTCATCGCGGAAATCTTCGCCGTTTACAGCAACACTGTCAATCGATCACAGGATGCCCGGAGAAATGTAACGTTTTGTAAATCCTGCGTATGAACTTCTGGAGATCTCGAAGTAGCGGACGTATCAAACCGCGGTCTGCGTGACGAAAGTTACTCGATTTTCACCAGTTACCAGCGGTCGGCACGGTTTTTCGCTCGCGTTGACCTTGTTCAACTCCGAGATCGGACGGACAACCCCCAACTCCTTTAGAATCCGGTTTTTGATTGACAAAGAACGCCAAAAGGTATAACTTTCACACAGATTTACCAAGATTAAAGGCTATTCTTTGAGCTTTTTGCGCGGAATTTTAAGTTGGATCGTACCCACGACCTTAATCCGAATAGATCTGAAATTTCTGAGGAGGGAACACTGTGACGTCTTTTACTAGGTATAACTTTACGCGGCAACTTCACATCAAAGCCGCTGCTACCCTGATTGTCTTCGGTTTCTTTATGGTGCTCGGCATGAATAATGTCCGAGCACAAGCGATCACCGAAGGTTTCGACAACATTACAACCCTTCCCGCTGCGGGATGGTTCACACAAAACAATAGTACGCCCGTCGGTTCGACCGGCTGGTTCCAGGGCAGTACGCCATTTGCGGCCCAAGGCGGTGCTGCAAACTCTTACATCGGAGCCAACTTCAACAACACGACCGGAACTAACACGATCAGCAACTGGCTGCTCACACCGAACCGTACTTTCAATAACGGTGACGTTATCAAGTTCTGGACGCGAACGATCACGGCGAATCCGTTTCCGGATCGTCTCCAGGTTCGCTTTTCGTCGGCAGGAGCCAGCACGAACGTCGGAACAGGTTCGACGGCAGTCGGTGACTTCACAACCTTGTTGTTGGATATCAATCCGACCTATAACGACACTCCCGGAGCTCCTCCAGGATCGTACCCCGATGTCTGGACAGAGATCACGATCACGCTCTCCGGCCTTTCGGGCCCGACGAGTGGACGCGTTGCAATCCGTTACTTCGTCGAGAGCGGCGGACCGACGGGTGATAACTCGAACTACATCGGTATCGACACATTCTCGTATACACCGGGCGCAGTGGTGGTAACGGCGGATGCGGCACTTGATTACAACGGCGATCACAAGACCGATTACACTGTCGTTCGAAATACGGGCGGCGGACCGGGCGGTCAGATCACCTGGTTCATCAATCCGGGAACCGGACTCACGGGTTATCTGTGGGGACTTTCGACGGACTTCTTCGTCAGTGGAGACTTCGATAACGACGGCAAAGATGACGTAGCCGTGTATCGTCCGGGTGCGGCAACGGTAGCGGCATTCTACATACTGAAGAGTAGCAATTTCACCGCGATCATCGAACCCTTCGGCCAGACCGGCGATGACCCGACCGTAGTCGGCGATTACAATGGCGACGGACAAGATGACGTTGCGGTATACCGCGGCGGAGTCAATGCCGGCGATCCGAGTTTCTGGTTCTACCGCACGGCGTTCGGCGGAGCAGTCAGCTATGTTCCGTGGGGCAAGTCGGGCGACTTTGAGGTCCCGGGTGACATGGACGGCGACGGGAAGTACGACTTCACGGTACAGAGAGCGGGTGCAGGTGGTACCGGAGAATTCTGGACTCGGCTCGCTACGGGCGTCAATCAACCCGTTTTCGCGTTTGGTCAGCCGTCTGACCTCGTGGTTCCTGGCGATTACGACGGCGACGGCAAGACCGACATATGCGTTGCTCGTGCTTCAGGTGGAAACATCCTCTGGACGTATCGCTCAAGCATGACGGGTGCTGTCGGTGGCGGGACGGTGTTTGGTCTGACGACCGACACTGTGGCGCAAGGTGACTACACCGGTGACGGGCGTACGGACTTCGCGGTCTGGAGAGCCGGCACTTTCTGGGTACAGAACGTTGCCACCGGCGCAACCAACACCTTCGGGCTTGGAGCTCCGGGTGACTATCCAGTTGCAAACTTCAATACACACTGATCTTTTGATCGGTCATTCCGGAAGAGCCGTGATCTTATGGTCGCGGCTCTTCTTCTTTGTGCACAGGTGTTTGGCGAGTTCGCGGCTTTGCCGTAAAGTAAACTTTGGTTGTATTTGATCCTCGAAAATAATGAAAGCGATGATCCTGGCCGCAGGCTTCGGTACGCGGCTTTTTCCTTTAACTATAGACCGGACCAAACCCGCGATTCCGTTCCTCGGAAAGCCGCTGGTCGGATACGTCGCGGAGTACGTCGCCAAATACGGATTCAAGGATTTCATCGTAAACCTTCATCACCAGCCCGATTCCGTGATCGAGGCCCTCGGTGATGGAAGTGACTTTGGCGTTCACATCGATTACACGCTCGAAGAACCGAATATTCTCGGCACGGCCGGAGCACTCGATAACGCCCGCGATCTGCTTTGCGATTCGCCGTTTCTGATCGTCAACGGAAAAATAATCAGTGATATCGATATCGCCGCTGCCGTCGAAACTCACAAGAGCTCGGGAGCACTCGCGACGATGGTTCTAAAGCCAAATGTGAAGCGTGAAAAGTTTACGATCGTCGAAACGGATGGCGGTCGCGTAACACGTTTCGGAGAGATGGCCCGACCGCTTACCGAAGAAGAGATCCGGGATACGGAACACGAGATCGTGACTCCGCTGATGTTCACAGGGATTCACATCCTCGAGCCTCGTGTCCTTGACCTCATCGACCGGGGCGTATATTCCGATATTGTTCCGCACGTCTATCGCCCTGCTCTCGAACGCGGAGAGAAGATCGCTGCTCACGTAGCGGAAGGAAACTGGTACGAGCTTTCGACGATCCCTCGCTATCTCGATATTTCGCTCGCGATGATGAATGGCGATGACGTTTTCAAAGGAGCGAATTGCGAGATCGCATCGACTGCGAGCGTTCGCGATTCTGTGATGTGGGACGATGTCAGTGTCGCGGACGACGTCATCTTATACAGAACGATAATCGCAGATGGCGTCACGATCCCGGCCGGCGAGCATTTTGAGAATGCTGCGATCGTCAGAGCCGAGATGGTGCGAAACTGCGAAGAGATTCCCGAGAAGGCGCTGAAAGGATACATTCAGGGCGAGAACTACGTGGTGCCGCTCAACTAGTTTATGTCCGACTTCCTCGCAAGGCTCGAGAGATTTCTAACCGAGCGTAAAGAAAATCTAAACATCGAGCAGTTAACACCCGACGCTTCAACGCGCGAATACTTTCGTGTCGGATGGAAAGGTGAAACGGCGATCGCGTGCGTTTATCCCGAACCGTTCGTCGCGGCTGAACAAACTTATCTCGATGTCACGAACCTGTTCGCCTCCGCCGGTCTTCCGGTCGCCCGCATTTTCGAATTCGATGAAGCTCTCGGTGTGATCATTCAAGAAGATCTCGGTGACACGATTCTTCGCGATGTTCTGGAGAAGGCCGACGAAAAGGCTCGTGGGTTGTTGATCGACGCCGCGATCGTTCTCATAGCCCAGATTCAGGCTGCGACGCCGCTCGCGTTCGAGCTCGATTCAATCGCATCCCGTTTGAAGTTCGATACTGAAAAGCTTCTTTGGGAGCTCGAGTTTTTTAAGACTCATTATTTCGGGACCTACAAGGGCGAGAGCCTCGGTACCGAAGACGATGCCGCGCTCACTGCGGAATTTCGCGAGCTGGCATCCGAGCTAGAATCCAAAGCGACTGTTCTCTGCCACCGAGACTTTCATGCGGCCAATCTGATGCTCTATAACGGCGGGATTTCGATCATCGATCATCAGGACGCGCGGATCGGTTCAGTCGCGTACGATCTTGTCTCGCTTCTTCTCGATCGCGTGACCGAGTCACCATCTGCCGAGTGGTTGGCGGCGAAACGACGATTCTTTCTCGAGCAACGCCGATCGCGGAGACTAGAGCCAATCGACGAGGCGGTCTTCGCCGAAGAGTTTCGCTTGCAAACCATCCAGCGCTGCCTGAAAGCGATCGGGACGTTCTCATTCCAATCCGTCAATCGCGGTAAGACCTACTTCGTGCCGTTCATAAAGCCAATGTTCGAGATTGTTCTACGCGCCGCCGAGAATCTCGATCGGTTCCATGCGATCCGGAAGATAGTAAGCCGCGAAATAAGTCGAGATGCTTAGACACGGTGATAGTCGCCGCGCCAATTCTTTATCGCAAGCTTGATGTCCTTCGACGCCGCGAACTCTCCATCACAAGTCCGTCGTAACAGATCCGCGAGCTCGTCATCATGAGCAAATCGCAATGCCACTATCTGACCAAAGCTGAGATCTGATGCGCGTCCAGCGAGATCGGGCGGCAGCAGCTCCCGATAACGCAACCGTTCTTCGAGTCGAATCACGCGGTCCTGGGCTTTTAGCGCCTGAAGCCGGGCGGCAAGGATCATCCCGACGAATCCCAGCGACAAGATCGTGAACACGGCGCGGTCGAGACTCGGCTCCTGGTAAAGTCGAACCGCCTGATAGATAAAGTTCAGCGCAAGCAGCGGAGTTAGGACGAAATGAAAAAGGGGAAAGTAACGGACATGATTTCCGTATGTTTGTTGTTCGGGCATCAAGAATCTCCTAGAGTTTTGTTTCGCCGGGCTTAACTGTGAAATTCTCACCCGGGTTTACGAACAGATCTTGCTCGAAGCAGAAAGGCGAGCAAACAGGCAGCTTCGGCGGATCGAGACAACGTGCCGCTCCTCCGGAGCTTTAAGAAAAATGGGACTCATTACTACCAATATTTCGCTCCTAACGGAGCTAAGATCGACTAACGGCTTAGCTTGGCGCGTATGGCGCTTGCCTCCCGCTTGACTATCATAAAGAGGCCGTGGCTCCTTCACTAAGTTGCGCGTCCACAACTTCGATCTCAGCCAGCAAAGGAAAATGGTCGGTGGCTTTCGCGGCTTCCGGAATATCGGTAACGACCTCGCAGCTTCGCACCCGATCGATGTAAGCGGCCGGCGCAAAAACATAATCGAGCCGGACGTGCGGGTCCCAGGTTGGAAAAGTAAATCCGTGATCGGTGTTTAGTCGGCGGTAGCTATCGATATATTTCTCGTCGAGCATTATCTGGATCGTCCGGTACGTCACCCGTCCGCCAAGCACCATCGCCAAGACTCTGTATCGCCACGGCAGCCTCTGCATATCGAGCAGCTCACCGGGAGCCAGCGTGTTGAAGTCGCCGACGAGCACATGAAAACCTTCGCGGTACTCTTTGATGCACCTGAGCAGAGCTCGCGCCTCACGCATCCGGCCGCGTTCGGTGTAATTGGAATGCGTGGCCCGAAGATGGATTCCGTAGATTCGCAGATCACCGACGACGATCTCCATGAACGCACGCTGTAGCGCCGGATCGGCGTGCCACTCATAGTGCGTGACCTCTTCGCGACTGAGGAACGCAATGGAGTGTCCGGGTTTCGCGGCCCAGTATCGTAATTCCGTCGTCTCGGACAGTTTCTGCACGACGTCGACGTTGCTTGCTTCCTGAAGAACGACCAGGTCCGGATTACAACGGCGGATGACCTCGGCCAAAAGACCTTCGCGGCCCTTTCCACCAAAACGGATGTTGTAGCTCAAGAGCCTGAGCATTACGATTCGTCCACCTTTCCAACCAGCGTCAGGTAGGGCTGGCCGAGCCAGTGCTCGCGGATCCAAACATAAAAGTCTCGGGTGGCATTGATTGTCACCGGACGTCCTTCGGCGATCTTCTGCAGCCCTCGTCTCAACGGTTTTAGCGCCGGAGCGATCTCTTCATCACCGTCTTTCACAGGATGCGAATGAATACCCGGCACCCAAAATCCTTCCAGCGTGAAAAGCTCCACGATCTCAGGACCCACCAGCGTAACGTCGAGGTCGCTCGTCCCGGGACCATCAGCATCGAATGGTTTGCCGGTCTTGTAATTGTGTCCGGTCACCGAGCTTCCACCGAGCACCGCGGCTGTTTTTTCAGGAATCGATTCGGCGAGAAGCCGGCAGAATTTTTCAAGCCTTTCGCGATCGCCGTCAAATCCGAGCCGGAGAGCGTTTTCGTATTTTTCTTTTTCGGTCAGTTCAGCATCGGCGGCGTGTAAGGCGTCGATATCAATATCCGTCATAATTTCCTATGAGAGTTTTGTTTGAGCGAATGCTTCGCCGGGCTTTCCAGTGAAATCTTCCCCGGGATTTACAAACAAATTCTGTTCGAAGCGATACTGCTTGTCATAGAGTTGTTTGTACCGCCCGTCCTGGGCGATCAATTGTTCATGAGTTCCCCGCTCGAGAATCTCACCGGCCTCGACAACCAGTATCTGATCGGCGCTCCGGATCGTTGAGAGCCTGTGAGCGATGACGAAAGTCGTACGTCCGGCGCGAAGTCGATTCAGTCCTTCCTGAATCAGAGCTTCGCTCTCGGAGTCGAGAGAGGATGTCGCTTCATCGAGAATCAGTACACGCGGATTTGCGAGCAGAGCTCTCGCGATAGCGATGCGCTGACGCTGTCCGCCTGAAAGTTTCACGCCGCGCTCGCCGACGATCGTGTCATAACCGTTTGGAAACTTTTCGATGAACTCATCGGCATTTGCGATTCGGCAAACCGATCTTATCTCCTGAAGATTCGCTTCCGGATTCGAGAATCGAATGTTCTCGAGGATCGTTCCGTCGAATAGAAAATTATCCTGCAGCACTACACCAAGATGTTTTCGATAATCGCGCAGCCTGACGGTTTGAAGATCATGGCCATCTATGCTGATCGTTCCGGTAGTCGGCTGGATGAAATTCAGTACAAGACTAAGGATCGTAGATTTCCCGGAGCCGCTCGATCCGACGAGTGCCGTCGTCGCACCGGCTTCGGCATGAAACGAGACGCCCTTTAGCACGGGCACATCTTTGTCGTACTCGAACTCAACATTTTCAAAATCGATCGTTCCCTTGATCTCTGGCAGAGCGTGTCTAGACACATCCTGTTCATCTTCAGTGCTCATCGCAAGGACTTCGCGGATACGATCGAGCCCGGCGAGAGCTTCGGTGATCTGCGTTCCGATCGACGTGAGCTCAATTACGGGCATCGCGAGCAAAAAGGTAAAAGAGATGTACATCAAAAAGTCGCCAAGAGTCATCGTCCCGGCCTGCACCGCGCTTCCGCCGATGACGATCATGACGACGGCGACCGCGCCGATGACGACCGATGAGAAGGAGCTGATCGCAGAGACTCCGGTGATCGTTTTCGCGATGTTCCTAAACAAACGATGTGCACCGCGGGTGAATGACAGCTCCTCGCGCTTTTCCGCGGTGTAAGCTTTTACGATCCGGATACCGCCAAGACTTTCGCCCAATCGTCCTGTGACCTCGGCCGTGATCTCGCCGCGTTCGCGGAAAACGGGTCGAAGAACTTTGAACGCGTACATCAACGCACCGCCAAAGATCAGCAGCACAACGATCGTCGCGAGCGTCAGTTGCCAATTCAAATAGAAAAGGACGCCGATGGCGATGATCGCGGTGACGAGGCTTCCGAGAATCTGTCCGAGACCGGTGCCGACGAGATTACGAATTCCCTCGGCGTCGTTCATGATCCTCGAGATCAGTTGGCCGCTCTGCGTTGAATCGAAATATGAGATCGGAAGCCGCTCGATGTGACTCTGGACGCGCATTCGCATGTTTGTGATCGCGAGCTGTGCGGCGACGCCGAGGATCTGCGAAAGTGCGAACGATGTCACGCCCTGAATCAACGTCGAGATCCCGATCGCGAGAGCGATCCATTTTACGAGACTGTAGTTTTGCTTCGTGAATACTTCGTCGCCGATGTACTTCGTCGACGCGGGAAGCACCATTCCCGCGAGACGCGAGATCAGCATCAGAAAACTGCCGAACGCGAGACGCCAGCGCGCTCCCCACATGATCCGCTTCGCCTCAGCCCAGGCGCTTGAGTAGTTAATTTTCTTCTTCTTTTTCTCGTCGGCCATAGATCTGTTAGTTGCTTAGACTGGCGCGGAGGCTTGCTCCGTTCATGAATGCCCAGTTTCCCTTGTAGAGAATGTCACTGATGATCCACTTTCCGTTCGTCTTCGTCAGCACGACGGTATCCATCCATTCCGTCGCATCGCTCTTGTCTTTGTAAACAAGATTCACATCCACTTCGGCTCTTGTTTTTTCGATTCGCGATTTTCCGAGCTTGTATGACGTCGCGCCTTCGGTGAGACTCGAGAAAAGATCGCCTTCGATCCAAGGCGGTTTCTCATCCGGATGTTCCTTTATAAATTTCGTTTGCTCGACCCGGTCCGTCGCGATCATCTTCACGATCTCACTTGAAAACAGAGGAGTCAGACTCTTGACCTGCTTCTCCGTCGGCAGTCCACGCATTTGATACTCGATATACTTTTTGTAAAAACTGTTAGTCACCGCAGCAGGCGAGGCCCCCGTTTGCGCTTTTATAAAGCCCGAGGCGGCCAAGAGAACTATGGCGATAAGTTGGATCGCGATCCGGTTTCTACTCATGTCCAAAGTCTGCTTTCAATCGAATTAAGTGTCAAACGAGCAAGGTTCGGACTTTGCGTTTTACTGTTCCCGGACGCAAGCCACTGTTTTCACGCAAAGACGCTAAGACGCAAGGAGATCTCAAAAGGAACTCGTCCAACTCCGAGATATGATCGCGGTTTGCACGGTTATCCTTTTTTACTAGAATAGTCCTTTGTCTAAGACAGCTCGGGAATTCATGAAGCAAACATACGTATCAGATCTCAAGAATCACATCGGCGAAGAAGTCACTCTGAAAGGCTGGCTCTACAACACGCGTTCGAGCGGTAAACTTGTCTTCCTTCAATTTCGCGACGGGACAGGAATCGTCCAGTGCGTCGTCTTCAAAGGAAATGACGAAGCGGTTTTCGAAAAAGCGAAATCGCTCGGACAGGAATCGTCTCTCATCGTGCGCGGAACGGTGAAGACCGACGACCGTTCGGCGATCGGTGTCGAAGTCGATGTCAAAGAAATTGAAATTATTCAGAACGTTCACGAATATCCGATCACGCCGAAAGAGCACGGGACGGAATTCCTGATGGACAATCGTCATCTTTGGATCCGTTCGAAGAAACAGAACGCGGTTCTGAAAGTTCGACACACGGTGATCAAGGCCGTCCGCGACTTTTTCGACAACAACGGATTCATCCTCGCCGACACACCGATCTTCACGCCGGCCGCGTGCGAAGGAACGACGACATTGTTCGAGGTCGATTACTTTGGCGATGAGAAAGCTTATCTAACTCAGTCGGGACAGCTCTACAACGAAGCGACCGCGGCGGCGTTTGGAAAGTCATACGCGTTCGGTCCAACGTTTCGCGCTGAGAAGTCGAAGACACGTCGTCACCTGACCGAGTTCTGGATGGTTGAGCCGGAAGTTGCGTACGCGAGTTACGAAGACATGATGCAGCTCGGCGAAGACATGATCCTCGCCGTCGTCCAGCGAGTTCTGAAAGATCGTCAGGAAGAATTGAAAACCCTGGAGCGCGACACGACGGTGCTCGAAGCGATCTCGGCTCCGTTCCCGCGTCTTCATTACGACGATGCGGTGAAGATGCTCCAGGACGGTCATGCGAAGGGCGAGCTCGAAAACAATTTCGAATGGGGCGGAGATTTTGGTGCTCCGGATGAAACGTATCTTTCGAATCAGTTCGGCAAGCCTGTCTTCGTCCATCACTTCCCCGCTGCGATAAAAGGATTTTATTTCGAGGTGGACAAGGACGATCCTAAATACGCGCTCGGGATCGATCTGCTTGCACCTGAAGGTTACGGCGAGATCATCGGCGGCGGCGAGCGTGCGGCTTCGCTCGATTACCTGATCGAACAACTCGAGGCACACAATCTGCCACGCGAATCGTTTGAGTGGTATCTCGATCTCCGTCGCTACGGCTCCGTCCCGCACAGCGGATTCGGCATGGGCATCGAACGCTGCACCGCCTGGATGTGCGGCATCGAACACGTGCGAGAGACGATTCCTTTTCCGAGAATGTTGTATCGATTGAAGCCTTAGTTGTATATGACAAAATCCATTCTCAGAGCGCTATTAGTCCTTCAGGCGCTGGTTCTCGTAGCTAACGGCCAGGATTGGAACACCTACCCCGAGCGAAAGCTTTTTGATTTTATCTCGCAGGAGAAAAAACTCGTTGACGGTACGCCGGCAGCCGATATGCACATTTCGGGAAAGCCCTTTCCTGCAAAGACGCTCGTCATATATACAGGGAAGAAGAGAACCGTCGGCAAGTACGGGAAGCACTTCATAGATATTTGGGTGCAAAGCCGGAATGTACCTCGCGAGAACGCCGATCTCTTGGTGGAAGAATATTTGTTTAAAGAAGGCGATCGGGAGCTTTGGATGCCGGTCGTTAAGATGCTCACCGCGTCGTTGGAGCGGTTGGTTCAGCCCGGAGAAGAGATACTCATTTACTATTTTTATCTCGGAGGCTTTAACCCGGGGAGGCTCCAGAAGAAAGATTCATCTCCCGACAAATCGGCTCTCCCGGAAACGGATGACCTGCGATGGATGCTGGCTGTCGAGGAATTCGAACAGAGGCGATCGACCGCTTTCGCACCGGGACCGCTAGAAGATGCGATCGACAGGAAGATGGAAGCGCCGGGGAGGATCTTGGATGTATGGTTCGACCCGCGACAAATTCGGACTAGGGCAAGTCTCGTCTTCACCGGCGACGTCCGTTCCATTCCACATAGCCGCCAACGTCTGCTCGACGTCTGGTTTCAGACCAGTGGATTTCCAGCGAGCGCGACGGCCCTCATTTCGGACGAAGTGCGATTCATGGACGGAAACAAGGAGTACTGGATCGCCGTGAGGAAGACCACGCTAGACGAGATTCGAAAAACGATTAAAAAAGGCGGCGCTGTATCTTTGAATACGATTCTTGCTGGAGGGATCCGAGCCGGCGAGAAGGTCGACTGGCTTTTTCTGGCCGGTGAGATCGCGCGGTAGAGGTATCGAGGGGAAAGGCGAGTCGGCGGTGGAACGAAAAACTTCTTTAACTTGAATCGCCCGTCGCCGGTTCCTCGTTTCTTCAGCGCCGGGCACCACACATGTGACCGAGATCGCGCGGTATACTGACAGGGATGGAGAGACCGTCAGTCATAAATTATTATGGAACGAGATACGAAGGTAGAACCTGAAGAGAGCCTCTTTGATCGCTACAGCGAAGAGATTACTAAGGCACATGACCGTGCAGTGCGTAACGCCCTTCTCATGAATAAGCGCGCCGGCAATCCGGTCGCGGTCGAACGGGATGGAAAACTTGTAATCCTCCAACCAGACGAGATCGAAGTTTGGGACGAGTAACAACAAAAAAGGAGCTCCAAAATGTTTTCGTTTTCCCGCAAATCGTTTTTCGTTATCGTCGTATTAGGTCTATTGACCACCTCGGCCCTCGCCCAAAAGAATTCTTCGACGGACTTTCAAAACTTCCTTACGAAACTCGATGCCGCTCAACTCGAAATGCAGAACGGGAAATCCGACGCGTTCAAGGCGCTGTGGTCGGACTCCGAAGAGATAACCTTGTCCGGAGGCTTCGGTGGAACGGTTGAGAAAGGACCGAAGGCGATAGACGCACGTCTCGACTGGGTGGGTCAGCAGTTTTCGAACGGCACGAACAAGATCGAGAGAGTTGTGGCGACCGCGAGCGGAGATTTTGCCTACGTTGTTCAGCTCGAGCATATTCGGTTTCACGTTCCCGGAAAACTGGAAGAGTCAACGCGCGATTACCGTGTGACAATGGTCTTCCGCCGAGAGAAAACAGGATGGCGAATATTGCATCGCCAGGCCGATACAAATCTTACAAAACAAGCACCGCAATAAATCCTATGAGCGAGTACACAGCAAAGGTTTCCTGGAAGAACGACTCTCCCGAAACTTTTACAAAGAACCGCTACACGCGCGGGCACACGTGGTCGTTCGATGGTGGAGTCGAGGTTCCCGCTTCGTCATCACCGCACGCGGTGCGAGTTCCGTTCTCGATCGAGGAAGCTGTCGATCCCGAAGAAGCTTTGGTTGCCGCGGCCGCATCGTGTCACATGCTGACGTTCCTTTGGGTCGCTGCGAAGAGAGGATTCGTTATCGACTCCTACGAAGACAACGCAGTAGGAGAAATGACTGATGCCGACGGCAAGCCGTGGGTCTCGAAGATCACGCTCGATCCGAAGATCGGATGGTCGGGTGAGACTAAGCCGACCGACGACGAGGTTTCGGCGATGCATCACGAGGCGCACGAGGGATGCTATATCGCGAACTCGATAAAGTCTGAGATTGTTGTGAAAGGCATTTGAAAACTAGCCGTTTGCTTTTAGCTATTAGCTGTTAGCCATTCAGGCTTATAGCTAACGGCTAATAGCCAATAGCTAATTTTCTGTCGGAGAAAACATGTACGACGTTTCAATTCGACTCGAAAATAAACCTGGAGAAATGGCGCGGATGGGTGAGGCACTGGGAATGGCTGGTGTCAGTGTCGAAGGCGGCGGTGGCTGGGTTGTCGATGGAAAAGGCTGCATGCACTTTTTATTCGACGATGGCGAAGCGGCGAGAAAAGCGCTTGAAGATGTCGGTATCGAAGTGCTCGATGTCCGCGAAGTGCTGGCGCAAAAACTCAGGCAAGATGTTCCCGGACAACTCGGAAAGATCGCCCGTCGCATGGCGGAAGCAGGAGTCAATATCGAGGTCATCTACAGTGACCACGCGAACCAACTGATTCTGGTCGTCGATGATTTCGAGAAGGGCAAAATAGTCTCCGATGAATGGAAAAAGGAAACCGGCCTGAACTGAAAGAGCTTCACTGTTCCGACCTCGCTAAAGAAATCGATTCATTCCTGGGCGACGGCTATCGTCTCGACATGATCATGCCCGCGGATGATCCGCGCGAAGCGATCGTATCGAAAGTCGGAGAGTCGGTGCGAATTGTTTTGAGTCCCGGCTTAAGCCGGCAAGGGCCGCCTGAAGGCGGAACTCAAAACTGGATCGCCGGTCGCGCCGGGATGGAGTATCGCGATCTGATTCCGGACCGTCTTGACGGACGGGTCATCGCATCGCACATTCGTATCACTGAAGGCGGTGAAGTTCCCGACTACGTTCACTATCATAAGATCTGGTTTCAGATGATCTACTGCAAGAGCGGCTCGATCCGTGTCGTGTATGAGGATCAGGGACCGCCGTTCGTATTGGAAGCCGGAGACTGCGTGCTTCAGCCGTCGGGGATCCGACATCGCGTTCTCGAATCATCGGTCGGTGCGGAAGTGATCGAAGTGAGTTCGCCCGCCGAGCATGAGACGTGGGTTGAGCACGAATTAAAGTTACCGACGAGCGAGGTGAAGTCTAATCGCGATTTTGGAGGGCAGAAATTTGTTCGTCACGTAGGCCGACACGCTCAATGGAAGGCTGCGGGTTCAAACTGTATCGTCGCCGAAACGGAGATCGGAAATGCTACAAAAGATATGGGACGTGTTCGGACTATGAAGATCGCCGGTCACGGGACAGCTCTGGTCGAATCCGGAGACGCCTTTGTATTTCTCTATGTGATATCGGGTGCAGTTCTTCCGCCGTCGAAGTGTCCGACGCTCCATGCCGATGATCACGTCGTCATAACGGATCGTTCGGGAGTTACGCTGACGGCTCTCGAAGATTCGGAGATCCTGGAAGTCCGCCTGCGTGAGATTTAACTACTTCTTCTTCGCGGTTTCAGTCCCGACCGATCTCGATCCGTATCCGCCCCATTTCCCTTCCAGCGTTCCGTCGGACTTTCGTTCGTAGCTTACGAATCCGCACTTGTTCCCGCCGATCCCGACTGCAACTGTGTCGCCCTGCCGAATTCCGAATCCCTCAAGAGGCGACCCCGCGTTCCATGAGAAAGTGTAACCCGCTCCGGCTTTCTTCACAGAGAGCTTTCCCGTGTAATCTTGACCCGCGGTGTTCGTCCCGCTGACGTCGTAATCGCCTTCCAGGTCGGTGCCCTTCGTGCGTTTCGCGGTCTCGGTCTCGCTGCTGTTGTTTCCCCAATAGCCTGCCTTGCCGTTCAGACTGCCGTCCGATCCTATCTTGTAGAGCACGACTCCGCAGCCTTTTCCGTTGTCGCCTTCGGCGAAAGCGACTCCGATACCATCGCCTGTTTGGACCCCGACGCCGTCATACTTTTTCCCGGCCGTGTCCCAACTGAATTGGTACACGTCTTCGCGATTCGTGACCATCAGAGTTCCCTTGTACGCTCCGGCACCGTTCTCATTCATACCGGTGATGTCGTATGCCCCGCTGATATCCTGCGAGATCGCCGGAGACGCAGCTGCCGCTGTCGTAGTTGTGGTATTACCCGTAGTACCGGTGTCGCCGCCTTTGAACTGACTGCATCCAAGTGCGGCGGTTATGAGGATCGCGACACAAATAATTGCCGAAGCGTGTTTCATTTAGTCTCCAGTTGGTTTTTTGATGAGATGGAAATGCAAAGCTATAATAGTGGCGAAACTCCGTAACGTCCATCCTATGAAACTGATACTTAGATCGGCTCTAGCAGTCGTAGTCCTTTTTCTACTCCATTGTTCGTTGATCGCACAGAGCCGCGTCAACGATCTCAAGCCAACGGTGATCCTGATATCGCTCGACGGATTTCGATATGACTACGTCGACAAGTTCAACACGCCGAATCTCAAGCGTATTGCTAGTGAAGGCATCCGGGCGAAGTGGATGATCCCGTCATTCCCGACAAAGACGTTTCCGAATCACTACACCATCGCAACCGGGCTCTATCCCGAGCATCATGGGATCGTCGAGAATAACGTCTCGGATTTCGGAGAGATCTTCAAGATCGACGATCGGGATCGAGTGCAGGATTCTCGTTGGTGGTGGGGCGAGCCGATCTGGGTGACGGCACAGAAGCAAGGTCAGATCGCGGCCTCGTATTTCTTTGTCGGCTCCGAGGCTGCGATCGACGGTATAAGGCCGAAGCT
>QHXR01000016.1:60142-65349 GCA_003223025.1 Acidobacteriota bacterium
CAATGTACTTCAGCGACACCGACGACGCCGGCCACGAATTCGGGCCCGATGCCGAGGAAACGCGCTATGCGGCGCTAAATGCGGATCGGTACATCGGGCAGTTGATGGATGGGCTGCGAAAGCGCGGGATCGACGGTCGGGTGAACATCATAGTCGTAAGCGATCACGGAATGGCGTCTCGCGACCAGCACAATGCCGTCGTCATGGACGATCTGTTCGACACGACGGATAAGACGCTTGCAGATCCGATCCTAACTACCGGCGAGATATGGCAGATCTTTCCAAAACCCGGAAAAGAAGAGTTGATAATTGCGCGATTGAAAAACATCCGGCACGCGACGTGTTGGCGAAAGAGCGAGATCCCGCAGCGGCTTCATTACAACGAAGGACGAAGGATCGCGCCGATCGTGTGCTCGTCGGATGAGGGTTGGTCAATGATGTCGCGGAAGCGATTCGAGGATGCGAAGAAGTCGGATGACTTTGACAAGGTGCGCGGAGCTCATGGATACGACAATAAAGTCGAGTCGATGCGCGCAACATTCATCGCTCACGGTCCGGCGTTCAAACGCGGCTATCTTGCCGAACCATTCGAGAACATTCACGTGTATGAATTGATGTGCAAGATCCTCGGATTGAAGCCGGCGAAGAATGACGGAGATCTCAAAGCAGTCCAGGTAATGTTACGCTAAATAGCACCGCCGAGACGGAGAGACGCAGAGAGAATTACTGCCTATGATCTCTGCGTCTCTCCGTCTCGGCGGTGAATCAATCTTTTCTAATCGTCAGCATGGCAACTTCGGGCGGGACCATGAATCGAAACGGAAGCATACTCGTTCCGACTCCGCTCGTGACGAACATGTGAACTCCTTCTTCTACGACATGACCTTGCGCGTATCGCTGGCCGACAAACGACGGCACGAACGGAGCACCGACGATCGGAAGCCAAACTTGTCCGCCGTGCGTGTGACCTGCAAGCATCAGTTTCAAATCGGGATTCAGATCCTTCCAGTAATTCAGTATGTAAAGAATGTCGGGGCTGTGCTCGAGAACGACGATCTGACCTTCTCTTGGATTCGCAGCGATCGTGGATCGTATCATCCCGTCGAACGTGATCCAGGAATTGAGCTTGAGATGATCCTTCAGACCGAACAAACGCAACGTTGCGCCGTTCTGCTGAATTGGGACGATCTCGTTTTGCAAAACCCTATATCCAACCCGCGTCAGCTCAGCAGTAACTTCCTCATCCCCGTACCATGCATCGTGATTTCCGAGAACCGCAAACACTCCGAACTTAGCATGCAGCCCCGCTAGATTGTCGGCGACTTCACTCATCGGCATACGAAGCGGACGTTCGTGCGAAGGCTCGCGCGTCGAGCCTTGCGAAACATAATCGCCCAGTAGAACGATAAGATCCGGATTTTCGGCGTTGGCAGTTTCAACAACGCGGCGGATGTTCTCCGCCGATGCTCCGTTCGAGCCGCCGTGAATGTCGGAGATAAGCGCGATGCGAAGACCGTCGAATGCCGGATCCCAATCCTTGATCCGAATTTCTTCGCGCGTTACAACGAGTCTGTTAGGTTCGACGAAGTATGAATACGCGAGACAGAGCGCGACTGCAGCCAAAAACAGCGAGCCGATGAGAATTATCTTGTGAGTAATTTTCACAGCAATTCACTAAGGGCTAGTCGAAGTATTCGGACCATCGCCGGTCGACAAGTTTCGCGATTTCGGGTTTCACTTCGACTTCTTTCGGATACCAAGGTTTCATACGAGAGTCGATGACGATCGGACCCGAGTATTTTATGTGATTGTTTTGCAACAAGGCTTCGCGAGCGTGGATGTGCATGGCGGGGTCGAATCGGGTCCATGTCGCCCAGAGAAACTTTTCAGCCGATTTCGCAAGATCGGCGTCATCGAGGATGACAACTGCTTGCCAGTCGTCAAACGCTCCGGACTTTGCCAATCGACTTCCGAGATCGGGTTCATCTATGTACGAGCTCCCTTGAACAACAAGACAGCCGCCGCAGAAAGCTTCGGCGCGATCTACGCCGGTCGGAAGCGATCCGCGAAACTCGCGAGCGAGTTCCCGTTTCGCTTCGCCGAGGCCCATCAGAATCGCCTTGCTTCCATGATTTATCTTTCCGCTCGCGTAATCCAGCGTATCGAATGCGGTTTGGCCGAATATGAACAGGTCTCTTTCCCATTCGACGCGAGCGAGGATATGTTCGAACAAGGATCGAAAATCGCGGAGGTCCTGCGGTGTGTCAGTGAGCAGGAGAAACTTCGTCAGCGTTAACTGTCCTTCGCCGAGAATCCTGAAACCGGCGGACAAAGCTTCGCGTGCATAACGATCTTTCACAACCGCTGCAGCAAGTGAATGAAATCCCGTCTCACCATAGCTCCAGAGATCGCGCACCGCGGGCATCACTACCGGAAACAACGGTGACAAAAGCTCCTGTAGAAAATCGCCGATAAAGAAATCTTCCTGAATCGTGAGTCAAGGAATAGTAGCCGTAGTGATCGCCGAACGGGCCCTCAGGCTTTCGTTTGTGAGGCGGAACATGTCCGACGAGAGCGAATTCGCAATCGGCGAGCAAGCGATGTCCGCCGAGCGGGTTGTCGACGGTCTCGATCTTTTCATTTGCAAGCAATGACGCGAGCATTAATTCCGGAACATCTTCGGGAAGCGGCGCGATCGCCGAGATTATCAACGCGGGTGGACCGCCCAGAAAAACAGTAACCGGTAACGACTCGTTTCGCTGCTCGGCTTCGTGATAATGAAAGCCGCCGCCTTTGCCGATCTGCCAATGCATTCCGGTCGTCGCGGCGTCGTACCTTTGCATTCGATAGATGCCGAGATTGCTTTTCCCGCTAGTCGGACTTTCCGTATAGACAAGAGGCAAGGTGTTGAAGTGACCGCCGTCCTCGTCCCAAAGCTGGATAAACGGAATCGCCTCGAGATCGACTTTGGATTGCCGGTTTTCGAGAATCGGTCCGCGGCTTACTCGTTTTGTTCCCAGCTTCAAACCGGTGAGACCGACGTCACGAAAATTCCAGAGCGTTTTTGGCTTCGGAGGGATTATCTTCTCGACCATCTCGACCGCGCGACGGACGAATTCAAGCGGACGTTTTCCGAACGCGAGCTCAATTCGTCGCACGGTGCCGAAGAGATTTGTCGCGACCGGAAATCGGGATCCTTTTACGTTTGTGAAGAGAAGAGCTTTGCCTCGTTCGTCAATGACTCGGCGATGGATCTCCGCGAGCTCGAGATACGGATCGACTTCGGCCGATATCTCGACGATCTCATTTTCATTTCGAAGGGTTTGAAGGAACGAGCGAAGGTCGCGATGCATTGAAGATATTCTAAGGGGTAGCTCCAGTTTCCACCAATGAAGAGCGGGGGCAAGCCGCCCTTCCTAACTTGCGAATGTGTTCAAGCGCCAATGTTAGTTACACGGCTCGACGTTCTAATATTCGCAAGTTAGGAAGGGCGGCTTGCCCCCGCTCTTCAAACCTACTTCCTTAAGTTCGGCTTAGTGATATCAAGCTCGCTCGCCGGAATCACATCAACCTTAATGCTAGGAAAACGTTTCGCAAGATCGTCCTTGAAGATCGAATAATCGCCAACGATTATCAGATCGCCGTTTCGAAGATATTCCGTCGCGAATCCTTTCACTCCGACGGGAGTTACTCCGTTGATGTTCGGCATGTAATTGTTGAGCTCAGTGGTCGCAATACTGAACGTGTACAGATCGCCGATAGCTGAAGCCAAGCCGGCCGTCGTCTCGAGGTTCCTGCCAAAATTACCGGTCAACACCAATCGGCGCGGATTCAGCTCAGTTTCTACCGCGTCCGTCTCCGCAAGTCGACGCAATTCTGCGATCACGAGTTCCGCAACTTCGGCCGCCGATTGATTCTTCGTCTGGGTTCGAGTCGTGAAGTTTGTCGAGCTGCCTCGCCATCCGAACGAACTTCCGGCGCCATAGCTCAACCCGCGCTTGATACGGATCTCCTGATTCAGCCTCGATGAGTAGCCTCCGCCAAGTAACGAGTTCAAAACTGCAGCCGTGTAATAACGATTTCCGCTTCGGCCAAACGAATCGATCGATTTAAAATAATTGACGGATGCTTGACCGGACTTTGGAAGATCGACGACGAGAATGCGGTTGGCAATCTCACCACGTTGCTTCGGAGGTGTCGGACTGCTCTCCGCGCTATAAGTCACATTATCCGTGGGGCGCGGCATACCCCATTTGCCGAAGAGCTTTGCGGCGAGCGATGCAGCTTGGGCGGACGTCACATCGCCGGTAAAAATTAGGACCGATGAGTCCGGTGAATAAACGCGAGCATAAAATCCGGAGACATCGTCGCGTGACATGGATCCAAGACTCGCCGGCGTTCCACCGGCCGGATGTTCTTTCAGCGAATACACCGATCCCACATAACTCGCGAGGAACGACGGTTGGGTCATCGCAGACTGAAGTTCGTCGAGGCTCTGCGATTTCAGCAAGTCGAGCTCCTCCTGCTTAAATGTCGGATTCAGAACGACGTCTGACATTACCGCCATCGCCTGACCAATCTTGTCCGTCGTGACTGTCATCGAAACCGACGAGCTGTTCCAGCCCGCACCGGTGTTGATCGACGTGCCGAGAAACTCCATCTCTTCCGCGATCTGCTCTGCGCTCCGGGTTTTCGTTCCCTTGGTCAGCATGTCCGCGGTGATATTCGCGAGCCCCGCTTTTTCCATTCCTTCCATCGAAGCACCGGCCTTGATCAGAAGTTGGACGGTGACGATCGGCGAACTATGTTTCTCGACGACGGCGACCGTTAATCCATTCTTGAGTTTCGTTTCCTTTACCGCAGGGACGTTAACTGATTTCGCAGGTCCCGGTTCGGGAATCTGCCCGAACGCCAGCGCACCGAAGAGAGCCAGGCACAACGAGATCCGAAATCCCCAATCCGCAATTCGTAATTTCATCATTCTCATTTCGTTGCCTCCGCCTTTTTCTCCTGGTTGTAGTAAATGACTACGCGATTGTTGTCTTTGAAATACTGCTTCATGACGCGTTGGATATCGGCCGCGGTAACCGCTTCGAGAGCGGCGACGTCCTTGTTAACCGCTTTCGGATCGTTCTGATATGCGACAGCCTGTTCGATTGCAACAGCTTTTCCATCGTTAGTTTCCCGCTCCCGGATCATCTCCGAGA
>QHXR01000016.1:65364-270909 GCA_003223025.1 Acidobacteriota bacterium
AAGCGACGCTTCGAGATTCTGAGAAGTTCCCTTTTCCGCGCCGATACCTATAAGCGACATTCGCCCGCCCTCCGCATTGAGTGTCAGGTCGAGAGACGCTTCTTGCGCGATCTGCTGATTGCGAACCAGTGCCATGTAGAGTCGTGAGCTCTCTCCGCCCGATAGGATCGACGCGGCGAGTCGTAGTGCGGGGATATCCGGACTCGTCGTCTTCGGTGCTCGATAGACGATCGCGGTCGCCGGGAACGGAACGATCGGTCCGAACTTTTCGAATCGACGTTCGGTCGTCCATTCAGGCTCGACTTCGGTAACTCGCGCGATCGCATCCGCCGGCTTCTTTATTGCACCAAGATATTTGTCGACCCACGAATCGAGCTGACGCTGTTCAAAATCTCCAACGATAATGAGGACCGCGTTGTCCGGACGGTAATATTCTTTGTAGAACTTTTCGGCGTCGGCACGGGTCGCGGCTTCGAGTTGATCGAGATCGCCGATGACGCCGCGACGGTACGGATGTTTTTGAAATGTTACGTTATCGAGGTACCAGTACAGACGGCCGTACGGTTGATCGAGTATGCGCGTCCGGTACTCTTCTTGAACTACCTTGCGTTCAGATAAAAAGTTCGGTTCGTCTATATTCAGGTTGGCCATCCGGTCGGACTCAGCCCACAGCAAAGTCTCGAGATGATTTGACGGGACGACTTCGAAGTAGTTTGTGTAGTCCGGCCACGTCGAGGCGTTATTGAAGCCGCCGACGTCTTCGGTTAGGCGGTCCATCTTCTCGTTCGGCATGTTCTTCGTCGATTTAAACAACAAGTGCTCGAACAAATGAGCGAAACCTGAACGGCCCACCGGGTCATTTTTTCCGCCAACGTTATACCAAACGTGGATCGAAACCGTCGGACTCGAATTGTCCTGCACCGTGACGACCTTCAAGCCGTTTGGGAGCGTCCGCTCTTTAATATTGAGTGGGGCAACCTTCACCTGGGCGAAGGCCGAGGCGCAAAATATCGCTATCAAAACTATCGGAATTATTCTTCTCATGTTGGTTATCAGAAATCAGTCGCTGATTAATACGTAAGGGAAAGAGTTTGGGTTTTAGATGACCAAAATGTCCACTGAGATTGCCGGATCGGACTGTGACTGGACCGCAGGCATCCCTGCCTGCAACGCCGCGGCTTCCGCGGCGTAAAAAACTCCGAGACCTGCACATTCGCTTTCGCGTCGAAGCGACGCTCATGCAGGCAGGGATGCCTGCGGTCCAGTCCGTTCCTAAGCGTAATCGTAAAATCCTTTCCCGCTCTTACGGCCAAGCCAGCCGGCGTCGACATACTTTTTAAGAAGCGGGCACGGGCGGTATTTCGGATCGCCGAGTCCGTCGTGAAGAACATTCAATATCGCGAGACACACGTCGAGTCCGATAAAATCCGCGAGGGCGAGCGGTCCCATCGGATGGTTCATTCCGAGCTTTATGATCTCGTCGATCGATTCTTTTGTCGCGACGCCTTCGTGCAGGGCGAAGATTGATTCGTTGATCATCGGCATCAGAACACGATTCAGGTCCTTCACCTTCGAGTACGTTTCATCCGATGTCGCAATCCCGCGGATCACCTCGACCAACTTCATCAGCGGAACCGGATTGAAGAAGTGCATGCCGATGACTTTATCGGGACGCTTCGTAACGGCGGCGATCTTCGTTATCGAGATCGATGACGTGTTCGATGAAAGGATCGCGTCCGCCGAAGTGATCTGATCAAGCTTTTCGAAGATCTGTTTTTTGATCTCGAAATTCTCCGTCGCGGCCTCGACGATCAGAGCGCAATCTTTCAAATCGTCAAGCGATGTCGTTATTTTGATTCGCCCCAGCACTTCGTCTTTCTGCTCGACGGTCATCGTTTCTTTCTTCACGAATCGATCGAGGCTCTTGCCGATGTTCTGCAGACCTCGGTCAACATACGCCTGATCGACGTCGCACATCACGACATCGAATCCCGCGCTCGCCGCCGTTTGAGCGATTCCGTTACCCATCGTGCCCGCACCGATCACACCGATAAAAGCGGGTGGTTCAACGAAATAAAATTTGTTCCGCGCCGGAATCGATCACTGCCAACTGTTCGGCTCCGGCGGAGCAGGCGGATTCAAACTGCCTGTGTACGAACTGCCGAGATAGAACTGTTTCCCCGCATCGCCGAATAGAAAGACGAGTCCGAAAACTCCGGCAACCGTTCCCAGCGGAAATGACAAGCACGAAATAACGCTGCCGACGATTCCCCAGGTCCTCGCGTTCGGACGTTCTTTCAGCATCTTCCAGCCGCCGATAACCTGTGGGATCACAAAAATCAGCGAGAAGATCGCGATGAAAACGATCGCTGCCACGAAAATGACTCCGACGAATTGCTCGTCCTGCTTTCCCGAACCGAAGAACATCGCCGCACCGACGCCGCCGTAGATCAGACAGAGAAAGAGCATTACCACCGCCTGAAGACCGCCGTGTGCCAGCAAGAATATTCCCGCCAGTTTGTTTTGTTCTTTTGCCGTCATATAGATCGGTACGAGACGGACTGGCAATCCGTTCTAAATTCTTTCGACGGCCATTGCCACAGAGTTGCCGCCGCCAAGACAGAGACCGGCGACGCCCCGTTTCGCACCGCGTCGCTTCATTTCGTACAGCAAGGTCGTCAGCACGCGTCCACCGGAATTCCCGATCGCGTGACCGAGAGCGACTGCCCCGCCGTTTACGTTTACAAGATCCGGATTGATCCCGAGTTCTTTCATGACGCCGAGCGCCTGGACTGAAAATGCCTCGTTCAATTCGAAGAGCTCAACATCTTCGAGAGACCAACCGGCCTTTGCAACCGCACGACGAACGCCTTCGACAGGTGCGAGCATGATGTACTTTGGCTCGATTCCGGAAACTGCATATGACACGACGCGGCCAAGCGGTTCTATGCCGAGCTCCGCAGCTTTTTCGCTCGATGTAACAACTAGAGCCGAAGCACCGTCGTTCACACCGGGAGCATTTCCCGCGGTGACGGTTCCGCCGTCCTTTTTGAATGCCGGCTTCAATTTGCCGAGTGTCTCAACCGTTGTGTCGGGTCGAACAGTTTCATCGTAATCGAGCACGATCGGATCGCCTTTTTTCTGCGGGATCTCGACCGGAACGATCTCGTCTTTGAAGTAACCGTTCTCTTGAGCTTCGTGCGCCTTGCGATGCGAGTCGTATGCAAATTGATCCTGCGTCTCGCGTGAGATCTGATGCTTCTCAGCGACGACCTCGCCCGTATTTCCCATGTGCCAGTTTTCGAACGGGCACCAGAGACCGTCGTGGATCATCAGATCGGTGACGGTTTGATTTCCCATGCGAAATCCATCACGAGCCGTCTGCAGCGCATAAGGAATGTTCGACATCGACTCCATTCCGCCCGCGACAACAAAATCAGAGTCTCCCAGCTTGATCGATTGCGAAGCCAGTGCGACCGCACGTAAACCGGATCCGCAAACCATGTTGATGGTCAGAGCGGAAACTTCCGGTGGCAAACCCGCCTTCAACGCCGCCTGTCGCGCGGGCGCCTGACCGATCCCGGCCTGAACCACGCATCCCATGATCACCTCGTCGATCTTCGAAGGATCGACGCCGGCGCGCTTCACAGCTTCCCTGATCGCGATCGCTCCGAGATCCGGCGCAGTAAAAGGTTTGAGAGCTCCCTGAAACTTTCCCGTCGGCGTCCGAGCCGCACTGATGATGACCGCTTCTTTGTTATCTGCCATTTGCTTGTCCTGTATGTATGAATTTCGGGTCTTGAAATAAAAAGGTATTTTCTCATCCGGACCCCGTATTCGCAATCAACGGCGGGTCTCTCGATCTGGACGAGGATCCATTACAAAATTAATAATTACCGCATTAAAAATTATTTGCAAAAGCTCTAAGACCGGGTAGAACGTGTTTTTCGCAGGTAATTGTTAATGCGGTAATTATTAATTTTGTAATGTTAGTTCTGATCGCTGACGCCGATGTCTTCATTCCAAACTTCGGGGTGCTCGTGGATATATTTTGCCAGCATCTCAACGCATACGCTCGAATTCAGATCGATCACCTTCACGCCGTTCTCGCGGAGCCATTCAATGCCGCCCTGAAAATTCACGGACTCGCCGACGATAACCGTTCCGATCCCGAACTGTCGCACGAGACCGCTGCAATACCAGCACGGCGCGAGGGTCGTAACCATGACTGTATCCCGGTAGTCGCGCTGTCGACCGGCTTTTCGAAATGCGTCCGTTTCACCGTGAATCGACGGATCGTCTTCCTGCACGCGACGGTTGTGGCCGCGTCCGAGCAAAGTTCCATTGCTATCGAAAAGCGCGGCACCTATCGGAATACCGCCTTCGGATAGTCCGAGCCGAGCTTCTTCCATTGCGATGTCGAGGAGAGAGTTATAGTTCATAGCCACGATTTTAGCGTGAGAAAACCTTTATGCTAACCTCGCAAATAATGATTCACGATTTTCAGCCGGGTGATTTTCTGATATTTCAGCTCGAGAGCGGCTTTGCTCTGTTGAGGGTTTTGGATGTCGACACAGCAGAGGAAGTTTGGCATCTAGCGGCGTACAAAGATTTCTTTTTGGATCCGGATACTGCCGAAGCGGCACTAGATGATCCGACCAGCCTGGCGGTGGAAAAGTCACACGTTGCACTTACAAACCACGCGTTCGAGAGTACGCAGGTCGCGAAATTGCGCAACGTGCAACTCGCGGACTCCGAGCTTGAAGGTTATAAAGTTTGGAAAGCCTCGGAAGGTAAAGAAGTTCACGACCGGTCGATAAGATTACTTCTCGGATTACGCTAAACGACGGCGTTCCAACTCAAGAGCGATCAGCTCAAGCTCGCGACTAACCTGGCCTGTCACCGATGTATTCTCCTGAGCACGCCGGATCAGATACGGGATCGTGTCCGCGACCGGCCCATACGGTAGATACTTCGAGACGCTGTAACCGTTCTTCGCGAGCACATACGTCAGGTTGTCGCTCATGCCGTAAAGCTGAGAATAAAAAATGTGCGGATGATCGTGCTTGAGTCCGCGCTGGTGCATCATCTGGGCCAGAAGCTGCGTGCTCCTCTCATTGTGAGTGCCGGCAACAAACGCGAGGTCGTCGAGATGATCGATACAGTATTCGAGAGCAGCGTTGTAATCCCGGTCCGTCGCTTTCTTGTCCGGCTGGATCGGCGACTCGTAACCCATCTCATTCGCGCGATCACGTTCCTTTTCCATGTACGCTCCACGAACAAGCTTGACGGCGAGAATGTAACCATCGGATTTCGCCTGCTTCCTCGCATCGCGTAAATACTGGAGTCGATCCGTTCGGTACATCTGAAGCGTATTAAAGACTATCGGTGATCGACGATTGTATTTTTCCATCATCTCGGTGGCGAGACGATCGATCGCATCCTGGATCCAACTTTCTTCGGCGTCGATAAATACCGGCTGGCCCAGCGAGTGTGCGAATTCACAAATCTCATTGACGCGTGTGTGAATCCGCTCGCATTTTGCCTGTCCCTTGGCGTCGAGTTTTCTTTTCTTGCTTAATTTCTCGAGGGTACCGAGCGGAGCGACTCCCGTTACCTTAAAGACGGCGAACGGAATGGTCGGATCGTTCTTCGCTCGCTCGATCGTTTTGATGATCTCATCACGCGTATTATCGAAATCCGCCTCGGTCGCCTTTCCCTCAACCGAATAGTCGAGGATCGTTCCGATGTGAGCGCGTCCGAGCTTTTCGACTACGGGTTCACATTCTCCGATAGTCTCGCCGCCGCAGAACTGTTCAAAAATTGTCTCTTTGATGAGGCCTTCGACAGGTAGGCCGAGAGAAAGAGCGAACCTCGTGATGCGTGTTCCGATGGCATTTAGGAACGGCGAGTTCAGCAATTTGAAAAGACGATATTTTTCCCGGAGTTCGGCGTCGGACTTATCTGCGAAAGCCGTGGCGGTGTCACGAAAGTCCAGCTTGAATTCGCTCATAAAAATCGGATTCTAGCACAATGGTCAGATAGGACAAGCGGTACGCATACCTCAATCCGGGTTTTGAAGTTGCTTTCCTTCGGTGCCATTCGGTCTGTTCAGTGTATTCCGTAGTTTCCGCTTTCAACAAGCCAACCACAGAACACACAGAGGACGCGGAACAGATGGAAGGATAAGGCCGACTTAAACCACGGAAAGAAGTGTGGCGAACGAACGCGTCGGGAGCTCCGAAACGCTGAGCGAATTGTAACTGCTTCGTCTTTCCCTTATCATTTCTGTTTTAGCAATACGTCCTTTGGGTCACTTATTTTATGAGCAAAGCACTTCCGAAAAGATCGGAGAATTATTCCGAGTGGTACAACGAGATCGTTAAACGAGCGGATCTGGCCGAGAACTCGGCCGTACGCGGTTGCATGGTAATTAAGCCTTATGGCTATGCGATCTGGGAAAAAATGCAGAGTGCCTTAGACGACATGTTCAAGGCGACCGGACACGTGAATGCATACTTCCCGCTTTTCGTACCGAAATCATTTCTTGAAAAAGAAGAAGAACATGCCGAAGGTTTCGCAAAAGAATGCGCGGTCGTCACGCACTATCGGCTAAAGGCCAATCCCGATGGAAAAGGCCTAGTTGTCGATCCGAATGCGAAGCTTGAGGAGGAATTGATCATTCGTCCGACATCGGAAACCGTGATCTGGAATACATACAAGAGCTGGATCCAGTCATGGCGTGATCTTCCGCTTCTCATCAATCAGTGGTGCAACATCGTTCGTTGGGAAATGCGTACGAGACTGTTTCTTCGCACGACGGAATTCCTATGGCAGGAAGGCCACACGGCGCACGTTACCGAACAGGAAGCCGTCGAAGAGACTGAAAGAATGCTCGGCGTCTATGCGACGTTCGCTGAAGATTGGATCGCATTGCCGGTGATAAGAGGTCTAAAATCTCCGAACGAAAGATTCGCCGGTGCGGTCGAAACCTACTGTATCGAAGCTCTGATGCAGGACGGAAAAGCGCTGCAAGCCGGAACATCGCATTTCCTCGGACAGAATTTCTCAAAGTCTTTCGAGGTACAGTTCGTCAATAAAGAGAACAAGCTCGAACATCCCTGGGCGACATCGTGGGGAGTTTCGACGCGTCTGATGGGTGCTCTTATCATGGCTCATTCGGATGATAACGGACTCGTGCTTCCGCCGAAGCTCGCGCCGGTTCAGGTCGTCATTGTTCCGATCTACAAAACTCCTGAAGATCTCGCGAAGATCAGCGAGAAGGCAATGCCAATTTTCGAACAGTTGAAAGCGGCCGGCGTGTCGGTGAAATACGACGACGACGACAAGCAGCGTTCGGGCTGGAAGTTTGCGGAGTATGAGTTGAAGGGCGTCCCGATTCGCTTAGCGATGGGAATGCGCGATCTCGAAAACGGAACCGTTGAAGTTGCACGGCGTGACACTCTAACGAAGGAGACCGTTTCGCTTGATGACGTCATCGATCACATTCACAAACTGCTTGAGGAGATGCAAGCGGCGATCTATGCTCGAGCGTTGAAGTTCCGCGAGGACAATACGTTCAGCGTCGACACATGGGATCAGTTCAAGGATCAGATCGAGAAGGGCGGTTTTATTCTGGCGCATTGGGACGGAACGGCTGAGACCGAAGAGAAGATCAAGAACGAGACGAAGGCGACCATCAGATGTATTCCCCTCGATGCAGTTGAGGAAGATGGAAAGTGCGTTTACTCGGGTGCTCCGTCGAGCAAACGTGTCGTATTTGCCCGGGCTTATTAAATGATGTTTTGTAAATTTATCATCATTGCCGCCCTGGCTTTTTCGTCTTTTGCTTGCGGGCTTGGCCCCGATATGTCGAAGGATCGAATTCCGGGGACACCAACACCGACACCGTTTATCCCGGACAAGCCGATCGGCGATTATCTCCGCGACGGCGCGACGGCATATGCTGCGGGTAATTTCGCCGAAGCGGTCGTTCACTACAAAAAGGCGTTCGAGATAGAGCAGCGCGAACAGAAGTTGGAAAAGAAAGAGCGGCGAGAATTGATAGCACATCTCGCGACGGCTTACTCGAGAACTGGTGATGCGAAGAACGCGAGGCTAGCAGTCGCATACGGTCTCTCAAAAGATTTCAACGCGCCGACTTATCACTACGCGCTCGCGTGCAGCTTTTCGAGTGAAGGCGATCCGAGTACGGCGCTATACCACCTGCGGGCGGCGTTTGGATTTCGAGACAAATTGCTCCCCAGCGAAAAGCTCGGCGAACCATTAAAAGATCCTTGCTTCGCGGACTTCGCTGACGACGCAGAATTTAAGAAAGCGGTCGTCGAGATGAAGAACGAGCCACTCCGCGACAAGGACTGATCTTTACACCGGAGGAGCAATCGCCCGTACGACTCGTCCGTCAGATTGGGTATAAGCGAAAGATTGCCCCGTCGGATCGAACGCCAGTGAGATCACAGAACCGCTCGTATTCTCATAAGAAAGCACCCGGCCGTTCGAGATACTCCAGAAAATAAGCGCGCCGGCGTCGGAGCCGGTATGGTAACCCGCGGCGAGAAGTTTGCCGTTGGGTGAAAATGCGATCGATGGAAAATCGAAGGCTGTGTTAACGGCAAACGTTCGGACGAGAGCTCCGGTTGATGCGTTCCAAAGTTTTACCGCGTGATCTGTCGGAACCGCTCCGGCTATATATTGACCGTCGGGCGAATACGCGATTGAACGAACTTCAAAACTCGGGATCTCATAAAGCAAAGTGCCGCTGATCGAGCTGCGAACGCGCACTCCGTTGATATCTCCGGTCGCAATCCGCTGACCGTCCGGCGAAAATGCTACATCCTTTACTCTCGATAACACTCCCGTCTCAGGATCGGAATTCAAGATCGATATGACCTGCGTAAGATCCGGAACGTGCCAGATGTTTGTTTCGCGATCGAACTCACCCGAGGTCGCGACATATTGTCCGTCAGTCGAAAGACTCACGCTTTGTGTACCGTTCGTGTGATCCCCTACGAGCATCAACCGGTTTCCGGCCCCGACATTCCAGATGCTAAGAGACAGCGACGCTCCGCCGTGTCCGACACCGGTAATCAAATACTGATCGTCGAGTGTGAATACGAGATCGTTCACAGCGTTATGTCTGCCTGTAAATTGGCGAATAAGACTACCGTCCGCCGCGTTGAGTAGATCCGAAGTGTTGCTGTCTTCACGACCAAGCGCGAGCATCGATCCACTGTGCGAAAAGACGACGTGAGTATATGGATCTACTTCGGCTTTTTGCCAGATAACTTTCGTTTGGGCTGGGAGGTTCGGGAGGTGGACAAGAAAGAAAAAGCTTATGACGGAAGCGATTGAGGTTAGCTTCCCGGAAGAAAAGCGCTGCATGGCAAAGACCTCCTGCTGTTCGAAAAGATTTCAGAAATCCGGTGTCTGAAATTGCAGCAAAATTTATGCCTTGCTCGGGGTCGGATGTGTTGTGTCAGAAGAGTATGGACGGCATGAACGCACCGCGCGGCTCCTGATAAACTCCGCGGCTCATCAGCGTGAGTGGCTGCACGACTCGGAGTCCGTTCTCCAAACACCATCGCATCAGATCACCGTTCCGTGTCGGCAGTAAAAATCCCGCGCCTGAGAACTCATTCGCCGATCCGAGTAGCGCCTTTATTTCCTCGTTCGACTCTCCTACGGAATGGCCAAAAAATCCGGTGCCCGTCGAGTATCCGGAGATCCGGCCGTCGTGTTCGACGACCCTTGCCGAACCTTGCGTGATCGCACCCGCGACTTCGTTATGCCGGTTGTGTCCGTGCACTTTCACGCATAATGCGTCGACGCTCGGAAGGTCATCCGAGTTCATCTCTCGCACCTTATAGCCGTCGATCTTGATTCCGAGCGCAGGTCCGTTGATATTGGACAGAGGTTCGACGGTGTTGAATCCGAGTTTTGTGTAAAGAGACAACGAGCGATTGTGAAATGCGGCCTGGACCAGACGGACGGAGAGAAATCCATTCTCATCCGCGTGGTTTAGAACATCAGTCATCAAAGCTCGGCCGATCGACGAATTTTGAACATTCGGATCCACCGTGATCGGACCCACGCCCGCGACCGCATCGCTTTTCCAAAGGAAGTTGCTGCCGACCGGCCGCCCGTTCTCTTCAGCGACGACGTTATAAACACCGGGAACGGAGAGAAGCATTGTGATCAGTCCAGTGGCGACTTCCGGTGAAGGAAAATCGGGCGGAAAATTGTGGGCCTTCGAAATTGCTCCGAATGCGTCGAAGCAAATTCTCCCAAGCTCGTTCGTTTCATCGATTCGTCCCGGACGAAGTTTCAATTCAGTGGCGGTCGCTCTTTTTGTTTGCATGATATTCCTTCCTCATTTACCAACGCGGAAAACGATTCTCGGAAGTGTCACGCTGAAACAAAAAAAGGGCCCTCTCCTTTCGGAAAGGGCCTCTCCCCCTTGTTCGTTTGTGGGAGTTTCGTCAACCTACATTAGTAACGCTGAACATTCAGGATCGAACCGAGTATCGATCCGAGGATGTTTGCTACGCCGTTGTTGTTCGTGCCGTACTGGTTGCGACTGTTGTAGCCGTCCTGATATCCGCGTTCAAAACCCTGGCGGAAGTAGTACTGGTACTGGCTCCGATCAACATAACTCTGGTAACCGTAGCTACCCGAACGATAGACGCTCGAACCGCCCCAATTCAAACCGACTCGACGATTTCGATCCGTACGTCCGGCTTGCAATCCCTGACGATAGCCTTCCTGCACGGCACGTCTCAAAAGATCCGCTCCACGCTGGTCGGTGTTGTACCAGCTGCCGTTGCGATTGACGCGATAGCGAGCCTGAACGGTATTCAGTCGCTGACGTTCGAGGCGGAGTCGCTCCTGCTCAAGCTTCAGACGCTGCTTCTCCATTTTCTGCTGCTGCTTGATTGCCTGAGCATTATTGCGTCCCCAACTCTGTGCTTTCACATCACTCACGCCGGCCATCAAGGCCAGGCCAAGTGCACCAACTCCGATGATATTTTTCAAATTAAACGATCTCATGTTCTGTCTCCTTCCCTGTTTCGTGTCTCATGCAGCCCGGGTAATTCCGATGCTGTCGAGATCGTAATTGCATTGGCCGTGCCATAGAGGCAAATCCCTGTCTTTAGTGTGACTTAGGCGAATTGAGCCCTTCCGCGCGTCACGCAAGTTGCACGATATGGTGTAAAAAAGACAGCGGCTTCGCCTCGTGTCATCGTGCTAAATTAAGATATGGCTAAACAGAGCGCCGGTCTTCTGCTCTATCGAACAACGAACGGATTTCTCGAGGTCTTTCTTGTGCATTCGGGCGGGCCGTTCTGGAAGAACAAGGACGAAGGCGCGTGGTCGATACCGAAGGGCGAGTTCGCACTCGAGTTGCCGCTCGAAGCCGCCAAGCGAGAGCTAAAAGAGGAGACGGGATTCGCCGTCGACGGACCGTTCGTTGAGCTCTCGCCGATAAAACAGAAGGGTGGAAAATGGGTCTACGCGTGGGCGGTGGAAGCGGACGTCGATCCGTCGAAACTCAAGAGCAATACATTTACCATGACATTCCCGTCCGGTGGCACAAAGGAGTTTCCCGAGGTAGATCGAGCGGACTGGTTCTCGATCGAGGAAGCAAAACAGAAGATCCTCGAAGCCCAGGTGAAGTTGGTAGACGAGCTGGCAGCAAAGGTGGGCGGTAATTAATTTTTATTTCTCTGCTTGAGGTCAGGTGGAACCTCATGCAATATATCCCGAACAAAATCGTTTGAAGTTTCTGGAGGATCAACCCATGAGTTTGCGAAGCATATCTGATATTGCCGGTGAGTATGGCCTGACTGTCGAGTCGAATGACGATCCCACGTTCCGCATCTTCAAAGGAGTCAACCAAATATTTTCCGGAGACGAAGACGCCGCACGAGTCTATCTCGCCGATTACGAAAAAGATCGCCCGGGATTATTTGAAGGCAGTATCATCGGCTACCGGGAATAACCGTCTGTTAAAACAAACTTCCCTGCGCCAAATCCAGCTTCTCCGGTTCATCCAACTTTTTGACGTGCGTCTCTTCATTCGTGAGCGGGGACGTCATACGCCGGAGCTCGTCGAAAGGCGTTTCCGGGTCGAGCCATCGTCCGTAGTCATACTTATGAATTACCACCGGCATCCGGCCCTTCTCGTGGATCGGTTTTACGACATCATTCGCCAGGGTTGTGATGATCGCACCGCACCTTCTGGTCTCGCCCTTGACCTCACAGTCGCGTGCAATGCCACCAAAGGCGAAGAGCGGTTCGTCAAATGTGAATAAGTGTCGCTGCTTCACGCAATTCCATTCAAAAAATCCCGTCGCCGGTATCAGTACCCGATCAGTCTTGAACGCGCCCGCAAACATCCGGACTTTTGAGATAGTTTCAGCTTTCGCGTTGATCGCTCTTCGTGGAATACCTCTATTGTCTTTATCCTCTATAGTCCACCAAATATCTTCGGGTCTATTTTCATTGTTGATCGAAGTGATCCACTCCCCCGGAAATACTTCTTCGCGCATTTTGTATCCGTGAATGTCGAAGTAGTCGAGCCCGTCGATCAAATTGAAATGTTTGATGACGTCGTCCTTTAACGATTTCAGAATGTAGCGGCCGCACATGCGGAAAGAATATCACGAGGAATGGAACCGGAAGGCGAAGGCAGAATCTAGAAGTACAAGCCGCTCCTTGTTGACCCCCCCTGACAACTGTTTTTGGAACATCGCTTGCTAAAGCACTACCGTCACGAATGAGTGAACGATTTTCATTCAAATTTTACGAACAAAGGGAGGGTTGCAATGAATAACTTACTACGAGGTGGACTGGCTGGTGCTGCGGCTTATAAATTCGGCGGCGGCATTTTGTCGACGATACTTATCTTCGTGCTTATTTTCTGGCTGCTTGGGAAATGCTAATTACATAAAAAAGTTTGAAGTCCCATGTCTCCGGTGCCGGGTTTCCTCGGACGAGAAACATGGGACTTCCGCTATTAGACAGATCCTGCCTCGATTTTCACTAATAAATTAGACCTTTTTCCGCAATTCATCGTCTAAACGACTGAATGCGAATGATTTCGTATTTGGGTTGGCATTATTGCAGTAAGATTCTCGTGCAGATCGGTCCTAACACGAGTGGATGTTGAAAGAACTGACTGATGAAAAGCTTGTCGAGCTCGCCGTTTCGAAAGATCCGGACGCTTTCGGCGAGATCATGAAGAGATGGGAGCGAAAGATCTTCGCTCTGTGCTTCGGTATGCTCGGGCGGGAGGACGACGCACGCGACGCCGCACAGGAAACGTTTATCGCGGCATTCCGAAACATCTCCAACTTTCGCGGCGAAGCCAAGGTCTCATCCTGGCTCCATCGGATCGCGGTCAATCAGTGTCTTACGACGAAGCGCCGTGCGAAGACACGTTCGGAGGAATTTCTCGATGACGACGGCGGCGAAAGTGAACGGGTTTTTGTTACACCGGCTCATCGTTCACCGGCGAACACGACGGAAGCGACCGAGCGATTGATCATCGTTCGCCAGGCCGTCAGTTCCCTTCCCGTCGATCTTCGGCAAGTGATCGTGATGAAGGAATTTGAAGAGATGACGTTTCAGGAGATCTCTGAAACTTTGGAACTGCCGTTAAGCACGGTGAAGAGCCGCGTGTACACAGCTCTGCGGCAATTGAGAATGAAGCTCGAACGGCTCCCGATGGAGATCGGTTAAAGCGATGAAAAACGCGAACATTTCAGAATGTAAATTCTCAGCCGACATGGTGTCGTACATGTACGGCGAGCTCTCGGAGTCCGAAGGCTCGGCGTTGGAACTCCACCTTGTTGATTGCGCTGAGTGCGTCGACGAATTCGCCGCGGTGTCGAGCGCTCGATACGAGGTCTACGACTGGAAACATATTGAATTCGATCCGCTCGAGACTCCGCGATTTGAAGTTTCATACGACGATGCCGTAGTACCGTCATGGAGCGATAAGCTCCGGGCGGTGTTCGCTCAAAGCTGGGCTGTGCCGGCGTTTTCGTTCGCGGCGCTCGCGATCGTTTCGGTCCTCGTCATTGGGCTGGCGTGGATGCGATCCGGCGACGAAGAGATCATTGCAGAGAACCCGCCATCGCAAACCGTAGCCGTTCCGGCGAAGGATGTAGTGAAGGACGAGCCGGAGAGCCTCCCGACCGTTGGTCCTCGAATCGAGGTAACGGATCAAAAGCCGATCGTGGCGACCGCTGCAAAAACGAAAGCGTCGTTGCCGAAACCGCATGTCGCTCCAAAGATTCGGGAAGTACCGGCCACGACAGCAGTCAGCGTGAAAGGATTGGATCCTAAGCAGGCTACGGCGAAGAACGAAGTTAAGGCTGCTCCAACTCTCAATGCTTTCGACGACGAAGAAGATACCTCTTTGAGGCTTGCGGAATTATTTGAAGATCTTGGTACGAGATAAAGAACTAGCCATGACATACATAAGATTTCTCTTATTTGTATTGATCGCGTCGGCGATGAGCTCGACTGCGCTACACGCTCAGGACGGCCCGCCTCCGGGTGACGGACCACGGGATGAGCGAGGTGAAGATCGTCCGAATTTGCTCGCCGAACTCGGTCTTTCACCCGAGCAGATTCAGCAGATCCGCCACATGAATCAGGAGCGCCGGCCAACGATGAACCAGGCACAGCGTCGAATGCACGAAGCTAATCGGGCGCTCGATATGGCGATCTATCGTGACACGGTCAGTGATGAGGAATTCCAGACTCGCTTGAAAGAAGTGCAGGCTGCACAATCCGATCTCGTGCGATTGCGATTCGAGAATGAACTGTCGGTTCGACGGATTCTCACTGCGGAGCAGCTCGTTCGATTCCGTGATATCCGACGACGCTTCGAAGAGCAGCGCGAAAATGACATGCGCGAACGCCGTCAAAAGCGTCGAATGGGACGTGAAGGTCCCGGGATGCGCGGCGATCATCCGGATCATCCACCGCTAAAAGGTGATCGTCCTCCTCAAAAAGATCAGGATTGATTCCTTTGATTTCCCCCAGACCCCCACGGCCGGTTCAGCAATGAACCGGCCGTTTGCTTTTGGCGTTTTTTGCGGTTCGTTGTACCCTTTATCAAATCCCAAGCTTGCTAGTGTTTTGGCCTTCTGAATGAATCCATTTGCAAAATTTGTTGATGAACTTCAGGAAGTAAGTCTGCTTCTCTGGGGCGTCGTCTCGGGACTCTTCCGACCTCATCGATATCCTGGCGAGATCATAAGGCAGATGGATCTGATCGGCGTAGGATCTCTGCCGATCGTGCTTCTGACCGGTTTCTTTACGGGCGGCGTACTCGTTCTTCAGACATTCCCAACTCTGCAGTATTACGGTATTCATAACGAGTCTGGGCGGTCGGTCGCAACATCGCTCGTGAGAGAGCTCGGTCCGGTGCTGACGGCTCTCATGGTTTCGGGCCGTATCGGCTCCGCGATCTCGGCCGAGTTGGGTTCGATGGTAGTCTCGCAGCAGATCGACGCGATGCGTGCGCTCGGAAGCGATCCGCTGAAAAAGCTCGTCACTCCACGCCTGATCGCGCTTGTCATCATGCTTCCGCTATTGACCGTCGCCGCCGACGTATTCGGAATAATCGGGGGCGGAACCGTCGCTTCGTATATCTTCGATCAGGACGTGAACGTGTTCCTGACATCGGTACGGCACGGGGTCACGACCGAAGACGTGCTTGGCGGTATCATAAAACCCGTCTTCTTTGGATTGATCATTGGCGGGATCGCCTGTCACAAGGGACTGAGCACAACCGGCGGAACCGTCGGGGTGGGCCGCTCGACCATTAACGCTGTCGTGCTGTCGTCGATCTGGGTCATCATCTTCGACTTTTTCCTTGCTAAAGCAATTCAATCGGTTTTCGGAGTGGGCGTAATTTAGCAGCGATAGTTTCGAGCTTTATGGTTTCGTCAGCAGACATCGACATACTCGACAACCTCGAAGAGCACCTCGAGCCCACCGATCTGGAGGACGCGGTCGATCGTCCGGAGCGCACTTTATCGGCGATCGAGTTCCGGGACGTCCATCTTGCATTCGACGATAAGGTAGTTCTCGATGGCGTGAGCTTCACCGTGCGGCGTGGCGAAACGAAACTAATTCTCGGCCGGAGCGGCGGCGGAAAATCTACTACGATCCGCCTGATACTCGGACTATTGAAACCGGACTCGGGACGAATCCTCATCGATGGCGAAGACATCACGGACTACACTGAAGAAGAGATGATGGATGTCCGCCGGAAGATCGGGATGGTGTTCCAGGAAGGCGCTCTGTTCGATTCCTTGTCGGTTTATGAGAACGTCGCATACAGACTTCGTGAGCAAGGCGTCATCGATGAGGAAGAGGTCGAGCAGGAAGTAAGACGGATGCTCCGCTTCGTCGATCTGGAAGAAGCGATAGACAAAATGCCTGACGAGCTTTCGGGCGGGATGCGACGTCGCGTGGGAATCGCACGTGCACTCGTCGGCGATCCGGAGATCGTACTCTTCGATGAGCCGACTGCCGGACTCGATCCTCCGACTGCCCGCACGATCTGTCAGCTCGCGATAAAGCTGCGCGATCTTCAGGACGTGTCGTCGATCTTTGTGACGCACGAGATGAACAATCTTAAATTTCTTTCATCCGAGTACGCGACCGTAGACCGGGACGGCCAGGTTATTTATGAGAAGGAAGGCGAGAAGCTTTGTTTGATAAATACGGAAGTGCTAATGTTTCGTGATGGAAAGATAATCTTCAGCGGTTCCGACGAGCGTCTTCGAGCCTCCGACGACGAGTATATCCAGACATTTATTCACGGGCATAAGCCGTAGTCACGATTATTGTGGAAACGACCAAAACATTAACTTTCAGTAAGCTTCGCGTCGGGATCTTCGTGCTGCTTGGACTTGCCGTGCTCGGTTTCCTTATTCTGAACTCGAGCGGAGATTTCAATCCGTTCGAAAAGAAGATGCATCTCAAGGCTCGATTCGCCGCAGCCGATGGATTGCGCGAAGGGTCGGAGGTACAGCTCGCCGGTGTCCGGATCGGCAAGGTCGAGAAAGTTACATTGCTGCCTCCCGACAGCCCCGAGGATTTTAAGATCGAAGCCGTGATGGTTATCGGTCAGGAACTTAACGACAGCCCGATCACCGAACGCATCCGAACCGACTCGAACGCGCAGCTGATCGCCACTTCTCTTCTCGCCAACGACAAGATCATCAATATCAGTCCGGGAACGTCAAAAGGCTCGCCCGTTTCGGAGAATGACATTCTCGAATCCCGCGTCGCGATCTCAATCAATCAACTTACGCAGACCGGAAACGATCTTCTCGAACAGATCAACAAGCTCGCCGTTCCGGCAAACGAGATCCTGACAAAAGCGAACCAGGGCGAAGGCACGCTCGGACGGATCGTGAATGACGAGTCGTTGTATCGCAATCTCGACGCAACCGTCGCTGAAACGAAACTGACGGTTACGAAACTGCAGACCACGCTTGAGAAAGTGAATAGCGGTCAGGGCTCGGCCGGAAAGTTGCTCAATGATCCGGCACTCTACAACAGTTTGAATAGAACCATCGCACAACTTGAGAGCATTTCGAACGATATCAAGTCGGGTCGCGGCTCGGCCGGAAAGTTCGTCACCGACGACGCTCTCTACAACGAGACGCGTGCTGCCATCATCGATCTTCGTACTTCTGCGGCGAAGATCAACGGCATCGCCGACGACTTCAAAGTCATCTCGGGCGACCTTACCGCTGGCCGGGGTACCTTTGGAAAATTCCTCAAGGACGAGCAGCTCTACAACGATGCGAAAGACACCCTCGCGAAATTCAATTCGACTGCTACGAAAATCGATTCGATCCTCGGCGACGCACAAGCCGGCAAAGGAACGCTCGGTAAATTCGTGACGGACGAGACGCTCTTCAACAACATCAATCAAACTGCTTCGAACTTCAACCAGCTCTCGAGCGAGGGCACGAAGTTGATCTACGATTTCCGCCAGAACCCGAAAAAATACCTTCGGATAAAAGTCAGTCTCTTCTAGGAATTCCTTGACTCAAATGCATAGACAACGTATATTCAATGAATATGCGTCAAATATACGTGTATTGATGTATATCAAATGTCTATGCAAAAAGCGGATCGGCACAAGTTAATTCTCGATTCGATTCTCGAGCGACCGGTCGCCAATCAGCATGAGTTGATGGAGATCCTGCATAACGAGGGCGTCGAGGTTACTCAGGCAAGCGTTTCGCGCGACCTGAGCGAGCTTGGGATCGTTAAGATCGGCGGTCGATATGCCCGGCCCGAACTTCCCGAACCGGCGGCGAGTCCGTTCGGCATCAAGACGATCGATACATCGGGCGAAAGTCTTGTGGTCATTAAATGCGCGTCGGGTCTTGCGTCGGCAGTCGCGGTTCGGCTCGATGGTGAAAATATCCGGGACGTCGTCGGCACCATCGCGGGCGACGACACGATCTTTGTCGCCGTTCGAGACCGAAGCAGCCAGAATGCTGCTATGAAAAAACTTCGAGCTTTATTTTCCGCGTAGCGAAGACTGGAGGGGAAATTGATGTTTGTAGATGTAGATAAGATCGGATCAGCCACATCTCCGCTGCACGCGGAAAAGCGAATTCGCACCGTCGAGGCGAATGAGCAGCCGCGAGCCGGAGATGTTCTCGCCGTCCGCGCACTGACCGAGTCGGCGACGTACGGAAATATCGAATTGCCGTCAGGTCGTCTCGCAAAAATCAATCGCGGAGATATCCTTCTCGGCGTACTAGGAAAGCGACGCGCCCTGAAAGGATTTGTCGGCGATGTTCCGGCGTCAGTCGCGACCGGCGATCGTCTTCATCTTCTCAACATGGGCGGAGTCATCGGCGAATGCAAAGGGCATCACTCTTCTTTAACCGATGCGATAGAGCTCGAGGTAATCGGTATCGCATCCGACGAGATCGGATTACCGCTCAACATCGGCGATTACTCGATCGATCTTGATAACGAACTGAAGACAACGACTCCAATTATCGTTGTCGCCGGTTCATGCATGAATTCGGGTAAGACCGTCGCTGCCGTGGAACTGATCCGCCAGGCCGCGAATGCCGGGTTGAAAGTCGCGGGTGTAAAACTCACCGGTATCGCGTGTCTTCGCGACACTCTCAACATGCAGGATCACGGCGCATTCGTGACGGCGAGCTTCATCGACTGCGGGCTTCCCTCCACCGTCGACTGCGAGGATCTCTCTTCTATCGCAAAGTCACTGTTCAATCACATCGGCAGTTTTGAGCCTGATCTGATAGTCGCCGAGCTCGGTGACGGAATCATCGGCGGCTACGGTGTCGATCAGATCCTGGCCGACGCCGAAATAAAAGACGCCATCAGCTCACTCGTTTTTTGTGCGTCGGATTATGTCGGCGTTGTCGGCGGTGTCTCGACGCTTCGTTCGATGGGTATCGAGATCGATGTTGTCGCGGGCTCGGTTACCGATTCGCAAATGGGCGAGGATTTCGTGAGGACGAACTTCGGACTTGAGGCGGGCAACGCGCGACGCGATGGCAAGAGACTATTCGATATCGTACGCACAAGCGTAAAGTCGGAGGCTGCGACGGCATGACTATACGGGCGGCAATTTTTGGCGGCTCGGGTTATGGAGGCAGCGAGCTACTTCGCATACTGCTTTTTCATCCTGATGTCGAGATCGCCTTCGTGACGGCGAATGAGCATGCTGGAAAACGTGTCGGTGAGGTTCATCGCAACTTGCTCGGGCTGACCGACGCCTCGTTTGTCCCGGCTCCGGAGGATCTTGGTTCGACCGATGTTGACGTCGCGTTCTTCGCACTGCCGCACGGCCAGGCGATGGATCTGATTCCGAAACTTCGGCCCGGTGTAAAAGCGATAGATCTATCAGGAGATTTTCGGATCGATGATCCGGAGTCATTTGAAAAGCACTACAAGCTTTCACACAGTGCAACGGATCTGCAAAAGGAGTTCGTCTACGGGCTCACCGAAACCAACCGCGACGCGATTCGCGAAGCGACGTACATCGCGAATCCCGGATGCTTTGCGACTGCGACACTTCTCGCGCTCGCACCGATGGTAAAGAGCGGATTGTTGACCGGGAAAATTATCGTTGATGCCAAGACCGGCTCAAGTGGTTCCGGTGCTAAGCCCGCTTCGAACACGCATCATCCGCAGCGGTCGAACTCATTCTACGCATACAAACCATTCACGCATCAGCATGTACCCGAGATCGCTCAGCATTTGGGAAAGGTCGTAGTATTTGAGAATGAGCTGATCTTTATGACCCACAGTCTTCCGGTTTCGCGCGGGATCTTTGCGTCGTGTTATCTCGAAACGAATCTCAATCTGGCCAACGAAGACCTGAAACATATCTACTCGAATTTCTATTCGGACGCTTTTTTCGTGCGACTCGTGGACGGCTCGCCGGACATCAACTGGGTAAAAAACACAAACTTTTGCGACATCGGTACATTTTCTAACGGCAAACAGATCGTCGTCTTTTCGGCTCTCGACAATCTTGTCAAAGGAGCGGCCGGCCAAGCAGTCCAAAATATGAATCTGATGTTCGGGCTAGACGAAAAGACTGGACTCATCTTCGCAGGAGGAAACCCATAAGTTCAGAGTGCGCGATTTATCGCGTGGTTCAAGTAAGCGGTTCACCGCGGCGCAATTTATGAATTTCACTCAAATAGAAAAACTGGAAGACGACTTCCAGCTCACAACATACAAGAAAATGGGCATCGCGATCGAACGCGGGAGCGGAGCCTGGGTGTGGACGAGCGATGGAGAAAAATATCTAGATCTCTACGGCGGCCACGCGGTGTGCGCTACCGGACATTCCCATCCACACGTCGTAAAAGCGATCCAGGAGCAAGCCGGGAAAATTCTCTTTTATTCAAATCTCGTTTACTCGGAGCTTCGCGGGCGAACAGCAGAAAAGCTCGTCGATGTAGCTCCGCTGAGTTTGACGAAGGCTTTCTTTTGCAACTCCGGAACCGAAGCTAACGAGAACGCGATGCGCGCCGCAAGACTTGCGACCGGACGCGAAAAAGTGATCTCGTTCAACGGCGGATTCCACGGCCGGACGGCGGATTCGATCTCGGCAACGTTTCTCGGAAAGTATCGCGAGCTCGGAAAGCCCAATGTCCCTTTTCACGTTGAAGCGACATTCGGGGACATCGAGAGTGTAAAAGCAATCGCTGATGATCAAACAGCGGCGATCATTCTTGAGCCGATTCAATCGATGGCCGGAGTTCGAGAAACGTCGCCTGAATTCTTCAAAGAGCTGCGCGAGCTGTGCGATGCAAAAGGAATCGTCCTGATCTTCGACGAGGTGCAGACCGGAGTCGGACGTACGGGTCGATGGTTCTTCGCCGGAAGTACTTCCGCGGGCGGCGTCGAGCCGGACATCATCACGTTGGCGAAAAGCCTCGGTAGTGGTGTTCCGGTCGGAGCGTGTCTGTTAAATGATCAGGTCTCATCCAAGATCAAAGAGAATGATCTCGGAACGACGTTCGGCGGCGGCATGATCGCGATGGCAGCAGTGCTCGCGACCCTCGAAGCGATCGACAGTGAAAGCATGATCGAGAACGCCCAGGCGGTGGAGCTGCATCTCCGAGAGCAGCTAGCTTCGGTTCGCGGCGTTGCCGGAGTGCGAGGAAAAGGATGTCTAATCGGAATTGAATTCGATGACCCATGCTCGCCGATCCATTCGCGACTGCTCGATCGAAAGATCATCACCGGCACTTCGAGCGATCCGAAAGTTTTGCGATTGCTTCCGCCCATGATCACGACAACCGAACAGATCGACATGCTTGTCGAGTGCGTAAAGGAAAACGCGGCGGGAGCTGTTTCATGACCGACTTTCTAAAAACATCCGACCATTCGCTGGCGACTCTTTCGGGTCTTATCGACAAGGCTCTCGAAATAAAAAGTGGCGCGGTGTCCGGAAAACCTCTGGACGGAAAATCGGTCGCACTCGTATTCTTTAATCCGAGTTTGAGAACGCGTGCGTCGATGCAGATCGGCGTTTACGATCTCGGCGGCAATCCGGTCATCCTCGAACCGGGCAGCACGTCTTGGTCGCTTGAACATCGCGAAGGCGTGGTGATGGATGGCGACAAGACGGAGCATCTGAAAGAATTTGTTCGGGTTCTCGAGCGATATGTTTCAGCGATCGGCGTGAGAACTTTTGCAGAGCTCAAAGATTGGAACGTGGAGCAGGCGGATCCGATCCTAAATGCGTTTGCCGAATATGCGAGCGTTCCGGTGATCAATCTCGAATCGGCGATGCATCATCCGTGTCAGGCGATGGCGGACATGATGACTATCAGAGAACGTTTCGGTACCGAGAAGAAAAAGGTTTTGCTGACCTGGGCATGGCACCCGAAACCATTACCGATGGCGGTTCCAAATAGTTTTGCACTTGCGTCCGCTCAGTTCGGTCATGATCTTCGCATCGCGCATCCGGAAGGCTATGATCTCGACGACGAGTTGATAAAAGAGATCCAACAATACGCCGGCGGGTCGGTCGAATTTACGAATGATGTGGATGCGGCATTTGACGGCGTCGATGTTGTTTACGCCAAGAGTTGGGGCGGCAGAAGTTTCTACGGAAACGGCGCTGCGGATGTCGCGCACCGGGCTCAATTCAGAAATGACTGGATCGTCGACGAAAAGAAAATGGCGGCGACGAACGAGGGTATTTTTATGCACTGCTTGCCGGTGCGCCGAAACGTGATCGTGACCGACGGTGTGATCGATTCGGCAAATTCGGTCGTCATTGACGAGGCCGAGAATCGACTTCACGTTCAGAAAGCGATCATGGCGGAGGTGATCAAGTGAACATTCAAACACTCGACATACTTCGCGAATCTCTTCCGTACATCCAAAGATTCAAAGGAAAAACATTCGTCATCAAATTCTCCGGAAAAGTAACTGAGGACAAGGCTGTTCTGCTTTCTCTTGCCGAAGAACTCGCTTTGCTTCATCAAGTTGGAATTCGAATCTGCGTCATTCATGGCGGCGGAAAGCAATTAACCCAGCTCGCGCAAAAGCTCGGCGTCGTTCAGACGGTGATCGAAGGCCGACGAGTCACCGACGACGACACTCTCGAGCTTGCGAAGATGATCTTTCGCGGGAAAATAAATACCGAGATCTTATCGGCGTTGCGCAATCGTGGAATTCACGCCGTTGGCTTGTCCGGGATCGACGGAGCAGTGATCAACGCGAAACGACGTCCGCCGAAGGATGTTCTGGATCGCCACACGGGGCAAACGCATACGGTCGATTTCGGCCATGTCGGCGATGTTGTCGAAGTCGACACGCGGCTGATCACGCTCCTGCTCGAGAGCGATTATCTTCCCGTGATCTCATCGCTTGCGGCGGACGACGATGGAAAGATTTACAACATTAACGCCGATACGATCGCGTCGGAGATCGCCGCACGATTGGGTGCTGAGAAATTGATACTGCTATCGGACGTGAACGGGATTTATCTTGATCCGAATGATGACTCGACGAAGATCGATCGTCTCACCGTCGCGGAAGCGAGGTCGATGATCGTGAACGGACAAGCTACTGGCGGAATGATCCCAAAACTTGAAAGCCTTATCGAGCTTCTCAATAACGGCGTGCGCTCCGCGCATGTGATCGGAGGGACAACCCGCAATGCGCTTCTGGCGGAGATCTTTACCGATCAAGGAACCGGCACCATGCTCGTCCCATAAAAAAAACAGGTCGATGTTGACCTGTTTATTTTTATATGGTGCTGAGAGCGGGACTCGAACCCGCACGGATTGCTCCACACGCCCCTCAAACGTGCGCGGCTACCAATTACGCCACCTCAGCAATTTTCAAAAACCGAAGGAACTACTTATTAGCCGGTGCGGTTGCGTTCGCATTCGCGGCCGGGGCTGAGTTCGTGGAAGCGTTCGCACTGTTCGCAAATGAATTTGTCGCCGGAGTTTCGATCAGCGCACCATTCGCGTCCGGAGCAGTGTTCGCATCCGTCGGCGGAACCCCTTGGTCTGCTGCAGGCTGTTCAGCCGGTTGTTCGGCAGGAATTTCGCCCGCGGAGTTGAGGACCGAGATATTGCCGCTGAACACGGGCATCGAGATCATCAACGCCGACAGCATGAACAGTATCGCCGCAGTGATGGTCAGCTTCGAGAGTACCGAAGCAGTTCCACGCGGACCGAATGCGGCACTCGAAACGTTACTCGTGAACAACGCACCCGCGTCGGTCTTGCCCGGCTGCAATAAAACTGCAGCGACGAGCACTATGCACGAGATAAAAAACACTGTATATAGAACGTATAACAATTTGCTGACCTACCTATAATTCACGATCTTAGCGAAGCTCTCGGCTTCAAGACTGGCACCGCCTACAAGCGCTCCGTCGACGTCTTCCTGCGACATCAACTCGACTATGTTGTCCGGCTTAACGGATCCGCCGTAAAGAATTCTGACACGTTCGGCGACTTCGTTTCCATGGGCTTCGGCAACCGTTTGACGGATGACCCCATGCATTTCTTGAGCCTGTTCCGGCGTGGCGGTTTTACCCGTACCGATCGCCCAAACAGGCTCGTAAGCGATAATAATACGTTCCGTGTCCGCGACTGTCAAACCATCCAGCCCTTTGATTATCTGGCTTTTTACTACATCGTCGGCGCTTCCCGCTTCCCTCTGATCGAGAGTCTCACCAACGCATACGATCGCGATCAGCCCGGCCTGGATCGCGGATTTCGTCTTCGCATTCACGCTGGCATCGGTTTCGCCATAGTGCTGGCGACGCTCTGAGTGGCCGATGATGACATGCGAGCAGCCGGCATCCTTGATCATGTCCGCGGCGATCTCGCCGGTATGTGCTCCGTGCTTCGCCTCGGCCGCACAATCCTGAGCAGCGACTTTCACGTTCGATCCTTCGAGCCGGCTCGAGACATTCTTCAACGCTGTGAAGACGGGAGCGATGACTACGTCGCAATGATTCGCATTCGCAACAACCGGCTTGAGTGCGAGCGCGGTGTCGACCGCCTCATTCAGAAGCTTGTACATTTTCCAGTTTCCGGCGATGACAGGTTTGCGCATTAAGTTTCTATTTCCCTTCCTTCAGCCATCCGTAGGATTCCAAGTGCGATTTCGCCTGCTCAAGAGCGTTCTTTTCAGACTCGGCCCAAGCTGAATCGTCGCGAGACTTTGCCTTTCCTCCGACGATCCATTTCGTAAGCTTTCCGGCGGCGAAATGAAATTCTTCCTTCGGTACCAAGGTTCCGCTTCGGCCCTTCTTCAATGCATTAAGCAATCGATCGGAAGCAGTAAACTCTCTAAAAAACAGTAACTCGGTTCCATCGAAGTAAAAATCCGAGACGCGCATCTCATGAGTGTGGCTCGCACTCCAGATCGAGCGGATCTTAACGATCTTGCTTCCGTTTTTATAGAACAGATAATCGAAACCGCTGCTCGCATCCTCGCCTTCGGAGAAATGCTCGAAGGTAAACTTCGCTTTCCGCGTTTCAAAGTCTCTTTCTACCTGAGACATCTGAGCCGACGCCGTCACGGCGACAATGACGATGCATGCGAATATAAGAAGCATTCTCATAATCTATTTATCATCCAGAGCCGCGACGCCGGGAAGCACGTCGCCAGCAAGAAATTCAAGGGTCGCTCCGCCGCCGGTCGAGATGTGCGAGATCTTATCGTCGAGTCCGGCGTGGTTCACAGCCGAGACTGAATCGCCGCCGCCGACGATCGATGTCGCGCCTTTCTCCGTCGCTTCTGCAACCGCTTTCGCGATCGCGACCGTACCTTCATCGAATGGCTTTTCTTCAAACATTCCCATCGGGCCGTTCCAGACGATCGTCTTCGCGCCTTCAAGCGCCCGTTTGAAAATCTCAACTGTCTCGATCCCGATATCGAGACCGACCAGGCCCGTGTTCGTAAATGCGACCGGGATCGTCTTCGCTGAGTGGAGCGGATCGTATGAGTCTACGACCTGATGATCTGTCGGAAGAATAAGTTCGACGCCAGCGTCTTTCGCCATCTGTTCGATCTCGACAGCCTTCGGTATCATCTCATCTTCGACAAGCGATTTTCCGATCGTGAATCCCTGAGCCTTAAAAAATGTGTAAGCCATCGCACCGCCGATGAGAAGCTTGTCGACTTTCCGTTCGATAAGCGATTCGATGACCGGTATCTTGTCTGAGACTTTTGCTCCACCCAAGATCGCGACGAACGGACGCTCCGGATTATTCAAAGCCTTGCCGAGAAACTCGAGCTCCTTTTCCATCAGGAGCCCGGCGACGCACGTGTCTACGTGATGTGTGATTCCTTCAGTCGAAGCGTGAGCGCGATGTGCAGTGCCGAACGCGTCGTTGACATAAACATCGCAAAGCGATGCGAGTTGTTTTGCGAATTCCGGATCGTTCTTTTCCTCTTCGGGGTGGAGACGCAGATTCTCCAGTAGCAAGACTTCGCCAGGTTGCAGTCGTTTCACCGCTTCCGTAACTTCCGTTCCGACGGATTCACCGATAAAGAAAACGCGATCGTTTTTGATTTCTGCCTTGCCGACGGGTACGGTATCTCCGCTGCGTACCGGCTCATCCGAAATATTTCCCGACGCTTCCTGCAGCGACGGCAGCGTTCGCAGATATTCGTACACGGGGCGCAAACTGTACTTGCTCACCTCGTATGGCAGTCCTTTCTCTTCGGCTTTCTTCTTGTCCTTCAACGGACGTCCGAGATGCGACGCGAGAATTACTTTCGCTCCCTGCGAGATCGCGTATTCGATCGTCGGCAGAGCACCGCGGATTCGCGTGTCGTCTTCGATCTTTCCGCCCTTGATCGGAACATTGAAATCGACGCGAATAAAAACGCGCTTGCCGGCGACGTCGACGTCCTTGATTGTTTTCTTGTTCATACCGCGTTACGCCTAAGACACTTTCGACACTTTTATGTACGAGGCGGTTCGTCGCGCTTTCAGATTCTTTTTGCCCGAAGCAAACACTTCGCAGCCAACAGGCTCTCCGCCCGCCGCCGGTTCGTCAGAGCAAACCTCGGCTCGATATCCTTCTTTCACCCAGATCGACGACGCTTGATCGTTGCGAAGCTTTTTGAATTCTCCGCGACTTGCGAAGAACATTCCAACGTCAAACCCCTGCATCTTTCCGACTTGCGACGCGTCTTCGTAAAGAACGACCGCCAGTTTTTCATCGTCCGGCGAAGTGTCCGACATGTCTTTCACCTCGACGAACGATATGTCGTTCGCAAACCGCAGATCGTGACGGCCTGTTTCGTAAACCTCACACTCGCCGTGGCCCCGAAGCATGGGACCTTCTTCCGTACACAACTTCACCCGGAAACCTTTCGCAACAATGACCGACATCGCATGATTGTCGAGGATGTTGCCAAACTCTCCTTTGATCGAGCGATACATTCCCGGTGCGAATCCCTGCGAACGGCCGGCCCAATGCTCGAGTTCGTAGACGATTACCGGAGCGGCTAAAACCCCTTCAGTTTTTCGTGCGACCTTGATGTAGTTGAAATCGATCGAAGCGAGATCGTGAGTTCCCTCACCAAGCTCCTCGCACTTTCCAGTGCCGTTCTTCGCTGCACAGAACGTGGCGATATATCCCTTTGAAACTTTGACAGAAGCCTCGCCCGAGCCTAGTTGCTTTCCGCTTACCTGATAGACCCCGACCGGGATGGGTTGACTGGCACCGGTGCCCTTGCGGCCGTTAAAAAGTAGAACGGCGGTCGCTGGATCCGATTGTCCTGCGGCCGGAATTGCCCAAACTGTAAAGATCGAAAGGACAACGAAAAAGATCGTCTTACCCATCGCGATATCACTCCGTTGTTAAAGTCCCTTCTTCGCGATGAATTTCACCAGATCGCGAACGCGACACGAATAGCCCCACTCGTTGTCGTACCAAGACAGGATCTTGATCGCGGTTCCGCCGATGACCTTTGTGTTCTCGGCATCGACGATCGACGAGTTCGGATTGCCGCGAAAGTCGATCGAGACGAGCGGCTCTTCCGAGAATGCGAGAATTCCCTTCAGTTCATTATTTGCCGCATCTTTCAAAACTTGATTCACCTCTTCCGTCGTAGTTTCTTTTTCTACGTTGATCACGACATCGACGAGCGAAACATTCGGAGTCGGAACGCGGACCGAGATTCCATCGAACTTCCCTTTCAATTCCGGAATGACGAGTGCTACCGCTTTCGCCGCACCGGTCGAGGTCGGGATCATCGAAAGTGCGGCCGCACGTGCGCGGCGCAGATCTTTATGCGGAAGATCAAGCAACTGCTGATCGTTCGTGTAACTGTGGATCGTATTCATCAACGCATTCTTGATCCCGAACTTTTCGTGAATAACTTTCGCTACCGGAGCCAAACAGTTTGTCGTGCAGGATGCATTCGAGATGATGTTGTGCTTTGCCGCGTCGTACATGGCTTCGTTCACGCCGAGCACGATCGTGACGTCCTCGCCTTTAGCCGGAGCCGAGATGATGACTTTTTTAACGGAGCCGCGGAGATGCTTCCGAGCATCCTCGGCTTTGGTAAATATGCCGGTCGATTCAATGACGATCTCTGCTCCAACCGAATTCCAGTCGATCGCCGCAGGATCTCGCTCCGAGAAAACCTTGAAGCTCTCGCCTTCAACACTGATCGAATCGCCCTCAGCCTTAATGTCGTGATCGAGGTTTCCCATGATCGAGTCGTACTTCAAGAGGTGGGCGAGCGTCTTTGTGTCCGTCAGATCGTTTACAGCTACGAAATCGATCTCCTTGTCTCCGAGACAAGTCCTCATGACATTTCGACCAATGCGTCCGAATCCGTTAATACCGACTTTGATAGCCATCTCTGATGAAAATCCTCCGAAACTTAGTAAGATATTAAAATGTTGACGATACCGTAATCACGGTGAAACAGCAAAGCAAACGCCAGCTAAGCCAAGGAAATTGTTGAAACTATCCGAATTTTCCCGACGTAGTAACCGATTGAGTTTTCGCGTGTACCAAACTAGCTAATCAATAGCCTGGAGCAATCCTACAATGAGAATCCGTCGCAGCCACAAGCTGCTATTCACCACAGTAACTGCGTTCGTCTTCACACTTGGTGCGACTGAAATGATCGCCCAGGGCGATCAGGTTGCGAAAAATACCTTGATGACCGTCGTGGTGCAGCCGATAGATGCGCCTCAGCCTGCCCCCGAGGCGGCTGAGAACGGACCGTCCAGTACGCTGTCGCCTCGCGTTTACACGACACGTGTCGGAGTTCAGTCGGCCGTGCCGGTCTCGCTAAGCCTTGATGAGGCGATCAGGAAAGCTCTTGCGAATAACAACACGATCGAAGTCACGCGCGACGATGTTCGTTTTCAGGAGACGCAGATCCGTTCGATCCTCGGGTTCTATGATCCGGTCTTTACCGTCACTCCGACATTCAGCCGAAATTCGACTACCGGAGCCGGTACGACGCATGACCTCGGAATTACATCGGATGTGACTCATTTTCTGCGTCAGGGCGGTGGAAACTATCAGGCATTTTTCGATAACACCCGCACTGAGAATGAATTTTCACAGCAGCAGGTGACGTCGGGTAACTTGCCTTCGGTCAGCAGTACGAGCGCGGTTTATTCTTCGCGACTCGGCTTTCGATATAACCAGCCGCTGTTCCGGAATTTCAAGATCGACAATACGCGACGTAACCTGAAGATCGCACGCCGCCGGCTCGAACAGAATGACGCAGAGTTTCGCCGTCAAACGATCGAGATCATCGCGCAGGTTCAAAAAACTTACTGGGATCTCGTATTCGCGCTCCGGGATCAGCAGAACCGACAGGCGAATCTCGATCTGTCTCGCGAGAATCTCCGTCAGGTCGAAGCTCGCATCAGCGCCGGATCGTCTGCTCCGCTTGCACGTTGGGAAGTCGAGACCGAGCTTGCGACTCGCGAGAGCGATCTGTTGCTCGCGACTCAGCAGGTGTCGATCACGGAGAACAGTCTCAAACAACTTTTGCTCCCGGATGCGACTTCGGCCGAATGGTCGTCGAGTTATGTTCCGACTGATAAACCAGCATTCAGTCTCGATCCGCTCAACCTCGATGCCGCTATAAAAGACGCGATGGACAATCGGCATGAGCTGCGACGTTTGAAGCTCGCTGCTGATATCAACAAAGTCGACATCGCGTATTTCAAAAATCAGACGAAGCCGCAGATCGACCTCAATTCAACCGTCACATTCAACGGACTCGCGTTGGGCGGAGCCCGGACGGACCCATTTGTCACTACACAATTTCTCGGAAACGATCTGATCCTGTTAAACGGTCTCAACTCTCTGTTGCCGCCGGCACAACGAATCGACAATCCCGCGGTCGTCATCCCGGGCACGCAGCCGTTTCTTGCGGGCGGATTTAATCGCTCTCTGGCGAATATATTTCGTCAGGATGCTTTTAACTACACCGTCGGTGTGACGATCTCGTTCCCGTTTCACAATAGAACTGCCGAGGCGGGGCTCGCCGGATCGCGTGTTTTAGAAAATCAGATCGCTACACAGACGAGAGCTCAGGAGCAGGTCGTAATAGTCCAGGTCCGAAACGCCGTTCAGGCCGTCGAAACGGCGCGTCAGCGCGTGCTTTCGGCACGACGTGCTCGCGAGAATGCGGAAGAGCTGCTCAAGGGCGAGCGAGCTCTGTTCGATGCCGGACGCTCGACAACCTTTTTGCTTTTCCAGCGTGAAAATTCTCTGACGAATGCTCGAAATGCGGAGATCCGTTCCGAGACCGATTACAACAAAGCGATCGCTGATCTCCAGGCCGCAACATCGACGACATTCCAGATGAACAACATCGATGTCATTTCTCCGACCGAGGATCACTAAAACCTTTTGCCCGCGGCTAACGCTAATCTACGCGAATTAGGAATTTCCGGATTCGCGTAGATTAGCGTTATTCGCGGGCAAAGTTCTTACCCTTTTCACGTTTTTCGTACCCGCAATCTTTTTCGGTTTTGTTTAGGGTACAATCGTGACCGTGCAGATCTCCGCGGTAATCATCGCTTACAACGAAGAACAGAATATCGAAGATGCGATCCGATCAGTGGATTGGGCGGATGAGATCCTCGTCATCGATTCCGAAAGCACGGATCGAACGGTCGACCTCGCTCGGTCGCTCGGAGCGCGAATTATTACGAATCCCTGGCCCGGATTCTCTGAGCAGAAGCAACTCGGCGCTGACAGCGCAACGTACGATTGGATCTTGAGTCTGGATGCTGATGAACGTGTTTCGGATGATCTTCGAAAAGAGATCGAACGGGTCGGACCATCGGCCGACGGATTCCGCATTCCGCGTCTTTCTTTTTATCTCGGACGTCCGATTCGTCACGGCGGTTGGTATCCCGATCATCAACTCAGATTATTCGACCGCCGCAAGGGCAAGTGGAACGGAGCGGTAATTCACGAATCGGTGAAGATGGACGACGAAGCTCGCGTAGCCGATCTTCGTGGCGAGATCCTCCATTACACCATTCGGAGCCTGGACGAACACAACAAGATGATCGCCGAACGATACGCACCGCTCGGAGCTCGAAAGATGCTCGAAGAAGGCCGACAGACTTCCCCTCTAAAAGCAGTCTTCTCCGCATGGTTCGCCTTTCTCCGGGCCTACTTTCTCAAGCTCGGATTCATGGACGGATTTGCCGGCTTCTGCATAGCATACTTCTCCGCACACCACGCATTCATGAAACACACATTGCTTCTCGAACTGCAGAGTGGAGCAGAGACTCGGAAACCGTAGTCCACTTCTACAACCATTCGATTTTTTCTCACATCATATATTCAGTTTTCCGGCCGATTAAGTTATATTTTCCGTATGTCCACGCCCAACAAAATGAAGCTCGCAGTCGCGGTCGTCGCATTATTTTTCGTCCAGATCGTGTCTGCCCAGACTCAGAAAGGGATCGACACTCAAACCCGTAAGATCAAGGAGGATGCGAATAAGACGACGACGAGAGAGAGCGGTGAGCCGCCAGCGCGTTCATTCGATTGGGGCAAAGGAAAGACTGAGGTTCGCGATCGCCTCCCGAATCCTTATAAGCTCACTTCGCGTCGCGATGTACTCGTTGAGACGATCATGCAGGTCCTTAAAGACCGCAAGATCGTTGTCGATGAGGCTTCGTCAAGACTTACCGACGGCATCATCATCACGCAGCCGTTCGTTTTCTCGAAAGGTCCGGTCATCACGCAGAACGAGCTTAACCGCTATGCGATTCTTACTTACGCCGACACAGCGTGGTCGCGCGGACAGTACACTTTAACGATCGAGGTGCAGTCGATCGATGGTATTCACAATAATGTTCTCGTCAACGCAAAGATCGAAGGACGAGCGGGAAATGGTCTCACATCGGAGTGGAGAACGGTTCAAAGCTCCGGTCTTGCCGAAGATGAATTTCTCGCAAAGCTCATCGAGATGGCGACCGGCAACTCGCCGGACGATCCCAAGACGACCGATCAATAGTCTTATGTCTCCTGCTCGTTTTTCTTCTGTGATCATGTTCGCGGCGATGCTGCTGCTTATTGCAGCCGGCACCGGCAATGCTCAAACCGAGCTGCCGGACGCGAGCAGTCGATCGGGCCGTCCACGCGGCGAGGATGTGCCGCTCGGCTTGAAAGAAATGCTCGCTCGACAGAAAGTCGAGCGCGATAAAAAAGATTACGAGGAGTTGCTCGATCGCGGTGAAGAGGCTCTCCGACTTGCGAAGCAATTAGAAACTTCATTCGAGCAGAACAAGGGATTTGCGTCGCAGGACAAGGCCCGTCTCGAATCGCTTGAAAAAGTGGTCACGAAGATCAGGAAGGAGCTCGGAGCCGACGATGACAGCGAAGCCGAAGATATGACGTCGTCGATGCAGCCGGTGGAAGAACCGAAACCTTCGAATGTTGAAGAAGGATTCAAGTATCTCCAGTCGACGACTGTTAAACTTGTCGATGAGTTGAACAAGATGACGCGTTTCAGCATTTCCGTTGTCGCCATCCAAACTTCAAACAACGTCCTGAAACTGGTTCGATTTCTAAAGCTGAAGAAATAGTTCTAAATGCCGCTCAAGTTATTCCGCACACCGCTCCCAGCGCTTCTCGTCTTATTACTTTCATTTGCGATCTCGGCTCAGGACGACGATACCGTTGTCACGGTCGACTCATCGATCGTCGTGGTCAACGCGACCATCACCGATGGATCGGGCAATCACGTAGCGGGAATCAGGCAGGAACAGTTCTCAATATTCGAGAATGGCGTGCAGCAGGAGATCAGTTATTTCTCGGGTGCTGAAACTCCGTTCGCCGCGGTGATCCTGATCGACACGTCCGGAAGCATGGAGCAGCGTGTGAGTCTGGCCCGCTCGGCCGCGATCAAGTTTCTCGACGGCCTTCGCGATGTCGACAACGCAGAGATCTACCGATTCGATTCCAAGGTCGTACTTGTCCAAAAGTTTTCGAACAGCCGCGACGTCGGCGAAAAGCTTTTTGATCTGAAGGCGGACGGCATGACGGCGCTCAACGACGCCGTGTATCAGGCGGCGAAGGATCTCGAGGGCCGGCCCGAAAAACGTCGGGCGATAATCGTTCTCTCCGACGGAGCCGACACGTTCAGCGGCCATTCGGCGGACAAAGCGATGAAAGCCGCCCAGGCGGTCAACGCTGTGGTTTATACGGTCGACATGTCGGGCATGGAAACCAGTGGAAAGGAGCGAGCGCAGAATCAAGGAGTCCTTCGAAACTTCGCAGAGAAGACGGGCGGGACGTTTATCGCGACTGCCGGCGGAGTAGCAATGCGAGACGCTTTTAAAAGAATTGTCGAGGAGCTCGGCCGTCAATACACCATCGCGTATCAGCCAAAGAATCTGGCGAAGGACGGAAAATGGAGAGCAATCGAAGTCCGCGTGACGAAACCCAATCTGACAATTCGCACCCGCAAGGGTTATAACGCGGCGAAATAGACGGAACTGAAAAAGAAAGTGGAAAGTTCGACGCTGGTTTCGAACTTTCCACTTTCCGTTTTTCGCTTTGTCGCTATTTACCGACTGGTCTTATTCCTCGACTTATCCTCGTGACGTTCGAGCGCGAGCTCGATAAGCTCGTCGATCACTACCGAAAATTCCTTGCCTGTTCCGGCCCACATCTTCGGATAACCCGACGCATCCGTTAGTCCGGGCATCGTATTTATTTCGTTGACTAGCAACTCGCCTGTGTCGTTTCGCAAAAAGAAGTCGACACGAGCGAGACCCGATCCGTCGACTGCCTTGAACGCCGTGACGGCCATCTTTTGGATCTTCGCCGCGAGCTCTTGCGAAACCGGTGCCGGTACGACGAACTCGTTGTTACCGGTTCCGGAATATTTCTCCGTGTAGTCGAGGAACGCCTTCGCCTGGTCGCGGATGAGATATTCGCCGGGCCGGCTTGCCTTCGGATCGTCGTTGCCCAGAACCGCGCATTCGATCTCGCGCATGTCGAGAGCTTCTTCCACGATTATCTTTCGGTCGTACTCTGCCGCGAGAGCGATCGCATCCTTGAGCGAAGAGATATCGACTGCCTTCGACACGCCGACCGACGAACCGAGATTCGCGGGCTTGACGAAGCACGGGTAACCGATCTGCTTGCCAACCTGCGCCGTCACCGCCGCGGGATTCGTTTCGAATTCGTTCCGCAGAAACCAAATGTGTTTGCAGATGGGCAGCCCTGCGTCGCGAAACAAGATCTTCATCACGGCCTTGTCCATTCCGCATGATGACGCGAGCACTCCGCAGCCGACGTACGGAAGATCTGCCATTTCGAGAAGGCCCTGGATCGTTCCGTCCTCGCCGAAGGTTCCGTGCAAAACCGGGAAAATGACATCGAGCGGAACGAGACCGGCTCCGCCTTCCTTAAAAGTTGTGAGTCCGCGTCGCGCCGTGTCGCCGACGAGCGCGATGTCGTCGTTTTCCAGAAGCGACAAGTCGGAATCGATAGCCGCACGCGTTTCTCCAGGCAGCAAGGCTAACGATTCACTCGGACTGAGCCAACGCCCGTCCTGCGAAATAGCTATCGGAACAACGTCGTACTTACTCTTGTCGATCTGCTCGATGACGGTCTGAGCGGACCGGACCGCGATCTCGTGCTCGCCGGAACGACCGCCGAAAATTACACCAACTCGAAGTTTCATAAATCTATAAAATCGTCTTACCCAACACCGACAGGATCAACTCGCACGCCAGCTCGACGGTAATATTGCTCTGATCGAGCATCGGATTCACCTCGACTATCTCAAACGATCGCATACCGCCGCGTTCGGCGATCACCTCGAGGCCGAGATGAGCCTCGCGATACGTCGCACCGCCGCGTACAAGCGTTCCCGAACCGGGTGCAAATCGCGGATCGATCATGTCGACGTCGAACGTCACGGCGAAACCGCCGGAAGCCTTCGACGCGATATCGATCGCATCGTTCACACAAGCAAGCATTCCCCGCTTATCGACATCGCTCATCGTAAAGAAATTATCCCTCAGTCCGAGCTCGCGTATAAGTTGTCGCTCGCCGTCATCGAGATCGCGCGCACCGACATGGGCGCAATGCTCGACCTTTATCTTTGGAGAGAATCCTTCGAGACCGACGAGCTTTTCATTTCCGCGCCCGAGTATCGTCGCCAGCGGCATCCCGTGAATATTTCCGGAGTGAGACGTTTCAGGTGTGTTGATATCAGCATGAGCGTCGAACCAGATCAGTCCGATCTCTTCACCTTGATCGCGAAAGTGAGATGCGACGCCGGCTACCGAACCGATCGCGATCGAATGATCGCCGCCGAGGATGACCGGCAAGCCTCCGTCGGCGAGTATGCGTTTCACATCCGTTGCGATATTGGCGCACGAGGCCTGGATCTCATCGAGATACTTTGGATTCGCATTATGATCCGCTTCTACATCAGGTTTGATAATCGTCGAATTTCCATAATCCGAAACTTGGTACCCGAGCGAGGCGATGTTATCAATCAGGCGATTGCCGTGGGTACGCGCGAGGCGTATCGCTTCGACGCCAAGCTCGCTGCCCGTTTGACCGGCCGCATAACCCAGCGGAACTCCGAGTACGCCGACTTTCTTCTCATCAGGTGAGCTCATAAAATTCTAGATCTCGCCGAAGCCGTTCTCGAACAGGCCGGTGATCGCGCTAAATGCGTCACCTTCGTCTTCGCCGTCAGCTTCGACCCGCAAGGTCGTTCCGACCGCGGCCGCGAGAGCGAGCACGCTTAGTATCGATTTTGCGTTCGCGAACGCGTTCGAATCTGGTCGATGAAGTGTGATACGGCTTTTGTACATTCCCGCCACCCGGACGAGCTGCGCCGCAGCGCGAGCGTGCAGGCCGAGCGGATTTACGACATTGACGCTGCCGTCAAGCATGCTTTTTCAACTGCGGCTCGAGGAGCGCTCCCGTGCGGTAGATTGATTGTTTGCCCTGGTCTTCGATCTCGCGTGCGAGGTCCGAGATCGCGATCTCTTTCGAGTTCGAGGCGAGTTTAATGACCATCGGAAGATTGACGCCGGTGACGATCTCAACCTCGCCTTCCTTCAGAAACATGGCCGAAATATTTGTCGGCGTTCCGCCGAACATGTCGGTCAACACGATCACACCGCGTCCCTGCGAAACATTCTTGATCGCTCTTTCGATCTGATCCTGCGCAGCTTCCACGTCATCGTGCCATCCGATCGAAACAGCGACGATATGGCTGATGTCACCGACGACTGTCTCCGCCGCCGCAACCAACTCTGTCGCGACCTGTCCATGCGAGACAATTACTCCACCGATCTTACTCATGGTTTAAGTTTCCAGTTTCGAGTTCCTAGTTTCTAGTTGCGATCAAGACGAAAGCCAAGACCGAAAACCAAAGACCAAAAACCGAATCCCAATTTCATTTTTGCATATCGCGGTGAACAACCGAAACATTGTACTTTTCTTTTTTTAATTCATCTCGGAGCCGATTCGCGACCATCACGGAACGATGGCGTCCGCCGGTACAGCCCACGCCTATCGTGAGATACGACTTCCCTTCGCGTTTATAAAACGGCAAAAGATATTTCAACATTTCGGCAAACCGGTCGATCGTCTCACCGACTTCCGGATGCTTACCGAGAAACTTTCCGATCCTCGGATGGTCACCCGTGAAATCCTTTAGAGACGGCTCGAAATACGGATTCGGCAGATGCCTCACATCGAAAAGAAGGTCCAGATCGCGCGGGTTTCCGAACTTATGCCCGAAGCTAACGATCAGCACTTTTAGCGGCGTGCCTTCCGCGGTGCTGCTGAACTTCTCGACGATCAGCCGGCGGAGCGTGTGGACCGTGTGCTCGGACGTATCGATGATGAGATCTGCCGTCCGGCGAATCTCGTCCATCGCCTTTCGCTCCGAACGTATCGATGGCAGAAGTCCCTTCCCGGTGTCGGCAGGATGCGGACGTCGTGTTTCTGAAAAGCGGCGCTGAAGCACATCGTCCGACGCTTCGAAAAATACGACGAACGGCTTCAGCTTTCTTTTTTCAAGCTTCTTTACCTCGGCCAGAAAGTCTCCGAGAAAGTGCCGTTCACGAATGTTGATAACGAGCGCCGCCCGCTCGATCGCTATCACTTCCTGATCATTCGGCTGGAGCAGTCGGGAGAATGTCGACAGCATCGTGATCGGAAGATTGTCGACGCAGAAATATCCGAGATCTTCAAACGCATTCGTCGCAGAGCTCATCCCGGAGCCGCTCAGTCCGGTGATGATGACCAGATTGCGAAGCGTAGAATCTTCCTGAAGTTTCTTGGGCATAGGATCCGTCAGACGAGGGAATAGTCGGAGCGTTTTATATGTTGCTTCACAATCGACTCGACCGAGTCGGCGGCGATCGCGGGTTTGCCCGGTACGATCCGATGAAACACAACTCGCTCTTCGAAGAAATTGGAAATTCGGAAAGGAGGTTCTTTCGCAACTGCATCGGAGATCTCGATACAAAGGTCGATGCTGCATTCATCTCGAATCACAGAGCGTCCGACAATCTGCGCAATATCAGTGATTCCGAGACCGCGACGGTGAACCACCGATCGTATGATCTCGGGAGCCCGCCCGACGAACTGCTCGCCGTCGAAAAAGACTTGAACCGCGTCATCCGCGATCAGCGAGTGGCCTCGCTTCACCAACTCGATGGCACATTCGGTTTTTCCGACACCCGAATCTCCGATCAGGAGAACGCCTACGCCTTCCGCCTGCACTAGCACGGCATGCAGTTGACCTTTCGCCGAGCGAGATCGTGCAGGAGATTCGAATGCGGAGTAGCCTGACATCAAAGAACTATGGTTCGATCAATCCGTAATTCCCGTCTTTTCGAGTATGAATAACTGATATCTTTTGGTTCTCGGCGTTACGGAATACAAGGAAGCCGTCTCCGCCATCGGAAAGCATCATCGCAGCCTCGTCGACCGTGACCGGTTTTACTGCGTAGCGTCTGGTTCTAATCACGCGGGGTGTCGAGGGTTCAGGTTTGACGTCCGCCGGGTTCGGCACGATCGTAGTCGCCCGCTTTGCGCGGTGGGATTTGTCGATAACCTTATTCTTCAGCTTGAGGGCCTGCTTCTCGATCTTGTCGATCGTCTGCGAAAGCGATTGATACATGTCCGAGTTGCTTGTCGTCGCAGTTAAAACATCGTTACGCCAGTTGAGGATGATCTCGGAACGGTGGCGTCCGCGTTCGACCTCGATGATGACATGCGCCTTGGCAGGTTTCCCGTTAAAGAGATGGTTGATTCGTTCGAAATGATTCTCGACATGCGAGCGCAGTGCCGGCGTTACGTCAATGTGCCGACCCGTGTATTCAAATTTCATAAATTCCCCCTTTAATAAGCTGAAAGATTCAAAGAACGATCTTGTCAAAAATAGAAACGCGCTAAATTACAGTTTTGCGTTCCCGCGAACCCGGTATATTCATCTGGTCGCGGTACTTCGCAACAGTTCTACGTGAGAGCTTCACTCCCTCCTTGCTCAGGACCTTTGCGATCTGTTCGTCAGTCATCGGTTTCTTGGAGTCTTCCTCCTCAACCATCTTCTTGATCCTTAGTTTAAGAATGCGAGTCGAGACCTCTTCGCCTTCCTCGTTCATCATTCCTTCACTAAAGAACCTTCGCAGCTCGATCACGCCCTGAGGCGTATGAGCATACTTTCTATTAACAACGCGGGAGATGGTGGAAAGATGCATGCCGATATCTTCGGCAACGTCTTTCAACATCATAGGCTTGATGAACTGGACGCCCTTGTCGAGAAAGTCAGTTTGTCGACGCACGATACATTCGACGACGCGATAGATCGTCTGCCGGCGATGCTCGATGTTGCGAAGCAGATCGACTGCCGAACGGACTTTTTCTTTGATGAAGTCTTTGGTTTCTTTTGTCGTGTCGGGCTGATCGACGAGTTGGTGATACGTCGGACTGATTCGAAGCCGCGGACTGCCGTCGTCCGTGAAGTAGATGACGTACTCGCCCTCGATCTTCTCGACGTAAACTTCCGGTGCCACGAATATCGAGTCCTCGGCAGCGTACTTTCTACCGGGATAAGGATCGAGAACGCGGATCTTGTTTATCTCTTCGTCAAGCTCGTGGATCTCACGTCCGGTATGCTTTGAAAGATGCTGCAGACGATGAGGCTGCAGATCTTCGAGATGGTCGCGGACCAATTCGGCAGCGAGACTGTCGCCCTCGCCATCCGATTCTAGTTGCGCGAGCAGACATTCCTTTACATCGAGTGCGCCGCAGCCGACGGGCTCGAGAGCCATCACGACCCGGCGTGCTTTCTCGACCATTTCTTCGCTGCAATCGCACATACGCACGAGCTCTTCGATTGAGGCAGTCAATCGTCCGTCAGCATCGAGATTTCCAACTACGGCGACACACACATCCATCATTCTGTCGCTAAGCTCGAGCATGGTGAGCTGCCATTCGAGATGCTCGCTGAGCGATTCAGTGTGCGATAGAAATTGTTCGAAACTCGGAGCGTCGTCCTTGTACTCGATCTCCTGCGTACGGTATCCGGGATCGAGATAGTCCTGAAACTCGCGGCCGTAATCGATCTCTTCAAACGAATCCGTTGCTTCGCCGGGAACATCCTCTCCGGAGACGGTCTCGGCAAGGCCGTTCTCGCCCGGCGTCTCCGCGACATACGATTCCGAGGTGTCCATGAACTCCACGGGCGAATCCGAAACCGCCACTGGATCCGAGCCGTTCTCATACGATTCATCGTGGCCGTCGGCATTCTGATCCAGAATATTATCGGAGATCTCCTGGACCTCATCGCCCGGAAGTACCTCTTCCAGAATCGGGTTTGCAACCAGCTCCTGCTCGATGAGTTCGTTCAATTCCATTGACGTCATCTGCAGCATTTCTATCCGCTGCCGAAGCTGCGGAGTGAGTACCATTCTCTGCTGAAGTGAATGTGTAAGCCTCAGTGATGACATAAATCTTTGACGACAATTCTCCCTTGCTCGTTTGTGGAACTCAAATTGCTGAGTTAGCTAAATTATACGGATTTTAAAGCAAGAAAGAAACGTAGGCGTGCAACTAGAGAGTGAAGCGCTCTCCGAGATAAAGGCGGCGGACATCGGCATCTTCGATGAGCTCGTCGGGCTTTCCGCTTCGAAGGATGCGACCTTCCGACATGATGTAAGCGCGGTCCGTTATGCCGAGAGTTTCGCGGACGTTGTGATCGGTTATGAGGATACCGATGCCTTGCTGTTTTAGATAAAGAATGATCTCGCGAATGTCGTCGATCGCAAGCGGATCGATGCCGGCGAACGGTTCGTCGAGGAGAATATATTGAGGCTCAGTCGCGAGACAACGTGCGATCTCGACACGTCGCCGCTCGCCCCCCGAAAGAGCATCGCCGCGAATTTTGCGGACGTGCGAAACGCCGAATTCCTCGAGGAGCTCGTCAAGCCGTGAAAAGCGCTCGGCGCGTGAGAGCTTCGTCGTTTCGAGTACCGCGAGTACATTCTGTTCGGCGGTCATTTTTCGAAATATAGAAGGTTCCTGCGGAAGATAGCCGAGACCAAGTCGAGCGCGAAGGTACATCGGAAGAACCGTTACGTCCTGACCGTTCAAGAAGATATTTCCGTGCTCGGTTCTTTCGAGTCCGACCATCATGTAGAAGGTCGTGGTTTTGCCGGCTCCGTTTGCACCGAGCAGTCCGACGACTTCGCCCTGCTTTACGCCGATGCTGACGTCATCGACGACGCGTCGCCGCCCGTATGTCTTCTGAAGGTGATTGGCCGACAGCGCTGTCGTCTCGATGCTATGGCCGTTCTGCGAGGAAGATTGGTTGTCGTTCAAAACGTCCACGTTTAATTTGGCAGGCTGTTCTTTACCTTGTACACAGATCGAATTCGGCCGGTCGCGTTCTGTTTCGATTTGCCTTCGCTGACAACTCGATTATTGCGCAGGAACACCGTCATTTGCGCACCGGACTCCGTGCCGTTTTCCGAATCATCAACCCGAGCCGGGTTTCCGCGAAGAACGACGCTTTCCGTCGCCGCGGTATATTCGGCATAGTCGCCGACGGCCTTTCGATTCGGCTGCGTGATCGTTACGTTATTTTGGATCTCGGACCGCGAAAGCTCGTTACGTTCGTCGAGATAAATATTTGCGATACCTCCGAGAATTCGATCCGTTCCCTGCCTAATGTCGACATCGTTTTCGTATCTCACCAACCGATTGTCTCGATTGTAAGTCATCTTCCGAGACGAAACATACACAGGCGCATTGGATTCCTTTCCGTTTTCTTTTCGTCGAACATTGTAGAGAAGACTTTGGACATTTCCTTCGGCGACGAATTGTCCCTGCTCCTGCAAAATCGTCAGTTGATCACCGCGAACGTAATTGTCCTCTTGCCAACCTCGTGCGTTTCCATGATAGACCGCCGTCTGAGCTTTGTGATCGAAGTCCGCCGACTGTGCAGTCAGGAACACCGGTTTATCCGTCGCACCGAACGGAGTCGCACCGCCCGTCGATTTCTGGCTGTAGTATGTCGTGTTCGCGCCGCCGCGAAGCTGGGACTTTTGATTCTTCGTATCCCAATCGATCTCCGCCGCACGTGCACGAGCACGAGAATCCCACACCGTCGGCTCACCGCCCCGTAGTCGCACGATCTCGTCACCCTTCAAGAATCCGATCTGATCCGCGATCGCGTTGCGATCGAGCTCGGTAAACTTTGCGTTACCCGACGCGTTCAGGCTATCGACATCTTTTGTCTGCTGGCTAAATGCGGCCGTTAATTTGTCAGCGATGATCGTCTGCGTTCCGCGATCAGCGGCCTTCACCGTCGGTTCGCGAACAGTTTTTGTTTTTGTCGCGGCGATGCATTCTTTTGCATTATTTCCGGTCGGGAAAAACTCGCAATCAAATCTCGGAGCGTTGATCGTCGTTCGATAATTTTCGGCGCTTTGCGTAAGCGGCTCGACATACAACTCGGCATTTCCGATCGCCTCGGCTCGTTGAATGTCACGACCTTCGCCGTTGAAGTATGTCTTCACCGTATCCGCCGTCACTCGCTTATTCGCCGCATCGGCGGTTCCGCCCGGAACGTCGAGCTGAATCGTTGTGCGGCCGTCCGTCGACATTTTGTCGAGAAGTCCTTCGCCCTTGAATCCGAGCTGGATGGCTTTTGGAGCCGTCATCGTGACCTTCGAATACTCGGTCGCATTCACCGGCGTAAGAACTGCCCGGCTATCCCCGGTTGCGTTCGCGCTCGTGAGTTGCTGCGTCTCGGTGAACAACGCCGTCATTTCGTGAGCCGATACTTCGGCCGTTCTCTCGGGCGTCGCTTGCCGAAGATAGGCGTTTCCGCGAATGTTCGAAAGTTTAATTCTATTCGCGGGATAAAGCTCCGCGTAGATGTGATCGCCCTTCAAATATTCCGGGCCTTGATCGATCACCGCGTTGCCGTCGATGTTGATCTTAAGATTCGCACGTTCGTAGACTGCGGAATCAGACGTGATGTTAGTAGGTTTGCCATCCGCGGATGTCGAAATGCGAACGCCGTTCTTCAGATCGAATCGATCCGCGTCGCGCTCATAGAGAGCGTATCCGGAATGAATGTTCGTCGGCCCGCTGTTCGGACGATTCGCGACGATCGAAACATTGTCGTGAAGCTCAAGTTTCTTTACATCACGACCGCCGTCAGTTTTCTCGACAAGAAAAACTACCGCACGATCCGAGCTCACATCCGAGCTGCCGGATTCGGCGACGACATTTCCCTGGACGCTTCCGCGAAGCTCGATCGTCTCCGCCGGTTGGTTATAGATCGCGTAGCTCGCCTTGACCCATCCTTGCTTTACATTCGACGCGGCGAGTTGCGGCGTTGAGAAGGTTTCGATCTCGACATCCTTCAAAAGCTCTAGCTGCTTCTCGGCGACTTTGACGATCGCTCCAAAAGATCTTCCCCGAACGCTTTCGCGCTCGAACTCGATATGCTCGTCGGCAGTCGCAGTGTCACCCGCTTTTTTGTATGTCACCTGCTCCGTCTTTACCTTTAGGGCGTCACGCGTTTCGATATTGACGTTACCCGCGAAGTATCCGGTAAAGTTTTTATTCTCTTCGGGAATATAGACGGCCTTTAGGGCGGTGATCTTATCTGAAGCTCCGCCAGTCGCATCGTAAACTTCGAGATAGACGTTCTCGAGTTCCTGATGATTGTCGGTGAACGTCGTGGCCTTGTCGGCCTTGATGTAGTACTTCACGACATCGCCTTCCATCTCGCGACGTTCGTATCCGTTAACTTCCGCGACGACGTCTTTCGAAAGCGAGGTCGGGAATCCCTTCATGCGAAATTCCGGATTGCGCGAACGATAAAAACCGATAACGATAGCGAGCAAAGTAAGCGCCGTGAGCCCCACCGCGAGGTAGCGAACATATTGAGGAAGCTTCGCGCGCAGGTGATAGGTTTTGATCTGGATGCTTTTGGTTTCGGCCACCGGAATTAATTATCCGCTCTCATATCTTCGACGACAAGCTGCAGCCGTCTGTTGGATTGCCATGTATTTATTTCGGCGGTATAGGCAAGTTCGATGCGGGAACCGGGGGCGAACGTTCGCCCGGAAGATCGATCGACACCGTCCCACCAGACTGCTTCAAAGCGGTGCCCCGCTCCGTCATCAAGCCAGTATTTGAGGTGTTTCTCCTTTAGAACCCTAGGTTCTTCCCGAACGAGAAGCCCGTTTGTTACAAAGACGGGTTTCGGATTTCCGGCGCCGAACGGCTCGAGAACCGACAACTGCTGAACCAATCCTAAGGTCATCGTGGATGGTGACACGCGCGCGTCGATCCTGAGTCGGGGCAGCAGATATTCCTCAAGCAGCGTCTCCTCCGCGTAACGGTTCAGAGCATCGCGCAACGCCTCGATATTCTCCGTTTTTATTTTCATTCCCGCCGCGGCCGCGTGACCGCCAAACTGTTCCATCAGTTCCGGACAACTTTCAAGCGCATTCAAAAGATGATAGTCGGCGATGCTGCGAGCACTTCCATGTCCGAATCCGTTTTCAAGGGAAAGCACGATCGTCGGACGACATAGACGTTCCGCGATCCTTGATGCGGCGAGACCGATGACACCGCGATGCCAACCTTCGCCGGCAACGACTACAAACTTTCGCGCGCCGAACTCTTTTGTCTCCAGCAAAGCGAGCTCGGTGATCTCCTGCTGGATCTTTTGACGTTCGCGATTACGACTGTCCAGCACCGCGGCGAGCGTTCTCGCTTTTCCAAAATCGTCGCATTCGAATAGCTCGACGATCTGCGACGCGACATCCATTCGGCCGGCGGCGTTGATACGCGGCGCGATCCGAAATCCGATGTGATAGCTCGTCATCTCAGACGTGCAATCGGAGACTTCCATCAACGCCTTTAATCCGTAGTTCTTCGTGCTCGGAAGGTCCCGAAGACCAAGTGCGACGATCGCACGATTCTCGCCGGTCAGCTTCATGATATCGGCGATAGTCCCGATCGCGGCGATCTTCATGAACGCCGGAACGAGATTCTCCTTACCGCGTTCGCGAAGCAGCGCGTGGCTTAACTTGAACGCGACTCCCACGCCGGCGAGATGTTTGTCCGGATATTCACATTCGGGCTGATTGGGATTTACGACAGCGAACGCGTCGGGATTCCCGCGTTCGGGATCGGAGATGTGATGATCGGTGACGATGAAATCGACGCCGTTTTCCTTCGCCCATGCGACAGGTTCAAAACTTCGAATTCCGCAATCGACGCTGATCGCAACAGTGCATCCGTCGGCCTTTGCTTGTTCGAGCGCCGGAATGTTGATGCCGTAGCCTTCGGTGAATCGATTCGGAACGTGGAACGCCGTCTCCGCGCCGAGGATCTTCAAAGTTTTTCGGAGAAGCACGGTCCCGGTCGTGCCGTCGACATCGTAGTCGCCCCAGATCAGTATCTTTTCGCCGGCATCGATCGCTTTAAAAATGCGATCGACCGCCTGGCGCATTCCCTTCAACAGAAAAGGTTCGTGAAGATCTTCGTACGACGGATTCAGGAATTTCGTGGCTTGATCGGCAGTCGGATAACCGCGTGCGATCAGCAGTGCAGCGATCAACGGCGACACGTTCAATTCGGCCGCGAGCGCGGCCGCGATCGAGTGATCGTGCTTTTGTATGATCCAGCGTTTTTCCATTTGGGGGATAGAAAGCTTGTCGAACTTAATGAACCTGCGGACTAATTATTCCCTGCCACAGCAGCACCAGCAAAACTGTGCCGAGAATTATTCGATAGCCGATAAAAATTCCGGTCGAATGTCGCTTCAGATACGAGATCAAAAACCAGATCGATGCATAACCGACGACGCCGGCGACGATCGTCGCGACGAGCAGCGGATGAAAACTATCTTCCGGTAAGATGCTCCACGCTTCTTTTAACTGAAGGAGTCCGCTTGCCGTGATCGCCGGGATCGAAAGAAGAAATGAAAATCGCGCCGCGGTCTCACGTGTCAGTCCCGAAAACAGTCCGCCCATGATGGTCGAACCGGATCTGCTCGCACCGGGCATCAAAGCGATCGCCTGCGTGAGCCCGACGACGATCGCGTCTCCCATCCCGACATCGCGCATGTGCTTCCGCTGCTTCCCGACTTTTTCAGCGATAAGAAGCAGCAGAGCGATCGCGATGAGCATGATGGCGATAGTCCACAGGTTCTTCGTAGCCTCACCTTCGATCTGCTTTTTAAACAGAATTCCAAGTACTCCGATCGGAATCGATCCGATTATGATCAGCCAGCCGAGCCACGCTTCCTGCGAAAGCCAGATCGGTCTGACGCCTCGCGTGCCGGAGTAGCGGCTCATTCCTTTTCTTGCGATCAGGTACCAGTGATCGCGGATGAAGGCGATCGAGATGTTCCAGATATCGGCAGCGAAATAAACGAACACGGCCGCGAGTGTGCCGAGCTGAATCACCGCCATCGTCGCCGTGATCTGTTCCGGATTCCCGTCGTAGATGTTCGTCCAACGGCTGGCGAAGACAAGATGCGCGGTCGAGCTGATCGGAATGAATTCGGTCAGACCCTGCACGATTCCTAAGATTATTGCCTGCAAAAAATTCATAGAGTATGGAAGCCCGGGGTGTGAAACAAATAAAGTTTACCTTACGGGCGCGGCAATCCAAATTACTCACGATACCTGGCCCGGCCGGCGACCTGGTCGTAGAGCCATGCGGGAAAGATCCGACCCAGACGGACGATGGTCGCAAGCTGCCACGGGAAAGCAGCAAACTTTTTCTTTTTCTCGATCGCACTGATGAACAGCGGGATCGCATCGTCGAGCTCCATGAGGAAAGGCATTTTGTTATGACGTCCGGCGGTTAGAGGAGTTTTGATAAACCCGGGCTGGATGATCGTGACGTCGATTCCTTTCTGCTGGACATCGAGTCGAACGCTTTCGAAGAATGCCGTCATCCCGGCTTTGCTAGCGGAGTACGCCGCTGATTTTGGAAGTCCGCGAAATCCGGCGAGGCTCGAGATCGCCACCAGGTGTCCGCTTTTCTTCGCCAACATGTCGGGCAACACGGCGTGGACGGCGTTCACGGCTCCGATGAGATTGATGTCGATCACTTTCCTGACAGCATCAGGCTGAAGCGATCGGGTCTCGGAATTGTTTCCACCGATGCCGGCGTTGGCGATCAGGATATCGATGCGGCCGAATTCATTTCGAAGCATGTCTGCTGCATGCTGGAGAGCTTCGGCATCGGTGACGTCGACTGCGAATACTCTCGCAGTTCCGCCGGCTTGTTCGCAACGTGACGCGAGATCTTTCAGCATTTCTTCGCGCCGCGCTACAAGCCCTAATATTGCTCCCCGCTTTGCCAGCGCGATCGCAAGAGCTTCACCTATCCCGCTTGAGGCGCCGGTGAGGAGGATGATTTTGGATTTCCAATCCATTGAATGTGTTGCTAGCTCATCAAAGATCGGGTTGCAAACCCATCAAAAGTTTTGCGTGTGATGCGGCTTCGCCGCAGTTTGGGCTTCGCCCCTCGGTGTGCGGAATGGCTGCGCCTTTCCGAAAGGCATCACAAAGCTATGCGGCTGCGCCGCCCCTTTTCGTCGCTCGCGACAAAGATCTGCGGCGTAGCCGCAAGAGGTATAGGTACTAACGGAAAGGCGTAGCCATTCCGCACACCGAACGGCATAGCCGGAAGAATTCGGACAAGCTTAGTCGCACACTGCGGGGCAAAGCCCGAAGAATTACACCTCAACGATCGTCGTAACGATCACCGGCTTCGATTGGATTTCCTTTTGCACGAATCGCTTGAGGTGGATCCGGAGATTTTCTTTGAATACTGTTTTGTCGGCGATCTGGGCGGTCTTCATTTCGGCGATCGCATCGGATATCGCTTCGCGGGCTTCGGCGGCGAATCCGTTTGTCGAATCCAATCCGGCGACTCCTTGAAAGGTTATCTGGGGTTCGCCGGCGATCTGATGAGTTTTCTTGTCGATCGTCACGACCAGCGAGATCGCACCGCCGTATGCTAGTTTCTTTCGTTCGCGGACGACATCGTATTCGATCTCACCCATCGATTCCTCGTCGATGAATGTCTTGTGCAGATCATGCTTCTCGACGACTCGTGCTCCGAACTCGTCGAGCTCGAGCAGATCGCCGTTTTCGATCAGTACAATGTTGTCATCGTTATATCCCGCAACGTGATTCTTCACGTACTCCTTGTGCCGGAACAGCATTCGATATTCGCCGTGGATCGGAACCAAATATTTCGGCCGGGCCGTTTCGACCATGATCTTGATGTCTTCCTGCGACGCGTGGCCCGAGACGTGAACGAGTCGGCGTTTCTCTTCGATGATGTTCGCACCGCGTTTATATAGATTACCGATCAGACGACTGATGTTCTTTTCGTTACCCGGAATGATACGAGCGGACAAAACTACCGTGTCGCCTTTGTCGATCTCCATTCCCTTGTATGTCGACGTCGCCATGTTCCAGAGCGCTGCTCGATTTTCACCTTGCGATCCGGTGACGAGATAACAAACCTCATCATCGTCGAGAGCCCGGGCATCGCCCATGGAGATCATCGTTCCGTGTCCAACTTTGATCAGCCCCTGCTCTTCGGCGATCTCGACATTCTTTTGCATCGAGCGCCCAAGTACACAAACTTTCCGTCCGTATTCGTGAGCGAGATCAAAAATTATCTGAAGTCGATGTATCGATGAAGAAAACGTCGCGACGAAAAGTCGTCCCGGAGTTTCTTCAAAGATCTCGCGGAAGGCGGGGATCACTGCTTGCTCGGACGGCGTTCGTCCGGGAACCGTTGCATTGGTCGAATCAGCCAACAACGCGAGCACGCCCTTGTCGCCGTATGCGCGAAGCGTGTCGAGATCGTAAGGTTTTCCGATCACCGGAGTGTCGTCGATCTTATAATCGCCGGTGTGGATGATCGTGCCGATCGGCGTCTCGATCGCGAGCGAGAAACAATCGACGAGCGAATGCGACGCGTGAATGAACCCGATCTTGAAACTGCCGATCTCGATGACGTCATTCGCCTGAACTCGATGCAGCAGAACATCGTCGAGCATCTTAAACTCATCGAGCCGTTTCTCGGCGAGCGCGAGTGTGAACCTCGATCCGTAAACCGGAAGATTGAATTTTTTGAGGATGTACGCGAGCGCTCCGACGTGATCTTCGTGGCCGTGCGTCAGGATCAGGGCGGTCAGGTCGTCACGATACTCTTCGAGAAAATCGAAGTTCGGGATCGAGATGTCGACGCCGAATGGAGTTTCCTCCGGGAATCCCATACCAGCATCGACGATTATCATCTCGTCGCCGTATCGGATGCCCATGCAATTCATGCCGAACTCACCAATCCCGCCGAGAGGTATTATTTCTATCTTATTCAAATGCTTTACCTTAACAGTCAATATCTAACGCTTAGTCTAACACAGCGACGGGCCGTTTATCGTTTAAGTTTGTCATGCGGTGAGGCTGACAACTTGAACCATTCCTCGAGTGAAATAGTCTCTGCACGCCGTTTCGGATCGATGCCGCTCTGAAGAAGTAGCTGGTCGGCATCCGCTATGACGTTCTTGAGGTTGTTAAGGATCGTTTTTCGTTTCTGTGCAAACGATGAACTGACTATCGCTTCCAGAGCGATCGGATCGAACGGCCGGTCGCTTCGCGGTTTGAGCCGTGCGACCGAGCTCCAGACGTTTGGCACGGGACGGAACGCAGTCGGCGGTACATCGAAAAGTTTTTCGACGTCGAAGTGAGCTTGTGTAAGGACCGAGAGATATCCGCGTTCTTTCGTTCCGGGTTGAGCCGCGATCCGATCGACCACCTCGCGCTGGAACATGAGCACGCATTCCGTAAAAGCGTCCGCCGATTCGAACAGCCGCTGAAGGATCGCAGTCGATACGTTGTAAGGAAGATTCGCAACGAGCCGGAGATTTCTACCTTCGCCGATCTTAGAAAAGTCGAGCTTCAACGCATCCGCTTCTTCAATGTGAACCGTCGCCGAGGCGCGAAACCTTTCTTTCAGCTCGCGAGCCAGTTCGGTATCGAGCTCGAACGCGAAAACCTCCGCCTTTCGTTCGACGAGTTTCTCGGTCAATGCTCCGCGGCCCGGGCCGATCTCAACGACTACATCGCCTTCGTTCGGACCCAATGCATCGACGATCCGACGGATCACCGATTCATCGATCAGAAAATTTTGGCCGAGCGAACGCTTTGCGAATGGGCGGTGTGATTGCATGACGTGATCCTGAAGTATGTTATCTGGTAATCGGTAACTTTGAAAAAGATTGGCTCAGCATCTTGATGTCGTGCCCGTCGCAGCGTCTTTGCGTGGAAACTCATAGCTGAAGATTTATTGCGTAGATGTTCGCGCAAAAACGGAAGGACGACATGAACACTGCGAAAGTTCTCGATATCACTGGCGTTTTTCGTCAATTTGTCTTATAAATACAGCGTTCAGTTTCACCACTCGTTCTTATTTTCATCTGACGTCCCCACCGGCGTTTTGCTTTTGGATCAGGAGTTAAGGATATGAAATTCGTGTTTCGTAAGTCGTATCTCGTTCCGCTGGTTATCGCACTGCTGGCCCTCTCCGCTTTTGCGCAAGAGGACCCGAATCCCGATTCGCCGACTCCAAGTCTGCTAAGCAGTCATGATCGGACGCGGATCCTTGCCGTGAATACTCGCGGCTGGGATGGAGGGATTCCCTCAACGGGCACCGCCGCGTTTCGACCGTCAGCGACAAATTCGGTCACTGTCTTTGTTTCAAACCTGGATCTCATGTCGAGCGAAGGCGTCAACTCGATCCAAGTTTACCTGACGCAAAGAAGCGGCAAAGTTTTCGAGCTTCAGACCGAACAATTGATCGAGGTTGCTAAAAACGTTCACGCCTTACAGTTTCGCATCTACGATCCGGCGGGCTATCGCGGTCAACCCGTGCCTGACGGCGATTCGCTGATCAATATCACATGGCGCGGACTAACCAGCAATTCGTTAAAGATCGGTATCGGATCGACGGGCGGCGGAATAAAGCTCCCAACAGCATCTGATATCGCGCCGTCCGGCAAGCGGAATCAATCTGCGGAACTCGTGGGGTATCAGTATGCCGGTGACCGCGTTCGTTTTCTCGAGCAGGCGGCGTTTGGACCGTCATCGAGCGAAGATCTTCGCATTCGACGCATCGGGCTGCGAACCTGGCTGGCCGATCAGTTCGACAAACCGTATCCGACTTTTGCATATCCGAATCCGGCCCAGATGCCGACGGCTCCTCCTGCGAATTGTTCGCTGACCACAAATCCGACGTGCTATCGCGAGAACTACACGATGATCCCGCTGCAGAAGTGGTTCTTCACCGAAGCGTTCTACGGTAATTCGCAACTGCGGCATAAGACTGCGTGGGCGTTAGGCGAGATCCTTGTTACGTCCGGCGTAGCGATCCAGCAGTCGAGTCATGCGATCGCGTATCACAAGATCCTCAGCGAAGGTGCGTTCGGGAATTATCGTCAGCTGCTCGGCAACGTTACGCTGAGTCCGACGATGGGTCAGTATCTCGACATGGCCCGGAGCACGAAGAGTAATCCGAATGAGAACTATCCGCGCGAGATCCTGCAACTTTTCTCGATCGGACTCTTTATGCTGAATCAGGATGGAACGCAGCAGCTCGATCAGCAGGGTCACGCGATCGATTCTTACAATCAGGCGAATATTAACGAGTTGTCGAAAGTGTTTACCGGTTGGACGTTCTGTAATTTCACTTGTGCGAACTCGGGCAACGGGATCATCAACTACAAAGATCCGATGGTGCTTGTACCTGGAAATCACGATCTCGGTGCGAAGACGCTGCTCAATTATCCCGGCGCTCAAAACACAGTCATCCCGGCGTGTGCGAGTTGCAGCTCGGACGAGGAAATAAAAGACTACGCAAACAACTCTCTTCAGCAGGCGCTGAATAATATTTTCAACCATCCGAATGTAGGTCCGTTCATCGGGAAACTTCTCATCCAACATCTCGTGACAAGCGATCCGTCGCCGGCATATGTCGGACGAGTCGCGGCGGTCTTCAACGACAACGGATCAGGCGTTCGCGGCGATCTGAAATCGGTAATCAAAACGATACTTCTCGATCCCGAAGCTCGTGGAAATATTAAGACCGCCCCGCGGTATGGAAAATTGCGAGAACCGGTCCAGCTCATCACGGGGCTCGGCAGGATCTTTCCGGCAAAAGACTATTTCGGAGAAATTCGCAGCGAAGGCGCGATGGCGAGCTATGCCGCGAACCTCGGCCAGGACCCGTTCAATTCGCCGACCGTATTCAATTATTTTTCGGCACAGTTCATCGTCCCGGGAACGTCGATCCTCGCTCCTGAGTTCGATCTGATGAACACCGGGAACGCGATCAAGCGAACGAATTTTCTTCACACGTTGATCTTCGAAGGTCTGGCGGCGAATGCTACGGACTCGCTCCGCGGAACGTCGCTCGATGTGTCGGAGTTTATTCCCGCCGCACAGGCTGACCCGACAGGAAATCAATTGCTCGATCTGCTCAACGTGCGAATGATGCACGGGGCGATGGTGCAAGCTCAGAAAGATGCGATCCTGACTGCGATCCAGGCAGTGCCTGAGAACAATCCGACACTTCGCACCCGAACGGCGATCTACCTGATCGCGGCGTCATCCCAGTATCAGATCCAGAGGTAATAACGATGAAACAAACTCGACGAGATTTTCTGCGAAATACGGGATGCGGTCTGACCATGACTGCGATGGCGACTCAGCTTCAACATTTTGGAATGCTGAATACGATGGCGCAAAAAGCGGGCAGCAAATTCGGATCGGCCGTGCCGAGTGATTACCGTGCGCTCGTATGCATCTTCATGTTCGGCGGCAACGACGGAAACAATACCGTTATTCCGAATCACAGCGATGCGAATGTCAGCGGATATCCGGCATACGCAGCCGGACGATCGGCGCAGGGTTTGGCTCTCGCGCAAAACACGCTGCTACCGGTTTCGGTTCCGCGAATCGGCGGATTGAGCTACGGCCTGCATCCCGGATTCGGAACCGTAACCGGTGGGATCAATCCCGGATTGCATCCGCTCTGGGCTCAGGGAAAGATGGGCGTCGTGACGAACGTAGGACCGCTCGTCCGGCCACTGACACGAGCTGAATATCAGAACAATCCGGACTGGCGTCCGCGTCAGCTCTTCTCGCATTCGGATCAGACGAACGCACATCAAAGCGCACGGGCCGATGTCGTCATGCTCTCGGGATGGGGCGGCAGGATCTCGGATCGCACGACGATCTCGGCCAATCCCGACCGGCTTGTGCCGACCGTGAGTTCCCTTGGCGGTGCGAGACTTTTCACTGTCGGCGAAAATACGCAGCCGGTTTCACTCGGAGCCGCTCCGACTCCGTTGAGCGGCATTCTCGCTCTGACGGGTTATAACGGAACTCCGGTCGCGAACGCGCGACTCGCGGCATTGGAAACTCAACTCGATATCGAGCAAGGCCACGATCTCGTACATGCATCGAACGAGGTTCATCGCGAAGCAATTCGTATCAGCCGATCGTTGAATGACACGGTCGAGGTCACGGTTGCGTTCCCGAACACCGAGCTCGGTAATCAGCTCAAGCAGGTTGCGAGAATGATCAAGGCTCGGAACACGCTGCACATGAATCGTCAGATCTTTTTCTGTTCGATCGACGGCTTTGACACGCACACCGGACAGATCGCCGGGCAGGGTGCACTGCTTGGCAGGATGAGCCAGGCGATGCGATCGTTCTACGACGAGATGACCGCACAGGGTCTCGCGGACAAGGTAACGCAGTTCACGATGACGGACTTCAATCGCACATTCAATCCCGGCGGCTCGGGCACAAATGTCGGAAGCGATCACGCGTGGGCGAACCATCAGTTCATTGTCGGTGGTGGAGTTCTCGGCGGAGATTTCTACGGAATGAACACGTCGAATGGAACGCCGTTTCCGACGCTAGTTCAGAACGGGCCGGACGACGCGGACAGCGGAGTCGCTCGCGGACGCTGGATTCCGACGACGTCGGTCGAACAGTACGCGGGAACGTTAGCGAGTTGGTACGGACTCGAAGCTGCGGATATGCCATTTGTGTTCCCGAACATGGTGAACTTCCCGATGATGAATCTCGGATTCATGGCATCCTGATCAGAAGGAATAAAGAACACTGCCCGCGAAATACGCGAAAGGACGCGAAATGAAGAAAAGACAAAATTCTTCTTTCGCGTTTTTTCGCGTATTTCGCGGGCAATCTCCTTTCGCTCCCCTTCGATAGAATTCTTATTCGAGAAGATTCGCGCTATTAGCGGGCAAAGCTTTTGGGGTAGCCGGTGATTTCGATATCAGGGCCATGGCGTTGGATGGAAATGTCGTCGAGTGTGGTAGCTTCTTCGATCGACTTCGCGCCGTTCCCGGTGAACGCGAGTGGTGCTTCGGTTCCTCCGACGATTCGCGGCGAGATCATCAGTGTGAGTTTGTCTATCAATCCCGCATCGCGAAACGCACCGGCGACGGAGCTGCCGCCTTCGACCAAAACACTCTGGAGCTCTCTTTCGCGTAGAGCCTGAAGGACGGCACTGAGATCTCTCGCATCTGCCGAAACAAAATCGACTCCGCTCTCGATCATCGATTTCATCTTTTCCTGGTCCGTTGAATTCGAAACCAAAATCGTCGGCGTTTCATTTGCAGTCTTGACGACCGTCGCGTCGAGCGGAGTTCGCAGACGATTGTCGAGAATAACGCGGACGAGTTTACGGCGCCGGTCAAATCCACTTCGATCGGTGAGACTCGGATCATCGACAACGACCGTATTCGCACCGACGAGGATCGCATCGTGCTCGTGACGAAATGCCTGAACACGCTTCATCCCGGCATCGCTCGATAGAACCGTCGAAACACTCGAGCCCATCGAAATCCTTCCGTCGAGCGACATCGCCATTTTCAGATGGACGAACGGTCGCGACTTCTTATGCCAGCAAATAAACTTCTCGTTAAGTTTGGACGCCTCGTCGGCGCACAAACCAACGGAAACTTCGATACCGGCATCACGCAACGCTTGAAATCCTTTTCCAGAGACGAGCGGATTCGGATCCTCGATCGGAGCGACGACTCGCTTGATCCCCGCGTTGATCAGAGCTTGTGTGCAGGGAGGAGTTTTCCCGTGATGACTATGCGGCTCAAGCGAGACGTATGCAGTCCCGCCTCGGGCGTGTTCGCCGGCCTGTTCGAGAGCAAGCACTTCGGCGTGAGTGACTCCGTCGTAGAGATACGTTCCTTCACCGACGACCTCGCCATTCGCTGAAACGATCACGCATCCGACAAGCGGATTCGGCGAAACGAGACCGACGCCTTTCGACGCGAGCGCAAGTGCGCGACGAGTCATCTGCGTGTCAGTATCCGAAACGAATTTTGCGGATGTTGTGTCCAAAACTGATCAGTTAAAAAGTCCGTTGACGTAGCTCTCGGCGTCGAAGACCATCAGGTCGTTGACCTGCTCGCCGATTCCGACATAGCGGATCGGGAGATTCAATTCTTTCGAGATCGCAACCGCGATGCCGCCCTTCGCGGTGCCATCGAGCTTTGTCAGAACGATCCCGGTAACGTCGGCGACCTTCATAAATTGCCGTGCTTGTTCGAGCCCATTCTGCCCCGTCACCGCGTCGATGACAAGCAGCGTTTCATGCGGAGCCTGCGGCACTTCGCGACCGGCGATGCGTTTCATCTTCTCGAGCTCGGCCATCAGATTCGCTTTGTTATGAAGACGGCCCGCCGTGTCGACGATCAGCACATCTGCGCTTTTCGCTTTCGCCGATTGTAGTGCATCGAATAAAACCGCCGCGGGGTCGGTTCCCTGTTTCTGCTGAACGATCGGAACGCCTGCTCGCTCGGCCCAGATCTCGAGTTGGTCCGATGCCGCAGCGCGAAACGTATCCGCTGCGCAGATCAAAACAGAATTGCCCTCGTCCTTGATCCGCTGCGCCAGTTTGCCGATTGTCGTCGTCTTCCCGACTCCGTTAACGCCGACGACCATCAGGACATACGGTTTGATAGTTTCTTCAACGTCAGTTTCAGATGCGACTCCGGTTTCGCGCGAGTGTTCGAGTATGTCGAGCAGCTCGCGTTTCATCACCGCCTTGAGAGCACCGAGATCATTGATCTCCTGTCGCGACACACCGGTTCGGATCGCTTCGAGAACCTGCATCGTCGTGGTCACGCCGATGTCGGTAGAGATGAGCAGCTCTTCGAGTTCGTCAAGCAGCGCTTCGTCGATCTGCTTTCTGCCGGCGAAGACCGTGTCGAGTCGATCATTGATCGAGTGCCTGGTTTTCTCGATCGCCCGCGCGAACCTGACGCCGATCTCCTTCTCGACCGCCTCGTCCTGAGCCCTGAGCTCCTCGATCGTCTTGTCGAGCCCAAGTACCGAAGAAGAGAATTTATCTTTGTTACGCCGCCAAAATGCCATAGAGATGATCCCGCACTTATTTCAAACTCCCGAGTATAGGAAAATAAGTCTATCGAGTCTATCGAGTCGGACGAGTCTATCGAGTCTGGTGAGTCGATCGAGTCTATCGCGTCTGAAAGCTCGTGTATGCGAGCGATAGCATGTAGCCCCCAGCGTGAGCTGGGGGTTCGAAGACCACGTACGGAGCTCGCGTATGCGAGCGACAGACTCCGAGAAATCTGCCGCTCGCATACGCGAGCTCAATTGTTTTGTCTTCTACCCCCCAGCTCACGCTGGGGGCTACACGCTATCGCTCGCATACGCGAGCTTACTCACACCGTCTCGACCTCGATTGTTTTCTCCTCTACCCCCGGCGTGAGCTGGGGGTGAAGTACGCCACGAAAAGAGCTCGTGTATGCGAGCGACAGACTGTGCGAAATCTGCCGCTCGCATACGCGAGCTCAATTATTTTGTCTTCTACCCCCAGCTCACGCTGGGGGCTACATGCTATCGCTCGCATACGCGAGCTTACTCACATACTTTCTCGCTAGGCTATATTGAGCTTGTCCGATTTCTTGAACAACGCGTAACCGAGCACGCATGAGAATACGGTCCAGAGGTAGAATCCGAAAATCGCGCCGATGAACTTCGCGGGGAGATTTCCCAGTCCGGGCAGATCGAGTGGAGAGAACACAGCGCCTAGGATCATCCCGACGACAGTCGATGCAACGAGCAGTACGAATCCCATCAACAGCATCTTCGCGTAAGTTCCGCCGAGACGCTTGATCGTATCGAGACCGACGAGCGGATTGATCGTCGCGGTGAATGAGCGCGTATATCCGGCGACGGCGCAGGCGGCGGGAAAATAAAACAGGCCCCACAAGAAAAAGATCCCGCCGATGACGACAAGTGGCGCCGCGAGTGCGAGAAAGTTCTGCACGAGTGCTTCGTTCTCTTTCGCCTTTGTCTCGGGCGATTTGCCGACAGCTGCTTCCAGTTCCTGTTTCCGGCCATCCTGAACCTGTGCCCAGAGAGCTTCCTGCTCACGTGTCTCGCGGGCGGACACATCTTCCGTTTCCGGAACCGCAACGCCTCCGTGAGCGGCATTATCTGCAGCTTCGAGTTCCTCGTTATGTTTCGACGCGGCCGCACTCAGAGCTTTCTTAACTGCTTCGGATTGATCCAACGTGCGCTTTGTGTCGAAAGAATCCGAGCCCGGAATCTTTTCGACTGTCTGCTGGAACTTGTCCATCTGCGAATTCACATTCGAGACGACCATGTTGTATCCGATCAGCATCACCAGAGCGAAAGGAGCGAACGCCGAAACGTACGCCGCGATGCTGAGAAAAAGCGGATGGATCACGTCGTCCCACAATTCGAAATCGTCGAAGCTCGGCATGAAGTTAGCTTCGACATCACCGTGAGCGAATTTGTCGATCGTATTCGCCAGCACTCCAAAGCTCAGCGTATTCGCGAGCATCAGGCAGAAGATCGCGGAGACGAACATGTACATTCCGCCGAGAGCGGTCACCGACTGCCCGAGCGAGAAAAGTGCAAACATGATCGCGCCGAAAATAAGGCTCGGTTTGAACTTGAAAGGATGTGCGAGAGCGCTAAAGAAATCTTCCGTACCAAATCCTTTATCGATCGCGGCAGTTCGTCGGTCGGTGTCGGTTCGCTTCTGCACGACCTCATTCATCATGCGGCACATGGCTCCGCACAACGAGCAGATTCGAACGCCGCCGTAAGCTTTCGGACAAACTTTACAGAATCCGAGCCCGCATCCGTCGCAGGAATAGACGGATGGAATATCGGAATGCAGAGCGCAGAAATTCGGATCCGGAATCGCAGCAGGAATCGGAGGTACGGCGATCGAATATTCGATCGGGTCCGGGACGATCACCGGCGGCGGCGCGGGTTGGAAATTCTCAACTGCTTGTTCGACAGCGATCTCGGGTGGAGCAGCATCGGCCTCTGTCGTGCTGACCATGATCGGCATCGCGAGTCCTTGTTCTTTCGCATTGAAGAACGGGATGAGATTCGGAACACGGCGTGCTTCGATCCAGCGGAGATTTCCCTTCCGGACTTTGTCTTCGGGAAGCAGCGATCCTTCGCCGATCCATTCGCCCAACTCAGCGAACGCCGCTTCGTAGACCTGTCCGCCAACTTCTACCTGCCAGATCTCATTTGGATTCTGGGTCGTCATGAGTCTATCGAGTCTGTCGAGTCTATCAAGTCGCTTGTCTTCGTGTTCCCAAATCCGCAATTCGCAATCTCAAATCGTCAGGCTGCTTGCTCCTTCTCCGCCTCCGCCTCCGCTTCGGCATTCTTCGCATTCACCAGGAACCGGACGACTCCCTGTCCGATCTCGCCGGCGTCACAACCTCGCATGAGCGCGTTGACGACGCTGTCATCGTATCGCGTCCCGACGAACGACTTTATCCGCTCAAGCGCTTCCGGCAGGAGCATTCCTTTTTGATACGGACGATCGATCGTCATCGCGTCGAACGTGTCGGCGACCGAAACGATCTTCGCCTGAAGCGGGATCTGTTTGTCCGTAAGTCCCTGCGGATATCCCTGACCGTTCACCATCTCGTGATGCATGTACATGCCCGGAAGAAATTCCTTCATCGCCGGGATCTGCGACATGATCTTGTAGCCTCTCTGCGGATGTGTCTTCATCACCTCGAATTCTTCATTCGTCAGAGCGGCCGGTTTCTTCAGGATGCTGTCGTCGATCGCGATCTTACCGACGTCGTGGAGCAGCGCACTGATCCGCAAAGTTTCGAGCTCTTCGGCTGACAGACCGAGCTGCTTGCCGATCGCAACCGAGATCCGTGCGACGCGTTCCGAATGACCGCGCGTGTATTTGTCTTTTCCGTCGATCGCTGCCGCGAGCGCTTTTACGGTTCCGACGAACAGTTCTCGATTCTCCTGCGCGGCCTTCGCGAGTCGGGCGATATGTTCTTCGATCTTGTCGCTCATCGTGTTGAACGACTCGCCGAGCTGCCCGATCTCGGTCATGTTTCTTGTCTCGACGCGGGTCGAGAAATCGCCCGAGGCAACGCGGCTCGCGGCGGCGGATAATTTCATCAACGGAGCCGTCAGCGTACGTGCGGCGATCGATCCGACAAGCATCGCGACGAATGCGAATGCGAGACTGATCAGCCAAGTCTGGTTTCTCATCTCCCCGACCGATGCGAGAGCCTTTCTCTCGTCCTGCATCGTAATAACGCCGAGGCTCATGTCGTTTCCGAATCTGACGGTCGAATACGCTCCGATCATGTCGTAGGAGCTGCCATCGAAATCAGCTGTGAACGGTACAAGTCCGGACTGGATCTGAGCATTCGACTCCTGCCACTCGCCGACGATCTTGAGGTTTGTCAGTGACTTTTGAGAATCGACGAGGGTCGGGTCGGGATGGAATATCGTTTTGCCCGATTGATTGACCACGAAGATGATCGGCAGGCCGGCCTTCCACAGATCGGCTTCCTTCATGTTGCCGTTGCCGACAACCGAATGTGCGATCTCGCGGAGCGAAACGATAGCGACGACCGACGCCAGTTTCTCTCCGTTGATCTGAACCGGAGCCGCGATCGACATGACCGTCTCGCCCGATTGATTTACCTTTTGCGGCTGGCCAAACTGCAGCGTCTGATTTGCAAGCGAGTGAAGAGCTTCTTCCGCGATCGATTCGGCATCGGCCCGATTCATAATGTTCGGACGAAACAACGAAACCGGCTCGCCCGTCGCGCTTTTCAGATAGAGAGCGAGAACGCTCGGATTTTCACGCAGAGTCGCGGCGAGTTCTTCTTCGGTATGTGCGGATGAGAGAAGATCAGGAGCGTTTGCCAGCTCGAGGGCTTTCGCGATTCCTTTGACGAGATCGCTGTGATGCTGTCCGAACATCTCGATCTGACGTGCCTTTTCCTGAACGAGTTGGATCTGATACCGGTTCTCAACGGCCCGCAATTCCTTTGCGCTCCGCTCGGACAGAAAATATCCCGTCAGGACAAGCGGTACCAGTCCGACAAGCAAAAGCGTGCAGACAACAAAGTAAATAAGGCTGATCTTTCTTTTAGGCCGAGGCATTAAGGAAGGGGGCAAAAGGAATTCGCCAGTGAAATCTTACGATAATTACAACTTTATGGTCAACACAATTAAACAAGGTTGTTTCATGCCCGGGGGACGGTTACGATCAACCTTGACGCACACGAAATGGGGCTTTCGCAGGGATTTCTTAGGAAATTGCCGGCAACCGTTGAGTCCTTCGAAGCGCCCTTACTGAGGTGAGAAAGATACTGCCTGCAGTTTGAAAGGCACTTATCGTAGAGAATGGTGCTTTCAACGCTTAGGCTGAGTTGCAATAGATCCGCTGAAAAGAGCCGGTGCTCGAACGGTACTAATCGATGTTGGATGCTGTAATTAGTATGCCGACCGGAGCCGCGCGCGCTCTTTTTCAGTTATCCGCCATCTGGTAAGATTTGCACTTAGCGAAGTTAGTTCATTCGCTTACAATAACCTCACCAAATGTCGCCCGAACGCTGGCAGGAAATCGAAGAAGTATTTCAGGCTGCGGTTGAAATGCCGCCGGAGGAACGTGCGCCTTATCTCGGTGATCGATGCGGAAACGATCCGGAATTGCGCGACGAAGTGATGAAGCTTCTAGCTTCGGATGATTCGGCGGCGGATTTCATCGAGGTCCCGATCTGGACCGACAGCCGATTCCTCAACACCGGTGCAAAGAAGGAGATCTCCAACTCCATCGACCAGCAGGTCGGCAATGGCGATCGCGATAGTTTTCTTGGCAAACAGATCGGTGTATATCAACTCACACGAGAGATCGGCCGGGGCGGAATGGGTGCGGTGTATCTGGCCGAACGTGCCGATGGCGAGTTCCAGCAGCGGGTGGCGATCAAACTCATCAAACGCGGGATGGACTCGGACTTTATCGTCCGCCGCTTCCGTCACGAACGTCAGATCCTCGCATCCTTCGAACATCCGTTCATCGCACGTCTCCTCGACGGCGGTACGACGACCGACGGAGTTCCGTACTTCGTCATGGAATTTGTCGAAGGCGAGACGCTTTACAACTACGCCGACGGGAAACGTCTCGGGATAAAAGATCGTCTTAAGCTTTTTCAGAAAGTCTGCTCCGCACTCGATTACGCTCACGAAAAAAAGATCATCCATCGGGACATCAAGCCGAGCAACATCATCATTAATAAGTCAGGATCGCCGAAGCTCTTAGATTTTGGAATCGCAAAGATCCTCGATCCGAATCTGATCCACGAGTCGATAAATCCCACGGCGTCGATGCTGCGGATGATGACTCCGGATTACGCTTCGCCGGAGCAGGTGCAGGGTTCGGATGTCACACCGCAGAGCGATATTTATTCGCTTGGAGTTTTGCTCTACGAACTTCTGACCGGTCACAAGCCATACGATTTCGCCGGACATGCATTGCATGAAGTCTCGCGTGTGATCTGCGAAGTGATGCCCGAAGTCCCGAGTCAGACGTTGTCTACAACTCGGACTCTGCTTCCGCAATACGGTGCGGCAACCGGACGGTATCTCGCCGTGCGAGGCACGACCGAAAAGCAACTTGTATCGGATCTGACAAGTGGACTCGACAACATCGTCATGAAGGCGATGGCGAAAGATCCGCATGATCGATACGAGTCAGCGGCGGAGATGTCGCGAGACATTACTCGATTCCTGACGGGGGCCCGAGTCGAAGCGCCGAACGCATCGAAGTCATCGCGTTCGGGTCCCGATTCGTTTCTTCGCGTTCCGCAAAACAGTAAAGCTCTTGCGGTTCTGCCATTCAAATTCCTAAATCTCGGCCCGGCGAGCGCGGATGATACGGACGACAGATTTCTCGGCGTCGGCCTCGCCGATGCGCTGATCACGCGTCTCAGCAAAGTTCGAAGATTCGTCGTCCGGCCGACAAGCTCGATCCTTTCGTTTGAAGAGAATGTCATCGACCCGATCCGCGCCGGCCGCGACTTGAATGTCGATTACATTCTCGACGGCAGTATCAAAAAAGCCGGCGACAGATTGCGTGTCACGATCCAGCTTCTCAGCGTCAACGACAACGCGGCAGTTTGGGCGACGTCGATCGACGAAACTTTATCGGATGTTCTGACGCTCGAAGATACACTCTCGAATAAAGTGATCGAAGTTCTTCTGCCGCAACTCACCGGCGGTGAGCTGCAGGAATTCGCAAAACGTGGAACCGATGTTCCCGAGGCGTTCGAACAGTATCTTCGCGGACGATATCACTTCAACACTTTCACTGAAGAAGGATTCGCAAAAGCGTTTGTCAGTTTTCACAGCGCGATCGCCGCGGATCCCGAGTACGCGCTTGCTTACACAGGGCTCGCGGATTATTACAACTGGCTCGGGATCCTCGGTGTGCTTCCGCCACAGGAGTGTTTTCAGCCGGCGATCGAAGCCGCGTCGAAAGCGATCGAGATCGACGACGATCTTTCGGAAGGACACGCGAGTCTCGGATTCGGACTCCACGCCGGCAACTACGAATGGTCGAAAGCTGAACATCATCTGCGTCGTGCGATGGAGCTCAATCCGAGCAACGCGAACGCATTCGTCTGGTATTCGATCGTCCTTTTCACCGAAGGCCGTTTTGATGAAGGCATGGATTTCGCAAAACGTGGCGTCGAGATCGATCCGTTGACGCCGTTCAATCACCACAACGTCGGATGGGGACTTTACTACGCGCGGCGTCTCGACGAAGCCGCCGAGCAATATCGACGCGTCGTGAGCGAGTTCCCGACCTATCCTTTCGGCTACTACGGGCTGAGTAAAATTCATCGCCTCAACGGCGAAACGAAACTTGCGCTCGCCGAGAGCGATCGAACAAAAGAACTGATGGGCGGAAGCGTTTTCTCTCTGCTGGCCGAAGCCGAGTGTTATGGAGCGGATGGTCAGAGAGATGTCGCGAAACTGAAGATCATCGAGCTCGAAGCGATGTCCGCCGATCGATTTGTTTCGCCGTATCAACTCGCTCTGGCGTATGTCTATCTGGGTGATCACGAAGCTGCACTCGATGCTCTGGAGCGGGGACTCGAAAACAAAGAAGCATGGCTCAACTGGATGGGCGTCGAGCCGGCATTCGATCCGATCCGCGGCGAGGAGCGTTTCGATCAGGTCCTCGAACACACCGGCTACCGGATGTTCTTTAAGAACTTTTCGAAGAGCGGTGTAAATCTTGACATGAGCGGTTTCCCGGTTGAGGCAAAGCCATCGCCGGTTCACGATCTTACGACGCTCGTCATCGACGAGTCGGACAAAACCGACGACGGCACAAGCTCGCAACCACTGTCACGAAATCGCACTCAACTTTATGCAGCGATCGCAGCAGCGATCTTATTGTTCGCTTCCCTCGGCGGATATTATCTCTACTCTCGTCAGCGAGCTCCGATCGTTATCATGTCGGCGACCGGATTTCAGAATCCGTCGATCGTCGTCGTCCCGTTCGAGTCGGAAGATCCTGCACTTGGCGTCGGTCTCGCCGACGCACTCACGCAAAAGTTGGGAAGCATAAAAGCTCTGAAAGTTTTGTCCGCAAGTACCGGGCGTAGCATCGATGTGAGTTTCCCGAAAGAAGTCGCACAAAATCTCGGGGTCGCATTTATTCTAAAAGGCCGTCTGATCCAAGGAACCGACTCTATATCCCTATCCGCCGAACTCATCAATACGGGTGCTGAGAACACGATGTGGAGCGAGACATTTGTCGCGGACAACGGCGATCTTGCGAAACTGCAGATCAAGGTTGCGGAAAAGCTCTGGACGTCGCTGCACATCGATCCGTTGCCGCTCGAGCGTCAACAAGTTCAGAAAACATTTACCCGAGATCCGGGTGCATACCAAAGTTATCTTGTCGGACGTTCCCTGATGACGAATCGGTCGGTCGAAAATATAAACAAGGCGATTGACGCGTTTTCGGAATCGGTAAAGAAGGATCCGGAGTTCGCACTCGCGTATATCGGTCTCGCAGATGCGTATGCACTCTTGAACATCTACGATTTCGATCCGCCGCCTGACGCATACGAGAAAGCCAAAGACTATGTGCAGCGGGCACTTCTTATCGACGACAGTTTGGCCGATGCTCATGCAACGCTCGCTTATGTCAAATTTTATGGCGAGCGAAATCGCGATACCGCTGAGCTGGAATTCCGTCGTGCGATCCAACTCAATCCGTCGTTTGCGCAAGCTCATCACTGGTTCGCGATCGTTCTTTCGGCGATGAACGATCGAATCGAAGCGATTAGTGAAGCACAGGTTGCCGAACAACTCGATCCGATGTCACCGGCCGTGAAAGCCGCGAAGGCGATGACATATTCCTTTAACGGTCAGTACGCCGAGGCGATCGCGGAGTGCGATGCCGCCCTCGAGATCGACCCGCGATTCATGCCGGCGATCCGCGTAAAACGTTGGACGCTTGCGGCGATGGGGGATTTCGCCGCGGCGAAGGCGACGTTTGCGATAGAGTTGGAAGTCGGAGGCGGATCGATCGATCAGCCCGGCTGGAAAATCATCGAAACGCAGCTCACTGGGCCAAATGAAGACCGCCGGGCGAAGCTCGAACTGCTCGACAAGGCCGCCGCCTCAGATCTCGTCCAACGTAACCCAAAAGGATTCGCATTCGAGGCGGGCCTCGCCTACAACGCGCTTGGCGAAACATCTAAAGCGCTCGACTGGATCGAAAAGTCCGAAGCAGCGCACGCCCATAGTTTTAATTTCTTGGAAGTCGATCCGCGAATACAGAATTTGAAGAACGATCCGCGATTTAGAAAATTGTTGGAGAAGTTAGAGACGCCGCGGTAGAAGAATGTTCATGTCACCGACAGCGATGCACCTTCCGGTCGCCGAAGGCGACGCACATTAAAGCCTAGGGTTGAGGAGCAAGGCGACGAAACCCTAGGTTGAGTCGCGAACAGATCCGTCGCTGAAAGCGACGTACAATTCCTCGCGATTATCGTTTGTCGCTCCCCTTCAGGGAGCGCCGGGCTTGTCTGGTTCTACCTAGGGTTTCGTTCGCTTCGCTCCTCAACCCCAGGCTTCGATGTGTCTCGCCTTCGGCAACGATGAGATATTGGCTTCATCGCTTCGGTTGCTTCTCAACCCACATACAAAAACTGATACCGACTGTCCATTGCCAATCGTTTGACCCTTCTTCATCGCGGGTGGCAAAATACTCCCGACAACGTTTACCCGACTTTCTTAATGACCCAGTTCGAGGACATCCCAGCCAATTCCATGATCGGCCGCCGCGTCGGTGTGTATCGACTTGACGAAGAAGTCGGACGCGGAGGCATGGGTGTTGTCTATCGCGCGTCGCGTGCCGATGGCGAGTTCGACCAAACGGTCGCGATCAAACTCATCAAACGCGGGATGGATACGGACCTGATCCTCAAACGCTTTCGACGCGAACGTCAGATCACGGCGGCGCTGAACCACCCGAACATCGCATACTTTTTTGGCGGCGGATCGACCGAGGACGGGCTTCCGTACTTTGTGATGGAGTTTATAGTCGGACTTCCGCTTTATAAATATTGCGACGAGAATCGTCTCAATCTAAAAGAGCGTCTCGCGATATTTCGACAGATCTGCTGGGCGGTCCAGGCGGCACATGACATACAAGTTATTCATCGCGATCTGAAGCCATCGAACATCATGGTAATGTCCGGTGGAAAGCCGAAGCTTCTCGACTTTGGAATCGCGAAAGCGCTTGATCCGGAATTAATGTCGACCGACGATGTTCCGACTGCGACGCAGCTTCGCGCGATGACTCCGGAATACGCGTCGCCTGAGCAGATCAACGGCGAACCGGTCGGGACGGTTTCGGATATCTACTCGCTCGGCGTGATCCTGTATGAACTGCTGACCGGTCATCGCCCGTATCGCCTTCGACGAAAAATAAAAGACGAGATCGCTCGCGTCATTCGAGAAGAAGAACCGACGAACCCGAGCGGCAGTTTAACGCGCGACGATGTGCTGCTTCCGCAGAACGGAAAGGAACCGACCCTTGAGCGAGTGCTGCTGGCCCGCAATTCATCGCTTGAAACTTTGAAGCGCGAGCTGGCGGGAGATCTCGATCGAATCGTATTGAAAGCGCTTCGAAAGCGTCCGGCCGATCGTTACGAAACTGCGTCCGAGCTCGCGGACGATATCACGAACTTTCTGGAAGGTCGGCCGGTCAATGCGGAGTTCTATGTCTCGATGGCGAACATTCCGCGTCCGCGAACGATCGACAAACTCTCGGTCGCGATCCTTCCATTTAAAACGATCGGCCCATCGGCAGGGGACACGAGCGACGAGTTTATGGGGATCGGTCTCGCCGATGCGCTGATCTCGCGTTTGAGCGGAGTGCAGCGTCTGGTCGTGCGTCCTACCAGCTCGGTGCTTCCTTTTGTAAATTCCGATCCGTTCGAAGCCGGTCGTCGGCTCGGCGTAGATTTTATTCTCGATGGAAATGTTCGAGTTTCCGGTTCCAGGATCCGGATCTCGGTCCAACTTTTGAGCGCCGGCGAGAATGCGACTCGATGGGCAAAAACTTTCGACAGCAATCTGATCGATGTTCTGGATCTCGAAGATACGATCTCCGAACAGGTGGCCAGCTCGCTCATTCCGCAACTGACGACCGAAGAGCGAGCACGCGTCGAGAAGCGAGGGACAAACAAGCGCGCCGCTTACGAAGCTTACATGCGCGGTCGGTATTTTTGGAGTAAGTTTACCGACGTCGGGCTTCGACAAATGGTCGAAGCGTTTAACGAAGCGATCGAGATCGATCCCGAGTACGCACTTCCCTACATCGGCCTGGCGGATTTCTATACCTGGTCGGCCGTGTTCGGCGAGATCGCATCGCGCGAAGCTTTTCCAAAAGCGCTCGCGGCGGCGAGACGTGCGCTGGAGATCGACGACTCGCTCGGCGAAGCTTACGCCGCTCTCGCGTTCGGCGTATTTCTCGGAGACTGGAACTGGAGCGACGCCGAATATCTTTCGAAGCGTGCGATCGAGCTCAGTCCGAACTACGCGTTTGCACACGAGGCGTATTCAAACTTCCTCGTCGCTCAAGGAAGATTCGACGAAGGTATCGCAGAAATAAAACTCGCACAGGAGCTGGATCCAGTTTCGCCCCGGGCGATCCTGATGACGAGTTGGAGTCTTTATCAGTCACGCCGATTTGAAGAGGCAGTCGCGGCGGCATGGAAAGCGAATGAAATGCAGCCCGATTTTCCGCAGGGTCTGCTCCATCTGGGTAACGGGCTTACGGGCTTGGGTAAATATGAGGAGGCGATCGCAGCGTTGCGGAGCAGCTCCGAATTGTGGGGCGAAGCCGGAATGCCGCGCTACATGCTCGCACACGCACGGGCGGCGTCGGGCGATATCGAATCGGCACAAAAGATACTCGACAAGATCCTGATCACGAAAGATCAGCGACACGTCAAACCGTACTTCATCGCGATGTGTTATCTCGCCGTCGGAGATCACGAAAAAGCGTTCGAGTGGTTCGACACCGCCGTCGAAGAAAAGAACGAATGGATGATCTGGTTCGGTACTGAACCGAAGCTTGATCCGATCCGAAAAGACCCGCGTTACAAAAAGCTTCTCGCCGCGACAAACAATCCACTTGCCGCGGATGAGTGTGCGGAACCGACGACCGGGAATACCGCGGAGCGAGAACGGTCGATCGCGGTGCTGCCGTTCAAGTATGTCGGCGGTCATGATACGGGATCGACCGAGGACGAATATTTGAGTCTCGGCCTCGCCGATTCCGTCACGATGCGGCTCTCGAACGTTCGACGTTTTCTTGTCCGGCCGACAAGCTCTGTTCTTCCGTTCTCGGGGCGCGATGTCGATCCGTTCGAAGCCGGACGCGAGCTCGGAGTCGAGTACGTCATCGACGGAATCATTCGAAATGTCGGCGGAAGAATTCGCGTCACCGCGCAGCTCCTCAACGTCGGTGAAGGTGCAACGAAATGGTCGGCGAGTTTTTCTGAGAATTCGACGGATGTTCTCGAGCTTGAAGATTCGATCTCGCAGCAAGTGACTGCACAGTTGGTTCCGCATCTGACCGGTGAGGAAAAGCAAAAACTTTCGAAGCGCGGCACGAACAATCCCGAAGCTCACGATGCGTATCTGCAGGGCCGGTACTTCTGGAATCAATTCGCACCCGACGCGTTTCCAAAAGCGATCGGCGCTTTTCGACGTGCTGTCGAGCTCGATCCAAACTATGCGCTGGCTCACGTCGGGATGGCGGATTACTGGACGTGGGCATGCATCTACGGGATCGAGAAACCCGATGAAGGTTTTCCGAAAGTTTTCGAGTACGCATCGCGCGCCCTCGAGATCGATCCGACGCTCGCCGAAGCACTCGCCGCTCTCGGGCTCTATTATTCGAACATGCGCGATTGGAAGCTATCGGAAGAATATTATCGGCGCAGTATCGAAGCTAATCCGAACTATCCGTTAGCTCACGAATGGATCGCGGCTGTGCTTGTCGGAACTTTACGATTCGAAGAAGGAACAGCGGAAGTCCTGATGGCGGAGCGACTCGATCCGCTCGCGATCCGGCCGAAGGTACTTTCCGCATGGACGCTCTACCAGGCGAGGTACTGGGATCGCGCCGTTACAAAAGCGCGAGAGATCTTACATCTGGGTCCCGACTTCATGCAGGCGCATTTACAGCTCGCGAATATTTTGACCGAGCTCGACGATCCGGCCGAGGCTTTGAGTCACGCCCGGCGTGCGGTCGAGATCGAACCCCAATCTCCGCTGCCGGTTTACGTCCTGTGTTTTGCTCTGGTGAAAGCAGGACTGTCGGATGAGGCGGAAGCTCTGACGGAAAAGTGGCGCAGGATCGCGCGCGAAACTTATGTCGGCCCGTTCTTTATCGCGATGTGTGAAGTCGCGATCGGAAATAAAGAGCGTGCGATCGAATTATTAAAAGAAGCGTGCGAAGAAAATAGTGCCTGGATCCTTTGGCTCGCGAGTGAGCCGAAATTAGATCCGATGCGCGACTTCGAGCCATTTACTGAATTAGTTAGAAACGTTGGACTGCCTGTTTAGCTGCCAGCCTTCGTGATTCATTTCTGTGATTTATGAATTGCCTCCGCCATTTAGGCGGAGGTCCCGATCAAGACAATCCTGGCTTTAGCCGAACCTTTACAAAAAATCATTCCAGGCTTCAGCCAAACTTTAAGCAAAGGCATACAAATTAAAACTAATGTAGTGTCGTCGCCCACGTCGTCAACACGACGGTGGCTTCCCGCTCCGACGTATTTTCAACCCGCAGCTTCCATGTCGACGCCGTTGTCGGCTTGTCGACGAAGATCGAGCGGAACCATTGTGTCGATTCCGGACTACCCGACAGATTCTTTCCGATGATCGCTCCGGCCTGATCAAACAACGATGCAGAAACCGTATTCGACGCCATGAAAGTGATCCCGAAATTCGACGCAGCCTCAACCGGTATCGCGATCTCAACGGTTTGTTTTGGTTGGAGCTTTACCTCTTTAGCAAATATTTGCGGCAACGCTCCCGGTTCAAAAGTTACTTCACGAGCTCCATAGATTCTCGGTGCAATATCGGACGCGAAATGTCGTTTAACCGCCGTTCCATATTGCGAACTATCGGGTGCTTCCGGATTATGATTTCCTTTCGGGCCGATCGCGAGCCGCGGTTTTACGAATGACGAGAACGATTCCGTGTCGGTCAGATCCGTGTGGAGCTTTTTCGCCTTCGCGTTATCTTTGATCTTCCAGATCGCCGAAGGCAACGGGACGACGCCGTCATTCCATACAACAGACTTGCACATCGTGGGGATCGGGTCGCCCGCGAGTACCGAGAACTTCACGCCTTTCCGATTCACATTCACGCGATTAAATTCTTCCGCGACATCCTGACGCAACTGCCGGACTGCTTCGACGTTCTTGCCGAGCGCATCGAACGCGGTGTTCATGACATCGGCACACGGACTTCCCATGTTCGGAGTTCCGAGCATCACGAGGTGAGCGATCTGCGGCCGCCCGTCCTGCGAGTTTGGCGGCATGAATTGATGTATGTAGTGACGCGTGATCAGTCCGCCCATCGAGTGTGAGACTACGTCGACATGCCACGCGTTGCGATCCTCCTGAGCGTACCGAATATATTTTCCGACCTGCTGCGAGTTCTCGAATATCGAGTTCGTCGGATCCGTGGAAAGGAAAGAACCGCCGGTGTTCATGATTCCCTTCTCGGCTTTCTCGCCGACTGCGAATGCTTTCCAGTCGTACGAATGCGATGTCGTTAGAATGTTTTGCCACGACGACCACGCCGCCGCGTTACTCCAGAGACCATGCACTAGGATCAACGGTTTCGGCGCAACCTTAAGATTCTTTGTCATCTCGTCGATCTTTTTCGAATTCTCTTCGAGCTCCGCTTTGATTCGTTGAACGAGTCGGGGACGTCCGTCGTCGAACCACGCGTAGCCGGAAGAATCCCAGATCATCTCGACTTCTTTTTCTTCACCCGGTTCCACCCGAACTGAAACGACGTTGTCGTTCAACGGAGCGTCGGGCTTCGCACCATCCCACTTGTCGCCTTTGTACGTTTCTTTGAATCTCACGTCGGCATACTTTGTTTCTCCCGATGCGTTGAGAACCTTCGCCTTCACCTTAACCAGATTGCCGTCGACCGTTCCGACCTGTTCGGTTATTTCTCTCCACGCGTTCCAATCCGGAAACTTCATGTCCTCGAATTTCAGATCCGTGATACGAAGCGGTGCGCCGCATTTCTGCAGACTCCACTGAATCGTTTCCGTCACACCCTGCCAGTTGTTTACGAACGATCCCGAGATTCGATTCGGATCTGACGGATCGATACGATGCTCGCCCGAGCTCGTAAGCGAATTCCCGTCGATCGTCGTTTGTGTCGCCGGCATCGAGAAGGACTTGCCTTCCTTCGGCGTGCACTGCCCGCTGAATGTCGAGCTCTGCTTGCCTGTCGTTTCGCCTTTGATCTGCGGCAACCCGACGCTCACCGTGTACGTGCCATCTGTGTTGACGCCGACGTTGACGTTTGCATCAGCCTGCTCGGATCCGCTGACTTTCGACTCCGACTTTGAAGTGCCCCGCATTTCCTTGAAAGTCTTTCCACGATCGCACGAGTTTGACTCGACCGCGTCGACGGTCTCGTCTGAGGACAACTTACTCGTAATCGTCGCAATGCCCCGGCTGGTACCGTTTCGCTCCGGTGATTCGACGACCGCGACACGTGCATTGTATTCGTACTTCATCTCCCAATTACGAGTGTCGTAGCCTCGACCTGAAACTCGATCGATCTTCTTGTTGTCGGTTTGCGACTGGCTTCGCGTGTAAGTGACCGTGCCGGTCCACGCACCGGAGCACTTTGGCGCAGCTGCAGTCTTATTTGCTGCGACGCGTTGCCCGATAACGGCAAGCTCGGGAGCGACGAGGCTGACGAGAAATAGAATTGTTAGGAGCCCTGTGAGTTTCGAACGACGTAAACGCATTGTAAATTACACTCCGGTGAAGAAAGATCTGTCTCGATCTTTAACGCGAAGCTCGAGTCGGAAACATATCAATAAAAATGCGACGCCGGATAAACGGCGCCGCACGAAATTCGGGTCGATCTGGAATTGCAGTTAATTGATCGTGAAAGTCTTGGGCACGAACTCCATTGAGATAAGATCGCCTGACACTTTCCGCTTTTTGTCCTCGAGCGGTTTGTAAATGAAAACGACGGGAACATCCAACGCCTTCATTCCGCAACCTACCTGCAGACTCTCGATATCCGGAGTAAACGCACGAAGAGTCAAACCTTCACGGGGGCTCGCCACGCGAATCGTCTGAGACGACGTCCTTAGGAAGAAAAACATCCCGTCCTTTGTACACTCGGATCGCTCGATGAAGCCGAGCTCACGTGTTTCGCCTGCGGCAGGTTGTCGAATGTTCGCTCGAATGGTCTGCATCATCTGGTCGCGGCGCTCTTGTGCGACCTCACCGTCAACCGGCGGCGGGCCGGTTTCTTCGATCACATACGTCGGCGGCGCGGGCTCGGCGGCCAGATCCACGAAACGAAATTCCTTCGGGACAAATTCAAGAGCGACGAGCTCGCCTCGGACCGGGACTTTTGCTCCGGCGGCTTCTCGATATGTGATCACCATCGGCGAATTCGCCAGATTCGACGCGCATCCGACTTCGCCGTCCCCGTTGTCAGGAACGAAAGTGAGGATCGTGAGCTGGCTGAAATCCTTGCTCGTCAAAGTGAAAGTTTCGGAGCCGCTACTGATCATGTACGCGACATTTGTTTTGCAGACGATCTTGCTGATGTTTCCGAGAACGCGTTTCTCGCCATCCTGGAGCGGCCGCAGCGAATGATTGATCGCCCTCAGCCGTGCCATCTCTTCCGCCTTCGCGATCTGTTCCGGCGTCGGACTGTCTTCACCCGGTTTGCGACGGATCAGGACACGCTCGCCGCCACCGTTGCCCGATGCCGAACGCCGAGCCTCGTACGCTTTTAGGGCTTCCGCGTTTCGCGTTCCGATCGCCTCACGTTCCGCGATCTCGGACGCAAGTCTCTCGGCTCTTATTTTTAGATCCGGCTCGTCAGCAGTGCTCGCGATCCTCGCAGCGATCTCCCGAGCTTCCTTGTATTTTTCCTGCCGCGCGTAGATCTCGGCGATACGAAGAATGAAACGACTATTACCGGGCTGATATTTAAGTGCCGTCTTGAGAGCCGTCGCGGCTTCTTCAAGATGATCGTTCGTTACGAGACTAACGAACGCGAAGAGCTCGTAGCTTTCCGCAAAGGAAGGATTAACCGCGATCGCCCGCTGTAGAAGTTCTCGGATCTTTGTCGCCGTTGCTTCATCGAACGCATGCACGTATCCGAATTCATCGCGACTGTCACGACTGAGGAGATATGCGAGCCGATAGAGCGCGAGATGATTCTTCTGATCTTCGGCGATCGCCTTCTCAAGATAAGTTCTCGCTTCCGCAAACTTTCGCTGGCGGAGTTTGACCATGCCCAACGTAGCGTTCGCCATGCTGAGATCAGCTCGCTGAGCGAGAGCGGCAGTCAGCAGCGGCTCGGCATCGTCGACGCGATTGACGTGATAGAGAAGGTCGCCGAGATACGCGTTGCTTTCCGCTTCGCCAAGCGGCATCGTCGTCATCTCGGTCTCGAACGTCATCTTATTTTTGAACGTAACGAGATGATATTTGTACGTGCTCTGCGCAACGTAATTACGCAGATCTTTCTCCATCTGCGCGTAGCCGATACCGAAGGCTTCCTGAAAAGCTTGCTCGGCCGGCTTGTTCGCGATCGAGAGATTAAGGAATTTATTTAGCCCGGCGGACTTTCCGCTCTGAACAAGATAGTGAATAAGAGCCCATGATTCAGCGTAGAAAATACTTCGCGAATGATCACCGTGCTGCAGAAGCGCGTGATTGCTGATATTGAAAAGCGTGCCGAGCGGCATCAGTTTATTTTGCAAGAGCAGATCGAGATGGCCGGCCTGGGTTAATCCAAGTTTCACCTTTTGATCTTCTTCGATCTGAAACGTTTGGTAATACTCCGCGAGGCCTTCGTTGAACCAGGCCGGGACCGAAGACTTTCCGAAGTTCGTGTCGATTATGAAATGTACATACTCGTGGAAGATCGTCCCGTACGTATCTTCGTCGGTGCCACCGGTCGACAGTGTTATGTAGTTCACGTCTTCACCCGGTTGAAAATAACCGGCGACAAACGTGTCGATCTTGCCGTCGTCGCGCTTTGGCTTGTAGGGCTTGTATGCCGAGTCGCTTTTGAAAACGACGACGTTCGTCGGCACCGAAGCAGTGAGATTTAAAGATGCGAAGACCTGCTTAAAAGTTTCGCGGAACTGCTCGAGCTTCGTCGCGGTTTTTCGGATGTCTTTTTCAGATGCGTTACCGATCAGGTAAAAGTTCTTTGATCGAACCTGAAGCCACTGGTCCTTAGCCAGCACGGGTGTGGCGCAAAATGCCAAAAAAGCCGCAAACAACAGGCTTATGTGAGAAAACTTTCGGATTGTCATACTGCTTGGGAAGGGCGTTTAGCCCGAGATCTAAAATTTCGGCAAGCGATAAGTTATCACATCCGCAGGCGATTTATTAAGATCTATTCAGCACTTTGCGTCTTGGCGTCTTTGCGTGAACATCTGATCCTCACGCAAAGACGCCAGGACGCAAAGAACAAGTAGAGCATCGGGCTGAACTCCGATGCTCTAATCCTTTAATGGTCTTTATGCTTTAACCGCTTCAACGATACTCATCATTCCCTGAGTTGGGATGATGCGCGTTAATTTGAAGCCCGAATTGCGCAGCAGTTCTTCGAATTCAGAAGGTGTACGCTCTACGCCGCCCGGAGACATAAGCATCTCGAGATCGATAATCTTGCTGAAGTGCGGCTCGTTTCCTTCCGGAACGATCGCTTCGATGATCAGCACTTTTGCATCATCAGGCATGTTCGCGCGAATGTTCTCGAGAATCTTCTGATTCTTGTCGTCATACCAGTCGTGAATGATGTGCTTGAGCATGTAAATGTCGGCCACGACCGGGATTTCCGCGACGAAATCACCTTCGACGAGTTCGACCCGATCGGCGACGCCGTACGAATCCAACATCTGAGGTGCACCCGCAAGAACTGTCGGCAGATCGAAAAGGAGTCCTTTGGCATTCGGGTTTGCCGCGAGAACTGCCGCGAGCAGATGGCCGTAGCCACCTCCGATGTCGGCGATCGTTTTCGCTTTCGAAAAATCATAAGCGGTAAGCACGGGACCGATCGACTGATGCGAATAACTCGTCATCGCACGATTGAAGATCGCGCCGAGCTCTTTGTTGGTGTCGAAAAGATACTCGAACACGGGTTCGCCATGCACGTTATCCCAAGCCGGCTTCCCGGTCCGGACGCTGTACGAAAGATCGCCGTAAACTTTCCAATGCTCGGGATCGCAGATCCAGAGCGCCATATCGCGAGTGCTCCGCGGAACATCGGATCGCAGCGTTTCGGTCAGCGGAGTGTTCGCGAACGTTTTCGGAGCGACTTCTTCAAACGCTCCGACACTCGCCAGAGCTCTAAGGAGCCGGTATAGCGATCGCTCGTCGGTCTCGGTTTCTGTTGCAAGATCGGCGGCGCTCTTCGGGCCATCGTTCAAAAGATCGGCGATGCCCAACTTTGCCGCGGTATAAATCGCCGGTGCAATAAATGCACCGGAAAGTAATTGCATTAGTTGGGCGTCGGCCGGCGTCGTATTCAATGCTGCTGCGGCGGCGGCTGTGTTTTGGTTGGTATTCATTTTGTCGAAATTCTCCTAAAAATAAATGGGTATTAGTTCAGTTACTTCTACACGCGAAAGAGCGGCCTGAAAAATATCACTCGGCCTCAAGGCTCTATAAAAAGGCGGAGCCAAAAACTCCGCCTTATCCGTTTGATACTTCCCGCGCCTCTTACTGCTGGATCGTGCGAACGATCTCTTCAGCGGCCTGTTCGATCACCTGGGAAATGATGTCGTCGCCGTTAGACTTGGCCTTCACCTTGTAGACCTTCGCGAATGCCGCAGAACCGTCGCCCTTGTTCAGTTTGATATCGAGACTGATCTCGTCTTTTGATTTGACGTTACCCGACATCGACGTCGCGCTGACAATGCTCTGCGTCGCGATTTGGCCCGCGATATTTCCCGCGACATTACCGGTGTGTCCGATGCCGGTTGCACCGATTGCACTTCCGAGCGCCTGACCGAACATTCCACCGAAACCACCTCCGCCGCCGCCTTTCTTGTGCGAGACGTTTGTATAGATGACATAATCACACTCCTTCTGCTGAGCTTCTGCTGCGATCGCCGACGAGAGTCGGGCTTCCAGTGCGACGACCTCCACATTTGGGACCTTCAAGAAACTTGTCAACGTGTTCTGCACCGCCGCTGATAGATCCGATGCGTTGAGTCCTTCACCGACCGCACCGGTTTTAACCGTTGCAAGACCGATGCGAATCACGCCGGATTTTTTCGAGGAAGTTACTGATTCGACGTTCGTCTCCATCGGCATTTGCGATGCAGCACCGCGAACCGATTGTGCGAGAGCGGAGTTCGACGATGATGAGCTTGAATAAGACGATCCCATTGATGTCGAGCTGGAGCTCGAAGCAGTTGAATACATCTGAGCTGCATCCTGAACTTCGCGATAGTCCGCCGGAACTTCGAAGAGAGCTTGTTCAAGAGTCGCCTTCGAAAGCTCCACGACCTCATTGACCATAGACATCGTCTCTTTACCCGACTCGTCGAACATGGTCATTTTTTCGTAGACGGGGTAGCCGCGTTTTGCGGTACCGATCGTCTTCATCTCGTATTTGTCCTTGCAGCCACCGGTACGATTGGCGTAGCTGCCGTAGTTTTGATTGCCGTAGTCGCAATCGAGAACGAACTCAGCATCGATATACCAACCGTCGGTCTGGATCTTCGAGTTTGTCTTGCTACACGCGTCGGGCGATGAGACGGTCTCCATCGTGATGATCAAGTGACGCGCAGTGAAGCCGAACATCTGCTTCCGCTCGCCTGTATCCTTCGTGGTTACCGTCGTCGTGACCCGGCCGCCAGCGGTGACGACGCCGTTCTTGTCGGTCGTCGCTGTCGAATTCGCGGTGGCTGTTCCGTCATTGAACGCATTGACCATGTAGGTCTTTGTCTGCGAGTTAAGTTGAACGCCGCGTCGCAGATCGCACTGAGTAAGATTGATCATCATCCCGTTCATCGACTCGCTGCGTTGGCGTTTGCCCTTGATGTAGGTCGTATTGTCGTAAGACTGACCGCTCATCGTCTGCTTGGATTTGATCTTGACGTCGGCCATCGCCGCCGTGGAAGTGATGATCCCGGTGATCAGGATCGCGATCGTATAAATTGCCGTTTTCATTATGATTCTCCGCGTTTATGAAGATTTATATGGCGAAGGATTTTCGCTCTCACTTGCTCACGCGGAGGAACGGTCGAAAAAGTATCACGCACTTGCAGAGTTGGCGGATGCGACGGGGAGCTGATAATTAGCGACGGATGGCGTACGCGACTGGAACGCAGGCGTCGAACGATCATCGCTTGCTCGTGCTGAGACCGGACGTTGACTGCTTGAATTTAGCGACCAGAGAACCGAGAGGCTTGACGCCGCGGGAGCCACGGCGTTGCAGGCGCGACGCCTGCGTTCCAGTCGCATCCGCCATGCGCCATCCGCCATCCGGTTCCGCTCTATCTTATTGCACGCAAACATTGCTTTCCTTATAATCTGCAAAGCCATGAGCCAAGAAGCCCCAAACGAGATCACACAAATGCTGATCGAACTGACGGACGGTAATCAAGAAGTCGTCAATCAGATCCTTCCGCACATCTACGACGAATTGAAACGTCTCGCCAGCAGTTACCTCAGGCGCGAGCGCGTCAACCACACGCTCCAGCCGACCGCGCTCGTTCACGAAGCGTACATGAAGCTCATCGATCAGAAGCGCGTCCAGTGGCAGAATCGTGCGCACTTTTTTGGGATCGCGGCTCAGGTCATGCGGCGGATATTGATGGATCACGCACGCAAGCATCAAGCAGATAAACGAGGCGGCGAAGCTGAGAAGCTCCCGATCGAGGAAGAGATACTCGTCGTGTCGCACGAAAAGTCGGCTGAGCTGATCGCTCTCGACGACGCGCTGCAGACACTCGCCGCAATGGACGAGCAGAAGGCGAAGATCGTCGAGCTGCGTTATTTCGGTGGATTGTCGATCGAAGAAACTGCCGAAGTTATGGGCGTCAGCGTTCCTACTATTAACCGCCAATGGAGAATGGCGAAGGCGTGGCTGTACTCGCAGATCGCGGCTGAATAATGCGACGATCACATATTTGCGACGCGGAGACGCGGGGAAAAAGTGAAGGGGAGATGTGATGATCACATCTCCCCTTGTTGTTCTGATTGTTTGTCTCTTGGCTCAGAACCTCGCGTCTCTCCTTCGCCGCGTCTCCGCGTCGCAAATATCCCCGCGTCGCAAATATCCCCGCGTCGCAAATACATCCGCGTCACTACAGCGCCGCTCGTTTCACGATCACGAGCGTAATATCATCATTCGCCGGAGCGGTTTGAGTGAACGCGGACAGTGCCGATTCGACCTTGTCTCGCATTCCCGCAGCCGACGCTTTTAGGTTTTTACTTACTACGTCTGAGAGACGCTCCATTCCGAATTCTTCATCACGGATATTGTTTGCCTCGGAAACTCCATCCGAATAGACGACAAGTGCTTCGCCGGGATTGAGCTGCGTTTCGCCAACTTCAAATTCGGCGCCCGGAATGATACCAAGCGGAAATCCTCCGGATGACAACTGTACGATGCTGCCGTCGGCACGGCCGATGAGCGGCGGATTATGTCCTGCGTTGATGTACTTCAGCATTCCGTTCGACGGATCGAGCTCCGCGACAAAGAGCGTGACGAAACGATTCGCCGGAGTATTGTCCGCTAGATATTGGTTGACTGAAAGGATTGTCTGTTCGAGCGAGCTCTTGGCTGCGACTTGTGCATGGATCGCCGCGTGAAGACTCGACATAAGAAGTGCCGCCGCCGTTCCTTTTCCGGAAACGTCACCGAGCGCGACGAGCATTCTGCCGTCGTGCCGCGGAATGAAATCGTAATAGTCACCGCCGATCTCGTAACAGGAAAACGAGATTCCCTGAAACTCGTATCCGTCCATCTGCGGCGGTGCCGATGGCTGAAAACGTTGCTGGATCTCAGTCGCCAGCTCAAGCTCGTGCTCCATCCGCTCACGCTGAAATCTTTCTTCGAGAAGCTTCGCATTCTCGACCCGGATCGCCGCGACCGACGCGAGAGTCGTCAGAATATTGAGATGCTCTTCTGTGAATGTCGCTTCGTACGTCGGCGAGTCAGCATAGATCAAACCAAAAACGGTCCTTTCATCAACGCTCAGAGGCACAGCGAGAACCGATCTGATTCCCTGCAGTGCGATAGTCTGGCTGGCGAACTTTGGATCATGCTGGGCATCGGCAGTCAGAACGGACTTTCCATTCTTTAGCACTTCGTCCATTACCGTGCGGCTGATGCGCACCTCTTGCAGAGGCTCGTCGTTCCCGCGGATCCGCGCGACCATGATCTTCATCCCGTCAGGTTCTTTCTCATCCCGGAGCATGATGACGCAACGCTCGGCCGGGACGGCTTCGAAAACAAGAGACGCGACTTGGTTCAGCGTCTCGTCGAGACCGCTTGCCGAAAGAAGCGCGACACCAACCTTGCTTATCAAACCGAGAAGATCGTTGCGAGAAGAAAACTGCTCTTTTAGAAGCTCGGTCGTCGGGATCTTGCGACTCTGAAGCGAGATCGTTTTGGACGGATCCAACGCGTCGGTGAAATCGGCGATGAGAGTCGCTCCACCCTGGATCTGAAATCGCTCGTCATCGAAAACGATCGTCGTTTCGCCGATCTGGATCTCGCCTCCGGATGAGAGCGGTATCGGCATCTTCACCGGAGTTCCGTTGTAACGCGTGCCGTTCGCCGAACCCAGGTCCTGGAGCCAAAATCCGTCGCCTTCCTGTCTGACCTCAGCATGAAGTCGTGATGCGAACGCATCCGGAATACATACATCGCTGCGGGCGGATCGCCCGATCGTGGTCCGCAGTCGAGAGAGCGGGATTTTCTCTCCACTGCCGTTGTCGCCGGTTTTTACAATCAACTGAGCCATAAGAAAAGTAACTATGCTACCGCTTTATCCGGCGGTCGGCATAGATCACGACCGTACTCGATAGGTAATCGTGAAGTGCCCGCCCCTTACTACTAAAGACCGAAAGAACAAATCCGATTCCGGCACTCGCGAGGGTCAGGAAGTAACCGACGGTTTGCCGAAATGCGATCGCACCCACCGACGGTGATGTTCCGTCGATCCGGACTATACGAAGTCCGGTCGCGATCTTTCCAAGCGTCTGACCGCTGAACATGGGAAGGAAAACTATATTCGTGATGCCGACAAGGGCCGCCACGAGCCAACTCGCGCTGCTCAAGCCTTCGTTCAAAAGCTTGGCACCATCGTTACCGGAGAATCGGCTCAACAACAGACCGATCACCGGTATGCCGATGAAAACGATGTAGTCGATGATCGCCGCACCGCATCGCAATAAAAAAGGCGCCTTTACCGACTCCGGCGAAAATCCGAGAACGATCTCTTTAGAACCCGGGTGTTTGATCTGAACCGTTCGGTCCGAAACTGCACTCATAAATCGATTTCAAAAACTTATCCGACGAGAAAGTGCAGCGTCGTGTCTCCGATCCGAAGCTTATCGCCGCTTGCAAGGACGTGCGGCTTGTGCGGCACGAGGCGGAACGAATCGAGCGCCGTAGAAGCGACCACCGTACCATTCGAAGATCCGAGATCCTCAACCAAAAAACTGCCGCCTTCGCGCCAGATCCGAGCGTGTCGGCGCGAGATCTTCGTCTGCGGATCATATTTCGAGAGATCCACTTCGGGAAAAATGTTCGACATCGGGTCGCGGCGTCCGACGAGATTCTCATCCTTTTGAAGCGAGAATGTCGGCGTCGAAAGGTCGCTTGTACCCTCAACCATTAGTTTCGCGGTCGGCGCTCCCGATCTCGTATAAATTTCCGAGTGGACGCCCTGCTGAGCGATCGGCTGCTTGGCACCGCAAAACGCGCAGAACAGATCGGTTGCGACGATCCGCTGTCCGCAGAATCCGCAGAACACGGATTGATTCTCGAGACTGATCGACGCCGGGACCGCTGTAACTCCATAAGTCACATTTCCCGTCCGTAGATTTTCGAGATGCTCTTCGAGAATCGCCTTCATCTCGGCCGCCGAAGCGAATCGAGCGTCGGAGTTATATTCGACGGCACGCATGATGATTCGCTCGATCTGATCCGAAAGCTGCGAATTGATCTGACGCGGACGCGGATTCTTCTGAAAATCAAAAATGAGCAGTGGATTGCTCTGCGGATCCGCACCGGTTAGCAGATGAAAAATTGTCGAGCCGAGACTGTACACATCCGAACGCGGCTCGACGTTTCCGCTGAAAAGCTCGGGCGGTGCATAACCCATCGTCCCGACGGCCGTTACGCCCTTCTCTTCTTTTTGACTTATCGAACGCGCGATGCCGAAATCGATCAGCATGATGCGGCCGGAATTTCCATCGATCATTATGTTCGACGGTTTCAGGTCGCGATACACGATGGTCGAAGGCTGGTTGTGAAGATAGTCGAGCACATCCGTGATCTGTATCGCCCACTGCGTGATGCTTCTTTCGTCAACCTTTCCCTCCGGGGCCGACCGAAGCCGCGATGACAGGTCGCCGCCGGAGATGTATTTCATCACCAGATAGAAGCGCCCTTCGTCGGCATCGTAGAAATAATCGTAGATCGTCGGTATCGAAGGATGATCGAGCGTCGATAGGATCATCGACTCTCGCTTGAAGTCGTTGATCGCTTTTTCCTGTTGCTCTTCTTCGATGTGCGACTGGACCATCTCCTTTACGGCGCGAAGAACGCCGCCAAGATTGTTGTCGCTCGCGAGATAAACTGCACCCATTCCGCCGCCGCCGATCTTGCGAACGATCTCGTACCGGTTATTAAGGATCGTTCCTTCAGTCAACGGTTTGAGTTTCGTACCACGTTTACCATCCGTATCGGGGCGACCGATGTTGGGCTCGGTGTAAGCCTTCGATTCGACGTTTGTCGGTTCCGAAAGAACGGCGGGGACCGGAGCATCGGGGATGGGGCCGGAAATGCCCTGGATCATCGTATCCGTGTCCTCCGGCGCTTTTGGTTCCATGATCCGAACAGAATCGTACATCGACTTTGGCTGCTCGGGCTCCTGCAATTCCTCGAGCGGTCGGCCGATACCCGCGTCGTCGTACGTAGGTCTCGCGTCGAACAGGTCTGGTGCCTCGCTCGGCTTTCGATCCTCTTCCGGTTCGGATTCGGATTCGGATGCGATCTGAGGCACCGGCTCTTCGGCGGTCTCCTCTTCATCCTCGAAAACCGGAAGCTCTAGCTCGTCCATCACATACTCGGAGGTCGGCTCAGGTATGGCGTTACTGGCGGTGGAATCAAAATCTGCAAGAATCGCAGGGATCGGGATGTCGGTCATACTCGGCTCGGTCGTCGCGTTCGAGTTTACCTCCGGCACGTCCGCAGGCGGCTCGGGGACGGCCTCTCGTTTTGCTCCGCAGAACGGGCAAAATAAATCGTTCTCCCCAAGCTGAGAGTTGCATTCGTGACAACTGGCCATTATTTAATTTCGAGGTCGCGTAAACTTGCTAGCTATTAATATGAAAACGTAAAAAAGTCTTCCCGACGATTATCTCGTCGCCCTCGGTCAAAACCTGCGGGCTTCCCGGCAGAAGCCTTCGTCCGCGATTAACGAACGTTCCATTTGTCGATCCCAGATCTTCGATCATGTACACGTTGTTCCGGTAGATGATCCTTGCGTGACGACGCGACACCTTCGCGTCCGTATCGTGTGCGTCGAGATCGACGTCGGGAAAAATTCCGTTGTCCGCATCCCAGCGACCGATGTACGTCTCTTCAGACGAAAGAAGAAAATCAGTATCAGCCGCTCCACCGCGCTCTATCGTTAAGCGAGCATGAGATCCCTTTTTCTGTTCCGCACTTTCGAATGACTTGCTCCTCTCCGCCGCGACCTTGTCGACGAGCGGCGGAATGCCGACCGACGTAATATTCGAAATCCGCACACCCGGATTGCTCGCGACCGGAGGAACGTAACTCGGTACACGTGATTTATCGCTGTTCGTCGACACGACCAGACGCGTTCCGCATTCCTCGCAGAATTGCGAGCGGTCAAGATTTTCTCTTCCGCAGGACTGACAATTGATCATCGTTAGGATACGGCCTACAGGGTAAGAGAATATTACCCCTAAACCGAGTTGTTCGTAAATCGTAAATCGACGGTATCTAAACGTCAAACGTTTCTAAATATGGTAACTTCGACAGTTTTTTGAAACTATGAAAAGAATTAAGTCGTAGTATCGCTTTGACGCTGTAATATACTGGGCAGCAGCCCTAAAGTCTTTACTAACCCTGAATAAACCTTAGAGAGGAACCCACTGGTATGGCATTGAGCCGTAAAAGGAAAATCATTATCGGCAGTTCGATCGGCGCCCTGCTTCTCATCATTATCATTGCAAGTATTTTTGCGACGAGAAGTGATACGCCTGAAGTCACGGTCGTAAAGATCGACGTGCGTCCGGAGCTTAAGTCGACTGTAACATCATCCGGCGAGGTTCGTCCGATCCAGTTCATGAATCTTACCAGCGAAGTGCAGGGCAAGATCGAGGACATCACGAAAAAAGAAGGCGACGTCGTTCAGAAAGGCGAAGTCCTCGTGCGGCTGGATCCGAATCAGTTAGAATCCGGTGCGGATGCTCAGTTAGCCGCGTATCAGTCGGCGCAAGATGAAGTGCGCTCTTCGCAGTCGCAGGTGGATGCGGCGCAGAACGGACTCGCTCAAGCTCAACAGGGATTGAATCAAGCCGAAGTCGCGGTTGAAAATGCTCGCCAGTCGGTGATCACATCGCAGACCGAGGTCGACCGCGCACAAGTTGAGCTGACGGCGGCGACGCGTGAATTAAAGAGAAACGAAAAACTACTCGAGAGTGGCGTGGCTTCTCGAAAGGAATACGACGAAGCAAAGGATCGTGTCGATAACGCCACGGCCGCGTTGAGCACCGCGAGGGCTCGTCTCGAATCGTCGCGTATTTCTATCAAGGATTCGCAAGCACGTGTCGCGACGCAGCAGGTCGCCGTACGAGATGCCCGACGCGCCGTCGAGTCTGCCGGAATCGGTGTCAGCTCGAGCCGCTCGCGTGCCGAGCAGCAGGCCGCGATGCTTCGCGGTCAGCGTAACCAGCGTGACAAAACTGTCGTGATCGCACCGATCAACGGAGTGATCGCGGAAATTCCGTCGAAGGTCGGGACGTTCGCGGTCGCGGGTCTTTCGACTACCGCTCTGATGACGATCGCCGACATGTCTTCGATCAATGTCGAGGTCAAGGTCGATGAGACCGAGATCGATAAAGTCGCTGTCGGACAGAAAGCGAAGATCAAAGTCGACGCATTCGGCGATAAAGAATTGGAAGGCGAAGTCCTTCAGAAGACACCGCTCGCGGTCGGAAAATCGCAGACAAGCGGCGGACTGTCAGTTAACATCAACGTTCAGGAAGCGAAAGAATTTCGTGTCGTGATTCATCTGACAGACCTTTCGCCTGAGATGCAGGTCGGACTTCGTCCCGGAATGAGCGCGACGGCGACGATCACGACGGATACGGTCAAAGAAGTTATAGCGGTTCCGCTTCAGGCCGTCGTAGAGAAGAAGCCGGAAGGCTCGCCTTCACCGGAAGGACCTGCGGCTGCCGCGACGCCGGCTGACAAACCGAAACCGATCAAGGGCGTTTACGTTCTTGATGGTAATAAGGCAAAATTTGTCGCGGTGGAAACCGGTATCACGGGTGAGTCGGATATTCAGATCCTCTCCGGTCTATCGGCAGGGCAAGAAGTCATAACCGGGCCGAGCCGGATCCTGAATACGCTCAAGGAAGGAGCGATCGTAAAACGTCAGGAAAAGAAAGAAGGCGAGAACGCCAATAAGTCGTAGTTTTGAGTACCTCCTTTAGGCGGCTATACGCCGCGAAGAGGCCGACTGAAGGCGGGACTCAAAACCAGGACTCAAAACGAAAACGTAGTATGTACAGATTCATGGAAAACGAAACTGCAGTCGCTGAACCGGGCGTCGTCGCAACTAATGGATCCGCTCCCGATACGCGAACGCTCATTTCGATGCAGAACATCTGGAAAACCTACCAGATGGGTACGGAAGAGCTTCACGCGCTTCGAGATGTATCGTTCCATGTTGAGAAGGGCGAATACCTCGCGATCATCGGTCCATCCGGTTCCGGTAAATCCACATTGATGAATCTCATCGGCTGCCTCGATTCTCCATCGAGCGGACAATATTGGATCAACGGTCATCTTGTTTCGGACATGACGGACGACGAGCTGGCTCGCATTCGGAACAAAGAGATCGGATTCGTTTTTCAGACTTTCAACCTTCTTGCCAGGGCGACGGCTCTTCACAATGTCGAGCTTCCGTTGATCTACGCCGGTATGCGTGCCGGCGAGCGTCACGAGAAGGCACAGGCGGCACTAGCGTCCGTCGAGCTCGGCGACCGCGTCATGCACCGTCCGAACGAGCTTTCAGGTGGACAGCGACAGCGCGTCGCGATCGCACGTGCTCTTGTAAATCATCCGTCGATCCTGCTCGCCGATGAGCCGACGGGTGCACTCGATTCTAAGACAAGCGTCGAGATCATGGCACTGTTCGAAAAGCTTCACGCCGAAGGCAACACCATCATCGTCGTCACGCACGAGCACGAGGTCGCCGAGCGAGCTCATCGCGTCATAACCATCCGCGACGGACAGATCGAAAAAGACGAGAAGATCAAATGATCCACGGACTGCCGGCATATGTTCCGGTAGTCTTTATCCTGACCACGCTGTTTACGGTCGGAATCTTTTTCTACGCCATCTTCCGGGCGGGCATTCACTCGAGCCCTGCGAAATTTCTAATCGCATTCACGTCGATCTGGCTTGTAGTTCAAGCAGTTCTTGCCTCCAATGGTTTCTTCCAAAACTTCGATGTCGCTCCGCCTCGGACGTTCGCGTTCGGGCCACTGCCTTTCTTCGTTCTCACTTTTGTATATCTCATCTTCGCTAGGAAATTTCTTACCGAGCTTCCGCTGACTGTCCTGACTTGGATCCACATCATCCGCATCCCCGTGGAATGCTGTCTGCTCTGGCTATCGCAACATGGACTTGTACCCGTCGAGATGACATTCGAAGGACGCAATCTCGACATTCTCTCCGGCGTTACGGCACCCATCGTATTCGTTCTAGCTTTCCGCAAAGGGAGCTTGAATCGAAATCTCTTGATCGTTTGGAACATAGCCGCATTGTGCCTGCTGACAAACGTCGTGACGATCGCCGTCCTCGCATTTCCTTCGAAGTTTCAAATGCTCGCCTTCGATCAGCCAAACATCGGCGTGACCTACTTTCCGTATGTCTGGCTTCCCTCGATCATCGTCCCGATCGTCTTCTTCTGCCATGCCGCTTCCCTGTACAAACTTCTTGCGACCGAGCGTCACGCCTCGTAATTTGCGCCGATAAATAAACAATTTCCCGGAACTGACGTAGAATATCCAGCAGCACCCGAATGGATTTCAGCGAAACATTAAAACTTGCGTTCTCGGCGATCTGGGCTCACAAGCTCCGGTCGTTTTTGACCCTGCTCGGAATGATCATCGGCGTCATGGCGTTTATGGTCGTCTTCTCGGTCCTGACCGGTTTCAATTCTTATATCGATGAAAAGATCGCCGGTATCGGATCGAACTCGTTCACCATCCAGCGTTTCAACTTCTCTGACTTTAAAGACACGGACACGATCGCCGAGGCTCAGCGTCGAAACAAAGAACTGACTTTCGAGGATCTTGAATTTATCCGGTCGCGTGCGCAGATCATCAAGAAGGTCGGTGCCAAGGCCGGCGGAAATCGTCGCGAGGTCAAAGTCGGCTCGACCGTCATGGAAGACGTGGTTGTCGATGGTGCAGAGCCTGTGATCGGCGAGATCGAGAATATCGACATCCAGGAAGGGCGATACTTTACCGAATCCGAAAATAATAATTCGATGCGGGTCGCGTTCATCGGAACAGACGTCGTCGCAAAATTATTTCCGCAAGGCGGAGCAGTCGGGCAGGAAATCACGATCCGTGGAATTCCCTATCGGGTAATTGGCGTCCGGGTCGCTAAGGGCACGGTGTTCGGGATGCCTCAAGATTCGTTCGTTCAATTACCGATAAAAACATTCGGATCGAACTTCGGAGGCTTTCGCGGAAATCGATATCTCTATTTCATCGCCACCGCGCCGTCGGACAAACAATTCAAGGACGCTGTGGACGAAGCGAGAATGCTTATGCGTCTCCGGCGAAAACTCGAAACCGGTGAGAAAGACACGTTCGGTATCGTCACACCCGACGCGATCTCGGGATTGCGCGACAGCATTTTCGGGACGACATTTATCGTGATCATGGTAGTGCCCTCGATCGCGTTAATGGTGGGAGCGATCGTGATCATGAATATCATGCTCGTCGCCGTAACCGAGCGCACGAAGGAGATCGGTATTCGAAAAAGTTTAGGTGCACGACAGGGCGACATACTCAAGCAATTTTTGGCGGAAGCCGCGACACTCTCGGCGATCGGTGGAGTTATCGGGCTGATCCTCGCCGAGTTGATCGGCCTCGTCATCAGCGCGATGTTTCTCAAGACGCGAATACCGTGGTACGCGGCGGTCATTTCCATCGGCGTGTCCGCGACAGTCGGAATCGTCGCCGGGCTTTTCCCTGCCTGGAAAGCGGCACGTCTGGATCCGATCGAGGCGCTTCGAGCAGACTAATATAAATGGTCAAAGTTCTATCCAGCGGTTTTTACGAAAACCTTAAAATGGCGCTCGACACGCTGAAGAGCAATAAGCTGCGCTCGTTTCTTACGATCGTCGGTGTCGTCGTCGGCGTCATCACGGTGATGCTGATATCGTCGATCATCAGCGGCATCAACGTCACTATCGAAAAGCAGGTCGAGTCGTTCGGCACGCGGTCAATATTCCTATACAAATACAACATCGGGTTCTCGACGGGCCGTCGGTCGCAGGAAGAGCGGATGCGAAAGCCTCTTACGTTTGACGACGCGGAGGCGATCAAAGGACTCGCTTCGATCGAGACGGCCGTGCCGTTCCTCGACGTGTCGAATAATTTTTTTGGCGCGAAGGTTTTGGTAACGGGAGGTAACGGGAAATCGTCTTCGGCCGTCGCGCTCAAGGGGACGACACAGGAGATCGAGAAGACGACGAGCGAAATTCTCATCGAAGGGCGCTGGTTCTCGGATTCGGAAAGCAATGAAAAGGCGAACGTGTGTCTGATCGGGTCATCGGTCGTCGACAGTTATTTTCCGTTTGGGGATCCGATCGGCGAATCGCTCGAGATCGGCGGGATGCCATTCCGTATCATCGGCGTGCTTCAAAAACGTGAGCAGTTATTCGGCGGCGGCGGAAACAATGATCAAAGCAACGTGATCTATATGCCGATGGGCGCAGCCTTAAAGATCAAACCGAATGCGGACGATCTTTTCATCCTGGCTGTGGCACGCGAAGGCAAACTCGAGAAAGCAAAGGATGACGTCCAGGACCTTCTGCGTGTCCGGCGTCAGGTCCCGTATGGAAAGCCGAATAATTTTTCGATGGAAACTGCCGCGAGCATCATCGATCAGTTTAAGGCGATCACCGCTGGTGTCGCGATCGCGATGGTCGTGATCTCATCGATCGGTCTTATGATCGGTGGTATCGGCGTGATGAATATCATGCTTGTCTCCGTCACCGAGCGAACGCGGGAGATCGGAATTCGGAAAGCGATCGGTGCAAAACAGTCGGATATTCTGATGCAGTTTCTTATCGAGGCTGCGACCCTAACGGGATTCGGCGGGCTTTTGGGATTGCTTATCGGTTGGTTGTTGACGCTGCTGGTGAAGCTCTTCTTGCCGTCTTATGTTCCGCTTTGGGCTCCGGCTGTCGGATTCTTCGCCAGCGTCGGGATCGGTCTGATCTTCGGTCTTTGGCCGGCGTGGAAAGCGGCGCGTCTGGATCCGATCGAATCGCTACGATACGAATAACAATTCTCAAGTCCAAAGCACCAAAGGTGCAATGTAATTTAGCCAGGGTCGAAGGCCCTGGTCGAGCGAGAATCGATAAAAGCCGCAACGCGGCGGAGTAAATTACTCCGCCGCGTTGCGGCTTAATACTATGATCCGTGCTTACCAGGGCCTCCAGCCCTGGCTAAATTACTTTGCACCTTTGGTGCAGGTATTGAGTTCAGATACTCCCGAAAGGACCGTGTTCCGCCTAGACCGGATTCCCGGAGAAATACGCGCTGACGACCCTGAACATCGTTCCGACGAGTGCAAGGATGAAGACGATCGTCCAAGCCGAGCCCGTCGAGAGACGATTCGTGATTCGCAATCCGATCGCCGCCAGAATCCAACCCCAGATATAAAATACGTCGATCGTTCCGATCAGCGTCGTAAGCACCGGCATCGCTTTCCCATCGAAAAGAAAACCTAGATTCGCGTGGATGACGCCGCGTTGGCTTTGAGCCATGTCGATGTCATCCGCCGACTTTATCGCCATCACGATGAAATTCGCGATCATCCCTACGATGGCGGGCGGCAGCGAAGAGTAGACCCACACCGACAAGGCGTGGAGGAATCCTCCCGTTCCGCCGAATGCTTTCGCGCCGGCCCAGTAGAGCAATCCGCCGATCAAGAGGCTCGCGAAAACGAAAAGCGGCATCACGAATCGGACGACCTTCTGGATGGTCATCTGCATATCGATCGCTTTCGTTTTTTGTTCGCCCGTCATCGAGCTTGCGTTCGGATTTTTGTCGATCTGTTCGGCAATGAAACTGCGAACACCCGAATCGCCGATCTTGTAATAGAGCCCGAAACTGTAAGCGGTGACAAGCAGACAAATGATGATCGCACCGATAACAAAACGAGGCTTGCGCTTCAGGTCCTCGAACGTTCGGCCGGGCTCGAAGAAAATATTCCCGATCGTTGCGAGCTCCGACATCTGGGGCTCTTCGGCCGGAGCGATCTTCTCGGGTGGTGGCGGTGCTTGCCACTCGGCACTTTCTGGATTTTGCATTTATTGTTCTCCTGTAAAGTCGCGCCGGTCTTGTCGGTACAACAACAAAGAGTGAAGAACGTCGCGCGTGATTGAAATGACGCTTCTAATTACGAAGCTCGCAAAGAATCAGTTTCATATTCCGCAACCGGAGCGGACTCGTAGCCGTCGACACGTATGCATGCGACGCTATGACCTGGAACGATCTCGCGTCGTTCCGGTACGACGCGAGCGCATTCCTCGATCGCGATAGGACACCGGGTTCGGAATCTGCATCCGGACGGCGGATTGATCGGCGTCGGAACATCGCCGTGAAGTACGATCCGCTCGCGCTTTCGTTTCGGATCCGGAACCGGGATCGCCGAAAGCAAAGCCTTTGTGTACGGGTGCAGCGGATTTTTGTAGAGCTCCTGCGAGTCGGCGATCTCGACGATCTTGCCGAGATACATGACCGCGACTCGATTGGAAATATGTTCGACGACCGCGAGGCCGTGGGAAATAAACAGATACGTCAATCCGAATTCCGATTGCAGATCCTGCAGCAGGTTCACGACCTGTGCCTGAACCGACACGTCGAGCGCCGAGACCGGTTCATCGCAAACGATAAGTTTCGGATTCAATGCGAGCGCACGAGCGATGCCGAGCCGCTGCCTTTGTCCGCCCGAGAACTCATGCGGATAGCGATTCATGTAATCCGGATCGAGTCCAACTTTAGAGAGAAGCTCGGCGACGCGTTCGCGACGTCGAGTCTTGCTTGCGACGCCGTGGATCACTAACGGTTCGGATACGATCGAGAGAATGCTAAGACGCGGATTCAAGCTAGCGTACGGATCCTGAAAGATGATCTGCATCTCCCGCCGGAGATCGCGCATTTTCGAATTGTCGAGATCGAGAATGTTTTGTCCTTCGAAATAAACTTCGCCGCTCGTCGGCTCTTGCAATCGCAGCAGACATCGGCCGACGGTCGATTTGCCGCAACCCGACTCGCCGACGAGCCCCAGCGTCTCGCCGTTTTTTATCGAGAACGAAACATTATCGACAGCCTGAACGACGTCATCGCTCTTATCGACGGGAAAATACTTGACGAGATTTCGCACGTCGAGAAGTGTGCTCGATTCGATTTTTGTCGCGGTGCCTTCCATCTACTTTCTTGCGATCCAATTCTCTTTCAGTATCGCCCACCGTTCGTGGTCGCGCCAACGCCCGTTGATCTTTAGATAGCGCCGGGAGAGTCCTTCCTTTGCGAAGCCGTTCCGCACGAGTACCGCGATGGAGGGTTTATTTGATGGCTGAACATTTGCTTCGACGCGATGGAGCTTCAGATCGAGAAACGCATATCTTAAGCCGAGACTGACGGCCTCGGTCATGTACCCATTTCCCGTGAAGCCGGCGAAGAGCTGATATCCGAGGTACGTATTCTGAAACCCTTTTCGAAAGATCTGACTGAAGTTCAGCGAACCGATGATCGAATCGTCATCGACGCGGCAAACCAAAAAATATGCGTTCGTATCCTTCGCGGCTTCGACGAGAAGCTGTTCGAATCGATGCCGATCAAAATTTGCGTTCGTCAATCCGCGAAAATGCTCGCGGCTGGATAGGTACAGATGTATCAACGAGTCGCAGTCTTCAGGCTCAGGCCCCCGCAGATAGACTCTTTTCGAATTCGATCTCATCGCCTGATTCATCTTCGTATAACACGCATCTCACCTTCACGTCGTTCGGCAAGACATAAAGCGGGATCTCACCATGTGTGCAACGGTCCATCCGAAATTCGCACCGCGGAGCGAAGTGACATCCGGGTGGAAGATTCGTCGGTGTCGGGACGACGCCTTCGATGGTTTGGAGCCTGACCGAGCGTTCAAGATCGACGGCCGTCAGTTTTGGAACTGAGCGTAAAAGTCCTTGGGTGTACGGATGTCGCGGCTTCTCGAATATTTCATCGACGTTCGATTCCTCTACGATCTTTCCGGTGTACATGACGCAGACTCGATCGGCGGTTTCGGCGACGACGCCGAGATCGTGCGTGATCAAAAGTACGGCGAGCTTTCTTGTGCGACGAAGACCGTCGAGCAACTCGAGGATCTGCGCCTGGATCGTAACGTCGAGCGCGGTCGTCGGCTCGTCCGCGATAAGAAGTTCCGGATCGCACGCGAGAGCCATCGCGATCATCACTCGCTGCCGCATTCCGCCCGAGAGCTGATGCGGATAATCGTTTGCACGGCGTTCGGGAGAAGGAATCGAAACTTCCTCCATCGCCTGTATCGCTGCCGCCCACGCGGCTTTCCGATCTAACTTTCGATGAAGCCGCAACGCTTCGGCGATCTGTTCGCCGACGGTGTAGACGGGATTGAGCGACGTCATTGGATCCTGAAAGATCATCGCGATATCGTTCCCGCGGATCTCGCGCATCCGATCTTCGGATGCGGTCGTGAGCTCTTCGTCTTTGAATTTGATCGAGCCGCCGGTGATGCGACCTGGGCTCGAGATCAATCGCAGGATGGATAATGCAGTGATCGATTTTCCCGAGCCGGATTCTCCAACGAGACCGAGTAGTTCGCCTTCATCGATATAAAAACTGACATCATCGACAGCCTTCACAAGTCCCGCACGTGTCGGAAATTGCGTTTGTAGATTTTGGATCTCGAGAAGATGAGGCATTCCAGTTTCTTTTCGCCAAAGGCTACCGATATTAGTTCTTGTCGCCAAAGGCTACCGATATTAGTTCTTGTCGCCAAAGCGACGAGGATTAGTTCTTGTCGCCAAAGGCGACGAGGATTACTTCTTGCCGCCAAAGGCGATGAGGATTACTTCTTGTCGCCAAGGGCGACGAACATGCCTTGTTCTTGTCGCCAAAGGCGACGAGCATGCTTGTTCTTGTCGCCAGAGGCGACGAACATTAAAGCCTAGGGTTGAGCGAACGAAGTTCGCGAAACCCTAGGACGTCGATCGTCTATAAATCCGTCGCTGAAGGCGACGAACAATCATTGTAGCTCGCCTTCAGCGAGCGCTCCTTAATCTATCCTACCTAGGGTTTCGTCGCTTCGCTTCTCAACCCTAGGCTTTAATGTTCGTCGCCTTTGGCGACAAGAACAAGGCATACTCCTCGCCTTTGGCGACAAGAACAAGGCATGCTCGTCGCCCTTGGCACAAGAACAAGGCATGCTCCTCGCCTTTGGCGACAAGAACGAGGCATGTTCGTCGCTTTGGCGACAAGAACACTTCATGTTCGTCGCCCTTGGCGACAAGAACAAGGCACGATCGTGTAAATCCATTCCTTGTCGACAAAAACGACTGACTTAATTCCCGGCCTTCACCATCGACAAAAACGACTGACTAATTCCCCGCCTTCACCGGATCCTTCGGTCGTCCCGGAAGTTTGTTCGGTGACGTGAGCTTCTTCATCAACTCAGCCACGGCGCGTTCCAATTGCGGATCGTGTCCGGCAAGAACAGACTTCGGATCGTTTTCGACCTCGATGTCGGGATCCACGCCGTAGCCTTCAATGATGTACTCGCCCTTTGCATTCGCCAAGGCCGACTGCGGAACATTGACGATTCCTCCGTCCATCAGCGTACCGCGGTTACTGATCCCAACGACTCCGCCCCAACTTCTCTTACCGACCAGTTGGCCGAGTCCCGCGGCGCGGAACATGTAAGGGAAAATGTCGCCGTCGGATGCCGAATTCTCATTCAGCAACGCAATCATCGGTCCGTTGAAAGCGGCATCGGGGTATGTGTTGCCGTCTTCGCTAAAATTGTTGTAGTTGATTCCGAGAACTTTTCGGCGCAGACGCTCGATCAACATTCGCGAAACATTTCCGCCGCCATTCGCACGGACGTCGACGACAAGGCCTTCCTTCTTGAGCTGCGGATAATACCACTTGATAAATTCTCGCAGTCCCGCAGCCCCCATATCCGGAATGTGGATGTATCCGAGTCGTCCGCCCGACAGTTCATCGACGCGACGACGGTTGTCCTGGATCCAGTCGAGATATACCAGATCAGATTCGCTTGTGATCGGACGGATCGTTACCGTTCGCGAGCCCTGCATCGTCGGAGTACTGTTCAATGTAAACGTAACAGTGCTCTCCGCCTTTCCGCGAAGGTACGAGTAGATATCGCGATCCGTGGTCACGTCTTCACCGTTGATCGCGAGAACATACTCGCCGACTTTCGCTTCGCTGCCAACTTCCGTGAACGGGGACCGGTAAATGTCCTCTTCGTTTTGCCCGGCAAAGATCTTCGAGATTCGATACCGGTTCGAGCCTTTATCCGCTTCGAATCGAGCACCGGTCAGAGCGACTCGAACACGCGGCGGAAGATTGAAGTCTCCGCCATCGATGTACGCGTGCTGGACCTGGAGTTCGGACTGCATTTCAGACAAAAGATAATTCAGATCGGAGCGATGATTCACGTACGGCAGCCACTTGAGATAATCCTCGCGAATCTTCGCCCAGTCGTAACCGTGCATGTTCGGAGCATAGAACCAGTCGCGATATTGACGCCAGACTTCGAAGAAGATCTGACGCCATTCCTTCGCCGGATCGATCTCCGTAACCAGACCCGCCGTCGAAATATTCTTTCGCGAGCGCTCTCCGGTGGGATTCGCCTCCATCGTCAGATATGTGCCCATCGCGACCGACATCAACTTCGAGCCGTCGGCAGAAAGGCTAACCGCTCCCGTGCCGGTGAGCAGCGTCGTCTCCTTTCGATCCTTTAGCGAGAACACCCTGACAGTCGCTTGCGTATCGGCCTGCCGGCCGTAGTAGAACGGCGAATTCGTGGTGTAGATAAGGTTTCCTTTCGTCGCGGCGATTCCGCCGTAATTTTCCGCACCTAGCGGAGCTTTCGACGCACGACTTTCGATTCCGTCAAAATCTATTTTCTCCGGAGCTGCGGAAGCCGGCGAAGGCGACGGAGTCGGTGATCCTTCTTTCTTTTCTTCGGTTATCGCAACCTCGTCGCTTTCCGACGGAAACGGATTCTTCGCATCCTTTCGAAGTGTCAGCGCGTAGACGTAGGTCGAGCGATTGCTCGCGTAGTTGAACTCCGTGCTCCCAATCATCGGCGCATATTCGCGCTCGCTGAGGAAATAAAGAATCCCGCCGCTCGGATCCCACGTCGCATCGTGAGCCGAAAACATCTCCGGCGTTACCCGATAATTCTTGTTGTCTTCCGAGCTCCAAACATAGACACCCGTGACGCCGTTCGGGTTTCCCATCGAGTACGAAACATAATTTCCTTTCGGTGAGAATTCGTAGTCGGTGATCTGCCCGTTCGGAGCGTCGGCGATCATCTTCATTTCCTTCGTCGCAACAGTCACGACATAGACGCGTCCGTTCTTATCGCCGAACACGATCTTCTTGCTGTCGCTCGACCACTGCGGTGCGTAACGCTGCGCCGATCCGCCGCTCGTGAGTTGCTGCGGCGGAGTCGCTCCATCCTGAGCTACTAGCCAGACTTCGTCTTCGCCGCTCTGATCCGACATGTACGCGATCGATCTTCCATCGGGCGACCATGATGGAAACCGGTCGTTCGCACCGGATGAATGCGTCAGATGCCGAGCTCCACCTTTTTCGATCGGAACCGTAAAGATATCGCCTCGAGCGCTGAATACCGCACGCTCGCCTTTCGGGCTCAAACCGAACCAGGAAATCCGACCCGCGACATTCGTCTGCCGCGGACGTTTGTTGATCCCGTCATCGGGAACCGCGATCGAAATGCGCGTTGCTTTTTTTGATCCGACATCGAACGTTTCAAGCTCGCCGTTTCGTTCGTAGACGATCTTCGACTGATCGTCGGATGACGGCCAACGGATATCCCAATCACGATTCTTCGTTATCTGCGATGTCTTTTTCGAGCCCGGATCGTACGCCCAGAGATTGAACTTTCCGTCGCGGTCCGTGTTGTAGAAGACCGTGTCGCCGATCCACATCGCGTCGCGGCTCGCAAACGGGCTGTCTGAGATCAACTGAGCATCGTTTGTCTTGAGATCGTAGATATAAAGTTTGTTCGCCTGTCCGCCGCTGTATCGCTTCTCGGGGCGAAAGTCGCGAAACCTCGGCGAGTAAACCATTTTCGAACCATCGCCGGAGAACGAGCCGGAACCGGCCTCGGGCATCGGCAACGCTTCCGACGCTCCGCCCTTCGGCGAAACCGTGTAGAGCCGTGCGATCGGCAGCGACCAAGCATCCCGGCCGCCTCTATAGAAGATGCGTCCGTCTTTTGTCCATCCGAGGACCTGATTATCGAATCCCCAGCGCGGAGCGAGCGGGCCACGCGACGGATAGAACGTGAGCTGTTTCGGCTCTCCGCCGTTCGAAGGCATGACATAGACCTGCTCGTCGCCATCGTACTGTCCGGTGAATGCGATCCACTTGCCGTCGGGCGAATACTTTGCGTAGGTTTCCACGCCGGGATGTGCGGTTAGACGAGTCGCTGTGCCGCCCGAGGATGACGCGGTCCAAAGATCGCCGCCGTACGTAAATACGACGCGATCGCCTTGAATGTCCGGAAAACGAAGCAATTTGGTTTGACCGAGAGCTCCGACAGAGAACGCGAGAAGAGCCGCGACTGACACGAGTAGACGAATCGACATTAATTATCCTCCGGGATTGGCACGGGTAAGCTTGTGAGAGTGTAGCGTAAATCGAGTAAAGCCCAAAGCGTTCGGGGAGGTTGCAACACAATGATTTACGAAGTCCCGTGCAACTATTTCCATCGCCTTTTCCTCCAATGGATGTTATTATTTTCGAGATTATTCCGAAGGTCCGTCAGTTCATCCAGGAGATTTCGTAGTGAAAAAGCTTTATTATTTTTTCTGCACTTCCGTTGTATCCCTCGTCTTTATCTCAAATGCTTTCTCTCAGGGAGCCACAGTTGCCAAAACCGGCCCTTCGAATCCACTTTCCGCACCGAAATCAACAAAAACGGTATCGGTCGAGAATATTGAGGCGGATGTTGCCGAAGCCTTGTCGGTGATCGAGAGCAATCACGTCGTCGGCAAGAAGATCAACTACAACGACGTCTTCAAATCGTCGATCGAACGGATGTTGCAGACACTCGATCCGCACTCGAATTATTTCGATGCTAAAGAATTCGAGCAGTTCAGGACCGATCAGTCTTCGCGATACTTCGGAATCGGTGCCACGATCGGTGATCTCAGCGATGAGAAAGGCAACGTCATCGCGACATATATTAAGGCGACTTTCGACGGAGCTCCCGCTCATCGTGCCGGGCTTCGATATGGCGACAAGATAGTCGAGGTCAACGGGACGTCGATGATCGGAAAGTCTTTCTCGGACGTCCGTAATTTCCTTAGAGGCCCGCGCGGAACGCAGGCAAAGCTCGTCATCGAGCGATACTCGACGGGTAAACGTGAGACGGTCGATATTATCCGTGACGGAGTTTTACAACCTTCGATCGCCGAAGCCTACATGGTTCGTCCGGGAGTCGGCTACATCGCCATGACCGGCGGATTCAATCAAACGACATATGCCGAATTCGCCCAGGCGATGAAAACGCTCAAGGCCCGTGGCATGAAGCAGCTGGTTCTCGATCTCAAGAACAATGGCGGCGGTTTGGTCCGAGAGGCTTACAGAGTTGCGAACACGTTCCTCGAAAGCGGCCAGATCGTATTCACTCAGAAAGGACGCTTGGACGGAACGACTGAACCTTACAAGGCGGACAACATCAGTCCGGAGCGTCTTCCGGTTGTCGTGCTTGTGAATCGAAATTCAGCGTCTGCATCTGAGATCCTTGCAGGGGCGCTGCAGGATCACGATCGAGCGTTAATCGTCGGCGAGAACACTTTTGGAAAAGGCCTGGTGCAGAATCCGTTCGTACTTGATTACGGATCGATGCTTCTTCTCACGATCGCGAAGTACGAAACTCCGTCCGGACGTCTCATCCAGCGCGATTATTCGAACGGCGCTCTTTACGATTACTACACCAAGGGCGGCGTGAAAGACGATGGCAGCGAAGGAAAGGTCGAACACGGAGCTGAAAGCAAGACGGATTCGGGCCGTGCGGTTTACAGCGGCGGCGGGATCAATCCCGATGTCGAGCTCAAGCCTGAAACGATCACGAGCGAAAAGGCTCGTTTCCAGCAGAAGCTTTTCAATCCGGTTTTTGCATTCGCACTTGATCTGACTGCGGGCCGCGTCCGGGGATTTGAAAACATCAAAGTCGATCAGCCGCTCGTATTCGATTACGACATTAAAAACACGGACTTCCCGGTGACCGAACCGCTGTATCAGGCGTTCAAGACATTCGCGACGGAGAAGTATAAATACACTCCATCGCAGATCGATCGCGAGCGAGAGTTTGTCGAGCGTGCTCTTCGAACCGAGCTCGTGACGGCCGCATACGGCACGACGACGTCGCTTCAGGTCTCGAACGAGTACGATAACCAGTTGAAGAAGGCCATCGAACTGCTGCCGCAGGCGAAGCAGCTCGCACTTGATGCCGCTCGTGCGAAGGCCAGTGCGTCGAAAGTGCAGAGTTTGGAAAATCGATAAGTCGAGATTAGATTAAAAAAGAGAGGCTGTCTTTAGAGACGGCCTCTCTTTTTTTGTATCTCACGAAAGCTTACATGAAACTTCGGATCAGATAGAAGATCCCATAACCGGCACCGATCAGCACAAGGACCAGGGCCGCGATCGCGAGTCCGGCAAGTATTTTAAATCTGCGATAGCGCTTCTCGTCCGGTGGTGACAACTGATTCTGCGGAAAGTATGGCGGCGGTCTGTTCATAGCGTCACTTTAGCATTTAGTTTTGCTGCATCAAACCGGACCGACCCGTAAAACCGTCTTTCTAACGCGGAATTGGCTGCTCGAGATTCGCCAGAGCGTACGCGAGGACGGCCATCACCGATCCGCTTTCCGCGAGCTGCTTCGGATCGATCTTGTCGAATGTATCCGCCGCCGTATGGTGATAATTGAAATAAGTTCGCGTATCGAAATACGGAGCAAACGATGGAACGCCTTTCTGCGTCAGCGGGCCGATGTCGGATCCGACTCCGCCGGGTTGAAGTTGCGCGATGCCGGCTCCGTGCTCCCGCAGCACCGCGGTGATCGGCGCAAAGAACGGAAGTGCTTCCGACTTCCCGGTAAATAGAATGCCGAGCGGATGCGACGCACCGAGATCGCTTTCGATAGCCGCAAAATGTTTCGAAACGTTAGCGGCTTGTTCTTCACCGTATGCAGTTCCGCCCGCACTTCCATTTTCTTCATTCATCCAGGCGATTACGCGGATCGTCCTCCGCGGCCTGAGCTTTAATTGATTTAAGAGATACGGAACCTGCATCGAAACCGCGACACCGCACGCATCGTCCAGAGCACCCGTGCCGAGATCCCACGAGTCGAGGTGTCCGGAAACGATGACTACTTCGTCCGGCAGTTCACTTCCCTTCAGATCCGCGATGACGTTATAGCTCGTCGCGTTTGGCAATGTCTGCGGCGTCATCAACAACCGCAGTCGAACGCGACCCATCTTTGCGAGATATGCGATCGCCTCGGCATCCTCGAACGAAACTGCTCCTGCCGGGATCCTTGTCACGTTCGGGTCATATCGCATTGCGCCCGTATGTACCAGACGATTTTGCGATCCGCCCGCCGAGCGAACCAATACGGCGATCGCTCCGAGTCTCGCCGCCGCGATCGCTCCGCCTCCGCGATATGCGACTGCCTGGCCGTACGCATTCCCGCCGAAACCGCTCGCCGCCATTTCACGATCGAACTTGTTGTTAAAAAGGACGATCTTTCCTTCGACCTTTTCGCGACCAAGAGCAGTTAGCTCATCGAAACTATTCACGACAACCACGTCGCCGGTCATTCCATCGTTCGGGGTCGCAATGCTTCCACCGAGCGCGGCGACAACGACTTTTTGAGTTGTGCCGGCCGCCATACCCGGAAACTCAACGAGCTCCGCTTTCTCGTCGCCGCGCACCCAGTGCGGAACTGAAAGCTTTTGCAGTCGGACTTCAAGTCCGAGTTTTCGCATTTCATCAGCGACATATTCGACTGCGCGTTCAGCCTGCGGCGAACCCGAAAGACGCGGGCCGATATTGTTCGAGAGATACGCCGTCTGCCGATACGCATAGTCGCTCGCCAGGGCCGACCGCATTATCGATCGCATGTTTTGGATCGTCTGCGAGCTGTAAAGCTGAGGAGTCGGCGCGACGGTTTGAGCGGGCAAGATCACTGACAATCCGAGGATGAAGGTCACAACAAAACCGGTTTTCATACCGCTCATCTTATCGAACACTTTCGGGTGTTACAAAGTAATGTGCGATAATGGTTTCGCTCTTCACATCTCAATTTTTATGCAGGTGAATTCAATGTCCAGATTCGCGTCTTCGTTTGTTCTTTGTCTCTTCCTCGCAACCGCAGCGATCGCACAATCGAGCTTCACGATCGATAGTCTTATCTCCACGAAGCGCGTTGGCGATCCGCAGCTCTCGCCCGACGGCCGTACCGTTGCATTCACGATCGGCAACGTCAACAAGGCGGAGAATAAAACGCTCACTCAGATCTACACCATCAACATCGATGGATCGAATTTGAAACAGATCACGACCGGCGATAAATCGAATAGCTCGCCGCGTTGGTCGCCCGACGGAAAACACATCGCGTACACGACCGGCGGACAGATCTGGACGATGGAGCCTGACGGTGATCACCGGAAACAGATAACGAAGATCTCGACCGGAGCAGGCAATCCCGTTTGGTCGCCCGACGGCAAATGGATCGCGTTCGGCTCTGAAGTCTATCCCGAATGCACTTCCGACGATTGCAACGAAGCGGCAGATGCTCGTATTGAATCGAGTAAGGTGAAAGCTAAAGTCACCGAGCGTCTCCTCTTCAAGCACTGGAACGAATGGCGCGATCGAAAGCGTGCACATGTGTTCGTGGTTGCGAGCGGCGGCGGCGTTCCGTCGGACTTCACGCCCGGCGATTTCGATGCTCCTCCTTACGGTGCATCGACCGGAGTCGATTATGCTTTCTCGCCTGATTCTCGCGAGATCGCGTTTTTAAAGAATCCTGACAAGATCGAAGCTATCTCCACGAACAGCGACATCATCGTCGCGTCGCTCGTGAACAAGGACCAGAAAAACATCACCGTATCGAACCGCGGTTATGATGCGGCTCCGGTCTATACTTCGGACGGAAAATATATCCTCTATCGATCGCAGGCGACTGAAGGATTCGAGGCCGACCGATGGCGGATCATGCGTTACAACCGCGCGACCGGTGAGACTGTCGAGCTCACGCGCGGATTCGATCAGCAAGCAGACGAGATGACCGTCACGGATAACGGAAAGACGATCTACTTTTCCGCCGGAACACGCGGACGGTCGCCGATCTATACAGTTCCGGTCGAACCCGACTTTCGCCTGCGGATCGCGACGCATGTGAAACCCGTCCTCGAAGGCTACTTCGCTAACGCACTCAATGTTTCAAACGACGGTCGCACGATCGTTTTCGCGTCCAGCTCGATCGCTTCGCCGCCGGAGCTCTATCGCGTTAACTCGGATGGCAGCGGCGTAACTCCGCTGACGACGATCAACGAAACTGTTTATAGAAATTATCGTCTGCAGAAGGCGGAGGACGTCGAATGGAAAGGAGCTCTTAATTCGAACATTCACGGTTTCGTTATCAAGCCGAGCAACTTCGACGCGTCGAAGAAATATCCGCTTGTTGTTCTGATCCACGGCGGCCCCCAGAGCGCGTTCAACGACAGTTGGGGATATCGCTGGAATCCGCAGATCTTTGCCAACGCCGGTTACGTCGTGTTCATGCCGAACCCGCGCGGATCGACCGGTTACGGACAGAAGTTTGTAAACGACATCTCGGGCGATTGGGGCGGAAAGGCGTTTGTCGATCTGAAAAATGGCATCGCTGAGATCGTAAAGCGTCCGTATATCGACAAGTCGCGGATCGCGGGTGCGGGTGCAAGCTACGGCGGATACATGGTCGACTGGCTGCTCGGCCATAACGACGATCCGCGGTTCCACTTTAAGACGTTCGTTTCGCATGCAGGCGTTTACAATCTCGAGTCGATGGCGACGGCGACCGAAGAGGTTTGGTTTCCGAAGTGGGAGTTCGGAGGCATGCCTTGGGACAACCCCGTTCAGTACCAGAAATGGTCGCCAAATAAGTTCGTCAAGAACTTCAATACTCCGACACTTGTCACCGCGGGCGAACTCGACTTTCGAGTTCCCGTCGATCAGAGTCTGCAGTTGTTCACGACCCTTCAGTTGAAGGGCGTTCCGTCGAAGCTCATCATCTTTCCTGACGAAGGACACTGGATCCTCAAGCCGCAGAATTCTGAATTCTGGTACACCAACGTTCTCGATTGGCTGTCGCTGCATCTAAAGTAGAACTATGGTCTTAAACCGAGTCCTCTCAGGGTTCTGCCTTTCGTTAACTCTGCTTCTTTGGTTCTCCGGTTCCGCCGCGGCGCAAGAGACGTCGCGGCGGAATTTTAATCGTCCGCAAACCTACGATGTCGAACACTACGATCTTCGTGTCAGCTTCGATCGCAAAACCCGAAAAGTGATCGGTGATACGACGATCCGCTTCCGTCCGCTGAAACCTAATTTCTCTACGGCCGAGTTTGATGCCGTTGGCATCTCTTTTACGTCGGTTGCTCTCGAGCCTTCGGGAAAGCGTCTTAAGTTTCGATCGGACAGCGGGAAGATAGTCGTTACTCTCGACCGCGCGCACTCGCCCTCTGATTCGATCACAATTCGTTTTAAGCATTCGGCGATTCCAAAGAAGGGCGTTTACTTCGTCGATGAGGAAGTCGTCGACGGAAAGCAGATCCACTCAGCGCAGATCTGGACACAGGGCGAGGCGGATGAGGCTCGACACTGGTTCCCGTCTTTCGACTTCCCGAGCGACAAGGCGACGTTTGACGAGTTCATCACGGCGAACGACGGCGAAACGGTGATCGGAAATGGAGAGCTCATCGAGCAGGTGAAGAATCCTGACGGAACCGTGACGCATCATTTTCGGTTGAATATTCCAACGCCGACGTACCTCGTATCGTTTGTCATCGGCAAGTACGTCAGGCTCGACGATTCTCACGGAGACATTCCGCTCGGCTTTTATATCTATCCAGGTGGCGAAGCCGTTGCTCGTAAAGCTTTCGCAAAAACGAAGGACATGATGAAGGTCTACGAGGACGTGACCGGAGTTAAGTTCTCTTTTAATAAGTACGATCAGACAGTGGTCGCCGGATTTACGTTCGGCGGTATGGAGAACATCACCGCGACGACAATGGCCGACACCGAGATCTTCGCGGTGAACAACGCACTCTTTGCTCCCGGCGTCGAGGATCTCGTATCGCACGAGCTTGCTCACTCCTGGTTTGGAGATCTTGTGACTTGCAGAAACTGGGCGGAGCTTTGGCTCAATGAAGGTTTCGCCACGTTTATGGAAGCGGTGTTCCGTGAAAAGACATACGGCCGCGAGAATTACCTGATCAAGCTCCAACGTGACGTCGATATTTTTGTCACTGACGAAGCTTTGAATAAGAAGCGTAACGCGCTCTTTAACCAGAATGCCGATGACGTCCCGGGTCTGTTTGATCGTCCGGCTACGATCTACAGCAAAGGCGGAGTAGTACTTTACATGCTCCGCGAAGAGATCGGCGATGAAGCGTTTTGGAAAGCGATCAATGCTTATCTGACAAAGCATAAATTCTCGAGCGTTGAAACTACCGATCTAAAAGCGGCGATGGAAGAAGCGTCGGGGAAAGATCTCGGCTGGTTTTTCGATCAGTGGGTTTATAAGGCGGGCTATCCGAAGCTTGAGGTCAAAAACGTTTGGAATGGTGCTTCGAAGACATTGAAGGTCACTGTCTCGCAGGTTCAAAAATTAGATGCGATTACGCCCGCGGCATTCAGGATGCCGATGAACATCGCATTCACGACCGGACTCGACACTCAGACGGAAAAGCTCCTCGTCACAAAGCGTAGCGAGACATTCGAATACAAGCTTTCGCAGAATCCCTCCGAAATAAATCTCGATACCGAACGCAAGATCCTTCTTAAGACTGTAAAAATGCTTTACTAGAGATCAGGTAAATACAAAAAAAAGCTCCGTACCTTTCGATACGGAGCTTTTCTCTTTGAGAAGACCGGATGTCTGCTTGATCGTTGAAAAAGCAGAAGCGCGAAGCACACACAAAATCGCGACTTTTGAAGGTCAAACTTGCAGTAACTTCTTTGCCACACCTACGAGGTTAGCTGACGGGCTAGGAACGAAAGATTATCCCTGAGCTTAGCAAAGCTCTTCGCCCCTGCTTCATATTGCACGATGAAGCGTTTGGGTCCCCCGCGACATTTCACAGTGAAACGACTTCGGTGATCAACTTTTCAACGGTTTTGAGTTTAGCATGCCGTAAAAAGAAATTACAAGGAATTTGCGGGAAAAATCACCGGGGTGTCGAATAAATCTGATAAAGCATCAGGTAGACCACGACGCCGGTCAGCGAAACATAAAGCCAGACGGGATACACGAGTCGTGCAAGGCGCCGATGATCGTCAAAGCGGCCCTTCAGCCCTCGATACAGTGTAGCCACGACAAAAGGGCCGATCACCGCGGCGAGGATCGTATGCGATGTCAGGATCGTAAAATAGATGGGCCGGGCAAGTCCTTCGCCGGTGAACTTTGTCGGTCCAAGGCCGAAGTAATAAGTCCGGAGTGCGTCATGGCTGATGTATGAGATCAAGAAGAGGGCTGAGATCGAGCTGGCGGCGATCATGCAAAAGCGATGCTCGTGCACTCGCTTGTTGAGAATGAAGAAAAGTCCGCATATTAAAAAAACGCCTGAGGTAGCGTTCAGCAGCGCGTTAAGATGCGGAAAGATCTGAAGCAGGTCCATTCCCTATTTCCAAAAACCAAGCAGGACAAAAAGCACGATCCAGAGAGCTCCCATAAAATGCCAGTACCATCCGACGGAGCGCGCAAGATTCCTGCGATAGGTGAGCTCGTTCTCAGACGAAGTTCCGTTCCATGTCCGAAGCACAACGGTTCCAAGTGCAACGATACCGCCGAGCACATGGATCGCATGAACGGCGGTCAGGATGTAGAAGAAACCCGCGTACGGATTTCCGCGAAGATAAAAACCGCGGTTAACGAGAGCAAGCCAAACGAGGATCTGTGACGAGATAAAAGCAGCACCGAGCGCAGTCGTAGCGATCAAAAGCTTTCGGCTCTTGGTGTACTCATCTTCAAAATACGCTTTCTTTGCGAGGTGATAAGTGACGCTGCTAACGAGAATGATCGCCGTACTTATCCAAACCTGAATCGGAAGATTAAACGGCTTCCATTCCGCAGCTCCGTTTGTCGCGATGACGACGTACGCGCCGATCATCCCGCCGAATGTCATGAGCACGACGAGCAGCAAGAACCAGGTTACGACCTTTGCTTTATCCTGAGTGAGGGCATCGTCGGTCCCGACATCGTCAAAACGCGGATCGTCACCTCCGTCATTTCCGCCGCCGTTTCCACCATTGCCGCCGCTCATTCCGCCACCTAGAAATCTCGACCGGAGCCGAATCTTCGCACCGGATTTTCCAAGTGGCTGCTCGGCGGTTCCGATTTTCATTTGTAGTGATCGAGGACCAGAAGTCCGAATACAAGAGGAAGATAGAGGACCGATACCATCAGCAAGCGACGCGCTTTTTCGACCGTCTTCGCTCGTGCGGTTCGGATACTTTCAACGAGGAACCAAATTCCGAGGATCGTCGCACCCACCAGATAGATGACCCCGGCGAAACCGAGAAAGAACGGTGCGAGACTAGCCGGCACGAGCATGATTGCAAAGAGCACGATCTGACGAGCCGTGATCCGACCCGACGGCTCGACCACCGGAAGCATTAGAATCCCCGCCTTCGCGTACTGCTCGCGATACATCCAAGCGATCGCCAGAAAATGCGGGAACTGCCAGAGAAACAGCATGATGAACAACGACCACGCGCCAAGCGTCACTTCGTTCGATGCGGCGGTCCATCCCATCAGAGGAGGCATCGCTCCCGGGATCGCACCAATCGCAGTCGAGGCCGACGTCCTCGTCTTCAGCGGCGTGTACATCAAGACGTATCCGACGATCACAACCAAACCGAGACCCGCCGTCAACGGATTAACAAGAAAGAAAAGATAGATCTCGGCGACGGCACATTGAACAAGTCCGAAGATCAACGCCTCCATCGGCGTTAGTCTCGATGAGGGAAGCGGACGATTCTTCGTTCTTTCCATCAGGGCGTCCGTAGCTCGCTCGACGTACTGATTCAGAGTCGCGACACCGAAAGCCAGAAGGCCGATGCCGATCATCGCGTTCAGGAACAGAACGAAGTTGAACTGGCCCGTCGTGCCGAGATAGAAGCCTGCGGCAGAAGTCAGCAACAGCATGAACGCGATGCGCGGTTTTGTAAGTTCGACGAACGCGCCAACGCGCATGCGCCATCCAAGCATCTTGTTATTAGTAATTTCAGCTGCGGCTGTGTCCATTATCTGCTCGACCGAGTGTCATTTGAACTAAAAGGATAACTCGCGAAGTCCTGATTTTCAAAAGGCCTGACTCGACGAGGTTCTTCTTTTGACATAAAGCCCGGCTAATTTTTCAGGCAATGACAAATAAACGCCGCTAGGATATCATTTTTCTTACTTCCTGATGTCAGCCGCAGAACAAACCATAGATGGCCGTGAGGTCGCAAAGCCACGATCAAAACCGATCGGTGACCGCGTTCTGGATTTTCTCAGCTCGGTCCGTTTCGGCGTGACGCTTCTTTGTATTCTGGTCGTGCTCTCGATGATCGGGATGCTGATCATCCAACAGAACGTCCAGGGTTTCGACGCGTACTACGGATCGCTTACGCCGGCCGAGAAAATGGTTTACGGTTCGCTCGGGCTTTTCGACATCTATTACAGTTGGTACTTCAAGCTTCTTCTTCTCACTCTTTCTCTCAATATTATTCTCGCGTCGATTGATCGCTTCCCTTCCGCTTGGAAATACATTTCCAAACCGAAACTGACGGCGACGATCCCGTGGCTCGAATCCCAGCCGCAGCATGCGTCCGTTGATATCGACTCGCGAGATCCGGAAGCGACTGCAGAAAAGATCGCCTCAGTATTTAAGGCAAACGGACTCTCTCCGAAGATCACAGAGTTTGAAGAAATGACATACGGTGTCGACAGCGATGGTCGTAAGGATTTCTCAAACGTGTCGACCGTGACTCGGAAGGTTGTATTCGCTGAGACCGGCCGCTTCAATCGCATCGGTGCGTACATTGTTCACGTCGCGCTGCTCACACTTTTCCTCGGACATTTCGTCGCCCTACAAACAGGCTTCGACGCGGATGTTCGAATGATCCCGGGCGATGCGACGGATCAGATCCAGATGATCCAGTTCGATCTGGACAAGAAAGAGAAGTTCAACGTCCAGCTTCCTTTCTCGATGACGTGCACCGACATCCAGCAGCGACTGATCGATCCGAACGGCTCGATCGAAGTGACGAACACGCTCGACTGGAGGACGCAGATCAAGGTCGATGACAGCGAATACGGATCGACGGTCGCCGATATCAGCATGAATCGTCCGTTCAACTATCGTGGCTACCGATTCTTTCAGGCTCAGACGATCCCGGTTGGAAATGCGAGAACGATCGATCTCAGCCTTACTCCGCAGTCCGGCGGCGAGCCGATCAGCGTGTCGATTCCGAGGACCGGTTCAACTACTTTGACGGACGGAACGAAGGTCGAGTACGAAGAGTTTCTCCCCGACTTCACGTTCAATGCCGAAGGAAAACCCGATACGCGTTCGGGCGAATACAATAACCCTGCGGCGGTTTTGGGCGTAACACCTCCGCAGGGTGAGCGCGTTCGCGTCTTCGCGTTTGGGGGAAACATGCCAGCGAACGCTCCGATAAGCGCTCCCAAAGCGGGTTACAAATGGAAGCTCGCGGGCTATGAAAAGTCACCGTTCGCACACGTTCTGTCGATCAAGTATGATCCGTTCAGTGGAGCATTCATCGCGTGGTACTTTGGCGGATTCGGGCTGATCGGCGCTCTTGGCTTCGTGTTCTTTTTCTCACACAAGCGAGTCTGGGCGATCGTCGAGGACGGCCGGATCGTGATGGGCGGAAACGCGAACCGAAATCATTTAGGTTTCGAAGAAAAGTTTAAGAAAATCGTCGATGGGGTTGAAAACAGTTTTGAGTCCCGCCTTTAGGCGGCCTCTTAACGACGCGCGAATTCGCCGCCTAAAGGCGGAACTCAAAACTAGTATCAAACTAAAGAGGGATTATGGCGAAACAGATTTACGATGCCGAGATCGGTTACGGCTGGAAAAGTTATCTTCCGGCGATCGCCGCGATCGCGGGCGCTTTCATCATGCTCGGCCTGCGTCTTACGTTGAGCGATCGATTCATTTCGGACGGAGCGCTGATGATGCTCGCGCTCGCCTGCTATATTTTCGCTGCGCTGTTTCAGTTGACGAACTTGTACGCTCCGTCGGAGATGGCGCGAAAGATCGGACTCTGGAGCGCGACTCTCGGAGTGTTCTTTAATCTCGCGAGCTGGCTCGTCCGTTGGGACGCGGCCTATGAACACGAGATCGCGATCATGCGTGCCAGCGGCAACATGGCGACGCCGTGGATCTTCCGCTACGTACCGTTCGCAAATCTTTACGATCTAAGTCTGGCCTTCGCATTCGGAGCCGGCATCGCGACTTTGCTTCTTGCACGCCGTAAGAACTTCCAGGTCCTGGCTGCATTCACGCTTCCGCTCGCCGCGATCATTCTGACGCTCGCGCGATTTATCGGAAATGAGTTCATCGATCTTCCTCCCGTTCTCGATTCATACTGGAGGCCTATCCACGTCGGCGTCGCATCGCTGAGTTATGGCGTCGCGCTCGTGTGCTTTGCGATCGCCGTGATCTATCTGCTCAAGGACAAAGTAAAGGTCGAGGCGATGGCGATCTGGTCGAGCATTTTCGGGATCGCCGTCATCGCATCCATCAGTAAGTTTTCGGTAATAACGGATCTCGCTTACCGAGCCGGGCTGTTCGTTTCGAACACCGGCGGTAGTAAACCGTTTTCGGCTCCGTTTCGACTCGAGGTTCCGCACGTCGGAGCGGCGCTCGCGCTGTGTGCGCTCTTACTGGCCGCGAGTGTCGTCGCGTTTCTCATCTATCTTTATCGCGAGAACGAGACCGCGAGGTACGCCGGACATACGCTTTTGAAGATCGCTCTGATCGCGCAGATCCTGAGCATCGGACTTCTCGTTTCCGAGATCCGGGAAACGAAAGATGTCCCGACAAAGATCCAGGCGCAGGTCGCCGCAGATCCGACACAACTCGTCACGGCGGGACGGGCGATCGCCGAGAAACAGCAGATGTCGGCAAAGGAATTCGCGTCACTTTCCCAGAGCCAGTTGGAGCAGACCGGTCGACAATACTTGCAGATGAACGGCGACAAGATGTTTCTTAGTCTGGGAACGAATCCCGTGGAAGTTGCGGGTCTCATCACGGCGCTCGCTGCAACATTCTTCGTTGTGCTCTTCGGATTTAAAACTGAAAAGATCCGCGAGCGGCTACCGAGTCTCGAGTCGTTGGACAGCCTGATGTACAAAACGGCATGTCTCGCGTTCGCGGGTCTGGCGATGCTTTTGATAACGGGTGCGATCTGGGCAAACGAATCGTGGGGACGCCCATGGGGATTCGATTCAAAGGAAACCGGCGCTCTTGTCGCATGGCTAACCTACGCGGCGTTTCTTCACACTCGAATCTCGCGCGGTTGGACCGGTCGAAGCTCGGCCTATTTTGCGGTGATCGGATTTCTTCTCGTTATCTTTACTTATCTAGGCGTGAGCTATCTGCTTCCGGGCCTCCACAGTTACGCGTAGAAAGTTTCAATTGAAAAAAAAGCCGCCCGCGATCTTGATTTAAAGTCGCGGGCGGCTCTTCTTTGCGTCCTGGCGTCTTTGCGTGAACTTCTCATTCTCACGCAAAGAACGAAAGTTTATTGAATCGTTACTCTTTCGATCGTCAGGATCGAATAACGTCCAATGCTTCCCTCTTTCGAAATGACCGTGAGCGTTCCTTTATCGACGCTGAACCTAAGCACCTCACTCATTGGACGCTCGATTTTCGAACCGTCTTTGAAAAGGATCACAAGATTTATCTTCTCGAGCGGATCGGACTCTTTCTCCGCGGCCGTTTTTGGCGGAGCCGATCGTCGGGTACGCGGCGGCGTCGTCTTTACCGGTGCAGTAGTTTCGTCGGTCCGCTTCTCCGGTATCACCGTCGCGACACGAGGCGGCGGGATGGAGCGCCCGCGGGCGGTTCTTCGCTTTGGTCCGGGTGGCGTCGCAGTCTCAGCCTTTGGCGAAAGATTTTCTGTTACGACAACTTCAACTTTCTTTTCAGGCTCAGCCGACGCGGTTTCATCCGACTTCTCTTCGACCTTTTCCTCCACCTTCGCGTCGGGATTTTCTTTTTCAGTTTCGACACCACTCCGTTCATCCGCAGCCGGAGTCTCGACTGTCGGCGGAGCCGGTGTCGCCTTCGGGATCACGGCGACGATCGTTCCGACCGAGTTCACACGAATACCACTGTCGTTCCTAGCAGTAACGCTCGGGAGTGACGGCTCGGCGACAGGCTCAGACTGAGTCGATGCAATGAAGCTGCCGGCGAACTTGATTCGGAACGTCGCAGCATCATCACCCGGCGGCCGGCCCTGGATGCGAAGGATCAGTTTTTCAGATTTTCGGAAATAAAGAACGCGGCCCGTTTCGGACTCTGCGAGATCGCCGTACACGACAATCTTCGTCAGAGGTTTTAATCCGGTCTGTGTAAAGACATCGATATCGCCGGTCAGATTGCGAGTGACGATATTGATGAAGAGATCGCCCTGACTCGCGTCAAACTGGTAAAAGTACGAAGTCAGACGCGCGTCTCCGACATCGCGAGCTTTGATCGTGCCCGTGATCTCAGTCTCCGTGATCGGCGTCGGGAAATTTTGATTTGTCGACTGAGCGTTCGCGATGCCTGTCACCGCGAGTGCCGTCAAAAGCGAGAAGAATAAATACAGAATTCGCATCGAACAATCAAAGCTCTTTTCGGAGATGGACTAGCTTAGAGGTCACTTTATAATCGAGATTGAGATGAGCCTCGAGGCTCGGGGCGTTGCCGACTTCCGCGTCCGACGCCATTTCGGTGCAGCCTTTGCTTCGAGCCCACGCTTCGGCCTGCTTCACGAGCTCGCGGCCGATGCCGTTTTTACGATATTCGGGCTCGACGTACCAGCCCTCTAAATATCCGACGTGATCAGTATGACAGTCCTCGACGAACGGTCGAATGCTCGCCTCAAGGAACCCGGCCAACCGACCCTGGTCGGTCTCTGCGAACAGGACATATTGAGACTCGTCGAAGTGATCGAGTATGTCGACCATCTCGGATCTCTGATCATCATCAGCGGTTTCGTCCCAAAGTTTCTTTCGCAATCGAAACCAATCATCGAGATCGGATTCGCGCAACGGGCGAACCGTAAATTGCCTGGGGTTCATGGTGAGTTGATTCTAAAGTAAAACCTCTTCAAGTAAAAAGCTAAAAGTAAATAGGTCCCATAGGTCGAATATGACCTATGGGACCTATTTAGCTCTTGTTTCTTGGTTCGAAGGGTCCGCCTATTCTCCCGATCTCGCCGCCTGCGATTTGTCCTGCATGATCTCGAGAGCCTTCTTCATCTGCAGATCTTCGATCACCGGTTTCACCGTTTCCTTCGATGGCGACGGCGATGCGGACGGCTGCGGATTCTGGTTTTGCTCGTCGCGTTGATCGATCATTTCCTCGACTTCGATCGGCTCAGGCGTATCAGGACGTTTTACTTCGATCGACGGTTTAACGCCCATCGTCGCACGCTCGTCACTGAGAAATGTATTTCCCGATGGTGATGCCCACTTCGCCGTCGTGAGCAGATAACCATCACCGCCGCGAAGCGTGAACAACTGCTGCTCGGTTCCGGCGCCGAAGCTTCGTTCGCCGACTACGTCACCGCGTTTCCGATCCAGGATCGCACCCGCGACTACTTCGCCCGGACCGGCAGTTCCAAGATCGATGATCGCTGCAACTTTACCGTCAAAAATAGTCTTCGAAGGGTCCGCCGACATCGTCTTCAAAACCTTGCTGTCTTTTCCGATGACTTTCGCGATCTCGCCGTCTTTGATAAAGAGATTCGCAACTGCTACCGCTTCATTCAATGTTCCAGTCGCGACGCCGCGGAGATCGAGGATGATCTTCTGAACCCCCTCTTTCTTGAGCCGTTCGACGTGAGCTTTAATGTCGTTCGCTTCGCCGTCTTCAAGACTGTAGACCTTGATGACACCGACCTTGCCTGCTTCAACACGGGCCTCGGCCGAAGGAGTCTTGTAGCTTCCGCGGGCGACCTTCACCGTCTGCGGCTTCTCACCCGAACGTAAAATGCGCAGCGTAACTATCGATCCCGGCTCGCCTACGATCATCTGTCGAGCATCGTAAAGCGAGATGTCGCGGGTCGCTTTGTTCTCGATATATTCGACCACGTCGCCGGCCTTGAGTCCGGCCTTGTCCGCGTTCGAGCCTTTCGTCACGGAAACGACGTAGAGGTAAAGCGAAACCTGCGAGAACTCCGCGCCGATCCCGACCTTGTTTGAATTCTTGCTCGCGTTGAAGTCTGCCACTTGTTGAGCGGTCAGGTACGACGAATAAGGATCGAGGCCGCCGACAAGCCCGCGAAGGGCTCCGTATCGAACCTTCTCGAGATTCGGCTCATCCACGTAATCGTTCTCGATGTGCTTGAGGACTTCTTCAAAGATCCTGATCTGTGCACCGGCATCGTTGATCGGCTGCTGAGCTCGTGCCCATGGGCTGAGCATTCCGCCGATCACCGCGTATAAAGCTACGGCGACCGATATGACCAGAATCGAAAGTTTCCCGCGAAATGACATAATTTACCTCGTATGATAACTACTAAGAACGTTTACGTAAGTGCCGCCGAAATGGTTTAGCCGCAGCGACGATCAATTATCCGATAACAATATCCCGAGTGCAACAGAAAGAAAGTTCGAATTCACAAGGTTTTACAGATCTTCCGGCGGGTCGCATCGTCGCGATCGATCCGGGGACAAAGCGGATCGGCGTCGCAGTCTCGGATCCTGACCGCATCCTCGCAAGCCCACTACCAATTGTCGAAAGAACCTCGTGGAAAAAACTGCTGCTGCAGATAAGGGACACTCTAGCCGAATATGATGCGAAGGCTCTCGTTGTTGGTTTGCCGTATAACTTCGACGGCACCGAAAGCGAAATGACCGCCGAAGCCCGCGGAATGGCCCGAAAATTGGAACTCTCGGTCGATGTGCCAGTCTATCTCCAAGACGAACGAGCGACGACTTACGAAGCCCGAGGCCGGTTATGGAAGGCCGGGCTCGAGGGAAAAGGAATGCAGCGGGTCCTCGACAGCGAGGCGGCGAGGATCATACTGACGGATTTTCTCGACAGGATCGGAAGCTTCTTGGAATAATCTTTCCGGCAAGAGGACGATCTTATGAAAAGTTGTCCCAAATGCAGGCAAGTATTTTCGGACGAATATTCGTTTTGTCTGACGGACGGCACGCCGCTTATTGGCACCGGTGAATATTCCGAAGAACCGACGGTCGTGACTTCAGGCAGATCGCGTGGCCGCTCGACTCTGATATTTGTCCTCGCAGCTCTTTTGGCTTTCTCACTTGGGACGACCGCCGCGGTGCTTTATTTTTTCTGGCCCCGTCGGACCGAGGTCGGCCAAGCTCCATCAAACACTATTACTTCAAACGCAACTCCGGTACTGACTCCGTCAGTATCACCCTCGCCTTCTGCGACGGCGCGAGCTCAAAAACTCCGACGCCGCCTTCGCAGGAAACGCCGACTGAACCTGTCGACTCCGATATCCCGATGCCACCCGATCCAGGCCCAACTCGAATCTCCTTTCGGCCCGGGAGAGTCGAGGAAACTGTCTCGGATTCCGTCAGTGACCGACGATCTTATTTTCTCTACGCCCGTGCCGGCCAAATCTTGTCCGCCCGGCTAAGCTCGCCCAAAGATTGCGCGATCTTCGATACGGGCGACTCGTTTGTTCGATTTAGCACGGAGACGGGGAACAATTCGCTCACCGTTGTTAACCAATGCGATGAGCCTGCGCGGTTCAGTCTTAGTGTCACCATCAGGTAGATATTTTATTTCGAGGTATGAAGATTTTACATGCCCTTTGCGTGAACTCTCGAGAGGTGCTCCGACAGGGCGGAAACCCGACCTGTCGTTCGAGGATGTCTCTTCAATCCAAAATCCAAAATCCAAAATCCAAAATGCGAACACCCTTCCTACCGGTCGGGTTTCTGCCTCGATCGAGCAACTCTTGAAGTTACTTCGGCCGAAATTCAATCGTCTCTACCACCGCCTGATCGACCGCACCGGCAGTGAAAGGAAATACGGCCGGAGCTCCCGTTCTCCACAATTCAAATTGATCTTTATAGTGCGGCGATCTCGAATCTCCGCTCTGCCCCAATGGAATCACGTGACGCGTCGCATCCCAGTTTCCCGGACTCGCGATGTGGCGCATGGAGACGTTGGATCCGACGTTCGGTGTCTGACCGCTGCCCGCGATCGGAACAACTGGAGTTGCGAATTGTGCTCCGATGAGCGGCGCGACCGCTAGTGGATGCGGGAAGCGCGAGATCATGACGCTTCCCCAAACTTGTTTGTTCGCATCCGGAAACCGTTTCGCGAGATCGGCGTTCGCTTCGGTGTCGCACGATTTCATGAACGCAGTGTAGTCGGCGAACTGTCTCGGAAGCCATCGAGCGGACTGTTCGCGCAAGGCCCGATCCAAAATTCTCTCGCGGATAATGAATGCCGGCGCGGGAGCGTTTGCTTCTGCCATCTTGTTTGCCAGACACGCTCGGATCTCATTCGTTACAAGCGCTGCCTTCGAATCGGGCGTCATCCGGCCGTCCCACACTTTTAGCAATCCGATCGTTTCGGATGACGCTGCACCCTTCGCGACGATCGCCTTCGCCAGATTCGATAAAGGAATGTTGAAGGCGTCGAGCTGAACCGCCGCGACGTCGTCCATCGTAACTTTTGTATTCGACTTCAACCGATCGTAGATTCGTCGCGCACGCCACGGCGCCGCCGCGTCGCGCGAGATCTGGGTGTACTTGTATGACGTGCCGACGATCCGCTGATTCGCCGTGACGATAAATCCATCGGCGGGATTGTAGAGATTCGGAAGCTCATCGAATGGAATGCTCCCGGTCCACTCGCCATCATTCGTTGAACCGTCGTACGGCATTGCTCCGTCGCCCGTCTTCCGGATCGGGATGCGGCCTGCAGCGTACCAGCCGATGTTTCCTTTCACATCTGCAAAGACGAAATTCTGCGTCGCGCCTCCGTACGTCCTGAGCGCGTTCTTGAACCCCGTCCAGTCCTTCGCGCGATTTAAAAAGTAGAACGCTTCGAACTCGCTGTTCTTAGGATCGAGAGCCGTCCATTTCAGCGCGTACTTCTTTCCGTCCTGCTCGATAAATACCGGACCGTTTCTCGTTTCCACGACGTCGAGCGTCACCGTTTCGGTCGCAGGACTCAGAGGATTCGAACGGACCTTTATCTCTTCCTTTCGAGTGACTGGGGTTGCGAGCCCCGTCGGCGTTTTGTATCGACCATCGGATTCGAAACTCTCGACATAGAGATCCTGAACATCGGGTCCGACATTCGTCGCTCCCCATGCGATGTTCTCGTTGTGACCGAGCACGATACCCGGAACTCCGGGAAAGGTCACACCCGAAGCGCGTAGCGTCGGCGTCGACAGATGCGTGAGATACCAAATTCCGGGAGCACTCGCGAGAAGGTGCGGATCGTTAGCGAGAAGCGCTTTTCCATCCGCGGTACGTTTTCCGGATATGACCCAATTGTTGCTCGCGGCAAGATCTTCGGCGTATAAACCGATCCTCGAAAGCGACGACATGCGGAGGTCGTCGAGTTTGTCGGCATCCGGAAGATTCATCACTCCAAAAGATTCCGTCTTCGGCGCTTCGCCTTCGGGCTTCTGCCTTACGCCGTTCACGTCTTTCCCGAACAACACGACGTCATACGGCGTCACTTGATTTGTAAGATCCGCAAACTTCTCCTTATCGATTCCCTGCAGCGACGCACGCAGGAGATCATTCCGCCATGTCGAACTTAGAGCGTCGGCGAGAATCTTTCCGACGACGATCGAATCTGCCGGCTTCCATTCGCGCGGCTTGTACTGAAGGATCCTGAATTCGATCGGAAGAGACTTGTCATCGAGCGTCCCGATATAAGAATTAACGCCGCGAGCATACGCTTCGAGCGCGGCACGAAGCTCGGGCGAAAGATATTGAATGCTGTCGTCGGAGATCTTCGCAAATCCGAAGCGCCGCCAGCGCTTATCCTCTTCCAACGTCGTCTTACCGAATATCTCCGCCGTCTCGCCGCGTGCGACTCGTCGCAGAAGATCCATCTGCCACAGACGATCGCTCGCTGTCTGATAACCCTGCATGAAGTACAAGTCAGTTTCGTTTTTCGCCTCGATGTACGGGATACCGCGCGAATCGTGTCGAACCGTTACAGTCGAACTTAGTCCGGACTGCGTGACGATCTTCGAATCCTGTGCGAGTGCAGAAAAAAAGAAGATAGCTATCGTGCTGAATACAAAGAAGAACTTTTTCATAAGTAATGACACTTGTGCTTTTTGGAACGGTGCTTGCTCAAGTAGAAGTGTACGCAGTTTATACGAACGCGGACAAAATTTCGATGAAAGGAGAGAACGCAATGACTAAGAAGATACTAGCTTTTGCAATGTTGCTTACGATGACGTTCGTCGCTCTCCCCCAAAGTGCGACGGCCCAATTATGGGAAGGACCTACGGATCCTCGTCCAACAAAAATCGAAAAACCTCAACCCACAGAGACTACAACCGACCTATTCGCCTCGATGTTGTCGGTGATCGATACGATGATGAGTTATTAAAAACATGACGCTCGAACGGACCATGTTCGATAAGTCTAAATTCTCGAAAGGCGCACGCGATATCTGCGGCGCCTTTCATGTTTAGCGCTCTAACAGACTCTATGGAACGATGCTTGCTCACTTACAAGGTGTACGCAGATTATACGAATGCGGACAAGTTATCGAAAAAAGGAGAGAACGCAATGACTAAGAAAATACTAATCCTCGCAATGTTGATCGCTACGACATTTGTCGCTCTCCCGGCAGATGCTTCGGCGCAGCGACGCTACAGATCGTACGACCGCAGTTCTCAGATGAGCCAGTACTGGCAGGGTGATCACGCCCGCCGGCGTCGGTGGCAGAATCGTAACCGCTCATATTACGGTTACAGAAACTACGGACAGTACCGACGAACTCAAGTCGGAAATCGTAGGTCACGATGGGTGACGCGATACACTTGGAATGGTGGCATGAGAACGACGAGACGATATCGCGTCTATTACTAAGATGAGCGATGAATTCTCGAAGGGCGCTGGCGGGCAACCGCGGCGCCTTTCTTATTGCCGAGCCGGTGAACGATGGAGTAATCTTTTCAAATTCGAAATAACTTCTTAGGAGGAGACAGGAATGGTACGAGGACTGATCGCAATTGCGTTCTCAACTGTAACGCTGATAGCAACCGGATGTTCGGACGCGCAGAATTCGAACATCGCGACGAATAATGGAAACAAAGCGCGCGCAAATGCGACGATCCCGTCGCCGCTGCCATCGGCTACGATCGATGAGCTTGCGTCGGGCCGCGAGATCTACTCGACAAGCTGCGTGAACTGTCACAAGGAATCCGGCACCGGCGGCAAAGTTACGATCGAAGGAAAGGAGATCAAGGCCGAGGATCTGACGTCGGCGAAAGTAAAAGCATTTCCGGATGAAAAGATACTTCGCGTCATTATGAACGGCGCCGAAGACGAAGGTATGCCCGCGTTCAAAGGGAGAATCTCCGAAGCCCAGATGCGGGACGTCCTGAAATTCATCCGCGTCGAGCTTCAGAAGATGCCGGCGAATGGAACTCCGAACGGCTAACGCGATCTTAAAATAAACCTACCCTGCAGAGATGTGACGTGTGCAGGGTAGGTTCGACAAACACCTTTGATTTCATCGTCCTTACGTTTCCTCGTTGCAACCGGATTGATGTCGTCTTTCCGATGCCCCGAAGTATATCCGACTTACCCGCAAACTCCAGCAACAGACCTTTCCCTGAAATAATCTCCAACCTAGTAAGAATGACAGGTGACAGTCCATTCAACGCCCGTTACCATCCAGTGTTCGAAGTCTCGATCTGCTCACGGTTTAGTGGTAAGCGATCGTGCCCGAAACCCCAATCAGAATAAAACTTATGATGCTATTTAACTTAAACCGAGCGGCCACGTGCGTCGCCATTGTACTTTTCCTTCTGCTCGCAATTCCGAGCGTAAGCCGATCGCAAGAGCCGGCGGCTCAGTCAGAAACGATCGTCGCAAAGGCCGCCGACGAATCGACAACGCAGACGTTGGATCCTGAAACCAAGGAATCCAAAAGCGCGGTCGTCAATACTACGGGGCAGCAAATCGACTCGCCGGCTGAACCGAAGACGTCTACCCCGACAGTGTCGGTCCAGACGCCGGCAAAGAAACAAGCGACTGACGACGATTCCGGATGGCACTTCGGACTTACCCCGTATCTTTTCCTGCCGTCGCTCAGCGGTAAAGTCGGAGCGCGGGGACATACGATCGAACTCGGGAGCTCGAACTTCAGTGGAACCGGCAACCGCGACAATTTTGTCATCGGATTCATGGCCGCAGTCGAGGCGCGCAAGGGCAGGTTCGTCATAGTAAATGACATGATCTGGTCCAACATAACTTCCGAAAAAGATACTGTCGGTCCATTATACGGCTCAGCTAAAGTCGGGACGAAACTTTTTGTCATCGATCCGGAAGTCGGGTACCGGTTTGTGAATTCGGAAAAAGGTTCGGTCGATGTTTTGGCAGGAGTCCGGGTCTGGAGCGTCGAAGCTAACTTAGACACGACCACCGGAGCTTTGCCCGGCTTTAGCGTCTCACAGCGAAAGACGTGGGCCGCACCGGTCATTGGAATTCGTGGTACTACCAATATCACGCCGAGGTTTTTTCTCTCGGGCAAGTTCGATATCGGCGGAGCCGGCATCGGCGCCGATCTGACCACGCAGCTTATCGGAATCGCGGGATTCAAATTCACCAAGCATGTTGCCATGCTCGGCGGATACCGTTGGCTTCAGGTCGACTACGACGACAAACACGGATTCCTTTTCGACACGCAGATGAGCGGAATCGTTGCGGGACTGAAGTTTTCTTGGTAAGCAGGTCGAAACAACTAGGATGAGAAAGAGGCTGCTCGCAAGGCAGTCTCTTTTTTGTGGCGCCGTTTTTAGCCCGGTTTGCAAAACGAATTTCGAGAAACTAGAATCTCACCTAGCGTGCACCCGTAGCTCAGCTGGATAGAGTATCTGACTTCGAATCAGAGGGTCGCAAGTTCGAATCTTGCCGGGTGTACCATTTCTTTGCCTCCATTTCCGCTCGCAGAATATTTGAATGCGGCGCAAGCTGATCACCTCCGGCCTCATTGTCTATATCGCGGTTCTGCTGACTCAGCCGTGCCAGGATTTTCATTCGGCTTACTCCGGCGAAGCCGATCGAATAACGGCCGTTGCAATCTCCGTCCAAACCCATTCGGATGATGAGACAGGATCCGAAACGTGTTCTCCGTTTTGCGTCTGCGGCTGTTGCGGCATGTCCGTCGTAAATACCGCATGCACGACGACCGCGATAACTATCATATCGACGCGTGCCCGACAAACTGCGCCGTCGACGTATCGAACTCCGCCCGCGAATTCCTACATTGACTCCATCTGGCAGCCTCCAAAAGTTTAAGTACCCGGCAGAAGTGCGCCCTTTTCACTCGCTCAGCTAGCGAGACGCATCGTAGGTTTACTTAAACAAGAGGATTTCATGTACAAGGTATTTATTTTTTTCGCCGTCGTTCTGACGGCAAGTCAGGCGTTTGCACAAGACGGAGCTTCGATCCGACTTGTTGTGAAAAACAACGAGACGAACGCGGCGATCGCCGATGCGAGAGTCGTCGTAAAAGAAACGGACATCGAGACAACCACCGATTCTCGTGGCATTGCAGAACTGAACAACATTCCAGCCGGCGCACAGACGATCACGATCTTTTCACCGGGATACGAAACAGCCGAGATTAAACTCATCTTCCCTTTGTCGGATTCCGCGGAACGCACGGTTCTGATGACAGTGAATAATGAAGTCGGGTCAGTGACGATCGAGTCCACCCGAACCGGTCGCGAGATCGAAGACGAACCTACGCGTGTCGAAGCGATCGACGAAGAGGAGATCGACGAAAAGATCAACATGCGTCCTGCAAATGTCTCGATGGTTTTGCACGAGAGCACCGGGATCCAGGTTCAGCAAACTTCCGCGACAACGAATACGCAGACGATTCGTATTCAGGGTCTCGACGGCCGGTATACACAAATTCTCCGTGACGGGTTCCCCGCGTTCGGAGGTTTCTCAGGATCATTAAGCGTGCTCGAGATACCGCCACTCGATCTGAAGCAAGTCGAGATAATCAAAGGACCGTCCGCGACATTGTTTGGTGGAGATGCGATCGCGGGCGTCGTCAACTTTATTACGAAGGATCCGGAAGTTACACCGGTTACGACTTTGATCTTGAATCAGACATCCGCGGTAGGAACCGACGCTTCGATCTTTAATTCGCAGAGATTTAATTCGTTCGGCTATACGATCCTCGGCTCGGCGAACTATCAAAAAGCATACGACGTCGACGACGACGATTTCACAGAGCTGCCAAACATCCATTCGTTCGCTATCAGCCCGAAGCTCCTCTTTTTCATCGACGACAAAACTAATCTCGTTATCGGAAACTCGACCTCGTATCAGAATCGAAAGGGCGGCGATGTTTTTGTATTGAGGGGAGACGCGGACAATTTCCATCAATATTTCGAACGTAACAAATCGTTTCGAAATATCACGACAATAAATTTCAACCGCTCGTTCGCGGATGGCGGACGCTTTATAGCGAAGCAGAGTCTTGCGTTCTTCGAGCGCGAACTCACGACGCCCGACTATTTGTTCAAAGGCAGCCAGTTCAATTCGTACACCGACGCGTCGTACTCTCGGACGTTTGGAAAACACAACTGGGTTTTTGGCGGAAGTGCGGTTTATGACCAGTTCCGTGAAGACTCAGTTACTTCGCCACTCTTGCGACGCGATGAGACGAGAACGGCGGTCGGGGCGTTTGTTCAGGACACGATCGATATCACCTCAAAGCTTGTTATCGATGCGGGCATACGATTCGATTTTACGCGCAACTACGGCTCGTTCGTTCTGCCCCGCATTTCGGTTTTGTATAGGATCAGCGACAAGCTGACAAGCCGTGTCGGGTTCGGGCTCGGTTATAAAACTCCGACGATGTTCACCGAAGACGCAGAGGAGTTGCTGTACAAAGATGTTCTACCGGTCGGAACGAACTTGAATGCCGAGCGGAGCAGAGGCGGGACGTTCGACATCAACTACACGGATTCGTTCGTCGAGAAATTCTCGCTGTCTGTAAATCAGATGTTCTTTTACTCCGAGATCCTCGATCCGCTGGTACTGAACGCGAACGGTAAGGGCTTCTATAGTTTTACGAATGTTGACTCGTCGGTCATAAGTAGGGGTTTCGAAACGAACGCACGCGTCGGCTACGGGATCGCCAAACTTTTTGTGGGATACACGTACACGAACGCGAAAGCCGGCTATCTCCTCGGCGATCAAACCGTAACGCTTCTGCCGAAGCATCGCATGAATTCATCACTCGTTTTTGAAAAACACGAGAGCTTCAAGACCGGCGTGGAATTTTATTTCGGGAGCGAACAGACGCTCGATGACCGAACGCACACGAGGTCGCTCGGCGAAGTCGGTCTATTCGTTGAGAAAACATTCGGTAAGTTCACTGTGTTCATAAACGCCGAGAACCTGACCGACGTTCGGCAAGGACGTTACGGCCCGGTCGTCTTCCCGCCGCATCAGAATCCAACGTTCGCGGAGCTTTACACGCATACCGAAGGACGGGTATTTAATGGCGGAGTAAAGATAAGATTTTGATCTTTACTAGCACAACACATTTAGTTTCTATGAATTGCCTTTGACATCGCTTGCGGACATTTCGATGTCTATCGCAGGCGTAGCAATTAAGCCTTTGGCGTGAACGCCTTTTCAGATATACTTTTTCGACAGAAGATCGCTTCACCAGTCACTCAACACAATTTAATTTTTTGCGGCTAAGATTTGCCCGCTGTATTGCAAATCGCTCTTTTCCCCTAAAGGAGATGCCATGCTAAAGATCGCAACGTTTTTCGCACTGTCCGCGCTATTTGTCTGTGCACCTGTCAGATCAAATGCCCAGACCCGAACGCCGGATTCGACCGCGTCGCTGCGCCCGAACCAGAACTTAAAAGTAACAACCGAGCTCCAGCGTCAGCAGAAGGTTCTTCAAGACATCGCGGCCCGTTACGAAGAAGCGTCGACATACGATCTTACGCCGCTCCTAAAGTACACATACGTCTGGAGCGCGTTGCGTGAGAATCGATCAAGCATCGCTCTGCAGAATCCACATCTCACCGCGTCGCAGTCGCGGCTGTTCAAGAAAACCTACGACCTTCTCGAACAAGACACGCTTCTTTCTTTTCTCGATCATCAGATGAGTCTGCTGAACGACTCGCTCGAACTCGACGAGGCGCAGCAGGAAGAGGTTCAGAAGATCCTGACGATGGATATCAGCAACAAGCGAGTACTGCTGTCGACGACGAATATCAGCTCGAAAGACTTTCGACTCCGGCTCGACAAAGTTTCGGACACGACAGAAAAGCATATCCTCGGGATCCTCTATCCCGAACAACGCCGCGTTTTCGATCGTCAGTTAATGTTCAATCGCGATCGTCTAGTCGGATAGCCTTTTAGAGATCGGGAATCCAGAATTCCCTTTCGTGATGCTCAACACGCCTTAGTCCCAGATCGCGTAACCCTTCAATTGGCACTCCGAGAAAAGTGAAATGCGGAAGGTCGGAAACGACCGTCTGATACCAGAAATGTTCGGCCAGAATTCGTCGAATATCCGCGTTATCGAACTCTGCGACGTCGAATGCGAGTAACGAGAGGTGCTGCGATGCTCCCGGCGGAGCGACGGAGTAGATGATCGATTTCGACAGATCTTTCGCAAAGTAAATTCCTTCTTTCTCTAAAGCGAAAACCTCCGAGACCTGTTCGTATGGTGCGAACGATCTGATCTTCGCCGCGTGTTCTGCCGTCATTCTTCCAAGGCCGACCCAGTGTACGAGCGCCGGTTCGACACGGCTCTTCCAGAGTTCAACCGTCCCGAGATAGTCGCGTCTCGCGGAGTCGGATCCGCGGGGCGAGATCGAAAGACCTGCCGCAGACGCCTCCGCCTTCGCCGCACGCAAAGCATCCATTGCAACTGATTGCAGTTCGAGGACGTGCCCGCCGACTTCGCTTGCTTTAATGTCGAGACGAGATTGAAACTCTGCAACTTCCTCCTGATCTTCAAACACAACTCTATTTGGCGCCGTCACTCCGCCGCGGGCGACGAATACGGCACCGTATTCGCGAAGCAACGTTTGCTGCGCAGCATCGTCACCGATGACAAGATCAACCGGCAGGTTTCGCGCAAATTTACTCTTCGGATCTATTTGTATAGCGGCCATGGATGTTTCGTCGACGACGATAGCATAGCGAGAAACGCTTGTCGTCGCCAGAGCGTTCCCGATACAATCTTCCGTAATGCCAACGGCAAAGCAACTCCTCACGCGCATCGCGATCGCGACCTACCTGGTGCTTCTGCATATCGCGGTGATCTATCTGGTCGGCGAACGGATAGCACAGAGATATACATCGATCGAGCCGATCGAGAAGAGCTCGATCAGCGATCCTACCGAAAAGAAATCGATCCCGACACCGCTACCCGTCCCGGAGGAGTTCGCGGATCCGGAAGAAGCGAACTCGAATTCGAACATCGCAGTTCCGTCGCCGTCGCCGCTCGGACCGAGTACATCGGGTTTGATAATTCCGGTGGTCGGCGTCAAAGCTGACAAGCTCGTCGATACGTTTACTTCATCTCGATCCGAAGGGCGGGTTCACGACGCGATCGATATCATGGCTCCGGGTGGAACCCCGGTCGTCGCCGCCACGGATGGCGAGATCGTAAAATTCTTCGACAGCGAACGCGGCGGGATCACGATCTATCAACTCACTCCGGATAAGAAATTCGTTCTGTACTACGCGCATCTCCAACGGCGGGCCGACGGGATCGCCGAAGGGATGCAGATCAAGCAAGGGACGACGATCGGATTCGTCGGCGACACCGGGAACGCCGGTCCGGGAAACACGCATCTTCACTTTTCAATTGCCGCGATCACGGATCCGAAGCATTTCTGGACCGGAACTTACCTCAACCCCTATTCGATATTGAAAAGCGGCGGATATCCTCAGTAACCTCGTATCTCAATTCAATATTGCGGCTCTGCGCGAAAATCTCGGTACCGTTCTGCTAATGACGCAAAGCAGATTCAAACCAGTCTGGGAACACGAGTTGCTAATCTGTAGGCATGTATCAAATACGAACAGGAACCAGTTGCGCCCGGTCGAGAGCGATCGGTTTGTTATTTACAACTTTTTGCCTAGCACTGCTCGGATGCACGCCGACGACACCGAATTCCAATACCGCTCCGGCAGCTACAAACACGAACGTGACGGCGTCGACGAATGCGAGTTCAAATGCAAATTCAAATTCGACTGGCGGCTCCGAAGCATCGGCATCGAACGTGCCGATAACGATGCCGGTCGTTGATGCATTGTTATCTGACGAAGAGTTCGTTGCCGAAGTTAAGAAATCCGTCCAGCCGAGTGATGAGCAATTGGATAAATTAAAGAACGCAGCTCGCGATTCTGTGTTGAAGCTGAATGAAGACGCCGGCTCAGACGAGTTTGCACGATCGACGAAGGCATCGACCGCACAAGCCGATAAGCAGATCAAAGAGATCCTCGGTGCCGACAACGGAGCGAAGTTTTTGAATGTAGCCCGGAAGCACTGGTCGGGCGGCGACGCGACTGCACTCGCCAAACCGAACGCTGTTCCAACCGACACCAGGATCGTCGTCAATGCTCCGGCATATCGAATGGACATTTTTCAGGATGGAAAGATCGTTAAGAGTTATAAGGTCGGCATCGGTTATCCGGAGTTCCCTCTCCCGACGGGGCTTCGCTCCGCCAAGAAAATAATCTTTAATCCGACGTGGACTCCGCCCGATGAGCCGTGGGTGAAAGGCGAATTTCAACCCGGAAAAAAAGTCGAAGCCGGCAGCAAAAAGAATCCGCTTGGATTCATAAAGATTCCCATCGGGCTTCCGTCGCTCATTCACGGCGGCAAAGATCCAAGCCGTCTCGGCACGTTTGCATCGCACGGATGTGTCGGTTTGACGAACGCGCTTGTCCAGGATTTCACGACCGAACTAACAAAACTTTCGGGCTCGCCGCTCACGCTACAGCAGATCAAGGGTTACGAGCAGAAACGTAGCGAGACATCTGAAGTCGATCTTTCGAATCCTGTGCCTGTCGAGCTTCGTTACGAGACGATCGTCGCCGATAACGGCCGCCTGCATATTTACCGCGACGTTTACGAACACGGGACGAACACAGAAGAGAATCTGGAACGCGTTCTCCAGGTGTACGGATTGTCGATGAAAGACCTCTCGCCGGAAGAGCAAACGAAAGTGCGCGAAGCTCTGAAGAAAATGGCGATCGACGCTCAAGGTCAGCCGGTTGAAGAAAGTGATTCGAACAAGAAGCCGTCTTCCAGCTCGAAGGTGACTCGGACCATCAAAGGAGCGAAAGAAGTTGTCGTCGATATAGCCGCCCTAAAAGGAAAGGGCTATCCGGCGCCGGTAAATATCAATTCGTAGGCGAATCGGTGACGATTGTCGCCGACCGGTTCGGGATCCAATACTGATGCCCGTTCTTTAACACCGCGATAAGTCCTCGACTTGGGAGTTCGCTTTCGGCGACTCCCAAGTACGTAAAATGTGGAGGATCATCGACGACTGTTTGAAACCAACCGTTGCGATTCAAGATGGAGCGAACTTGCGGATTCCAGTACTCGACCACGTCGAATGCGATCAACGACAGATGCTGCGATGTCCCGGGAGGAGCGGTCGAGGTCAAGATCGAGCGCGAACGGTCGGTGCTGAAATAAATTCCTTTTGATTCCCATTCGAGTATCTTTTCGACCTTTTTCTCAAGAGCCAGCTTCGCAAGCTCGTCGAAATCCATCGAGGTTAATTTTCCCCGTCGAATCCAATACGCAAGCGCAGGAAAAACGCGCGAGTTCCAAAGCATCAAAGTATCGCCGTATGAGCGTCCGCCGGCGATCGGTCCATCCAACGCCGAGATCGTCAGACCGGAGATCTCCGCCTCATTGATGGATTGCTGGAGAGCCTGCGCCGCGGCGGTTTGAAGGTCGATACGAACGCCACGAACATCGATCGGCGTGCGCGGTATTTTTTTCTGAAATGCGAGAACCTGTCCTTCGCCTTTCTGAACGCAGCTCACCGGAAGTTCTACTGAATCCTTCGCCACGAACATCGCTCCGTAACTTTCAAGAACACGACGAGCGATGATGTTCGTCGAGACCGGACAGAATTTCTCCAAAACCCACGGGGTTCCGCCTGCCACCGTATTCTTTTTTTCGAGATACTGATCGAAAGACACCAACTCCGTCGGCTGAGCCGTCGCAGTCGAACATATAAAACAGGACACGATTAGAATAGCCGACGTCGCCGCAGCTCTTTGGAAAAGTTGGATCATCATTCACTATCGCTGTCAGTTTGGGGATTTGGTTTTAGATGACGCTCGTGAGCCTTATCTCGCAGTTCGATGTGCCGGCGAGCATGGTCGGCTAAATCGAGATATTCCTGCCTGATAGCGTTAAGTTGCGTCTCATCCATCTCTTCGAGATCGATGACCTCGTTGCGTGCACCCTTTACCGCTCGGATCAGTTCGTCCAGCTTTATCTGCAGAGCTTCCGTGTCCCGGTTCTGCGTATTCTGGATGAGGAACACCATCAGGAAAGTAATGATCGTCGTTCCGGTATTGATCACCAGCTGCCATGTATCGCTAAAGTGAAACAGCGGTCCGGTAATGGCCCAGACAAGTATGATCAAAACTGCGAAACCAAATGTTTTCGGCCGTCCGGTTATTGCCGCGATCCATCGTGCAAACCTGGAGAAGATCGTTTGTTGTTGATGCCCGGTTTCATTCATGCGGTCCTCTCCGGTGCAAATCTGCGTACGACGTCCGTTACGGCATCGATGTGGTCCTTCATATATTCGTCTCGTTCGATGAACGGAACCTTCTCACGGATCGCCGTGTATACATCCCGCGTTCCGACTCCGAGCTGTTTGTCTTTGCCGATCGCCTTACGACGAAGATCCACCGCCTGAGCGGCGCAGAAAAGTTCGAGCGATAATATCAGCTCGAGATTCTCGGCGACATGTCTCAGTTTCAAAGCCGCGGTCGCTCCCATCGATACGTGATCTTCAACATTCGCCGAGCTCGGGATCGTATCAACACTTGCCGGATGCGAAAGAATTTTATTTTCCGTGCATAGCGACGCGGCCGTGTATTGAACGATCATGAATCCGGAGTTCAGTCCGCCGTGCTCCGTAAGAAAAGCCGGGAGCACGTGAGCATTCGAAGCCTCGTCAGTCAGACGCATGATTCGACGCTCGGAAATATTTCCGAGTTCGGATAATGCGATAGTCAGATAATCGAACGCGAGTGCGAGAGGCTCGCCGTGAAAGTTTCCACCGGAGATTACTTCTATCGACGCGGAGACAGAGAGACGCGGTGACGCGGAGCTTTCGGTCGCCGCGTCCCCGTGTCCCACTGTCTCCGCGTCGCTAGTAGACGCGTCGCTAATAAATATCAAAGGATTATCAGTAACGGCATTCAACTCAAGCTCGATCAGCCATTCCGCATAAGCGACTGCATCGCGGCATGCACCGTGGACTTGCGGGATGCATCGGAGCGTGTATGCGTCCTGCACATTCGTCGGATCAAATTCTCGGACGAACTCACTCTCGTCCAGAATTCGGCGGAGATTCCGAGCGCAATCGATCTGACGCGGATGCGGACGCAGCGCGTGAATGCGTTCATCGAACGCCGAGGTCGTTCCGTTCAAAGCTTCGAGGCTAAGGCATCCGGCGACATCTGCGACTTCAGCGAGCCGGATCGCACGCGCCGTTTCCAGCAATCCGAGCGCGGTCATCACGGTCGTTCCGTTCGTTAATGCCAATCCTTCTTTTGCTTTCAGCGATAAGGGCTCAAGACCGCATTTCGATAGTGCGTCAGCCGCAGTGAGAACTTCGCCGTCGAATTCAGCCTTGCCTTCGCCGATCAACACACACGCAAAATGCGCGAGCGGAGCAAGATCGCCGCTCGCTCCAAGACTTCCCTTCTCGGGGATCACGGGATGGATTCCCAGGTTAAGAAATTGGAGGATGAGCTCGAGCGTCTCGAGCCGAATTCCGGAAAAGCCGCGGGCAAGCGTGTTCGCTCGGATAAGCATGATCGCGCGCACGGTCGGAATATCGAATGGCTTGCCGACTCCAACGGCGTGACTGACGACGATGTTTCTCTGAAGCTCTTCGACCTCGTCGCGACTGATGATCTTATCTTTGAACGCACCGAAGCCTGTCGTGATGCCGTACGCGATCTCGCCGCGCTCGAGAAGCGTGTCGACTGCCGCCGCCGATCTCAGAACATTTGCTTTCGCGTTGTCGGCGAGCGCGATGCCCGGCGATCCGGGCGAGCCATACGCTACGGCCGTGACCTGTTCAAACGTTAGATTCTCGCCGTCGAGGATAATTTCCATCATTCTTGTTGTAGACTTCGCGACCGCCCTTTACCACTTTCGACACGAGCGTGCCGCCGAATTCATAGCAGACTTCCCTGTAATCCGCCGCATCCAGAAATACGAGGTCCGCTTCCTTCCCAATCTCGATCGAACCGAACCGTTCGCCAAGTCCGATCGCATGGGCCGCGTTGATCGTCGCAGCGTTCATGGCTTCGGCCGGAAGCAGTTTTTGATACCGGCATGCGATGGCCATAACCATCGGCTGCGACGGGCACGGGGCCGAGCCCGGATTGAAATCGGTCGAAAGGGCGATCGCACATCCTGCATCGATCATCTTACGTGCGTCCGCAAATTCGGGACTTCCGAAATTAAAATTAACGGTCGGTGTAATCACGCCGACCGTCTCCGAATTAGCCAGCATCTCGATCTCGCGATCAGAGATCGCATCGAGATGATCGATCGAGGTAGCTCCCATCTCGATCGCCATTCGGCTACCTCCCAAATTTGTGAACTCATCGACATGGGCCTTTATCCCGTAACCGAGATTCTTTGCGGTTTCGAGCACACGCCGCGATTGTCGAAGGTCAAATGCATTCTTCTCACAAAATACATCGGCAAAGATCGGTATTCCGCAACCTGGAAAATGAGTGAAGTCGTCGTAATACTTTTTCGCCTGCGGCAGGATTTGTTCGCAGATAAGATCGACGTAATCATCAGTGCGGCCTCTAAACTCAGGCGGTACGGCGTGGGCTGCGAGCACCGTCGGAACGAGAGTGCAGGAGTGCGAACGCATCTTGTCCATCTCGAAGATCACCCGCAGCATCTTCAGCTCCGATTCGAGGTCGAGCCCGTAACCGGTCTTCACCTCGATCGTCGTCGTCCCGCACGCACCCATTTTCTCGATCCGCATGTTGCCGTCGGCAACGAGAAAATCGGCTAGCTCTTCACGAGTCTTCTGAACCGTAGAAATTATTCCACCGCCGTTCGACAGGATCTCGAGATAATCCGCGCCCTTTATCTTCAGTTCGAACTCGTCGAGCCGCTCGCCGGCAAATACGATGTGCGTATGCGGATCGACGAAACCGGGACATACCACGCGGCCGCGGGCATCGATGATATTTTCGGATTGATGGTCGCGGGCGATCTCATCTGACGATCCGACAGCGACGAATTTTCCACCATTAATCGCGACCGCTCCGTTATCGATGATGCCGGCGTCGGTCATTGCCCGGCCGCGCTTCGGCCCGTCGGGCGATGCACATGTCACGAGTTGGCCGATGTCGGTGACGATTAGGTCTACTTTCATTCAGTTCGGAAGACTTGCTCGCGAAATGATAACACGCCTAAACGTCCGGTTAACTTCGTGGCGGTGTCGTCACTTGGTTTCATTTCGAATCTCTTTGCGTCTTAGCGTCTTTGCGTGAGATATCGTCGTTACAGACTCGGAGCGCAGGTTTTCACGCAAAGACGCTAAGACGCAAAGGTCGATTGTGGGTCAGATCTCGTGCGGTTGTTCCACAATATTAATTCTGGCAAGATACGCGTTATCAATTTCAGTTTGGAGGTTAGATCGATGACACAAGCCCGCACCGCAGGTTGACCTGCAGCCTATTTGGAATCTCATGACCGCGTTTCAGCATTCTGCAGCATTGAAGGCCGCCGTCGAGCTCGAGCTTTTTACAAAGATCGGCGAGGGAAATAAGACTGCTGCCGCTATCGCCTCTTCAACCGGTGCCGCGGAGCGCGGCGTCCGGATCCTGGCCGATACGATGACGGTTCTCGGTTTGCTGACGAAAAACGGCGACGAATATTCGTTGACGAGCGACACCGCATTCTTTCTCGACAAGAATTCTCAGGCATACCTCGGCAGTGCGGTGGAATTTCTGATGGGACCTACTCAGATGCGCGGGATGAACGATCTGACAAATGCTGTGAAGCAGGGCGGCACGACGGTCACCGGCGACGGTTCTGTCGATCCGGAAAGTCCGATGTGGGTCACGTTCGCGCGTGCGATGGCTCCGCTTATGTTCCCGTCGGGTGAAGCGATCGCGGCGAATCTTGGATATCCCTCGGACAAGAAGCTCAAAGTTCTCGACATTGCCGCGGGCCACGGAATGTTCGGGATCCTCGTCGCGAAAGCGTATCCGAATGCAGAGATCCACGCCGTCGATTGGCCGAATGTACTAACGGTCGCGACTGAGAACGCAGAAAAGTTCGGAGTCGCCGATCGACATCACCTGATTCCAGGCAGCGCGTTCGATGTTGATTTCGGATCGGATTATGACGTCGTACTTGTGACGAACTTTCTTCATCATTTCGATGTCGAGACGAATACGAAGTTCATGCGAAAAGTTAACGATGCGCTTTCGGCGGACGGAAAAGCGATCACGCTGGAATTTATACCAAACGACGATCGCGTCTCACCTCGAGCCGAAGCGTTATTTCCGCTCGTGATGTTGGCAGCAACTCCTGGTGGCGATGCTTACACTTTGGCGGAACTCAAATCGATGTTCGAAAATGCAGGTTTCACGCGAAATGAGCACATTGCGCTTTCGCCGATGCCGCAGCATTTAGTGATCTCCTCGAAGTTAGGCTAGAAGCTCTTTTCCTGAACCTTCTCGTGAAACTCGCTGCTCAACATAAGCGAAGCGGAGCCGAACCACGGGATGTACTCGACGACGAGAATACCGGCCTTCACCGCCGGATCTGTCTCTGCCAGCGCTTTTGCTTCCTCGACAGTGGGAACCGCGAAAATAAATAATCCGCGATAGACTCTCGCCGGATCGTTGAACGGGCCGGCGACCGCCAACTTCCCTTCGTCCGCGAGTCGCTTCATGTTTGCAAAGTGACCCTTAAAGATCTCCTTTTGCTCGTCGGGCGCCACTTTCGCATCGTTCGGCCCCGTCTTTAGAATCGCAAGAACATATTTTCGCATCCCATGCTCGTCGGCACCGACCCTCTTCGCGAGAGCGGCGTCAAACTTAGAAGCGGCGACCTGCGCGGTTTCGGACATGGATTTCTGCGCGAACGCATTCCCGGCAAAAATTCCGACAGCGAGTAACGCTAGAGCATGCAACTTCATATTAAGTTCTCCGACGAAGAAAATACGGCGAGGCAATTATAGCCGATAGACCATTCTTGCCAACTCGTTTGTTGTCGGTATCATTGAATCGATGACGACCCGACATATAAAAGCTCCGACCGGCACTGAATTGAGTTGCAAGAATTGGTTGATCGAAGCCGCGTACCGGATGATCCAGAATAATCTCGACGCCGAAGTCGCATTCGATCCCGACAACCTGATCGTCTACGGCGGACGAGGAAAAGCTGCGCGCAATTGGGAATCGTATGACGCGATCCTGCGCTGCCTGCGCGAGTTGAACGAAGACGAGACGCTGATGATCCAGTCGGGAAAACCCGTCGGCGTTTTCAAATCGCATACCGATGCGCCGCGCGTTCTGCTTGCGAATTCGAACATCGTTCCGCACTGGGCGACGCAGGAGCAGTTCGACAAATACGAACGCGACGGGCTGATGATGTACGGCCAGATGACCGCCGGCTCGTGGATCTATATCGGCACGCAAGGAATTTTGCAAGGGACATATGAGACGTTCGGATCGCTCGCGCGTCAGCACGGTTGGGGAGATCTTGCGGGACGTTTGGTTTTGACTGCGGGCCTCGGCGAAATGGGCGGTGCTCAGGCACAGGCGATCACGTTCAACGGCGGTGTCGGAATTTTGGTTGAGGTCGATCCGTGGAGGATCGAGAGACGATTGCAGCTCAAGCAAGTCGATGTCGCGGCTCGTGACCTCGATGATGCGATCGAACTTGCTGAAGAGGCGATCGGAAATAAAGAACCGAGATCGATCGCTCTCCTCGGAAATGCGGCCGAGGTTCACTGGGAGTTGATCGAGCGCAACGTCGTCCCGGATGTCGTTACCGATCAAACGAGCGCACACGATCCCTTGTACGGTTATGTTCCGGTCGGGCTGAATATTGAAGAAGCAGCAGAACTAAGAACGTCAGATCCGAAGGAATACGAAAGGCGTGCTGCGGATTCGATGTCCAAACATGTCGAAGCCATGCTCGAATTTCAAAGGCGCGGCGCCATAGTTTTCGATTACGGGAATAATCTTCGCCAACGAGCTCTCGATAACGGAGTCGGGAACGCGTTCGATTATCCCGGCTTTGTTCCCGCATACATCCGCCCGCTCTTCTGCGAAGGCAAAGGCCCGTTCCGCTGGGTCGCTCTTTCGGGCGACAAAGAAGACATCTACAAAACGGACGAAGCGATCATGAATCTCTTCCCCGAAAACGATCACCTTTCGCGATGGCTAACGATGGCGCAGGAGCAAGTCGAGTTTCAGGGACTTCCTGCGCGAATCTGCTGGCTCGGGTACGGAGAACGTGCGAAGGCCGGTCTGAAATTAAATGAAATGGTCGCGTCAGGCGAATTGAAAGCCCCGATCGTAATCGGCCGCGATCATCTCGACTGCGGTTCCGTCGCCTCACCGAATCGCGAAACCGAATCGATGAAAGACGGCTCCGACGCGATCGCCGACTGGGTCTATCTGAACGCCATGATAAACGTCGCCGGCGGCGCGACCTGGGTCTCGCTGCACCACGGAGGTGGAGTCGGCATCGGATATTCTCTGCATGCGGGTCAAGTGATCGTCGCTGACGGAACTCCGGAAGCGGCTAAGAGAATCGAACGTGTGCTGACGACCGATCCGGGTATGGGAATCATCCGGCATGCGGATGCTGGTTATGAAGAGGCGATCGAGTTTGCAACGAAGAATGATGTAATGCTTCCCGTGGATAAGCGCGAAACGAAAACAGTATGAAATCAAATGCTTTCGTTCGCCTTCTGCCACGCGGGTAAATACTTCACTTTCCACCTTCCGAGTTCGCGAAATTCTTCGCCGGGTAGATCCGTTTCCACTCCGTTGAATCGTCTGAGGACATCGCCGATCTGCAGAACTTGAGAATCTTGGAGCAGTTCGGGCTGCAAGAGCTTCGAGATTCGATTTAGATTGTCTAGTTCATGAGATTCAAGCTTCGCTTCATCGAGAAGCTTACTCAGTATATAAATCGCCTGGTTTGACAGGACGGCGGTCCAAGTCGTTTTGAGGCTGGGGACTTCATTCCAGTACGCTTCAATGAACGCTATCCCAATGCTTCGCTTTTGTGTCTGCCCCTCGAAGTAACGCAGTGCGTCGACCAGATAAAGTTCCCGTCTTTCTTTTTCCTTATCCTTCAACTCATCAGATCGAATCTTATCCTGCTTCTTAAAGTTCTGCTGTAGTAGCAGGTACGTCACGAGCCACCCGCCGATAGCTGTAAATACCGCACCAATTATTGGAAGCGAGGGCACGGCATAAACATTCCAGAATGAGGCCTTCGCATTGTTCAGCTTTTCGAACTCGGCCTTCTGCCTTTCGATCTCGGACGTTAATGCCTGGATCTCGACCGTTTGTTGAGCAATTCGTTGTTCGATGACTTGGAATGCCTCATCCCGTTTCTCGGGCAACACAGGCGCGGGCTGTCCTGATCGGGCGAAGGTCGGCTGAACGTCGAGGCTCAGCAAACATAACGCAAGGAAAAGTATATTTCGCAGATTCATTTAGGGATTCTTAAAGTAGACTGCATGCAGTTCCGGCTGCATTTGCGTCTTACAAGGATTCGCAGTTCGACGTACAGTCATAGTCGTTGATTAGCCTCGAGGATCACCGTCCAAAAAGCTCCCCGTCAATCGCTTCACCGCATCCGAAGTCTTCGCACCCGCGAAGCCATCCACTTTCAGAAAGATCCCCGGCAGTTTATTCAATGCCGCCTGTAGATCCGCAGCGACCTGTGAGTATTTCTTCGGGCCGTACTTTACAAGCGGCGCAAGTGAAGAGATGTCCGGACCGCTTGTCGCGGCAGTGTTTCCTAGTGCAGGTACTCCGGAATTGTTGAAGTTGATCGCCTGCTTTTCGGCAAGGCGTCGCAGGATAACGGCGGCTCCGCACTGATCCGATTTCGCGGTGTTCGACCAGACTCCGTCCTTTACGTACTTTCCACTCGTGTACTGGTTCGAAAAACTCCAGAGGTACGGCGACTTCACATGCGGGTGAAAATTTCGATAACCGAATCCGTTGTACTGTTCGAGCTTGTAAAGCAACCCGGGAATCGACCAGTCCGTCCAGTTGAATAAATTCTTCAGGCCGAGCGAATCTTTCGCACTGTCCTCCCACGTGAACGGCGGATTGCCGGTGAGCGGACGTCCCTTCGGAACCTGGACCGTGCGCTTCGTCAGCGGATCGCCATTGTGGAGGTGGCGATTGAAGTTCAATGACGATTCCATGTTGTGGATCACGCCGATGAAATACCACGGGATCTTATTTCCACCCGCGGCTGCATAGCGCGATTTCTGCGCCTCGATCTTCGAAGCTAAGCCGTCGACTGCCGCCGCTCGCGCGGCATTGATCTGACACGAATCGAAAAGTTCCTGGTACTCGGACGTAAGACCTGAAGAGAGCGGGATGTTCGCCATTATCGTTTTCTCCTTATTGGGTGACGGCTGACCGGCGCGGGAAAATTATGGGTGCTCCGGTGTGACCTTGATTCGGAATACAACTACTGACGGCCCTGGGATCGATTTATTGCGGTTGTGTGGAAGGTTATATTGGTTCGTCGGCGGCGTGTCAAGAAAAAAAAACCGCGAGGGTCGAAACCCTCGCGGTCGTTGCTGGAAAATCTTGAAGTCGAGACTAGTATCGGCGAACCTTTACGTAACGTCTTTTCTTCTTGTTGAACTTGTACGTGTAAAGAGCCGAGCTTCCGGCACCGACACCGGCACCGATCAAAGCACCCTTACCACCACCGAGCAGTCCGCCGATCAACGCTCCACCGCCGGTACCGATCGCCATGTTGATGCGATTGCGGTGACGACGATAGTAGCTCGGCTTAGCCGTACGCACGTAGCGAACCCGGCCATTGCGAACAACACGTCGCATATAATAACTTCTGGTCTGAGCATTAACTGCCAGATTCGTTGTCGTCGACGGCGCCGCAAAAACAAACAGTCCTGCAACCAGCGTCATCATGACAAAACTAATAATATATTTCTTCATCCGATTATTCCTCCCAAATCTCGTATCAAAAATTAACAGAGAGAGTCCGTTCGCTTAGTGAGGTTGCAACTCGGGTGCCATACCTGATGTACGAGTTCGAGTCATGGGACGGATAGTCGTCTTTTTCCGTGTAATTGCAGTAGAATATCGGCTATGTCAGATATTTATCAGCTCACCTCGAGAGCAAATCCCGATCTCTTTTTCAGACGAAATGATCCAAATGACCCGCGTTTGGGTGAAATAGTTTCGTCCGATCCGGAAGATTATGCGTCCGCCGATATTGTCATCCTGGGTTGTCCTCAGGATGAAGGCGTGCGCCGAAACAACGGCCGTGTCGGAGCCGCGGAAGCACCGAATAAGATTCGGGAGCAGTTCTATAAGCTGACGCCTTTCAATATCAAGAAGAAGTTATTCGATATCGGAGACGTTTTGATCGGGGCCACGCTCGAGGAAACGCACGACGTTCATTGTTCTATCGTCAAGCAGGTGCTCGCCGATGGAAAGCGTCTGATCGTCCTCGGCGGCGGTAACGACATTTCGTATCCCGACGGCCGCGCGATGGCAGAAGTTTTCGGACCCGAGAAATGGCTCGGGATAAATGTCGATTCGCATCTCGATGTTCGCATCGCCGACGAGCGCAACAGCGGAACTCCGTACCGCCAGCTTCTCGAAGAAGGATACCTGCTCCCGAAATATTTTTACGAAGTCGCGTATCAAACGCACTTCGCTTCCCCGATCTATTACAAACATCTTCGCGATCTCGGCGTTAATCGCATATCGCTCGAGATCCTGCGATCGCGCGAACAGCCGGACATGGAACTGAAGGAGAACATCCGGCAACAGTTCATCGGCCAGAGCTCGTCGCTTAATACATTTTTTGGATTCGATATCGACGCTGTCCGATCCTCCGACGCTCCCGGCTCGTCGGCTCCGTCGCCGCTCGGTCTTCGCGCAGGAGAATTCATCACTCTCGTCAAGTACGCCGCTTCGCTGGCCAACACCAAGGTAATCGAATTCAGCGAAGTGAATCCGAAATATGACATCGACAACGCTACCGCCCGGCTCGTCGGTATCGCGATGCATCGATTTATTTCGCATGTAGCGTAATTTTGTGAACTAGGACTGCGAAGATGAGAACAATTCTTTTTATCGGACTGGTAACATGCGCGTTTGTCGTCGCAGCCTCGCTGAGCAGCGAGATTACAATCGTGGAGGCGCAGACAAAAGCCGTACTGCGATGCGGTTGGTTCTCCAATCCTACGCCGGCAAATGCGTGGCTTGTCGATCGAGACGGCGAATGGACGATCGGAATTCAAGGCGGATATCAAGCTGAAGGGGATTGGCCTGACATAACGGATAGCCAGTGGGTGAAAACGAACAATCATTATGGATACGGTTGTGCGTGTATCAAGGCGACGGTCGATCGCAAGTCGGGGCGAGTGATCAAGATCGTTTCGTCGTATGGCAAACCGCTTACGGCTTGCAGGAAAGATCCTTCCCTGAAAAGGCAGGAACCGAAGTAGTCGTGAAGAAGTAGTCGTGAATATGTCTTCGGTTATTTATGAAGTCCGCACTGTAGTTGAGCGTGATTTGTGCGGCCGCTACGAGCGATACATGACGGATCAGCACATTCCCGATCTGATGAAAACCGGCTGCTTTACCGAAGCTTCGTTTGAGAATTTTGACGGCGGCGAATATCAGATGCGCTACGTGGCATCGTCCCGAGAGCAACTCGACCGGTATCTACGTGATCATGCGCCGCGGTTGCGGCAAGATTTCCTATCGCACTTTCCGGACGGGATCACTGTGTGGAGGAAGGAGTGGAACGTAATAAGGCACTTTGCTTGACACTAAATCTTCGGTTTGGCATTCTTGTCTTTCCCTTTGAGGGAATGTGTAGTCTCTTAGCTCAGTTGGTAGAGCATTACCTTGACAAGGTAGGGGTCAGCAGTTCGAGTCTGCTAGAGACTACCACTTCATTTTAAAACTAATCTTAGCGTCTTTGCTTGAACATCCGATTCTCATGCAAAGACGCTATTAGTTTTAAATGGCCGTTTTGGGGACAGACTCTCACTCGGCCTGAACATCTTATTCGGTTGTGTCGTACGCAAAATGTAGGAGAAACATATGCTGGAAATCTTAGATTCACCGAAACATGTTGTTGCATTCAAGCTCTCAGGCGAAATGACCGCCGACGATGTGAGCAAAGCTTACAAAGCGGTCGAAGACGCTCTAAAGGATAATGATCGCATCTCGTTTTTCGCGGAGGTCGATCCATCGATGGAGCTGACGTTCCAGGGACTACTAAAGGATCTCGTCGAAGGCGTGAACCAGTTGAACAAACTGAAGCATTACTATCGGATGGCGCTTGTCACCGATAAAGGATGGATGGCGGCGCTAGCAAGAGTTGAGGGACTCGTATTCTCGTCAATCGACCTTCGAGTCTTTTCTCAAAACGAACGAGCGAAAGCATTTGCCTGGGCATCCGAAACTCCGGAACCGATTCGGGAACCCGTCGAACCGGACGCTTCGATCCATTTTCTTCAGACCACAAGCGAGAATGTCTTCGCATACGAGATCGACGGGCGTTTGCGTGAACGCGATATCAAATCGGCCGTCGATGCTGTCAAACCTTTCCTCGAACGCACTGGGAAGTTCAATGTTCTCGCACGAATGAAAGACTTTAGCGGATTCGATCTGCTTTCGGTATTTGACGACAATCTCATTCGCGTAAAACTAAAGGCTCCGTCGAAGATCGATAAATACGCGGTTATCGGGCCAAAACCTTGGATCCGTAACCTCCTCGAGCTGTTCAATCCGCTGGTTAGCACCGAGATCCGGACATTCGACTCGTCCGAAGAGGACGCTGCCTGGGAATGGGTCGGTGCCCGACAGGCTCTTTTACCTGAATAAAATGGCTTCGCGGCTTGTCTTTGCTGGACTTGGCGGTTACAATCTTAAACCTTGATGACCATGCGGCGGACTTACCAAGGTCTGCCGCTTACAATTTTTCGATAAGATGCTTTCGAAGAACTTTGCTGTTTTAACAACTACTACGACCCGCCTCTAATGGCGGGACAGGTTTTGAGTACCGCCTTAAGGCGGCTTGCCCGTTAAAGCGGTGACTCAAAACAAAGCAAAGTCGCTCTTATCGGATCTGATCTTAGTAAGTAGTAGGAACTCACGAGTAAATCGTGAATCGCAAATCGTGGATAGGTAAGAAGCGACTCGAATGATCGAGAAGCTATGGCTTTGTGAATTTTTATTCACGATTCACTATCGACGATTTACGAGATTATGGCAGAGATAAACGTAAAATTTGGCGAAGCTGAGCGCAGTATTCCCGCGCCGGCGACGGTTGCAGATGCGATCAAGGCATTCGATCGCGATGCGCTCAAGAAAGCTCTCGCGGCGAAAGTTAATGGCGAGGAAGTCGACTTGAACAAAGAGTTGACCGGAAACGGCCAGCCGCTTATCGTCGAGGCTATAAACGCTGACACGCGTGACGGTCTTGAAGTGATTCGCCACTCCACCGCACATCTTCTCGCCGCTGCTGTTCTCGACTTGTTCCCCGGAACGAAGCTCGGGATCGGCCCGGCGTTGATGGACGATCCGCGCTACGGATTCTTTTACGACATCATCGCTCCTAAAAATCTGACTGAGGAAGATCTGCCGGTCATCGAGAAAAAGATGAAGCAGATGGCGAAGCAGAATCTTCCGTATCGTCGAGAGATCATCGAGAAAGCAAAGATCCTCGATATCTTCGAGCAGCGCGAAGAGCCGCTCAAACGCGAGCTGATCGACGAAAAAGTTTCGGATTCGGCGAGTGTCTACTACATCGACAATTCGCAGTTCATCGATTTCTGTCTCGGCCCGCACGTTCCGCACACCGGTAAGCTTCAAGCTTTCAAACTGCTCGCGATCTCGGGTGCGTACTGGAAAGGCGACGCGAGCAATCAGCAAATGCAGCGGATCTACGGGATCGCGTTTGCGAAGCAGGAAGAGCTCGACGCATGGCTCAAGCAGCGCGAGGAAGCCGAGCGTCGCGATCATCGACGTCTGGGTCGCGAGCTGGATCTCTTCTCGATCTCCGATGAGTATGGTGCCGGGTTAATTCTCTGGCATCCGAAAGGCGGCATCGTCCGCAACGAGATGGAGCGGCTGCTCAAAGAAGAGCTGGAGAAACGAGGCTACAGCTTCGTCTTCACACCGCACATCGCGAAGCGCGAGCTTTGGGTAACGAGCGGTCACGAAGGAAATTACGCCGATTCGATGTACGCTCCGACGAGCATCGAGGATGAGGAGTACCGGCTCAAGCCGATGAACTGCCCCTTCCATATCGGGATCTATAAAGCGTCGCCGAAATCGTATCGCGATCTACCGCAGCGTTATTCCGAAATGGGCACGGTCTATCGGGCGGAGCTTTCGGGTACGCTTCACGGTCTGATGCGGGTCCGCGGATTCACGGTCGACGATGCTCATCTGTTCGTTCGTCCGGATCAGATTCATGTCGAGATCGCCGACTGTCTCGACTTCGCGATCAAAGTTTTCGAGACGTACGGATTCGACAAAGTTAAATTCGAGCTGTCGGTTCGCGGGAGCGCGGAGAACAAAAACTTTTTAGGCGCGGATGAAGATTGGAAATCCGCCGAAGATCAACTCGCGAGTGCTTTGAAGCAGCGAGACATTTCGTATGAACGGATCGAGGGCGAAGCCGCTTTCTATGGTCCGAAGATCGATATCAAGATCGAAGATGCGATCGGACGCGTTTGGCAATTAGGCACGATCCAATTGGATTTCAATCTGCCGGAGCGTTTCGAGCTCGAGTACACGGCTGAAGATAATTCGAAGAAACGGCCGGTCATGATCCATCGTGCTCTGTTCGGATCGATCGAGAGATTCTTCGGAGTCCTGATCGAGCATTACGCAGGCGCGTTCCCGCTCTGGCTCGCTCCGGTGCAGGTTGCCGTGCTTCCGATCACGGATCGCATCAACGAGTACGCCGACAAGATCGCAAAAGAATTACGAGACGCCGGTTTCAGAGTTGAAGCCAACTTGAAATCTGATAAAATCGGCGCAAAAATTCGCGACGCACAGTTACAAAAAGTTCCTTACATGCTTGTTCTCGGCGACAAAGAGCTCGAGGAACAGAAAGTTGCGGTGCGTGAGAGAAAACAGGGTGACATCGGCGCGATGTCGTTGGCAGAGTTCAAGGAGATGATCAGTGCGCAAAAGCTGCAACGATCGCTCTGAGAACGTTCATAACCACAGGAGGCACATATCGCTAGAAGATTTGGTGGTAGAAATTTTCGTCCGAGGCAGCGCGAGCCGCAGCACCGGACAAATGAAAGGATAAGAGTTCCGTCGGTCCGTGTTGTGACCGATGATGGCGAGTCGTTGGGTGTCATGGACACGCGCGACGCGATCCAGGAAGCACGACGGCGTGCGCTCGATCTTGTCGAGATCGCACCGAACGCACAGCCGCCTGTGGCTAAGATCATCGACTACGGAAAATTCCTCTATGAGCAGAAGAAGAAAGCTCACGAGGCGAAGAAGAAGCAGGTCACCGTATCGGTCAAGGAGATCAAGTTTCGGCCGGGCACCGACGATCACGATTACCGATATCGCATGGAGCATGCGCGACAGTGGCTCGGAGAAGGCGACAAGGTTCGTGCAGCCATCGCATTCCGCGGCCGCGAGATGACTCACCGCGAGCTCGGAGCGAAGATCTTGAAGAAGCTGAGCGAGGAGCTCGCCGATATCGCCGAGGTCGAGGTAGCGCCGAAGATGGAAGGCTATCAAATGTTCACCATCTTCGTGCCCAAAAAGATCGCACCTGAAGTAAAGAAAAGAGCCGCAGCGAAACAGCCGGCCGAGGTTGTGATCGAAGGCGAAAAGAAAAAAGAGCGGGTGGAGAAGCCGAAAGAGGTAAAACCGGAGCCGAAAGACGAGGACGAGATTTTTTGATGTACGACAGCCTTTCCAGGCTGTCGAGCGACAGGCTAGAAAGCCCGTCGTACAACGAGGAGAGTAATTATGCCAAAACTAAAAACACACAAGGGCGCAGCAAAGCGTTTTCGCTCGACGGCGAGCGGCAAATTCAAACGCGGTCATTCGCATGCCCGTCACATTCTGACGAAGAAGACGAACAAGCGTAAGCGCAATCTGGATATCGATGCATTGGTCAGCGAAGGCGATCAGAAACGCGTCGAGAAAATGCTGCCATACGGACGAGATTAAGTTTTGAGTCCCGCCTTTAGGCGGCGTGGCCGGCTTAAGCCGGTACTCAAAACAAAAGATAAGGAGTGAACATATGCCAAGAGCAAAACGTGGTAATAAGCGTCTAGAGAAACGCAAAAAAATATTAGCCTTAGCTAAAGGCTATCGTGGGACAAAGTCGAAGCTGTATCGCTCGGCAAAGGAATCGGTTCAACGCGCACTGAATTTCGCGTACACCGGCCGAAAGCTGAAGAAGCGCGATTTCCGTAAACTGTGGATCGTCCGCATCAACGCAGCATGCCGTCTGAACGAGATGAAGTACTCGCAGTTCATGTACGGTTTGAAGCTGGCCGGGATCGAGCTGGATCGTAAGGTCCTCGCCGATCTCGCAGTGAAACAGCCGGAGACATTCGCGACTATCGCCGGTCAGGCGAAAGACGCGATCGGAAAGCAACAAGCGGCAGCGTAAACGATCAAACGTAATAAAAAGCGATCCGGTGAGTTCAGATGACCGGATCGCTTTTCTTTTATCGAGGGTAATTATTAATGCCGTAATTATTAAGTTCGTAATGCAATTACTAAATTACGGAATTAATAATTACGAAATTAAATTGCCTAAACTAGGCGCTGGCCACTCGACCGATCCCCAACTCTTCCTTCGCTTCCGCAAACTTCTCGATCGCAAAATCCAAATCTTCTTTTGAATGCGCCGCTGAGACTTGAGTCCGGATACGAGCCTTCCCTTTCGGTACGACCGGAAATGAAAACGGAATCACGTACACGCCTTTCTCGAGCAGCTTCTCCGCCATCTTCACAGCAGGCTTTGCATCGCCAAACATGACCGGCACGATCGGATGTTCGCCCGGCAAAACATCCAAGCCTATCGCCGCAATTTTCTCGCGGAAGTATCGCGTGTTGTCCATCAACTTGTCGCGAAGATCCGTTGACTGCGTCAGCATGTCGATCGCGGCGATCGATGCTGCGACGATCGGCGGCGCGACCGAATTTGAAAACAGATACGGACGCGAACGCTGGCGCAGTAATTCAATGATCTCTTTCTTTCCGCTTGTGTAACCACCGCTCGCACCACCGAGAGCTTTTCCTAGAGTTCCGGTGATGACGTCGATGCGATCGATCACATTGTGATGCTCGTGCGTACCGCGTCCGGTCTTACCCATGAATCCGACAGCGTGTGAATCATCGACCATCACCATTGCGTCGTGCTTCTCTGCAAGATCGCAGATCTCGTCGAGCTTCGCTATATACCCGTCCATCGAGAACACGCCATCGGTCGCGATCATTTTGAACCGTGCCGAGCTCGCTTCCAAAAGCTTCGCCTCCAGATCGGCCATATCGCTGTTCTTGTATCGGAACCGCTGAGCTTTACACAATCGCACGCCGTCGATAATGCTCGCGTGATTGAGCTCATCCGAGATCACCGCGTCCTCGTCCGACAGAATCGTCTCGAACAGCCCACCGTTCGCATCGAAGCATGACGTATAGAGGATCGTGTCCTCGGTCCCAAGAAACTCGCTGATCTTTTTCTCGAGCTCCTTATGAATCTCCTGCGTCCCGCAGATGAACCGCACGGACGACAAACCATATCCCCACTTTTCGAGTCCTTCCTGCGCAGCCTTCACGATCTGCGGATCATCGGACAAGCCGAGATAATTATTCGCACACATGTTGAGGACCTCGCGGCCTCCGACATCGATCCGAGCTTCCTGCGGACTCTCGATGACACGCTCGGACTTGTAGAGTCCGGCTTCGCGGATCTCGTTGAGGGTCTTTTGAATCTGTTCTTTTACTTTTCCGTACATTTCTATGTCCTTCGGTCGGGTCGATCTGATTAACTTAGTTAACCGCAGATGACGCAGATCACGCAGATTTTATTTAAGCCCTTTCTCACGAAAGCATATTTCCGGAAAATCTGCGCGATCTGCGTTATCTGCGGTTAATCACCCTACGCATCTACATGTTCTCAAAATCCAATATTACTTTCCCCGAATTCCCCGATCTCACCGCCTCGAATCCCTTCTCGAATTCCTGATACGGAAACCGGTGCGTGATGACGGGCGAAATATCAACACCGGTCTCAAGTAGCACGCTCATCTGATACCAGGTCTCGTACATCTGCCGGCCGTAGATTCCCTTGATGTGGAGCATGTTGAAGACGACGGTCTTCCAATCGATGGCGAAATTTTCTGTCGGAATGCCGAGAAGCGCGATGCGGCTGCCGTGGAACATATTCCCGACCATGTCCTGAAACGCCGACGGAATGCCCGACATCTCGAAGCCGACGTCGAAACCTTCCTTCATCCCGAGCTCTTTTTGGACATCCTTCAGGTTTTTCTCTTTTACGTTCACGGCCATGTTGACGTCGCCCATTTTGCGCGCGAGGTCGAGTCGATATTCGTTCACGTCAGTGATGACGATGTTCCGCGCACCGGCGTGACGGGCGACAGCGGCAGACATGATCCCGATCGGGCCGGCACCGGTGATCAAAACGTCCTCGCCGAACACTTCGAAAGCCAATGCCGTATGAACTGCATTCCCGAAGGGATCGAAGATCGCCGCGACTTCAAGATCGATATGCGCCTTATGCTTCCAGATGTTCGTCTGCGGCACCGCGATGAACTCGGCGAATCCGCCGTTCGTGTTGACGCCGATACCGCGCGTGTTCGCACAAAGGGCTCGACGCCCGGCCATGCAGTTTCGACAGCGTCCGCAGACGAGATGTCCCTCGGCACTGACGATGTCACCGACCTTGAAGTCCATAACGTTCGAGCCGACTTCGACGATCTCGCCGACAAACTCATGACCGATCGTCGTCGGCACTTTTATCGTCGACTGCGCCCACGCGTCCCAGTTGTAGATGTGAAGGTCCGTTCCGCAGATCCCACCTTTTTTGGTGCGGATCATGACGTCGTTGATGGTCATCTCCGGCTCGGGCACATCTTCGATCCACAAACCCGGCTCGGCCTTGCTTTTAACAATAGCTTTCATGAAGTTTTCGTAATTACAGGAGCAATTTGGATGATAACAAAAGGAACGGCGAACGTGGAATCTGTCGCCGATAGCTGTACGGCTTTTTTTGAACGCGGATTCAGCGGGTCAGGCGGATTCGGGCGGATTTGAAAAAAGAAAGTTTTTCCTGTTTCGTGTCTTTTTCGTGTCTTTTTCGTGTGGTTAGGGTGATTCGTGGTTAGATTCTTAGAAAGCGCAACCACGAACCACACTAACCACACGAAAAGGAACACTAAAAAGAAAACTTTGAAATTCTGATCCGGTTTTAATCCGCTTGATCCGCCCAATCCGCGTTCACAAAAAACGTCGCTCAAATGACTTCTGTCACCAACACCGCCGGTCGCGGCATTCAATCTCCTCGATAAAATTACATTAGCAATTTTCTCTAGTTCGCCCTGTCGGTTATCCTTACTTTCTATGTCCGATGAGAAGGCACAAGTTGAAGCCGCGCGTGCTGCGTTTATTAATGATTTCGACCGGTTCGCGGAACTGAATCTGGATGGCCGGAGCCTGTCCGATGCCGAAGGCATACTCGCCGCGGTCAACGAACTCAAGATCCGTCACACGGGAAAGAAATCCGCCATGGCGGCGACCAAGAAGCTGATCGGCAAGGTTCCCGCCGACGAGCGTGGAGAGTTTGGCCAGATCGTCCAAGCCGCCGAGACCGAGATCGTGTCAACGATCGCGGCGGTCGATGAGCAGCTCAACGAGTTCATATCGAAAGCCAAGATCGAGCTGGAGCGGTTGGATGTGACGATCCCCGGGCGACGTCCCGCGACCGGTCATCTTCATCCGATCACGATCGTCCGCCAGAAGATCGAGGACATATTTGTCTCGATGGGTTATGCGATCGAAGATGATCGCGAGATCGAGACCGACTATTACAACTTCGAAGCATTGAACATCCCCGAAGGTCATCCGGCTCGGGAGTCGCAGGATACTTTTTACACGACGACCGGCCTCGCACTGCGATCTCAAACATCGACGGTTCAAATCCGTGCGATGGAGCGGCGCGGTGTGCCGATCCGAATTCTCGCACCGGGAAAAGTTTTCCGTCGCGATACGCCGGACATGACTCACGTGCCGATGTTCCATCAGCTCGAAGGCCTATGCGTCGACAAAGGGATCACGATGGCACATCTGAAAGGAACCGTGACCGAGTGGCTCCGGCGTCTGTTCGGCGAGGACACGAAGACGCGTTTTCGTCCGAGCTACTTCCCTTTCACCGAGCCGTCTGCCGAATTCGACTTCTCATGTTTCAAATGTCACGGCACGGGTAAATACGAGAACGATCGCTGCCGTCCGTGCAAAGGATCGGGCTGGATCGAGCTTGGCGGTTCAGGGATGGTGCATCCGAATGTTTTGCGCGCGGTGAATGTCGATCCGACGATCTATTCCGGATTCGCGTTCGGGTTCGGTCTCGATCGAATGGCTGCACTGATGTACGAGATCGATGACATCCGATATCTGTTCGAAAACGACGTGCGATTTTTGGAGCAGTTCAAATAGAGCGGTCGAATGAAAGTCCTCGTTGTAATTCTTGGATGTGTTCTCGTCATGCTGACAGGGAGTGCGGTTCTGACGATCCTTCTTCATCGAAATCTTCGGAAAACTGCTTCTGAAAATGGGGAATGGAGCGGACCTTTCTATTATCCAAATTGCCCGCGATGCAGCACGCCGGTTCCGAAAGCAAGAGTTCCGAGATCGCTTCGCCAAGTATTTTTGGGCGGTTGGACGTGCCAGTCGTGCGGGTGTGAAATCGCGCGAAACGGCCATGAACGATAACTCCTGTGCGGTCCGCTCGCCACTTAAACGAAACTCGTGCCTCGACAACGCCCTAAAAAACAAAAAAGCGAAGCGATAACTACGCCGTCTGAGCCGAGGTACGATCTTATCGTCGCCGGTCTTCTCGTGGTCGTATGCGTGGTCATATATTTCCGCGTCACCGGTTTCGATTTCATCAACCTCGATGACGACATCTACGTTTATGAAAATGCTATGGTCGCGGCCGGATTATCGGCGAAATCCATCGCGGCTGCTTTCACGTCGCTTCAAGCGACGAACTGGCATCCGATAACGTGGATCTCGCACCAGCTCGATGTCACGCTTTTCGGTTTGAACGCCGGTTCGCATCACGCGATGAACCTGGTACTGCACATCGCGAATTCAGTTCTTCTTTTCTTCTTGCTGCGCGGGATCTCCGGCGATCAATGGAAAAGTGCGATCGTCGCCGCCGTGTTCGCTGTGCATCCGGCCCATGTCGAATCAGTTGCATGGATCGCCGAGCGCAAAGACGTGCTGAGCACGCTTTTCATGCTCCTCGCATTTCTTGCGTACTCCCGATACACGAAGAACACAACGAACAAGCGATCGTTTTGGATCGCTCTCGGACTTTTTGCTATCGGTTTGATGGCAAAACCGATGCTGGTCACGTTTCCGTTCTTACTACTGCTGATGGATTACTGGCCGTTGAAACGGATCGACGAATTTAGATGGTCGAACATGCGGCAGATCGTCGCCGAGAAGATCCCGTTTTTTGCACTCTCGGCGATTTCGGCAATCGTGACGATCATGGCTCAATCGTCCGGCGGCGCCGTTCAGACGCTCGAGAGATTTTCGATCCAGGACCGTATCTCAAACGCGGTCGTTTCTTACGCAAAGTATGTCGCGATGATGTTCTATCCGGCGGATCTCGGAGTTTGGTATCCATTTGATAAGAATCTGACCGGTCTCGAGCTCGGAGCCGCCGCGATATTTCTTGCCGGCATCTCGGCGATTTCGATCTGGCAGATTCGTAAGCGTCCGTATCTGTTCGTCGGATGGTTCTGGTTCATCGGAACGCTTGTTCCCGTCATCGGAATCGTCCAGGTTGGCCGTCAGGCTCTGGCGGATCGTTACACATATGTTCCTTACATCGGTCTGTCGGTCGCCGTTGTCTGGCTCGTTTCAGAATTGGCGGAAAGACTGCAACTGCCGGTACTAGTTCGCGGAGCCGCGGCCGTGATGGCGCTCATCGGTCTGACCTTAGTTGCGTACGGGCAGGTTTCGTACTGGCGAAATACAGAGACGATCTTCTCGCGTACGTTGCATGTGACGAAGAACAATTATCTCGTCGAGACTAATTACTGCAGATACCTAGATCAATTGAACCGTCTCGACGAAGCTTTTCAACATTGCACATCCGCAGTAACGATCGATCCACGAGGCGTCGAAGGATTGAATACGCTCGGCGACGTTCTGCTAAAACAGGGCAAGCTCGATGAAGCGAGACGTAATTTTCAGAAGGTTACGGAGATCGACGGCAGTTACTCTTTGGCCTACGCTAATCTCGGGATCATTGAAACGCGATCCGAAAACTTTGACGCAGCGATCGAACAATTCGATCAGGCTCTGAGTCATGACAAGGCAGGTTTTTTTGATGCAGCTCGTCGCGGAGAAGCTTACGCTTCGATCGGTAATTCCGCGATGGCGAAAAAGAAATTCGACTCGGCTTCGAAAGCATACGAACGTGCTTTGGACGCGACCCCGACTAACGGTGAGTTTCAGCGTAGTCTTGCGATGTCTTACAAGGCGCAAGGCCGGAGCGGTGACGCGATCAAATTGCTCGAGGCGATGATCCAGAAATATCCGAATTTTCCCGAAGCGTACAACACGCTCGGAATAATTTACGCTGAGCAGAATAGAATGCAGGAAGCTATCGTACAATTTCAGAAGGCGCTGCAGATCAGCCCCGGCTTTTCTCCTGCTCAAAGCAATCTTAGAAAGGCTCTAGAGAGTAAATGAATATTAGCTACAACTGGCTTAAGAATTTGATCGACATCGATCTTTCCGCCGAGGACGTCGCGTCGGAGCTTACGCGTGTCGGCCTCGCCGTCGAAGGCGTCCATCCGCACGGCGACGATTTCGTGCTGGATATCGATCTGACCTCGAACCGCCCGGACTGTCTGTCGCATCTTGGTGTCGCGCGCGAGATCGCCGCGATCACCGGTGCATCCGTTAAGGCTCCGGCCGTTTCTGACGAACCCGAAATTCCTCTGCCGATGGTCCTGGCCTATGACGTCGTCGCGATCAACGACCCGGAGCTCTGTCATAGATTCACGGCCCGGGTGATCAAGAACGTGAAGATCGGCCCGTCGCCGGCGTGGATCGTAGAACGCCTCGAGGCGATCGGCGAACGATCGATCAACAACGTCGCCGATATTACGAATTACGTCATGCATGAGCTCGGCCAGCCGATGCACTCGTTTGATAACTCGATGCTCGTTATCGCCGACGCGGAGAAACCGGCGGCGATCGGCGGTATCATGGGCGGACTTGATTCGAGCATCACCGAGGCGACGACGAATGTTCTTCTCGAAGTCGCATTCTTCAAACGCGAGAACATCCGCCAGACCTCTCGCAAACTGGGACTGACAACCGAAGCAAGCTATCGTTTCGAACGCGGTGTCGACATCGACAATCTCTCGCGAGCTTCCGATCGTGCGGCCGAACTCATCTGCGAGTTCGCCGGCGGCGAGATGGCAGAGTTCATCGATGTATATCCGACCAAAGCTGAACCGCGTTACGCTGTGTCCTACGATCTTCCCCGGGCCGTTGAGCGTCTTACCGGTCTAAAAGTCGCCGGCAGCGAATGTCTTCGCATTCTAAACTCGCTCGGCATTAGCCAGAGTGAAGAGGATCCTGCCGCGTTTACCGTACCGTCGTGGAGGTATGACATTTCGATCGAAGAAGATCTCGTGGAGGAAATCACGCGGCACACCGGCTACGAAAATATTGCGGAAGAACTGCCGCCCGCTTTCGGTGCCGGCGAATACCAGGATACGGAGATTCGAAAGAGACGTTTGCGTCGAACGCTCATCGATCTCGGATTCAATGAGGCGATCACATACAGTTTCATCGATACGAAAAACGATGAGCGATTCGAGCCCGTTCCCGGCTTGCTCGACGATAATGCCGACGAGAAATTTGTAACGCTACAGGATTCCGTGATCGAGGGCGCGGTACGTATGCGTCCGACTCTGCTCGCGGGTGTGCTCGACGCGGCCAAACTGAACTTCAATCAACAGCACAAAGATCTGAAGCTTTTTGAGATCGGGAAGACTTTTGCGACGAAGTCGGGGGAAGACGGCTTGCCGACCGAACGCGAGCTTCTTAGCCTCGTCATCACCGGCGGAGACGCAAACGCAGGACGTTCGATGACGCAGCGAGAGCTCGATTTTTACGATGCGAAAGGCGCTGTCGAGGCGGCTCTTGAAGCGGTCGGTTTGTCGAATCTCGTGTTCTCCGGCGGTGACGTAGGTCATCTGCGAAGCGGTCAGGCGGCGACGATTTCCAGCAATGATCGCGTCGTCGGAAGTATCGGTCGGATAAGCGAGGAATTAGCGGGCGATTACAAGTTTAAGCAACCGGTATATGTTGCCGAACTCGACCTTCAATCGCTTCTTCATGAGGAAACTTCGCCGGCTCTATATCGGAGTCTGCCGAAGTATCCTGCGATCGTACGCGACGTTTCGTTCCTGGTGAACCGGACGGTCACGTTCGACGACATCCGCGCATCTATACTTTCACAGGGACGAGAGTTGTGTCGCGATGTTAGCTTCGTCGATGTTTATGAAGGAAAAGGAATCGAGGCGAACGAGCGATCTTTGACGATCCGGCTGGAATATCGAAGCGATGAACGGACGTTGATCGAGACGGAAGTCGATGCAGTTCACGCTGAGTAGCTCGACGCAGTGGAAAAAGATCTGAATATTCGTCGAAGATTTTGAATTTAACTTGAACTTTAAAACAAAAATTCACATAATCGTAACCCTATAGATTTTCGAAGCCCGCATCTTTTTGGAGAACAGTTAATGAATGGTCTAACGGGAATGGAGAAGTTCTCTCATCTCGAAGATAAAATTTACCTCACGATCGAATTCGCAAAGCGGATCCGCGAAGAGAAAGAGAAGATCGAACAGGAAACAAGCGAGCTGAGACGCGAGGCCGTGCATCTCCGTGAGGAAAACGAAAGACTGGCGGAAAAGGTGAATGGCCTCCTTTCGGAACGCGACGCCATTCAGTTAAAGGTCGAAGCGATGCTCGACGCAATGACGATAATCGATTCAGAAGTCGCCGAGGCGGTCGGGAGGTAATGACGATGATCGCGGGAAAAAGTAAAGCGGAATCTTCAGAACAAACGATTCGGGTCGAGATCTACAATCAGAATTACAGTATCCGTTCCGATGGCGATAACGAGTACATCATGGATCTTGCGGACTATGTCGACGGCAAGATGCGCGAGATCGCGTCGGGAACGCTAACCGTTGACTCTCTTAAAGTTGCCATCCTCGCCGCGCTTCATATCGCGGATGAATTCCACCAGCTAAAAATGCATCAGCAGCAATCGGACATGCAGCTCGCATCACGCAGCGCCGAGTGTACCGACATGCTCGATCGCATCCTCAAAAATCGTGACGCCGCACCTCCCATGGAATTAGAGATCGAGCAGTAATAGAACCAATAAGACGAATGGGACGAATGAGACGTATAGATCTTATTCGTCCCATTCGTCCTATAACTCTCATTGACGTGCCCACGCTCTCGCGTGCTATAGTCTTGTCGGCGAAAGATTCTTTCTGAGTATCTCGTCACCGGACGCATAATAATTGAGCCAACACTTGAATTGAGGGAGGCTGATGCCAGATTCGGTGCAAACTTCCATGTTGAAGATTTGCCGTAGATGATGGCTTCGACGTTTCTTCGGAGACTGAAGGCCACCCACCTGATAACACAGGTTCAATTCAAGCGTCCGAACGGATCACGCGGTCTTTCTTTCGCCTTCTTCTTCCCCGTCTTCTGCCTCGATCTCTTTTCTTATCTCTTCCGTCATCCGAGCTTCTTCCAACGCAAGCGGCAGCTCCGCAGCCCGAGCCGATAATTTCTTCAACGCAAGTTCCGAATCCGCGAGATGCGATCCGCGTGCGGCCGCCGCTTCGATCAACTGCAAGCGCGACTCGGCTTCAGCAAGCATCAGTTTTGCTTCGTCGTTTATGGTGCTGATCTTCTCGATATCGGAATCGATCTCGGCTTTGAACTTTTCCGAGCTTTCCCTGTTTAGCTTCTTCAACTGTCGTAATTTTGTCTGACGCCGCTTTGCGAGGAACAATTCCTTCTTCGACGATCGCACGATCCGCGTTGCCGTTAATCTTGACGCAAGAGTTTCGCGATACGCGTCCTCGAGCATCGGATCGCGCTGCATCTCACGTAACGCTCGCTTCTCAGCCGTCTTCAATTCGTTTCGAAACCACTCGATCTCCTCGGCCTTGATGCCATCGGCCGCGATCCGCTCGCGCATCTCCTTTGTCCAATTGGCATGGCGGTAAGCGAAGAATCCGGTCATTCCAAGCCCGACGACGAATCCGATAATTGTCAGTATCAGACCGATAAAGAAGAAAGTAGCGGCGACCGGCGGAGTGGCTCCGAAAACAAACATCAATATCAGGAAAAGCGCCGCCGGAACGCCGGCGAGCACGAGCGGAGCAGATACAGCGGCTACTTTGAGATTCCTCCCGCGGGCAAGATCGCGTTTGGAGATGTCGTATTTAGATACGATTTCGTCCATTTTTCCGATGGAATTTACTTTACAAGCCGTGCAAACTTAATTCAAACAACTGGCATCACAAACTTTAACTAGCTGAAGGACTTGTATTAGACTAGCGGTGCTGTACCTGGCCGGCCCGAAAGTATGACGAAAAACACCCTTTTCTCGCTTTTTGCATTGGTTCTGCTCGGAAGTTTTGTGACTGCACAACCCGAGAACGACAGAGACAAACAAAAGGTTCGGACGGTCTCGATCCCGATCTCCATCTTCACGAAACAGGAACTTCGTCAGGGACAAGCTGAAGAATATATTCAGGCCGACAGACTGATCGTCAGAGAAGACAAGGACGAGCAGACGATCCTTTCGATCCGAAGCGTTGTCGAAGCGCCGCTGGCACTTTGCATCCTCATTCAGGACGATCTTTCGTCATCCTTCAATTTACAGATCAAGGATCTGAAAAAGTTTATCCGAAGCCTGCCACGTGGATCGCGCGTGATGGTCGGTTATATTCGCGGAGGCACGATCCAGATCAGGCAGAAGTTTACCGATGATCTTGACCAGGCCGCCGAATCGATCCGGATCGTCGCATCGAGTTCAACCGTGTCACCCAGAAATCCGTACGACAGCGTTATCGATGCTTTGAATCGCTTCGATGCACTTCCGGCGGGAAGAAGGGCGATACTCCTCGTTTCCGACGGTTTGGACGTAACCCAGGGATTTTCCGGCTCGACGCCCGCGCAGAGTCTCGATCTCGAGCGTGCGATCAGTCGAGCACAGAGACGCAGCGTATCGGTCTACTCGTTTTATACGGCGACTGTCATGACCGAGGGCGGCGATCAGCGTTTGATATTGAACGGCCAGGGCTCGCTGAATAAACTTTCCGACGAGACGGGCGGACGGGCGTTTTTTCAGGGCTCGATCTCGCCGATGACATTCGAACCTTTCTTTCGGGATCTGACGCTTCTATTAAATCGGCAATTCCTTTTGTCTTACCTTTCGACTCACATGAAACGCGGGTACCATCGCGTCGAGGTGCAGAGCACGAACCCGGACGTCAAGATCGAGCATCCCAAAGGCTACTATTATCGCTGAGCTATCTTAGTCGTGCGGAACAGGACGGGCAGACCTGAACGTCTTCTTTGATCAGGAGTCCTACCCAGAAAAGCGGAAAAAATACTACAAGCAGAACTGCGAACACGACCCAGCCGGTCGTTGAGATACGCCGCTCGATCCGCGGCAGAAACTGACTCATGCAATTCGGGCAGCGGTAATTCCCCGACATGTAGTGCGGTTCGCGGGCGGCCAACGGTTGTGGAGACTGCGACGCATTCGATGTCGTCCTGCGAGCGTCGGTCTGCGTCTGAAATTCATCGGTCTTCCACGAATAAGGACGCGGCGGTGTCTGATATCCGTAGTTCTGCTGCGGCATCGGCTGAGGCATGAGAAACTTCGTCCCGCAGAATCGGCAGAATTGGCTTTCCTGGGCATTTGCCTGCCCGCAATTTTGACACTGAATCATATCGACTTCGAATTCCTTAACGAATGATACTACGGAAAGTTCGATAAGTGGCGTAGCTCTTACTCGAATCGGATCCGTTCGCCGCTCCTGATCGCCTCATAAACCGATTCGACAAGCTCAACCGATTTGAATCCGTCATCCGCGGTCACAGGCGGCGGAATAGCGTCGAGGATCGAATTGATGAACGCCCGATCTTCCTGGACGTAACCCCATCGTTCCTCTTTCTCGGTCATGTGCCAGGTGTGCGTTTCGAAATTGGCATCCATGCCGCGCGAATCGAGCAGCCGTTCCATTTCCTCGGTCATGATCGTGCGGTGATGACAGAAGACTTCGATCCGCTCGAACGGGAAATGCCAGCTCGCATCCGAAGACGATGCGAACGTGCAGTGAAATCCGTTCTTGAATTTGAAGATCAGCGAGAATTCGTCAAGCTCGGGATATTCGTGCTGGGATCCGTACGCGACCAGCTCCTCGATCTCGCCGAACTGAAACCGCATCATGTCAAAAAGATGAATCGTGGTCTCATACAGAAATCCGCCCGTCACATTCACGTCACCGGTCCAGATCGGATTCACGAGCTCGCCGCGATTCATCTTGACATGCGCCGAGTGGGGTTTGTCGCTCTGAAGCAGATGTTTGAGTTGGACATACGCGGGAGCATAACGACGATTGTGTCCGACTTGAAACACACAGCTTCCCTTGTTTGCCGCGTCGCGCAACTCGGTCGCATCGGCGATTCCGATCGAGAAAGGTTTTTCGCAGAAAACATGTTTCTCTTCAGCGATGGCGTGCAGCGCGATCTCTTTGTGCGTCTTGTTCGGTGCGCAGACGAGAACCGCGTCGCAATTTTCGAGAAGCTCTTCACGCGACGAGCAAACTTTTCCACCGATCGTCTTCGATGTCGCTTCGGCACGTTCGGGAACGATGTCGTAAAGAGCCGCGATCTCAGTACGCGGATCGCGCGAATATATGCGGCCGTGGACGTTGCCAATAAAGCCGGTACCGATGATTCCGATTTTGATTTTGTTCATTTAGTTCAGAGTGCGCGATTTATCGCGTAGTTCAACGCGAGTTTCAACTCGCGGTTCAGAGTTCACAGGAATGCGTGGCGGTAGGAAAACTACGCGATGAATCGCGCACTCTGAGCGAGTCCCAAAACTTTTTCTGTTGCGGCTTTCGCTTTCCTGGCGACTTCAAACGGATCCTGATCCCAGTACTCGGGCCGGAAGATCTCGATGCTGACCATCCGGTCGTAACCGATCTTGTCGAAATGCGCTTTTATCTCGGCGATCGGAAGAATTCCGGTTCCGGGATATAGTCGCTGAGCATCCGTCAGTTGTTCCTTCGGAAGATCTTCGGCGTCGTTGATGTGGAATATAAAAAGTTTTTCAGGCTTCATCGAATCGATCGCTTCGAACGTCGAATTGCCGGCATAGAAGTGAAACGTATCGATTACGTTTCCGATGCTCTGGCGATCAACCTTTTCGACTATCTCGTTACACAGATCCAAGGTCTGCACTGAACAATCGGTTTGTCCAAGAAATTCGAAGGCCAGTGCCACGCCGTAAGGCTCGGAGATATCGGCTAGCTCATTCAGGACGCGAACCGACTCGTCGATGATCTGCTCTTTCGTCGCTCCATCGGGGAGTTTGCCGGGAACGACGACGATATAAGGACAGTCGATCTCACCCGCGATCGCGGATAGTTCGCCGCATTGAGCCTTGATCGATTCGTAATCCTCAGGCGTGCGAAATGTAATGTGTTCGATGGAGTTTATCGACCATGGCTCGACGTTATTCTCTGAAAGCAACGCTCGCAGATCAGCGATCGTATGCGACGCCAGGTACGTGCGGAGCTTCGAAGCCCAGAGCTCGACCAAGTCGAATTTCGCAGCTCCTGCAGCGCGTATATCGGTTTCAAGATCGGCGTGCATCGTAGTCGCGCCATTGAGTGCAATCTTCATATTTTTCGTCTCCCGAAGTAAATCGAAATTTTAGCATGCCGCTTGTTTTGAGTCCCGCCTTCAGGCGGCAGGCTCCACGACCCTCTGGGTATAAGCCGCCTAAAGGCGGGACTCAAAACCATGCGTACAACTAACTTGATTTCACGTTCGTCCAACATTCGGCTAAATTATTCCTAGTCCTAAGCTCTTCCTGATTTACCAATATGAATAAACTGCTCAGCTCAATTTCCATCGCGCTATTTCTATTTTCGGTTTCGTTCGCTCAGACATCGGATGCCGCACTCCGGCGTGCGATGAGGCTTGATGCGGATCAACGCGATGAGAGCGGCAAGCTCCAAACTTTAGAAGCGGCAGAGCATCTCTCGCGTGCCGAGACATACATGGCCAATCGTTTGTTCCCGCAGGCACGCGAGCACTGGCAAAAGTTTTTTGATAATTATCCTAACGATCCCGGAATGCCGAAGGCTTTGTTCGGCACGGGCCGCTCCTATATGTGGGAGCGGCAGTACGAGAAGGCTGTTTTCTGGTTTGAGAAGTTAAACGGCGATACTTCGAAAGATGGACGCGAAGGACTCGCTTACAAAGGCGCGTCGCTGGTTCGACTTGGAAAGAATCTCGAAGCCGCGAAAGTGTATGAGCAGTACGTTCAAAACTTCCCGACCGGCGAGAAGATCGAGTCAGCGCATTTAAATTTGATCGACGCGTATCGTGAGGCAGGGCTTTACGATATGGCTAACACGTGGGTTGACCGAACCACGGCGCGATTCCGAGGAAAGACCGCAGAAGTAAATGCTCTTCATGCGAGGTTACGAATGGAGATATTCCGTGAGAGATGGGAGCAAGCGTCGAGTGCGGCTTCGCAGTTACTCGGTCTGCGGCTCAGCTCCGCCGGGTCCATGACTTCTGCAGACGAGGTATTCTTCCTGAAGGGATTTGCACTGGATAATCTCAACCGCGATGCCGAAGCAAGATCTGCATACACATCCGCTGCTTCAAATCCGAATACCTATTACGGCGCAATCGCCAAGACCTCCGCGTTGGGCAGGAATTCATCGATCATGTTGCTTGAGTCAAGTAATAGATCCAACATAACGGCCGGCGACTACCCGATTGTTTTTCGCTCCGAACTGCTCGCTTCAGGTAAGAAGTTCAAAGTCGATCCGCGATTCCTTCTAGCGATAATGAAACAGGAAAGCTCGTTCCGGCCCACGGCGAAATCGCCGGTCGGAGCTCGCGGCTTGCTTCAACTCGTCTTCGACACGGCGATCAAATACAAAGATAAGGCAGGCTATCCGAACCTTCATCCCGATGACCTTTACTCGCCGGCGACAAACATTGCCTTCGGTTCCGCGTACATCGCCGATTTGAAATCGCAGTTCGGCGGCCTCTATGAAGCGATCGCCGCGAGCTACAACGGCGGAGAAGATAATGCGGCTCGGTGGCTAAATCGTAGCAAACCGAAAGATCCCGGGATCTTTGTTTCGGAGATCGGTTTTAAGGAATCAAAAGATTACGTTTTCAAAGTGATGAGCAACTACCGGATATACAAAGACCTATATACGGAGAATCTCGAACGAAGGTAGCCGGGCCTTCCGCCTTCTGTTACTCTTCCCAGTCGCCCTGGCCTTCGCGCTCGACGTGATAACCGGCCTTCTCAAGATGCCTGTGCACGTCCCGTCCGTGCCGCTCGTCTCGCACTTCGAGGATCATTTCAATTCCGGTATAACCGAGCGGAGCGAGCCAGATCGCACGCTGATGATTTACTTCCATCACGTTCGCACCGCTCTCGGCGACGGACTCGAGTAACGCTGCGAGCGAGCCTGGGCGATCGAGCACGAGAAGCTTAAAGACGATGTAACGTCCCTGACGAACCATGACCTGCTCGATCACGCGATTCAAAAGATTCCCGTCGATGTTTCCGCCCGCGAGGACGGCGCACGCGGTTTCGTTTTCGCCCAGCTTAATTTTTCGAGCGATCAGCGCAGCCGCTCCGGCCGCTCCGGCGCCTTCGACTACGAGATGAGCGTTCGTGACGCAATGAAAGATCCCGCGTGCGATCTCGTCTTCGGTGACTTCGACTACTTCGTCCACAAAATCACGAATGATCGGCAACGTAAGATTGCCGGGCCGCTTTACGGCGATTCCGTCGGCGATCGACGGTTGATGTTTTGCTTCGACCGGTTCGCCGGCAGCGAGTGAAGGATTCACCGCCGCGACATTCGCCGCCTGGACTCCGATCACGCGAACGTTTTTCAAAAGTGTCTTTGCCGCGATCGCGGTGCCCGAGATCAGTCCGCCGCCCCCGATGGGCACGACGATGACATTCACATCCGGCAGTTTTTCGGCGATCTCGATTCCGATAGTTCCCTGCCCGGCGATCACGCGCTCGTCATCGAAGGCATGGACGTACGTGTACCCGTGTTCCTTTCCAAGCTCGCGCGAGTACGCGACGGCTTCGTCGAATGTCGAGCCTTTCAATATCGCCTCCGCTCCGTGACTTCGCGTAGCCATGACTTTTGTCAGCGGCGCGAATTCCGGCAAGACGATCGTCGCCTTGATCCCGTGAAGCTTCGCCGCAAGCGCGACTGCCTGGGCGTGATTGCCGGCAGATCCCGTCACGACGCCGCGACTTTTCTCCTCGTCAGAAAGTCTGGAGATCGTGTTGTACGCGCCGCGGATCTTGAATGATCCGGAGCGTTGGAGGCATTCGGCTTTGAGATAGATCCGAGCATGCAGCTCCGCGGAAAGCTTTTCGTCGAAAATTGTTGGAGTCGGATTTATTACGCCCTTGAGGATCTCTCGGGCGCCTTCGATGTCGGCGAGTTTAACCGTCATAATTTCGAAGAATTATATGTCATGCGGCAAAGAACACAAAAAATCCGGACCGGACGAAGCATTGGAATGAATTTCGAAGATTAACTGAAGAGTATGGCTGGAAATTGGTATGACAACTGAGCTTCACCGATCCGGATTATTTTGTTAAAGATCTTGCTACTTCCCTTGAACGTCTTCTGCCCGCGTTCGGTTCCATCTTAGAACGCGGAACCGGGCCGGAAATTGTATCAGTCTGCAAAAATAGTTTATATTTCATCTACCTAACCCCCTCGGAGGACAAATGGAACTATTTGGAGTCGGAGCTATTTTTCTGCTGTTTTTCGGAATTGCGCTTCTGACGGTTGCGTGGAAAACCATAAAGATCGTGCCTCAGTCGAGCGTTCTTCTCATCGAGCGACTAGGCCGGTTCAATCGCGTCGCTCAGAGCGGCTTGAACATAATCATTCCCATGATCGATTCGCCGCGATCCGTTTATTGGCTTAACAGCCGACCGGGGATGACATCGATCGATCTTCGCGAGCAATTCATAGATCTACCGCCGCAGCCGGTCATTACGCGAGACAACGTGACCATTAACGTCGACTCTGTCGTCTACTGGATGATCACCGATCCGATCAAATCCGTTTATGAGATCAACGACCTTGTCGGCAGCCTTGTGCAGCTGACAATTACCGGAATGCGCGCCGTGATGGGCGAGATGGATCTCGATCACACTTTGTCTTCACGCGATCAGATCAATTCCAAGCTGCGTCTGATCCTCGACGAAGCAACCGACAAATGGGGCGTGAAGGTAACCCGCGTCGATGTCAAAAACATCAATCCGCCCGAGGACGTCCGGATCACGATGGAGAAGCAGATGACGGCCGAGCGAAACCGTCGTGCTCTTATCCTCCAGGCTGAGGGCGACAAGCAGGCTGCAATCACGCGTGCCGAAGGCGAGAAGCAGGCCGCCGTGACGCGTTCGGAGGGAAATAAACAGTCCGCTATTCTCGACGCTGAAGGAGCCGCTCAGGCGAGGCTCGTTGCAGCCACCGCCGAAGCTCAAGCGATCAATCAGATCAGTCAGGTGATCGGGAATCCGGAACAGACGGCGCAATACCTGATAACAGCGCGTTACATCGAATCTCTGCGCGACATGACGCGGACACAAAATTCAAAGGTGATCTTCATGCCGATGGAAACGTCATCGATGCTTTCGAGCATCGGTGCGTTAAAGGAAGTATTTTCTGAGACCGGCGAAAAGAGTGATCCTCCGCAGAATCCGCCGCGGTCTCCGAGAGAATTAAATAAGTGATCAGGAGAACTTTTATGTTGAAGTACGTAACTATTTTTGGTGCCTTGGCGATAGCCTTTAGCGCGGCATTGCTTATACATCATTCGGAATCTGTGTCGGCAGCATCGCCGTCGATTCTAGATTTCAAAATGAAGGACATCGATGGAAAGGATGTGAAGCTGAAGAAGTATAAGGGCAACGTCCTCCTCGTCGTAAACACTGCGAGCAAGTGCGGATACACGCCGCAGTACGAAGGATTGCAGGCTGACTACGAGAAGTACAAAGACAAGGGATTCTACGTCCTCGGATTCCCTGCAAACAATTTTGGAAGTCAGGAACCCGGAACTGAGAAAGAGATCAAGGAATTTTGCGAGTCGAAATACAAAGTGACATTCCCGATGTTCGCGAAGATCTCTGTGAAGGGCGATGACATGGATCCGCTTTACTCATTTCTCACGAGCAAGGAAACAAACCCGCAGTTCGCCGGCGATATCACATGGAACTTCAACAAGTTCCTGATCGACCGGAAAGGAAATGTCGTGGCCCGCTTCAGCTCGAAAGATAAACCCGAGAGCGAAACAGTCACACAAGCGATCGAGAAGTATCTTGCCGAGAAGTAGAGTTTGAAATCCTGCGTCTTGAGTCCGACCTTTAGGCGGCGGAGGCGACTGGAACGCAGGCGTCCCCGCCTGCAACGCCGTGGCTTCCGCGGCGTCAAACCTCTCACGGCTCAGGTTGGTCAATCGCGTTTTTCGTGCTTCGCACTCATTGCAGGCGGGGACGCCTGCGTTCCAGTCGCATCCGCCATCCCGCAATTGTCCGCCGGCGTTCCAAGGGACACCTGCTTGGCGGGGCTGGCTGTCAGTGAAAGCATTGAGATCTTAGAGTAAACCGAGCCGGTAGGAAGAAGTTTGCTTTCGTATATCGCGACGCTGCGAACCTCGAATTCGACTGCCTCGATAGGCGTCGCTCGATGTGCTTCGACGACAGCTAACGAATCGCGTGGATCGCGAACGCGACCGATCGTGATGTGAGGATGGAACGATTTATCCTCCGGCTCGTAGTCGAGCGATACGCAAACTTGCTCAACTTCGTTTTGAAGACGGCGAAGATCATCGGTCGCCTCATCGATGCCGATCCAGAGCACTCGCGGTTTCCCCTTTTCAGGAAACGATCCCGAAGCCCCCAACTTCAAACGAAACGCGCGATATCGCGCAGCGACGCTAGTCAGTCGTCGATCCAATTCCACAAGAGTTTCATCCGACGTCGGACCCAGAAACTTCAGCGTGATGTGCAGTTTCTCCGGCCGCTCCCATCCGACGCGAACTTGCGGGAATTCCGTTCGTAAAGCATCGATGTGAGAACTGCAAACCGTTCGGGCCGCATCAGATATGTCGATCGCGAGAAATATTCGCCGTCCGTCCATTTTGCGGCATATTTTACGCGCTGATAAAATTCTTACCAACTGTTTATGAAGATCGTTAAGATTCTTTTTGCATTGACCGCCGCCGTAATCCTCCTTGTAGCCGGCATATCATTCTGGCTTTACCGTTCCGTAACTGCGGCTCATGCTCACGACAAAAGCAATCAATTCATTACGATCGAAAAAGGCTCGACACCGCCGGCTATCATCGACAAGCTCGCCGCCGAAGGGATCATCACAAGTCCATTCGCGCTGAAGGCGTATCTTCGAACTCTCGGCGACACCGGCAATCTTCAGGCGGGCGAGTATCAGTTCTCATCTCCGATCACACCGCTTCAAGTTTTGAAAGAACTTGAGAAAGGTGAAACACAGACGATCAAGTTGACGATTCCCGAAGGCTTTACGCGATTCGATGTCGCGAAACGGATCGTTGAGAAATTTGGAAACCCACCCGCTACCGCAGGTGGTACTGACAATCCGACGTTTACTGAGCAGCAGGTACTGCTGATGATGGAAGACACGAGCCTCGTCGCCGACATCGCACCCGAGGCGAAGAACCTCGAAGGCTACATGTACCCGAGCACGTATTCGTTTCCGAGAAATACAAAACCGGAAACGATCGTCCCGCAGCTCGTTCAGCAATTCAAAAAAGTCTGGAAGCCGGAATGGACTAATGCCGCGAAGACGATCGGGCGAACGCCGCACGAGATCGTGACGATCGCATCGCTGATCGAAACTGAATCCGGAGTCGAGAGCGAACGCCCGACTGTCGCATCCGTGATCTACAACCGGCTCTCGAAAAGCATTCCGCTCGGGATCGATCAGACCGTCGTCTACATCGCGAAGATGCAGAACCGCTGGGAAGGCACGATCAATCGCAGCGACTTAGACGCCGACTCTCCGTACAACACACGCAAGTACGGCGGACTTCCGCCAGGACCGATCTCGTCAGTCTCCGAATCCGCGATAGCTGCTGCTCTAAATCCAGCGAAGACTGATTACATCTACTATGTCCGCAACGTTGATGCGAACGATGGTTCGCATTGGTTCTACTCGTCGGCTGCCGAGTTCGAGCGCGGTAAGGCTGAGTACCAACGCTGGCTTGAGAAGGAACGGCAGGAGAAGCGGGCGAATGAGGCGAACGCTCCGCAATGATAAAACTCCTCGCACTCGACCTCGACGGCACACTTCTAAACTCGAAAGGCGTAGTATCGGACGCAAATCGCGCCGCGATCCGTGCGGCTGAAAATCGCGGTGTGCTCGTCACAATCGCGACCGGCCGAAGATTTCGCGACGGACGTCCGGTCGGAATCGATCTCGAACTCAACGCTCCGCTCATCACGCACAACGGTGCGTTGATCAAATATGCAGACTCGCTCGAGACAGTCGCGGTATCGTTGCTTCCATCCGAAACTGCTCTCGAGGTAATTCGAGTTGGAAAAGAATTCGGCGGAGATGCACTGGTCAGCGCCGATCCGCATGGAAAAGGTTCGCTTCTCTACGATCGGGTCGCCGACGACAACATTCCATTTCAACGTTATATCCGATGGTCCGAGATGCTCCACGGCAATGAAGCGTATGAGGCCGTGCGCCACGTGGATAGTTTGGAATCGATACTCGCCGATCACGAAGTCATTCACATCTCGTTCTCCGGCACGTGCGTTCCGATGGATGAAATGATCGAGGTGCTCAAGACCGAGCTCGGAGACACGGTCACCGTTCTACCGACGATCTATCCGCGACGCGACTTCACGCTCATCGATATCCTGCCATCCGACGCGTCGAAAGGAAAAGGCGTCGAGAAACTCGCTCTTATGAACGGGCTGAAACCCGAGAACGTCATGACGATGGGCGACAACTTCAACGATCTCGAGATGCTCGAGTTCGCGGGCACTCCGGTCGTGATGGGAAACGCCGACCCAAGTTTGCTTGAACGCGGGGAATTTTATACAACTGTTATTAACGACGAAAACGGAGTTGCAGCAGCTATCGAGCAATTTATTTTGAGCGAGGAGATATTATAAGTGGCAAATAGAACAGCAGTTATCGAAACGAACAAAGGAACGATCAAGGTCGAGCTTCTGGAGCAGGACGCTCCCAAGACGACCGAAAATTTTCGGCTACTTGCGGAAAAGAATTACTACGACGGCGTGATCTTTCACCGCGTGATCAGGAATTTTATGATCCAGGGCGGAGATCCGCTTGGCGAGGGATACGGCGGCGAATCGGCGTGGGGCGGCAAGTTCGATGACGAGATCGATCGCAGTTCCGATCTCTACTCCGGCGTCTACGAAAAAGGAACGCTCGCAATGGCGAACTCGGGACCGAACACGAACGGCTCGCAGTTCTTCATCATGCATGTCGATTATCCTCTTCCGCCGGCGTATGCGAAGTTCGGCAAGGTTATCGAAGGACAGGATGTTGTCGATGCGATCGCTGATACGGAAACGAATCACAAAGACAAGCCGGTCGAGCCTGTCGTCATGAACAAGGTTTACATCGAGGACGTCGCTTCCTAATGCGGGCTGTCATCCAGCGCGTCTCGCGAGCAAAAGTCACGGTCGATGGCGAGACGACGGGCGAGATCGGCAAAGGGATTTTGATTCTCCTCGGTGTTGGTACCGACGACGGCGAAGCCGAAGCGCGGCAGCTTGCCGATAAGATCGTAAACCTCCGGATCTTTGATGACGAAGACGGTAAGATGAACCTCTCGCTTACCGACGTCCGTGGTGAACTCCTCGTCGTTTCACAATTCACTTTGTACGCGGACACGCGAAGAGGCCGTCGTCCTTCTTACATCAGTGCCGCCACACCCGACGAAGCGAAACGGCTTTACGAATATTTTGTCGCAGAAGCGTTAAAGATCGTGCCCAAAGTCGGGACCGGACGCTTTCAGGCTATGATGGATGTCGAGCTGGTCAATGACGGGCCGGTAACGATTATTCTGGACACATCTCAAGCAAAAAATGAAAACTAAATTATTTTTGATCGCGATCCTTTTCGCCATAGGCTGCACACCCGCGTCGAATTCAAACTCAGCGAAATCGGGTGCTAATGCCGAAGTAAAGAAAGGCGTGGCGCCGGTTGCCGACAACGAGATCGCCGTCATCGAGATGGAGAACTCGGCGGCATACGGCAACATCAAGATCGAGCTTTATTCGAACATCGCTCCGAAGGCGGTGGCACGATTCAAAGAACTCGCTCGTGAAGGCGTTTATGATGGCGTGACGTTCCACAGGATCAACCAGTCAGTGATCCAGAGCGGCGATCCTTTGTCGAAGGATGCGGATCCTTCGAACGACGGAACCGGTAAATCCGACAAGCCGAATGTGCCGGCTGAGTTTTCGGATATTCTTTACGACACAGGTATCGTCGGCGCGGCCCGCAGCCAGGATGTGAACTCCGCAAACTCGCAGTTCTTTATCACACTGAAGCGTGAACAGGGATTCGATAATAAGTACACGATTTTTGGCAAGGTGATCGAAGGAATGAACAATGTTCGCACGATCTCGGGCGTGCAGCCGAAGGACGGAGAAAGGCCCGTCGAACCGATCCGGATCAAGACCGTAAAGATTGAAGCCAAATAGTAAAAAGCGGTAAGATTATTTCTCTGCTCGCGTAGCTCAGTGGATAGAGTGCTTCCCTCCGAAGGAAGAAGTCGCAGGTTCAAATCCCGCCGCGAGTACCAAGTTAACTTCAATAGAGCGTTGAAGATACTAAGCGCGAAAAGACGGTCGTCAAGCCGTCTTTTTCCGTGTTGGACTGAATGTTGGACTTTTCGAGACCGATTCCACGACAAAACATTGGGCGTCCACGCGGGGCCGCACTGTGCTAGAATCCGCGCCTATGAAATTGCTCCTGATTCTCTTGTTCGTCGTCCCGTGTTACTCACAAGCTACGACTAGTTACGATAAGTTTAAAGACCAGACCACCGTATCCGCCGAATCCGTTCACATCGGCGGCCGGCTACATTTGGAGGTCAAGGCCATCCAACGGAAGCCTGATGCCACGCAATATTATCTGGTGTTCCGCCAGGTCAGTCGGTCGTGGGTTTTCCTCAAAAGCCATGGCCTGATATTTCTTGCCGATGCTGACCGCATCGACCTTGGGGACGGACAGCACGAAGGTAAGACAAATGGCCATTACGGTGGCGTCACAGAGATCATGATCTACCCTATCCAACGGGAAGATCTTGAAACACTAGTTAAATCCCCCTCACTCGAAATGAAACTCGGACCCGTAGAAGCAAAGCTCGATGAGAAAGGCAAAAAAGGAATGAAGGATGTATTGGAATATAAGTGGTAAAACCTTCTCGAGAAAATCTGGACCAAGCAATGGTACTAAGGGCAATAATCACCGGATGCAATTAAGTGTGCTTTCTGCTATGTTGCGGTCATTATGAAATTGCTGAGCGACCCTTCGTCCATTCTCCGAATTATCCTTATTATTCTTGCGGGTAGCGTAATAGCGGCAGCATCAGCGGTTGGTGGCTACTACTACCGAAAAAGCGAACAAGCCTCAGTTAGTCAATGGCCCTGCAACGGATGGGGCGGCCGCGATCCCATCTGCCGGGTTCCTGACGACGTCCGAGATATTGAGAAGAAAATAGATGATCTCCAATCGGACGTGGATGCAATAAAGAGTAAGCTCAACGCATATTAGCCAAGCTTGCTCCGGTTTCCACTAATATAATTTCCTCCATGCATCGCGAGCCTCGCCCTGATCATCACGAGATTTATTTCCCGTCAAACGTCGGCCCCCTTAAAATAATCTATGCTCATCCGAAGTCGAAACTCGAAGTCGTCTGCCATTGGTGTAAATGGTCATGGATGGCCTGGACGGAGGAAGAATGCAAGGAACGCCTGCAGTTGCACATTTGGTTGGAGCATTCGGGCCGCAAAGAAGTGGTTTCGAGAAATGCACTTCGGCCTCCAGGACGGTAATCATTACATATGCCGGTGGGCGAAATAATCAGAAATTCCTTAACTTTCATATCCCAGTTCCTGATCATTGCTCTGGTTACTTTGATAGGTGTGTTGGCCGGGTTAGCTTATGCATACGGCCATGGAGTAATTACGCTTATTCTTGCGACGATTCAGGCCGCTTGCGTCTGGGTTCTGGTGACAGACGAGGGTGCAATGTTCACTCGATGGGGAGCATTCGGAAATCTCCTTGGTGTTGGCTGGATCGTAAGTTTCGGCATCGCCGCAGGTGCACTTATGGGAAGGGATGGAGAATATACTATGGGCGCGGTTTTCGCGCTTATCCAATGCGGTATTATTTTTTGGATTATGAGCGAATCTGATCGTGCACACGAATTGAAGCATGGCGTTGGTAAAGAATAAGAATGGAGCCTCACGTCGAAGCTCATCATTTTATATGAGACTGTCTCGAATCTTGCTCATTCTTTTTTTCGTATCGGCAACCTATAGTCAGAGTAAAGTGCCTGTTTGCAATCTCGGTCTGACCTCCGCGCCGGTATTGAGAGGCTTCTATTTAGGACAGTCTTATAAAGATATTGCAAAGCGTATTCGAGGCTTTGAGACGGAGTATTTCTCGACCGATCGCGGCTACTACGGCAATCCTGAATTGGATTTTCGGATACTTCATCTTACATCGTTGTCGTCGTATGACTCCCTGAATGACGAAGAGGATTTCAAGGACGTAACTATTACGTGGCAGTTCGCGAACAGCAATCTAGCAAGACTCTTCGTAACTTATACTGAGTTCCGGCCAGCTAGTCTGCGAGACTTCATTAACCAGTTTGCAAAAACTACCGGAGTACCGTCAGCTAGCTTTCGGGTTACGGATAAGCATAAAGCTAAGCTGACTTGTAAAGACTTTTCGTTTGAACTTTATCAGGGCCAGTATTCCCAAATCGGGTGGTCCCCGGACTGGTCCAGTGTGATCTTAGAAGACACGAAAGCAATTGCGAGACTTGAAGCACAAGCAGCGGCGTACAAGCGATCAATCAAACTCGAAGCAACTCGACGAAAAGAAGAGGAACGAAAACGGCGCTCTACGTTAAGACCTTAATTTTCTCTCGTGTCCGGGAATTACCCTTATCGACCTTCAATCGGAAAGAGCGAACATCTTTCACCTATGAAATACCTATTTGCTGGCTTCCTGGCGCTTTGCCTCTCAACTCCAATAATTTCGCAAAAAGTGTTCGTTCGTGACGACAACACAAATCTTTTTGGCACACCCTCCGCAGAGGGGAAAGTCGTTACAGTTCTCAAGAAAAATACGGAAGCGGAAATCCTGAAGTATCATGAGACTTGGATTCTTATTCAGTCTCCCGAATATGTTGGATGGCTGGAGTCGCGCCTGTTAAGCACGATTCAGGCCGTGCCCCAGAAGACCATGGTCGTTGAAACCGCCACTCCGACTAGACCGGAAACGGTAACAACTTACACACCAGGCCGAACGTATATCCGTGGATCCCGCGGCGGGTGCTATTACATCAATTCTAATGGAAATAAAACGTATGTTGCTCGAAGTTTCTGCGATTAAGTAGCGCGTGGCGAAGTTGCTCGCCTCACAAGAAGACGGCGAGTATCACACTTTAGCCGATGAGTCGCATTTAACCGATGATAATACTAAAAAGAGTGGACCAGTTCGAAGGTCGCTCGCTTCTCTTTGCGTCAGACAGCATCGCCGACTCTATGAAGCTTGTAGCCGGGTTTACCGGAGATGTGATATTGATTGGTTTGTTTCAAGAGCTCGAAGAGTGGGTGGCCGAGGGTAGGACCGTGTTTCCGATGCGCGAACAGATCTCCACAGATATTGAACTGATCATTACCGAGGCGATTAAGAAGTATCGATAAGCGGAGCGGTCTACTTGTAGCTTGCCAGCAGAGCCGAGGGCGACTTTTATATGGATTGGGCAGATTTTTTTCACGGATATGTGCCGGCTGCGGCGATCTTTAACGCGCATGCCCATTTTGTTGACGGACTTCACGATAGGTTGTCTGATCTAAACCGCAACGATCCGCATCTTCACATCCAGATGGAACTATCCTTGATCGGGCTCGCGTCGCACTTTGAGGCTTTCTGCAAGGATCACTTTGCAAGTTTAATCAACATATGTCCCCAATTGTTGGAAAGGTTTGGAGCATCTAGGGGTGACGTAACGATCCACCTGAGTGACCTATTGAAGGTCGCAGACTCACTGCCATATAGAATGGGAAGCGTCATAGCTGAAAAATACGATTTTGGCTCTGCTAAGAAAATCAACGCCCTATTTTCTGACCTGCTGAAAATAAGCCCGTTCACAAAAGATGAGCAAAGAAGATATGAAATGTTTCTGGAGGATCGAAACCTCTTGGTACACCACGGTGGAACCTATACCCTAGCCTACTCACGAAACCCTATAGAAGATATTGAGAGTAAATACTTCGGATATAGCTTAATAATAACTCGAGAGAGTTACGATGAATGGAAGGAATTTCTTATAAAAATCGTGACCAAGGTGGCAAAAACAAGTCAGATCTCATTAAAAGAGTACGTAAACGAGAAAGGCTTGCTTCTCACACCCGAAGCCGCCGAAGCCGTAGACCTTCTGACCTTGTGATTCAGGCATAACTCTAGACAGTTGAGCGGTTCATTAGTTCTGTGATTGTCTGTCCATTTCAATTTGCAAGCGCCGCGAATCTTAATGAAAGAACTCAGGCCTCGGGGGCGAATCTTTACTACGCTTTAGTTAAGCTCTTCAGCAGCCGTTGTGAAGTCAGCGTAGCTTGCCCGCGTTTGTGCTTTGCCTGCTGATCTCGGAAGTTCGCTTCCGATAATAGTTTTTTGACTCTGGCAAGAGTTTCGACGGCTTTAAGGAATCGCCCGTGCATAAACGAGAGTCGCTTTTCGTAATAGATACCAGCGGCGAAGGTGTGCGATTCGTTCGTCCGGTTGGCGTGGGTTACCTCGAACTGGATCAATCGCATCTGGCACATCAGCACTTGATCGATAAGCATCCTAACAATCGTCGATTCGTTTGCGTAGTCCAACTCTTCGCGTCTCATCTCAAGGTTTCGGCGTTGGGTTTCGCGCTTTAGTTCCGAGCTGGAATAGGACTTGATGAATGCGTTCATCGCCGCCCGCGTCGGTTCGTTGGCCCTCACCGTCGCAATTCCCTCATCGGTATTGAGGAACCGGTGCATCGCAGCAATGTCGGCCGGTTTTGGATTCTCTTTGTCGGTCCGCGCGATTATTGCTGAAAGCTCACTTTTCGTTTGCGTTGCACTGTTCTCCTTCTTAGCCATTTTGTTTTCGCCTCCAGATCCGAGAGTGCTGATGATAACCCCTCGTTAGAAAAAGAGCGTCCACGTACACCGCAACATACGCACAGACGGCATCGATTTGCTTGTCCATCTCGCCATCCGCGACAAGATCGGCCTGTTTTCGTTTGTTATCAGCTGACTGGTCAAGCGTCTTCTCTTCCTTTCGCAATTCCTCGAGTCGCGCGATCAGCTGCGCGACCGAACCCTTGCCCTCGTAGGTAGAAACAACGCGTGAGCCCACCCGTTCCTTCCGGTAATAATAGTAATTGTTGCCGCGTCTTTCGAGTCCCATAATTGTGCTACATGTTTTCGCTTGCACCGCGCAAATGCCTTGGGAGTAAATCATTCTTGTTGACGAAGTAGCTCGACTTAGATGTTGATCTCGATCCTCCCGAACCGTCCGCCACAGCTCATGAAAATCCAGGATAGGACACCTGGTATTACACCTAGTATTACACCTGGTATTACACCTAGTATTACTCATAGGACCTTTGCATCTCGGACGAAGCTACAAGGTCGCCCCAAACTCCCAATTGTTCGGCCTCCTTTTTACGTTTGAAGTATGTGCTTTTCGGGTAGCAAAATTCGGGATTAAGGTAGAAGTGCGGACCGTGCCTCTTCACCAGTTCTACGAACATGGAAAGTCCATCTTTGCCAAGCGATCGTTGTCCACAACCATGGATAATTAACCGTCGGTGAAAGTCGATGTTTCTCGCATCGATTATCCGCTGTAAGTCGAGCATATTTGCCGCTTGATTCAACAGTGAATCGCTGACTGATTGTGATAAGTAGTCGAGCGGCTTGCGTGCGCCTTTTATGCCGGCGAGGCCTTTGCGCATCAATCTGACTTCGAGCCGGAGCTTGCCGCGCGAGGCACGAATTACGCTCGGCGGCTGTCCTGTTTCGGCAGCCCAAGCGAACTTTGGATAGACCGTGATCGCTTTGATTACCTGACCTTCTCGCTCACGGCTAAAACAAACCGAATCTTTCTCGCGGTTCGCGCGGGGGAAATCGGGAAGATCCGATGCGAATAACGAGAGAGCCACCCGGCGCGTTCGGTCTTCTCGGACGTCATAGTCCCTTGTGTAGTCGATTCGGAACGCTTTTACATCGTCGATTCTAAAGGTTAACCCGGTTTCAGATGAAACATAACCACACAGCCACGACGCCGCTTCGCGGGCTTGTGCCTCCGTTGGCAAGGTCGCGTTATGTCCAAATACAATCTTTGGTAATGACGACTGGACCATCAGCCAGTCCTTTCCGCCGAAACCTTTCTGATAGACCGTCATGTTCGTGCGATCACAGTTGCGAACTAGCCGCCCGTTCTTCGCTCGTACAAATCCGACATCCTTCCAATAGAGCGAATCGAGCGGTTTAATGCCCTTCTTGAAGATGACCGTGTCGAAACTCATCCGGCGACCCGCCCTCCTCTACTCGCCCGGCGTTCCCGTATCACGTATTCGGCTCGCTGCTGGCAGCGCTGACAATATCCGTTGACAGAGAAACGCATATAGTCGGATCCGCAATACTCGCATTGAATCGAATGCGGAGAACGCCTATAATCAGAATTGAAAAAACGCCGTTGATTACCCGTCAACCATTTTTCATTCGAGCCGATCCCGCCAAGGTCGGCTCTCTCATTTCTAGCCATTGCTGGTGCCCTCCTCGCCCTTCGGCGTTGCCGCTCTCCAGGATCGAAGGTGGAAAAAATGCGCTTCCAGGTCGCTTGGCCGGTAGCAAATAAACGCTCCCAACCTAACGAATGGCAAGCCATTTTTGCGCGCCCGGATTAGGGTGGCCTTTGACATTGGCCATTGCTCCAAAACGTCTTTTTCGCGGATAACTTCCGTCAACTTCATAACTGATTCACTCCGTCCGTTCCCGATATTGACGTCCCTCGTAAAACGCAGAACGCCGTAGCTTATCTCTGCTACGGCGTGAATAATACGTGGTAGATAGGGCTCTCATGCGTGAATCACGCATGAGAAATATCTAGATACCAGAATTTGCTTTCAGTTTGGTTACTTCATCGGTCAATCCCATCTTTGTAAGAATGTCGCAAACCTTTGTCACGTCTCTGTTGTACAGTTCGGGTCGGGTATTGAATTTCTTAATACCCTCCTCGCCCTCCAACACTTGTGAAAAATGGTTCTTATATCCGCTGCTCGCATTTCCAGTTAGGGCGCTAAGACCTTCGGCTATCATTTTCCTATCTAGTCCTTTAAGCCGCGAACCGCCAATAGCAAACATCAGCATAATGAACTGATCAATCGTCAACTGCGGCTTACCAATGGCTTCTTCACCTTCAATTGCAGCGGCCTTCACCTCTTGACGATTAGTCAGCATCGTCGCCTGCAAATTTTGGACACGAGCTTTTTCTATTGCGAGTTCGTCCTCAATTCTCGCTTTAATTTGCTCCAGTACAGATTTGTAATAGCCGCTCCAAGAAGCCTCCGAATCCTTCATTTCCAAAAGACGTAGCTCAACTTCCGCCAGCTTGCTCGGTAGGTCTAGCGATTCGATGTCTTTCAATATCTTGTTGCGTGTCTGGTCTTCCACCCAGTACCGGACTACGAGAGCCAAATTTGCCTCGGCATTGCGGACGTGATCTGGCGAAAAGTATTTACTCCTTTCAACCGGGACAACGAGGTCGCCATCCGCTGGATACCACGCTTCGCCCTCATCATTGATCACGTACCGGATCCGATGCTTACGAAGCTCGCTATAGACCGCTCTAAATACCTCTAGTCCAGCTTCGACTGCGACACCGCGATTGTCCAATAACTCGCCAATCGCTGAAATCTCTGTCGCGGTCTCCCTGTCGCGTTGTACCTTCGGTCTAGCCTCAGCAAGATATTGAAGGGTAAGGCCACCGCCGATGGCCTCGAACTTGAAGACTAATTCGTAATTGTCAACGCCCGGACTGCCAAGTTTATCCGCCACCACACTACAGGCTGCCTTTTTTATTTGTTCGATCTCGCCTTGATTAGTGACACTATTTATTAAGGCTTGTCTGCGAGTTTGAATTATCGTTTGGAGTTCGCCTTGGATTCCGTGTTGCATCTGAGAATGATTGTTAGAAGATGTTGTCGCCCCTTTTCGTATCACAGCAACTTCTCGGGCAGTTCAGTCTCTGCGAGCCCGTCGCTGTGTAGTTCATTTTGCGCCCGTCAGTCTGAGATGGTCACAACTTTGAATTTGTTTTGGGCAGCACTCCAATAAGCAAGAGTGCTCCATGCCTCAAACTGTCCAAAGATTACAGCATCTCTTTTCAGAGAAACAGCCGCAGGTTCAGCCGCTTCGCAGTCCCGCCCTCCACGACCGCACCACGTTTCGAGTTTCTCAATAGGGGGCTGGGTTCCGATGAAGTAATTTTGCGGCGACGGGTTCTGATCAGACGCCAGGCCAATCAACACGACCTTAGCCGGGCCGATTTTAGTTTTCAAGAATACAAAAAAGCCCGCCATCCCAGACTTTTTAATAGCGAAGCCTGTGGGCTTCGGGACACCGACCGAAATCAATATCCGTGCTTCGTCAACGACGCCGTCTCCATTGTAATCGCCGGTTGCCGTATGAACTGGAAAGGATTCAGGTTTCCAGCATTCGACCTCTTCGAGCTTGGAAGCGTCCTTGGCTTTATCAATCGCACTATTGGCAGTATATTCCACGGCGTCATTGGCTGACTTCTTCCTCACGTCACGCAGCTGCTGACACTCTTTATCCCAATGGCCTTCGCTCCACTGCCCTTTGATGTCAACCGGTGCAGGAATGCGCCAGCCTTTCGGAACCTGACCGTAGGTAACATCGGCAAGCACCAAAAGAATAAATACAACACATATTTTCATAGGTTTTTAACCGGCAATTCGTCGATTATTCAATGGTATCGGGCCAAAGGTTAAGCCGCGCATCATTGGCGGCGTTGATCCGCGCGGTAGCGTCCTGGATAACAGCCGCGTTATCAGTTGATGTGTAATGCTTCTGCGTCGTTTCAAGCCGCGAATGTCCCGCCAGCTCCGATGCGATTCCAATAGATACTCCGCCCGTCTGCAACCGCGTTACAAAGGTTCTGCGCAGATCGTGAAAGTGTAGGCCGTCGATCTTGGCAATCTTAACCGCCGTCGCCCAAGATCGCTTGAAGTCATTAAACGGGAAAACCTTTCCGCCAGTCCCGTAGCTCGGAAGTGATTGCAGTTCCGCCTTTGCCCGCTTTGTCATCGGTACGGATCGTGTCCGCTGTGTCTTGGTATGTGTTCCAAGAATCTTGATAATGCCGGTCTGAAAGTCTATATCCTTCCACTCGAGCGTCAGGATTTCGCCGCGCCGTAAGCCCGAATCCAGCCCAAGCAAGATTGTCGCCTTCAAGTACGGGTTATCCGCCTCGACTATCGCTTTAACATCTTTTCCCTTACGCTTGTACTCAACCGTTCGCTTGCCGCCGCAACATGCCAGCAACCGCATTTCTTCGGCATCCGTGAGCGTCCGCGTCCGAGCCGTTTCCGCGTCCGCGTCTATAGCCCTCGATCCTTTGGTTGCATTCTTAACAATCAATCCAGCTTCGTAAGCCTCATTTAGCAAATGCTTCAGCGTCCTAAGTTGGCGATTCAGACTTGATAACGAAATCGGTTTGCGGTCCTTCGGTTCGAGTTTACCCGCTTTGCCGCGTAGATCGCCTTGCTCCAAACGCCAAAGTTTGTAGCCGTCGAGATCGTGCTTTGAGAATTTCGCAATCGGCTTGTTGCCGAAATATTCAATCATCTGATTAAGGAAAATGTGCGTTTCCAAGTATCCTTTGATACCTGCAACCTTGCGCCCTTCCTTTATGACCGCCGGGCGGTAAAACGATGTCTTGGCGTATTCTGCCCATTGCCGGAATGTCTTAATGTCACCGAGCCCAAGTCCCTTGCTTTCGACGAACGCGATCAACTCCGCTTTGCATTTCTCAATTGCATCCTTCGCGTCTTGTTTCGTCGCGTGCTGCCAAGTCTTGCTAGTGCGTTGTTTTTGTTCGTCAGTATGCGTAAGCCGAAGCGTCCACGTCTTTTTGCTCCGGCCAGTATCCCCGTTCTGCTTACCGCGATTGAATATGGATTGATTGATTTTCATCAGATCCCTCTCTAAAGACTTAGTTGGACTAAATGTTGGACTGAGTTGGACTCACATTCGTGATAAAGTCTGACAAATTGAGGAAAATAATGCAAACAGGGAATGTGATTTGCAACCCGTGTTTACTTGGGGTTAAACGAGGGCGAGCCCGTCGCTTTCTGAAGCGATCTGCAGGTAGTGTAGTTCACTTCGAAGGAAGAAGTCGCAGGTTCAAATCCCGCCGCGAGTACCAATATTATTAATAACTTGAACGGACGCCCGACGGCGTCCGTTTTTATTGGCGTATGAAAAATCCGCTATTTGATTACTACATCTATCGGGCAGGCATCCTCGGTCAAGTTGGCATCGGGATCTGTGAAGCTGAATTGAGGCGAGCCGGTCGATCGGCCGTGGAGGACCGTGCGTTCGACGAACCAATAGACTCTTGCCCCGTCCATACTGCCGGACGTGATAAGTTTGCCGAACGTCGAAACATAGTCTCCCTCGTGAAGTACATTCCCGCCATCGTCGCTAAGCGGTTCGTCCGTGCCGGCAATGCCGCCCGCGATTCCGCCGCCGACTCCCGCACCGATGAGCGTGATAATTGCGGCCACGATGGCGGCCACCAGGATTGCGATTATCAGGCAAAGGATGTAGAAAGGTCCGGTGGCTGCGCATCCGATCGCGGCGGCGATCGCAACGCCGGCAATAATACCCACGACTCCGCCTACCACGGCTCCGATTAGCGAACCGAGGCCGACAGCACAAACCTGGTCCGAGTGATAAAACCCGGAGATTATGGGCGACTCGTCCTTGCCCGAGCATTTAACAAAGAGTGCAAGTTGCACGACTTCGTCCCAATATAAGCTCTTGACGACGACATCTACCTTCGGATGTTGTGCCGTGAACCAGAAGATCTGCTCGGCCGTAGAGCTAAACGCCTTAACGATCTCGTTGATCACGCCGGCAGTACACGCTTCTTTCCCATCGGGATCGGCCAGACACCGATCGAACCAAAAAGCTCCCACGGTGATTACGATTCCCAGTGCCACCGCGGCGGCGGAGAGCCAAATCAGTCCCGACGCCGCGATACCGAGGATCGTGATTATCGCAGTAGCATTGGTAACGAATCCGACGACCGACCCTATAGTTCCCAGAATGCCCCAGATGGCGAGGATGAGCTTCATCATGTCATCCGTGCTTTCGCCCTGACTTCCACATGTGGGTTTGGTAGGCATACTCTAACCTCGAAGACCTGGAAAATATCTCCTGCAAAACAGACAAAGGATGTAGCCGATCAGAATCCCGGCAAGCAATCCCAGAATAACCGTCAAATACGGAAGATTAAGAAGATTGCTCAGATAAACGGTAAAGAACGCGGTAAGAAATGCCGTGACGAAAGTCTGCAGAGCGATCGATTTTATTCCGTATTTCAGCCACACGCCGATAACCAGCAGCAGGAATAGCCACGAGACAAGTCCGAGCACCGCCGCAATCTGAACTATTTGCGGCATCGTAAGGATGATCGTCGGGTTCTGTATCTGGAAAAGGCTGAAGACAAAACCTGTGACGACCCCGGCCAGGCCGCCGGCTAGCGAACACCAAGGCAGCTTGCCGAAGAAAAGCTTTGCAAATGCGAGTAAAGCACCCATCAGTTATCCACCCTTACAACGTAAGTCACACCGCCGATCAGACTTCCGTTTCCGAATCTGCCGACAACGGTAACTTCCTTCTCAACATACGCGGCAGAAGTTCCGTGGATAGTACCGGGAACGTTAAACTTCACGGTCACCATGAACTGCTCCCACGGCGCGCACATCTTGCTCGCAGGCGAGATCGTGGCGCCAAGATCGTTCGGCATCACACTCAGGTTGACCTGGCCCGCTGCGTTCTGTGCATTGATCACTGGAAGTTGGAAAGTAAAATTTCGACCCGATTCCGAAGTCATCACTCCTTGATGGACTTGAGCGCCGTTGTTGTTTATCAGCTTCGAATCCGCGGAGTGCTCGATTTTTGTATAGACGCCGATCGTCGGCGATCCGTTGAGAACGGCTTGCGAGAACGGGAACAAAAGAGTTTGTTCTTGCAACGGCGACAGATTAACCATCACGCTCGACATAAGAGTGCGCGCCATGCCGATCCCGAATTGCGAAATGTAAAGATGCACCAGCGCGTTTACTGCACTTGCCGTGGCGGAGAGGTTTCTAACTTTAATTTCGGCTTCCGGTTTTAAATCGAACGGAGACCAGTTGTTCGTGGTTATATCAGGGCTGTTCCACGTCGGGATTTGACCCAAGGCAAGCTTTTCTTCCTGGCTATAGCTGGCCGGATCGGGCCGCTCAGGGGGCTTTTCGATTGTGACGCAACAAGAGCTTCTTGGCTTTTTTCGTTGCGGCCTGCAACGCGAAACTGAAGATCTTGAGGCAAGTAGCTGGGAATCCATGATACCTCGCGAGAAAATTCTGGTTAACTACCCAATGGAGCGTTCTAGTGGGCAGACGCTTCCCGGGAATCGTTTTGCATAAAATATTTCCGCAAGGTAGTAGTCGAAGGTTCAAATCCCGCGGCGAGTACCAAAAATCAAAAGGGCGTGCTTTCGGCACGCCCTTCTTCATTTTATCGAACCTTCAGCATTGGATCCCCCAGCAGTCCCCAGGAGTATCTTAAGTCCGCCCCGATAACCTGTGTTTTGGCGTCACGAATAAGATCGCCGATACGTGGAATATCTCCATCGCCGATCTTTGTGTAGAAGCGCGTTGCCATATCCTCTTGGAAATTCGGAAGTGTCTTCGCACTTGATGCCCAAGTTACAACAGCTCCCTTGTTTGGTGTGTTCATCAGGACCTCTGCGATGCTCGGGAAGTATAGCCAGTGATAGTATCCGTTCAAGCATGTCAGCATCGTGTATACCGACGGCGAATGATCCGTGGTTGTCACAACTGAGTTGACATTGAAAAATAAGGGATTGCCTCCCCACGAACCGGCGGTGCCATGACCCGAATAATTGACAATGTATTTTCCGGTGTTCATCGCGGTGATCAGGTTCGTATTTGCATCCGTCTCGCCACGGAAAACGAAAGTCGAAGGGGTTCCGGCGGGCAGCTGATTCGCGAGGCGTTGGCTCATGACATCGAACGTATAGCCGTTATTAAAGTCATGAGCGAATAGCGCTCCGCGTTGTGCCAGAGACGTCGATGACAACGACGATTCCCAGTTCACAGTCTTCGTGAAGATGGTGTTCACCTCGGTCGCTGTTCGAGCCGCGACACGCCCCACGGCCATTTCCGCAAGACCATCATTGTTGAAGTCCGCAAGAGCGTCGTCGCTCGCCGTTTCGCTATAGATGGTCGGAACCATCTCGGGCGTAACAAAATTCCAGTTACCTGTGTTCTCGTAATTTCTCGAATCCCAAGACGCGTCACCGATTATGAGGACATAGCGCGGAGCCGTCTGCCAGTTTTCGTATGTGTAGCGAAGAAAATTCTTCACTGCATCGGCACTGAGAGCTCCAAAGTTGAACTCGTCGTAAAGTTCCGAGACCTCGACGACTTTTACATTGAAATGTTCCGCTCGCCGGTATTCTGCCCAAGCCTCAGCCTGCGGCATGAAATCCTTGTAAGAGATTATGACAAGATCCGCGGCGTTCGTAGGAATCCCGACGAGCTCCGGATTGTTTCGCGTTACAGAGTCTGCCGCTAGAATTGCCGAATCCTCCACCGCAAAGAAAGATCGCCCACGTTCGGCCGGCATATCGATCCCAAACGTCGGCCCGTGCGGTACTACCGTCAGATTCGTCATCAGTAACGGATTGCCATCGCGCGTGATATCGAATATTCGAATATTGGGCGAGGTAAAACCTCCGATCTGCGTCGCACGGTAGTTTTGAGTATAGAAGTTCAAAGTATTCGCTTGTGCAAGGAAGATCCTGTTGAACCCGATCTTCATCGTATCGAAGAATACGAAATCACTTGCGCTGCCCATCGCCCGAAACTTGATGCTGTTCGAGCCCTCGCGGAGGAAAGATGTCGGGATGGTGTAGTCGGCCGTAAAATTCTCCTGAGCAGAGCCCATCACAGGTGCAAGCGTCTCGCCGTTCAAAATGACCTCGATCAAATGCGCTCCGCCGACATAACCCTGAAAGCGCAATTGCATGGTTGAATTCGCAGACCCGAAATCGATCCCCGTCAGGTCGAATGTCATCGCTGGCGCATTCGGATTCGTCGTTACCGCCCGACCATAATAATTTTCCGCCTGACCGTTAAATATATCTTCGACGTACTGCGTCCGCTCTTTCTTTACGAACGTCTGCGAATAGCTGCGGCTAAGGACCGTGCTCGTGTTCGGATGGGCTACCCATTCGCCCATTCGCTTACCGGCCGAACTGCCGTTCATCAAATAGTACTGGCGAATATCGGTCTCTCTTGTATCCGTTCCGCGACCATAGAACTCGATGTACGCTGCAGCCGGTCCGACGATAATTGCCTGCTCGACGCCTTCAATATAAAGCTGCCAATTTGCGGAATTGCTCGTGACGTCGAATCCGGCGGCCATCAGTTGAGCACTTGTTACGCGGTACAAGCCTTCGCGCTTCACACCGATCCGAGCGACGCCCGGCTGCGATATCACCATGCGATGAGTAGATCCGTCCGCGAGCTGCCGATACTGCTCCATCTCCGTCCGAATGTCTTTTGTGAAAACAGGAGTTTCCGTTTCTAGCCGCGTTGGACGAAACGTAGTGTTCCGCATCTGCTCATCTGTTATACCCGTTGCTGCAGAGAGGCTCGGAACGTATCTCGGATAAATGGTTTGGCTCGCAATGCGTTGGCCGTTCATCCCGATCGTTTCGACGTAGTAAGAAGAGCTTACGGTTCCGGTCTCATCGTAAAAGAAATACGAATCGCCGTACGACGGAATCTCGCTCGCCTGCAATGCTGCTCCTTGAACGATCCTGACCGGAGTCAAAAGCTCCGCGCCCCGGCGGCCGACACGGTACACGTTGAATCCGATATTTCCGATCTCGACTTCCATCTGCCACGTGAGCCAGGTCGATCGTCCGTCAGAGACGGCTCCGACATTCTCAAAACGCGTGCTCTTTGCACCGGTCGCCGCAAGTGTTCCGGAAACCAGCCCGTTGGACTTCTGTGTGTCCACCGAACTAGCCAGGCTCTTCGCTTTCTGAGCATCCAGGTTGCCAGATAAGATCAGAACCGAGAATACGATCAATGTGAGCGATACTGCTGTTTTCATTACAAACTCCTACTGCTAAAACTGGGGGTCGGGAGGGATTTCACAAAATTGCGCTTTGAATTTACTACTTTTTGACGACGCTGAAAAGAATTTTTTGCTTGCGGAGCCGACCTGCCAAACCCGATTTAGCCCATAGTCGGCACCCGCTATATTACACGCATTTTATAAACATCTGGCATCAATAACGTTATTACGACACCAACTGTCGAAGTACATACGGGAGAATGCCTCCGCCCTTGTAGTATTCGAGCTCGATCGGCGTATCGATGCGCAAAGTAACAATTAATTCTTCGCTCGATCCGTCAGCCCGGCTGACCTTAAGTGTGACGTCCTGCATCGGCCTCACGTCCACGTTCGCTAAACCCATTAGATCAAAGATTTCCGTTCCGTCGAGCTTGAGCGTCGCGGCGGACTGGCCGTCCTTGAATTGCAACGGCAAAACTCCCATGCCGACAAGATTCGAGCGGTGTATGCGTTCGAAAGATTGAGCAACGACCGCTTTGACTCCCATCAGCCGTGTGCCTTTCGCCGCCCAATCGCGGGAGCTTCCGGTACCGTATTCGTGTCCTGCAAAGATCATCAGCGGCGTACCTTCCTCGCCATATTTCATCGCCGCATCGTATATCGACATTTCCTCGCCGTCCGGATAATGCTTTGTGAATCCGCCCTCGACCGGAGCCACCATCAAATTCTTGATCCGGACATTGGCAAACGTTCCCCGGAGCATGATCCGATCATTTCCACGACGCGAACCGTACGAGTTAAAGTCTTGCGGCTCAACACCATTCGCCTGAAGATATATGCCGGCCGGCGAATTCGCTTTTATCGCACCGGCGGGTGAAATGTGATCCGTGGTGACCGAGTCACCGAATATCGCCAGGGCTCTGGCCGAATTAAAGTCCGAAAAACTGCCGATTTCCATCGAAAAGCCATCGAAATACGGAGGCTCCTGAATATAGGTGGAGTTCGAGTCCCATTCGTAGAGCTGTCCAGTGCTCGACTCGATGTTATTCCACAAGGGATTTTTGTCCGCAAACTCGCTATATAACCTCTTGTAGGTCTCGGGATCGAACGCCGTTTGCAGATACTCCTTAACTTCATCGAGTGACGCCCAAATGTCCTTCAAAAAGACATCATTGCCATCCTTGTCCTTTCCGATGGGATGAAGATAAACGTCCTTGATGACCGTTCCGGCGAGAGCGTACGCCACGACGAGCGGAGGCGACATTAGGAAATTTGCCTTGATGTTCTGATGAACGCGAGCCTCGAAGTTTCGATTTCCCGACAGAACCGAGGCGGCGATGATGTCGTGCTCGATGATCTCTTCCTCGATCGCAGCGTCGAGCGGACCCGAGTTCCCGATACAAGTCGTACAGCCATAGCCCACGAGGTTGAAGCCGATCGCGTCCAGATATTCCTGAAGTCCCGTCCGCTCGAGATACTCCGTGACGACTCGCGAACCAGGGGCAAGCGAAGTTTTGACGAACGGTGGCACTTTCATTCCACGTTCGGTCGCCTTTTTCGCGACTATACCCGCTGCGATCATAACCGCCGGGTTCGACGTGTTTGTACACGACGTGATCGCTGCGATCAGTACATCGCCGTTTCCAACCGTCGTGCTTACAGGCTCTGCTCCGTCGTCGATGTTCTCAACGCGATCCGGAGTCGGGCGGTTGTTGATCATCTCAACCTCGGTCGTCACGCTCGTGTTGTTTATGCTCACCGAGTCGCTGAGAATCGGAAGCGGGACCGACTTCGAATTCTGATCGCCACCGCCTGCGGTCACGAGAGCCGGATGTCCGGCCATTTGAACCATGAAACGCTTCTCAAGATCCTCTGAGTTCTTTCCGTAACCGCCGTCGGCGACCGGTTGACCGAACAGCTCGACAAAACGATCGTCAAGATTCGAAAGCTCGATGCGGTCCTGAGGGCGCTTCGGTCCGGCCACCGACGGCGTGATCGTTTCCAGATTGAGATCGATAACAGTCGAATAATCGACCTCGCCTTCCTGAGGCAGCCCGAACATATTTTGCGCGCTGTAATAATTCCTGATCGTTTCGATCTGCTCCGCACTTCGCCCGGTGTTCGAAAAGTAGTCGAGCGTCTTCTCGTCGACTCCGAAGAAACCCATCGTGGCGCCATACTCGGGAGCCATGTTTGCGATCGTCGCGCGATCCGTCGCGTTAAGAGCCGACGCACCCGCGCCGTAGAACTCGACAAATTTTCCAACGACGCTAGCCTTGCGCAGCATCTCCGTAATTCGAAGTACGAGGTCGGTCGCGGTCGCACCCTGCGGCAATTCTCCGGTGAGGTGAACGCCGACGACATCAGGCGTCAAAAAGTAAACCGGTTGGCCGAGCATGCCGGCTTCCGCTTCGATTCCACCGACCCCCCATCCGACGATCCCGAGTCCGTTGATCATCGTCGTGTGCGAATCGGTTCCAACGAGCGAATCCGGAAAATAAACGCCATCGCGTTCGAAAACTCCTTTCGCGAGATATTCGAGGTTGACTTGATGGACGATTCCGATTCCGGGCGGGATCACACTGAAACCGTTGAAGGCCTGAGTTCCCCATTTCAGAAATCGGTAGCGCTGCTCGTTCCGGCGAAATTCCATTTCGGTATTTCGCTGATACGCCGCTTCGCTTCCCGCGTAGTCGACCTGCACCGAGTGATCGATCACGAGATCGACCGGCACGAGCGGCTCGATAACACCGACATCCTTTCCGAGACGTTTGACTGCCGAGCGCATCGCGGCAAGATCGACAAGAAGCGGGACACCGGTGAAGTCTTGCAGTATCACTCGAGCGACGACGAACGGGATCTCTTCCGATCGTTCCGACACCGCCTGCCATGCCGCAAGAGCTTTCACATTCGCCTCGCTGACCCTCTTTCCAGCGTCGAAATTTCTCAGGACCGACTCAAGAACGATGCGGATCGAGATCGGCAGCCGCGATATTTTCCCGAGGCCTTCCGCCTCGAGTTGCGGCAGCGAATAAAAGACGCCATCGGCGCCCGAGCCCGTTTTGAACGATTGCCGGGTATTAAAGAGATTGTGTGTCATAGATAGAGCCCAAACCAAGCGTGTTTGAAAACTGAAATTTTACCACAATCACGTTTCAAGTACCGCCTTTAGGCGGCCGCCTAAGACTCCGGTAAATCGTTTTGGTATTTCGACCCCATCCGCGTTATAAATTTCAGCATGATCGTTACAACCGGAAATGATGTGAATGGAAGAGAGGTGGCCGAGTATCTTGGCGTAGTTCGCGGAATCGTCGTGCGGGCCACCGGGATCGGACGAGGCTTCATCGGTGGGCTGAAATCGATAGCCGGCGGCAATATTGAGGAATTTTCCGTCGTCTGCGAGGAGGCTCGGATGGAAGCGTTCAATCGAATGGTCCGGCATGCACATGAGATTCATGCGGATGCCATCATCGCAATGCGTTACGACGCGACCGAGTTTGGCCAGGGCGGTACGACTGAGGTGCTAGCTTACGGAACAGCGGTGAAGCTTAAGTAGTTCGCGACGCGGTGACGGGGGACCGGGCGACGCGGCGACGCGGTGATTCGGACAGCGATGAGATTTCGCTTACAGCGCCGTCGCTCCGGCTATACATCTCCCCGTCACCGCGTCTCCCCGTCACCGCGTCGCTCACAATCGCGTCGCATCACAACCGCGGCGACTTCCCGTTCTTCCCGGTCCGCATATCGCTGATCCAATTCAGCCATCGATACTTCAACGTCTTTGGAGCCAGGAACTCCGTAATACCGGTTGTCTTTCTCGGGACGCCGTCACGAAGTGTCAGTGTGATCTCGCTTAGGAATCTCAAGTAATAGAAACTGGAATCGATTACTTTGATCGGCTTCACGCGCAGCCGCATGTTGTCTTCCGATATCAACCGCAGCCGTGTCGGATAGCGGATCCCGAATTTGTCGCGGACGTAATTCTGTTCTTCGTACTCGGCAGATCTTTCACGTAGTTCTCCATTTTTTATGACGAGAAGCTTCGTGCTCGGCGTGTGTTCGCCGAGCTCGCAGTAACGATAAAACACTGCGGTCGAGTCCGCGTAATGAGCTCGTCCCCAATGCCAGTCGCGCACCGTTTTCGCGAGCCATCGATTGTCGAGATTGTGATCGTGATATCCCGTCCCACGAAAAGTTTTCACATCGAGCACGCGTCCTCGTTTATCTGTCACCGTGATCTTTCCCGTAACGTCCGAGCGTGGTGCGACCATGTTCCAGCAGTGAGAACTCTCCCCATAGCAAAACGAATCTGATGAAAAATCTGATTCGATCGATAACCATTCGAGACTGGCCTCGAGCCGTCGCCCGCCCGACAAACGTGCGTTGATCAAAACGGAATATCCGGATCCGTAATCTGCGGTGACGAATTTGAATGACGAGTCTCCGATCGTGCATTCCGGAACATCGCGGCTCGCGTGAAACTCGCTTTCCGGGAATTCGTTGATACACCGATAGAGAGGTTTGCCGTCGCGAAAGTATGTGAATGAAACAGCCGGAAATCTTCCCCCGACTCCGGCTTCGCGGTTGTATCGCGGCGAGTAAATGAAGTTGTCGAGGAACATGATCACGACCGCTTCCCGGCCGCCGTCCGCCAGCGCGTCAAAGTACCACCATTCGTATGACTTCGGATCTTTCTGCGGATGCCATACGTCGGCGCGAACGCTCGATGAGAATGCGAAATCTCCGGTAGCTTTTGTCTGCGCTATCAGGTCCATGTTTCGAATTCTAAGGGGGTTGCTTGAGCTCGGTAATGCATCATCAGAATCGCAGATATCCTAACTTAAGGCAAACTTTTTTCGGTATAATGAATCTCTACAAAAACACTACTCTTCCCGAGTTTCTGCAAGGAGGATAAATGAACTACATAACAAAATTATTTCTTTCGGGTCTGGTAGTGACGATGGGACTTTTCGCGATCGGATGTCCGGACCGCACCAGCATTCGCGACATCGAAGCCAATCCGTCGAAATATCAGAATAAGGAAGTCGTCGTCGCCGGAACCGTCCGGGATAGCTATGGCGTCAACATTCCGGGAACGAAAGTACGCGGCGGTGCTTACAAAATCGACGACGGCACCGGCTCGATCTGGATCGTGACGGAAAATGCCGTCCCGACGAAAGGAACACAGATCGGCGTGAAAGGAATGATCGGAAGCGGCGTGAACTGGAATGGTAAGAATTACGGGCTCGGGCTTTATGAAAAGGACAGGCGGCGTAACAGTCGATGACTTTGGCTTAATGACAAACATCAGGCAACGGGCTAACATGCCTGTTGCCTTTTTCTATGGACACGCTTCTAGAATCTTTCGACAATCGATTCGCGGACATCGACCGACGTTCCCGCGAGCTTCTTTCTAAAATCCCGATCGCCGATCTTTATCGAAAGCCTCGAGAGATCGCGCACTCGATGGCCGCCTTTTCTTGTGGAGAATTTCTTCTTCGATCCGCCGCGGCTGTCGAACAGACGTTCGGCGGGATCACGACCCGACTCTGGGACGATCCTTTCGAATGGACTCTGCCCGAAAAACTCTCCACGCCCGAGCTCGTTATCGAATATCTGAATGAAGTCGAGGCGACACGCGTCGGCGCATTCAAGTTCTTCGGATCCGACGATGATCTGCGCAAACAGATTCTCGCTCCGGAATATCTGCGAACGATCTTTGATCTCCTGCTCGAAACGGTCGCCCGCGCCGAGCATTATCAAGGGCGAGCTTTCGCGCTCTTTCGGGTAATGTCGGACGAGAAACTACCTCGGCTGTGATAAAAGAGTTTTTTGCATCGCGAACATTTTCGTGCAAGAATTCGTTAACGTTCGAGTCATTCGGATTACCTAATCTCGCGGAGATAAAACATGCATTGTCCTCGTTGCGGCCAGCAGCAGATTTCCGATCAAACTAAATTCTGTTCGCGATGCGGATTTCAGCTCGGCCTCGTTTCCGAGCTTCTCGAGAATGGCGGATTTTTACCGCAGCTCGCCGAGCTTCACAAGCAGAAAAGCAGTTTCTTCACCAGAAAGAATGGAGTCATCTTCAGCGTTCTGTGGTTTATCTTTTTCGTCATGATGGTGCCCGCTTTTTTTGGCATTGCGAACGAGGATGATGCCGCAGGCGTTTCCGCCGTCTTCGGACTTTTTTCGACGATGATGCTGCTCATACTTTCGCTCTCAGTGCTAAAGCGAGCGCCGAAATCGTATGAGATCGCGGCCCATCAAATGACGGCCGCTCCGCCCGCGGCGGGTCTGTATGGAAATCAGCAGATGGGCGCACTTCCGCCGCAACAAAGTCAGCCCGCCTCTTCGTACATGGCTCCGGCCGGAAGTTGGAGAGCTCCCGACACCGGAGATCTGGTCAGACCCGGAAGCGTGACTGAAAGCACGACGAGACTTTTGAAGAAGGACGAGGAGCGTTGATGCATTGTCCAGTTTGCGGCCAACAACAGGTTTCCGAAGAGACGCGCTTCTGTTCGCGCTGCGGATTTTTACTCACCGGAGTTGCCGAGGTCGTTAAGGCCGGCGGAGTAGTCTCGGCGAAATCGACGGGTATCGTGGGAACCGCAGACTCGCCGAGGCGTCGCGGGATGAAGAAGGGCGTCTTCTGGGCGCTACTTACGATCCTTGTCGTTCCGATGATGGCTATCTTGACGGTGATATTTCGAATCCCGCCATTCCTTCCCGTTCTCGGATTGCTTATTTTTTTAGTCGGAGGATTGTTGCGAACTGCTTATGCGATGCTTTTCGAATCCGGCAGCTCACCCGATCGTTTTCCCGACGCACTTATAAGAGATCTTGAAACTCGCAATGCTCTGCCGCCCGCACAATCCGTTCCCGCATCGGCGTACGCGGCGCCCGCCGGGTCGTGGCGCGATACGAACGAACTTGAAAGAGTTCCGGGGAGCGTCACCGACAGCACCACCAAACTTCTGCAGAAAGAAGAAAGCGATCAGTAACCGATCGCTTCTCCGTCGCTTCGTGAATCGATAGCACCCAATCGAGTTCCGTCTGTGTCGATCATGATACCGGTCGCTGAAGCAATTTGCCCCGGCCTTGCAGCGAATGTATGGCCGTAAGAGGTCAGGACATTTAGTGTGTCCGGCGACATTCCGTACGGCTCGTACAGCAGCTCATCCGGATACCACTGATGGTGAACTCGAGGAGCATCGATCGCTGCCTGGATGTCCATGTCATGATCGATCACATTTATCACCGATTGAATTACGGCAGTGATGATCCGAGGGCCGCCGCGGGCACCGAGAGCGAACCACGGAGTTCCGTCCTTTCGCATCACGATCGTCGGAGTCATCGATGAGAGCGGACGCTTCATCGGCTCTACTTTGTTTCTTTCGCCCTGGATGAGGCCGAACATATTCGCTCGTCCGGGACGTGCTGCGAAATCGTCCATCTCATCGTTCAAAAGCACGCCGGTTCCCTTCGCCGTGACCCTCGAGCCGTAGAGATCGTTGATCGTATACGTATTCGTGACGATGTTCCCGGCAGCATCGACAACTGTAAAATGTGTCGTATCCATTCCCTCGCGGATCTCGATGGCACCTTGTCCGATGTCTTTACTTGAACTCGCCTTCCGTTGATCGATCGTCGCATTCCTCTCGTTCGCATATTTCTTGTCGATCAACTTTTCGACCGGCACCGTCTGAAAATCGGGATCGGCCATGTACTCCGCGCGATCTGCAAACGACCGTCGCATCGCCTCGACGAGCAGGTGATACTTCGCAGCAGAATTGTAGCCGAGCGACCTCACGTCGTATTTCTCAAGCATGTTTAGGACTTGAAGCATTACGATCCCACCGGAACTCGGCGGCGGCATCGTAATAATCTCGTAACCGCGATAATTTCCGCGAAGCGGCTGACGCTCTTTTGCTTTGTAGTTTTTCAGATCTTGTAACGTGATCAGACCATTGTTCGCCTTCATGTCCGCGGCGATGAGCTCCGCAGTTTTGCCGGTATAGAATTCCGACGCCCCGTGCGACTCTACTCTGGCGAGCGTTTGCGCGAGCTCGGGCTGTTTGAAAAGATCGCCTTCGCGATAGTATTTTCCGCTGTTCAGGAATATTCGATTGCTGTCCGGATACTTCGCGAGATTTTCTTTGTAAGAAACAAAAAGATCGGCGAGACGCTTCGTGAGCACGTATCCATTTTGAGCAAGGGATCGCGCCGGTTCGACGAGTTGACGCCATGAGATCTTTCCCGAACCGTGTTTTTTGAACGCGACGTCAAAACCGGCCAGCGTTCCGGGAACGCCTGACGCTCGATATCCGACTGTCGACGAGCCCTCACCTTTTATCAACTTACCTTCGCCATCGATGAAAAGATCGCGGCTCGCTGCACCGGGAGCCATCTCGCGATAATCGATCGCGAAAGCTTGCCCGTCAGCCCTGCGATAGAGCATGAATCCGCCGCCGCCGATATTTCCAGCTTCCGGATACACGACCGCGAGTGCGAGTCCGACGGCGATCGCAGCATCGACCGCATTGCCGCCTTTCTTTAGGACGTCGATCCCGATCTTCGAGGCGAGCTCGTGTTGCGAAGCGACCATTGCATGTCGCCCGCGAACAGGTGAACGGGTTGCACGAACCAGCGTCGTTTCGGCATTTCGCGAATTCGGAAAGGAAAACGTCTGCGTAAAAAGAGAAAGGAAAAGAGAAGTAAGGATAAGGTAAGAGAACACCTTACGCCGAGAGCGTTTGTTCATATCGGAACTCTAACAAAAGTTACTTTCTGCGACAACGGCGCGCGGCCGTCGCCCGGACTTACGCGAATCGAGTTATGCTATAGTCTCTCTTTCGATCAAGTATCGGGCTTAGAAATGACTGAAGGCGACAGTAGAAGTTATGTTTTTGACACGGTTTTCACCGAAAAACCTGGTGCGGAAAGTGGGTCGTGTTCCGTCGCGTGTCCGTCGCAGTCTTTCTGAATATCGCTTCGTCACCTACCTCGCCGTGCTCGGCCCCGGCATCATCGCAGCCAACGCCGGTAACGACGCCAGCGGCATTGCAACATACTCAACCGCCGGAGCCGCATACGGATATGCTCTGCTCTGGGCATTCATTCCGATGGTCATCAGTCTCATCATCGTGCAGGAGATGTGCGTGCGAATGGGACTCGTCACAGGTCAGGGACTTGCCGATCTCATCCGCGAACAGTTCGGCGTTCGCTGGACGGCGGTCATCATGCTCGCTCTCTTATTCGCGAATACCGGCGTCATCGTTTCCGAATTTGTAGGCATCGCTCAAGCGTCGGAGCTTCTCGGCGTATCTCGATACATCGCCATCCCGCTCGCCGCGGGTTTGATCTGGTGGCTCGTCGTAAAAGGTTCGCAGAAGCGCGTGGAAAGGGTTTTCTTAGTAATGTCGCTCGTGTTCTTTTGCTACGTCATCTCCGCCTTCGCGGCGAAACCCGATTGGGGCGAAGTGGCGACGAGTTTGGTTGAACCGACTTTCAAGATGGACTCCGTTTTTCTCTTCACGGTGATGGCACTAATTGGAACGACGATCACGCCGTTCATGCAGGTGTTCGTCCAGTCGTCCGTGGTTGAAAAGCAGATGGATAAGGACGATCTGCCGATCGCTCGAGCGGACGTTATCGTCGGGACGATCTTTTCATGTCTGATCGCGGCCTTTATCGTGATCTCGACCGCGGCAACTCTTCACATGGCCGGGATCACGTCGATCGACTCGGCCGCCACTGCTGCGGAATCGCTCGTACCTATCGCGGGGAATTACGCGAAGTATCTCTTCGCCGTCGGACTGTTCGGTGCGGCGATGCTTGCGATGGGCGTGCTGCCACTCGCCACGGCGTATTCGGTGAGCGAAGCTCTGGGTTTTGAAAAGGGACTCTCACGGTCTTTTAGAGAAGCTCCGATATTTCTCGGGATATTTACGGCTCTAATTCTAATCGGCGCAACCGTCGCTCTGATTCCCGGCATTCCGCAGATCAAGCTTCTGCTTTTCACACAGACCGTCAACGGCGTGCTGCTCCCGGTTATTTTGATCGCGATTCTGGCTCTTGTGAATAACCGCGAGATCATGGGCGAGTATCGTAATTCTCTCTGGCTCAATATCGCTGCATGGATAACGACGATCGTGATCTCACTCCTATCCCTTTTGTTGATTGGAAATACGATTGCTGATATGGTTTAGCCCGAAACAGCCGCTTATGCCTGCCTCGGAACTCAGAAAGAAAGCCGCATTCTTTGCCATCTTCGCCGGGATCGTCATTCTCGTCCTCGTCCTGATGCCGCTTGTCGAGGACCGGTTCTTCTCATACTTCCTGGAACATTACGGAATCTCTATCACGCCCGGCGGCGAGCTTGTCCCGAGGTCGGGCGACGTACCGCCCGACATGATGGTCAAAACGTCGATCGCGGTTGCGATCAACGTCATTCGAATCGTCGAGATACTTCTCTGGATGGCGCTCGTCATCTCGGTCGTCCGATTCGTCGGTCACCTCATCGTCTCGACGATCCGCGGTTCTCAATCCGAAGTCTCATCACTCGTAAAGACTGTCCTCTCGATCATCATCTACATCGTTTCGTTCTTTATCATCTTTCAAACTCAGTATCCTGAAGTTCCTCTCGCCCCTCTTTTCACAGGCTCGACTATTTTGGGAATCGTCGTCGGTCTCGCGTTGCAGGACACTCTCGGAAATCTGTTCGCAGGGATCGCGCTCCAGGCCGATCAGCCGTTTCAGGTCGGTGATGTCGTGACGATGATGAATCAGCAGGGCGGCGTCGTCGAGAGCGTGTCGTGGCGCGGTGTCAAGATCCGAACCTTCCAAAACAAATTGCTCGTGATAAGCAACTCGGCGATGGGCAAGGAAATGATCGAGGTCGCGCCAAAGGATAATTTGAACGCGCGACACGTTTTCTTCAATTCCGTTTATGTCGCTTCTCCCTCAAAAACGATTCAGGTCCTCCGTGATGCCGTCCGCCAGATCGAAAACGTTTCACCTAAGATCCGACCGGTCGTCCGCATACGAAATCTAGGACAAGACGGAATCGAATGGGAGGTCAAATATTGGACGGAAGACTACTTTAAGTATCCCGATAGTGATGCGCTGATTCGGCAGCGGATCTGGTACGTCTTCAACCGCGAGAAAATCGACTTTGCGTATCCGACGCGGACCGTTCATATTGCCGAGAAGAAAGAAGAAGCGACGTTCGTCGAGTACGTCAACACCGTCTCCGAGAGACTCCAGCAAGTTCCGCTTTTCACTCCGCTTGCAGAAGATGAAGTTGAACGTCTCGCGAAGGCCTCGACAACGCGGGTCTATGCTCCGGGTGAAGCGATCGTGCGTCGGGGACAGGAAGGCAATTCGATGTTCGTCATCGTTCGAGGCTCTGTAAAAGTGCAGATACCTGAGAACAATATTCAAAAGACGATCAATACTTTGCGAGCAAACGATTTCTTCGGTGAGATGAGTCTTCTGACCGGTCAACCGCGAACGGCAACGGTGATAGCTGAGGAAGAAACCGAGGTCATTCAGATAAAGAAGACCGCGCTCCGGCCTCTGTTCGAAGTGAACCCCAACCTGATGAAAGCGATCTGTGATCTTATCGAAGAGCGGCGTGCGGTGCTTGCGATGACGGGTGATCAGGAAGAGGAAATGAAGGACGTCGACTCAGTTGGCGTGTTGTCGTCGCTGCGAAAGTTTTTCGGATTCCGATGATCTGCTATTGGACGTTCTTATCGTAGATGTCGTGAAGAACTTCGGAAATAGTTTTCCGATCGACGTACTGATCTTCATTGGAATTGTTTTTCGCCTGCCTGCCGTTCGTCGATCCATTCTCCTTAAAAGCAACATCGATCGGAGCTGCCTTCGGATGATCCGATGCAGAATGTTCAGCGAAGTCGTTTCCGTCGTCGTAATTCTCTTTCGACAGTAGAGCGAGTTGCGGTTCGACGACAACGGGGATCGCTGAAAATTTCACCCGACTATCTTCCAATAAAGTCTTGCCTCGCAGCTTTCGTGCTCGCTCGAGAGCTCGCACCGCCGCGGACGTGAGCGGGGCGTCGGCCGGTTCGCGCTCGATCTTGCGCAAGACGCGCACGTAACTTTGCAGCTCAGGTGAAGGACTGACGAACGCGAGCTCATCAGATGCCGGATTCTCAATCACATGAGCAAGATTCGAAATCGCGGCCTTGTGACTTCCCGCCTTGTTCTGAAGCGCACCAAGCGCAAAGTAGACGAGCGGCGGTGCCGTCTTCATCCGACTGACGATCTCATCGCCTCGACGGATGCAGTCGTAGATCTCGAATGCGTACCAGCGGCGATCGTCGTCGCGAAGGATCTCATTCGCGGAAAGATAAAATTCAAAAATTTCGCGGGTCTCGCTTTTCGAGCCGGCGGTGAACATGCGGAGAAGAAAGTAAGCAAAAATGCCGAAGAAGAAAATCACGAACGGCGGGAATCCGACGACGAAGAGCATCGATGCGACCACACCAAAAGCGAGAAGGTACTGTCCCTTCTCCTTCATCGCGCCCCGATCCCTCATTTGAAGTTGAGTGTCGCTCACTTGTGTTACTCGCGTCTGCGAATGTTCGCTTACTCGGAAGCTGAAGTCGTCTTCGATTCAGTTTCTGCGCCCTTTCCGTTTTCTTTATGCTCAGCCGGACGTGCGGCCTCTTTTTCGCGCTCTTCTTTTTTGAATCCGAACTCCGCCATTACATCCAGGATTTTTTCTCCTATTTTAAAAGGCGAATTAAAAATGAATGAAACCGTCTCGCCGAACGCGATCGTTTCCAGCTGGACGAGATTCGCGATCTTCTTTTCCAGCGGAAGCTCGGCAAATTCTTTTCGATATTCTTCGCTCCGGTCCTCGGCTGCTTTTGCTTCCTCTGCGGCGTCCTTCGCTTTTTCTTTGGTCATAATCACAACCTCTCCCGCTTTTTCGATCTTTGCCTGACAAGCCAGTCGCTCGTTTGTCTGCCGGCCATTCTTCTCAAAATATTCCGTCTCGACACTTGTCAGCGGAGACAGCAGGAAGATGCCCGACGACACCGTCACGGAGCAACGATGCTCGGCTGATTCCGGATCACAAATGTCATCGAAATGAATCCCGAAACGTTTCGCCGCATCGATCAGATATGTTCCGACCGCGACTACGCCTTCCCTGTCTTCCCGCTCGAACCTGATATCAACTTCCGCCATCTTGTCTTAATTCCCCTAGTGTTCTACACCGCTTCTGACCCGCACTTTTGGCTGAGCACCCGACGGTGCGCTCGGTTGCTCGGTCTCTTTCTTCTGACACTCGTCGCAAATTCCCCACATCCGCAAACTGTGATGCGTAGGACGGAATCCAAATTTGTCCGCCATTTGATCCTGAAGATCTTCGATGTCGGCCGAAAAGAATTCGATGACCCGCCCGCACTCGGTGCAGATCATGTGATCGTGATGCTGATGATTGTAGTGATGCTCGTAGTAAGTCTTGTTGTCGCCAAAACGGACTTCGCGAGCGAGGCCCGCTTCAGTAAGGAGTTTCAGCGTGCGGTAAACGGTCGTATGGCCGACCGATGGGTCTTCTTTCTGGACAAGCCAGTACAGATCTTCGCTGCTCAGATGTTCTTCCGTGCGAAGAAAGATCTCCAATATGAGATCCCGCTGACCCGTTCGACGCAGGCCGGCTTTTTGTATGTGTTCGAGAAGGATCTCTTTTTCTTGAGCGAAGTCCTCTTTTTTCTTAGCCATACGTCCCGGAGTTCCGATTTTATCACCCGGCATTTCTTTTCGCTATCGAAATAAGATCGCGCAATCTTTTCAGTTTCTCCGGATCGGGATCATTGGACGCGGCCAGCTCGAGCGAACGTTCGCCGAGAAGGAGATAAACGTCGAGAACATCCGGAGACATTTCCGATTTGATCGCCGAAACGTGCCGTTCAACGGCGGACGCATCGAGGCGAGCAAAACTTCCGGTCAGAGCTTTTTGCGGCGCGAGCGATTCGAGATTCGAGATCGTGCTGCCGATGAGCGGGCGCAAGATCTCCTGAGCGTGCTGCTTCTCAATACCACATTTCGAAAGCATCTCGATCGCGACATCGATCAGCGCCACGACATGTCCGCACGCGGTGACCGCGGCCGCGTGATAGAGAGTCTTTCGATCGGACGGTATTGAGAAGGTATGTCCGCCGAGCTCCTCCGCGATCGAATGCGCGACCGACACCGCGGGCTCATTTCCTTCGATACAAAAATACGCGCCTTGAAAATTCTCGGAGCCGGTGACCGCATCGCTGATCGAGATCAACGGATGCATGCTCCCGGTCGAATGACCGGCGGCGGACAACGATCTGAGAACGTCGGAAGAAAGCGAACCGCTCGTGTGAAGAACAACTCGCCCCGGCGTAAGAATTCCGGCGAGACTTTCCGCAACGACTTCGATGTCCGGATCCGCTGTCGCGATTATCACGATGTCCGACTCGATCGGATTCGCGTCGGCTGACAGAATTGCAAACTCGGTCGTAGACGGCAGAAGAGATCGGACGCGATTCACAGTCGAATCGTCGCGATGGAACAGCGTATCGATCACGAATCCCCTGCGCGACAAAGCAATGGCAAGGGCTCCACCGATGCGCCCGACGCCGATTATGGACACGCTATGCATATCCATAAAGTATATTGGATCGCTGAAAACTTGAAACTCGCGAGGTGTTAGGCTTAGGCCGATACGACTTCGCCGGGGTGCTCGGTCGCGACTTCGATCCCGATACCTTCGTTAGATGAGAACTGCGCCCCGTTTCTCAAAGACCTTCCTAACGCGATTCCGAAGGCCTTCTGAAGTACGTGAAGCTGGACAACCGACAAGCGGGGAATTTCCTCGCCCTTTCCTAGTACATCAATCATGACCGTCGCGGCGGCGGCCGCGAGTTTGTCGGACGAGTCGGTCTCGATCTTTTCTAAGTGCGGCGTGATCCGAGGTTGTTCGTTAAATAGAGTCTCGCGATAAATCCGGAGCGCCGTTTGAAGCGATGCAGCGAAAGTCTCGGGTAGTTTCTGCCATTGACGTTCACGCGCAATTCCGAATTTGCATTTACAGAAGGGACGCGACTGAAGAGCATCGCGGACCGGAAATTCGCAATCGAGCTGAGCGAATTGCCGGCGAATGCCTTCGATCTCAGCAGCGGGCGCGGGATCGAAGATCTCGATCTTAGAAAGATTCTCAAATTCCCACCAGTCGTCGCTTCGCAGGATCTCATGATAACTCGCCTGCAGAGAATGCGACCGCATCACGGCATCATGACGCGTTGCGAAGTACTCTGCGAAGTCGCGTTGGAACTTGATCCACAAATATCCAAGCTCGCGATTGCTCGCGTCACTCGGATTCCAGTAACTTCCATCGACGAGCTGGTAAAGCTGCTCGCGCATCTCTTCGATCTCGTCCGCGTCGGTAACTTCGCAACCCGAGAGATACGACAGGATCTGAGCTCGCGTCGGAGTTCCTTTGATAAAACTTTCGACAACAACTAATTCGCTCTTCGCACGCTCGAACTGTTCTTCGGAGTCGGAGAACGTATCCGCGATACGGTTGATACATTCTTCAAGAGAAATTCCGCCGTCGAGTGCGCCTTTGATGATCTCAGCGGTGGTTCCGAGAGTCTTCGCGCATCGCGATGCAAGGCTCCAGATCCGTGCATTCAGGACGTCGTCCGGCAGCTCGTTGAATCGTTTCAGGACCCGGCTCTTGACCCATTCGACATGCCAAACTTCGAGCGCAGATCGCAGCAGCGCGAGGCCGGCTTCGTTATCGAGCGACTTGATGTTCTTGTCGCCGGTTATGATCACAGCCCACTTCGCGAGCTTCTTCGCGGAGAACGACGGGCCTGTCGGTTTCGCGATCCCGACGATGTCGTCCCAGATGATCTTGAGATCAAGTGAACGCTGGTTGATGCGATCGCCCTTCGATGTAACGAAATCGATCTGACGCTGGGCGACAAGCGCGGTGAGCAGGAGATGCTGCGCCTCGCGGACATAACCTCTCGGCTCGTGGCGAAAATATTCGTATATTTCCTTCAGCGAAACCGTTTCACCGGTCGGTGCTGCAGATACCTTTTGTAGAACTTCGGAGACCGCCGGAACTGCCACGAGTGCTTCGTCCGACAGCGGCAGCAATTGGCCATCCTGATCGCCGACGAGTCCCATCGGCAATGCGAAATCGCGGGCGAGGACCTGCACTTCCGGCAAGTTCTGACGTGAAGTATTATGCAGATCGGATATCAACGCTCCGACTTCTGTCATGCTGAGCCGCCGCGGAAACGCCGGATGTTCGGGGTAACGTGTCTCGAACATCGGTTCGAGCATTACCGAAAAGAGATCGACGAATGTCTGAGACGCCCGGGCTTCTTCAGTGAAGTTGTAATCGAACCCGTCGATCGTAAGCAGGCCGTCTTCTAGAAAAACTCGATTCGCGATCTTACCGACGCGGACTGCGTGCGAATGAAGCGATGCGCGTAGCTGCTCGCTGAATTCTTCGCGAAGCTCCGTGTGAGTATTCAATGCGAAATACTTCAGGATCGTTTCTGTCTCTTCCTTACGAAGATCGTCCGGACGCCAACTCACGCGAGCGACTCCCGGAGACGCGGCGAACGCATCGCCCTTCTCGTTCTTCAAATCGATCAAGACTTCCCAATCCATCTGCAGACCGACCGATGCCGCGTGCGGCTGCAGATTCTCGCTGTCGTCCTCGATAACAAGAATGCGTCCGCGACGATGACCACCGCGCCATTCGACATGGCTGTCCATCCAATCCTGTCGTCGCTCGTCGGTTCCGCTCGAGAGAGTGGAGTCGGTAAATCGCTCCTGGATGAGTCGTCGCAGAACTTTCGGCACTACTGTCGCAGGCACTTGGGCTACCGCTTCCGCCAGCGCGCGATTGAGGCTGTCCTTGCTGCTGACCTTAAATCCGTAACGCGTCTCGCGGCCGTCCTCGGCGAGGATCTGAATATCGTCGGGCAATTGCTCCGCGAACTTCGCGATCAGATCGTCGACGATCCCGACGGCTCGTCCGGGTTCTTCTTCGTCGAAGATAAGCATCGCGGCACTGATCTCATCCGCCGTCGTACCTTGTCCGTCGAGGGACAGCAGCAGCAAGGCCTTGAGAATAAGTTTCGCCTGGAGACGCCTGAGGATCGGGATCTTCCCGATGACTTCGGAGTTGAGATGATCGTAAGCCGAAAATGCTTCCTCAAGATCCGGCACGCCACGAAGCGCTTTTTCGACACTGTCGAAGACTTCATCAAGACCGATAAGCGAATTCGAAGGCCGGCCCAAAATGCGTTCGGCGGCGGTCGATGCGAATCCCAACAAAGCAAAATCGTGGACGTACAAACGAACGAACGGAGCGACCTCGAGAATTACGGGATGCAGTGGATAGAGCGACGAGAATCGCTGCTCGCTCCATCGGAAGCTGGGAAGCACGCTTCGAAAGTACGCGTACACATCCGAAAGCGCGTTTTGAACCTGCGGGTGCTTGGGAAAAACGTATGTGTTTACGACCTTGTAGAGATGTTCCTGATCAAGATAGTCGATCGCAAAACTTCTCGATATTCCGAGATTCGAACCGTCGGCGCCTGCTATATCGTCATCGAGTGCGACGCCGAGAAATAGATTTAATAACTTGCCGGCTTCAGCTAGCTCACTGAGAAACGGCCCGTCGTCACGAGTGACTCGACTGCCACGCTCGTACGCAGTGTCGATCAGCAGTACGAGCGGCAGCTCGCCTGCCTTTTGACAAGCGGCCTTTAAGATCTCGGGTACGGACCCGTTGAACTGAGCGCAATCGATTCCAAGACTCTGCTCGATCGCCTCGGTGAACTCTTGGAAGAGAGTTTCGTGCAAACCACGCCGAACGAACGTGACGGGATAATGACGTCGGGTCAGGCGATGAGCGCCCGCCGCGACATGAGGATCAAGGACACGGGATCTGAGCTCGGGATGCGAGACAAGAGCACCGAGAGTCGCGAGGAAATGGCTCTTTCCGACGCCGCGATATCCGGCGAGTGCGAACGCGACACCGGCATCCGGCTGGACCGATGCGACCTTGTCGAGCCATTTCGCCATCAGGTCGGAAGTCCCGTCCGTAAAGAAATATCCGGCGACGGTATCGGCAGGATCGGCCGTAAAATCGCGAAGGCTCTTGTGAGCGCGAACCTCTACAATATCCTTAACTTTTTCCTGAATGCGTGTCATTTTTACTATCGGCGTGCTGCTAAGGGGACTCCGGTAGGCCGGAAATGAAAGTCGAGCGAGGAAGCGCGTGAGCTCGCCGGAAGTAATGTTACCAGTTTTCGACCCGAAAAATAAAGGATTTTATCCGGTCACTCTGAACGACTTTTTTTCAACATTCCGCAACTTTAACGCCGGTCGAGGCATCATATGGACGTTGATTTTGTTAGCTATCAAGGTTTAAGATTTACCTCACCTGCTTGAAGAAGCCCCGGAGGCATTAGATGCATAGAGATTCGGTCCGAAAATTTGCCGCATTTTCGTTGGCGATTGCCGTATGGTTCAGCGCGATAGCGTTCTTCCCGGCGGCCGCGATGGCCCAGACGTCGGAGGGTCCAAAGGACGATAAGAAACCCAAAGCAGAAAAGAAAGACGACAAGGCTAAGCCGACTACGGCTCAGACGGCGACCGCTGGCCCGAAGGCGCTTTCAGAAAAAGAAGATCCATCGCAGATCGGCAAGCGAAAGATCAATAGCGGAACGGACAAACTGTTCGGATGGCTCGGCGGTTCGCAGGCGAAGGAAGTGGCGGTTGGACGTCAGCTCGCTAACGAAGTCGAGCAGCAGGCGAAGATGATCGAGGATCCGATGATCACCGAGTACATCAATCGCGTCGGTCAGAACGTCGTGCTTCATTCGGACGCGAAGATCCCTTTCACGATCAAAGTCATCGACAGCGACGAAGTCAACGCGTTCGCTCTGCCGGGCGGATTCTTCTTCGTCAACAAAGGTTTGATCCTGGCAGCCGATAACGAGGCTGAGCTTGCCGGTGTGATGGCGCACGAGATCGCTCACGTCGCCGCTCGTCATGCGATGGAAAATCAGGGCAAGATGCAGGCGATCCAGTACGGACTTCTCGGAACTATCCTGTTCGGCGGCGGTATCGCAAGTGCGATCGCACAGAACGCCGGCGGATTTGGTCAGTTGCTGAGCTTTATGCAGTTCAGCCGCGGAGCCGAAACCGAAGCAGACATGCTTGGCGTCCAGTATCTGTACGCGTCCGGCTACGATCCGACGGCGATGTCGACGATGTTCGAAAAGCTTAGTGCGAAGAATAAAAAGAAAGCCGGTACGATCTCGAAGATCTTCGCGACGCACCCGCAGTCGATTGATCGACGCGACGCGACGCTCGCACTCGTATCACGATTTCCCGAGAAGGAAGAGTACATAATCATCACATCGGAATTTCCACGCGTTAAAGCGCATTTGCTGAAGATCACAAACGCTAGAGCCGGCGTCTCGGTCGACATCGACGAGAACGGCGATCAAAAGCCGACCCTAAAGAAACGAGCCCCCGAAGGCAGCGAACCCGGCGATTCGGATAAAGGAAGCTCCTCAAGCTCCGACGGCCCGCCGCAATTAAAGAAACGAGGCGGTGAAGAACCTACACCCGCGGCAAGTCCAACGCCGCAGCCGTAACGGTTAAGGATAGAGAAAAAGTAAAGGCTGCCTGAGAGATCAGGCAGCTTTTTTTGAGCGGTGGAGAATAAAGACGCTCTCAGCAATTATTTCCGACACCTCCCATGCATGTTCGTGACACCTATCGCACGAATGTAAGCCAGTTGAAAGACCGGAAGACGCGAAACATCGCGTTGAACGAAATCAATGACCGAATCAATCCAAAGATTGCGGAGATCACAGCAGCGGCATCGCAGTTGGACAACGATCGAAAGCACTTTGAGGATTTGATTCCCGAATTCGCCACAGGCGGCATCGTTCCCGGTCAGTTCGGTGCACCTCGCTTAGTCCTAGCGCATGGTGGCGAAATTATTGCCAACGCGAATCAGCAGACGCCGGACTTGCTCAACGCAGCATCGAGAGCAGGTATCCCCGGAGTCCGCGGTTCGCAGGCCGGAGGCGGAGCATCGCAGTCGCTTTATGTTGAACTGCATGTTGGAACGAAGACTCAGAATGAGTTGTTCGTCAACGGTGCGAAGTCAAATGAAGGTTACGACATCATCGTGAAGCAATCTAAGAAGAACTCCTCGTTTGACGATCGATCGACTTCCTTCTAAATCCGCGAGGCGTTAGCCGTGTCAGCTTGGTCATGCCATATAGGGATGACCAAGCTGACACGCTTTGTACCGTGTAACGGCCAACCATGCTGATAAGAAAAGCGACGTGTTCACTATGACTTCCGGTAAACTGAAAGTCACCGACCCACGACAGGCGGAAAATCCGGAGCCGTCCCATCTTTTTATTGCATACAGGATGTCCGAGGGAATTATCGAGAGTCCCGCCGTATTGCACTCCTGTTCCGGCTCCCTCTTGTTTTGGGATTGATGGTGTATGTCGCCCAAAAGTCGTCGTCATACGAAGCGCCGCGTCGCCCGACTGGTCAGATTTCCAAACCTGTCATACTCCATGCTCTGGAAGAAAGGCCCGACAGTATTCTCCCCGAAACGCCCGGCGAAGGCGTATCGACTCTCCGGCTGAAATTCGAATCGGCCTGATTGTCGATCTCGTTCAGCGCTTCGTCATTGGGCGTAAGCATAATTCGCGTTCGATGTCTCTTCTGGATGCGCGGTGGAATCTCTCTCAAGATGATGGTTTACTTCGCGGCTCCGTGACCTTACTAGCGCTCGGCATCGCAGTGCCTCGGTATTAATACCGGGCTGAAGGGAAACCGATCTTACAATCTCGCGTCCATCCTTTTCAACGGACATCTTGTAAACAATTGATTCGTCCGGCGAATAGTAGTAGACATTATCGCCCAACTCCTTAAATTGTCTTCTTCTAAACTTGCTGAAGTCGGCATCCATCGCTTCTAGCGTTCTCTCGTTTCCGAAGGTGATGTACAACCGAGTCATTAAACCCGCACGAACCTTGTAAGACGAAGAACCGTCTTCGGTCCCACTGCACTTCCCAGTGGAATACCAAGCGCTAATGACGGGGTTCGGACTCTTCCCGTAAATACCGTACGTCTTAAAGTAGTCGACTGGCTTCCCGAGCACCTGTTCAACTTCTGCTCGGGTCGACACAAGGGGCACAAGCTGCTTCCAGCGATCGTCTTGCGCCGCTACGTTCGTAAACACACTTAGTAATATGCAAATAAATAGGTGTAATCGTCCTAACATCATTTCTCCATCATTGTGGATGCGGCACACTATTGTATGAACACGCGTCGTTCATTCGAGGATGCCACATTCCCGACCAGAACGTCACGTATTTTCTTAATGCCATACTATCCCTCCCGTCGGGAGGAGTCGTTGGAAAATCCGGTAGCGGAAGTTGCTTCCATCTCGCGTATGCACGGTACATTTCCATGTCCTCATTTCCGTCTCCTGCCTTATGAAAGGCTTCGCCGACAGCTGTTCGGGCGACCTTGAGTTCTTGGTCACGCTCAAAACGCTTTTTAGCCTGAGCCGAAAAAAATACTGAATCTCCAGCTTTGAGAGGTGCGTCCAATTCAATAGACGTCGTGTCACTATCCAGCGAGCCTCCTGTTGCTTGGTTTTGGATTGCGTTCTTGGTATACCACATTCCCCCCTTAGCATGAACTTTTCTCAGCACCTCTAGAAGGTTGCTAGTTCTCTGCCGAACGTTGTTGGCCTCCAGGGCCGCTGACACATTCTTAATGAAATCCAAGCACGCCGGATTGTACATAAAAATCAACCCCGCATCCGCAATCAACTTCTCGAATGCCTCGTTATCCAGCCGCATCTTTATTTCGTCAGATCCAGTACTTGCGTCGTAGAAGTCTGGAACTGTCAACGGCGGTTCATATTCATCTTCCTTATTAACGGTCCCTCTCTTGCAAACCCACTTGCCGCCGATCTTTTTCCACTCACCATCACAGTCTTCTGTATTCGGAGGCTCATCGTCGTCGGCCATCGCTCCACTCAGATTGCAGTCCAATGTCACAGCTGCCTTCGATTGACACGATTTGTCATCCCCAAAGTAAGGATAACCCAAGGGGATATAACCGGGCTCTGCCTCGAAGGAGGAGCCGTAGTTTACTTTCACTGCTCTTTGTAGCGGATCGAGCTCGGCGGATTCTTCCCAGGTCCAGTTGCCGTTGTACATGCTGGGGAAGTAACTTTGGCCGCCCGCGTCAGTGTGTTCCCATCGAACTTCGGGTGCGCTGAATGTCGAAGAGTACCTAGTGATCTGTTGAACTGCTATGACCGAGCCCGACAGATCGTGAACGTAAGTTTTTTCCTTCGCGCCGTTGAGACTGGTTTCGGTGAGGACCTTCCCGAGTACGCTCGAGTAGATGTAATAGCCCATGACTGTGTTTCCTTCACCCGCCGCCTGGGACAAGAAGACAAGCCGCTGTTCGCCGTCCGTCTTCCGAGTCGAACTGTGATGTGCATCCTGTGATGTACTCATCAGCGATCCGGCAGCGTTATAAGTGTAAGTCTGAGTCGTGCTCTCTTCTTTGTAGTCGTCCGAATAAAGAACGCTCCCCGCCGCATCGTAGTCCCAGCCCGACACCTTGTTCGTCGCCGCGGTCCATGTCAGATTTTCGTAATCCTCGACTTTCGATCCAAACCAAACTTGACCGCTCCGCTGCGTATTATTGTTGAAGGAATCGTAACTATAATCCAGATCATATGGGACCTTGTCCTCGGTCCCCGGTTCCTTGCCTCTTGCCGCTTCTCCCGTCCGTGCCTTTTTCAGTCGTCCTGCAAAGTCATATTCGAAACTTCGTTCCCAGTCGTCTACGTGCACCCTGTTCACGCTCCCTTCCGTCGAGTGGGCCATCTTTCCATCGCTGAGATACTCATACGTTTTGTCGAAGATGTTCGTCGTGCTGTTTGCCACCACGTGTGAGATTGGACGCAAGGCATCATCAAACGTCTCGGTCATGGTCAGACCGTTCGAGTACTCGACATGTTTTTGCGCGCCCCATGCCCGATAGTTAGCATCATCGACGTATTCAGTCACAAAAACGCCGCTGCTCCCATACGCATTCCACGCGCTGCCGGTCACCGTTTTCATTCTCCCGATCTTGTCCACTGTATAATCGATCTCCTGCCCGAACGGGTCAGTCACATTTTTGACTCCGCCAGTTAAGAAATAGTTGTAACCGATCGTGTAAGCACCGGAGCCGCCGCCCGGTGACGCGGTCAGGTTGAATGAGGTTGGAAATGTCTTTGTCTCGGACTTAAGTCGCGAAAGTTCGTCGTAGGTATATGTGGTAGTTCCAGTGCCGCCGGTACCTTCGGCCATCTGAGTCCTGTTTCCTGATGAATCGTAGGCGAAAGCGACAGAGGCAGGAACCTCGATACCAGATCCTGTCGGAACGGAGTAAGCAATATTCGTCAGTACATTTCTATATTCTATGCTTCCGGAATTGTCGGCATGTCCATACTGAAATGACTTGATAGCACCGCGTGCATCAGTCTCCGTTGCGATGGTGTCGTCCGTGTTGTAAGAGTATTGAGTGTACGCTGTCGAGCCGCTCTCGATCGGCAGATGTTTTCTGTAGACGCGGCCATGTCCATCATAGCTTAGCGTCGTTTCCTGGTATGTCGTGCTTGAATCCGAACCCGCGTACTGACGTATCAGCGTGGCCTGATCCCGACCGTTGAATGTGGACTTCGTCGTGCTATAGACCGAGCCGCCGTCGAGATCCCAAACTTCCGTCTTGAAGGTGCGGCCGAGAACATCTTCGTATGCTTTCTGCCAGCGACGCTTTGTTGTCTGAGGATTACCCGCAGCATCGATAGCTGATGTCACCGGTCCTTTCACCGTCGTCACCTGTCCGCCTGCGCAGCCGCAGCCTGCATACTCGACCAGGGTGTCTTTGCCATCGCTTCCGTTTGAGTCGGAGGGAATGGTTCGCGTGACACGGCCTTTCCAATCGAATTCTTTCGTATTCCATAGCCAGCCAGCCCCGCCGCGGTAATCGTCGCCTGCCGGGTTCCACGAAGAGTCGATCTCAGTCGGTACGCTCTCGCGCTTGGCGCGTCCGAGAATGTCGTATTCGACAAGCTTGCCTGTGTATCCGCCTGTGCTGTTCGGATTCTCGGTTCGACTCATTCGGACGCGTCCGGCTCCGTCGAAAAGTGTCTCGGTCGGAACCTCGTCGCTGCTATTTATGGACGAGTCGTTGTTCGCATCGACGATGGTTGTATAACTACTGAGCGCCGTTCCCGTGTTTGAATAGCTGTATCGAGTATAAGCACCCGTATTTTCGATTTTTTCTTTTACTACGCGACCGATCGAATCGTCATACGTTCGTGACGTTGTCTTGCCATTTGTATTTCCACTTCCCGAAGGAGTCGGGCTCCTTGCCCAAACATTTGCACCGTTGTCGAAGCGAT
>QHXR01000016.1:270970-371159 GCA_003223025.1 Acidobacteriota bacterium
CGATCCGGCGGTGTTGTAGACGACGCTTGAGGAGACGGCGAGTGAATCGGTAGTCGGAGAATTAGTATCCCAGCGCATCGTCTTCGTGAGATTTCCCCGATATGAAAAGCTCGTCCCGTAAGCGGAATTGTGCTGCGTCGGAGACACCGACTGGCCGCTGGCAGTGTAGCCATTTTCGTCGTAGGCGTAAGTAACTTTCGACATGAGAGAGCCGCCGTCGGTTCCTTCAAACAATTTCGTTTCCGACGGAAGACCGATGATCCTCCGGTCGGTGTAGTTACTGCCGAGATTGTAAGTCGTTGTTTGGGTTTTCAGAACAGTGCTTCCATCATAGACCTCGACCTTTGCGGGAAGTCCGTAGGGGAATACGCCCGTACTCGGTTCGTAATAGTAGACCTTCGTCTTCTTTGTATTCGACGGATCTCCGACTTGTGATTCTTTTACGCGAGGATTGTTTTCATAGGAAATGCCGGTATTGTCCTGTGTCCAGTCCGACCATGTCCAACGCTTTCGATCCGTTCCAGTACAAGTCGAAACACAGTCTTCGGTCGCGAGACTTAGTCCTTCTTTCCATCCGCTCGGCCCGTAGTGGATCTTCGTATAAAGACCGTCGGGATGACCGGCCATCGTGACCTTGACCATCGAGGTCGATTCACTTCCATTAGGTCCGCTGAATGAAGTACTCGCCGGTGCAAGGTTCTCGACGTCTATCTCCTGAGGCGCACCGCCGCTCATATTAAAGTTTTCTGCTTTTGTGTACGTGTGCGTGAAGCGCGGACAGTCCGTTTGGCTCGACGATGGACTTGCGAGATTTGTCGAAACGTAATTCAAGACATGGGTACTCGAATCCGCCGCGATGCTGCTGACTTTTGAAACCTGTACGTATCCGTTGTAATCGAACTTTGTCGCGCTGGCGTCGGCGTATGTGATCTTGTCAAGGACGGTCACCGCAGTACCATTCGGCGGACCGATGATAGTCGTTATCGAGGTGCTGAAATCAGTAGCGACGGTCTTGGTCGTATATGCGAACGTGGCCCATGTGTGCGTCACGGTCGATCCCGAACCGTTCGAACCTTTCCACGTTTGAGTGATCGTTCCCGGAAGACCCGTTGTGCCGTCATAGTTAACCGTGACTACTCGTCCAAGAGTGTCGGTAACTGTATCAAGTCGTCCTTCTGCGTCGTACGCGATCGAGATGTAGTTGCCGTTCGCGTCTTTGATCTGAGTACACCGGTAGGCTCCCATGCTCCACGCATAACTCATCTGCGTGCCATCCGTGGCTCTGACCGTGATGAGCAAGCCTTCGGCGGCGGCGTCATTTGGGTGCGTCGCATTGGTGACTTCCAGCTGCGCGTAGCTTGAGTCGGCCGCCTCGTAGATATTCGTGACCGCCGTCTGACGAAACTGCACGCGACGGCCGGACGGCGTCATCATCATGTAGGCCCAGACATTCTTGGTTTGATCGGTGTCGTAATAGGTCGGCTCGATCGTCGGGAGTCCGAACCGGAATCCGGGCGATGCGTTTGAATGATCGGCATCGAAGACGATCGCGCTGCCAACCTTGGTCCAGACGAGTGAGTTGTAACTGATCCCAAAACCGGCATCCAGTCCGGATCGTCCGGGGAGGTTCACCAGGGAAGTTCCCCACGAAAAGTTCTGTGAATAAAGAGTGGTTCCCCCGACCGCGTTGCGAGGCTGGAGTCGTGCGGCCGCTAATGCGTCGCCAGTAACTTCTCCGCCGACCTGTTTGAGGTAAGCTGACGGAATAGCGGTGTCGCCCGGTACGCCAAGCGTCTGGATACTGTAGGAAGAGTCGCTGCTCTTCAGCGTGTACCACGATCCAGTTGTCGGTCGCCAGATCGCATAGTCCGCTTTGTTGTCTCCGTCGTAATCCCCAGGGACGGGTTGATCTCCGTAGTTGCCCCACGCTTGTGTGTAATAAGAACCATTGTTCAAAGCACTTCGATACGCGTACCAAGTTCCGGTCGACGGACGAAAGACTGCGGGATCGGTTTTGCCGTCACCGTCATAGTCCGCGGGGACCGGCGTGTCGATCGCGATTCCCCATGCGAAGGCATATGAACCCACTGAACTTCCGGTGATATACCAATTGCCGTTTGAAGGGCGATAGACCGCAAGATCGTTTTTTCCGTCGCCGTCATAATCGCCAGGAACCGCGATGTCACCAGAAGAACCGAGGGCAGTGGATGTATATCCTCCACTGCTTTTCGAAACCCACCACGTAGTCGTCGAAGGTCGATAGATTGCCGCGTCGGTAATACCGTCTCCGTCGTAATCGCCGGCGACCGGGACATCTCCTGCAGTTCCCCAAGAGATGGTTTGTTCGGTTGCTGAGGTGCTGGTCTTGTACTTCCAGATCCCTGCTTCAAAGATAGCCGCGTCCGTCTTGCCGTCGCCATTGAAGTCACCGGGAGCGATCCGGCCATGCGAAGAACATATCGTCGCGGGCGGTATGCAACCGACTGTGAAAAGAGATTCCGATCCGCCGTTGCTGTTTTTAACCTTGAGCTCACTGTTAGCCGAATGCCAACGTCCGATGTCTGCCTTTCCGTCGTTATCGAAGTCGAAGTCGACGACACTCGACGGTTGCGGCGGTGCCATTGGTTCTGGGTCAATTATTACCTCAGAACTTGCGGCGGCCGGCATGAGCGCGACAATCGGCGCGAAAAACGCAAACGCCCTTTCCCCAAGTGTCGGCACATGAGCGGTCGCGAGACCTTCGGGCTGAGCAGGACCAGCAAACGCGCCTAAAAGTGTGGAAGCGGAGCTGACCACAATGGAGGCGAGATTTGGGAATCCAGATGGGCTGTGAATGATGAAAGGCTCAGCGGGCGAAGAATAAGAGACGCTGGTCTCGGTCACTTGACTGGCTTCGACGCGAAAGGCCGGACTGACTAACGCCGTGGGCGCGGCAATCAGGGCAACGAGAACCGCCGCCGTTAATTGACGGCATGACAGATGAGCGTTGAACAACTTAACCGCATTCTTCCTTGCGGCAGACAGAACAAACATTAAAACTCCTTAGAGATCGAAGTGCTTTGAAAAAGTATTTTGTATCGGAAGAACTAGATCACTAAGGGGGGTATGTGGAGGCTTTTGGGTCGCCGAATCCTAACTTCTGTCGACAAAAATAAAAAAACTAAGGCGTTAGACTCGCATTTGAGATTTCGGATGTCAAAGGACCTGCGCAAGAAAATCTTCTTTGAACACCGAAAAGCTTGTCCCCAACTTGATTACGATTTCCCTGAGCTCGGCTATTAATTCTTACCAGAACCAAATTTCTTCCTCACGCGATCCACATCCTTAGACTCTGAAAAGAGCTTTGCCGCTCGATTCCATGACGCGCGGGCGAGTTCGGACTTCCCTTCCTTCTCGTAAACGTCGCCGAGATGTTCATGGATCGTTCCGGAGCTTGAGTCCAACCGGAGAGCTTCTTTCAAATTCGCCTCCGCATCAGCTAACTTTCCGAGCCTGAAATATGCCCAGCCGAGACTGTCGAGATATGAAGGATTCGTCGGATCGATCTTTACCGCTTGCTGGATCAAACCGAGCGCTTCCTGAAGTTTGTCATCTCGATCGAGGAGAAAATATCCGAGATTGTTGAGTGCGATCGGATTTCCCGGTGTCTCTTTCAATAGCTCGCGCAATGTCGCTTCGGCACCTTTGACGTCGCCGGACATCTGCTGCGCCGTGGCGAGCGTCAGACGCGCGATCTGCTTTCGCTCGGCCCCGCGTGCGACGGCATACGCCTGATTCGCGGCGGCGGCGGCGTCTTTGCCGCGCTTCGCCTGCGTGTACAAATTCGATATGAACAGATAGTTCGAGAACGCATCGGACGACGGCACGGCTACGACGACGGATTCGGTTCCACCCGGAGATGCGTTCGCCGACGGCGGCGTAACTGCCGGAGCATCGATCAGCTTCTTGATCAAAGCGACCGCTTCGTCGACTTTCCCGGTCTCGGTGAGGAGCGTTGCTTCGAGTCGGATCAGACCGTAGTCGTTCGGCTCGCGAGTTCTCACCTGTCTGATCTCGACGAGAGCTCCGGCGCGATCACCTGATTCCCGAAGCAGAGAGATCATCTCTCGATCGGCAAAGAGGTCCTCAGGCCCGAGAGCCTTTCGCGCACGCTCGATGACTGCTTTCGCATCGTTGACACGATTCGCAGTTTTCAGAAGCTGGATCATCTTGCCGAATACGTGTAGAGCAAAATCCCGCTCGGTCTCTACGAGAGGTGCCACACCGTCGATCCCTCGCGATGTCAACGCGGATTCATACGCTGAGAGAGAATCCGAGACGCGATCGCCCCGTGCGAGGATATCGCCGAGAGTTACTTGTAAAACCGATGCAGAAGCTCGATCAGTCGAAAGTAGCTTTGCGGACGTTTCCCTGAGGAGTTTTGCCGCGTCATCACCCTTCCCGCTCTGCGCCTGAACCTGAGCGAGCAGATTTATCATCGCGACGTTCGTAGGATTCGCGTAGACCGCCTGTTTCAATGCTTCGACAGCGATCGCTGCGGATTCGGGACTCGCGTTCTCGACTGCTTCCCGTAAGAGATCGACGGCGTTGAAGTTATCCGGATCATCCGCGACCAGTGAGCTCAGCGTCTCGATCGCTTCCCTTGTCCGGCCCAACTTTAGAAGAATGGTGCCCAGCTTCAGCGACGCAGTCTCGGGGGCCAACGTTGCTCCGCCCGTCAGCATTTGATAGAAGCGCGTTTCGACCGGGGCCGCTGCGCTGATCCATTTTCTCAACGCATCTACCTGCTCATCAGATTTTCCAGTACGGTCGTAAAGATCGCTGAGGAATGCCCAACCTTCCGCGTTTCGCGGATCGAGCCGGACGACCTGATTCCATTCGCCGATCGCTTTAGCTCCAATTTCGGGACGGAAAGTTCCGTTGACGAGATGAGATTGAAATGTATACAGCCGGGCAAGTATTCGCCGGGCTCCGAAATTGTTCGGGTTAACTTTTACGGAAAGCTGTGCGAGCTTTATCGCTTCATCGACATCCTGCGGCTGGCCGTTTATCGCAAGCTCGGAAAGTGCGGTGTAACCTTCGGAAAGAAGCGGGTCGAGCTCAACCGATTCCTGAAATGCGATCTTCGCGAGCCTGGCATTGTTCTGCCGGGCAGTCGGCGATCGGAGACGGTCAGCGCTCCAGATATAACGCTGACCCTCGAGAAGCTTTGCGTATGCTTTTTCTTTCTGTTCGCGCGGCGTGACATGCTCCGGCCGCATCGAGTCGAGAACCTTGGCGAACTGCTCCGAGGCTTTTGGCAGCGACGGCATGGGTGGCAACACTTCGGTTTGAGAAAAAGCGGTGCCGACTGAAGCAAGCAAAAGAACTATTGGAAAAACTATCTTGAAGATCATTTAGATTCGTGTCCCGGGCTCGGACCTGACTTGTAATAGATAAGGCGGTTCCCGCAATAGAAACCGCCCGTTAATAATCTCCGACCCGCATCCCGACTAAAAGCTATTTTTTCTCGGGCTGCGTCTGTCGCGCCGGTTGCGGTGCGACTGCCTGTCGCTGAGAGATCACCGTCGTCAGAGCCTGGGGAATTTGATTACTCAGAATATCGCCCTGATTCTCGATGACCTGATCGATGAGCTCAAACTTCTCTTTGTCGAAGTCGTTCGTCATCAGAACCCCGTTCTTGTCGATCGTCATCGGATAGATGCCGAACAACTGGTTCTTGAAATTTGCGAAGAACGAAGCACTCTCCGGCGGAAGAACTTTCATTCTTTCAGCACTCGTCTCCGGGATCGGCGCTCCGATAATGCCGAGCTGCTCTTTCGCTTTGTCGACCCATTCGCTGTTCGGATAATGGCTGACGATGCGTTGGAAGTAACGAGCGGCCTGGTCCGTTTCTTCTTCGACGAGGTAAGTAACGGCGAGCTTGTAAAGCGCCTCATCCGCAAAACTAAAGTTCGGATATTTTTCGACGATCTCGCGGTATCTGGACTGAGCTCCTTTTAATCCGCCTTTCTTTTGATCGACCGCCTGCGTGTAGTAATAGTTCGCGACGTAAAGTCCGTGCAAACCGAGGTTGTCTTGAACTTCGTTGAGACGCTTAACCGCCTCTTCCTTCAGGATCGAGTTCGGATACTGCTGCATCAACGCTTTCAGTCGGATCTCCGCACGACGTGCGTGAGTCGCGTCACGATCGGGCAGACCAACCTGTCGCATCTCCGATTCGCTGATCTTCAGAATGACGCGATCCGCCAGCGGATGCGTCGGGAAGAACGTCAGCCAATCCTGATATGCTGCGATCGCCTGGATCAGCGCGCTGGTCGATCCTTCGAGGTAAAACGAATCCGCGACTGCGAGCTTCGACATCGGAAGATAAGGTGAGTCGGGATAAGTCGTGATGATCGTCTGGAACAAAAGCCGGCCGACATCGAAATTCTTTTTTCTAACTTCGCGGGTCGCGACGATGAAAAGCTCGCGATCGCGTCCGGGTGTGACGGTTCCGATCAGCTCGTCGAACTCGTCATTTCCGCCACCGCCGAAGATCCCGAGGAATTTCTTTTTCTTTTTGATCTCGCGGGTTTTGCCCTCAGAGGATTCAGGATTTGCACGAGCCTGTGCCGTTTCCGTCTGGAGCGTATCCGCGCGTCGCTGCAGGTCAGCGACTTCGCCTTCGAGACGTTCAAGATCACCGGCTTCATACTTTTCAGACCTGTCGACTTTGCCGCGAATGCTGTTCACTTCTGATTGAAGGCTCGCGGCTTCTTTTTCGACAGCCTTCAAGCGGGCGTACGGAGTCTCGAGATTCTCTTTCGAACCTTTGTCCTTTTTATCGCTCTTGTCATCGCTAGTCTCTTGCTTCAGAACCGTCGCGGCACTCGCCGCTGAACGACGCATCGTCTCGAGCTTCTGCCGCATGACTTCAAGCCGTTGGGCCGGCGAACCGTCACCCGCTTTCTGTGCGAAAGCTCCGCCGGCAAGCAATAACGTCAGGAGCAAAAATGAAGCGAGAATATCTCGTTTTCTAAAAACCATAATTCCTCTACCTGTAAATCTAAGCCCAGGCCGTGCCTTTATCGATCAGTTCCCTCACCGCCTCGGCAGGATTGCCACGACCATAAACCGCGGATCCCGCGACTATGATCTCGGCCCCCGAGCGAACGATCTCCGCAATGTTTCCGGCGTCGATACCGCCGTCGATCTCGATTCGAGTCGAGAGTCCGCGGTCATCGATCATCTTTTTCAAACGCCGAAGCTTGTCGACCGAGGTTGGGATGAAGGACTGACCTCCGAATCCCGGATTCACTGACATCAAAAGGACAAAGTCGGCGTATGGGAGTGCTTCTTCGAGAGACGAAAGCGGTGTCCCCGGATTTATGGCGATCCCGGCTTTCGCACCTGCTTCTTTAATTGCGACCAGCGTCCGCTGTAGATGAACATCCGCTTCAACGTGGACCGAAACCATGTCGGCGCCCGCCTCGACAAACTGGACGGCGTAACGGCTCGGCTCTTCGATCATCAAATGCGTGTCGATCGTAAGCTTCGTCGCTTTTCGCAACGATTTTACGACCGGCAGTCCGATGGTGATGTTCGGGACGAAATGGCCGTCCATTACATCGACGTGGAGCACTTTTGCACCGCCAGACTCAACTGCAGCGATCTCGTCTGCGAGTTTCGTAAAATCTGCCGAGAGGATCGACGGAGCTATTTCAAACATGCACTAATTTTGCTTTCCGTTTGTTGCAGTTAGGACGTTCTCAGTTGCATCGGTTTAGAGATGCGCATCGGGTCAATTCTTCGGCTTATCTGCCGGCGAGTTCTTAGGCTTTGGCTCGGACGCGGGTTCTTTTGCTTTCTCCGGCACTTTCTTTTCAGCGTCGTCCGCCTTTGCGGGCGTATCCAGCGGCTTTGCGTCCGTACTCGTATTCGTCGCAGTGTTTGCTATGACATCGCGGGTCGTGTCGGCCTTTTTCTTATTCGTATTTGAATTGGTCTTCTTCTTAGGCTTATCAGAGATCATCTCCTCGATCTTCTCCGAATCGTCCGTCTCGACGTCGTTCTTCAGCGACGGCGGCGGCGTTTCGCCATTTGATGCACCCGCTTTGCTTACGACGACCGAGATCCACTGACCTGTCTTAACCGTCTCGCCCGCTTTCGGGAGTTGTTCAAGCACAGTGTTTATCTGATCCTCACTGACCCGATCCGCACGTTTTCTTATCTTCAGCCCAAGCGATGCGAGCTCCTTTTCGCTTTCGACAAAATCTTTGCCGACGATCTCAGGAACCTTGATCTCCGAACCCGTCAAAGACATGTAGACGACGCCGGCCATTCCACTCAGGAATGCCGCGAGCAAAATCGCTACCATGACAAGTTTGCCTAAAGCCGAAAAACCTTTTGAGATAATGCTCATGCGAGAACCAAACCAAAGCGAAAGTCTAGCATTTTTTGATATAACACGGAATTCGGGCCTAACGGTTTTGCCTGCGGAATTCCGCGATGAAAAATCCGTCCATTCCGTCCCGATGCGGAAACGTTCGGGCAAAACCATCGGCCGTTGCGAATCTAGTCGGAGCTGAACTCGTCGATTGCTCAAACTGCTCCGCTTGACTTAAGAACTCACGACAAACGACTTCGTTCTCCTCAGTCTGGATCGAGCACGTTGAATAGATCAATCGACCGCCGGGCCGTACCACCTTTGATGCGTTCTCCAAGATGCCGCGTTGTTTGGTCGATAATTCGGCAAAATCCCCCGATTCAAGGAAATATCTGATCTCCGGGTTATGGCGGATCGTTCCCGTCCCCGAACACGGAGCATCGACGAGGACCGTGTCGAAGCTTTCATCCGCGAACGGAAGCTCGGATTCTGCGTCGTATTGAACAATATTCACGAAACTCGCGTCCTGACGCTTGCAGGTCGCCTTCAAAAGCGTGGCACGCGATGCATGAATATCACCGGCGACTAAAAGTTTACCGCGAGCATGACTCGCGACCAGCGTCGTCTTCCCGCCCGGAGCAGCACAGACATCCAGAAAGCGTTCGCCCATGTTGGAAGCCGCGATCTGCGCAACGAGCTGCGAAGCTTCATCCTGAAAATATATCTCGCCCGCGTCTGCAAGCTGCCGCAATGAACTATCGATCGAAGTCGTTGTATACGCTCCGTCGACGCTCGTACTTTTTTCGTAACCCGTCGGAGCATTCTTTCCGCGAGCGGTCATTCGAAAGGCGGCTCTCGGGATTTCGTTGTTTGCTGTGGCAATTTCCTTGGCAGTCTCGAATCCGAAATCGTCTATCCATTTCTCGATAAGCCATCGCGGATGCGAAGTCTCGACCGACACCCGCTCGACATCATCGTTGAACGATAGCTCCGGCGCTTTTTCCGATAAGCGTCTGAGCACCGCGTTGACGAGCCCCTTCGCGGATGTCTTCTTCGCCATCTGTACGAGATTCACGCTTTCGTTTATTGCCGAATACGCGGGGATCTTTTCGAGAAACAAGATTTGATAAGCACCGAGACGAAGCGAATTTCTGACGGCATGATCGAGACGCTTGGCTCCCGTGTGATGATCGATGACGCGGTCGAGATAGATCTGTCGGCGAAGAACTCCGAGAACGAGCTCATGGCAAAGTCCACGATCGTTCGTCGCGAGATTCTCTTCGTACTCGGGCAGAAGCACCGATGAGAACGCACGCGTCGAGTCGATCCGGTTAAGGATCTCGAACGCCGCCTTGCGTGCGGGTGAAATTTTCATTCTGGGTTGTCAGCTTTGGGAATTTGTGAATAGTCCGGTCCGGTTCCCTTCTGCAATTTCTCGTCAACGGTGCGACGATCGTCGAACACGAAACACTCGCCTTCCCACAAACTTTCTTCCGGTTGAACTTGCTCCAAGTATCGAAGAATCCCGCCTTCAAGTTGATAGACCTCATCGAATCCGAGTTGTTTCATGTAAGGTGCAAACTTCTCGCAGCGTATTCCACCGGTGCAGAACATCGCGACTTTGTGATGGACGTTCGGATCCAGGTTTTCGGCCACGAAATTCGGAAGCTCGCTGAACTTGACCGTCCCGGGATTGATCGCGCCCTTGAATGTTCCGTTCTTGTATTCGTAGTCGTTTCTCGTATCGACGATGACGACCGACGGGTCGGAGATGACTTCGTTCCATTTGTCGGGTCGAACGTGCGTGCCTTCGCCTTTTGAAATATCGACCGGTTTTTTGAGCGTGACGATCTCGGGTTTGATCTTTACATCGACCTTTCGGAACGGACATTCGGCGTGAAACGAAGATTTGAGAACGAGCGTCGTGTCGAGAATCTTTTCAACGCTGCCGACAAACGCCGCGACGTCCTCGGGCTCGCCGCAAACGGTCGAGTTGAAACCTTCCTGAGCGACAATGATCGTGCCCTTTATCGAGTTCGTCTTCATCTCTTGGCGCAGCGACTCCTTCAACTCTGGCAATCGCTCCGGGTCGAATCGCTTGAACTCGTAAAACGTGATGATCTGAAAACTCATACTTTGCAAAAATCTCTAGATGCCGAAATCAACCAGGAAGCGGTACGCGATCTATCCAATTATTTCACCGATATTTGGTCTGACTCCGTTTATAAAATCTCGCGCGGATACTCGTTTCTTTCCTTCCAACTGCAGTTCATGAATTTGCAGGACCGAATCTCCGCCACAGAAAACAACGAGACGATCGCCGGCTGCTTCAATGATTTGACCGGGCTGTGCGATCGTACCCGGCGGCTCGGCTATCGAAGTCTTCCACAGAGTCATTTTCTTTTCCCGAAAGTACGTAAATGTGGTCGGAAACGGCTGGAAGCCGCGAACACGATTCGAAATGTCGGTCGCACTAATCATCCAGCTTATCAGTCCGTCCTCTTTCTTCATTATCGGAGCCAGCGTCGCATGCGCTTCGTCCTGCTGCCGCGGCGTCAGACTCGCATAACTCGCCAACGTCTCCGACAACAACTCAGCACCGACAGTCGAAAGTTTCTGCATCAGCTCGATCGATGTTTCTTCGGGACCGATCTCAGTCTCTCGCTGCATCAGTATCGGTCCGGTGTCGAGTCCGGCATCCATTTGCATCGTGGTTACACCCGATTTCTTTTCTCCGTGAACGATCGCCCAGTTCACCGGAGCGGCTCCGCGGTATTTCGGAAGCAGTGAGAAATGGACGTTGATCGCACCCATCGGAAATGCATTTAGAAATCCTTCGGGAAGTATCCGGCCGTACGCAACGACTACTGCTGCATCTGCGTTGTGATCTCGAAAAGCTTGAAGAGCCTCCGGTGTCCTGACCTTCAACGGCTGGAGGATCGGCAGGCCGTTATCCGTTGCATATTGCTTCACCGGCGACGACGCGATCTGATTTCCACGTCCCGCCGGCCTATCGGGCTGAGTGTAGATAGCAACGATCTCGTGACCGTCGCGAACGATCCGATCCAAGCTCTCAACCGCCGCGTGCGGCGTTCCCATAAACACGATCTTCATACCCAAAGCAGGCTAATATGCGCACCGGTAGTTGTACGTCTCGTAAACCCGCGTCCACTTTCCCTTGTCTCGTTTGTAGACGTAGTAATTATTTCCTTCGAACGCCTGTCCGATGGTGAAGATCTCGCGAACCCCGTCGCCGTCATAATCAAGCAAGTCGATAAGCAATTCGGATCCGCGTCCACCTTCGAGATCTTTGAGATCGCCGCTCATGATGTCGTCGGGCTTGACGATCGCATGCTCGGAATATCCGAAGTGTAGATCATCCGCTCCCTTTTGTTCCGCGACAAAGAAAAGCAGCCGACGCTCGTTCGCCGTTGGAGCGATCCAGTACGAGCCGATAAATTCCGGTACGCCATCCCCATCTACATCGACGGCGGTGACGTTATAAAAATGGAGTGACTTCACAGCAGAGGCCGATGCGCCGTTCTTCGTAAACTCGCTTCGGACGAGATCGTCGATCTTCGTACGCTCCGCCGTAGTAGGTCGGCGTCGATAGCTAATGCCACCAGGTTTGAGTTTTACATTGGACGCGAGAGCCATCACGAGTGCAGTCGGCTTAAAGTTCGTTGATCGCAAAGTCACGTCCGCCGAAGCTCCGCCGCACTCCGAACCAATGTTCGACTTTGTCACCGTGACGGATCCGTCGGCTGCGCCACCGAAGATCACCGGGTACGACGTTTTCGGTTTGTAATAACGGCTTCCGAAAACCTTCACTTTGTTGGAATCGTCCTCGGTTTCGTCACCCAACTTACCACCGCTGACAACCCCGATGGGCTCGATCCATTTGCCGTCATTAAGGACGACAAAGACCGCCGGTTTTAGCGCCGCAACTTTTTTCACCGGTTTCTTTTGCGCGATCGCCGGCGTCGTAATAAAAAACGCTGCGGCTAAAAACCCCAGCGTAATTCCAGAAAAGTTTAGTTTCATAAGATGCGTTTCGATCAAACTCTCTGCGTAACCGATTTCCCTTGCATGAACTGCAGCAGATACTCGCGACCGCCGGCTTTCGAGTCCGTACCGCTCATGTTGAATCCGCCGAACGGATGTACGCCAACGAGGGCTCCGGTACATTTTCGATTCAAGTAAAGATTCCCGACATGAAATTCGCGGCGAGCTTTCTCGAGATTCGACTGCGTCGTCGAATAAACTGCGCCGGTCAATCCGAATTCCGTATCGTTCGCGATCTCGAGCGCGTGATCGAAGTCACGTGCTTTGATAACGGCGAGGACCGGTGCAAAGATTTCTTCCTGCTCGATCGTCGCACCCGGTTCGACATTGTCGATCACTGTCGGCTCGATAAAGAATCCGTCGACATCGACTCCGCTCCCGCCGGCGACGATCTTCCCGCCTTCGCTCTCGCCCTTCTTGATATAGTCGAGCGTCTTGTCGAAAGAGCGTTTGTTGATGACGGCAGCCATGTTCGTGTCAGCCTCGGTCGGCAAGCCAACCTTCAACGCCTTCGTCAGCGCGACGACTTTTTCAAGCAGCGCGTCGTGAACCTTCTCGTCAACGATCAGACGCGAACACGCCGAACATTTTTGTCCTTGATATCCGAATGCGGCCTGCACCGCGCCGGTCGCAGCCGAATCGAGATCCGCATCATCGGCGACGACAATCGCGTCCTTGCCGCCCATCTCCGCAATCACGCGTTTGATCCAGATCTGTCCTTCACGCGGCTTCGCGGCGACTTCGTTGATGTGTAAACCGACTTGCTTCGAACCGGTGAACGAGATGAATCGCGTCTTCGGACTCGTGGTCATCGCTTCGCCGGTTGCCGAGCTTCCGGTCAGGAAATTCACGACACCGGCCGGCAGTCCGACTTCTTCGACGATCTCCATAAACTTTGCCGCGATCGTCGGCGAATCGGATGACGGCTTGAGCACGACGGTGTTTCCGGTCACGACCGCGGCCATCGTCATGCCCGCCATGATCGCGAGCGGAAAGTTCCACGGCGGAATGACGGCGCCCACGCCGAGCGGGATGTACTCGAGCGAATTGTGCTCGCCCTCGATCTGGGTTATCGGCTGCTTCTCGGACCAGCGAAGCATTTCGCGTCCGTAAAATTCCATGAAGTCGATCGCCTCAGCCGTATCGCCATCGGCCTCAGCCCAAGTCTTGGCGACTTCGAAAACCATCCATGCGGAAAGCTCGTGCTTACGCTTTCGCATGATGTCCGCGATCTTGAAAAGATACTCTGCACGCTCCGCAGCCGGAACATTCCGCCAAACCTTGAACGCCGCGGTCGCCGCATCGATCGCCTTGTCGACAAGCGATGTGTCGGTGTCGACCTCGGAGAACACACCCACGACTTCTTTCTTATTCGCCGGATTAATGCTCTCGAACTTGCTCGGCAACGAGATCTTCTCGCCGTTGATGACAACCGGATATTCGCGGCCAAGCTCGCCGCGCACTTCGTCGATCGCGGCCTTCATCGCCGCTGAGTTCTCCGGCGTCGAATAGTCGGTAAACGGCTCGTTCTTAAATTCGTCCATCACTCTTTGTGTTTGCATAATTGTCCTGCTTCACCGGTATTTCTGCTTATCGATCTCGTTCAATTCCCACTCATCGAGAAGCTCGGGACGGACCGGATCTGATTCGCCCTGCCACCCGACGACGAATCGCGGCTCCTGCGTATCGTTCGTGTGTCTGATATAACTCAGGATCAAGGTCCAGCCGAGATCGAGGTACTTGTTCAACTCTCGCCACGATGAAGCTTCGGCGGTCGTCCGCGTTTTCTCGATTCCGTTCATTCCCATTTCCCCGTTTTTTGTAAGGCTTTAATTTTACGCTTCGCAAGCTGGCGTTTCAACGTGGTCATCCGATCGAGAAAAACGATTCCGTCGCAATGATCGGTCTCGTGAAGAACGCATCGAGCTGCGAGATCTTTGAGATCGAGCTCAAATCTTTCGCCCTTCACGTCTTGAGCTTGCACTATTACCCGCATCTCACGCTGAACCGTTTGAAAAACACCGGGAAATGACAAACATCCCTCTTCGCCAACTTGCTCCCCTTCCACCGTGATCACCTCGGGGTTGATGAATGTGAGTTTGTTCGACAAGCCTTTCTCGTCCGGAACATCCATCACAAACAGACGGCGCGAATCGAATACCTGCGGAGCCGCAAGCCCGACACCACCGGCTTCGTACATCGTCTCGAACATGTCGCTGACGACGCGCTCGAGGTCGGCGTCGAATTCATTTTCGAGTACCGGCTTTCCGACAGTCAGCAATACTGGTTCTGGATAGTGGGCGATCCGGAGCAACGACATAGACGTTAGTTTAGCGTATTTGGGATGGAGTGTCAGAGGCGGGGCGACTCAGTCACTGGTAAAGACTTGCGTGATGAAAATGCTACCGTCGCGTGCGACAGCGATTCCGACTCCGGTCGCGGTCCAGCTCGGTTCAAGAATGTTCGTCCGGTGCGTCGGCGATTTCATCCACCCGCGGATCGCCGTTGTCGGATAGGAAGCATGCGGGTCGCAGACGAAAAGGTTTTCACCGATACGTGACCATCCGCGAATGCGCGATGCCCGATCCGTCACCGTCTTTCCGTTCGAATCGTAGTGATCGAAAAACCCTTCGCGAGCCATGCGCCGTGAATAGTCTCGCGCGACCTTGGCTAGGCGTTCGTCCCACATCAGTTCGCCGAGGTGTGTTCGAGATCGCTCGCGGTTGACTAGTTGAAAGATCGCGCTCTCATCCTGCGTCTGCGTAAAAGCGGAGACTGAACAGATGACGAGCGCGCTGGTGATCAGAACAAACGAAGAGAAAAGCTTTCGTTTCATCACGCACTCCGAATTTTTGACTAAGTTACTACGGGGAAAGATTTGAACCGAGCAAATAATACCGCAGCCGCGCGTGCGTCTGCAATTGAAAACTATTGCAACGGCATCCTGGCACTTTCTGCTTTTGACCAGTCGCATAACATCGTCCGTTCCGTATCGGACAACGCGGCATTCCAATGGATCCAGAGGTATGATGGCAACGGCATTTCCTTTCGTTCGACCTGCTCGCAAAGCTCTTCGAGCTTCTTCAACTTTTTCTTCGGCGTATAAGTATTCCACACGCTGAGATTCATTTCGCGACGCCCTTCCGCGATGTGATTTGCAAGATACCAGTTCGATGGCGTGATCTTCGCATACCACGGATACGCCGTTTCGTTGGAGTGGCAATCGCCGCACGATCGCACAAGCACCTGTCGCACGTCGTCGGGAACCGTAGTGCTCGACCAAAGCGTTTCCGAAGCATTGACAGGCGGGTTCGTGAAATCCGGCCGAATGAATTGGACGACGATAAAGGCAACAACGACGACGATCAAGGCAATTTTAAGTATCTTCTTCAGCATCTCAAACTCAACACTAATGTTAGAATAATGACGTTCGAATGTTAAACCCGGTCGTAATCTCAATTCCGTTTTTTGCGCTCATGATCGCCGTCGAAGCGTGGCTTTCGCGGCGACACGATCGCGACTACTACGAATCAAAAGATGCTTGGACCAACATTTTGATCGGATTCGTCAGCGTCGGTTTCGGAGCGTTCTTCGGATTTTTCGTCGGTGGAATTTACGCGGTCGCATACCAGCTTGCTCCATTTAAGTTCCCCGCCGACGTGTGGTGGAGCTGGGCGCTTCTATTCTTTATCGACGATCTGGCGTATTACTGGTTTCATCGCATCAGCCACGAAGCCCGTCTCTTCTGGAACTTTCATGTCGTCCATCATTCGAGCGACCACTTCAACCTCAGTGTTGCCGTGCGTCAGAGCTGGTTCTCCGGAACGGTCCACTGGATATTTTATACACCGGTCATGCTTCTCGGATTCGCGCCGTGGATGTTCGCCGTCATGCACGGTTTCAATCTGATCTACCAGTTTTGGATCCACACGCGCTTCGTCAAACGAATGGGAATTCTCGAGTACGTCCTTAACACTCCCTCGCATCACCGCGTCCATCACGGTGTAAATAATCCCTACCTCGATAAAAATTATGCCGGCGTGCTGATCGTCTGGGATCGCATGTTCGGATCGTTCATCGACGAGACCGAGGAGCCGCGGTATGGCATCATCAAACCGCTGCGAAGTTACAATCCACTTTGGATCAACACTCACGGATGGCATGAAATGTGGGTTGCCATGCGTGAGCGAAAATCGCTTGTGTCGAAACTCAGATGCGTTTTCGCGTCGCCGAACATGGAAGCGAGCAGGCGATCGATCGAGCCCATAATATGAAAACCACAAAACTGATCTTCTTTGCCGTGCTCGCATTTTCATGCTCGGCCGTTACCGCTCAAACTGTCACAATCACTCCAAAGAAAACCATTTACCGACGTCCGAAGCCCGAGGTAGATTTCAAGCGCACGTTCACGGTCCGGCGTCCGGTGGCGAAAGCCGCAACACCGGCCCTCTCGCGAAAGATAACGCTCGCAATCAGTCCGGAAAAAGTTCTCGAGCTGAATATCCGCGAAGAGATGGGCGAGTCTCAGTGGCTCGAAGAGGCCGACTACAAAGTGCTCTTCAATCAGAACGGCGTGCTGTGCATCGAGCAGTGGATGACCGGGACCGCGGCGTATCCGGACAGCTCCACGAAGCGTGTTGTCGTCGATATCGCGAAAGGTGTGACCGTTCTTCCGGCCGTTGTATTCAAGGATCTTCCTGCTTTCGCGAAGCTCGTGAAGAAGTCGCAGGACGCCGAGATCGCCGCCGCAAAGAAGGAAATGAAGTCGGATCCTGACGCGAATCCTGAAGAACTTTTTGAGCAAGCTAACTTCACGCCGGATGACTTTACGGAATTTTCCGTCGACGCGAACGGCGTCACGATCTATTACGACTACGGATTCCCTCACGTACTCGAAGCTCTTCAACCATCGGGTGAATATCATTTCACGTGGATGGAAATCAAACAGTTCGTTCGGGCAGACGGTTTGCTTGCACGCTTTGTTCGCTAATATACTTCGCGTATGAATCAACGAAAGATCAGAGTTTTGGTAGCCAAACCGGGACTCGATGGACATGATCGCGGAGCAAAAGTGATCGCTCGAGCCCTTCGCGACGCAGGGATGGAAGTTATCTACACCGGCCTGCGCCAGACGCCCGAGATGATTGCGGCCGCTGCTTTGCAAGAGGATGTCGATGCTGTAGGGATTTCGATCCTCAGCGGAGCACATAAAACGCTCTGCCCGCGCATCGTTGATCTTTTACACGAGAATGGCATGGACGACACTCTCGTGCTGGTTGGCGGGATCGTCCCGACCGAAGATATCGCTGATTTGAAGGCGAAGGGGGTTTCGGAGGTTTTCCTTCCCGGAACATCGACGGAGGACATCGTTACATTTATTAACAAACACGTACGAACATAGGGGGATTTATGAAAATTTACTCAGTAGTTTTTGTCGCAGTTTTTGCTTTTGTCTCGATGACCGTTGGAGCCTCGACGCTATCGGCTCAGGTCGTCTCCCAAACCAAGCACTACAGTCATAAGACGAAGTACAAGACCAAGCATTACACTCACAAGACCAAATATAAGACGAAGCACTATGCTCACAAGACGAAGGTCGGCGGCAAGTGGGTTTACGCGAAGACCGCAACGAAAACGCGACCGGTCCGACACAAAACTTGGAACGGCGGTAAAAAGGTCGTGCATAAGACTAAGAAGATCTTCTCCTAAGACAACCTCAATACTTGTCTGGCACGACTCATGCTCTGCCAGACAAGTGAATCATTCGATTCACATATTCTTTTTCGAAAAAGAGGTTAACTTATGAAATACAAGGGATTTTTAAGCGTCTTAGTATTGTCGCTCGCTGTCCTATTTGCATACGGGTCTGCTAATGCTCAGGTTCCGGAGGTGGTGAAGGACGCGGCCGGCAAGACGAAAGACGTGACGGTCGATGCGGCGAAGAAGACGAGGGTCGTCGTTACCGACGGACTCGAAAAAGCGGCTGACAAAACTGGTGACGCCGCATCCGCAACCGCGAAGGCCGCTAAGTCGACGAGCAAGACGATCGGCCACCACACGGTAACTGTCACCGACAATGTAGTCGGCGAGGCGAAGGAAGGCGGACGATATTTGATGGTCACGACATGGGACGGCACTAAATGGGTCTCAAAGCGGACATGGTTCGCCGCTAAAAAAGCGGTCAACTGACCGGCATCATCATTTTCTAAATATACATTTGGGCGGGCGACGCCGGTTCTCGAGGCCGGTTGTTGACCGCCCGATTTTTTTATCCTTTAATCAATCTCAATGAAAGAGAAAGTTAGGGTCGCAAGCGGCCAGGGATTTTGGGGAGATCTGCTCACGGCTCCGGTCGATCAGGTCCGCGGCGGTCCGATCGATTACCTCATGCTCGACTATCTGGCCGAAGTCACGATGTCGATCATGCAAAAGCAGCGAGCCCGCGACCCGCAAGCCGGATACGCGAAAGATTTCATTTCGCTTATGCGCGAGATCCTTCCCGATTGTGTCGAAAAGAACATCAAGGTCCTCTCGAACGCAGGCGGCGTAAATGTCGCCGGATGTGCCGAAGCGATCAAAGATGCGGCACGCGATCTTGGACTGTCGGGAAAAGTGAAGATCGGCGTCGTCAGTGGTGATGACATTCTCGATCGTCTCGATGAATTCGCCGATCAAGGCGTCGAGATCACAAACATGGAAACGGGCGAGCCGCTTTCCGAGATCCGCGACAAAGTTCAGTCGGCGAATGTTTATCTCGGCGCCGCCGGACTTGTCGAAGCTCTCGACAAAGGCGCGCAGATCATCGTCGGCGGCAGGCTTACCGATACCGGATTAACGCTCGCACCGCTGATGCATGAGTTTGGATGGAAGTTCGACGACTGGGATCTCGTTTCTGCCGGAACGATCGCGGGTCACATCATCGAGTGCGGAGCTCAATCATCGGGTGGAAATTGTCAGTACGATTGGAAGAACATTCCGGATCTCGGACGCGTGGGATTTCCGATCGTCGAAGCATTTCCGAACGGCGAGTTTATCGTCACAAAGCACGACGCTACCGGCGGCCGCGTAAACGTGCAGTCGGTGAAGGAGCAGTTGCTCTACGAGATGGGCGACCCGAAAGCTTACATCACGCCCGATGTCGTTGCGGATTTTTCATCGATCAATCTCGCACCGGACGGCGATAACCGCGTGCACGTTTTTGGTATCACGGGAAATCCGAAAACAGAATTCTACAAAGTCTCGATCGCGTACTCCGCCGGATGGAAAGCAGTCGGAACACTTGTCTACGCGTGGCCCGACGCATATGACAAAGCGAAGGCGGCGGACAAAGTTCTCCGCGACCGGTTGGATCGCCTCGGATTAAAGTTCGATCTCATCCTAACCGAATTCGTCGGCGTGAATGCCACTCACGGACATCTTGCGGGCGAGCCTTCTGCAGATATTCCCGAAGTCCAATTACGTTTTGGAGTGCGTGGTCAGAACAAAGCCGATGTCGAGAGATTTACAAAAGAGCTCGCTCCGCTGATCCTCACCGGTCCGCCCGCGGTAACCGGATTCGCCGGCGGCCGCCCGAAAGTCGAAGAGATCATGGCGTATTTTCCGGCGTTGATACCGAAGACACTGATCGAGACGAAGGTCGACGTTATCGAAGCGTGAGTACAATTTCGCCCCGGATCTGCCTAGACGGCACGGGTCAGAAGATGATTTACAGGGATGAAGGTGATGGAATGGATGCTTTACATCCCTTTTATCCCCTTCATCCCTGTAAAACTTAATCCGCGCAGATCCGCCGGTTAAACTTCTTCCTATAAACGCCGACGTTATTTCTTATCCAGAAAGTTCGCGATTCCCTTCTTACAATCTTCGCTCATTCGCGCTTCGGCATTCGCTTTGGCACCGGCTTCGATCGAGGCGCCGAAATTCAACGAGTCCATCTCATAAAGCAGCTTTTTTGAAAGAATCACGGCTGATCGACTGACATTTTCATAGGCCGCGGCGAACTTCTCAACACCCTCATCAAAATGTTCATCGGGGATCGCATGATTCACGAGACCGAGCCGCTCAGCCTCGGTCGCCGAAAATTCAAATCCTTGCGTCGCGATCTCAAAAGCGCGTTTCTCTGAAACGTTTCTTCGCAAAAATGCCATCACGATGGCCGGAACGAATCCGATCTTCACTTCCGGATAACCGAATCGCGCGGACTCAGTCGCGATCACGAGATCGCACGCGGTCGCCAATCCGCATCCGCCCGCGAGAGCCCGTCCATGAACCGCGGCTATCACCGGAATCTTCACACGACGGATCAGCGCAAACAGTTCAGCGAGACTTCGCGCGTCTTGGAGATTCTCCTCGTAAGACGCTTCGCTGATCTTCCGAAGAGATTCGAGGTCGGCACCCGAGCAGAAATCCTTGCCCGCTCCGCGAATGACGATCGCCCGCAGATTTTCATCCGATTCCGCATCGATCAGCGCGGCTTTCAACTCCGCCACAAGCGAGTCATTCAATGCATTGCGCTTCTCGGGACGATTGAGAGTAAAGGTCCGTACGCTGCCATTTGTTTCGATCAGTAGGTTAGCCATTTTTCTTTGCCGTCGTTCGAATCGAATTGATCAACTTAGTCACCTCGATCCGGTCTTCGTCAATCGATTCAAACACGGCTGCGCTTAATAACCCTGAGTGAAGAAGAAGTTGCAGCCAGTACTCCGTATCCGCCGACTTTCTCCGCGCAACTCCAAATTCATTTATAAACGTTTCCCGGTTCTCGCCAAAGACCGCTTCCTTTACATGCTTTCCTATATTCGTACCCGAAACAAGCATCTCTTTGCTCAACACGAATTCTTTCCTTTCGTCTACGAGATACCGATAAAGCTTTACTATCCTGAGAGCGAAGGCGAATGACTTTTCTAGTACAACATTTCTTTCCATGGGAGTTCTCCTTTGTTTGTTAATTTTGTAATTTTGTAATTATTAATTCGGTAATTGAATTACGAAATTAATAATTACCGAATTAATAATTACTCCCGAAGGAAAAGCTAAGTCCTAAATAACGATTAATTTTCTAATACAGATCTAAATTCTATTTCACCAACAACTCAGCTGCCTTATCGATCTCGGTCGCGAGTGCGTCGATGACTTCGGCTACTACTCTTATCTGTTCGCCGGCTTCTTTCCAGTCTCTTTGTTCGATCGCTTCGCGGATGCCTGGCATCGTTTTCACTCCGTAGCCGGTGTAGAAACCGGGAGCGTAGATCGCGTGGCGGAACCAGTCGCGACGCGGGAGACCTTCGCTTCGTGTCAGGGCTCGTTCGGTTTTGTACAGTGCTTCGTCTAGCGCGGCGCTCGAAACCTTTCTCACTTTTGCCGTCGCCTGATAATTTTTTACGCTGTCGTTCAAACGAGCGATGCTGTTCTGCAAAGGAGCGAAATTCACAAACGGCACTGCGGATTTTTCGGTCGGCATGACGTATGTCTCGGTCGGATCCTGGACCGCCTTTAGCATTCCGGATGAGATCTGCTGGTTCAGTGTTCGCGTATCATCCCTCATTGTATCTGTCAGCTTCGTCACTTCGGTCGCATATCCGTTCAGAGTCTCGGCCAAATTCGAGAATTCAAAAGGAAGAGTATCGGCATTAGCAAGCCTCAGCGTGGTATGCCCGCACACCTTCGAAAGCGCGATTCCGTATGCGAATCCCGGATCACCAAACTTCGTGTAATGGTCGTACGAATCATAGATCGAGTGATACGATCCGCCGCCATCCTCGCCTCCAAATCCGACGTTCAACGATGCGATCCCGAGATGTTGTAAGAACGGCGTGAAGTCCGAGCCCGAGCCCAGAGGCGAGATCCGAAGATCCGCACGGTCCATGGCTTCGCGCTTCGCTGTCGGGGATCCGTTGATCGCCTGCTCGGCACGTGCCCGTTCCCAAACGCTGATCTTCGTCTGCGGATCCGGGACCGACTTTGCGACCTCGTTCATAAATTTCTCGAGAGTATGTGAACCGCCGATGCCGAGAAATCCGCGCCCGTTCGAATCCGTGTTGATGTAGACCGCGGCTTTTTTTGATAGCTCCTCGGCGTGCTCTTCCACCCATTCGGTCGATCCGAGCAAACCTTCTTCCTCGCCGTCCCAGGCTGCGAAGACGATCGTGCGCTTCGGACGCCATCCCGACTTCGCCAGCTCCGCGATCGCTCGCGCCTCTTCCATCATCGCTACCTGGCCGCTCGTCGGATCGTCGGCGCCGTTCACCCACGCATCGCGGTGATTGCCGCGGATGATCCATTGATCGGGCCGCTCGCTTCCGGTCATCTTTGCGATCACGTCGTAAATTGAAACCGTGTTCCAGTTGAATTCCAGTTTGAGATGTACCGTCGGAGTTTTATTCCCGAAGTGATAGGTGATCGGCAATGCTCCGCGCCACGATTCGGGCACGACCGCACCATCGAGATTTCGCAGCAGAGGAAGAGCGTCGGCGTACGAGATCGGAAGCACGGGGATCTTTGTTAGCGTCTCCGCGTTTTTGATTTCTATCCGTTTGGCGTTCTTCGATGCGCCGATTCCCTTCGTCAACGGATCGCCAGGATACAACGGCATGTCCATGACCGATCCGCGCTGTACGCCATTCTCGCTCCGCCACGAGCCCTTCGGATAAACATCGCCCTGATAGTAACCGTCGTTTCGCGGATCAGAATAGATGATGCACCCGACCGCTCCATGCTCGGCGGCGACTTTCGGCTTGATCCCGCGCCACGATCCGCCGTAACGGGAAATCACGATCTTGCCATGGACATCGACGCCGCGGCGCTCGAGCTCATCGTAATCGGACGGCACGCCATAGTTCACGTAGACGAGCGGCGCCGTTACATCGCCGTCGATCGAATATGCGTTGTACGAAGGAAGCTGCTCGCGGAGTTGGCCCGATGTCGCATCCTCCTTCATTTCGGTTTCCTGAAGCTCGAGTTTGAATTTTTCGGGAGCAGTCATTTCGACGAGCCGCGTCTTCGGCGTCGGAAATAAGACCTGGAATTCTTCGAGCTTTGTATCATAACCCCACGCGCGAAATTGAGACGCGATGAAGTCGGCATTCTCTTTGTTGTACGCCGATCCGATGTGATGCGGACGAGACGACATGCGCTTCATCCAGTCGCGCAGGTTGTTCGGATTCAAGCTCGAGTCGAACTTCGCTTCGAGCGCGGTTTGCGCCGATGTCGAGTCACTCGAGAAGCCGAGCATTACCGGTGATGTCGATTGGCCGAAGATCGTCGAGCAGATAAACAGAACGGACAGGACGCGTCCAAGGGATTTGAGCATGAAACTCCTTTTAATGTGTTCGAAGAATAAGAAGAAAGCGAGAGTATTGTATTTCAAAACGAAATGACGGACGAGTTCTAAGCCGCAGCTCCGGCGAAAACTACCGAATCCCAAAACGAATGGGATCTCGAATTCAATCTATAGATCTAACGCCGCTACTTCGTCGTCTGACAATTCGATATTCATCCGCAGCAGCGCCGTCGAAAATGTCTTTCCTTGAGCATCAGTCATCAGGCTCAAAGTTCCGCCGCCGCCGAGCGATCCATGAAGAAGAAAGTTGAGAGCTCCGAGGTTCGGAAGCTCAAATCGTTCGACGTCGCCCTTTACCATCTCGCCGAAATGTTGTTTGACCTTGTCGGCGGTGATCTCGCGGACGAGAAGCGGATAGAATTCGTCCTTTAGCGCTATGATCCCGACATTCGCCGTGTCGCCTTTATCGCCGGAGCGAGCATGTGCAAGTTTGAGTAAAGAAATTTTCACCAGCGTCTCCTGAGAACTTTTAATTGAATTTTGAATCTACGACGATTATCTACTTAGAGCTCACTCGCCGCAATAACTCCGTCGCCTGACGACGCTCTCCGACCAACGCGGCGTCCTGAACGTCCGCGGTTGACGAGAGATATTCCTCGAGCGCGGCTTTCGCGTCGTTTTTCCTTCCCTGCTCCGCGTACAGCATACCGAGTCTCAAGAATACGGTCTTCGAGTCGTTGAGATACTCGTTCCGCGCTTTATCTCGAACGGCTTCGAGCTCGGCAAGTGTTTCCGGTTTCCGATTTTGAGTGTAAAGCACAACGGCAAGCTTTTCAGTCAGAGCCGCGTGATAGATCGGAAGCCTTTCCCGAGCGGATCGCAACGACGTTTCGGCTTCGTCCAAGCGCCCCAGCCTGACGAGAGCAAACGCCTGGGCTTCGTACGCTTGGAAGAGCGAGAAGGCATTGATCTGCGCCGGATCGGATGCGATGGCATCCTTCGCGGCGGTCACCGCCTCCTCGAATTTTCCGAGAGCGATTAGCGCCCGTGCTTTGGCGACGGCCGCTCCGGGACTTGGCCGGATCTGCAAAGCCCGGTCCGATGCTTCGAGCGATTCCTGTTTGTTCGATGTCGTCGCAGCGAGGTTTTGCCATGCATGCGACGCCCCCGGATCGATCGCGACCGCGTGTCGCCACAAAGTTTCGCCGTCGGACCAGACGCCGTTGTAGGCGATCGATTTTGCAGCGAGCGCGAGCACTACGATCCCGAATACGGTTCCGGCGACTAATCGCCGAGAGGCGAAATCTTTCTTTCCGAGCCAGTTCGCGATAGCCGGGACGACAACGATCAACATGCCGGCGAGGGGAAGATAAAGATAGCGATCGTGAACGAGTTGTTCGTTTGAAAAAGTCGCCGGGTTCATCACCGGCAAAAGCGTGAGAACAAATAATGCAAGACCGAATGTCTGGATCTCAGTTCGTCGAGCGAGTATCCACAGGATCCACAGCACGAGCGCCGAAACGATCACGGGGATCACAACATCAATGATGCCGACATCCGCCGCTCGGATCGGATGAGCCGGCCCGAGCGATATGGGGAAGAAGATCTGGCGCAAATAAAATAGGAAGATTTTCGGGATGCTGAGAAACGCGTGGTTTCCCAGAACCGGATCGTCGACGGGAATCATCAAAGCTCCGAGCACGCGGATCCGAACGATGAAAAATGCGACGGCTGCCACCAGATACAGGAGCGCGGTCTTGACTGCGGACGCGTTCGATCTCTTTTCTTCGAGCTCTGTATTTCGAAAGATCAGCCAGTAAAGCGGCGCACAAAAGAGAGCGACTTCCTTCGCTCCGATCGCCAAAAGATAAGTCACGACTGACAGAATTAGAAAAACAATCGCGCGGTTCATCGACGATCGTGCTTCAGCATATTTCTGAGCGAGAATGAGCGAGGTAAAAAGAAACAGACTCATCAACGGATCCGTCACGCCCGAGATCCATGCGACGTTCTCGACATGCACGGGATGGACGGCAAACGAAATTGCGATCGCAGCGGCGGTGAATCTCTCGCATCGCATGCGTCGAAGAAATACAAAAAGCAAAAGACACACGGCCATGTGAAGCAAGATATTTGTCAAATGCCATCCCCATGCCGCCGACCCGAATAGTTTCCAATTGACGATCATCCACGCGACAAAGGTCGGGCGAAAATAATTGCTCGCCGCGACATCGCCTCCGCCCTTGAAAGCCCATACGTCCGACGTCAACGCAGTGCCGTAAAGCTCGGAGCGCTGGATCATCGGATTTCGCAAAACCTGGCGCGTGTCGTCATAGACGAAGTCGTTGCCGAGCGAGTTCGCGAAAGTACAAAAGGCGACAATTCCAATGACGGCGTATATAAGTAGATCGTTTCTTGAGAGCATTGAATCTTTTAGTTTAGAGCCAGGTCGAGAGGATCATCCGCGATCGCCGATACGAGTCCGATCGAAAGAGCCTCGTGTGCATTCAATCTCTTTGCGGTGAAGAACATTTCAAGCGACATCGGTTCACCTATCAACCGGGTCAGTCGCTGCGTTCCGCCCCAACCGGTCATGATCCCGAGGGTCGCACCCGGATGAGAGAAAACAGCCTCGGGTGATGCGATTCGTTTCTTGCACGACAGTGCGAGATCGAGAGCTCCGCCAAAACAGAGACCGTTTACCGCTGCAACCGTTTCACATCCAAGCTCGGCGATCGCGTTCATCAAACGCTGTCCGCGAAGCGCGAACTCTATGGCTTCGTCACCTCCAGCTACAGCAGCGATCTCGCGGAGGTCCGCTCCCGACGCGAATACCCCGCTTGTACCGGTGAACACGAGCGACGCAATCTCGGGACGAAGTGCAGTATCGGCGACGATCTCAAATAACGATTCGAGGACCGCGATCGAAAGTGGGTTGCGCGTTTCGGGTCGGTTGAACTTTACCACAACGCTGCGCCCGACATCCTCGACAAGTATGGCGTTAGACATTTCGTTTTACGGGCTAAATAATAAGGCTTATGTTTCGCACCGACAAAGCGCACCCGTGGCATGGTATCGAGATCGGCGAGAATGCGCCGAATGAAGTGACCGTTTTTGTCGAGATCGTTCCACGCGACACCGTGAAGTACGAGGTCGATAAAGACACGGGTTATCTGAAGATCGATCGGCCTCAGCAGTACTCGAATGTCGTTCCGGCAAACTACGGTTTCATTCCGCGGACGTATTGCGGACGCCGGATCGCCGATCTTGCGCGAAGCAAGACGAGCATCGAGATAACTGACGGCGATCATGACCCGCTCGACATTCTGGTGTTGAGCGAGCATCACATCCCGCGTGGCGACATCATCTTGAAAGCGGTTCCCATCGGCGGATTTTGTTTGGTCGACAACAACGAGGCGGACGACAAGATCATCGCGGTATTAAAAGGCGACAAGGTTTTCGAACAGTACACCGAGATCTCGCAACTTCCCAAAGGAATTCTCGAGCGCTTCGAACATTACTTTCTTACCTATAAAAGTTTGCCGGACGAGCCGAATGTATGTGAGATTCCTTATTCGTACGGCCGCGACGAATCTTATCAAGTGATCGGCGCGGCGGTCGCCGATTATGCGGAGTTGATCGGATGATGTTGAAACGAGTCACATAGCTTCCTCTTAAAGCTGAAAGCTCTTTCTTGTGAATGTCGGCTTAAACGCGAGGCGGAGAACCACCCCGTCAGCCGAAGCGGCTGCGACCCCTCCTTAGGAAGGAGGGGAGTCGATGTTTTTTTGTAAGCGTTTGGATCGAATTTGGTTGGTGCCGAAAAACATAACATCAACCAACAAAGACTCCCCTCCTTCCTAAGGAGGGTGCCGAGGCTTTGGGAGGCGGGGTGGTTCTCGGTCTCGCGCACCTCGGAACTCGAGTTTCGATTTCCGCGGATTTGCATAACTTCGCATCGCGTTTTAGTGTATTCCTACACATCTGCTCTCGCGCCGGCCGCCCTCGCCGGAAACGATATTCCTCATCCGCATGTCCGAATCCACTTCGGAATGATGGCCCGCTATTCAAGCAATAATAATTCAAGGAGAATTGAAATGAACGAAGGAACTTTTGAAGGTGTCGGCGGATTAAAGATCGCGACCAAATCGTGGACTGCGAACGGTGACCCGAGAGGTGTCATGATCTTGATCCACGGTTTCAACGCGCACAGCGGCTATATGGAATGGCCGGCTGAGCAGTTCGCTGCGAACGGTCTCGCGACGTATGCTCTCGATCTCAGAGGTCGCGGAAAATCCGAGGGGGAAAGATTTTACGTCGAGAAGTTTTCTGATTATCTCGGCGACGTCGATAAGCTGGTCGCCATCGCACGGAGCGAAAATCCCGGGCTGCCGATATACGTGCTCGGCCACAGTGCAGGAGGAGTCATCGCGACATCGTATGTGTTCGAACATCAATCGGAGATCGCCGGACTCGTGTGCGAAAGTTTTGCATACGATGTCGGACTACCGCATCTCGTTCAGCTCGCACTCGAAGGCGTCGGCGCGATCGCACCGCACCTTCATGTTTTCTCTTTGAATAATGCGGACTTCTCGCGCGATCCGGCGGCGGTCGAGCGGATGAATAACGATCCGCTCATTCACAAGGAATCGCAGCCGGCCGAGACCGCAGCGGAGTTGCTTAAGGCCGCCGATCGATTGACGACCAACTTCACGAAATTCACAGTTCCGGTTTTGATCATTCACGGCACCAGCGATAAAGCGACCCGGCCTGCGGGAAGCGAAAAGTTTTTCGACCTTGCCGCTTCGACAGACAAGACCTTGAAGCTCTACCAGGATCATTATCACGACCTTCTCGCCGATGTAGGAAAGGAAGAGGTCATGGCGGACATTCAGAAATGGATCGACCAGCGGCTCCCGGCTTCAACGTCTACGGCATCCGGCGCGTGAGATAAGAACTTTTGCCCGCTAAACACGCGAAACGACGCGAAAACGAATTTTCCTTTCGCGCGTTTCGCGTTTTCGCGGGTATTTTCCTTCGATATGTTTTGGGGTGCACATGAAAATCGAGACCGAGATCCCGCTCATTGACGGGATCCTTGCCGAGCCGAAACTTGCGGGCTATCGGAATCACGTCTATCGGATGGTAAATTTTTGTTTCGCGCAGGGCGATTTTGATGCGGAGCAAAAAGAAAAGATCATCCTCGCCGGATGTTTTCACGATCTCGGAATATGGTGGGCGGATACATGGGACTATCTGCCGCCGTCGATGTCTCTTGCAAATCAATACCTGACGGCAAACGGTCACGATGATTGGAGCTCCGAAATTTCGATGATGATCGATCTTCATCACCGTATACGAAAATGCGCCGAAGGTTCGCTCGTCGAGATCTTTCGTCGAGGTGATCTTGTCGACTTTTCGCTCGGTCTATTCAAGTGCGGTATCTCACCCGAATTCGTCCGAGAAGTTAAGAAAGAATTTCCGAATGCAGGATTTCACCGCCAGCTCTTGGCGCACGCGTGCAGATGGACGGTTAGGCATCCGTTGAACCCGGTACCGGTACTGAAGTGGTAGGCGTCGCGGCTATGCTGCTTCGGAAGGTTGCTTGTCTGTAGGTTCGTCGGTCCAGGTGGCGAGCTGGGAGTTGCGTGACCGATGCTCCGCGTCGTCGTTCTCGCGGCGCTCGGTGATCCAGTCCTGGATCGTGCTTTCGACGCTCTTCTTTTTCTTAGGTCGCGGATTAGCTTTCCGATTCGTAAGCGGCGGTTTCGTGCCGTCGGCGTTTCGTTTTATTACTTTTATCTTCATAAAGGGGAAGAGGCCCGTCGCGATGTTCGCGGGGGTAATTTCTTTGATTTTGATTGTTCCTTCGTATCCGATTCGAGCTGCAATATATCGCCCGGGCCGCACCTCAGTGCGGAGCAAAGCTTTTCCAGAGTGGCAAAGTTTACGCCGACCGAACGGTCCTTAGTCAGGCGCCACAGAGTCGTATAACTAACACCGGTCGTCTGCGCCAGCCAATACAGAGATTGTTCGCGCTTTCGCAATATTTCTTCGATGCGGAATTTGATCCGATGTTCATGCATAACTCTTTTTGTCCTGGATAATACTTCCGACTTACTCGGGCAGGTTCCTGGGAAGTTTGATACTACTATGCTGCATACACAATATATTTCGTATGCGAAATATATGTCAAGTACGAAATAACCCGGCTGGGATGTGGGATTTGGGATTTGGGATTTGGGATTTGGGATTTGTCTTTCGTCTGCAGATTTCAAATTTCAAATTTCGGATTTCAAATTTCAGCTCGAGGTTTGGGACTTATTGAAGGATCGACAAATATTCCTTCCACACTCCGACCTCGATCTTGTATTGTTTCGCCATGATCGTGACGGTCTGCCGGATGTGATTGAGGTCGTGGACGACCCATGTTGCGAGCAGTTGCCTCAGTGTGACAGGGCCCAGCGCGGGATGTATGCCGCCGAGATCGAGTCGTTGATCGGTCAAATTCCATGATCGCAGCGTGTCAAGATTCTCCGACCTGAGCCGGGCGAATTCATCTAACATTTGCGTCAGTGACTTCCCTTTCGAATTCTCAAACTGCGCAAACCGGTCGAAGGGCACGAAAGTCCTATCGGCGCCTTGAGCCAGTATGATCCGTGCCCTGGGAATCCAGTCCGTTTCCTCTCCGTGGATCAAATGCCCGATGACATCGTAGGGCGACCACTTCTCATTTTGAATCTCCGATTTTGGTTCCTGCGTTTGATGCGTCCAGGCTTCGGACAAGTTGGTGAGGAGCGCTCGCAATGTCAGCGGCGTTACAGTGAGCACCTCGATCGACCGGTCAATATCAAATTTCATAAAAAATATTTTTTTAGCGTGTCACCTGAGCCGATGACCGATAAGTTGCTTAAACCGAATACTTCTATATCTTATGTAATCCTTCCGACAGAAGGCATTTCTGTAAGTCTCCAGACAATTCACAAATAAAAGAAATATAAAGATATTCATTATTACGCGGTCACCAGATAATTTCGGATCGCATGTCATTACAAAAATGCTAACGAATATATTAACCGCCTCACCGTGTTATCCGTCGTATCGAAGCTTCGATGAATTTATCGACGTCGAGAAACTTCGCTCGCTCGATTCTTACCTAACGCGGCACATACGAAAGCACATCTGCGATGACCGTGACGATTTTTTTGTCAACGAACATGTACTGGAGAGCGACGCTCCGTACCGCCCGGGCGTGAGAGAGATCTGGTTGAAGCGCACGCTCCCCGGAACGCCATACAACTATCTTGACATCGACCGAACGGAACTCTGGCAGCTTACACCCGAAGCTGCTGAGTTCACACTGCTGATGGAATTCATCGAAACGCTTCCATTCGAATCGACCGGGCGAATACTTCTGATATACGACGAGGGCGGCAACAGCGTGCCTGCCCACCGGGATCACGAGCGACCGGATATCTGTCATGACTTTATTTGGTTTCGGACGAACTTGCGAAAGCCATTCTATGTGCTCGACCCGGAAACAGGCCGGAAGCTTTACATCGAAGGATATAGCGCGTGGTTCGATACCGTGAATCAGTATCACGGCAGTGATGCTGTCGACGGATTGACCTTCAGTGTCCGTGTCGATGGCCACTTTTCTCCCGAGTTTCGGAGCAGAATTCCATACGCGGCTCAGAATGCCGCGTCGACCCCGGCGATATGGGTGGGCACTGCTGAGGCAATTAACTGATATGAAAACGACGAACGTTACGGATGATTTGGAAATTAACTCCGGCGAAGCCGGCACGATAGCACCCGTTGATCCGCGGGTGAAATATCCCAGTTATAAATCATTCGACGAATTCATCGACGTCGAGCGGCTCCGCTCATTGGATGGCTACATACGTCAGAGGATCAAACGCCACATAGTAGAGAATGACGACTTAAAGTTTTACACCGGTCCGTACACTTTGAACGAGGACGTCGCCGGACGTCCGGGTTCGCGGATGATCTATCTCGCGCATTCGGAACTGCCGGACAGCTATTTCGATCTTGACAGGCCCGATATATGGCGTCCGACCGAGGCCGCTGCGGAGTTCGCCATGCTCATGGACTTCATCGCGACGCTGCCTTTCAAATCTACCGGGCGGATGTTGATCATGTACGATGACGCTCCGCGGGAAGTGCCTGCCCATCGCGACCACACGGAGACGGAAGTCCTCCACGATTTCATCTGGTTTCGCACGAATCGTCAGAAACCATTTTATGTTTTGAATCCGTCGACCGGGAAAAAAAAACATATCGAGGGATACAGCGCATGGTTCGATACGGTCAATCAATTTCACGGAAGCTCGTCGACCGAATCTCTTGCATTCAGTGTTCGCGTCGATGGAGTTTTCACGGACGAGTTTAGAAACCGGATACCGCGGCCGCCGTTCAATGCGGCGTCGACACCATCGTATTGGGCGAGTTTTGACGAACAAGGGGAAGTTTAATGGAAAAGGAATTAACGATCTATATAAGCGGATTGTACTCAGGCACAAATCCGCAACCCGGTGTCGGCATCGCAAGATCTCTTAGACACGCGTATCCAAATGCAAAGCTTATTGGTGTCGAGTATTCGAACCGCTGCTCCGGCATTCACTGGCCCGACTTCGATGAGATCTGGCTGCAGCGTCCGTGGACGGAACTCAATCTTCCGCTTCATGCAAGCGAAATAATGAGCCGTCTCGATGACGGAGCACTTTGGATCTCGAGCATCGATCTCGAGATCATGTGGCTTGGCGAAGTGTTTCCGGATGGGCATCCGCGTCTGCTTACTCCATCGAGAGAATCGCTGCTCCAAGTCGGCAAGCCGGCAATTCCCGCTCATCGCGGGCTACCAATGCGCATTCCGGAATTCGTGACGACGGAGCTTTCGGATTGGGAGCTTCATGCATTCTGTCGAAAGAACGACTGGAAGGTATGGCTCAAAGGTCCGTATTACGAAGCAGTGAGAACGGCGTCGTGGGCGACCTTCGAGCATTTTAGAAAAGTACTCTCTTCAGCTTGGGCAACGGAGAAACTGTTTCTCCAGGCACATGTCACGGGATACGAAGAGTCCGTAATGCTCAGCGCATATGACGGCGAGCTGCTCGACTGCGTACACATGCGTAAGCGCGACCTGACCGAGCTGGGAAAGACATGGGCCGGCGACGCTTTGCCGGTCGCAAAAGAGATCGTGTATCCGCTGCGAAAAATAATCCGCGATCTTAAGTGGACCGGCGGAGCTGAGATCGAAATGGTGCGCGATGTCGAAGACAAGCTTTGGCTGCTGGAGTGGAACCCGCGTTTTCCCGCATGGGTTCACGGATCGACGATCACCGGACGCAACCTGCCCGCAGCGCTTGTTGAAGGGGCGACCGGGATAACGGCCGCCGGCTCTTCCTCTCGCTTAACTGAATTTACAAGAGTCGTAATTGAAGTCCCGGTCCGGAGCGACTTCCCTTTATCGCCGCTTCCGGAACCGTTTGCAAATGCGGTCGGACATTCGATGAAGCATCCGTCCGGTTTGATCGAATTTGCACAGAGACTTCGTGACGATTCCTCGGCGTCGAACGGGAAAGCGAATGGACATCTCAACGATTTCACTGCCGCGTCCGAGGCCGTACCCACAAGCTATGTCGAGGATCTGAACTCCATCGACTTTACAAATCTCGCGACGCCGTCAAATCTATTTTTTCCGCTCACCGCATCGGAAATGTTTCGAAAAGCTGCGTCGCTTTGTCATGCGGATGTCGCCGGTGTCTCACGCACCCAGGCTTACAGCATCAAGACGAATCCGGACGAGCGTCTTCTTCGACTTGCGCTCGAGTCAGGGTTTTTTGCGGAAGCGATAAGCCCGCTCGAAGTAAAAAAAGCGATACGCTGCGGATTCAGATCCGAGCAGATCGTTTTGAATGGGCCTGCGAAATGGTGGCGGCGTGAAGAGCTGCCCGAAACTCCGCTTCATGCGATCTTCTGCGACTCGGTCAACGAACTTGAGGACGTAACAAGCGGAATCGAGAACGGAACTATCAAAACGGCGATACTCGGAGTTCGACTTCGCACGCCGAATATCGTCTCGCGCTTCGGCATACCGATCGATTCGCCTGAACTGTTCGACACTCTTATCCAAGCCGTGCGCAAGATACCGAGATCTGTCGCTTTTGGTATCCATTTTCATATGGCCAGCAGCAACGTCGGTATCCGGCAGTGGAACCATCTTTTCCGATCGATGCTGCGCTGGTGCGGATCGATCGAGGCTCTCACGGGCCGGGTCATCGAATGCCTCGACATCGGCGGCGGATGGTATCCCGAAGACATGATCGAAAATAAAGTCGGTGATTTCGGAAACGCCGTCACGCTTGTTGCCGAAAATCTGTCGGGTGTTAAGGAGATCATCTCGGAGCCGGGAAAGGCGATCGCCCAACCGACCATGGCACTCGCCATGAGCGTGCTCGAGATCCGGCGATACAGCGGCGGGATGACGGAGGCAATAATGGACGGATCTATCGCCGAGCTGCCGATGTATTCGTTTCATCCTCATCGGATCCTCTCCCTAAACACGTCCGGCGAGTGGCGCCCGCTCGAACGCGGCGATTCGATGCTCTTTGGCCGGCTCTGCATGGAACACGATATTGTCGCGACAAACGTGGAGCTTCCCGAAAACGCGAAACAAGGTGACGTCTTCGTATTCTGCGATGCGGGCGCCTACGACAGGAGTATGAGTTATGTCTTTGGATGCGGGTAATATCACACGCGAAGTTTCTTCGCCTGTGATCGTCGGAAACGTTTCGGCAGAATTGCCGGTGTATCAGCCGTGGCAGAATTGGGAGCCATCGCGAATCAGTCATCACGGCCGCGCGTGCTGCGAGATCGCACGCGAGTGGATAGTCCACACGGACTTTGCTGCATTGAACGGCGCAAATCCGCTCTCTGGTCCGCGATGGCTTCGCCACAAATTCGAGTGGGGCCCGGGAGTTTATCCTGTCTACTGGTGTGAGGTTCCGAAGAAGGAAAAGGTAGACTGCGGTGTATTGGCCGCGCTGGCACATGAGGTTTTCATGAACCGCGGAGTGAGATGCTTTCGAACCCAGCTGGTCCAGGAATTCACGCCGTCGGCTTCGGCCCAATGGTACGCTGCATGGGCGCAAGAAAATGCGGTCACGGACTGGATCGGCGACACACTCATCTATCACGAGGGATGCGCCATTGTAACCCGCGACAGCAACTTAAAACTCTGGGACTCGAGCGCGGGTTGGTGGATGGATCCGAAATCGACGAGCGGATATGGATCGCTCGCTGCAGTCAGAGTCTCCGCACCGGCCGGATCTGAACTATATTGGGGTGAGCATGTAATTCCAGCGGGAATTTGGACGACGCTCTGCGAAAACGGGACCGGAGTAGGGTCGGCTTCAACGACGCCGGGAGGACGAGCCGCGGAGCTTCCGACTAGAAGCCCCGCGGACTGATGATCAGAAGCGAATAAGAATTTCTACGCTTCGCATTACGGGTTACCTTTTCTGACGTTCGAATTGGAATTCGCGTTCGAATTCGAATTGCCGTTAGAGTTCGTGTTCATGTTACCCGTGTTCGTGTTCTCGTTCTTCGTGTCACAGCATTCACCGTTCGGACAGACATGCAGCGGATATTCGCATGCGCTCCACTCAAATCCGGAGTCAACGAGCGCTGCGGGGGAACCTGGGGCGGGGAGGAAATATACCAGACGCAGACACTGCTCTTTGTCCTGAAAGTCATTCAGGATGTCGCTCAATTCTTTAAGATTGTCGTCGCCGCTTATCTTACCCGTGACCTTGGCAATGTAGTAGCTCGCCGGATCTGGCGCCTTCGATATGTCGAGCGTGAACGTTCCGTTCGGATTATCCTGGTCCTTTAGGAGTTTCTTGAGCGAGGAGCTCATCTTACCCTTGATCTCGTCTTTGATCGCGTGCGAATGTCCGGGAGGGTCCGAAATGGAATCACAGCGCTTTAGATCTTTCGACGCTATGTGCACATTTCCCTGGTTTTGATTTGGGGACAGGTTCTGATTCTGACTCGAGTTGTTACCTTGCGGGGGCGGCGTGCACGCTAAAAAATAAAGTAACGCGCCGATTGCGATAATGCCGGCCGAAATTCTCATCGATAGAGCCTTCATATATTTCCTCCGTTCTGACCGGTCATTTATTCGAGTTTGCTTTTTTATTGGAATCCGAGCTCGCGTCCTGCTTTGCTACCGGATTGGGCGTAGGTGTCGGCGTGGGGGACAAGCCGGGAGTTTCGTTGGGCTCGATCTGACAGCATTCTCCACTTGGGCAGACGTGCAGCGGATATTCGCAAGAACTCCACTTATACCCGGAAGGATTATTGGGTGCATTCAGATCCTCCAGGAAATAGGCCACGCGCAAGCAATCGGTGTCGTTCTGATAGTTGTTTAGGATATCGCTAAGTATCTTCAGATTGTCGTCGCCTCGAACCTCGCCCTTAACGTAAGCCTCGAAGTAGTTCTTACCTTTCGCTTGCTGGACCTCGATAGTAAACGTGCCGTTGACACTGGCTGGATCGGGTTTCAGATTATCCGCTAGGTCGCCGCTATTGATTTCGCCTTTTAGCCTGTTAAGGATATTCGCGGCGTGCATCGCAGAATTGCTCGGCACCTTGCAAGCATTCAATGCCATCACAGTCTTATTGCTATTGCCGGCGACATTTTGATTCTGATTGATATTTCCACTTGGTGGGCTACAAGCCAAAATAAAAACTAACGCGGCGAGGGCGATGATCCCTGCCGAGATCCTCATCGAGAAAGCCTTCATACAGTTCCTCCGTTTCTATCTATTTGGTCAGCAACGAAAGCAGCATTGTACGAGTCTGTTTGCCGAAAACGATCGAGCTTCCGTCAGGCGACCATGCGAGACTTGAGAGCAGAATCTTGGGATAGCTTTCGCCCAGTATCTTGCGCGGCGTGCCGCCGCTCACCGGTACAGTCCACAGTGCTGTTGTGTTGTCCCGTCGTGAAACGAACGCGATGTTCGCTCCTTCCGGGGAAAGATGAATGTTGTGGAAGTACGCGTAACCAAGAGTATTCACTTTCCGCCCTACGCCCGTTTGTAACGACACAGAAAATATATCGGTCGATTCCGGAGTCATGGAAAGGTCGGCCGGATCGCGCCTCCGCGCGATGACAGCATCGCCGGCCCCATTGCCGAGCCCGAGTAATCTGAATCGATCGGCGGACTCGAACAGGAACCGATGTTGGGAGCTCGCGAGATCATAAAGCCAGAGCCGATACGCCGGCTTCTTTGGATCCGTATCATTCCACGAAACAAAGACGATGCTTTTCCCGTCCGATGTCCAGACAGGACAACAATACTTTTCATTCTTGTCCGTATTCGATGTCAGTACAGTACTTCGGGAACCGTCAAAAGCGGCGAGCCAGATATTGAAAATGCCGTCCGTTCGCTCTGCATATGCGACCGAAGTGCTGTCCGGCGACCATGAAATATGACTCGTTCCGATCTTTAAATATGGCGTCGGCGTATATCCCGGAGCACTCACATCGCCGTCAGCGATCTTGAGCGGATCATCCCCGGTCGGCCGGACACGCCATAACGCCATTCCCGTTTCGGAACGTCGAAAGTATGCGATCCACTGACCGCTCGGCGACCAGACCGGCGAGAACCCTTCAGACGAAACTACGAGCGGAGCATTGCCCTCGCCCACGCTTCGGACGTTGATCGAACCGCCAAAGGGACGTTCGGTCTGGGTCACGGACTGGTAGACCAGACTCTTACCCTCGGGCGAAAAAGCGGCCCAGAACTCGTTCGCGACTTCGTTCGCGATGGGCGACTCCTTCGAGTCGCGCGTGTCGACCATCCAAAGATCAGATGTCTCGGTTACGGATCCGTAAAGGATTCTCGCTCCGTCCGCCGAAACGTCTTTGACGAAGAGATCATGATCGCCCGTTGACAGTTGTACCGGTTCGCCGGATCCGAGACGTTTTTCAAAGATCTGATAAACGCCATCGACCGCTCCGCTAAAAATGAGCGACTTATCTCCGGGTCCCCAGGCGATGTCGTCAATCTGTCGTTTCGATGTTGCGATCTCGTCCGCGGACTCGCTGTCTAAACGCCTGATCCTCAGCTTCCAGATCTCACCGTCTTTGATCGAGTGTGCGATAGACGATCCGTCAGCCGAGGGTACGATCCGCCAGGGCTTCAAACTAACCGACGCAAAGTCCGTGATCTGCGCAATTTTGCCGGTTTTCTCGTCTGCGGTGAAAAGCTCGGAGCCTTCCTGATAATAGATCTTCCCGTCGCCCGACCATCGGATCGGCCTCGCGGTCTGCCCGACCTGGTCTGCTATTTTGACCTGCTCGCCGCCCGTAAACGAGGCCCGCCAGATGCCGCGATTGTCGCCGCGGCTCGAGAAGAAGGCGACATTCTGGCTATTCGGCGACCAAACGGGATATTGATTATAAAAACCGTTCTTTGTGACTTGGATCGAATCGCCGCCCGCGATCGGCTTGATCCAGATCTCGGTCGAGTCGGACTTCGTCGCTGCATATGCCACCATCCGCCCGTCCGGCGAGAACGATGCTGCGGCAACCGATTCACCGGCGGTACTGCTCCAGCTCGTAACGGGAACCGTACTCATCGAAGCCGCGGCCGGTGCCGGTTGCGGTATGTCCACGGTCCACCACACGAAGAAAGCAATGATCGCAAAGACCGCGAACAGGATAAGCGACAGTTCCGGAAAAATGTGCGGCCTCGTGAAAACACCTGTGACGGTCTTATGAAGCGTGCTCCGCGGATCGATCCGTCCCGTATCGACCGCGTCCTGATGTGGAATGCCGGCGACGAGATCCTGCTGCAGCTGCTTTAAGTCCGCGAGCAGGTGCTCCATTTTGAGGTATCGCTCTTCCCTTTCCTTCCGGAGCGCCTTATCGATGATGTTGATCAACCTCAGCGGCGGATCGACCAAAACTTCCGCGAGCCTTCGCGGCTCCTTGCTGATGATCGCCGCAAGGATGTCGGCCATCGTCGTACCGGGAAACGCGACCTCTCCGGTGACCATTTCAAAGATTATGTTGCCGAGGCTGAAGACATCGGTCCGCGGATCGAGATCACTTCCACGAGTTTGTTCCGGCGACATATATTGCGGCGTGCCAAGGATCAGACCGGGTGATGTCGAAACCTGGTCGAGCGTCTTCGCGTCGCGAGTCGGGGAGATCGACAAGATCTGTTCGGTCTCTTTCGCGAGGCCGAAGTCCAAAACTTTGACGGTCCCGTCCGGCCGAAGCATGATGTTGTCCGGTTTTATATCCCGGTGAACGATTCCCGCTTTATGTGAAGCGGCGAGCGCCGAGGCTACCTGGATCGCGATGTTCACCGCCTCGACGAGAGGAAGCTTCCCGCGCCGGATCCTCGAACCCAATGTCTCGCCCTCGACATACTCGCTGACGATAAATTGCGCGCCTTCGCTTTCGGCGATGTCGTGAATGATAAGGATGTTCGGATGGTTCAGCGCGGAAGCTGCTCTCGCCTCGCGTGTGAACCGGCGCGTGCGATCCGAATCCATCCTGAACTCGCCGCTAAGAAACTTGATCGCAACGCGACGATTGAGCCGCGTATCCTCGGCGAGAAAAACCTCGGCCATTCCTCCACGGCCGATCATCTCGATCAGACGGTAGCGTTCGGAAAGAACCTTTTGAAAATTGCTTGTGAAGACCTGAGTAGTTGCCGACTGCGGATCCGTGTCCGTCAGTATCCTTTCCGTCTCGGCAAGATCGATGCGCGCCTTGTCCCGCTCGGCGTTCGAAGGACCATCGTCCAACCACAAGCCCGCCGCTCCATCTTTCATCCGATCGGGAGGTTCATTCATAACGGAAATAGGGATTCCGCGAGATTATGCCACGAAATGAGGTTGGATCAGCAAGTTTTTATTGTGGCTCGGCAGGCTACGGAATGAGGTAGCAGACGGGAGCAGAAGGTCCGACAGCTGATAGTCATGCGCCCTCGCTGTTTGAAGATGACTCACAGAATATCGCAGACCGAATTCTGGAAAGGTGTGTAGTACCGAAAGTCCTCCTACATGGCGCAGATCCCTAGGACGCGTCGTGAAATAAAAGATGATTGCGGCTCTGCCGAAAGAGATCCGAACGAATTGCGTCCGTAACACAGTGCCATCTGTGCAACACCTGTGGTAGTCTGGTGGACGGCCGTTATGCGAAGAACTCAAATTCCGGTGCCGTGAGGATCAGGAACATGCCAAATAAAATGATGGTCACGTACTCGGAACTGACGGGTGCAAAAGTCAGCGAAGACGAATTCAAACAAATTCTCTCGCGTTTAGAGCGCGGATCAACTTTCCATCTGCTTTCCACGATCAATTGTTTTCTCTCCCTGACCTCTTATCAAAACAGCGACGAGGACTTCATTTTTCTTCAGAGGTTCCTCTCGCATCATTTATTGGACAAAGAATTGTTCGATTTGACGAACGAAAAACTCTCTCAAGCTACACCACTAGAACGACCAATTTTTCATCGCTGGCAGATTCTTTACTTGATGAAGCGAGTGTTGCTGGAAAGTTCCGATAAAGGCGATCTAGTTCCTCACAGCGATCAGAATCAACCAGCCCGTGAAACGCTAGGTAGACTGTGTCTGATCGTTAACGACTTTTTCATGAACGAACAGGACGAACGGGCCTTAGACCTGATTCATTGGGATAAGGCGGAGGATCGTGAACAGGCTCAATCAATTTTCCTCGCACAGATGCTACCAGTCGCCGAATTATACAATCCTCCACCTCTCGATGAGGCTCTCGCGCGTCTCGATCAAATGCTGCAAATATTTGAGCACAGGTTTCCACTCGCGTTCGGGGGCACAACGCTCTCTGACTATTTCCGATCGTTGACTGGCATAAATCTGGAGTCGTTTATTGAAATGACACTTGGCATCCATGCTCACTACTTAAGTCACGATGTTCGTCAGTTAATTGAGAATCCGATAGATTTAAACCTCAATCGGAAAACATTTTTCTCTAACCTGAACTATTCGGATTCGGAGATCGATCACTTTTTTAGATTGGTATCAGGTGACTTGAACCAGTTAACAGAGGCAGCGAGAGATCAAAACGGCGCTCTGGATTCTAGGTATGATCTCCGACTGTTTCAGACGTATCCACTGTTTCGAATCAGCGGCGACTCGTTCACTTGCATTGATTACGGATTTCTGTTGGAAAAGGTGTTGCAGGGTCTATATCACACGATTCTAAATTCGCTTCCCAACAACGAGCGACGAGTTTTTTTTGAAAAGTGGGGGAAGGTCTTCGAGGAATACGTCACGCAGGTTTTCCTAAGTATTTTCCCAGCATCACCTTTCTCGAATTTCTATCCTCACAGCTATTTCTTGCACAAACAGGAAATGGAAGCATTCGATGGAATGCTGGAGTATTCGACGGACCTTATTGCGATGGAGTACAAGGGAGGCGTCATTAAAGCGGCTGCGAAGTATTCCGGTAACCCAGACGAACTGCTCGGAGACATCGATAAGAAATTCGGAACCGTGCACGCCGACTCGGGAGTTAGACAACTCGCTCAAAAGATTGAGCGGCTCTTCACCGCGAATGTTTCTGAAAGACTGCAAATTAGGGATCTAGACTTGGCAGGGATGCGAGTGGTCTATCCGGTTCTTGTCGTGAATGACAGCAACCTCGGATTCAGTTTGACCGCATTGCGTTTACGATCCTGGTTTGACTCGGAAATCGAGAATCGGAACATAGACCCCGCGATAACCATTCGACCACTGTGCGTGTTACCCGTCGGCGAACTAGAAGAAATCAAGACCTACTTACTGGCGGGCGATTTTACGCTGCTCGATTTCTTACATTTTTATGCCAATGCCGTTAATGAATCTTGGTATCATCCGCTTTCAGACCCAGATAACGTATGGAAAGACGTGGGATTTGTGTTCACGAAGTTCCGGGATGCTCGCCAGATACCTTTCCGCCCAAACCAAGATCGAATCGATGGATCCGGACGGGTCTTCGACAGGGTGTCAAGCAAGTTCCGAATAGCCATCGGTTCGGAGTGACTCAGCTTTTTTGGGAAACATCGGTATGAGCGATAAGATCGCTTCGGTCTGCTCGCGAAATCGGTGTTCTGACGGGCTGAAATCCTTAGTGATCTCGGCTTCGAAAGTATGATGGTGCTGGCCAGCAGAACGCACACTGAGTTTTCAGGCCCACGTCTGTTGTCGCGCGTAGAAGGCTTCACCCCTTTGGCTCAAACCGAAAAATGTAGCGCTAGTATTTCGTGCCGCTACGGACGGCGAACTAAGCCTCGGCTAATGTGCTCGGCAACACAAAAGGCCCGATGTGCGGCTTATCTGTATTGAGACAAGTCTGCAAAGAAAGTATCAAGGCATCTCTTAAATTCTCCGGCGTGACGATCGCGTCGAGGAGGCCGCGGGCGGCGGCGTGTTTGGCGTCTAGTTCGCGGTCGTAGGTTTCGCGGACTTTTTGCATTTCGGCAGCCAATGCATCGTCGGGTGACTTCCCTTCTTTTTTTAATTTCTCGAGCTGCGTTCCGAAGATCGCCTGGACGGCGGAGTCGCCTTCCATGACGCCCATGCGGCCGGTTGGGAGGGAGAAGATGAAGTCGGGATCGAATCCCTGTCCGGCCATGGCGTAATAGCCGGCACCGGATGCGTGGTTCACGGTGAGGACGATCTTCGGGACGGTCGCGGTCGCCATCGCTTCGACGAACCTTGCACCGGCGCGGATGATGCCGGAGTGCTCGGCTTCGGCTCCGACCATGAAACCGGAGACATCTTGTACGAAGAGCAGCGGTGTCGAATGACGATTGCAGTTGTCGATGAAGTACGCGGTCTTCTCGGCTGACTCCGTGTAGACGATGCCGCCGAATCGTGGGCCACGGTTCCCTTTCGACATTCCGCGCGCGTTCGCGATCACCCCGACGAGGATCCCGCCGATGCGTGCAGTGCCGCAGATCATCTCTTGTGCGTAGTCGGCTTGGAACTCGTCTATATCGCCGTCGAGAAATGTGGCGAGCACTTTACGCATGTCGTATGGGGCTTTGTGATCTTCCGGAAGTAGGTCGTAGAGACTCGCGTTTTGAGTTCCGGCTTTAGCCGGCTTCTCACTCGCAGCAGAGCCGGCTGAAGCCGGAACTCTAAACGGTTCCGGAAGCTCGCTAACGAGCTGGCGGATCTTCGCAAGACATTCCTGCTCATCCTTCGTTCGATAGTGCGCGACGCCGGAAATGGCGTTGTGGGTCATGGCTCCGCCGAGGGTTTCGTTGTCGATCGTTTGGCCGGTCGCGCCTTTTACGAGGTTGGCTCCGCCGAGACCCATGAACGAAGTCCCTTCCACCATCAGGATGACATCGGAGAGCGCCGGCAAGTATGCACCGCCCGCGACGCACATTCCCATGACGGCGGCGATCTGCGGGACTTTCAGATAGCGACGCATGATCGAGTTGTAATAGAAAATTCGCGCCGCACCGTATTGTCCGGGAAAGACTCCGCCTTGGTATGGAAGATTCACGCCGGCCGAGTCGACAAGATAAATGATCGGGACGCGATTCCGCATCGCGATCTCCTGAGCGCGGAGGATCTTTTTTATCGTCTCCGGATACCACGCACCGGCCTTGATCGTCGCGTCGTTCGCTACGATGACGCACTCGCGTCCGTTTACTTTTCCGACAACCGTCACGACCGCCGCCGCAGGAGCCTTTCCGTCGTACTCGTCATACGCGACAAGCAAACCGATCTCCTGCGAGTACGTGTCCTTGTCGAGCAGCAGATCGATCCGCTCTCTCGCTGTTAGCTTTCCTTGTTTGTGGATCTTCTCGATCTTCTCCGGCCCGCCGCCGAGCATTAGTTTTTGCTCGAGGCGCAGATAGTCTTCGGTGAGCGAGCGGAGGCGAGATGGTGGTTTTGTTGTCATTCGAAGTTGCTTAATAACTTGGCCTCAATTTGCGGCGACAAACTAGATTTCTAACAGGGATGAAGGGGATTCAAGGGATGTCTGACTTCGAATCATCCTTTCATCCCCCTCATCCCTGTTAAAAGTCCATCTTCCTGATCCGCGTCATCCGCGAAAATCCGCGGCTAAAATTCCTTTCCTACCGAACACTGATATTCCCCACACTCGAATCGCTCACCGTCGGACTGTTCAGGCTTACGATTCGAATACGTGCGCGGCGTGTCGCTCTTCCGCCCATGTTGATCTTCTCGACTCCGTCGTTCGGTGTCGATGCGATGATCGTTTCCCAGGTCGTGCTTTCGTCTTTCGAGAAATCGATACGAACATTGCCGGTGATGTTGTCCGAAGTCCAAAAGAGATCACGCCAAATATTTCTAGGCAGCCAGTTTCCGCTGTTGAAATTCGACAGCGTGATGCTCGATCCGCTGTAACGATATGCCGCGACGGTGTCGGCGGTGTTGTTTATCGATCGGGCATTGTCTCGAGCGTTGTTGATCCCGGTCGGTGTGTTGAGATAGATGACGTTCGGATTCGAAAAGTAAGGCACGCGCGTACAGCCCGACGTGCACGGATCGACGTACGCCATGACGGTTCGATAACTGCCGTTCACGTTGTGACCGAATCCGTAAGGGAATGTCGGGTTCGAGCCGTTCTCCGGATTGTGCTGGCTTCCCATGTTGTGACCGAGCTCGTGAGCGAAACTAAGATTGCCGACCGCGCAACTTCTAACCGTGACCGTGAATGCATTGTTCTGATTTCCGGACGGAACTCCCATCAAATAACCGATCCCGCAGACGCCCGTGACTTCGCTGATCTCGGAAACGAGATCCGCGTTGTGAGTATTTCGCAACGCCCCGATCGTCGCGTTCGCACGCAGATTACTGAGATCGGTGCTCGGATCGATCTCGGTATAGGCGAACTCCTGCGAATGCACGAGTCGTAATCGCTGCCGGATCCGGCTATTCAGATATGCAGTGTTCGCGGCGTCGACCGCGGACTGCGCGAGTGCCTGAGCTTGAGCATCGCCGCCGAGAAAAGTCTTTGTCGCCGTCGTGTAAACGATGAGTACGTCGATGCGATCGGCCGAGTCGACACCGACGAGCGCGGCGTTATCGGTTGGTGCCGCAACATTTCGATCATCGTTAACGCCGCCGCCACATTCGGGAAACTGCGACTGATCGAGCTCGACGAGCATGTGCTTATCGCCCCGCGGAACGATCTCATACACCGAGTCCGGACCATAGATCAATGCGGAATAATATCCTTTTCGAAATGTGATGATGACGTCGCCGTCGAACTTCGCATACTTGATCTTGCCGCGCCACGTGACGTCATCGAGCGAACGCCGTTCGGTCTCGCGGACGCGGGCATCGAACTGTTTTCCGTCGAAGAGCGAGATCGTAATACTGTCCGCCGCGACAAGATTCGGACCGGACATGTCGAATGTGATCTCCGCTTCGCGCACCGAAGCGAGCGATGACTTTGCGGCTCCAATGGCCGGCTTCGCGTCACTCTTTATCGAGTAAAGTTTCGGAATCAGATTCTGAGCCGACGTATGGCCGGCACGGTAGACAAATGAAACCGCGATCGCACACGACAAAAGCGCAAATACAAAAACTCTCATCATTCCTTCTCTCCGATAATAAATGTCGGGACCATGCCACCGCCACTCGAAACGTTTGCCAGCTCGCTCGATGACAGTCGCGTGAATGCGGCTCCGACGACGCCGTTAAAAAGCAGCGGATCGAGATCGACGAGTTGCTCAACCATTCCCCACTTGCCGAGATCGTCAAACATCATCGGGAACATTTCTTTTGCCGTCTTAACGCGCTCTTGCACGAGATAATCTCCATCGGACAAAGCCGCCTTGATCGCCTCATCCCATTCCGACTCGCTTGAGTTCCATCCGATATAGATCCCGTGTCCGCCGTAATCATCGTTTGGTTTCAGGACGAGTTTGGACGAGTTCTCTCGAGTCCACGAGACGAGATCAACCTCCTCCGCATTTTGGATTTTGGATTTTGGATTTTGGATTTCATGGGAGCCTGAGCTTCTGACTTGCGTCCGCTCCTCTCTGAATTTTCGTGTCCACGGAACGTGTTTTTGAATCGCGCTCAATTCCTGCTCATCGAATAAATGCGAATATCGTTCGTTCGTCAGGACCGCGAAGATCGCTTTCTTGTGAACCAACTTTCCGCGAAAACTGTTGACCATGCATATCGCACCCGCGCGATATGCATCGAGCAACGCATGTTGTTCGTCCATGATCGGCAAGTACTCATTTACAAGCAGACGCTTATAGACGATGTCGATCGCGACGCTTTCGAAGAAAAGTTTCTCGCCGTCAAACTCGAGCTGGTCGGGCGAGCAGATCACTGCCGTGTAACCTTGCACTTGGAAGTAATCGCGGAACAGCTCGAACTCTTTTACGGTCGGAAGATCTTTCAGATCGACGATCGCGATCGTCGGATTTGTTTCCGGCTTTCCGCCGTTGAATTCGGTGTAGCAGTCGAGCAGGACCTGCAGCATCTTCGGCCGGCCGTCGAAGCCGCGGACGGAATATCGTTCGGCGAACTTCTTCATCACGGGCAGCGATTCGAAGATCTCGGTCGCGGAATCCGCAAATGCGATCCCGGCCGGGCTTTCGCCATTCAGCTCGACGAAACTGTACGCGTCCTCGGTGAGAAATGAATCGAGTCTCGCAGTCGGCGAAACTTGTTTGTAGCCCGGATCGATGCGCACGAGTTCTTTTTCGATCTCCGTCACGCCGAGCTCCTCGAGCAAAGCGTCATCGGCGACGGCCGCGTCTTTTACTTTCTGCAGAGCGCTCCAGATCGTCTCGCAAGCTTCGGTCGCGCTTTTCCAATCGGATTCGGTGACGAAATGAGGACGCAGATACGGCGACAGAGGACGTCCGCCGAAGATGAGCTTGTTATGCTCCAATCCGTCGTGAAGAATTTGAAATGAAGACGCGGCAAGTTCCTCGTCTTCGAGAAGCTCGTTGTAGTAAGCGACTGCTTGTTTGAGCATAAATGGTAGGACAGCCTTTCCAGGCTGTCCTTGTTGCGCGAACGAAACGCGCGATTCGCGACGAGGGACAGGTTGGAAAGCCTGTCCTACATTATTTCGACATCTCGACGATCTCGTCCCACTCTTCTTTCGTTACCGGCGAAACGGAAAGGCGCGAAAGCTTGACCAACTTCATCTCCGAAAGTTTTGGATTCGCCTTGATCGCCGCGAGTGTCACCGGATTCTTCACTGGCTTCCCCGCTTCGAGCTCGACTGCGACCCATGAGCCTTCATCCGCGGTTGGATCGGGAAACGCAGTCTTCGTAACTTTCGCGTATCCGACAACCGAACGCTCGTCTCCGGAGTGATAATAAAAGACCTTATCGCCCGCGCTCATTTCCTTGAGATTGTTCCGCGCGGTAAAGTTTCGAACTCCGGTCCAATCCGTCTTCCCTTCTTTCTGAAAATCCGCGAACGAATACGATTCAGGTTCTTGTTTCACAAGCCAGTATTTCATATGTCTTACTTCGAATCTTCTTCTTGTTTCGTGTAGTTTCGTGTGATTCGCTGCTGCAGTTTTTCTTAGTTCGTGTGTCTTCGTGTTAGTTCGTGGTTTCAGTTCTTCTACGTCTAAAACCTGGAACCACTAACCCACACGAAGATACACGAAAAGGTACGCCCGCCTATTTGCCTTTCTGCGCTTCGGCCGCTTTCTTGTTCAGCCATTTCGCCCACTTCTCGATCATTGGTCTGAACGGCTTGAAGAGTTTTCCGCGAATGCTTCCGACGGATTGTTGTTCGCTCCACGAGCGCAAATTCTTTTCGGCGTATTGCCGGATCTGCGGTTCGAGATTCTGTTTTTTCACCGAGTGCTTCAGCGTCAGATGATAATGCTGGCCGACGAGCGAGAAGATCAGACCGGCGAGATTTCCTTTGAACGAGCTCTTCGCCATCCACTTCTTCGCGAAGCCCTCGGTCGGCTGCAGCAGAGCTCCCATCGACATCTCGAGCCATGCTCCTTGATTTCCCTGCTTCGGATGATAGAGCCCGGGGAGATCGCCTTTGATCGGAACGGTTAGATTCTTGAGCCGCGGATCGTTTATAAAATCGACAAGCTTTACCTTTTCGATGCCCCGCAGATGCTCCATCGGAAGAAAGTCGAGAGCCTTTCGAAGATGATCCTCGGTGTAAGCCGGAAGCTGAAACCCCGCCGCGTTTTCGATCTTAACTTTTGTAACCTTTGCAGTCTTTTGCCCTGCAGTTTGAATTGCCATAACTTGCTGTAAATTGTAATTGGAAAGGCCGTATTAGTAAATTCTGCGACAGTTCTGTTGCGGACGCGCCACATTTTGGATGATTGTCGCGGCAGTCAGAACCGGAAGCGGCAGCGACCACACCACCCGTTATGCGTGTGCAGCCTCCTTATTCACTGGATACCTGGTCGCTACCGCTTCCGGTTCTGACAGGAGCTTTCCCGATGGCACGATGCTTGTAAGAAGATCGGCAGGACAATCGGGCAGTTCATGAATCAAACAACGATCTCAAACGAAGTTTCCGTCGTCGGTGTCGGTCTGCACACGGGTGTCGAGGTGAATCTCAAACTCAAGCCGGCACCTGAGAATACGGGCTACGTCTTTGTGCGGACGGATCTCGACAACTTCGAAATTCCGGCCTCGGCCGAGTACATATCGCACTGCAGTTACGCAACGACTCTGATGCGGCGCGGCGTTGTTCTTTCGACGTGCGAGCATCTGCTTTCCGCGTTGCGCGGCAGCGGAATCGATAATTGTTTTATCGAGCTCGACAACATCGAGATCCCGATCATGGACGGATCAAGCGAGGATTTCATCGAGCTCATCAAACGCGCGGGAATCTCGGAGCAGGATTCGCCGCGAAGACATTTTCGAGTATTGAAGAAAGTTTCGCTCGATCAGGACGGAAGGCGGATGTCGATCGAGCCTTCGGATAAATATGAGATCGAGTGTGTCATCGACTTTGATCACCCGTTCATAAACACGCAGTCGCTTCACTTCGTTTTTGACAACGGAGCGTTCGGACGAGAGATCGCATCTGCTCGTACGTTTGGATTCACGAGTGAGATCGAGATGCTTCGAAAAGCAAATCTCGCGCGCGGCGGTTCTCTGGATAACGCGATCGTATTAACGCCTAACGGCATGTTGAATGAAACGCCGTTGCGGTTCGACGACGAGTTTGTCCGTCACAAGATCCTCGACATCATCGGCGATTTCGCTCTGCTTGGCATGCCGGTCCTCGGAAAGATCACCGCCGAAAAAAGCGGCCATGCAGTTCACGCGGCCTTGATGAGTAAGTTGTTGAAGACTGAAGGCGCGTGGGAGATCGTTTCGAGCTCGTAAGAATTTTGAGCTCGCGTGTCTTAGGCTCGCGAGTCTTAAGCTCGCGTAGCGAGTGAAAGCATGTAGCCCCCAGCGTAGCTGGGGGTAAACTCACAAAAACAAAAAGCTCGCGTAGCGAGCGGCAGCCGTCACATGAATCGTTCGTCGCTCGCTATGCGAGCTTCGTCGTTTTATCATCTGAACGCCCACCTAAGGCTGGGGGCTAGATGCTTTCACTCGCTACGCGAGTTTAAGAGGTCTCGCGAAATTGCGAACGTCATGCTTCGGCCTAAATCATTTCAATTTCGAATCCGCAGGCTTACTCAAACCCAACAACAAAATGATCGCCATCACGATCAGGGATCCTAATCTCACCAGACTCGCTGACTGCCACGTCAGAGCTCGTCGAGTAAGATCCGGGTCGATCGTCGCGCTGTAGGAGCTTTGGACGAGCGACATAAGTTCAGGCACGAAGTAAACGAAAGTCACGGCGAGAACGCCCGCGTATCCTAGAATCGTCACGAGCACATAGTTTCGCCGCTCCGTTCCCCAGTTCGCGATCAGTCCCGTCAATAAAAGAACCATTGTGATCGGATGTACCGGAATCCAGAAGTTCCACGCGGCAAGACCGTACTCACCTTGAAACATGTGAAGGGACGCTGGGACCGCAGATGTCCAGACCGGGACGACGGCCGCGTGTTCGTACGTCGCTCCTCCGATAACGATGATGAAGCTGATGCAGCCGAGGATGAGTAATAGTGTACGGATCATGTCGTGATTCTCCCTTGAGCGAGTTCTCGACATATACGCGGAGTAAATCGTAGAAAAGTATCAAGGACCTAGAGAATTGACGGACGGCGGATGCGACTGGAACGCAGGCGTCCCCGCCTGCAACATCGTCGCTTCGGCGATGTCACGCACGCTGGGATGTGGAATCCTCCGCGTTTGACGCCGCGGAAGCCACGGCGTTGCAGGCAGGGATGCCTGCGGTCCAGTCTCGGCCGACATGATCGTGTCAGGAGCCTGCGTTCCAATCCGGCGTGTGGAAAATCCCTTCCTTATCGATACGCTGATACGTATGAGCTCCAAAGAAATCGCGCTGGGCTTGAATCAGATTCGCCGGCAGGCGCTTCGACGCGTAGGACTTCAGATAATTGTGACAGGCGGCGAAGGCCATGCACGGGACATCGGCCGCGATCGCGAATTTGATCGTCGCTTTTAGTAGTCCGTGTTCGCGACGGATGAGATCACGGAACGTGTCCGCGAGCAAAATATTAGGAAGCTTCGGTGCGGCTTCGAATGTCGTCCTCAGATCTTCAAGCATCGCCGCACGGATGATACATCCGCCGCGCCAGATCTTTGCGATCTCGACGAGATCGAGCTCGTAATTCTTTTCCACCGACGCAGTTTGAAGAAGCGAAAATCCCTGCGCGTAGGTCGTGATGAAAGCAAGATGCAGCGCCGATTCGATGAATCCGATCGTGTCCGGCGCGAGCGTTTCATCGATCTGCATGTCCTGCACGATGCCGAGTTTTTCATCGGCGGCCACACGCTCCGTCTTGCGAGCCGATATCTGACGCATCGTCACTGCCGAATCGATCGTCGGGATCGGCACGCCCATATCCATTGCGACTTGCGACGTCCATTTCCCGGTTCCCTTTTGGCCCGCGGTATCAAGGATCTTTTCAACGAGCGGCGTACCGTCCTCGTCTTTCTTCCGAAGCACGATCGATGTGATCTCGATAAGAAATGAATTGAGCGGGCCCGTATCCCATCGCGCAAAAAGTTCGGACGCTTTGTCGTCCGTGATGTGAAATCCGCGTTGAAGAAGATCGAAAGACTCGGCGATCAATTGCATCAAACCGTACTCGATGCCGTTGTGGACCATCTTTACGAAATGTCCCGCAGAACCATGACCGACATGTGCGGCGCATGCCTCGCCGTTCACTTTTGCGGATGCCGCTTCGAGCATCGGCCGGACCTGTTCATAAACTTCCGGTTTTCCGCCGATCATGATGCTCGCTCCGTGACGCGCACCTTCTTCGCCACCCGACACGCCGACGCCTAGAAATTCCAAACCGTTTCCGTTCATCGAACTCTCACGACGTTCGGTGTCGGTGAAATGGGAATTGCCGCCGTCGATGACGATGTCTCCTGTTTCAAGTAGCGGTTTCAATTCGTCCAGCACCGAATCGACAATCGGCCCCGCCGGGACGAGCAGCATGATCTTGCGCGGAGTTTCGAGCGCTGCGACGAAGCTTTTTATGTCATCCGCGGCGCTCACTTCGAAGTTCGCACCTTCCTCGATCAATAGCTGGCGCTTTGCCGAATCGAGATCGAAGCCGACACACGAGAATTCGTGCTCCGCAAGATTGAGAAGAAAATTACGACCCATCGTGCCGAGACCGATCATTCCGAATTGTGCTTGTCCCATATTTGAAAATTATACGTTCCAAACGACCGCCTTTGCGAGGCGAGCATTGACGCAAATTGGCCGACGAACTTGACGAGTGTATCTGCCCTGTTTGATGCTAAGCAAATGACAGCTCTTGCAGACGTAGTCCGTCCGACGACATTCGTCGAATCCCAAAAATTACGCGACGAACTTGGACTCGATATCACGATCGCGTCCGAAGCATTTCAACATACCGGCAGCTTCAAATTCCGCGCGGCGTATAACGTCGTGTCGAGTGTTCCGAACGATGAACTTCTGACCGCATCATCCGGAAATTTTGGTCAAGCTCTCGCGTATGCGTCGAAGCTGCTCGGGAAAAAGTGCACGGTCGTGATGCCCGAAACTTCTGCTCAGGTAAAAATCGACGCGGTGCGCTTATACGGCGCGAATGTCGATCTGATCGATATCAAAAAGATTTCTCGAAACGACCGTGTGGCGCAGCTCGCGGCGGAAATGCCGGACGCTTACTATGCGAGTCCGTATGACGACAAGTTTGTTATCGAAGGCAACGCAACGCTGGGCGACGAGATACTGGATCGCAATTTCGATGTCGTGATCGCACCGATCGGTGGCGGCGGATTGATCTCGGGTGTGATCACTTCTATCCGACGCAAGGGTTCAAAAGCGCAAGCGATCGGAGCCGAGCCGCTACTTGGCAACGACGCCGCACGCTCTCTGCGAGCCGGTGAGCTCGTCGCCAACGAATCCGAGCCGATGACGATCGCGGATGGAGCGCGAACTGTTTCGCTCGGAAAACTCAACTGGCCGATCATCAAGGACGGTGCGACGGACATCATTGAAGTCACCGACGACAACATCGGCTCCGCGACGCGTTTGTATTTTGGAATGGCAAATCTGAAATGCGAACCGACGGGAGCTCTCGCTCTAGGAGCGATACTCGAAGATACGTCCCGATTTCGAGACAAGAAAATCTGCGTGATCGTCAGCGGCGGGAATGTCGACGCGGATGTTTACAGGAAGATTTTGGGGTGAAGATCAGGGACGCCGAGCGGGCGAGCGGTGGAGAGTCGAATCCAATGTAGGTAGTGGAGTTTTGCAGCCGTTCTTGTCGCCAAGGGCGACGAACATTAAAGCCTAGGGTTGAGTAAGCGAAGCGAACGAAACCCTAGGTAAGGATTGAAACCGCATCCGTCGCTGAAGGCGACGAACAAAGCTCCGCGATAGGAAACGTTCGAGGTTCCGATGGATGGACATTAGGTGTCGGATTGTTCGTCGCTTTCAGCGACGGAATCGTGTGGCATCTGGTCCTAGGGTTTCGTCGCTTCGCTCCTCAACCCTAGGCTTTAATGTGCGTCGCCTTTGGCGACAAAAATCGCAGCGGAATTCCCGTACGACCAGGTTTGCATTTCCCCCACCTGCTTACGCAGGCGGTACCGTCCTGACTCCGACTCCGACTCCGACTACGCCTTCACCTCTTCCACAAACGTCACGCGATTGATCTCATGAAGCGTGGTTGCTCCCGCAAAAACTTTCTTCACCGCCGACTCGCGCAAACTTGCCAGTCCTTCTTTCTGGGCCTGCCTTCGAATCTCAGATCCGGGACGCCTCTCGACGATCATCTCGCGAATTTGATCTGACATGTCGAGGAGCTCATGGATCGCCGTACGTCCGCGGTAACCGGTGTGATTACATGCGTCGCAACCGACATTTCTAAAGAATGCCCGCTGCTTCACATCGTCCGGCCGGAGACCCGCCGAGAAAAGCTCCTCGTCTGAAGGTTGGTACTGACGTTTGCATACGGGACACAACAATCGCACTAGCCGCTGTGCCAGAACACAGTTGAGTGCCGAGACGAAGTTGTACGGTTCGACGCCCATGTTTAGGAATCGCCCGATAACATCGATGACGTTGTTGGCGTGGACGGTCGTAAATACGAGATGGCCCGTGAGCGCCGACTGGATGGCGATCTGCGCCGTTTCCTCGTCACGAATTTCTCCGACCATGACCTTGTCCGGATCGTGACGGAGTATCGAGCGAAGACCGCGGGCAAACGTCAGCCCCTTCTTCTCGTTCACCGGAATCTGCATGATTCCTTGCAGGACGTACTCGACCGGATCCTCGATCGTAATGATCTTGTCCTCTTCATTGCGGATCTCGTTCAGAGCTCCGTACAACGTCGTGGTTTTACCCGAACCGGTCGGACCTGTAACGAGGACCATCCCGTACGGCTCCTTGATGTATAACCGGAAACGCTTTAGATCGTCCGGGTCGAAACCCACGACTTCCAAACTCAGGTTCTTGAACTCCTCCGAGATCTGTTCCTTGTCGAGGATACGAATGACGCAGTTCTCGCCAAAATTCGATGGCATGATCGAAACACGGAAATCGACCGTCCGTCCCTTGTAACGAACCCGGAAGCGTCCGTCCTGCGGAACCCGGCGCTCGGCGATATCGAGCTCCGACATAACTTTGATACGCGAGATCAATGTCTGGTGATATGCGATGTCGATCGGATCGACCTTGCGATACAGCGCTCCGTCGATTCGGAATTTCACATGCACGTCGCGATCGCCCGCTTCGATATGAATATCCGAAGCTCGCGATTCCATCGCGTTGTAGACGATCGTGTCGACGAGCTTGATGATCGGCGACATGTCCGAGTCCGTCGCCAGACGATCGAGGTCGAGGACTTCTTCGCCCTGCTCCGTTTCTTTGACGAGCGAGATCTTAAATCCTGACGCGGCTTCCTGCAGAACACGCTGAGTCGCGTCGCCTTTTTTCAAAACTACATCGATCGCACCCTGGGTCGCGATATACGGAACGATGCGAACATTGAGCGCGTTCTCGAGCTCGTCGAGTCGTTCGAGATTCGTCGGATCCGCCATCGCCGCGTGCAGGTCCATACCTTCACGTTTAAGCGGAACGAAATGATTTCTGAGCATCATCTCGACGGGGATTTTCGCGAGCTCTTCGTAGTCGATCGGCGAAGGAGCGTCGGCCGGCAGCAAATCGATGTACGGAAGTCGATATCGACGGGCGAGCTGTTTTGCCTCGACTACTTCGGGCGGCTCGTTCTCGAGAAAATCCGACAACTCGATCCGCGGAGACGATTGTTTTGTTGCGACAGTATCCTGTTCGGTACTCATTAGTTTCTATTTCCTTCCACCCATCGGTCCGGCGGAGATCGTTTCGATGATCGGCAGGTAGATCGCGAGCAGGATCGCGACAACGACGCCTGCCATTAAGATCAAGATCAGCGGCTCGAGGAGCGTCGTCAATTGTTCCAGCTTCACCTCGGCTTCGGCATCGTAGAATGCGGCGACCTCGTCAAGCATCTCACGAAGACTTCCCGATTTTTCGCCGATGCCGATCATGTCGAGACCAAGCTCCGGGATCCAGTTCGCTTTCTCAAGGGCTTCAGTAAACCCGCGTCCTTCCCGGATCATCGGCAAAACCGCATGGCTTCGACGGCGAAGCTCGAGATTATTCAAAGCCTGTGAAGCGATGTCCCATGAATCGGGAACCGTGATGCCACCCGCGAGAAGTGTCGACAGCGAACGCGCGAGCTGCGCAGTCGCCATCTGCCGGATCAGCATTCCGGCAACCGGAAGCTTCAAAAGAGTGCGGTGTACGATCAGTCTGCCGGAGTCGGTTCTTAGCCACGTGAAAAGGGCGAGACCGACGATGATGATGAGCGGCAGCATCCACCAAATGTTGTTCGCGACGCCGGTCGATATCGCCAATACGACGACAGTGATCGTCGGAAGACCGCGATTCGCGCTCAAAGACTTAAACAGGTCCGACATGCGCGGGACGATATAGAGCGTCAGGAACGCGACCATGAAGGACGATGCGATCAAGAGAAACGCCGGATATGCGAGTGCTCCTCGGAGCTTGCGGCTGACACCGACGCTTCGCTTCAGATACTCGACGTACCTGATCAGGATGTCGTCCAGCGCGCCGCTCTTTTCACCGGAAAGGATGGAAGCCGTGTAGATCTTCGGAAAAATGCCCTGCGCTTCGAAGGCCTCGGAAAGCGGGATTCCGCTCTTGATCTTTTCCTCGACATCCATGAGGACGAGCCGGAGATTCTCGGACGGTGACCGCGTCTTGAGAAGAGTGATTGCCTGCAGCATCGGGATGCCGGCCCGCAACAGCGCCGAGAGCTGCTGGTTGAAATGCAGAAAGTCCGCCTGCTTTACGCGGCCGTGCTTTCCACCCGACGCAAACGGATTGAACGAGGAAATGCCTCCCTCGTTGGACGAGACCGCGAATACCTTAAACCCCTCACGCTCAAGCTGGAAGCGAGCGTCAGAGGCACCGCTGGCCTCAACAACTCTTGTTACGATGTCGCCTGAAGGCGTTCCTAGACGGCAAATAAATTCTGACATGGATTCGGTCGATTTTTCTGGGGCGCGTCTTTTCGAAGGTGATCATCAAAGACCGCTCGGATTATAACACGCGACTTTCCGTGCATTGTTGCAAAGTATGACAGTCAACGGATTTATTTTGACGAGAACAACTATTTGCCGGGTTGCCTCATCACAAAATTACCTTGCAGAAGTTGTACCTGTTACTTAGAATTGTAATCGTTCCCCGGATCTGGAGAAATTATGGCTTTCACGGGTTTTAAGGTCTATGACCGTCGCAGGTTGATGCTTCGGACAATGTGCTTTCTCTGCGCGTTCTTTGCGTGGACGATAGCCGTTTCCGCCCAGCAAGCCGAAGCCACTCCTCCTCCAGAGAATGACCCGAATTCGCCTGTCCGCATCAAAACAGATCTTGTCACGCTTACTCTCACCGTCACCGACGTCTACGGCCGATACGTCATGGGTCTTGGCAAAAACGCTTTTACGGTTGTCGACAACAACCAGGAACAGGACATCACCTTCTTTAGCGACACGGATGCTCCGGTCTCGCTTGGTATTTTGTTTGATGTCTCCGGATCGATGGGCGGCGAGAAAATAGTGAAAGCTCGCAAAGCGCTAGCAAGATTCATTAGCACGAGTCACCCGAGCGACGAATATTTTCTGATCGCCTTCAACAATCGCGCCCAACTTCTCCTCGATCGTACCCGTGACGGCGACGCCGTGCTGCAAAAACTGACCCTCGTAACTCCGAAGCAGAACACTGCTCTTTACGATGCTGTATATCTCGGACTCGAGCGCGTAACTCGCGGAAGCCACCAGAAACGAGCTCTTCTTATCATTAGCGACGGCCAGGATAATTCCTCGCGTTACAATTTTGGCGAAGTCCGCCGCCTAATGAAGGAATCGGACGTGATCACATACGCTGTCGGGATCATCGATTCCGGAGACGCAGGGAGTCAGGTTGGCATGCAAGGTCAGGCATTTCTCGACGAGCTCACATCGGTGACGGGCGGCAAATCGTTTTATCCGACCAGCGACGTCGAGCTTGACGAGATCTTCGATCGAATTTCGATCGAGCTCCGCCATCAGTATTCCATCGGTTACACTCCAAAGGATTTCCAGCCGGACGGCAAATGGCGAAAAGTCAAAGTTAAGGTCAAACCCCCTCGCGGTTTGCCGCGTCTAACCGTTCGAAGCCGTGACGGTTATTATGCGACGGCTGCTGACACACGTTAGCTTTCCGATTTAGAAAATGAGACGAGTTTATTTCTTCGGCCTTTTTGCTCTCCTTTCACTTTTATTGAGCTCTGAGCTGCTTTCGAATAGCAGCCTCGCTCAGACTGCCGGCGTGAGCAAAGTCTCCGCCACAACGACAAAAGCAACGCCGACGCCGACACCGAAACCTGCTCCCACGATCCGCGAAGAGGACATCGTCGAAACGGTCGAGACCGAGCTGGTAAATCTCAACGTCCGGGTCATCGATCGCAATAATCGTCCGATAAACAATATTCAGGAAAGCGAGTTCAAGATCTTCGAAGACAACGTCCCCCAGAAGATCGAGTTCTTTTCGAAGTCCGAAGTTCCGACAAACTACTCCCTTGTCATCGACAACTCGGGATCGCTCCGAACGCAGATAAACGAGGTTATCGAAGCAAGCAAGATCATCGTCAGCGCCAATAAGCCGGAAGACGAGACGAGCGTCATTCGATTTGTAAGCTCCGACAAGATCGAGGTTCTGCAGGATTTCACCGCGAACAAGACCGATCTCAACGATGCTTTGGAGGGGTTGTATACCGAAGGAGGCCAGACGGCGATCATCGACGCGGTTTACCTCGCGGCCGACAAAGTTACGGATTACGAAAAGAGCTCGAAGAACGACGATCGAAAACGCAGAGCTCTTATCCTGGTATCGGATGGCGAAGACGTCGCGAGCTATTACACGCAACAGCAGCTCTTCGACCTTCTCAAAGAAACGGATGTTCAGATCTACGTCGTCGGATTCGTGAAGGACCTTAGTGCGGAAAAGGGATTCATTTCGAAGAGCAAACAGGGCAAGGCGAAGTCGTTCCTCGAGAAGCTTGCGACGGATACGGGCGGCAAAGCATATTTTCCAAACTCGGTAGCTGAGCTGAACCCGATCGCGCGCGAGATTGCGAGCGAATTGCGGACTCAATACTCGATCGGATATCTGCCATCCAACGATCGCGAAGACGGAACGTTTCGAAATATTAAGGTTCAGGTGGGTGACGGACCCGGCGGTCAAAAGCGGATCGCATTAACTCGAGCCGGTCGGATCGCCGCCGGCGGAACTCCAGCCCCGACCACCAGACCAAAATAAAAAAAGGACGGGCATTTAGCCCGTCCTTTTCTTCTCATCTACGAGTCGAATTCAACGTCCGTCCTACTCCGGAACCGAACCCGAGATCTTCTTCCGATTCGTCTCGCCAGTGTCGATGACGGGTATGCCGTCGCTCACCTCGCTGTGCGGACTGGGAATGACATGGACGGCCGTCACGGTTCCGACTCTTCGGGCGGCCGCGGCTCCGGCATCGACCGCTGCTTTGACGGCGCCGACTTCGCCACGAACGATCGCGGTCACAAGTCCCGCGTCGACTTTTTCATATCCGACGAGTCTTACATTCGCCGCCTTGACCATCGCGTCAGCCGCCTCGATCATCGCGACCAATCCCATACATTCGACCAAACCAAGTGCTTCCATAAAAATTTTCCGGTCCCGTTAGTGCAAGTATAGGGCAATCAAAAATAAAACCAACGCTCCGGTGACAAGTACGATGGTCGTGATGACAAATCCCAATGGAAACTTCTGCGGACGTTCCCATGTGATCTCGACCGGTTGTCGAATAACGGATCGACGTTGGTTGCGAAGCGAAGCCGCCGATCGAAGCGGCGGACGAGCTTCAGGTGCGCTCTCAACCTTCGCTTCCGGAACTGTGACTGACCTGTCTCCGCGCACGCGCCCGCCGCAGTTGTAGCAAAACACCGATTCGTCGCGAACCTCGGCTCCGCAAGCGTCGCACTTCTCGATTGTGATCACTGATTCTGCCATTATCTGGTTCGCATTTGAGCCGTGACGAGCTTAACCGCCGCCGGAAGATCGGCTCGGACTTTCGAGACGACAACCGAACCGCCCGTATCTTTCGCGAGACGATCGATGATCTTTGTGAAGACCTTCGTGTCGGTCATCGCTATCACGAATACGCGAATATTCTGTTCCTTCAAAAGCTTTAACACATCATCGATCTTCGAAACGCTTCCGCGATCTTCGCCGTCGGTGATAAGGACGAGAGCACGCAATCGCCCATCATCGCGACGAGCGTTCTCGGACAAATAATCCGCAGCGCTTTTTACGGCGTCGAGGATTGCCGTCTGGCCGCCTTCGATAAACATGTTTTGAGCGGCGTCGTGAAGCTCCGATTTGCGGTAGGTGAATTCCTGACGAAGAGCGATCTTCGGCGTATCGACAAACGTAACGAGAAACGTTTCGTCGTCGGCTCCGTTCTCATCGACAACATCCGCTGCGACAGTTATCACACGGTCGAGCAGCATACGGAACGAACCCGAGTTATCAACCACGAGTCCGTAACTCACCGGCAGTTTCTCGACCGCCTTCGGCGCTTTGTCCTGCGCCGAAACAAGCGCACACAGGGCGACGATGGTAACAAGGACTGCAGCGGTAAGTCGGATCATAGAGATTCAGGCGGACGCAAAAATATCTTTCTCGTTTCCGAGATCCCGTGCCGACGGCGTGAGGATTGTCTTAGGCGTGATGTAGATCTTTTCCCCTTTCTCGATCGCCGCGCGGACATCGGTTTCACTGACGAAATCCATCGGCGTGTGATTGGTCCCGTTTTCGGTTAGGGACTGCGGACGAAGTTCGTGGATTATAGTTTTCACCGGTGAAGCGTCGGGCTGAGCGGCGGGCTGCGGCGGATCGGGCAGCGGCGTATCCGCGATCTTCTTACTTAAAAACTGATCGACGATGGCGGCGATCTGATCACGATTTGGTTTTGGTTTCTGCGTCATCACGGATGGCGTCGCTGTCGGTTGAGCGGCTGCGGCTTTCACTTTCGGCCGTTCCGCTCCGACGGGCTTTGTCTCCCACGCGACCCGTTTGATGTCCATCAGATGGATCGGCGAAACATTGTCCGAAGTCACGTTTCCGCCCCACGATCCGCAGCCCAGTGTCATCGACGGCGGAAGATCCGTCGAAAACCCGATGGCTCCGTGCGTCGTCGGCGAATTTATCACGACTCGAGACGCCGGCATTTTCGCTCCGTAAGCGATCGCCGCGTCGCGGTTCTGCGTGTGCATTCCCGCCGTGTGTCCCATGCCGCCGAACTGAAGGATCTCGTAGCATCGATCAGCTCCCTGCTCAATTCCATCTACGACAAAGAACGCCAACGTCGGTGAAAGTTTTTCGATCGACCAGGGATAGTCGCGTCCCACGCCGGCGCAATCGGCAAGCAGACAACGAGTGCCGCTCGGGATCGTAACGCCGGCGAGATTCGCGATGTACTCTGCAGATTTTCCGACGATGCCGGCGTTCAAAGTTCGCTGCGGTGTGAGCAGGACTTTTGCGACGGCTTCGGCCTCGGCCGGATTCAAAAAATGTCCGCCCTGCTGCTTGAATTGCTCTCGAACTTCCGCTTCGAGCGGAGCATCGACGACGACGGACTGCTCCGAGGCGCAGATCGTCCCGTTGTCGAAGCAGGTTCCGGTCAAAATATCGCTGACGGCCTTCGCCGCGTTCGCGGTGCGTTCGATAAAACACGGGACGTTTCCGGGCCCGACGCCAAACGCGGGCTTGCCGGATGAATAAGCCGCACGAACGAGTCCGATCCCGCCGGTCGCGAGTATCACCGCAGTTCGCTTGTGCTTCATCAGAGTTTCAGTGGCTTCGATCGTGCTGTTTTGAATGCAGTAGATCGCTTCGGGAGGAAGTCCGTTTGCGATCCCGGCTTCCCGCATCACGCGAGTCGTCTCGGCGATGCATCTTGCCGCCGACGGATGAGGTGAGAGGACGATCGTGTTGCGAGATTTGATGGAGATGATGATCTTGAATATCGCGGTCGAGGTCGGATTGGTCGATGGAATGATTGCTGCCACGACACCGCGCGGACTTGCGATCTCGACGACGCTTCCGTTATCGGCAACCACTCCGACAGTTTTCAGAGTGCGGAAGTAATTCCAAACGTCTTCGGCCGCAAAGCGATTCTTTTCCCGCTTGTCATCCGCTTTGCCGAAACCCGTCTCTTCGTGCGCGAGCAGACCGAGTCGCGCCGATTCGGCGAGCGCGACCTTTGCCATAGCTTCGCAGATCGCGTCGATCTTTGCCTGATCGAAGCGGGCAATAGTTTGAAAGGCACGGTGTGCAGCTTCAACCGCGTCCCGTGCCTCTTGTTGTGCGATTAGATCTTTGTCGCCCATCTGTCCTGGTGCGACGCGGCGAGGAAGAAGACCCGGCGACGCGGAGATTAAATCACCGCGTCACCGCGTCTCACCTTCACCGTGTCTTACTCTTATTCCCCTGCATCCCGGTACCGGTTCCCGAAGCGTCGCCGGATCCCAATTGTCGTCCGCCGCCACCTCCAAGAGCCTTTTCATCGGGGCTGAGACCGATCTTTCCACCCTTTGGAAGTACGCGTTCGACTTCGCCGTGCGGTCGAGGAATCACATGAACACTGATCAGTTCACCCACGCGTCGAGCTGCGGCAGCTCCCGCATCCGTCGCGGCTTTCACCGCTCCGACGTCACCACGGACAAAGATCGTTACGTAGCCCGCGCCGATGTATTCTTTCCCGATCAGTTGAACATTCGCAGCCTTAACCATTGCGTCAGCCGCTTCAACCGCGCCGACGAATCCCTTGGTTTCGACCATACCGAGTGCTTCTAAACTCATTATCAGTTCCTCGCTTTTTGATTTGCCTTTTGAAGTTTATATCAAGACGTGAATTATGCCTAAAACTATCACGCGGCCAAGCGATTAATCAAGCGGTTGGCATTAATTGACAAGCATTGTTTAGCGAAGCTATATTTCAAGTTTAAGATCAGGGCATTTCGCAGTTAGTGTACCGACGGGAAACCACAAGACATGTCATCTACCTTGGGCGAAAAATTGCGAGAGGCTCGTGAAGAGCGAGGTATATCCATCAGCGAGGTCGCCGAGCAAACCCGGATCTCGCCCATGTATATCGAGTCGATCGAGAAGGACAACTACAAACCGCTCCCAGGCGGTATTTTTAATAAGGGGTTTGTAAAGTCGTACGCCAAATATGTTGGAATCGACGAGCAGGAAGCTCTGCAGGACTACGCCCGCCTCGTTGCTCAAAACGAGGAAGCGGTCGATGATTCAAATCCGCGGTATCGTCCGGAAGTTCTTACCGATGACGCTCGATCTTCTTCGTCGATTGTTCCGACCGTTGTTTTTGCAGGTATCATTCTCGCCTTGATGACCGGAGGAATCCTCTTCGTCGTCAATTACATAAAGAACCAGCCTCCGGCGACGTCGGGCGTGTCGAATACGTCTAACAGCAATAACAATACGACAGCGAATACTGTAGCTCTCGAGACAAACTCGAATTCGCAGCCGATCGGGGACCAGATCCGCGTCGAATTCAAGGTCCTCGCCGAAAAGGTTTCGGTAGCGTCGACAGTTGACGGCACTCAGGCTTCGGACGACATCTCGCCGGAGACGCCAAAGACTTACACGGCACAGCAAACGATAAAGCTTCGCTACTATCGCGGATTCGCCGACAAGGTTCAGATCATGCTCAACGGCAAGCAGATTACTCCGCCGCCTCCGCCGGCAAGAGGTAATATCGAGTTCGAGATCAATCGCGAAAATGTCGCACGGATCTACGAGTCGGGCCAAGTCGTTCCGGGATCTGCCGCGACGGTTGCAACTGCTGCGACTCCGGCAACGACGACCGCTTCTCCGAGTTCGACTCCGAATGTGACGCCGTCGAAATCACCCGTTCCGCGACCGAGCGCGACTTTGCCTACGCCGGCGTTCACACCGCAAGCGGCACCGCCGCGGAAAACACCGACGCCGATCGTTGTCGGACGACCGCCCTCGACGCCGAATTGATATGGCTGGAATTGCCGGCCGGATTTTGAAATCACGATCACTGGATCAAGGTGCCTGCCGAAAGCGTGCGGGCATTTTTATTAGTTTTAATGGATTTGATTTATGAAAGTTGAGGAAATAAAAGAAGGCCTGACATTCGACGACGTTTTGCTCGTGCCGGCCTATTCGGAGATCCTGCCCGGTGAGGTCGACACGAGGACGCGATTTTCGCGCGGCATTGAATTGAACATCCCGCTCTGCTCCTCCGCTATGGATACGGTGACGGAAGCGTCGCTCGCGATCGCGTTGGCGCAGCAAGGCGGTATCGGCGTCATTCATAAAAACTATTCGATCGAGCAGCAGGCCGAAGAAGTCGACAAGGTAAAGAGAAGCGAATCCGGGATGATCGTCGATCCGGTGACCATCATCGACAGTGCTCTTGTTTCGGAAGCACTCGACATCATGGGGCGATACAAGATCAGCGGTGTTCCCGTCGTGAACTCGGCCGGTCTTCTCGTCGGGATCATCACCAACCGCGATCTCCGATTCGAAACACGGTTCGATATTCCCGTTTCGGAAGTAATGACGCCGCAGCCTTTGGTGACTGTTCCGGTCGGTACAACGCTTGACGAAGCGAAGATCAAACTCCAGAAGCACCGAATCGAAAAGCTTCTCGTCGTCGATGACGACGGCCATCTCAAGGGTTTAATAACGGTCAAGGATATTCAGAAGGCGATTCGTTTTCCGAGTGCAGCGAAAGATAGTCTAGGCAGGCTTCGCTGCTCGGCCGCGATCGGAGCGACCGGAGATTTTCTCGAACGAGCCGAAGCACTCGTGAACTCTCGAGTCGACGCGATCGTTATCGACACGGCACACGGACACAGTTCGCGCGTGCTCGAGGCCGTGAAAAAAGTGAAGGCGAAATTCCCCGAGCTGCAGTTAGTCGCGGGTAATGTCGCAACAGCCGAAGCCACAACGGCGTTGATCTCGTGCGGCGTCGACGCCGTAAAGATCGGCATCGGTCCAGGTTCGATCTGCACGACACGCGTCGTCACAGGAGCTGGCGTGCCGCAGATCATGGCGATCATCGAATGCGTGGAAGCGGCAAAAGGTTCGGATGTTCCCATCATCGCCGACGGCGGTGTGAAGTTTTCGGGCGACGTCGCGAAAGCGATCGCCGCCGGCGCTGACAGCGTGATGATAGGTTCGCTCTTCGCCGGTACTGAAGAAGCTCCGGGCGAGGTTATCCTGTTTCAAGGTCGCAACTTCAAAACATACCGCGGTATGGGATCGATAGGTGCGATGAAGAAAGGATCGAGCGATCGCTATTCGCAGGAAGGAACCGATACCGATTCGAAGTACGTGCCGGAAGGAATCGAAGGACGCGTCGCGTATAAAGGCACGGTCGCGGAGATGGTCACGCAACTCGTCGGCGGATTGAAAGCGGGCATGGGCTACACGGGATGCAAGTCGATCACCGAGCTGCAGCAAAACGCGAAGTTCGTTAGGATAACATCCGCCGGCTTACGCGAGTCGCACGTCCACGACGTCATCATCACAAAAGAAGCGCCGAATTACAGATTGGAATCGTAGTTTCGTTCAGAGTGCGCGATTTATCGCGTAGTTTAATGCAGCGATTTATCGCGGTTTTAACGACATGCTGATCGCGAAGAAAACTACGCGGCAAACCGCACACTCTGAACTTATCCGCAGTCTTAATTAAAGTTCAGCACTGGCTGCTTCCCATTGCTCATAGAGCGTCTGGATCTTTGCTTGTTTTGCTTCTGCGATTCCCGAAAGTTCCTGAAACTTCGCATAGTCGGCGACCACCTCGGGCAGACTCATCTTCCCGGATAGATTCGCGACCTCGTCTTCCAAAACAGCGATATCTTTTTCAATAACGGCGATGCGCTTCTCGAGTCGCTCCCGCTGATTTTTACTCAACGAGGAAGCGGAAGCCGATGAGCTCGCGGCGACTCCGTCCGTCTCCACGTCTCCCTCTCTCTTCTTCTCCCGTTCTCCCTGTCGAGAACCCGCCATCTCGCGACTATCACGCCAGTCGTGGTACTCGGTGTAATTACCGTTGAAGACATCGACATCATCATCGTCGAACGCAAGGATTTGCGTCGCGATTTTATCGAGGAAGAAACGATCATGGCTAACCGTAATGATCGTGCCGTCGTATTCGTCGAGAGCGCCTTCGAGCGCTTCGCGGGATGGAATATCAAGATGATTCGTCGGCTCGTCGAGGATCAGAACGTTTTTTCGCGAATAGATCAATTTCGCAAGTGCGAGCCTTCCCTTCTCGCCGCCGGAAAGATCGCTGACGTTCTTGAATACGTCTTCGCCAAAAAATAGAAATCGTGAAAGAAATGTCCGCAGCTCTCCGTTATCGGCAAGCGGTGCAACTCGTCGCAACTCCTGGATGACTTCGTTTCGCGGTTCGAGATCATCCAGATTCTGCGTGTAATATCCGACGTCGATCTTCGTTCCCCAATGCACATCGCCGTGACGCGCGGGTAATTCGCCGAGGACCGTTTTTAGCAACGTGGTCTTCCCCGTTCCGTTGCCGCCGATGATGCCGAGAACTTCGCCCCGCATCAGTGAGAAGTTCAAGTGTGATGCGAGCTCCTTTGTCGAATAACCGATCGCGAGATCATCAACCGTCAGAACGTTGTTGCCCGTCCTGACGACTTTCTTCAACCCAAAATTTCCCCCGTGCTTTTCCGATGTTACGGCGTCGAGTCGATCCATCCGCTCGAGCATGTTACGTCTCGACTTCGCCTGCTTTGTTTTCTGTCCTGCAAGATTAGTCCGGATGAACTCTTGGGTCTTGTTGATCAACGACTGCTGATTTTCGTATTCGCGCTGCTGCTGCTCGCGACGAAGCTCACGCTCGACGAGGAACTCGGAATAATTTCCCTTGTACGTAACGGCGCGGCCGTTCTCGATCTCGATGATCCGCTCGGTCGTCCGGTCAAGAAAGTAACGATCGTGGCTGATGATGACGTAAGCCTTGTCGAAGTCGTGGAGAAATCTCTCGAGCCACTCGACGGCGTGAACATCGAGATGATTCGTCGGCTCATCGAGAAGAAGAACATCGGCGCCTGAAAGCAGCAGCCGGACCATTCCCAATCGATTCTTCTGTCCACCCGAAAGTGTCGCGGCCTCCTGCGTCCACATCTCCGTCGCGAAGCCCATACCCATGAGCACGGATTCCGCTCGTGCGGCATAGGAGAATCCGTCGGCGTGTTCGAACGCGATCTGAAGCTCAGCGTATTGATCGAGCACCTCGGCCGAATGATCCGTCTCCATTCGCTTCTCGAGAATGCGCATCTCGGCTTCGATATCGTGCACTTCCTTGAATGCAGAAAGCGCTGCGGTGTGGACCGTTTCGCCGGGGCCGAAATCGACATGCTGTTTCAGCAGTCCGAGCTTGAGTCCGTTCATCGTTACGACGTCGCCGGAATCGACGGCTTCTTCGCGCGTGACGATCCGAAACACGGTCGTCTTTCCCGCACCGTTGCGGCCGACGAGGCCAACTTTCTCGCCAGGATTTATCTGGAACGAGACGCCTCGGAGGATCTCTGTGCCACCGTAGGATTTCTTAACTTCTGAAAGTCGAAAAAGCATAAAAAAGAGTAGCCGACATTTATGCCGGCTACTTAGTTTTACAGCGAGGAGAATCGCCTGAGCAGATCGACCTGAGGCCGATCGCTCTTAAGTCTATTTGTTGGCGTTCGCCTTTGCTCCACCGTTCGCATTCGCCGACGGTCGAACCGCGTTCGAAGCCGAATTCGCAGGCGTATTCGCTGCTGCATTTGCTGCCGGAGCATTTGCTACATTCGCCGGTGCCGCAGTTGTAGGGGCCGCCGTGTTCGTATTTGCAGACGGAGCAGCCGGACGTGCACCGCTCAGTTCGTTCGGATTCTCGACGACTTTCTTCGCGAGGAAATTGTCGATCTTCGCTTCGTTCATCGCGATCGCCTGATAGGAAGCCGCCAGCAACTGCTTCCGATTATTGACGAGCATCTCGTTGATCTGCGGTCGCACTTGCGGGCTCTCAAGCGTGAGATTCTCTTCTTTCTCGACGCGTTCCTGAAGCTTGAAGATATATGCTTTGCCGTTGATCGGAACCGCATTCGTGATGCGGCCGACCGTGAATTCCGGACTCATGAAACCTTTCACGAGCTGCGGGTAGCTTTGGCCAAGCTCCTGTTCGGTAAAAAAGCCGAGATCGCCGCCCTGAAACTTGGAAGGATCTTCGCTGTACTCGCGCGCGAGTGCCGCGAAATCCGAACCGGGCTGCTGAACTTTCCCAAGAACCTCGTTCATACGAAGCTGAGCGGACGCTGCATCGGTTGTCAGATCGCCTTGTCCACCGTTATTCGGATCGATGACGATCGCAGCGAGACGCACTCCTCGCTTCTTGACGAACATCTCGGGATTGCCCTTGAAGAAATTTTCGATCTCGTTCTCTTTCGGAGTCTCGATCCGGCCCGTGACTTTGTCGACTAGTGCCTTTATCGCCATGCTTCGCTTGACCTGATCACGGAACGAGGCTTCGGTAAGCCCTGCCTGCGTCATCTGCTTGTCGAATTCTTCCTGGGAAAGGCGACTTTCGACCTTTTGCTTGTTGATCTCGGCGGCGACATCTTCGTCTTTCGGAAGAACGCCTTCCTTCTCAGCCTTCTGAAACATGACTTCCTGTTCGATCAGGCTCTGAAGTACTTGAAGGCGAGCACCGGCGAGCTCGAGCGGAGAAAGCTTGCTTTCTTCACCCTTAGCTTGCTGCTTTACCGCACGTTCCACGTCCTCCATCTTGATGACTTTTCCGTTGACCGTAGCTGCAGTCTCGTTCGGATCGACAGATCCGGTCGTGGTTGAATTAGATGAAGTCGTTCCTCCTCCGCAAGCTCCGAACATGGCGACGACCGCCGTGAGAAGCGTAACGGGAAGGATCTTGGTTCTTAACATTTGCACTTTGGCTTTAACTCCCTCGAATGTTTCGATAACTATCATTGCTTGACTGACCAACTCTTATTTTGGTATAAACTCTCTTTTTGAGTTTTCCTTAAAACTCTTATTTAACACCTCGTTATTTTTCGGAGGCAATTATATATGGCACAGAGATGCGACGTCTGCGGGAAGGGCCCGCAATTTGGAAACAACGTTTCACACGCTAACAACAAAACGCGCCGTCGGTTCAATCCGAACCTGCAACCCGTTCGCGTCCAGCTTCCCACGGGCGGCAATGGCCGGATGAAGGTCTGCACGCGGTGCATCAAATCGGGCAAAATTATCAAAGCCGCTTAACTGCGGAAGATCAAGTCCTTTTGAAAATGCCAAATACCGGAAACGGTGCTTGGCGTTTTTCTTTGCCTAAAAACTTCAAACGATCGCGATGCAATCGATCTCGACCTTCGCATCGCGAGGCAGTCTTGCTGCCTGAACAGTGGCTCTCGCAGGCATGGAATCGCCGAAGTACTTGCCGTAAACGTCATTCATCGCCGCAAAGTCGCTCATATCGGCGAGAAAGACCGTGGTCTTCACCACATTCGCCAAACTCGAGCCGCCCGCTTCGAGCACTGCTGAAAGATTCTTAAGGACCTGCTCGGTCTGTTCGGAGACGTCATTCGAAACAAACTCACCGGTAACAGGATCGATCGGGATCTGGCCAGAGCAAAAAAGCATGCCGCCGGTTTTGATCGCTTGCGAATATGGCCCGATGGCTCCCGGGGCCTTGTCTGTCGATACAATCTCTCTCATTAAAAAATCGCCTTTAAGTGCCGAATCAGCAAAAGGCGAATGATACCAAACTGAGCCTTAAAAATAAAGTTGCGTTAGGCGTTAACTCGTTCGACGGCTATCACGCCCGGAACGTTGGCGATCGCACTGAGGACTCTGTCGAGGTGTTTTTTATCGAAGACCTCGACGGTAACTTCGATCTGTCCCTTGTCGTCTCTCGAGATGATCGCCCGGGCATCGCGGATACCGGTCTTAATATCGGCGATCGCATTGGTGATGCCGGCGAGCATTCCGGTTCGATTCTCAGTCGTGACGAGGATGCCAACCGACTGGACCTCGTTCTTATCGCTCTTAGCCCAATCGACCTCAACGATGCGCTCCTTGTTGACCATCAGTTGGGCAACATTCTTACACCGTTTGTTGTGAACGACGATTCCCTTTCCGAGGGAAATGTATCCAATGATGTCCTCGCCCCGCAGTGGATTACAGCACCTTGCCCGAGTCGTAAGTAGATTATCGACACCCTTTACAATTATCGCGTCTTCGCCGAGACCGATGAATTTCTTGACGGCCTTTACGCCGCTCTCGATTCGCGTCTCCTTTCGCTTCTCCGGATCGAGCTCGGCAAATTTCTCGGCTCCGAGGAATTTTGAAAGCACATTCCGCGGAAGCGTTTTGCCGTATCCGATCGACGCTAGAAGATCCTCCGGCCGTCCCAGTCCGTACTCGTTCGCGATCCGCCTCATCTCGGCGTCGTTATTAATAAGTTTCTTCGGAGCGACGCGGAACCTGTCCGCTTCTTTCTCAAGAAGCTTCCGGCCTATTTCGATCGAATCGGCGCGCTGCTGTTCAGAGATCCAGTGACGGATGCGGTTCTTCGCTTTCGACGTTACGACGTAGTTGAGCCAGTCCCGCGACGGCTTTGAATTCGCCGTCGTCATGATCTCGACTACATCGCCGTTTTGAAGCTCATGCTTCAGCGGAACGATGCGGCCGTTTATCTTCGCTCCCGTGCAAGTGTCTCCAACTTCCGAATGAATGGCGTACGCGAAATCGATCGGGCTCGCGCCACGCGGCAGCTGTATGACCTTTCCGCGCGGCGTGAATGCATAGACGTCCTTCGGGAACAGATCGAGCTTTAGCGACTCAATGAAATCTTCCGAGTCACCGTTATCGGCATTGTCTTCAACCAGAGGTAAAAGGAGCTTCTCGACGGTTTTTCTCAACTCGTCGAGGTTTTCGTCATCCTTGGCTCCAAGCTTACTTTCTTTATATCGCCAGTGAGCCGCTACGCCCTCTTCGGCGATGCGATGCATTTCTTCGGTGCGGATCTGCACTTCGAACGCCTGTCCGCCGTCGCCGATGACCGATGTGTGCAGAGATTGATAGAGATTGTCTCGCGGTATCGCTATCCAATCTTTGAACCGCTCCGGAACCGGAGTCCATAGATCGTGGATCACGCTCAGCGCAAGATAACAGTTCTTCCGGTCATTTTTTGTGATGACGCGTGCAGCGATCAGATCGTACACCTGTTCGATCATCAACTTCTGCTTCTTGAGTTTCTTCCAGAGCGAGTACAGTCGTTTTACTCGACCTTGGACCTCAACGAACGGAACATCATTCTCCGCGAGCTTCGCCTCGATCGTAACTTTGATCTTCTCCAATATACCTTCCAGCTCGGGCCGCCGGGCGTCCACCTCTTTGGCGAGACGCTTGTACTCTTCGGGATAAAGATTTTGGAATGCGAGATCCTCGAGCTCGCTTCGCATCTTACCCATACCTAGGCGATGAGCGATCGGCGCATAGATGTCGAGCGTCTCCTGCGAGATCCTCGCTCGTTTCTCGGGCTTCAGGAACTGCATCGTCCGCATGTTGTGCAGACGGTCGGCGAGCTTGATCAGTACGACGCGGACGTCCGTGATCATCGCGAGGACCATCTTACGGACATTCTCGGCTTGCTGGCGTTCCTTTGAGAGATTGCTGATGTGCGCGATCTTTGTGAGGCCGTCGACGAGGAGAGTTATCTCATCGCCGAAGTAAGATCGGATGGTATCAAGGTCCACGAGCGTGTCCTCGACGACGTCGTGCAGAAGTCCCGTCGATACGCTAACCTCATCGAGTCGCAGATCCGCGAGTATGTCGGCAACTTCAAGCGGATGAACGAGGTAAGGCTCTCCGGACGCACGTTTTTGACCGCGATGATGGAGCGCGGAAAATAGGTACGCCCGCCGGATCAGATCGATATCTGCGTTCGGGCGGTTCGCTTCAACTTTTTCGATGACATCTTCGATGCGGATCATCGGTTCACTATCTTAATACTACAATCTAAGAACTTTCGTCGCTACGTTTTTTCAGAAAACAAAAAGCGATGCCCGACCGATGGGATCGAGCATCACTTCTCTGGAGAAAAAACTTCTGTCTATTTTTTCGTCGAGTTGGCGTTCGCATTTGCATTCGCCGCCTCTTCCTCCGCCGCACGTCGTGCGTCCATCTCGTCCTGGATATCCTTATCGACCTTGCTTAATTCAAGGAACTTCGCTCGACCGGCATCCGCTTGAGCCTTCAGAGCATCGCGATCCGCGGTTCTGCCTTCCATGTCGGCAAGCCTCATTGCCTGAGCATCGAGACTGGCCTTATACGAACGAGCAGATTCGAAAACCTTGAAGAGATCGAGATTCTCCTTGAGTTGAGCATCCGTCAGGGACTTCACGTTGAGGCTCGGTGCATTCGTGACCGCAGGCGGCTCGAGAGCGACTGCCTGATCGATGAGTTTCAAACCGTCAGTGACGCATCCGCGAAGCTGTTCGAGGTCCGCAGGATTCTCAGGCTTGACCCATTGAAAGACATCCTTCCCGTCTTTCTTGACGGTCTTTTTTGTCTTCTCAGTATCCGTCACTTCGTTCGCACAGGTATTCTTGCGCGACGCAAGCGACGTTAGAGCTTCGGCCCGGTTCTGCGGTTCGATGTCAGCACGGTTCGACCGTTCAAGAACCCACTGTTGCCACTCGTCCGTTCTCTGGAGGTTGTCGAGCAGACTCGCGACCGCTTTATACGAGCTCTGGTCGTTCTTATCGACCGTCAATGCTCTCTTGTACGCCTGAATCGCTTCTTCCGCGAGTTCGGTTCTTTGGCGATCGCCTATATACCGTGAATGAAGGGTGCGTGCAAGAAAGATCTGCGCAGTCCTTCCTTCCATCGTCGTTCCTTCAGGATCTCGGGCCGCGGCTTTGCGAAACAATTCTTCAGCTTCACTGAACTTGCGCTCTTTGTAGGCGAGCGAACCGTCAACCAGATTTTTTCTGGACATTATGCGGCTGAAATACGAGCAATTCGTAGTCGTCAAAACCGCTAATGTAAGTAGTACCAATACCCCTAAACGAGAAGATCTCATTTTCGACTCCATATCCGGCCCGGGAAAAGCGGACCCATCTGCAGGTCCCTTTTCAGCCAGGCAATATTTATTGTGTTAGATCGTCAATCTGCAGACCGATCGGCGAAGCGCCGGCCATTTTCGCCGCGTCAATAACCTTCACGACATCACCGTACTTCACCAGTTTTGGCGACTTAATGAAAACCGTCTTCTCCACTTCGTTCGTGCCTTCACGAAATACACCGTTCGTAGTTCTCTGATTGAAAATATCAGTGAGCTTTGCTGTCAGAGCAGTCGGATCGTCGACGCTTCCCCCTGAATCGTTATTCAGCGAGATACTCCGATTCTCACGATTGATCGAGATCACGAGTGTCAGCGGATTCGGCTTAACGTCGAGCTGCTGCTCGTTTTTAGGCTCTGCCGGCACCTTCGCCTCAAACTTGCTCGGCTTGACGGGCGTGATGACCATAAAAATGATCAGCAGCACGAGCAACACGTCGATAAGAGGCGTTACATTAATTCTGGGTACGGCGCCTTCACCACCGGATGACATTCCCATAGTCCTTTCTCTCCCATCCCGCGAAACGCGGAATTTCTAACTTTGAGGAGGAGCTCCTCCCTTCTTCTTATCAGCAACGAGACCGATCTTATCGATGTCCTGTTTACGGATCGTATCGATAGCCTGAACAACCGTTCCATAATCAACCTCGACACCGCTCTTGATGTAGACGATCCGCTTATCCGGAGCCTTGTCTTTCATCATGGTCTGGATCTTTTCACCCAGAGCCGTAAGCGGGAACGGATCTTTGCCGATATAGAAGTTGTTATTATCCGGGATAGAGATCACTACGGACGTGTCCTTTGTGATCTCCGAATCCTCTTCCGGCGTGTTCAGTTCTTTCGGAATATTGACCGTGACTCCCTGCTGAAGCAGCGGCGTGACGATCATGAAGATGATAAGAAGCACCAGCATGACGTCCACCATCGGAGTTACATTGATCTCCGAGTTGTACTCACTGGTTCCACCGATTGATGCTCCCATAGCAATTATTCTCCTAGTAAAACTGTGTCAGACTCGATTAGCCCCTGAGAGCTTTCGTACGCTGTTTGATGAAGTAGTCAACTAGCTCAGAAGCCGAGTTCTCCATTTCGACACCGAAACTCGTAACTTTGTTCGTGAAATAGTTGAAGAGCCACACAGCGGGCACCGCCACGGCGATACCAAACGCGGTCGCGACGAGAGCTTCAGCGATAGCAGCACCGACGGCGCCGATACCGGCGTTCTCAGCCTGGGCGAGAGCAATAAACGCACCAATGATTCCGACGACGGTTCCGAACAGTCCGACGAACGGAGCAGTCGATCCGACGGTCGCCAATCCTGCGAGACCGCGCTTGAGTTCAGCAGTCTTAACCGCAATGGCACGATCGAGAGCACGCTTCGAAGCTTCCATTTCGTCCGCCGAGATATCCGTGTTCCCCTGATGAGCCGCAAATTCCTTCAGCCCGGAAGAAACGACCATCGCGAGATGCGAGTCTTTGTGCTTATCGCTGATGCTGATCGCTTCGTCGATGTTGCTGTTCTTCAGAGCCATCGCAACTTTCGGCGCGTACTGACGCGACTGCTGTCTGGCCTTGTTGTACGTCAGCCAGCGTTCAATTCCGACCGCGATCATGTAGACCGACTGAACGAGAAGCGTGGCAATAACGACCCAGCCCGGTATCGTCAAACTCTTCGCGATATCGTAGATACCGAATGAGATCTTTGCTTGTTCAGCAAACATCAAAAATACGCCCATGAAACCCGTCCATAACAGGCCTGCAACAAATGTCATGATTTTTCCTCCAAAGAAATCAAAAAGAATTTTATGATTGCGTGTTCGGCAATAAAGCCTCGAAAAGCGGCAAATTTTCTTGCCGCTTTTCGATACGGTCCCGCGGTTTACGGAACGAAATTATAAGTGATCACACCGGACACTTTTACTGCCTGTCCGGAGAGCTGCGTCGGGCTGAACCGTGCACCGCGAGCAGCTTGTACGGCCGCGGCACGAAGCAGCGGATGACCGCTGACGGCACTGGCAGAAACAACACTACCGCTCTCATCGATCAAAACCTGAACTGTCACTGCACCGCTCGCACGTACAGCTCTTGCTGCCGGGGGATACGGAGGCTTCGGAAGGCTGGTCGCCTTACCGTTGAGCACACCACCCGATATTTGCTTCGGCACTTTCTTAACAGGCGGTGGTGGGGGCGGCGGAGCTCCACCTGTGTCAGCGTCGCCGCCGCCACCGGTCGCACCACTGTCGCTTCCAGTTCCGCCGGAATTAACCGGCCCACGATAGTCAGGGGGCGGAGCATTAGCGGCGCTAAAGTTCACATCACCCTTGACCGTGTATTTGTTCGGATCGCGCGGGGGGATCAAATTTTTCTCGACACTCGGCTTGTCCGGGATCTTCGGCGGAGTCTCGTTCATTGTCGCGATGATCTCTTTACGAACATCGACGTTCGGATCCTTCTGTGGGGCTTTCTCAGGTTCCGGTTCGGGCGCCTCTTCGATCACCGGCGGTGCAACGAGTGTTTCAAGCGAAAGGTCGTCGCCACCCATGCCGTAATCTTTGGCAAACAAACTGTAAAGCCAGGCACTCATCAGGATGGTCACCACCACGATGAACGTCGTCAGAAGAAAGCCGGTCCGCTTTGTATCTTCCGCCGCATGACTTTTTGATTCTACAAGTTGATCTAACATCTCAATTCCTCCCTTCTTCCGGTGCCAAACGAGAGTCAAGGGTCACGAAACTATTGAGTTTGATGATAGTTCTCAAACTTCAAGTTGTAATCATTGTACTTAACGCAATGATCCAACTTACTGTGTCTCATTTTTTTTCGCTGGAGTTTGAAGCCTCGGTTCATTAAGTGCGGGGCAAAAGGAACTTTGCCGGCAATGCATAACAAACTCTACAGACTTCCGCTTCCCTCAAGAAAGTCCAACGGAAAAAAGCAGATACAGATATTTAATTGACCAGCAACGTTAAGAATACTAATTTCTTAACTTTCGAAAGTCAAGATTAATCAGGGGAATCGTACGGTAAATTTACAATTAATTACCGCGTCACGGGTCGACGGGTAACCGAGCGGCGCGAAGCGGAAGCGATCTTCTCTTTGCTCTGCGAAGATGTGCTCGAATCCTTCATTTTTGCCGCACCAAGTTTTGCCTGCCACCAGATCGCGATAGGACTCGCGATCGCTATCGTCGAGTACGCTCCAAGCGTAAATCCGACTAGCAATGCAAGCGAGAAACTTCGCAATACTTCGCCACCGAAAATAACAAGCGAGAGGACTGACAGCAATACCAATCCGCTCGTGATGACGGTTCGCGATAGAGTCTGGTTGATCGAATCGTTCGTGATCTTGAGCAGCGAATCGGTCCGGTTGAGGGCCATGTTTTCGCGAATACGATCGAAAATAACGATCGAGTCATTCACCGAAAATCCGACGATGGTCAGAACGGCCGCGATCACTGTAAGGTTTACTTCCCATTGAAAGACGGAGAAGAAAGCCAGGGTCATCAAAACGTCGTGGAACACGGCGATGACCGCACCGGCCGCGTAGGTCCAGTCGTATCGAAAGGCGATAAAGAGCAGGATCCCGACAAGTCCGAGAAGCGTCGCCGTCACCGCTTGATTTCGCAACTGCGACCCGGCAATAGCACCGACGGAATCGGTTCCGACTATCTTGTAAGCCGCATCAGTGGAAGTGTCGAGCGTCGAGTCGCCCTCGGCCTCCGCACCAAAACTGTCGAGAGCTCGTTTAACTATCGTTCGACCGCTTTGCACTTGCTCCTGCTGCACCTGTTCCGAAACTGCAGCATCAGATCCTGCGGATTCCAGCAGAGGGATCTTGATCAGAACTTCGTCGGGCTTATCGGTCGACGCCTGGATAACAGGATCCGACACGCCCGCGTTGTTTAGAGCTCCGCGGATCTCGTCATCCGAAGGTCGTTGTCTGAACTTCGCTGTCACGACAGTTCCGCCGCGGAAATCGACGCCAAGATTGAAAGCTTCGGTGCCGCCCGGCGTGTACTGCCGGCTGAGAGCAGAGACGAGTCCGGCAAGCATGATAACTATCGAGACGGCGATGAACGCCTTGCGCTTACCGAGCCAGTCAATATGTATGTTCTGAAATAGGTTTAACATCTCTTACAACAATTCCGCGGTCCGATCACCGCTCACTTACTTTTAGATACTCAGCTTCTGCATGTTCGGACGCAGACTCAATTCCCACTTGAAGATCGTTCTCGACACAAAGACTGCGGTGAACAGATTTATCAAGAGTCCGAGGATAAGTGTCACTGCAAATCCCTTGATCGGGCCTGAGCCGGTGATATAAAGGATCAGCGACGAAATGATCGTCGTTACGTGGGTGTCGATGATCGTCACGAATGCGCGATCAAATCCGATCGAGATCGATTTAGGAACATCGATTCCGAGTCGCAATTCCTCTCGAATGCGTTCGAAGATCAGAACGTTCGAGTCGACCGCCATACCGATACCCAAAATAAGACCGGCGATTCCCGGAAGAGTCAGCGTGGATCCGAACAGAACGAGCGCCGCCATCGTCAGCAGCATGTTCAGTATCAGAGCAACAACTGCGTTAACACCGGATCCGCGGTAATAGCCGAGCATGAACAACACAACGAGAATGAGTCCGCCGATCGATGCTGCAACACCTGCTCTGATCGAATCAGCTCCAAGGCTCGGACCTACAGTTCGCTCTTCCTGATATTCGATCGCGGCCGGCAACGCACCGGATTTGAGCGTCAATGCCAGGTCGTCTGCTGTCTCTTTAGAAAAAGTTCCCGAGATCTCACCCGAATCAAAGATCTGCGATTTGATCTAAGCGGCTGACTTCACTTCCTCATTCAGCACGACCGCCATGTAATTTCCAATATTCTTTCCGGTCCAGTCACCGAACTTCTGCGCACCGGTCGGCTTAAATGAGAATGAGATCTGGTAATCGCTTCCACCGGCTCGTCCCTGAACCGCCGCCGCATCACGCAACTCACTTCCATCGACTACGGCGGGAGCTTCAACAACGACGAACTGCTGCGGCTTTTTGTCAGCGGGAGTCGGAGCCGTTTTGACCGTTTCGTCACGCTCCACAAAAGGTAGAACTTTCCGCGTGTCGGATTCTTTGCCGCCGATCGAGGCAAGAGCGGCTTCTTTCGTCGGATATTTTGTCACCGGCGAAGGATTCGGCGGACTGACGATTTTCATCAACTCAAGTCGTGATGTTTCTCCCACGAGAGCCTTAACACGTTCCGGGTTCTCAACGCCGGGCATCTGGAGAAGAATCTGTCCAGAATCTGCTCTTCCTTGGCGCTGCAGGGTCGGTTCCTTTACACCAAATGCATTGATGCGGCTCTCGATGATCTTTAACGCTTGATCCGTCGCCTGCTCTTTCAGTCGAGCCTGCTCTCTCGCGGGGAGCGTCCATGTTATGGAATTTGCACCCTGAGATTCGATCCAGTATGAGAAATCGATCTTTTTCTTAACCGCTTCGACGATCGCCGGAATCTTCGACGGATCGGAAACGTTGAGGATCACTTGATAATTGCCGTTCTCGGCAACGTATGAACCATCGGTAACGCCCAGCGGATTTCCTGCGTCGTCCTTCGCTTCGGTACCCGCCAGAAGAGCAGCACTTTCGTTGTTTGTCGTCAATCGCTTGAGATACTCGTCCGTCTTGACGCGCATCACGAGATGCGAACCGCCTTTCAGATCGAGACCGAGATTAACGTTTTGAGCGAGGTTGTTCTTGATGCCCTGCCAGGTGAAATCCTGTGCACCGGGTGCATGCCTGGGTCCGAAGACAAGATAAATGCCAACCAAGGTGATGGCGAGGATGATCGCCGTTCTGATCCACAATCCGGTGTTCTTCATTACTACTTAATCTCTTCCGCCTTTCTTCCGACAACCGCGCTCTTTCCGATCTCGATAAAAGATTTGTCTGCGCTGAGGATGACGAAGCTCGTGTCTCTCACTTCCTTAATCTTTCCGATGACGCCACCGTTGGTGACGATCTCATCGTTCATCTTCAGCTGGCCGATCATGTCCTGAAGCTGTTGCTTCTGCCGCTTCTGCGGAAGAATCACGAGGAAATAGAAGATGCCGAAGATAAAGACGAACGGAAGGAGCGTCCATATCAAACTGCCGCTACCACCTCCGGCAGCGTCTTGAAAAAATAACAGAATTATACTCATCACTTTCTGCGCGGAAAACAAAAACCAAATGATATACCGTACACAAAGCGTTTTTCAAACGCTTGCTTCCTGATTCTCCTGCAATTTGTTTAGAAATTCTCTTCGGAATGCTGAGAACGTGCCGGATGTGATAGATTGCCGCACGCCGCGCATCGTGTCAAGGAAGAACGCCAGATTGTGATGCGAGATCATCGTCGCGGCCGACATCTCTCCTGCCTGGTAGAGATGACGGAGGTAAGCAAGCGAGTATCGACGACATACCGAGCATCCGCAATCGGGATCCAACGGGTTTGGATCGTCGGCAAATCTCGCGTTGCGGATGTTGAGTTTTCCTCTCGATGTGAATGCACTTCCCGTTCGTCCATTTCGAGTCGGGATCACGCAATCGAACATGTCGACTCCGCGTGCGACTCCTTCGATAAGATCCTCCGGCGTTCCGACTCCCATCAAATATCGTGGCGCGTCAGCCGGCATCTGCGGAGCGATATTCTCAAGCACTCCATACATCACGGGCTTTTCTTCGCCGACGCTCAAGCCACCGATCGCATAGCCGTCGAACCCGATCTCCACAGTTCGTTCGAGACTTTCTTTTCGAAGTTCGAGATGCGATGCGCCTTGGACGATGCCAAAGAGTGCTTGATGTCCTGACAGGTCTGGACCGGAAGCAGAAGCGGAAGCGGCAGCGGCTGCGTCAACTTCCAAAGCCGAGCCAGCAACGGGAAGCCCAGCCGCTACCGCTCCCGGTTCTGACAATTGCAGCTCGTCAAACCTCGCCTTCGATCTCGCCGCCCATCGAGCGGTCAGCTCGAGACTCTTCCGGGCTTCGTCGACGGCGACTTGTCCGGGCGGACATTCGTCGAACACCATCACGATCTCCGAACCTAGCGCGGCCTGGATTTCCATCGAAACCTCCGGCGACAAAAATCGTGAGCTTCCGTCGATGTGAGAACGAAACTCAACGCCTTCCTCGGTCAGCTTCCGCAAATCGGTCAAAGAGAAAACTTGGAAGCCACCCGAGTCCGTGAGGATCGAACGGTTCCAGGATGAGAATTTATGAAGTCCGCCAAGCTTTCGAATTATGTCGGTGCCGGGGCGCAAGAATAGATGATAGGTATTGCCGAGAATTATTCGTGCGTCGAGTTCGCCTTCGAGCCATTCGAAACGAACTCCTTTAACCGCGCCCTGTGTTCCGACGGGCATGAATACCGGAGTTTCGATTACCGAACGCCGCGTTCTTAAAATACCCGCGCGCGCTTCTCCGTCGGTCGCGGTGACTTTCCAATCGATCGGTTTCATTTTCGTTTTCCGATGAGGGCCCAGATGGTGGATGCACCAAGAGCAGTTTCGCTTACGATCGTTCCGGTTTCATCGAGCATCACGGCGGACGGCGTACCAAACATGCCTATCTTCTCGGAGGTTTTGTGCCCGGCGTCGATGAGTATCGGAGCGTTGAGCTCGAGATCCGCGTGAGCATCTTTGTCGCCGTCCGAGAAGACGATAAGATTCGGATCCTCATCGGATCGAGTCTTATCCCAGGCTCGGAGATCGTCCATCATCGCCGTACAGTGCGGGCACGTCGGGCTCCAAAATACTGCGAGCGTTCGCTTGCCACGGAATGCATCAGGCCCGATCGAATTCCCCTTCATGTCGTCAAGACGAAATTCCGGCACGGAAGCACCGATCATCGGAGCGCGACCGCTAAGCGCGTTTTCACCGGCGAAATAAACTTCGTTAGAACTAAGATCTTCCGATCGCAATCGATCCACCAGATCCCGGATCGCAGTATCGCCGGCCGCAGGATGACTTCCTATCGTTCCGTCCGCACGGACGAAGATGGCGGTCGGAGTCCATCTCGCATGAACCTGCTCCGCAACTTCACGTTTTTCCTGGAGGATGACATCCCCGGAAAAGACTCCGAACTTCGAAGCATTTTCACCGCGCGTACCGCTGCTGAAGAAAATGAAGTTTACCCGATCGCCAAGCTCAACTTCCCAACGTTCGACCTCAGGTATAAGCGCCTGACATGGATTGCATGTCGGGCTCGCAAAAAATAAGACGGCGGGGCGACCGTTTGCCAACAAATCGTTCCGGGTGACACGACCACCGGACATGTTCTTCAAATCAAATTCTGGGAACGGCGCTCCGATCGGCAAACCGTCGTGCGGACTTCCCGCTTCGCTACGTTCCTGGGAGCCGGTCGAAAAAAGCTCCATCAATTCCAAGCGCCGGAGGATCTCATTCTGAGTATCGATAAGCTTGCGGACGTAAAAAAGCCCGACCGCCACCAAAATTATGAGTACGAAAATCAATATAAGCTGCATCAAATTCGAACCGCCGGACGTCAGACTCAAACCCTGTCCTTCGCGTCCCTGAGCAACAAGAAACAATGCGAGAAGTGAAAATACAACATTCCTTATCAACGTCTTTACGCTGACCGGCTCGCTGTGAAGTTGGCCGAAGCAATGACAGTCGGGCGCGTTTCCCTGAGCCATCTGCCATATCATCCCGCCCGTAAAACTAAGCAATAGTAAAAGCGCTCCGATCGCTCCGACCCACGAAGTCGAGACGAACAAAAAGCAAAAGGCGAAAACGATCTCGGCAAACGGAAGCAGTATCGCCATCGGTTTCGCGAGGTCATCAGGTGCTCCGAAATCCCGGACTGCTTTCTCCGACCCTTTCAGATCGAGAAACTTTCCTATGGCCGCGAGAGCGAATACTCCAAAAAGCACAAGACGGATGATGAGCAACAATTCTTCCATACTATCTTCCGCCCGCCGCCTTTTTCATCTTATGTCGTTCTTTTAATCTGATCGGTGTCGCGAAAAATCCGAACGCCTCGCGCAGACGATTTTCGATGTAACGCAGATAAGAAAAGTGTAATCCCGCCTTACTTCCGCCGGATGTGAACAGGACGAATAGCGGCGGCCGCATTCCCCCTTGCGTGATGTACTGGACTTTCAATCTCGACACGCCGCCCTTTGCCGTAGCCGGTGCCGTGCCGCCTCTCGGCTGCGAAATACTGTCTTCGAAAAACTTATTCAGCTGCGATGTCGGGATGCGAATATTTCGTCCGTCATTCGCTTGCTTAACCAGCGGCAGAATCTTCTGCACGCGTTGTCCGGTCAAGGCCGAGATGAACAGAAGCGGAGCCCATTCGAGGAACTTCATCTCGCGCCGCATGTTCCGCTCGAATTCGTAAACCGTGTTCGTCTCTTTCTCTTCGAGGGCGTCCCATTTGTTCACGACGATGATCACGGAGCATCCTGAATCAACCGCGTAACCGCCGATGTTCGCATCGAGATTCGTGACGCCCTCGACAGCATCTATCACGAGAACAGCAACGTCGGCACGTTCGAGCGCCTTCCTCGCCATGATGACCGACATCTTTTCGGCCATCTCGTTGGTTTTTCCTTTTCGACGAATACCGGCCGTGTCGATAAGCAAGAACTTTTGATCATCGACGATCAGATGCGTATCGATGGCGTCGCGTGTCGTGCCCGCGATCGGCGATACGATAACGCGTTCCTCGCCGAGGATCTTGTTGAGTATCGAAGATTTTCCGACATTCGGCCGACCGATGATCGCGAGCTTGATCTCGCGCGATTCGTCCGGCTCTTCTTCGTCTTCAAAACTTAAAACATCGAAAACTTTGTCGAGCAGATCGCCGACCGAAGTGCCGTGCTCGGCTGACAGCGGCGACATCTCGAATCCAAACTGATAGAACTCAGCCGCCTCTTCTTCAACCTTTCTCGTTTCCGCTTTATTTGCAGCGATGAAGACCGGCTTCCCGATATTTCGAAGATAGAGCGAGATCTCTTCATCGAGCGGCGTCACGCCGGCACGTGCGTCGACGACCCAGATGATCGCCTGAGAGCTGTCGATCGCGAATCCGGCCTGCTTAAAAATATTCGCCGGAATTATCGCCTCGTCATCCGGAACGATACCGCCGGTGTCGACGAGCTCGAACCGTCGCGACTTCCATTCCACATCACCGTAGATCCGATCTCGTGTGATCCCGGGTTCGTCGCCGACGATCGATTTGCGCGATCCGGTCAGCCGATTGAACAGAGTTGATTTTCCGACATTCGGACGGCCGATGATCGCTACTAAAGGAATTCCCATTGGTAAGAGAATAGTAAAGACTCGCCGTTACTGCACGTCAACAATAAAAAGGCCCCGTCGGAATGACGGGGCCAAAAGGGATTTGAATTAGCACGGATCGTTAGAATCGCGAGAAACTAAAGATCGTATCGAGGATCGCTCCAAGGATCTGATACTTGCCGTTACTGTATTGTCCGTACTCGTACTGACCGTTGTAACCGTCTTCATATCCGCGTTGAAAACCTTCGCGGAAGTAGTAGTTATATTCGTCAAGACCGATGTAATACGAGTCGTATCCGATGCTCGCGTCTTGGTAACCGTACGAATTCTGATAGTTGGCATTCCATCCGTCCTGGCGATCGGCCTGACCCGAATAGAACCCTTCTTCATAACCGCGGTTGACCGCGTCCTGGATCATCTGAGCACCGTAGCTGCTCGTGTAGTACTGATTGCCGTTGCGATAGTAGCTATAGTCATTGACCAGATTGTCGTAATACTGCGCCTGCTGAAGACGGAGTTGATCTCGACGGACCTGTGCCCAATATCGTTGCTGCAGATATCGCTGATACGAATTTCGGCGCTGACTCTGAAGCTGCTGGTAACGCTGCTTCTCTAACGTCTGCCAATTGCCCCAACGATTGTTCCATTGCTGGTAACGCTGCTGCTGAAGCTGCTGTTGCTGACGACGATCGTACGTCTGGTACGCCTGCTGCTGATTGCCCCAGTTGCCGGTGCGATTGCGATCGCGACTCTGATTCACCTGCTGCTGCTGATAAACCTGTCGTTGCCGCTGCTGCTCGGCCTGCTGCTGGGTTGTCTGCTGCTGCTGGATCTGACGGCGCTGCTGCTGAGCCCAAACCTGCTGTTGCTGCTGGGTCTGCTGAGCCTGACGGCGCTGATCCTGCTGCTGTTGATCCTGAACCTGACGACGCTGCTGCTGAGCCCAAACCTGCTGCTGTTGCTGCTGGCGCTGTTGCTCGGCCTGCTGTTGACGCTGCTGATCCTGGATCTGCCGACGCTGCTGTTGAGCACCGAGCTGTTGCTGGCGCTGTTGCTCAGCCTGCTGCTGTCGCTGCTGGTCCTGGACCTGACGACGCTGTTGCTGCTGCGCCCAAACCTGCTGCTGTTGTTGCTGTTGCGCGGCGCGCTGCTGTTGCTGCTGAGCTGCACGCTGCTGTTGTTGCTGCTGTTGCTGAGCCGCACGCTGCTGTTGTTGCTGCTGTTGCTGAGCCGCACGCTGTTGGCGAGCCTGCTCCTGATCCTTCTGTTGAGCCGGCGGCGGGTCCTGCGGTTGGACCTTGCCTCCGCGCGTACGCTGCGCGCTCGCATCGACTGACACACCGAACAAGAGGGTGAGCCCTAAGAGCGATATGCCGCCGAACTGTTTTATATAATTTAATGTCATGACGTTCCCCTTTTTCTGCAAACTCCAAACCGGACAAACACCGGCTCTACCGACTATTTAGCAATCGGCGTTCCATCAGAGGTCGGGTGAGTTATTACAACACTTAGACGACGTAAGCGCGTTCGTGTATTACGTTTTCGTGCGGTTCGGGAACGCAAAAGGAAGTCAGCGAGATTTTTCGAAGTTGTACGAAATGTGGATAACGAGCTGACCGTCGCTGCCGGAATTCTGGAGAGGAAGCTCGAACGAAACCTTGTCGGTCTTGATAATTTCGATCGGGTTGATCTTTCGGTCGATCGAGCCCTGGACCATCTTCGCAACGATGCTCCCGCCGATCCCGCCGGTTCCGTTGAGAGCAACATCGCTGACTCGAGCTCGCGCAAGAAGTCTCTGGCCGGCCTCATCGAACTCGAGATCGACGATCGTTTCCGCGACTCCGGCAAAAGCGATACAGCCAATAAGCGGCGGATTATAGTTTCCGGAAAACGCTATCGGCGCCGTGATCCGGCCGTCACGGAATTTAACCGACGTCCGTTTCCCGTTCGTCTCGCGAAGGAGCTTGACGGACTCGTTGCACTGAGAAGTCGGAGCGAAAGAATTGATAAGAGAGGTCCGTGCTGCCGAAGACTTATTCTTCGTCAGGAGAATCTCGGGCGGTGGAGCATACTGGAAAACAGCGTCGAGCAGCGCGTCAAAGAATTGCTCACCAAAACTGATCGTGATCTCAGTCTTTTGTGCGGACGCTGCCGATACAAGGACGAAGAAAAGCAAAAATGCTGCGACGGGAATCTTCGTGTACTTCATAACGCGTTTAGATCTTGTGTTGTCTTTCGAAGGATGAACTTGCCCGAGTCTGTGATGTCAATACTGTCGCCGGTGTTGTTCGCCTCGCCTATAAACCGCTGCGAACGATATCGTGAAGTCGGAGTAATCCGACGCAGGAACCATCGCCGTCGACAACCGGAAGCACCGAGATCTGCGACGGTCGATTCTCCATTAGCTGCAGAGCATCGTAGGCAAGCATCTCGGGCGAAGCGGTGATCGGACCCGCCGTCATCATCTGTTCCGCCGTAAGATCTGCAAGACCCTCGGCTCCGCTGCGTTCGATCGTTCGCCGAAGATCGCCATCCGTGACGATTCCCGCGAGCGATCCGCCGCCGTTCACGACGTTGACTGCTCCAAGCGAGAATTTAGAGATCGCCTTCACAACATCCAGCCAGTTCGCGTCCGGCCCGATGCTCGGACTCTCGTGCATGAGATCGCTGACTTTCATCGTCAAACGTTTTCCCAAACGGCCGGCGGGATGATTCGCAGCGAAATCTTCGGGGGTAAGACCGCGCGATTCCATCAGCGTCATGGCGATCGCGTCACCGATCGCCAACGCGACCGTCGTCGAAGTGGTCGGTGCGAGATTCAGGGGACATGCTTCCTTATCGACGGACGCATCGAGTACGACGTCGGCCTTTCGAGCCAGCGTCGAGTCCGTGTTCCCGACGATCGCAATGAGTGGAACTGCGCGAAGCGAGAGCGCGGGAAGCAGAGCGACGATCTCATCCGTCTCACCTGAATTGCTGAGCGCGATCACGACATCTCCGGACGTGATGACTCCGAGACTTCCGTGAAGAGCATCCGACGGATGGACGAAGATGGCTACAGTTCCGGTGCTCGTCAAAGTCTGCGCGATCTTCTGGGCGATGACACCCGATTTGCCGACGCCGATGACAATCACTTTGCTATCGCAATTCGACACCAGCTCCATCGCACGATCGACGCTGTCGCGATCGAGTCGGTCAGCCGCGCGCTCTATCGCCGATGCTTCGAGTCTTAATAGTTCGAGTACTTTAGAGAAGGGGTCCGCCACGACTTGGAATTTTGGGGCTTTGCTAATAATTTATCAAGGACGCCGGATCCGCAAAACGTTTGTGTCGCGGCGTCAACGAACAGAATCTATGCGAGCGATCGCGTGCACACAATGCGGAGCAACTATCGAGCACGTTTCCGAACGCTCCGTGATCGTGGACTGCGAATACTGCGGTGCGCGGATGTTCATGGACCGCGGAGAGTTTGTCGTTCCTCCGAAGCCGTCGACGGTTACTCCACCCGATCTCGGATTAGAAGTCGAATCAGATCAGACGAATTCGTTTGTCACCGTCGCAGGCGGAGCAGTGGGACTGATCATGATCGTCCTCGCTTTATTCGCACTCATTCCGAAGTCCAAGCCTGAGCCTTCGTCGCAAGCTTACAACGTGTCCAAGCCATCCACTCCAAATCCGGCGTACGCCTGGACCGCTCCCGTCATAGCCGAATCGGCAAAGCCGCTTCCGGTCGTCAACTATCAGCCGAGAGTCGCATGGGACGGCCCTGACGATATGGAATATTTTGACGATCCGGAAGTGGATGTCTCATCCGTTTCGCATCTGACGTCGGAAGAAGTGAAAAAGACGGTTTTCAAGAATCGGGTAGTTAAGCTGAAGGTCGTCATTAACACCGAAGGCGAGATCAATACCGTCGAAACTATCTCGGGACATCCTCTCCTGGTTGAAGCAGCAACCGCTTCGGCGAAGCGCTCGGTCTTCAAATCAAGATCAAAACCGACGACACGGATTCTCACGTACACGTTTCGCGTTTTGGACGATTAGTTTTTGTCAGCAGGCAGCGGCAGGAATAGATCGGCTGCGATCTGCCATCGACCGGATCTGAGTTTCCACACCTGAACGAAATTTCCCTTCTCGGTTTCGACTCCGTTCTTATCCGTCATCGTGTACGAGCTATAAACGTAGGCAAGATCGCCGGCTTCGATGAACGACCGTCGCTTTGAGAATTTGATCGACGACTTTTGCTTGTCGAAATAATCGATCGCACTGCCGCGTCCCACGAAAGGTTGATTGTCGTTACGAAGGAGGTAGATATCATCCGCGGCAAATCGCTTGTACGCTTCTTTGAGACCGCGGTTTTCGGCAAGTCGATAAAACGGTACCGACGAATCTCCGGCAAAGAGTTTATCCTTATTCTCCTCTGTCACCGACGCGGAACTCGGTTTCCAATCCGGTTCCAGTTTGGCCGGCTTGTCGTGGCCGATTCCGGCATCGAGCGCCGCTCGATACTCACCGCCCGGCTGGCGTGTCCAGACAGACAAGTAATGTCCGTAAGATTGATCCGTATCGTTCTTGCCTTTTGGTCGAAAGATCGAATTACCGATGCTGTACGCGAGAGCTCCGTTAGCAGAGACTTCGATCCTTACCGGATTCCAAGTGAGCGCAGCCGGAGATGCGGGACGCGAATTCCACGACTCTCGTCCGTTGATAGGTCCCGGACGGAAGATCACACCGAGCGGCGATAAAAATTCGATAAAGCCTTGCTTGATCCCCTTCTCGGCGACCATCTTTTCGAACGCTCGTTCGGTGTCGTAGATCTTTTGTGAGTTGTCCTGCGCGGAAGTGAGCGAGACCGAGAATAAGATAGATAGCAATACAAAACACTTCTTCATCGGACGGATTTTAACACAGGACTTTCACTTAGCCGTCGGCCACGCGATCATCACAGCGTCGCGTATTTCGACACCGCGAACGAACGCAAAATACTTACCGTCTTTTGAGTACGAAAAGTTGTACAGCTTCTCGGCCGGAAGTCCGTCGACTTTTCTCGGCGGTCCGCCGCTGACGTTCTGCGCCCAGTAACCTTCGACCTCGTCGCGGTAAAGAATCTCAGAAGAGTCGGGCGTCCAGTGTACGCCCATGTAAACTTTTGCATTCTGTGGTAGATCGAACTTGTTCACGATCGCGAATGTCGAAGTTTCGAAGATCGCGAGCTTTCCCTCATATCCCGTTGCAATGAACTTTCCGTCGGGTGATGCCGCACCCCAGCTCGCGCGTTTTTCAGTCATTGTCTGAGCGTCGCCGCCATCGATCGGGACTCTCTGAAGCCGGCCCTCCATCGATGGACTCGCATTGACGTAATAAACCCACCGGCCATCAGCGGAAATGAATGGTTGATAAGCTCGCTCCGCGTGAGTCAGCTGAATAGAATTGCTTCCATCCGAGTTCATTCGCCATATCTCCGCCGTCTCTCCGCGATAGGACAGAAATACGACGAACCGTCCGTCTGGCGTAACACTGAGCGCGCTGTTGACATGTCCGGCCGCCGTCAACTGCTTTACATTGCTGCCGTCGGGGTCCATCACGGAGATGACTTGGCTGGAAGAATCCGAGCTCGTGAACATGATCTTCCCGTCCGGTGTAAAGTCCATTCCCCAGAGTCCGTCGTACCGTCCGAACGACCCGTTCGTGATCATCCTGAAGTTTGAAAGGTTGTCTACCGGAGCGACGGCGATATTGTTCATCTGCCGCAACTCAACGCTGACGATCGATCGACCCGACGAATCAGATGACAAGGACGAATCGTAAGTGCTCAGATCTCCCGTGACCAATTCGGGCTCGCCGGTTTTGACGTCAAGCCGATAAACCTGTCGGTGCGGGACTGATGAAAGAGATCCTTCAGGTTCGCCGCAAACTAGAATAGTCTCCGGATCCGCCCACTTCATGAAGCCTATTTCTCGAAACAGTTTGTTCGGTATTCGTCTGAATTCACCTGGCGTGGAGAGACTCGCAATCATCACGTCCCATTTGAACGGAGTCTCCTCGTGGCGGACGGCGATCGCGATGCTCTGTCCATCCGGAGACAAAGACACAGTACTCAAATTTGCTTCGAACTCTTTTGGAAAAGTAGCGAGCTCGCGCTCCGATCCGCCGGGAAGATCTTTTGCGATGATCGCGTCATTCGCATCCGATCGCCGGCCGAAATAGATGAACTTGCCATCGGGAGAGAGTTTGAAAGAGGAGATTCCATCGAGAACCTTTTCGACTGGTCCACTACCTGCCGACGCACGATAGATCGCCGGATCCCGGCCCGCTCCGCTAAGTCCGAAAAAAACAAAGTTGCTGTCCGGCGAGAACGCCGGCTCAGAAATTTCGGCGTCGGTCGGCTCGACGATGACGGAATGCTTTCCGCCGCTCGTGAATCCGGAGTAGAGCTCACGCTTTCCGTTCTCATCCACCGTGTAAGCGAAAAGTTTTCCGTCTGGTGAGATCGCGACACTTCTCACGCGGCCGTTCGTTGTGAGCTGCTTGATGGATGGCGAGCCGAGGCTGGAGACCGGCGCCGGACTTTTCCGCCAAAGCGCAAAAGCGAGGAGCGATCCGACGACAATCAGGACAGCCCCAACTGCCAAAACCTTTTTTGTAATTCTTCCGTCGCCCGTCTCGGTCGAAGTCTGCACCGCATGACTCGCGTTTCCATTCATCGAATGATCCAGTTTGCTGACATCGGCAACAAACGAGTAGCCGGTTCCCGGCACTGTCGCGATGAACCGGTTTTCATTCTTCGTCTCGCCAAAGATCTTTCGAAGCGCGGCGATGTGAACCGAGAGATTCTTCTCTTCGACGAACTGCCCGTCCCACGCGCGGTCGAGCAGATCGCCCTTCGAAACAACTTCGCCGTGCCGCTCGATCAGCGCGAGCAAAACGTCGACCGTCTTCGGCTTCAGCTTCACATCTACGCCCGAGCGCAACAGCACGCGGCGTCCGGGATCGACCTCGAACTCGCCGAAGAAATAGCTGTTCTTATCTCCGTTTCCGTTCACGTTTGAAAGAATTAGTAACTATTTGCCAAGAATTAGAGACTTCGCGTGGAAGGTAACGCAATATTCGCCAAGTAAGAGTGTCCGAATTATACAGCAAGCTCCCTTGAGGAAAATATGAAAACAAAGTTCGCAATTACATTCTTGATCTTCATCAGCGCGCTTGTCGGACGGGCGGTTGCCAATCCGGGCGACCTCGACACTACGTTTGGCGCAGGCGGGACGTACTCCGACACCGCTCCGAGTTACCCTTGTTACGGAATGTTTCCGGCCGCGTCGACTCTGCAATCCGATGGCAAGATACTTGTCGCCGGTAAGATTTACAACCGATGCAGCACATACGGCTACTCGGACGATCCGGTCAATCTGCGCCGCGTCTTACTCCGGCGATATCTCGCCGACGGGACGCCGGACAACGGGGGCGGCACACAAGGCGAATTCGGAATGGATGGCTTCGGCGTAACGGAAGCACCGATATCGCCGAATGTGTACGGCGAGGGATTTGACGTCCTCGTCCAACCCGACGGATACATAGTCGTCGCCGGTAGCAAGGCCGCAAGAGGAGGGACGACTGCGGCCGTGTGGCGATTCACTCCGGACGGCGAGCTCGACACGACATTCGGTAACGATGGGGTTGTGACGTTCACATCAAGTGGTACTTACAATGCTTCGCGAAAACTCGTGTTTTGGAATGGAAATATTTTCGTTGCCGGTTATTCAACGCCGAATGGGATCGCGAACGTCTGGGTTAGAAAACTCAATACGGACGGTTCGCTCCACGTGTGGTTCGGCTCGGGTGGAAAACTTTCAACCGGATTGGAGACTCAAACCGCCAACGTCACGATTGCGATCAGCAGCGCGAACGGTTACATATTCGTCGGAGGCATCAGTGGAACCTCCGCGGTTGTCGCGAAGTACTCCAGTTCGGGGACGATCTTCACGAACTTTGGAAACTTTGGCTTGGCCACTCTTCCAAATTGCACGCCGGGCGGCGGCTATACTCCGACCTACCCGATCGTCCCGCTCGACCTGCGATTTCAGTCGTCAGGAAAGCTACTCGTGGTAAGCAGGATGAGCTACGGCGGCTGGGCTGAAACTCCCGGCATGCACCGTCTAACTGCCGCTGGCTTCGTCGATACGTCGTTCGTGGATACGACCCAGTACGGTTCATGCAACGCAGTAGTTCAGGGCTCGATCTGGGTCCGCGTGGCGTCGAACGATTTCCTTTACAGTGGTTCTCGACGGTTCATTCCAGACGGATCAAAGGACACATCATTCATCCCAGCTGCAAATACCATGGTTTCCGGAGAGGTTCAGCCGGGCGATGGAAAGATCGTCTATCTCTCTTACGACACGTTCTTATCCCCCGGGAAGACATACTCCGATTCGAGAGTGAAGCTCTTTCGGTTGCTTCCTTGAACGTGCGGAGAGGCTGTCCGAAAAAAGGCAGCCTCTTTTTAAATTGCCACTAGCTTTAGCTAGTGGATGAGTTGAAGAAGAAAGGCTTCAGCCAAATACCGAAATAAAAATAATTCCTTTTGGCTTTAGCCCAATTCAGCTAAAGCTCTAAGGATCACTGATATTCTATTTTTATTCGGCTAAAGCCAAACAGATTCGACTGCTACCTACAGCTAAAGCTGTAGGCAATTTAAAAGAGGAGGCTGGAACTCTGGACCGCCACTTCTTTGCCAAAACTACTCAACCCTCACCGAATCCGTTCCTGTCCTTCCGAAAGTTTCCGGATGATACATCTCTTCTGCCTTCGCCGGCGGAACCACGAACTGGCCCGGTGTCGTTGCTCGAGCGACGTAGCTGTAGTTGTAGACTCCCTCCCAAAGCAAGGACGCAAACGCCTCGGCGCGTTCATCGCGGAAGTTCTGATGTTCGAACCAGTACTGCCTCCAGTAATACCAACCGCTGCCGTAGGATCGACTTCCGTATGTCACGAGCGGCGTCGTGCCGCCGCTGTCCGCCGGAATCGATTCCGTCACTGCTAATCCGGGATTCAATATCTCCAAACCGGCCGGCAGATTATCGACCAGAGCGACGTGATAACGTCTCGCCTGAGCGACCATCGTCAGTCGAACACGAACTCGAGCACCAGACTTGATCGTCCAAGAACCATCCGCGTTTTGCTTTACGTCATCGGCGTTGTCGATCGCTTCATATTTTCGAAGGACCGTGAATCCGTAATCCGCCGGTTCTAGTTTTAGATTCGAAGGGGCGTACTTCATTCCGATCCTGTAATACAGACGTCCGGCGCCCTGCTTATCGATCAGAAGATTTGAAGTGCCGCCCTGCTCCACGAGGTACGACATCGGAATCGTGAGTACGTTCGAATCGACCGAGCGTCCCTTGAATTTCTCTTCTCCTGCATACGTGCTGCCGAGCCATACTCGCGTCACGAAATCCGGCGTTACTTTTTCAAACGCTTCGAAGTATTTGTCGAGAGCGAGGAGAATGAAGACATTCTCCTGCGTGTTCGACCAGGCGCCTTTCACTCGATGATCGAGCAAACCTCGCACGAGTTTTGGAATGAGATCGCGGCCACCGTTTTGAGTTCCGCCTTCAGGCGGCGTTTGCCGGCTTAAGCCGGGACTCAAAACACGTATCAACGCTTCCAGCAACACTCCATCCGCACGACGATTCGAGTACATGATCAGCCATGCTCCATCGCCGTAGTCGGTGACAAAGTTCGCCGTCGCCGCCGTCTCGGTCGTGCGGTTCATAAGAAAGCGCACGATCGAATCTACTTCCGTCGCCGATCCGGGATCGTTCGACAGAACTGAAAGGATCCAACCGAGCGCTTCGAACGGCATCTTGTCGTAACGCGGAGCCGGCGTCGCACCTGACGCCGTGTCGACACGATCGCCCGCTCCCGCCGCAATTGCTTCGTTGAGAAGTTTCTTCGCCTTACCTGCATCCTTGTCGCCCATCAGATCACGAACATAAAGCGCGTAAGACGAGATCGTCCATCGTACTTGTTGCGAGTTCTTGTACCACTCGTCATCCATGTGGCGTTCGACGTCCTTCAGATACGGCTTCACTTTGTTGAGCATTTCGTCCGGAACCTTGTAGCCCTTCTGCTTCGCAAGGATCAGCGCGTGTGCGACGTGGACGGTTAGGAACGGATATTCGTAACGCTCTTTGTCGCGTTTCCAAAGTCCAAAGCTTCCGTCATCACGCTGACGCGATTGCAAAATCTCGAGATCGCGTGCGAACCGCGCCTCGAGCTCTTCTTTCGAAGGCATGTCTTTAGCCTTGAATGCTGATAGCACATCTCGCAGCGCGGCGATCGAGATCATTCGCGATGCGACTTGTTCGCTGCATTCGTACGGATATGTATTCAGATAAATGAACGCGTCCGTCAGTTCCTGAAGTTGGGTCGATGACGTCGTGACCTCGAGACCGCCAAACTGCGGGAACACATCTCCCGGAGTTTGGACGGGCTGGATGATCGCGCCATTCTCGTCGGTCGTACCGTACGTCGCGAAAGCTTCAGTCGTCGCCGGAGTCCAAACCGGAAGCGAGATCTCGGCCGCGTCACTAAACTTTCCTGAAGTCGCCACGATCTGAAAACGCGCGGTTCCGGCTTTCACGGCCGCGGCGGGAAATCTCACTTCCTCGCGCGAGTTGGCTTTTACTAAAATCCGTTGTCCGGCTTTTTGAGTTCCGTCATTATCGCTTTGAGTAGTTCTGCCTTCAGGCGGCATCTGCCCGCTAAAGCGGGGACTCAAAACTGCGTTCGTCGCTCTTACTGCAACATCGACTGTCATGTCCTGGTCGGTCTGGTTTTGAACGACAACGGGGAGATCGATCTTGTCTCCGAAGTTCATAAACCGCGGGGCACTCGGTCGGACCATCAACGGCTGCTTCGCCGTGATCGCCGACTCGCCGCTGCCGAATCGTTTACCGGTATCGACGGAGACGGCGGTGATCCGATAACGCGTCAGGTTGTCGGGGAGCTTTACATCGACAGTGACGCGACCGTTCGAGTCAGTTTTCGACGACGGTGCGAAGAGCGCAAGGGCATCAAAATTCTGTCGGAGAGTGATCGCGCCGTCCTCGGGTTTGTTGAGGATGTATCCAACATCCTTCTCTTCGAAATTCTTATAGGCCTCCTTCAAATCCGAGCGCATCCGGCGCGCGTTCATTGGCGTTGAAGCTAACCCGGCTCCAGATTGCGAGACCATATCCGCGGTGATCGACGGCGGTGGCGGAGGCGGCGTTTTTACATCCTCTGGATTTCCGAGCAGAACTTCCTTCCGCAGATGATGATCGGCAACACCGGTTCCTCGGTTCGTATAAAAAATGCTCATCGGATCCGAGATGCGATACGCCGAAAGAGCGAGAACGCTTTCGTCGACAACGACGACTGCGACTTCGCTATTCGCAACCGGAGCTCCGGCGCTGTCCTTCACTTCGACGGCGACTTTTGTTGAGCCGCCCGGGACAAGAGTCTTATCCGCAGGTTCTGCCAGGACAGTGAGTTTTCGCGACGCAGTCGAGATCTCTAGATTGATGTTCCCGCTCGCGTAAGCCGGACGCAACAGAGTAGGGCCAGCGTCTCGCTGGCCGTCGCGGAGGCGTCCCGCCGCCGCTTGGGAGCGAGACGCTCCCGCGCCAGCCGCCGGGACGGCGGCGTTACTTTCTACGTCTCGTGGAGAAGCTCCGACAAGATCGACCTGAGCGGTAATGTTCGGAAGATATTTTTCATCGAGCGGAATTTTCAATGTCATCGACGAATCCTTCATTGAGAACCGCTCGGTCTTGACGATCCCGTCGCGACGCAGAGTCAGCACGCCTTCGGCCGGTGTGAACGGCGAGATGACCAGCAACTCGGCGACGTCACCAGGAGCGAAATCTTTTCTCGACGGAATTATCTGAACTTCTTCCTGCTCGACGCTTCGCTTCGGCGGCTGCTTTCCGCCCGGCACCCAGATCGTGATCTCGCTTTCGTTGAACCGCTCGCGATCGTCCATAACAGTCGCGGTGATCGTATATCGTCCGCCTTGCTTTGCAACGAACTCACACGTCTGCGCTGTCTCCGCAGACTTCACCGAACACTTTTGCTCGTCAACGACGACTTCATTCCAAGATCCTTTGTCGAACTGCCAATCTTTCAGAACAGCCTTGATCTCGACATCGCGGCCGGCAATAATTTTCCCGTCGATATCCGTCACTATCGATTCGACGACGATCTTCTCGCCCTTCTGCACGAAGGTTCGCGGAGTCTTTATCCCGACATAAAGATCGGCAGGATGAACGAGCAGCGTCGTCGTGCTCGACCAAGTTTGGCGATTGACGTCCTGCACCGCCGCCGATGTGCTGACGTTGTACGGCCGCGGCGGTTTGACTGAATCGAAATCTATTTTTAAAAGATGGTGCCCGCTCGCATCGGTCACGCCTTTGAAATACTGAGAAGTTCCGCCGCCTCTTCCGCCGCGTCCGCCGAACTCTCCGTAGTCGTAAATTCGCCACCAAGGAACCCAAGTTCCGAATGTGTAGTCGCCGCGATTCGGCGGAGTGTAAGTCGTCGGAGTCGCGGTCACGGTCCAGTTCGTTTCGGCATTCGCTAGTCCGCCGCCCGAATAGTATTTCGCGTCGACCGAAACTTCGGCTTTGCCGCCGACAAAGTGCGGAGCAGCAGATTCGACCTTAGTCGTAACTTCAAACTCCGGTCGTCGAAATTCCTGGATCTGAAACTGGTGCGAATAACTACTTCCTAACAGACCGCTATTTGTCGAAATATCGATTCGCGAGTATCCGAGGTTTGCGTTGTCGGGCAATTTGAATTTGAAATCAAAAGCGCCGAACGCATTTAGGTTTCCGGTGCCGCTCGCGATCTCGTTGTTTCGCGGATCTTTCACCGACCACGTCAGCCCGCTCGCATTTTCACCGAGCGCCTCAATGTCGCCAAGCTTTCCGCCCGTGACTTTCCGGATGTAACCTTTGACCGCGACTTCTTCCTTCGGGCGATACATGTTGCGATCGTCGAAAACGAACCAGCGGAGCGAATCAACATCCGGACGCTTGTACCATGTGCCGGTGTCCTGCCAGTAGTAATCGGGATTCTCGGGCAGGAATGCTACATCGTCACCTCGCCGCGCGACCAGAATATTCACACCGGTCTGCGCCGGCGGCAGAGAGAGTCGCAGTATTCCATTCGATCCCGTGCGATTCGTTTGGGCCGCGCTGACCTCCTCACTTTCTATCGTCTGTCCGTCAGCGTCGAAAGATTCGACTTCACCCGCATTCGGTCCGCCGGTGATCCACGCCCACACCTGACTTACGATTCCTTCTTCTTCATTGCTGACGACCGACAACTGACCACCGGGAACTCCGTCGTTCGGATAGATCGAAAGATCGGCGCCGCCGATCGGCTTACCTGTTTTGAGCTCGGTCGCAAAAGCGACAAGCTCGAGGTTGTCGACAAAAGCGTCGAGTCCGATCTGAGTCGATTGCAGCCAACTCACAACATGCCATTCGCGTGCGCGAGTTTTGTCGGTCACCTGAACCGGTTCTACATCGATGACGACGTTTCCAAAACCGTTGTTCAACGCGCCCGACACATCGATCCGTGTCTCGACGAGTTCGTCCGGCTTCGAATCTATGTTGACGATCTTTTCTGACACTAGACGGCCGGGCATCAGCGGACGTTTGCCGTCGTCGTAATTCAAATGCCGGAAATATTGTTGGTACTGACTCCAGTCTTTTGGCTCGACGGCATAAAGCCGGACTTTGGCCGAACTAAAGTTGGTCGAATAGATCGAGTACGACCGGCTCCCAAACGGATCGAGTACCACCATCGGTCCGCCTTGCGAGTAAAGATTCTGATCGGCGGATCCGACTCGAAATGTCGCCGTCACCGGCTGGCCGAGGTTTTGATCGTATATGTCCGTCAATCCGCCATCGATCGTGACCTTATAATCCGTCCGGCCTTTTTTGTAACCCTGTATGTGGACGTAGTTGCCTTGCGGAGAAATCTTAAGACCTTCGACCGCAGGCTCGATCTTGACGAGATCTTTGGAAAATTTCGACGCGTCGATCTGGTTGTTGAATTCGAGATACCAATCATGAAACGGAGAACAATTCTTGTTGTCATTCCATCCACAGAACGATCGCGAATACTTGAACGCTCCGTATGTCGTGAACGTGTACGACTGCGCTTTTAAAGTTTTTAGAGGACCTTCGGCCGACGGAGTTCCGGCATTGACGCTTACGGAGATCGTCGACGCTGACGGCAGAGCGTTCTCTACGGATCCATTTGCGTTAACGGCGCGCAGAGCGATCCATCTTCCCGGTTGAACTTGTTTCGACTGATACGAAATACTTCCGTCACGATCGATCTCGTCTTGTGTTGCCAATCTAGTCGCGATCCTTCTTCCGCCCGACGTCACGGACATCGTCTTCAAAACTGCTTCCGGATTTATCTGCTGATCGAATGAAATGAAGATCAGTGCATCGCGTCGCGTGATCTGATTCTGCGGGATCATCTGCTCGACCTTTGGCGGCGGTGTCGTGAACGTCCAGGAAACATCCTTTGCCAAAACCTGTCCGTTTATTGCCTTCGTGCCGGCCGGAATGCGAGCGATGAATTTCGTCGCCATCGGGAATCGCTTATCCGTGTCGAACATCAGCGTCTTCGTCCCGAGCCAACGCCATCGGCCTTCGACCTGCGGCGTCAATTCGACCGGAGCGTACTGAGCGGCCATCTCTTGCGACGTTACAGCCACCATCGGCTGCGAGAACGTGACGCTCAGATCCGGCGCCAGCGACACTTCGCCCTCGGGTGAAAATCTGATGACATCCAGCGTCGTTCCCGGACTAACTTTTGGAGTTCCGCGTTGATCGTCCGACGGAAACTTTACAGGGATCTGCTTTCCGGTCTTCGGTGCCGGGAGCGTGCCGGCACGCTTAGCAAAATCCGCAGGATCGTTCGGATCGGATTTGATCTCCGGCACACGCTTGAGCAGATCTCGCGCGGCATTATCTGAGAGCGGATCTGCCGGTGTCAGCTTCTGCTCGACTCGACTCTCCGCGCCCACGGATCCTTCGCTTAAACGAAAAGCTAGTCCTTCCGGAAGATCTTCCATTCTTTTATTGCGCGCTGTTCCCACCGTCTGCGCCGTTGCCGCAAACGGCACGAACATCGACACGTAAGTAACAAATATCAACAGCCCTGATACGATCTTTTTCATCATCTATTTCTTAAGTACACCTTTCGATCCGTCCATGCGTAACCCGGGAACTGTCGGCTTCATGCAACCGCAGAACCGCCGGCGAGAATCATGCTCCTTTCGACGACTGCCCGATGTTTGAACGCTTATGGCGGCGAGAACTTGCGCGGCACCGCCGTCTATGAGTATACAAACCCGGAAAACGTTGCAATGGGCACCTCATCGAAATGGGCCGATGCTACTCGTTCAATTGACTTTGCTGTTATACTGATTCCGGAAATTGCAACTTCTGTAAATGCCCTGTCGTAGAGGATTTGGCGAGCGTTCTTTAGCAACTTTGGTGGGAGCAGATAGATAAAATGGGACTGTGGTCGAGATTAACTAGAGTGTTTCGGGCGAGTACGGGTGCCGCCTTGGACAGGATCGAAAATCCGGAACTGGTACTTCAGCAAACGATCCGTGACATGCGGGACCGAGTGCCTGAGTTAAACAACTCGGTGGCACAGGTCATGGCAACCGAGCGCCTGCTGGCGCGTAATAAAGACAATCTGGCCAAACAAGTAGTGGATCTGGATTCCAAGATCAAAGCTTCGGTGAAGATGGGACGCGACGATATTGCGACCGCTTACATCGGCCAGCTTCAGCAGGCTCAGCTCGATCTCGAACGAACGGATGCTCAACTCGATCATGCCGGCCTCGCTTCGAAACAGGCTTTGAAAGCGCGCGACAATTACGTCTTGAACATGAAGAAGCGGACCGCGGAAGCTATGCAGCTGATCTCGGCTGCCAAGCAGGCGAAGCTTCAGGAACAACTCGCTCAGACGATGGAGTCGTTCAACATCGGTGACGATTCTTCAACGTTCAACGAGATGCGCGAGAAGATCGATCGCCGCGTCGCTGCCGCCGAAGCCAAACTTCAACTTGGTGCCGCCTCGGTCGACAACCAGATGGCGGATATCGAACGCGAAGCGATGGACATTCAGCTTCACGACAAGCTGCTTGAGTATAAACAGCAGATGGGCCTTCTCGGATCGGGTACGCCGGCCGCGAGCAAGCAGATCGGAACCGGTGGCGAAGCCAAGAGCGATGATGTTCTCGACCCCATCATCGTCAACGACGCGAACAACCGAACAAACTAGAACTTCACTTTATTATCGAACGCGTCAAACTAGATCGGCATCTAGTAACTTATGGCAGACTTGGCGAAATACGAGCGCGACCTACAGAGATTTCAATCCAGCTACATGAAAGAAGCGGTTAAGGAACCGTTCAACTTTTGGGGGCTTGCCGGATTCGCGGTCGCCGCAGCGTATTCTCAAAGCATCATTCCGTTGCTGATCGCTCTCATCGCCGAGATCGTCTACATAATGGTCGTCCCGAACCTTCCCTACTATCGCCAGCTCGTCCAGACTCGAGAGAAACAGAGACTTTTGAATGCAAACCGGACGGCCCGTGAGAAGTTGATAAAGACCTTCACGCCGCGCGAGCGCGAGGCAGTCGAGTATCTTCGCTGGCTGAAGGAAAAGATCCAGGACAATTATAAGAAATTCACCGGTGCCGGCTCGTTGCCGTCGAATCTGAGGACGCTGGATCAACGTTGGGAAGATTTCGTCGATCTGCTCGACGTGTATCGCCGTCGCAAACAGCATCTCAAATCGATAAACCGTCAGGCGGTGCACAATCAACTTTCGCAGGCGTACCGTGCGGCCGAGAACGCCGGATCGGATGAGAAAACCAGACGCATCCAGCAGACGAACGTCGAGATCCTAAAACGCCGCATCGCGTCTTTCGACGAGATCGAGCGGAGCGTGAAACTTGTCGAGGGCCAGCTGCAGTCTATCGAGAACTTCTTTAGCTATCTGAACGACGAGATCGTCACGATGTCGACCCCTGAGAAATTCTCGCTTCTCGATTTCGAACAGCTCTCCGATTCTATCGCCATGACAAAGCAGATGCTCGACGCGACTGCGGACGATGTCGGAGCTCTCGACTCGTACAACCGTCAGATGGGCAACTACGAGCTGCTTCCCGGTTCCAATTCCTAAAACCTAACATCGACCGAAGACTCCCGGAACAATCGCTGACATCGTGTTAGCGATTTTTCGTTCTGTAATGCTTTTTCAAAGCTCCGGCGTGAAATACGGATCTCTGAATTTGATAGTCGAATCTTGCTCTCATGCATCGGATAAATTAAAATCAACGATTTCACGGCGAGCAGAGCGGGTCCTATCGATGCCGCGTGAGAGTTAATAAAAACAAAACTAGAAATCAAATTATGAAAAAAGTCGGAATATTGGTGGGGCGCGAGGAGACGTTTCCCGAATCTATTATCAAATCCATAAACGAAAAAGGCGCCGGCAAGGTTACGGCGGAGATGATCACCGTCGGCGGTATCCGACTGGATGAGCCGAAGCGATGGGATGTCATCATCGACCGCATCTCGCACGAGGTGCCTTATTACAGGGCGATGCTCAAGCGGATGGCTCTCGAGGGTACGTACATCATCAACAATCCGTTCTGGTGGT
>QHXR01000017.1 GCA_003223025.1 Acidobacteriota bacterium
AATGAAGAAATTACGCGTCTTCTCCAGACGATTGAAAAACTTTAACATCTCTTATTACCTATCGATTTGGATTAGCTGTCGGCACGGACAAGTTGCGATTCTAGCAAAAAGCCTCGGGCGCCTCCAAACTGTGAATGTGATTTAGATGCTGAAAAATCGGGGCGCATATGCCCGTTCGTCCGGAATGAACGTTTACGTGCTATTTTAATTTTAAATGACGGAAACGACGTTAAAAACCGTCGGCGTGATAGTTAAGCCGGATCACGATGAGGCCTGGAAAACGGCTTGCGAGCTCGCCGATTGGCTCGACGCCCGCGGTTTAGAACTTATAGGCAGACCTAGAGTTCCGGCCGATGGCGAGGGCGCTAAATGCGATATCGATGCGGTCGATGACGCCACATTCAGCGAAAAATGCGACCTGATCGTCGTCCTGGGGGGCGACGGAACGATGATCTCGACGGCCCGGCTCGTCGGAGATTCGGACGCACTCGTCCTCGGGATCAACTATGGCAGTCTCGGTTATCTGACCGATTTTCGCATTGAAGAGATGTTTCCGGCTCTCGAAGCGATCTTCAACGGCGAGTACGAGATCGACCGCCGCGTCATGCTCCACGCCGAGCATTGGCGAGGCGAAGAGATGCTCGCGTCGGGACGCGTCTTGAACGACGTCGTGATAAATAAAGCGGCGCTTGCACGAATAATTGAGATCGACGTAAACCTCGACGGACTTTTTGTAAACTCATTTCGGGCGGACGGTCTGATCGTCTCGACACCGACCGGATCGACCGCGTACAACCTCTCAGCCGGCGGTCCGATCATCTATCCGTCGATGAACGCAGTCGTGCTGACGCCGATCTGTCCATTCACTCTGACGAACCGGCCGATCGTGATTCCCGACGATGCGATGATCGAATTGAGGCTGCGGCAGGAAAACGAAGGCGTCGTGCTAACGCTCGACGGCCAGATCGGCTACACAATGGCGAAGGACGACTGCGTCAGGATTAGAAAAAGCCGAACAACATTCAATCTCGTCCAGCCACCGAATAGAAACTACTTCGATGTTTTGCGGAATAAGCTGAAGTGGGGAAGGTAGTCCCATTTTGGATTTTGGATTTTGGATTTTGGATTGACGGAGGGCAGCACTGAGATCTGCGTTACTCTCTTCGCTCATAAATCACAAAAAGATTAGTCTCAAACGCCGGGAATGCGACGTTCTCAAACCATTCTGCGAATGGCACGCATTCTTTCAGATATTCCGGCAGACCTTCGACGAGTTCGAGCCATCCTTCGGCATCCTCGTCAAGATTCATAGAATTGTCCCCAGCCTCGATCCTCATACATATCAAATCGAACGCAAACAGATCCCACTTGTAGACGAAGATCCGATTCACGTCCCTCCAGGCGACAGTGCCTCTGCCTGTACTGGTCTCAAGTGAAACGCCGGTTCCGTCAAAAGTAACTTTGGTCTCCATTAGACGAAGAGTGTCGGTGATTCCTGCTCGTCCTTCGCGAACCCATCGGGATACCAAAGATACTCGCCAAGATCGCATTTCCCTTTATCGCTGAAAACAACTCCTTCGCTCTCGAGCATGTTTTGCTGCAGGTTAACCGGCATTGTCATTCTTCCCGTCGAGCACGCTCCCTGTGAATTGATCACGCGCTGCCAGGGGACGTTCTCGGTGTCAGCTCCATGCATCACGTATCCGACCGTTCGCGGCGTGTAACCTTCGCCGAGGATCTCCGCGATCAGACCGTAGGTCATCACGCGTCCCGACGGTATCCGCCGCACGATCTCGTAAACGCGTTCGCGATATGTTTTGTCGTCTACCTGATTCATAAGTACGAGTCTCTTATCGATCCTAAATCCGAAACCGCCCTTCTTAGCTCGCGTATGCGAGCGACAGCATAAAGCCCCCAGCCCTAGCTGGGGGTTAGGCCCTCACCCACGATGAACCCGCGTATGCGGGCGGCAGACGTTTGGTTCATCTGTCGCTCGCATACGCGAGCTTGGTTTATTCGCGATTTTACCCCCAGCTAAGGCTGGGGGCTTTATGCTGTCGCTCGCATACGCGAGCTAAATCCAGGCCGCTCGCATCCGCGAGCTGAACCGAACTCGGTCGCATCCGCCCGCTAAATCAATATTACCGATCGCGCACAAATCAATCCCATTCTCTTGTCACCTCTTGATCAATATCGTCCTCGCCGGAGCGCCGTCGCCGGTTCCGCCGACATACTTCATCGGCAGACAAAAAATTTCGTAATCGCCGGGTTCAATCTCGCGGAGGTCGAGGCCTTCGACGATCACGATCTCGCTCTTGAGCAACGTAATGTGTGTCGCGAAATCGCTCGAACCAAATTTTTCGACTGAGAGATAATCTATCCCGACCAACTTCACGCCGGCGGAGGCCAGCGCGCGGGCAGCATCGGGCGAAATATAGGTGAAGTCGGTTCGAAATCCTTTCTCAGGCTCGTTCCAAAACGCCGAGTTGCGCGTCTTGAATAACACACGCTCGACGCCGTTCAGGTCGCCAACATCCGACGGTTCGATCGACGTCACGGACTCATCGATCTCGATCACGCGACACGGACCGACAAGCTTTTCAAGCTCGAGATCTTCGACACGGCGCGTACCGTCGATAAAATGATTCGGTGCGTCGACGTGCGTTCCCGTATGGGCCCCGAGACAAAGATGCGAAACGTTCGAGTTGTCTCCACCGGCGATGCTCCGGACGCTTTCAATCTCGACACGCGGATCGCCTTCGTAGATCGGAACACTTTCGCTTACCGCCACCGTAACATCATAGATCTTCATTCCGCATAGCATAATTCACCGCCGCGGCCATACAAAGTGGTGGAAAACCTGCCGTCTATTTGTTGTAATAGAACTACTATGGAGATTCAACGAGACGAACATGGGCGGAAGGGTGCCTTTTTTATCGATGAGAACGGCGAGTGGGTTGCCGAACTTACATATTTCAAAGACAACGGGACAATGACCATCGATCACACGGAGATCGATGAAAAACTTCGAGGCGAAGGCATCGGCGAAGACATGGTTAAAGCGGCCGTCGAATATGCACGCGCAAACGGACTCAAGATAAAAGCCGTGTGCCCGTACGCGAAAAAAGTCATTGATCGTACACCGGATTTTCAGGATGTTGTCGAATGAGCCAAGCTTGCTACTGACTTTTTAATTACTTAATTATGTAATTACGTAATTAAGTAATTAATGAGAGAGACCCCTGTGCACACGCCGCGCATTTCTGCATCCAGTTATTCCAATACAGCTCCACTCGTGTGGAGCTTTCTTTACGGATCGCAGCACGGTAACGTCGAGATAATTCTCGACAATGCCCCCGCGCGATCCGCTGAGTTGCTTACACAAGATCGAGTCGATGCGGCGCTCGTTCCGGTGATAATGTCGCAGCACATTCCGGATGTTCGCATCGTCCCGAATGTCTGCGTCGGAGCACGTGAACGGGTTCAAAGCGTCGCGCTGATCACGCGCGGTGCGGATCTATCCGATGTACGTTCAGTTGCCCTCGACGTCTCATCCCGGACGTCGGTCATTCTTACAAAAATAATCTTTCGCGAATTTCTCGGATTCGAACCCGAGTGGCGCGACGCTGCTCCGGATATCGATGCGATGCTCGACAGCGCCGACTGCGCGTTGTTGATCGGTGACCCAGCGCTTGCTATTTCGGAATTGGGATTTGGGATCTGGGATTTCGATGGGTCGACTTCAGCTTCACCCGATGTGAGCGTTGCAGAATCGAAATCCCAAATCCCAAATCCCAAATCCCAGATGCGCACGTATGATCTCGCCCAACTCTGGAACCATCACACTGGTCTCGGATTCGTATTCGCGATGTGGATGACGCGGAGGGACGAATGCCCGATCGATTTCGCTACGGCGCGAGACGAGGGCGTCCAACACATCTCCGAGATCGCGTCCAATTATGAGCCTGAGATCGGTCTCGATCGCGATCAGATGATCAAATACTTATCGGACAGTATTTCTTATTCTGTAGATGATTCGATGCAGGCGGGTATGAAGCTTTACTTCGAATTGGCGGGCAAAAACCGCCTCATCGATTCGGTGCAGCCGATCCGATATTTAGAATAGCCCCGACTGAAATATCAGCAGCCAGCCCGCTACGATAGCGAATACCACCAGTCCGAGATCGTTCAATTGAAATTTTGCTTCAGTTCGTTCCATCGTCTTTTCCACTCGCAAGGAGCGTTCCTTTGTCCTTATACGCGGAGGAGACGGCGGTTTCGTATCACTTTTGCAAAATAAATAATTCAGATTGCATTGATTCTGGTCACCAGGCTGTCGAGTTGACCGCGCACCAGAAATCATTACCCGCGAAACACGCGAAATACACGAAAGAAGAATTTGCCCGCTAATAGCGCGAATGAAAGCGAATAGAAGAACGGGTTTTTATTCGCGTTTTTCCGCGTGACTCGTGAGCAAGATGTCTGCTGCACACGGTCAACTCGCGAAAGACACGAAAGAAGAATTTGCCCGCGAATATCGCGAATGAAAGCGAATAGAAGAAAGGTTTTTATTCGCGTTTTTTCGCGTGATTCGCGAGCAAGATGTCTGCCTGTACGGTCAACTCGCGAAAGACACGAAAGAAGAATTTGCCCGGAATATCGCGAATGAAAGCGAATAGAAGAAAGGTTTTTATTCGCGTTTTTTCGCGTGATTCGCGGGCAAATTCCTCTTTGATTCAGAACACCGGTCGTTTAAGTTCGGCCTGAAGTTGGTCGTGAACGATCTTGCCTTCGTTCTTTTTAAGATGCTCGATGAAAATAAGCGCGGTGTGGATTCGTTTGTCGATGTCTTTGACCTTGCCGACAAAGTACAGCATCGAGCGCTGCTTACCCGCGGTCAGTGAATGAAAAAGTTTATTGCCTTCGCGGTCTTGTTTGAGAACTTCGCGGAGCTCGGCCGGCATCGGCAATCCGTATTTGCTCGTATCCTCTTTTAGCTCGACATCTATCTTGCTACCGCCGACGATCCCGAGTTTGTCGCGCTTCGCTTTGTTCACCATGATGACGAAATCACCATCCGACGGCATCAGCGCGCACTGAAACGTCTCGGAGCCGTTTATCGTGCAGACGACACGACGCGAGCCCTCCTTCTTCTCAAATTTCTCGCCGATCTTTCCTTTGACATGAACGAAATGCCAACCTGCGTCGGGATCCGGCTGACGCAACACAGTTTTGAACTTGAGCAATTTCATAACAACAACAAAAGCTCCCCTCCTTCCGAAGGAGAAGTGGCAGCAGCTCGGCTGACGTGGTGGTTCTCTGACCATCGCGACATTTAACCGCAGATAACGCAGATAACGCAGATCAAAAAAGATCTGACCAAATCATTGCCATCCGTGTCATCTGCGTTATCTGTGGTTAAGTTCCTGACGTCCCTTGAACCAGGCCCAAGAAAGCTCCCCTCCTTCCGAAGGAGGGGTGGCAGCCGCTCGGCTGACGGGGTGGTTCTCTTTTTCTCGCCCCGAGCGCTAAGATTATATTCGAATGCACACTGATATTCAGCCCATCTTGGACAAGGCCATCGCCGGCGAAAGACTGACCTCTGAAGACTGCACCGAGCTGCTCGAATCAAAAGATTTCGTCCGCATCGGCGTCGCCGCGCACGAGATCCGCATGCGGCACAACCCGACGGATGTGGTCACGTACATCATCGACCGCAACATAAATTACACAAACGTCTGCAACGTCGTCTGCACATTCTGCGCGTTCTATCGCCGACCGGGCAAGCCGGATACGTACGTCCATTCGATCGAAGAGATCGAGAAGCGGATCGACGAGACGATCGAGCTCGGCGGAACCGGCGTGTTGATGCAGGGCGGTCTACATCCGGATTTTAATATCGAGTGGTACGAAGATCTGCTGCGAACTCTTCACGCGAAGTATCCGAAGTTTCAATTGCACTGCTTCTCGCCGCCTGAGATCCACAACATCCATCTCATCTCCGGTCTCGATTACGAAACTGTCATGCAGCGTCTGAAAGATGCGGGATTGAATTCGCTGCCGGGCGGCGGCGGCGAGATTCTCGACGACGAAGTCCGCAAACGCGTCTCGACGAAATGCAACACGCAGGAATGGCTCGACGTCATGCGCGCCGTTCACAAAGTCGGACTTCGTTCGACAGCGACGATGATGTTCGGCATCGGCGATCGCATCGAGCATCGCGTGCGTCATCTGCAGCGCGTCCGCGATGTGCAGGACGAGACCGGCGGATTCACCGCGTTCATCCCATGGACATTCCAACGCGAGAACACCGCGCTCGGTCGAAAGATCACCGAAGAGCCGACCGGAATCGATTACCTGCAAATGGTCGCCGTCTCGAGATTGTTTTTGGATAACGTCCAGCACATCCAGGCTTCGTGGCTCACGCAAGGTTTGAAGCTCGGGCAGACTGCATTGCGATTCGGCGCTGACGACATGGGCTCGATCATGATCGAAGAAAACGTCGTCTCCGCCGCCGGTGCTCACGTCGAAGCGAACGAGCGCGATCTGCGATATCAGATCCGCGAAGCCGGGTTCACGCCACAACAAAGAGACATCCTTTACAGGTACATCGATCGACCGGACGTCGATCTCGATAGCAGTGATTCGATGAAGTTGAAAGAGTTGAGCGTCGCGTTTGCGGATTAAAGATTCACAGGCCGATCTTATTTGGACCGGTCTGATGATAGGAAGAATCATTCGTTCTTGTCGCCAAAGGCGACGGACAATAAAGCCTAGGGTTGAATGAGCGAAGCGAATGAAACCCTAGGTACATCGTCAAATGAATTCCGACCCTGAAAGGGTCGAACAATGTTGCTCCCCTTCAGGGAGCGAATCTGTTTCGGGACTTAGCTAGGGTTTCATTCACTTCGCTCATTCAACCCTAGGCTTTAATGTTCGTCGCTTCAGCGACAAGAACCGTTGCCTTGGCTCGCGTTCGCGACAGATTTTTTCAGGAACCAATACGCTCTCGCGAAGTCAAAGAGCGAGGATCAAGATGTCAAAACTGGTTAACACCGACTCGTACGAAACAGAGAACGTAATGATTGTTGGTGCGTCGACCTGCATCACTCATGTTTGTGTCGTGCTCTTTTATTTCTGGTTGGCGGGGACGGTTAGCGGTTATCATTCGTGGGCCGTTTTCAGCAACTTTGATCTGATGATGGCCTCATTCTGGAGTCTGGTCGCCTGTACATTCATCTCCGTCGCGAGCCCGTTGCTAAGACGCGTTCTTCGTCATTTTCCGCCTTCGTGGCTTGCCATACCGATTGGATCAACTTTCGTCTTCATCTTTTCGATCGCGCTCTTTGGGTATTGGATTGCCGTGTCCACGTATACGCCGGACAATCCTTTTCGCACCGCACCACCTCCGCTCGATAGCGTGCTTACGTCTGCATTTTGGATAGCAGCGTTATTGAGCGCAGTCGTCACCGGTATCGTGCTCGTCGCGTACACTTGCTGGGTGGGAAGAGAGAAAGAAACAGAACTACACGTAGATATTTGATGGAGAGTTTTGATGCCTGATGCCCGCAGGAATGCGAAGCACCAACAAACCGTTAAGTCCTGAAACCGGAATGGGCACTACGCCGTCGAAGCCACGGCGTTGCAGGCAAGGATGCCCGCGGTCCAGTCCGTTGGCGACGTCACTTTCATCTCACTTCCGCCACCACCGTCTCCGTCGGCACCAACGTCAACTTCGTCGTCTTAGCGTCGAGCAGCGGACCGAGCTCATAAACGTTTCGATATCCGTATGTATAGAGCGACACATACGTCGAGAGATTCAGCGATGCCGAAATAGCTTTCGCCGGGAATGCTTTTTCGGCGTTTGTGAAATTGTTGTTGCAGTAGATCAGGATCTTCTGGTTCTTATCGGGAAACATGATCGCGAGACTTTCGAACGTGATATCCGGAAAGCTCAGATTGACCGCGCCACGGATGTGGAGCTCGTCAAACTTTTGTCGGCTACGTGCATCAAGTACGGCAACTCCCGCTTCCTTGCTCATTCGGATGAACTCTTCTTCCGTCACACGATGCGTTTCGCGATGCTCGGCCGCCTCGCCCGCGACTTTTAGAAACGCCTTCATATCGATCGCCGGATTGGGAATGTCTTTCGGCTTTTGCGCCGAGACAGCGAACGCCGCAAACATCATCACCGCAAACACGAGTGCAAATCTCAGCTTCATAAATAAACCTCCAGAAGAAGTACGGTGAATGGATGCCGTTCTTGCGTAACTGGATGCAGCGACACGAAATTCATCAGCAAATCTTAAAAACTTTCGCCGCCGCACTTATCTGAGTTATTATCTTTCTCGCCTCAGTATCGTTCGTCCACAGGGAAGGACCCGACATGACAACCAACTTCCTCCGCACATTTTTTCTAATAACTTTGTTCTCTATCGCGGCGCATGCCGACACGTTTGAGTTCATTAACTTCACACCGCCGGTCGGATGGACGAAGCAGGATTCAAAGGACGGAGTCGTGTATAAGCGTGCGACCGGGATCGGAGCCGTCAGTTTTTACAACAGTTATCCGACGACCGGAGCCGCCGCCGACGAGTTCGAGAAGACGTGGCAGACGAGGCTCGGATCGATCGTGCCCGGCGGAGCTCCGCGTCCGAAGCTCGATCGCGACGGCGACTACGCGGTTGCCATCGGCGGACAACAGATCAACGCACAGGATGCGGTCCTCTCATTCTCAATGATCACATTCGTCGGACGCGGCCGCGGACTGAGCGTTGTAACCGTGACGGCGGGCGACGAAGTTCAGCGCGAAATTACAGCATTCCTGAATACAATTTCGATCGGATCGGGAGCAGCGGGAGCGACGAATACATCGGACCCATTCGAAGTCGAATTCGATGTGCCGTCCGGTTATCTATCCATACGCGAAGGCGGGATGATCATCCTCACGCCGGTCACCGTCAACGATCAATCTCCCTGCGCGTACGGAATCGCACCAGCACGAAACTCGAGCGGAAATCTCGAAGCGGATGCGCGAAGTGCGGTCGGTGATGTGATGACCGGATGGCAAATTAAAAATGATCGATACGAGGCGATGAAAGGATTCGCCGCCGCGGGCTGGCCTTACTATTGGTTTCGCACCGACATACAGCGTCTCGTCGGTTCGAGCTACGAATACGCGAGTGTGATGACGATGGCGTTTCCCGCGAGCTCAGGTCGCGTGATCGTCCGCGCGGATGGACAAACGACGGTGGCAAGAAAATCTCACAAGACATCCTCGGCACATGGCGTAACAGTCAAAACGTCGGGATGGCGCAGTATAAATTTTTGCCGAATGGAAAGTATGAATTCGGCATCGGTACGATTACGCGTCTTGGGATTTTTGAAACGACCGCCTCGAGCTCATCCGACGGAAAATGGGAGCTTCGCGGATCCGAGCTCACCATCACGCCGAATATTCGAGGACGCGCGCCTTCAAAGTATCGAGTCCGCATATATGACGAGTTCGTCACAGGAAGTTGGACACGTGCGATGTCGCTACTCGACGAAGCTTCGAAGCCGGCGATCGAAGTTCAGTACATGCGTGTCGAATAATAGAGGTTGCTGAACTCTGATCATCCCGTCTGCGGAAAAAGAACCCGTCGATTTTGTAGCGCGGGATCTTGTCGCCGATGGCGACGAACATTAAAGCCTAGGGATGAGCTCGTGAAACGAGCGAATCCCTAGGTCAGGTCGCAAAGAAAAAGCTCGCTGAAAGCGAGCAACAATCGCCCGCCGCCTTCAGCGACGGAGGTATGTCGTTGCCTTATCTAGGATTTCATTCGGTTCGCTCATTCAATCCCAGGCTTTTATGTTTGTCGCCTTCGGCGACGAAGAGCTAATCCTGTCTGCTTATCAACAAATGCATGGCCCGTTCGCCGGGTACCCACTTCTCGACTTTGTAACCGAGCTCGCGAAGATCCAGTCCGTCGAATAATTTCTCGCCGCGCCCCATGAAGATCGGGCGGAAGACCAGGTGCATCTCGTCGACCAACCTCGCGCTCAGATATTGGCGAATCGTCGACACGCCGCCGCCGATCCGAATATCGAGATCACCCGCCGCGGCTTTCGCTTTTTCGAGCGCGGAATGAATGCCATCGGTAACGAAATAAAATGTCGTCCCGCCTTTCATCTCGACCGGCTCGCGTGCGTGATGCGTTAAGACAAACGTCGGCACATGATACGGTGGCTCTTCGCCCCACCATCCTTTCCAATCTTCATTCGGCCACGGCCCGCGGATGGGCCCGAACATATTTCGTCCGAGTATCCAAGCGCCTTTGTTACTCATGCTTTTTAAGGAGAAATCGTTATCGACTCCGGCCTCTCCGCCTTCGAGTCCATGCTGATCCCGAAATGTTTTCGTCTCAAAGAACGCCGCCATCAGATCGGTCCCATTCACGCCGAGTGGATTGTTAATGTCCTGATCGAGGCCTGCGGAATATCCGTCAATGGAGACGGCGATGTTTTGGATTACGATTTTTGACATGAAAAAATTTTCGCCTGACTCAGGTAGATTTTCAAATCCTCCGATTAACAGGATCGGATTCTTGTCGCCAAAGGCGACGAACATTAAAGCCTAGGGATGAGCGAGTGAAACGAGCGAATCCCTAGGAAAGGTTCGAATAAAAAAAGCTCGCTGAAAGCGAGCAACAAATATCGTGCGGAGATTGTTCGTCGCCTTCAGCGACGGGCGTGTGTCGTGATTCTACCTAGGGTTTCTTCGCTTCGCTCATCAACCCTAGGCTTTAATGTTCGTCGCCTTTGGCGACAAGACGGCTGTAACCTTTAATACTTCATCAAATCATTCACCGCATTCTCAACATCTTCCGACTGCGGCAAAATGAAGTCCTCGACTTGCGGAGCGTACGCGACGAACGTATCGGTCGCACCGACGCGGCGGACCGGGGCATCGAGATATTCAAACAGCTCGTTTGAAATTCTTGCCGCGATCTCGGCGCCGTAGCCCCAGGAGATCGGATCTTCGTGAGCGACGATGACGCGCGATGTTTTCTTTACGGACTCGGCGATCGCTTCCCAATCGTACGGAACTAGCGTGCGGAGATCGATAAGCTCGACTGAAATTCCTTGCTGCTCGAGTCGCTTGCACGCCTGATTCGATCGCTCGACAAGCGCGCCGTACGTGATGATCGTGACATCGGTACCGGAGCGCACCGTGCGAGCTTTACCGAACGGGATCAGAAAATCCTTCGACGGGTACTGCGACTTGTTGTAGATCTGGCGATAGAGATGCTTGTGTTCGAGGAACAGCACAGGATCGTCGCAGCGGATTGCCGTTCGCAGCAGACCGTTCGCATCAAGTGCCGTCGACGGATATACGATCATCAAACCCGGCGTGTGCGAGAAGAGAGTCGTACCGGACTGCGAGTGATAAACCGCACCGCCCTTCAGATAACCACCGACCGGAACACGCATGACCATCGGACATTTCGTGTCGCCATCCGAACGCCATCGCGTGAGTGCGACCTCGTTACGGATCTGCATCATCGCCGGGAAAATGTAATCGAAGAACTGGATCTCGACAACCGGTTTCAAATTGCGGATCGCCATCCCGACAGCGCGTCCGACGATGTTCGCTTCGGCGAGCGGCGAATTGAAAACGCGCGCGGAACCAAAACTTCTCTGCAGATTCGCCGTGACTTTGAACACGCCGCCTTTCCCTTTGACGGTCTCGAGATATTCTTCACGCGAGCAATCTGCGACGTCTTCACCGAAGACGACGATGCGCGGATCGCGCTCCATCTCTTCGTGCATGCATCGATTGATGAGATCGACCATCGTGCCTGCGTTGCCGCTGAGCTCGGCTCCGTCTTCGGTGTCGAACAATTGACGATCCGTCGGGTCGACATCCGGCGAGAACACGTTTCTGAATGCCGTCTCGGGTGCCGGCTGCGGAGTCTCGATCGCGATGTCTGCCGCCTTGTTGATCTCGTCATCGACGGTCTTGCGCAACGCTTCGAGATCTTCACTCGACGCGATGCCTTCCGTCATCAAAAACTCGGCGTAGGTTTTGATCGGATCCATCGCTGCGTCGGCTTGGCGCTCTTCGTCCGGTCTGTATAATTTTTCGTCATCGGATAGCGAGTGGGAATACGGACGAATAACTTTTGCGTGAACGAATGCCGGGCCCTTTCGCGCTCGGCAATACTCAACTGCGTTCTTAAAAACTTCGTAAGACTCAAGCGGATCCGTTCCGTCGCATTTCTGCATGTAGAGATTCGGGAATCCGGCAACGAGTTTTGAAATGTCGCCGCCCGCAGTTCCGACTTCGACCGGAACCGAGATCGCGTAGCCGTTATCTTCCACGCAGAAGATGACCGGCAGCTTCAGATTGCACGCCGTGTTGAGTGCTTCCCACCATTCGCCTTCGCTCGTCGTTCCATCGCCGACCGACATGTAGACGACCTCGTCGCCTTTGAATCCGACGATCTTGTCCTGAAGCTCCTTGACCATCGACGCACGATAGCCGGCTTCTGCAGCACCGACCGCATGCAGCGCCTGCGTTCCTGTGCATGAAGACTGCGACGGAACATTCAAATCTTTGTGACCCCAATGCGAAGGCATCTGACGGCCGTGCGAGTTCGGATCGACTTCCGCACCGACAGCCGAATACAACATCTCCTGCGGCGTCATCCCTAGACCCAGCATGAGCGCGCGATCGCGATAGTACGGGAAGAACCAATCGTAGGCCGGTTTCATCGCGAGAGCTGCTCCGACGAGTACGCCTTCGTGTCCCGCACCTGATATCTGGAAGAAAATTTTGTTCTGACCTTTGAGCTGAATTTCCTTATCGTCGACGCGCCGCGACATGTACATCGTCCGGTAGAGACCGATCAGAGTTTTGTTATCGAGCCCGCGACGTTTGTCGACACCGGACGCTGAAGATTTTGTCCCGAGCGTTGCCGGTTCTGCCGCCGTTCCTTTTGCGGTCGTCTGCGTTTTCGTCTCGTCAACATAGCCGTCGGCCTCGGTCGTCTTCGCCTCTTCGGCTACAACCATTTTTCCGTTCGCCTTCGCGCTTTTTTTATCTGATTTACCTGCTGCGGTCGCCATTCGATAAGTCCTTTTCGGTCGGTATTAATCCTCTTGCGGCAAGGTATAAAGATAGCAAATCAAGGATGAACTGTGAACTGCAAAGGGCTAGTGGAAACGGAGGTCGACAGGGCAGTTTAGTGTCTTTTTCGTGTGTTTCGTGTGTTTCGTGGTCTGGTTTTCTTAGTGTCATTTCGTGTGCCTTAGTGGTTCCAGTCTAAATACGGCGGACTGGAACCACGAACTCACACGAAGTCACACGAACTTGGAACATCACGGAGAAAACTAACCACGAAACACACGAAACACACGAAAAAGCACGAAAAGAATTGGAAAACCGAAATCGGATAGAATGCCGTCACCGAAATCTCTAAACTCGGTGACATGATGAACGAGCAGCAGTTAGATTGGCGTTGGAAGGCGGTGCAGTCGAGAAATCGGGAGTTTGACGGTGCGTTCTATTTCGCCGTGCAGACCACTGGGATCTTCTGCCGCCCGTCGTGTTCTTCGCGGAGTCCGAAACGTGAGAACGTATGTTTCTTTTCAACTCCGACTGATGCGATCAAGTCCGGCTTTCGAGCATGCCTTCGCTGCAAACCGACGCTTGAATATTCACCCGCTCCCGCCGCGCGAATCGTCGCACGCGCTTTTGAGATCTTGCTCGCTAATGTCGATGACATTCCGACGATCGACGCTCTCGCGGGACAGCTCGAAGTAAGTCCTGGTCATTTACAAAAAACGTTCAAGGCAATTATTGGATTATCACCGAAAGAGGTTACGGACATGATGCGTATCGAAAATTTCAAAAAGAATGTGAAGCGGGCTGATGTTACGACATCGCTCTACGACAGCGGATTTGGATCGAGCCGATCACTATACGAAAAGGCCGGCGAGAATCTCGGCATGACGCCGGCGACATACAAGAAAGGCGGGAAGGACATCACGATCGGTTACACGGTCGTCGACTCGCGACTCGGCAAACTGATGGTCGCTGCGACCGCGAAGGGAATTTGCTCAGTAAGTTTTGGAGAGACCGAAGAAGTCTTGCGAAAGGAATTGGAAGACGAATTCTTCGCTGCCGAGATCTTTCGCGACCACATGCGTTTGAACGATGCGGTAACCGCCATCCTAAAAAGTCTCGACGGCGAAAAAACGATTCTCACATTGCCGCTCGATCTTCACGCGACCGCTTTTCAAATGCGCGTATGGAGCGAGCTACGAAAAATCCCATACGGCGAAACGCGCACATACGCACAGATCGCCGAAGCAGTCGGCAATCCAAAAGCCGTCCGCGCCGTCGCTCGCGCGTGCGCGACGAATCCGGTCGCGCTGGTGAATCCGTGTCATCGCGTGATCGCTTCGGATGGAAAGCTCGCCGGTTACAAATGGGGAATTGAAAGGAAGAAAGAATTGCTGGATAAGGAAAAGGAAAGATGAGTCGATCCTAACGGCGGATGCGACTGGACCAGCGCCGAAGCTAGATTGATTTGGTGGTTCCAGCCGGCGGAGCAGAACCGGAACCACCAAACACAATGACAATTAACTACTGATTATGCCCTTTCCTTCTAGATTCCCTGCTATACGCCATGTGCTTCCGAGTGAAGGTATCATTCGCGCGTGACTTCAACGCTTCGCCGAGTTCCGCAAGTTCTTCGCGTTCGCGTTCGAGTTCGGGCGACGGAGCCATAGAAAACGCAACGTCAGTTTCCTCGCATGCAGAGATAAGGGCATGTTGCATTCCCACGTAGTCGCCCCGGTCCATTCTTGCGATTGCCTCGAGCCGAGCGCGTGCATTCATCAAAAGCTGGACGGCGTTGATCACGGCCGGGTTCGATGCGAGCGAAGCGGTCACTTCAGCCGTATCAAACTTCGCGCTGAACAGAGATGTGACGCTTATCGGAACGTGAGAATCCTGCTCGACATAACTAAGCTCGAAATCTGCTAAGGCCGCATCCCCCACACTGTGTGACGGGACGCTCATGCGAACGACGATCTCGAGCGGCGAACCGGCTCGTAGATTCGGAAGCTTGTAACGACCGGCACCATCAGTTTCGAAATCATTTAGTACGTCGACGACCATCACGCCCGCTGTCGGTCTGATTCCCAACCTGACAGTGTGCCCGATTTGCGACACAAGTCCTTGCAATTCAGTTTCAAAGATTCGGACCATGTCCTGCGGCTCCTGAACGTGCCACGCGTTGCCAAGGCCGGCTTCCGCCATGGGCATCAAAAGGTCTTCATTGAAGTCTTCGCCGATACCGATCGTCGATGTTGTCACGCCTTTCGCTGCAAGTTCGCCCGCTTGGGTAACGATGCTGGAGACTCGTGTTTCGCCGACATTCGCCTGACCATCTGTGATCAGCAAAACGCGATTGATCGAAGCTCCGTTCAGATGATCGCTCACCTGCAGACCGCCACGAACCCAAGCTTCGTGCAGTGCTGTGGAGCCGTTTGCAACGATCGAATTGATCGACCGTTTGAGCAGATCTTTGTTCTCCACGGGTTGGCTCGGGATCAGTACGTCGATGTAATCATCGAAGATCACTGTACTGATGCGATCGGTTGCGAGGAGCTGGTCGACGCAATATTTCGCCGCTTCCTTCGCCTCCTCAAGCTTTCTGCCGCTCATCGAACCGGAGCGGTCGAGCACCATGCTTAAATTTAATTTCGGCCGCTTCGAGGCTGTTTGGTCCATCTGCGGCGGCGTGATCCGCACAAGAACATCGACCGTCTGATCGGTATTCGCGGTTAGCGTTTTTTCAGTAAGGATTTCAATAGTCGTTTTTTTGTGTGTCATGGGCTTGGTCCTCCGATTGTTATTAAAATTATTTCGAATCAAGTTTTCTAAGAATTCGTTCCAGCAATTGCATCAGCACGCCGGTGTCGCGCGGTGGTCGGAAATCGTCACGTGCATGCAGCTCAAGGCCGGGTGCTACTTCGTATCTTTTCCACGTTCCGGGTTCGGCCGGCGGCTCGGGTTGTTTCGGCGTCGTGCGTCGAGCTTGCGGTGTCGTCAGTGCGTGCGAAAAAAGTATCTGCGACTCATCTTCACGAGGCGCTTTCGGCTTCATCAAGAGGGATTCGAGATACTCCCTTGCCTTGCTCTTCGGCGCTTCCGGCGGGTCGATTTCGGCGGCTTCGATGTCGCCGAGGCTCATTTCCATAACCTCAGAGTCATCGATATGACCAGTCGCTTGGCGAAAGCTCTCAAGTGCCTCACGCTCGGTGAAGACCCGAATCTCTTCCCCGAAGAGCTTTTCGAGATCCTCGATCGACTTATCGGAAAGTAAGTCCTTGATCACGCTGATGGGCAGACCATCGGCCTGAAGTTTCTTGATGGTGAGAAGTTTTAGGAGGTGCTCGTAGCCGAAAACGGACTTGAGTCCGCGTTTTTCGGTCGAGGATGTAAGCAGACCGGAAGAGATGTAATACCGAACCGTCCTTTCGTTCGGATACTCAGCGACCGTCCCCTTCGTGTGAACCGGACCCGCCTCTCTAAGAAAGCGCTCGGCAGCGTCGGCAAGTTCCTTTACGCCTTGATATTCAGTGTCTTTAAGATTTTGAAGTAGATCCGACATGTCGACAAGAATACTGTGAACAGTATTCGTTGTCAACAAGAATTTTTAGTGACAGTAAAAATAGTCAGGGCGCGGCGTCGCCAACGGACTGGACCGCAGGCATCTCTGCCTGCCACGGCCAGGCTTCCGACGCCGTGGAACGATTATGATTCGACAAGATGAAGGCTGACATCGGCCGAAGCGGCGGTGTCAGGCAGGCAGAGATGCCCGCGCTCCAGTCCGTTGGCGCCGCTACTGAGTCTTCAAAACCCAACCGTTTGGATCTACTACCGGCTTGCTTTGGCGATATTCGACTTGACCCTTTCCATCTTTCATCTCGACTCGCTGCGACTTTCCATCGACAACGACGTCGATTGGCATCGGGAACTGCATTCCGTTCGGCGTCTCCCACCGGAAAAGTATGAAGCATTTCGTTGTCCCGCCGCCCGTCATGGGTGTCTGACACGAACCTTCCTGAACCACGAGCTTCGGCAATTTCGGCTGACGCAAATACAGCTCGAAAAACCAGTCGAGATCCATCTTCGATTCCTCTTCGGCTATCGTCAGAAAATCGTCGGTGTTGACAAGTCGTTCCTGTCGGCCGTCGGTCAGCTTCTCCATCGCTTTCGTCGGATAAGCCATGCGGTGCAGCGCACGGAAGAATGCGTCGTCGCCGATCAGGTATCGGAGAGCGTGCAGAACAAGAGAGCCTTTACCGTAGATGTCGCCATCGGAATTCAGATAGTCCGGCTCGGACATGTAAACCTGATAGGCGATCTTCGGTTCGCGCGGAGCGACAGCCTGCTTATTGCGCAGACCTTTCACACGTCCCTGCATTGACTTGAAGTACGCTTCTTTTCCGTGCAGGTGCTCCTGATAAAGACTGTCCATGTACGACTGAAAGCCTTCGTGGATCCAGAAGTCGCGCCAGTCGCTCGCCGTCACGAGATTCGCCCAATATTCGTGACCGAACTCGTGAAGCAAAAGACCATCGGTACCGTCCGCGTCGCTTTTGAATTTATTGCCGTACGCAATATCGGTCGAATGTTCCATTCCGAGATGCGGCGTCTCGACGATGCCGACTTTCTGCGAGCGAAACGGATACGGCCCGAGATATTTTTCGTAGTAAGCAAGATATTTTTTCTGCTCGACGATCAAGCCCGCTGCTTTGCTTTCGTCTTCGGGAAGCACATAGAAATAGATCGGCATCATCGTGCCGTCGATAGATTTGTATTTGTCCTGGACGATCTTGTACGGCGCCGCGTTGAAGACGATGGAGTAGTTCGCGATCGGATTTGTCATCCGCCAGTTGTACGTCGACGTGCCGTCGGAATTCTTTTTCACGCCTTCGAATTTTCCCGGGCCGGTCGCGATCAGCGGATCGGGAACCGTGATGTGCATAGTGGCCATCGCCGGTTTATCGGACGGATGATCCTTGCAAGGGAATAGAAGATCGGCTCCATCGTTCTGTAACGCAACCGAGATCCAGTCCGCACCGCTCGGGGTCTTCTCCCACATGAAACCTCCGATCCACGGCGGCTTCGGAGCGACGCGAGGGACGCCGGAATAGGTGGTCTCGATCGTGATCTCATCATTGACCTGTTTCGTCATGCGAAACCAGATCCAGAGCTGGCCCGCGCGTCGTTGCCATTTCAGATCGCGCATCGCAGTATCCAGACCGTACGGTTCCGCGATCCGCTCCACCGTGTACGGCTCATCGAGATCCAGAACGATCACGTTGGTTGGAATTACGATCTTCGCCGTCATGACGCTCTTTCCAGAAATTGATTTCGTCTTCGGATCCACTTTGAGAGTGAGGTCATAGGAATGAACATCAAATACTGCCTGCTCGAACATCAGAGGTCCGCCCGTATTTGTAGGACGGACTCCGAGCTCGCGTTGGGCGAAAGATGATAGAACAGCGGCGAAGACAAGCAAGAGTGATTGCAGAGTAGATTTCATATTCGGTTGAAGGAAGATTCTTGAATCAGGTAAGCACATTATCGTGCGCAAGTTGGCCCCGGGCAAGCCGCTCACCGGGCTTTAGCCAAATAGGAATTGCCCCGGCGCTTTAGCCCGGGGTAAACAGACAAGAAAAGGCTTTGGCATTAGCCCAATATGAATTGCCCCGGCGCTTCAGCGAGGGTTTGCGAATGAAGATAGAGTCTTGCTTTAGCCCAATATGAATTGCCCCGGCGCTTTAGCCCGGGTTTTGCGAATAAAGAAAAATCTTGGCTTTAGCCCAATATGAATTGCCCCGGCGCTTTAGCCCGGGGCGCGGTTTCCATCCAGCTCACGGCTTTAGCCAAATCTCTTTCCGCATGCGAGAGGATTTTCGGCTAAAGCCAAAGCCTTTCCTTGTCATTAACCCCGGGCTAAAGCGCCGGGGCAATTCATATTTGGCTAAAGCCTGAAAACGATCGATTTGTACCGACTTGCAACTTATATTGGGCTGAACCCAAAATTAATTTCGGTCAGCCAATGCTTCACCTTTACACTCGGCCACCTATAGAAAATAATTATCAGCGATGTTCAGGAATATTCTCTCTACGGGCATATTTATTTGTGCATGTTTCTCTTTTGGATTTGGTCAAACGAGCCCGCCAAAGGTGAATCCACGTCCGACACCGCCGCCGAGTGCGCCCGCCGCTGAGCCGTTCGACAAAGCCGATGTGCAAACGATGGCGTCGAAATGTGTGTCGCTTGATACCGAGGCCGGCATTATCGAGCTGGAGTTATATCCCGAGCACGCACCAGAATCAGTACGTAACTTTTTGAATCTGACGGCGACGGGACTTTTCGATGGAACGAGTTTCAGCCGTGTCGTTCCGGGTTTCGTTATCCAGGGCGGAAACATGTGGTCGCGTGAAGGCGGCAAGGTCACGCGTGCGGTCGGCGACCGCGCGAGACGGACCATTCCGGATGAACCGAACAAGATCATTCACGAGCGCGGCGTCGTCTCGATGGCGCGGCCCGACGAACCAAATCAAGCGACGACAGATTTCTTTATTCTGCTTTCGTCAGCGCCGTTTCTGGATGGAAAGTTCGCCGCATTCGGACGCGTGACAAAGGGAATGGAAGTCGTGGATGCGATCAACAAAGCACCAGTGCACGAAGAGAAGCCGGAGAAGCCGGTGAGGGTGAGAAAGGCGATGATGGGCCCCTGCCACTCAAATTAAGTTCAAGTTCGCTACAACTACTAACCGCAGATAACGCAGATCTTTTTAAAAGAATCCGCGTGATTTGCGTCATCTGCGGTTAAAAAACTAACAGCCGATCTCAACGCTACTCATCGGAGAAATCAAGATCCAGCGTCATTCGATATTCATTCGCCATCGACGGATGACCGTGAGCCATCGAGACGTCGATTCCATGTCGGTAAATCTCAGCCGCCTTTTCGCGATTACCGGAGAGCGCGTAGGCATTGGCGAGAGTTCCGTACGCGTTTCCCTCGTCCTCAGACTGTGAAAGGTAGCTCTCGAGCACACGGATCACATCCGCGTGCTGGCCAAGCTTTTCATATTCCTTCGCGAGACCGAACATCACCATCGTATTCGACGGATCGGCCTCAAGCATTTGTTGGAAAACTTGTATGCGATCGCTCATATCAACGACCAAATCCGTATTGCGCGACAGTCTCGCCGAATTTCCTCAGAGCCGCCGGAGCTGCAGTCGCGGGAAGAGCCGGCTGCCCGATGATGCCTTTCAAGTTTTTTTCGTAGATCGCCCGGTTAAGATCTTTGTCCGAATTTATCGAGACGCCTTTGAGTGAAACGCCGGCGAACAAACCTTTGCTGCGCGAATAGGTAAGGATCTCGGCGTCAAACGTCGCATTCGTCGATGCGGCTGCAGTTCGCCCGACCGGGCCGGCAGCGACGCTTCCTTCGCCGCCGAGCTCGAATTTATCTTCAACCAGGCCCTTCATTCCACCGTCGTTCATCACGAGCATGATGAGGTCGGTCTTCGATCCGCCGATCTGAAATCCGATGCTTCCGCCGGCCATGTTCAGAAACGCCGGTGCGCTCCATTTCTGTCCGAGTCGTCGGACCGCGACGCCTTTTCCGCCTTGGCCGCCCGGCTTTTGCGTTTGCGAAGAGATCCCGCGGGATCGACTTGTCTCTGATCGACATTATCTGATTCAGAACCGCCGACGCATCATTCACGCGCTTGACCGCATCCTGCAGGTCCTTACCCGTACCTTTTTGTGCGAATGCATTTGTCGTGACTACGACAAGTAGAGCGACGGAAACGATGGCGGAAAATATTGATTTCATTGATGAGCCTCCTTGAATTAGTAAGTGCAGTATAGCAACAATGCGACGCTAAGCTGGTCGCTACCGCTGCCGCCTCACGATTCTTCGTTCAGAAAAGAGATTGCTGTGCCGGTTGGGCGGGCGGCGGCTCCTGTTCAGCGGGCGACTCGTGCTGTCTGAACCCGAGACGCTTTGCGTGAAAATCGAAAAGCTTACGCGTCACTTCCCATTGCTCAGTCTTTCCGGTACTCCGTTCCTTGAACGTTCGATGCTGCAACTGTCCACCACGTTCACGCTTCATCGCGTTGGTGATCTTTGTGACCGCTGTCGGTGAAAGTTTCTCATGCATCTTCGCAACGAAGTATTGCTCGATCGAATCGCTGTCGAGATGAAGCATCGACATGAACGCGCGCGTCGCTCCGGCGTTCTTCGCGCGTTCGAGAAGCTTTGGAATATCAGATTCGTTGTAACCGGGAATCACCGGAGCGACGCCGATGCCGACCGGGATGCCGGCGTTCGCGATCGTCTCCATCGCTCGGAATCGCGCTTCGGGAACGGGCGTGTACGGCTCGAACGGATTCGACTTTTCCTTCGTCAGGAACGGGAGCGAAAAAAAGACCGAGACATTCAGCTTTTTCAGAACGTCGATATCGCGCGTCACAAGCGGTGACTTCGTGATCACCCCGACTGGTACGCCAAAGTCGGCGCACACTATCAAACATTTTCTCGTTAGCTCGTAACTCGCCTCGAGCGGCAGATACGGATCCGTCGCGAAAGAGAAATCGACATGCGGCATCTTCTGCTTTGTCTTCTTTAATTCTTCGCGAAGAACTTGCGGTGCGTTTGGTTTGACGACGATCTTTGTCTCGAAATCGGTACCGGCTCCGTAGCCGAGGAATTCGTGATACCTTCGGGCGAAACAATACGTGCATCCGTGAACGCAGCCGCGATAACAGTTCACGGTGAATCGCCATCCGCCTTCCCAATCGGATGCGAACGCTTTCGTGATCATCTTCTTCGTCGCGATCTCTTCAAAAACCTCGAGCTTGGTCGGCGGCGGCTCGCCTATATATTCGGCGGAGTATTTATCGAAGGGATTCGGAGGATTCGCTATATGTCGCACATATGAAACAGTAGCCTATTCGCGGGCCGTTTTGCAAGGTTTGCGACGCGGGGAGGGTGTGACGCGGCGACGCGGAGAAACGGCGGGCAAGATTAGATATCAGAAATGAAGGTCCGAACGACGCACTCCGCGTCTCCGTGTCCCGGAGTCGTTACAACTCCCGCTGCATAAGCAGATCAGTTTGTGGGTCCGAGCCAAGTTGGAACGTATGTTTCCCCACGGCTTCGAACCCGTTTTTTTCGTAGAAGCGTTGTGCCCGGGGATTGTATTCCCACACGCCGAGCCACATGACATCACGGTCCTCGGCGCGGGCGCGTTCGAAACACGCATCCATTAACATTTGGCCGACTCCCTGGCCGAGGTGTTTTTGATGTGTGTAGAGGCGGGACAATTCAACCGGCCGATCCGCCGTGATTCCCGGTTCGATGTTGTCGACGATTATCTTCGAATAGCCAGCCGCTTCGCCATCGATATCCGCTATCAGAAAAATATTCTTCATATCAGCAAGCTCGGATGCGATCTGATCCTCATTGAAAGCCAGCCGCATGTAGTGATTTAGATCGTCCGGTGCATTTTTCGGATGATGAGCAAACGCGTCCCAGAAAGTCGTGTACGCGAGATCGGTCAGAATCTTTGCGTCGTCGATGGTGGCTTGGCGGATGGTGATCGGATTCATCAAACAAAAAAGATAATCTCAACACGGACAATGGCGGCTTAGAAAATTACTTTCATCCCGTCAGCATCCGCGTCAAACCATTTGACGCTCCTTGATCGCCCGAAGCGAAGCAAACTGAGATCCGTCATTCTTTCTCCAATCGCGTGAAGAGAATCTTACATTCAACACTCTCGCGACCTCGACCGCGATCGCGTCCTGCAAGGCGAAGACATTCGCGGCATCTTCATCGAAAGTTTTACCCCAAATTATCCTTCCGTTTGAGACGTCGACCATTTCAACCGCGACTCGGATCCTGTCTTGATCGCGCTGCACCGATCCTGTCACGACGGCGTCGACTTGCATTGGCTGTCCGGTGTTGATCTCATCCGCATCGACCGACGCTGGGCGAACTATCAAATCCTCGACGCTCCCGAGACGAGCTCTCAGCGTATCGCTGATTCCGGTCCCGATAAATTCGTCTCTGCTAGCCGACACTTTGAAATTCATGACCGCGAGAGTTTGCGGACGAAATGGATCGCGATCGGTGAATGCCGACCACGCGAACGCGAGCGCGATGAGAAGAATTTGGGCGAATGCTAGCGAATACCCTCTGAAGGCGCCAGCGTCAAAGAAGGTCGACGTTTGAGCGACTCGTTGAATGACGTCTTCCGTAGCACGACGATCGATTGCGGCGACGAACGAGTAGCCTCGGCCGGGAACAGTGACGATGAATCTGTGATCTCGCGGTCGTTCGCCCAACGCTCGACGGAGAGCGGAGATCTGTTGCGTCAGATTATTTTCCTCAACGGCGGAGTCTGACCACACTGCATTCATCAGTTCGATCTTGCTAACAGTCGAACCGGAGTGACGGATCAGAAAAAGAAGCGTGTCGAATGATTTAGACGTGAGCGGGATCGGAGCTCCGTTGTGCAAAAGTTGGCGCCGCACGGGATCGACTCTGAAGCCGTCGAATTCGTAAACGAGATTTTCGATCTGTTCGCGCATACCAAGGTGGAGAGTTTCACCATTATAGGTGACGGGATTCTGACTAACAATCTGGTGCAACGATGAAATCGGTTCTCGGCTTGGTTCGATCCTTTCCACTTTTTTCTGTGCGTTCTGTTGTTCTTGCACCAAGCCGAACCACCGAATACACAGAACGGACCGAAAAGGAGGCCAAGAGGAAGTCGGAACGAATCGATTTCATAAGATTTCACAAAATCTAACGACTTCGGCTGCTGCAATTGGTGAGACTGAGGCGGAGAATTTTTCCGTCCAGGTCGAACTATGCAACTTTTTAGAATCAAACCCCTCGATGCGATCCTCAACGAAGCTCACGCCGAAGGTGAAGGAACCTTAAAGAAAACACTCGGAGCGACGGCCCTGACGTTACTTGGAGTCGGTGCGATCATCGGCACCGGAATATTTGTTTTGACCGGGCAGGCAGCCGGCAAACACGCCGGACCTGCGGTCGTTATTTCGATGATCATCGCCGGCATCGTGAGCGCCCTCGCCGCGCTCTGCTATTCCGAATTCGCATCCGCCGTCCCGATCTCAGGATCGGCGTACACCTATGGTTACGCAACACTCGGCGAGTTTGTCGCGTGGATCATCGGTTGGGATCTCATTCTGGAATACGCGTTCGGCGCGGCGACGGTCGCGGTCGGATGGTCGGGAAATGTCGTCAGCGTTCTCGCGGATCTCGGGATCAATTTTCCGATCGCGTTTAGCGCGGCACCCGGAACAAAGTTTGTAAGACTGAGCGAAGTGGCGGTTGGTCAGCTCGCGAATCTGCGGGTCGATCAATCGATCCTCAACCCTCCGGTCGGCTACAACGTACTAACCGACGAGCTAGCCAAGGGAATCTCGCAAGCCGGAATATCTCCTCCGATCGAGACCGCGATCTTTAATCTTCCGGCGATGCTCATCGCGTTTGCGGTTACGGCGTTGCTGGTCCGGGGAATTCAAGAATCCGCGAACTTCAATTCGGTCGTTGTGATGGTAAAGATCGCCGTCGTCGTACTTTTCATAATCGCGGGAGTCGGCTACGTGAACACGCATCTGCTGGGCTTCGGATGTCAGCCCGGATCGGGCGATTGCCTGCAGTTCATTCCGCCGAACACCGGAACATTTGGCGAGTACGGATACAGCGGAATTCTAACCGGAGCCTCGGTGATCTTCTTTGCGTACATCGGATTCGATGCGGTCTCGACGGCCGCACAGGAAGCGAAGAATCCGCAACGCGACATGCCGCGGGCGATCATCGGGTCGCTTCTGATCTGCACCGTGCTTTACATTCTCGTATCGGGGATCATGGTCGGTCTTGTTCCGTATACACAATTGAAAGAAGAAGCCGCGCCGATCGCGGCAGCGATCACCGCGGCGTCGAATCTTGCCGCCGAAGGTTCGACGACGAGCTACATTCTCAAATCATTTTCCGTGATCATAAAGATCGGCGCGATCCTCGGATTGAGCTCGACAATGGTCGTGCAGATCATGGGACAGCCTCGGATTTTTTATTCGATGGGCAAAGATGGATTACTTCCGTCCTGGGCAGCGAAAGTGCATCCGCGATTCCGAACTCCGCATGTGACGACGATGATCACCGGCGGGATCGTCGCAGTGATGGCGGCACTCGTGCCGATCTCGATGCTCGGTCAACTCGTCAGCATCGGAACGCTCTTCGCGTTCGTCATCGTCTCGATCGGTGTCATCGTTCTGCGTCGAACACGACCGGATCTGCCGCGACCTTTCAAAGTTCCTTTCTCACCGGTTCTTCCAATTCTTTCGGCAGGTGCGTCGCTATATCTGATGTACGGATTGCCGTTCGACACGTGGGCTCGACTGATCATCTGGATGGCGATCGGGTTGGCGATCTACTTCGGATACGGGATTCGGCATAGCAATTTGCGGTCGCAGCCTTCGGAGTAGCTCGGAACTTCCGGTTGCGCACAAGCATTAACCGCAGATGACGCAGACAGTGCAGATAAAAATTTTCTTAAATCTGCGCTATCTGCGGTTAATGACGTGAACGACTTCGCAACACAAAAAAGAAAAGGAATTTCAACAGGGATAGAAGGATGAACGGGACGCAGAAAATCCTCCATCGCCTTCATACCCGTCCGTCCGTTTCCTACTTCATGCTCGGGCTCCCGATCGTGTACGTAATGTCGCGGCCGGCGCGCAAAGTCGCGCGAAAAAGTTTCTTGACTTGATCGGGAGGGTGATATATAAGTTGCTCGAAAAAACACCTAGCTCTTAGCCGTTCGCGCGTTGTGAATGGCTTTGGGATTAACTAGAAAAGCCGCGCCGTGACACTTCCCACGTCGTCGGGAGCGGCTTTTTTGCCAGCGTAGTAATTACCCGTCCCGGGAGTTTCGAAGAAGGAGGGAATATGGCATATGACGGATCGATACAAGGGAACTGGTCAGGGAGGTTGATCGATGTCCGAGGATTTGAGGGGAGTATCAAGCTAGCCCTCAAACACAACAAAAAAAGTGGAGAGATCAAAGGAGCATGCGTGGCCGAAATAGGGGTCAACCATGCTTCGTCTGTTTTCAGAGGCGAAGTTAACGGCAAGCTCTCCGATGATCGCTTGATTCTCGAGCTAAGCGACAAAGAGAAGGAACGACGGGTCGTGGTTCGACTTGATGGCCGTGTCGCTGACATGCGCGAAGGGGGCGTCGGACTGAAAGGAGTTTTCGATGTTGCGGCGCAGAAGTTCTCACCGCTGCGCGGAGGGGTGATTTCCGCGAGCCTTAACAAACCGATCACTTCCGTGGCGATCGCGCCCGAAGTGAGAGTCAAGCCATTCAAGGGGCCGGCCGCTGCTGCCAAACCGAAGGCAGCAAGGAGGTCTGCATGAAACTGGATGGCAGATGGGAAGGAAAACTTTTGGATGTTTCCGGGCCCGAGGCTCTGCTCACGCTTGATCTTGCGGTTACCGATAATAAGATCCGTGGCGATTTCTCGGTTGCTTTCATACCTCCATCCGGTGAGAACGGATGCTGCGGGGATGTGCCGAGACTCGCTCAGATCGGAGCCGTGAACGGCCGTATCGATGCGAAGACCGGCCGGATCCAGCTTAGCTACGAAGTTAGTACGAATCTGACTTCGGCATCGGTGACTTTCGATGGAGTTCTAAAGGACGCGGACCCGCATGCTCGACAAGCGTTTGTCGGAACCTACGGGGTCGGCAAAGGCGGAGAAAGCCTGTCGCTTGAAGGCGGCTCGTGTGTGCTTTGGCAATTTGCTCAGTCGGCTCCCAAGTCGGCAACCAAGTCGAAGGGGAAGGGGGTGAAGCATGGTTGACTCTATACGTGTACGAACCCGTTGTCTCGAGACCGCATGGCACGGTGGCTGCACACGCAGCGAGCCGACCTGCAACCAGAGCCAAGTCAACAGCATTGGCGCCGCTCTCGATCGCATTTACCGGAAAGTGGACGGTTGCGATTTGCGAGGTCTGACCGACTTGAAGAACTGCATCAAGCGTGCTCACCTTGATGTAGTCTGGAAGTGTGGAAGTCTTGGAGACAGCATTGTCGGACAGACTTCCGGAAATGAAATAACCTTGACGCCTTCGGCATTTGGCGATACGACGGCACGATTCGAGGCCATCGTCTTCCACGAGATAGTTCATTCGTGCGGAGGTACGGAGCTCGATTCGGAGGCTTTCGAGAACCATTGTTATCGTGGGGCCGGTGCGACGCCGCCGACATCAGACGACTTCCCGAAGTTCAGAGATGACGGAGGCCGGTGGGTGAACTGGAACGGATCCAGCGGCGCTGTAACGACAAAGGATGGCCAAAACCTAAACGTAAATCGCCCCGACTTCGTGGACCCGAGTCCACCTGGCGGAGGCGGAGGGGGCTGGATATAAAAAGCAAACTCTCAGCTGCGGCAGTCGATACGACGATCAAGAAGGGATGGAGCAGACTGCGGCAGCTGCTTGATGGAGACCGCTGGCACGGCTTTCAAACGTTGGCGGGTGAATCGGACGTGTGGGTCACAAGCTTTATCGTGACCCACGTTTCCGATATAGCGAAAGACGCGGAATTACGAAGACCGAAATCGTTTCTCGCTACGGCCCGCGGCGCATCCGGTGGATGGTCCTACGGCGGTGCCGTGCCCCCGGATGCGGATTCGACCGCATGGTGCCTGAAGGCGCTAGATGGATCTTTATCGCACGATGACCGCAACGAGGCAGAGACGTTCCTTTGGAGCCACCGCGTGCAAGACGGCATCGCGACATACACGGACGATTCGGGAATTCGTGAATACATTCAAGCCGGGGACCTTTCCATCGAAGGGTGGACCTCCGAGCATCCGGACGTTACCGCAGCTGCGATCTTTTCGGATCCAAACTACACCGACCGCGATACGATCCTTTCCGCTTTGATCGATCAGCAAAATGGGTCGGGCTTCTACGACGCCTACTGGTGGCGCGGTCCGCATTACACGACGTCGATGGTTCTCCGCGCGGCCGGCGCATGCGAGGTCCGAATACCTGCGAAAAATGCGAAGCTGCTCTTACGAGGATTGACGCGAGAGCAACTGGAAGACGGAGGTTATGGACTAGGTTCCTCCATGACGCTCGATCCGTTAACTACCGCGTTCGCCCTCGAATCTTTTTCATTCTTGTCTTATCTCGGCGCTGCGAAGGAACGCGAACGCGCGGCCCGGGCTCTGCTCGAGGCTCAACGCGACGACGGCGGATGGGACGGTGATTACGTGATGCGAATTCCTTCACCGGGGGTTGTACATCCTGAGCATGTCGACGGATGGACTCGAGGAACAGGCGGCGGCAATTCTTTCGTCCTCGATAAGGACGGTCTGTTCGCAACGGCAGCATCGTGCGCGGCGCTTGATCGTTGGCGACGCGTGGAGAATGGTGAGCTCGATCCCGGCCGATGGCCGATCCTACGAATTCGCAGAAAAGCTTCGGGGCTGCCTGCCGAAGTTAATGTCAAAGTAGCGTAATGTACTGGCACGGCCATTTTCAGTCCGCATTCTTCGAAGAATGGATCGACCAAGGTTTGCCTGCCCCTGAGCGATATTCGCGTGATTATAAGCGACGATTGAGTGAGATCCGATTTGCAGCAGATGTGAATCGCGGAAAATCGCCCGCCCTGGATCCGCCTCTACTCGATTCGGTTTACGGATTTGGCGTCCTGGTCGGGCAGATCTTTGGCGAGTTACTGGGGATCTCGGGGCCACGACTGGAATCCGCAGCCGATCTTTGCGGACGATTCAATCTTGGCATTAGCCTCTTCGACTACGTTTGTGACGAAACGGGCGGGCACCGGTCGATTGCACGCATTCCGGTCTTTCAACAATTCGTCGGCTCGAAGTTTGATGAAACTCACCGGCTCGATCCTGTCGAGAAATTTCTGAGCGAGCTCGCGACCGGGATCCTGACCGATATACACCAACTTCGCCCGGCCCGTGCGCGTCAGCCCGGCGGCCTCTGGAACGCATTGCAAAAAATGTTTCGAGCGGAGTTGGCGATGTCGGAAACCGGTTTTAACGGATTCCATGACACAGAGTTGATTCGAAAAGCGTTGAAACTGAAGTCGGAAGAACCGTTCCGCATAATGGCCGAATGCGTTGCCCTTTCGGGAGAGATCCGGGATCGACATGGTCTGGCTGCGGCGCGCTCACTCGGACGTTCGGTCGGAAACTGTTACTGGCTGATCGACGATGCAAAGGATGTCTGGGAGGATCTCCGAAACAACCGGTGGAATATTTTTCTTCTACATGCCGCAAAGAATTCTCCGGGAATTTTCGAACGGGAAATCGACAGTCTGACCGAAGTTCGTTTGATGAAATTATGGGAAGCTTCAAACGTCGCTGAGCGACTCTCAAAAAAAGCGACACGCGGGTTGCGAAAAGTCCTCGACGATCGTGATGTTCCATCCCAGAATCGACAACAAGCTCTGGGCTACATGGCAGCATCGTTATCGAACTGGCTGAAATTCGATTGAGCAAATCCCACTTCGTCTGAGAACAGTGATTAACCGCAGATGACGCGGACAACGCAGATAAAGATTTTCCTAAATCCGCGCTGTCCGCGTCATCTGCGGTTAATCGCCTCGCACGACTTCGCATCATAAAGGGGATGAAGACATGTCCTTCATCCCCTTCATCTCTGTAAAACTATTTCATGATCAACTTCGCGATCGTCTGCAATTGCATGTTCGATGTTCCTTCGTAGATCGAGCCGATCTTTGAATCACGCCAGAACTTTTCGACCGGGTAATCTTTCACGTAACCGTATCCGCCGTAGAGCTCGATTGCTTTCGATGAAACTCGTTCGGCGCAACGCGAAGAATATAATTTCGCCATCGCGGCTTCTTTGAGAAAAGGCTTCCCGGCGTCTTTCAAACGCGCGGCGTTGTAGACGAGAAGACGCGTCGCCTCGATATCGACCGCCATCTCCGCGAGCTGAAACTGCACCGCCTGAAAGCTTCCGATCGTTTGACCGAACTGCTCGCGTTCCTGCGTGTACTTCAGTGCCGATTCGTATGCGCCCTGCGCGATTCCGAGCATTTGTGCACCGATCCCGATGCGGCCTTCGTTCAATGTTTCGATCGAAACCTTGTACCCTTTTCCAACTTCGCCGAGCACGTTCTCTTTCGGGACTTTGCAGTTGTCGAGAATCAATTCCGTAGTCGACGAAGCGCGGATCCCGAGCTTGTCTTCCTTCTTACCGACGGAAAATCCGGAGAACTGTTTCTCGACGATGAATGCGGTGATCCCTTTGTAACCGGCCGCCGGATCGACGGTCGCAAACGTGACGAAGATCTCCGCTTCGTTTCCGTTAGTGATCCAGAGCTTCTGACCTGTCAGCTCGTAATGATCGCCTTTGTCGACCGCACGCGTTTTCAGCGCGAACGCATCCGAACCCGAGCTCGCTTCGCTCAGCGCATACGCACCGACGCGCTGCGTCGCGAGCTGCGGCATGTACTTCTTTTTCTGATCATCGTTCGCCCAGCGCATGAACGCGTTCGTCACGAGCGTGTTGTGAACATCGACGAAAACCGAGACGCTTGCATCGATGCGCGCAAGCTCTTCGATCGCGAGAATCGCGTTGAAGATCGTCGAGCCCGCGCCGCCGTGCTCTTCAGGCGACTCGATCGCCATCAGGCCGAGCTCGAAGCATTGTTTGATAATTTCCGGATCGAGTTTGCCGGCATGCTCCATCGCTTCGACCTTCGGGCGGATCTCGCCTTCGGCAAATTCGCGAACAGACGCCCGGAATAATTCTTCCTCTTCTGATAAAACGGTCAGACCGTGATTTGATAACGCAGGGACTGCTGCAGTGCTCATATTATTTACCTTATGTAATCATGGTCTCTCGTCCGCGACCATTTTCTTGAACGCGGATTTGGCAGATCAGGCGGATAGAAATCCGGATCTGATTTCTGATCCGCCTAAATCCGCCAAATCCGCCTGATCCGCGTTCAAAAAAATTGCATTATCATCGGATCTTAGAAAAACCTCACACCCGTGTTTTTTGTTATTTGGCTTCGGTTGCAATAACATTTTAGTTCAAGCCAAAAGGCAAGGCAAAGCAGTGAATTTGGAACAGGCGCCCGAACAACCCGAGCTTCGCACACCGCGCCTCTCGCAGAAGCACACCAACCGACTCACGATCATCGGAATTATTCTTACCGTTGCGGGCATCGCTCTGTTCGCTTACTTCGTGTACTCGGTCGGCGTGGGTGAGATCGTCAATAATATCTCGCGCTTCGGCGTTGACGGTTTCGCGATCATCCTCGCACTTTATTTTCTTCGTATTTGCATGCGCTCTGCCGCGTGGACGTTGTCTGTCTATGAGCCGTACTTCTTAAAAATGAAGGACGCGATCCCGGCCGTGATCATCGGCGAAGCGATGAGCAACATGATCCCGCTCGGAATATTGGTCAGCGGGACCGCGAAGGCAGTCGCGGTTCGCAAGCGGATCCCGCTCGTCGTCGGACTTTCGTCCGTTGCGACCGAGAATCTTTTTTACAGTTTTACGACAAGCCTTTTTTTGATCGGCGGAGCGTTCACGCTGCTGCGAGCTTTCACGCTCGACGATGGCTGGGTCTGGACAATAGACGTTTTGATCGCCGCGATCATCTTCGTACTTTTGTTTCTCGTTCTTCTCGTCATTCGACAATGGCATTTTGCGAGCGAGACTTGCGAGTGGCTTTACAACAAGGGCATCGCGACCGGAGTACTCGAACATACGAGACTTCAAGTCCGTCTCTTCGAAAATTTCATCTACGGATTTTATCGGCGATACCCGAAACGGTTTCTTCCGATTTGCCTGATCGAGGCGACGTTTCATCTGCTCGGCATTTTAGAAGTGTGGTTCATTCTCGAACGGATCTCATCGGCAAATCTGCTGTCGGCATTTCTGCTCGAATCGGTTAGCCGGCTGATCACGATCGTCTTCAAGCTCATCCCGTTCGTCATCGGCGTCGACGAAGCCGGTGCACAGTTCATCGCAGAGACTGTCGCGATGACCGCCGGCATCGGCGTCACCCTCGCTCTCATTCGCAAAGGAAGAATTCTTTTTTGGACGGCGATCGGACTGCTGCTGATCATTAAACGCGGGTTGTCGGTGAGGATGATGTCGAAGATCGACACCTGATCGACACCTGATCGACACCTGATCGACACGAACCACACGAAAAAAAACACGAAAGAAGCCGACCTGCAAGTTTAAAATTCCGGCCCGGATCAGCTTTAGTGCTGAATCCGGGCCGGATCCCGTATGACGAATTTCTAGAACCTACGGTCGTTCAGCGCGGTAGAAGATGTACTCGGCGGAGTACGGCACGCTCACGGGCTGGCCGTCATATGCACCCGGATTTACCGGAGCCTTTCCGCCCGATGTGTTGACACGCTGGATGAATGTCGTATCACTGAACATTCCGACACCGTCAACCTCTTCGGCGCGAAGACGCAGCCAAGGAATCGAGTTTGGATCGGGCGCGCAGTCGTACTCTTTCTTGCCGATTACCAACCCTCCGCTGTTGCTTACCCAAGTCGGGCCGCCGTGATGCGTCCCCACCTTCCCGTGAAAATTAGGTGCTGCATACAGGGTGGCCATCGGACCTGTCAGCGCCCAACTCGTACCATCCCAGGTATAATTTTGCACACCCAGAGCGTACACGTGGTAGGCAAGACTGTTATCCTCGTCCACCCGGATCTGACTACACTGCTCCGGCAGCTCGACCGAGAGCGGTCTTTGCGCCAGAGAAACATTCGATAGTGTTAGTGCCGCTGAGTACACGAGCACTCCATAAACCAACTGCTTTTTGATTGCGATTGCTAATTTCATAATTGTTTCCTTTTTATAAAGACGTTCCGATCGAACAGACAGCCCGAGGGCTCCTGTTCCTGTCGTTATCAGAACGTCAGTCCTCTACTTGCTTCTCAATGCCGGTCACGCGTGTCGTCCGCGTTCCGCCCTCGAACGCGCAAAGCTACGAGCGCGTTGCTATTACCTCCAAATATTCCCCGACCACCTTTGTCGAGCCATCGGTCGCCGTGTTGTATCCGCTCCAAAGATCCTCGAGATCTTTTCTCAGAGCCGCCTGACCGGCTCCGTCGAGCGCGCCGAACGCTTTCTGAGTCGGTCCGTAATACATTCGAAAATGCTCGACGACGTCTTCGGGGCTGATCGAGAAATCGAAGTCGATCTTTCGCCGCGTCATCTGCAGATTTGAAATTCCATCCGCGAATCTTTCGCTGACTGTCTGCTCATCTCCCCACAGGATCGGTGACGACATTCCGGCGGGCGGAGCGACGTGCTTGCCTGTGATCTTGAACATCTGTCCGATAAATCCTTGCGGCGTCCAATTCGCCATCGCGATCACGCCGCCCGGACGACAGACGCGCTTCAACTCGGCCGCGACGACATCCGGACGCGGTGCGAACATCGCACCGAACATCGTCATGACGAGATCGAAACTCGCGGGCTCGTACGGAAGATCCTCCGCGTCGCCGACGTCGAATTCCGCCCTAACCTTCTCCCGCTCCGCACGTTCGATCGCTTGCTCGATCAAGTACGGCGCGATGTCGAGACCGGTGACCTCGGCTCCCGCCTTCGCAGCCGGAATAGCCGTGTTTCCATTTCCGCACGCGACGTCGAGAACGATCGTTCCTCGTTGTATATCCAAACGTTTGACGAACTCTTCGGCTCCGCCCTGGATCGCTTTCGCGATCTCGGCGAAGTCTCCGGCCGTCCACGTCGCTCGAAGTTTGCTCTTCAAGCTCTCCAGTTCACTTGTCATTTTTGTACTATCCATTTTTTTCACTCCTAAAAATTGTCTTGTTGATTCGGAGTGCGATATCGCGGATCCGGGGGCTCCGCGATATCGCACCCGTTCATCACCGGACGAAGGCGCCCGGCAATGGCTGATCGCCCGCCGATCCGAATGGAACGATCGTCGTTCCACCACCGCTTTTCGCGATGAACCAGGTCGAGCTCGACGGACGAAAAACGACCGCGTCGAATCTTCCATCACCGTCGTAGTCGCCCGGAGCCGGTGCGTCGCCAAACTGGCCGAACGGAAACGCGAGCATTGACGCGTCCTCGCTCCGCAGAATGAACCAGATCCCCGTGGATGGCCGCCATACGGCAACGTCCGCTTTCCCATCGCCCGTGTAATCGCCCTGAACCGTCTTATCGAGCGAGCTTCCGAATCGATATGCGATCACTCCGCTCGACGATCGATCGATCCACCACTCGCCGGAGGCCGGTCGGCGGATCGCGATGTCGGCTCTTCCGTCCGCATCGTAATCGGCGACCACCGGCTGGTCGCCGTCGATGCCGAAGTGCGTGATCACGAATCCGCCGCTCGACTTCTGGATGAACCACGTTCCGGTCGACGGTCGAAACACGGTCGCATCCGCCTTTCCATCGGCGTCAAAATCCGCCGGTGCCGGAATGTCTCCGTTAGTTCCGAATGTGAATCCGAAGAAGGACGAATCCTCGCTTCGAAGTACGAACCACTGTCCGGTCGACGGACGGAAGAACGCGATGTCGGTTTTGCCGTCACCGGTAAAATCCGCCGACGCGAGCTTGTCAGTTGGAAGACCGAACTGCGTCACAAAATTTCCGCCGCCGGACTTTGCGATCCACGATTCGGACGGACCGGGCCGATAGATCGAGATGTCCGTCTTTCCGTCCGCGTCGAAATCGAAAGGAGATCGGTGCACGATGCCGTCATCGGCCCGCGCGGGCATGCCGCCGGCGGCATACGTAAGAATTATTGCTGCGATATAAATGTAATTTTTCATTGTCGTTTCCTTTAGCGTCGCGTTTAAGGCGCCGCTTTTTGACTCAAGCGAAAACGGGTGCAACACCCTCGATTCGGCCTCGTGCGTCGCTTCCCAAACGATCGAGCATCTGTCGAAAACGCGGATGTACCATTCCCGAACCGATGTAGGTCCATCGATTCGCCTGAAGCTGCTTCTCGATGAAAGTCTGGCGATCTTTGGCGGAAAGAGTTCGCTCGATCACAGTTTCAAGTGCTTCGAGATCAAACTCTGTCTGCTGCTTCAATCCCGCGTCGAGGAATCCGCCGATAGCCAGAAATCCGTCCATCGCTTCATCGATTTGTAAGTCATTCGAGTTCGCGATCAGACTTTCGACCATCATCGTGTCGAGCTTTGCGTGCTGTGCTTCCTCGAGCCAATGATTTTTGAGCAGGCTCTTGAACTGCGGATCGAGATCCGTCGCGTCTTTCACGCTTCCGAGGTAATGCTCCTGAGTCATCCATTCGATCATCAGGATCACGAGCGCAACGCTCGTCGGATTGTGCGCGAGCACCGCCTTGCCGATATCCGCCGCCGGTCCGATGACTTTGCACTCGATCGGAAATCCCGCGCGAAACTCTTCGCAGAATCTTTTGAAGAGCTGGATGTGCTTGACCTCTTCTTCGACGAAATGCAGAAAAGCTCGAACGCGATAGTCACCGGTATCGAGCTCGGGACGGACGTGATCGAGCACGAACGGAACGATAAATTCCTCGACGATCACGAAGATCGAAAGGTAAGCGTTCGCGCGGATCTGATTTAGAACGCGTTTCTCGTCTGCGTTGAGAAAGGGCAGCTCTTCGACACGTGCGAGCGACTCGGGCATGAACCGTTTTGAAAAATCGAGTTTCTTGTCGCCGCCGATGATGTCATCGAGATTCCAGTTGACCTTCTCCGAAGCGAGAAGCGTTTCGCGATAGTCATACGCCAAAACCCCGTTCCCAACTTCACTCCTAACTACTGTTGTTCCTAACATTTTTTTCTCCTTGCTGATCCGACCGAGACGCGTCGCCCCGACTCTCAGCCGCTCTGTGTTCCGACTCGGGGGCCCGGCGAAGAAATACTTAAAACTCCGCCGAAGCCATTGCTTGTTCTCTTCCCAGGGCTCGATCTGCAACTTAACAGCTCCATCTGCCGTATCCTTTTTCCACAGGCTGACGCTTATTAAGCCGCTCGCCGGGTTGTGCTATGATTCGCACTATCCGACGGAGACGAATCTACCAATCACCCTGTTTTTCGTCCTTAGAATGAGATTAAAGCTCGATGAGAATCGCGTTATAGCCTGAGAGAAAGCGGTTAGAGATCAATTAGAAAGTTGTTAGCTAAGGTGAAGTAGTTGAAAGAAAAGCAACTGTACAGCTTCGGAGAGTTCGCTCTTAACGTCGACGATCACACGTTGAGCCGAAACGGCGAGAACGTTCCTGTCACGCCGAAGATGTTCGATCTGCTTTTAGTGCTTGTTCAGAATCCAAAGAAAGTCCTGCGGAAGGATTTTTTGCTCCAATCGGTCTGGCCGGACAGTTTTGTAGAAGAAGGAAACATAACTTTCAATATCCGGCAGCTTCGCAAAGCGCTGGATGACGACGCGCAAACTCCGACCTACATCGAAACCATCCCGCGGCGCGGTTACCGGTTCCTGCAACCGGTCGAATCATTCACGACCATCACGCCCGACAAAAGCGAAGAGACGATCGCTAAAGAAAAAGAAGAGCGCGACATCGGTGAAAGGCAGAACCAAAGATCGCGACCCGTTCTCTTTTTATTGAGCGCGTTAGTCGTGCTTGTCGGCGTTGTTTTGATCGCCGGATGGCTGATTCGAAATCAGGCGTCCGGCTCAGTTCCGATCCTTTCGAAACCGTTCGAATTGGAAAAGCTCTCGACTGACGGAGGCGTCTTTCACATAGCGATCTCGCCAGACGGCAAAAATGTCGTCTACACGCATCGGGAAAACGGAAAGCAAAGCCTCTGGCTCCGAGAGCTCGAGACATCGAACAACGTGCCGATCGTTCCGGCGTCCACGGATTTTTATGGCGGGCTCGCAATCTCGCCGGATGGTAACAGCATTTATTTCGTTCGCGGCATGCGATCGGGACCACAGTTGAGCGTCTACAAGATGTCGATCTTTGGCGGTGTCCCGCAAAAGATCATCGACGGCACGCAAGGATGGATCAGTGTATCGAGCAAGGGAGACAAGATCTCGTATGTTCGATGTCCGTATACAGACGAGGATTACTGCTCGCTTTATATCGCCGATGCCGCGGACGGACAGAATGAAAGGAAGCTTGCTTCCAGGCCGCGGCCGATCAGGATCGGCGATAACAAGATCTCACCTGACGGGAAAACGGTTGCCTTTGCGGTTGGGCAATCGCGTACGTCATCGAATGCGTTCGAGGTGATAGGAGTCGATGTCGAGACGGGAGTCGAGCGTCCGCTCACGCCCGAGAAATTTTTTAATCTCGGCTATATAGCATGGCTGCCGGATCAAAGCGGATTCTTGATGACGGCGATGCAGCTGCCCGATCGCAGCTATCGCATTTGGAAAGTATCGGACGCCGGCGAGGCATCGAAGCTGACATCGGATTCGGAAACATATTCTCGTCTAAGTCTCGACGCTCAAGGACGGCTCGTGGTCGCGACGCAGATCGAGCCCGATTTTCGATTGCTGTTGTTTCAGACTGAGAAACCGACCGCAGTTCCGCGCCTGATCGGTAACGCAAACACTGTAACGCTAGCGCCCGACGGCAAAGTCTATTTTTCTTCCCTGAGAACCGGCAATTTAGAAATATGGAGCGCTAATTCGGATGGAACCGATCTGCGACAGCTAACCAACGACCCGGCGATGGACGTCGAGCCGCTGACCTCTCCCGATTCCAAGATATTGTTTTTCAATTCCGATCGGACGGGCCTGCTTCACATCTGGCGGATGAATCCGGATGGAACGAATCAAAAACAGGTAACGAAGATCGAAGGCGGAGTTCCGCTTCGTATGTCAGACGACGGAGTATGGCTCTATTACAGATCGGCTCTGAATAACAGTTTGCGGCGGGTTGCGATTGAAACCGGCGAAGAGGAACTGGTCATGAAGGAAATGGGACGCGGCCTTATCGTTTCGCCGGATCTTACGCGTGTCGCATATTCGAAGCGGAAAGGCACTGAGATCCAACTGACCGTCGCTTCGATTCCGGACGGCCAGCCGCTGAAGACCTGGCGAATAACGAGCGCTCCAAACCTGGTGCACATGGTCTGGTCGGACGATGGAAAATATATCGCATACCTGCTCGCGGACGATGCCGGAGAGATCGGCGGACTTTGGTTTCAAGCGCTGGACAGCGATACGCCGCGCCAGGTCGCGGACCTGAGCAGCGGAGAGATCGCTGAGCTCTCCTCATTCTCACTTTCGGAGGACGGAAAAACTTTCGCGCTGATAAAGGGAAACTGGAAGCACGATGCGGTGCTGTTGAGAGGACTGAAGTAGGAGAGGCGGAAGGCAGAAAGCAGAGGCGGTGTTTGCCTTCTGTTTTCAGCTTCCGCCTACTTTCTTCTATTGATTAGGCTTCCCGTCCCAATCTCCGACTACCGGCAGATCGCCCGGCGATCCGAAGACAAACTGATTCGCGATATTGGCGTTGTCGTTCGACAGGAAAAATTCCTGCGTCGACGGCCGCCACACGCCGATCGAATCCTTGCCGTCTCCGTCCCAGTCGCCACCGACCGGCAGATCGCCGTTCGTTCCGAAGAACGTGACGAGATCGATTCCCGGAAACTGCACGTTGTCATTCGCGAGGAAAAACTGTCCGACGCTCGGCCGAAATACCGCGATCGAATCGATGCCGTCGCCGTCCCAATCTCCTGCGATCGGAAGATCCTCAGCAACTCCAAACGTCTCGGTCAAGTTCACGGGCGGGTTTGGATTTGCGGTGGTCGCAAGCGCATCCGTCAAAAGAAACTGACCTGCCGACGGACGATAGACGCCCACGGTTTCGAGCCCGTCATTATTCCAGTCGCCGACAACCGGAAGATCTCCCGCCTGCCCGAAATTAACGGTGATCGGACTTACCGGATAACCGCTGACGATGACGTTGTTGTTCTGGATCTTCCAGACGCCGTTGTTGAATGTCGAGACCGTATCGATCCCGTCACCGTTGAAATCGCCCGCGACCGGAACGTCACCCACGATGCCGCGCTCGACGAGTATGTCGGCGGCCCCGGCGGTCAAAGTATTTCTAAGATCGAAGTTAGTATTGATCGGATCGAATGTTCCGATCGTGTCCTTTCTCGAGTCCAGGATCTTCGCGACAAATCCGTCGGGATTCGCGGTACTGGCGTTAGAAGTTGCCTTGATCGCGCCGGTGGTCGTTAAAAGGTTATTTGATTCGGTTGGCCCGGCGACGAAAATGAAATTACCGAGAACGCCGATACCGAAGGCTTTGTCGTTGCCGCTGCCTCCGAGGTAACTCGACGAAGCGACGCCCGGATTGTTGTTGATCCCAAACCGTACTTTCGTGATGAATGCGTCACGATTGCCACGCCGGGCGGCTTGAAACGGCACCGCCATCGGGAAGTCGTTCGAAAGCGTGTTGCCCGTAACATAGATCGTTCCGCCGTTGCCGACAGCAATGTTGTCGCCCTCGTCCTGATCCGCGCCGCCAAGAAATGAAGAATTCGACAGAGAGCCGGTCGAGGAGTATTGCGTGACAAATGCTTCGTTGATCTGATTCGTCGAATCGAATGCGTTCTTCAGCGGAAAATTGAACGAGCCGGTAATGCCGGTGACGCTCGCGACACCGTTTGCCGTAACAGCGATCCCCAAGCCTTTGTCGGTTCCGCTGCCGCCGAGGAAAGTTGCGTACGCGACCGAAGCATCGCCGCTTTGCGTCGGAACGAATTTCGCCACGAACGCATCGATCCCGCCGCCGGTGTTGGGTTGAGCGGCGTTTTTGACTTTGAAGGTGTTTGATTTTGTCTCGCCCGTCACGTACGCATTGTTTGATGAATCGAGCGCGACGCCTATAGCCGAGTCGTCTGAAAGTGAGACAACGCCGACCGTATTTCCAATGCAGGACGAATAAGTTATGTCGCTGCCTGCGGCGTTGAAAACTGTCAGGAACGCGTCCTGGCTGTCGAATGTTTGGAGCGGAGAAACGATCCCGCAGCTCTGATATCTGTTTTTTGTCGGAAACGCAGAGTTCGAAAAAGTGTTGCCCACGACATAAGCCTTACCGCTCGAGTCGACCGCTATGTCTGCTCCGGCATCGGCATCGGTGCCGCCGAGAAAAGTTGAATAGACGATGACGCCGGCCGGATCGAGTTTTGTCACGTAGGCATCTTGCGCGTTAAGGATTCCATGATTGGTGTCGAACGCACCCGAAGTCGTCGGGAAAAAGCGCGAGGCGATCCCGGTCGCATAAGCGTTTCCGTTTGCATCGGCCGTCACGCCGAAACCAAAATCGTCGCCGTTACCCTCGAGGATCGTGACGTAAACGAACGCGGTTCCATCCGGATTTATTTTGGCAACATACGCGGCTCCGGCGTCACTATCGCTTCTTGTCTGCCCGTGAAAATTCAGGGATAGCGTGTCGCCCGTAACATAAGCGTTCCCGCTGGGATCAACCGCAACGTCGCGCGAATTGTCGAAACCCGTACCGCCGATGTACGTCAGATAACTCAAGGCCGGATCGATCGTCAGCGGCTGCGAATGATCGTACTCGCCAAGCTTGAACGCAACTTCGTTTTCGACGACCGCGTAGCTGACGTCGACCTGGCGTTTCGCCCCATCGATCGTCTGATAGGCCTTCGGTGCTTTCTGCTTCAATTCGGTGTTCGCAGTCCTGGCTACGAGATCGCCGTCGTCATCGATCGAGACAGATTGGGTGCCTTCCAATCGAAGCCGGATCCGATCTGCGTTCGCATTCGCCGCAACGATGAAATCGTATTCGAGCTGGTTCGTCGCGTTGCCGTAAAAAACAGCATCGATACCTTCGTACAGATCCTTGTAATCGACGCGGTGATAGTTTGAAACATTCTCGATGCGCTTCATTCCGATGTAGTAGTTCGTTTTCGTCAGCGCTACGTCGCTGCCCGCAATAATCGGATTTGTGTTCGCGCCGACGAACTTCATTTGCAGCCGATCGCTTTTCAATTTTTCACGGCGAGCCTCACCCTTGGAAACATCGGATTCCCCCGGGATCGCCAACGAAAACTCAGTGCCTTTATCGGTCAAGTAGAGCGTGTAGCCCGGACCGCGGGAAACAAACCGGACCGCTGGATCTGTCTGTCCTTTGTTCTGTTCGAACAACATGGCCAACTTGCCATAGTCCGTCCGGGTTAATTCAGCACCGGATGCCGTAGCCGCTTCGACGCCTCCTGCCGATACGTCGCCGCTCCCGTCGATCAAGAAAAATGAAAAGATCAAACTCGTCAAAGTAAATATCGAAACAAAGTTCTGTAATCCTCTAAACATGTTCTGCAATCACTCCTAAATTTTTAGTTTTACTCCCGCGTGAATGCAGCCATTAAAGCCGAGGTCCGTACTTTGAATCTTTAGTTTTTCATGAAGCTTCCGTGAGGAAATCGTGAAGAAAATGTGTGCGCCAAATGAAGAGGGATGGCTCGGTCGCCATCCCTCGTTTTTGCGTATTCAGTTGTTGGAAAACTTATTGAGCCGCGCCTTGGACAGGAATGTCTCCATTTTGTCCGAACGGAAATCCGAAGAAGGTCGCAAAGTTTTCACTGCTTCGCGTGATCAGGAAATTTCCGTTCGAGGGACGCCAGACGGCGATGTCCGACTTGCCGTCTTTGTCGTAATCGCCGACGATCGGCTTGTCTCCGGCAGTTCCGAATGTCGTGATGATCGCACCCGCATCGCTGCTCTTGTGGATCCACCACGATCCGTCGGACGGTCGGAAGATGGCTTGATCGGCAACGCGGTCGCCGTCAAAATCGCCATCGACCGGGATGTCGCCGTTCTGACCCCACTGGACGATTCTCAACGTATTGCTTCCGCTATTGATCGTGAACCACTGGCCCGTGGCCGGCCGGAAAATATTCGAATCGGTAAACCCGTCGCCGTCGAAATCGCCGGTATGAAATTCCATCGCGTGCGGTTCGCCATAGATGAAATCGTCCATGGCGACGACATCAACCGAATTTGTCCCGTCGACGTTGCCTGCCTGCAGATTGGAATTTCCGAGTCGAATGATGACCTTCGCTACCCGCTCGCCGGCGGTGAAAGATGTTCCGATGAAACTCAGTCCGTTACTCGCAACGTTTAATGAGCTGCCGGAAATTTTGCTGCCGTCCGGCGCGTAGTATTCGATGAAAGTGTTCGACGAATCGACATCGCAGAACACCGCGCCAAAGCCGCTGACCGTCGCCGGCCTCGTCGTGCCCGGAACAAAGAAAATGATCTCGATCTCATTGGCAAACCGAGCTTGAAAGAGACGTTCGGGGGAAAAGGTTTGGAAAATGATCGAGTACGACGGGTCAAGATTTCCGAATCTCACCGCCGTACCGGAGGCAGTCGTCGCACTCACCCTGAACTGATGATTGCCGCCTATGTTCGCGACCGAATGAAAGATCACTCCGCGCGGGCTGTTAACGTTGAAAAAGTTGAAAGGCAGCGCATTGGGCTCTGCGAAACTATCCGGTACGCCGTCCCAATTTATTTCGCGGCGTCCGTTTGAGAATGCTCCGCCGACTCCGTTATTCGCCCCGCCCAGATCGGTGCGGAACTGATCGACCGCGCTTTGTATAGCCGCAGCGTTCGCACCTGCAGCTACGCGAATAAGTGCGGACGCTGAGGCCGAGTTTTGAAAAAAGATTAACGTGAGAACGAAAAACGTGAGGGTCCTGGCAAGATATATCATTTCTGAACTCCTTGATCTTGTTTTGCGCCGTCAGCAGGCGGCACAGAACTGTCAGCCGATTCCAAATAGGTGTAATAAGATTTGTCCGCTCGGAACGTCTTAGGCTACAAGTCCCCTAAGCCGAAAGTCCTTAGAATTGCGTTATAAAGTTCTTAGAGAGTTATTAGAGAGAGCAGTATGTCTTTGGTTTGTAAGCAGTTGTTCAAATCGGGACAGCACACCTGGCGGGATCCGAAAATAAAAAAGGGACGGACCCTATGACCCGTCCAAAAAAGTAAGTTGAAGCGAAATTTACTGAGCTGCTCCCTGAACCGGAACGTCTCCGTTTGTTCCGAATCCGTAGCCAAAGAATGTCGAGAAGTTCGTGCTGCTTCTCGCGATAAAGTAGTTTCCGTTCGACGGACGCCAGACGGCGATATCGGTCTTGCCATCCTTGTCGTAGTCGCCGGTAACAGGTTTGTCGCCGGTCGTCCCGAACTGGGTGACGAAAGCTGCGCCATCGCTGCTTCGATTGATCCACCATGATCCGTCCGACGGGCGAAACACCGCCTGGTCGGCGATGCGGTCGCCGTCGAAATCACCGTCGACGGGAATGTCGCCGTTCTGTCCCCACTGAACGATCCCGATCGTGTTGCTGCCGCTGTTAAGCGTGAACCATGTTCCGTTGGACGGACGGAAAATATTTGAATCGGTTATGCCATCGCCGTCGAAGTCGCCGGTGTGGAAATCGACTGCTCGGGGTTCACCGTAAATGAAGTCGTCCATTGCAACCGCGTCGACACCGCTAGCACCGTCGGTGTTTGTCGCCGAAAGCGCCGCGTTGCCACTCTCGATCACGACGCGAGAGATCCTTTCACCGGCGTTGAATGAAATACCGACGAACGAAAGTCCGTTATCCAACACCGGAGCCGACGCCGCAGAAAGCTGCCGTCCACTCGCTCCGTAAACGCGGATCAAGCTGCGGTTGCCGCCCGTCGCCGAGTCGACGTCGCAAAACACGACTCCAAACCCAGTCACCGATGCCGGAATGTCTGTTCCGGGAATTACGAACGAGACCTCCATCATGTGTGCGTTTCGCATGGTGAACAGCCTTTGTGCGCTGAAGGTCGTGAAAATTGTCGAATATGTCGCGTTCATGTTGGCAAAACGTACCGGGACACCCGACGCCGTCGTCGCGCTGACGGCGAATTTGTTCAAAGCCGCTCCCGTTTCATCTTCGATCGAATTGAAGATCACACCGCGCGGACTGTTGACGTTAAAGAAGTCGATGGGAAGATCGTTTGGTTCGGAAAAGTTATCCGGAACACCGTCCCAATTGATCTCGCGTCGCCCGTTTTTAAATGTTCCGCCAACGCCGTTGTTAGCCCCACCGAGATCGGTTCGAAATTGATCGACGATCGCTTGCAATGCGGCGGTGTTGGCTCCGGAGCCTTGTCTTACGACCGGTGCGCCGAACACTGTTCCCGGCAATAGAATGCTGAAAATAAGTGCAATGCTAAATACTGAGTTCTTCATAATTTTTCTCCTAATAGTTTTACCGTCCCGGTTCTCATTCGCTTGCTCATCGCCGTCAAAAGGTCCGTTAAGCACAGGAGGATGTCTTGTCCGTTCTCGACACGAAAATGACAGCCATACGATTGCGTAAATTCGAAAAGATCAGACGTGCTCGTCGAGAACAGTTCCGCTGCCCGCGGCAGGGTGATGAAATCCGTCGTGCTTTTGCATTCTCGGCAGATCGCGAGTTGTGTCTTTGCCCGCTTTCGAACTACCTGGATATGCTCGATCTCAAGTACGACTTCCCGATGCTGTGACCCTTCCATACCTTTGCCGGATGACATTTTTTACCGGTCGTGACGATTTCGATATAGAATTAAGAATCGTTCACGCAGATAGTTTTACCAGTGCAGCGGCTTGGCTTTCTTTAGGATTTTGTGAAGGATTTCTGAAGAAGTTCTGAAGGCACGAATGCAGGAAAAAGACTCGACAATTTTCAGATTCGGCGATTTCCGTCTCGACGCGGCTGAGCGATTGGTCTTCGAGGGAGACCGATCCATCCAGCTTCCGCCAAAGGCGTTCGATACGCTGCTGCTGCTCGTAAAAAATGCCGGGCGCATCTTGAGCAAAGAGCGCATGCTGACCGAGATCTGGGAAGGCAGTTTCGTCGAAGAGAACAACCTCGCTCAGAACATCTCGCTGTTAAGAAAGACGCTCGGTGAAGATCGGGCCAAAAAATTTATCGAGACGGTACCCAAGTTCGGATACCGGTTTATCACCGAGGTTAAAGCGGACGACGCCGGCGTCGAAGTCTTCGAACGTACGCGGGCTCGTGTTTTTATCGATGGAGCTGACGGGATCCACCACATCTCTCAGGATCCGGCGTCTCGTACTGCGTTGCCCGGACGCTCACCGGAAACGCGCTACGTGCAGAACGGCGACGTGAACATCGCGTATCAAGTGATCGGCGGCGGCGAGCTCGACATCGTTTTCGTGATGGGCTGGATCTCGCATCTCGAATATTTCTGGAAACATCATTTGTTCGCGTCGTTTCTCGAACGGCTCGGTTCATTTTCCCGTCTTATACTTTTTGATAAACGCGGTACGGGATTATCGGATCGCGTTCCTATCAACGAGCTGCCGACGCTCGAGCAGAGAATGGAAGATGTGCACGCCGTGATGGACGCGGTCAATTCAAAACGCGCGGTGCTGATCGGTGTTTCGGAAGGCGGTCCGATGTGTTCGCTCTTCGCCGCGACGTATCCGGAGCGCACCGCGGGACTCGTGATGATCGGGACGTACGCGAAACGGATCCGCGACGAAGAATATCCGTGGGCCCCGAGTCCCGAACAGCGTGCTGCTTTTATCGACATCGTGAAATCGGACTGGGGAAAACCCGTCGGTATCGAGGAGCGCGCTCCGTCGATGGCGGCTGACAAAGAATTTCGCGAGTGGTGGGCGACATATCTGAGAATGGGTGCAAGCCCGGGTGCGGCCGTCGCACTGACAACGATGAACGCGGAGATCGATGTGCGAAACGTTCTTCCGCTCGTTCGCGTACCAACACTCGTGATCCATCGCACCGGCGACGTCTGTCTGAAAGTTGAGGAGGGGCGATACGTCGCGTCGAGAATTCCGGGAAGCCGTTATGTAGAATTTCCCGGTGACGATCATCTGCCGTTTGTTGGAAATCAGGATGAGATACTCGACGAGATCGAACGCTTCGTCAGCGGCATACACGGTGCCGAAGAATTCGATCGCGTACTTGCGACAGTCATGACTGTTCGCCTCGATGGCGGTGACGATTCTCAAGAGTCGTTGCCGAATTCCCTCGTATCGATCCGCAGACAACTCGAGTTCGCAAAGGGCCGCGAAGTCGCATCGCATAACGGTTCGGTCGTCGCCGCATTCGACGGTCCGGCAAGAGCGATCCGGTGCGCGTCATCGATCGCGAGAAGCATCAGCGCCGGAATCGATTGGCGGATCGGGATCCACACCGGAGAATGCGATCGCGCCGGCGATGTCTACAGCGGATTCGCCGTCGATCTCTCGGAGCGGATCGCCGGCAAAGCGGATCCGAACGAGATTTTGGTATCGCGCACTGTGAAAGATCTAGTTGCCGGATCGGGAATCACGTTCGAAGAAAATTCCGTCGAATCGTTCGAAGGTCTCGATGGCGAGTGGCGTCTGTTTAGCGTTCGGTAATTGATGGACCGCTTTCCATTACGTAATTAAATGACGTGAGCGAAGCTCGGCTCATTTGAAGAAGCTCAGCCGCGGATAAACGCGGATCACGCGGATAAAAAGTAGGGCCGATTTCTGATCCGCGTGATCCACGTTTATCTGCGGCGAGAATAGATTCAGTTCAGACGAACTTCCAATCATGAAAAAACTTACAGTTCTCATATTCTTTTTTCTTTTTCCGCTTTTTTCGTTCTCCCAAACTCTCGACGACAAACTCAAAGAGATCGACGCGTACGCCAACGCTGTGATGACGACGCATAAGGCAAGCAATGCCGGAATGGCGATCGCGATCGTGAAGGATGACAAGGTCGCGTTTGCGAAAGGTTACGGGTTGCGCGAGCTTGGAAAGAGCGACGCCGTAGACGAAAACACGGTCTTCGCCATCGCCTCAAACTCGAAGGCGTTCACCGCGGCCGCACTCGCGATCCTTGTCGATGAAAAGAAGCTCGCATGGGATGACAAAGTTTCGAAATACCTTCCCGGATTTCAAATGTACGATCCCTGGGTTACCAGCGAACTGACGGTCCGCGATCTCGTTTCGCATCGGGTCGGCCTCGATACGTTCAGCGGCGATCTGCTGTGGTATGAGACTACGTACTCGACCGACGAGATTCTGAATCGCCTCCACTATCTAAAACCCGGTTCGAGTTTTCGGACACGCTACGGTTATCAAAATCTAATGTTCATCGCCGCCGGGCGCGTCGTCGAGAAAGTTTCCGGAAAGCCGTGGTGCGATTTCCTGAAGGAGCGAATTCTGAATCCGCTCGGGATGAATCGTACCGTTTGCACGATCAAGGATCTGACCGACAATGCCGCGATGCCGCACAATGAATCGGGCGGAACATTGCGCGTTCTTAATCGCGGCAACGTCGATGGTGCGATGCCAGCGGCAGGATTGAACTCATCGGTCGCAGATCTTTCGAAATGGGTCCGACTACAACTCGGACGAGGAAAATTTGAAGGTAAGCAGATCTTTAGCGAGCAGCAGTCGTGGCTAATGTGGCAGCCGAATATCATGCTGCCGATCACCGAGGCTCAGTCGAAGAATAATCCGACGCGTCACTTCAACGCGTACGGGATGGGCTGGTTTCTCTACGACTACTACGGCCGTAAGATCATCAACCACAGCGGAGGGCTCGACGGTATGTTGTCGTACACGGTTTTGATCCCCGAGGAGAATGTCGGCTATGTCGTTTTGACGAACAGCGAATCACCGGCGTTCGGCGTGATGATGAATAAGATCCGTGACGTTTTTGTGAATGCACCGAAGCGAGATTGGAATACCGAAGCCGCCGAGCAGGCCCGAGCGAGCAAGGAGGATGCTGCAAAGGAAAGAGAGAAGATTGACGCTGCGCGAGTCCGAGACACGAAGCCTTCGCTGCCGATCGCTGCGTACGCCGGAACATATTCGGACAAACTTTACGGTGACGTAGTGATCAGCGAGGAAGGCGGAAAGCTCGTCATGCGGTTCACGCCGTCGCCGAATTTCGTGGCGGATCTCGAGCACTGGCATTACGACACCTTCGAGATAAAGTGGCGTCCTTCAACGGCTTATAACTTTCCCCGCGGGTTTGTGACGTTTACGATCGACAAGAACGGGAAAACCGACGAGCTCAAGATCGATCAGCCGAATAGCGACTTCTGGTTCTACGAACTGGCGCCGAAGCGGGTTAAATAAAAGAAAACTCGACAAGTTTCGGGCACGTGTGTAAAATCTAAGGCTTACTTTCGGATTTATTTAGTTTAGTTCCCAACGGAGGATAACCATGCCAGACGATGAAGCCACAATCCAAGCGGACGGCGGAAAGAAGGTAACGATCACGATCGCGGAGAAGACTGGAGCTGGCGGATCTGATCCCTCAACGCTCCAGGCGGAAGAAGGGAAACCGTACGAGTTCGTTATCGAAAACGCAAACCAGATCCTAACGATCACGATCGCTGAGTAAACCGAACAATTTTTGTAGAGAGGAGAAACAACATGCCGGACGAAACAGACGACAGAGACGAAACAACCGAAGGCGAAGCGAAACCGACTATCACTATTGCTGAAAAGCAAGATGGCGGCGGCGCGGCAGACGCCCAACCTACAATTACGATCGCCGAGAAAGACGGCGGAAACTAGTTTTTAAATTTCAGGAGATTTTGTTTTAGATGTCAGAAGAAGCAGCAACAGCAGTCGAAGCATCACCGGTGGAAACCGAAAGCCACGAGGATGTGCACTACCAGGCAGTCGAGAAAGAAGGCGTTGTAACCGCGATTTGGGAAATGCAGGGCCAGAAACACATTCGCACGATCGATCCGCGATCGAACGAAGGCAAGCAGATCCTCGCACTGTTTGAGACGGCGGCTTAGCAGGAAGTAATTTTAATTACACGAAACCTGGTGAAATCGATTCGCCAGGTTTTCGTGTATTTTTTTGTACCGTTTTAGGGACGGGACGGAAGTAGTTTCAGGAGAGCGTGATCGCTGCGCTGAATTTCACGACCATCGAAACCCGCAACTTGTACGACGCCTATCCCGGCCGACGTCAGGAAGATCTCATCGGCGGTTTTTAGCGCTTCGATCCCTACTTCAACCTCTTCGCATTCGAGATTCTCGAGTATGAACTCGCGGGTCGTTCCCGGAAGACAGCCGGTCCTCAGAGACGGCGTGAATAGTTTTCCATTTTTCAACCAGAACACATTCGCCATACAAGCAGACGCGATCTCGCCGCGTTCGTTGAGCTGAATTGCTTCATCGAATCCGCGCTTCTTCGCTTCGTCTTTCGCAATTATCTTTTCGAGATAGTTGCACGATTTCACTCCTGCGAGCGGTGAAGTGGAATTGATGAGGTGCGGCGAGACAGCCAGTTTGAAATTCTCCGCCACGGGAAGGAGATCGGCCGTCGTGATGAGCATGCTCGTCCGCTGCTTCGCTTCGTATGGCCAAAGTGCGGTGGACGATTCGTCGAAGAACGTGATACGAACGCGTCCATTGCCCGCACAATTCTGCGCGACCAGATCATCGAATGCGCCGTACACATTGTCGTGACCGAACTCGGAAAGGTCGATGCCGACTTTCTGAGCGTTCGCCGCCAGCCGCCGCCAGTGACTGTCCCACATGAACGGTTCGTAATCGTGCATCGCGACCGTCGTGAAAATTCCTTTGCCGTAAAGTGCGCACGAAGCGAGCGCGGGAACGTTGAGTGCAGATCTTTCGACAGTACGTCGGTTGAGCGAAGCGAAACGGTGCGTTCTCATGCTTCCATTCGCAGATCGTCGCGTGCACTTTCTGAAATTCGACCCTTCGCATCGCGGCAAAACTCGGTGACGAGTTCGGCAAACGTCTCACTCTTTTCTTCCTGCGGAACGTGTCCGCAATTTTTTAAGATCACGAAACGCGAATTCAGAATTGAGCGATGGAGAGTGTGCCCGTCATCGACCGGGATGACTGTATCGTCCTCGCCCCAGATGATGAGTGTCGGCTGATCGATGAGATGTGCATCTTGTTCGATACGATTCGCGCTCCAGGCGCGCGACGTTGCTAGCAGCGAGTGATGCGCGTCGGCGGCAGAAAGAGGACGGAGGATCGATTCGACTCGATCATTCGTGATCAAGGCGTGATTCGGCTTTGCGAGCGTTCCGCGCATTCGGTAGCGCTGAAACGCACGCGAGTCTACGAGAAATGGAGTGATCGCTTCGCCAAGCCCGGGTATCGAAGCGAGTTTCAAAATCGGATGATTTCTTAAATTATCGTTGCAGACCGTATCGACAAGAACCAACTTCTCGACACGTTCGGAATAGTCGAGCGCGAGCGTCGCCGCAACTGCACCGCCGTACGAGCTACCGACTATGGTCGCTCGTCCGATCCCGAGACGATTCATAAAGCGCGCGACCATTCGAGTTTGAGATGTGATCGAATAATCAAACGACGACGGCTTATCGGAATATCCGAAACCGAGGAGATCGAGAGCAAAGACGTGGAATCCGGCATCTGCAAGCATTGGTGCGACGGTCTTCCAAACGTAGAGCGACGCAGTGTAGCCGTGAATCATGACAAGCGTCGGTTTCGATGCGTCACCGAATTCCTGATAGTGGACTCGTGCTCCGTCGACGCTGACGAATTTCGAATTCTCGGAATGCGGGATCAGATCCGCGACATTTTCCCACTCCACGGTTTTTGCTCGGGTGAGCATTTTCACCGCCACCGCTGCTCCGATCGCTCCGGCAAAACCGAGTGCTAAATTCCGCTTCTTCATAACAAAATTATTCTAGATCAAAACGACCTTCGGGCGGATACAATTCTCCGCCGCTTCATAAACGCCCACGGCGATCAGACTTTCATCGCTCGCGGTCATTCGTACAAATTGTCCTTCCTTAAGATCGACATCGTCGACTCGTGTCGAAAGTCCGCTCCTGGTTTTTTCCACGCGCTCCTCTGCAACATCGAAGCGCGTCAGATGCGTCACCGCTTCTTCTATCGGCAGGAGAGCGGATTTCGGATCCTCGAGATCTTTGAGTTGTTCAATCGAAACTGCGCGGTCGATACTAAACTTGCCCGCACCCGTTCTTCGTAGCGCCGTGAGATGAGCGCCGACGCCGATCTCGCGTCCGATATCTTCAGCGAGAGTTCTAATGTATGTTCCCGCGGAGCAGACAACCTTGAGATTGCGGATCGAGGATTTCGGATCGAGGATCTTGTCCGCGATCAGTTCGAGATGGCTGATAACGATGCGATTGGGTTTACGTTCGACTTCTTTGCCTTCGCGTGCAAGCTCGTAAAGTTTTTTCCCCTCGATCTTCTTCGCCGAATACATCGGTGGAGTTTGCATTATTTCGCCGCGAAAGTTTGCAAGAACCGGTTCAAAATCTGTCGCTTGTAATCTGTCGATAAGCTCTTCAATCCGCAATCCGCAATCCGAAATCCGCAATCCGTCCCGGTCGCCGGTGTCGGTCTCAGTCCCGAACTGCACTTCCGCGATATATTCTTTGCTGTCTTTATCGAGAAACTGTGCGAGCCGCGTCGCCTTGCCGACAAGGATCACCATGACGCCCGTGGCGAATGGATCCAGCGTACCGGTGTGACCGACTCGCTTAGTTCCGAGAATACGTCGAACACGAGACACGACGTCGTGCGAGGTGATGCCGGCAGGCTTATCGATGATCAGAATTCCGTCCACCTGTCCATTCTATTGCGTTTTGATTCTTAATTCGTAATTCTTAATTCGCAATTGAAAGCATGTGGCGTAAACGAATCAATCCTGTAAAGGACGAAGACCGCGTTATTAAAGACGTCGAGCGATCGCGCGAGCGGACGATGAATCGCGCCGTAAAGCTCCTCGCCGCGAAACCGCGCTCGATCGCCGAGCTCCGTGATCGTCTGCTGGAAAAATCATGGACGAATTCGGAGATCGTCGATCGCGTCGTCGAGAAGTTGAAAGAGTACGGTTATCTCGACGATCAAAAGTACGCGAGCGATCTTGCGCTTTCTAAATTGCGCCAAAGGCCGCAAGGAAAGAGGAAGCTCCAGCAATCGATGTCGCAAAAGAAACTCGATCGCGAGATTCGTGACGAAGCGATCGACGCCGCGTTCGAAAAAATTCCCGAAACGGAATTGATCGATCGTACGATCGAGAAACGTCTTCGCCTCAAAGGAAAACCCGAAACGCGCGAAGACCTAAAAAAGTTTTACGATCACCTGCTCCGTCAGGGTTTCGATTTTGACCTGATTCGGGAAAAGATGTCCGCAGTTCGTAAGCTCGAATCCGAGGAATAATGACGCAACGAGCGACTCCTCGCAAAACAACGCGCTATTTTTCATCAATCGTTTTCCAGATATCGATATGTGCCTTTAGCAAACATTGATATGTAGTGTGCGGAGCACGCGGTCACAACTTTAGCTACACGCGAGGCAGCCGAGCGTGTACTTCCGATGCCGCACGCGCCGAGCGTGTGAAACACGCGTCCGATCCGATCCGATCCGATCGCGTCGCGTGTTTCACACGCTTGGCGTTTTGGTCTTTACGTACTACACACTCGCCTCCAGCTTCGTGTGTAGCTAAAGTTGTGGTCGCGTGCTCCGCACGCTTTGTATCGAGATTGCCTCATGAACCGGCGAATAATTCGGCTTTTTTCGCAACTTAAATATGAGCTGAGCAAAAATGCGACACGTGCTTCACATGTTTTCGCGATTCCTCTCGCACAATCTCTTGAATCCATTTCAGCCCGCCCAACGAAAACCTACCCAAAGGAAACCAAATATCCTTTTCAAATAAACGGTATTGAGGAGTAATTATGAAGAAAATGATTTTCGGTATGTTTGTGTTTGCAATGGCGGCATCGATGAATGTCTCTGCGCAAATGATGAAGGATGAGAATCCGATGGTCGGCGGAGCCGCAATGTACAAGACGAAGGACATCGTCGATAACGCAGTCAACTCGAAGGATCACACGACTCTCGTTGCCGCAGTTCAGGCTGCGGGCTTGGTCGATACGCTCAAGAGCGCCGGGCCTTTCACGGTTTTCGCTCCGACAAATGCTGCGTTCGACAAGCTCCCGGCGGGGACGGTCGAGACACTGCTCAAGCCTGAGAACAAGGATATGCTGACGAAGGTTCTGACATACCACGTCATCGCCGGAAATAACGATTCGACGGCTATCATGAAGGCCATCAAAAAGGGTGGAGGCAAAGCCGGGTTCAAGACAGTTTCGGGCGGAACGCTGACCGCAATGATGGACGGGAAGAATCTTGTTCTCATCGACGAGAAAGGCGGGAAGTCGATCGTCACGATCGCGGATGTTCGTCAGTCGAATGGCGTCATACACGTTATTGACTCGGTTGTATTGCCGAATTAGTTTCGCGATTTTGGGGAGGCGTGTGGAATGTATTCCGACACGCCTCTTTCTATTTTGACCAAAGGTATAGAATTGATTCGAAGGTGAAGTATGAAAGCAATTCTTTTAATAATGATCGCGATCGTTTCGATCGGTGCAGTTCTGGCGGTAGTCGGGCAGCGTTCTGAAAAAGTTAATAAGATCGTCACGAGTGATGACGATATCTTCGACGGTAAGAAGATCAAAAGATCGGATGCCGAATGGAAAAAGCTTCTTACGCCGGCGGAGTTTCATGTCATGCGCGAGAAGGGGACGGAGCGGGCTTATACCGGGAAGTTGACGGACAATCATGAGAAGGGAGTCTATGCGTGTGCGGCGTGCGGTCTGCATCTGTTCAGCTCGAAGCACAAGTTCGATTCGGGTACCGGCTGGCCGAGCTTCTTCCAGGTTTTACATCGCGAGAACGTGGATGAAGAAGTCGACAACCTATTGGGTGAAACACGAACAGAAGTCGTTTGCGCAAGATGCGGTGCTCATCTCGGTCACGTGTTCGACGACGGGCCCGAGCCGACAGGCTTACGATATTGCATGAATTCGGTGTCGTTGAAATTTATTCCGACGACGAAATAGGTTTGCGGCGTGGAACTGGTTTCCGAATAACGGCACCGTTAGGCGCCGCATCTTGGTAGAACCGGGTAAAAAGAAATTAGAGCTCCGTAGGAGCGACAGTTCAATGTCGGTCCTACGGAGCTCGATTCTTTGGATGACTGCGACGCTACCAATATGCCGCACCTAACGGTGCTTAAAACGACTCGGGATCGTCGGTGGACAAACATCCACCCCTGTTGCGTGTGCTACAATTTTTCCCGTAATGACAGGTAACGAGATCAGACAAAAGTTTCTCGATTATTTCGAGGAGCGCGGCCATAAAGTCGTCCATTCTTCACCGCTTCTGCCGGCCAACGACCCGACGCTTTTGTTCACGAATGCGGGAATGAATCAGTTCAAGGACGTGTTCCTCGGCAATGAGAAACGCGACTACAAACGCGCAGTCTCATCGCAGAAATGCCTCCGTGCGGGAGGCAAACACAACGACCTCGACGAGGTTGGGAAGACGGCGCGCCATCACACGTTTTTCGAGATGTTGGGGAATTTTTCGTTCGGAGATTATTTCAAGGAAGACGCGATCCATTTTGCCTGGGACCTTCTGGTGAACGAGTTCAAACTCGATCCTGAGCGACTTTGGTTCACAGTTTTCGAAGGTGACGATCAAGTACCGCCCGACGATGACGCTCGCGCTCTTTGGGAAAAAGTAGGGGCAAAACCGGAACGGATCCTCGGTTTCGGGCGGAAGGATAACTTCTGGCAAATGGGTGACACAGGTCCGTGCGGACCGTGCTCCGAGATCTTTCATTATATGGGCGACGATCCACTCGATCCGGAAAAGAATTCGCCGCATTGGGTAAACGGCCCCGGCGATACGACCATCGAGATCTGGAATCTTGTCTTTATGCAGTTCAATCGCACGCTCGAGGAAGACGGATCTTTCAAGTTAACTCCGCTCCCCGCCCCTTCCGTCGATACCGGAATGGGACTCGAACGGATGACCGCGGTGATGCAACACGTCCCGACAAATTACGATACCGATATCGTCAGGCCGATCGTGGAGTTCACGGCGGAGTTGGCGAAGTCGTCAATATAGGCAGCGTCTAGTGAATCGAGGGAATTAACTGCGGATGACGCAGATAGGGCGGATTGTTTATTAGACTTTTCTTATTTGCGTCATCTGCGGTTAATCACCCAAGGGTTTCGACCTATGGCCCGAAAAATTCAAGTCCTTCTCATCGAAAACCAATCGCTGACACGACTCGGCGTGCGCACGGTGATCGAGAAAGAGACTGACATCGAGCTCATCGGTGAATCGGACAACGCGACCGACGGATTCGAAAAATTCCGCACACTTAAACCTCACGTCACGATCCTCGGCTTACGATTTCCGGACTCCTGTTCGATCGACGATCTCGACAACTACTTCATCGAAGATCCAAAATCAAAGATCATCGTCCTCGCCGAACACGCCGGCGACGCCGAGATCACAAAGGCTTTGAAGAAAGGTGCGGCGGGTTACATATGCAAAGATGTCGAACCCGACGGTCTGATCACGGCGATCCGAACGGTTGCCGCTGGGCGCAAGTACATTCCCGATGACATCGCGGAAATTCTCACCGAACATTTAGGACAAGAAGATCTGACGCCGGCCGAAGCGAACATCCTTCGAATGATAGTCGGCGGAATGTCGAACAAGGAAATGGCATACGCTCTCGATGTGAGTGAGAACACGGTGAAGACTCACGTCAAAAATATTTTCGACAAGATCGGTGTGTCAGATCGAACATCGGCCGCGACTATGGCGATCAAGAGAGGATTAGTTCGAGTAGATTTGTAGGACAGTTTTCATTAATTAATTAAGTAATTACCTAACGTACTTATCCCCTCACGGAAGGTATTTGTTACAATGCAAGGGGGTGGTCTGAATGAATAGACACCCTCGACGCATAAGTTTACAATCGCGCAGTCGCAAACCAAAGACGCGTGAGAAAGATATGACCGTTTGTATCGCTGCCCTTTACGAGACCAATAAGAACTCTAGAGGTATCGCATTCGCAACGGACTGGCAAGACACTGATTTAACCACCGGCGTTGCTTCACAAACAGGGCTAAAAATAACAAACCCAGCCGGAAACGTTATGCTTTTAGGTGCGGGCGATTTACCGTTTCTCGGTCAACTGGCGGAACACCTTCGGATAAAAACAGGGTATGGAGTACTACCCGACGTGGCTGCGGTGGTAAAAGATTACAAAGAACTGTATCGGGGCTATCTGAACGTTTATCTGGAAGATAACGTCTTAAATCGGCACAACTATTCTTGGGGCGAATGGAAGCAGAAATCCGAAGACGGATCTATATCGTCTTCGCTTATCGAGATAGTCAATCGAGAGTTAACGAGGGCAGTACCACCTTCTGTAGACGCAATCATCGCTGGTATCGACAAGCCGAACACGCCAGAAGCTAGAACTCGACTCGTAAAAATTACACGCGATCCGCTAACAGGGGAGGTACATGACGACGACGTTAGTCATCGTGGGCACGCCGAAATTGGAGAAGGGGACTTTATAGCTGACTTGGAGTTTCGCAAAGCGAGTTTTCATAGGTTCGGCTCTAAAAAGAGAACGGTGTTTTTATCTTATCTAGCGAAGCGTAGGGCTGGGGAGGTATATGCTAGTGTCGGTTCGAATACTGGGCTCTATACGTTAGATCACGAGGGCGGCATGGCGGTCGGTTGCCTAGAGTTTAAGAAGGAATTTGACAAAATTTACAACGCGTTAAGTAAGAAGGCGTTTAGGAGTGGAAAAGCAGCGTATGACAAAGCAGAAACAATCTTCGACAGAGTCCCCTTCGACAAAACGCCCCGGCAGAAGCGGCGGTAAAACTAGATCGATTCAACCGCTCCCACGGGATGCCTTTGAGGAAGCTCTGAAGCAGGCGAGTCGGAAAGTTTCTCAATCTGATTCAGATCAAGGCAAGAAACGTAAGACGGATTCAGATTGATTTAGAACCGTTTAGAAAATAAAAAAGGCGAACGCGGGAACGTTGCCTTTTCACTCCAAACATTTTGCCTGGTAGCTGACTGCTAAGGACAGTTTACCATTATGCAAAGTGAAAAAATCGAAACAGAATTAGCGAAGATTCAAAGTCTTCTCGTTAGCGGTGATACCAGCGAGCGCCAGTATGAGCAACTCTACGCAGCTCAACAAGCGCTCGCGTGGGCGTTAGATGAACGGGTGGCGAAGGCCCCGGTCGCAATGATCTTGCAGGGCGGCGTCTCCGCTCCCGTTCAGTCCGATTACATCCCGATCTCTACGGACATTCCGGCAGAGACAGTAAGTTGTTAGGTTGTTCACCATCAGCGCGGGTCTTGATGTACTTGTTCCCAAACTGGCTTGTCGCGACAATTACATCAACCGAGCTGCCGCCGACAAGAACATAATAGTCGTAGGTGCCGCGCCTCAATGTCCGAGATCGCTTGCTGCTGCGACCTCTTCCAACGGACACCATCGGAACGTATGCCACCTATGGAAAGGATGCGTTCGTGCGCGCTGGTTCGGTTCGATTTGTTAATGCAACCAATCTGTACTCGTATAGCCATTGTTTTGTGTAGGAACGATATTTCCCTCGCTCCATCCGGGTCCTTCAGCCTAGTAACGGGGCCGTTGACACAGGACACAAAATTTTCGTATTCTTAGACGCAGTTCAAGCGTCTGTTTGCGTGTCCCGCGTCAACAGCATTTCTACAAAGCCCGTGTGCAACCACGGGTTTTTGCTTTGTTCGATTACCCCTTGTTCCCCTTGGTCTATACCCCTTGAATTGAAAAAACCACCTTGAAAACGACAGCTAGAAAGTTCGTTTTCGCGTGTGGTTAGTGGTGGACAGGATCCTTTCTCTGCCCGTGCTAAAAGCGTAGCACAGTTTTCACAGATAAAACAATCGCCCAACGTCGGAAGTTCTTTGTTTTAAACGGTTTGCGCCTTTTCGGTTATTTATCCTTTCTCACTTGTTGAATGAACGAAATAAACATCGGAGTAATGTCGTTTCGGCGGTTGTAGCGAAACGAGTATTCGTTGATGTAGTTTTGTAGATAATTGCGCTCGACTCGACCGCGATAGACGCCACGCAGACCGCCTTTCATCAAAGACCAAAAGCCCTCGATTGTATTTGTATGAGACTCGCCAACTACCCACTGTTTTTTCGCATGACTCGATTTTTGATGTTCATAGCCATGAAGCTTGAGAGTCGCGTAAGCATGCCACTCGTCCGTGTGAATGATCGAATCGACCGTGACGTTTTCTTGCACGAAAGGGATCAACGTTGCTCGTCTGGCATCGGGAACGATTTCCGCTTTGACCGATCCTTCACGCTCCACAGCGCCAACAACGATAGTTTTGTTTACGGCTCCGCGACCGGGTGTCTTGCTGCCCTTCTTTCGACCGCCTACATAAGTTTCATCGACTTCGACCGAACCACTCAGACGCGGCGATTCATCGAGCATCTCGCGGATCTTCTGAAACATTCTCCACGCAGTTTTGTACGTCACGCCGAGTTCTCTTTCAAGTTGCTTGGCAGAGATGCCGCATCGAGTCGATGCCATGAGAAAGATCGCGTAGAACCAATCTGTGAGAGGTGTAGAGGACTTGTGATAGATCGTGTCAGCGGTCGGGTGAACATGATTACCGCAGAACTGGCATGAGTAACTTTTGCGACCTTGAACGCGATAGTGATTAGTCACCTTTTCGCATTTGTTACAATGGATTCCGTCAGGATAGAGATAATCTTTGAGCCAGTCCAAACAAACATCATCGTTCGGAAACTGTTTACGAAAATCCTTGACCGTGTACTTTTCCATTCTCGATTTCGGTGCTTTGTTTCTCATGATGGGACAAAGTTACCATAAGAATTACCTACAGTCAAGGGATAAGTACGTTACCTAATTACGTAATTAATTAATGAGGAAGACATATGGACGAATTTAAAAAAGAAATAATCGAATACGCTGAGAGTTTTACTTCGGATGAAAGTCCTGTGCTTCGTGAGTTGCGCGAACATTGCTACGCACAATACGAAGACAAAGCGATGCTTTCCGGATTTGTGCAGGGCCGTGTGTTGAGTATGTTCTCGCGGATGATCCGTCCGCGCGTCGTGCTCGAGATCGGAACGTATCTCGGCTACTCGGCGCTCTGTTTTGCCGAAGGATTGGTCGACGGCGGTAAGGTCATCACACTCGATGTGAATGAAGAGACGAATAAGGTAGCGAGGTCGTTCGTCGAGAAAAGCGAGTACAAAGACCGGATCGAGTTTCATCTCGGAAATGGAGTGGATGTCATTCCATCGCTGCCCGAAACGTTCGATCTCGTCTTCATCGACGCCGACAAGCCGAACTACACGAACTACTACAACCTCGTCTTCGACAAAGTTCGTACGGGCGGGTTTATCATCGCCGACAATGTTCTCTGGAGCGGAAAGGTTCTCGCACCCGATGATGAGAACGCTGAGGCGCTGCATTCTTTCAATCAGATGGTGCGTGCGGATGACCGAGTGTCGAATGTTCTTTTGCCGATCCGCGATGGGTTGATGGTTGTATGTAAGAACTGGTTTTGAGTACCGCCTTTAGGCGGCCAATTGCAAAATCGAAAATTAGCCGCCTAAAGGCGGTACTCAAACCTTTTCCTCACCCGAATTGATGATTACAACCCGATCTCTAATCGCTAAACTCCTTATATACGCTTTGCTCGAACAAGCGAAGAGGAACAAGGAGAAGACAGATGATCAACATCAGACGATCGAACGAACGCGGGCATGCAAATCACGGCTGGCTCGACACGCATTTTTCATTTTCATTCGCGGACTATTACGATCCGAACTTTATGGGCTTTCGAAATCTTCGTGTCATAAACGAAGACTTCATCGAACCCGGTCAGGGATTTCCGAAGCATGGCCACCGTGACATGGAGATCATTACATATATGATCTCGGGCGAGATTTCACATCGCGACTCGATGGGCAACGGCGAGACGATCCATCCGAATGAAGTGCAGCGGATGACAGCAGGAACCGGTGTTCTGCACAGCGAATACAGTTCGCCGACGGATCGGACGCACCTTCTGCAGATCTGGATTCTGCCTGAAAAGAGAAATCTTCAACCGGGCTATGAGCAGAAGGAATTTCCACCGGTGGAAAAACAAGGAAAGCTCAAACTGATCGCTTCGCGCGGCGGCGATGACGGTTCGGTCCATATCAATCAGGACGTAAAGGTTTACGCATCGGTGCTGAACGAGGGCGAAGCAGCCGATCTTGAGATCACGGAAGGACGCCACGCATGGATCCAATTGATCTCGGGAGAGCTCGATGTGAACGGCGATAACCTTCAAGCGGGTGATGGAGCGGCGATCAGCGACGAAACGAGTCTGAAACTGAGGTCGCTGAAGGCGAACAGTGAGTTTTTGCTATTCGATCTGAATTAAGGGAGTACGAAGTAATTCCCGGACGTTTTGGAGAGCAATTTACGGGGATGAAGGGATTATGAGGATGGAATTCCTCGTAATCCCCATTTTGTTTGGCCGAACATTGCAAGACCGAATTTGATAAAGAGCTGTCGATGATCTTGTCGTAGAATCATTTTAGCCGCAAATTCTGGCGGATGGCGTTGATCTGATTCTCTTTTCCGCGTTTTCTACGTAAATCCGCGGATGACTGCTTTTTTGGTACCGCCCGCCCTGCAACTGTAGCCCCAATGTAGCCACCTTCGTTACGGCGATGAATCGGAGCAACCGACGGATTGCACGAATCGCGTTTTTAAATTTCTCGGTTTTTGAACGGCCATTTTGCGGATGCTTAGGCTATGCCCCAATTCAGAAAGTGCATCTAAGGAATCGAGCGCCGCCTTCCGACCTTATTGATTCTTCCCTCGGTGAGGCGCCGCAACGGTCTATGAACGCGATTATTTGATGTCATTGAAAATGCGTCTCGAAAAGACGAGAATGAAATTGGGCGACACGCGTATCGTCCGAGGACCCAAGAAATGCTGACCAAGGAAGTAGAAGAAACCCTGAGCCTGGCTGTCGATGAGGCCGTAAAATACAAACATGAGTACGTGACTCTCGAGCACTTGCTCTATGCGCTCGTGCAAAACAGCTCGGCGGCAGACGTGCTGACTCACTGCGGTGCAGATCTTCAAACCCTTCGCGATTCGCTCCTCGATTATTTTCGGGATGTGCTCGAAAAGATGCCCGAGGGCACGAGGCATCTTCCGGAACTGACCTCAACATTTCAATCGACGATCCAATACGCGGTGCTCCAGGCCGAAGGCAGCGGCCAGCCAACCGTCGACGGCGGCAACATTCTCGCGGCGTTTTATCAGGCAGAGCAAAGCTATGCAGTTTACCTACTTCTGCAGCAGGGCGTGACGCGGCTCGATATTCTGAATTACATCTCGCACGGCATCTCGAAGATCGACACGGGCGGACCGTTTTCAGAACCGTTCGATGATGAAGAATTTGCAGGCGTCTCGCCGGGCGAACGTAAGAAACCGCTCGAGAGTTTTACTGACGAGCTCGTAGAGCGCGCCGCGAACGGACAGATCGATCCGATCGTCGGACGCACGGCAGAGATCGAACGAACTATCCAAGTATTGTGTCGTCGCAAGAAAAATAATCCGCTCTATGTCGGCGAGCCCGGTGTTGGCAAAACCGCCTTGGCCGAAGGCCTCGCGTTGAAGATCAGTCAGGGCGACGTGCCGGACGTTTTGAAGGACGCAAAAGTTTTTGCCCTCGACATGGGTGCGGTGCTCGCGGGTACGCGCTATCGCGGAGATTTCGAGCAGCGTTTTAAATCCATCGTCAACGAACTTAAGAAACATCCGAACGCGATCCTCTTTATCGATGAGATCCACACGATCGTCGGAGCCGGGTCGGTGCAAGGCGGATCGATGGACGCCTCGAATATTTTGAAGCCGGCGCTCGCGGCGGGTGAGCTTCGTTGCATCGGATCGACCACGTACGCCGAATACAAGGCGGCGTTCGAACGCGACCGCGCACTCGCCCGGCGTTTTCAAAAGATCGAGATCGGAGAGCCGACGGTCGAGGAAACTTACCAGATCCTTAAAGGCCTGAAGAAATTTTACGAAGAGCATCACGGCGTGCGATACAGTAACGAAGCGCTGAAGACGGCATCCGAACTCGCCGGAAAATACATCAACGATCGATATCTGCCGGACAAGGCGATCGATGTCATTGATGAAGTCGGTGCGTCGGTGAAATTGATGCCGGCGAACAAGCGTCCGAAAAGAGTTTCTGTGCAGATGGTCGAGAACACGATCGCCCGGATGGCGAAGGTTCCGCCGAAGACGGTTGTGGGCGATGAGAAGGTACGGCTGAAAAGTCTGCGCGGTGATATCAAGAAAACTATTTTCGGTCAGGACGAAGCGATTGACCGGATCGTCGACGCGATCCAGATATCGCGTGCCGGACTTGGCCATCAGACAAAGCCGGTCGGATCATTTCTATTCTCCGGTCCGACGGGCGTCGGTAAGACGGAAGTTTCGAAACAGCTCGCTGAAATTCTCGGCGTCGAGTTCATTCGCTTCGACATGAGCGAGTACGCCGAGCCGCACACGGTCTCGCGTCTGATCGGCGCACCGCCGGGATATGTCGGATACGATCAAGGAGGCCTGCTGACTGAAGCGATCATGCGAACGCCGCATGCGGTGCTCGTACTTGATGAGATCGAAAAAGCGCATCCGAACCTTTTCAATCTACTTTTGCAGGTGATGGATTCGGCAACGCTTACAGACAATAACGGGAAGAAAGCCGATTTCCGTAATGTCATCCTCATCATGACGACGAACGCCGGTGCGCGAGAGCTTTCATCAGGCGGAGTCGGGTTCCGCAACACATCGGACACGAAAGGGAATGCGAAAGGCGTCATCGAGCGAACGTTCACGCCCGAGTTTCGAAACCGACTCGATGCGTGGGTTCCATTCAAGCCGCTTGATACCGATGTCATAAAGCTTATCGTCGATAAGTTCATCAATGAGCTTAACGGCCAGTTGGCTGAGAAACGCGTGATCGTGAAATTGGATGAGGCCGCTCGCGAATGGATGGCGAAGAATGGATTCGATGCTCGTTACGGAGCTCGGCCGATGGCGCGACTTATCCACGAGAAGTTGAAGCAGCCGCTGGCGAACGAAATCCTTTTTGGAAAACTCGTTAATCGTGGAAGCGTCGGCGTGACCATCGTAGAAGATGAGTTGAAAATGAATTTCTAACGCGTTCGAATTTCAATTTAGAAAAAAGAAAAGGCCCGGCATTTCTGCCAGGCCTTTCTTGATTATGTCTCGAAGACTATTTCTTCCGCTTAGCGGCTGATTTCTTCGGAGCTGCTTTCTTTTTAGGAGCTGCTTTCTTTTTAGGAGCTGCTTTTTTCGGAGCAGCTTTCTTTTTCGGAGCGGCTTTCTTAGCGGCCGGTTTCTTCGCTGCTGGTTTCTTAGCAGCGGCTTTCTTCGGAGCAGCTTTCTTGGCTGCCGGTTTTTTAGCAGCGGCTTTTTTCGCCGCCGGTTTTTTAGCAGCGGGTTTTTTCGCTGCCGGTTTTTTCTTAGCTGGTGCTTTTTTTGCTGTTGCCATAGTTTTTTTTCTCGTGATTGAAATAAGATAGAGCTTTAGTAGCCTCGATTAACGTACCACAATTTGAAAAAAATTTGTCAAGTTTTTTTTTCACGTCAAAAAAATTTCTTTACAGCATTTGTGGAATATGTTTTTGATTTTTAATTTGCGCGTATCGCGCGAGAAACATTTCGTCGCATGCGCGTCGGGGTGAAAAAATTTCGAAAAGAATTTCTTGTCGACGCGCGGAATTATTTTGCGACTGCGCGTTTTGAAAATCGATTTCACAAAACGTGATAGCACAAATTTTATCATCACGCTCAGCGCACTTTTTTGCGCAGCGTTACGACGATCGCATCACTCACTTTTCTCTCGCCTTCTTTGTCCGAAGGAGTGTTCACAACTTTTCCATCGAGGAACATCGTCGTCGATCCACCACCGTCGAGATTCATCGCGTCAGTCGCCCCGATCGATAAAAGATATTCAGCGAGCTCCTGCAGATTCATTCCGATACTAACGCCCGGCTGACGTCCATCGACGGTGATCATAAGAAACTTTCCGTCTTTCAATTTCGCAACGGCCGTACGCGGATGTCGCATTTCAGCGAATGATTTGCTGGCCTTTTCTCGTTCCCAGGTAATATCGATCTTGCCGTTCATTAAGAGTTGAGAGACGCCGTTTGTAATATCTTCCGGCGGACCCGACATATTCGGGCGCCCATCTGAGATCTCACTCCATGCAGGCCGCAGAAGATCCCCGACTTTCATTTTTCTAAGCAGCGAAGCTGCTCCATCGCTCGCCGAAAGAACCCAGCCGTCTTTCGGGATCGCAGAATTGTTCGCAGAGATAGCTACGATTCGCTTACCGCGAATGATTACTTCAAGGCCGCTCGAATCAGTTTTTGTGTTCTTACCGAACTCAGGAGTGTAGACGATCACTTCGCCGGACTTTCGCTCGCGGTTGATTCCTTTGACGACTTCTTCTAGTTCTTCGTGCCGCCACCAAATATTTCCTCCGAACCTCAAATGCTGCATTGCGATCTCGGTAAATTTGTTTCCGTTTCTAATTTGAAGTGCGATCCTTCCCAATGTTGGTTCGCTTATCAAAATATTGTCTATCGTTAATACGCCTGCCGCATCACCCGAGAACTCGGTCTCGTCCTTTCTGAAAAATCCTCCGTTGATCGCTGCGATCGCATTGTTACGTTTAGCGATCTCCGACGTCGGCTCGACGCCGAGCGCTTTTTCAAATGCGTGATGAACATCAAGACGAACTTTTGTTAGATCTAGTCGCAGAAGATTTATCTTCACCGGATCATTACCGAGTTTCTGATCGACATGTGCGTACTCGACGCCGGGATGAAGCGTCTTGAAATCCTGGGCCGAGGAATTGCCACAGAACGCATAGAGGAAGAAAAGCGCGGAAACTAAAACGGTAAAGCAGACGAACTGTGTTTTGTAAGTGCTGGATCTCATCTCTGTGTGCTCTGTGGCAAATCTTAACTGTGCTCAATTGCAAAAACTTTTCTATCATAACTTTGAATGAGACGGATCAACGAACGAGTCGTGCAGCTCAACGACGCCGAAACAAACGATAATGCACGGTACGTTTTGTATTGGATGCAGATGTACAAACGCACATCGCACAATCACGCCCTTACGTTCGCGATCCGTAAGGCGAATGCGTTGGACCAACCGCTCGTTGTCTATGAAGGTTTGAAATATTACTATCCGTGGGCGAATGATCGAATACACGCGTTCATTCTCGAAGGCGTCGAAGAAAAGCGTCGCGAGTTCGAGCGTCTCGGCATCCGATACGTATTCTTTCTACAGAACGGTAAGAGTTCGCCGAAACAAACCGTCGCCCGTCTCGCCGAAGACGCCGCCTGTATCGTTACCGACGACTATCCATGCTTCATAATTCCGGAACACAACCGACGCATCGCGGAACTTGCGACGATTCCCGTTTATGCCGTCGATTCAAATGGCATCATCCCGATGTCGAAATTTGAGAAGGAAGAGTATGCGGCGTACACGATTCGTCCGAAGATCAATAAACTGCTGCCCAATTATTTGAAACCGTTCGATGAAGAACGAGTCAATATCACGTCCGTGGATTTGGAAGTCGAATGTCCGGACACGATCGTCGTAACAGACGACATCGCGTCCCTTATTGCCGAATGCGATATCGATCATTCAGTAAAGCCGTCCGAGTATTATCGCGGCGGGACTGCGAACGGACGTGCTCGCCTGAGAAAGTTTGTTGAAGACATCTTGCCGAATTACGAAACGGCGCGGAGCAAACCGGATCGGGATGGATCATCGCGCCTGTCCTCTTATCTTCATTTCGGGTTTCTGTCGCCGCTTGAAGTGGCAGTTGCTGTCCACGGCGCGGATGCTCCGCAATCCGCTAAAGATTCGTATCTCGAAGAACTCATCGTTCGTCGCGAGCTTTCATTCAACTTCACGCGACACAATTCGAATTATGATTCGTTAGCCTCGCTTCCGGCGTGGGCTCAAAAAAGCATGCGGGGGCATGTCGAAGACGAGCGACAATTCAATTACTCGCTCGAGCAGTTGGAAAACGGCGAAACGCATGACGATCTGTGGAATGCAGCGCAACGTGAAATGGCCGTCACCGGCGAAATGCACAATTACGTTCGGATGCTTTGGGGAAAGAACGTCATCGCATGGTCGCCGACTTACGAGATCGCGTTTGAAACGCTCGTACATCTCAACAACAAATATTGTCTCGACGGCCGTGATCCGAATTCGTATGCCGGGATCCTATGGTGCTTCGGCAAACACGATCGTCCATGGATGCAGCGTCCGGTCTTCGGCACGATCCGTTATATGACAAGCGGGAGCACGGGAAAGAAATTCGATTCTAAGAAATATATTGAGTGGACGAAGGGCCTGTGACGAATCGCGGATGCGACTGGACCGCAGGCATCCCTGCCTGCAACGCCGTGGCTTCCGCGGCGTCCAATCACACGCGGGTTCGACAACGCGCGACCCTTTTCGTGCTTCGCACTCATGCAGGCGGGGACGCCTGCGTTCCAGTCCGGGGACGTCGCCGCGCGATTCGACGCCGCTTTATGTTGTTGATACATATCTTCCAAAAACTCCGCGTTAGATTCTGCAGAGGAACATTTTCGTTCCCGACTAATAGGAGTTTTGTAATGATCAATCATATTTCTATCGCTGTTAACGATCCGGAGCGGGTCGCGAATGTATTGTCTGAGATCTGGGACGGTGCCGTGTATCCGTTTCCTCCTTGTCCGGATTCGTATTTCGTCGTCGCGAACGACGGCCGCGGGACGGCGGTCGAAGTTACTCCGGCCGGAACTGTGATCATTCCCGGTGAGGGCTTGCCGGATGAGAATGATCTGAACACGCCGACCGAAGAGCACGAGGCGAAATTCGTCCAGAGCGAGCTCAAGCCGCGATATGTCGCGACGCATCTGAACATCAACACGAAGAAGAGCATCGAAGAGATCCGCGAGATCGCCAAACGCGAAGACTGGCGTGTGCTCGTATGCAATCGCGGCGAGGGATTGTTTCAACTTGTCGAAGTTTGGGTCGAGAACACGTTCATGCTCGAGGTGATGACGCCGGAACAAACCGCACGTTACGTCGAGATCACGAGTCCGGAATTTATGGAAAAGGCGTTTTCAGGTGCGTTCGACGCACACATCGCGTCGAAGCAGCGTAGCGAGAATTTGAACTTGATAGGTTAAAGTCGTTAACCGCAGATTACGCAGATAAGACGGATCAACACAGATCTGAGTTTTCAGATCGGTTTTCCTAATCCGCTTTATCAGCGTCATCTGCGGCTAAATTTTTGAAAGTTGAATTTAACTCCCAGTTTCCCCTCCAATCAAAGCTCTCCGTCGAGCGGAAACGTTTCTTGTAGTCGTAGAACGATTCGCCCTCGTACGCGTAGCCCTGATAGTAAAATTCCTTTCCGCTCAACGTCGCAAATTCGATCTCTTTCAGCATCGTAAAAATTCCGAGGCTGCGTGATGGGAAGTCCGGATCGAACATTCCGTAGATCGCCGAGATGGAATCCATAGCGACATCGAAATAGCTGGCGGCGACGAGACGGTCGTCCAGTCGAACACTCATCTCGAAAGAGTCGCAGGGAAATTCAGAATCGCCGGAAATAAAATCATAGATCGAATCCGGAATTCCGAATTTGAATCTCTGCTTGTGTCGTTCGAAAAGGTCGCAGGTTTCGTCAGTGATCTCGATCGGTTGGATCGCGATCTGCAGATCCGAGTTTCGATTAAGAACACGACGCTGACTTTTTGATGGAGAAAAATTTGCGAGACGAATGCGGAGCGGAATTACGCGACGGATATCGGCGCCGTAAATAGCCAGGCTGTACCGATAAAAGGTCGTTCCAAAATGACGCCAACCGGCGGCGAGAAGTCGGTCGAGCTGTTCCGCTTCGACCTTCTCCGCGAAGAATTCTTCGTTGATGAAGATTAGGTCGCTGTCGTCTAAGAGCACATGTTGTCCCGGTATAACCGATAACTAATGGACGATTTTTCCTTCTTGCGACGTGTCGATCTGTGCGATCTCGACGCCTTCGTTATAGAAGAAGATATTCATCTGATCGAAAAGGAACTGATGCGAGTCAGGATTTGAAACGTCCAATCCGAAGTGGTTGATGAGCTGCTTCTGCTTCGTCTGCCACTCAGCCCAACAATCTTTGCAGATCTCGGCTCCGATCTTCTGTCCGAGCTCGGTCGGGATAGGAGCTACTCCAAGCGGTTCATTTTTCTGCCCACACCGCGCGCACTTGAATTTGTCACTTCCGAATAATGCCATAGGTCGATTTTAGGTTTGGGATTTGGGATTAGCAAGGTCAACCCGTGGGCCGTTCTTATTTCGTGTCTTATTCGTGTGTTTTGTGTGTTTCGTGGTTCGGATTTTTGTGTTCGTTCGTGTAAGTGCGCGGATACATTACTCCGCATAATAGAACCGAACCACGAAACACACTAATCACACAAATAAGACACGAAATAAGAATTTAAGCGGTCGCGGCCAGAATCGCTGCGAGTACATCGTCGTCCTTCGGCCGGAACAAACTGATAGCCTCAGCTTTTTTGTATGTGATCTTTCCCTGCTTATCGATGACGACGATGCCGCGCGCGGATCGGCCGGGCAGCCAGGATTTCATGTCGTACATCTCGGAGACTTTTCGGTCCGCGTCCGACAAAAGTCGAAGAGGCAGACTGTTCTTTTCAGCAAAGCCCTTGTGCGATTCGACTGTGTCGGTCGAGATCCCGACGACCTCGGCTTCCGTCGCCTGATACTCAGACCAATGATCGCGAACCGAGCAGAGTTGTGCCGTGCATACCGGCGTGTTGTCACCCGGATAGAACATCAGCACGACGGTCTTACCGCGCTGATCGCTCAACTTCCACTCATTCCCGTCGCCGTCTTTTAATTTGAAGTCAGGTGCTGGATCGCCGATGTTCATAGAATTTTAGTTTTTTGAGACGATGCCTCTAGCTCCTCTCGCTTTCGAAGCCATCCGAGCAATACGACGGCGTCGATCGCGACACCCACCCCGAGCATTATTTTGGCGGTACGTTCCCAGCGTTTACCGTAAACGTAAAAGCTAACATGGTAAGAAAGATCCTCTCTTTCGAGGTAAAGTTTGTTCGCGCTGTCGTATTCATACCCTGCGGCATAAATACCAATCACGATGGCGACGAAGAACACGTTCGCAGTAAGAAATAGTAACGCCTTCTTAAACATTGTTTCGAATGAAGGGCGGAAACCCTACCGGTAGGGAGGTGTTCTTTCACTCGGGACTCGATATTCGTGAGGACACCCTCCCTACTGGTCGGGTTTCCGCCTTCTGTCCGCAACTTCCAAGATTTCACTGAAAATCCCTAATATCCTTGAACGGCTTCTCCGCATCATCAAAGTTCGGCCGATAGTAGTGCGATGCCGATTCGTACTCCTGCATGAAGCCTTCTTCCATTCCGAGCTCTTCTAACAAAGACACTGCATCGAACCACTCGCCTTCGGAGATGCGACGCGAAAGCAAAATGTATCGATCATCGGTCGCCGCTTTGTTCGTCGCGTAATACTGCGCCATCAGTGAGATCGCTGTCTTCGGTCCCAGCTCGTCACGGATCCAACGGAGGTTTTCTTCGATACCCGCCATATCGTTCGGCAGCACAAGCAAGCGGATCAGTAATCCGCCACGCAATAAACCATCGTTACCGAACTGCAGCGAGTCACCCATCTGCCGATGCATCTCTTTGATCGCCGCACGAGCATGCAACGTGTAATCGCGAATCTTGGAATATTGAAATCCGGCATCCGAGTCGGCGTACTTCAGATCGGGAAGATAAATATCGACAATGCCGTCGAGCAGTTTCAAAACGTTGACCGAGTCGTACGCGTTCGTGTTGTAGACGATCGGAAGCGTCAATCCGTTTTCCGCCGCGATCAGGATCGCCCGGGCCATCTGCGGTGCGAAGTGTGTCGGCGAAACGAATCCGATGTTGTGACAACCGCGTTCCTGGAGCTCGAGCATCATCTCGGCGAGACGCTCATGCGTCACTTCATTTTTCTTCTGCGTTTTCCAGGTTTGGGAGATCTGATAGTTCTGGCAATAGACGCATCGAAGATTGCAGTTGCCGAAGAAAATATTTCCCGCGCCGTTCGTACCCGACAAGCAAGGTTCTTCGCCGAAGTGCGCGGTGTACGACGACACGATCGGCAGGCGTCCCGAATAGCACGCGGCGATCTCGTCATTCAAACGGTCGTTTCCGCAGAGCTTCGGGCAGACCGTGCACGAGCTGAGCATCGCCTCGAGCTGTTCGACTCGCTCGCCGAGTTTATTCTCCGCCAAAAGTGTCAGGTACTTCGCTTTCATCCTTGATACGTGCGAGTCCCAACCCGCCGTGTTTTCCTTTTCGTTTGTACTTCAGCGCGACTTCCTTCGGTGCAACCTTGCGTGCGAGCTCCCACGTAAAATCCATCTCGGCGTTCACCGTCGCGGTCGCCATTCGCGTTTCGCGCAACATCAAGACACTTCCCCAAAATAGGAACATGATGCCGACGATCCCGATGGGAATCGGAACGACGCGATATGTGTTAAAGAACGCGGCGACCGCGATCGTCACACTGGTCAGCGTAAACATTCCCACGCCGTAGTAAAAAGCCTGCAGTGCACGCTGTAAGATGCGCGATCTGCTCGTGACTTTGTCGAGTAGATCGACGATCACCTCGACTCGTTTGTCATACAGCGGCACGTCGTCTTTGTTCTCGGCGTAGATCAGATCGCTGAGACGCTCTTCGAGTTGACGCACACGATCGACGACACGCCCGAGCCGCGTCGATGTCGAGAGCACAAGCGAACCCGTGGCCGAGATCAACAACGCAGGCGTGACCATCGCGGTCAGGAATTCGATCGTCGAATTCAACGCATCGGGATTTACAAGCTCGGTCGCCATAGTCGTCGTGTCTCTGCACTTTTTTTGAACGCGAATTAGGCGGATCAGGCGGATTAAGACGGATCTGCAGCATTTCTTATTCTGTGTACTTAGGGTGTTTCGTGTTGGGTTTTTTGTACCCGTGATTAGCAAACTAAAGAAAACCACGAATCACACGAACCACACGAAAAAGAACACGAAAAAGAGCAGAAAGAACCTGAAAAATCAGATCCGTCTTGATCCGCCTGATCCGCCCAATTCGCGTTCAAGAATGCCTCACTCGCCACAAACCGCGTTCTTATCTAAACTGCACTATATGACCGAACTACCGACTGCGCAAGGAACTGTCCTAAATTTGAGACACGAGAGCGAAGTATTGAAAAGCAATCCGCTCGGCGACCCGCACGTCCGCGATCTTTTCGTTTATTTGCCGCCCGGATACGACCAAAGTGCCGATCGATATCCGACGGTATATTGCCTCACGGGTTTCACCGGACGCGGAAAAATGCTGCTCAACGACAGCGCCTTCACGCCTAATCTGGCTGAGCGAATGGACAAATTGATCGCGGCCGGAACGATCCAGCCGATGATCGCAGTCATGCCGGACTGCTTCACGTACTATGGCGGATCGCAGTACATCAACTCGACGGCGACCGGCCGTTACGAAGATTATCTGACGCAGGAGATCGTTTCGTACGTCGATGAAAATTTCCGCACGAAAAATAATCGCGGCTCGCGAGCTGTGATGGGAAAATCATCGGGCGGTTACGGATCGCTGATCATGGGATTGCGTCATGCAGACGTCTTCGGTCTCGTCTGCTCAACCTCAGGCGACGCGTATTTCGAGTATTGTTATCCGCTCGATTTTGCAAAGGCGTCTCGCATCATCAAAGGCGATCCGAAAAAGTTCATGAAGGAATTCTGGTCGAGCGAGAAACAGGGCAAAGATTCGCATGCCGCATTGAATACGATCGGGATGGCTGCATGTTATTCGCCGAACGGAACCGACATCGACATGCCGTTCGATCTCGAGTCCGGAGAGCTCCGCGCGGATGTTTGGCACCGATGGCTCGAGCACGATCCGGTTCGTCTGGCGGAAAAGCACGTCGACGATCTGAAGTCACTGAAGCTGCTCTACATCGACGCCGGGACACGTGACGAATTCAGTCTCGATGTCGGTGCGCGGATTCTGAGCAAGAAATTATCCGAGCTCGGCGTGCCGCATACTCACGAAGAATTCGACGACGGGCATTTCAATATTTCGTATAGGTACGATCGGTCGTTGGAATTGATATCGAATGGTATCGGGAAATGACGAAAAGTGTGTTCACAGGGATGAAGGGGATGAAGTGGATTCGGAAAAATGCTTTTGTTTTTTATCCCCTTCACCTGTTCAAATCTCACCTAGCAAATTTTACAAGTTGAGCGATCATTTTATCCGCCGTCTTCGCGTAATCCTTTTCAAAAAGAGCCAGCTTCTCCTCGCGAGTCGCTTTCGATCCCTTCTTTAATTTTTCCGATAGCACCGAAAGCGTCGCATACGGCGGCAGTGCAAGTCCGACCGCATTAAAAAAATTCGCCAGGTTGGCGATGATATGCTGCGCACCGTCCGAGTCTCCAGTGATGATGATCCCGCCGACTTTTCCATCGAGGCGCGAAGTCTTGCCTTCGAGAATCTCATCGTGAAGTTCGTCCAGCCTTTCGATGACCCGCTGCATTTCCGAAGATTGATTTCCCCACCACACCGGCGTCGCGAAAAGAATGATGGACGCGTCAAGGATCCTGTCGAGGATAGACGGCCAATCATCGCCGTCTCCCATATCCGAATAAGTACCGGCGAGAATGTCGCGATCGACCAGCTTTACGATCTCACAGTCGAGGTCCTTCTTCTTCGCTCGATCGGCAAAGAATTCACTGAGCAACTCAGTATTTGACTGTCCCGTTTTCATTAAAGTTGCGAGAAGAATGATGGCCTTTGCGCTCATAACGAAAGGCTATCAAAGCAACGCCCGAATCTGAGTACTGCAGCGGACACTCTTAACCAAACCCTCTCCGCAAAATACCACTGTCGATTCCGTCGAGAAAGAAATTCATTTGGAGGTAGCAACATGGCTTTTTTGGGAAGACCGCAGCTAGGGCTCAATACGCCTACTCGCCCGTCGCCGACGTCGCCGGGTTCCGTCAGAGTCGATATAGCCGTTCCGCTGTTTGTCGAGCGACTTGAGGGTTGCTTTGCGAGGGCGTGTCCGGATGCCGTTCGCGATCCGATTTACCAATTAAATGCGGAGATCTGGTCGTCCGACAGGAACGAGCCGGCTCTTACCTACCCGCTTTTCGAGGGGGTGCTTGTTCGTTGGGTCTGGGCGAATACCGGAAGCAGTTTCAAAAAAGTCGCGGCGGGCGATCTCGCATCTGTTTCGCCGGTTTCGGGAAATCCGGGTCTTGGGGTCATCACCTTTCAAGATACGGCAACGCTGCCGGAAGGTGCGCTCAACGAAGATTTTGGACCGTTTCCACCTCCCGGTGGAAAACCGCTAAAACAAACTCGAGATGAACTATTTCTCCGGGTATATTTGGCAAGCGTTTTCAGCGCATGGCAGACGATCCAGACGATCGACAGCAACATCGAGACCGCACAGTTCTTCGGCCCCTGAGCGCCGTCGCGAGGTCAGCGGTTAACTCGTTCGACCTCGCGTTCCATTCTGCCCGTCACCATGTACCACATCATTTTGAAATCGCTGATGAAGGACCAGACGGGATACTTAAAGCTCGCGGGTTTGTTTTTCTCGACGACGACGTGAGCGAACCACGCGAATGCGTAGCCTATGAGAAAGAAGACCGGGAAGAAATACCAACGACCGGTCGCGACAAAGTAAACGAGCAGAATGATTCCGAGCGTCGTTCCGACAAAATGCAAAACGCGTGTCATCGGCTTGGAGTGCTCCTGCACGTAAAAGTTCCAGAATTCGTCGTAGCTCGTTATCATTTGTCTTTCCTATATAGCTAATCGTGAATCGTGAATAGTTAGGAGTAACGACGATTGGCTATTTCTATTTCCGATTCACGATTTACTAATAATTCACCCTCACGTACTCTGCCACCGACACGCCGATTATACTGCAAACTATTTTCAGCCCGACGCCTACCACCGAAAAGATCGGAACCGCGATCAGCGCGGCGGTCCATCCGCGAAACTTTCGCTTTGTCAGGATGTGCGCGAGCAATGCTGCGCAAGTGCTCATGATCAAACTTACGATGACGGCGAGCACGATGTATGCACCGAATCCGTAAGTTGCATCCGACTCGCTGTATCCGTTCATCGCGAGCAGCATCAAAAAGAAAATGATGACACCGGCGGCGACATTGCAAAGCAAGGTGATAAAAAACGCTGCGACCTTGCTTGTCATACCGGCGCGATCGTCGCGACTAGTACATCCGATCGTTTTGTACACATCATATTTTCAAGTGATCTATTTCGCCGGACCGTCGGAATTGTATGAGTCGAGATAGCATTTCCATTCTCCACCGATTTTCTTCCAGACTTCGAGGTACTTGCCCTTGTCGTTTACCTTCGTACCCTTCTCATCCGTAAACGAGAGAGTGTATGTTCCGCTCGTGAATCCCAGCTCGCCTCCTTCCGAGACCTGAACCGTCGTCGGCTCCCATTTGATCGCAACATCTTTTAGTGCAAGCAGCGCCGCCCAGTCTTTCTTCATTGCGTCTTTGCCCTTGGCAATCGGCTGATTCGGCGGAAGTGTCGCGCCGTCTTCGGCCATAAAGCTTACCGTTAGCTCCACGTCTTTCTTTCCGGCCGCATCGGACCACGCCGTGTCCGCCGCCTTTAGTCGCGCTTCTTCGGTGGCGCGATTAAAAGGAGGCTTTGCCGGAGTCGTATTGGAGGTCGCGACCGTTGTGTTCGCATTGTTCGTCGGAGCGGACGCGGTTTGATTGCAGCCGGCGAAAATGAACGCTATGCAGGGGAGTATTAGGGCGCTGAATAATTTCATGATTCTCCTCGGGATTCGAGATTTAAATTCCGCCATGAATATGCACTGTTTTTGCCGACGTGTAAAAAGTGATTTCACAACATCGACGCAAGCCACGGCTCGTCTCGCGATCTAAAGCGAGCTTCGACTTCGCGCTCGTATCTCAAAAAATACGATCCAACTTATAGACACCTGTCGACAATCTCTCTGCGAATTTCTCATCCACCAACTGATGATTCGCGCGGCCGGATTCCCATCGATAGAATCCGAACTGTCGCGACATGTCTCCAAGCAGCGTCATCCCGCACATCGAAAGGTAACAGCGGGCCAGTTCGCGGACAGCGTCGTCGCGTGACATCTTCGTTTTCATTTCTTCCGGAAACCGCGCTTCGGCGAGTGTCCAGATGTATGTGAATTTTGGAATGTAGAGGACCTGCTGCGGAACGACCTTCATCTTTTTTTGCAGCTCGTCGATCGCTTTCGTCAGATCCGCCTTGTTCTCAAAACCGCATTCGCTGCGAAGATCGCTCGTCGCCATTTCCCATTCCTTGCGGAGCACCTTCAAAACTTTTCGCGCGTTAACGGTTAACGCATCTTTCTCTTTCGATTTCGGAATTCCCCAGATCGCATTGAAGACCGGGATCATCCGCGGAGCGAGAAACATCGAATGCCCTTTCACGAGTTTGCCGTAGTAGACGCGCCCGCGTTCGAGAACCGCGTCTTTCAATACCCACGCCGCACTCGCTTCGGGATCTTTCTGAACATTCCGCGGCATGTGAGCATCGCGTCGTCCGCAGACGCCGATGTAGAACGAGGGAAGTTCCTTTCGCACATCGGTGAGACCGAGACAGAATCCGAGATCCTCGACCATCGCCTCGGCCTCTTCTGCCGTCTCGATCTTGAGCGCGTCTTCACGACGCCACTTGCGATCGCGGTATTGTTCGATCTCTTCCGGCAGAGTGCGCATGAATAGATGATAAATGAGAAATGAGAAGTGAGAAATGAGAGATGATAAATGAGAAAAAAATCAGCCACCGAGCACACCGATAAAATCGAGAGTCTATATTCAGTGGCTAAATGAAAAACTCTCTGTGGGCTCGGTGGCTAAATCTTACGCGAAGCAAAAAAACGAGCAGTGAAACACTGCCCGCCTTAATCGAGTTGCTTGTGATCCCGACTAATTATCCGTCGGAGCGCGTCGCGCGGTCGTATTCGGCGATGTAGATTGGATCGTTATCATCGTACCTTTCATTAACTGCAGATCGTCGCGACCCTGGACGAGGACGGAACCTGCACCGGCTCCGCCGCCGATGACCGCACCGATCGCCGCACCAGTACCGCCGCCCGCGATCGCACCGATGATCGCGCCGATGCCCGCACCGAGACCGCCGCGCTTCGCCGTGTTCTTCGTCTGGCTGCCGCCTCTAACGGTGCCTTCGGGATCCACCCTGACTGCCTTTCCGGTATGATCTTTCATCGATTGCAGATAACCCGCGAAATCATAACGCTGACCATCGCGAAGCGTGATCGTTTCAAAATGGAATGTCATGTTCGAACGACCCGAAACTCTTCCTGATCGGCCAACACCGGTTACGAATCCGTCGATCGTCGCACCGCGAAACGCATCCGGCGATTGCACCGTCAACTTAAAGCGATCGTTGTTCTGCGTCGTCTTTGTATCGATCGCCGTTTCCAGAAATCCGCTGACTATCGTGCCGCTCGGGACGATGAACTCGCCGACGCGACTTGGCACGGCTGTCGGAGTCGCACCGGGTCGATCGTTCGGATCGTTACTCGAAAAAACTGCGTCGTCCCCCGAATCCGCAGCCCCCGAATTCGGAGCGATCCCAAGACCCGCGACATCATCTGTCTTGTTGTAGACGCTCTCGGCGAAAATGGTCTCTTCGAGATAGTCGGTCGTGATACGACGAGTCACTTTCAAACTGCGGCCGTTGTCCTGCGGGACAAACGTGACGGCGTAATCGGTCTCACCGCCGAGGCTCGTGATCGTCAATTCCTGTCCTCGCAACGTTGCTTTCAAACGGACGGTGCGTCCGTTCTCCTGCTCGGTTTTCTCGCGGCCGTCAGCGACGAATGAAACCGGCTGCGCTTTCGAAGACGCAAGCGTCACTTCGTTACCGCGAATATCGATCGCGATCTGTTCCGGAGCGTCGAGCTTCGATTCAAGATCCTGACGCTGATCGTTCCCGACGTTGCTGCCCGAAACAATGTCCGCTGCTTTTTCGCTGCGGGCGAGGTCGATCTGATATGTGCCGGTCAGCCCATTTGAGTTCGCGGGAGAAGTCGTGCGGCGAGCCGGAACTGCCGGAATGATCCTCGCTGAAGTTCCCGACTGCGTGGTCGTCCTGCGACTCGTTGTCCTGTTTCCATCTCGCGTCGTCTGGGTGATCGTCGTCTGATTTATCGTGTTATCCGAATATGCAGGATCGCGAGTTTCCCAGTCAGGCACAACGCCGTAATTCGTCGCGAGAGAATTTATCGTCGTTCGGACCGCGTTCCAGTTCGTGTCGATCCGCTGATTCTGCGGATTACTTTTCAAAAAAGCATCGACATCTTTCGCCGCGATGATGATCGAATGAATGTCGTCGCGATTGTCTTTTCGATTGTTCAGATTCTCTTCAAGATCATCGACCTTCGTCTGCAGAGTCCGAATGCTGTCGTGAACGCCGTCGATATCCTGGGTCGGCGATGAAGTGCTTTTAAGCTGATAGTCGAGCCCGTACTGGAAATCGTCGATCTGTGCGTTGAGGCTTCGCACAGAATCGCGGATCTGCTTTTCATTGCGTCGCTGCGCGTTGCTGAGACCGGCAGTTCCGAGGATCAAAAAAAGAATTGCGGCGACTGTAGCTACTGGCTTAACTGGGGGTTTCATAATCCAACTCCTAGAAGTGTAAAAGAGACTAGTCCGACCAATTTGAAGCATTTATTGTTCCAAAAGTTGTTCGGATCCGGCGCGCCGGCGGCGGGTCCGTATCCATGTGCTAAAATTCACTCAAACTATACCGCAATAATACGATGTCAGGACACGATTACAAGGCGACGGTTCATTACGCGGGCGACGATTTCTTTATCGGAACTTCTCCGAGTGGTCATGCCCAAACGATTGATGCAAAAGGCGATAGGCGAGCCGCGGCGAGCCCGTTAGAACTGCTTTTAATATCGGTCGCGGCATGTACGGCGGCGGATGTGCAGTCGATCCTCGAAAAGAAGCGGCAGGAAGTCACGAGCTACGACGTCGAGGTCACCGGCGAACGGGTCGAGGACCATCCCCGGAAGTTCATCAAGTTCCACGTTCACCATATCGTGCGCGGGCGTAGCGTTTCGGAAAAGGCGGTCGCCAACGCGATCGAATTGTCGGATACGAAATATTGTTCGGTCGCGGCGACCGTCCGCCCGACGGCGGAGATCACGACGAGTTACGAGATCGTAGAATCTTGATTCAATATTTTTCCGGAACGTAATAACTATCTCGAACTAATCCCTGGCGCTTCTCGCCGTTAGCTCCGTCCTTAACTTCGACTCGAAGCTTTCTGGTCGAATCTCTCGCGGTATTCGTCGATGTATAACTGATCACGTACTGCGACCGCATTTCGATAAAAAATGCCTTCAGGTTTGCGAGCACCTGATCTTGCGTATATTTCTTTTCATGGAAATAAACGTTGCCACCGGTTCGAAGGCTTACCGTCGACGCGAACGTCCGCGCACTTTTTGAACTAGTCGCTTTTATTTCGCTCATCATCGCGAACGGAAAGATCTGAACGCCGCTGTTGCCAATAGACTTCAGCAAATCCTTGAACGAGTAGTAGCTATTGATATCTTCGCAATCGGAGACAAGTAGAACTGCATACTTTTTCGACCGGTCCGATTTTTCCATTTCCTTGATTCTCTCGACCGCCAGAAACAGAGCATCCGAAACCGCCGATTGCCCGCCCTCGACGTAAAGGTTCTCTATCGAGCCGATCATCTTCGCCTTGTTCGGCGTCCACTCCTGCAAGACCTCGATCTTATCACTGCTGATAAAGCGGATCACCATTCCCTCATCGTCGGCGTCCAAATTGAAGACCGCGAGTTTCGCCACATTGATGATCGTACCGATCTGGCTTCTCAACGATCCCGAGTTGTCTACAAGCAGCGCGAGTGACAGCGGATCTTTCTTCTCGAAGCTCGTCAACTTCTGTTCGACGTCGTCTTCAAAAACTTTTAGATCCTCGATCTTTATTTCGTTGACCAATTCGTTTTTCGGATCGAGCACCATGACATTCGCTTTTACTTCGACCGGCGTTTGAACTTTGGGCTCATCGCTTTTCTTCTTACGGTCTTTATCTTGGGCGACCGCGCAAAGCGAAGCGATAAGAACGAACATCAACAGAACTGTGAGGCTTCTTCCAATTTTCATGTGGCGATCTTCGGATAACATTTCAGGAGGTTTTCGAGATTTCGAATGTAAGAAGGTTAACTTCAGACGATAAATTAATCAATGGAGTTGTTAATCGAAACTCGTTACAATCTTACTCACTCTTCCGAACTGAATTTCAAATGAAAAATCTTTTCTATATTTTGCTCTGCGTGCATATCGCTTTGTTGCAAAGCGCCTACGCCCAAACCTCTTCAGCCCCGAAGGGTTACACGATCGAGATTCTCAAGGCCGAAGACGCCCGTCGATATGACAACGTCGTCGAGACGTTTTTGAAGAGCCCGAGTGAACCGGTGCGCGTCCGTGCGGCTCTCGCTGCAGGACGAATTGGAAATGAGGCCGCGGTCCCTGTGCTCGCGGAGCTATTGGAAAAAGATCCGTCGGCGAAAGTGCGCGAGATGTGTGCGTTCGCGCTTGGCGAGATCGAATCAATAGATGCTGCAGACGCAATCATGAGAGCGATGTCGGCGGATCCGACGCTGGATGCCGTTCTCGCCCGTGCCGTCGAAGCTGCAGGTAAGATCGCCGCGGCAAATGCAAAACATTCAAAAGCTGCCGAGCTCGGGAAGGCGATCGTTAAGACTCTGGACGATTCGACCGATGTTCTCACAAGAAAGCTCGCTCTTACCGCCGTCCTTCGAGCTCGTCCCGCCGGTTCCGAAGAAGTTGTAAGGAAATCGCTAGCTCACACCGATCCCACGATCGTCTCGGACGCGTTGAATACGCTTACAAGAATGCGTGCGAAGAATGCGAATCGTGATGCGCGCGATCTGCTCGCAACAAATGTTCATGCGATCGTACGTGCGAACTCAGCTCGTTTATTGGGTGCGGCTGAAGATAAAGATGCGATTGATATTTTAATCAGGGCTGCGACATCCGATAAAGATTCGCGCGTACGCGTTGCGGCGATCCGTTCGCTTGCCGCGTTGAAAGATCCAAAGGGCGCCGAGCCGTTGCTAAAGCGCGGAGAAATTTTATTCGCGGCATACAAAATAGCGAAGAAGCCGAACTTTATTCCGGATGAACAAAACGAGTTCATCGAGATCGCGACGACGCTTGGACGTCTGCTGATGAATTCGGGAAATGAACGCGCGGTAAATCTATTTCGTGAGTTTGGAAAATTGGATCTCGGATTTTCAACCGAAGTTTACATTGCAAGAGTTCGCGTCTCGCCGAGCCACGGCGATAACGATAAGCCGGACCTTACGAGCTGGAGACAATACAGCACGCTCGCACAAGTCGTCGGCGAATTCGCCGCGCTCGAACCGGAAACGGAAGAAGGCAGACAGATGAAGATCGAAGCTCCGGCGATCCTCGGACCCCTCGCGAAAGCTTATGCCGAAGCGGATCCGGTGCATGATGCCGCGACGATCAAGGCTGGACCGGATGTTCTGCAGGCATTTGCTAGATTCAAAACCGCTGATCTCGGGAAGATCGCGCTCACCGCACTTCAGAATAAAGACGTTCAGATCCGTGCGACGGCAGCGGGAATTCTTGGTGATCTGCCGCCATCCGCAGAAAATCTCGAAGCGCTCAGGGCCGCATTCGAAAGTGCTTCGCGAACTGATCTATCCGAGAACGACGCGCAATTAGCGATCATGGATGCACTCTTCAAGCTTGATAAGAAAGCGACGGCGAGTGTGATCATAAGAGCCCTCGGTCGTCCGGACTTTGTCATCCGAAAAAAAGCGATCGATTTTTTGAAGGACAACGATGCATGGAAGGATTACCCGGCGGATGAGGTCGCATGGCTTCGAAAGCAGGCGGCCGGCCACACAGTAATGCCATATCCGCCGAAGGGCGCGACGAAGCTCGGTCAGGTTCTGAACACCGACGCTGATTACCAGCGTGCGCTGTCTCGAAAGAATGGAAGCATTCGCGCGATCCTCACAACGACGAAGGGAACTTTCACGATCGAATTTTTACCCGAGGATGCTCCGCTGACGGTCGATAATTTTATCAAGCTCGCGCGTGTGAATTATTTCAACGGATTGGAAGTCCACCGCGTCGTACCGAACTTCGTCATGCAGGATGGCGATCCGCGCGGTGACGGCAACGGCGGCCCGGGCTGGTCGATCCGTTGCGAGATCAACATGGTTCCGTATGATCGCGGCGCGGTTGGGATGGCCTTGTCCGGTAAGGACACCGGCGGTTCGCAATGGTTCGTCACGCACTCGCCGCAACCGCATCTCGACGGAGGCTACACGGTCTTCGGCCGCGTGAACGAAACGGGCATGAAAGTCGTAGATAGAATCGTGCGGGGAGATAAGATCCTGAGTGTGAAGGTTGTTGGACGGTAGTTTCGCCTCACGCTCCAGGTCGCGTCAGCGACCGTATGAGTTTAGCCGTGGCCCTTCAGGCCACGGTCGACCGCGGATGGCAATCGCGTCGCTTAGCGACGCTTGAAGATTCAGTCGTCGCTGACGCGACGGGAATTATGTCGCCTCTTCCGTGGCCTGAAGGGCCACGGCTAAACGCATGTAGTCGCTACGCGACACAAAGGCGGAAGAATAGTTAGGCCGTCAAGCAATATGGAAGAAACACGCGGCGTTCTCGGATTGCCGAAAAAACAACACTCACAAGTCGAGATCGAAGAAGGTCTCGAGAATCTCGCGCGTTACCTCGATGGACTGTTTCGAATACCGGGAACAAGTTGGCGATTCGGTCTTGACGCGATCATCGGCCTCATCCCGAATGTCGGTGACACGCTGACGTCATTCGCGTCGTTTTATATTTTGCTCGCCGGTGCGCGATACGGGGTTTCGAAAATCACCTTGCTTCGAATGGCATTCAACATCGGTTTGGATTATGTCGTCGGCAGCATACCGTTCATCGGCGACGCTTTCGATTTTTTCTGGAAATCTAATCAGCAGAACATGGATCTGATCCGGACCCGCGCGACCGGAAAAGGCGAAGGCAAGACAAGCGATTACATTTTTATCTTCGGAATCATCGGCGTGCTCATACTTCTTCTCATCGGCTCGATCATCGCGAGTGCGGCAATTCTTTACTACATCTTCTCAAGCATGCCGTTGGTCTAAGAAGACTTGGATGAATCTCAGGAAATTGCCGCAAGTCGCTTTCGTTCGCATCTAAAGCAGTTTTCTTCAGTGGATAGTTAATAGTTTGAAGTGGGTAGTTGATCGGATCCGACTTGTCACTTGTAACTTCTAACTATCCACTGGATAAAAAAAGCATCTTTGTTGATACGGCGTCTTTCGCGCGACGGCGTAAAAAAGGCTCGCCGATTAAGCGAGCCCTCGATAAATGTAAATCCGGATGTATTACGCTGCCGCGCCGTGGGCTGCGAACATCTTATCCAGTGCGGTTTGAACCACGCTGATGCCGAACTCGCCGGCCGCACGCGTCTTCAGTTTTCCCTCCGCGTCGAATAAGTAATAAACCGGAACCCAGCCTTGCTCATTTAGAAATGCATCCTTGAGCTTGTGCAGACTGTCGATCGCCGTTGGCTCGGTGATATTGTTCGCCCTCATGGCTTCATTCACCGTGTCGAGATCCGTATCCGCCTCGTATCGCGGCATGTGGATGGCGACGGTTTCCAAGCCGAGCGGCTCGTACTTCTTTATCAGCTCCTGAAGCTGCGGCATCTTGTCTTTGCAGATCCCGCACGACACCGCCCAGAAGTGAACGAGCGTCGGCTTCCCCTTGATATGTTCTTGCGTGTCTTCCAGCGAGCCGTTGAACCAAGTCGTCGCTCCATCGAGCTCCGGCATCGCATCTCCAATTCTCATTGGCATAATTTTTTGTATTTCGGAATTGGGATTTCGGATTTGGGATTTCGTACGGCAAAATCCGCAATCCGAATTCCCAAATCCCAAATCAGTTTAGTTTACTCAGACCTTCAGATTTTCCTGGCCCGGTTTCCAATCAGCCGCACACAGACCGCCGGTCTGCAATCCCTGCAGCACGCGAAGCGTTTCGTCGACCGAGCGTCCGATGTTCAGATCGTGAACGACCGAGTACTGGAGCACGCCCTCCGGATTGATGATGAACAGACCGCGAAGAGCGATGTTCGCTTCGTCGACGAGAATGTTGTACTGGCGTGCGAGCTTGCCGCCTACGTCCGATGCGATCGGATATTTAACACCCGAGATCCCGTTCTGGTCCACCGGAGTCTTCAGCCACGCACGATGCGAATGCACCGAGTCGGTCGAGACACCGACTACCTCAGCTCCGACACCATTGAGCTCTTCGAGGCGATCCGAGAAATGGATCAACTCGGTCGGGCAGACGAACGTAAAGTCGAGCGGATAGAAAAGCAGAATGAGCCATTTGCCCTTGTAGTCCGAGAGCTTTACGTTCTCTTTCAACGTTTCGATATTCTTCGTCGAAGGCATGTTGAAGTCCGGTGCCGGCTGGCCGACCTTTGCGATCGTCGTCGTGTTTTCAGTTGCGGTTCCTGTTGCAGTTGACATGTTTGTTTTGTTCTCCTTGTTTAACTTAAATTCACCGCCGAGACGCAGCGAAGCGATTCCGATTTCTCTGCGTCTCCGCGTCTCGGCGGTTAAACTTTATTTCGCGCAGTCGGGACAGAGTCCTCGAAGCGTAAACTCGATCGACTCGGGTACGAATTTCGAATACTTTGCCGCCTTCTTGACCAACTTTTTCGGAAGCTCCATCTCGATATCGACGAGCTTGTTGCATTTAGTGCAGATCGCGTGATCGTGCCGATGCGTCATTCCGTCAAAGCGGCTCGCACCGTTTCCGAAGACGATCTCAGCGATGTGCCCGGCTCCCTTCAAATATCGAAGCGAGTTATAAACTGTTGCGAAACTAATGCTCGGCAAGCGATCCTTCGCCGTCACAAAAACCTCGTGTGCCGTCGGATGCTCTCTCGCATCGCGGATCACCTGGAGCACGACTTCACGCTGTTTCGTCAATCCTAATTCCTGAATGTTTGTCTGAGTCGTCATCTAAGTTGGATTTAGAATAATTCTAATTGTAATTCTTGTCAAGTGCGATTTGATGTTCATTCTTGTTCCGTGTATTCCGTGTGTTCCGTGGTCCGGCCACTCACCCAACCACGGAATACACAGAACACACGGAACAAAGAAGGAAAGGCGGGTGCGAACGAAAATCCTTGGAGCTGTAACACGAGAAAAAACAATCCAACAAAAAATCCCGTCCGTGGCATGAACGGACGGGATTCGGATTGTAAGGCAATCATTCTCTTAGGAGGAGTAATTTTTGGACCTTACAACACTTGTAAAAACTAATCTCTACGGCTTCGTCTTCGTGACCGCGGTTGCGGGTTTTGCTGCGGTGGCGGGAGCTGCCTTCTCCACCCAAACCGCTTTCGTCGGGGTTGTCGCAATCGTGTACGCACCCGACGGTTCCGTGATCACCTTATAGCCGTTCGGCACCGTAAAGAGCGACGAGTCAGGCTCGCTGCGAACGATATTCGTCAGCCGATACGTCTGCTCGCCGAATCTCGGATCGTTGTGCTTCGACATTACGACCAACTGGAGCTCCTTCGAAAACCATTTCTCATACGTGATCTCGATCGGACGCTCGTTGCCGATCGCATCTGCCGGGATCGTCGTGACTGTTCGCGTACCTTCTGCTTCAACGCCTTCGATGTTCTGAGTTCCGAGATTCTCGGTTCGCTTTTCCCAGTTCGAATTAGATGTTCCGAACGCATAACTCATTCCCTCGCCTCCGACACTGACGAGTTGTCCGGAGAGCGCTCGCGGAGCGACGAGAGCGCGAGTCGCAACGGTGGCCTTGATCTCTTCGCGCACTTTCTCCGAAATGACCGCGTTTTGACCGGAACCCCTACCGGCAGCAACGACGGCCTGGACTTCGGCTTGCGCCTTTTCGGAAAGAGCCGGCGCCTCGACAGGGCTTGTCGTCACTACATTAGTACCCGTTACGATCCTGATCTCGCTTTGCGGACGATAGATCATCTGTCTCGTAGTCTTCATGTTCGGATCGATCGAGTATCGGAAACCGCCGACCGGATCGATAAGCGTTACGCCTTGTCCGTATGTGTACATCGAGCCGAGCATACCGCCCGAACCCGACTTCATCTCACGCCGAAATTGGCCTTCGCTGTTTCGATACAACTTGCTCGACGAGCTTCGTACGATCCGATTTCCATCGGCGAGCGTCTGCACACTTTCACTGATCGCTTCAGCCGAAAACGGCGCGTTCTTGATCGTACCTTCAGAACTCGCGGCGATCTCAGCCAGAACTTTCGCGTCCTGTGCGTTCGCAATGACGCCGCATAAGACGAACATCACAACTGTCAAAATGATCTTCATAACTCTCCTAAAAAAAGCAAATTATTTAACAACACGAACAGCACGTGTGACGCCGTCACTTCCGACAAGCAGATCTGCCCGAACAGTCTCAGACTCATTCTCGAGCGGAAGATCAAAACCCATCGCAAATAGCGAAGCACGTGAAATATCTACACGAACGATGCGGCCCCCGCGTTCCGTTTCGTTCGGATCGCCGGCGTATGACAGAGCATAAAACTCGTTCTGGTCATCGACTTGCCGCGCGGAAATCGGTCTCGCACGCATCGCGGATCGCTCCGCCTGTCGAGGCATTGAGATCCGTTCCGATCGAACCGGTGCGGTTTCGCGAACCGACGGTCGGTCGACAACCAAATTATCGGGTCGAAGAAAATGTCCCGGTTCGTCTGTCTTAACCGGCTGTGGATCCGATTTACCGGCAACCTGAACGGGCTTCGATCTCAAACTAAAAAAAGCGAACGAAGCGATGGCGATAAGTAAGATTGTGCCTGCGGCCGCAAATCCCGGTCGCATAATACCTGTCGCGCGATTCTTACCCCTTGTCTCGGTCGAGATGCGTCGACGAACTCCATCGAACAGATCGGGTTTCGCCACGATCTGATCAATATTCTGAACACGTATCGAACCGGCCTTTATGACAGCCTTTCCGATCTCATCAAGTTTTTCGTTATCAAGTCTTCGCATCAATGATTTCCAATTCAAAAGACGAATTCCAGCAGGCCGGGGTTACATCAATTTCTTCAACACCCGCCGCAGTATATTTCTGGCCCGCCATGCTTTTATCTTGACCTTCGACTGCGACCATCCGGTCAGATCGGCGATCTCGGCGACGCTCATGTCATCCGCATATAACATCTGCAGCAGCGCACGCTCATCACCGGGCAGACGCGATAGAAGTTTGTCGGCGAGGTCGCGATCTTGCGCGAGCTGTTCGGCGTCCGCCGCGTCGCTTGTGGCGATGCCGGCGAGCGATTCGATCTCGCCGTCGCTAAGCTCGCAGCAGAGATGCTCGGGACGCCGCTTGCTGCTTCGAAGTGCGTCGAAGGATGCGTTTGCCGTGATCCGCGCGAGCCAACTCGCAAGCGAGAGCTCGTGTCCGCCGCGAAACTTAGAAAGCTCGACAAAAGCTTTCGCAAAACTTATTTGGATTATTTCTTCGATCTGCTCTGGCCGTCGAAAGTAACGGCCGGCAACAAGTCCGACCATTCGCTTGTGACGATCGAAGACCTGTTCGAATGCGGTCTCGTCTCCTGCGAGAACGAGCTCAACCAACTGAGCATCCGTGCGCTCAAACCGAACCGTCCCGACATTCATGTCATCATCGGCACGGGTAATGAGATTCTCGTTTTGCAACGCGGTTGGATAACTGCTCATTTTTATCGACAAATAAATGAGGACCGTCATCGTCAATGACGGACTCCGCCGAAAACCGGTTACGAGAAATTTGTTGGGCCTCCTGCAAAGGTTACGTGCGTGACAGGAGAAAGTTTAGAATGCGCGGATCATTTAGCGGACGTAACGGCGACTTTACGCCGAGCCTCGACCAGAAGGCCGGAACGTCTCGAAGTGACTTGTATGTTGCGCTCGGATGGCGTTCCGTTTGAGATCGGAACTTTCGGGATATACGTAACGGCGTAGCTCGCATCGATCATCTTTGCGATGAGCGCGGTCTTGTCGATCATCTCGTCAAGGGTTTCGGGATTCACCGCCGTTCCGTTCGTACTGTCGGCAAGCGCGTCGAGCTGCCTTTCGCTGTTTTGGAGATCGGCCTTTCTGTTTCGAAAGGTCTTCAACTGTTTTCGATCAAGGTTGATCGATTTCGCTTTCGGCGCCGTCGCGACGTCGCGTACTCCGTTCGGCATCGTCCCCGCAACTTCCGGTGGCATCGCCATCGGCGGCGCTGAATTGCTCACAGACTTTGTCCGCGGCGCAATGTCTGCAACTTCGAGACGCGAATAGCTGATCACATGAACGCTGATATCCGTCGCGATCATTCGTTGGATCGCCTGCCGTTTCGCCGCGTCGCCATTCATCGTATCCGTACCATCACTGATCAGGACAAGATGTTTGTTCTCCAGCGGATTCTTCGAAAAGAAATCGCGGGCGAGGTTAAGTGCATCCGCGAAAACGGAGCTGCGTCCGAAATTTGTTCGACCGACAATCTTTGAAGCCTCTACTTTATCCGTCGTCCATTCCCCGACGATCTCCGCCTTGTCGCTGTTTTGCATTATCGCGATCGAATCGTTGGCGTTTAGAGCCGCGATCAGCGCCCGTGCTGTCCTTCGAGTCTGATCAAGATTCTTGACCTGACGCTGCTCGCCGCCTGTATCGAGCACGATGATCACGCTCGCAGGAATTCGACGCACGCTGCTCGGCTGGTGCAGGATGTTGTTCTCGGTGATGACGAGATCAGACTCTTTTACATCCTCGACAAACTTACCGGCTTGATCGAACGCGACAACATTGAGCTTTATTTCTTCGGTCTCGACACGTTCGGTGTCGTCGTCATGAACCGGCGGCGTCGGTGTCGCCTGCGGTACCCGGCGGCTCTGGGCGGATGTGATCGCGGGAAGTCCCAGCAGCAGAAGCAGGAGCAAAACGAAGCACACTCGATCACATTTCATAAATACCTTCCAGACCTAGGATGTCGCCATCATAACACCGGATGCTTCTGGACGAACCTGACAAGATTGACAGCATAGTCGCGAAAGTTCGGACAGGTGATTCCTTGACCTTTCAGAAGTTCGCTCGCTTCGGACGTATCGTAACTCTGCGAAATGAAGAAGTAAGGCACGGCGTAATGCGGCAAGCCAGTCAGCGGCGGCGAGATTCCAAGCATCAGAAAACGCTCGACGATCGAAGGCGGCGGCGTGATAACGGAATGTTTTTTGGAAAGTTGTTCGGCAAGGACGTCAAATAGCTGCGCCGTGGTAAGCGGATCCGGATCCGCCAATGCGATCGTTTTGCCGATCGCCTTCTCGTCGGTCGATAGTGCGGCGATTCCCTCGACGACGAAATCCACCGGTACGAGATTCAGCCGGACATCCCGATTGCCGACGTTCACAAGCCGCAATAGTTCCGGAGCTTTTCGAAGATACTGGATCAGATAATAGATTCCGTCGTACTTCACCGTCTTACCCGTTTGCGAATCGCCAACGACGACCGACGGCCGGAAGATCGTCACCGGAAGCTCCGATCTCAATGCTTCGACTTCCGGTTCCGCGATATACTTCGTCTCCTCGTAATTATTTCGAAAGCCGTCTTTTTCCGGCGACGTAACAAGTCGAGATGTAATTGTAGCGGCGCAGGTTCGGGAGCTTGCGGCAGAAATCGTTTACGTTGCGCGTTCCTTCAAGATTCACACGGAACGCGGTCTCTTTGTCGACCGCGAGATCATAGACTGCGGCCAGATGAAACACCGAGGTTATCTCTCCACTAATATCGTTCAGATCTTCATCCGAGATCCCGAGGTGCGGAAGCGTGATGTCGCCCTCGATGAGCGCGAAATTTTCAAGCGGAGTTCCCGTCCCCGCGGCGATGCGTTCGATCGCGTCGGTGGCTTTCTCTACGAATTGAGATTGGACAAGAAGAAAGAATTGTTTCTCCTCCGTCGCGAGCCGCTCGACGAGTCGCTCCGCGATAAAGCCGGGAAACCCGGTGAGAAAAATGGTTTCGGTAAAATCAGCCATTATCTTGATTCTAGCGTGCGAGGTTAAGAGTGCAAGCGCCTTTTCAGAGTGCGCGATTCATCGCGTTGACGCGGCTGTTCAGAGTGCGCGATTCATCGCGTTTCGCGGCTGTGCCGCCTGACGAGCGAAAGGGCTTTGCGGCATCATCTGACGCGATGAATCGCGCACTCTGAACTGTGCTACGATTTTTGTGACGTGAGCGAAGCAACCGAAATACAAAGCGAACTCGACATGCCGATGTGGTCTGTCGTTTCATTCGACGCATGCGAAGCATCGGGCCTCACGTATCACGCCGCAGTGAAGATGATGGCGGAGAAAGAATCCGTCGGCGTGTATGGACTCTGCATCGTCACCGACGAAACTGCTTCGCGCGTTCGGACTTAACTAAACTCCAAAACAACTTTCCCGAAACTCTCATTCGATTCCAGGTGTTCGTGCGCCGCTGCGACGTCATGAAAATCAAAAACTTTATCGATGTTTGGTTTCACACTTCCGGCCGCGAGAAGTGGGACGACGCTTATCGCGAATGCGCGGGTCGCGTTCGCTTTTTCTTCGGTCGAACGCGCACGCAAAACTGTGCCGATCAACGTCAGGCGTTTCGATAAAGCGATCCCGAGATTGAATTGCGCGCTTGAGCCTGCGGTCATTCCGACAAGCAGCAATCGTCCCTTCATCGCAAGACTTTTCAGATTTTGTTCGAAGTACGCACCGCCGACGAGATCGAGGATGACATCGATTCCGCGGCCGCCGGTTTTCGCGAGAATGTCTTCGGCGAAGTTCGGTTCGCGAGCGACAACTATTCCGTCATCCAAACCAAATTCACGACAGCGTTCGAGCTTGTCCTCCGTTCGCGAAGTTCCGATGACGCGATGTCCGGAGGCTTCTGCCAACTGCAGTGCGGCGAGTCCGACACCCGAGCCGACGGCGTGAACGAGCAACGTCTCTTCGCCCTTGATCCCGCCCTGCGTGAAAACCGCGTCGTGCGCGGTGATGAACGCCTCGGGAATCGCGGCGGCTTCGGTGAACGTCAGATTGTTTGGAATCTTTGTGAGAAGTCGATGATCGATCTTTAGAAATTCGGCCTGTGCTTCGCCCGCAGTTATTCCGAAGATGCGTTCGCCCGCTTTGAGATCTGCGACATTCGATCCGGTCTCCACGACTTCGCCCGCGAATTCGAGGCCAGGAATGTTTGGCGAGTAGCCAGCCGGCGGCGGATAGTGACCGCGGCGTTGCAAGAGATCCGCACGATTCAATCCCGCTGCTTTGACGCGAACGAGAACCTCATCGCCTTCGGGTTTTGGAGGATCGGGAAGCTCGCGGATCTCGAGATTCTCTGCGCCTCCGAATTCTTTGATGTAGACGGCTTTCATATTTGTTCAGAGTGCGCGATTTATCGCGTTTGCGCGGCTATGCCGCAACAAAAGGGAATACGGTGAAAGGCAAAATCGTTCCGATCAATGCGGCACAGCCGCGCAAACGCGATAAATCGCGCACTCTGAACCAATTACTTTAACAACGACACAACGTTATTCGCCTTCAACGAATTTCCCGTCGCACGCTGCAGATCGGAGATCGCTTTGTTGAGCTCCGTCTGCGCTTTGAGCTCGTTGCTTCGCGCCGTAGTAAGAGCCGTCTGACGTTCGAGTACGCGATAAATATCCGACTGTCCGTTGTCGAGTTTTCGCTGCTCCGACTCATACTGTTTCACCGAATTCTCACGCGAGATCGCCGCCGCTCTGAGACGAGCTTCGGCAGTTCGCAGAGTCTGCAACGCATTGCGCACATCGACCTGAATGTTCTGCTCGAGCTGTTCACGCTGGACATCCAAACGCTCGCCTTCGACGAGCGATCGTCCATACTGCGCCTTCGATGTCTTGTCGCCGAAGACCGGCAGATTGAACTGAACGCCAACACGGAGCGTCGGATATTTGTTTTGAAATATGTCCGTGATCGTCGTAGCCGGACCGCCGACATTGTCGATCAAAGTCTGCAACGCGGGACCGGCCGTGATCGCGCATTGCTGCGGATTCGGATTGTTCGCACAAAACGGGTTTCGGAAATTCGGATTCAAAGTACCGCCGACGCCGCTCGATGTGTAGCTCGCGATCAGATCGATCTGCGGTTTCTTTGCTTCTTTAAAATATCGCTGATCGATCGAGTTGATATCTTTCTGAGCCTGATTGATCTCGAGCTCCGGTCGATTGAGCAGCGCAGCATCGAGTGCCTCGGATAATGATGTCGTCGGCGCGTCGAGATCGACTGAGTCAACCGGCGTAACTGATTCGCTCCATAGCACATCGGTCCGAGTCGGTGCTATTAAATTCTTCAGTGCATTTTCCGCGACGGTTACCGTGTTGAGGCCTTCGTAAACCGACTGCTCAAAATTCGCGACCTGCGTTTCGGCGGCGACAATATCGATCGGCGCGAGCTGACCTTCTTCGACAAGCCGACGATTATGCGCGAGCTGATCCTTCGCATCTCTGACGCCATCGCGCTGAACCTGCAAGTTTCGCAACGCGTAGGTCAGATCCCAATACGCACGCTGCACCGATGCGATGATCTCGATCGATCGCTGCCGAAACTGTACATCCGTCAATGAAAGATTTCGCTTCGCGATCTCGATCACGCGGCGGTTTTGATCGAATCTACGTCCACGCAAAAGCGGCTGCGTGAGCGAAAATGTAAAGTCCGAATTGTATTGCGGACTGATGATCTGGACGAGGTTGTCCGTTCCGACCTGCGCGGTCTTAAATGTTGCGTCTAGGACCGTACCGAATTTAGGAACGTAGCCAACCAAACCGACATTGCCGGCGATCGATTTCGATGTGACGCTGTCAGTTTCGGGCGAGAAGAAGCTGATGTTCGGCACGGTCGCACGCTCATAGTAGGTCTGGCCGCGAAATCTCGGCTCATAAACTCCGCGTGACGCGAGCAGGTCGAACTCCGCGGTGATCGCTTCGTTCAATGTCAGGGAGCGTTGGTCCGTCATGTCGACGCCGACGCGTCCGAGGTCCGGCAAAGTGCGATCGTCCGAGCTGTAATTCGGTGCGATCGCCGGGACGCCCTGAAGCTTGTCGGGCGCGACGTTCTGTGTGTCGTCAACGACAGGCGTCGCTGCCGGCGCCGGCGTTGGAGCAGGCGTCGGAGTCGGCGTGGCCGTCTGGGCGAACGCGGACGCGAGACCAAAAACACAAAATATAAATGCAAATAAAACCCTTTTCATAAACACCCTTTCAAATAATCCTGGATCGGTGCAAGCGACGATTCGTGAGAGATCATCGCGATGTAGTTATCCGGGCGAAGCAAGACATTGAATGTCTTATCGACCCCGAAAAGTTCCGCTACGTGTGGGTAAAGCGGGACTGTCTGTCGATCGACGATAGCGTCGAAAGACTCACTCAAATCTTCTGACTTCCCTTCGTCTTTGCCGTCGACAAAAGTCAGAAGATGAAACTTCGGCTCACGAAGCATGTCAAAAACGCTTCGTCCTTCAACCAGAAAATACGGAAGACGATCGCCGGCTTTCACATCGACACCATCGTCACCGGCGTGCTGACTTAGCGAGCTGTGCCGGTAGTTGATCGCGATCTGCGAGATCCGCGGAAAGACAAATTTCTTGACGGCATCGATGCTGAACGCGACGCCGGCGATATATGGGAAAACGTGCATTCTGAGATACGTCAGCACCGGTTCCGGACTCGCGACTAGATTGAAAAATCTATCTGTCGTTTTCAATAAATTCTCTGCGTTCTCGAGTCGCTCTTCGTTATACGTCTCGAGGATCGTCGCCGTCGCGACACCGCGCAGAACCATCGCGAGTTTCCACGCGAGGTTGTAGCCGTCCTGGATCCCCGTATTCATTCCCTGAGCTCCGGCCGGCGTGTGAATGTGCGCTGAATCACCCGCCATGAAACATCTGCCCTTCGAAAATTTATTGACGTGGCGCGTGTGAACTTTGTACGTCGAGAACCAGTTCACTTTTGTGATATCGAGCTTCAACTCGGCGTCGCGTTTGATCTGTTCTTCGATCTCTTCGTAGAGAACATCGCCTTCGTCTTTCGAAAACTCTTCCGGAAATGTCCCGACGATCCGCCACGTGTTATTTCCAACCATCGGGAAGAACGCGAGCAGGTTGCTCTTCATGAGAAAGACCATCAACGCGTCATTCTTATATTCCCAGTCGATCACGACATCGGCGACGTAGAACATTCGCTCGAACGTCATCCCTTCGAACGTCAGCCCCAGCCCGTGGCGAACAACGCTCTTTGATCCGTCGCAGCCGACGAGAAATTTCGCCTCGATGTTTTCGATTTCGCCGTTCGAATTTTTGATCTTGGCGGTTACGCCTGAATCGTCCTGCGTAAAACTCTCGAGCTCGGTCTGCCAACGAACGTCCTTTCCGTTCGAAGTGATGAAATCGTAAACGAGTTTTTCGTGCAGGCCCTGCTCGACAAGAAGAACGAACGGATAATCGCTCAACCCCTTTCCGATATCCGTAAAATCGAGCTCGCCACGTTTCTCACCGCCGACGATCATCCGCGCTTTTCCGGCTTTCCATCCGAGGTCGACAAGCTTGTCCGCGAGTCCGATCTGTTCGTAGATCTCGAGCGTTCGAGCCTGAACACCGATGGCTTTCGAATACGGCGTGGTCGTTTCCTTCTTATCGATGATGACGAACTCGATGCCGTATCGGATCAACTGACACGCCAACGCGAGCCCGGTCGGACCGGCACCGACGATGAGCACTTCAGTTTTTTTCGAAAGGTCAGTCATCATCTAATATTCTTCCTGGCAAAGCCTAAACAAAAACTAGATTTCAAATCCAAAATCCAAAATCCAAAATCCAAAATGCAAATCAGCTCTTACTAAACAACGAACTCGTCACGGTCTGGAATCTTCGTCGCAAGCCTCCAAACATCCATTCCGAAAATCTTCCGATCTGATAAAAGATGCGCCACTCCGCGGCGTCGTCGAACATTGAGTAGAACACGGGCACCGCCAACAGAGTCAGCAGCAAACACAGTGATTGCCCGCCAACAACGAGAACGCCGATCGAGCGATTTGTTCCCGAACCTGCTCCGGTCGAAACGACGAGCGGGATCATTCCCGCGACGAGCGCGATCGTCGTCATCAGGATCGGACGCAGACGATCGCGATTCGCCTGAATGATCGCGTCGTATCGACTCATTCCCTGCGAGCGCAAATTCATCGTGTGATCGATCTGCAGAATCGCGTTCTTCTTCACAACGCCGAATAGGAGAAGCAATCCGAGACCGGAGAAAATATTCACCGTCTGTCCCGCGACAAGCAAACTCAAAATTCCGAACGGAATCGAAAGCGGCAACGTCAGAAGGATCGTCACCGGATGGATAAACGATTCGAACTGCGCCGCCAGCACGATGTACATGAAGACGAACGATAGCGTGATCGCAAGCAGGAAGTAGAAACCTGCCTTGCCCATTTCCTTTGACTGACCGACATACCCGGTTCGATAACCGGCCGGAAGCGAAAGCGTTTTCACATAACTATCGATGGCGGCCGTGATGGCCGCTGCTGAGCCGCCCGGCTTCGTGTTCGCGAGAAGCGTGACCTGTCGTTGACGATTCGTTCGATCGATCGAGCTCGGGCCGGTTCCGCTCGTCACTTTTACGAGCCGGTCGAGCGAGACCCATCCAACTTTCACCGACGGAACGATCATCCGCTTCAGGCCTTCGATATCGGTCCGGTACGTGTTGATCGCTCGAACGTCGACCTCGTACTGGTTAGTCCCTTCATTGAACTGCGTCGCTTCCTGACCGGCAACCAATGTGTTCAGAGCCTGCGAAACGTCGCCGACGCGAACACCGAGATCCGCAGCCGTGTCACGATCGATCTCAAGTCGAACCTCGGGCTTACCGCTGATCAATGTCGTATCGACGTCAACCGCATCGGGTATCGTCTTCATTTTCTCGAGGACCTTCGCCGAAAACTGCTCAAGCAGTTTCAGATCAGGACCGGCGATCATGAACTGGACGTTAGCATTTCTGAATCCGCCGCCCGAGAATGCTTGGACGATCTGGACGCTTGTTCTCAAGCCGAGCTCGTCAGGGAATTTCGATTTGTCGGAAAGAAGATCGCGCGTCTGCGCCATCAGCATTTCCTGTGAGTTATCGCGCGTCTCGATCGGCGAAAGTTTGACGTAGATCGATCCGCTGTTGACCACCTGCTGCTGTCCGCCGCCGACAGTCACGAGCGTGTCCGTAACTCCCGGCATCTTGCGAATCTCCGATGCGGCGCGTTCGAAAACCTGGGCCGTTGCACCGATGCTCGAACCTTCCTTCGCGCGGATCGTGACTTCGAACTGAGACTGATCGTCCACCGGCAAAAAGTTTTTACCGACCAGCATGAACAGCGGAATGATCGCGATGAACACGATGATGCAGAGCGTCACGATCACCCATCGATGAGCCATCGCAAACCGGAGCAGAAATGTATACACACCATCGATGTGCCGGAACCAACCGGCATCTTTTGAACTGTGCGCGTCGTCTTTATGTTCGTAAAGATCTAACTCGCCATCGCCTTTGATCCGGTGAACATCTTCTTCTTCACCGACCATCGTCGATTTCTTTCGTTTGATCAGACGAGCGGCAAGCATGGGCGTCAGCGTGAACGACACGAGAAGAGAAATCGCGACTGCGAACGACGCCGTCAATCCGAACGAAGACATGAACTTTCCGACGATGCCCTGCATGAATCCGATCGGGACGAATACTGCCATCAGCGAAAGCGTCGTCGCGAGAACCGCGAGACCGATCTCGCGCGTTCCTTCGATCGCGGCCTGGAACGGATCCATTCCCTTTTCTTCGACAAAGCGGAAAATATTTTCGAGCACGACGATCGCATCGTCGATAACGATACCGACCATCAATGTGAGCGCGAGCATCGTGATCGAGTTGAGCGTGTAGCCCATCCCGTACATCAATGCGAACGTCGAGATGATCGATGTCGGAATCGCGATCGCGGCGATAAATGTTGAGCGGAAGCTCCAGAGGAATAGGAACACGACGATCGACGCGAGGATCGATCCAACGATCAAATGCTCTTCGATAGCGTGGAGTGAATTTTCGATGAAGATCGAGTTGTCGCCGATGATCCTTACATCGAATCCCGGTGGCAATGTACCGGCGATGCCCTTTTCCTTATTTCCGATGATCTCGTTCAGTCGCTCTTTAACACCATGTGCGACGGCGACGGTGTTCTGTCCGGACTGTTTGGCGACGACAAGCGTGACCGCAGGTTTGCCGTTCAAACGCGCTTCGGATCGAACTTCCTCCGCACCGTCTTCCGTGTAGCCGAGATCTTTGACCTTGACCTGATAAGTTCCGCGCGTCGCGACTACGACGTCATCGAACTCAGCCGGCTTTTTTATTTTGCCGACGGTGCGAACACTTGTTTCCTTCTGACCTTCGTCGAGTCGGCCGCTCGGGAATTCTATGTTCTGGATCTTTAGCGCATTCGAAACTTCCGCAGCCGTGACGTTATACGAGCGCATCTTGTCCGGATCGACCCAGACATTGATCTGCCGCTCCTGTCCGCCGACGATCGTCACCTGACCGACTCCATTTACCGATTCGATCTTCTTCTTGATCTGCTCTTTCGCGACCTCGGTCACTTCGCGCAACGAGGTCGGAGCCGAGACGACGACGCGAAGAACGGGTGCAGCGTCGCTATCGAGCTTTTGCACGGTCGGTTGCTTAGCTGTATCAGGGAGATTCGGGATCACCGTCTGAACGCGATTCTCGACCTCCTGCGCGGCCACGTTGACGTCCTTCTCAAGCACGAACTGGACGAACACCGACGAGATTCCTTCGACCGACGTCGAGCGCAGCTCATCGATTCCGCTGATCGTGTTGACCGCTTCCTCGACCTTGTCGGTGATCTCCGTCTCCATTTCCTCTGGCGATGCTCCGGGGTTTAGAACGGTCACCGTGATCGTCGGAAAATCGACCTTTGGAAAAAGATCGACGCCGAGGCTCATGAATGAAAAGAGGCCGACCACGACGAGCGACATGATAAGCATCGTCGCGAACACCGGACGCTTAACACAAATTTCAGCTAACCATTGCATAGGCTGTATCGCCGCCGTCCCGGCGGCTGTAGCGTTGGCCTCCGGCCGACGCGGTTTTCTCTCCGGGCGAGGCCGAGACGGCCTCGCGACAGCCGGCGGGACGCCGGCGCTACTACTATTGCTTCACAAAAACGCCATCGCGTAATTGGCTCAGATCGCTCACGACGATGCGATCACCTTCAACGACACCCGATTTGATCTGGATCATTTCGTTCTCGAGCAAGCCGAGTTGAACCAATTGTTCACGTGCGATCCCGTCCTTCACGACGAAGACTGAATTCGAATCGCCTACCGTCTTAACCGCTTTCACCGGGATCATGACCGCCGGCTCGGGCTTCGACTGCGTTATCCGGACCGTCGCGAACTGTCCGGGTTTGAGAAGTCCGTCGACATTCTGGATCTCTGCTTCCACCGTCAACGTCCTCGCGGTCGCGTTCAGGCTCGGCGAGACGCGAACGATACTTCCCGCGAAGTTGCGATCGGGCCACGCGCTCGTCTGAACCGAAACTCCCTGCCCGGTCGCGACCTTGCCGATATCTTGTTCCGGTATGTCGATCCGAACGCGAAGAATCGATGTGCGAACGATGGTCGCGATCTTCGAGTTTGGCGTGCTCGGCGAGATGTACTCGCCGACGTCGGCGGTCCGCTCTGCAATAAACCCGCTGATCGGAGCAAGCACGCTTGTATCGCCGACCGCTTTTTGCGCCGCGTCGACGAGCGTTTGCGAACTTGCCAAGGCCGACCGCGCGACACCGACGGCGCTTTTCGACGATTGGTACGCCGCACGCGCCGTGTCGATCGCTTTGATCGCGACCGCTGCATTCGAACGCGCCTCATCGAGCTGACCCAACAGAGCATCGCGCTGAGATTTACGTTGATCGTAAGTCGCCTTTGAAACATCGCCGGTCTCGAGCAATCGCTCGGCGCGCTTCAATTCTTTTTCCGCAAGCTCGAGTTGAGCCCCGAACTGCTTCACCTGCGAGAAATCTTTGATCTGAAATACTTCACCATCGCCGACACCGAGGCGAGCCTGAGTCTGGCGAAGAGTGGCGAGCGCCTGATCCGAGTTCGATTCCGCTTGCTGAACGGCTTGTCGTTGTTGTTCGACCTGCGCCCGAGCTGTCTCGAGTCTGATCTGCGCATCGCGAGGATCGAGTCGAAGCAAAACGCTGCCTTGCTGGACGTAGCTTCCGATATCGAAATTCACCTCGACGATCTTGCCTGCTACGGCGGGTGCAACATCGGTCTGAGCGTCGCTGGTCAGATTACCCGTCGCCTCGACGTAGGTCGGGATCGGAACGATGTTCGCCGCGACCGTGGTCACGGCGACTACTTCCGGTTCGGCGTTCGCGTTGTTGGACGTCGCCGCCCGCGAGCTGCAGCCTGCGGTAATGCCGGCCAAGATCGCCAATATCGAAATTATGATTAGGAGAGAGTTTTTCTTTCTCATGTTATTACTAAGGCCGCCCCGATCTGCCGGACGCATTTTTACTTCAGAACACCGCGGAGAACGATCTCCGCAAAATTTTTAGCCGCTTCCTCGTTCGAGATATTTAGGATCCGTCGTTCCTTGTCCCACAAAATATTGTTCAGCGAGTGATGGATCAGCATTCCCAGGAACGCCCGGACGACGATTCTCGGATTGACCTCGCGCATCGCGCCGTCCGCCTGACGCTCGCTGACGTATTCGCCGATAAATCCGTAGATCTGAGTGATGAATTCGCCAAAGAACCTTTCGGCGAGCTGATGCTCCTCGAGCGCCGAGTAGAAGAGAAGCCGCATAAAGGCTTCGTCTTTGTGATGGTTGTCGATCGCCTGAAGAGCGAGGTTGTAGAAAACCGCGAAGTCGTCCTTCGTTCTTATCGCATCCTGGAGCACCTCATTGCTTTCCCACGGATATCGGCGCAGTCCATCGCGACACGATTTGCTATCTAAAATCGCTCCATAGAGCTCTTCTTTATTGGCGAAATGGCGGAAAATGATCGCCTCGGAGACGCCCGCCGCCTTCGCGATCTCCTTTGTGGTCGTACCTTTGAAGCCTCTCTGCGAAAAGAGACTTACAGCAGTCTGGAGGATCTGCTCTCGTCGCAGGTCAGCGGGCATACGGCCGCTGTGGTCACAATTGAATATCTCTTTGATCAACTTTTATGTCTCCTCTACATCGCGAAGTAAGTGCTTACTTACTTAGCAAGCGTAAAGATTCTCACTTGTGAATAAAGTTGTCAAGCAGTATTGAGCCGGACTTGAGCCTCTAATAACCGCGGGCATTAATTCGAACTTTTCGTGAGACTATTCGTTAAAATACCCGCAACGGCGCGGGCCGGACCAAACAAGGAGGAATTGGAACGATGTCAGAATTCGAAGCAGAAGTTAAGAAAGCGGAACAAGAATTGGAACAGAGCCTGATCCCGGTTGTACCGGAGCGGGCCGACGGTCAAAACAATCTTTTGGACGATGAATTTTTGGGAGATCTAAAGATGCAGGCACAAGAGTACGGTCAGAAACTTCAGGACGCGGCCGTAAAGGCGAAGGATTTTGCCGGCGAGAAATTCGCTCAGGCGGGAGACAAGTTTAAGGAGCTTCAGGGCAGAGATCCGAAAGAGCTTATCGAGGATGCGAAGGAGTATGCTCGGCAGAAGCCGGGTCAGACGATCCTCATCTCGGCGGCGATCGGAATGGTTCTCGGGTTTCTTTTGAAAGGTCGGAAGTAGAACCGATTTAAAGGTAAAAAATCAAAAAGGCGGATCCGTGAGGATCCGCCTTTTCATTGCCTTTTAATTGTTTTCTATTCTTGAGCGTGAATAAGTCTGCGGGTCCGGTCTCCGAAAAGTACATCGATCTTCTGAAGATCGAGAACCGCGGTCACCTCACCCTGGCCAAAATGCGAGTGCATCATCGCCTGACCCTTCTTATATTTCCGTGTCCGATCATACGGCGAAGCGGCTTTGTTCGACTTTCCAACCGCAACCGAGGTCTTTACGCCGCGGCTGAAGGTGCTTGCAGTCGAGCAAACTTCACATTTCGCTGAAGTTATCTTGCCTAATTTCGTTACCGTCTGGACCAGATGATTCTGTTCGACGTCGCAAGCCGAACACATCATCGTTATCGAATCGCCTGCTGCGTATTTTTCTGCTTTCATATTTCCGTATCCTTAAGTTATTTACGGCGGCGACCGCCGTATGAACGAAAACTCCTTGCAGGTCCGCCTTTTCGTGCTGCCATTGCCGGCGCCGTAAAGACCTGGCCTCCGAAACCCGGTAGCAGCGTTCGCTCGACTGCCTGGCCCGTAAGCTTCTCGATCGCCCGCATCGAATGTTCTTCAGCGGTCGTGAGCAGGGTTATCGCCCTTCCTTTGTTGCCTGCCCGGCCCGTACGGCCGATTCGGTGGACATAGTCCTCAGGCACCACAGGAACGTCGTAGTTTATCACATGTGAAACCGAATCGATATCGATTCCTCGAGCGGCTACGTCCGTTGCGACCAAGACCCGCGTTTTACCGGTCTTAAAGCCTCTAAGAGCAGCTTCCCGCTGGGATTGCGACCGATCTCCATGGATCCGGTTCGATTTGTGATCCCGCTTCTCGAGTATGTGAGCAAGCCGGTCAGCGCCGCGCTTGGTTCGGGTGAAAATAAGCACCCTGTCGAAGTCTTCCTTATCAAGAAGCTCCAGCAAAAGCGGCATTTTGTACTCGTGGCCGACCGAATATGCGGTCTGCTCGATCGTCGTTGCGGCTTTTCCGCGTGTGCTGATCTCGACATACTGCGGGTCACCGCCCATCACTGAGAGCGCGATCCGCTCGATCTCATTCGAAAGCGTTGCCGAGAAGAACAAGGTCTGCCGATTCGACGGGATTTCCTTGCTAATACGTTTGATCGCCGGCAGGAAGCCCATATCGAGCATCCGATCAGCTTCGTCGAGCACGAGCGTGTCGATCTTCGAGAGATTCAACATGCCCTGCTCCATAAAGTCCATCAAACGACCCGGAGTGGCAACAATTATGTTTGCTCCTCGACGGATCGCGTCGATCTGATGCTTATAACCGGCACCGCCGATGATCGAAGCGCAGCGGATATGCTTTGGTGCTAGCTGACGACAAGCTGCGTCAGTCTGGTTCGCGAGCTCGCGAGTCGGTGACAACACGAGAACGGTCGAACCCTTCTTTCCGCTGACTTCAAGTCTCTGAAGTATCGGAAGCAGAAATGCGGCAGTCTTGCCGGTTCCTGTCTCGGCAGTCGCGATCACGTCTTTGCCGTCTAAAACTAAAGGAATTGCCTGCTCCTGAATCGGTGTAGGCGTAACGAAACCCAATGACTCGCATCTAGCCGTCAACGACGACTGCAAGCCTAAATCTTTAAAACTCATTAATGTATTTACTTTTATTCTCTTACCGAGGTACCGGCGATAACATCGAGGCGCACACGAATCTACGCTGTGCAAGCACTCTTCGAGCCAGCCAAGGCTTAGCTCAAAATCGGTCTTCGATTATCTAAGAAGTTATCTTACGGTGGGTAATACTTTCGGTGAACGGTAGCAGCGAATGACCAACGCGAGAAGGCTCAATATAAAGCAGAGCCGCTTCTGACTGTGTTAAAGGAACCAACTCTCGAGTTCTGATCGCTTACTCACATTGAGGGCGAAATTACCGTCGACGAAAGAGAGAAGGAATTTCAAATTGTGAGATTACAGGAATTAACTCTACGTTGCAAACTAATTCGAACGAACCCACTCAGCCGCGACTTCGGCCGGTGTCCGCTTGTTGCCATCGACTTCGTAGTTCAATTTACGCATTTGCTCAGTAGAAATTGAATTAGCGAGTCTTTGGAAAGTCGCCTGAAGGGCCGTTATTTTGTCCGAACGGGCAATAAAAACTGCTTGATAAGGTGGAAAATAATGCCGATCGTCCTCGAGTTGAAAGAGATCGAGAGCCGAGATCAGCCCGTCCGTGGAGTTCCCGGCAATGATGTCCAACTCGCCGGATCGGAGCGCCTGGTACGTCAAAGAAAGGTCCATCTCGCGTGGCTGCTTCGCGAAATTGAAGCCGTACGCTTTCGCGAAACCGGAGTAACCGTCTGGCCGTGACATGAAATCCTGACCGAATCCGGCCTGCCAGTCGCGGGCCATCGGTACCGCGTCCGATATCGTTTTCAATCTCTTTTCGCGGGCCGCGTCGCCGCGGACCAGGATCGCGAAATCGTTGGCGAAGCCAAGCGGCGGACTAAGATCGAGGTCGAACTTTGCGGCATACTCCTCCTTCGTCTGATCGTAGACGGCCTGCGGATCCGTGATCGGCGAATGTTTGAGGATCGCCGTGTACGCCGTGCCGGTATATTCCGGATAGACATCGATCTGACCGGCGAGCAGGGAATCATGGGGAATATTGCCGCCGAGCTCAAACCGTCGTTCAACCGTGACTCCGTCACGTTCCAAACTTTGAGCGAGGATCTCCGCGAGGATCACCGATTCGGTAAAGTCCTTCGACCCGACGATAATGCTGCTTCCGGTCGGGCTTTTCGTGCCGGCGACATAGCCCGAGACCGCAAAAACCGCCAACGCTCCGGCAAAAACAAAACCGCCGACCTTGCCTAGCCGCGAAGTCCGCGCGCCGATCGCGTATGACTTTTCGAGCCGGCCGATCGCGAAGTCGCAAATAAGAGCCAAGAGCGCTGACGCGATCGCTCCGGCGAGTAAGAGATTTTTGTCGTTCTGTCGCAGCCCGCGGAAGATGTAAGTCCCAAGTCCGCCGGCTCCGACCGCCGCCGCAACCGTCGCGACGCCGACCGAGATAACGACTGCGACGCGGATTCCCGTCAGGATCACCGGCATCGCCAAAGGAAGCTCGACCATTCGAAGCTGCTGCCAGCCAGTCATTCCCATCGCCGTCGCGGCTTCGCGTATCTTCGGTTCGATCCCGAGAATTCCCGTCACCGTATTTCTGATCACCGGCAGCAAAGCATAAAGCGCGAGCGCAACGATCGCTGTTCGAGCGCCAATCCCAAAAAAACTGATCGGTATCAGCAGACCGAACAGAGCGAGACTCGGAACAGTTTGCATGACGTTTGCGAATCCGAGCACGGGCGTCCGCAACGACTTGACCCGCGTCAGCAAAATTCCAAGCGGCAACCCGATCGCGATCGCGAGTCCGGTCGAGACGAGCACAAGCATCATGTGCTCGCGCGTAAGCGTGAGCAGCTCGGGCCAGTTCGATCTTAGGAATTCAACAAATGACATTCGCGATTAAGTTCAGAGTGCACGATTTATCGCGTAGTTTTCTTCACCCGATCATAACGCCGTGAATTAAAGGTTGCGAAGAAAACTACGCGATAAATCGCGCACTCTGAACGACAAGTCACTTCTTCGGATATGTCGGCAGCAACTGGGGCGTCACGCGCCCTTTTGTTTTCTGCTCGAATGCGTACGCATATTTGATCAGTGCCGGCTCGCTGAATGCGCGTCCGAAAAACGCCATTCCCGTCGCGGTGCTCTCACGAAATCCGAGCGGAACGGTGATGTATGGATAACCCGCGACCGCGGCGATCGACCATGTCACACCACTCGTCGGAGTAACGAGCGCATCGAGCTTGTCTTTCGCCATCACAGCATCGACTCCGTCCTCGCGCGTCGACTTTTTGATCTTCGCCAAAGCATCCATGTACGACTTGTCGCTAAGGTCGCCTTTGTCGCGCGACTGCTGAAACAGTTCCTGTCCGAATTTCGGTAGCTCCTTTTCTTTATTCTCGTCGTTGAACTTGATGAGGTCATCGAGCGATTTGTGTTTCGACCCTCGTGCGGCCAGATACTTCGCAAGATCGGTTTTGAATTCGTATTCGAGGACGTTAAGTCGATTATCGGAGAGCTTCGAATAATCCGGAGCAAACGTCACGTCGATCAACTCCGCACCCGCATCGCGGAGAACCTGGATGTACTTCTGCGCATACTCTTTCAGTTCGGGCCGTGTCGTGTATTGCATGACAAGCCCGAGCCGGGAGCCGCGAAGTCCATCCGCCTCGAGAAACTTTGTGTAATCCTTGGCCGCATTTTTAACCGATTCGCCGGTGACCGCGTCAGCCTTGTCGTGGCCAACCATCGCGCCGAGCAGGATCGCCGCATCCGCGACCGTCCGCGCCATCGGGCCGGCGGTGTCTTGCGAGTGTGCGATCGGGATGATCCCGCTTCGAGACACAAGTCCCAAGGTCGGTTTGATCCCGACGACGCCGTTCGTCAACGCCGGACAAATTACCGAACCGTTCGTTTCGGTACCGACGGCGACAACGGTCAGATTCGCCGAGACAGCGACTCCGGATCCCGAGCTCGAACCGCACGGATTCTGATCGAGGAAGTACGGATGGTTTGTCTGTCCGCCGCGTCCCGACCAACCGCTGATCGATTTCGTCGAACGAAAATTCGCCCACTCGCTGAGATTTGTTTTTCCGATGATCACGGCACCAGCCTTTCGCAATCGCTGCACGACAAACGCATCCTGCTTCGGCGTCGGAGCGTCGACAAGAGCAAGCGACCCGGCAGTCGTGAGCATTTTGTCCGCCGTGTCGATGTTGTCTTTTATCATGATCGGGATGCCGTGCATCATTGATCGCGACTTACCGCGTTTGCGCTCTTGGTCGAGCGCGTCGGCGATCGAAAGCGCATCGGGATTGATCTCGATCACCGATCTCAGCCTCCCGTCGATCTGCTTGATCCGTTCGAGATACATCTCGACTAGTCGTCGGGAAGTGAGTTGTCCGGAACGCATCTTCGTCTGAAGTTCGGAGATCGTCACTTCGACGAGTTCGGGAAATGGATCTTCGGGTGTACGTATTGCGGCTTTCATCGTTCGGCACAGTGCAAGACCGGCGAGGCCGGCTACTCCAGTTTTCAAAAACTCTCTTCGATCTTTTGTCATACAAATCAAAGACGGACGGTATCGAGATACGCTCTCGCGAGTGCCGAGTCGGACTTGGCGAAATTATCGGGCGTATCGACGGAAACTATTCGTCCACGTTCCATCAGCGCGATCCGGGATCCGAGAAGCATCGCTTCGTGCAGATCGTGGGTCACGAATACCGCCGTCTTTTGCAACGACCGCACGAGCTCGGCAAACTCGCGCTGAAGTTTGTTTCGGGTGATCGCATCCAGGGCGCCGAACGGCTCGTCGAGCAAAACGATCTTCGGATCGGCAGCGAGCGCGCGAGCTACTCCGACCCGTTGTTTCTGACCGCCAGATAGCTCATGCGGAAAACGATCGGCGAACTTCGCCGAATCGAGTCCGACCAACTCCATCATCTCGCGAACGCGCTGATCGATCCGTTCGCGTTCCCAACTCAAAAGTCTCGGCACGAGTCCGATATTGCCCGCGACCGAAAAGTGCGGCATCAAACCGGCTTCCTGGAGGACGAAACCGATGTGACGGCGGAGATCGACCGCGTCCCAGTCCGTTGTCGGTTTCCCTTCGACCAGCACTTCGCCCGATGTCGGCTCAATCAACCGGTTGATCATCTTCAGCGTCGTCGTCTTTCCGCAGCCCGATTCGCCCAACAGCACGAGTGTCTCGCCCCGTGCGACCGTCAGGTCAATGCCCGTCAGGATAACCGTACTACCCACGCTGTAGCCGGCTGAACGGAACTCTATGATCGGTGTCGTGTTAGTCATTCAGGATCGCAAAAAAGTTTACCATCCTGATGCAAATTTCCCGGCGAACACGCGTTCATGTCTGACAGCCGCAAAAAGTATTTGCGACTGACGTCAATGTCCAACGAGCCACAAAGATGGCCGACATATGGTGGAAAAGAAAATGAGAACCCTTAAAGATATTTCGATCAAATTCGGAAGATTAGGTTTTATAGCTGCAATTATTATTTTGACGATCGCTTCGGCGAACGTTTATGCGAATGAAACACCGAGCGCGGCCGCTGCGAGCGCCGCCCGCGTGCAGGATGCGGAGCAGATGCTTTCGAGCCTCGGCTACTGGATAACGAAAGTCGACGGTCGCTCGGACGACTCGACGCGACAGGGAATCATCGCCTTCCAAAAGGTCGAAGGCCTGAAGCGCACCGGCGTTCTGGACGATAAAGTTCTGACCGCACTTCGGCTCGCAAACCGTCCGGTCGCAAAGCACGCAGGTGCGGCGCATGTCGAGATCGACATCACGCGACAGGTGATCCTGCTCGTGAACGATGAAGGAATCGTGACTACGATCTTGTCGACCTCGACCGGCAACGGAGCGCGATACTTTAGCGAAGGCAGATGGGACACGGCTTACACGCCGCGCGGAACTTTCAAGATCCAACGCCAGATCAAAGGCATCCGTAAAGCGGCGCTCGGCACGATCTATTACCCGAGCTACTTCAACGGCGGCATCGCGATCCACGGCAGCAACTCCATCCCGACAACGGCCGCGAGCCACGGTTGTGCACGCATTCCGCGTTTCGCTGACAAGCAGTTCGCTGACATGGTCAAAGTCGGCCAGACCGTTTACGTATACGACTAAAAATCCCCCGAGCCCCCAAGCGCAAAAGAGGCTGCCCGCAAAACGGCAGCCTCTTTGTGTTAGTTCAGACCTTTCTTTTTATCAAACGACTTCGGCCGGAATTTTTTGACGCGGCCGCAACTTTACGAGCAGCTCAAGCAGCAAATTGGGATTGACCGGTTTGGGGACGTGATCCTGGAATCCGGCATCGAGAGCGAGGTTGCGGTCCTGCACGCTCACATAGCCGGTCAGGGCGATCGCCGGAACATCGCCGCCGGCTTTGCTCGGGAGAATGCGAACTTTTCTAATAAGATCGTAGCCGTCTTCGCCCGGTAATCCGATGTCGCTCACGAGAACCTCGGGCGGAGCGGCTCGGATCTTCTCGTAAGCCTCTCGTGCCGATTCCGCCGATTCGACGTCGACACCGTAGAGAGCAAGGACCATCTCCAACATTTCGCGCGAATCCTTGTCATCCTCGACGAGCAGGATCTTCATTCCTTTTATCTTGCGTTGGATCTCCTGCGATATGACGGGCGTCCGGCTACCGCCGTTAGTTCGAGCGAGAAGTTTTGAATCGGCGACCGGTAGGCTGATCTTGAAAATAGAGCCCTGATCCTTGCCGGCACTATATACGGCGACGGATCCGCCATGAAGCTCGACCAGATGGCGCACGATGGCAAGTCCGAGGCCGAGACCTCCGATGCGACGGGTGTAGGTACTGTCGGCCTGACGAAAGCGTTCGAACACGTATGGAAGGAATTGCCGGTCGATGCCCTGACCCGAATCGCTCACCTGGATCGTGACGTTCGATCCTTCGCGTTTCAGTCCGATATCCACTCGACCTTCCTCCGGCGTGAACTTCACGGCGTTGGTCAGGAGATTGAGAAAAACCTGCTGAAGGCGCTCGCTGTCGCCCTCGACCGGTACTGGTTCATATTCACTCGAATCAACCGAAAGTAAAATATTTTTTGCGTCCGCCGATGGCCGGATCATCTCGACGGCGAGGTCGACGATGTTTCCGACGTCTATCGGCTCGTGTTTTATCTCGAGTTTTCCGGTGATGATCCGCGAGACGAAAAGAATGTCGGAGATCATTTCAGACTGGCCCTTGGCATTGCGTTCGATAACCTCGATCGCGCGTTCGACATCCGCCGGGTCCAGCTTTCGCGTGCGTAGGATCTGGATCCAACCGACTATTGAATTCAGCGGCGTACGCAACTCGTGCGACAGCGTAGCGAGGAAAAGGTCCTTCTGCTTATCAGCCTCTTCGAGTTGGTCGAGCAGATCCCGCGCCTGGTATTGGCGTTGGCGTGCACGCAACGCGCCGCGAACGGCGCTCACGAGCATCGTGATCCGTATCGGGCGCTCGACTATGGTTACATTGATGCGGCCGCCCAAGGTCTCCGAAAGAAACTCGGCGTTACGGTTATGGCTTGAGAAGACTATGACCGGGAGGTCCGACCAAACCGGCTGCGTCTCCAGCGCTTTGATCAGTTGATCGAGAGCTTGCGGCTCCACCGCTTCTTCGGCCAAAAGCAACGCACCCGCGCCTTTCGGAATTGAGGCAATCAGCTCATCGAACTTCTCGCACGCCCTGGCGTCGATCCCCACGCCCTGAAGCGTTGAGCGAACCAGCTCGGCATCACGCCCTGTCGGCATCAGGATGAGTACACTACTTTCTTTACTGCTGCTCCTCATTCTTTCCTTCGTCTTCACCCATCAGACTGGCAACCGAGCCGCGATAAACCGGTACGCCGGTCAATACGCCGCGAAATTCCGAAAGCGGACGTCCCAGCTGCAACCCACCGGGACCGATACGATATTCACGGATCGTCCGTTCATGGTCGCCGGTTCTTTTCTTTAATATCGAGATGGCCTGGCGAACCGCTCCTTCGGCCTCGAAATATCGCAATATAACGACGCTGTCTGCGAGATAACTCATGTCGATCGGGGCGACCATCGATCCGATAAGGCCGTACTGTCCGACTACGAGAATACTTACGACACCGTTGCGATTTAGATACGCGAGCAGCTCGTGAAACTGCATCGTCAAATAACGCTCCTGCGGCGTCGCCATCATGTATCCGTTTACGCTGTCGATGATCACGACGCGGGTATCATTATCTTCGACTTCCCGGCTCACCATGTACGAAAGTTCGCCCGGAGTTAGCTCGGCAAGCTGGATCTGCCGCAGCATCATTTTGCCTTCCTCGTGATAACGCTTGATATCCAGTCCGAGCGCCGAAGTACGTTTGAAAAGAGTCTCGGGGCTCTCGTCGAAAAGGTAGACCGCAACTCGCTCGCCGCGTTCGATGGCCGCGCACGCGTACATCATCGACAGCGTAGATTTACCGACACCCGCCGGGCCGATCAGGATCGTGCTTGTACCGTAATGCAATCCTCCCATCAACTTGTCCAATTCCGGTTGGCCCGATCCCAGCGTCTCCTCCCTGGATATAGTTTTTACTTTTCGCTCAGGTGAGAGCCTCGGGAAAACGATCATGCCGCCGGTCTCGATATTGAAATCGTGTAAGCCGGATTGGAAGCTTACCCCGCGCATTTTTACTACCCGAATAGCGTGTCGCTGACGCCCGTATTCGACGGGAACATATTCCAGATTCAAGACTCCGTGGGCGACGCTTTCGAGCTGACGATCCGGAGCCTTCGATGTGCGGTCGTCGAGCAGCAGGACGGTGCAGTTTCGTGTCAAAAAATATTGTTTGAGCGCAAGTATCTGCCGCCTGAACCGCAGCGGATCACTCGCCAGCATTCGCATCTCGGATAGGGAATCGAAAACGACGCGAACGGGATTCACGCGTTCAACTTCGTCGAGGATCATCCGCGTGGTCTCATCGAGCTCGACCTCCGACGGATGAAAAACCGTGTAACGGGAATTGTCGGTCAAGCTATCGCCGGACTCCGTCAGATCCTGGATCACGATGCCATCCAGCGACCAGCCGTGCGATTCGGCAACGGACATCAGTTCTTCGCGGCTTTCCGAAAGCGTTACGTACAATGCCGCCTCGCCCCGGCGAACACCTTCGAGCAGAAACATCATCCCCAACGTTGTCTTGCCGGTTCCGGGACTGCCTTCGATCAAGTGAAGACGGTTCTTCGGAAATCCGCCCTTCAAAATGTGGTCAAGACCGATTATTCCGGTTGAAAGGCGCTCGGAAGCGGATTGCTTTTTCATACGCAAAAAAAGGGATCGTGAGATCCTCGGTGGGCTGGGTCAGGGGTAAGTTATTTTCGCACAATCGGAAGACGATGGGCAAAGTTTTTGCGGAACGGACGGGCGAACCCACGGCGGAGAAGACGAGACAAAAAAAAACGCCCGCGAAAAACGCGAAAATACGCGAAAGCAGAAATTTCTCTTTTCTTCTTTCGCGTTTTTTCGCGTTTTTCGCGGGCAAAATTCTTCAGCTCATCGCTCCCATTGAGCGAATTACTTATTCCCACTCGATCGTGCTCGGCGGTTTCGAAGAGATGTCATACACGACGCGATTCACGCCGCGGACTTCGCTTGTGATGCGGGATGAAACCCGGGCGAGAAAGTCGTGAGGGAGTCGTGCCCAATCAGCCGTCATTCCATCAGTCGAAGTAACCGCGCGAAGGGCGACAGTCTTTTCATAAGTTCTAAAATCGCCCATCACACCGACCGACTGGATCGGAAGCAGTACGGCGAAGGCTTGCCATACATCTTTATAGAGACCGCTGCTTTGAAGCTCCTCGATAAAGATCTTGTCCGCCTTTTGCAGCAGCTCAACTTTCTCAGGCGTGATGTCACCGAGGATTCGAACTCCGAGTCCGGGGCCGGGGAACGGATGACGCTCGATCATCTTTTCAGGAACGCCGAGATCGCGACCGATCGCACGCACTTCATCCTTAAATAATTCGCGCAGCGGCTCGATGAGCTTAAGATTCATCTTCTCAGGCAGTCCGCCGACGTTGTGATGAGATTTGATCGTCACCGAAGTTCCGCGCAACGAAACCGATTCGATGACATCCGGATAAAGAGTTCCCTGGACGAGCCATTTCACGCCACCGATCTTCGTCGCTTCAGCGTCGAAGATATCGATAAACTTTCCGCCGATCGCTTTTCGCTTCAGCTCGGGATCGACGACGCCCTTCAGCACGGTGTAGAAATCTTCAGACGCGTCGACGCCGCGAACGTTGAGATGAAGATTCTCCTTGTACATCAGCAGCGTGTCTTCGAACTCGTTCGCTCGAAGCAAACCGTTGTTGACGAAAATACAAGTCTGACGATCGCCTATCGCTTCGTGCACAAGCGTCGCCGCGACAGTCGAATCGACGCCGCCGGATAATCCGCAGACGACGTTGTCAGTTTCGCCAACAACATTTCGAATCGCCTCGATCTCATCTTTTATAAAACTCGCCGGCGTCCAATCGCCGCTGCATTCGCAAACCTTAAAAAGGAAATTTCGCAGGACTTCTTTGCCAAGCGGCGTGTGCGAAACTTCGGGATGAAATTGAACGCAGTAGATGCCGCGCTCATCGTTCTCGAATGCAGTGATGACATCGCCGGTTGTCGCAGTTTTCCGAAATCCGTCGGGAACCTGCGTAACGTGATCGCCGTGACTCATCCAGACATCAAGCTCGAACGGAAGCTCGTTAAAGAGCTTAGTTCCTCCACTCAGCACTTTTAATTTTGCGTGCCCGTATTCGCGTCGCGCCGCCGGTTCATTCCTGCCGCCCAGATCGATCGCGATCATCTGCATTCCATAACAGATCCCAAGGATCGGAGCCATCACCTTGTCGTAAAAATCCTGCTTGACGCGCGGAGCGTCTTCATCGGTAACGCTCGACGGCCCGCCCGAAAGGATCACGCCTTTCGGATTCTTCGCGGCAATTTCTTCAGCCGACAAATGAAACGGATGGATCTCGCAATAAACCCCCTGCTCGCGCACGCGCCGCGCGATCAACTGTGTATACTGCGAACCGAAATCGAGGATGAGAATAAGTTCGTGATGCAAGAATCGCTCCTTCATGTCAGAACCGGGAGCGGTAGCGACCGGGTTCTTCGTCTTAGTAAAGGAACGATTATACAGAAGGCGAAGTGAGAAATGAGAAATGAGAAATGAGAAATGAAAACGGGCCGTGACTGTTACCGCGGTAGCGGATACGACTGGACCGCAGGCATCCCTGCCTGCAACGCCGCGGCTTCCGCGGCGTCACCCCCCGAAGTTAGAAATGAGAAATGAGAAATGAAAACAGGCCGTGACTGTTACCGCGATGCGGATGCGACTGGACCGCAGGCATCCCTGCCTGCAACGCCGTGGCTTCCGCGGCGTCAAACTTCCCGGTTCTCAGACCGCGAAACGCTTTTTTGCGCCTTTCAATCTTGCAGGATGCCACTGCTTCCATGGCGTCCGACCTCTCGGTTCTCTGATCGCAAAACACTTTTTGCGCCTTCAATCAGGATCCCGCTGCTTCCGCGGCGTCCGACCTCTCGGTTCTCTGATCGCAAAACACTCTTTTGTGTCTCATTTCTCATTTCTCATCACTAGCGTTGCGTTAAGCAATTATTTTGTTCTTTGAAAATACTGTAAATAGAAGAGATAGCATCCGTTTTTGAGTTAAACGATTTGAAAGTCG
>QHXR01000018.1 GCA_003223025.1 Acidobacteriota bacterium
TTTGTGGATCCGAGGAGTCCGGTGGTCGTGAGAAGGTAGTTCCAATCGTGAAAACTGCCCTCGCTCCCGGTGAAGCCGCTTGTCAGGACAAGTTGCATGACGACCGCATCCGCGGCATAGACCCAAACATTCAAAATGCTTTGGCCGACCCAGAACAGGACGATCGCGGCCGAATAATACTGCTCACGCCAGACGAAATATCCCACGAACACCGCGGGCAGGATCACCTGAAAGAGCGAGCCGCCGGCGATTCCGAGAAACTCGCCGAACGGATGGAATATGAGATGTCCGGTTTCATGGATCGGGAGATCGACCAGATCGAGAAAGCTTCCCAGCATCGGGTCGCGCGCGATCCAAAGAAAGTAGATCGAGAACAGGATCGCGAAGATGAGCTTTAGGTAGTTCGGCTTCATGCCGTCTGTTTATCTGCCGGTCAAAAATTCGTCTTTGGAGATCGAGTAGAAGGCGCACTCGGCGCCGTAGTGAACCTCGGATTTTTCGTATGTCATGCCGAGCTTGTCCATGATATGACGCGAAGGCCAGTTCTCGGTATGTGCAACGGCAACGATCCGATCGAGACCAGCTTGATTGAATCCGTGATCCATCCACGCCCGCGCCGCTTCGGTACCAATGCCCTTGCCCCAGAAATCTTTGATCATGCTGTAGCCAACCTCGATCTCATCGGTTCCGTCGAGCGGCTGAAGTCCCGCCGAGCCTATGACCTCACCTGTCGGCTTCCAGATCATTGCACACATTCCAAAACCGTGCGTTTCGTAGCATGACATGTAAAACCGTATCCGCTTCGCGAGTGCTTCGGGATTCTGCAACTTGGTGCCGCCGAGAAACTTGTTAACATCCGGATCCGAGCGCTGCTCGATCAGTGTCGGCAGATCTGCGACGGTAAATTCACGAAATTTGAGACGCTCGGATTCGATCATAACGTCGGCATTGTTTACGGATAAAGTCTTAAGATTCTCCAGCCCGCGGCCTCTTTCTCGTATCGTATCCGATCGTGCAAACGACTCGGACGTCCTTGCCAAAATTCAAACGAAGACGGAACGATTCGAAATCCGCCCCAGAATGGCGGACACGGAATTTCACCGTCGAAGCGCTCGCGGATGTCGTTGACGCGATCTTCGAGCGTCTTTCTCTCCGAAAGGACATCGCTTTGTTTCGAAGCCCAGGCACCGATCTGACTCTCCCTCGGACGCGATGCGAAATACGCTTCGGATTCTTCGAGGGACGTCTTATCTGCAACGCCCGAGATCCGAATCTGACGCTCGAGCTCGGGCCAGAAAAAATTCAGAGACGCATTTGGATTCGCATCAAGATCGCGTGCTTTTTTACTTTCGTAGTTTGTGAAGAAAACAAATCCGTTTTGGTCAAAACCTTTTAGCAAGACGACGCGGGAAGTAGGATTGGAATTTTGATCGACGGTCGAAAGTACGAAAGCGTTCGGTTCGCGCGGTTCGGAATTCAAATACTCTTCGAACCAGTTACCAAATTGAACGATCGGATCCGCTGCGACTGACGATTCGGAAAGTTCCTCCATGGAATATTCGCGTCGTAGATCGAAAAGATTCTTGTCCATCGATTGATCAAATAAGGTGAACGAATAGACCGTCTTTCAGTTTCGGTTCGAACCACGTGGATTTCGGCGGCATGATCTCGCCCATGTCGGACACGGCAAAGAGATCTTCCATCGTCGTCGGAGAAAGCGAAAATGCAACACGGGCCGAACCCGAATCAACCCTGACCTCAAGCTCCTGAACGCCGCGGATACCTCCGACGAATTCTATTCTCTCGTTTGTCGTCGGATCGGAGATACCCAGCACAGGTCCGAGAATGTAATTCTGCAAAATGCTGACATCGAGTGCTTCGACCGGATCCGGCGCGCGGATGTAATCGACCGCAAATCTCAGCGTCTGCCATCGGCCGTCAAGATACATGCAGATGTCGCCGCGATTTTCCGGCACACGATCGTCGCTGTCGACGATGACGAAATTCTCCTGGATCCGTTGAAGGAAGTTGTCAGGGCTAAGACCGTTCAGATCGTGTACGACTCGATTGTACGGGAGGATCTTCAACTCCTCCGCCGGAAAAATTCCCGCGAGCACGAAGTTATATTCTTCCTGTCCGGTATGCGAAGGATTCGATCGCCGAAGCTCTTCGCGAGCCAGACGGGCGCTCTCGAGACGATGGTGCCCGTCGGCGACATACAGCGCCGGAACCTCGGCAAATGCCTCGACGAGCTCGCGCGTGCCGGTCATTTTCCAAACCGTCTGGCGGATGGAGCCTTCGCACGGAAAGTCATAAAGCGGCGGGCCGATCGTCGTGTCGCGGATCAATTCCTCGATCTGGTTGGTGCGACGATACGCGATCAAGATCAGACCCGTTTGCGCACGAACCGCGAGCATGTGATTCGTCCGGTCTTCAACTTTGTCGGGGCGGGTTCGCTCGTGTTTCTTGATGACGCCGTTTTCGTAGTCATCGATTGAAAGGCAACCGACGATCCCGGTCTGGGAATGTTCGTCGGTCGAAAGTCGGTAAACGTAAAACGCAGGCTCGGGATCCGAGATAAAAACATCACGCTCCAGAAAGCGCGTCAGATTCTCTTTCGCCCGATCGAAAACATGCATGGATTCGGGTGAGCCCGCACCGTTGAATTCAGCTTCGGCACGTGTGACACGCAAAAAACTTTCGGGATTATCCTGAATGAAATCGCGCACCTCGCTCTCGTGCGCTACGTCGTAGGGCACGCAGGACACCTGTTTAGCTTTTTCTGCAACGGGCCTTACCGCCCGGAAAGGTCGAATTATCGACACGTGATACTCCTGAAATTATCTTGCAAGTTAAGACGTCCGGCGTCACGGCTGCGGCTCTTTGCCTTGATTGATGAAGTCGTCCATCTGCTGACTATTCTGCTCTACGTCCTGCAGCATTCTGTCGGCATACCCTTTCTTATCGATCTTCCACTCGTCCTCTTCTCGAACGAATGGAACCGTTTCCCAGGTGCCGAAAGAATTTTTTACCTCGAGAGTAGCCTTTTCGCCTTCGATCTTCTGATTACGGAACTCGACGGTCTTCTGCCCTTCCGTGAACAGCGTCTCGCGCCTGACGACATCGTCAAGCGTGACGTTTTGGGCCTTCGCTTCCTGCTCGTGCATCTTTATGCTGTCCGATGAGAGCAGGAGCTTCATTCGGGTCGTGTCCTTTTGCTTGACCGCGGTGACGTAAGCTTTGAACGACTCGAGAGGCGTATCGGGTTTCTTCTCGCCGGTGCATGAAACACCGAAAAGAACCATCAAAACAAAAAGGCTTAAGTACAGAAATCGCATTGTTCTAACGTTGCAAGCGGCTTTGGCCCTGCGTTAAAACAAAAAGTATATCCTAATGATAAGGGGCACGAGAAACGAATGAAACGGGAAAAAATGACAGGTACCGAGATCGAAGAGAGTATCAAAGCCACGGACGGCTGGACGCTTGAAGGAGACAGTCTCTTCAAGCGTTTCGAATTTCAAAACTTCGCGGAGAGTCTAGCTTTCGTCAATCGTGTCGGCGAGATCGCCGAAGCGGCCGACCATCATCCGGATATAACGTTTGGCTGGGGATACGCGGAACTAAGGACGACGACGCACGATCGGGGCGGAATCACCGATGTGGATTTCGGCCTTGTCGGGAAGATCGATCAGTTGTCGAAATAGAATCCTTCTTTACGATTCAATCTTCGGCGTCAACAGGATCCGACAAAATAAGCCGTACCTAATTCACATCCGCGCATTGCGCCGGCAGATCTTTCTGAATCGTGATCTGAGGAGCGCCGTACTTTGACTCCATGAAGTCATAGTTTTGGAGAACCTCCGCGACACCGTACATACAAGATTCGCCGCTACGATATGTAAACGTCGCGAAAACCTTCCTCGCCTTCGTCGTCGTTATGCCGCCCGATCCGAACTCCTGCCAGTCGTCACCGGAAACATAGACTTTCACGGGCGTTATGTTCTCCGCCGCGAGTTTTTCCGTGATCGCAGTCTTGAGGGGTTCACTGAAGAACGTTCCGGCGAACGGCAATTTCGAAACATCTGTCGTTCCCCGAAGGATGATCGAGTCATACTCCGAAGCGAGTTTTTTATATTTCGTAACGCCGCCAGCGAAATCCAGAGTCACAGGTACGACCGACAGAGTCGAAGTAGGCGGCCGCGGCTGTGCAACGGTATTCGAAAGGCGAAGTTCGTTGTTCCACACGCCGGGCTTCGCCGAGTCAGACGCCATCAGAAATACCGGGATCGATTTGTTTCGCCCGAAAAGCGCAGGTGCGAGACCTATCTTGAATTCGGTAGCCGCGAGATCTTCTTTCGAAAACTGAATCGTGAACTGACTGAGCGCGGTGACGTCGCCACGCGGCCCGATCTCCGCGAACAGGAGATAACGAAGCTTCTCCCGATCATCCGGATTCCGCGTCGTCAGCACATAATCGCCGAGCTTCGTCTTAAATTTCAAATACAGCCACAACGGCTCGCCATCGAGGACCTTTTTCGCTTCGGCCGCCTTCGCGGCGGCAAATGTCTTCTGATCGGTTTTCGAGAAGACCGCCTGGACATCGACGTTCGTCACCGCCGCCTTCGGCACCGGCAACGCAGCCTCGGCCTCAAGCCGGCTGTCATGCTCGCGTTCAGCCGATGCCTTGATCGACTGATCCATTCGTCGTTTATAACGCTCAGCCTGCTCGATCTGAGCGTACGCGACCGTAGTTGCGGCGGTAATGATAAGCAGTATTGTCAGAAAAGCTTTTTTCACCCTTAAAACCTCGAACATAAATTTTCTAGTCGATAGGATGCCTCGATTATAGACTCCGCTCCCGCTTTTTTAAATAAGTGGACGCCGACGCCGCTTTTGATTGTCCAATCCATATTCGCTAGAATCGTTGATTCAGTTTGACCGCAGATTTATACGCTTATGTCTAATGTACCTATCACAGTTGCGCACGGCGACGGCATCGGGCCGGAGATCATGGACGCGACGTTGCATATTTTGAAAGAAGCCGGTGCACGCATCGATATCGAGACGATCGAGATCGGCGAAAAGGTTTATCTCGCCGGAAACTCGGCGGGTATCGCACCCGAGTCTTGGGATTCGCTTCGTAGCACGAAAGTGTTCCTAAAAGCTCCGATCACGACGCCGCAAGGCGGCGGATTTTCGTCGCTCAACGTCGCAGTCCGAAAGACGCTCGGTTTGTATGCAAACATCCGCCCGTGTGTCTCGTATCATCCGTTCGTCGATACGAAACACCCTGTGATGGATGTCGTCATCGTTCGTGAGAATGAAGAGGACACGTATGCCGGTATCGAATACCGACAGACGGATCAGGTCGAGGAATGTCTGAAGCTCATCTCGCGACCGGGTTCGGAAAAGATCGTCCGCTACGCTTTCGAGTACGCCAAAAAATTCAATCGAAAGAAAGTCACGTGCTTCATCAAGGACAACATCATGAAGCGGACCGATGGATTGTTCCATCGCATCTTCGACGAGATCGCGCCTGAGTATCCGGGAATCGAAGCGGATCACTGGATCGTCGATATCGGTTCGGCGAAGCTCGCCGACACGCCTGAGAATTTCGATGTTATCGTGATGCCGAATCTGTACGGCGATGTGTTGAGCGATGTCGCGGCGCAGATCGCGGGATCGGTTGGATTGGCAGGCTCATCGAACATCGGCGAGAAAGTCGCGATGTTCGAAGCGATCCACGGGTCGGCTCCGCGTCGTGCGGGACAGAACATGGCGAATCCTTCTGGACTGTTCCTCGGATCGATCCTGATGCTCGTACACATTAATCAGCCCGACGTCGCTGCCGCCGCCCATAACGCGTGGCTGAAGACGATCGAAGACGGCGTGCACACATACGACATGTACAAGGAAGGCGTTTCGACTGAGAAAGTCGGCACGCGTGAATTTGCGGAAGCCGTCGTCGCACGTCTCGGACAGAAACCGGCGACGCTGAAGGCTGTCGAGTATTCGGCAAATGTCGTTGAAGAAAATCCGAAACCGATCTTCTCGACGCCGACTCCGCAGAAAAAGGATCTTGTCGGTGTCGATGTGTTTCTCGACTGGTGGAAGGGAAGTTTCTACGGAGTCGCGAACGATCTCGGCGCGTTAGTCGAGAAGGTAAACGGCGATGGAGTCAAACTCCAGACGATCGCGAATCGCGGTGTAAAAGTTTATCCGGGCGGTTTGCCGGATACGTTCACGGTCGATCACTGGAGATGTCGATTCGTCGCCGAAGCAGGCGAAGGTTCGGCCGTGTCTCCGGCCCAGATCATCTCGCTCTTGCAGCGTCTGAACGATGCCGGCCTCGATGTTATTAAGACGGAGAATCTTTATAACTTCGACGGAGCGAAAGGCTACTCGGCGTAGGACTACGACTAGCGAAAAGCAAAGAGGCCGTCTGAAAGGGCGGCCTTTTTATGTCGACCTATGATCCAGAAGGTATGGGGTTTGACGGCCGCGTTAGCGGCCACGTGAGTTTAGCCGTGGCCCTTAAGGCCACGGTCGGTCGACACAAAATCCCGTCGCGTAGCGACGGTTGAGATTCAGGCGTCGCTGACGCGACGCGGTATTGATCCGTTCTCCCGTGGCCTTAAGGGCCACGGCTAAACTCATGCAATCGCTACGCGATGCGAAGGCGTCGAGTCTCAAAATAATGATCAGTTCCTAAGCAGAAAATAAGCAACTAGAGCGAACAGGATTAACACTCCACCGATCATGATGAGTTGTTGGCGTGATCCACCCGACTTTCGAATCTCAACGTTCGTCGTCCCCGAAGCAGTCTCAAACGTGCTATCGATCTTGTAATCGCTGACCTGTTGGTCCAGGAGGTTAGCGTTGTTGATCAAATTGCGCATTTCTTCCTGCGCCGCCGAGTTTCGGTATTCCGCTTTTCGTTTCTCTACTGCCAGCCGTACGATCTCGTCCGCGGCTTTCTCCGTTACGCGTCGCGCCTGAGTTTCATCTAAACTCTGAAGCGCATTGTCGACAATGTCGTCGGCCGAGACCGGAAAGAGCGACTGCTTCTTCGGTATCAGTTCTGTATTTTCCTCGTCGTCCATTCCGCTGCTTATCTCCTCTTTACGTTGAGCTTGATCGTGCCGTACGGAAATTTTAACACGTGAGTTACACGCGGTTTCAGATTATCGTGATCCAATATCCGTTCAAGATTTTCAAACTCCGATCGCAAGTCAGACACCATGATCCGACTCTCTTCGACTTGCGAAGATCGCAAGATCTTCTGCGCCGCGAGCATGTCGCCTTCGCCGAGCCATTTCAAATTCTTCTCGACGCCCGCCGGCAATTGCGCCGTGTAAGCCTTGTCGATTATCTGCGCGATCAGCGGCGAGAGTTTTTCTTCCCAGTCATCCGGATAGACGTCGAGCTGGTACTCGCTCTTCGTCGCAAATTCCTGCATGAAGTGGCGCAGCACTTCGCACTTCATGTCGTACGACATAACCTTCGGCAGATGAACCAGGAATCGGCGATAAGTTTGCGACGCCGGCTGCACGCGTCCCGACCGCCATTTGTCCAGAGTCTTCCGAGCGTATCTCGCCGGCCCCTTTCCGAACTCATTCTTGTAAAGTTCTAACAACTCATCCGCCTTTTCATCCGGGAGACTCAACAAAACGCTCACCAGACTCGACGGATGATATTTCGATCGTTGAAAGTAGTCGCCGAAACCGTTCCTCGACCGTACGATCGTCAGTACGATCGCCGTCAACGCGATCACGAATACAATGAAACCCGATAGTGTCACGCCCAATATGTTAGCCCAGTTCGGTGGGCGAATTACCATCGAACGTTTGCGTTAACCTCCTAACTTTTCTATTTTTAACAGGAATGATGAGATTTCTGAGACACGCAGGAATATCGGCCCTGGCGATGCTGATCTTTGTTGCGGCTGCGCTTGCCCAGGCGAAAGCACCGATGCCAAAGGAGGTCTTTCGCGACTCGGATGGCAATGTGGTCTCGAATAACGAGTTCGTCGATATCCGCATGGCGAACTTCAATTATCCCGACGCGACCGTGATCAAAACTCTCGACGACGGAACCAAAGAATTCCGGTTGCAAAAAATTGCGCAGGAGGGAATGTCGGCCCCCGCTTTTACCGTCCGGACGATGGACGGTAAAACTATTTCCTCCGACGATCTGCGTGGCAAGGTCGTGGTCCTTAATTTCTGGTTCATCGGTTGTCCGGCCTGCATTGCAATGGAGCCAAAACTAAACGAGTTCAAAGCGCGTTTTACCGGAACTGATGTCGTCTTTCTGGCGATGAGTTTAGACCCAAAGGAAGCGCTCGAAAAGTATTTGAAGAAAGAGCAGTTTGATTACATTCAGATCGCCGGTGCAAAAGATACGATGGCGCAATTTTCGTTTCGCGGGTTTCCAAAGAATATCGTCATCGACAAGCAAGGTAAGATAGTCTACTGGCGAAGCACGGTTAAAGCATGGGACAAGTTCGAATCCGTCGTGCGTACCGAGCTATCTAAAAATTAAGGGATCGGTCAACGACAATCCAAAATCGAAAATCCAAAATCCAAAATGCGGTCGTCTCGATCATCATGGGCAGCAAGTCCGACTGGCCGACGATGAAGCATGCCGCGGATGTGCTTGACGATTTCGGCGTCGCGTACGAATCGAAGATCGTGTCGGCTCATCGCACGCCGGATCTGCTGTTCGAGTATGCGAAGTCCGCTGAATCGCGCGGTATCGAGGTTATCATCGCCGGAGCCGGCGGAGCTGCGCATCTTCCCGGAATGTGTGCGTCGCAAACCGTCGTTCCGGTTCTAGGAGTTCCCGTCGAGAGCCGTGCGCTGAAAGGTCTCGACTCGCTCCTTTCGATCGCGCAGATGCCGGCGGGAATCCCGGTCGGTACGCTTGCGATCGGCGAAGCGGGCGCAAAGAATGCCGCGCTTCTTGCGGTTTCGATCCTCGCGAATTCACGTCCCGCATTGAGAAAAAAACTCACCGCCTTCCGATCGAAGCAAACCAAGACGGTTCTGAAAACAAAGCTCCGTTAAGCGAAAGATAGTTGCCCACAGGCATAAAGGGGATGGAAGAGATGTTTTAAAATCCCTTCATCCCCGATGAAATCGCCAGTTCCGGCCCGATGTATTCAAACTGACCGATGTCGCAATAAGAAATATGTTGACAGCCGGCACGCTCGGGAGTTTAAATCTAATAGCCGCTTCCCACGTCTGCCCAAAATCTCCGTAGTTCATCATCCCCTATATGAAATCGATAAAATGCAAAAATTGCGGCCTGTCTAATTTTCCTTCCGACGTCGAATGCGCTCGCTGCGGATTTTCATTTCTGAAGATCAAAGCGAAAAAAGAAAAGCGGCCGCGAAGCTTCTCAATGTTCTCTGTGCTGATGGTCACCGTCGCCGGAGCCGCCGGATATTACATCTACACCGGCAGCCAGGAAACGATCGACCAGGTCAATGCGAGCGAGGCGAAGCGGGCCGCGTCAAAGCCGGTCGAGCGCCCGGTCGCACCCGGACTGTCGCGCACCGAATACGACCGTCAGAAGACGCAGACGTATGCAGAGTCGGTTCGCAGCAGTCAGTCTCTCGCCGACCACAACCAACACGTACAGCAAACGGAAAAAGAGATGCAGCAGATCTCGAACGGCAAATAGCTTTGGTCGCATCCGAAAACCCTAACCCAGTTAAGAATTATTGCCCGCGAATTGCGCGAAAAAACGCGAATAAAAATTCTTTTTCTATTGGCGTCCTATTCGCGTAATTCGCGGGTAAGTTCTTCTTTCGTTTCTTCGCGCTGTTCGCGGGCAGTGGCGAAACGGGTGTGATAACCTATCGCTTCTGCCCGTGACAAAAACAATTTTTCCAAACTCGACGATCGGTGTTTTCGGCAGCGGCCAACTCGGGCGAATGTTCGCCATCGAAGCACGCAAGATGGGATATCGCGTGCACACTTTTTCGCCGGACAGCGACACGCCGACGGGACAAGTCGCCGATATCGAAACATGCGCTTCGTACGAAGACCTCGACTCCGTTCGCGATTTTGCGAAGAGCGTCGATGTCGTCACATTCGAATTCGAGAACGTCCCGTCGGCTACCGTCGAAGCGGCGTCGGAGTTGGTAGGCGTTCATCCGCGCGGCGATATTCTTCACACGACACAGAACCGGCTTCGCGAAAAAACATTTCTTTCCGACAACGGTTATCCGGTCACGCCGTTTCGAAAGATCAAACTGATCGAGGATCTCTACCACGCCACGCGAGAGTTGGGGACATCCGCCGTCTTAAAGACGGCCGGTTTTGGATACGACGGCAAAGGGCAGTCGAGGATAAGATCGGCGGCGGACATCGAGCCCAGCTTCGCCGCGCTGAATGGTACCGAAGGAATTTTCGAAGCGTTCGTCGAATTCGATAAAGAAGTTTCCGTCGTTTGCGCTCGCGGTCGGGACGGCGACTTTGCTCATTACGGTGTAATTGAAAACGCGCATTCGAATCATATTCTCGATATCTCGTTCGCGCCCGCTGACGTTACACCAAAGGTCGCAGCCGAAGCAGTCGAGATAGCGCGAAGTATTGTCGAGACGCTCGGTTACGTCGGCACACTTTGCGTCGAATTTTTTCTTACCAAGGACGGGAAGCTTCTTGTCAACGAGCTCGCGCCGCGGCCGCACAATTCGGGTCATCTCACATTCGATGCGTGCGTCACGTCTCAATTCGAGCAGCAGCTCCGCGCCGTGTGCGGCCTTCCCCTCGGTTCTACGGAATTTTACCGTCCGGCTGCGATGGCGAATCTTCTCGGCGATGTTTGGGAGAGCGGCGAGCCTCATTGGGACCGTGCCCTCGCAATACCGGGCGTTAAGCTTCACCTTTATGGAAAAGCCGATCCGCGACCGGGACGAAAGATGGGACACATCACGGCTATGGCGGATTCTGCGAAGCAGGCGGTCGAGTTTGCAACGGACGCGAGATCGATGCTCATCACACCATCCTAGATCTCCTGATTGGTCTCATGTTCAATCGTTTGCTGGACACGACCGGTTTTAGCATAGCCACGTGCTTTTGAGCACGTGAGTTAAGGTTGGAGTTAGATCGGAGAGGGCGTTTTAACGTCCCTTGGTGGTAAGCCCGTTGAAACGGGCTCGTCGCACTGGCGGCCGGGGGCACCACGCCCTGAACGGCGTGGCTACGCTAAAACAATCCCTTCTCTTTTGCATTCGACATTAGCGGTCGGCAAATCCCGCTCTTTTGCGCAGCAAACCTTCAAAAGTTAAACTTTTACTCAATGGCCGAGAGCGTTGCATTTTCAAAAACCGCCGATCGCAGCATTATTTATCGCGAGATCACTCCGCAGATCGAAGCGCTGATCGCTGACGAATCGGACGTGATCGCGAATCTCGCGAACGTTGCTGCAGTCTTGAAAGAAGCGTTCGGATTTTTCTGGGTCGGATTCTATCTCAAAAAGAACGATCAACTTGTTCTCGGTCCGTTCCAGGGACCGCTCGCGTGTACGCGGATCGACTTCGATAAGGGAGTTTGCGGACACGCTTATTCCACTGCGTCAACAGTGATCGTCTCGAACGTCGACGAGTTTCCCGGGCATATCGCATGCAGCTCCGCGGCCAAATCTGAAATAGTTGTTCCGATCATGGATGACGACGGCGTATTCGGAGTACTGGACGTCGACAGCGACCGTCTGGACGATTTCTCGGATGCGGACCGCACCGGTCTCGAAAATATAGTTGGGGTTATTGAGCGAGTCATTCGGAGCCACACGAACTCTGACAAGATCGAATGACATCTATCGAATACCCACTGTGGGTTTGGGTCTTTTTTTTCGCAGTGGTTCTGACGGCTCTTTTTGTCGATGTCGGCATCGTCAATCGACGATCGCACGCCCCGACCCGAAGCGAGACGTTTCGCTGGAGCATCGTCTGGGTCTCCCTGGCTCTCGCCTTTTGCGGTTTCGTATATTGGCAGTTCGGGCTCGACCACGCAAAGCTTTTCCTCACCGGCTACCTGATCGAGATGTCGCTCTCGGTCGATAATCTGTTCGTCTTCCTTCTCATATTTTCCTACTTCAAAGTTCCGAAAAAATATCAGCACCGCGTCCTGTTCTGGGGAATTTTCATGGCCCTCGTTTTGAGGCTGATCATGATCTTCGCCGGGGCCGAGCTGGTCGAGAAGTTTAGCTGGATCTTGTACGTTTTCGGTGCGTTCCTGATCTACACCGGCCTCAAGATGTTCGGCGATGGCGACTCGTTCGAGCCCGAGGAAAGTGCCATCGTCCGGATGAGCACGCGGTTCATTCGGATCTCAAAACACTACGACGGTGAAAAATTTTTCGTAAATGTCGATGGGAAACGGGCCGGAACACTGCTCCTGCTCGTCCTGATCGTCATCAATATCGCCGACATCGTCTTTGCCGTAGATTCGATTCCGGCCATCTTCGGCATCACTACAGATCGCTTTATCGTCTATACTTCCAACATTTTCGCGATCCTGGGCCTCAGGACGTTCTTCTTTCTTCTCGCCGATCTGGCCGACAGATTCCACTATCTCAAGTTCGCCCTGGCCTTTATTTTGACCTTTATCGGAGTCAAAATGCTCTTGCCACTTCTGGCAGAAGGTCTGCTAAAATTAAGCGGTGCAGACGGCGGTTCAGCCTTCGCCCTATTCCTCGAACGTTACAATCATCACGAGTACGAGCAGATCGCGATAAACATTTCCCTGGGTGTGGTCGTCGCTTCGATAGCCCTCGCGGTAATGGCATCGATCTTATTTCCAGCGAAAAGGAACGAGCAAGAGGCAGAGGCTGAACAAGAGTAATACGTCGTTCCGTCCCAGGCTTTTGATGGAAAAACAGTACAAGAAGTTTTACGTAGAGTGGTGGAAGATCCGTAAGAGTACGATCTACGGACTCATCGCTTTTATAGTCGTGACAGGCGCCGTCGTCGCAGGCGTCTGGTGGGCCTTTCAGTCGAACTTTTTTGCCCAACAGGCCGCAGCTGACGTTCCGATAAATGCGGCGCGGATAATCTCATTCGAGGGAGACGTGCGAATCACTCGTGCGGCGACACGCGAGACGATCCTCGTTACCAAGGAAACCTACGTCGCAGCAGGCGACACGATCCAGACACAAGGCGACGGCCGTGCGGTGATCCAGATGATCGATCAGTCGATCTACTCCGTGCGTTCGAACAGTACGGTCGTCATTCGAGACAGCTCGTCGATCTTCGGCGGCACGAACGTGCGCGTCGCGCTCGACGACGGTCAGATCAATGTTCGCACCAATGAGCAACCCGAGAATACCGAGAACGTCGTCGAGATGATGGATTCGGAAACGCAATTGAAGTCGCAGACAGACGCGAGCTTTAACGCGGATGCTTATGCTCAGGGCGGTGAGATACGGATCAGTCGCGGAACTGTCGAAACGTCGGTCGCCGGCGAGCGTGCGACGATCAATGCTAACGAGTTCGCTGCGGTTGCCAACGGACAGATCACCTCGCGCGAAAAACTTCTCCTGCCGCCGAAACCGTCATCACCGGCGAATATGTCACAGGTCGTCGATGCATCCGGACGCGGCGTGACGATGGCGTTCGCGTGGGCCGACGAAAGCTCGATACCCGTCGCAAGTTACTACATTCAGATCGCACGGTCGCCATACTTTTCACCCGACTCCATGCTGGTGGATCGCGGTTCGGTCACGGCTCACGGCTACAGCTTGGCGCAACTTCCGCCGGGAACTTACTATTGGCGCCTTAAGACGACGTCGCGTGCCGGTCAAACGAGTGATTGGAATGAGTCGTGGCGATTCTCGGTCGTCAAAAGCCAGACGAATCCTTCGATCGATGTCGCAGATTGGAAGGTCGAGAATGTGGGCGGAAGCGTATTCATAATTTCCGGCCGATCACATCCGGGCCTTCGGGTCCGAGCGCTCGGGCGTCAGACATACGCCGCCGGCGACGGCGTCTTTCGGCTGCAGGTTTCGACTCCGCTATCCGAGGCCGCGATCGAGTTTACCGATGACATGAGCGGAAATCGCGCCGGCTTTGTACTCGGCCTTCGCAGTTCAAAAGTGCTGAGAAAATTTTAGAGGTAGCGTTACGAGCTCGGATCACGAACACACACACAGCCACGAACGACGATCGGCGGCCAGCCTGATCAGACTAAAGGCGGCGCTCGGGCTGACGTTCGTGTACATGATCGCCGAGGCGATCGGCGGTTGGTGGACGAACTCGCTCGCACTCGTCGCGGACGCCGGTCACATGCTCACCGACGTCGCCGCCCTTACACTGACCTTATTTGCGATCTGGTTCGCCGAGCGTCCCGCGACATCGAAAAAAACTTACGGCTATTATCGACTCGAGATACTCGCTGCATTCGTAAACGGAATCGCGCTCGTCCTGCTTTCGATCTGGATCATCTACGAATCTTTCCATCGCTGGCAGGTTCCGCCGGAGATCGCCGCAACACCGCTTACCGTCATCGCCATCGGCGGCCTCATCGTAAATCTTATCGCCGCCTACCTGCTCCATTCCGATCATAAGCACGATCTCAACATGCGCGGTGCGTTCCTGCACGTCATCGGTGATCTGCTCGGATCTGTAGCGGCGATCATCGCCGGAATCCTGATCTGGACGATGGGATGGATCTGGGCCGATGCCGTCGGAAGTATTCTGATCAGCATGATCATCATCTTCGGCGCGTGGCGGCTGATCCTCGAGTCGGTGAACGTCCTGCTCGAGGGAACGCCTCGTCACATCAGCCTTGCGCTGGTCGAATCGACGATCCTCGAAACTGAAGGCGTCGGCGGCGTACATGATCTTCACGTCTGGACGATCTCGTCCGGGATGGAAGCCCTGTCGGCGCACATAACTCACGACGACTCAGTTTCGCATTCGGAGCTGCTCGCTGTCGTTCGAAGCAATCTCCACGACCGTTTCGGCATCGATCATCTGACGATCCAGATGGAGACGCTCGATCTCGAAGCCGAAGCCGTCTATGTCTGCGAAACGGGAACAAAATGTTTCGAGCCTTCCATCCGTGGCAAGAGCTCGGAGCGCGGGAATTGATGGAAGAAATTGCCCGCGAAACACGCGAAAGAACGCGAAAAAGAAGACCTGCCCGCTAATAACGCTAATAGAGCGAATAAAGAATTGATTTCCATTAGCGGGTAGGCTCTTCTTCTTTTTCGCGTCCTTTCGCGTATTTCGCGGGCAGTCATTCCAATTTATCCCGCCTGTTGCGTCGCAGATTTTTTCGGGCGACTACCCGCGAATTAGGGCGAATGAACGCGAATAGGATTTCATTCGCCCTATTCGCGGGCAAACTCTTTATCTTTATTCGCGTCCTTTCGCGTATTTCGCGGGCAGTCATTCCAATTTATCCCGCCTGTTGCGTCGCAGATTTTTTCGGGCGAAACTAACCGCGATGCCCGAGATCGATCTCAAGTACGGCCGTTCGTCGATTCCCGTCGAGTATGACGAGTCGCGATTCGCCGTGCTCGAAACTTATGACGATCCGCATCCGCTTAGCGATGTCGAGCTCGGCGACAAGCTTGACTCGCCGATCGAATCCAAACCTCTCGAAGAGATCGTGCAGCCGGGAGAGTCGATCCTGTTCGTCGTTCCGGATGCTACGCGACGCACGGCGTGCGGTCAGGTCATCAATCTTCTGCTTCGACGGATGATCGCGAACGGCACGGCTCCGCACGAGATGGCCGTGATCTTCGCGACCGGGATCCACCGGGCTGTAACCGATGAAGAGAAGCAAACGATACTCACGCCTTTTGTCGCGCAAAGAATCAAGACTCTGGATCATAGTCCGCGGGATCTGATGCAGATCGTCCGGTTCGGCGAAACGCGCAGCGGGATTCCCGTCGAGCTCAATCGAGCGATCACCGAGTACGATCACGTCGTCCTGATCGGCGGAGCGTCGTTTCATTATTTCGCGGGATTCACCGGAGGGCGAAAATTGATCTGTCCGGGACTCGCATCCGCAAAGACCGTTGCAGCCACGCACAAGCTCGCATTCGATTGCGAAAAGCACGACCGTCGAACCGGTGTCGCGACGGCGAGTCTCGACGGAAATCCGGTGCACGAAGCGTTCATCGAGGCGGCATCTTTCGCAAAGCCTGCATTCGCTATTACGACGATCGTGGATGACTCGGGCGAGGCGGTCGATCTCTTCTGCGGCGATTGGATCGCATCGCATCGTGCAGCGTGTGACGCCTATGCAAAGCAAAATACGATTCGCATTTCCGAAAAGCGTGATGTCGTTGTCGTTAGCTGCGGCGGCTGGCCGCACGACATAAACATGATCCAGGCGCACAAAGCTTTCGAGGCTGCGTCGCACGCGTGCACAGATGGCGGAACCATCGTGCTGCTTGCAGAGTGCGGCGAAGGTCTCGGTCGAAGCGATTTCTTAAACTGGTTTTTCGGAGTCGACAGCGCCGAATTGGCGCGACGTTTGTGCGAAAGCTATCAGGTTAATGGTCAAACGGCGTGGAGCCTGCTTACAAAAACTGAGCGATTCAAAGTGAAGATCGTGACGGCGCTTCGAGACAACGAAATAAAACCGCTGCGTATGCAAAAGATCGAGACAGGATCGTTGGAAGAATATTTGACCGGATCGAGCGGTTACATTTTACCGTTCGGTGCACGCTCGATGATCGAGATCTAGCTCGCCTTTCGGATAGAAAAAGTCCGCGCGATTATATCGGTTTGATTGCGGATCGATTTCAGCTTATCCCGATATCCCGTGAATCGCAGGACATAGATCGTATCTTCACTCGCCCGCAGAAAATAAAATCGTCCGCCCATCGGCTTTCCGGCACGTACGAATTCGAAGTTGAAAATACCGCCGCGCATACGGCCGGAAAAAGTCTCGTCCGGACCGGCGACATAGCCCGGAAGAAACTGGAGCTTCTGTTCTTCGTTCCGCATGATATCGGCGATCACGGCATCTTTCGCGACTGCTAATCGACGAACCTCGAGATGTCCCTCGTTCCGCTCGCCGAAGACGTATTCAACATTCGAGACGGTTGCCGAAGGCTTGACCGTCATCTTCCATTTCAGATCGGGAAGGTCAAAACCGTAATCGACGTTCGGATCGCTAAAGCCTTCGGTTTGCGCCGAGACGGAAGCGGCCGCAATAACGCCCACAATTAGCGAGAAGAGTATGTATCTACGTGCTGCTTTCATCTTCGTGTTAGTTGGTATCGGGTACATTCTAGCCCAAAAGTAGGCGAATCCCGCAAACTTAGATGAGGCGCCGAAAATATCTGTTGTCCTCGCTTCAACTGAGAAAATTCGCCCAACCTCAACGGAGCAGCGTCTAATCAAACAGACATCATCCTCCGATCCGGAGGTTATAATAGGTTCCCAAGAGGTATTTTCGATGAGAAGTTCATTCAGTAAATTTCATAAAGTTGCGGCTGTCCTTACGCTCTACGGTCTGATCAGTCCGATACTTGCGTTCGCGTCCAACAGCAAGCCGGGTGTTAAATCGCTCAGCGACGACCAGAAGATCATTCACGTATTGAACCGGCTCGGATTCGGCGCCAAGCCTGGCGATGTCGAGAAAGTTCGTGCGATCGGTCTGCAGAAGTACATCGATCAGCAGTTGAATCCCGGATCGATCGACGACGCTGTCGCCGAAAATAAAGTTAAGAATCTCGAGATCTTCAACATGTCGACAGCCGAGGTGTTCGCAAAATATCCGAACCCGGGAGCTCTGCTTCGACAGCTCGAAGGCGGAAAACGAGCACAGCCGAACGCATCGAACGGAGATGCCGCGAAGACGCCCGACGATCAAACGCAACCGACCGAAGAACAGCAGCGCGAGCGTCGCGAGAAGCTTCAGGCGCTCTACAAGGAATACGATCTTCGACCAGCGAACCAACTCGTCCCGCAGATCACCGCGAATCGCGTTCTGCGTGCGGTCTATTCGGACAGACAGCTTCAGGAAGTGATGGTCGATTTCTGGCAGAACCACTTCAATGTCTTCTCCGGAAAAGCGGCGGTGAGATGGTACATCCCGAGTTATGAACGCGATGTAATCCGAAAGAATGCGCTCGGGAATTTCAAAGATCTCGTCATCGGTACCGCGCAGCATCCGGCGATGCTTTTCTATCTCGACAATTTCGAGTCGGTCGCACCGAGCTCGCAAGTCGCCGGAAAGAATAACAATCGTAGGCAGCAGATGCTTCAGAACGGAACATTGAATCCGCGTCAGCGCGAGCGGATCAAGGAACGTCAGGGATTGACCGACGCCGAACTCGATCAGCGGATCAAGCAGATGCAGAACGGCGGACAAAAGAAACGCGAGCGCGGCATCAACGAAAACTACGCACGAGAGTTGATGGAACTGCACACGCTTGGCGTCGACGGCGGCTACACGCAGAAAGACATCGTCGAAGTCGCACGCGCATTCACCGGATGGACGATCGCCGATCCGCGCGGCTATCGCCGTGCAGCGGCGAGTGAGATAAAGGGAATGGAAGATCGTCGAATGGATCGGATCCAACGCGCGGCGGGTGTGCCCGACGATATCGACAGTGGCGAATTCTATTTCAACGAGAAATGGCATGACAAGGATGCGAAGACGGTCCTCGGCCAGAAGGTCGATGAAGGCGGAATTAAAGACGGGCTGAAGGTTATCGACATTCTCGTCAAGAGTCCGTCGACCGCGAAGTTTATTGCACGAAAGTTAGCCGTGAAATTCGTCAGCGATAATCCGAACGAAGGCCTCGTCAATCGAGTCGCTGAGGCATTTTCGAAATCCAGCGGCGATATCAAAATGACTCTGCGTGCTCTGTTCAGCGATAAAGAATTTTTCGCACCTGAGAATTACCGGGCTAAGATCAAGACGCCGTTCGAGCTCGCGATCAGTTCGATCCGTGCACTCGGAGCCGACACGAACGGCGGACCGGCGATGCTCGCGATGCTGAACAAACTCGGCGAAGTTCCTTATGGATACCAAGCTCCGACCGGATATCCCGACACGGCTGAAGATTGGGTAAACACCGGAGCTCTGCTCGAGCGTTTGAATTTTGCGATCGCGATCGCAAGCAATCGAATTCCGGGAACTCGAGTCGATCTGAAAAACTTTCAGGAGAAAGATCGAGCGAAGATATTGAATGCGGCGATCGGTCAGATCCTCGACGGCGATGTCTCGAACGCGACGCTAGCGACGCTTTCCAAACAAGTCGAACAACCGTTACCCGAAGTAAAGGTTTCCGCCGATAAACCGGACACAATGGATGTCCCAAACATGCGAGGAGCGGGCGAGCAAGGACGCGGCAATCGCCAGGCGCGTCTGTTACCGCCGAGCGGCGATCCGGAAGTTTATAAGGTCGTCAGTTTAGTTTTGGGTACGCCGGAGTTTCAGAGGCAATAAACCTGCGACACGGTCTTTTCCTTCTTTTAAATTGCCTCGACTTTTAAGTGGGGGCTCAGTTGGAAACCACGACAGGCTTTAGCCGAATTCAATCAGAAAAAAGATTCCTTTTAGCTTTAGCCTTACTTGGGCTAAAGCCAAAAGGAATTTTCTTTTTTAATTTTCGGCTAAAGCCAAGACTTCTTTGCGCGAACCTCCAGCTGAAGCTGCAGGCAATTGAAAGGGTCAAGCCGGCCTTCACACTAAAGATGCGTACAGCTTCGCGAGTTCGCGCATATGAGCGTCGATACTGAAATTCTCCAGAGCAAACTGTTTCGCTCTTCGACTCAGATCATCACGCGCCAAAGAATCACGCAGAAGCATTAAAAGTTTCTCGGTTAGGGCCGCATTATCACCAACCGGAAACACCTCGGCAAATTCACCGTCACCCGTCGCTTCAAGCAAAGGTCCGATATCGGAAACGATCATCGGAACATCCGCGAGCATCGCTTCAGAGACTGCGACAGGTAAGCCTTCGTGGAGCGATGAGAATACAAAGACGTCGAGTGCGGCGAGGATGTCCGGGACGTCGCTTCGTCCGCCGAGAAAATGCACGCGATCGGCGATGCCGTTCTCGATGCAGACATTGAGACAGTCCGCCATTTTATCTTCAGCACCTTCCTCGATCCTGCCGGCGAAAACACATTGAGCATTTTTGAATTCCGCAAACACTGGAGGAAGCGCGCGACAAACGGTTAGCTGATCTTTTCGGGGATCGCGATAGAAGTTTCCGATCATCCCGATCAAGGGCGCGTCCGTCGGGAAACTCATCTCGTGGCGAAACGAATTTTCCGTCGGCTTCACGCGCTCGGGATCAGCGCCGTTGTAGATGATTGAGAAGTTTCGATCGGTGTTCAATCCGTCGACATCGCGGAGCCAGTTCTGCATGCTCCGGCTGACGGCGATGTTCGCATCCATTCGCGGGATCAGAAATTTCGAGACAAGCCGGTTCCTTCGATCCGCGATAAATCCCTGAAAGCTCAGGACGCGTTTGACGCTCTTTAACCCCCGAGTCGCGAGATAAAGATGCAAACCGTCCACGGCCTGATAACCGTGAACGATCTCGATCCCGCGCTCTTTAATTATCTTTCGGACCTGAGACGCGAAGTAGATATCGACGGGAAGCTTTCTGTCGAGGCGAACGTATTCGGCACCCGAGTCGCGGAAATCACTCTCGAGCGTACCGCCCTTCGCCGTCACGAGCGTCATCTCCAACCCGAACCGTTCCGCATTCCGACACACATCAAGTGCCTGCGCCTCGGCGCCGCCGCGGTTTACGGAATCTAATAAATGGAGAACTTTCATTTAAGTCTTCACTTCGCGTCTTAGCGTGAACATCTGATTTTCACGCAAAGACGCAAAAAAAAATCCTAGGGTGAAACGAAACGAGCCGGGCCAAATCAATTCACCTCGCGCCGGCGCCAAAGGCTTCGCGTAGCCACGCCGTTAAGGGCGTGGTATACGGACGCGAAAATCTCGAGCCCGTTTCAACGGGCTTGCCATTGGAAAGGACGTTGAAACGCCCTCGGCGATTATGGCCGATCGTTCCCACGTCCTTAAGGACGTGGCTACGCTAAAACGATTTGTTCGGCGAGCATCCAAAAATGGCGAACCAAAGGAAATTCCTATGTAATGACAATCCGAAGCAAATATGTTCTCATTTCCTATTGAAATCCAACAGATGGAGCCAGTGGAATCACAATCGCGGCCGGAAATTTTCGTCGCCGTCCCCTCATACAACCACGCGCGTTTCGTCGAGGAATGTCTCCGGTCGATCATCGGCCAGACGCTTCAGCCGAAAAAACTCCTCATCATCGACGACGGATCTCGTGACGGTTCCCTTGATGTAATTGAAAAAGTTTTGAAAGATTGCCCGTTCGATTCCGAATTGTTCGCGCGCGAGAATCGCGGATTGTGTGCGACGTTAAACGATGCGTTGGAGCGATCGTCGGGCGAGTACTTCGCATACCTCGGCTCGGACGACATCTGGCTGCCGAATTTTCTCGAGGAGCAGGTCGAGCTTTTGGAACACCGGCCGAACGCTGTTCTCGCCTTTTCGCACGCGTACGTGATCGACGAGAAAAATAATATTTTCGACTCGACCAATCGCTGGACCGAGTTCGCCGACGGGGACATGCGACCGCTTTTGATGCGAGGGGTGATCTTTTCGTCGCCGGGAGTCTTGTATCGAAGGTCCGCTCTCGCAAAACATCGCTGGAACGAAAATTCGAAGCTCGAAGATTACGAAATGTATCTGAGTCTCACGGCCGACGGAGAGTTTGCACGGAACGAAAAGATCCTCTGCGGATGGCGGCAGCACGGCGTGAACGCGAGCTCGAATCTTCCGCAGATGTTTCCGGAAATGATCGCCGCACAAGATCGCATCGCACCCGAGCTCGGTATTGATCCGAACGAACTTTCACGTTCACAATCGCAGATGAAATTCGCCGCCACAGAAAATTTCATCCGTCACGGATTTCGACGCGAAGCCGCGAAATTGTTCCTGGAAAATCTCGATGGAGCATCATCGATCTCACAAATAATGCGCACGGCTTTTCGACTTGTGATACCTGCTTCAATATTCAAATGGAACCGCGAACGTAAACGTAGAAATGCAATCGAGCATTTCGGAAACATCAACGAGGGACGTCCAGCGAATGACTGAGAGCAAGGAAATTACGTACATCAAGCCCGGCGGTGCGATCGCGGCACTCGATCTCGCGGAGATATGGCGGTATCGTGAGCTGCTTTATTTCCTGACGCTCCGCGACATCAAACTGCGTTACAAGCAGACGTTGATCGGAGTGGCGTGGGCCGTGCTTCAACCGATTCTCACGACGGCAATCTTCACCGTCATCTTTAGCAACTTCGCGCGATTCGATACCGGAGCGATCGCTTATCCGTTGTTCGCGCTTAGCGGTCTGATCATTTGGTTATTCGTTCACACGTCGGTGTCGTTCGCGAGCTCAAGCTTCGTCAGCAACGCAAATCTTGTAACGAAAGTTTATTTTCCACGTCTGATCGTACCGATCGCGGCGACATTCGGAACGCTCTTCGATCTCGTATTCGGAGTGATCATTCTTATCGGCATGATGTTCTATTTCGGAGTCGCCGTGACGTCCCAGATCCTTCTCGCACCGCTGTTCGTCGTTTTAGGAATTCTCGTCGCCGTCACATTCGGAACGCTGTTCTCCGCGCTCAACGTCAGGTTCCGTGATGTAAAGTTCGCTCTGCCATTCTTGCTGCAGGTATGGATGATCGCATCTCCGATCTTTTATCCGACGAGTCTGCTGTCCGAGAAATGGCGTCTCGTGTTTGCGCTGAATCCGCTGACCGGCGTCATCGAAGGCTTTCGAAGTGCGCTATTCGGTTCGGCATTCGACTGGACGTTGATCGGTGTGTCGGTCGGTTCGCTTTTATTTTTCATGTTGATCTCGCTCGTAGTTTTCAAGTCGATGGAGGATTCGTTTGCCGACGTCATTTGATCGATGCAGGTAATAAAAGCCGAAAATCTATCAAAGCAGTATCTGCTCGGATCGCGGCAACCGAACTCCGTCCGCGAAGTTCTGACCGGCGTCTTTGCTCGACGATCAGAGCCGAGGCACACGTTATGGGCGCTTCGTGATGTGAGCTTTTCCGTGAGCGATGGAGAGACGCTCGGTTTGATCGGACACAACGGTGCCGGGAAGTCGACGCTGTTAAAGATCCTTTCCCGCATCACAAAACCTACGAGCGGACGTGCGTCGATCAGCGGACGAGTCGGAAGCCTACTTGAGGTCGGCACCGGTTTTCATAACGAGCTGACCGGTCGCGAAAACATCTACATGAACGGTGCGATCCTCGGCATGAAGCACGCCGAGATCAAGAAAAGTTTTGATGAGATCGTCGCGTTCTCGGAGATCGAAGAATTTCTCGACACGCCGGTGAAGCATTACTCGAGCGGAATGTACATGCGGCTTGCATTCTCGGTCGCGGCGCATCTCGATCCGGAAGTCTTGATCGTCGACGAAGTGCTCGCGGTCGGCGATATCAATTTTCAGAAAAAGTGTCTGCGGAAGATGCGCGAGGTCGGTGAGTCGGGCCGCACAGTGATCTTTGTCTCGCACGACATGGCGTCGATCACACGACTGTGTAAGCGCGCCATCGTTTTGAATCACGGCTCGATCGTAAGCGACGGCCCGGTCGAGGATGTCGTCAGCGAGTACGTCGCCGTGGAGATGGGGAGTCGCAGCGAGAGAATCTTCGCCGACGAGCCGCAGGCGGTGCAGAGTGAGTCGGTGAAATTTCGCAAGGTGAGGATCGTCGATGCCGACGCGAATACGAAGGGGTCGTTCGATATCAGACAGCCGATCGGCGTCGAAATGACTTACGAAGTGATGAGCGACGGTGAGATCCTGATCCCGAATCTCCAATTGATCAATCAGGAACGCGTGCACGTTTTCACGATCCACGATGTCGCGAGCGAGTGGTCGAAACGACCAAAAGCGCGCGGAACATATGTGAGCACTGCGTGGATCCCGGGGAATCTGTTGGCCGAAGGAAATTTTGCGCTGAATGCCGCGATCGTGTCGTATATGCCGAATCAGAAAGTCCATCTCTATGTGACTGATGCCGTCAGCTTCAACGTTTTCGATCCGATGACCGGTGATAGTGCGAGAGGCGATTTCGCCGGGCGGATGGACGGCGTCGTTCGGCCGATCGTGGAGTGGGAGACTACTTCTATCTAAACTCCGCGAATTGGAGGCAGCGTGCTCCAAAGTATAGACTTGTAGTGCGGACCGTATGCTGACACGAGAAGAAAAATTACTACTTCATCTGAAGAAAGACGGCGCGGGCGTCGAGATCGGTGCGAGCCACGCTCCGATAGCGGCTAAGCGCGACGGTTACAACGCTTGCGTTATCGATCACGCGACGCGAGAGGAGTTGATCGAGAAGTACAAAGATGAAGGCGTGAAGCTCGAGAACATCGAGGAAGTAGATTTTGTCTGGCGAGGCGAGAGCTACGCCGAGTTGACCGGAAAGAAAAAGTATTACGACTGGATCATCGCTTCGCACGTCATCGAGCACGTGCCGAACCTGGTAGGTTTTATCAACTCGTGTGACGAGATTCTGAATGACACCGGGATCCTTTCGCTTGCCGTTCCGGATGTTCGATTTTGTTTCGATCACTTCCGTCCGATCTCCGGTTTGTCCAAAGCCCTCGATGCGCATTATCAGCGACACATCGCACACACCCCGGGGTCGATCGCAGAGTTTACTCTGAATCTTGTTAAGAGAGCCGACGAACCGGGCTGGCGCGAAAACACTCTTCTTCCCGAACGATACAGTTTTACGAATACGACCGAATCAGTCATCGAGCGTCTCGGCGAGGCGACGGCGGGCGGCGATTATGTCGACTGCCACGCGTGGACCTTTACTCCGCATTCTTTTCGACTGATGATGCAGGATCTCTATGATCTCGGACTTATAAAGATGCGCGAAGTCGGATTCTTTCCATCTGACGGTTGCGAGTTCTTTGTTGCGTTGTCGCGAAACGGAAAGGGAACCGGCCTCAGTCGTCTCGAGCTCCTGCAAGAGGTCAAGCGTGAGCATTTGAGTGACGTAGAACCCGGTTCGCTCGTTCGCACGGGCGTCAGCGCGTCGATCAGTAAGAACATCCATCGCCTGCGTATCATCGGCGGCAAAGGAAAGCGCGCTGTAAAAAAGGTCCTTGGAATCGCTTGATGAGCTCGCTCAGCGGAAAGTTCAAAACGCTCTTCACAACCTTTCGTGATTCCGGCATGACCGGCGTCGCACAACGCGTCATCGATTGGAACATCACACGGCGCCAAAATCAGCAGTATCAAGAGTGGCTATCGAAAGCCGGAAAGGTCGACGTGACGTTCGAGTCGCTGACGACGCAACCGTGCATTTCCGTCGTCGTTCCCGTCTTCAACGTCGATGAGAAATGGCTTCGATCGTGTATCGACTCCGTCGTTCGCCAGATCTATCAAAACTGGGAACTCTGCATCGCCGATGATGCATCCACAAAGCCGCACGTCCGTCGGGTTCTGCAGGAATATTCCGACAGCGATCCTCGAATCAAAGTCGTCTTCAGAGAAAAGAACGGTCACATTTCGGCAGCGTCGAATTCTGCTCTCGAGATCGCAACCGGCGAGTACGTCGTACTGCTCGACAATGACGACGAGCTTTCGCCGGACGCGTTGTTCTGGGTTGCTCATGAGCTCGACACGTTTCCCGACGCCGCGATCATATACAGCGACGAAGATCTCATCGACGAAAACGGCCGCCGCTTCGGCCCTAAATTCAAGCCTGATTTTAGCCGCGAGCTTTTTTACTCGCTAAATCTTTTGACGCATCTCAGCGCATTTCGAACCGATCTCATCCGCTCGATCGGTGGTTTTCAAATCGGGACAGAGGGAAGTCAGGATTACGATCTTGAGCTGCGAGTGATCGAGCAGATCGACGAATCGCAGATCCGTCACATTCCGCGGATCCTGTATCACTGGCGAGTGATCCGCGGTTCCGTAGCCTTCTCGATGGATGAAAAGCCTTACGCACACGAGCGTGCGCGAGATGCTTTGCGTCAGCATTTTAAACGTACCGGCGTCGAGGCTGAGGTCGTCGAGTCGTTTCACAATTTGCATCGCGTTAGTTACACAGGGTCTGATCCAGAACCTCGAGTAAGCGTCATCGTCATCGACATGGGAGAGCCTGTCACTTCCGAGCACGATGTCGTTTACGAACGAAACGCCGAAGCGTTGAATCAGGCCGCCACCGCTGCTTCGGGCGAAGTGCTCGTTTTCATCGATTCCACGTTGCGGGCGGAAGATGCGGATGCGATCGGTGAGCTTGCGAGTTTTGCCATGCATCCTGACATCGGAGCAGTCGGCGGACGGATCTTGAAGAATTCGCTTCGTGTCGAACAGGCCGGCATCGTGCTCGCAAAAGATCTTTCGCCACGGCCGGCTCACGCCGGATATGCGCGAACTTCTCCGGGCAACATGTATCGCAATCGTCAGATCGGAAATTACGTGGCGATCTCGAGCTCGTGCATGGCCATCCGCAAGAGTCTTTTCGAAGAAGCCGGAGGTTTCGATGCGGGTCTCGAGCTTTTTGATATCGATCTATGTTTGCGGTTGCGTGAGATGAAGAAGCGAATCGTCGTATTGCCGCACGTGGAATTCCGGCGTGTCGGTCCTACACCGGAGCGCAATTACTCGACAGCGGAACTTGCGCGATTGCGCGATCGCTGGCCGGCGTACATCGAAGGCGATCCGTTCTGTAATCGGAATCTGAAACGTGACGGAAGCTTCGATATCGATGTTTAGATCGCGATGTCGTAGTCGTAAATGTATTCGTCGGGCGTGGTAGAAACTTTTTTTCCAAACAGGCGCGTGTTCAGATAGGCCGGCATAAAACTTACTTCGGACGACTCCTTCGCCTTCAGTCGTACCGGAAACTCGAAATCCGTCGCAATCACTTCAAATCCCATCCGCGTGCCGAACAGACCTGACAAAGCCTCTCGTGAAAATCTGAAATAGTCGTGTGGCGATGCGTGGAGCGGATACGATTGATGCGTTTGGATAAAGAGCAGGCCGCCGATCTTCATCGCTTTCATGATCTCGTGCGCGGCAAGATGCGGATACTTGAAATGTTCGAATGAAGAGCAGGAAATGACGGCGTCGAATTCTTCATGACCTGTAGTCTCAGTTAGACGATGAGCGTCTACAACTATGTCGACGTCCTCGGCTAATTCGATATCGGCTCCGATGAATTTCGACGCGTGCGGGATCCAACTGTCGTGTCGCGTCGAACGTTCCGCATACGATCGGCGTGTGCCTAGCTCGAGCACTTTCGGAGCGTCGATCATGCGACACTGGTCGATAAAATCGGCGAGAAGGTCACTGCCCGTATGCGTCAAATGTTCGGGCGGTTTCAGGTAATATCTTGCGACGTTGCGGACTCGTCTTAATAAACTCATTCAGGTCTCTTCATACCTTTCGTCCCATCGCAAAAACTTTAACGAGCACGATGCCGGCGACAAATCCGCCGATGTGCGCGGCGTAGGCAACTCCGCCTGTTCCCGGATCCGTCATGTAACCGAGTATCAACTGATAGACGATCCAGATCCCGATCGCGACAAACGCGGGAACGGTCGTCAGAAAATTGAAGATGATCGCACGCACTTCCCGTTGCGGGAAAAGAAGCACGTAGCCGCCGAGAACTCCCGAGATCGCGCCTGACGCACCGAGCATCGGGATGATCGAGTCGGGGCCAAGTATGATCTGCGCGACCGCCGCGGCGAGTCCGCAAACGATATAAAAGATCGCGTAACGAACATGACCAAGCAGGTTCTCGAGATTGTCTCCGAAGATCCAGAGGAACAGCATATTGCCGCCGAGGTGGGCGATGCTGCCGTGCATGAACATCGAACTTAGAAAGTTGAAATAGACGGGAAGCGGCGTGTCGAAATGTTTGATCTCGCCGGTGTGACCGAATGAATCGCGGATGATCTGCACGCCGGATATGTCGACGCCGGTCGTGATCTCTTTCGGGACGAGCGAGAACGCGTACGTGAACGCGTCGTTTCCGCCGAGGCCCTGAAGCAGAACAAACACGAGAACGTTTATTCCGATGAATGCATAATTGACGACCGGCATGATAGTCCGGTCCGAGTTGTCATCGCCAATTGGAAACATTTAACCCTTCCTTGTTGTGCAAACGCTAATAGAACATCGAAATGCAATCCTTTGCCCCATGCACCTGGCAGGACAAAGGAAGAACCGCTTTAGTAAATCTGTTGATGATATCTTCTGAAGTGGAAGCGATCTCATAGATCTTTTCGCCGTACGAGTAGAGGAGCACCCGAGAGCTCTCTTTCGAGCACCAGTAGAGAGATCCAACATTGCGATCTTTATAAAACATCGGTCTTGGACTTCCGCATTTTTGCAGCGATCTCAAGCGAGCGTTCATCTCAACAGCAAGCTTTTTGGGATCGGAAATAAAATTTTCCCTAAGCCGTAGATCGGAGAATACGAATGCGTAATCAGCAACCATTGTGTAGTCGCGTTCATTGAGCAACGTAAATTCGCTTCCTAGCAATTGAGGCGTCGACGCTTCGAAACCTGCATCTTGACTGAACGCGATCACGCTGAGCAACAAGATCATGCTTGCAATTATTAGCCCTTTCATCACGCAGCACCTCCTGAGTTTTAAGTCGCGACGATGGGCTTGAGCCCCGTCACTTCTTCAAGCTCAGCCTCTTCGCGTTCCCATTCCTCATTTCTAAATGCACCTTCCCATTTCGTAATGACCACCGTCGCGAGACAATTTCCGATCACGTTGATCGCGGTCCGCGCCATGTCCATCAACTCATCGACACCGAGAATCAGGATCACACCTTCGACCGGCAGCGCGAACGAAGCAAGCGTTCCGAGCAAGATCACGAGCGATGCTCGCGGCACTCCGGCAACTCCCTTTGACGTCAGCATCAGCGTCAGAAGCATGACGATCTGCTGCGTCCACGACAGCTCGACGCCCGCCGCTTGTGCGACGAATATCGATGCGAGTGCGAGGTAGAGCGTCGTGCCGTCGAGATTAAAACTGTAGCCCGTCGGCAGAACGAAACCCACAATGCGACGCGGGCAACCGAGTCGTGCCAGATTTTCCATCGCCTTGGGAAGTGCGGATTCGCTCGAAGTAGTCGCGAATGCGATCGACGCCGGCGTCTTCACTGCATTGAAAAAGTCGCGCAGCGGTACTTTGAAGATCAGCGCGATCGGCAGCAACACCAAAAGCGAGAACGCGATCAGGGCGCCGTAAAGCGTCAGCACAAGTTTTCCTAAATAGATCAGGACCCCGAGGCCTTGCTCGTTGTGACCGATCGTATACGCCATCGCCGCACCTACTCCGACAGGCGCAAACTTCATCACATATTCCGTAAATCGAAACATGATGTCGGCGAGCGACTGACACCACGCGAGGACGGGTTTTGCTTTTGGTCCGATCGCCGTCGCCGCGAGAGCAAAGAGCACCGAGAAAATTACGATCTGGAGAACATCGCCTTCCGCCATCGCTTTTATGATCGACGTCGGCGAAAGATGAGCGATGATATCGCCGAATGTTTGAGGCTTTGCCGGCGGGTCCGATGCTGTCAATCCTTTCGAAGCGGCTTCAGCAGCGGCAGCGGCTTTTTGCGCGGCGAGTAAGGCGAATTGATCTGCTTCGGCAGCAGCATTCGGATTCGTCGCGGATTGAGCACGAAGCTCGACGGCTTTCTTCGAAGCTTCATCGGCCTCTTTCGAATAAGACTGCGCACGCTGCGCGTAAGTAGCTTTATCGTCGCCCTTTGCAACACCGGCGAGCGAAACTCCATCACCCGGACGCGTGATGTTTACTGCGGCCAGTCCGATGATGAGCGCGAGCGTCGTGACGACCTCAAAATACAAAAGCGATTTTGCGCCGATGCGTCCGACCTGTTTTATATCTCCGGTGCCCGAGATCCCGACGACCAATGTCGCGAAGATCAGTGGCGCGATGATGGACTTGATCAAATTCAGAAATAGAGTCGAGAGCGAGCGCACGAATGCGAGGACGGTCTGCGTCTCCATCCCCAGAATGTGATGATCGGGCGAAGCCTTGTCGAGCTGCCCGATGAGCCAGCCGGCAAAAATTCCGACGACGAGTCCGATCATGATCTTCCAGGTCAACGAGATCTTCGGTAGTTTCATATTTGTCTTAAGTACGTTGCTCAAGCGGGGATGCAGATTTTTTTGTGAGTTTAGCAAATAACCTGCAGTTTGGGTATGATTCTGTAAAAAGCATTATGAGAGTTCATTGTCGTCTTCTGCCGTCAATTTTTATTCTGATCGCGGGATTCGCGACAGCTTCGCTCGCTCAACAGAAGTACGTTGCCTTCGCGTCGGGCAGTCAGGTGCAACCGCCAAATGCGTCGGCGCGATGGATCGTCGTCGATGTTCAGGTTAACCCGCCCGCTATTCCGACGAACGCCGCGAATCTGGTGTTCCACGGACGAGGTGGAACGCCGTTTCCGGCAAATTCGGACACGCTGATTTGCGGACAAGGAATAGCGTGTTTTCATCCCGGGTTTCCGCCGGACTCGTCGTGGGTCGCTACGTTCGATATCGACGCGTCGGGATTAGCCTTCCTTCGGCGGAACGGATTCCGTATCGTAGTCACGACGCCGGGCTTTCCGGGTGGAGAAGTCGAGGGCGCCGTTCATCTGACAAACGGAACTTACAACGACTACGACGGCGATGGCCGCACGGATGTTCAGGTGTATCGAACTTCGAATAATACTTTCTATGCGCTGAAGAGCTCGAACGGTGAATTTATAGCGCGACAACTCGGACAGCCGGGTGATTCGGTTTCGCTGACCGTCGATTTTGATGGCGATGGCCGTTCGGATTTTTCGACCGCCCGTTACAACGCCGAAGTGCTCTGGCGGATCATTCCATCATTAACGAATGTGCTTCAAGAAACGCGCTGGGGATCATCGACGCTCGGCGATTTCTTCGCCGCCGCAGATTACGACGGCGACGGAAAGATGGACATCGCGGTCTTTCGCGCGGGCGTGTGGCATATCATCCGGAGCTTGGACGGAACTTACCGGCAGGATTATTGGGGAACCTCGGGCGACGCACCGGCGGCTGCGGATTTTGACCGCGACAATATCGCCGATCTGACGGTCGCTCGAAGCGAAGGTGGCCAGCGCGTTTGGTATACGCGTCTGAGCACGAGCGGTGCGATGAATGTTACGGCGTGGGGTTTGTCGAGCGACGCGTTCTTCACGGGCCGTTCCGATTTCGACGGCGATGCGATCGCCGACCTCCTCGTGATCCGCAACGAAAGCGGCCAGCGTGTTTTTTACATTCGACGGAGTTCCGACGGAGCATTGCAAGTGATCCCGTGGGGACTCTCGAGCGATGTCGTGAAGCTCGGCGATTACGACGGAGACGGGAAGACGGATCCGGCCGTCACGCGGGCGGTAAACGGGCAGAGAATTTTTTACATTCTGCAGAGCTCGAACGGACAGCCGAGATATGAGACGTTTGGATTGGCGGGGGATTTCTGAGAAGTCTAGCGAGTCCATCGAAGCTGCGGGTCCGGTTCGGCAAAGGTTTTCAGCACCAAAGGTGCGGTTGCAATTTAGCCAGGGGCAACGCCCCTGGAATGATCGTTTGGAAATCGAGCACCAAAGGTGCGGCGTAATGCGCGATTACTCCGCCGCGTTGCGGCTTCCGTCGTAAATTCGCTTACCAGGGGCGTTGCCCCTGGCTATATTACGATCGCACCTTCGGTGCTAAAGTGCATTCGACGGACCCGACAGACCCGGAAGACTCGATAGACTACAAGGGATGTTCGAATCAATTCATTTCAATTCAAAAGGCCGTGCGACGACGACAGCGTCGAATCCTGCGGTGCTTGCAAAACTGCGCGGGATCGTCGGTGAGGAGAACGTCGTCATCGACCCGGAAAAAGTCGAGCCGTACGGCGCCGATGCCGTCAAAGAAAAGTTTCCGCCCGAAGCCGTCGTGTTTCCCGAATCGACCGCGCAAATGGTCGAGATATTGAAGCTTGCGAACGAACACCTCTTTCCCGTAACGGCCCGGGGCGGCGGAGTCGGATATACGGGCGGTGCGGTTCCGATCGACGGCGGCATCGTCATCGGCACCGATCGCATGAAGAAGATCATCGAGATAAACGCGGATGATCTTTACGTCATTTGTCAGCCGGGACTCACGACATTCGAATTGCAACAGGCGGTTGCAGCACAAGGTTTACTTTTCGCTCCAGATCCGGCGTCTTACAAAGATTCGTTCATCGGCGGGAACATCGCGGAGAACGCCGGCGGGATGCGCACGCCGAAGTATGGCGTGACGAAACATCACGTGCTCGGACTCGAAGTCGTGACTGCGATAGGTGAAGTCATTCGTACCGGCGGGAAGACGGTGAAGAACGTCGTCGGATTCGATCTCACCGGATTGATGTGCGGCTCTGAAGGAATGCTCGGTATCATCACCGAAGCAACGTTGAAGCTTCTGCCGATGCCCGAGGCGACTTCGACCGTGCGTGCGAATTTTCATTCGATGGAAGCCGCGTGCAAGGTGCTGACGAAATTTACGCCCGAAGGTTTGCTGCCGATGGCGATGGAAGTTCTGGATAAATATTGCGTCGCCGCGGTGGAAGAAAATTTCGCGTTTGGACTTTCGAAAGATGCCGAAGCGATATTGATAGTGGCGGTCGATGGATCGACGGAAGAAGTTGCGCGCAGCGCTCAGATGATCGAGCGGATCATTGGCGAGAACGGCGGCTTCGATATTCTGCGAGCCAAAACAAAAGAAGAAGAGGACAAGCTCTGGGACGTGCGTCGTGCGATCTCGCCGTCGCTGATGAAGTACGGAACGCTGAAGATCAACGAAGACGTCGTCGTCCCGAGATCAAAAGTTCCCGAGCTCGTCGCACGTATCGAACAGATCGGACGCAGGCACGACACATTCGTCGCGAACTTCGGCCACGCCGGCGATGGAAATATTCATGTCAATTTCGTCGTCGACCGTGACGACGCCGACGCCGTCGCACGTGCACGCCAATGCGTGTCGGAAACGTTCCAACTCTCGGTCGAGCTTGGCGGGACGATCTCCGGCGAGCACGGAATCGGCTACGTAAAAGCGCAGTACATGGATTACGCTATCGATCGTCCGACGCTTGAGATCATGAAGGGGATCAAAAAAGTTTTCGATCCGAATGGAATTTTGAATCCGGGGAAGATGTTTGTGTGATAAACGCACGGTGGTAACATGGCACGTATGCAAGGAATTCGTTACGTAACAGATGAGCGAGGTGAGCGAGTGGCGGTGCAGATCGACCTTAAGAAACACGGCGAGATCTGGGAAGATTTCTTCGACATCCTCACTGCAAAGAGACGACGCAACGAGCCACGAGAATCTCTCGCTTCCGTTAAAGCAAAGCTCAAAAAGAACGGCAAGCTGAATGGCTGATTACTCGATCAGTTTTGTCCGTTCTGCGCGCAAGGAGCTTGAGTCTCTACCTACTCAACTCATCCGGGAATACTCTCGAAGATCGAACTGCTGTCAAAGAATCCCAGACCTACTGGTTGTAAAAAACTCAAAGGTGCTCATGACCTTTAGCGCATCCGCATCGGCGAGTACCGCGTAATATACTCGGTCGTCGATCGAGACATTCGAATCGAAATTATTACCGTCAGGCACCGCAGTCAGGCTTATGACTAAACTTTCACTCAAGATCGTCGCGTGCATATTCATCTTATTTCACTGCGTGAATTCCGCGGCGGCGCAGAAGAAAACAATTATCCTCGTTCGTCACGCGGAGAAAGTTGACGCGAGTCAGGATCCCGGTCTCTCGGTGGAGGGAAAAGCGCGAGCGGAAACCCTGGCTAAGATCGTGAAGCGTTATAAACCCGGTGCGATATATTCGACTGATTTCAAGCGGACGCGCGATACGGTTGCGCCGATGGCCTCACGTCGAAAACTGCAGATCCAAATCTACGATCCGAAAAAACCGGGCGAGCTTGTCGACACGATTATGAAGGGTAAGACGAAGCGATTTCTTATCGCCGGCCATAGCAATACGATCCCCGGTTTGGCGAATTTGCTTGGGAAAAAGGAATTGTTCAAGAATCTCGATGATTCGGAGTACGGGGCGATTTACATTGTCCGGATAATAGACGGGAAGGTCCGGAAAACTGAGATCATTCCGTATTGAGTCCGCTCTTGTTTCGTGTGTTTTCGTGTAGGTTCGTGGTTCCAGTCTTCCGTCGTTTAAGAACTGGAACCACGAACTCACACGAAAACACACGAAATACGAAAAGAGATATGAAAAACGAAGAACAAGAAATTCTCGATGGCTCGCGAGAGTGGGCGGATGCGATGCTTTCAAACGACGTGAAGCGGATCGGGAGTTTCGTGACGGACGATTGGGTGATCGTCTCCGAGCGCGGAATCTCTACGAAGGAACATTTTCTTTCGTTCGTGGAATCGGGAATGCTTCGACACGAAAGTCTTGAGATCGTCGGGGAGCCTCGGGTGCGCATTTATGGCGACGCTGCTGTGGTGACCTCGCGCGTCAAGAGCAAGTCTTATTTCAACGGACAGTTACTGGACGACGACGATTTCAGTACTACTCAGCTCGTCAAGATCGAACGAAGATGGCTCTCGGTATTGACGCATGTCACGGCGGCGAACAAAGAATTCCTCGAAATGATCGAAAAAAAGAAGGCTGGCCGCGAAACACGCTAAAATACGCGAAATGAAGATTGGCGGGTAGATCTGCGCTGACTTGATGCTGTATCAAACTTTCAAACCTTCGATACGCCTCGCACCATATGTCCGGTTCTTCTGGGCATTGGAAGCTGACGTCGCACGCGGCGAGGAATTTGTTCATCGCTCGATGGCGGATGGTTGTGTTGAGATCGTGTTCCACTACCGGGCGTCGTTTGATGAAGTGGACGGTAACGGCAATCGGACGTTTTCACCCATCTCAAGTATTCAGGCTCAGTCGACGGCGTTCCGTAGATTTTCGACGAACGAAAGTTTTGGTATCTTCGGTGCTTATTTGTATCCGTACGCGATCCCGCGACTGTTCGCATACCCGGCATCCGATTTCACAAACATTTCGCCGGACCTCGAATCCGTATTCGGAAGCGAAGGAAGATTGCTCGAAGAACAGATGATCTCCTCATTCGACAATGAAGCGCGGGTAGAAATTGTCACGCGATTTCTGGAGAACAAGTTGAGCATCTCGACACGCGAATTGCCCACGATCTATCACGCGATCCATTCCATTCTCGATGCTGCGGGCGATATACGAGTCGTCGAGCTCGCAAGCGAACACGGTCTTTCGACGAGACAATTCGAGCGGAAATTCAAAGAGCTCGCCGGTCTGAATCCGAAACTATACTCCCGTATCGCGCGTTTCCAGGCGGCGACGCAGCACAAGTTCGCCGGCGTTCGCGATCTGACCGAGATCGCTTACGCGTGCGGCTACTACGATCAATCGCACTTCATCAACGACTTCCGACAATTCTCCGGCTACACTCCGAAAGAGTATTTCTGGTCGACCGCCGAGGGCACGCAGTACATGGGCTCTTAGTTTCTAGTTTCGAGTTTCAAGTTTCTTGCTCGTGTGATTCGGTTTAGTTCGTAGTTCGTAGTTCGTAGTTCGTAGTTCGTAGTTTGTAGTTTGTAGTTCGTGGCGGACGGCGGATGCGACTGGAACGCAGGCGTCCCCGCCTGCAACATTGCCGCTTCGGCGATGTCAAACGATTCTGATTCGACAGCATATAGGGCCGAAAAAGCGCTTAGCGACCTGAGAGTCGAGAACTTTGACGCCGCGGAAGCCACGGCGTTGCAGGCGGGGACGCCTGCGTTCCAGTCGCATCCGCCGTTTCCTACAACTGCAAATCACACGAAACCAGAAACTAGAAAGCAGAAACTAGAAACTAGAAACTAGAAACTAAAAACTTGAGAGAGATGTCGCTTTTTTCCAATTAACTCGAAACGGAGCGGACTATTATTCGTGATGTCGCCGGTAAGTGGCGCATCAACTATGGATAATTCAACTATCAAACAAGAACTGATCGACGTCGGAGCTCAATGGGCGAAAGCTATGGTCGCGAACGATGCGGTCCGTATTGGAAGTTTTATGACTGACGATTGGGTGATCGTTTCAGAGCGTGGAATTTCGACGAAAACGCAATTTCTTTCGTTCGTCGAATCAGGTGCGCTGACCCACAGCGCATTCGAGATGGCGGGCGATGCGCGGGTCGAGCAATATGGCGACACCGCAGTTATGACGATCCGCGTTGCGAACACCGCTCACTTTGGCGGACAGCAGTTTGACGCCGACGAATTGGCATCCGATGTTTTCGTGAAACGCGACGGAAAATGGTTGTGCGTGCTGAGCCACATCACGGCTGTCGATAGAAATTTTATTAAGGAGCGGGAATGCAAAATATGACGATGCCAGAACATTATTCACCGGTGATGCCATACATCATCGCCAGCGACGCCGAGGGGCTCATCGGATTCATTACGGAAGTTTTTGATGCGAAGGAGAAGCTTCGGGTAAATAGGGAGGACGGATCTCCGATGCATTGCGAATACAGCATCAACGGCGGAACTATCATGTTCGGCCAGGCGAGCGAAGATTGGAAAGCATTCCCCTGCGGAATGTTCGTTCTGGTCATGGACGTCGACGAAATTCACAAGAAAGCGATCGCGAACGACGCCACCTCTATTCTGGAACCGGGCGATCGAGGATACGGACTAGCGTCGGGATTCGCGGATCCTTGGGGAAACCAGTGGTGGTTGAATAATCCGGAGGCGGGGGAATAGGCGGCGCCAGACAACAGACAAGAGACATGAGCCGGAAAGCTGCCCGCGAAATACGCGAAAGGACGCGAAATGAAGAAAAGAATTTTTCCTTCTTCTTTCGCGTCCTTTCGCGTATTTCGCGGGCTGAGCTTTTTCCTTTTGCCGGGTCTTCGCGTATTTCGCGGGCAATTCTTTACGCCTTACTTCTTAGTCTTTGCGAAATATCCCTGGCGGTGTGTCAGGCGTATCTTTTGTTTCTCGAGTTCGGTATTCGCGAGTTGGATATCTATCTTTCGATAAGAACCGTCGAGAGCCCGATTCGTCGGCTCGTAGGCGATCAGATACTGCGAACGCATCTCTTCCTGGATCTGCTGGAACGCCTGTCTGAGCTCGGTCTCGTCTTTCGGAAAATACGCTCGTCCGCCCGTTCGCTCTGCTATCTTCGTCATCGATCCCTTATCAACGCCATCGTAGAAATTGTCGCCGATACCGATCGAATAGATCACCGCCTCGGCACGCTGCGCGGCTTGCACCGCTTCGTCCAGTTTCTTTTTGCTGAATGTGTCGTAACCATCCGATAAGAGGACGATTGCGCGTCGCGTTTTTTCCGGAGCCGGCCCGAGCACGTCGGACGATGTCACCCAGATCGAATCCCAGATCGCGGTCGATCCCTGGACCTGCTGATTACTGCCCGAGATCGGAGGCGTTCCGGGCACGCGACCGTTGTTGACCACGACACCACCACCGAGATAACCCGAAGGCGGGATAAACTCGACGCGTTCGACTGCACGGCGAAGTCTGTTCACGTTGTTCGTCATGCCCTGTTCCAGCGTCGATTCGCCGGTGAACGAGATGACAGAAACTTCGTCCTTTGTCGGACGAACTACCGATTCGATAAAAGAGATGGCCGCGGATTTTTCTTCGGGAAGCGTGCGCTCCTGCGAGGCGCTTGTGTCGATGAGTATCGCGAGGCTCAGCGGCAGATCGATCTGACGAGAGAACGCGGAGATCGGCTGAACCTGACCATTCTCGAGAATGCGTACGTCTTCCGGCTTGAGAGTCAAGATCAGTTTTCGATTTCGATCCTGCGCCGTGAAAAGAACGTTTACAGATTCGGTTTCGACTCTTTCGACCTTATCCTCTTCCTCGATCGGCTCCGGCGGTGTCGGTTTGACGGCGGGTTTCGATTCGGCCTGCTGCGCATCGACCAATCTGTCTCCGACGAAGCCGGAAAACGCCAGCGCGAATAAAACTAGCAAAGCAAAAAACCCGCTCTTCTTATACATCCTAAAAACTCCCTTACTATTTCAAACTATCTTTGACAGCGCGATAGCTCGACTTCGTTCGCAGCTTGTACTTCTCCGTTCTCGACGCATCCGTAAACCTGACCTCGACCTTTCGCTCGCGTCCATCGTAATTCTGATTAGCCGGACGGTACGTGATGATGTACTGCGAACGAAGCTCTTCCGAGATCCTTTTGAACGCACGTTCGAGCGCCAGCATGTCGCCGGTGAAAAATGCTTCGCCGCCGGTATCTTCGCAGAGCCGCGTCAAAAATTTATCGCCCTTGTCTTTCACCGTTCCAGCCTCGACGCCCGGAACCGTTCCGAGAAATCCCGCCTTGGTCGAGATGCCAAAGATCGTGGTCTCCGTTCGCTGCGCGATATCGATCGCGTCCTCGAGCTTCGCACGACTAAAAGTATCGTCGCCGTCCGTGATGATGACGATCACGCGTCGACCCGCGACGTTGCGAAGCTTCTCATCGGAAAATTCCCAGACCGCGTCATACAGCGCGGTTTGCGATCCGGCTTTCTTAACGTTGTCCACCGCCTTCTGAAGCAGGTCGAGCTTGTCGGTGAAATCCTGTCGAAGCGTAACCTCATGATCGAAAGTCATGAACGCCGCCCGATCTTTTCTCAGACGAAGAACGGTGTGCATGAAATTCATCGCCGACTCTTTTGAGAATGCGAGCTTACCCGCGGCCGACGGCGAAGTGTCCATTAGCACGCCGACGTATACCGGCGGATTCGTTTTCTCATCGGTGAAGAACGTTATCTCCTGCTGCACTCCGTCTTCGAATACCGCGAAATCGCCGCGCGTTAGTCCGGGGACAAGCTCCTTTTTCAGCGTAACTGTGACGGGAAGCCGGACCTCGAAGGTCTTTAGCTGGCCGGTATCTTCATCCGGCGGCGTCGGTCGGGGCGTCGGCGTCTGAGCGAGCGAAACGCCGCTAAACGCGAACACCATTAGAGAAAGCGTAATTAAATTGAAACGCAGGAACCTATTCATAATGCCGAAGGAATTTTTTCAAGGACGCAAATTTTCGATGCCGTCGGCACCATGATTGTTGCCCATCCGAAGCAACGGAAGAGTATATCAAAGGATAAGTGGGAAGTGAGAGGCGGCTATTTCTTCGTGGGGTTTCGTGTGAGTTAGCGGTTCCAGTTCCGCAACGCAGAAGAACTGGAACCACTAACTCACACGAAACCCCACGAAGAAAGCCCGACCACGAACTACACGAAGCACGCGAACACGAAAAGAAAAATCGAACCACAGAATACGCGGAGCACACGTAACAAGAATACAATGTTGCGAGTTTTCGCCGATTTGGCTAGCTTAGTTTTGTGCATACGAACATCTTCAGGGAATACGACATTCGCGGGATCGTCGGCGATCAGTTGACCGATGAGACCGTCGCGACGCTCGGCCGAGCGATCGGGACCTTTTTCGCGCAGAACGGTGCGCGTCGGATCGCGATCGGCTACGACGCCCGGAAAAGCTCGCCGGGTTTCTGCGATCTTCTGACGCGCGGATTTAATGATTGCGGGATCGATGTCGTGCTTATAGGAATGGTGCCGACGCCCGTTCTCTACCACGCGGTGTTTACGAAAGATGTCGACGGCGGCGTGATGATCACCGGCTCGCACAATCCGCCCGATCACAACGGCTTCAAGATCTGTTTGGGAAAATCGACTCTGTTCGGATCGCAGATCCAGGAGATAAAAGATATCGCGTTATCGGGGACTTTCGCGGCCGGCGCAGGTTCAGTCGAATCGATAGAGGTGCTCGATGACTATTGCGCCGACATCGTGTCGAGAGTCCAAATGGAGTCGACGACGCTGTCATCGAAGGCGGAAGCCCGATCCGTAGGGAGGGTGTCCATCGCGAAGGAAGATCTCACGCAAAGACGCGAAGACCCAAAGAAGAAGTTAAAAGTAGTGATCGACGCGGGAAATGGAATGGGCGGAGTGACGGCAGTTCCGGTTTATGAAAAGCTCGGCGTCGAACTCATCAAACTTTTCATCGAGCCTGATTCAAACTTTCCGAATCATCATCCCGATCCGACCGTAACTGAAAATCTAGACGATACGATAAACGCCGTTCTCAATAATAAAGCCGACATCGGTCTTGCGTTCGACGGTGACGGCGATCGCATTGGAGTCGTCGATGAGAACGGCCGGATCATTTGGGGCGATGAACTGATGATCCTGCTCTCACGTTCGATCCTCGAAACGAATCCCGGTGCGACGATCATCGCCGAAGTTAAATGTTCGCAAAATCTTTTTGACGATATCGAGAAGCACGGCGGCACAGCGGTGATGTGGAAGGCCGGACACTCGCTGATAAAAGCGAAGATGAAAGAGACGAACGCCGCACTCGCCGGTGAAATGAGCGGTCATATTTTCTTTGCTGATCGCTTCTACGGATTCGACGACGCGACCTACGCCGGAGCGCGAGTGCTTGAGATACTTTCAAAAACCGACAAGCCTTTGTCGGAGCTGCTCAAAGACATCCCGCCGACATTCTCCACTCCGGAACTGCGAGTCGATTGCGCCGATGAACGAAAGTTCGAAGTCGTCGCCGCGATCGCAAAACATTTCGCCGCGACAAACGAAGTCATCACGATTGACGGTGCCCGCATACTGTTCGAGCACGGCTGGGGATTGGTGCGAGCTTCGAATACGCAGGCGATCCTCGTCTTGAGATTCGAAGCAGATACAGACGAGCATCTGAAAGAGGTCCGAACCATCGTGGAGATGAAGGTGAAGGAGTTGATCACTCCTTCGCAGGCGTCTTCGCGGGATTAAGGATCAGTCTGTTTTGAGTCGCGTAGCGACCAGATGAGTTTAGCCGTGGCCCTTCAGGCCACGGTAATGTAAACGAAAGATCGCGTCGCGTTAGCGACGATTGAATATTCATCCGTCGCTGACGCGACGAACGTTATATCGCGCATTTACCGTGGCCTTAAGGGCCACGGCTAAATTCATGTGATCGCTACGCGACCGGTGATCAATGCTCTCGTCTCGAGATTGGCGGCTCCCTCATCACTCACCCCCGATACTTTTTTCCGAAAAATTCCGCGTGACATATTGCGGGCATGATGCCCAGCTGCATTCTTACGGAGTTTTTATTATGAGAAAAGTATCTTCGACAACTCTTTGGCTTGCGATCTTCGCGATTCTCATCGCGGTCCAGGCTTATTCAACATTCGGACAGACGAACGCGGTTGTCGGCAGTTGGAAGGACGGAAGCGTCGGCTCGGTTCAATATCAAAATCAGGTCACCGGCGCGACGCGCAACGGCCGCAGCCATATTTTCGGATACAAATTTCTTCCGAACGGCGAGTACACGTTTATCGGCTACATGGAGATAAACAACTACGGTTGCGCGAGTACGATCTTCAATCAGATCACCGGCAAGTACTCGGTTGACGGCTCGACGATCTCTTTGAATCCGGCGCGCGATTATTGGAAGTCGACCAATTCATGCGCTGCAAGTGGTAATAAGGAGACGACAAAAGCTCCGACGAAGAAGACGTTGGAATTCGAAAGAAAAGTGGACGACTACGGCCAGCCGATCCTCTGCATTCAGGACGGCGAGGCGAATACTTGTTACGGACAGGACAAGTAATTTTTTTGTACATAGGCGTATCGGTGCGACGGAAATTTCCGTCGCACCTTTGTCATTTAGGTGACCGTGCGATTGGCGATGGCACCGTGATTGCAAACGTATCGCAACGAGTAGGGGATCGAAACATTCGATATGGTTGCGAGAGCGGTACAGCAAAGGATCACTTCTAAGGGCGCCGACAAGTGTCGGCGAAAGTTTCTAAAATTTTTTCCAAAAGGATTTCGAGATGAGACCTACATTGCTTGGGAACGCGGATACAAATGGCGTGCTCACGAGCGATGGAATGAGCTGCTCGGACGCTCGACCTTTCAACATTTATTGCGCGACGGCGAGTTTGTAGAGATCGGATCTCGCGCGATGAAATCGCTATCAGGAACGAATCTCTTGTTCTCATTCGAGAGCATGGCTTTGCGCGACGCGGTGAGAGCAACGCCGGGTGCAAAAATGTTCGCTGAGGGCCTGTATGAATTTCTGTACGGCCGGGCTTCTTTGCCCCGACGCTTTGATGAATGGTGTGGTGTCGTGGCGTCGCTTCCAAAAAAACAGTCGAGAGTTTTCACGCATCCCGTAGTTACGGTTTTCGGATTCCTATCTCAACCGGAAACGCACATCTTCTTCAAGCCAACCGTCACCCGCACGGCCGCTCTTCGATACGGATTCGAGCTCGGCTATCTCTCACGCCCGTCGTGGGAAACATATTCAGGCTTGCTCGATTTTGCATCCGTTATCTCTCACGACCTCCGCGACCTGAGGCCTCGAGACATGATCGATATTCAGTCTTTTATTTGGGTTAATGGATCGGCTGAGTACGACTAGAAATGAAAGATGCAGAGCTAGGATTTAAGCCCGAACTTCGACCGTAGCCTTTCTCTCAAGCTTTCCCCAGCCCACGATCGCACCGCGAGCAGCGGTGAAAACTGATTTCACCATCACCCAGTACATGACCTGGCGATAGCCGAAACGCTGGAAGAGAAGTCGCCATAGCAATCGCTTGTCTTCCGATTTCTCCATCATGAACGCAAGGAATGCGCCGATCCAGTCGACCGCGAGAAAGAGTGCGTAATAAAAAACGACCTGATTCAAATTCGTCGGTGTGTGCGCGTATTCGCGTTGATGCTCGAGAACTCCGATCAGAGCCGACACGAGCGTTCCGATGAACATGAGATCCATCAGCGGCGAGATCAGCGGAAAGAAAACCTGAAAGATCCAGACATTCGGCATCGCGATGAAACCTAGCGTTCCGTACTTCGGATTGAGCAACGCGTCTCGATGTTTCCACATGCATTGGAGAGTTCCGAACGACCAACGGAAACGCTGCTTCGCAAGATCTTTCAGCGTGTCCGGCGCTTCGGTGTATGCGATCGCGTTCTCTTCGTATCCGACATGATAATTGAGCTTCCGCACCTCGATCGTGAGGTCCTGATCCTCGGCAAGCGTACCCGATGAAAATCCGCCGATCTGCTCGAGAAGCGAGCGTCGCCACGCTCCGACAGCGCCGGGGACTACGGTGATGCAGTTCAGCGTCGAGAATGCGCGGCGATCGAAATTCTGCGACGTCACATACTCAAGCGCCTGCCACCGCGTCACGAGGTTCACGCGATTCCCGACCTTCGCATTTCCGGCGATCGCACCGACGGTCTCGTCGGCGAATCGATGCGCGAGTGCCGAGATCGTTCCCGGAGCGAAGATCGTGTCCGCATCGAGCGCGACGACGATCTCGCCCTTCGCTCGTCGCAAACCTAAATTGAGTGCTTCGGCTTTTCCGCCGTTTGGTTTCGTCAATATCGAGACGTCCGATCGATGGCCAAAGTGTTCGACCGCGATCCGATAAGTTTCATCACTCGAGCCATCATCGACCACGATAATTTCCATCTTCGGATAATCCGAAGCAAGCAGGCTATCGATCGTTCGACATATCACTTTGTGCTCGTTGTACGCCGGCACGACGACGGACACGAGCGGTTCAAAACTTTCTCCGAAATGAATTCTTTCGCGACGCTTTGATCGGAGATACTGCGTCAACGCGAGGATCCCGATAAGCGTCATTCGTCCGATGCCGAGAACGATACCGAGAACGAAAAGCCAGCGGATGAGCCAACTTCCGAGCGATGCAGAGTAGAAGACGAATCCATCGGCCCTGGTATAAAACGATTGATCTTCCTTAACGAACGGCATCGCCTGCTCGGGCGTGATGTCGGCGAGATCCGCGACGGTCGTGAATTCAAAACCGCGAGATCGAAGTTCGTGGATCAATTTCGGAAGTGCTTCGACCGTCGCCGAGCGATCGCCTCCGCTGTCGTGCATCAGGACGATGCTTCCGCGTTCTTCGGGCGTCGTGACCTTTGCCGCCTCGAGCACTTCGTTGACCATCTGATCCGACGTGTGCGGCGTGCCGTCGTCATTCGTGAGTTTCCAATCGTCGGCGTCGAGATGAAGGCCGACGGAAATATATCCGAGATTTTGCGCGACGACGGTCGGTTCAACTTGCTCCGGAGTTCGCGGCTCGGCGTCTCCGAAATACGGAGCGCGAAACAGTCGCGTCGAACGTCCTGTAACGGACTCGATCAGACGCTGCGTTGTATTCATCTCCAGATCGACGATCTCGCTCGGGACCTCGCCAAGATTCGGATGCGTAAATGAATGGTTGCCGATCTCGTGACCTTCGGCGACGATGCGACGGAGCAGGTCCGGATTTTCCTGACCGTTTTCACCGACGATAAAAAACGTCGCCTTCACGTTTTCCGTTTTCAAAATGTCGAGAATCTGCGGCGTCCATCGCGGATCCGGACCGTCGTCAAACGTGAGGGCGATCTTGCCGGGCTTGTCGCCGGTGCGTTGGACGACATACGACGACGGGATCTGTTGATAGATCTCGCGAGTCACCGAGCCGGATTCGTCAACGAGAATATCGCGCGATCCATCCTGCGGTATGGACTTCACTTGAAGGATCTCGCCGGTGCCATCGAAGTCGACGTCGTATTCGTACTTGATCGTCGAAAGATCCGAGGGCGAGAGTTGGCCCTCGACTCCGAAGACTTTCCACAGCGAAGGATCTTCGCTCCCGAGTCGCCAGAGCGCGACGCCCGCGATGTTATAACGCCGGGCATCGTTGATCTCACCGATCGCCGTCACAGCGTCGAGAAACCAAACCGTGTGACTCGTGCCGTCTTCTTCGTCGTATTTGTAATATGGATTTTTGCTAACGGGATCAAACTTGATCTGCGTCGGACCGTCGAGCGATTCTTTCGCCGTGATCAACGACTCCTGAAAAGTTTCCGTCACCGCCTCGCCGCCATCGTCCGACCAGTTGTAGCCGTAATTTCCGATACACAGGATCGTCTTCGCTGACGGAAGCTCCGCCATTCGTTTTTTGAGACCGCCGTCGAACCAATCCTGTCCGGCGACAGGCCCGGCCTCGCCGGTCGACCAATGCTGGTCGTATCCCATCAGCATGAGATAGTCGGTGATGTTCGAGAACGCTTTGTAGTTCCACGCCGGATCATCGAACGGAACTGCTTGCGCGAGAATGAGCCCTCGCGTTTGAAACTCGCGGTGAAGATCCGAGACGAACATGTAGAGATTCGCCTGCTGCGATTCGGGAACTTCTTCGATATCGATCGTCAGACCGCCGAATTTATTTTTTTCGATGACGTCGAGCAACGAACGGATCAGTGCATGTCGGCGCTCGTCGGTCGAAATCGACTTTAGAAGCTCGACGTTCCATTGTTCGTTTTTGTAATTCTGAACTAGCGGCAGAATCGCAACGTGAGGCTTCTGATCGCGGATGAGGTCCATCGCCTGTTGATCGACATCGACGACGAGCGGATTCTTCTCATCACCCGAAAGTCGGATCCATTCCGGCACGACCCAGTCGAGCTGCGAGATGTTTCGTTTGAGCGATGTGAGACTCGAGTCGTCCCAGTTGACGTAAAACCCGACGGCAAGCGGATGAGCCGGAGGTGCCGTAGCGGATCCCGGTTCCGACGCGGCAAGCATTTCACGTCGCGCGCGGTTTTCGATCTTTGCTTCATCCCGCTTCTGCTTTTCACGTTTTGCGTGATCGGTCGCCTGCTTCAGTGACGCATCTTTTTTCGAGAGCAAGGGATGCTCGGGAACGATGCCGGCAATGTCGTTCCTCTGGGGAAGCAACGCCGTAGGTTTCAGTCGTAACTGCGGAAGGAACGGATTGATCAGCACGCTCGCGATAAACAGCCCGGCGAATGTCGTTAAGACGGCGGTGACAGCGAGACCAGCGTAAGTTAAGAAACGGCTTCGACGACCTTTCGCATCGAAGAAAACGGGAGTCCGTGATTGAGGGTTTTCAGTGTTCAATTTTGAGGAGAGACATTCATTAATTAACCAGAAGTTGAGAACAGCGTTTGATACGAAGCGTCGGAGGGAAAAGTTTTGCGGCTGAGCCGCCCGATGAGCGGAAAGGCTTCTCTTGCGGCTGAGCCGCCCGATGAGCGGAAAGGCTTTGCCTTTCCGTCGAATCTCCCCAAAAACCTAGGAGGCTCCGCCTCCGAATTTAGAATAATTAAAGATTTCTATATTTAGTCCAACGTAAAATCTTCGCAGGTCTTCCACTATGCGAATTTCAATAGATACTCCCGTCTATTTTTTCACCTCAGTAGCGCACGACCGTCTCCCGATCTTCCGAACGGACAAACTCAAAAAGATTGCCGCCGATGCGTTCGCCGAAGCGAGAAAGTCAGCCGAGCTATTGATTCTCGCCTACGTGATCATGCCCGATCACTACCACATCATCGCCGGCGGAAATCGCGAGCCGTCAGACGCCCTGAGATACTTGAATGGAATTAGTGCCAAGCGCATTCTCGATCATTTGAAAGAAAACGCGCCAGCGTCGCTCGAGAAACTGAAAATGTTCGAAAAGAAGCGCGGCTATAAACATTCCGTTTGGGAACATCACTCCGATACGTTTTTAATAACAAGTGAATCTATGTTGATGGATAAGGCGCATTACATTCACCAGAATCCGGTGAAGGCAGGATTGGTAGAGCATCCGGATGATTATCTTTATTCGAGTTCCCGGATTTGGAATAAGAGAGCTCTGGAGGATGAGCCTCTAAAAATGGATTTAGACCAGATAGACTGGCGTCGATCATGAAGGGAGGCGTAGCCTCCGAGTTTTAAGACTCGACGGAAAGGCAAAGCCTTTCCGCTCATCGGGCGGCACAGCCGTAAGAAAACTCTGAGTGTAATCTTGTTCAGGGAACTGTAATCGTCTTTGTAACTACCTTGCCCACAACACCAGCGCCGTCGTCGACGCCAGCACTCAGTGAATAGGTTCCGGCAATAGCTTCAGACAGGTCCCACACCACATTTGCGCCGACACCGATAATTCTTCCCGCTGTAACTTTGTAGTTGTAGGTAAGCACATCGTTTTCCGGATCCATGGCTGTCGTTTTGACGCTGAATTGCCGTGCACCGGAATCGAGAATCTCAACGTCAACAACATTGGCATACATATTCCGAAGGATGCATATGTACTTTGGCTGTGGATCTCGTTTCCATTCAACTTTCGAATAGTATTCTTGTATCTTCTCGTCTCGACAGAGAAGAGCGTTACTCGAGCGGGACGGGAAGAACATTATCGAGTCGACATCGTCATCGTCGCCACTGGTCGTTACGGCTATCCCTTCGCTCTTGTTGTAGTAAATGTGGTAATCGTTCCTCCCTCGATACAGCCGGCCTTTCCTCAATCGCACGCCGCCGAGATCTAACTGCTTTACTGTTAAATCGTCCCTCGGTAAAACTTTTACGATGACGGCTTTCCCTTCGCCAACATTCCAGTCGTCTGAATTGACGCCGAATGCTTCGCTATCGGTGCAGTGACCGCTGGAATAAGAGACCTCAATGCGGCTGCTCGGAAGCGAGAATACTTTCTGTCCATACATGAACGGAGACGTATTACCGAAAACCTCTGTGAGGTCTGTTGCTGTCGCTTCCAGGAGTTTGATGCTTTTAGCTTTTGCCAGATCTTCAGAGAGGGTTTGCGCCTTGGCAAAATTTACAAAGGAAAGGACTACACAAATGACAAGTAGGCGCCGCTTCATTTCGTTGACGGCCATTTTATCAGCTTTCGTTAACCTTGAGAACGGCTAAGAAAGCTTCCTGCGGAATCTCCACGCGTCCGACTTTCTTCATCCGCTTCTTTCCTTCTTTCTGCTTCTCTAACAGTTTGCGTTTGCGCGAGATGTCGCCGCCGTAGCATTTGGCGATGACGTTTTTGCCCATGGCTTTTACAGTTTCGCGGGCGATGACTTTGTTGCCGATGGCGGCTTGGATGGCGACTTCGAACATCTGTCGAGGGATGAGCTCTTTCATCTTCGCGGTGAGAAGGCGGCCCTTCGTCGTTGCAGTATCGGTGTGCAGGATCAGAGAGAGTGCGTCGACCGGTTCGCCGGAGACGAGAACGTCGAGCTTGACGAGCTTACTCGCTTGATAACCCGAGAGATGATAGTCGAGCGATGCGTAGCCGCGCGAGACGGATTTCAGACGATCGTAAAAATCGAGGACGATCTCATTCAACGGCAATTCATAGACGAGCATCACGCGATCTTTCGTCACGTACTCAAACTTTTTCTGCACGCCTCGTTTCTCGTCGAGCAGCGGCAGGATGCCTCCGAGAAATGTGTCGTTCGTCAGGATCGTCGCTTCGATGAAAGGCTCTTCGATCGTCACGATGCGTCCGGTGTCGGGCATCTTTGATGGCGAATCGATCTCGGCGACCGCGCCGTCGGTCGTCGTCACTCGATATCGCACACCGGGTGCGGTCGTGATCAGATCGAGATTGAATTCGCGTTCGAGGCGCTCCTGGATGATCTCCATGTGGAGCAAGCCAAGAAATCCGCAGCGGAATCCGAAACCGAGTGCGGTCGATGATTCCGGCTCAAAGAAAAACGAAGCGTCGTTCAGGCGAAGCTTCTCCATCGCGTCGCGAAGATCTTCGTACTGCGCCGAATCGGTCGGATACAAACCGGCGAAGACCATCGGCTTCACTTCCTGGAATCCGGGAAACGGTTTGTCGACCGGACGTGCGGCCTCGGTGATCGTGTCACCGATCTGCACATCGGCGACGGTCTTGATCGACGCGGTCAGGAATCCGACTTCGCCCGGGCCGAGCTCGGCGATCGGCGTCGGACGCGGTCGATTCACACCGATCATTTCAGTTAAATACTCGCGACCCGTGTTGAAGAATTTGATCTTCGTTCCTTTCTTGATCGTGCCGTCGATGATGCGGAAAAGAACGATGACGCCGCGATACGAGTCGTACCAACTGTCGAAAATCAGCGCCTTCAAAGGCGCGTTTCGATCGCCTTTCGGTGCCGGGACTTTCGCAACGATCGCTTCGAGAACTTCTTCTACACCAAGACCAGTCTTCGCTGAAGTCAGAACAGCCTCGCTCGCATCCAGCCCGATGATGTTCTCGATCTGCTCCTTGATGCGATCAGGCTCGGCCGACGGCAGATCGATCTTATTCAACACCGGAATGAGCTCGAGATCGTTCTGGATCGCGAGATACGTGTTTGCGAGAGTCTGTGCTTCGACGCCTTGCGACGCATCCACGACAAGCAGAGCTCCTTCGCACGCCGACAGCGATCGAGAGACTTCGTAACTAAAATCGACGTGTCCGGGCGTGTCGATCAGATTCAAAATGTACGCCTTTCCATCTTTGGCCTTGTAATCCAGCCGGACCGCGTGGGACTTGATCGTGATGCCGCGCTCGCGCTCGAGGTCCATGTTATCGAGCATCTGCGCTTCCATATCGCGATCCGCGACGGCTCCGGTGAGTTGCAGGATACGGTCGGCGAGCGTGGACTTGCCGTGGTCGATGTGGGCGATTATCGAAAAATTTCTAATGTTGTCAGTCTTCATCGGGCAAAAAACGAATAATTACCTTATCAAAACGACGGCGGTTACGCATTGTGGGGTCACGCGCCAACGGACTGGACCGCAGGCAGCCTGCCTGCACGACATCGCCGCTTCGGCCGATGTCGCACCTCTATATTGTCGAACCATCATCCGACCTCGCCCTCGGAAGCCTCGGCGAGCAGGCAGGCTGCCTGCGGTCCAGTCCGCTGGCGCCTCCTCCTCATGCAAACTCTGTCCTAAATCGTGAATCTTTGCTATAGTTTGGTTCACAGACATATACGATTATTCGCTTTATTACGATAGGAGCCTATTATGAGAAACGATTACAGCAGAGACGATTCAAACGTTACGACCAAACTTACATACTTGCTGATCGGTGGCGGCATCGGAGCGGTTATCGCCCTTTTGTTCGCACCTAAATCGGGTCAGGAGCTTCGCGAAGATATCGCAGACGTGACTCGAAAGGGTATTGAAAAAAGCAAGGAAACTGCGGCTCAGTTGCAGGAACGCGCGGGCGAATACTACGAGGTCGGTCGCGAAAGAGCGAACGAGCTTTATCAGACGGCGCAGGAAAAGGCCGGCGAGTTGGGCGATAAAGCGAAGAGTGCGGCAGCACGCACAGCGAATCCGTTCACCGCGGCGGTCGAAGCCGGCAAGGAAGCATATGTCGCCGAGAAGCGTCGCAATGAATCAAAGGCGATCACCGAAGGGCGGCCGAGCTATCCGGTTGAGAAAGAAAACAATTAGTCTATGAATCAGAACGATCCGCAATTCTGGATGATGATCTCGTCGATCGTGATCGCGGTATGTTTTATCGTCATGGCCATCGCACTTATCGCGATCGCGGTTATCGTTCGCCGCGTGGTCAAGACAGTCAACCGGCTCGAGGACAGGTTCGATCCGCTGCTCGTCAAAGTGAATGCGATGAGTGCTCAGGGTCAGGAGATCTCGGTTCATCTTAACGAGGTCTCAGCGAATCTCTCGACGGCGACCCGGCACTTGGCTGAATCGACCGAACTCATCAAGCAGGAAGTTGCCGAGCTGAGGGTGCTGGTTGGCGAGACTGCAATTACTGCGAAGGACAAGGTCGCTATGGTAAGCCAAACGATCGATCGAACGCACGATCAGGTCGTTGATACGACGGAGTTTGTCCAGAGGAAAATCGTAGAACCGGCACGCGAGATCGCGGCTGTGATGGCCGGCGTGAAGAAAGGACTCGAGGTACTTTTCGCACCGGCGCCGAAGCCGATCGATCGAGCTTACATGGAAGACGAATTGTTTATCGGATAACCGATAATACAATGTGATCAGAAGGGCCACCTGTTAACGGTGGCCTTCTTTTTTGCCCGCGAATAAAGCGAAAGGGCGGAAAAGTATTGCCCGCGAAATACGCGAAAGGACGCGAAAAAGAAAAAGCTTGGCCCGCGAATAGCGCGAATGAACGCGGATAGGATTTCATTCGCCCTATTCGCGTTATTGGCGGGCAGTTCTTTTTTCGAGTCCTTTCGCGTATTTCGCGGGCAATTCGTTCCGTTATTCCACGTTATTCCCGGGCCGTTTTCATTTGCTAGAGATTCCTGGCTTCTTCTTAATTCTTCCGAATATATCTGAATTACTTTGAATCGTTCTGGCGTTCTTTGATAGGATGAGTGCTTCGACTCCATCTCTCCCAAGGATCAAATCGATAGGACAACAACTATGTCTCGAAATATGACTAAGAGGTCCATGGCGCTCTTGTGCTTTGGAAGTCTGCTCCTCAGCAGCGGCATTTTCTCCTTCTGGACACCGGTCACTCACGCGAACCTCGTGGCGCAGACGATCCCGTTCACGCAGAACTGGACGAACACGACTTTGATCACGGTCGATAACGACTGGAACGGTGTTCCCGGAATTATCGGATACTTCGGCGACACGCTAACGGCGGCGACCGGTGTAGATCCTCAAACAATCCTTGCGGACGGTTCGACCACGCCGCTCGGGCCTGGCGTGTGGGCGAACAGAAACGACCCTGATACCTTCCTTTCGGGCGGTGTAGGTGAATTCGACGGGATAGCGAATCCTTCGATCGCACTAAACGGTTCGGGCACCGCCGACGCTCCGCATGTGGTGATCAACCTCAACGCGAGCGGCACCACTGCAATCAACGTCGCGTACAATTTGCGCGATATCGATGCCTCCACGGACAATTCGATCCAGCCCTACGCACTTCAATACCGAATCGGAAATACCGGCAATTACACGAACCTGCCGGCCGGGTTCGTCGCCGATGCGAGCGGTGGTCCGAGTCAGGCGACGCTTGTAACGCCTGTCAGTGTTGCGTTGCCAATGTCGTGTGAAAACCAGCCTCTCGTCCAGTTACGAATCCTGACGACAAATGCCGTCGGGAACGACGAGTGGGTGGCCATCGACGACATAAATATTACCGGCACCGGCGGAGGTACCACGCTACTTTCAGGAACCGGAATGGCGACGCCGAGTATGGTTGGCCCGGGACAGAATTCACTCCTGACTGTTTCTGTAACGCCGGCGTCGAGTCCGCCGAGCACTGGCATCGCCGTGTCGACGGACCTGTCCACAATTGGACTCTCGCCGACGCAGCCGATGTTCGACAACGGAACAAACGGCGACGTCACTCCCGGCGATAACATATTTTCATACCTGGTGACGGTACCCCTCGGGGCGACGAACGGAAATCGGAGTTTTCTTTCGACCATAACCGACGCGCAAATGCGGTCGGCGACGACTTCGATCGCCTTGAACGTGTCCGCTCCTCGCGATCCGACCGAGCACATGGTGATGGGCAATCCGAGCGATGCGACGACGGATCCGAATCATCCGGAAAACTATCTTCTTCCAAAAGCTCAGTACGTGATGTCGTATCATCGCGATCGCGGAATTCCGAACTGGGTGTCCTGGCATCTCGACACGACCTGGATCGGCGACACGCCGCGGCAGGATGACTTCCGAAACGACCCGAGTCTTCCAGCGGGTTGGTATCAGGTGCAGAGTAATGATTATTCAGGTTCGGGATTCGATCGCGGGCATCACACGCCTTCCGGCGATCGAACATCGTCGGTGCCGGACAACTCGGCGACGTTCTTTATGACGAACATGATGCCGCAGGCGCCCGCAAATAATCAGGGACCATGGGAAGAGCTCGAAAGTTATTGCAGAACTCTGGTAACGCAGGGCAATGAACTCTACATCATCGCCGGCGGTGCGGGTCAGGGCGGAACGGGTTCGAATGGTGGTGTCACGAATACCGTCGCAGCGGGTCACGTCGTCGTGCCGGCCTATACATGGAAAGTGATAATCGTTCTACCGGTTGGTGCGAACGACGTCGATCGTGTTTTTAAAACGACTCGAACGATCGCCGTGATCATGCCGAACAATCAGAATATCGGGATCAACACACCGTGGCGAAATTTCCGCACGAGCGTTGACCGGGTCGAGAGTATGACCGGTTTGAATTTCTTCTCGAACGTCAGGCCGATGGTTCAGAACATTATTGAACACCGGATCGATACGCAGTAGATTGATCGATTATTTGGGTTGCAGAGGCTGTCTGAAAAGGCAGCCTTTTTTTATTTGCGATCCGGATTTTTCATTACCGAATTACGAAATTAATAATTACCAAATTAAATGGAATAAAAATTACGCTTGCGTCGCCGCTCATCTCTCAAAAATAACTTGAGCGACTGCGTGCTCAGCGGTATGTGAGATCGAGATGTGCGACCGAACGGCGCCGAGCTTTTGAAACAAAACCTGCGCTTCGCCGTTGATGCGAAGTGTCGGCACTCCATCGCCGTCGGATAGGATCTCGATATCATGCCAGGTGATCTTTCCCCGCCATCCAGTCTTCAGCGCTTTTAGAAAAGCTTCCTTCGCGGCGAATCGTCCGGCGTACGACTGCGCGGCGGCCGCGCCTTTCGCGTCGCAGTACGCGCGTTCCGTTTCGGTGAACACACGCTCAGTGAAACGCGGTGTTCGTGCAAGCGTTTCGGCGATGCGATAAACTTCGACAATGTCGATGCCGATCGAAAGGATCATAAACGAAAACTCTCCGTTGGAAGACGAACAGATTCTAACCGATGCCGGCTTCCATTGGCGAGAACGCGATGGAGTGAAGGTGCTCGTGAGTCAACTGCTCGAAGCGGCAGGTTTTGCAAATGGCTTCTCGACACGCGGCGGCGGGGTTTCACCGTTTCCCGAAAACAGTCTTAACCTTGCAGGATTCGACGAAGATTCCGCCAAGAACATCGCGGAGAATCGTAGTCGTTTTCTCAATGTGTTCGATGATGATTTTCGCTTAGCGACAGCTTGGCAGGTCCACGGCGACCAAATCAAATTGGTTGTGAGCGACTCGGACATCGACAATTCCGATGAGAAGTTTGACGGCCTGATATCGCAGCTTCCGCATGTCCTCGTCGGTGTGAAAACTGCCGACTGCGTGCCGGTCCTGCTCGCCGACACTCGAACGAAAGCGTTTGCCGCGGTCCACGCCGGATGGCGAGGCACCGCGCAATCGATCGTCGCGAAAGCGGTGGAGAAAATGAAATCTACGTTTGGAACGGATCCGTCGGACGTTCTGGCGGCGATCGGGCCCGCCGCGAGCGGTCGATGCTACGAAGTCGGAAGTGATGTGATCGATGCGTTCGCGAAAAATTTCTCGAACGGGGAAAGTTATTTCAGTTCAACCCGCGACGGTCACGCGCTGGTCGATCTCCATACCGCGAATCGCGACCAGTTAGTCGATCAAGGCATTCCGGAATCCGCCATCTCGATCGCTCCGCTTTGTACGATCGAGCGGATCGATCTGTTTTTTAGTTATCGAGTTGAGAAAAGGCTTTATGGGAAGACGGGGCGGTTGTTGTCGGTCATTGGACGACGGAACTGAACGGCGGACGCGACTGGACCGCGGGCATCCCTGCCTGCCTGACATCGCCGCTTCGGCCGATGTCAGCGTCTGTCTTCTCGAATCATGATCGTCTCAGGCCATCGGAAGCCTCGGCGTGGCAGGCAGAGATGCCTGCGCTCCAGTCCGTTGGCGTCACAAAACTTTTGCCGTCATCGTTATCGTCTTCGACTTTGGCGGATAGCAGATCTCTTCAGTGCAAGCCTGGTATCGCACGGTCGCGTTCACACGAATCTTGCTTCCCTTAAAATTAGCCGGCACCGTCACCGTGAAAGGAAAAGTTACGCGTCCTTCGTAGACGTTGATCAGATTTTCCGAAAACTGAAATTTTCGATTTCGTCCGCGGGGGAAAACGAGTCCGCCCGTTTTTAAACCGGAACCGCTGACACTGACGGTAGTCGGGATCGCGTATTCGCTCGCGGGGCGGCTCGAGTTTACGTGAAGACCCGACGGGATCGACAACACAACACTTGCTTTCGATTTAGATCCGCGAGCAATAGTTTTGCTCGCCAGTGATCCGGTTACGGACACGTTCTGTCCTTTCGCCGATGCGATCGCAAAACTGCAAAACACGACAAATAAAAATCCGAAAATAAATCCTTTCTTCTTCATAAGCCTAATTCGACCGAACCGAAAAACTATCAAGCGTGTCTTTTACCTTAGGCAGAAAATCTTCTACATATTCCGAAAGCACGGCGACGCGAAGTCGATAGATGAGATTCTGTGCACCAACAATTTTATAGAAGGCGCGAATTTCATTTTCGTTCGCCGTCTCTTCCGTTTCGATTTCGCACTCGGATGCTGACTCGCTGACGACATTGACGTTTGTCGCGGAACTCTTGATCGCATTTCTAACAACAGCGACACTCGCGTTCTTCACGATATCGATCTCGATCGTCGCACGCCGGAGCTTACCGCCGTCGCCTTCCCCAAACTCGCGCGAGTACGCATAGAACTCATGATCCGGATCTCCGAGAACGTGCAGACAACCTTCCGGTTTCTGCAGTGTGTATTTATCGGTTTCGATCGTCTCGGCCTCGAACGCATCGGCCGCGCGCTTCTTGATCTTCGTCGAGGCCCACGCCATCAACGCAACAAGAATTAATCCCGGTATCAAAAGCTCCATAGTTTATAGGCCGACGATCTTTACCAGATTCGGTTCCTGTTTCGCGGCGAGCTGTCCGCACGCCGCATAGATGTCGCGTCCGCGCGGGCGACGGACATAAGCTGAGACGCCGCGGGATTCTAGTATCCGCTTGAAACGCATGACCTGGTCCGCGTCGGACGGATGATAATCGAGCTGCTCGGCCGGGTTGTGCGGAATCAAATTAATTTTCACGCGTCGAAGATCATATCGCTCGACAAGATCGGCGAGCGCTTCGGCATGCGCGTCGGAGTCGTTTACACCGCCGAGCAACACGTACTCGAATGTAAACCGCTCACCGCGTTTCAAAGTTTTTTCGAACGCCTTCGCGGCGGTAAAGATCGTATCGATGTTCCATTTCTTGTTGATCGGCATGAGCTTGTTTCGAAGCTCGTCATCCGGTGCCGAAAGCGAGATCGCGAGATTCGGCCGGCGATCGAGCTTTGTGAATTCTTCGATCTTCGGCACGATCCCGGCGGTCGAAACCGTCACACGTCCGGGAACGATAAACAAACCGTTCTCGTCAGACATGATCTCGAGCGCCTTTATCAAATTTTCGAAATTTAAGAACGGCTCACCCGCTCCCATCGCGACGAGATTCGTTCCGTGCGGCGTTTCACTTCCGACGCCGTACACGTCGTTGAGGACGATTATGATCTGCTCGACGATCTCGCCCGCACTCAGATTCCGCAAAAGCCCGAGCTTCGCCGTGAGGCAGAAATCACATTTTAGGGGACATCCGGATTGCGAAGAGAAACAGATCGTATCGCGGCCCTCGCTCGGAATAAACACCGCCTCGACCGGCATTCCGTCAGTCGTCTTCATCAGAAAGCGACGCGTGCCGTCTTCGGAAACGTATTTCGATTCGACGTTCAGAGTGGACGAGCTCGCAGCTTCCGACAGCTTCGCGCGAAAAGCCTTCGGCAAATCGGTCATCTCCTCGAACGACAGAAGTCGTCGATCATGAAGTTGCTTGAAGATCTGCTGCGCGCGGTAACGCGGTTCGCCCATCTCCCGGACGAGATCTTCAAGCTCGCCCGGTAAAAGCCCCGTCAGATGCTGTCTCTCGGTCACGACGTTAGTTTAGCGTATTTGATAGTGGATCGTGGATTGACGGATGTGAGTTCCTTGTTCGTCGATCGTCGATCGTCGATCGTCGTTCGTGGTTCGCGGTTCGGTGTCATTGTTCGGTGTTCGTCGTTCGTGACAGACGGCGGATGCGACTGGAACGCAGGCGTCCCCGCCTGCAACGCCGTGGCTTCCGCGGCGTCAAACGATTCTGATTCGACAAGCTGCTGCGCCTTTTCGTGCTTCGCACTCATGCAGGCGGGGACGCCTGCGTTCCAGTCGCATCCGCCACCCTCCACAACGAACAACGAACAACGAACCAAGAACCAAGAACCAAGAATGATCAATCGCTTGAAACCCGCCCCCGTTATCAACGTACAATGGCTTCATGAAAAAACTGTTGCTGCTTGTCGTCGCTGTAATTTTCATTTCGTCGAATGCCATTGCCCAGACCGCTCCGAAAGAAGCGGATCCAAAAGACGTCGCATCACTCGACGCGATCATGAAGGCCGTATATGACGTCATCTCCGGCGATGCCGGGAAGGTGCGCGATTGGGATCGATTCCGCTCGCTGTTTCACAAGGACGCGCGATTGATCCCGAGCGGCAAGAATTCGCAGACGGGTATCCTCGGCGCGCGCGTTATGACGCCGGAGGATTATGCCAAGAATAGTGGTCCGTACCTCGAGAAAAACGGATTTCACGAACGAGAGATCTCGCGCCACGTCGACCAGTACGGCAACATCGCGCAAGTCTTTTCAACCTACGCTTCGTTTCATAAGAGCGACGACAAAGATCCGTTCATGCGCGGAATCAATAGCTTTCAACTCTTTAATGACGGAAAACGCTGGTGGGTGATCACGATCTACTGGCAACAGGAAAGCCCGGAAAATCTGATACCGAAAGAGTTTCTGAAAGGCTCGAAGTAGAATCCGTTTTCGCGGTTCAGTCGAATATCACTTCTTATGGCTGAACATACGTTAAAGCGCGAACTGACGATCGAACTCCCGCGGTCCGACGTTTTCGATTTCTTTTCAAAGGCCGAGAATCTCGAACGGATCACACCGCGCGATCTCGGCTTTCACATCATTACGCCGCAACCCATCGAGATGCGCGAAGGCTCCATCATCGAATACAGGGTCAGCCTCAACGGAATCCCGATGGGTTGGAAGACGCTGATCTCGAAGTGGGATCCGCCAAACGAATTCGTCGACGAGCAGATCTCCGGACCCTACAAACAGTGGATCCATCGACACACTTTTACGGAGCTTGGGCCGTCGACGACGTTGATCGAAGATGAGGTGAAGTACCGGCTCCCGTTTGAACCGCTTGGCGACATCGCACACTTCTTCGTCGAACGGCAATTGAAAAATATATTCGATTTTCGAGAGAAGTCAGTGAATGAGTTTTTTCGGAAAGGTAAAAACGATTAGGATTTTGCCGTCGGCCATTCGCCGCAATACGAAAGCTCCGCTCGTCCGGTCAGCAGGATCTCGTCGTCTTCGTCGCGCCAATCGACTTCCGTCACTCCGCCCCGCGAGGTGACCGAAACGCGGCGTCCTGTCTTTCCGGTGAATGCGGATAGAACCGCAGCACCGCTCGAACACGTTCCCGACGCCGATGTCTCGCCGGCACCGCGTTCCCAAATTCGAAGCTCGATGTTCGCGTCGTCGATAACGCGGACAAATACGATATTCGCGCGTTGCGGGAATTCTTGATGAGTCTCCATGATCCGGCCGTAATGCCTCCAGTCGAAATCGAAATCATCGACAAAAATACACGCGACGGGATTGCCGACATTTACGCCTGAGAAAAGAAACTTTCGGCCGCCGGCTTCGATCTCACGGTCGATGACCGTCTCGAAAGTGTCACCGGCCACCGGAACTTCTGACGTTCTAAACTTCGGAAATCCGATCTCGGCGTTGAAGACGTACGAGCCCTCCGATGCATTCTCGAGCATCGTATAATTCTTCACACCGCTCCGCGTCTTCAAACGCAGTCCGGCTTCGCTCCACAGAGTTTTGTAATAAAGATACGCAACAGCGCATCGCGTGCCGTTCCCGGAAAATCCGGCGACGCTTCCGTCAGGATTCACGATCTCGCAAAAATAATCCGCGTCGCTTCCGTCGAGTTTCTCCAACACAGCGATGCCGTCCGAACCGGCTCCGGTGTGCCGGTGACAGATCTCGACGGCGAGATCTTCGAGCGAAATTTCGGATGGGATATTTTCACGTTCGATAACGATATAGTCGTTCCCGAAGCCGTGAAATTTGCAGAACGAGATCGTTGTCATTGCGCCTTCTTTATGCCCACGATCGTTTCAGTGGCGTCCTTGTAGCGGACTACAAAATCGACCTTGTCGCCGACTTTTACTCCGTTCAGAAGCTTCTTGTCCGATACGAAAAATTCCATCTGCATTGCCGGCATCATGCCTTTGATCTCTTCATGATTCAGCTCGATCGAAGGGCTTTCGGGTGCGACTTTCGTCACGATGCCCTTGCCGTTGTAATCACCATTCTTCGGCGTGGAAGGCGTCGGTACCGGAGTCGAGGACGCGGGCGATACGATCGACGGAAGCGGCGTTGGTTTGACGGTCGCCACGTTGTTCGCCATCGGCGTACTTCCGCAAGAACATAGAGCGGCAACAAAAAGCGTGACGAGAATGACGAGATTGATTTTCATAAACGAGTTGATGATAACGAGAGTTTGGAACAATTCAAATCGTCCACCATCGCCGTGATCACGGTCTTCGCGCGGACGGTGCGGGAATGATCTTCAGCGTCATTCTTTCGGTTCCGCGGATCAACTCCACCTCGTACTCTTCGCCCGGTTTCATCGAACCGAGAACATATGTGTAATCCATCGCGTTGCGTACATCTTTCCCGGCAAGCTTTACGATCTTGTCGCCCGCCTTTAGTCCCGCTTTCGACGCCGGCGAATTATCGCGAACGCCGTCGAGGATCATTCCGTCCGTCGTGTCGCCGTAACTCGGGATCGTTCCGAGCGAGACGCTCAGGCGAACCTGGCCCACCGGACCCGACGATTGCGCGACAGCGTAAGTTGGCTTTGCCGGAGCTTGTGCGAGCGATCTCGCAACGTCGCCGACGAATAAAATTATTCGCTGCAGACCGAGGTAATTGATCTTATCTGCCGTGTCGCTGGGCTTGTGATAATCGACATGCGTTCCGGTAAAGAAGAAAAGTACCGGGATCTTTTTTCCGTAAAAAGAGGAATGATCCGACGGGCCGAATCCATCCTGATTCAGTGCAAGCTGGAATAAGGAGCTGTTCGGCTCGATCATTTTCTTGCTCGCCGGTCCGCCGCCGAAGAGCGCTGACGGAGGTCCAAACGCAACCGTCGGATTATTCGCGTTGGTGATCATGTCACTCCACTCGGTCGCTGTTCCGATGCCGCCGATCGTCAGTTTGTTTTCATTCAACCGACCGACCATGTCGAGATTGATCATCGCGACCGTTTTATCGAGCGGCCATGCCGGATTGTTGACGTAGTATTTCGATCCGAGAAGTCCTTCTTCTTCGCCCGCGAATGTCATGAAGATCAGAGTGCGTTTCGGTCTTCTCTCTTTTGAAAACAACCGGGCAAGCTCGATCACCGCCGTCGTACCGGACGCGTTGTCGTCGGCACCGTGATGTATCTCCGTCGAGTTCGCGGCGAGACTTCCCGAGCCGCCGTGACCGAGATGATCATAGTGCGCACCGATGATGATCGCTTCGTTTTTGAGCTGCGGGTCGGATCCTTCGAGCACGCCGATGACGTTGAATGCGTTGACTTGTTTTTTGGTGAGGTTGATCTTGATCTGGGCCTTTGTGTTATCAAGAACGTTCGTTTTCGGCCCGGCCTTGTAGGATCCAGAAGGCGTCTTGGCGTTGAGCATACTTTCGATCAGGGCGAGGCCGGTCCCATCTACCATCCCGAAAAGCCTGGCAGCCAGATCGCGGTTTATCCCGATAACGGGGATCGCAGTTTCACCAAGAGTGCGGTCGTAACTTAAACGCGAAAGGCGATCGATCTTGAAATCATTGTCGGCAGCAATCAGGATGATCGCTCTCGCTCCTCTGTCTTTCGCGATATTCGCCTTCGTGTGCATGTCGAAACGAGCGAATGCCGAATGCGGATTTCCTGCGTCCGGTGTGTTGTCGAACACGAGGACGATCTTGTCCCGGACGTCGAGGTCTTTGTAGTCGTCGTAGTTCGCCTCCGGTGCGGTTACTCCAAATCCCGCGAAGACGACCTGCGTCGCGGCAATGTCAGCGTTCGGCGAATATCCGAGCGGCATCCAGTTCACGCCGACTTGCATCGTGTTGCCCGAACCAAGGCTAAGCGAATTACCGGTACCGAGCTCGACGCCCGAGATATAAGGGAATCCTTGCAGGTACGAGGCACCGTGCGTCGTCTGCTGACCGGGTCGAAGCTTTCCCGTTTTCTTGAACTGCTCGACGATGTAATTCGCAGCCTCGGTCGCGCCTGGATCGCCGGTGCGTCGGCCCTCGAGTTTGTCGGAAGCGAGATACTCGATATGCCGGCGAAGATCACGTTGAGCAGATGTGTTGAGCTGCGGCTTTTGCGCGGAGACCGAAAGGCCAAGGAAAAGAATTACAAGAAAAATTTGCGCGCGTTTCATAAGACTCTCCGCTTACAGTTACTTGAATATTCGACCGTCGCTGACGCGACGGGTTTCGGGGAACATGTACCGTGGGCCAAGGCCCACGGCTAAATCGGTTAGTCGCTACCGCGACAATGAAGGACGGGCGGAGCCGAAATCCTCAAATTCTCAGAATCCGAACTCTTAAATTTCAAATTTCAAATTTCAAATTTCAAATTTGAAATTTGAAATGGAAGCCGAAAGCCGAAAACCGAAAACCTAAGACCAAAATCCGAAATCCAAACCCTGCAATTTCAAATTTCAAATTTCAAATTTGAAATTTGAAATGGAGAGCCGAAAACCAAATCTCAAATCTCAAATCTCAAATCCCAAATCCCAAATCCCAAATCCCAAATCAGTCGGTCCAGTCGGCGATGAACACATTCGTGTCGCCCTGCGCTTTTCCATTACGGTTTGAGGCGAAGACTAGTTTCTTTCCATCGGGCGAGAACATCGGGAAACCGTCGAACGATTCGTTGAATGTGACACGCTCGATTCCTGAGCCGTCGACGTTTATCAGAGCCAGATCGAAGTTTCGTTTGCGTGCATCGGTTGCGAAATAATTCGTGCAGAAGATGATCTTCTTGCCGTCGGGTGTGAAGAACGGGGCGAATGAGGCGGCATTCAGTTTTGTCACTTGTCGCTTATTCGATCCGTCGGCATTCATGACCCAGACTTCGAAAACAGTCGGCTCGATCAGATCGTGCGCGAGACGGTCTTTGTATCGTGCGATCTCGGCTTCGGTTTTTGGATGGAACGAACGATAGACGATCTGCTTGTTGTCAGGTGAAAAGAATGCACCGCCGTCGTATCCGAGCTCGTTCGTCAGACGCTTTACGTTTTTTCCGTTCGTGTCCATGACGTAAAGATCGAGATCGCCGTCACGCATCGATGTGAAGATGATCTTTTTCCCGTCAGGCGAGACTGTTGCTTCGGCGTCGTAACCCGGAGTCGTCGTCAGCGGTTTGATGTTCGAGCCATCGGCATTCGCGACGAAGATGTCGTACGTCGGATAGATCGCCCAAACATAACCTTTCGAAAAATCCGGATTCGGCGGACACTCTTTCGCTCCGAGATGTGTCGATGCGTAAATGATCTTTTTCCGATCCTTGAGAAAGTACGAGCACGTCGTTCGGCCTTCACCATTTGAGACCATCTTCAGATTTGCCCCGTCCGAGTTCATCGTGTAGATCTGGTCACACGCTCGTCCGTCGCGCTTCGACTGAAACGACAACTGTTTCCCGTCAGACGAAAAGTAAGCCTCGGCATTCTCGCCTCCGAACGTCAGTTGTTTGATATTCGCGAGATGTTTTTCTCCCGAGACCGCGAGCGTATTTTGCTGGGCGCAGATATTCGAAAATGCGGTTATAATGATCGCAATTAATAGATAAACCTTCTTCATAAGTACTTATAGTAAGCTCAGGTGCCGGGTCACGCTTGCATCCGAAAGAATAAGTTTAACGAATTAGATCGGCAAGGCAAGCTGATCGCGGATCGGCATCTCTGTCGGTACTAAAATGGGATTCGAAACTACAAAAGACGTTTACGACTGGTACGAAAGGCAGCAACCGGTCTTTACCAAAGAAGGGATCGAGTCGATCCCTTGGGCAGATGTGCGCAATTATCCGCTCGACGAGCGTTTCATTCCGGTGCTGCTGTATATGCGCGATGTCGAAACGCTGACCGACATGTATCATCGCGAGCTGCTGCGAACGCCGACGTGCAAAGATCCGTATATTGGACGATTCATGGAGCGATGGGGAGCCGAAGAGGTCGTTCATGGAGAAGTCCTGAACCGCTTTCTGAACGAGGCCGGGATCGAAACCGGCGACAAATGGCAAGGACAGGTGCGGACGGCGGTTTCGAATTTTTATAACTTCAACACGTATCTCCTGACGTCCTTGACGAATTTACTCGGCCGAAAATTTACGGCAACGCACATGGCGTTCGGGGCGATACATGAGATGTCGACGGCTCAGGCATATCGACGGATGGACGAGCTCGCCGGTCATCCGATCTTGTCGATGATTCTGAACGGCATCATTCGCGAAGAATCTTTCCACACACATTTCTATTGGAGTGTCGCAAAGCTCGAATTGCGAAACAGCGATGCGGCGCAGCACATCGCGCGGTTTGTTCTCCGGAATTTTTACCGGCCGGTCGGTCAAGGCTCGCTTCACAAGAGCCGAACCGAATACGCGATCAGGACATTGTTCGGAAGCGAGGACGGATTGGAACGCCTGCACAAGACAGTTACGAAACGCGCTCAATCGCTTCCCGGACTCGAGGCTCTCTACAGCTTCTAAGTCTTTTCGTTTGTCTGCCGACGCTTCTAACCTCCGTAGGAGCGGAATATTGGTAGCCCGTCCACCAAAACAGAATCGAGCTCCGTAGGAGCGACACGAATGTCGCTCCTACGGAGCTCGAATACATTCATCGAATGTTTCCTACCAATATCCCGCTCCTCCGGAGCTCGGGACGTGATTCCGCTACAAACTTCGATAAAATTCCACACCATTTCGAAACTCGACCGCGATCTTGTTCTCTGATTCCGCATAGTCGAGATGCGCGACTGATTCCGAGATCGTCAGGAATCGGTGCACGTCGTGATCGAAAGAATCGGGAAAAAGTTTCTGTGCAACGTCGAACGCAGTCACGCCCGACGCAGGGACCAACTTCACAACGCGCTTCTGACGTTCGTCGATCGATCGGACGTAACGATTGAATATCTCGTCGAAATCTTTCACCGGCTCACCGTGCCCGCCGTACGAAAGCGTCGGTTTCAATTCGCGAAGCCGGGCAAGGCTCACGAGATATTCCGCGAGCGATCGGAAGCGCTTTTCGGGATCGATCGGGTCCGGAGACAACACGGGATTTGGTGTGATGCGTTTCAAGACGCAGTCGCCGCAGATCAAAGTTCGGTTCGCCTCGCGCACAAAAGAGCACGATCCCGGCGTGTGACCCGGAGTGTGAAGTACGCGCAGACTTCCGTTTTCAAACTCGAGCTCCGATCCGTCGTCGAGAGATTTGAAGTCGCCGTCATAAAGAGCATCGGTCAAAAGACTGATGTCTTCATAGAGAACGCGCATCTCTTCCAATACATTTGCCGGCACGCCGGATCGCAGCAGCAGTCTTTGATTTTCTTCGCGCGCTAACCGTCCGAAAAGATGACCAGTTTCCCAGTCGTGCACAAAGATCTCGGCATCCTTTGCTTCGTCGCGTACCTGTCGCGCGAGTCCGCAGTGATCTTCATGTGCATGGGTCAGAACGATGCGACGAACATCGGAGATCTTCACGCCGTTGTCGGCAAGCTTCCGACGCAATGTATCCGCGGCATCCTTCGTCTTTGGCCCTACATCGATGAGCGTGATCGGATCCTGCTTTATGAGACAGACGTTGACGTCGCCGACATAGAACGGTGTTGGGATCGAGAGCGGGATTATCTTCATCGGGATTTTCGATTTGCGATTTTCGATTTGCGATCTTGTGTCACAACAGTTTACTCCGATGAATTATAATCTTTTGGAACACCAAGATCGGAAATCGCAAATCGAAAATCGCAAATCACCATGGCGCGATCGCAAATCGCAAATCGAAAATCGAAAATCGTTATCTCGGGCGGCGGACCGGCAGGCTCGAGTCTAGCGATTCGGCTGGCGAAACTCGGGTTCGAAACAACATTGATCGAACGCGAGCAATTTCCGCGTGCAAAACTTTGCGGCGAGTTCATCTCACCGGAATGCCTTGAGCATTTTGACGAATTGGGTGTGCTCGAGGAAATGTTATCTGCCGGCGGCGATCAAATAACCGAGACACGTTTTTTCGAATTGGGCGGCCGAAGCGTCGGTGTCGCGAGCAGTTGGTTCGGACGCGGCGAATTCGCACTCAGCCTGAGTCGAGCGACGATGGATCATCTATTGCTCGAACGAGCGAAACAGGTCGGCGTTTCGGTTTATGAGGAAACAAGCGTCACCGGTGTGGAAAGCGATGGAGATCAAATTATCAGTCTGCACGCGCGGACATCGGACGGATCGGTGCGCGATATCGCTGGCGAGATCTTCATCGATGCGACCGGACGCGCCAGGGTTCTTGCGAAACTTGCGGATCGAAAACTCGACACTGCCGCGGCACACGTCAAACCGGATCTCATCGGATTCAAGGCGCACCTAGAGACGGCCGATGTTCCGAAAGGCGTTTGCGAGATCTATTCGTTTCAAAATGGTTACGGCGGGTTGTCGCGTGTCGAGGACGACCGGTTCAATTTCTGTTTTCTGATGAAGGCATCGGCGGTCCGATCATTCGGCGGCGACGCGGATGAGATAGTTCGAGATATCGTCGGCAAGAACAAACGGGCGGCCGTGACTTTGGGTGATGTTGCTCCGCATCACGACTGGCTGGCGGTCTCGATCGACGGTTTCGGAGCTCGGCGGTCGTCGCCTGCGAGGAATCTTTTCGCGGTTGGCGACTCCGCGTCCTTCATCGATCCGTTCACCGGCAGCGGAATGTTCATGGCGTTCCAGAGCTCCGCACTGCTGGCGAATGCGATCGCCGCCTATTCCGACTCTCCGGACCGAATCGCGTCCGAGTATCTCGACCGGTATGGCAAGACATTCTCAAACCGTCATCGAGTTTGTTGGGTACTCCGCCAAACTGCGTTCGTGCCGGTCGTCGCAACAACGATTGTCTCCGCCTTGTCCCTCAGCACATCGGTCCGACAACGGCTGGCTCGCGCTACACGCGGCTGATCGCCGATACCTTTACAGAAAATTACAAAAGTCTTACATTCACCTTGCCTAAATAACCGATTTAAGCTACAAACATCAAAGCAAATCTGATCTGTGCATCCGTAGTTAAACGATAACTTAGCGTGATTAATACTCGTCCAACTGAGTATCGATTGCGCACCTCACCCTATTCGATCGTGATTGCCGGATCTAACCGATTCTCAAGTAAGGAGAAAATTTAATGAACCGAGTTGTCAGCCGAGTTTCAGGAATTGTCGGAAAATTTTTCGTGCTCGTTCTGCTGGTCGCAGCCGCCGTTTCGAGTGCTTCCGCCCAGGCCCAGGCAAGTGCCGCCGACCTCTCCGGCACCGTGGTCGATCCGAACGGCGGACTCGTTGCCGGTGCGACGATCACCGCACGCAACGTAGGAACGGGCATTGAGCGTGTCGTAACAAGCGATTCGGAGGGAACGTACCGGCTCATCGGTCTCGCGCCCGGGGAATACGAAGTCACTGCCGAAGCCCCGACGTTCAAGAAAGTTTCTATTTCCGGCGTACGCCTGACGGTCGGTCAGTCGGCGGAGCTCCGGATCTCGATGGAGATCGGCGCGGCGGACATTCTTGTGAACGTGCCGGCCGATTCGCTCGAGTTGATCGAAACTACAAAGACAAACATTTCGACAACCATCGATCAGAAAAGTATTGAAAATCTTCCGATCAACGAACGCAGCGCGACGGGATTTGCACTGACGATCTCAACTGTCGGACGCGACAACGGTCGTCCTGTCGGCCCGGCTCCGACATCAGGCCTCAACATCGGCGGCCAGCGCGGCCGTTCGACTCTTGTTCAAGTGGACGGAGCGGACTTCACCGATAACTCGATCAACGCCGCTCGCAGCACCGTTTCGCAGGAAGCAGTGCAGGAATATCAGGTCACCACGAATTCGTATCTTCCCGAGTTCGGACGTGCGACGGGCGGTATCGTCAACGTCGTCACAAAGAGCGGCACCAACGATTTCCACGGAAACGTTTTTGGATTTATTCGCGACAAGAGCGTACAGGCGCGGAACCCGTTCGCTCCGGTCATCGACGGCGATCCGGATAAGCGTCCACCTTATACCCGCGTCCAGTACGGTGCGACATTGGGCGGACCGGTGATCAAGGAACGATCGTTCTTCTTCGCATCATTCGAACAGCGTCGTCGACAGGAGTCGGGATTTTTCACGAGCGATGTCGTTCAAGGAGCGACCGCGACGGCGACGATGAATGCTTTCAGTGCTCCGATACCGACAGGCGGAACGTTTGTTCTCAGTCCGTCGGTTCGCACCTTCACCGGACTCACTGCCGCACAGGCTTCGTACGTTAACGCGGCGCTCGCCCAGGGAATGATCTTTACTCAAAGCCCGGCTACGTTCGCACAAGGAACGCAGCTTCTGTGCGCAGCCCGCACTTACGCGTTCTTTGCCTCGACCGGAACCTCGACGGCTCTGAACGGATTCAACCCGCTGTTCAGCCCGAACGATGGAAGCAGTTGTCCGGCGATCTCTCCGATCCTTCCGAGCGCAAATCCGATCGGGCCGCGATTCCTTCTTTCCGGCGTGCCGCTTCCGTTGACCCGAAATGAAAACGGAGAGCTCGTTGCGTTCCGTCCGTTGAATCAGCTCAGTCGTATATTCCCGATATCGGAAGCGACGACGTACAGCTCGGTCCGTCTCGATCACATGATCGTGCCGGGTCATCAACTGTCGATCCGGTTCGGTTACAACCCGAGCAAGATCAACGGAATTCAGGACGAGTCGCAGAATCAGACGCTCGGACAGAACGACTATTCGCGAACCGGTATCCAGGATGTAAAAGACACGTCGGCCGGGCTCTCGCTCGCAAGCGTGCTGCCGCATGATCTGGTAAACGAAGCATTCGTCAACTACGGCCGCCGTCTCGCGAAGTTCGAGTCACAGGTTCCGAGCGTTGCTCATCAGATCGCAGGTACGGGATTCCTCGGATCGAATCCATTCTCACCGGTAGATCGCAGCGAAAACAGATTTCAGTTGCGTGACAATCTTACATGGGCGAAGGGCGATCATATTCTCAAGTTTGGCGGTGACGTTAACTGGATCGACATTAAGGCGAGCTTCCAACTCAACTTCCCGGGACTGTTCAATTTTGGCCAGCAGGCCGGAAGCTCTCTGATCCCGGGGTGCGATTCGCAGACGCTGCCCGTGGCATTGAGATGTCCGGTTCTTACCGCGAATCAAACTTACGGACTCGGTTTCCCGGGTGTGTTCTTGCAGGGCTTCGGCAATCCAAATAGCTCGATCAAAAACAAGCCCGTCGCATTCTTTGCACAGGACACATGGAAGGTTCTGAAGAACGTCACCCTCAATTTCGGAATTCGTTACGATATCGAATTCACCGAAGAGTTTGCACCGACGCCGTTCAAGGATCCGCTGACGGGCATTACGTTGACGGCACAGGATGTTCAGATCGCACAGGACGCTCTCGGCGTTACTCAGGGATTCCCGCGTGACTCCAACAATTGGGCTCCCCGACTCGGTGCGGCGTGGGATGTTTTCAGCAATGGCAAGACGGTTCTTCGAGCGGCCGGCGGAATGTTCTATGACCATCCGCTGCTCGCCGTCGCGTTCAACTCCGATATCGGAGACGGATCGCAGCAACAGCAGGCGACACTGCTTCCGATCGGCGGGCCTTCCCCGACCGGTCTCTTCAACGCTTTTCAAGTTTTTCATGGAACCGTCTGCGGAGTGCAGGGATCGAATCCGGCAGTCTGTGGAACTGCGGTGACGCCCGGCGTCGCGTCGTCTTCTCAATACCTGTTCGGATATCAACGATTTAATCCCAGCGCGTTTACGGGCTTCGGGCCGATCCTGCCGTTCACGCTGCATGTTGCGAAGGACTTTCAGTTCCCGGTGGCGTTCCAGGGAAATCTCGGCATCGAGCAAATGATCGGCAAAGACATGTCGGTCTCAGCGAATTACATCACGGTCAATGCACGGCATCTCGCCCATCCGCAGGATGTGAACACCGTCGATACGAATGCTCTTCGCGAAAATTATCGTAGATTTGCGATCGGCAATCCGGCCGCGCAATTTGCGGGGTGCACGGTCGCCACGCCCAACGCTCCGTCCTGTCTCCCGACCAGTCTGTCGCAGGCAGCGTTCTTCTCGCTGCCGACCACGACGAACGCGAACTTCACGGTCGTGATCCCGGGAATGATCGTTGTTAACAACCAGACCGGGCTTCGAGTAGTCAGCCCGATCGCCGCTGACTATTTCCGCCGACTCGGACCAAATTACTTTTTTGTTGCGTCTGCGACCGGTGGCCTTGTGAATAAGGCGGTGTTTGATTCCCAACTCGCCGGCACACTTCGCGCACCGGGCCCGATCAACCCGTACGCTGATGTGAACGCGCAATTGTCGGATGGATACTCGTCGTACAACGCATTAAATTTAGAACTGAAGAAACGCTTCGGATCGAATATGCAGTTCTATGCGACGTATACGTGGTCACATTCGATCGACGACTCGTCGGATCTGCAGACGCTTCTGAAACCGCAGGACAACAAGAACTTCCGTGCGGAGCGCTCTGATTCGCTTTTTGATCAGCGTCAGCGTTTCGTGTTCAGCGGAATCTTCAGTTCACCTGAACGCTGGAGATCTGCCAGCAGCTGGCGGCGAATACTTGCCGATTTCTCGTTCGCACCGATAGTCGAATACGGAACCGGACGCCCGTTCAATATTCTGGCCGTGGGTGATGCGAACGGCGACTTCCAAAGTACGAACGAGCGCCCCACGGTTCGTGATGACGGCTCGCTTTGCCAGACCGGCGTGGATGTAAATTGTCTGACGGGTGTATTTCCGGCGAACGGAAATCTGGTTCGTAATGCGGGGCTGACGCACGACTACTTCTCGTTCGACGCCCGCCTGACCTACCGTGTTCGCTTCGGCGAAAACATGAGCCTGGATCTGATCGCTGAAGGTTTCAACCTTTTCAATCGTTTCAACGAGGCCGCGGCGAATCCGTTCTATCAGGTGGTCAACGCGTGGGGCGAAAGAGCGTCGAGCGGCAAGTATTACAGCCAGCCGACGGCATCGTTCGATCCGCGGCAATTCCAGTTCGGTGCGAAGTTTACTTTTTAACGAGTAGGACGGACCGTAAAATCTGCCCGCGAAATACGCGAAAGGACGCAAAAGAAGAAGTTGATTTTTTCTTCATTTCGCGTCCTTTCGCGTATTTCGCGGGTAATTCTGTTTCGCGATTTATTCGCGTAATTCGCGGGCCGTCATCTTGTTCGACTCCTTCGGTTACCCGATAATCAAAACGTGACTTCGTTTTCTCAAAGGATCAAGCAAAAGGCCGGAGAACTCGGTATCGATAAGATCGGCTTTTCCCGGGCGGTGTCTTTGACCGAAGATCGTCCGCATTTCGCTGACTGGCTGAACCGCGGTTTCCACGGCGAGATGGCGTGGCTCGAACGCGAACCCGAGAAACGAACCGATCCGCAAATGATCTTTCCCGGTGCGAAGACCGTAGTCTCGGCGGCGGTGAACTATTACACGCCGGGGCAACACGACGGTGCGGGAAAGATCTCGCGATATGCGTGGGGCGATGATTACCACGATGTCGTAAAAGAGAAACTGTGTGCGCTGCTCGACTGGATCGTCGCCGAAGATCCGAATGTCACGGGCAAAATTTGCGTCGACACCGCGCCTGTCATGGAAAAAGCGCTGGCTCACCGAAGCGGGTTGGGCTGGATCGGGAAACATTCGAATGTCATCACCAAAGAGTACGGATCGTGGATCTTTCTCGGCGAGATCATTTTGAATATTGAGCTCGATTACGACGCTCCGATGGCAGATCACTGCGGGAGCTGCACGGCCTGTATCGACGCCTGTCCGACCGATGCGATCGTCGAACCCTATATCGTCGATTCAAACAAATGCATCTCGTACGCGACGATCGAGCTCCGCTCGGACGAATTGCCGCAGAACATTTCCACGAATCTCAACGGGTGGATCTACGGCTGCGATATTTGTCAGGACGTCTGTCCATGGAATCGATTGGAAGAACCAACGGAAGAAACACGATTCGAGCCGCGGCTCGGCGAAACATCACTCGATCTCGACGTGGTAGAATCGCTCATACCCGAAACTTACACCGAGCGATTTCGAAAGAGTGCAATGAAACGGACGAAACTCGCCGGACTAAAACGGAACGCGCGGTCTCTGAAATTACAAAATTAATAATTACGAAATTACGTAATTAAATGTCAGAGATTCCAACTGGTAATTCGGTAATTTTGTAATTATTAATTTGGTAATTAAAGAAGTGCTTCGAGATAGTTACAACAGAATCATCCGCGACCTCCGCATCTCGTTGACCGACCGGTGCAACTTTCGCTGTTTCTATTGCCTGCCGAACGGCGAGCCGCCGCTTGCCCGAAAGGATACGATCCTGACGTTTGAAGAGATCGAGTACATCGCGGATATTTTCGTTTCGCTCGGGATCGAAAAGATTCGGCTAACCGGTGGTGAGCCGATGCTGCGACGTCACATCGAATCTCTTATTTCGAAACTTTCCAAACTCAAACCGGATCTCAAAGATCTCGCTTTAACTACGAACGGATTTGATATTCCGCGCAGAGCCGAAGCATTAAAGGCGGCCGGTTTGGACCGCATGACGATCTCCCTGGACACGCTCGATACGAATCGATTTCGCGATATCACCGGAGTCGATTCGCTGTCAGATGTTTTGGATGCGATCGAGTCGGCGAAGCGTCATGGCTTCGAACCGGTGAAAATAAACGCTGTCATCGTTCGTGACGTGAATGATGATGAGCTCGTCGACTTTGCACGATTCGCGCGAAACACGGGCGTCGAGATGCGGTTCATCGAATACATGCCGCTCGACTCGGGCCACGATTGGGATCGTTCGAAGGTCGTACCAGGTCGCGAGATCTATCAAACGATCAACCACGTCTATCCGCTCGAATTGAAAGATGCATCGCGAGGAAGCGAGACGTCATGGAAATACAATTTCGCCGACGGCGAGCCGGGCGGGATCGGGATCATCGCTCCGGTTACCGAGATGTTCTGCGGAGCATGTTCAAGGATCCGACTGACAGCGGACGGGCAGATCCGGACTTGTCTGTTCTCGACGGCTGAGCATAATCTCCGCGATTACCTACGCAGCGGCGCGACGCGATCGGAGCTTGTCGAATATATTGAGAACGTCACTCTCAAAAAAGAAGCTCGACATCGGATCAACGATAGCGATTTCGTTCCGGCGTCGCGGACGATGAGTTTCATCGGAGGATGACGTCAACGGACTGGACCGCAGGCAGCCTGCCTGCTCGCCGAGGCTTCCGAGGGCGTGAAAGATTATGATTCGACGCGATAAAGGCTGACGTCGGCCGAAGCGGCGACGTCAGGCAGGCAGGCTGCCTGCGGTCCAGTCCGTTGGCGTTCGAATCGGGCCGAAAATCTTACCCCTGCTTCCTTCCCGCCATATCGAGTCCTACCGCTGCTACGAGGATCGAGCCTTTGATGATGTCCTGCATAAAGTCGCGGACGTTGAGCAGCGACATTCCATTATCCAAACTCGCCATGATCAACGCGCCGAGACACGCACCGAAGATCGTGCCGCGTCCACCGACGAGCGATGCTCCGCCGATGACGCACGCGGCGATCGCGTCGAGCTCTTTCAGCACACCGGCATCTGGCGCCGCACTTCCGACTCGAGCCGTGAAGATCAATGACGCGACGCCCGTCAGAGCGCCGAGGAGCGCGTACACTTTCAAAATATTTCTCTTGTTATTAATTCCCGAAAGACGAGCCGCATCCGCGTTGCCGCCGATCGCGTAAAGATATCTGCCGAAAGTTGTCGAATTCGTGATGAACGCGCCAAGCAGCGCAACCGCGAGAAGGATGAGCACCGGGATCGGCACGCCGAGATAATTGTTCATCGTCCAGATGAATGCCGCGATCGCTCCGATCGGTATGATCGCCGCGGCCGCTTCCTTCACATAGTTCGGCTCGCCGAGACCGTATTCCCTCACCGCATTCGCTCTGCGGTACGCCATGAAGACGACGAACACGATCGCAACTCCGGCGAGGATCCAGCCGGACGTCGGCGAGAGATTGCTTTGCCCGATCGCCTTGAACGTGTCTTCGGAAATCGGGATCGTGTTTCCACTGAGCAGCCATTTCACCGCTCCGCGCCACGCGAGCAATCCGCCAAGCGTGACGATGAACGCGGGAATGTTCAGATACGCTGTAAGTGCGCCGTGAAAGGTGCCGATCAGAACGCCGACTACGATCGCGAACGCGATCGACACCGGAATTCCGTAGCCGAGATTCGCCATGCTGAAAGCCGCGATACCGCCGGCGAACCCGAGCACCGATCCAACAGACAGATCGATGTTGCCTGACACGATCACCATCAGCATCCCGACAGCGAGAATTCCGGTCACGGACATCTGCGTCATCAGGTTCGACAGATTACGTGAAGTCATGAAGACGTAATTCGTCGCCCAATGAAAGTACACCCAGATCAACGCCAGCACCGCGATCATGATGTACGCCCGGAGTGATGATCCAGTGATCGACAATTTCTTTTGCTCAGTCATTTTCGTTACCAGCCACGTTTTTTTTGAACGCGAATTGGGCGGATCAGGCGGATAAAAACCGGATTAGAATTCTTTTAGATTCGCCTCCCACTTTTTTTCGTTCTCTTCCGTGAGATTCGTGCTTCGGTTTCTTCACGTTCCTGTTGTTCCGTGTGTTCTGTGGTTCTGTTTTTGTTCTTCGCGGCTTCACGCAACAAAGCCGAACCACTGAATGCGCCGAACAAGAGGAACAAGAAGAAAACCGAACCACGAACCACACAAATCATACGAAACCAGAAAAAGCCCTTCGCCTTCTGATCCGTCTTGATCCGCCTAATCCGCCCGATCCGCGTTCAAAAAAGAACCCGCGCATCTCAGTTTTCAAACCATCACAGCATCTGCTGTCGTTCCTGTCGCCGCCGCCATTACTTTTTCAGGTGATGCTTCGGTGCGTGTGAACTCACCGGCGACTTTGCCTTCGCGCAACACGAGGACTCGATCGGACAAACCGAGAACCTCGGGCAACTCGGACGACACGAGTACGATCGCAAGGCCTTCCTTCGCAAGCTTGTTGATCTCCGTGTAGATCTCCTGCTTCGCTCCGACGTCGATCCCGCGTGTAGGTTCGTCGAGAAACAAAACCTTTGGATTTGTCAGCAGCCATTTTCCGAGCACGACCTTTTGCTGATTGCCGCCCGAGAGCGTTCCCGTGATCGTGAGCGGGGAATTCGCCTTGATGCGAAGCGATTTCATCGGGCCGTTCGCGGCCATCGTCTCGCGTGTGCGATGCGTGAGAAATGCACCCGAGATCTTTTTCAAACCGGCGAGGGTGACGTTGTCGAGGATCGTCTGATCGAGGATCAATCCGTAACGCTTTCGATCTTCGGTGACGAAGCCGACGCCGTTCTCGATCGCTTCGGAAGGCGAACCGATCTCGACACGTTTTCCTTCTACAAAAATTTCATGCGAGCTCTCATTCGGCGCGGCACCGAAGATCGACATTAAAGTTTCTGTGCGTCCCGATCCCATCAAGCCGGCGATACCGAGTACCTCGCCTTTTCGCACGCTGAACGAAACATCGTCAACCAATTTTCTTCGATTGCCGTCGATGGAATAGACCGTCAGATTTCTGATCTCGAGCGCAGTTTCGCCGAGCTCGTGGTCCGTCTTCGGGAAAATATCGCCGACGTCGCGTCCGACCATCGCTGCAATTATTTTGTCTTTCGTCAGTTCCGCGGCAGCGTCTGTCCCGACAGTCTTTCCGTCGCGCAGAACCGTGATCCGATCCGCCATCGCGAAAACCTCGTCGAGCTTGTGCGAGATGTAAATGATGCCGACACCGCGTGCCGTCAGTTTTCGAAGTATGGCGAATAGCGTCTCGACCTCGGATTCAGTCAGCGCCGCGGTCGGTTCGTCGAGTACGAGGATCCGTGCGTTCTGCGAGAGTGCTTTCGCGATCTCGACGAGTTGCTGTTGTCCGATACCAAGATTTCCGACTTCGATACTCGGGTCGATCGGGAGATTTAGGTCTTGCAAAAGCTTAGAGGCTTTGTGATAGAGTTTACGAGCGACAGTTCTTGAAAGACGATCGATATGCCGGCCTGTTCCGAATCTCGCACGCTCGAGAACGCACGCGGCTCGCCTTCGACAAGTATTTCACCTGAATAAGTTCCGTGCGGATACACGCCGGAGAGGACTTTCATCAGAGTCGACTTGCCCGCGCCATTCTCTCCGACGAGCGCGTGAAATTCGCCCTCTTCTAATGTGAAACTTACACCGTCCAGCGCTTTTACGCCGGGGAACTCTTTGACGATGTTTCGCATTTCGAGCAGCGACATAGGTGACTCTAGCTTCTAGTTTCTGGTTTCTGGTTCTTGTTTCGTGTCTTGTTTGTGTGTTTCGTGTGTTTCGTGGTTCGGTTTTATTCGTTACTTAAAAGACTCTCGCGGGCAGCGGAAAGACGTAACCACGAAACACACGAACCACACGAACAAGACACGAAACAAGAAACAAGCGATCGACGGCTTTTCTTCAATCCAAAATCCAAAATCCAAAATCCAAAATCCAAAATGGAAGAGTTAGTATAGCGAAACTCGACGCATCGCACGTCGGATTTCATCGTTCTGCATGAACCAGTACCAAACTTTTCCGCTTCTCAGATTTTCGATGCTGAGCAATGTGATGCCGAGATCGATCCCGATCACGTCCGGATTGACCCATCCGCTTTGCGGATTGAAAGCGTCGGTGAAACCGTAGCGTCCGTAGATCTTGTCACCGTACTTTTCCTTCATCTCTTTCAACGTTGGCAAAGTGATCTCGGGTGTGAACATCAGCGATCCGGCCGCGGCGCACGGCACAACGCTTCCGTCGATCCTCGGATCGCGCGGCGGAGCTCCCCATGCCATGTAGCCTTTCTCGGTGTCCGACGCGGTCAGTCCCCACATCGTCGCCGAATACTTCGGAAACTCTCTACTCAAAACGTCGATAAAAAATTTATGTTGTGCGCGAGTCGCTTTCACGGAATTCTCGAAGTAGTCGACATTCGGCGGCTGCCGTTCGCGGCGGTTACGAAAGTCGACCCACGCGTGTGAGAACTGGTGAATGAAAAGCGGCGAAACCGCCGCGAGATATCGATAGCCTTCATAGTCCTGCCATGTCCGTTCCCACGCGTACCACGAACGTGCCGGGATCGGTGCGGTTGGCGATCCGATGGCGAGCAGGTAGAGGATCATGTCCTCGCTGTAGTCTTGCCAGCGATTTGGGATCCATCCGGTTTCAGGACGCCATCCGTGCGAGAGCAGATACGGATCGCCGTTGAGCATAAACTGAAAATCTACGCGCCTATAAATTTTGTCGGCGAGCTCGACCACACTCGCGTCATCCTTGAAGCACTGCTTTACGGTGAGCACGCCGCCCAGCAGGAGGGCGGTGTCGATCGACGATAGCTCGGTCTTCCAACGTCGCTCGCCGGTTTGCTGATCGACAAAATGATAGAACCAACCGTTCTTCTGCTCCTGTTTATTCGCAAAAAAATCGAGCGTGTTTCGCGTACGCTCTTTTGCTTGCTCCTTTGTGATCCATCCGCGATCGGCGGCGATGCAATAACCCGATAACGCGAAGCCGGTTGCGGCGATGCTCGCGACTTTGTGATGACTCGTTCCCGGTGGCGGCGGAGTTCCGTCCGTGCGCGAGCGGTCGAGCGTCAAACCGGTTTTCGGATCGGAGTGATCCCAGAAATATTGGAACGTACGCTTTTCAAGATCGTCGAGAAACGCATCGTCGGCCGGGCTTATCGCGGCAGTCGGAATCGGTACGGCGGGCGGCGGATCGGTCGGCTCATTCGCAATCGGAGGACGCGAGCCCGATACCGTCGAGCCCGGTCCGACCTCGAGCGTAGTTTGCAGACCGCCTTCGCTGCTGGTGCCGGCATAGATGATAAAAGATCCGGGCTCGATCACCGGTTTGAGATCGCGACCGAGAAACGAAAGGTCTTTTGGCGTGAGCGTGAACTCCACTTTCTGCGTCTGTCCGGGCGAAAGCGTCACGCGGCGGAAACCTCGCAGCTCTTTCACCGGACGTGTGACGGATGCCGCGACATCATGGATGTAAAGTTGGACGACTTCGTCGCCTGCTCGCTTCCCGGTGTTCTCAATCTCCACCGAAACGCGCGCGCTGCCCGTGACAGGAATCCGGTCCTTGTCGATGACCAGATTGCTCAAACGAAATTGCGAATAGCTCAAACCGAAACCGAACGGATAGAGCGGCGTGTTCGGAATGTCGAGATACTTCGACGTGTACTTCTCACTTTCCTTAAACGGCCGGCCGGTATTTTTATGGTTGTAATAGATCGGGATCTGCCCGACCGAACGCGGAAACGTGATCGGTAATTTTCCACCCGGATTCGAATCGCCGAACAGCGTGTCGACGATCGCCGGTCCGGCCATTGTCCCCGGGAACCACGCCTCGAGTATCGCCGGAGAATTTTCCGCGATCCAGTTTATCGTCAGCGGACGACCGTTGATCAGAACGACCGCGTACGGTTTTCCCGTCGCGTGGATCGCCTTGATCAGATCGAGCTGGCGGCCGGGAAGATCGATGTTGCTTCGCGATGACGCTTCGCCGCTCATATCGGATGATTCGCCAACGACTACGACCGTGAAATCGGAATGCTTCGCCGCATCGACCGCCGCCGCGAATCCGGCGTCCGTCTCGCATTTCGGATCGCAGCCGGTTTCGAATCGAATTTTTTTACGCGGGAATTTTTGCTTTAATGTTTCGACGACGGTGATCGGATCTTCCGGTTTCGAATCGCCATTCCAGTTGGAATTCATCTCAGCCTTGTTGTTGGCAAGGCCGCCGACGACCGCGATCTCGTCGATCGCTTTATTTATCGGAAGGGTGTCGTTGTCATTCTTGAGCAAGACAAACGATTTTTCCGCCGCGACTTTCGCCGCATCGCGATTCGATTGCTTGAACACTTCGCGCTGCTCGAGCGCTTCGTCAGCGTATGGTTTTTCAAAAAGACCAAGGCGGAATTTTATTCGCAGGATCCGACGAACGGCTTCGTCGATCGTCGCCATCGAGATCTTCTTATCCTTCAAAAGCTGCGCGCCGTTCTGATTGTAGAGACGGCTGACCATCTCCATGTCGGTGCCGGCGTTGAGTGCATACATCGCGGCGTCGGATTCCGTCGCCGCGAGTCCATGGAACATCAGTTCCATAACGGCGGTGTAATCGCTTACGACGAGCCCGTCGAATTTCCACTCGTCCCGTAAAACCTTTTTTAGAACGAACGGATTCGCCGTCGCCGGCACGCCGTCAAGATCGTTGAACGATGTCATGAACGACCCGACGCCGGCATCGAGTGCCGACTTGAACGGAGGAAAGTAAATTTCGCGAAGGGCGCGCTCGGAAAGATCCGTCGTGTTGTAATCTCGACCACCGAGTGCCGCACCGTACCCGACCCAGTGCTTCGCAGTCGCGAGGACGCGATTGTTCGCGCTGTAATCCGTACCTTGAAATCCACGAACTCGCGCCGCCGCTATCTGAGATCCGAGAAACGTATCTTCACCGGCGCCTTCGATGATGCGGCCCCATCGCGGATCGCGTGCGATGTCGACCATCGGGGCGAATGTCCAGTGGACGCCGGCGGCACGCGATTCGGCCGCGGCGATCGCTGAATTCTTTTCGATGTTCGCGAGATCCCAGCTCGCGGATTCGCCGAGTGGGACGGGAAAGATCGTGCGATAGCCGTGAATGACATCGAATCCGAAAAGCATCGGGATCTTCAAACGCGATTCCATTGCGGCACGCTGGAGCTCGTTTGTAAATTTGACGCCGCGGACATTCAGAGTCGAGCCGAGCAAGCCTTTGCGCGCCATCTCGAAATGCTCCGGCCGCGCAAATCCACGATAGTCGCCGTCGAGCTGCTGTAATTGGCCAAGCTTTTCAGCAAGCGTCATCTGCGCGATCAACTGATTGATCCGCCTCTCAGCCGCCGGTCCGCTCCGCTGCGCGAGCGTCGCGGATGAAAAAATCAATATCGCCGTGACCAGGATCGATACCCGTACGTTTAGCCGCATTTTCTTTGAAAGCATTTTCCTCATGTCAAAAGATGATCTCTGCCAAGACCGGCAGATGATCCGATGCCCAGAGCCCGTTCCATCGATCAGAAAGCGTTCCGTGCTCGAGGACCCGTGTTCCTTCACGAACGAAAATATGATCGATCGTGTTGCCCGGCTCGAGCTCTTTGAATGAACTGAATGTCGAGTCGCCGCCGAAGTGGCCGTTTACGCTGACGTACCTCGTATCAGACATGTGCAGTTTCGCGCTTCCGCCTTTCAGCGTCTTGTACGCCGTGCTGTCTTCCTTTACGTTCAGGTCCCCCGTCAAAACGAATGGAGTCGTTCCTGCAAGCTCTTCGATCTTTTTCAGTATCAAACTTGCGCTCTCAGTACGAGCACGTTCGCCCCGATGATCGAAATGAGTATTGAAATGATAGAAAGTTTTCTTCGTGACACGGTCTTTAAATTGCGCCCACGTGACGATCCTCGGATACGCAGCGTCCCAGCCCTTGCTGCCGGCGACGTCCGGAGTTTCGGAGAGCCAGAACGTACTGGTTTCCAGAAGTTGGAACCGCGCGTCGCGATAAATTATCGCTGAAAATTCCCCCGCTTCCTTTCCATCTGTCCGCCCGACGCCGCACCAGGAAAATCCTGGAAGAAGAGTTTTAAGATCGCGGAGTTGCGAGATCAAAGCTTCCTGAACTCCGACGAGATCCGCTTTATGAAATCGAATGACGCCGGCGACTTTTTCCTTTCGAGGCGTCCATGCGTTGACGCCGTCGCGCGGTTCATCGTACCTGATGTTGAAAGTCATGACGCGGACCGGAATCTCTTTGCGCGCTTGGGTGTGTACGGCGGACGAAAAGACGACGAGGAAAGCAACCAGGCTTAAAGCCCACGTCGCAACTCTTTGCGACTTAGCGCCTTTGCGTAAAAATCTCTTTTCACACAAAGACGCGAAGACGTAAAGAAGACGCTTAGTTGTTCTCATCTTTTTAACGACGAAATCGGGAAAGAGAAAAAGGGCGTGGTACGAGCTTATCCACGCCCTTCAGTCAGTTGGTTTAGAAACTAAACCGGGCTTGAAATTCACCAACACGTCCAGCCAAGCCGTTCGTCGGAATTCCGAACTGGGCTCGATCGACATGGGTCGAATCGCTGTTTGCCGCGAACGGTGCAAAATTCAACTGGTTGAACACGTTGAAGAAGTTGAACCGCAGATCGAGGGCGCTTCCTTCACTCCACAAACCGAAACGCTTCCCGACGGAAAGATCCGTTGTGAAGTACTTCGGTCCGAACATGCTATTGCGACCGATTCCGGGCAAGTTTTCAAACGGGTTACCCGAATCGAAGACCGTGAGGAACACAGTATTGCAACCGTTCGGATGACCCGCCGGATCGTTGCACGGCGTGTTCGGCAAGAAACTTCCCGGGAAAGGGCCCCCGTTGAGAAAGTCATCATCCGAGTTGCCCATCCGCGGAGCCCCGCTGTAGGCAACGGGTCGAGGATCGCAGAACGCCGAGCTGTTATTTGTCGCGCCCTGCAGGCAACCACCGGTTCGCGGCGTCCAGGGGTAACCCGTGTTGTACGTAACGATCGTACTCACTTGCCAGCCGCCCAGGATCTTACCCTTCCACGAGCTTTGATCTGTGTAGAAAGGAAGATCCCATACAGCGCTGAAATTGAAGTTATGCCGCGTGTCGAAATCTGATCTGCCGAATTCCTGTTCCTGATCGACCGGGAAGGTCTGGTTCGTACAACCACACGGCGCTTCCCAGGAAAACGAGTCGAGGCCCTTTCCGAACGTGTAGTTTGCTATCAAGCTCAGGCCTTTATAGAACCTCGTGTTGAGGCTTGCGATCAGGGCGTTGTAGTTCGTCTTCACATCGGGCACACCAAAATATACGGCGCCGAACTGCGGATTTCCGCCCGGGCGGGTGATGTGAATCGGCTCGATCCGGACGAAATTTCTTCCTTGATTGCCGGTGTAGCCGAGAGTGGCAACTGTTCGCCACGGAAGTTCGTACTGTGCCTCGAGCGAATAACGCCAGACCGACGCATTTGGAAGATCTCTGGGTGCTCCGTAAATTTCCGCAGCACCGAGTGACGGCCGATTCGGATGGACGGGGAAGCCATAGATCGTGCCGTCCGTGCTGAGCCCAAAGTTCATCTGCATCGCCGCCTGATCGCTGTTCGAAAAACCACAACAAATACCATAAAGCTGTGCCGGTGCTCCCGGATTTCGACGGGCGTTATTCAGCAGCGCGTTGGGTAGTCGGTCGTAGGCCAAACCGGTCCCGCCACGAATGACAAGCTTGTTGTTGAATCGCTCCGGTGACCAGGCGAAGCCCACTTGCGGGCCGAAATTGTTGTAGTCAGGATCGGTCAGAGTGTCCTGAATGTCGATAGTTGCTCCGGGCAGGCCTCCGGTCGGTCCCAGGATCAGATTACTCATCACGTTTCTGTCGGGAGTGATAGGGCCAAAAAATTCCCATCGCAATCCGAGATTCAACGTAAGGTTTGAACGAAGTTTCCAGTCGTCCTGAAAGAAGAGGGCTGCTCCGGTTGTATGGAAGATAGTGTCGTCGGCTGTCGGCTTGCCTTGAGTATTTGCACCGACCAGCTCGAAGACCGGTGTTCCGTTAGCAAGCTGCCACGGACGCACGAAAGAAAACAGCGGCCGTCCAAGGCTAATGTTGCCTCCCTCATTTTGGTCACGCGAATACTCGGCGCCGATCTTGAAAACGTGATTGCCCCAAATTTTTGTGAACGTGTCACGAAAATTATACTGTCGATCTAAGAACGCTCCAGGCTGCGGAGCTCCCCAGCGGAGTCGATCGCTGCCCCAGATCCCTTCTACTTCGACTCTCGGAAAACTGAAGTTCGCGTTGGGATTGGAAGTGACTTCATTGAAATCCCATCCGCTGTAATTGAAGCGGGCTTCGTTCACCATGGTCGAGCCGATCAGATGGTTGTAGATGACCGTTGTTGCGAAGTTAAACCGTCCCGAATTGAAGTCCGCCTGCGGACGGCTTTGCGCCGACTTGTCCATGGCGGTCGACTTGTTCTGGACGAACGTCGCGGAGATCGCCAGCTTTGCTGCTTGCGTGATCTGGAAGTCCACGCGTCCGAAGTACTGATGGCCTCGAGCACTTCTTTCATTGGGAAGTTGTGCACATTGGACGTCTCCGATTCCGTCAAGACCACCGCCTGAGTCCGTATTCGCCGGATAGAGGCCGTAGGAGCCGGTCGGCGAACCGAAGTCGATGGCGTTACCGACCTGAGTCGCCGGAAAACCGTTCAGCAAAAGTGAATCATCCGGACCGCATGCTATTCGATTTTGAGCATTACGTCGTGGGGCCAGGAGCTGAATAGTTCTAGGCGTGGCATCGGGTGCGCCCAGGATCGCGGCGATCGCCGTTCCTCCTCGCTGCGTCTGGATCAAGTTCCGGTATTCCGGAGTTTCGATCCATGAGTAGTAGGGGACGTTTGTGTCCTCCTTGAAACCTTCATAGGCAAAGAAGAACCAGCTTCGGTCTTTCCCCGGACGAAACATCGGGCCGTCATTTTCGCCGAAATTAAAGAACGGCAGTTGGCCGCCAATACTACCGCCGTAGTTTTGATTCTTCCGCTCGACTCTTTTTGGACCTTCAACAAATACGTTGCCGATCATGCTTGGCATGTCATTGAACGAGTTCAGGCTGGGATCCGTATGTCTGAAAAACAAGCTGCCATGCCAATCGTTGGTTCCATTTTGCGTGATCGTCTTGATCTGCGCACCGCTGTTACGGCCATCCTCCGCCGAGTATGACGTCGCTAATACCTGGATCTCTTTAACCGTCTCCTGCGATGGAGTGACGATCGCCGAGCCTCCCCAGTTCTGGCTGTTCACGCTGACGCCGTCGACCTGAAAGTTATTCGAGCTAGCGCGCTGACCGTTGGCCGAGATCGCCACGGCATTTTCAGTTTGAAAGATCGAGCTGTTTGAGCCGCCCGGACCGGAAGTATTCGGGAGACCCACGGCCGCACCGCCGCTTCC
>QHXR01000005.1:0-40321 GCA_003223025.1 Acidobacteriota bacterium
GGAGCAGATTTCGCGCGATCGCTTCCCAAAGTGTGATCGGCCGACCGTCCTCGCGAATGACCCGAAGTTTGAGCAGTCGTTTGCCCGGCGTCTGTCCGTCCCATAGCCACTCGAAGAAAATAAAGTAACCCGCGAAAAGCAGAAAGAGGATAAAGATCATCTCCGCGATCATCCACTTCGGAGCTTCACGCTGGACCTCTTCGATGATGCCCGCCTGTTGTCCGAATCCCGCCGCACTAACAAATATCCAGACGACGAGCGCGATCGAAACGTACTGGATAAAGTGATCGATCGCGACAGCGAGAAATCGATTCCCGATCGACGCTAGCGCGAACGCAAGCGGAACGCGTTCCGGCGTTTCGATTACTAATGTCTCTTCTGTTTCGATGATTACTGAGGACATGAGAGCCGCGATTAGAGAATACACCGACCAGGGAGAAGGGGAGAAGCGGAAAGGAACTAACAGGTCTCGGCCGCCCGTCTTGTCGCCAAAGGCGACGCACATTAAAGCCTGGGGTTGAGGAGCGAAGCGATCGAAACCCTAGGTCAATGCGACGACACGATCCGACCCTGAAGGGGTCGAACAAGCTCGAAATTGTTCGACCCCTTCAGGGTCAGATTTTTCTGCTAACTTTACCTGGGGTTTCGATCGCTTCGCTCCTCAACCCCAGGCTTTAATGTGCGTCGCCTTTGGCGACAAGAAATTTCTCTAACCGGAACCCTCCTGTTGCCTACCTTCCTGATCTCACCTTCACGTAATCAGATCAAAATACGTCTTCGACATTCAATGCTTGTCATACTCGCCTTCCGTTCCTATACTTGTTCGAGGCCACAGGGCTTGCCGGGAGAGATATTTTGCAGCCTAAAGTTCACCGAGGACGAATGAATTCCAATGGTTTCCGCTTCGCGATAGTCGTGAGCCGGTGGAATGATTTTCTAACTTCCAAGCTTCTCGACGGAGCGCTGGACGCTCTTGAAAGTACCGGAGCGGACGAAAATGCTGTCGAAATATTCAAAGTTCCCGGTTCGTTTGAGCTCCCGTTGACGGCGCTCAAGGCAGCCCAGAGCGGTAATTTCGACGCAGTCATCGCGATCGGTGTCGTCATCCGCGGCGAAACTCCGCACTTCGATTATGTCGCCGGTCAGGCGGCGAGCGGCATCGCTCAGGCTGGAATGCAAACCGGAATTCCGGTTGTGTTCGGTGTGGTCACCACCGATACCGTCGAGCAGGCGATAAACCGCTCGGGTGTGAAGTCAGGAAATAAAGGTTACGAAGCCGCCATGTCGGCTGTTGAGATCGTAAATCTCTACAGCGAAATGGCCGGACGCGAAAGCGAAGATAAAGGTAAGGGTCAAGACAAGGTTTTTCCGCATGTCGTTTGAAAAAGAAGGAAAGAGTTCTGGAACTCGCCGGAAAGCGCGCGAATGTGCTTTGCAGATGTTGTTCGCAGCCGATGTCGTCAAAAACTCGCTCGAGTTTTCGACGAATGATTACTGGAATGAACTCGGCGATGAGGACTTCGATGAGAAGACCAAGGCCTTCGCAAACGATCTCGTCCTCGGCACTCTCGAACACAGCGCATCCATCGACGACAGGATTCGGACTCGTGCCGAGCACTGGCGGATCGAACGCATGGCGGTCGTCGATCGCAACGTTCTCCGACTCGCAGTTTACGAATTTCTCTACCAGGACACCCCGCACACCGTCGTGATCAACGAAGCTCTCGAGATCGCACGTCGATTCTCCACATTCGAGGCGACACAGTTCATCAACGGCATCCTCGACGCGATCAAGCTCGACCTCGAAAAAGCCTCCGCACCCGAAGCCGAGAAGGCGGACGGCAAATCCAACGCATCCGCGTAAGCAGGGCAGACTTCCGATCGGATCTATCGAATCGTGACGCAGCGCCAACGTTTTAGCGTAGCCACGCCGTTTAGGGCGTGGTGAGCGGCGTAATCTTGCACCGCAGCCCGTTTAAACGGGCTTACCATTCGAAAGGACGTTAAAACGCCCTCCCCGCTCCTTCTGTTGACGGTCCCACGTCATCAAAGGACGTGGCTGCGCTCAAACGGTCGAATCATCAAGAATCCAAATCTTTCCTCGAAGTAAAATCGTCTCACTACGTATTTCCCCACCTTTACGCTAAAATAGGGCCTTGCACCCGATAGCAGAAATGAGGTTGTAATACACAAAGTGAGCGAGAATACTAAGAACATACCTGTCTTTATTGCAGAGAATTTCGGAGCCAACGCGAGCTACGTCGAGGGGCTGCTTGCGCGTTTTCAGGCGGATCCCAAGTCGGTCGATGAATCGTGGCAGTCGTATTTCGGCGACCTTCTTAACGGCGGAAGTCCGACCGTAGAAACGAAACCCGAACCGCCGCCCACAACTCCGGCAGTACCCGCCCCTTCTCCGCAACCGAAATCGACACCGGTTCCAGCCGGATCGGAAGCAAAAGCGCTCACCGGTGCATCGAAGAAGATCGTCGAGAACATGGAGCAGAGCCTCACGGTTCCGACTGCGACGAGCTTTCGCAATATTCCGGTAAAGCTTCTCGAAGAAAATCGAAAGATCATCAACGATCGATTGCAGGCCGCCGGTCGCGGCAAAGCATCCTTCACACATCTCATTGCATGGGCGATCATCCAGTCGGCGAAAGCGTACCCCGCGATGAATAACGGTTTCGGTGTCGTGGACGGATCACCGTCGCGTATCCAGAATCACAGCATCAACCTCGGCATCGCGATCGACGTCGAAAAGAAGGACGGCTCGCGGAGTCTGCTCGTACCGAACATCAAGGGATGCGAGTCGATGAACTTCGCCGAATTTTTCGCGGCTTACAACGAACAAGTCAAAAAGGCGCGTGACGGCAAACTCGAGATCGCCGACTTTCAAGGCACGACGATCTCGATAACAAATCCCGGCACGATCGGAACCGTCGCGTCGAATCCGCGACTCATGTCCGGACAGAGCGTGATCATCGCCACGGGCGCGATCGAATATCCCGCCGAGTATCAGGCAATGACGGCAGGTGCGTTGAGCCAGCTCGGAATAAGCAAGACGATCACGGTCACGAGCACCTACGACCACCGCGTGATCCAGGGTGCGGAGAGCGGGCTGTTCCTCAAACGGATCCACGAGCTGCTCATCGGCCAGCACGATTTTTACAGTCACGTCTTCGATGATCTCGGCATAAATTATCCGCCGCTCAAATGGGCCGAAGATTACAACCCGAGCTTGCTCGGCGGCGATCGTTTCAGCGAACAGGCTGAGAAGCAGGCGAACGTTCTTCAACTTATCAACGCTTATCGGATCCGCGGACATCTGCTCGCCGACATCGATCCGCTCAACATGACATCGCAGCATGTCGCCGAGCTCGATCTCGAGAATTTTGGTTTGACGATCTGGGATCTCGATCGCGAATTCATCACCGGCGGATTGCACGGCGAAAAAACTGCGACGCTGCGACGCATCCTGAACATTCTTCAGAAGGCGTACTGCGGAAAAGTCGGGATCGAGTATCGCCACATTCAGAGCAAAGAAGAAAAGGAATGGATCCGCGCACGCGTTCGTGAAAATTTTGTCGACACGGAACCGCTGTCGGCCGATACGAGAAAAGAGCTTTTGCAGAAACTGATCGAGGCTGAACAGTTCGAACAATTTCTGCATAAGAAATATCTCGGGCAGAAAAGATTTTCGCTCGAAGGCTGCGAGACTGTTATCCCGATGCTCGATCAACTCGTCGAAGGATCATCCGAGCGCGGCGTCGAGGAGCTCTACATGGGAATGGCGCACCGTGGCCGTCTGAACGTCCTGTCGAATATTGTCGGCGATGCGAAGACGGGTGACATGGCCGAGCGCATTTTCACCGTGTTCGAAGGTACTTCGCACCCCGACTTCCCGGCCGACGAAGGCGACGTCAAATATCACCAGGGCGCAGTCGGAAAGAAGATTACGAAGAGCGGGCGCGAGATCATGATCCGCTTGTCGTGTAATCCAAGTCATCTCGAATTCGTGAATCCCGTCGTCGAGGGAATGGCCCGGGCACGACAGGATGATATTCGCAACGGCGAGCAAAAAGATCGCGAGGAAGTTTACGAAAAGATCCTGCCGGTTTTGCTCCACGGCGACGCTGCGTTTGCGGGTCAGGGAATCGTCATGGAGACGCTCCAACTCGCGAGCCTCCCCGGCTATCGCACTGGCGGAACGATCCATATCGTCATCAACAATCAAGTTGGATTCACGACCGGTGTAGAGAACGCACGCAGTTCGATCTACTCGACCGACGCAGCGCAGATAACGCAGACGCCCATCTTTCACGTCAACGGCGACGCACCCGAAGCTGCATATCGCGTGATTCAGATCGCGCTCGATTATCGCCGCCAATTCAACAAGGACGTCGTGCTCGATCTCGTCGGATTTCGACGACTCGGACACAACGAAGGCGACGAACCGAGCTACACGCAGCCTCTGATGTACGCTCGCGTGAAGGCTCATCCCGGCTCACGATATTTGTACGCCGAGCATCTTATCCGCGACGGCGTTATCACCGAGGACGATCTGAAACAGATGACGGATTCGGTCGTCGCGAAGTACGAAGGCATTCTCGAAAACGCGAAGCGGATCGCATCGGAAGTTAAGCCGAAAAGATCCGAGCTTCCTGCTCCGATCGTCGATGAAGACGGCTCGGCCGTTCTCGAAACCGCCGCGAGTGCGGATGTGCTCCGGCAAGTTTCAGAGAAGATCTCGATCGTCCCCGACAATTTCCACATCAATCCGAAGATGGTCGGGCAGCTCGCACGTCGAGCAAAAATGGGCACGGACGAGGTTCCGATGGATTGGGGATTCGCCGAAGCGATGGCGATGGGCTCGCTTGTCGTCGATGGATTTCCGGTTCGCTTGAGCGGTCAGGATTCCGGTCGCGGAACGTTTTCGCAGCGTCACGCGTCGATGTATGACACGCTAACAGGCGAACGTTGGACTCCACTCAGCGAGTTGAAGAACGATCAGAACCCGCATGCGCGATTTTATGTTTTCGATAGCAGCCTGAGTGAGTCGGGCGTACTCGGATTCGAGTACGGATACGCGATCGTCGCACAAGACGAGCTCGTCGCATGGGAAGCGCAGTTCGGAGATTTCTCCAACGGTGCTCAAGTCATCATCGATCAGTACATCGCCGCTTCGGAAGACAAATGGAAAGAGCGGTGCAGACTCGTTCTTCTTTTGCCGCATGGCTATGAAGGCCAAGGTCCGGAACATTCGTCGGCGCGTCTCGAAAGATATTTGCAGCTCTGCGCAGAAAATAATATGCAGGTTTGTTATCCGACGACGCCTGCTCAGTATTTCCATCTGCTTCGGCGTCAGGTAAAGCAGGAATTAATTCGTCCGTTGATCGTGATGACGCCGAAGAGCTTGCTCCGCCTGCCGGCGGCGTCCTCGACGATGAGCGAATTAACGACCGGCGGTTTCCAACCGGTGATCGACGATCAAGCGATCACCGACAAGGCCGCGGTCAAACGCGTCGTCCTGTGCAGCGGAAAAGTTTTCTACGATCTTGAAGCGGGACGGGAAGACGAACCTGACAATCGGGTGGCCATCGTAAGAGTTGAGCAGTTCTACCCGTTCCCTGCGGAAAAGTTGAAAGAGATCTTCGCATCGTATCCGAATGCGAACCAGATCTTTTGGACTCAAGAAGAGCCGCAGAACATGGGCGGATGGACATTCGTCGAACAGCGTATCCGCGAGATCCTGCCGGAAGGCCGCTCGCTTCAATACGTCGGTCGCGTCGCATCGGCTTCGCCGGCAACAGGTTCATACAAGATCCACGAGCTCGAGCAAAAGCAGATCGTCGATCGCTCGCTGAGTTCGGATACGGATGAGATCTCACCCGCAAGCGAACCCGAGGTTTCCGAACGGATCGCACCGGCGGGTGCCTGAAAATGACGATGGTGTTACACTGCGTCCGTTCATGCCTACTCTGAAAGCCGCGGACAACACCGAGCTTCACTTTACCTCGATAGGAGAAGGGCGGCCGATCGTCTTTCTTCATGCGGGTCTCGGCTGGGATTCTTCTTACCTTATTAGATCTTTCTCGCCGATGTTCGAGGGCGATCATCATCGCCTCGTTTTTCTCGACGTTCGCGGGAATGGACGCTCCTCGTATGCGGGCGAATTATCTTTCGAACTTTTCTCTTCTGACCTGCTCTCACTATGCGAACTTCTGGACGAACGAGTTGTGCTTTTCGGCCATTCGTATGGCGGCACGATCGCTCAAGTTTTTGCGACTCAACACCCCGAACGTCTCGCGGGTCTGATACTCGATAGCACGTTCCCGGCATTCGATTTTTTGCCGCAGGCGTTGGAAAGAATTCAGGCGAAGGCCACAGCCGAGCAGATGCAAACTTTCGGCCTGCTTTTCGGCGAGATTGAAAACGACGCGGACTATGCAGCCGCGATCACCGGGCTCCTTCCGTTATATTTCCATGATGAACCGGATGGTTGGGTCGCCGAATTCACAGATGAAGTGTTGTTCCGAGCCGATGCTTTCCGGAAAGGATCGGCGCTGCTTGGTGAATTCAATACTCTCGAACAGCTCGGAGATATCAACGTCCCAACCTGGATCGCAGGCGGTGCCTCGGACATCTATCCGCTCGAGCCGACTGCCGTCCGTCTCAACAACCTGATCCCAAATTCAAAGCTGGATGTGTTTGAAAAAAGTGGACACTTCCCTTTCGTCGAAGAGAGTGAAAAGTACCGGTCGCAATTGATGAAGTTTCTCGGCGAAGTAGGTTAGACGATCACAACTCGTCTTCAATCGAATCTACAACCGCTCTTACGGCAGCAGTTCTCGTTTCGACATTTAACTTCTTGAAGATATTCTCGACGTGCTTTTGTACGGTACGCTTGCTTATGCCGCACAGTGTGGCCACGGCCGCATCCGAGTTCCCCGATTCGATGTGAAAAAGTATCTCGGATTCCCGGCGAGTAAGACCGGTTGCGGAGAGTGAGTGACCGGCGAGCCGACCCCGTTCTTCCATAAGCAGACTCATCTCACCCTCGGCGTGCTCAACGATTACAATTCGAAGCTCACCTCCGTCGCGTATCGCAATGAAAGGTTTGTGTGACTCGGGAATGCCGTCGCTTTTTCTCGCGCAGCTCGCGGTGAGCCAGGCGACGATAGCGTCCGGGAGTTCAGTTGAGCAGTACTTCCACTTGGGAAAATACCTGAGTAGGTTTCGTGCGGCCGGTTCAGAGATCTCGAGTATACGCCGATCCGCGCGCAGCCTCACTACGCCTCTCGAGACAGACGCGAGCATGCTTTCCAAGCGAACTGATCGCTGATGCATTTCTCGGACGAAAAGCGAGTTGCGAATCGCGTTGATCAGATGAGGAGTTAAAAGGCCGAGTAGCACTTTATCCTTTTCGCTGAAGTCTTTTGTCGCCCGATTCAGCGCACAACTTACTGTGAGGTCCTTACCAACGGGCATCGCGATTCCAAGTTGAAAGGCGATACCGATCGTCTTAAAGAATTCGGCAAAGATCGCTTTATTTCGAAACTTGGTCTGACTGACGCAGTCGGACATTCGTAGTGGGATGTTATTTCCGCGGTGGAGGATCTCAAACGCCAGCGGATGTTCCTCCGGCCAAGTGTTGTAGACCTCGGAGAAAATTTCCATGACCGACGGGGTAAGAATGTCGGTGTTGTTATGCCATTGGGTCTGGATGTAGGCGTGATCGCCGTCGTTGCTGAAATTGTCGAACGAGACCATCTCGCAGTCGAATACCTTCGCAACCGCACTCGGCATTCGATCGGGTAAAGTCGCCGGATCGACACTACTGCTGAGTTCGGCAACGGCCGCCAGGAGCGACGCGACGTCCGATCTACTTAACATTTCAAATCAACGATTTAAAGGGGATGAACCCGGAAAGAATACGGGCAGCCGACCTTCCAAGTCAATCTAAAAATACGTAATTTTGCGTATTGCTTCGAACTTCACATAAGAGAAGACTAACTCTCATGCTGGCAAGGGCTTGAAAAACCCGCGTTCGTGCCTCCAATGGAGAAGAATCAATGAACAAAACACTACTATTTGGACGAGCGGTGAAGATTCTGTTCGTCATGATCCTGTCCGCAGGTTCAGCCTTGTCCCAACTGACCCTCAACACGTCATTTTCAGCCGGTATTACTGACGGCAATTCGAACGGATTTGTCTCGGCGGTTCAGGCTGACGGAAAGATTCTCGTCGGCGGGAATTTCGCGTTGGTGAATGGCGTCGAACAGTTTGGTCTCGCCCGACTGAATTCGAATGGCTCTAGAGACGCGACCTTCAATAGTGCCGGATCGGGGCCGAACGGCGGTGTGTTTGAAATAAAGATTCTCGGCACAGGAAAGATCCTGATCGGCGGAAACTTCACGACATACAACGGGACGAATATCTCCGGTGTCGCGCGGCTGAATGCAGACGGAACACTTGACGCAACCTTTAACACGGGTGGAACGGGAGCAACGGGAGCGGTTCGGAGCATCGCCATCCAGACCGATGGAAAATATCTGATCAGCGGTCAAAATCTGTCGGCGTACAACGGCACGGCCAAATTTTCGATCATTCGCATCAACGCCGATGGAACGTTGGACGCAAGCTTTACATCTCCGTTTGCCGCACCTGCTCCGTTTGTCGAACAGCCCGCACTGCAGTCGGACGGTAAGATCATCATCGGCGGTACATTCACAGTCGGAAATTACAATAACCTTGCGCGCCTCACGACTACCGGGGCCGTTGACACGACCTTCAACGGCGGCAGTACGGGTATGAATGGCGGCGTCTATGCGGTTCTGGTTCTGGGTGATAATCGAATCCTCGCCGGTGGAGATTTCACGGCAATTTATGGCGCCGGCCGTCCGGGCTTGGCACGACTGAATGCAGACGGAACGATGGACAATACTTTCAATCCCCCGGCTTTAAGTTTGTCACACGTCGAGTACATCGCGCTGAAGCCTAACGGACAGTATTTTGTCGCCGGCGAGTTCATTGGCGACGGACAATATCCGGTCGGGCTCCTGAATACCGATGGAACCATCGATGCGGTATTCAACCAACCTGAAGCGGATAACACGGGTTATCATGTCGCTCTTCAGGCGGATGGAAAGATACTTGTTACCGGTTGGTTCAACACCACGGAAGCGCTCGGCAATCTCTCTAATCGTAATTTGCTCCGACTGAACGCCGATGGCACCCGTGATTTGAGTTTTACCGTTTCGCTTAGCGCGTTCGCGAGCGTCGGGTCGATGCTTCAGCAGCCGGACGGCAAATACGTCATAGCCGGAAACTTCACTTTCGCAAACGGAACAAGTCACGCGAATATAGTCCGATTCAACAGTAATGGAACACTCGATAACACGTTTCAGTCCGGATACGGAATCTGGAGCATAAATAATGTCGGGACAAATGCCGTTGCCCAACAAGCGGACGGCAAGATACTGCTCGGCGGATATTTCTTTGAATACAATCTGGACGACGCACGAAGTCTCGTCAGATTAAACAGTGACGGCACCCGGGACGCTACGTTCTCTACCTTGGGAATTCAGGCCGGGGATCCGTCTATAAACGATCTGCTCGTATTGCCCGACGGAAAGATCATGGTAGCGGGTGCCGGGTTGGATATCGGCTTCCAAACTCTTGTTCGGCTGAACACCAACGGCACCGGTGACGCGGGTTTCATACCCGGCAATGGCAATGGCAACATGCAGAAAGTTTTGCGGCAACCGGATGGAAAGCTTATCGTGGTCGGAAATTTCACATCGTACCTCGCCCAGGCGCGAAGTCGCATCGTCCGATTAAATGCCGATGGAAGCCTGGACGGAACCTTCAATATCGGAACGGGCGCCAATAACCAGATATCCACCGCAACATTACTCGCGGATGGAAAGATCCTGATCGGCGGTTTCTTTACGAGTTTTAACGGAACCACGCGTAATCGGATCGCCCGGCTTAATTCGGATGGTTCCGTCGACACAGGATTCAATCCGATCGCGGGTGCAAACGGCAGTGTCGCGGCCATTGTTGTGCAGCAGGATGGCAAGTATGTAATTTCCGGCGGCTTCACGACGTACGACGGAGTTACACGTGTCCGCCTTGCCCGAATCAATGCAAACGGTTCGCTCGACCCTTCGGCAGATTCCGGGATCGTGAACGACATCCGGTTCGGGATCAGGCGGCTGATGCTTACGGCGGATAATGAGATCCTGGTTGGCGGAACGTTTACAACTTACGGAGCAGTGGCTCGCGACGGAATCGCAAAGCTTCGTAGTGCTCTGACGGTACGAGCTCCGTTTGATTTCGATGGCGATGGGAAGACCGACATCGGAATTTTCCGTCCGGTCGCAGGTGCATCCGAATGGTGGATCAACCGAAGCGGCAACGGGATAACGTTCGCTCTGCAATTCGGCTCATCGACCGACAAGATCACGCCGGCTGACTATACGGGTGACGGCAAAACTGACATCGCATTCTTTAGACCGAACTCAGGCCAATGGTTCGTGCTTCGATCCGAAGACTTCTCGTTCTTTGCGCTTCCGTTCGGAACGAACGGCGATGTTCCCGTGCCGGCTGATTACGATGCGGATGGCAAAGCAGACTTCGCCGTCTTCAGACCTTCGTCATCGACTTGGTTTCTATCGCAATCATCCGGAGCTCCGACGCGGATATTCCAGTTCGGCATCTCGGGCGATGTTCCAGTCGTCGCGGATTACGACGCGGACGGAAAAGCCGACGTTGGAATTTTCCGACAGGCTGCAGGCGGTGCCGAATGGTGGATCGATCGAAGCACGGCAGGAGTTCTCGCGATCCAGTTCGGTGCGAACACGGATAAGGCGGTTCAAGGAGATTACACGGGTGACGGAAAAACAGACGTTGCGATCTGGCGGCCGTCGACCGGCGAATGGTTCATCGTCCGAAGCGAAGACTTCTCGTTCTACGGATTCCCGTTCGGAACAAACGGCGATGTCGTTGCTCCCGGTGATTACGACGGAGACGGCAAGTTCGATGTGACTGTATTCCGTCCATCGACTGCGACGTGGTTCATATCGAGAACGACCGCCGGAACACAGATCGTACAGTTCGGCGCGAACGGTGACCGTCCGCTGCCGAACGCGTTTGTGCCGTAACCTGCGCGGTGGACCGGCAACAGTTCCCCTTTTCCTCTTAAATACATCAAGCCGGCGAACTTAGCCGGCTTGATGTACGTCTAAGACCTCTTAACAAGTCGTCGCAATATAACAGCGAAAAAACTGTCACAATCAACGTACTTTTTTGGCCGTAGCGTATTTATCTATTGTTGTATGAAATCCCCCAGAGCTTTATTGTTTTTCATTTTCGTTTTTTTCACGGCGGCGTTTACCTTCGCAGCAGACAGCGATCTCGATCCGACATTCTCGACCGGCAGCGGTCTCGGGAATCAACCTCTCGCTCTCGTCCGGCAGGCCGACGGGAAATTTATCGTCGCCGGAAATTTTGAGACCGTCGCCGGTGCGCGGCGGAACAAGATCGCGCGGCTGAATGCTGATGGCAGCCTGGACGCGTCCTTCACAAACGGCAGCGGAGTCGACGGCAACGGTATCGTCTGGGCGGCGGCGGTGCAGAATGATGGAAAGGTTCTTATCGGCGGCGAGTTCTTTTCGGTGAACGGCGTCGCTCGTTCGTTTCTTGCGCGACTAAATGCGGACGCAAGTTTGGACACGAGCTTCGCACCTCAGATCAGCGATCGCGTTCTTGCGATCATCGTGCAGCCCGATGGGAAGATCCTCATCCTCGGTGATTTTCAATCGGTCAACGGTTCGTTCCAATCACGTAAACTTGCGCGACTCAATCCGGACGGAACTCAGGATCTGAGCTTTACGAACGCGCTCGGCAACGACGTGGGGAACATCGTTTTCAAACTTCAGCCGGATGGAAAGATCCTCGCGACCGGCGGTCCGCAGCGTCTTACGCGACTCAACGCGAACGGCGGTTTCGATGCGTTCAATCCGGGCGGGGCGGGCCTGACCGGTTTCGTTAACGCGATCGAGCTCGATGCATCGAACAACATTTACGTCGGCGGATCGATCACCGCGTACAACGGCGTCCCACGCACAAATCTGATCAGGGTATTTCCGGACGGCACGCTCGATGCGGCATTCAACCCATCTGTTCCCGACACGACATTCAATCAGGGTGTGACCGGGATCGGAGCACAAGCCGATGGCAAGATCGTCATCACCGGATTCTTTAGCACCGTCAATGGCCAGGGCCGTAACGGACTCGCACGCGTGAACAACGACGGAACGATCGACTCGGGTTTTAACCCGAGCGCTCCGTTCGCCGGATCGGTCGGCCGCGTCCTGATCCAACCCGATCAACAGATCGTTGTCGGCGGACAATTCACGACTATCGCCGGAGCTGCACGAGCGCGGATCGCACGATTAAATTCGAACGGCACGATCGACCCGACTTTTTCGCGCAAACGCGGAGCAAACGATGGAGTTTTTAATCTAACTCGGCTTCCCGATGGAAAGGTGATCATCGGCGGATTCTTTACCGCGGTCGACGAGCAGCCGGCGGGTGCGATCGCTCGTCTGACGCCGAGCGGTCAGCTCGATACATCATTCAACACGGGAAGCGGATTCGTCGGAGTCGTCGCCCGATCCGTTATTCAGCCCGACGGAAAGATCGTTGTCGGCGGATTCTTCACGAGTTTCAACGGCGCGACGCGGATGAACATCGCTCGCCTCAATGCGGATGGAAGTTTGGATCCGTCATTCGACTCCGGCACCTCGGTCGACGCGATCGTCACCGACATCGCGATTCAGACCGACGGCAAAATAATCATCGTCGGACTTTTCAAAACGGTCGGCGGGGTCACGGGCCGTCACGTTGCACGACTTAACGCGAACGGCACGATCGATTCGTCTTTCAATCCCGGGACCGGTGCCGATTTCGAGATCGATGACATCGAGCTGCAACCGAACGGCCAAATGCTCGTCGCCGGTGGTTTCGATAATTTCAACGGAACCGCGCGGAGCTCGATCGCCCGTCTAAACACGAACGGGAGTCTCGATGCGACCTTCAATCCATCGACGCAATTCGACGGAGCAGTGTTTTCGATCGCGACCCAACCCGACGGGCGGATCGTCGTCGGCGGCGGTTTCAATAACGTGAATTCGACTGCCAGGAATCATGTAGCCCGATTGAACGCGAACGGATCGGAGGATACGTCGTTCCAGCTTCCCGGTGGTTTCACCGGCGATGAAGTTTACAAGGTCGCGCTGCAGGCCGACGGAAAGATCGTCGTTGGCGGCACGTTCCTGTCGATGGGCGGAGCCGGTCGGCCGAAGGTCGCGAGACTGAACGCGAACGGCACCGTCGATGCGTCCTTCAACACCGGCGGAATTACTGCCGAACCCGGTAACGAGCCGGAAGTCGACGATATCGCGATCCTTCGCAACGGAAAGATCATGCTCTCCGGCGAGTTTGCGACGCTCAACGGAATCGAGGCTAATCGCGTGACGCGTTTGCTCGGTACGCCGATCGCGCAGTCGTTGGCGCCGTTCGATTTCGATGGCGATGGCAAGACTGACATCGGCATCTTTCGACCGAACGCTCTCTCGGCGGAATGGTGGATCAATCGTAGCTCGACGGGTCAGACATTCGCTCTTCGATTCGGCGCACCGACGGATCCGATCGTCCCGGCTGATTACACGGGCGATGGAAAAACTGACATTGCTTACTTCCGTCCATTCTCGGGTGAATGGTATGTCCTTCGATCGGAAGACTTTTCATTTTTCTCTTTACCCTTCGGCGTCCACGCCGATATCCCTGTTCCCGCCGATTACGACGGCGACGGCAAAGCAGACTTCGCCGTCTTCCGTCCGTCAACCTCGACGTGGTACATCTCGCAATCGTCCGGCGCACCGACTCGGATATTCCAGTTCGGTATCAGCGGCGATTCTCCGGTCGTCTCCGATTACGATGCGGATGGAAAAGCCGACGTCGGGATCTTCCGTCAGTCGGCAGGCGGAGCCGAATGGTGGGTCGATCGAAGCTCAGCCGGCTTACTCGCGATGCAGTTCGGGGCGAACACAGACAAGCCGGTTCAAGGCGATTACACCGGAGACGGAAACGCAGACGTCGCGATCTGGCGCCCGTCGACCGGCGAATGGCTCATCGTTCGAAGCGAAGATTTCTCGTTCTACGGCTTCCCGTTTGGAATTAACGGCGACATCGTCGCTCCGGGCGATTACGACGGTGATGGCAAGTTCGACGTGACTGTCTTCCGCCCGTCGAATGCAACTTGGTATATCTCGAGAACGACCGCCGGAACGCAGATCGTGCAGTTCGGAGCGAACGGCGATCGTCCTTTGCCGAACGCGTTCGTACCTTAAATTTGTTTGCGAGGCGATACCTGCGGCGGACTCATTCGTGAGACCGCCGCATTTTTTCTCGAAACTGGCGGGCGAACGAAAAAATCTTTTCTTTTCGGGCTAGGCTTCCTATACTTCTTCACACCATTCACTGTCTGATATTGCAAAGACCGAATCCGGTTGCGGGGCACGTACATGAAATTGCGATCCAGCTTAAACCTCTTCCTCCTTCTGTTTCTTTTTACAGGCATTTCGTCGAATGTCCCCGCGTCTCCGGGAGATTTGGATCCCACTTTTTCATTCGATGGAATAAGCAGCGACGGGATCGGAAGCGGTACCTATAACGACGGACAGGCTGGTGCGGTGCAGACCGACGGGAAGATCGTGATAGCCGGACGAGCTCAGTATGGATCGGCAAACCCGACGTGCGGAGTTTCGAGGTATAACCCGGACGGCTCAATTGATACTACTTTTGATTTCGACGGTCGGGCTTTCGTCCCTGTGAATGATTCTTTCCATTGCTGGACGATGGCGATCCAGCCCGATGGCAAGATCATCGTCGCGGGTGACCGGTTTGGCGGTACGCCCCGGGGGTTCGGACTTGCCCGCTTCAACCCGGATGGAAGTCTGGACAATTCTTTTGACGGCGATGGAAGAGTTGTCACGGACGTAGGCAGCACAACTTACCGGCTCTCCGCGATCGCGATTCAGCCCGATGGAAAGATCGTTGCGGCCGGAAATGTATTTACCGGAGCGACTACCGATATCCTTCTTATCCGTTACAACTCCGATGGTTCCGTCGACAACTCATTCGACGGTGACGGCAAAGTCATCACATCAGTTGGAACCGGAACCGACGAAGCTCACGCGGTCGCGATCCAGGCCGATGGAAAGATCGTCGCGGCCGGCTATGCAAACAGCAATTCGGACTTTGATTTCGTCTTAGTTCGATATAACGCGGATGGATCCCTCGACAGTTCGTTCGACACGGATGGGAAAGTTATAACTCACATAGGCGATGCGTCGGGCGCTGAGGCCGTGACGATTCAGCCGGACGGCAAGATCGTGGCAGCAGGGGAGGGCGGTGGCGGCCCGAATTCTGAATTTGCCGTTGCCCGATACAACCTAAACGGATCACTTGATACGTCTTTCGATATGGATGGGATCGTGACTACGCCGATGGGAACCGGCTACGATTTTGCCGACGATGTAAAAATTCAGGCCGACGGCAAAATCTTGTTGACCGGCGATCGAGAGCAGGCAGATGATTATGATTTTGCGCTCGCCCGGTACAACACCGATGGGTCACTCGACACATCATTCGATGGCGACGGTAAAGTTACTACCAACTTCGGAGACGATGACGTTGCCGTTACGGTGTCGTTGCAGTCGAACGGCAAGCTGGTCGCCGTTGGCTACACAGGCAATGATGCAAATTCGATCGTTACCTATAACGCCGCGATCGCCCGCTACAATGCGGACGGTTCGATCGATACTTCGCTCGACAGTGACGGAAAATTGGTCAGTGATATCGGTTTCCAGAATTCTACCGCTCGTGCAATGGCGATCCAGTCGGACGGCAAGACCGTCGTCGCAGGTTATACATTCAACGGAGTCGATAATGATTTCTCGGTTATCCGTTATACGACGGATGGTTTCCTTGATCCGACGTTCGACGGTGATGGCCGTGTTATCGTCCCGATTTACGAAGGCAATGATGTCGCCAACGCGATAGCGATCCAGCCCAACGGCAAAATTGTTGTTGCCGGATCGGCCCACAACGGCGTCAATAACGACTTCGCTTTTATCCGCCTGAACACCGACGGTTCGCTCGATGGTTCGTTCGGTCTTGGCGGCAAAGTCGCGGTCGGGATCACGTTTTCCACGAATAGCAATGAGATCGCAAATGCCGTAGCGGTGCAGCCCGACGGGAAGATAATTGCGGCTGGATCGGCTTTCACGACCGTCGAAAAATTTGGCTTTGTCCGTCTCCTCCCTAGTGGTGAACTGGATACCTCCTTTGACGGAGACGGTAAATTGATCTCGCTGATCGGATCTGCTAGCGAAAGCAATGTCGCCACCGCTCTGGCACTTCAGCCGGACGGAAAGATAGTCGCTGCCGGTGGTTTTTCAAGCAGATTGACTGTCGCCCGTTATAACTCAGACGGTTCTCCCGATCTATCGTTTTCAGGTGTCGGATACGTTTTTGTCTCGAGCGTCGGCGCGGCTGAGACTGTCGTAATTCAGTCGGACGGCAAGATCGTCACGGGAGGTGCCGGTAGCATCGGCGGATTCGGTTTGAATTTTGCTCTCGTCAGATTGAATGCCAACGGTACGCCCGACGGAAGTTTTGGCTCGCAGGGTACGACCGTCACTCAGTTTACCGGCGTTAACTCCAAAATAAACAGTATCGCGCTTCGTCCCGACGGGCGGATCCTGGCTGCCGGCTTAACGGATCGCCTCGTCCCGAACGACGACGATTTCGCACTCGCCCAGTACAACACGAACGGCACGCTCGATACTTCGTTTGGCAATGCCGGTAAGCGCGTAATAGATATTTTCGACGGCAGCACGGACTACATCCGCGGGGTCGCACTCGATGCGAGCGGCCGGGCCACCGTTGCCGGAACTTCCAACGGGCTCTTTACGGTTGCTCGAATTCTCGGCGATCTTTCGGGCCTGAAGTCTCCATTCGATTTCGACGGCGACGGCAAAACCGATATCGGGATCTTCCGTCCGAGCGGCGGAGAATGGTGGATCAATCGAAGCGGAAACGGTCAGACTTTCGCACTGCAGTTCGGTGCGTCGACTGATGTCATCGCACCCGCCGATTTCACCGGCGATGGAAAATCCGACATCGCGTTCTTTAGACCTTCATCGGGTGAATGGTATGTTCTGCGATCCGAAGACTTTTCATTCTTTGCGCTTCCGTTCGGGACAAATGGCGACGTTCCCGTTCCGGCAGATTATGACGCGGATGGCAAAGCGGACTTCGCTGTCTTTAGACCGTCGTCGTCGACGTGGTTCGTCTCGCAATCATCCGGCGCTCCGACTCGGATATTCCAGTTTGGAATCACCGGCGATTCTCCGGTCGTCTCCGATTACGACAACGATGGGAAGGCCGACGTCGGGATCTTCCGGCCCGCGGCAAGCGGGGCCGAATGGTGGATTCAACGATCGACCGCGGGACTACTAGCGATGCAGTTTGGCGGTTCGACTGATAAACCAGTCCAGGGCGATTACACCGGCGACGGAAAAGCGGACATTGCGATCTGGCGTCCATCGACAGGCGAATGGCTCATCGTTCGAAGCGAAGACTTTTCGTTCTACGGATTCCCATTCGGCACGAACGGCGACGTCGTCGCTCCCGGTGATTACGACGGCGACGGCAAGTTCGACGTAACGGTATTCCGTCCGTCGAGTGCGACATGGTTCATCTCGAGAACGACCGCCGGAACACAGATCGTGCAGTTCGGCGCCAACGGCGATCGTCCGCTGCCGAACGCGTTTGTTCCGTAGGCAACGTATCACACAGGTCAGAACCGCGAGCGGTAGCGACCGGGCCGCCCTTTGTTGTCCCGACCTCGACGGGTTACCCAGTCGCTACCGCTCCCGGTTCCGCCTGCTGTCCGCGATAACGTCACTCGAACGCCACAAAAAATTCCTTGCAGTTTACCCGAACTCGATTAAACTTACCGTTTTAGCCTTGGCAGTAGATCATGTGGGATTAAGATCCCGGAATTCTCTTGCGATTGGACCTACTACTATGACAAAAGAATCTCTCATCTGGTTAGTAATTCGCGTCGTGGGTTTTGTTTCAGCATTTTTCGCGATTGCATCTGCGATCACGTTCATCAGCGGACTCATCACTGTCGCTCAGGCCACGGGGACAGTCGCTAATGCCACGTTCGGCTCCTTCTTTGGACAATTTCTTTTCGTCGTTTTTTACGGAGTCGCCGCAAGTTATCTATTACGCGACGGTCGATTTGTATTCGATGTCTTGAACCAAGAGGAAACGCCGGATAAGGCCAGGCGCGATCTTGAAGACACTTCACTTCATCTCGACGAAAGTTGAGGATGAAATTTATTGAGCCCCAAGCGATATGCCCAAACTTATTTCGCTACTTGTCCTGATCTTGTTTCTTGCGAGTTCGTGTCAAACAAAAGATTTGACCACGCCAGTCGCGGAAGCAGAGACGCATGTTCAGCCGGCGGCAACTCCTACACCGCCTACCGGACCGATCACGATCGCGGCGGTCGGAGACGTGATGCTTGGATCTCCGTTCCCGAATGATTCGCGGATGCCGCCGAACGACGGTGCCGATATTTTGAAAGCCGTGACTCCGATCCTCTCGGCTGCAGACATCGCATTCGGAAATATGGAAGGGCCGATAATCGACGGCGGCGTTTCGGAAAAATGCGGGACGCCAAAACCCGGCGAGCCGGTACGATGCTTTGCGTTTCGGATGCCCACACGGTTCGCTAAGAACTTAAAAGATGCCGGATTCGATGTCATGAGTGTCGCGAATAATCACGCGTCTGATTTCGGCGACGCCGGTCGTGCGAGCACGCGCAAAACGCTGGAAGCATTGGGTATCAAACACGCCGGCAGCGATCGCGTGCAATTCTCGACGACGTTTCTCGACGTCAAGGGACTCAAAGTCGCGTTCGTCGGATTCGCCCACAACAACATCGTTCCTAACGTCAACGATCTCGATACCGCACGGCGTCTCGTCCAGGAGGCCGACAAGAAGGCCGACATCGTCGTCGTTTCTTTCCACGGCGGAGCGGAAGGAACCGGTGCCCAGAACGTCCCGAAACAAACGGAGCTTTTTCTCGGCGAAAAGCGCGGCAATCTTCCTTTGTTCGCTCACACCGTTATTGACGCCGGTGCCGATCTCGTTCTCGGTCACGGCCCGCATGTCCTTCGGGCAATGGAGATCTACAAGGATCGATTGATCGACTACTCGCTCGGAAATTTCGCGACGTATGGATGGTTCAGTCTGAAAGCCGAGACGGCGCTAACCGTGATCCTCGAGGTGAAGCTTGATCCAAGCGGAAAGTTCATCGGCGGAAAACTGAACTCGGCACGACAGGAAGGTCTCGGAATTCCGGTTCTTGATCCGTCGGGTGCCGCGGTGAAAAAAGTTCGATCCTTGTCTCAGATCGATTTCGGCGCGACCGCGCCGAAGATCGACGACGACGGGACGATCTCGCCGAAATAAACTACAACCCAAACTGTCACCGGCTTGAAACTTCTCGAATGCGTTGAGAGTATTATTGCGCGCCGAAATTATTACGAAAGGAGAATTACAATGGCAAGGAATAGCGTTGGATGGTTTGAGATCTATGTCGACGATATGGCTCGTGCGAGGAAATTCTACGAGACGGTGCTCAGTGTGCCACTTTCAAAACTGGAAGGACCGGATGTCGAGATGTATGCGTTTCCCGGCGAGATGGAAGCTGCGGGTGCGCCAGGATCGCTGGTTCACATGCCGGGATTTCCCGTCGGCCAAAACAGCGTGATCGTTTATTTCAGTTGCGAAGATTGTGCGAATGAAGAATCCCGCGTCGTCTCGTCCGGCGGAAAGATCCAAAAAGAAAAGTTCTCGATCGGTCCGTACGGGTTCATCTCACTCGTCTACGACACCGAAGGAAATATGTTCGGCCTGCACTCAATAAAATAAGTTTCTGGTTTCGAGTTTCTAGTTTCTAGTTTGCTGGTTAACGCGAAACCAGAAACTAGAAACTAGAAACTATTTCTTACCCTTCCCGATCCTCTCCGCCAACTTTCCCGCATGATTGCGTGCGATCAGTGGAAGACGCTCATCGTCGATCATACTTTTTAACAACGGCACCAACTGAGCTGGATCCGAGATCTCGTTACGTCTCATTTGCGAATCGAGTGCGTCGAGAAGCTTAGGAGCTTCGAGCGGCTGATTCTCACGTGCGACAGAGATGTCGAACACCCAGATAAACTGATTGCCCAACTTCCGATACTCATCCGCGAGCGCTTTTGCATCGGCGTTCGTCGTGTAATTAAACATCGCCATCCGCTGCTTGTCGCCCCGCTTCAACCGGAACGTCATCACACCGAGATGAGCGTAGTCCTTTTCGTACTGATAATTTTCTGTTGAATCGAGAAAGTTAAGAGCTGCGTAAGCCGCGTTTATTCGGTCCATCGTTTCACGCGAAACGTTGATCGGATCCGTCACGGCGTCGCCGAACATTCTTTTTATAAACATGATCGTCCCAACACCCGCTTCGTCGTGTTGGATGACGATCTTTTTTATATCAAAGTCCGGTTGCGCAAACTCGTAGAAGTATGTCGGCTCGGTCGCGATCGTTGCAGGCGGTGCAGAATTCTTCGTCGTACTACTTCCGGTTCCGGGCCGCTCGTTTTTCTTTGGTGAACGCGCGTCAGTCACGGGTTCAGGAGACGGGCTCGGCGTCGGCACAGTCGCGACGACCGGCGTTTTCTCTGGCGGCTTCGTCCGCTTCTTTGTCTGCGCGAGCACCGCCGAACCTAAAAAAATCGCGGCGACCGCCAGAACCAGGATCGATCTAAGTAATTGCATTTGCGAATGGATTATCCAACCTCTCGGTTCGATGACGCAACTTCAACAGAAGTTTGCACCATACACTGGAATTTCAATCTGACCAAAAAAAATCTCGAATCTGTTAGAAGATTTCTGAACAGATTCGAGATTCTAGGTTTCCCTTTTCAAATTTCAGATTTGAAATTTGAGACCGAAGATTGAGGTGAACAAATTTTATTCGAATTTCACCGAGACGATACGCGAGACTCCGGCTTCCTGCATAGTCACACCGTAAAGAGCTCGAGCCGCTTCCATCGTCCGCTTGTTGTGCGTGATGACGATAAACTGCGTCTTCTCGGACATAGACGCGATCTTCGTCACAAAGCGTCCGACGTTCGCATCATCGAGCGGAGCGTCGACCTCATCGAGAAGACAGAACGGTGATGGGCGATATTTGAAGATCGCGAGGACGAGGGCGATCGCGGTCATCGCTTTCTCGCCGCCGGAGAGAAGAAGGATGTTCTGAAGACGTTTGCCCGGCGGTTGCGCGACGACCTCGATTCCCGCTTCGAGTACATCGTCGGACTCGAGCAATGTCATCTCGCCTTTACCGCCGCCGAACAGCTCTTGGAAAAATTCGATGAAGTTCGCGTTGATCGCCGTGAAGGCATCGCGGAATTTAGCACGCGATCTTTCTTTGATCTCACGCAACGCTTCTTCCGCCGACGCGATGCTGTCGATGATGTCCTGACGCTGCGATGTCAGGAATAGCAGTCGTTCTTCCGCTTCGGAAAGTTCTTCGACCGCGAGCATGTTTATCGCACCGAATCCCTCGAGCCGGCTGCGAAGATCGTCTGCGCGATCACGGCATACGTCGAGATCAAAACCTTCTTCAAAGGTTTCGCTTTCGATCAGCGAAGACAGAGACGTGTTCAGATCCTGAGCACACTTCTCATTTACGTTCTTGAGCTGCGTGACCGCTTCGGCCTGTCTCACCTCGATCGCCGCACGTTCGTTCAATGCATCAGCCGAACGGTGATTGAGATCCGCGAGCTCGACGCTCGCCGCATCGGCGGACTCGCGTGTCGCGGTAACTTCTGCAATCGCCGCTGCGAGCTCTTCAAGCTCTGCCGCCTTCTCACCTTCGGTACCCGCGATGCGGTCCGCGATCGCCGCCGTCGACTCTCGTAAACCTGCGATCTTGATATCGATCTCGTTGATCTCGACGGTGTGCATAGCGGAACGGGCCTCGAGTTCTCTCTGCTCGTTCTCGACACGCTTCAATGTCGAATGAACCGATCGTCGTCGCTCGCCCGAAGTTGCGGCGAGTGTGCGTTTCTCATTTACGATCGCGTTTTCGGCATCCGTCTTCGCACGTGCGTCCGCGAGAAGTGTGTTGACACGATCGACGTGAGCTCGCGTGTCGTCACGGAACGCCTCGGCACGTCGTCGATTCTCCGCCGCCTCGACGATCTTCAACTGATTTTGCTCGATCTCTTCGTGAGTCTGTTTCTGCTCTTCGGCAACGACCTTCTTGTGTCGCTCCGCACGCTCGATCTCCTGACGCGTCGTCGATCTTTGGATGTCAAGACCATGGAGGCCGCGCTCGACCTTAATGATGAGCGACTGAAGATCGACGGTCTTTTCTTCGATCGAAGCAAGTGCTCGGCTATCGTCTTCGCTGATCATCCTTGCGATCGCGATCTCTTCGTCGAGTGCGACAAGCGTCTGTCCCAAACCGGACAGCTCACGTTTGAACGCGAGAAGCGATGCGTTCGGACGATCGTCGGTCGACTCGCGACCGCTGATGAAAAGTCCATCGTTACTGATGACGGTTCCCCCGAACGTTACGAGATCGCCGCCGTTTAGCTCGGCATCTTCGATACGCTCGATCAATCGCGTATTCAACTCTCGCGGAAACGCTTTTTGAACGCTTGCGAGCAAATCACCTGACAGTCCAAGTGCGTCGCGAACAAGTCCGCTTGCGCCGATCGATTTTGTATTACGGCCTTCAAGCGACGGAACCGCGAGTATCGCGATGCGGCCGATCGCATTTTTTTCGAGCCATGCGGAAACGACCTTCGCGTCGTCGACACTTTCTACGAGAACCGTTTGGAGCCGCTGACCGAAGAGACTCTCGACGGCGATCTCGGCACGCTCATCTACCGAAAGAAAATCCGCAAGCACGCCGGAGAGACGGACGCCGATGTTACTCTGTTCGGCAAAAAGTTTCTGGATCTGCGGAGCATATACCGCGCGATTTTCATCGAGCTCGTGCAGCGTATCGCGACGATTCTTCGTCTTCAACTGCTCCGACTCGAGGACGCGCAACGATTCTTCCGACGAGCGAAGCTTTTCGCGCGCCGTCGCGGTTTGCGAAAGCAGTTCGACCTTTTCCGTCTGAAGCGTTTCGAGTTTTTCGCTTTCTTCTTTCTGATTTTTCTCGAGCTCGTCGAGCTCTTTCACGAATGTGTCGAATGCCTCAGCGGCGCGGAGCGATTCGCGCTCGAGCCCTTGAAGCCGTTCGGTCAGACGCTGCTCGTTCGCTTCGAGTTGACGGGCGATCTCGTCAAAACGCTCGAGCGCCGCGGTGTGCGTCATCAACTCCGTTCGATGGGTTTCTAGCTCTTCTTCAACCTTTCGCGCGTCATCAAGTTTCAACGCATACTGTCGCTCGGCTTCCTGCAGGATCAGACGGGACGCGTCGGCTTCGGCCGCCTCAGCCTGATCTTCTTTATGAAGTCGTTCGAGCTCAGACTCGATCAATTTAAGCCGCTCTTCGATTGCGGTGATCTCACCTCGAACGGATTCGGATCGATTATTCAAACTGACGATCTGCTCGGCCTGATAGCGATGCTCACGCTCAGCTCGATCGCGTTCAAGCGCGTTGTCGGCGTGACGCCGCCGGATCTCGGCCAACGTCTCTTCGACAAACCTCGCACGCTGCGTCGCATCTCGAAACGCTTCTTCCTGTGCGACTACTTTTTCGGCGAACTGATGCTCGAGCTCAACCGCATCCGCAAGGCCTTTTTCAAATCCCTCGATCGCCGCCGAGAGATGCTGACCTTCGGCCGCGAACAGTTGGCGCAGCAGGACCCGAAATTCCTCTTGAAGAACGATGTAACGGCGTGTTTTGGAAGCCTGGCGACGAAGCGAGTTTGCTTGTTTCTCGATCTCGGAAACTATATCGGAGATGCGGCCGAGATTGGTGCGTGCAGAATCGAGTCGGGTTTCCGCGGCACGTTGACGGGTTCGGAATTTAGAAATCCCCGCCGCCTCTTCGATCAGGTTACGTCTGTCGGCCGGCTTTGCGGAAAGGATCTGTCCGATGCGGCCCTGTTCGATGATCGCGTAGTGTGCTCCCGACAATCCGGTTCCGGCAAACAGATCCTGAATGTCGCGGAGTCGGCAGGTTTTGCCATTGAGCAGATACTCGCTTTCGCCCGAAAGATAGAGTCGACGCGTAACCGCAACCGCCTCACCCGGAGCGAAGTCGAGAGCGAACGAACGCGGACGCCAATGACGCTTTGTTTTGATGGTCCGTTCGACGACTTGCACGGAGCCGACCTGAGCTGCCTGAACTTTTTCGACTTCGAACTCGCCCGGTTCGACGTCAGTCGATTCCCCGACCTCACTTTCGGCGACCGCTTCGACTGTCTCGGACTCTTCGATCGTTTCAGCCTCGAGCGCGTCGACATCGACCGCCGACTCATCGAGTGCGCTCAAAGTCTCGTCGATGTCCTCGAGCTCATTCTCCTCGGTGTCGAACGCATCCGTGTCGCGAACGAGGTGCAGCACGACCTCGGCCATGCCGCCCGGCTTACGATTGCGCGAGCCTTGAAAGACAACGTCCTTCATCTCTCCGCCGCGAAGCGATTTTGCACGCTGTTCGCCGAGCACCCATGAGATGGCGTCGGAGACGTTGGACTTGCCGCATCCGTTCGGACCGACGACGGCAGTGATGCCATTACCGGTGAAAACGATCTCCGTGTAATCGGCAAACGACTTAAAGCCAGTAATTTCTAAACGTTGGAGCTTAAACATTCTATATAGTGCTTGGGGAACCTGAGGTGCACTATATTTTGGGGTAATCGGAATGTTAAGTCAAGGAAAGTTTATCTACTAAACCAGTCGAAAAACGATAACTGAATAGTGGCCCGGAGCGTCTGTTTTATTCAATGGATAGTGAAAAGTGACAAGTTAATAGTTTTCAACTATCCACTTGTCACTTCAAACTATCCACTGAAGAAATCGGATCTTACATTTCGCGGCCGACGTCGCGGAGGCCTTGCTGCTCGGCGCGTTCGTTATCGAGCTCGGTGAGGATATCGAGGAGGAAATTCGTATTCGTGACGACGTTGAGGATGACCGGGAATTCGTTATCGGAGATGGTGAACTCAAATGTCCCGCTGCTGATCTCGATGATCTCGCGAAACGCAACGTGTCCATTGTGGCCGTTGCATTCGGCGTCGACGATCTTACCGTCGTTGAATGAAACGTTCGCCAGATGAAGATCGGATTTGATGACAAGCAGTCCCGTCATCTTTGCGCTTTCAATAACTTGCACCGCGTCGAAGATGCTCACATAACCGAGATGTCCGGCGAACGTGACATCGGTCCGAACTTTCTGCGGCGACTTGTCGCGATTGACAGCGAAGTCGGGACGACGAGCGCGGCGGATCGCTTCGAGCCCGGGTGCAACCGAGACACGGGGATCCAGAAGCTTCGCTTCCTGCAGCCGGTCATACGCGAGATCAAATTCTTCGCGGCCGATATAGAGGCTAACGAGCGCGAGGCATTGTCGTGCAGCCTCGTTCAGATTCTTCTGCTTGATGCAGATGTCGCGGAGCTTCTCGCGGAGCGCGATGGACCGCGGGCTGCGCTCGAGCGAATCGTGAAGCAGCTTGAATGCTTTCTCCGCTGAAGCGTATTTGACGAAGAGATCGGCGTCGAGAAGGACCGACTCGATTGAAACTTCGGTGAGCACGCCTGTGCTCTCAATTGCTTGGCTCATAGGCGGGCGTGAACAAAGGTGTTCAACAATTATTAAACTAGCACATCGGACCGGCGCTCGTCAGCAAAATTCTCAAGTCACGACTCAACTCTTTGCGTCTTAGCGTCTTTGCGTGAAAAACCGCGAAACGGGTCTTCGAACACGGTTTTTCACCAGGACGCTAATCCGCAAGGTAACAGAAAAAAAGGCCGACGCCTCCGGAGGGAGAGATAAGACGCCGGCAAAAAGAAATTGAGCAAATATCAGAAGTCGAAGCGGATCCCGAGCCGGATCTGCCGCTGTCGGAAGGTCCGGGTCGGAACCAGAAAATTAGCTTTTGCTGCCGGATTGGAAACAGTTAAACCGTTGAAATCGATAAACCCGGCTCCGTAGTTGAAAACTGCGGCGTTCAGAATGTTGTCAAATTGAACGACCGGCCTCAGTTTTATAGTCTCGCTGAATTTCCATTCCCGGGTGACGCTCAGATCGAAAGTATAAAAAGATGGGCCGCGACCGGAGTTCCGTGGAAGATCTCCGCCCCGGGCTCCGATGGTCGCGAGACTGAATTGTCCGATGTATGCGTCAGACGGCAGCATGGATCCGGGACGACGCCATTTCAACGAACTGACATCTCCCGTGAAATTTATCCGGTCAGTGCTGAGATCATCTAGATTCCGATCCGAACCGCCGTTCCCGATATTGAACGGTGCCGAACTTCCCCATCGGAATAATGGAGACAACCGTAATTTTCCTAGCCACCATGGCATGTCGAACGTTCCGGAGAATGCGATCCGATGTCGACGGTCCTGAAGCGTCCGGGCCCACTCCCGCGCAAAGTCGCCGTTAATCTCGGCGTTCGAAGTATTGTTCAGCCCGTCGTCCATCGTTTTCGAAAGCGTGTAATTAAGTCGGAACGACGACCCGAAGCCGTGGCCGATCTGACGGTTGATGCTTCTCAATTCAATGACGAGCCCGTTATAAAAAGCATTTCCGTTCGAGCCGATGATCGACGTCTCTTCCAAATCACGGTTCGGTCTAAATTGTTTCACAGCCGCGAGTGCGATCCCGATCGGACCGCCGGTCGCGTTGTTGTTCGTTCCCGGCACGGCGACGAGCGGAGTCGTGGTCGATGAGCTCGTCGTATTCAGATTCACAAAACAGTTCATCGTCGTAGTACCGCAGGTCGAGCCGGTCGGAGAATTCGCATGAAGGCCGGACGGATCGTTGCGATCTCCGAGAAAGAATGTGTACATGCGAGTTGGCGAAAGAGTGTACGGATGCTCGAGCAGCCACGCGGTCCAGTCTTCGTAACCCGCGGGCAGGATCGGAACATTTCCATTTCGGTCACGCCATAATCTTGCGGTCTTATTCCACGTGTAATTCGCTTCGAGGATCCATCCGCGTTTGATCTCTCGTTCGAAACCGATATTGAATTGATAACTCTCCGGAATTTTCAGATCCGGTTCGACCGTTCGAAGCGGATTCCCGGTACTCGTCACGTTCCCGAGAAAGCCGAGACTCGACGTACACGGCGCCGGCGGTGCGGGTGTAACGCCCGCACATACGTTGGCGAGTAAGTTCCGGATCTCGCCCGGCGAAGAGAACGCCGATGGAAAGTTCGTTGCGATCGACGCGAGAATTTCGCGGCGGCGACTGTCGCTCGCGATAAGACTCGGGATCAGATTGGTATCGAACGTCACCTGATTCCCACCGGTATTCTGGATCGAATCCGCGACAGTTCGAAGAAGCACGCGATTGTAGAAAATTCCTGCACCGATTCGGACGACGCCCTTTCCATCTTTCAGCGGATCCCACGCAGCTCCGAGACGGGGCCCCCAGTTGTTGCCGTCATCCACCGCGGTTTCGCGCTCGAATCGAAGGCCGAGATTTATCGTGAGATTCGAAAGTGGTTTTAGTTCGTCATTAAAGAAAATTCCCGAATAAGTATTTTTTACATCGGATGCGGTCCCGAAATTCTGTCGATATCTCGACAACACGTTGTTCTGAAAATTGAGGACGCTTGAAAAGTTAAACGTACCGGTCGCGTCACCAAGACCGATCGCCTTGGAACGCACGTTCATGACATCGAACCCGAGCTTGAAGGTGTGTCGACCGGAGATGTATGTGAACGAATCCTGGATCTGAAAACGGGTCTCTTTTCGATTCTGCGGAAATCCGGTCGCATCGCCGGTGACCGCCGTCGTCGAATTCCCTGCGATCAGTGTCTGCGCGCCGCCGGTCGGACTTGTGTATCCGATGAGCACGACAGGGCCGAGAGGCTGACTAGTTTGAAAACTCGGTTTGTAGATCGAATATTGTCCGCGGATCTGATTCACCGCCCTCGCTCCGAAGACGTGATTGTCAGTGAAGTTGTACGCGTCGGAAAACGAATTGCGGATTTGCAAAGCTTCGTCGAGCCGCGTCGTCGATGCAGACGTCGTCCGCTGATTTGTGCGACGTCCGAACTGAAATCCGACGGTGAAATTGTTCGCATTCGAGATTGTGTGATCAACCCGTGTCGTCAAAATGTGACTCGTGTTCGGTGTATCGAGAAGCGATTGATACGGCAGTATCGCGACCGGCGGATCGCTGCTCGTGTCCATGCATGATGAGACATCGGGCGGACACGCTGTCGATGTCGGAACCGGAAGTCCGAATCGCGGATTCGATGCGACCGGCAACCACGTGTCGACAAACGTCGTGTCGAGCACGTCGTTGAATTCGTAAGCGATTGAAAAGAAAGTGCGATCTCTACCGTCATAAAAAGGAAATCTGATCGGGCCGCCGAGCGTGAATCCGGGATTGTATTCCGTCAGCGGTGCTCGTCCGACCGCCGGAGTTCGACTGTTGTTGTACCAGGTATTTGCATTGAGTCTGTTTTCGCGAAAAAACATGAACGCACGGCCCCGAAACTGGTTCGATCCGGCGCGGGTTCGAAGATTCACACGTCCGCCGGACGCGCGTCCGTACTCGGCGGAAAATTGATTTGCGATGACCTGCACTTCTTCGATCGCCTCGAGCGACGGTTGAAAGCGCTCACGCGAAGATCGATCGTCGTTGTTGTCGAGGCCGTCGATCGTCAGATTGTTCGAGTAAGCGACGCCGCCCGATAAGGAATAGTTCCCCTGCTCAAGCGGCGCTGTCGGCGGCGATTGAAATCTATCTTCGGCGAGACCGTTTGTCGATAGCTGCTCCTCCGAAGTTCCGCCGAGCGTCAAAACAAAGTCCAACGGGTTTCGCGCATTGTTCGGGATGTCTTCCAACTCCCTTCCTGAAATCGTTCCGCCGACGACGATCCTCGTCGTATCGACGGCGGCGACATCGTTCGTCACCGAGACCGTCGTCGACGCGACGATATCCGCCGGCGTGAGCTCGATGTCGATCCGCAAATTCTGCCCCGAAAGCAATTTCAATTCTTCTGATCGTTTCTCTCCGAAACCGGTCGCGAAAGACGTAAGAGCGAGTGTCCCAGGACGGAGCTCGACGAAGCGAAACTTACCTTCGTCGTCGGTTGTGGACTTTCGCGACGTATTGGATTCGATATGCGTTGCGATGACGATCGCACGAGCTATCGGGAGATGGTTCAGATCGCGGACAGTACCGGAAATCGTGACGCCATCCAAGTCCTGTGCCGCGCAAAGCATCGAAGTTAGAAGAACGATAGTCGCGGAAAACACGACGCATCGCATGGAAGTCTTCATGTGGGAGCCTCCTGTCTTGCTGGTATTTAATTGTTGAGGACGGTATTCTGTCGCTACCGAAAAGATTTGTACAGTAAATCTTTCTTAATTATTCGAAACGCAGATGAAGATCGACGGCCAGAGAAAATCACGCATTTCCGACCGCATCAATTCCCTCGTTACATCTGAGAAACCTCTGCGTAAATTCGCCGGAAATGTCTCGAAAATCGCGAAGACGGCGATGGATGAAGCGTCAAGCCTCTCGCTCGAACGCGTCGAGATCGAGCTCGCACGGCTTCCGAAAAAATTAGACGGATTCAAAATAATTCATCTCTCGGATTTTCATCACAGCCCTTTCACAAACCTCGACCACATCGAACGTGCAGTAAAGGTCGCGAACCGCCTCAAGCCGGACATGTTCATCCTGACCGGCGACTACGTTTCTCACGAAAAGAAATACATCGCACCCGTCGCGAAAGTCCTCGGGACTTTGAAGTCGGAATTTGGAACGTTCGCGTGTCTCGGAAATCATGATCACTGGACTTCACCGGATCTCGTCGTAAAGAAATTTCGAGAAGCCGGCATTAATATGCTGGTGAATGAAGGATCGCGATTCGAAGCACGAGGCAGCTCGTTCTGGATCTGCGGCGTCGATGATCATATGGTCGGCAAGGCGGACCTGACGTCGGCATTGAAGGGATCATTTCCGGATGAGATGAAGCTGCTGCTCGCGCATAATCCGATAATTCTGAGACAGGCCGCGCGATACGGAGTCGATCTGACATTGAGCGGTCACACACACGGTGGGCAAGTGAAAGTTCGCGATCCTGAAAAGCGCCTGCTGCCGCGTCGCAAACTGACTAGCGGTCTCCATCGACGGAAGGAGTCGCAGATCTACATCACAAGAGGAATCGGCACGGTTGTTCTCCCGATCAGATATCAATGTCCGCCGGAAATTTCGTTGCTTGAATTGCGGGCTACTTAATTTTCGAATTTCGATTTGCGATTTGCGATCGCGTGGAAGTTTAAGAATTAGCGATTTCATGAAGGCAGATGGAGGTCGCGCAATTTCAGGCGACGCGGACGGCGAGATCGCAAATCGAAATTCGAAAATCGCAAATCGCAAATCTAGATGAACAGCATCCTTACAATTCCCAACCTCCTCACCTTCATGCGAATGGCGCTGATACCGGTGTTTGCGAGTTTGCTGTATTACGGTTACAGCACGTTTGCACTGGTCGTGTTCGTCATCGCCGGGGTGTCGGATGGGATCGACGGATTTCTCGCACGCAAATTCAATCAGGAATCGGAGCTCGGCACGATCATCGATCCGATCGCCGACAAACTTTTGATGACGACCGCATTCGTCATCCTGACAATGCCAAATGTCCTTCCCGCGGTTCGCCATCTCCCGGTTCCTTTTTGGGTCACCGCCGCGGTCATCGGACGCGACGTCCTCATCATCACCGTCGCCGGAGCCATCAACATCATGACCGGCTTCCGCGGATTCAAACCATCGTGGCTGGGAAAGTTGAGCACACTTGTTCAAGTGATCGCCGTCGGCATGATCCTCCTCGCCGCCGTCACCGGTTACGGATTTTATTTGCCGACAACATACTTCATCGTCGTCCTCCTCGCCTTTGCGTCGGGCTTCCATTACGTCTTCCACGTCGCGCGTTTGATGAGAGAGACGGAGTCGCTCGCCGAATAGAGCTTCTTGTTTTCTCCCGGATCTGGTCCGGCTGCGATACCTACTTCCAGTTCCGAATAAAGAACACCCTCCCAACGGGTCGGGTTTCCGCGTTGTGTGATCAACTTTCGAGGTCTATCGATCGTCCTTTTCAATCCAAAATCCAAAATCCAAAATCCAAAATCCAAAATGGTTAATGCCCGTTTCGGGCGACTTTTTGGATGGTGGAGAGGAGCTCGTCGAAGTTTACAGGTTTGGCGAGATGAGCTTGGAAGCCGGCCTGGAGCGCTCGCTCGCGGTCGTCGACTGAGGCGTAGGCGGTGAGTGCGATCGCTTTTAGCGTTGAGTTTCGTGAAACCGAATTGGAGCGAAGCCTTGTCACTAATTCGTATCCGTCGATGTCGGGCATTCCGATGTCGGTGATCATCAGGTTGAAATCCTGCCGGGCGAGAAAGCCGAGCGCTTCGGTCGCATTCGATGCGGGTGTCACATTCGCGCTTTCATTTTCGAGGAATAGTTTTAGCGGCAGCAGATTTTCGTTGTCGTCATCGACGAGCAGGATGGTCTGCCCGGAGAGCGATCCGCCGGCAGCTCGATGATCTCCGTCCGTCGCCATCGAGTAAAATTCCGCGGCGAGCGGGAGCGTCAAAACAAAGACCGACCCTTTATCTTTGCCGTCGCTGTCGACATCGACCGTTCCGCCGTGGAGCTCGACGATGTTTCGAACGATCGTCAGCCCTAATCCGAGACCGGTAAAATTCCGCCGTGCCGAGGCGTCGGCCTGACGGAACCTGTCGAAGATGTGCGGGAGTAATTCCTTTTCGATACCGACACCCGTGTCGCGGATCGCGAGGATCGCATTCATCTCGTCCCGTTCAAGTGTGATCTCGATATTTCCGCCAGCCGGCGTGAACTTGATCGAGTTCTGCAGCAGATTCGAAACGACTTGCTGTAGACGCACCGGATCCGCGTTCAGGAATACCGGTTCGTTGCCGCGGATGAAACGAAACGTGACGTCCTTTGCGTCGGCCAGCGGCTTTGTTGTTTCCGAAACCGTCTGCACGACCGAAACGAGATCGACAAGCTCGGACTCGATCCGCATCTTTCCGGAGATGATCCGCGAGACGTCGAGCAGATCTTCGATCAGACTGCTCTGAAGACGCGTGTTGCGTTCGATGACCTCGAGTGCACGCTCGGAATTTTCGGCATCGAGCACACCCGCTTTCAACATTCGCACCCAACCGAGCATCGCGTTGAGCGGCGTGCGGAGCTCATGCGAAAGTACGGACAAGAATTCGTCCTTCGCGCGATTTGCGGATTCTGCGGCTTCGCGGGCGGCGGCTTCGGTGTCGATCAAACGGACATTCTCGATCGCCACCGCGGCAAGATTCGCTGCCATCTCGAGAGCGACGGCGTGCTCCTGCTCGAACGCGTTGTTCTCGTGAGCCTGAACTTCGAGCGTTCCGAGTACTTTGTCTTTGATCATCATTGGGACGATGACCGACGACATCGGATCGATCCCGTTCTCGCTGAGAACTACGTGCGGACGCTTTTTCATGTCCTCCCAGTAGTCGTTCATGATGATCGTCTTTTTCTCGAATACCGCGCGCGAGTTTGCACCACCGCCTTCGGGCTTTAACTCCATCGGCGGAAGCGTGGCGATATCGACTTCGTAACCTTCGCCCCAGACATAAGCCGCGTGCCGCATCTTCGTTTCTGAGTCGAAGAACGAAACGAAGAAGCCGGAGCACTTCATCGACGCAGAAATAAATTCGCGGACTGCGCGGTAGATCGATGTCAGATCGCGCGAGCGTCCGAGTGTCGCAGCGAGCGGAACGATGCGGGCGAGCAGCGTCTGATATTCTTCGGCCGCTTGGCGCTCCGCACGAACGATCGCATCCTCGGCTAATTTTCTTTCGTGGATGTCGACGACGGATCCGATATAGCCGAGATAATTTCCCGACGCATCGAATCGCGGTTGTGCGGAATCGATCGCCCAGTGATACTCGCCCTCGGCGTTTGCGAAGCGATACTCGTTCGTGAATCCTTCGCACTTATCGTTCGCCCGGTGGAAATCGTCCAAGGCCTTTTCGTGATCATCGGGATGCAACGCGTCGAACCAGCCAAAGCCGAGTCCGGATCCCGGCGTTTGGCCCGTGTATTCGTACCAGGACTGACTGAGGAACGTGCAATGCCCGGTCGGATCAGTGACCCAGATCATGACCGGTGCGTTATCGGCCATCGTCCTGAACCGCGCTTCCGATTCGCGAATTTTTTCTTCGGCCTGGACGCGGCTGGTGATGTCGGTGAACAACACCGCGACGTGATTCTCCGCGGCGTCAGTCGGACGAAACGCATAAACATCGAACCAGCGATGAAGAGACTTGTATTCGTTTGCGAAGCGGGTCGGCTCGCCGGTCTTCGCGACACGTCCGTAAGTCTCGAGCCAGTGCGGCTCGATGTCGTCGACGAATTCGAGCATTCGCTTGCCGGTCACCTCGTGCATTCCTGCTTGCCGCTCGAATGCAGAGTTCACCTCGACGAACAGGTAGTCGACCGGCTCGGCGTTCTCATCAAAAATGACCTCGATGATGCAATAGCCCTCGTCCATCGAGTCAAAGAGTGTCCGGTACTTTTCTTCGGACTCGCGGAGGGCTTGTTCCGCCTGCTTCTGCTCCGTCACGTCGATGGCCATGCCGCCGATCAAGGTCGGCCTGCCATCGGCGCTCGTGATCGGGAACTTGCTAACGATCGAATGATGAATGACGCCGTCATCCTCGACGAGAGCCTCCGCAATTTGGATCCCTGAACCGGACTCGACGGCACGGTTGTCATGAGCTCGAAATTGCGCCGCGGTCTGGCTCGGAAATATCTCCTCGTCTGTCTTGCCGTAAAGATCGGCTCCGGAAACTCCAAAAGATCTCTCGGCCGATTCGTTCGCATAGACGTATCGGCCATCCAGATCTTTTATCCATGCGAGTCCGGGAAGATGCTGCATGAAACGCGAGAAGCGCCGCTCACTTTCGCGAAGCGCCTTCTCGGCTTCTTTGCGTTCCGTGATATCGATGCCGACGCCGTACAGCCTGACCGCTTCGCCTTTTTGCGAATACACCGCCTCGCCGCGTCCTTCCATCCAACGGACCGTTCCGTCGGCGTGATGGAATCGAAACTCGATCGAGTAATCGCGATGCTCATCGATCGCCGCACGGATCTCGTTCCAGGCGTCTTCGCGATCGTCTTCGTGTATCAATTCAAAGAAATGCTCTTGCGTGCCGCCGAAGCTTCCGTCTTCAAGTCCGAAGATCTCTTCGAGCTCTTCGCTCCAGGAAACCGTGTTGGTCGCGAGATCCAATTCCCAGACGCCCATCCGGCTGCTCTGCATCGCAAGCGTGAGCATCGCCTGATTTTGATGGATGACTTCTTCGATGCGTTTTCGGTCTGTGATATCGCGGACGATCTTCGATGCGCCGATCACATTTCCTTCTGCATTTCGGAGCGGAGAAACCGTGAGCGAAACGATTATGTCGGTACCGTCTTTGCGACGGCGAACCGTTTCGAAATGTTCGACATCTTCCTCACGTCGCACCCGGCGTAGAATCTCGGCCGCCTCGTCGACCCGATCCGGCGGCATCAGAATCGTGATCGAACGTCCGACGATTTCCTCCGCTTTGTAGCCGAACATTTTCGTCGCACCGACATTCCAACTCGTGACGGTGCCCATCAGATCTTTACTTATGATCGCGTCTTCGGATGAGACGACGATGGCGGCGAGGCGGGCGGTGGCATCATGAGCCGCCTTTGTTTCCGTGATGTCGCGTTGGGTGCCCCAGGCCCGGAGTAGGAATCCATCTTCGACGATGCCGACAAAATTATTTAGGAAGTATCTATCGTTGCCTTCGGCGTCTTTCTCATGCGATTCGGCTTCGGAAAGATGGTAGCCGGATTCGATGAACGCTTTTAAGAATTCGACGTTTTTTGGATCATCCTGAACGAGCAGATCGGCGAGCCGCGATCCGACGATCTCCGAGGCGGACGTGAATCCGTACTGTCGGGCCATTGCGTCGTTGCATTCAGCAAGATAACCGTGGGTATAGCAATGCAGGATCTGCTCTTCGATAGATAGGTTCGTCGGTACCGGTTTTTCGAGCTCAAAGCGCCAGATGCCTTCCGTACTTTGCTTAATGAACGCCTTGTAGCGCTCATCGCTTCGATTCACGGCATCTTGTGCGAGCTTCTCTTCGGTAATGTCCAGGCCGAGCACGAAGATCCCTCGTACGTTACCGTCGAGTATGTCGGGAGTAAATGTCGCGCGGACAAAATGCTTTCCGCCGCGTGGATGTTCCACCTCGGATTCGAAGATCTCGGTTTCACCATTGAACGCCGCATCGAGGTGCGGACGCACGATCTCAAAACGCGTATTCCCAACGACATCCGCGATGGTCCTTCCCAGAAACGCCTCGGCCTCTAATCCGTACCAATCCGTGTATGCTCGATTTACAAACTGATAGCGATACTCGCGATCGATGTATGAGATCAGACCCGGCATCGCGTCGGTGACGGCGCGGATGCGACTTTCCGATTCGCGGCGCTTCGTTTCGCTATCAAGGAGCGCCGTGTACGATTCTTCGCTGCCGAGCTCGTTTGCGATGAGGTCCGCAAACAGGTTCATCGAAGTGACAATCGAATCGCTAGATAGATCGGCAGGGCGTGAGTCCATCGCGCAAAGTGTCCCGAAGAACTCCCCGTTCTTCTGAATGATGGGCACGGCGATGTAACTTTCGATGCCGTATTTTTTTGCGGTCGGATGATTGCAGTACGCGGCGTCCTGGCTGGCGTGGCCGATAACGACCGGCGTGAGTTGATCTCGAACTTCGCTGCAGAGAGTGGTCGTGACCTCGAGCTCTCCTCCGACCGGCAACCCGAAATCCATCTCGTCGAGAACCGCGCACGCGAGCCACTGCTTTTGCGTCACTTTAGCGATGACGACGAAGCGCATGTGCGTGAGTTCGGCCACAGCCTTGAGGATCGTCGGGACAGTCGACAGACGCCCGAGCCACTCGACCTCGCGGCTCGCACCACGTTCGATTGGGGATGCATTTGACGACAAACTCGGCCCCTTGTCTCTTAACCCTTCGTTCTTCCTTTTCACTATGAGTACTCGGTGTGCTGGTAATCAATTCTTAGGTAATTTTGCAAAAACGTCAAGAAAATACTGCCTTTTGCGTATATAAGCTTACATTGAAAAGAACTTGACAATGAGAGACTCAACCTTTATACTCACATTCGGCTCAAGTCATATTTATACAGGTTAATTGGGCCCGCTATATTACGTAACTGGAGAAAAAGATGAGCAAAATCATAGGAATCGACTTAGGAACGACGAACTCGGTCGTTGCCGTTATGGAAGGCGGCGAGCCGGTCGTGATCACAAACTCCGAAGGCGGACGAACGACACCGTCGGTGGTCGCGTTCGCTAAGGACGGCAATCGTCTCGTGGGCCAGGTCGCAAAGCGACAGGCCGTGACGAATCCCGAGAACACCCTTTACTCGATCAAGCGGTTTATGGGCCGCAAGTTCGACGAGGTTAAGGAAGAGATCAAACAGGTCCCGTTCAAAGTCGAAAAGGCATCGAACGGCGACGTTCGCATCGATGCCGAGGGCAAGCAGTACAGCCCGCCCGAGATCTCCGCGATGGTGCTTCAGAAGTTGAAGCAGTCGGCCGAAGATTATCTCGGAGCAAAGGTTGATAAGGCTGTCATCACCGTTCCGGCGTACTTTAACGACGCACAGCGTCAGGCGACAAAGGACGCCGGCAAGATCGCCGGGCTTGAAGTCCTGCGTATCGTCAACGAGCCGACGGCTGCCGCCCTCGCCTACGGTTTGGATAAGAAGAAGGATGAGACCATCGCGGTATTCGACTTTGGTGGAGGTACGTTCGACATCTCGATCCTGGAAGTCGGCGAAGGCGTCGTCGAGGTTAAATCGACGAACGGCGACACGCATCTCGGTGGTGACGATATCGACGAAGCTCTCGTCAGTTGGATAATCGACGAGTTCAAGAAGGATCAGGGAATCGATCTGCACAACGACAAGATGGCGCTCCAGCGTCTGAAGGAATCGGCCGAAAAAGCAAAGGTCGAACTTTCATCCGCGATGGAAACGGAGATCAACCTTCCGTTCATCACGGCTGATGCGTCGGGACCGAAGCATCTTGTCATGAAGCTTACGCGTTCCAAGTTCGAGCAGTTGGTTGAATCGCTTTTGAAGCGATTGATGCCACCAGTCGAACAGGCGATCAAGGATGCCGGTCTCGAGCCGAAGGATATCGAAGAGATCGTCCTCGTCGGTGGATCGACGCGAATTCCGAAGGTTCAGGAAATGGTCAAAGGATTCTTTGGAAAGGATCCGAACAAGTCTGTGAATCCGGACGAGGTCGTCGCACTCGGCGCTGCAGTTCAGGCCGGCGTGCTCGGCGGTGAGAAGACGGACATCCTGCTTCTCGACGTAACGCCTTTGACGCTCGGTATCGAAACGCTTGGCGGCGTGATGACACAGATGATCACGCGCAATACGACGATCCCGACACGAAAGTCGGAGATATTCTCGACAGCGTCCGACAATCAGACTTCGGTCGAAGTTCACGTGCTTCAGGGCGAACGCCCGATGGCCGGTGACAACAAGACGCTTGGCAAATTCCATCTCGTTGGAATTCCGCCCGCACCGCGTGGCGTGCCGCAGGTCGAGGTCACGTTCGACATCGACGCGAACGGCATCGTGAACGTTTCTGCAAAGGATGTCGGCACGGGCCGCGAGCAGAAGATCACGATCACCGCTTCGTCGGGTCTGTCGAAGGAAGAGATCGACAAGATGATGAAGGACGCGGATGCGCATGCCGGCGAGGACGAAAAGAAGAAGGGCGAGATCGAAGCTCGCAATCGTCTGGACGGACTTGTTTACAGCGTCGAAAAAACTTTCGGCGAGAACAAGGACAAGATGGATGCGGCCGGCGCGACAGAGATCGAAACGGCCATCGCTGAATCGAAGACCGCACTTGGCGGATCGGATGTAGATGCAATGAACAGTGCGTTCGAGCGTCTGCAGACCGCATCGCACAAACTGGCTGAAGTTCTCTACAGCCAGGCCGGAGCGGCCGCTGGCGGTGAGGCACCCGGTGCTGAGCAGGCTTCGTCGGCGAGTGCCGGTGCCGAGGGCGACGGCGGCTCGACAACTGCTTCGGACGACAATGTCATCGACGCGGAATACGTCGATGTCGAAGACGAGAAGAAGGACTAACGGTTCTACGCTTGGCAGTGAGCGGCGGCAGTGAGCAGTCCGTTCACTGCCGCCGCTTTCGCATAAGAACTTTGCGTCTTAGCGTCTTTGCGTGAACATTTTCTTTTTCGTATTGCTCCGTGTGTTTCGTGGTTTGGATTTCAGGAATCAGGTTCGAACACAAGAATGAACCACGAATCACACTAACCACACGAAATCCCACGAACAAGGAAGTGTTCACGCAAAGACGCAAATGGATCAACACAGAGTTTTGATACGCCGGAGCCGCAAGCTAAACTGCTGACGTTTCCGTTTCAACTCACATATCAGATGGCGAAGAAAGATTATTACCAGACACTCGGCGTCAAGAAGGACGCGAAAGCGGACGAGATAAAGAAATCGTATCGCCGTCTCGCGCGCAAGTTTCATCCGGATGTGAATCCGAATGACAAATCGGCCGAGGAAAAATTCAAAGAGGTCCAGGAAGCGTACGACGTTCTATCGGACGAGAAGAAGCGCAAAGTGTTCGATCGCTTCGGATATTACAACGACAATCTTGACCCCGATTCGCCGTTCGGAGCCGGAGCAGGTGCGTCCGCCGGGGGCAGCGCAGCGGGATTTGATTTCTCAGGATTCGATTTCTCGAGCGGCTCGACATCGGGCGGTAGCTCGAGCTTCCGCGATATCTTTTCCGACTTATTTGGTGGCAGCGGCGGTGCTCCGGGCGCAAGACGTGAGCCCGAACCGCCACGACCGCTTCCGAAGAAAGGACGCGACATCGAGATCCCGCTCGCACTTAGTTTCGAAGAAGCGTTCACGGGTCTCACGACAAACATCACCGTCAATCGCAGCGAGCAATGTTCCCGGTGTCAGGGAGCCGGCGACACCGGCGGCCCGGTCGTGACATGTACGACTTGTAAAGGCACGGGCCAGGTGATGCGAACCGGCGGACGTTTGCAGTTCTCCCAACCGTGTCCGGATTGCGAAGGCACCGGCCGGCGACGAACTCCGTGCTCACTGTGCAATGGAAAAGGAACGACGCCGAAAACAGAGCAAGTGAAAATTCGCATTCCGGCGGGTGTCGATACCGGATCGCGAGTTCGCATTCCGAAGAAAGGTCACGGCGGTCGTCTCGGTGCGGAACCTGGCGATCTGTTTATCCTGACCAACGTCGGAAAGCACAAGTTTCTCGAACGTCGCGGCGACAACGTTTATGTGACGGTTCCGATCACGGTTCCCGAAGCCGCGCTCGGAGCGAAGATCGAGGTCCCGACCGTCGAAGGAAAAGCGCAATTGAAGATCCCGTCGGGAACAGAATCGGGTCAGAAATTCAGATTGCGCGAACGCGGCTTCCCGAGTCTCCGGAATCCGAAGCTTCGCGGAGATGAGTTCATTGAGGTGAAGATAAGTTTGCCGAAGGTGATCTCGGAAGAGACAAAAGAATTATTACGTCAGTTCGAAAAATCGAATGCGGAGAATCCCCGAAAAGCAATGGGACTCGATTAGTTTTGAGTCCCGCCTTTAGGCGGCAGATCGATGAAACGAAAAGTTAAAACATATACGATCAGCGCAGTCGCGGAGCTATACGACATTCACCCGCAGACGCTGCGATTGTACGAGCGCGAAGGACTGCTCAAGCCTTCGCGATCGGTCGGCAACACCCGACTCTTCGAAGACGGCGATCTTGAACGTTTGGAAGTCATCCTCTCGCTGACGCGCGACCTCGGCGTGAATCTCGCCGGAGTCGAGAT
>QHXR01000005.1:40570-65385 GCA_003223025.1 Acidobacteriota bacterium
AAATCGTAAATTGAATGATGATTCAACCGTCGCTGACGCGACGGAAATAAATGTGTCTCGAACACCGTGGGCGACGCTTCGCTTTGCCCACGGCTAAACTCATGCGTCCGCTACGCGGCCTAAAACCCAAACCTCAAACTTCATCCGTCACTTTCGGCTTTCAAATTCCCCGCACCTTCAAAAACTTTAACTTCCCAACCTGCAACAACACGCCGTCGTCCGAAATATTAATCTCCGCTGTCGCAGACGTCGCTTTCTCACCATTCACTTTTACACCGCCTTGCTGGATCAATCGACGAGCTTCGCCTTTCGAGGTCGCTAATCCGACATCCGCTAACAACTGCGCTAGAGCATACGAACCCGCAGGCACCGAACGCTCTTCGATCTCATCCGGAACTTCCTTCTTCACAAATCGACGGGTAAACTCCTCTTCCGCTTTGTCGGCCGACTGCTGTGAATGAAAATCGGCGATGATCGATTTAGCTAGCTGCACTTTCAGATCGCGTGGATTCTCCGCGTCTGACTCGCACTTGAATTTCAGTACGTTGACCTCGTCGACCGTCGTGTCCGTCAGCAGCTCGTAGTACCGCCACATCAGATCGTCTGAGATCGACATGATCTTTCCGAACATCTGATCGGGCGGTTCTTCAATGCCGATGTAGTTGTTCAGCGACTTCGACATTTTGTTCACGCCGTCGAGGCCTTCGAGCAGCGGCGTCGTGATGATCACCTGCGGTTCCTGATCGAATTCGCGCTGCAGATTTCTTCCCATCAACAGATTGAACTTCTGATCGGTTCCGCCGAGCTCGACATCCGCGTTGAGTGCGACCGAGTCGTACCCCTGCACAAGCGGGTATAAAAGCTCGTGAAGCGAGATCGGTTTCTCTTCGCTCATCCGCTTCGTGAAATCGTCGCGTTCGAGGATCTGTCTGACCGTCGTCTTCGCGGCGAGCTTTATGAAATCAGCCGGCGTGAGCTTGTCCATCCACTCGCCGTTGAAGCGCACTTCGGTTTTTTCCGGATCCAGAAGTCGGAACATCTGCGACTTGTACGTCTCGGCGTTCGCGTTTATCTCTTCGCGAGACAGCGGAGGACGCGTGGCATTCTTTCCCGACGGATCGCCGATCATCCCGGTGAAGTCGCCGATCAAAAAGATTACGGTGTGGCCGAGATCCTGAAACGCCCGCAGCTTTCGGATCACTACGGTATGTCCGATATGAATGTCGGGCGCGGTAGGATCGAGACCCAGCTTTACACGCAACGGCTTCCCGGTCTTTGCCGACCGCTCGAGCTTCTTTTTCAGATCTTCTTCGCGAATGAGATCGACAGTTCCCTTCCGGAGATGTGCAAGCTGTTCGTCAATTGTCATATGAAGCAGTAAGTATAACCCACGATCCAGCGTGATTATATTCGGCCATGACGCAGCATCTTTAGCTTGCAACCGCGCGAAGGCTGGTGTAACGTTCTCAAAATTCTATCGAGTCGCCCCCGGGACGGGATCCTCGAACTGAAGGACTCGACGAACACCGATTCAGACCAATTTTACTAACTGTGACGCCTCACTGGTTCGATATGCCGGTTTCGATCCGGCGGTTCGCCGTTGTGTAGCAGTTGCGACAAACAAAATATGCGAATACTAAAATTGCTTGTGCTCCTTACGTTGATGTCCAGCGCAGTTTACTCCCAGACGATCGATTCTGAGTCCGCGAGGAAAATTCGAGAGATTCGAAAGGCGATAGCTGTCGCGACAGATGATTGCGATAAGGCATCGCGCCATTGGACCATTGCCCAATTCTATCGTCAGAACCAGATGTTCAAAGAAGCAATTGACGACTATCTCAGCACTATCAAGTACGCAACGGGAAAAACTTGCGTGGACGCCGACGAGGAGGAGTTCGAAGAGGAAGACGAAGTCGAAGGATTCCCTTTTGTACGTATGGCTCAGGATCACATCGCCGAGTCATACGTCGCGTTAAAGGATTGGCCGCGGGCGATCACCTGGTTCGGAAAGGTTATAGCGCTGAATCCTCACTCCGACTACTACCATCAGCGGGGACATGCATATCTCTCGAACGATAACCTGCCCCTCGCCATCCAGGACTTCACGACGGCGATAGAAAAACGATCGGCAAGCCATCTTTACACGGACCGGGGATATGTATATTGGAAGCAAAAGGAATACGACCTTTCGATCGCCGACAATACGAAAGCGATCGAGCTGGATCCAAAATCGGCACGCGGCTATTACATGCGAGCGGTGAATCGTTATCAGCATGACAAAAAGCCTGACCTTGCTTTGGCGATTGCGGATCTCAGTAAGGCAATCGAGATCAATCCGAAGCACGCCGACGCACTCGCTGATCGTGGGTGGCTATACATGCGTCAGGGAAGGAACGACCTGGCACTGCCGGATCTCAACGCGAGCATTGTTCTTGCACCCGCTGGGATAAACTCGCTCTACAACCGCGGGGTCGTCTACTTTAATACGAGCGACTGGGAACGGGCTCTGGCGGACTTTACGAAGACGATCGAATTGAACCATTCGCATGCCGACGCTCTCCGCGGCCGGGGCGAGGTTTATTTGAAGTTGAACAAGCCCGAAGCAGCACTGGCGGACCTAAACAAATCTTTGGAAATAAACCCGGCCGGTTTTAACCTCCGGAATGCATCACACTTCCGTGGAGTTGCACTGTCAATGCTGGGCCGTTATCCGGAGGCGGAGATCGATCTGTCGAAAGCGATCCGCCTCGGCTATGAGTTCCCGAACGGCTATTACTCACGGGGAGTCGTCTATTTTCGAATGAGTAAATTCGATCTCGCCATCGCCGATTTCGAAAAGGCGGTCGCTCTTGGAGCAAAGCCCGAGACCGTCGCGACATACAAAGCTCGAATATTTTTTGTTCAGGATAAGTTTGTGCAGGCACTCGCCGAGGTGAATAGTGCTCTCAAAACTGAGTCGTCCACCGAAAACTTTGAGCTTCGAGCATCGATCTACTGCAGCACCGGAAAGAAGTTGCTGGCAAAGGCTGACGAGAGGAAAGTTGCGGCGCTGGGAGGAACGGTCTCTCAACCCTGTCAATAGAGCACAAGCGACATAATCGCCGCTCCCGTGCTTAATGAGGACCTACGAACAAAAAAGCACTTTTGCATTATGACCGACACACTCGAGAACGTTCATCTTAGTTTTATCGGCTGCGGCGTGATGGCCGAGTCAATGATCGCCGGACTACTGCGACAGAATCTCGTAGCACCGGAAAATATCGTCGGTAGTCATCCGAGATCCGCTCGGCGTGAAGAGCTCGAGACGAAGTTCGGGATCCGGATGTTTGAGTCGAATGCCGAGGCGGCGGAGACGGTTCGCGATTCGGAAAATTCGGCGATCGTACTTAGCGTTAAGCCGCAGAGAATATCGAAGGTACTCGACGATCTGAAAGGATCGGTCGGACACGCGGGACTTGTTATCTCGATCGTCGCCGGTGCAAAGGTTGAGACGATTTCAAAAGAGCTCGGCACTGATCGCGTCGTTCGTGCGATGCCAAACACGCCGTCGCAGATCGGAGCGGGAATAACCGCGTGGACATGCAGCGGATCGGTCGGCGAGAACGAACGCGCACTTGTCGCAAAACTTCTCGGAGCTCTCGGTAAGTCGCTGTACGTCGAAACTGAAAACATGATCGACATGGCGACGTCTTTGAGCGCGACGGGGCCGACTTACATCTTCATGGTGATGGAAGCGTTGACTGACGCGGGCGTGCATCTGGGTTTCTCGCGCGACGTCGCGAAAGAACTTGTACAGGAGACTATGCTGGGCTCCGTGAAATTTGCGATCGAGTCGCACAAGCATCCGGCCGAGCTCCGCAACATGGTCACGTCTCCCGGAGGCACTTCAGCGGAGGCGATCTATCAGATGGAAAAAGGATCGCTGCGAACGGTACTTTCGAAAGCGGTGTATTCAGCGTATAAACGTGCCGTGGAATTGGGCAAGAAGTAACGCGGCATTAAAACTTCGATTGCTTTCCACCTTTCGGCAACGAGCTTTGTTCCGGACATCGGATAACCTCAACCAATCAACGCCGAGCGGCGGTTTTTGTCCGACGGCAAAAAGAGTTGTCATAATCCGGAGAATCGCGGAGAATACGTGAGCCCCCTTCTCAACAGTTACAAACTGAACTACCCAACGCCTATGAAAACTCCTTGTTTGATGGTCATAGCCTTGCTTGTCTTGCTCATCGGATACTCGCCTTCCCTTGCCCAGAGAGGCTGCGGGAGCATCGATGTAATGAGTGCTCTTTACGAACAGTTCACCGACGATATCAAGTCTTCCGACTCGGAGGCGTTAGCCAGAGGCCAAAAATCGGGCGAAAGGTTTCTGGCGAGGTTCGGCTCGTGCGAGACCGTAACGGATCAGGCGGCTTACGTCCGAAGATGGTTAGAAAATCCACGCCGTATCAGGTCCTCCAACACCGTCGATGATGCGGAACGCGAATGGCGGAACACGATCCGCACTTCGTCCGATCCATATCAGATAGCCGAGGCCGCCGTCCGCCTCGGATATAACAATTACGTCCGCGAGGAATACGACGACGCTCTTCAACGTTTAGACCTGGCCATTCGTAATGCTTCGAGGATGGGCGATAGCGAAAGCTCAACGACGATGAAGAGGGCGATCCGCCGAGCTGCGTACAACACTCGAGCGCACATTCGGGCCAAGCAAAAGGACTGGAAAGCCGCAATCGCGGATTACGGTCTGGCGCTTGCAGAATTCCCTGATGACGTCGACTCGCTCCACTGGCGAGGTCATGCGCTACTCTCGTATCAAAAACCGGCTGACGCACTAAAGGATTTTTCGAGGGCGATCGAGCTCACGCTGGAAGACGCTCCGGCCGACGGAACTTTTGACATCGAAAACGAATCTCAACTTAAAACAAAAAAATTACTGACCGATCTTTACATGGACAGGGCGGATACACATTTCGAATTGAAGAACTACGACCTGTCTGTGGAGTACGCGACAAAGGCGGCCACACTCGATCCGACGGCCACCCGTGCGCTTTTCAGACGCGCCATGAGCTACTCGGAATCAGGCAAACGAGATCTCGCACTCGCGGACTTGAACAAGATCATCGAACTACAGCCAAAACATTCGGACGCTCTCACGAAACGAGGGGCGATGTACCTCACTCAGGATAATTTGGATGCGGCTCGGCGAGATTTCTCGGCGGCGATCGAGGCAAACCCGAACGCTTATGAAGCATACGGTTTGCGCGGGATTGTCCTAACGGAATCGAAGCAGTTCGAAGCGGCCATCGCAGATTTCAACACGATAATCGAGGCCGCACCGAAATTCGCTCCGGCGTACGAGAACAGGGGCGATGCTTGGATGGCCCAGAAGAAGTACGTTGAGGCGGCCACCGACTTTGCAAAATATTTCGAACTCGGAGGCGATGATGTCTCTGTAAATGCAAAACTGGGACACGCGTATTACGAATCGGGCAAGTACGACTCTGCCGTAGCAGCGATCTCGAAGGCCATCGAAAAAGATCCGAAGCAAGCCATCGCTTTTAAGCTTCGAGGTTCCTCGTATTTCAAGTTGAGCAAGTTCGATTTGGCGCTCGCCGATCTGGCTACGGCGATCAGCCTGGATCCTAAACTTGCGGAGTCTTTTCACTATCGGTCTCGAATCTACTTTGTTCAAGACAAACTAGCGCCGGCTCTAGTGGAAATAAATAAGGCGATTCAACTGGATCCGTCCGCCTCCAATTTCGAATTCAGGGCGACGATCTATTGCTCGACCGCTAAGAAGCTTTTGGCAAAAGCGGACGAAAGAAAGGTTACGGCGCTTGGCGGGAAAGTTGCGGAGCCGTGCCAGTAAATGAGTCGGGCCGGAGAGTCCGATAGAAACCGATGAATCAATCTTACAAATGGCGTTGCGTAGCGACTGTTGTGGCGATAGTTTTCGTGCTTGGAGTTTCACACACGAGCGCACAAAAAACACGGAAGCCAAAGCCGGAACCCTTCAAGTTGGAAGTGATCAATGAGCCGCCGAAACGATGCTTTGAAGACAAAAGCACACCCTTGACTTTGGGTGGCCCCGGCTCGGCTGAGGGAGCCGCCGAAAAACCGGTTGCCCCAAAAGAAGTGCCCTGCGCACCGGAGAGTCCGATCACGCCGCTCAAGGTTTTCGAAAAGCCGAGGGCTGCGTATACAGATGAGGCAAAGGCGAATAACGTGACGGGGACAGTGCGTCTTCGCGTTACATTTCACAAATCGGGCAAGGTCACCGATGTATTCGCGATCAGTGGTCTAGCTTACGGGTTAACTGAATCGGCGATTGCCGCCGCAAAACGAATTCGTTTCGAGCCCGAGAAAAAAAACGGAGTGCCGGTGACCATCGTCAAACCGGTGGAATACAAATTCGACCTGTACTGATACTTACAGCTTTCGATACATGACGTAAGCATTCGTGAGTCCAAACTCGCGATGATCGAACGCATCGGGTATCTCTCCGATGATCTCCATCCCGATGCTCTGCCACAGCTTCACGGCTGCAGTGTTTGATTTCACAACGAAGTTGAATTGCATCGCGGTGAAACCCAACCGTCTCGCTTCATCCAAAGAGAACTCCGCCATCTGTCGTCCGATTCCCTTTCCCGACGCAATCGGTGCAACCATGTAAGCCGCGTTGCAGACATGCGAGCCGAGCCCGGGATAATTTGGTTTCAGCCAGAACGTTCCGACGATCTCACCGTCATCTTCGGCGACGTAAACATGTTTCTCCGGTGCGAACCAGTAGTCGAGCATTTCATCGCGCGGAGTATCCGCTGGGAAGACATACGTGTCAGCGGTGGAGATCACCGCACTGATGATCTTCCAGATCGCGGGTTTGTCGGATTCGGTTGCGGCTCGGATTTCGATCATGGTTTTCAGCACCAAAGGTGCGTCGTAATTTAGCCAGGGCCAGCGGCCCTGGTAAATCGGAAAACATATTAAGCCGCAACGCGGCGAAGTAAAAATTCGGATTCGATCATCCTGCGATTTACATCGCCGCTTTGCGGCTCGAATTCCTATCGATGTCCCAGGGCCGCTGGCCCTGGCTAAATTACAACGCACCTTTGGTGCTTCCAACTATTTCAAATATTTATCAAACCAATCCAGATTGCTCTGCATTGCGGCGACCTGCATCTTTGGTTCGTTCGGGCCGTGCGGCATTCGCGGCAGGACGATCATGCGGGTCGGCACGCCCTGCGCCTTTAGGGCGTTGTATAACTCGTAGCCTTGCGAGATCGGGACGCGGACATCGGCTTCACCGTGCTGGATCAGCGTCGGTGTCGTCGTACCTTTGATATTGAACATCGCCGAGTGCTTCGCGTAGACATCCGGATTTTCCCACGCCTGCCCGCCGAAATAATCCGGCACGAACCCCGGGATGTCGGCCGTTCCGTTAAAGCTCATCAGATTCGTCACCGGTGCTCCGGCTGACGCGGCTTTGAATCGATGCGTCTTCGTGATGATCGTCGATGTCATGTATCCGCCGTAGCTCCAACCCATCACGCCGAGACGATCCGGATCCGCGACTCCCATCGCGATCACTTTGTCGACACCGGCCATCAGATCTTCATAATCGCCTCCGCCCCAATCCTGGATATTCGCGCGTCGAAATTCAGTTCCGTATCCCGATGAGCCACGTGGATTCGGACGCAGGATCGCATAGCCTCGCTGCGCAAATGTCGCGATCGGATACGAGCCGCGTCCGCCGATAAAGCTCTGCTGGAAAGCTCCGGCGGGGCCGCCGTGAACGTTAAGAATGAACGGCACTTTGGTGCCGGCTACGTAACCGACCGGCTAGGTGAGGAGCCCTTCGATTTCACGTCCGTCCTTACTCTTCCACTTGATCACCTCGGTTTTTCCGTAGGGCATCTTCATCAGTTCAGTATTGACATGCGAGATCTGCGTCAGCTTTTCAGCGCCGCGTTTGATGACCGCGACCTCGGGCGGCTTTTCGCACATTGATATCGCGCTTATGACCGCTCCGGAATACTTGATCTCCTTTAATGTGCCGGCCGCCACATCGGCTTCGTAGATCGACGTGCCCGTTCCCTTTCCTTCGGAGAACTCGATCTTGGTGCCATCCGGTGTCCAGCCGATCACGCTCGGTTGCGCGTCGTACGAGAGAGCCATCACTTTCGGCTCGCCGCCTCCCGCCGGATATGCGCGGATCGTATAACTCTGCGCCCATCGAGCGGGCACATCGGATGCGATCCCGGAAATCCATTTTCCGTCGGGTGAAAAATGAAGCGCTGATTCGGCCGACGGCGTTGTGGCTAGAGGAGTGATCTTTCCGGATGCGACCTCGACGATGCCGATGTCCGACGATTGCCAATCATTAGCGCCCGGGCCGGAGACATGGTTGAACACGATCCGCGTCCCATCCGGCGACCAATTGAATCCAGTGACGTGGCGATTGTCGCTCGTCAGTTTCTTCGCTTCGCGTTTTCCATTCGCGTCCTTAGCCACCGGTATGACGTACAGCCGCGCCATCTTTTGGTTTTCATCGACCCAGCGGAAATCGTTTTTTCCTTTATCGTTCTTTTCCTCGTCGTCGGATTTTGCGTCGGACACTGCATACGCGATCCAATTTCCATCCGGCGACCATTCGAAATCGGAGATGCTCGATTTCAGATCCGTGAGCTGTTCGGCTTCTCCGCCGTTCGCGCGAAGGACGTATAAATTGTTCTTGTTGTCCTTCCTGTTTGAGGTGAATGCAAGCCAGCTCCCGTCGGGCGACCACTTCGGATTAGTCGACGACTTCTCGTTGAAGGTGAGTTGATAGTTACCGGTTCCATCGGCGGACGACATCCAGACCTGAGTGACGAACTCGCTCTTGTCGGCATTCATCACGGCATCATTGACGGTATATGCGACGCGCTTTCCGTCAGGCGAGATACGCGGACTGCCGACCGCGCGCGTTTTGACTTGGATCTCTGGAGTCCAGGTCTGTGCCGCTGAACAGATTGTTAGCAAGAGTAGAAAAACGAGAGGACGAATAACTTTCATTGAGGTGGACACTCCTATTCGAACGATTTTTACAAAAGCATTGGACCGCGGGTAAATCGTCAACGGACTGGACCGCAGGCATCCTTGCCTGCATGAGTGCGAAGCACGAAAAAGGCTCACACGTCCCGAGGTTCGAGCAGCTTACGCCGCGGAAGCCACGGCGTTGCAGGCAGGGATGCCTGCGGTCCAGTCCGTTGACGTCGCCCGCTGTTAAGTCATTCTCTAACCAGGGTAAATTTCCACAACATTCTATTCTGTTTCTCGTCGAAAACATATTCTCCGGCAGTGACGACCCAGTGCCCTTGGAACTCCCATCGTCCGACCGCAAGTTTATTGAAAAGAGGCACCGAATGTCCGGACTCGATCGCGTTCAAAAGTGCTTGGTTCGACGCGTTGAGTTTCTGATCTCCGCGGCGTCCGAATCCTGTGTAGTGGATCTCGTTCGCAGTGCGTCCGTGAAAGTCCGGATAGCACGGATTGATGCGGCCGAAATCGGTCAGCAGCGAGATCAGGCGACCCCCGCGATGATAGATCCCGTTACGAACACGATGGATTTCCGAAACCTCTGCCCACGTAAATACCTGACCGAAAAGGACTGTATTTGAATTGGTTATACCACCTATCATTGCTGCGAATTAATTCTTGACAGTTCTTTACACGCCGACTAAACTCATTCCCTGTACCTCAGCCTCGAGACGTTCTTTTCGTTTCTTTACGACACTGGAAATTAGATCCTTCTTCTCCTAGCGTCGGTCTTTCTGTGGGATCGTTCCTTCATTTATTTATACGGCTTGATATTTTTATCAGCAACGAATAAATCCCAAAGGAGACAACGAAGCGTGAAAAAACTTCTTAGTATTTTTGCACTATTCGCCGTGGTGCTATTTGTGTTCGGAATCGTTTCCCGGCACACAGGAGCGAGCAGGAACGTATTTAATACCGGCAGCGATGACGAACGCGAGCTGGCAAGACAGATAAGCCTCAACATCCTCCGCGACCGCGCCTCACAGCGTGCTATCGGAAATCCCGACGAGTACATCGTCAAGCGTGTCGAGATCGACGACCTCAAGATGGCGCACACTCATGTGCAGCAGTCGATCGGCGGCGTTCCCGTTTGGGAAGGCGAAGCGATCGTCCACCTCAAAGACGACGGACTGCTCTCCGGCATAACGGACAACCTCAAAGAATCCATCGCAGTCGATACCAAGCCGAACATCGTGGCGGGCGACGCGCTCGTCATGGCGCAACGAATGTCGCATTCAAAAGTCATCACCGACGAACCAAGCGTCGACTTGTACATCTATCGCGGAGACGACCGCGATCACCTCGCATATCGCGTCCAGCTTCCGCGTCTCGACGGCTCGGACCAGACCGCCGTTCCGGTGATCTTCGTCGATGCACATACCGGCGAAAAAGTTTACGAATACGACAATCTCCAGACGGGATCCGGCAGCTCGCTGTACAGCGGCACCGTGACGATCAATACGAGCTCGTCCGCCGGAACATTTTACATGGAAGATCTCACTCGAAAGATGGGAACCTTCAACATGAACAGCACGGGCAACGAGTCGACGGGCAGCGGCGGAACGCAATCGCGCTACACCGACACGGACGACAATTGGAATACAACGATCCAACGTGCCGGAGTCGATGCACATTTCGGAGCTCGATGGACGTATGACTACTACTTGAACAAGCACAATCGCAACGGCATCGACGGAGCCGGCGGACCCGGCGTCACGACTGCGGCAGCGAACAGCAGCATCAGTCTCATCACATCGCGTGTCCACTTCGGAACGACCGGCCGTTACAACAACGCGTTCTGGTTCAACAACCGCATGAGCTATGGCGATGGCGACGGCGTGAACTTCACACCCCTGACGACGATCGACATCTGCGGCCACGAAATGACGCACGGTGTCACGGAACGAACTGCGAATCTGACTTACGCAGGTGAATCCGGAGCGCTAAATGAGTCGTGGTCCGACATCATGGGTTCGATGGTCGAGCTGTATTCCGACGGCGGAGTCGTTTCCGCGAATACGTGGAAGATCGGTGAAGATGCTTATACACCGGGAACAGCGGGCGACGCGCTTCGCTCGATGAGCAGTCCGAACTCGGTCGGCGATCCCGATCACTACAGCGTTCGCGTCTATCAGGGTGCGTGCACGCCGTCGAGCGCGAACGACAGCTGCGGTGTTCACACGAACTCGAGCATCTCAAATCATGCTTATTATCTGATCGCAAACGGCGGTACAAATCGTGTCAGCGGAATCGCGGTAACGGGTATCGGAGCTGCAGTAGCGGAGCGAGTTTTCTATCGCGCCCTGACGTCGTACATGACCTCGAGCACGAACTTCTCGGGAGCAAGGACAGCGACCTTGAATGCGGCGACCGATCTCTATGGAACCGGCAGCGCTCAGTACAACGGAGTCGCACAGGGCTGGTGCGCGGTTGGAATCGGAACGTGTCCGGGCGGCGGAACTCCGACACCGACTCCGACACCCGGCGGCGGTAGCGAGCTTTTCGTCAACGGCGGATTTGAAGGAACTGCATCGCCGTGGGTCGGATCGGGAACCGGTTACTTCTACGTCAATCCGGGCAACTATCCGCATGGCGGAACCGGCTACATCTACTTCGGCGTGAACAACAGCGTCAGCGGACAGTCGTATCAGCAGGTCACGATCCCGTCGACGGCGACGGGCACGCTGACCTTCTGGCTCAACGTCACATCGAGCGAGACGACTACGACGACGCAGTACGACAAGTTGTTTGTCGAGGTTAGAAACACTGCGGGAACTCTGCTCGCAACACCGGCGACGTACAGCAATCTGAATAAGGGAACTGCCGGCGTCTATTCGCAGAAGTCGCTCAGTCTTGCGGCGTACAAGGGACAAACGGTCAGAGTGCAATTCCGTTCGACGACGGATAGCTCTCTCGCGACGACGTTCCGAGTTGATGATGCTTCGCTGAAGTAAAGCGGAATATGATTTGAATCTTGCGAGGCTGTCTGAAAAGGCAGCCTCTTTTTTTATCCGCTTGCGGTATCATTCGATTCAACAATGAGTTTTGGAAAACCCATCGGCTTCGTCTGGAAGATCTTTCCGCCTTGGTTGCGGCTGAAGATAATCAGAACGACGCAGCAAAAGTTCACAGTGTCGGCGGCTGCGGTGATAACGAACGACGAAGGCAAGGTCCTTTTGTTGAATCACCTGCTAAGACCGTATTCCGGCTGGGGACTTCCGGGTGGATTCCTGGCGGCGAAAGAGCAACCTGAAGAAGCGATAAAGCGCGAGCTGTTCGAGGAAACCGGAATACGGATCGAGAATGTCGAAATGTTTCGAATACGAACGATCGCCCGGCACATCGAGATCCTTTTCCGCGCGACTGCTTCGACTGAAGGTTCTGTCCAAAGTCGCGAGATCATTGAGCTAGCGTGGTTCGACGTTAACGAATTGCCGAGCGGTTTACCGCGATCGCAGAAAGAGATCGTCAGAAGTCTCTTATCGCAATGATGGCGGACGCGACTGGACCGACTGGACTGGACCGCAGGCATCCCTGACTGGACTGGACCGCAGGCATCCCTGCCTGCAACGCCGTGGCTTCCACGGCGTCAAACGATGAGCATTCGACAAGTGGGAAGCTGACATCGCCGAAGCGGCAATGTTGCAGGCAAGGCTGCCTGCGGTCCAGTCGCGTCCGCCATCCGTCACTCCGCCTTCTGCACGTCTCATTTGAAAATCCACTCGCCTCTGTTTAAGATTGAACTTCGATTTCAAGGAGCACTAGATGGACCACGCAGCAGCAACTTTAGTAGATCTCGTCCCAACGCCGGAATCGGTGATGGACATTCTGCAGAAGACCGGCGCCTATCGCCGGGGACACTTCGTTTATCCTAACGGCAAACACGCGTCGCACTATTTTCAGATGCCGCTCGCGTTTCGTTATTACGACAACGCAAGAATTCTTTCCGTCGGTCTGAGTCGGATGTTCCGAATGGAAAAAGCGATCGCGAGCCAACTACCGAAAGTCTCGGTCATCAGTCCGAGCCCGGGCGGAATCATGGTCGCATTCGGAGTTCGCGAAGCTCTCAGCGCGGAGCAGATCTACTGGGCCGAGATGGAAAATGGCAAGCGCCAGTTTCGACAGTACATGGCCGACTCGGATGTCCATCCGGTGATCATCGTCGATGACATTCTCCGCTCCGGGCGAGCCATCGAAGAGACGTTCACGCTCTGTAAGGAGATCGGTGCTGAAGTGGTCGGCTGCGGCGTGATCGCAAAATTCGAAGACGCCCCGAACGATTTCCACGGCATTCCCGTGAAGAGCCTTCTGAGTTTCGATGTAAATTTCTACGAAACGGAAGAAGAGTGGAAGAGCTCGCGCAGCGCGTCTGAGAAAGCCGAGGAAGAGAAGGTCCGGTTTTAATTTGCGACGCGGCGACTAGGAGACACGGTGACGCGGAGATAGTTTGCTAACGACACCCTCGCCGCGTTACCGCATCGCTCCGTCCCCGCGTCGCGAATTTTCCTCTCCGCGTCACCGCGTCTCCCGGTCCCCGCGTCGCGAATTTCCGTTAATCAAACTCCCGCAGCGCGTCGCGCAGTTCCCTTCGCTCGACGTAGAGCCTCAAAACTTTTTTCTTGTCGCCAAAGGCGACGAACATTAAAGCCTAGGGTGAGCGAGCAAAGCGAGCGTAACCCTAGGAACATTCCACGAAGGCATCCGACCCTGAAGGGGTCGAACAATCCCATACATTGTTCGACCCCTTCAGGGTCGGAATCATTTTGTCACGTGAACCTAGGGTTTCGGCCTTTCGGCCTTAACCCTAGGCTTTAATGTTCGTCGCCTTTGGCGACAAGAAAAAATCTCATTATTGGAGGTGCTTCGAAAATGCTGCTGCTTTTGGTGTCTCCTTCTCCCTTCTTTCTAATCAAACTCCCGCAGCGCGTCGCGCAGTTCCCTTCGCTCTACGTACAGCCTCAAAAATTTTTCCCGTCGCATCAAAAATAACCAGATCGCCTTCGCCCAGCCGTGCATTTCTGAGAATTCCTCGAGCGAATAAAGCGCGGCATATCCGGCGATAAAAGAAAACGGGATCGACGCAAGTGCGATCTGCCAACTTCCCGACAAAAAGTACAAAATGATCGCGGTGACAAACCACGTCAGCGGAACGAATAGCATCCCCGCGAGGACCTTCACCGTCGACGCGATGTCGTCCGCGTCGTGGCGCGAATATAAATAGGCGATGAGTTTGCAGAGTTGATACGCCGGAGCGTGAAGGACCGCACCGAATATCGACAGCGGCAGAAGCACGATCAGGATCCACGTCTGAAGAAGTGCGCGATAGACGACGAAACCGCGAGTAAGCTCGGCGAGCGTGAGATGCTCCGGCTCAATGCCGAACTCGTGGAGTCGGGCGTCGTAATCGCGAAGACGGACAGCGAGCTCGGGATCGGCGTTCTCGCCGACATAGTTCTTGAGAAAATCGAGCTTCTCGCCAAGATTCGGATTTTCCGATGCGGCCGACGCGAAGATCTCTTCGGCAAGTCTCGCGAGGTGGATCTCACTTTCAGTCTCGGCGTTTAGCGTGACCTCGCGAAGCTCGTCCTCGATCTTCGCCGTCAATTCCTTCACCTCCGCTTTCGGCGGCTGGCCGTCTTCGTCGAGCTTGATCGTCGGAACAACGAACGGCTCACCGAAGTGCAAGAGAGCTTCGCTTCGAAACGTCGTCTTGCTCGTATAGAAAAGCCCGACCGGGACGATCTTCACTTCAATGTCGCCCGCAGTCGCCGCACCCAACGCGATCCGCGCCGCACCGGTTTTCATCGGCAAAAGTTTTGGCGAATTGTGCGACACGCCCTCGGGAAAAAGCGCGATCGATCCGCCGCGTGCGAGCAGCTCGCGGCAAAGCTCGAATGTTTTTTGATTTTTGGAAACGTCTTCTCCCGCATCGATCCGGCGATACAACGGCAATGCTTCGACGGTCCGCAGCAGAAACGAGATCACCGGCATTCGAAACAAAGTCGACTTCGCAAGAAACGATATCCTCCTCGGAAGCGCGACAAAAACAAGAGCCGGATCGATGAGTCCGTTGGGATGATTGAGGACAAAGATCACCCCCGCTCCGCGAGGAACGACATCCGCGTTCACGGTTTCAATGCGTCGAAAGAAAAATCTGAGTGCGATTCCGAACAGAGCGAGGATGATCTTAAACGTGATCGTACCGCGACGGTTGAGGATGAGATCGGGAAGAGTGAGTTTCTTGAAGTTACGCACAGTAGTCACGATCGTGGAGTGCTCAACCGCAGATGACTCAGATAACGCTGATCAAGAAATCAGATCAGGTTTGATCTGTGTCATCCGCGTCATCTGCGGTTGAAACACCTCACATCTTCTCATTTAGATTTCATGTCGATTCGATAGCGCCTTGTCCATCGTGACTTCGTCGACGTATTCGAGATCCGAGCCGACGGGCATTCCCATTGCGATGCGCGTGCAGCGGACGCCCAGAGGTTTTAAGAGACGTGCGATGTAGTTTGCGGTCGCTTCGCCTTCAGTCGTCGGATTCGTGGCGATGATGATCTCGCGGATCTCGACGCCTTCGTTGTTCTCGGGCATCAGTCGCGTCAGTAGATTCGGCAGCATGAGCTCATCAGGTCCGACACCGCGGATCGGCGAGAGCGAGCCGTGAAGAATATGATAAAGACCGCGGAACGAGCGCGTCTTTTCGATGGCGACGAGATTGTAAGGTTCTTCGACGATGCAGATGACACCGCGATCGCGTTTCGGATTCGAGCAGTACAGACACGGATCGACGTCCGTGAGGTTATTGCAGGTCGTGCAAAAAATTATCTTCTCTTTTACTTCGCGAAGTGAGTCGATGAAATTATCGACCTCTGCAGACGGCCGGCGCATGATATAGAAAGCGAGCCGCTGCGCGGATTTATTTCCGACGCCCGGCAGCCGTTTGAATTCATCTATAAGCCGGGCGACGGGTTCTGAGTAATCGAGCATTTGTGATTCGTTTGATTTTCGATTTTCGAATTTCGATTTGCGATCTTGTGGTAATTAAAAGCTCAGATGCCGCAGCAGCCTCAGAACTTGAACCGAGCGAAATCGCAAATCGAAAATCGCAAATCGAAAATCGAAAATCCCTACATCAGTCCCGGCGGCAGCATTCCACCGAGCTTTCCCTTCAGCGATTCTTCGATCTTGCGGTGCGCTTCGTTGAGGGCTGCGACCGTCAGATCCTGGATCATTTCGACATCACCGTCTTTGATCAGATCGGGCGAGATCTTTACTTCCATGACCTCGAAGTCACCGCGCATTTTGACCGACACGGCACCGCCGCCGGCCGATGCGTCGACCACAGTTTCCTTCATCTCTTTGCCCATCTGCTCCTGCATCTGCTGGGCCTGCTTCATCATCGCGTTCATGTCGAAACCACCGGGAAATTTCATGATAAATACTCCTCTTTATGTTGAGTCAATCGTAACATTTTGAGATGCGTAATGGAGAATCGGTGGATGAGGATTCAAGCCCGTCGATGAAGGTCGCCAACGGACTGGACCGCAGGCATCTCTGCCTGCATGAGTGCGAAGCACGAAAAGCGATTATGATTCGACAACCGAAGCGCTGACGCCGCGGAAGCCACGGCGTTGCAGGCAGGGATGCCTGCGGTCCAGTCCGTTGGCGACGTGCGTCTTTGTTGCCGCGTCCGATCACTCCGCACCGTACGTCACCGCGGATCCCGAAAACTCCGATGCTGACTCACCGCTTACCGCACGGACTTTGTACTCGTAATACTGTCCCGGCTTCACGTCCGAATCTTCGTACGACGGAGCATTCGTCGTCGCGTGCAGATACCAATCGACCGTGTCGCCATGACGTCTCCAGATCTCGAAGCTCGCGGCGTCGCCCGTAAACTCAATGTGATTAATGCTTTTTGGAAGGCCCTTTGCGGTAAGACCGGTCGGAGCCGGCAGAACGTTATCAACGCCCATAAAACTTGTATCTCCCTAAAGTCTTCTTGGAATGTTAGAATTTTCTAACACAGAATGATTCAGAAAGGCGAAGTAGAACATGCAGGGAAATAATATTCGTGACGACGAGAAGGCCCTGACGGCCTGGCTCGAAGCCATCATAGAATCGGCGGAAGACGCCATTATCAGTAAAACACTAGACGGTATCCTCACCAGTTGGAACAAAGCGGCGGAACTTATTTTCGGATACACAGCGGATGAGGCCATCGGCCAGCCGGTCCTGATTCTGATTCCGTATGAGCTTCGAGACGAGGAAGCGATGATCCTCGGGAAGATCAGGAACGGCGAACGGATCGAGCATTTCGAAACTACACGTGTCGCAAAGGACGGACGGTTGCTAAGTGTCTCGCTGACCGTTTCGCCGATCAAAGGACCCGACGGCAAGATCATCGGCGCATCAAAGATCCTCCGCGACATCACCCGACAGAAAGAGATCGAAGAAGAACGCGATGCGTTGCTGAAGCGCGAACGCGACGCTCGTGAACAGGCGGAGATCGCCAGTCGCTCGAAGGATGAATTTCTCGGGCTTCTTTCGCATGAACTGCGCACGCCGCTTAATTCGATCCTTGGATGGACGCGAATTTTGAGCGCACACAATCTTGAACCCGACGCCGCCGCGCAGGCGCTCGAGACGATCGATCGAAACGCAAAGCTCCAGGCGCGTCTGATCGACGACATGCTCGACGTTTCGCGGATCATCTCGGGCAAATTGCGTCTCGACGCGCAGCCGGTCGATCTGACATCGGTCATCAACGGCGCGGTCGAGACTCTCCGGCCTGCCGCCGAGGCAAAGCAAATTCACATGAACGTGGCGCTCGATTTCGGAACCGGTTCCGTTCTCGGCGATCCGGTCCGCCTGCAACAGATCGTATGGAATCTGGTTTCGAATGCGGTGAAGTTCGTGCCGCGTGAAGGAACGGTCAATGTCGAATTACGTCGCGTAAATTCGCTTACGGAGATCTGTGTCAGCGACAACGGCCCGGGAATCGAGAAGGAATTTCTGCCTTTCGTTTTCGATCGCTTTCGACAAGCCGACAGCGCTGCTAACAAAAGATATTCCGGTCTCGGACTCGGCCTTTCGATCGTCCGACATCTCGTCGAGCTTCACGGCGGAACGGTCGAGGCGACGAATAGCGAGAACGGCGGCGGAGCAAAGTTCGTCGTCAGGCTACCGGTCATGGCGGTGAATAGATCCATCGAACAATTGATGGAACGTGCGTCTCAAAAGGCTTCGGCTTCGGAATCGCATATGGCCTTCGATTCCCCGCCCGATCTGAGCGGACTGAAAGTTCTGGCGGTGGATGATGAGCCCGACGCGCGTGTGCTGCTAGAAGCGGTGTTCAAGCAATGCGGTGCCCAGATCGAAACATGCGGATCGGCGGCAGAAGCTCTGAGGATGATCGAGGAGTATAAACCGGACGTGCTTGTATCCGACATCGGCATGCCCGGCGAAGACGGATACAGTTTGATAAGGAAGGTGCGGGAGGCCGAAGGTAAGAACGGCAAACATCTTCCGGCGGTCGCTCTGACGGCGTTCGCACGAACCGAAGATCGCTTTCAAGCACTCGCAGCAGGATTCAACATGCACGTCCCAAAACCCGTCGAGCCCGCCGAGTTGGCGCTTGTGATATCGAGATTGGTTGGGTGACGGCGGATGCGACTGGACGGCGAATGCGACTGGACCGCAGGCATCCCTGCCTGCAACATCGTCGCTTCGGCGATGTCAGCGGTCCATCTTGTCGAATCCGCATCGTTTGACGCCGCGGAAGCCACGGCGTTGCAGGCAGGGATGCCTGCGGTCCAGTCGCATCCGCCGCCCTTTCACCCCCTTCATCCCTGTAAAAAAAAATCATCCTATGGAATATAAGACGACGGCACCGCACGATCGCCCGCATTCCCAAACTGCAGGATCTGCGCACCGGCCGTCGAGCCGAGTACATACCAGACTCCATTCCTAAACACCGCCGGATCGGCACGACCGTCGCCATCATAATCACCCGGAGCCAACTTGTCCGTCGAGATTCCCCATTGCACTGAATCGTAGTTAGTCGCCGGATTTGTCGATCGATACCAGACGCCGGTCGATGGTCTGAACACCGCGATGTTGTCACGCCCGTCGCCATCGTAATCTGCAACGACCGGCACGTCACCCTGCGTCCCGAACGAGACCGCACCGGCGATGCCATTGGAGCTGTTCAGTATCCACCAAGCTCCTTGTCCGCCGGGTGACGATGCGGCGCGATAGATCGAAAGATCGGCTCGTCCGTCGCCGTCGTAATCGCCCGGAGTCGGGATGTCGCCGGCGATGCCGAACGCCGTGGAGCTAAACGTTCCGTTCAAATTCAAAATCCACCACACACCGGTCGACGGCCGGAAGACCGCGAGCTCAGCGACGCCATCCGAATTGTAATCCGCGGGCACCGGAAGATCTCCGGCGGTTCCCCATGCGACGATGCCGATCGTGTTGTCGGAGCTGCGGACAAAATACCACGTGCCGTCGCGAAAGACTGCGATGTCGGATTTAAGATCGCCGTCATAATCAGCCGGTGCGAGAGCATCAGTTCCGACTCCGAATTGCGCCGCCGTAACGCCGCCCGTGCTTCGCGAGATCCACCACGTTCCGTTCGATGGTCTGAATACCGAAACGTCCGTTCGTGCGTCCCCGTCAAAATCAAACGCAACGGTATGCGTCGGAGCCTGATTCACATTCACGACAAGCGATCCGATGTTGATCGTCGCCGATCGCGGTGCGTGCGACGGGTTCGGCTGGACGCCGAACACGAGCGTGCCGTTTCCGTTGTGCGGCTGCGATGTGATGCTGATCCAACTCGCGACCGTCGTTCCCTGCCACGAACATCCGCCCCCTGCACCGACATCGACATTTCCGATTCCGCCCGCGGCGGCAAAGTTGATCGTCGATTGCGAGACGGTCAAAGGACATCCCGACGCCTGCTGCACCTGGAACGAGCGCGTCGTCACACCGTTCGTCACATCGATCGTCGCGGTCCGCGCGGGTCCTTGATTCGGCGCGACCGTAAAATTCATCGTCGCGTTGCCGCCGCCGGTCGTGTTCGATGTGATCTGGAGAAACGAGTCGGTCGACGAAGCGGCCCACGAACATCCCGTGGGCTGCACGATATCGAAACTGCCGTTGCCGCCGCCGACGGGGAATGCCTGGACCATCGGCGAGATTCCCACGAGACATGCCGCGACCGATGTCTGGAGATTCACGCTCCACGATCCGCCGATGCTTCCGAAGCTCGATCCGCTTTCGTTGACGGCATAGAGTCGCCAAATTCCGTTCGGCGTTCCGCCGTAAAATGCGCCGAGCGTCGTTCCGGTCACCGGACTCGAAGGAGCCGGCGGAGGAAATACTTCGCCCGGCTCGTTGTCGCTCGGTTTGTATGTTCCACTCGTCAGCGGACCGCTCGCGGGAACCGTTGACGGAGCCAAATCGTCGAATGTCAGATTCACGGATCCCGCCTCCGTCGATCCGCCGGCATCCGACATCAGGACTATGTGCCGACCATCAGGACCGACAAGCAGGAGATCGAAATCATTCGGCGCGAGATGGCTGAAATTATTTATCGTCACCGTCGCCTTCGTGATATTTCCCGCGTAGCCGGTGACGACGATCTCGGACGGATACGGATTCGCTGGAGCACTTCCCTCGAGACTGATCGTGCCCGAAAAAGTCTGGATCAGAATATTCCATCCGCCGGAAATATTTCCGACATTGTTGCCCGCGTCATCGACGACGTACAACTTCCACGCTCCGTTTGCGGCGCTGCCATTCAGTGAGGCCAGCGTTGCTCCCTCCGGCCCGCCCGATGGCGCGGGCGCGGGAAACGCGTCGCCCGGCTCGAAGTCCCCGGGACGATAAAGTCCGGATGTTAGCGTCGTGCTATCCGGCAATGATTGAAGCGCCGTGTCATCGAATGTCAGATTAAGATTGCTGACCGCGTTCGAACCGCCGGCGTCGGACATCAGCACGACTCGACGGCCCGTCGGACCGACAAGCAGCACGTCGATGTCATCCGGCGATGTGTGACTGAAATTCGTCAGCGTGACGACGACGCGATTTATCGGATCGGGAAGATTTGCGATGTTGATCTCCGACGGATACGGCGATGCGATTCCGTTGTCGGGGATCGTGATCGCATTCGTGTTCTGCCCGGAGATCGCGCTCGTCAGCGTCAGCGTCCATCCGCCGGCAATGTTCCCGCCATCGATGCCGAGGTCATCAAAGACATAAAGCTTCCATTCGCCGTTCGGATTGGATCCATTAAAGACATTGAGCGCGGCATTCGTTCCGGCCGGCGGTGCCGGTGCGGGCAGCACATCGCCGGTCGTAAGGTTGGTGGGTTTGAATGTTCCCGACGTGAGCGCCGCATTCGTCATCGGCAAGGCCGCATCGTCGTCGAGCGTCAGGGTAATTCCATTGACCGCCGTGCCGCTTCCGACATCGGACATGATCAACGCGGTCTGACCTTGCGGACCGACTAATAAAATATCGATGTCGGATGGAAAAGTGTGACTCAGAGTGTTGAGCTTGACCGTGACTTTCTCGAGTTGGATCGGGATGTTAGTGACGTTGATGATCGAAGGATAAGGCGTCGCCGCTCCGCCTTCCGGGATCGAGATGTTCGCCGTGTTCGAGAACACGGAAACGATACCGACATTCTCATCCGGAGAGTCACTCGAGTTTTGCGCCGCGGCCGGGCCGTTGCCTCGGATCGTGCAGAGAAACAAAGCGAAGATAACAAAGATCGCGACACGCGGAAAGCGTTGAGCCATTTCACCCTCCAGAAAGTTGGGATGAAGGACGCGAATATAAAGAGAGACAGCTCCGCGGCCCTCAATAAATACTTCACACAGCAAAAACAGTTGGTACGGATAATATGCTACGGGACGCGGGTTGATGGCAAGAATAATTTACTCGGCTTCAGGGGGGATCTGGGACTCTCGCAGAGATTAACCGCAGATGACGCAGATAACGCAGATTCAAAGAAGACAAAGATCGATTTTATCTGCGTCATCCGTGTCATCTGCGGTTAGTAAACCTTTGGGATTTGGGGCTTGAGCTCTGGGCTTTTGGTTTTGGGTTTAGCTTCGGTTTCCGTTCTCAAATTTCAAATTTCAAATTTCACATTTTTGGTTTCGCCGCTCCCCAATCCAAAATCCAAAATCCAAAATCCAAAATCGGCCATCGTTTCTGGAACCACACTCGCATTGCCTCTTTCTTTGTGACACCTGACCGGCACCGCCAACTCGGTGCTCAAAGGTTCGATCACAATCAGTCCTTCTAGAGCAACAAACGCCCCGTGCACTTCAGATATGCGCGGGGCGATTTTTTCTACTCCGACTCCCCTCCTTCCGAAGGAGGGGTGGCAGCCGCTTCGGCTGACGGGGTGGTTCTCTTGCTGGCAGAAAATTTAACCGCAGACAGATTACGCAGATTTCAAGGAAAAACAATTTCGGTTTTTATCTGCGTCATCCGCGTCACCTGCGGTTAATACACCTTCACCTATACCAACGCACGACAAGAACCGACAATGCGCCAATACAAACCGCCAAAAGCCCATACCGGATATACGCCGCCGTCGAAACCGAGATCCCGATCCCGGTTCCGAGCGCGATGTACGCGGCGATGCACAGCGGACACTTCGGAATCAACGCCAACATCACGCCGGGTATCGCCCATTCGATAACTGTCCGACCGGAGCATTCGCACTTAGATGACATTTCGCCTCCTAGCTCGCGGATGCCTGGCCGGCTTCGACGCCGCCGCTTACTTTCTCGACCCACTCTTTCGACGCCGCGGGGACGATATCGTATTCGTCGTGCCAGTTCCACCATTCGTATGGCTTCGTCTGCGGGTAACCTTCAGGCGAATCTTCCCACAGTTCCTGACGACCGAGTGCGGTCATGTCGAGATAATTCCATACCGTCCCGCTCGCTTCATCACCTCGACTGTTGATTAAGTATGTGCGGAAGATCTTATCGCCATCGCGAATGAACGCATTGTGCCCATGCCACTGATCGACGCGCTTCTTCAACCGCTCGATGTCCGCCTGCGGTGCACGCGAAGCCCAAACAAGGGTGGTGTCGCGCTGGTTCAGATGAGCGAGATTCGAAACCTGATCCGCACCCAACGAGCAACCACGACACGCATGATCCGGCCAACCATAAACTCCGGGTTCAAAAAACGCGCGATAGATGATCAGCTGACGGCGACCGTCGAACAGATCCAGCAGACCCGCCTTCCCATCCGGTCCATCGAACGCATAATCTTTCTCCACCGCCACCCAAGGCATCCGTCGCCGCTCAGCCGCGAGCGCGTCACGCGCTCGCGTGAGTTCCTTCTCCCTCACAAGCAGCTTCTCGCGCTCCGCGTTCCACTCCTCCGGCGACACGATCGCCGGTGTTTTGATTCTTAATTCTTTGTCTGACATTTTATTTCTCCCTGTGTTCGGTTGTATCAACTCGTCTCACACTTTTTTTGAACGCGAATTGGGCGGATCAGGCGGATGAAGAGGATCTGAATTCGGATTTATCTTTTTCCTTTTAGTGTTCTTTTTCGTGTGATTCGTGTGTTTCGTGGTTGGGATTTTAAGAAGCAACCACGAACCACACGAATCACACGCGTTCAAAAAAATGTACTCAGGCAAACGGATTCGTATCAGCACTCGGCCCATAGATCGAAGGCAGCTCGACATCCAACTCACGCAGATAAGCCGACAATTGACCGCGGTGATGATAATAATGATTGAGCATGATCGATCGCCAGAATGCCGCCCGCGGCATCGCGACCAAGGTCGCACCGTCTTTGACAAGCTTCCATTCCAACATCGCCCGAGCATCGTCGGTCGAAGAGACGATCGCCTTTCCCTTTTTCAAACTCTCATCAAACGCATCGAGTATCTGCGCACGACTCGTAGCTTCCGGATCGACCGGAAAATTTCCCGCTTCTTTCGTATCCATCTCGGCGATCTCCGCCACGCTACCGGCGATCATCGCAACGTGCATCGCCAACTCCCCCAACGTCCGCGCCTTCGGATGCGGCCGCCAGCCGAGCTTCTCCTCCGGTATCACATTAAAGAGCCGCTTCGTAGTCTCAGCCTCCTGATCCATCTCCATCAAAATCGCATCCGCTATTCTCGTCTGTCTCGTTTCTGCTTGCATCAGTTTTGTACTCCTTATGTATTGCTTGTTCGTCGTTCGTTATTTCTTCTTTCGTGTGTTTCGTGGTTCGGCTTTATTCTGGTTCCAGTTTGAGAACTGATCACAAGAGTCGGAACCGGGAGCGGTAGCGACTGGGTATCCCGCAGCTCACAAGGTGCCCACTCATCATCGGGTGACCCGGTCGCTACCGCTCCCGGTTCTGACTCGTGTATTCGTGCTTCTTCTTTTTTCGTGTCCCTTCGTGTGCGTTCGTGGTTCCAGTTCTTGGAATTCAAAGAGCTGGAACCACTAATTCACACAAAATGACACGAACGATGAACCACTCACTTCTTCTTCTCCACATCGTCTTTCATCCGAAGTAGAGTGCTCGACCACAACTCCGCGAACGGCCCCATCCAGCGTTCGTAAATCTGTCGTATCGGAACCGGATTCAACGAATTCTCCCGCGTTCGTCCTTCCGCCTTCGTATTGATCAACCCCGCCGTCCGAAGCACATCGATATGCTTCATCACCGCATGCCGAGTCATCCCC
>QHXR01000005.1:65438-145003 GCA_003223025.1 Acidobacteriota bacterium
AAGCGCCTTGCAAACCGCATCATTGTCGTTTGCCAAAAATGTTCTCCAAGCTGGGAAGATATTTTTGAACGCGAATTGGGCGGATCGGGCGGATTAAAACGGATCTGCGAAGAAAGGATTTTTTTTCGTGTTCTTTTTCGTGTGATTCGTGTGTTTCGTGGTTTAGGTCTTCGTTGGTTAAATTTCGATTCCGCTAGCGATGAAACCGAACCACGAAACACACTAACCACACGAAAAAGAACACTAAAAAGAAATCCGCCTTAATCCGCCTGATCCGCCAAATCCGCGTTCAAAAAAATGCGTGCAAATGGATTCAACAAGGATAAAGGTGATGTGCAGATAGATTCTTATCCCTTCCATCCCCTTCATCCCCGTAAAAAACCTCCTCATGCACCCGCATCCGCACGCGGAAAATCTTCCACGAGCACGCCGAGCATATGCTTCCACCCCTCAGTCAATCCCGCCCGATGTTCCGGATCGATCACCCCAAGCGCCCGATGCCGGAGCGTGACCTTTGCTCCACCCGAGACCTGATCGATCTTCACCTCGATATGATTCAGCGCCGGGTAAGACATAAACAGCGGTCCGCTTAGCTCGATCAAAACCGGCGGCTTGATCACCTGCACATGTCCCCACAGATGCTGGATCCCCTCACCCCGATCCCGAAACCATCGACCACCCGCCCACTGCTCCAAAGTCATATCCATACTCACCCCATCCGGCCGAGTATTCCCCTCCCCCAACCGATAAAGCATCCCCTTAAAAACATCCCCAATATCCGCCTTCACCTCAACCGACTGTTCCACATCAAGCGTTAGATCATTCAAGTTCATATTTATTACCTCTCCCTAATACGTAACCATATAGTTACGTATTAGAACGCACCTGTCAAGCGCTTTTTTAGATTTGGGATCTGGGATTTCGGATTTGGGATTTCGTTCGTGTTGTTTCGTGGGTGTTAGTGGTTCCAGTCTTTGGCGTTAAGAACTCGAACCACTCATTGGGATTTGGGATTTGGGATTTGGGATTTGGGTTTTGGGTTTTGGGTTTTGGGTTTTTGGTTCCTGGTTTTCGGTTTTAGGGCTTAGGTTTCAAATTTCAAATCTCAGATTTCAAATTCCGACAATCCAAAATCCAAAATCCAAAATGGCGACCTCGCATTCGCACCCGTCAAATAAAAGACAGACTTTTCCCCTCAAGAGGAGTAGCATACGGCTATATCCCGATCACGCTTTGAATCTCCCGCCGCGCGACTGATGTTCGCGGCCGTATTTTTTGCAGAGGAGAATTATCATGAAAAGTTTCGCATTCGCACTCGCTATATCGTTTCTCACGTTTACGGTGGCCGGCGGCCAGACCGCAATGGTCCACACGATCGGTCTAAACGCGCCGAATAAGATCATTAACGCACCCGCCCACAGCATGATCGTTTCCGAAGCGGGAACGACGATGCCGAATACCGGCAGGCTCTCGATCGTCGATCGCTTCAGCGGTGCTCGTCACACGTTGATCAGCGGTTTGCCGTCGGCCGTATCATTCCTGGGCGGTCCCGCCGGTGATCCGGATGGCCCATCGGGGATCGCACTCCAGGGAAATAGACTCTGGATGACGATCGGCGTCGGCGACTCGGTGGTGCCGGGCGGAGGTCCGGGACTCGAGACGCCAAACCCGACGCCGTCTTCGCCGTTATTTGACTCCGTGCTTGAACTGACGCTGCCGGGTGGATTCGCGACTCTCGACAGCGGGTTCGTTCTGACCGCCGCACAACAACTGTTGCTCAATTCCGGCGCCACCGTCACTTTGCGGAACGCCGAAGACCGATCGATAACGATCCGCCTCGTCGCCGATCTTCCGAACTGGCGTCCGGCTCCCCGGCCCGACGCACCGAACAACGTCAAGGCATCGCATCTTTACGGCGTCGAGGTCTGGAACAAAAGTCTCTTTCTGAACGATGCCGGCCACAATGATATCAAACAGGTTTCGCGGATCACCGGCGACTGGTCGGTGTACGTCGCATTCCCTCCGCGCGTGAATCCGACGCCGATAGGTGGCCCGTTCATCGAGGCAGTCCCTTCGAATATTCACCGATTCGGCAATCAGCTCCTCGTGCCCATGCTGACCGGATTTCCGTTCGTTCAGAACTTCGCCGAAGTCCGTCGTGTAAGCCTCAAGGATGCCAGCGACGAACAGTTCATCGGCGGACTCACGTCCGCGATGGATATTCTCAAAGTAGAGAATGATGGTGATAAAGGCGCAGCGGAGTCAACCGATGCCGCGGGCTCGATCTTCGTAAATGGAAAACGCGATGCTGCTCAGCAGCTCCTCACACCCGGCGACGGAAGCTCTTTCTACACACTCGAGTTCAGCACAAACATGCTCATGGGCGCCCCCGGCCGCCTGCGTTTCTACGCAACCCCCGACGCCGCCCCGGTCAACGTCCTATCGAACCTGATCACCCCCACCAGCATGGCCCGCGACGGCGAAAACGGAAACCTGTTCATCACAAACATCGGCCCCGGAACGATTACAAAAGTCACGTTCCCTTGATAGTTCAAGAGACGCCAGTTGGTCCTATGTAATTCCGATGCGAATGGGCGCCCCTCAAAAGGCGCCCATTTTTTATCTGACTCTGGATCGTCGATCCCAGGTCCAACCCCGATAGCGACTTCTCCCCGCGCATCCTGGCTTTCAATCCAAAATCCAAAATCCAAAATCCAAAATGGGATTGGGAGGGGTGGCAGCCGCTTCGGCTGACGGGGTGGTTCTCTTTCTCGCGAACGTGAGCACGCGAAACACAAGAATTAGCCCGCGAAAAACGCGAAAAGGACGCGAAAAAAGAAATTTCTTCTTTCGCGTATTTCGCGGGCAAATATTCTTAATGCTCATCCAAATCAACAATCCCAACCTTCTTCACAATAAATTCCATCCGTATCAATCGATAGTTATCATTCTCGATCTTCAACACCGCATAATCATCATCCGTCGCGATTACAAGGAAGTGTTTCTCCTTATGCCTCGTAGCCAGCAGAAGGAGCGGCGTTCCGCTCAACAACGCCCACGCGACCGCCGTCGCACTCGACATATTAGACGGAGAACTCCGTCGATAAGCATGCTCGACCGATCTTATATCCGAGTACTTGAATGCCTTAAACTCCCCTCCTTTTGAAGGAGGTCTTAGCTCCCCTCCTGGTTTGAGGAGGGGTGCCGACGCTTCGTCGGCGGGGTGGTCGGCTGACGGGGTAGTCGAACGACGCGACCGGATCCGAATGCCATCCTTCTCAAACATCAGCACAGCATTCACCTCCCGAGTATCCTTCCGCCCGGCATTCGGATTCTTCAGCATCTCAACCTCAAAAGGAACCGCCGTCTGCCCAAAACCAGACACGGCCACGAATTGAACGATCAACGTGAGAACAATTATGCGTTTCATGTGCTGGGTAAGAGGTTAGTATTCCCAGGCGTTTGTTCATCGAACTCTGTGACAGTTCTTAAACTCTCATACCGTCGGTACTGACTGGGACTCAGGCATCCCTTCCTGCAACGGCGCAACAGCAGCGTCAACCGGTAATGTTCTGAAATGTCAGTGTGATTTCGTGCGCGACTGGAAACGGGAATCGAAATCATGAAAGACTCCAAGCAAGTCCCCATCGATGACACAACTGATTTGCATCCACTGCCACGTCACTCGACCGAGCCCTGGCAGTCTACTGGTCAAACAAATAGCAGGTCGTTACCCAACGCCCTGCCATTTGTTTGATCATCGAGAGAGTCACCCTAAATCGTAAATTAACCACCGCTACCGGCAGGGGATAAGCTTGTCCGACCAATCTAATTCATGTCATTCGAAATCGATGTCAGTAGAATCGCTCTTACCTTTTCAATAAATGCAATATTGTTTCAAGACAATTAAAGACTTCCTCAACAATACCAATTACCTTTAGAGGAAACGCGGATCGGATTGTCGTGCAGCTACAAGAGAGTGAAGTAAGCCTCTTTTCTCATCTTGATTCGATTCGTTGCCGGTACATCCGTAGCTAAATACTCTACCGCGGGTGTAGAGATACGCAGTTTGCAAGCCCACTGCCAAGACAAACAGCGAATCCGGAATGCGAGCAACACCATTCATTGGATCCTGTTTGAAAAGCGAGGCAGTAAGTTGTTGAATAAGATTGTTCGATCGCGACGAAGTTCTCGACCTTTTCTTGGCCTATGATGCATCTCTTTAACGAACTCCCATCTCGCACGAAATCCAACCAGGTTCTGAGTCTGCGCGATCTAATTGTCGAAGGTCATAGTGTTTTGGTGAATAATGATTCGTCCTCCACTTTGACGCAGTTGGGCGAGTCGCCGGTTGGAGTCAGACTTGCCTTGATCGACCCTCCATACAACCGTCGAACAAAGTTTCATCATTACAACGACAGCTCATCGCGCGAGAGGTGGATCACCGACATACAACTATCGTGTATTAATCTTCGGAAGCATCTCACAGACGACGGCAGTTTATGGATGCACATAGACGACGCTGAAATGCCCTCAGCAAGGGCAGCTCTCGATGACATTTTCGGGCGCAACAACTTCATCGCTACTATCGTGTGGCGCAAGACGGTCAGCCGCGACAATAGAATGCCGATTTCGACGACCCACGAGTACATTCTCGTCTACGCTAAGAACAAACGATTGTGGTTTAGGAGTCGCCATAAATTACCCGCTACCAAGGAACAACGCGCAAGATACAAGAACCCGGATCAGGATCCCCGCGGACCTTGGACGTCTGGCGACCTGACGGCAAAAGCGGGTCCTGGTCGGAGGCGGGAACAGTTCTACAACATAATCACCCCCTCGGGACGAAGCGTCGCACCGGCTACAGGTACCTGCTGGCGTTATACGCGCGAACGGTTTCAAGAGCTTATTGATGATAATCGAATCGACTTCGGATCCGGCGACAAAATGCCTAGGCTGAAGCGATTCTTGAGCGAGGTCGATCCCGGTCTCGTCCCGGACACATGGTGGGAGGGCTCAAACGTGGGAACCGCCGACTCAGCAAAGCGACACCTCAAGACCCTTTTCCCATCAGTCATACCGTTCGAGACCCCCACACCGGAAGAGCTCACGGCGCGTATTTTGGAGATCGCGACGAACCCGGGCGACTTGGTTATTGATGTCTACGGCGGGTCGGGAACCACGGCCGCGGTCGCAATGAAAACAGGCAGGCGTTGGCTTCTTGCCGAAAGGGAGACCCAAACCTTCGACGCATTCACTTTACCGCGCCTCCAACTAGTCTCGGAAGGCAAGGATCTGGGCGGGGTGAGCGGGCAATATGACTGGGAAGGGGGCGGCCACTTCAGGGTTGTGGAAGCCAATGATTAACTGTGTCCCTTAATCTTTCTCGAAGGAGTCGAACTCCGGAGCGCCTAGAGAATGCCTCTAGCCCGACATTTACTGTGAAAACGTTGCCCGGCCGCCCTCTCCCGGACGGTTCATAGCATTTCGTTTTAACCTCCGTTCCTTGTGTTGGATACACGAGGGCAACCGTCTGAATCTCACTAGCCCTTCCGGCAGCCAGCACTTGATAAACGTCTTCGTTGATCGGGTGTTCGCTGAGGACCTTGTATTTGGCGTCGACGTGCAAAACCACCTCTTCGCCCCGTCGCACGGTCACGTCTGGCGTGGTGTAAGTTGAACTCTCGCGGGCTCCATCGAAGGTTCTCGCGAGCTCAATACGTTCCTTTACGACGGCGAGACCCAGTTGGCGGCACGACTCTCGGAACAGCCGCTGCACGGCGCGTTCAAAGAGGTTCTCCGCATCCCACAGAAAGCCCGGGATCGTCAACTCCCCTGGTTGATAGCCGGCCGTCCGATCATCTTGAAGTAGTTTCGCGATTTCAACCGCATGCACAAGGTAAGGGTGATGTCGCCGCGGCTCCGGAGTGGACTGACTACGTGGCAGGACCTGCTGAACCCCGGGAAGTTCGCCGCTCCACGCCAAGAGCCTTTGCCGCCGGCCCGAGTCCTCCACCGCGCTTGCGAGCTGATGCCCCGCCCACTTCAGCAGCCGGTTAGTAGGAATGTCCGTCGTAAGTTGGGCAGCGATAATGTCGAGTCGGCCCGTCGCGGGGAGGAGCTTATCTAATTTCTTCGGGTCTAGCCGGCCCCGGAGAAAAGAGCTGTTCATCCGCTTTTGACTATAGCCGAGTGGATAGCCTCGCGCCGAGGCTCCGCGCAACGAGGTTAAGAATACGTCCGCAAGAACATCCGCAATCCCTTCGTCCTTAGCCCCATGCCCACTTGCATCAGAGAGAGCTTCAACCCCGTGACCATAGGCCAGAAAGCGCCACATGGACGATCGCCATCCCGGTCCACAGGATGTGCGATTTAGAAACTTAGGCGCGATCTCCAAGTTCAGACCGTCAATGCGGATAAAGCCGGCTACTCCGCGGGCCTCCAGCAGATACTTTCCGATTCCGCTAGCCGTCATCCGAAGCGGTTCTTCCCTTAGCTTCAGCGCCTTCCGCCAATACGAACTCGCCTCGGCAATCTTTGCCGCCGCCGCCGGGGTTAGCTCAACTGAAACGGCAGGCGCATTCTCCGTTAGCTCCATAGTTACACAGCTACATTTTGGAGCACTGCTATTGCCTCGGCATCCTGAAGGCTGAGCAGAGGAACCAACTCTATAGCACCGGAAAACGGGGTTTCGGCCCCTATCAATCGACGTTCTCTAAATGCCACCGTTGTGAGTGAACCAGCCTCAGCTTTCAGAAGTTCGGTGAGGGCGTCGCTACGGCCGGCATACCGCTCGAGAATTTGTGGTAGCAAAGCTCGATCCCAAACTCTCGCTAGCTCCCTCCACCTGTCTGCGGGCTCGGTCGCAACTAAGCTCCACAAAAGAGTGTGACCAATTTCAAAGTCTTCGCCCATATCAGCTCCGATGTGAGCGTTTATACGGTCCAGAAGAAGGATTGCGGTCTCCTCCGGCGTCAAGCTGCTGGACGGTTGCTCGGTCGCCCGAACCTTCACAGCTTTGGCCTCGAGTTCGTCCATATTCACGGAGAGATGCGTTGCCAAAACCTGAAGGCTGGGCCTCATCTCAATCCTATGAAAGCGCCTCGTCAGCGCAGAATCTAGCGGTAAAGCTGCCTTGTCGACTGAGTTCATCGTCGCGAGAACATAGACGTGTTCTGGAAACGTCCAGTCTTCTGGCAAGTTATAGACGCCGCCCCCTCGAAGCATTCGTATCGGTTCAGACAACCCATTTTCGTAGGCGATGCCAGGCAGCCTCACACGCACCGCGCGACCGTTAGGCACACCTGCGACCGTCGAACGATAGTCCGGGTCAAGTAAGGTGATGAACTCGCCGAACACCTGTCCGGTATTGGCTCGATTCAGCTCATCGATAATTAGCAAGCAGGCATCCGGACCGTCGGATTGCTGAATTTGAACTGCAATCGTCATTAAAAGACCGAAGTGCGGCTCAAGTACAATCCCATTCGCCTCCGGCTTTGGCCGCCGGCCAACGATGAACTCCTCATAGGAATAGCTCTGATGGAAAGTAACCCACTCAACTGCAATGTTATTCGGAATCTCTCCAATCTGCGAGCCAGGTGCGGTGCCGAAATGTTGGTCCGTCGCACCGGTCCTAAGAGTAGGTTGGCCCCCGGACGAATCCCTCGAGTCGAGGAAAGCGACCACCTCCGATACCAACCAAGTCTTACCGGTTCCTGGAGGCCCGTAAAGAAGGACGTTCTTGTCACGAGCTAGTGCCGCAACGACTTTGGGAACGAGTGGATGAGTCATTTTGTTGGTGCTTCGTATCGCCAATAGCCTCCCGGGCTGTCACCCCACAGAATATCGGCAAATGGAAGTTGTGAGTCCGCTTCGGAGGGATTGCCGACTGTATACCCCGCCCACACTGTACCGTCTGCGGCTCGGGCAAGATAGATATGAAGGCCGCCGATAGAATCCAATAGGGTGGCCGCGTCGCCGGTATCTTGGTACTGTTCAAGCGAAGGGAAACCCATTTCCGGAGACCAGGCCCGAAGGCGGGCCTGTCCATGACGGTTCTGACGGGCGATTCTCATCCGTCCCGAAGATTTTTCCCAAAATTCCAACCGCTCCGCCTCAAGATCCGGCCGGGCACGATTGTTGACCTCAAGTATCACCGGGACGCCCTTGTCTGGGTACGCCTCGCGCAGGAATGCCAATACGTCCGCCACGAGGCGCTTAGGAACCTGAATGTATGTGTGCCCGCCGCCGGTTGCAGGCTTATCGGACGGCCAGCGCTCTATGTTATAAAGATCGCTCGGTTTGAGCTTGAGCGACCAGAGTTCGTCTATCTTAAGATCGCCGTTCATTTACCTTCTCCAAGACGTAGAGCTGTTCGTGGACCGAACCTTGCTTTGCAACTCGGCCGTTGCTCCGGAACCTTTCGATCGGAATTTGGAGGCAGCTAACCGTGCCAAACGATCCCAATAGCTCTGAAAGCTCGGCTCCGGACAAGTGGCCGTCTTCGCTGTAGCTAATGAATATCAATGGGGCATCGATCTGCGAAAGGGTTCGAGCAAACGCTCCTTTCGCCTTTCGCCTATAGCAGAAGTCCGATGCCTGAGGGTACCAGTCTCGAAGACCGCCCTCGCCGACAGGCTCGGGTTCGTCTTGTTGAGCTATAGTTTCCAAGATGTGATAGTTACCGCCGTACTGTCGCTTTGTATAAGGCGGATCGAGGTAAAATGCATCCGCAGTAATTTGGGACGACAAGTTTTCCACCCTTCCCTGAAGAACTTCATGCCGGCGGTCGTGTTTGATCGGATCACTTGGATACAAAATAAGAGGCTCTAGACTTGCCTTGTTCCACCCAGACCGATAGTACCCATAGGTGCCCGCGATGTTCGCTACCCTGTTTGTCGCTAATATTAGGTTATGCAGGAGTAAATCAACGGCACGGCTTTCAAGTCCCTCTAGATTCCATCTCTTGATCTCAGCGCGAACGGCGTCAATTTTTGCAGCATTCGGGCCCGTGAAGTACCTGCGCGGCTTGGAGCTATTCCGAGGACTTCCCTCATCGCTGTACTCGCGCCAAAAGAGCCCGTTTTGAGGTTCCAGTCCGTTTAGTTCGGCCAGAGCATTATGATATGCCTTCAGGGATCCGAACCCAGACACTCCGTCGTGGAGCAGCCTTGCCTGAGCGTGAAGCACAGGAAAGCGCAGCTCGTCTGCCGCAATGACCTCGAAGCCATGTTCCGCGAAGGCAGCGGACATTGTAGCGGTTCCGCACATTGGGTCAGCGATTCTTGATCCTTTCGGTAATTTATCGGCGACGTGGTCTGCTATCCACTTCGCAATTCGAGCTTTGTTTCCGAGATAACGATAAGCCATGCGTGTTCGAGTTTTATAAAAGAGTTAGGAGAACTAAGCTCGTTCAATTTGCCCCTCATGATCGGGCAAGGTCTTCCGCCGTCCGCTTCGGACAGACTAACGAATAATCGAGTCCCAAGTGGCACAATGCGTAGAACATGGTTCTCAAAACGATGTTTCTCGATATAACCAAGTTCTAAATATTAACACTACAATAATTAAATGGTACACCAATTCAGGAACCCGGCTTGCTACCTTCTAATTCGAAGTCGCGGCTCCGCCGTTGGCTGACGCGTTCCTGCTAGGAGACGATCTCTACTCGCGCTCGGATTAACGATTTGAAGCGGAAAAAAAAGAAATCAACTCTTCGGTCAATGGTTTGAAGCATCTCGAATATACTCACCATCGCTAAAGCATCCAAATGGCACTATTCGAATACCGAATCTAGAGCGGGTTGCATTAAGCGACGGTTCACTGGGCATGAGCGGTTGTTACCGGCTGAGCCATTCTTAAATCGCAACTCGCGACGAGGCTGCTATCAAGATTAGTTCCTTAAGTTTGGCTGGTTTGTGCTACTATTTCCGAAATTCACCAAGCCGCTGATCTTCTATAGCAAAAATTTCCCGGGGGACTGGCTTTTTGCAGTTCTTCTGGTAAGCAGTTGCCTATGCCCGACTCGCCACGAATCGCTCACATTTCGAAGACTGCAATGAAGCTCGTATATGCTACGACGGATGGGTACGCGAAATTGCCCGCATGGGTCATTTTCTATTTAGAACTAGGTTCATTCCTTATATCGTCCTTGGATCAGCCGGAAGAACGCAGAATCATCGGCTTAGCAATTCCCACCCGAGCATTTTCAGCCGCCTTCTCCGCCGTCGGTGCAGTCATCGGTTCGATAACTTCTCGGAAGGATCAACCGAGCGACGATGATTATTTTGACCAACTGTGCTCCGCGCCTGCTGGCACGCATATTAAGTTCAGAGATCGAGACAAGAAAGGCAAAGATCGACTACTTGACGGAATCCTACTCGGGCCTCAGGAAATGAGTCCACTGAAAGGGTCTGTGGGCCCAGTTCGGATGCTGCAGATCCAGCTTGAAAAGTCTTCGATGCTCGACCCTGCTGCCGGTGGATTACGACGGTTTGTCACTCGAGAACGCGCACGCGATATCATGGTGGCGAACGTCGAGACCGTATTAACCGCTGAAAGTCTTCCCACGAGCCAGAAGGGGAAGATCGTCGCTCCGACAAGCAATTTTGCAAAGTCCGTTTTAGGGTCGCATGGAATAACGGAATTCGAGCGCGAAACTCGCATGACCTGCCTGGTCATCGGTTCCCAGGCCGCATTAAAGTCGGAGATCTGTAATCAGTCTTTTCAAACTGATTCAGGTTTGAATGGGACATTATCGGATCTTCTGCGAGTTCGAAGATTGATCGGCATAACGCGTCCATTTCGGTCCGACATTTTCGCGGCTAATTCGCGCAGACCACCGAGGTTTCCCGCAGAGAGAAATAGACCGGATCTCGTAATTTTCGATGGAGCGTTAGGCTTTCTGAAATGGCGAGACTATTTTCTGGCATCGCACTGGCTAGTTCTTCTCGATCAAACGGAGCCATCCTTTGACGATGGCTTGCAAACCCTAAACAACCATTACATCCAGCGGAATGGTACCGATGCCATCCTTGATGACTTTCCGTCGATTCCTGACGGAGTTGAAATGATCTTTTTCCAGGAGCGGACAAAATGAGTTTTACGACCATGCAACCGGTATCCGGACTTTACGACCTCCAATCAAGGAGTCAGGTATCACAGATCGTCGTCGAGCACGCTGAATTCAAAGAATTCTGTTTCCGCCTCCGTCGGCTTTCGCAGGCGGTAAAGGAAATCGATGATTCATGCTGGCAACAGCCATTGCGGAAGTTGCGGCACTACCGCTTTGATCAATGCGCGGCTCCGCTTGGTTTTGGTAACGAAGCAATAATGCCTCGGCGGAAACTTGCAGAGCTAAAACTTGAACTCGAAATTTGCACTGACTACTATCCGAAGCTCAAGTCCGAGGTTGTGCGTTTAATGGAATCGCTAACCTCTCTTGTAGATGCAGATGAAAACCCGCTAATGAACGAGATAGTTAACGAGACGCGTGGATCCGATCTCAAAGCGGTGCTCATGAAAGAATCTCGGCACATCCCCTTGTTTGCCGAAATACTAGACGCGTACGGAATTACAAACTCGATTGAAGTCTTGAGTCAGCAGCAGCTAAGAAAAATCGAGACACCTTATGATCTAATTCTTTGCATCGGCTCCAGTCGTTGGTTTAATGAGTTCACTTTCCGAACCCCGCGCGCTAGGAATACGCGCGTTATCCGATTCAGTTGGCTCGCGGATTCAGACTGCAGGACAACGGCGTTATTCAAGGGGTGGGATGAGACGCGACGGGAATTAGAATCACGGAAGAAAATCAGCCCCTCAACAATCATAAGCACTTCCATCACCTCGGGGGTTCTAAACATGGACAATCAGGACTGGCTTCCAGATGAAGAACTAATACCGAGGTTTGATCTTTCCTTGATCGCGAACAGATTTGTGAACCGGGACGCGGAGAGAGAAGAGGGTCGCTATGACGCGGTGGCTCGACTTTTTGAATTAGAAGGCAACCGCGGTGCATTTCTCGAGTCCTCCGACGGAAGCCGAGCCATGGTGATCGACCTCGATGAAAACTCAATAGGTATGGTTTCCCGACTGCCAACGAACGTGATTACGCCGGGAATGTTTGTGCTTTTGCGCGGAGACCCGGACGACGATGCCGAATACATAATTCCCATAGCCGATCGACTTCTCGGAAACCATGCCGTGGGCTTGCGCGAATTTCAACGGCGATGGAAATCCGCTCTTCGCAGCCTTACCGCATCTCTTGGTGCTGCGAAGACTATTGCGTACTTGCGGGATGAGGGCTCGACGATAGCCAACGAAATAAATCTACGAAACTGGCTCTCGCCACGAAGCATTCGCACCGATGCCCAGAACGATTTCTTCGCGATCATGCGGGTCATCGGAATGAAGGATATCGAGGAGAAGTGCTGGACATACGCGACGCAAATCGATAGCGCACACCGACGGGCAGGTAGACGAATCAGATCTGAACTCCTTCGACAAGTACTAGAGGCCGATTTAAGCGAACTGGAAAAATTCGGTGAGATGCGGTTCGACCTCGAAGGGCTGGGTGGGAAGCCTCTTATGGCCCTGCGGGTTGTCCGAGTCTCCGACTTCACGAGTAACGTAGCTCATCATCATCTGAATAAGCTGTTTAGTTTGGAGGATGGGTGATGGCAAGAATGATTCCCTCTGAAGTCTATGGACCAAGCACGCCACCGGGAGAAATCACTGTATTCGAATCGCTTCGCGATGATCCGGAGACCAAAGACTGGGTTGTGTTGCATTCGCTGGATATTGTACATCACCGAAGCCAGATCTCAGGCGAGATCGATTTTGTTGTGATAATCCCGTCAAAAGGAGTGCTGATTGTCGAAGTCAAATCTCACAGTTTCATTGACAGGCGTGATGGGCTTTGGTTCATGGGTCGAGGTGACCGGTCCGGTAGTCCTCGTGGGCCATTTAAGCAGGTCTCGAGCGCTATGCATTCCTTGCAAAACACCGTCGTTCGAAGGATGCCAGGATTGAAGTCGGTGCCGTTTGCGACGTGTGTGATTTTTACTAACTGCGAATTTAAGCAAGAGTCAACGGAATGGCATGACTGGGAAATCATTGACTCGGCAAAACTGACGCGCCCAATCGGGGTCTTACTCTTGGGCGTAATCGAAAATTGGCGTGCAAAATTTGCTTCGGCCTCTTCAGGAGGGTGGTTTAATCGAGATGCTGCTAACCCAATTCCAGAACAAGTCGATGTCTTGACCGACTTTCTTCGGCCGAGTTTTGAGGTATATGAATCGCCGAAATCGCAGGCGAACCGGCGTGCGGAAGACTTAAAGCGTTACACCGAATCTCAATATCGAGCAATCGATTCGATGAGTCTTAATAGAAGGGTGATTTTTCAGGGTCCGGCGGGCACCGGCAAAACAATGCTTGCCATTGAGGCCGCAAGGCGGGCGGCGGCAAATGGCCGCCGCGTTTTATTCATTTGCTTCAATAACCTCTTGGGAGAATGGCTCCGAAAGGAAACCGAGCCTTTAGCGCCTTTGATCGAAACGACCACGCTACACAAGTATTTGCTCAAGGTGGCTGCAGTCCAAGACGTCCCAGCTTCACCACGCCCAAAGTTCTGGAACGAGGAACTTCCGGCAAAGGCTTTGGAGGCGCTTGTTGAAAGGGGAGGAGAGGAAGGTGGCTACGATGAATTGGTAATCGATGAGGCACAGGACATCTTGCGACCCAATTACCTCGACATACTTGATCTGACCGTAAAGGACGGGTTGAAAAGAGGTCGCTGGCGGATCTTCGGGGACTTTGAGAAGCAGTCCATTTACAAGTCGGATGTGTCGTTGACCTTAGAAGAGGTAACTGATTCCAGACTGCCCGGAGCGATCGTCTTTTCACTGAGGGAGAATTGCCGCAACCGGCCACGTGTCGCAGAAATGGTCCACCTACTCGGCGGACTAACGCCGGGGTATTCTCAGATTCTCCGCCCGGACGACGGGCAACAACCAAAGATAAAGTATTATTCCAGCCTCTCTCAGCAACTGGAAATTTTGACGACCGAGTTAGCTGATCTGTACCGCGATGGATTTGATCCCGGAGACATCGTGATCCTTTCGCCCAAGGGAGCGAGCGAATGCGCGGCGGGAAAAGTCAGTACTAGCCCTTGGAAAGAAAGGCTAAGACCGATCTCGAGTGCCTCCGAAAAGCAGATTCGTTATTCGTCGATCCATGCATTTAAGGGACTGGAGGCTGGGGCAATCATTGTTACGGACATAGAAGATATTATTGATGCGAGCGACCTTTTTTACGTTGCGGTCACTCGCACATTGCATCGTCTCATTTTACTGATCTCAGATCATGCAAAACAGGATGTAATCACCACACTGTTAGGCCAGTCGACCTCGTAATCGATACCTCGGATTGATCAAATGATACACGTAGAAAATAGAGAAAAAATCATTAAGACTCTGAGAGAAGAAATAATTGGTCCTGCACCGTTAGGAGAATATATCGATTGCGATCGCGATATCGCGTTTGAGACCGCTGAACCTTCCAGGCAGCTATACAGACAGAAAGAGAGTGGTGAGGAAATCCTCCAACGTGAGGCACCTCTCATTAGATACGGCGCGGGAATTCTTTATCCATATGCGGAACCCGCGGGAGAAGCGAGCGTTGAAGGGGAGAGCGAGCCTGTTCTAGTAGTTGAGGAAAGCGAAGAGGGAACTGATGCAGCGGGCCAAGTGAACTCCGAGGTCGTACAAAAGAAACTCGAAGATCTTCGAGAGCACACTCCGACTAAATCCGAAGATTCTGATATAGATCTTTCATCGGCGAATAGATTTTATCCCTCCAGTATGGGTGTCAGCTTCCTGGCGGCATTTTCGTCGGATTCGAAACTGGTTATTACCGCTTCCGGCGGTCGATATGTCGACCGAGCTATAAGGGTCGAGGGTAAGAAACATACGTGGTGGCTCCGAGCACCCGCGCGCGTGGTGGCGACCTTTTCAGGCAAAGACGTCCTTTCTTCTAAAGGAAGAGTCAAGACCACGGATATCATCGTCGAAAATGCTGGGGAATTATCGCTATCGATCGAGGTCTTCAGTCGGCCTAGGATCGAAAGTAACCGTCTTGTGACAGTTACCTTGATTAATCGAACTTCTAAGACGGGCGTGCGCGATAAGCTGTGCCTATACCAGGCCCGGTTTGAAGCTCAGATCATAAATGCAGACGGCACGTCGGACAATATCCTTCCGTACCCCGAGGCGGAGCTTCGAACGCGCGATGTCGAAGAAGAGTCGATCGCGCTGCTTTACCGTGCTGTACATACATTTGCTGTTGGCCACGGTTGTTCAGCGGACTGGAAGGCGGTCAACGACCGGGCGGTTTCGGTAATTGCAGAAGTATTTCCAGTTTGCGAAACGCCGAGCGTAACCCCAGACATTCTCGGAAGCGATGGTAATCCATTGCGACTCTCCATGCGATCCCTAGGTGGTTTGAATCCTGATAGTGACGGACATAAAGAACTCGGTGATTTGGTTTGTCAATATGAAGCGTGGATTGCAGATAAACGCCATACAGCCTCTGCTCTTCCCCCCCAATACAAGGACGCGAGCGACCGTCATTTGTCGAACTGCGAGACTGCTGCTTCAAGAATGCGGGACGGGCTCAATTACCTACGGTCGAACGAGGACGCCGCAATGGCTTTCCGACTTGCGAATCATTCCGTTCTCCTCCAGCAACTACGTGGGGGCAGAGATCCGCGAAAGGCCACCATTGACACCCGCAGCGATCGTCTTCAGTTTCTAAGTCCGTACGAACCGGTAGATGCTAACAAGCCGTCCGACCGCGTAGGTTACTGGCGAGCATTTCAAATAGCGTTCCTATTGATGAATTTGCGCTCCACGGCGGAAGGTCGTAATTCCGACAGGGAGACGGTCGAACTTATTTGGTTTCCCACTGGCGGAGGGAAGACGGAGGCCTACCTTGGACTAACTGCCTTTAGTTTATTTATGCGCCGCATCAAGGACACAGACGACGATGGCGTCAACGTACTGATGCGCTATACCCTCCGGCTGTTGACCGCCCAACAATTCCAACGTGCCTGCGGCCTAGTCTGCGCGATGGAGTATCTGCGAAAGGAGCGTTCGGAGATTCTCGGGGAACACTCATTTTCGATCGCAGTCTGGCTTGGGGGCTCCGTCACTCCCAATAATCGATCCGATGCTCTCAAAAGCTTGAAGCAACTACGAGGTTCCAGTCCGAATGCCGAAAATGTTTTTCTACTTCTCCGATGTCCATGGTGCCGCGCGCAAATGGGTCGAGTTCCAGGGGCATCTGTAAGAGGGCGGAGAAGTCCCTCGTCTCTCGTCTTGGGATACGAACAAAGCGGCCCAACCGTTGTGTTCAAGTGCCCAGACAACAACTGTGATTTCCACGCGGGACTTCCGATTTACGTCATTGATGAAGACATCTATGAATATCGCCCATCGCTCGTCATAGGAACGGTCGACAAGTTTGCCTCGTTGGCATGGAACTCAAAGGCAAGGCAATTGTTCGGAATTGACGAGAATGGCGAGCGAAGTTACTCGCCGCCAGGTCTTGTAATCCAGGACGAGCTTCACCTAATTTCTGGACCGCTAGGCTCGATCGTTGGCCTTTATGAAACTCTGATCGAAGAACTTTGCACAGACCGACGCGACGGAGAATTTGTTCGGCCGAAGATCGTCAGCTCGACAGCGACAATTAGACGGTTCGAGGAGCAAATAAAAGGTCTGTATGCGAGGGATAGTGTAATGCTGTTTCCACCGCCGGGCCTTGACGCTGGAGATTCGTTCTTCGCTCGTTACGCAACAAATCTCGATGGTTCACTTGCTCCAGGTCGGAAGTACGTGGGGATTAACGCCCCAGGTCTGGGCTCTCTCCAAGTTACCGAGGTAAGGACTTATACGGCGCTCTTGCAGGCGACGGCCGGCTGGGCGCCGGAAGAGCAAGATCCATGGTGGACTCTACTAATTTTCTTTAATAATTTGAGAATGCTTGGTAACACGCTCACGTTGTTTCAATCTCACATACCAAACTATTTCAAGACTCGCTATAAGCGGACCTTAGTAGAGTCACGCTTCCTGCGCGCAATCGAGGAACTTACTGGCCGCTTGCGGAGCGACGAAATTCCCGAAGCTCTGGCGAAACTTGAAGTTGAACGTAAATCCGAAGGGGACAGTGCGGTCGATGTATGTCTGGCCAGCAATATCATTGAGGTGGGCGTTGACGTTGATCGGTTATCTTTAATCACTGTTGTCGGGCAACCGAAGTCTACGTCGCAGTACATCCAGGTAACGGGACGGGTGGGTAGAAAGAGTGATCGACCGGGACTGGTCGTCTCACTGTATAGTCCATCAAAACCCCGAGATCGGTCACACTTCGAAAAGTTCCGGACCTATCATGAAAAGCTTTATGCCCAAGTAGAACCGACAAGCGTTACACCTTTTTCTCCGCCAGCATTGGATAGAGCGTTGCATGCAGTGCTTGTCGCCTATGTTCGACAGCTGGGCGACGGCAGCAATACTGCGAGCCCAAGCCCATTCCCTGATCAGCTCGTTCAGCAGTTTGATGAATTGATATCCGAGCGCGTGAGCATCGTCGACGAGAATGAGGCTTTAACTGTGCAAGCCTTGCTTTCAAAGCGGAAACGGCAATGGGAGCTTTGGGATCATCCGGACTGGGATGTCGGGTTTCAAAATCAAAGAGCCGGCGCTGGCCTCCTTAGATCAGCTGGAGCTTGGGTGAGCCCAGACGACGCGTTGATTTCCTGGGCCACTCCTAATTCCATGCGGAGTGTCGATGCCGAGGGACAGATTCAGATTACCCGTCGATATCTATTGGATCAGGAGGAGGAATAATGGCCTACGACCCCATTCGACGATCGCAACTCATTACACCTCACGGAGTGGGCTCGATGTTGGTCGTGAAAGGCGGCGTTTCTGTAATGGCGTGCGGTCTGGATTACTGGTTCGAACGCGAAAATCAAGATTCTACCGGCATCGACATTGGAGAATTCGAAGTTAAAGAATATCGCTTGGAACAGATTCTCAGTGTTAGCCATTTTAGACTGCCACCTGACTACAGAGGGTATTCTCATGGAAGCAACGTTCCGAATGCAGGAATTGCCATCCCCTTCGTAAGGTTTCCGCAGTGGCACATCTGTTCCAGTTGTGGGCGTTTGGAACGATTGAGATTGATTGATCGGGATCTCAAACTAAAATGCAGGGAATGCAAGGAACGCGGGAAGACGGGATATCTTCGGCAGGCGATGTTCGTGGCAATGTGCGAGAACGGTCATATCCAGGACTTCCCATGGCGAGAATGGGCTCATGGTTCCGTGACTCCTGCTTGCGATCGACCATTGCGATACGTTTCTCCCGGAGGTGCCGGTCTCGCCGCTCAGCGCGTTAGGTGTGACTGCACTGCCGAGCGAAGTCTCGGAGGCATAACGACTGCGAATCCTGATGGCACTACAACATTGAGTCAACGACTGGCCAAAGATGAAACCTATTTCTGTCGCGGGCACCGTCCCTGGCTTGGAGAGGTGCAAGAAGGTACTTGCACCGCGCACCTTCGAGGTGGCATGCGAGGAGCATCGAATGTATGGTTTGGACGAGTTTATAGTTCGATCTATCTTCCTCAAAAATCCAACAACGCGCCCGCTGACTTAATAGAGTTGCTCCGGACTCCTCGAATCGCAAATACTGTGTCGGTACTTTCCGGAGCGTTAAGTGGCCCAATCACTTCGACACTCCGTCAAATGTATCGTTTAGAATTCAGCACGTTTTCCGACGCTCAGTTGGAGGCTGCGTTGAACCTCTTACATGGGATTGGACAACGTTCAGATCAGCCGCAAAATACTACGGCAGGGGACGATGATACGACAGCTTTTCGGCGGGTGGAGTTCAATGCGCTGCTTGAGGATTCAAAGGACGATCCCCTAATAATAGACTCGGCCCAGATTTCTGAATATGACGCGCAAACTTCACGGTATTTTTCTCGGATTGGCCTAGTCAACAAGCTACGCGAGACGCGCGTTTTCGCCGGTTTCTCACGAATTGTTGCCGATCGCGAGACTCCGTTAGAGGAGCGAAAGCAGATGTTGTGGCGCTCGGTTCCTAGCCACGACCAGTCTTGGCTGCCAGCCAGTGTCGTTCATGGTGAGGGGGTTTTTCTTCAACTAAATGAATCGCGGTTAGTGGAATGGGAATCGGGAAATCGCCAGGGTCTGTCCAAACATTTAAAAACTTTGGTGGCTAACTTTGAAACCGTGCGACAAGTTCGAGGGTTAAGACCTAAAGCGGTTACTGCTCGATTTGTTCTCCTCCACACTCTTGCCCATCTTCTAATCAACCGACTCACCTTTGAATGCGGGTATTCGTCGGCGTCATTAAGAGAACGGCTGTACGTATCGGAAAGCTCGAGTAATCCTATGGCAGGAGTCCTTATTTATACCGCAGCCGGTGACTCCGAGGGAACAATGGGAGGCCTTGTTAGAATGGGCAAACCGAAATATTTCGAACCAATGTTCCGAAGGGCTCTCGAAGCTGCCGAGTGGTGTTCATCCGACCCAGTATGCCGAGAGCTGGGGTCGAGTAGCGGTCAAGGTCCTGACTCATGTAATCTCGCGGCGTGTCACAGTTGTGCCTTGCTTCCAGAAACTTCATGCGAAGAGTTCAATCGATTTCTTGATCGCTCCTTGGTAGTCAACGGACCCGACGGCGATGGATTCGCCTTCTTTGATTTGCCACAAACCTAAGTGTATTCAGCTGGTATTATTGTGCTAGGTGGCTAGTAATCCCCGTTCTTATTCGCAGAACCCGAACCACTGGCACACTCGACTAAACACGAAAGACTATCGAACTGCGAACTGCGAGTTGAAACCACGAACTTACATAAATTTCACGAAAGGAAAAACGAGTGCTATCCGAATCCGTCCTTTAAACTTCCGCTTTCCATGCCTCATAAATCATCACCATCGCTAACGTATCGAGTTCGCAGTAGCGTTTGAGGGCGGAGATGATCTCTTGGCGTTCTTCTTCGGACATGTCTTCGAATTGGAGGCGGGCGTAGGCCATCATGGCGGCGCCGCCGTCTTTTAGTTTGTCGTCTTCTTCTTCGCTGAGGCGGTCGATCAGTTCTATGCCGAAGACTTCGGGCAGGAGGTGGTACGGATCTTTGTAGAGTTCTCCGTCTCGCTCGGCCCAGATTTTTCCTTCGGGATAGTTTCGGCTGACGATCGGCTGCGAGTATTTCTGTTGCAGGAAAGTGGAGCTGTTCAGAACGGCCGGGAGGACGAACTTTATCGAGTTCGACTTCTTCATCATCGGATGAATGTAGTAACGCTTGACGAGCTCGAGCATGTCGACCATGTTTCGCTCGCCTTCCCATTGTTCGACGTTGTCCTTTGTCGATTTCGAGATCGACTTGATGAAGGCGTTGAGCTCTTCGCGATCGGGGATGTCCTCGGTCTCTTCGCTTAGTTGTCGGTAGATGGCGTTGAGATAACTGTTCTCGTGCGACGCGTAGCGAAAGATCGTGCCTTCGTCTTTCGAAAGTTCTTCGCGAAGTTTTCGGAGAAAATCGTAGTTCGGAAAGGTGAGTCTGCGTTCTTCGAGATGCTCGCCGGCGTGTTCGACGGTTCCGTCTTCGCGGACTATGTGATGTGAAAATTGAAACGCGACTTCACCGTACGGCCGTCGGCCGCGTGTGAAGGGGATCGCGGGAGTCGACGTTTCGAAGTCGATGAAGTGGAGCGGAAACTTCCATTTCTTCATCTCGGCTCGGAGGCCGTCGAGTTCGATGTGCGGTCGACCGTCACCGCGAACCGCCATCTGGACTTGGAGCCATCGTCGACGGGTGGCGTGAATTCCGATTTCATCAGGCTTTATGTCGAAGTCGGCTTCGATAAGCTCAGAAAATTTCAAACGGCGCTCGTTGATGCGTTTGTCTGTGTGCGTGAAGTGATAATTCCAGATGTCGAAAACGGTCGGCTCGTCGCACTCGGCGGCGGTCCAGCCGAGATGATGTTGCCAGCATTCGCGTCGGCCGCTGAGTTTACCTTCCGCGTCTTCGTCGGGTGTCGTGCGATATTCGCACGTTCGACATTGGCGTGAGACGGGCGTCCATTCGCGTTCGTCTTTAGCGTAAAGTTCGGCGTAGTGATCGGCGATCGCGGCCAGGCCGTTGGAAGGAACTTTCGTATCGGTTCCGGCAAAGATGTCGTCGCAGGCGGCGTCGACATTTACCTTGACGAGGATTTGATTCTCGGTCTCCTCGGGTGTGAGTTCGCCGATAAGCTCGCAGTGTCGACGATCGCCGTCAGCTCTGATGCGGAACTTTTGATTTAATCCATCGGTCGGACAAACCGATCCGCGGTCGGTGAGCATCAACGATGCCGACACGGATGAATCGGGAAACGCTTTCGTCACGACGTACTTTTGAAATGCGACGTCGTACAGGTGGGGAGTCCAGTTGGAATCCATGCCGCCTCGCTTTCCATAGAATTCCGTTTCGCCTTCTTTATATGACTTCGACTTTACTTCGATCAGTTCGAGGTGGTTTCCCTTTTTGACGAGCACATCGACGCGGATGAAAAAATTTTCATACTTAATGGCGGCTTCGAAGATCGTCACGTTTTCGCGCTTGAGAAGCTCGTTGGTTCGAGCGAGCGGTTCGTCGTAACCGGTCTTCGTCACTTCTTCTCCGCCCGGGAAATAGGATTTCGCGAGCTCACCGACTTGGAATCCACCTTTTGCAAGCGCGAGAAGAAACGGGTCGTCGATCTTCTGGTTCGCGTACTCGTCCTTGTTTGTGTAGAAGAGTTTCGTCGGGCATTCGAGCGCGAGTTTGAATCGGGATTTTGTGAGGTAGCGTGGTTGTGACATCTGAGTTCTGGCCGCGCGTGAAGAAACGCGTTGGGAATCGCCTCCTGTTTGAGTTGGTGCTATTTACCGCTTGAAGTGAACGGGGAAGATTTTATTGGAAGCGGGAATTATTTACAAGGGTTTCGCAATGTAGCTAGTTCTTTCGTGTCTCGAGATCTCTTTCGAGCCGTTTTCGCTTCGCTCGTTTGCGGATTTCATCCACCCTTGCGTCCATTTCGGGCTTCATTAGATTTCTCCGAAGCAATGTCATGAATCGCTCGACATTAGGATCTTTCGTTTCCGGTTCGTCGGAGTCCATATTGGTCGTCGATTCTAGCACGGGTTTGTGTGGTTAGAGTTTGTCGTCTGCTTGCTGGCCATCCTTAAAGCCGGACCACGGAACGCAACGAAAGAACGCAAAACGCGGAAAGAAATCGCGCCGCGAAACACGTTGAAAACACAATCATGCATCGCGATTTAGATCCGCTTCGATTCGCCCGATCCGCCAAATTCGCGTTCAAAAAAATGTGTGATATGAAGAGTCCACCCCACTACGGTAGGACGTACCGAGTACGATTCGCGGAAAGCTCCATCGGATCGATCAGCGAAAGATGCCAAGAACGCACCCGCGAGTTGACGGCTGACTCGAACTTCAGTCTCCTCTCCCTGACACAGCCGAGATCGCGGACTCGATTGCGAGTACTTCGTCGTCCGTGAGCTCGGCAAACTTATCTCTCTTCGCCTTCGAGAGCTTTCCATTGTTCTGCAGAATCATACGCACCATGAGTGAGGCCGGTTGATCGGGCATATCAACGATTCCCATCGTCGCACGCAAGGCACGGTCGAAGATCTCGAGAAACCCAAGTTCCTCTTTGAGGTCCTTGTCAATCGTCTCAGCTATGCAGGCGTAGAGGTATTCGGCAAACTCGGTCGCGTCCCAGTAGCGATAGAGATGTGCGGTCGTGCCGTTTACGGTGATCGTTTGATCAGCATTAAAGTCGTAATCGATCAACCCGTTCACGCTGGACGAATACTTCTCGAGAACACGGTTATAGGTGCCCAAGTCGCGCAGCATAACGGCGGAAACTGGGAAAAGGATATTGTCGGGTGTGAAGTTCAGCTTCGACAATACGTGATGGACAAGAAACCGATGTATACGCCCGTTGCCATCCTCGAACGGATGTACGAAGACGAATCCGAATGCCGCTATCGCCGCTACCGCGATCGGGTCCATCGCTGCCTGTTCGATATCCCGAAGGCAGTTCATCCAACCGTTCATCAGCTCGCCGACGTCTTCCGGTTTAGGGAAGATGAAATGGATGTGCTGGGAATAGTCGCTCATGGTTTGGCCAACGAAGTTTTGCCGATCCCGGTAATCCGAGGCAGCGTAACGAGGATCGGAAATGATGGAGTTCTGAAGCTTGATAAATTGATCTTTTGACGAAGTGTCGAATTCCGCGGCCCGGCCCAGGGCGGCGACGAAGCGTTGTGCCCGGTCGTTACTAACCTCTTCGCCTTCGATCGCAAACGAAGATCTTGTCTCTTTAGTAAACAAGTAGTTGACGGCGCGGGCGATGATGTGTGGATCGCATGTGCGGACGAGTTGCCGGGCCCGCTCGTCCAGATTCTGGTTAGCGTAGGCTTCGAGCATCTCCGTCCGACGGATCATCGGGCAGTAGAGTCGATTGCCCGGCAGATTGTCATTTACCCATTGCCGGCGTGCCGGTCGTGGCTTGGCGACATACTGGAGTTTCTTATTGAGAAGATCGACATAGCCGGTTCGCGGGGCGTCGGGCAGCTCGAGACGCTTACCTGTCAGGAGTTCGTAGAGGTACCAGATCCGACGGGCGAACTTTCCCGTCCGCTCTCTGCCGATCTCCTCTGCAAGGAGCTTAGCGTCGATACTCGAAAAGGCGGCATTCATTACCCGGAGATCCACTGGCTCGTAGCGCATCGCGAACTTAAGGTTCGCGTAAACGCCTTGGGCGAGATAAGTCTTTGGGTAATATTCAGTCGTGATGCCGTCGCTTGTCACAGTCTTACGGGCACTGGACGTGACCTTCGACCGGATTGCCGGGGGTGGAATCTTCAGGCCTAGCTCTTCGATAAGAGCGATCTGCCCGACGCTTTTTGGAAACTGGATCGTGTCGGCCATGCTGTGAAACTCTTAGCTAGGAATGCAATCCATGGGAAGTTCTTAGCATCGATGCGAAATCCTTAGCGATTTAAGCTGTCGTCGCAAAACTCTTCGCGATTCGAGCCATGATGCGAAAATCTTAGCACAAATGAGGTATCGGGGCTATTCGGTAGTTCCACGGATTATTATTGGCGGTGTGAAACCCTTAGCGGATATGCGAGATCTTTAGCGATCGGGCTGCGTAACGTGAAAATCTTCGCTCAATCGTTTCGATAGCGGCTTATGTGTTGGGAAGAAGGTTAGGCAACGTGGAACCACTAACTCACGCGAAACGCGCGAAAGAAGAAACCGAACCACGCATCGCACGAAAGGACATTAAAAAGAATCCCACGCGTATAAACTGCCAACCGAAACCGTCGTTTCGGCATCCGAATCGTTTGCGTTTTACGGGGACCACTCCGAAAAAGTAGAATTGTAGACGCAAGATCTAGATCCGGGAGCCCCTCAGACCACCGTCTTCCCGGGTGATCCTTTCCGAAATGCAATATTTTATGCCTTCCAAAACACTATACCTGCGCCTTTTTATCGGTGCTCTTTCGCTTTTATTCACTACCTTTTTTTACTTCGGCTTGCAGACCGAGACGGCCGAGATGGCTAAACGATATGACGGATCGTCCAGCGCTGCTCCGGCGAGCTTTTTTGATCCGAATGTCGACGGGCCAGTCAATGACCTCGCCATCCAGCCGGATGGACGTATCCTCATCGGCGGCGACTTTGATAACGTCGGCGGTGTCGCGCATTCCGAAGCCGCACGTTTGAATGTCGACGGCACGGTCGATCCGACGTTCGTCGATCAGAATGTTCGAGGCGTTACCAACGATTCTGTCGCGGCGCTGAAGCTCGCGCCGGACGGAAAAGTTTTGATCGGCGGCGATTTCGCGGCGGTCGGTGATAGTCCGCCAAATGGAAGCGTGACCGGCATCGCGAGACTAAATTCGAACGGCACGTTCGACCCGTTCTATCCCGTCACACCCGGCGGCATAACGACGATCGATCAGCAGACCGACGGCAAGGTTCTTCTAGGCGGATACTTCACGTCAGTCTACGGCGCTCCGCGCAAACGACTCGTGCGAATCTCTTACTTGGATTGGAATGTCGATACGACGTTTCAAGATACCGGTCTCGATGGCATTCCTCTGGATACGGAAATTCAGCCGGATGGAAAGATCGTCGTCGGTGGACAGTTCACGGTCGTGAATGGCGTCGCGATGAAAGGAATCGCGCGGCTCAACTCTGACGGAACTCTCGACAGCGGATTCAGCTCGCCGTTCACGTCGGCGTTTAGCAGTCTCGTAAGGACGTTGAAAGTCCAGCCGGATGGGAAGATCATCGTCGGCGGTTATTTTTATCTTGGCAGCGATCTGTACAAACTGATCCGACTGAACGCGGACGGTTCGGTTGATCCGACATTCCATAAACCGATGTTCGACGATCAGCCGTACGACATCGCGATCGACGCGGACGGAAAGATCGTCCTCGGCGGACACTTCTTTACTGTCGAGGGACAACAGCGCTCGGGACTTCTCCGGCTTAATACGGATGGGACATTGGACGCGTCGTTTCCGAACCCGCGTGTCGGAGGTTATGTTAATGCCCTCGCGATCCAGAGCGACGGCAAGATCGTCATCGGTGGAAATTTTGCCGGCGTCGCCGGTTGGACGCGGCGTCGTGTCGCGCGTTTGAATCCGGACGGATCGTTGGAAGCGAATCCACCCGCGCTCGAACTCGTAGTGACAAAGACCGCGGATTCGGACGACGGTGTGTGCAACGCGGATTGTTCGCTTCGCGAAGCTCTCGCGAATGCGCTCAGCAACAATGAGCTGACGCGCGTGACATTCGACCCGGCTGTGTTCAGCGTTCCTCAGACGATCACACTTTCGCTTGGCGAGCTCGTTTTTCAATCATCGAGACGGATCGATCTCGTCGGACCGGGTGCGAATCTTCTAACGATCTCCGGAAACGATCAGAGCCGCGTTATGCGTATCGCCGCGCTCGCTCCGACAAGTCTCACCGGAATCACATTCACTCATGGGAATGGCGCCGGTGCGAGTTTCAGTGGAAGCGGCGGTGCACTTTATGTGGCGCAGGACAACGACAATATTCTGATCTCGAACTGCACATTCGTGCAGAACAAGGCCGGATCCGGCGGTGCAATATACGCCTCGGCCAGTGTCACGCTTACCGACTCGACCGTCGCAAATAACGAAAGTACGAACGGCACGGGCGGTGGCATCTACGTCGCGTCCGGGACAATGAATATCGTCGGCTCGACCATCAGCGGCAACTCCGTGTCATCCTCGATCTCAGCGCTGGGTGGAGGAATTTACAACAATAGTACGTTCGGAGGGGTCGTTCTCATGAACTCGACGGTTTCCGGAAATACGGCCCGAATGGGCGGAGGCCTCTCGAGCTCCGGAAACTCTGTAGATGTCAGAAACACGCTGTTCCAAAACAACGTCGCGCAGAATGGATCGGGCGGCGGAATGTTTATCGAGAGCGGAAACGTTACCGTCAGCGACTCGACATTTCGATCGAATCAGGCGCTCAACGGGAGCGGCGGCGGCGTTTACATTCTTCGCATCGGATCGATAACGCGAACGACGTTCGATCATAATTCCGCACCGAACGGCGGCGGACTTGTCGTGACCGCGGCGAACATGACTGGCCGAGAACTGACGTTCACCGGGAACTCGGCGACGGGTGGAAGCGGCGGCGCTCTTTACATCAACAACAGCACTACGGCGGGGCAAAACTATCTTCTGACCGATTCGATCGTGTCGGATAATACCGCGACACAGTTCGGAGGCGGAATCTATAATCGCACGGCGCTCGTCGTGACAAACTCCGCGATCTCGAATAACACGGCAACTTCGGGCGGCGGTGCGCTCATGCAATTCGCGGCGCAGGGTCCGCTGAGCGCGACGTTTGCCGGTTGCCTGATCAACGGCAATCGCTCGGGTGCGAGCGGCGGAGCGATCCAGACGCAGGCCGGTGCCGTTAGTCTCATCAACTCGACCATGAGCGCGAATGACGCGCAGGGTTTGGGCGGTGCGGTCCTGCTTACTCAATCGGCAGTGCTGAATCTCGCGTTTGCGACGATCGCATTCAACACGGCGAACGCGACCGGTGGTGTTTATAGCAGCAGTTCGACGATCAATTCGAACAACTCGATCATCGCGAACAACACGACGCGAAATTCCGGCGCGCAGGTTACGGGCTCTTTCGTTTCGCAGGGTTTCAACCTTCTGAGTCAAACGACCGGTGCGACGATCACCGGCGACACGACCGGAAATATTTTGAATGTCGATCCGCAGCTTGAACGGACTCTGTCGAGCGGGCCGCCGGCACAACGTGTGCACCGTCTGCGGCCGGATAGTCCGGCGATCGATGCTGGAATGTCGGTCATCGGATCGGTGGAGATCGATCAACGCGGGCGGACGAGACCGTACGATGATCCGGCTCGTCCGAATAGCGGTGATGCTGCTGACATCGGTGCGTTTGAAAAACAGGCGGATGATCTGACGACCGTTTCATCTCCGTTCGACTTCGACGGCGATGGCAAGACCGACATCGGCATCTTTCGTCCGAACGGCGGCGAGTGGTGGATCAATCGGAGTGGAAATGGTCAGACGTTCGCACTGCAGTTTGGTTCTTCATCGGATGTCATTTCACCGGCCGATTATACCGGCGATGGAAAAACTGATATTGCGTTCTTTAGACCTTCATCGGGTGAATGGTACGTACTCAGGTCCGAAGATTTTTCATTCTTTGCGCTTCCATTTGGAACGAATGGCGACGTACCGGTTCCGGCTGATTACGATGCGGATGGGAAAGCCGACTTCGCTGTGTTCAGACCGTCATCGTCGACCTGGTTCATCTCGCAGTCCGGCGGAGCAGCGACTCGGATATTTCAGTTCGGGATCACCGGCGACGTTCCAGTCGTCGCCGACTACGACGCAGATGGAAGGGCGGATGTTGGAATTTTCCGACAGGCTGCAGGCGGCGGCGAGTGGTGGATCAACCGATCGACTGCCGGACTACTCGCAATGCAGTTTGGTGCTAGCACCGACAAGCCGGTTCAAGGCGATTACACGGGCGACGGAAAGGCGGACATCGCGATCTGGCGGCCGTCGAGCGGTGAATGGTTGATCGTTCGAAGTGAGGACTTCTCATTTTACGGATTCCCGTTTGGAACGAATGGCGACGTTGTCGCTCCGGGTGATTACGACGGCGACGGCAAGTTCGACGTAACCGTATTCCGCCCATCGAGTGCGACCTGGTTCATCTCGAGAACGACTGCGGGAACACAGATCGTGCAGTTCGGCGCGAACGGCGATCGTCCATTACCGAATGCGTTTGTTCCTTAACGTGAACCGCTTGGGCTGACCGGGTGGCTCTCAGCCAAACGCACTTTTTGAACGCGAATTGCGCGGATCGGGCGGATTAAGACGGATCTGAACAAATTGTTTTGTCAGATCCGTTTTCATCCGCTCGATCCGCGCAATTCGCGTTCAAAAATGTGTGCGCATCACGCCGGATTAAGACGGATCTGAGCAATATTTTTTCAGATCCGTTTTCATCCGCCCGACCCGCGCAATTCGCGTTCAAAAAAAGTGCGAGGCAAAGAACCACCCCGTCAGCGGAAGCCGCTGCCACCCCTCCTTCGGAAGGAGGGGAGTTTTTCTTGTTGGCCGCTCGGGTTTGAGTATTACTCCGGATCCTTTGATTTGTGATCCCGGTCGTATTCTTCGAGGTACGATCGCTTCAACTTAGGTAGATCGCGTTCTTCGTTTTCACCACCACGCGAGCGATCGTTGTACTGCTTGTACTCGACGATGTATCGCTTGTCGGATTCATTCGCCGGGACGTATTGCACGTCACGTTCGTTCGGCGCGGTGACTTCGGTTGCCGGGATCGTAGTCGAGTACGTCGCGGACGGATCGATCTCTTGCACTTCATTCATCGCGTACATCGTCGCGAGCGGCTGATGTTTGAAGCATGAGACATTTGTCGCGACGTTTGTCGGAACGACGACCGTTTCGTGTTGCGGGCAGTAAGGGCCGGCGGCCATTCCGGTTTCGGGATCGACGACCATCTCGACTAAAGCTTTCGGCATCTCGAAACTTGATCCGCCAAACTCGGGTCGCGTGCGTACGACTTCCCTCATAAAATCGACCCACATCGGCAGAGCGATGTCGCCGCCGGTCGCGTGTATGCGAACCATCCGTCCTTCGATGTTCCGGTCTTGCCGGCGAAGACGACGTTCTTTCCGAGTGCTCCGTTTGCCTTCGCAGCGGTTCCGCGATGCACGACATCCATCAACGCATCGGTGATCATGTACGCGGTCTGTTCTTTTATTACTTGTTTGCCGTTCGGCGTCGAGAGCTGCAGCATTTGATCCGAACCCGAGACTACTTTGTCGATGAATGTCGGTTCGACGCTCGTTCCACCGTTCGCGAAAACTGCGTACGCCGCGGCGAGTTGGAGCGGAGTCGTTTCCATCGTTCCGAGCGCCATCGACGGATACGTCTCAACATTATCGAATCCAAATTCCTTCGCCTTCTTTGCGACTGACCCGAGTCCGACATCCATCGCCGTCTTCACCGCGATGACGTTCGAAGATTTTACGAGTGCGGTTTTGAAAGTGATGTTCGTGTTCGAGTAAGCGCCGTGATAGTTGGAAGGCTTGTACATTTTTCCGCCGATCGTCGCGAACTCGGTCGCCTGATCCGCCGCGGTCGAGATCGGCGAATAGCCGTGCTCATACGCCGCCGCATAGACGATCGGTTTGAATGTCGAACCCGGAGCACGCTGGGCATCGGTCGCGCGATTGAATTGCGACTCACGATAATCGCGTCCGCCGACCATCGCCAAAACATGTCCGGTATGCGGATCGAGTGCGACGATCGTCGCCTGCAACCTGCAACCATTTTGGATTTTGGATTTTGGATTTTGGATTGAAGAGGAATCTTCTTTTGAACCGCATGACTTCTTCGAATAGTACTTGTCCAAACCTTCGAGACGTTTCGTGAGCGCGCGTTCCGCGGCCGTCTGAAGCTGAGTGTCGATAGTTGTATAAACGCGCGTGTTGAAATTTGAGTTGAGATAGTCGGCGCTGAATTTCGATGTCAGCTCTTTTGTCGCGGCGTCGACGAAGTACGGTGCGATCGTTCGGTCATTCGCTTTTGGCGGAGCGAGTTTCGTTTCGATATTTCGTGCGATCTCGACGTCCGACGCATTCGACAAACCTATCTCGTTCATGCGGGCGAGAATCCAATTGCGTCGTTCGCGCGAGTTCTCCGGATTGTGCTGCGGCGAGTACGCGCGCGGATTTTTTATCATCGCGGCGATCGTCGCTGCCTCGTCGAGCGTCACGTCTTTCAGATCTTTGTTGAAATACGCACGTGCTGCCTGCTCGACTCCGTTCACACCGCTCGCACCGTATTGGCCGAGGTATATTTCGTTGCAATAGACGGCGAAGATGTCCTGCTTCGACATTTTATTTTCGAGTGCGACGGAGAGAAATGCTTCGGAAAATTTTCGTGTAAAAGAACGCTCGGGTGTAAGAAAAGTATTTTTTACGAGTTGCTGCGTGATCGTCGATCCGCCTTGCTTGATCTCGCGTCCGCTAAGATTTGCGACAAACGCTCGAGCGATGCCGCGCGGATCGATCCCATGATGATTAAAAAATCTCTGATCTTCAGCGGCGAGGATCGCGTTGCGAAGATTCTCGGGAATGTCTTCGAATTTCAGAACGTGATTCTTTGTGCGTTTTGTTTCTGATCGCCCGGATAACATCTCGGGTTCGATCTGATACGTGTCTGCTTTCGCGCCGTTCTGCTCGATCTGCTTTACGCGATTGCCGGCGAAGTTGATATTTGTGATCTCGGGTTCAAGACTGTATGCGTTCGAGTTCGTGATCTTCAGACCCGTGTCGGTTTTTTCAAATGAGCCGTTCCAGACGGTGCCATTGTTATCGCCTTCAACATAACCTGCTCTCCTTAATTGTTCGACGATCGCGTCGGGTGTCGCCTGCTGATCTTTGCGGATCTGATACGGAGCTGCGTACATCCCGGCACGCGTCTGCCAGAATCCGGCGTCGACGCGACGCTCGACGATCGCGGCGTAATGGTTATAGAAAAGTATCGATGCGATTCCGGCGGCGACTAATAAGATCGCGCCGATGACGGATGTCCAGACGATCGTCTTCGTCGCGATCCGTTTGATTCGTTGAGCCCGTGGCTCGACCGGTGCGAATACTGTCGCCTTGTAAGGTTTGATCCGTCGCCGCCGTTCGATCCCATCTGATACCAATACCGCCATGTTCCGTTCCCCCCTTTTGTCCGTCAGATGACTTTATTGCAACGATGATGCCAACGGGTAAAGTCGTTATATTTGCTGAGTTGCGTCAAACGGCGTGGCCGATTTCGATGCAGTCAAGGGTCGAGTTGGGATTTGGGATTTGGGATGCTGTTATTTCAGGTCGTTTCGTACTTCGACACGGACTGGACCGCAGGCATCCCTGCCTGCCACGCCCGGCTTCCGTGGCGTGCGGCGCTTCGATTGTCGAATCAAAATCTCCTTTACGCCGTGGAAGCCACGGCGTTGCAGGCAGGGATGCCTGCGGTCCAGTCCGTCGGCGACATCAACCACTTCTTTTGATGACTGCTCACTCTCAGCAGACTGTGCTATAAGTGAAACAACACTTGAGATGGCGAAGTACGTATTAAAACGCAACCAGGGATCGCTGCCCGAACGACTCACTCGATATAAAGGCGAGTTGAATGACGAGCAGTTCCGTGTAGTTACTTCGCAGCCGAAAGCAGCGCTCGTTGTCGCAGGTGCGGGAACCGGAAAGACGCGTGCGATCACTTATCGGGTCGCGTATCTCATCGAGCAGGGCGTGTCGCCGCAGCGGATCATGCTCGCGACTTTCACAAATCGCGCCGCGCGCGAGATGCTCCGACGAGTCGAAGGGCTGACCGGATCGCAGAACGTCCATCGGGTCTGGGGCGGAACATTTCATCGGATCGCGAATATGATGCTGCGTCGTCATGCTACTTCGATCGGCTACGACTCGAACTACTCGATCCTCGATTCCGAAGACGCTCGCGATCTGCTCAATCTCTGCATCGAAGACGCCGCGATCGACACGAAGAAGAAGCGCTTTCCGAAAGCCGAAGTCGTCCAGAGCATCATCAGCTACGCGAACAACACCGACATGGATCTCGCCGATGTCATCGTTCGCCAGTATCCGTATTTTGAATTGCTAACAGCGCAGATCAAACGCGTCGACTTTATCTATCAACAGCGGAAAGGCGAACGCAACGTGATGGATTACGACGATCTGCTTCTGAATATGAAGAAGCTTCTCGTCGAGCGGCAAGAGGTTGCGGATCTTTACGCCGAACAGTTTCAGCACATCCTTGTCGACGAATATCAGGACACAAACAAGCTTCAAGCCGAGCTTATCGATCTGCTCGCGGTGAAGCATCGAAACGTGATGGTCGTCGGCGACGATGCACAGTCGATCTTCGCGTGGCGTGGCGCGGAGTTCACTAACATCTACGAATTTCCGAAGCGATATCCCGAAGCCGAGATGTACAAGCTCGAGGTAAATTATCGCTCGACACCGGAGATTCTTGACCTCGCAAACGTCTCGATCGCTCACAACAAAAAGCAATTTCCGAAGCTGCTGACATCTGTAAAGCGTTCGAAAGATTTTAAGCCGGCGCTTGTTCCCTGTTCGGACGTCGAGCAGCAATCGGCATTCATCGCAGCGCGAATTCTAGAGCTTCGCGACAACGGAACTCCGCTCGAGGAGATGGCGGTGATGTATCGATCGCACTATCACTCGATCGAGCTACAACTTGAATTGTCGCGACGCGGGATTCCATATCGCGTGCAATCCGGCGTGCGCTTTTTCGAGCAGGCGCACATCAAAGATGTCGTTTCGTATCTGCGAGTGATCGTAAATCCGCGCGATGAGCTCGCGTGGAAACGGATACTAAAAATGATCCCGGGGATTGGGAGGGCGACGGCGAATCGGATCTATGAGGCGATCGTTTTGCGCGACGCGGTGTTTAGCGACGCGGAGACGGGGAGACGCGGAGACGCGGAGGGCGGAGACGTCGCCGGTGAGATTGTAAGAATGCTGTCTGGATCTCCGGATGTCCCCGCGTCTCCGCGTCTCCCCGTCACCACGTCGCAAACTATCCCCGCGTCACCGCGTCTCCGTGTCCCCGCGTCTAGAGCATGGACGGATTTCGTCGAGCTCCTCGAGCTTCTTGTCTCGCCGGAATATCGAGGCCAACCTGCGAAGCAGATCGCGCTGATCCTCGAGCGAGGGTACGAACAGTACTTGTTAGAAAATTACGAGAATGCGGATTCGCGTGCTGAAGACATTCGCGGACTCGCATTGTATGCGCAGAGATACGAGTCGACGGAAACGTTTCTTTCCGAGCTTGCACTTTTATCTACTGAACGGTTCGCCGAAGCACAACCGCTTGCCGGCGAAGATGTGATAAGCGGAGGCGAGGATGATGAACTTCTCACGCTGACCTCGGTCCACCAGGCGAAAGGATTGGAGTGGAAATCAGTCTTCATCATCTGGGCCGCCGAAGGAAAATTCCCTTCGCCGCGCAGTCTGAAAGAGATCGACAGTGAGGAAGAGGAACGCCGTCTCTGGTACGTCGCTCTGACGCGTGCGAAGGACGAGCTCTACATCACCTACCCGCTCATGATGACGGATTACAATCGCCAGACCGTTCTTCAAAAGCCATCGCGATTCGTAGCCGAATGCCCGCCCGTCTTATTTGAAATTTGGAATCTTGAAGAAGAGGCTCCCAGTTTCGACGCCCCACCATCATCGCCACCGACGACTGAATATCTTAATTAGGTTTTGGGTTTTGGGTTTTCGGTTTTAGGTTTTAGGTTTTCGGCTTTGGGTTTTGGTTTCGAATCGAATTTGAAATTTTGAATTTGAAATTTGGAAGAAGTAGTAAAAGCCCGAGACCAAAAGCCAAAGTCCAAAAACCAAAAACCAAAGACCGAAGTGCAAAATCGCTTCCGCCGCTAAGCGTCCTCGTGTTTCATCGAAACCCGAGTCTGTGTTACAACATTCGTACAAAAGACTGGCCGCGCCCGACATCAAAAAAATATGAAATACTGCCCGACATGCGAAACGCGTTACGACGAGGAGATTCTCCGGTTTTGTATGAAGGACGGTACGCCGCTGCTTGATGAGGACGAGCCGAAGTTCGTGGCGATGCCGAGCGAGAGTTTGGACGAGCCCGTCGAGGATGATCCGGGCGATGTCACCGTGGTGCGGCGCAATATTCAGGTTCCTCCCGAGCCTGAAAGCGATATGCCTCGGATCGTCGTCCCGACATACGAAGAATCTCGACAACAGCCACGTCCGCCATCGGCATATAATCCGCCGCGAAAACAGAACACGGCAAAGGTAGTAGTTCTAACGATCCTCGGAACGCTTGCGGTGCTCGGTCTCGGAGCCGCGGGGCTTTGGCTCTTTCAACGCGGAAACTCATCGAATACAAACTTGAATGCGAACGTGAACGCGAACGCAAATGCGAACGTGAACGCGAACACTAATCTCGGCATCGACACGAATTTCAATTTCAATCTCAACGCAAATTTCAACGGCGCGACAAATCTCAACACGAACATAAACGCTAACGTAAAAACGCCGACGCCGACACCGAAACCAAGTCCGAGCGTGACGCCTTCGCCGAGCCCGAATCCCAATGACAATACGACTCCCGGCTCGAGCCCGATACCGACACCGCAGCCGACGATAATCCGACCCGGAGTTTCGCCGACTCAGCGACCTGCTTCGACGCCGAACCGAAACGTGAATGGCGGCGTGCTCAACGGAATGGCGGTGAGCTTGGCCCGTCCGGTCTATCCGCCGATCGCGAAACAGATCGGTGCCGGCGGCGAGGTTCGGGTCCAGGTCGCGGTCGATGTAAATGGAAACGTAGTCTCAGCCCGAGCCGTCAGTGGTCATCCACTCCTCAGATCCGCCGCCGAGAACGCCGCCCGGCAGTCCCGCATGAAAAGCGAAGCCGCGAATTCGACGGGGCAGATCATTTATAATTTTCGGAATAATTAATAACTCTTAAGTACAAAGTCATTCAATCCGCCTAAACTTTATTTCGATACTCGCTTTGAGTTCCGCCCTTGGGCGGCTTCTTAGTTTTGAGTTCCGCCTTCAGGCGGCTTCTAGTTTCGAGTTCCGCCTTCAGGCGGCTTCCTAGTTTTGAGTTCCGCCTTTAGGCGGCTTCCTAGTTGTGAGCTCCGCCTTCAGGCGGCTTCCTAGTTTCGAGTTCCGCCTCAGGCGGCTTCCTAGTTTTGAGTTCCGCCTTCAGGCGGCTTCCTAGTTTTGAGTTCCGCCTTTAGGCGGCTTCCTAGTTCTGAATTCCGCCTTTAGGCGGCTTCCTAGTTTTGAGTTCCGCCTTTAGGCGGCCCATTCTCATGTACTACTGGCGCTCCCTCTCCGACCAGCAACGCGATGAAGTTCGCGAATATCGTCGGATTCAACGTCTTCCGAAACACTCTCCGCCGCACTTCGCTTTTGACGGTCCCACTCAATATCTCGTTTCCGCTTCATGTTACGAACATCGACACATTCCTGGCTTACGGCCGGCACGTATGTCGGAATGCGAAACGGGCATCCTTGACGCCTGCGAAAAGTTTTCCAGCTCGATATACGCTTGGTGCATTCTGCCGAATCACTACCACGTTCTCCTTGAGACCGTGGAACTGAAAGAGCTCATTAAGGAACTCGGTCTGTTCCATGGACGGTCATCTTTCAAGTGGAACGGCGAAGACAACCAGCGCGGACGGAAAGTTTGGCATAACTGCTTCGATCGGAAGATCAAATCCGAGCGCCACTTCTACGCGTCTCTAAATTACGTGTTGAATAACGCCGTGCAGCACGGTTACGTTGATCGCTGGCAGGATTGGCCCTGGTCAAATGCTTCGCAATATCTGAATGAAGTCGGAGAAGAGCGGGCGATTGAGATATGGCGGGAGTATCCAATTTTGGATTACGGGAAGAAGTGGGATGTGTTCTGAAGAGCCGCCTAACGGCGGAACTCAAAACCAAGAAGCCGCCTAAAGGCGGTACTCAAAACAGCGCCATCTCGACTGCTTTCCTTGGATCGATCACGCCCCAGCCTTGACGATCGACTTCGTAATGCGGCAGCCGTTCGGCGGTCGAGATTAGTATTCGTTTTATCTTTTGCGGAGTAAGTGCGGGGTTAGCTTCGAGCATTTGTGCGACGAGCGACGAGACGATCGGGGCGGAGAACGAGGTGCCGTCGACGTATTTGTAATGCTGCGTGATGACGTTCTCGCGACGGAGTTTGAGAAGGATGATCTGTCGGATGCTGTGCACCGGCCGGTCGAGTGCGGCGTCGAGCTCGGCGTCGATCCCCGGATTGTCGCGGATGATGTCGTGCAAATCCGAATCTTCGCTCTTGTCGAGACGCTGAAGAAGTTCTGCTTGCTGAGCGGTCGGTGTGTTCGGAAGTATCGGTGCCGGAACCCAGATCGACGGAGCGATGACTTCCGGCTTTTGCAGTCCGTCGGCCGTTGGGCCGTATGACGAACGATACATTCCTCGCTTCGCGCGATTGATCGAGTTGTTGTCATCCAATCCACCGACCGCTATGCACGACGGAGCGCTCGCCGGCGGGAACACCGGATGATTCGGCAGATGTCCCGCGTTGCCAACGGCGCAAACGATCGTGATCCCCGCGGCGGTACAATGCTCGACAGTTTGGGAAAGTGAATCGTCGAGATAACTCTGCTCGTAGTCGCCGCCGGCCGAAATGTTCACGACCCGGATGTTGTATTTCTCACGATTCGCAAGCACCCACTCAAGCCCCGTTTGAATGTCAGCTTCGGTGATACGTCCGGTCCGCGCGAGTTTCACAAGAACGACATCCGAGTCAGGCGCGAGGCCGCGATAGAATCCGTTCGATAGCGATCCGTTTCCGGCAGCGACAACGGACGTCATCATTCCATGCCAACTCGCGACGTCGGGTTGGAAAAGAGATTCGAGCTCGCCGTCTTCTTCAAGCAGACTTCGATACGCGATGATGCGATTCTTCGGCGTCGTCAGATCGACGTGCGGATAAAATCCCGAATCGAGAAACGCGATCGTTACGCCTTTTCCCGAAAACCTGTCGTCCGCATCGAGACGTAACGGAGTCGACAGAACATGGGAGCCGTCCTTCTGAACTGCGGCATCGCGCTCGATCTCGTTCTGCGCACGCTCGAACAGACGCAGACAGCGCGAGCAGATCGCAGCGAATTCGCGCGTATCGGGAGCATTCGCCGTGACGAGCTTTCGCAAGTCTTCGTCGAGGACGATGAGCGGAACGAATTCGTCCTTCGTTTCGCGCGAGCAGACGGGACAAACTTTTTCGCCGCCGGCGATGTCCGATCCGCGTTGCTGTCTTGGGAATGTAAGGGATTCTTGTGGAGTCATTTATGGAGGCTTAAGTTTTCCATACAGGAAAGTTAAAATCAACGGTAACTGGCGGGCAATCGCGCCAACGGACTGGACCGCAGGCATCCCTGCCTGCATGAGTGCGAAGCACGAAAAAGGGCAGCGCGATGTCGAATCTGCGAGATTTGACGCCGCGGAAGCCACGGCGTTGCAGGCAAGGATGCCTGCGGTCCAGTCCGTTGGCGGTACACTCGCGCTGCAGTCTTATGAAAAAACTCGGTCTAGCACTTTCAGGCGGCGGAGCGCGCGGGTTCGCTCATATCGGGGCGATCAAAGCACTTGTCGAAAACGATATCCCGATCGATCTGATCGCGGGCACGTCCGCAGGATCGTTTGTCGGCGGAGCTCTCGCGTCCGGGCTTTCGATCGATCAAATTATTGAGGTTGGAAAAAAGATCGGCTGGTTCAGCGTTGCCGGCTTCTCTTATTCGCCGCGTGGCCTCTTGTCGAACGCTCCGATGGGCAAGTTTATCAATGACAATTTTCCCGTCGCGGATTTTGAAAAGCTTGTGATCCCATTCGCCGCGGTCGCGTGCGATCTGGAAACGGGCGAGGAAATAGTTTTGAAGGATGAAGGCGATCTCGCAGTAGCGATCCGCGCGAGTTGTGCGATCCCCGGAGTGTTCATGCCGGTCGTCGATAGCAAAGGCCGCGCACTTATCGATGGCGGAGTCGTGTCGCCGATGCCGACGCGAACCGTTCGAAAAATGGGAGCCGACATTGTCATCGCCGTCGATCTGCTGACGTGTGGATCGACGTTCTGGGGAAGACCGAGCACGCTGCTTGGGACATTTTTTCAATCGGCCATGATGATGATCCGCACCGCTTCGCGCAATCAGCATTATCGCGCCGACATCGTCATCGAGCCGAAGATCGCGCACATCCGTCCCGACGAGATCGCGAAGCGTGAAGAGTTAATGGAACTTGGTGAGAGAGCGGTGTTGGAGAAGATGGACGAGATCAAGAATCTTTTACAGGGATGACCGGTTGACAATTCGAACGCGATCTCAGAATCTGTGTTTGATCGAACATTCTTCGCACTGAAGGTGCGGTCAGACAATAGCCAGACGTGAAACGTCTGGAAACGCAATAACACAACCCGCGTTGAAGACGCGGCAGATTTGGAGGAACTCCCACAATGCCTTCTAGTCATATCGCTTCGTATTTTCACCTCGTTTTTTCAACCAAAGATCGCCATCGCTGGATACTCCCGGAATGGGAATCACGATTACATTCCTATTTGGGCGGCATCGTTAAAGGACTTGACGCCATGCCACTCAAAATAGGCGGCGTCGAAGATCACGTTCACCTTCTAGTCAGTTTGAAATCAAAACATCGACTCGATTATTTTCTTCGGGACCTAAAGGCTGATTCGTCAGAGTGGGTACATAAGGAGATCACTCGACTCTTCGATTGGCAGAAAGGATACGGCGCATTTTCGGTGAGTCCCAACGCGATCGACGCGGTTGCTCGATACATCGAGAATCAGAGAGAACATCATCGCGGGGTGGATTTCAAATCGGAGTATGTCGGGTTACTAGAGAAAGCCGGTATCGCCTTCGAAGAGAATTATCTCTGGTGAATCTCGCGCGGCTTCACCGCGCCGATGCTGTCGACCTTACCAGACGTTTCACGTCTGGCTATTATCTAATCGCGGCATTCGCCGCGAAGACCAGCCTCCCGTATGCGCGGGAATATTCAGGGATTTTTTGAATTATTTTTTTACGAACGAGCGACACGGCGTGCTACTCGAGAGGGATCGCCTGTCTTCGGCGTCGCAGGTTTCGCAACCGGCTTAACTGGAACTTGAACTACTTTCTGGACCGCGAACTCGCGGCTCATGACCGCGGCACCGCCGACAAAGATGTCGACGCGATATCGGCCTGCAACCCATTGCCCGGCCGGTCTGCCGGTGAAGTTCACACGATCCTCATTATCCTTTGTGGTGTAGATGCTCGTTACTACTTTGGTATCCGCTTTCACACCCGGAACCGCGACGGCAACGAGGTTCATCTTCACGGTTGTCGGCAGCGCGGAATCGAGCTTAACGACACAATAGATCGGAACGTCGGTCGTGACGAAGCTCGTCGCTTCTTCTCCCGCTTTGCCGGTGCCGTCATCCTTTGCAAAGTAAATCTCGACGACGCCCGCCGTCGGGGCGGTCGACACGACCGCCTGGGCGGATGCTGCGACAGCGCTCGCGAACACCAAGGTAAAAATTAAAACTAATTTCGTGTACAACATTGCGTAATTGGGAACGGCCAATGTTTGGAGAAGTGAAGTCGGTTTTTAGTTGCTTCGAGACCGGAAAAGAATCTTTATTTCAAAACGTCTAGCTGTTCGATTATCGCGCGCCGCAGTCCTGCCGCATCTCCCGCATCGACAGTATTTACACCCGAAAGACCGGTGACACCGCACTCCGGACTCGCGATCACGGGAATTCCGTTCGCGGCTGCCAAAAGAAGTCGTCGAGGGCGGTGTTCGATAAACGCCGGAAGCACGACGAGGTCGGCGATTTGCAGCCAATCTTCTCTGCCGCGTTCGATCTCGAATCCATCCCAGAAGTTTTTTCCTTCGATGATCGGGCCGAGTATCACGATCTTTGTATCGATGCCCGCAAGCGCCTCTCGAAGCTCGTAACAACCTTTTCGTCCGACCGTTGAAGCGGGAAAAACGATCACGGGTTTTTCATTCGCCGGCTTCGAACGAGATTCTTTTACCGCCGGCAGATTCCAATCTAGAAGCTTCGAGCGGTTTGGAAAAAGCGAAGCGATCTCGGTGTGCGATGTGACGATCGTCCGAGCTTCGCGCAAAGCATCGCGTTCGGCGTCGATGAGATCTTTGTCCGCTCGAAAGTCTCCGAGAGTTTTACTTTCAGGATTAAGCTCGAACGCAACGTCGAGGCGCTTTTGGATCTCGTGCATCGGAAGCCCCGACATCAAAACATCGAACGTTCGCCCGCCGAGATGGCCGCGCTTCCAAAGAAATGGCAGAAGGCTCTGCTGAACTGTTACGTGGGTGACATCGTAAGTCAGCAACTTCGCGTACGACTCCGCGAGCTCTTCGTACATGCGCAAAAGATTCTTCTGACGCGCCGCACCTTGAGCGGCGAGCTTTCGAGATCGGTAAGAACGCTTCGCCGTTACAAAGAAACTCTGTCGGACTTTTCCGAAACCGGTCGTCTTCCAAGCGTAATTCGATTTCCGAAATCTACGGCCATCGAGCGGGAGAAGAAGAATGTCGTTGCTGTCCCGGACCGAAGTTATATATTTATCGAATTCAGGCGAATGCTCATCGACAAGAAACGCGGCGCGGCCAAAGTCTGCATGCGTCGCGGCATCGACTACGCGATGACAATCTCCGACTTCGCACGTCGCGCATGAATTAACATCGGCAGTCTGAGTAGATCTCACGATCTGATGAACGGCGCGACTTCCGTTCGACTTGCCACGAAAGCGCACGACGAGCTCGTCAGATTTCAGCTTTGCCTCAATGCGAAACGCGCTGTCGGAACGGAACCGAAGATCGACATAATTCCAAAACACCGTCGCGTCTCTTCCCTGCTCGGCGAGCGAACCGGCGATCACTTGCGTGTGCGCATGACGCTCGACGATCTCGTGTCCGGCTTGCAGCGCGGCGTCATACAGAGCATTCGAAATCTGGCACAGCCCGCCGCCGACATTTGGAATGATGCAGCCCTCGCGAAGCTCTCGGCCTTCGACAAATCCTCGCAGTCCGCTCGCTCGGCCGACGTGTTTCCAAAAACTAAATGTCGCACCGGCGGGGATCTCGAGTCCGTTGAGTTTCTCTATGGCAATGCGCAGGTTGTGAATTTTTCCGGCGACGAGGAAACGTTCCTGCGGCTCGTTCTCGGTCCAGAGTTTTGTACGTGACGTCGCGATCAAAGGATGATTCGCTAGCTTTTCATCGACGCGATGCCGCCCGACATTTCGACCGCGGAGATCGACAAGCGAGCGCCGAACTTGCAAGAGCGCGGTCTTGAATCGGAAGACGATCGAATCGGCGTACGTCGGGATTTTTCGTTCGGTGATCAGCTCGGGGTTCGCCGTCATAAATGCTGAATAAATAAAACATTATACGGGCGATTTGGCAACAGGTCTTTGACGGCAACGCGTCGTTTTTTGTTCCCGTCGATGACGAGGAAGAACGTTTTTTCTTTGAACGCGAATTTGGCGGATCAGGCGGATTCGAGCGGATCAGAAATATTTGAGACCCTCCTGTTGTTTTGTGTCTTTTCGTGTGATTCGTGGTTTCCAACTTTCTAAAAATCTAACCACGAAACACACTAACCACACGAAAAAGACACGAAACAAGAAAAACCCCTATTCTTTCAGATCCGTCTTAATCCGCATGATCCGCCCAATCCGCGTTCAAAAAAAGCGTCGCAGTACGACTCACAATCGACATGACGTATAATTCGCCAAACCGATGCGATTCGTTTTCTCACGACTCTTCTTCATCATCCTTGCTGCCGGTCTCTTGCCGCTGTCGATTTCGTGGGCGATGCCTTCTCTTCGGACGGCGGTCATCGTCTTTGACATCGCGCTCGTCGGACTCGCACTCGTGGATTATTTCATCAGCCGAAAATTGCCCGGGGGAGCAACTGCACGACGCGAATTTGACCGCCGGTTTGCGATCGGCGATCCGACCGAAGTTCGTGTCGAAATATCGAACGCGAGCGATCGAGATCTGAGATTTAGTTTGAAAGACGAATATCCGGCTGAGATGCGGCTCGAAGGCAAGCGCGAAGCCGAGATGTTTCTCGACGCTCACGAAACCGCTTCTTTCTCTTATTCGCTAACGCCGCCACGTCGCGGTCGCTACGAATTTGGAAAGACGGCCGTGCGGTTTAAATCGAAGCTCGGACTCGTCTGGTGCCAGACATTTCTCGGCGAAACGCAGAGCGTGAAGGTCTATCCGAACATGCGGCGCGCACGCGAGATCGAGTTGCGTGCGTTGGGTGCGCGATCGTTTCTCGCGATCCAGCGTCGTGCGGTTCGACGTGGCGAAGGACGCGAGTTCGAATCGATGCGCGATTACGTTCGCGGCGATGAGCTCCGCCATATCTCCTGGACCGCGACGGCTCGACGCAATCGACTTACGACGCGGCAGTACCAGATCGAGCGAGATCAAACGGTGATGATCGCACTCGACGGCGGTCGTCTGATGACCGGTCGCGTGGGTGACGAGACAAAATTCGATACCGCGATCCATGCTTCGTTGGCCCTGATGTCGGCATGCGCACGTGCCGGCGACAATTGCGGACTCGCGGTCTTTGGCCGACGCGTAAAAAAATATCTGCCGCCAAAGCGCGGACCCGAGCACATGGACGCCGTGCTCGAATCGCTTCATGACATGGAGCCGGAACTGATCGAGCCATCGTATGCCCGGGCGTTTCAGTTCATCGCCTCGAATTCGAAAAAACGCGCGTTTGTCGTCATTCTCACCGATCTCGTCGATAAGGAAAGCTCGAAGGAGCTCATCAACTCGCTGAAGCTTTTGCGGCCGAGGCATCTGCCGCTCGTCGTCACGATCGGCGATCGTGATCTTAATACGACGGTCAGCAAAATTCCCGAGGACATTAAAGAAGTGTTCACGCAATCCGCAGCCGAAGAGATCATCCATCAGCGCGAGCAGGCTCTGCGTCTTGTCGAATCGTTAGGCGGATTGGCATTGGATGTGACGACGTCGACGCTCGGGCCGCGGTTGCTCGAGACGTACTTGCGGGTGAAAGAACGAGGATTGTTGTAAGGCAAGTTGCCCTAAGCTGGCGCAGAATTTGCTCCTCAATTCGCGGAGGAGAAAGTGTATGCCGGCAATACCAGGTCGCAGTGCTCTCGACTATTTTCCGAACCAGATAAATTACACGTCCCTAAAAGCAGCGGCGGACGGGTGCATGGGCTGCGATCTTTACAAGACCGCGACGCAGACCGTTTTCGGCGAAGGCCGGATTCGAGCGGCGGAGATCATGTTCGTCGGCGAACAGCCGGGCGATGAAGAAGATCTCGCGGGGCATCCGTTTGTCGGCCCGGCCGGACGTTTGTTCGATAAGGCCTTGATCGAGGCCGGCATCGATCGTCAGAAGACGTACGTCACCAACGTCGTGAAGCATTTCAAATGGAAACCGCGCGGGAAGCGACGTATTCATGAAAAACCGCGCGCCGGTGAGATGCGGGCGTGCGAACCTTGGCTCGAAGCGGAGATCCAGGTAGTGCATCCCGATATCCTCGTCTGTCTCGGCGCGACCGCCGCGCAGGCGCTTCTTGGAAAGGATTTTCGAGTGACGCAGATGCACGGAATGTGGATCGAGTCGAGTCACGCCGGGAAAACGATGGCGACTGTGCATCCGTCGTCGATCTTGCGGGCACCGGATTCGGAAACTCGTGCGGAGCAATACGCGGCGTTCGTCAATGATCTGAAGATTGTGGCCGGGGTGATTAACTGACTAGACCGCTGACTGGACCGCAGGCATCCTTGCCTGCATGGCTGTGAAGCACGAAAAAAGTGTTACGGCCCCGGAATCTTCATCTTGTGTTACGCCGCGGAAGCCACGGCGTTGCAGGCAGGGATGCCTGCGGTCCAGTCCGTTGGCGCTGGCTCCGGTCTCTCCTCTTCCTTCCGCCCCATCTTTTTCTTGTCCTCCGAACTCATCTCATATAGAATTCCTCCGCGTCCCCATGCCGGAACAAATCAAACGAACATTCAGTCTCGTCCTCATCAAACCGTCGCATTACGATGACGACGGTTATGTCATTCAATGGTACCGATCGGCGATCCCATCGAACTCGCTCGCGTGTCTCTACGGACTTGCTCTCGAATGCAAACAGCAAAAAATCCTGGGCGAAAATGTCGAGCTCGAGATCCACGCGTTCGATGAAACGAATTCCGTCATCCGTCCCGATAAAATAGCGAAGCTTATTCACCAGGCCGACGACGGCATCGTAATGCTCGTCGGCGTGCAATCGAATCAGTTTCCCAGAGCTCTCGACATCGCTCGTCCTCTTCGCGCAAAGAATATAAAAGTAGCGATCGGCGGATTCCATGTCTCGGGGACGATGTCGATGTTGAAAGATCGCGATCCCGATGTTCAGAAGGCGCTAGACATAGGCGTGACCGTTTTCGCCGGTGAAGCCGAAGGACGGCTCGGGCAGGTTTTGAAAGACGCGGTCAATGGAAAATTGGAGCCGATATACAACTTCATGGACGATCTGCCGAACATCGAAGGAGTCGCGACTCCGCTACTGCCCGCCGAGCGTGTCCATCTAACGGCGGGTGCGACGACGAGTTTTGACGCCGGTCGCGGATGCCCGTTCGCGTGCTCGTTCTGCACGATAATAAATGTGCAGGGACGAAAGTCGAGACGACGGTCGCCGGAAGACATCGAGCGGATCGTTCGTGCGAATGTTGCTCAAGGCCTGCACTCGTTCTTCATAACCGACGACAATTTCGCCCGAAACAAAGATTGGGAACCGATCCTCGATAAACTGATCGATCTCCGCGAGGTCGACAGGCTGAAGATCAGTTTCATCATTCAGGTCGACACGCTGTGTCACAAACTTCCGGGCTTCATCGAAAAGTGCAGACGCGCGGGCGTGAAACGGGTCTTCATCGGACTCGAGAACATCAATCCGGAAAGTCTTCTCGGTGCAAAGAAGCGGCAGAACAAGATCACCGATTATCGTCAGATGCTGCTCGCGTGGAAACACGCCGGCATCGTCACTTACTGCGGATACATTTTGGGATTTCCCGGCGACACGCGCGAGTCCGTGGTTCATGACATCGAGGTCATCAAACGCGAGCTACCTATCGATCTGCTCGAATTTTTTTACTTGACGCCGCTGCCCGGTTCCGAAGATCACAAAAAACTTCACGAGTCCGGAATCGCGATGGACGCCGATCTCAATAAGTACGATCTCAATCACGATGTCACCGGTCACGCGATCATGTCGCGCGACGAATGGCGATCGACGTATCGAACGGCGTGGGAAACTTATTACACCGACGAGCACGTCGAAACTGTTCTGCGTCGCGCGATCGCGACGGGGACGAGTCCCGGAAAAACGATGTTCTTTATTGTCTGGTTCAAAGGCTGCATCGACATCGAAGGAATCCATCCGCTCGAAGGCGGATTCTTTCGACGCAAGGTAAGGCTCAATCGTCGTCCGGGATTTGCGATCGAAAGTCCTCTGGTTTTCTATCCGAAGTTGTTGCTCGAGACCGCGACGAAGCAGTCGCGTTGGATCTCGCTCTACGCACGCATGCGGCTTATCTATCGACGAGTGAAACATGATCCTAAACGGCTTGACTATATAGATCTGGCGCTCGAACCGGTGACCGATCACGAGGAAGAGCGAGAGATGTTTCAGAGCGATGCGGCGAAGAGTTATCTCGATATCGTTCATCGCAACGAGAAGATCACGGCGGGAGAGGGAGTCTAGCGAGTCTGTCGAGTCTGTCCTGTCTATCGAGTCTTTCGAGTCTGTCGAGTCTATCGAGTCTATCGAGTATGTAGATTCTTAGCTCGCGTATGCGGGCGGCAGCATGTAGCCCCCAGCCTTAGCTGGGGGTTAGATCACGACAACAAATAAGCTCGCGTATGCGAGCGGCGGATCGCAATGACACGTCTGTCGCTCGCATACGCGAGCTCGATCTATGTCGCCTATACCCCCCAGCTAGGGCTGGGGGCTACATGCTGCCGCCCGCATACGCGAGCTAAGAATCGATAGACTCGCTAGACTCCACAGGTATGCAACTAAAATACGTCATTAAATACGTCGCTGACATTGATCGGGCGGTTGCGTTCTACCGCGATACGCTGGGGTTTGAACTGCGAATGCAATATCCGAGGTGGACTGAATTCTCCACCGGTCAAATGACTCTCGCGCTTCATCCGTCATCGGATGAACATCCTCCGGGATCGACGTCGATCGGATTTGGAGTCGACGATTTCGATGGGTTCTTTTCAAAAGCAAAGGAGGACGGCATAGAATTCACTGCAGAGCCGACGGACATGCACGGTCTCGAATCGCACGCCTCAAAGATTCGGAAGGCGCCGAATGCAGCATTGGAGGCAAGATCTAATTGAAGTACCGGTAGTGCCCGGTGATCTTCCAGTCAAATAATCTGTCTTCCGCGTGCACACCCGCGCCGATGTTGTGAATGACCAGGTAACGCTTCTCGTCCGCATTCCACAAGTTTGATACAACGCCGATGTGCGTCATCCCCTTCCCGTTGAGATCCCACGAAACAACATCGCCCGGACGATAGTCGCCACCGTTTGAAGTCACTGGAACTGACTTCCCTTGTCGATCAAAATACTTTTGAAGATTCGGAACGCGGCGATGATCGATGTTGCTGTCGGTCTTGCCCAAGCCCCACTTCTGCGGATAGACGGAAAAGTTCGCGGCCATGTCCTCATGAACTTCTTTTTGCAGATCGACTCCCGCCGCCCGAAACGCGCGCACGACGACATCGCTGCACGCTCCGGTTTCCGGAGGCACGTCACCGTTCGGATACGCGATACTGAAATAGTCCTGCGTGTAACCGGTAGTTGTCTTTGTCTGCTGTACTGCACTCTCGATCAAAGAGCGCACAGGACCCTGAGGAATTTCGGCAACGGGCGGTTTCGCAACCGCTCTCGACGGTGAGATTCGGTCGGATCCACATCCGATGAAAGTCAAGGCAATGGCGAGAAATAGGATCGTTCTCATAAAATCTAGCTATTAGACGAAGTTCGAAACAAAAAGTTCCCACAGGTCAGAATCGGGAGCGGTAGGGCTTTGCGGCGAGCGCATCTTAGAACAACCTTGAATCCGGAGCTAAATCCCCGGTCGCTACCGCTCCCAGTTCTGACCTGTGGCATCGACACGTTTGACGAATCGCACCTTAACTGATTAGGTAATTACTAACGAATGGCAGAAGAAAAAGCAGAAAATTTTTTCGGACAGGATGCGGTTGTTACTCGAGGCTCGCTGACGCCGACCGAGGTAGTGTTGTGTCCGCTCTGCGATCAACCGCCCGTCGAATTCGCAGTCGACTACCAGGGATTTCATCTTTGCCAATGTTCAAACTGCGGACTGCAGTTTCAGAATCCGCGGCTCACTTTCGATGAGCTGGCGGATAAGATCTACACCGAAGATTATTGCCCCGGTCACGAAGAATCTTCGAGCACGACTGCGTTCTCGCGACAAATAAAAACCTTCGAAGAGCTGATAGGACGCAAAGGAAGCGTGCTCGATGTCGGATGCGGAAACGGATCGTTTCTTCAGTTCGCAAAGGAGCACGGTTGGGAGACATTCGGAGCGGATATTCGACTCTCACCCGAGACGTCGCGACTGACTTGTCCGCTGTGGGAAGGCCGTCTGCCTGAGATCGATTTCGGCGGTGCGACATTCGACGTGATCCGATTCAATCACGTTCTCGAACATCTGCAGAATCCGTTGATCGAGCTCGCGCGTTGCCGTGAGCTTTTGAATCAGGGCGGACTGGTTTTTGTCGGTGTTCCAAATCTCGCCGGCATCAGTCCGCGAATCAAGAATCTTCAAAGCAAGCTCGGATTAAAAAAGAAACAGTGGCGACATTATGCCGCGATGCATCATCTTTATTTCTTCACCCCGGAAACTCTTCGAGCGATGGTTGAGCGAGCAGGATTTGTACTGCGGTACTGGGAAACACCAGTCGATAAGGAATACAAAGAACCGGGCGGCGGGATCTATCGGCGCATGGTCGAACGTACTCGTACCGGAAGCATTCTCGATTTTTATATCACGCCGCGTTAAGCTCTTCGACCTCGTCGTCGTTCCTTCCGACAAGAAAAAGATACGAGTACATTACGATCCCTGTGAGGACTCCCGTCGCGATCTTGAATCCGACAGGCAGCGTCGAGGGAGAGATAAATCCTTCGATGAGACCGGCGACGACGAGAAAGCACGCGCATCCGATGACGATCTTTGCCGCTTCCATTCCCTTTTTCTTAAGTGCCTGAGCCCGCGTAAGATCGCCCGGATTTATGATCGCGTATCCGATCATCATTCCAGCCCCGCCGCAGAAACACACGACCGACAATTCGATCACTCCGTGGCCGATGACGAAGGATGCGAGATCATTCCCGAATGGCGGATTAAGTTTGTAGCACGCGCCGAAAACGCTGCCGACGTGCGCTCCGAAAAAGGCGATGTCGTAGAACGCGCCGACGCCGAACAACGCACCCATAGCGAAAGCACGGATGCTGACGATGATGTTGTTCGACATGATGAAGCTTGCACCGATCTGATTCGAATCGTTCAGCGACGTCCACCATCGTTCGCCCGATTGGATGTTGTCGACGACGCCCGAGAGATAAACGAAATGTGTGAAGTCGACGTCGATCCACGTCGCGATAAAACCGAGGATGGCAAAGACGACAAACGTCCCGCCTGCGACGGCCATGTATTTCCAGTTCGAGCGAAACGCATTCGGAAAATCGTGCGAGAAAAATTTCCAGATGATGCTCGCACCTTCACCCTCGGCGCGATAGATTTTGCCATGTGCGCGGATGACGAGGCTGTTGAGATAATTGATAAGTTTTGGATCGCGGCTCTCGGCACGCGCGATCGCCAGATCCGTCGCCGCACGTCGATAGAGCGCGCCGAATTCGCGAACTTCAACTTTCGACAATCCTCGCAGCGATGTGCCTTGAAGAAGCCCCAGTAGATCCTCCAGTCGCTGCCAGTTGTCTTTTCGCTCGTCGATAAAACGATTCATGGCATTTGGATTTTAGATTTTGGGTTTTGGATTAGCAAACAGACTGGACCGCAGGCATCCTTGCCTGCAACGCCGCGGCTTCCGCGGCGTCAAACGATTATGATTCGACGACACGAAAGGATCGCGAGGCTCTCGACAACCGCGCACCTGACATCGCCGAAGCGGCAATGTTGCAGGCGGGGACGCCTGCGTTCCAGTCGCATCCGCTGTCCGCTGAACGACTCAATCGAATCCTGAACGTGCAAATCTAAAATCTAAAACCTAAAATCTAAATTCATAATGTCAGACGAAGCGAAGAAATATCACGAAGAGGAAGCGATCGGAAACGCATACGATCTTCGTGTTGCTCGCCGTCTCGCGCGATATCTTAAGCCGTACTGGAAAACCGTTGCGGTCGGGCTTCTGCTGACTCTTTTGACGAATATCCTCGTCAGCACGCAACCGTATTTCACAAAGGTCGCGGTCGACGACTTCATTACTCCGAAGCGGACTGACGGTGTCTGGATCTTTGCCGCTGCGTTCTTTGGAGTGTTTCTCTTCCGCTTCATTTTTTCGTACGCACAGGAAATTCTTCTGAACCACGTCGGACAGCATGTGATGTTCGATCTCCGCACCGAGATCTTCACGAAGCTTCAACGACAGGAAGTCGCTTATTACGATCGCTATCCGGTCGGAAGAATTATCACGCGACTGACGTCGGACGTAGACGCATTGAACGAGCTCTTTACATCGGGCGTCATCGACGTGCTTGGTGATCTCGTGATCATCTTCGCGATCATCGGGATGATGTTCTGGCTCGACTGGAAGCTCGCTCTCGTTTCGCTCATCACAGTTCCGCTTTTGTTCGCATGCACGAACTGGTTTCGAAAACACGCCCGGAACGGTTTCGATCGGGTCCGCACGCGCAATGCCCGGCTCAACGCGTTTCTCCAGGAATACATTTCCGGTGCACAGACCGTGCAGCTGATGAACGCGGAAGCAAAAGCCCAGCGGCGTTTCCGCGAGATCAACGACGACTACCGCAACGCGAATATCGAAACGATCTATTACTACTCGGTCTTTTATCCGCTGGTCGACTTCATCGGAACGGTCGGCATCGCGCTCGTGATCGCGGCGTTCGGGTACGAATATCTGACGAGCGTTTCTGCTGCCGGTGACGCGCTGAAGATCGGATTGCTCGCGTCATTCATCCAATACTCGCTTCAACTCTTTCAGCCGATCCGCGACCTGTCGGACAAATTCAATGTCCTGCAGGCGGCGATAGTCGCGTCGCACCGGATCTTTATACTTCTCGATCTCGATATCGACATCAAGAGTCCCGAGCTTCCGAAAAAAACAGGAAAGGCAAAGGGTGAGATCGAATTCCAAAACGTCTGGTTCGCTTACAAAGAGAACGACTGGGTCCTGAAAGACGTGTCATTCAAAATGAACATCGGTGAAAGCGTCGCTCTGGTCGGCGCGACCGGATCCGGTAAGACGACCGTCACGAATCTGCTGATGCGTTTTTATGATGTTCAGCAGGGGAAGATCCTCCTTGACGGAGTAGATGTTCGGGATTGGGATCTTCATGACCTTCGATCAAACTTCGCGGTCGTGCTCCAGGACGTGTTCCTTTTCAGCGGCTCGGTAGAGAACAACATTCGGCTTGGACGAAAGGACATCGACGCGGGCAGGATCCGCTGGGCGGCGAAAGAAGTTCGTGCCGACGAGTTCATTCAGGAGCTGAACGGCAAGTACGAATTTGAAGTCCGCGAGCGTGGAGCCGGTCTCTCGGTCGGTCAGAAACAATTGATCTCATTTGCCCGCGCTCTTGCCTTCGATCCCACGATTTTGATCCTCGACGAGGCGACAAGCTCGATCGATACGGAGACAGAACAGTTGATCCAGCAGGCCGTGAATCGAGTCATGGACGACCGGACGTCGCTCGTTGTTGCACATCGCCTATCGACAATTCAAAAGTGCGACAGGATAATGGTATTTCACCATGGTGAGCTCCGTGAGGCTGGAACCCACAACGAGCTTCTCAATGAACGGGGACTTTACTGGCGGCTTTATCAGCTCCAGTACTCCGATGAAAAGATCCACGTCTCCGACGCCGGCGTGGTTGCATCCGACTCGGCTCTCGAGTCTCCGGCGTAGAATTAGAAAAACTTAGATCCGCCGACGGCGATTTATCTATAATAGGCTTCTAACGTTATGCATCCCCCGATGGTCAACGAAGAATTCCTTTCACAATTCAGACCGCGCATTGACGCGCTCTTCAATCGTTGTGTCGAAAACGCACCGAACTATTCCGTAACTTCGGAGCGGTTCAGCGCATCGTTAAACCGGTCCCTCGCGAAATTTGCGGCCGCAACTCCGCAGCCGCCGACCGAGAGCGAGACGAACGAGTTCTTAGACTTACTGCAGGTCGACGATCTGTTTATCGCACTCGCATGTGCTGACGGGAACGAACGCGCGTGGTGGGAATTCGATCAGCAATATCGCGGCTATCTTGAACGCCTCGCTCGACATCTGGCGAAGAGCGATGTCGACGCGCAGGAAGTCGTCGACTCGGTTTACGTCGAGCTTTACGGCACAAGGTTCGTGGACGGCGAGCGGGTCTCAAAGTTTGCGACGTACAGTGGTCGCGGCAGTCTCCGCGGATGGTTGCGAACGGTCATCTGGCACACGCTGGTTGACCTGCACCGCGCGAGCCACGACGAGGTTTCGCTCGATGAGATGACCGAGAACGTCGGCGAAGGTGCGGTGCACGCGAGCCTTGCTGAGCCTATTCCGGGCGGCGAGGGCGAGCTGGTCGATCAGATCGCGCGGAGCCGTTATCGAACCGCGACTTTCAAATCGCTTGAAACTGCATTTTCGCAGCTGGACGGACACGAAAAACTTTTGCTGCTCTACTATCATGTCGAGCAACTCAAACTCCGGGAGATCGCGCGTCTGGCTGAAAGTGAAGGTTCGCCTCTTCGCCGCTGGTTCCAGCGAAAGATGCAGAGCCGGTCAGAGAATCCGGGAAGTCGGATCCACGAATCGACGGTCATGAGATGGCTCGACAAATGTTATTCGAAGATCCTGCAGTTGTTTAGAACCGAGCTTTCGTCGACACACGAGTTGGGAGAAGCTGAGATCGAGATATGCCTCGATCTTGTTAGCCAGGATCTGACGGACGACAACATTTTCAGGCACTTAGCCGTATAAGGTCGCGAAAAGTTGGCGCGAAATCATAGAAAAGTCAGCAAATATTTAGATTACTCGCGTCCCCTTTCTGGAGGCGGGTGACAAAGAGATGGAAGAAACGAACAACATGGGCAGCGAAGAGGTGAAGATCCAGAGCCTGCTAGACGCATTTTTAGGATCGCGCGGGCCGCTCAAGAGCTCCGCCGCAGAGACCAGCTTTCACCTTGACGAAGACTCGCTCACCGCCTTTGCGGAAGGAAATCTAGCCGAACGCGAATCGGTGCAGGTGGTCGATCATCTCGTCCAATGCGGATTTTGCCGGCATAAGACGGTAGAGCTTGTAAGGCTCTCGATGGAGTTCGAAGGCGTCGATCGCGAAACAAACCCACTCGCCGCGTCAGAGCCCAGGAAGATATCAGAAGTGCTCAGCGGATTGCTGGCAAAGATCTTCGGCCCGACATCCTCGGATCAGGTCGTATTTGCTCACGAGGAAAAGAAAATCGAAGAAGACGCTGCGACCGACGAAAAAAAGGAAAACGATCAGTAACTGATCAGAATTGCCCACAATGTTCCCCTTTCGCCCGCATGAAAATGCGGGCTTTTTTATTTCGGGTCTATCGTTAAGCGGAGGATGAGATCAGCTTTATTACACATTCCTCGCACAGGGGGTTATAATTTGAGCATCGAAGAAACTGCGAAAGAGACAATGAAAGACTGTTCCGTTGAGCCGCCGGATTGCGCGACCGATCGGCCACCGGCCACGGTCGAGAAAGTCGCGGTTGCCAAATTACCGACCAAGCGCGGCGACTTCATGATCGCCGGCTATCGTTCTTTGATCAGCGATGAAGAATTCGTGGTTCTATATAAAGGCAAGATGGAGCCGGACGTTCCGACGCTCGTTCGGATCCACTCGCAGTGCCTGACCGGGGATGTATTCGGCTCGATCAAATGTGATTGCGGCCCTCAGCTACATCGGGCGATGGAGATGATCGACGCCGAAGGCAGAGGAGCGATCGTATACCAGCAGCAGGAAGGTCGCGGTATCGGCATTCTCAACAAGATCCGGGCCTATGCTCTTCAGGACGACGGTGCGGATACAGTGGAAGCGAACGAAAAATTAGGCTTCGCGGTCGACGCTCGAAATTATCAGCAGTGTGCCGAAATCCTTTTCGATCTGGGCCTTTGCAAGGTTCGGGTCATCTCAAACAATCCCGATAAACTCCAGGCGCTCGAGAAGGCCGGACTTCGGATAGTCGAGCGAATTCCGATCGAAATAAAGACCGCTCAGCCAGCCGCTCATTACCTTCGAACAAAGAAGGAAAAACTAGGTCATCTACTGAATTTTTAGAAGCATTCAACTTTTCCGTCCTGAATTCAGAAATTTGGACATTTCGGCTTGAAAGTCATATCTTCACACAAGCTCAAGTGTTGAAATACTACGGTTTACCTCCTATTCCCTAGCAGGCATACCAATTGCCTAAAACACCCCGGATGTAAACAATAGAACTGGATTCCCTTCCGTGTGTCTGTTTTACATAATCTCTAGAAAGGAAATATCTGAAGCATGAAAACGAATATTAAATTTTTCGCGTTGGCTATTTTCGCAGTATTTTCGCTATTTTTCGTAACTGCGACAATTGCCCAAACCAGCACAACTGGTACCGTGGAAGGAACTGTTACCGACGCCGCCGGCGCGGTTGTTCCTGCTGCGGCTATCACGTTGAGCGGTCCGAATCTGATTCGAGCGCAAGCAACGACTTCGGATGCCGATGGAAACTACCGCTTCTCGTCCGTGCCTCCGGGCCGGTACAACTTAGAGGTAGCTGCGACTTCCGGTTTTGCTGCTTACAAGCAGGAAAACATCGAAGTCAATCTATCGCGTAACACGTCCGCCAACATCGTTCTCGCTGCTGCCGGCAGCTCGAACGTCGTTGACGTCGTTGCCTCCGCAGAAATCGACCAATCGAATAACGTAACGGGTTCGAATATCTCGACTGAGTTTTTCTCGAATATTCCGACCTCGCGTACGGTTCAAGGCCTCTACACCATCGCCCCGACGGTTGCCCGTTCGGGTCTGCGTGATGCGTCGGGCCGCGATCGCGATCCTTCGGTTGCCGGTTCGTCCGGTCCGGAGAANNATCCTCGACGGTGTTAACACGACTGACCCCGCTTTCGGCGGCGGCGGTGCTAACCTTCCGTTCGAGTTCGTCCAGGAAGTCCAGATCAAGACCGGTGCTTTTGGTGCCGATCAGGGTCTCTCGACCGGCGGTGTGTTCAACGTGATCACGAAGACCGGTGGTAATGAGTTCCACGGTGACGTCTTTGCTTACGGTCTTCCGGATAGCTTTGTCAGCGACACCAAGAACTTCCCGTTCACGGGTCTTGCCCCGAACGGATACTCGGAACTCGACGCTGGAGCCGATATCGGCGGACCGATCATCAAAGATCGTCTGACGTTCTTCGCAGCTTTCAACCCGCAGTTCCGCACGAACAACTACTTGACCCAGACCTTCCGCCGCGAAGCAGAAGGCAAGATCAAGACCCCGTTCTACTCGGGTAAATTGTCGTGGCTGATCAACAACAGCAACACGCTGACCTTCTCGACCTTCGGTGATTTCACCAAAGAAGAAGGCCATCTTTTCGCAGGTTCAGGCTTCGGCCGCAATCCTGCCAGCTTCGTCGGTGTCCGTGAAACGGGCGGCAGCAACTATGCAGCTCGCTTGAACTCGAACATCGCTCAGAACTGGATCGGTGAATTTGCTTTCGGTATTCACAAACAGCGTAACAACATCATCCCGGATTCGTCCGTGGCTGATAAGGCTCTCGTGACCGACAACTTTGCGATCCTGAAGGCAGACGGCACGGTAGCTAATGTTACCAACACCGGTTTCAACCTTAATACCGTCCAGCCGACGGCGCAGGCAACTGTTAACAGCGCTGCGACGAATCGCGGCCGTACCGGCTTCGTTGACTATGTCTTCGCTCCGGGCGGAACGCTCCAGAGAAACTTCGTTCAGGATGGTTTTGGTCTCTATCAGGATCAGAGCCGTAACCGTTGGGAAGCGTCTGCACGCCTCCAGAACATCATCGACGATCACACAGTGAAATATGGTTTCGAGTTCTATCGAAATGCATATGACATCTTCCAGACGTCGACCGGACCTGACCAGGTTTTCGCGAATCCGTTCGGTATGCCGTTCGCCGGTGGTGCTGACAACAATTCGCTTCACGGCTTCCGTGTAACGAATAACTTTGCGGTTTGCACAACTCGTGTGATCTCGGCCGTCGGTACGGTTGTTTGTTCGAACGCGACTGCAACGACAGTGTTCAATGGTCTTCCGGTTGCACTGCGTCCGGCCGGCTTTACGGCAGATGCGATCACCGGTCCGTTGACGGCTACTGAAGCTCTCAACAATCCGTTTCTCGTTCGTCTGACGACGCGTATCCGCGACTTTACGCTGAACGCGAAAACTCAGACCGACGTTGAAAGCTTCTATGTCCAGGATGACTGGAGAGTTGCTCGCAACCTGCAGTTCAACATCGGTGTCCGTTGGGATTACCAGCAGGCTCGCGGTAACGAAGGCGTTACCTATCTGAAGCTGAACAATTGGTTCCAGAACCTGCAGCCCCGACTTGGATTCTCATGGGATCCGAAGGGCGATGGCAAAACCAAGATCTTCGCTAACTACGCTCGCTTCGTTGAAACTCCGATTCCTTTGGATATCAACGTCCGTGCCGGTAGCGAAAACAGCCAGACCGATAAGAACTTCAACCTGAACACCTATGGTGTAAATGGTGCTTCGAGCATCGTTCCGGGAATCTCGGCTTTTGCTTGTACGAACAGCGGTCCGGTTCCTGCCGGTTCAGCTTGCCCGTCAAGCGGAACTGTTATCATCGCTCCGAATCCGGAACCGGTTGCTTGGTCACGCGTGATCAATCTTTCGGCAACGAATGGCGCGAGCAACCTCGGTGCTGAACCGACCCCGATCGATGACGGCCTGAAACCGCAGACGGTTAACGAATGGACCCTCGGATTCGAACGTGAAGTCGCTCGCGATTTCACTTTCGGAGCACGCGGTATCTATCGTGCACAGGGTTCGGTCATCGAAGACGGTTCGTTCGACGATGGTGATCACTACTTCCTGTTCAATCCTGGTGAAGCTCAACCGGGTAACACTGAAGACTTGGCATGTAAGGGTGACGCGTCGACGGGACGCCTGCCGCAGTGCTTCGGTCGTGCTCGACGTTTCTATCGTGCACTTGAGTTCACATTCAACAAGCGGTTCACGAATAACTACGCGTTCCAGGCTTCTTATGTGTTCTCGAGCTTGACCGGTAACTACGAAGGTCTGTTCCGTAATGACAATGGCCAGTCCGATCCGAACATCACATCGCTGTTCGATCTGACCAGCCTGTTGGCTAATACGTACGGACGCCTTCCGAACGATCGTCCGCATCAGTTCAAATTGAACGGTACCTACCAGACCCCGTGGAGACTTGTCGTTTCAGGCAACTTCTACGTTCAGTCGGGTATCCCGTTCAGTGCTCTGATCCCGCACCCGGTTTATGGAAACAACGAAGGCTTCCAGGATCCGCGCGGCACGTCGATCATTCCTGACCTCGGAGCTGGCTCCGCTGGTGTGACGAGTGCAGTTGGTACCAACCGCACCCCGACCACCTGGAATCTTGATCTCGGAGCTTACTTCCCGATCAAGTTCTCGGAAGACATGCAGCTTCGGTTCACTGCTGACTGGTTCAACGTAACCAATTCGCAGCGTGCTGTTACCCTTGACCCGACGAAACTGATCAACAGTGGCGTTACGGGTGTACCGCCTGTTGCCAATCCGTTCTTCGGATCGGGCCAGATCTTCCAGTACCCGTCGGCTATCCGACTCGGTGCGAAGTTCAGCTTCTAGTTACCTCCGGGTAATTTAGAAACCTTGATGTCGGGAGGATTCGTCCTCCCGACTTTTTTTGTCTCTCTCAACAGATTTTTCTGATAAACTTGGAAGCACTTCAATACTAAAGAGGAGCCCTGTTTTATGCGTTCCGCCCTTTATCGTGCTGCTGCATTTTTCCTCTCAGCTTTTCTCATACTGTTTTGCGGTATCAGCGGTGCCGGCCAAAGTCGAACTAATTCAAGCGGCACCGGCGGGAGCAATGAGATCCGCGGCCGGATCTATTTGCCAAGCGGTCAGTCCTTTGACACTCCGGTCGAGGTCGAGTTGAAAGAATCGTTTAGTTCTCTGAAGGTTTTTACCGATCACGGCGGAACATTCGTTTTTCAGAACCTTACGCCCGGAAGTTACACCGTTGTAGTACATGCCGGCGAGCAGTTTTCGGAATCGCGCGAATACGTCACCATCGATCCCGATGTGCCGCCCCCTCGCGGCAGTAACGCTCCAGTAATCTCTAGTCCAAAGTCAGTGAACGTTCCGATATACCTGCAACTGAAGCGCGGAGTTTACCTGCGGAACGACGTCATAAATGCAAAATGGGCGAGCATTCCGAAAGAGACGCTCGAACACTTTAAGAAAGGTATCGAGCTTGCCCAGGACAACAAGAATGCTGAAGCTGAAGCAGAGCTTCAAAAGGCTGTGGCACTATCGCCGACGTTCGCACCGGCGCACACCGAGCTCGGAACTGTATCGCTTGCGCAAGGTAGGCTTGATGCGGCGGTTAGCTCGAGTCTGACCGCGATAAAGTATGACGACACAGATTTTGAGGCCCATCTCAATCTTGGGATCGCTTATTTAAATCAGAAAAAATACGATCTCGCGGAACCGCAGCTCGTCACGGCAGCATATCTAAATCGCGCGGCGGTCCGTCCGCACTACTATCTCGGAATGCTCTTCGTGATGAAGAACGATCTCGACATCGCGCAGAAAGCATTTGAAAAAGCGATAGAGCTCAACGGAGGAAAAAGTCTGCCGGCGATCCATAAGTACCTCGGCCGGATCTATTTGAAAAAAGACATGGAGAAAGAAGCTCTTCGCGAGCTCGAAACTTATATCAAACTCGCCCCAAACGCTCAGGACGTCGAAAAGGTCAAGAAGGACATTTCGGACATAAAGGCTAAACTAAAGAATGCCTTCGTCTGAGCGGATATACCGCGATTCTGTCCACAACATAATTCGTCTCAAGCTTGACTCCTCCGAGGGTCAGCTTGTTTCCCGGCTCATCGATTCAGCGGAATTTCAGCGCCTGCGACGCGTGCGTCAACTCGGACTCGCACACTTCGCGTATCAGGCAGCCGAACACTCGCGCTTTACGCACAGCCTCGGGACCTTTCACCTCGCAACGCGGATCCTCGCGAAGCTCCAGAGCAAGTATTCGATCTCGTCAGATGATCAGACTGCCGTTCGTGTCGCAGCTCTTCTCCACGACGTCGGTCACGGAGCGTTCTCGCATGTGCTGGAGACGATCCTCGGATTTCATCATGAGGACTTCACAATAGAAACCGTTTTGAGCGACGAGACCGAGGTTGGAAATTTGCTCCGCGAATATTCCGCCGATCTTCCTTCCCAGGTCGCCGACATCATCCGCGGAACTTTTCGCCCGATGGCTCTCGCACAGTTGGTCTCGTCACAGCTCGATGTCGACCGCATGGATTATCTGCTGCGCGATTCGCTCATGACTGGCGTGAAGTACGGCGTATTCGATCTCGAGTGGATCATCAAGTCGATCGAGATCAACGAGGCGGACGATCAGCTCTACGTCTCGGCTCGCGGCCTATACGCCGTCGAAGATTATTTGCAGGCGCGTTACTACATGTTCCGGCAGGTCTATTTTCATCGCACGCTTCGTGCGGCCGAGATAATTCTTCAGGCGATCCTGCGACGAGCACTCTGGTTGTTTCAGAGCGACAAACCTGTCTGGCATGCACCGGGGACAGCATTCGAGAAAATTCTGTGCGGCGAGCGCCTCGGATTGAAAGAGCATCTCGAACTCGACGACGCCGACGTTCTTTACTACATCAAACAGTGGCAGCGATCGAGCGACGAGATCCTCGCGGACTTGTGTCGCCGGTTTCTAAATCGTCGCCTCTTCAAAGCATTCGATCTGGACATGGAAGAAGATAGACGGGCCGAGTTCGTCGGAGAGGCACGCCGGCTTGTCGAAACGCGCGGCTTTGATCCCGCCTACTATTTTGTCGAAGATCGGCCGGGCGATATCCCGCACTACTTTTACACGAGCGATAAATCGAAACCGAAGAACCTGATCTATGTCGAGGACGGATTCTCGCGTCCGCGTATTCGCGAGATCTCGGAAATCAGCAGCGCCGTTCGCGGTTTGCAATCCGAGTACGGTATCCATCGCGTCTGCTTCCCGGCGGAGTTGACCGACGAGATCAGTGCGCTATATCACCGTTAAGTATCGAACATGGGAATCTGTGACCGAATTTTGCTCGTCATTGCGGGATGCCGATTGGTGATGACTCGGCATCTGGCTCCGGTACTCGGCATCTGCATTCTGGCGTCCGGTGCATTCGGGCAACGCGTTGCGATTCTCATTCCCGAAAAATCCGTGCGCGACATCGAGTATGCCGAGCGACTCGCCTCCGGCGTGCAACGCCCGATCCGAACTCTCGATCTCGCACAAAGCGCGGCCGCGTTCCGCACACTCGAGATCGCCAATCCGTACAACATGACCGCGACCGAATCCCGCACCGTGTCATCGATGATGGGATGCGAATATTTTCTTGTCATCCGAACCGGCGGTCTTCGTCGAGAGTCGTTCGCCAAACCCGAATACTTCGAATCTTTTTCAGTCACCTATCTCGTCAGCGGCCGAACCGGTTTGCTCGTCGGCTGGTGGTTGAAAACCCTTGAAGCCGCGGATCAGGCGAAAGCAGATCAGAAGCTTTTGGACTCCATCGATTCGTCAGCGATGGCGATCGCGGAGCGGATAAGAAGCGCGGCCTCGACCGAAGCAAACACACCGGTGATCGACATTGAGGTCGTACCGGATGAAAAGTCACCGGCATCCGACGGACTTAAAGCTCCGATCCCGTACCGTCGGATAAAACCGCAGTACACATCGACCGCCGCACTCTACGACGTAAAAGCGACAGTCGATCTTCAAGCCGATGTGGATCTGGATGGAAAGATAATCGCGACTCGGATCGTGCGATGGGCCGGCTTCGGATTGGACGAATCCGTGGACTCCGCTGTCCGCTCGATGAACTGGCGACCGGCGATGCGAAACGGCAAGCCTTTGCCGATGCGCATTTTGCTACGCTACAATTTCACAAAGATCGACAATCACTAAATCGGTTAAAACGCTCACACAGCGCTTGATGAAAAAAATCCGGGCTACGATCAAATTTATTCTCTTCGTTGTCGCAACGCTCGGTCTGTACGGGATCTGGTTCGCTCTCCAGTTATTCATCCCGAACAAGATCTACTGGCGACAGCTCGCATTCAGGAGTTGGACTAGAAGTTTTGTCTGGATCTCCGGAATGGAGATCGAGCTTATCGGCGAACCACCGAAAGCTCCGTTCTTCCTCGTAACAAATCATGTAAGCTACGTCGATGTCGCCGCGCTTCGCGCGGTCGTCGAAGGCGTATTCGTCGCAAAAGCGGAAGTTCGAGAATGGCCCGTCGCAGGTCGCATCGTCCGCGACATGGGCGTTGTTTTCATCGATCGAAAAAACCGACGGGACATTCCGCGAGCCGGCGAAGAAATAATCCAAAGGCTTAACGACGGCGAAGGCGTGATCGTTTTTCCCGAAGGTACGAGTACGAAAGGCGAAGACATCCTGCCGTTCAATTCGTCATTCCTCGAGTTCGCAGCTCGGACCGATCTACCTGTCTCTTACGCCTCGATCAGCTACCGAACTCCGCCGGATGGGCCGCCGGCAAGCACGACGGTCGCATGGTGGGAAGACATTAGTTTCATGGCTCATCTGTTCCGGCTGTTTACGATCCAGCGTTATACCGCGGTCATTGATTTTGGCGAGGAACCGATCGTCAATACGGATCGAAAGCAGTTAGCCGCCGAGCTTAGAAATCGCGTAAAGGAAAAGTTCATCCCGATCATTTAATTCGCCGGATCCTAGCTTTGCGTCTTAGCGTCGTTGCGTGAAAACCGAAGGGCTAATATCCGGAGCGGCGATTTTCGCGCAAAGACGCCGGACTGCAAGAAATTCTGCTATTCGGTTACTTTTTGACTTGGATTCTTCACCTCGCCGGGCTTAAACTTTTAATTGTCTAATACGTAATATTCCCCCGAGTATTCCCAGGTTTTAAAGGAGCAAAATTTCGATGTACAAGACCTTTTTCCGAAGCGTCACCGCAATGGTGATGCTTTACACTCTCTGCCTCTCTACCTTCGCTCAGGGCGTCGCGTTCGATACCTCGCGCATGGATCGCACGGCTGACGCGTGCGATGACTTTTTCCAGTTCGCGAATGGCAACTGGGTGAAGAATACGGCGATCCCCGCCTCGCAGTCGCGCTGGGGCAGTTTCAATATCCTCGCTGAAAGTAACCGCGACGTGCTTCACGACATTCTTGAAAATGCCGCGAAATCCAAAGCAAAAAAGGGCAGCAGCGCTCAACTCATCGGCGACTTCTATGCGTCGTGCATGGACGAACCGGCGATCGAGGCAGCGGGACTAAAACCGCTCGCACCGTATCTCACGCGGATCAATGCGATGAAGTCGTCGGCGGATGTCGCTCCGACCATCGCGTGGATGCACAAGAACGGAATCCCCGCGTTGTTCCGGTTGGGCGGCGGACCTGATGCAAAGAACAGCAACATGGTCATCGTCAACGCCGGCCAGGCGGGCCTCAGTCTTCCGAATCGGGATTACTATACAAAGATGGATGCCCGCTCGGTCGAGATCCGCGTGAAGTTCAGCGACTACATGACGAACATGTTCAAGCTCCTCGGCGATGGCCCGGACGTCGCGGCCCGCAACGCGCAGACGGTGATGGATCTCCAGATGCGTCTCGCGAATGCATCGAAGGCTCCGGTCGAGCTTCGCGATCGCGACAAGAATTACAACAAGATCCCCGTTGCCGACGCGCAAAAGATCATCCCGAATCTCCCGCTCGTGCCTTACATGAAAGCCCGCGGAATCACGCCTGTCCACGAGATCAATTTCGGCCAGCCGGAGTTCTTCGCCGAGGCAAACAAGATGCTGACCGATGTTCCGGTCGATGCGTGGAAAACGTATTTCCGATGGATGCTCGTCAGCTCGAATGCCAACGCCTTGCCGAAAGCATTTGTCGACGAGTCATTCAACTTCGGCGGCCGCGTGCTGACCGGTGTAAAAGAACAGCAGCCGCGTTGGAAGCGTTGCGTCTCCGCGACCGACAACAATCTCGGCGAAGCTCTCGGTGCGGAATACGTAAAAACGAAGTACACGCCCGAGGCGGAAGCACGGATGGACAAGCTCATCTCGAATCTGTTTGTCGCGATGAAAAGTCACATCGAGAATCTTCCGTGGATGGGTGCCGAAACAAAGCAGAAAGCGCTCATCAAACTGGCAGCGTACAAACGCAAGATCGGTTACAACAAAAATCCGCGCGGGTATAAAGGTTTGAGGATCGATCGACGGTCGTACGCACAGAATGAGATCAACGCCGGTCTCTTCCAACTGAGTCGCAACGTCGCGGACATCGGAAAGCCGACTGACAAGACGCGTTGGGGATTCACTCCGCCCACCGTGAATGCGTCGTACAATTCTAGCTATAACGATGTCACGTTTCCCGCGGGAATCCTCCAACCGCCGTTTTTTAATTTCCAGGCGGATGATGCGATCAACTACGGAGGAATCGGTGCAGTGATCGGTCACGAGATCTCACACGGATTCGACGATCAAGGCAGCAAGTCCGACGCTCAGGGAAATCTGATCTCGTGGTGGACACCGGATGATCGTGCGAAGTTCGAGGAGCGTGCAAACTGCGTCGTCGAACAATTCAACGGCTACGAAGTTCAGCAGGGCCTGAACGTGAATGGTAAGTTGACGCTCGGTGAGAACATCGGCGATCTCGGCGGATTGAATATCGCCTACACCGCGCTGATGAACGATCTCGGCGGCAAAGAGCCGGCTCAGATCGATGGCTTCAATGCGGCGCAACGCTTCTTCCTCGGCTGGGCTCAGGTCTGGGCGGCGAAGTCGACTCCGGAAGCAGAGCGTCTCCAGGTTCTCGGCGATCCGCACTCGGCCGCACGATGGCGAGTCAACGGACCGGTCTCGAACATGCCTGAGTTCGCGCGAGCATTCGGATGCAAGATCGGCGATAGAATGGTTCGTAAGAACGCTTGCTTGATCTGGTAATGGCATGAAAGCTCCGTTAGGAGCGGCAAATTGGTAGATAACGGATCGAGAAATAAGAGCTCCGTAGGACCGGCATCTAATGTGCCGCTCCTACGGAGCTCATTATTCTTACGACGTCGTATCCACCAATATTTCGCTCCTAACTGAGCTAAGAAGACGTCGTATCTACCGATATCTCGCTCCTAACGGAGCTAAGAACAGGACCAACTGCTCATCGAGCAGATCGACTCAGGAGATGGACCGCTCTCGATAAGAGACTGGTCGACATCACCGTCCCCAGGGCCATCGATCAGCTGATCGCCGGAAGTGCCCCAGTAAATGTATTGAGTTCCGCCGTCCGAGCTTCGAAAGATCTGCCACAAGTACTCGGGTCCGGCAACCCGTGCGACGATGTCGGTTTTCCCGTCCCCGTCGTAGTCGCCGAATAAAGGCGTGCTCGCGGTTGTTCCCCATCCGAGCTGGACTGGCCGGCGGTGGCTCGGTTTACGGCAATATCCTGTTTCGAATCACCGTCGATATCAAACGGCGCAAAGAAGAAGACGCCGTCCGTTGCCGACGTGCCGAATGGTACTCGTCTCGAGCTGCCGTCCGAACTATTGAGGATGTACCAAACGCGATTTCCTCCCTCGGCACGAACAGCAGTCAGGTCAGCCTTTCCATCGCCGTCGTAATCGCCGGCCGATGGAAAGTCGTTCACGGTGCCCCAATGCTTAACCGTTCTAAGCCCTGACGCGCTCTCGATGTACCACCAGTCGCCCGTGCTACGTCGAAAGACAGCAGGATCCTGTTTTCCATCGCCATCGTAGTCGCTGATCGCAAGGGTATCCAAAACACCTGCCGAGAAGTCGCCCCAGGTTTCAGTACGCACCGTATTGGTACCGGTTTGCAGAATGCTCCATACCGCAAGGTTCCCGTTGATCTTGATAAGAAGTGGGTCGCCTCGGCCGTCACCATCGAAGTCTGCAGTGTTGTTCAAAAAGTTATCTCCAGTTCCGCTTCCGTGGATGATCTGGCTGAAACCACTGTTTAGGCTGTTCTTGATCCAAAACGTATTGGTGCTCTGACGGAATATCGTCGCGTCGGTGCGCCCGTCGCCGTCGTAATCGCCCACCGTGTGGGCCTGCTTGACCTGTCCGCGAATTTCGCCGCCGGGCAGAGCTGTCGAGTGTATGTTGACGTAGTGGAGATGGTTACGCATGTCCGTGACCTGTTGTGGCGTAACGGCAAAGTTCAACGGTCCGATGGTTCCGCTCGTTGCTGCCGGTACACCGGTGAAGCCGAAAAGGATCGGTGCGTTCGTACCAACCGCAGCGTTTCCATGTATGTGTGCTGCGTTCGCCGGGGTGCCGAGCCCCGTGAACGTACAGTTCACCGCGATCGACGTCTGAGCCGCATTCAGGACGATCGTGCACGTACCCTTACCTGCCGACGCATTCGCCGGCACCTCTTGCTGACCGTCGAGACTTGCGACAAAACGCTGCTGAGCAGAAGCAGCGGCCGCTGACATCAAGATCAACACAAACAAACAAAAAGACCTCTTCATTAGACTCCTCCTCTAAAAGGTTCGAGCACAAAGCATTCAGCTCGATCCTCGATCAAAGTTTCGTGTGCGGGCAGCCGCTTAACTTGGTTTTTGGTAACCTGACTATTGCATAAAGGGGTTGGAAAAGACAAGAATTTTCAGTGCGGCTGTTTCGCGATCATCGCGCCTTACCGAGATGCAATAAAAAAGCCGCAACGCGGCGGAGGTAACTAGAATTACTCCGCCGCGTTGCGGCTTTCGATTTCCTTCCAAGGACCAGGGCCGCTGGCCCTGGCTAAATTACTTTGCACCTTTGGTGCAAGGGTTCATTAAAAATCGTCGTCCGCTCCGACGACATCGACTAAGCCATCCGGCTTGATCGAATCGTCGAATACCTCGTCCTCTTCCAGACTGAGATCGTCGAGCGTGTCTTCGGCTTCGTCGTAGCCTGCGTCGGTGTCGACTCCGGGTACGCTTGCGAGTACCGGGATCTCCATTCCGCCGCGAAGCTCGGCTAGCTCATCGAACTCGTCCTCGACCTTACGATTCTCGGTTGCATCCGGAGCGACTTTGACGTTGCGGTAATATTTCATACCGGTTCCCGCCGGGATAAGTCGTCCCATGATCACGTTCTCTTTTAGTCCACGCAGATAATCGACGCGGCCCGAGATCGCGGCTTCGGTCAGGACACGAGTCGTCTCCTGGAACGAAGCAGCCGAGATGAACGAATCGGTCGAAAGCGAAGCCTTCGTGATTCCGAGAAGCAGCGGTTCGCCGACGGATGTCTTTCCGCCTTCTTCCGCGACGCGACGATTCTCGTCTTCGTAACGGAAGCGATCAACCTGCTCTTCCATCAGGAAATCGGTGTCGCCGACTTCCTTGATCTTCACCCATCGGAGCATCTGTCGAACGATGACCTCGATGTGCTTGTCGTTGATGTTCACACCCTGCAGACGATAGACCTCTTGAATTTCGTTCACGAGATAATTCTGCAAAGCACTCGTTCCGAGAACACGCAAGATATCGTGCGGGTTCAGCGGACCGTCCATCAACGGCTCACCCGCTCGGACGCGATCTTCTTCCTGCACGTTGATATGCGTTCCGCGCGGGATGTCGTATTCGCGTTCGGCACCGTCATCGCCTGTGACGACGATCTTACGTTTACCCTTCGCGATCGGACCGAACTTCACGATACCGTCGATCTCCGACATCATCGCAGTTTCACCCGGACGGCGAGCTTCGAAGAGCTCGACGACACGCGGCAGACCGCCGACGATATCCTTCGTCTTGGTCGTTTCACGCGGGATCTTCGCGATGACATCACCGGGCTGAATATTCTGTTGGTCTTCGACCATCAGGTTTGCACGGATCGGCATCTGGTAAGTCTTCAGGGTCTTTGTGCCGTCCTTGATCTCGAGACGCGGCTGATTCTTTTCATCCGAATCCTTGACCACGAGACGTTTCTGACCTGTGACCTTATCGATCTCTTCTTCGACAGTCTTACCTTCCTTGAGATCCTGATACTTGACCGTACCCTTGACCTCGGTAAGAATCGCGAACGTAAACGGATCCCACGTTACGAGGATGTCGTCTTCCTTCACCTTCTGACCGTCCTTGACGTGAAGCTGCGCTCCGTAAACAACCTGGTAGCGAGCAACCTCGCGGCCACGATCGTCTTCAAGCGCGATCTCCGACTGACGCTTGAGCGAGATCAGTTCCTTGTTACGGTTCCTGATCACCTTAAGATCGTCGAGATACTTGACCGTTCCGTCCATCGCAGCGATATGCTTCGTCTCCTGTTCGAGACGAGCCGTACCACCGACGTGGAACGTACGCATCGTAAGCTGCGTTCCGGGTTCGCCGATCGACTGTGCGGCGATAACGCCGACAGCCTCACCGATCTCAACCGTGTTACCGGTCGCCAGATTTCGGCCGTAGCATTTTACGCAGATACCGCGACGGCTTTCGCATGTCAGTGCCGAACGGAGTCGGACTTTCTGCAATCCGGAAAGCTGGACCTGAGCAGCGAGATCTTCGTTGATCTCGGTATTCGCCGTGACGATCGTCGTTCCTTCAACCGGATCGATGATGTCATCAAGCGACGTACATCCGACGATACGATCACGAAGGCTTTCGACTTCTTCACCGTTTCGGATGATCGCTTCAGCCCACACACCGCGGAGAGTTCCGCAGTCGTTTTCCGAGACGATCACATCCTGTGCGACGTCCACGAGACGACGCGTCAGGTAACCCGAGTCCGCGGTCTTGAGCGCCGTATCGGCGAGACCCTTACGTGCACCGTGCGTCGAGATAAAGTACTGCAGCACGTTCAAGCCTTCGCGGAAGTTCGCGACGATCGGCGTCTCGATGATCTCACCCGAAGGTTTCGCCATCAGTCCGCGCATACCGGCGAGCTGACGGATCTGAGCGTCCGAACCACGAGCGCCGGAGTCGGCCATCACGAGGATCGGGTTGAGCTCTTTACGTTCGGCTTCGCGAGTGTGCATCGCCTTGAACATTTCTTTCGCAACGCGATCGGTAACTTCGGACCAGATGGCCGTCACCTTGTTCTCGCGTTCCATGTTCGTCATCGTCGCTTCTTCGTACTGCTTCTGAAGCTTGTCGACTTCTTTACGTGCATCTTCGATAATGCCCTTCTTGCTCGTCGGCGTGACCATGTCATCGATGCCGATCGACATACCCGATTTCGTCGCGTACAAGAAGCCCATCGTCTTCAGATCGTCTAGCAGAAGTACGGTCGCTTCGTGGCCGAGTCGCAAATGCGAATAGCTGACCAGCGACTGCAGTCCTTTCTTCTTCAACGTTCCGTTGACGAACGGCAAACCGTCGCGCGTCAGACGTTCGTTTAGGATCACGCGGCCGGCAGTGGTATCGATAACGCGATCGACGTTGCGAACCGTGGCTCGCAGAACATCCTGATTGTGGTGCTCCATCGACAGGTCGAGAAGGTCGCCGCGCCAACGCAGGCGGATCTTCGTCTGAGTTTCTATAACCTCAGCGTCGAGTGCCAACAGAACTTCTTCGATCGATCCGAAAGTTTTGGCGTCACCCTTCATCTCATCGCGACCAAGCGTCAGGTAGTAACATCCGAGAACGATATCCTGCGAAGGAACCGTGATCGGCTGACCGCTCGCCGGCGAGAGAAGGTTGTTCGACGCGAGCATCAAGACGCTCGCTTCGATCTGTGCTTCGGCCGACAGAGGAATATGCACTGCCATCTGATCGCCGTCGAAGTCGGCGTTGAATGCCGTACACACGAGCGGATGGATCTTGATCGCTTTACCTTCCACGAGCACGGGCTCGAAAGCCTGGATGCCGAGACGGTGAAGCGTCGGAGCACGGTTCAAAAGAACCGGATGTTCGCGAATAACTTCTTCAAGAATGTCCCAGACGATCGGCTCTTGACGTTCGACCATTTCACGAGCTTGTTTGATAGTCGCAGCGTGTGCGTCTTTCTCAAGCTTGTTGTAGATGAACGGTTTGAAAAGCTCGAGCGCCATCTTTTTCGGCAGACCGCACTGGTGAAGCTTGAGCTCCGGTCCAACAACGATCACCGAACGTCCCGAGTAATCGACGCGTTTTCCGAGAAGATTCTGACGGAAACGTCCCTGCTTACCCTTGAGCGTTCCACTCAAAGATTTGAGCGGGCGATTGTTTGCACCGCGAAGCACGCGACCGCGACGTCCGTTATCGAACAGAGCATCGACTGCTTCCTGCAGCATGCGCTTTTCATTTCGAACGATCACTTCCGGAGCGCGAAGCTCGATGAGTTTCTTCAAACGATTGTTGCGGTTGATCACACGGCGATACAGATCGTTGAGATCCGACGTCGCGAATCGGCCGCCGTCCAGAGGCACGAGCGGACGAAGCTCGGGCGGAATGACCGGGATAACATCCAGGATCATCCATTCCGGATTGTTGCCCGAACGCGAGAACGAGTTCGAAACTTTCAGACGCTTTGAATACTTCAGCTTTTTCTGCTGCGAAGTTTCGTCCTTCATCTTCGCGCGAAGCTCTTCGACGAGCTCGGGAACGTTGATCTTCATCAACAATTCCTTGATCGCTTCAGCACCCATCTTCGCGACGAATTGATTCGGATAATCGCGCATCAGCTCACGATAGCGATCGTCGGTCAGAAGCTCTTTGAACTTCAGATCCGGAACGTCGCCTTCGTCGATGACGATGTACGTTTCGAAGTAGAGGATCTTTTCCAGATCGCGAAGCGTGATGTCGAGCAGATGTCCGATTCGCGAGGGTAAGCCCTTGAAGAACCAGACGTGCGAACACGGGCTCGCAAGTTCGATATGACCGAGACGCTCACGGCGAACCTTGCTTTGCGTGACTTCGACACCGCATTTGTCGCAGATGACACCGCGGTGTTTCATCCGCTTATATTTTCCGCACAGACATTCCCAGTCAGAGACCGGGCCGAAGATACGTGCGCAGAACAGACCGTCACGCTCCGGCTTGAAGGTACGGTAGTTGATCGTCTCCGGCTTCGTCACCTCGCCGTGCGACCACGAACGAATCTTATCGGGCGATGCGAGGCTGATGCGGATAGCTTCGTAATTCGTGGTCAGTTGTGTTTTGTTGTCGTTGTTAAATCGAAACATATATCTCCATTTTGGATTTTGGATTTTGGATTTTGGATTGATGAAACCCGCGTTACATCAAGATCCGTGACCCAAAATTCAAAATCGTAATTTTGGACTTGGACTTTAGATCCTGGCGAAGCTGGCTTCAATCCAAAATCCAAAATCCAAAATCCAAAATTGACTAATCAACTCCTACGACCGAATCAACTCCTGCCGCCACTTCTTCCGGATCGATCTCATCTTCCTGGATGAGCTCGACGTCGAGGCAGAGTGACTGCAGCTCGCGAACGAGAACGTTGAACGATTCGGGGATGCCCGGCTCGAAGTTCGAAACGCCCTTGACGATCGTTTCGTAGATCTTCGAACGTCCGGCCACGTCATCGGACTTACACGTGAGCAGTTCCTGAAGGATGTGAGCCGCACCGTAAGCTTCGAGTGCCCAAACTTCCATCTCTCCGAATCGCTGTCCACCGAACTGCGCCTTACCACCCAGCGGCTGCTGCGTGATGAGAGAGTACGGCCCGATCGAGCGAGCGTAGATCTTATCGTCGACCAAGTGCGAGAGCTTGAGCATATAGATGTAACCGACGGTTACTTTCTGCTCGAACTGCTCGCCGGTGAGCCCGTCATAGAGACGCGTCTTACCCGAAGGACCGACTGACGGCGGAAGGTTGAGCTCGTCGTACTTCGCGTTTGCTTCGGCGATGTATTCCTTGATCTCCTTCTCGCTAGCTCCATCGAAGACGGGCGTTGCAAAGTGATAGCCGAGAACTCGGGCAGCCCATCCGAGATGTGTCTCGAGGATCTGACCGACGTTCATACGCGAAGGCACGCTGAGCGGATTGAGCACGATCTCGACCGGAGTTCCATCCGGCAAGTACGGCATATCCTCTTCCGGCAGGATACGTGCGATAACACCCTTGTTACCGTGACGTCCGGCCATCTTGTCACCGACGCTCAGTTTTCGTTTCATAGCAACGAAAACTTTGACCATCTTGATGACACCCGGAGGCAGCTCGTCGCCTTGCTTCAGCTTCGTGATCTTCTCGTCATAAATATCCGAGAGGATGTTGATCTGACGATCTGTCCGCTGTTCGTATTCTTTGACCTCTGCAGATACATCGATCGAACCGGCCGAAACTTCGATCTTGCGAAGAAGCTTCGGATCGATCTCCGCCAGTATCTCGCGCGAAAGCGTCGTACCCTTTTTGATGATGACGTCGCGGCCCTCTTTCAGATCTTCGTTCAGCTTACGCTTCTCGAAGAGCTCATAGATGCGCTCGTCACGCTGTTCCTGCAGGATACGAATTTCGTCTTCGAGGTCGCGGCGAAGATCTTCTTCTTCCATTCCCTCGATGTCGAGACTTCGCTCGTCCTTGTCCTGACCCTTACGTGTGAAGACCTGAACGTCGACAACCGTTCCGTCGATTCCCGGAGGGCAGGTCAACGAAGCGTCTTTCACGTCGCCGGCCTTTTCACCGAAGATCGCACGAAGAAGTTTTTCTTCCGCGGTCAACTGAGTTTCGCCCTTCGGCGTAACTTTTCCGACGAGGATCGAGCCGGGTTTGACCTGAGCACCGATGCGGATGATTCCCGATTCGTCGAGATCGCGAAGCATGTTCTCACCGATGTTCGGGATGTCACGCGTGATCTCTTCAGGTCCGAGCTTCGTATCGCGAGCTTCGATCTCGAGCTCCTCGATGTGGATCGACGTATAATAGTCGTCCTTCACGAGACGCTCGGAAACGAGGATCGCATCCTCAAAGTTGTAACCACGCCAGGGCATGAACGCCACAAGTACGTTGCGGCCGAGTGCGAGCTCGCCACGATCGGTACAAGGGCCGTCTGCAATGACCTCGCCTTTTTTCACGGCCTCACCGACGGCCACGATCGGACGTTGGTTGATACACGTGTTCTGGTTCGAACGCTTGAACTTAACCAGCGAGTAAATATCCGCCGTCACCTCACGCGAGATCGTTCCGTCGACACGATGGTCAGCCTTGACGATGATGCGTTCGGAGTCCACGTAATCGACCACGCCGTTACGTTTCGCGATGACTACCGCACCAGAGTCGCGAGCCGCGATCTTCTCCATACCGGTACCGACATACGGTGACTCGGCACGCAGAAGCGGCACGGACTGACGCTGCATGTTCGAACCCATGAGAGCTCGGTTAGCATCGTCGTTCTCGAGGAACGGGATCAGCGATGCGGCGACCGATACGAGCTGCTTCGGCGAGACGTCCATGTACTGGATGTCGGCACGAGCAGCCGTAATGAATTCACCTTTCTGTCGGGCGGCATTCCGGTCGTTCACGAAATAGCCGCGTTCATCGAGCTCGATGTTCGCCTGGCCGATGACCCACTTGTCTTCTTCCCAAGCCGTCAGGTAGAACGGATACGGTTCGAATTCAGCTTCTTTGCCGCCTTCTTTCTGAACCTTCTTGTTCGCCTTCTCGACTTCCTCCTGCGGAACGTGCTCCCTCGGCTTGAACTTCGTATCACCGCCGTTGTGGATCTTGACGTACTCGATCACGCGACCGTCCTCGACCCTTCGATAGGGCGATTCGATGAATCCGAATTCGTTGATCCGGGCGAAGCACGACAGCGACGAGATCAGACCGATGTTCGGACCTTCAGGCGTCTCGATCGGACAGATACGGCCGTAATGAGTGGGGTGAACGTCGCGGACTTCGAATCCTGCTCGTTCACGCGAAAGACCACCTGGTCCAAGCGCCGACAGGCGGCGTTTGTGCGTGATCTCGGACAACGGATTCGTCTGATCCATGAACTGCGACAGTTGCGACGAACCAAAGAACTCGCGAACCGCGGCCGTCACCGGCTTTGCATTCACAAGGTCACGCGGCATCGTCGTGAACATGTCCTGCTGGATCGACATCTTTTCCTTGATCGCACGTTCCATGCGCTCGAGGCCGATGCGGAACTGATTTTCGAGCAACTCACCGACCGCACGAACGCGGCGGTTCCCGAGGTGATCGATGTCATCCTGGATGTAATGCTCACTGTTCTTCTTCATGCGAAGAAGGTAATTTACGACCTCGACAAAGTCGCTGGCGGCGAGAAGCGGATCGTGAATTCGATCACGCTCCGGACGTCCCATCTTGATGTTGAACTTCAAACGTCCGACACGCGAAAGATCAAAGCGTCGAGCATCGAAGAACATACCTTCGAGCAAATGATATGCAGTCGGAACCGTCGGCGGATCGCCCGGACGCATCTTTCGATAGATCTCGAGCAGTGCATCGACAGGTTTGAGGATCGCGTCCTTTTTCAACGTATTAGCGATCACTTCGCCGATCTCATCGCCTTTCGGGAAGAAGACCGCAAAGCCCTCGATCCCTTCTTCAATGATCTGCTGCAGTTTGGCTGCATTCAGCTCGGTATTCGATTCGACGATAACCTCACCGGTCTCGGTATTGACGATATCGTCGACCGCGAATGCGCCTTCGAAATCGTTAACCGAAACTTCGACCTTTTCTTTCTTCAACCGACGAAGCTCCGCGATCGCGGCTTTCGTGACCTTCTTTCCGGTCTTGGTGATCTCTTCCTTCTTGTCCTTGATGTCCTCTTCGGCACGCATACCGACAAGATGGGTGTTGCCCTCGGGCTTCACCTTCATGTAGAGCTTGCCTTTGGAAACCACGGTCTGATCGATCGTGTAGAACAGCTTCAGGATGTCGGCATTCGAATACTCGGCGTTCTTAACGACCTCTTCCAGGATGCTGTCCGAGACTGTCTTCATGTCGATCTGCGGATTCAGCCACATTCCGAGTGCACGTAGGAAGATCGTCGCGAGGATCTTTCGTTTACCAAGTCTGGCGTGCAGAATTCCCTTCTGATCGTATTCGAACTCGACCCACGATCCGCGGTACGGAATGATCTTTGCGAGATACTCGTCGCGATCGCCCTTGAAGAACACGCCGGGGCTTCGATGAAGCTGCGACACGATGACACGCTCGGTACCGTTGATGATGAACGTTCCGTTGTCGGTCATCAGCGGGATTTCGCCGAAGAACACGTCTTCTTCTTTAATATCCCGGATCGTCGACGTTCCGGTCTCGGCGTCTTTATCGAAAACCGTCAGCCGGATCTTCACCTTCAGCGGGACGCTGTAGGACATTCCACGTTCCTGACATTCCTGCTGATCGTGCTTGTGCTTCAATCCGACGGGCTCTCCGCAGTTCGGGCAAAGCTTCGGCCGAACAGCGTTGAAAGTTCCGCAATGGTTACAAAGAACTTCGGCGGGATTGAACGGATCGACTTTGATCTTCGAACCGCAATTCTTACAGTTCGCACGAAGATGCTCGAGGCCTTCGAGGTTTCCGCACTTACACTGCCAATTGCCGATCTGGTATTCGACGTACTCGAGCGTCGCGGTTTCGCGAAAATCCGATACCGGGAAGATCGAGCCGAATACGGACTGCAGACCGATGCTGTCCCGCTCTTCGGGGATCAGGTCCATCTGCAGGAATCGGTTATATGACTCGCGCTGAACCTCGATCAGATTCGGGATCTGCGCAGTGGTGTAGATCTTCGAGAAATCTTTTCGCTCCGGCGACTGACTCGTCCGGCGTCCCAGGCCATGTGAATTATTTTGAAGCGGATTGTTGATCATATGAGTAATAAAGCCCAGAGAAAAAACCTATTGATTTATCCGTCGTTTGTTGCTAGGATTCCCGTGTTAACAGACGATCCCCTATAAAATTTTCAAGAAAAGACGGCAAATGCGGTCGAGGGTATAGTTTGCCCTGACCGCTTTTCAGCAGTAAATCGCTGCTTATTTTATTTTTCGAGAGTGCCGCAAAAAGACACCGACTCCCATTTTTGCGATCGTAAGGATCGCGTCAAAACCGCAAGAAACCCCGATAATACTTGAGTCTAACATCCGTCGACGACGGTAATCGCCACTCAGTCAAATTTAGAGCTATATCGAGCGCTGGTGACAGTCTAACAGCTAGACCTCACTTTCGCCAAACATTCTCGGACAAGAACGGGATCCGGCCGCGAATTTCCTCGCAGTCGAACCCCGAACCAGTCCGAATAAGCTATTTGACTTCGACCGAAGCGCCCGCTTCCGTAAGCTTGGTCTTGATCTCTTCTGCTTCGTCCTTCGAAACGCCTTCTTTCAGGGCTTTCGGAGCACCGTCGACCAGATCCTTCGCTTCCTTGAGGCCGAGACCCGCAACGACTTCGCGAACGACCTTGATGACAGCGATCTTGTTGCCGCCGGCAGCCGTCAGGATGACGTCAAACGTATCCTTCTCTTCAGCAGCAGGAGCAGCGTCGCCGCCAGCAGGTGCCATCATCATCGGAGCAGCCGCAGCAGCAGCCGAAACACCGAAAACTTCTTCGAGCTCTTTGACCAGCTCCGACGCTTCGAGAAGCGTCATCGCCTTTAAATATTCAACAACTTCGTCTTTTGTAATCGCCATGATTTTATATATCTCCTCTACGGGTTCTTTTTGTTCGTTAATCGTGAATCGCCAATCGTGAATAGAAATCGATTTACGATTCACTGCTTGGTTGTCAGCCGCTAGAACCCACGGGACCTTGGGAATCGGGTTGCATCTCCTATTCCTTCAAGTCCGACGCCGAAACAACCTGACAAATCGTATCGGCTCGTTTTCCTTGAGTACGGCTACTCGTGCGTGCGTCGCCGCCCGCAATTTCAATTTGAGATCTCGGATCTTAACGATTGAGACTTCAAAAACTTTTCAAATATTGAAATTTCCGATCTTAAATTCAGATCGAATCTCAAAAATCCCTTTCAAGTTCAGATCGAATCTCGAAAATCCTTTTCAAATTTCAAATATTGAAATTCAGATCTTAAGTTCAGATCGAATCTCAAAAATCCCTTTCAAGTTCAGATCGAACCTCGAAAATCCTTTTCAAATTTCAAATTTCAAATCTGAAATTTGAAAGGCGTAATCCGTGAAGCCTATTCGGCTTTCTCTTCACCTTCTGCCGCCGGAGCTTCTTCAGCCGGTGCAGCTTCTGCGGCCGGAGCCTCAGGTTCAGCAGCCGGAGCAGCTTCCGCAACTTCCGCCGCTGGTGCTTCTGCAGGAGCTTCCGCCGCCGGTGCTTCTTCAGCCGGTGCGGCTTCCGTCGGAGCGGCTTCCGTCGGAGCGGCTTCCGCTGCCGGAGCTTCTGCTTCCGCTGCCGGGGCCGCTTCAGCCTTCGCTTCACCGTCCGCGGGAATCTTGTCACCGATCTGCTTGATCACGACTGCCAGATCACGCGGTACCGCGTTAATGACTGTCACGATACGCTGTGCCTGTGCGTTCAGAACCCACAGAAGCTTCGAGATGAGCTCTTCTTTCGACGGCAAGCTTGCGATCGACTGAACCTGCTTGAAGTCCACCAGACGCCCGTCAACCACACCCGATTTGAAGGTGTAGATGTCGGCGTTGTCTTTCATGAACTTCGAGATCGCCTTCGTCAAAATGACGGGATCATTCTCGGTCCATGCGATCGCAGTCACACCCTTAAAAGACTCGGAAGCTTGCTCGAACGGCGTATCTTTCGTCGCGATCCGGGCCAGCGTGTTCTTTACAACTTGATACCTTGCGCCTGCTTCACGAAGGCTGTTGCGAAATTCGATGTCCTTGTTAACGGTGAGCTTCGTGAAGCTCACAACCATCGCGGACTTGGCACTCTGCAACGACTCGGTGAGGGCGTTTAGATCTTTCTGTTTTGTTTCTCTTGATTTCATTTGTCTACTCCCTCACTCCTAGGCGTACGCCAACTCGTCGAGCAGAACGCCCGGGCTCATCGTTGCCGCCAGATTGATCTTCTTCAAATACCGGCCTTTCGCGGTCGTGGGTTTCGCCTTCATCACCGCATTGATCAGGACACGTGCGTTTTCCTGAAGCTTGGCTTCGTCAAACGACACTTTTCCGACCGGCGAGTGAATAACGCCCGTCTTGTCAACGCGATATTCAACCTTACCGGCTTTGGTCTCTTCGATGGCCGTCTTAACGTCCATCGTCACTGTTCCTGTTTTGGGATTCGGCATGAGGCCTCGAGGACCGAGGACCTTACCAAGCTGACCGACCTTGCCCATCATATCGGGCGTCGCGATCAGTGCATCGAAGTCGAGCCAGCCGCCTTTGATCTTGTCGACGATATCGTCGCCACCGGCGATATCAGCTCCTGCAGCTTCAGCCTCTTTGATCTTATCGCCCTGAGCGATAACAACGACTTTCTTCGCTGCACCGCCGAGGCCGTGCGGGAGTACGATCGTACCGCGAACGAGTTGATCTGCCTTTCGGGGATCAACGCCGAGCCACATCGTAAGTTCAACAGTCTCGTCAAACTTCGCGAATGAGATCTCTTTCAACTTAGCGACACCTTCTTCAAGCGTGTGCTTTTTGCCGAACTCGACTTTTTCGAGCGCAGCAAGATACTTCTTTCCTCTTTTCATTTTACCTCCAGGTAGTAACGAGATTTGCGATTTTCGATTGCCGATTTGCGATCTTCGGCTCCGAAATCTCCATCTCTCCCTCGTTAGGTCTGCGTGCGATCAATCGCAAATCGCAAATCTAAAATCGAAAATTTATACTACTGTCAAACCCATCGACTTCGCAGTTCCCTCGATCGTCCGCATCGCGGATTCGATATTCGTTGTGTTGAGGTCCTGCATTTTCTTTTCGGCGATCTCGCGGATCTTGTCTCGTGAGATGGTTCCGACCTTTTCCTTGTTCGGCTTACCCGAACCCTTCGGGATTCCTGCCGCTTTGCGAAGCAAGTCACCTGCCGGCGGCGTCTTCGTTTCAAATGTAAACGAGCGATCGGCGTAAACCGTGATCACGACCGGGATCTTCATATCCGGATCGTCGTTCTGCGTTCTAGCGTTGAACGCCTTGCAGAACTCCATGATGTTAACGCCGTGCTGACCGAGAGCCGGTCCGATCGGCGGAGCCGGATTAGCCTTGCCAGCCGGGATCTGTAACTTGATGTAACCTTCTATCTTCTTAGCCATTTCTTTTTTCGATTAACGATCCCTTTCGGGAATGTCCTCATATTTGTTTTGAGTCCCGCCTTAAGGCGGCCCGCCCGCTAAAGCGGGGACTCAAAACTTATTCTTCTTCCGCAAACGTGACCTTCTCAACGTCGAGGAAGTTCAACTCGACCGGAGTCGAACGTCCGAAGATGGTCACAGTAACTTTCAATGTCGTCTTTTCCTCGTTTATTTCCTCTACCTTACCGGTAAAGCTTGCAAACGGGCCAGACTTGATTCGAACAACCTCACCAACCTCGTATGAAAACTTCGGTTTCGGTTTCTCGGTTGCGACTTCGATGTTATGAACGATCTGATCGACTTCCGCCTGCGTCAACGGCGTCGGCTGCTTTCCGCCTAGAAAGCCGGTGACTTTCGGTGTCGATTTGATCGCGTGAAAAACGTTATCCGGGATCTTACCCTTCTCGTCGCACTCGATCTCTACCAGAACGTAGCCCGGATAGAACATTCGCGACGATTCAATGCGTTTATTACCTCGCATTTCGACCACGGTTTCTTTCGGCAGCAGAACTTCGGTGATCTGGCCTTCGAGTTCCATGTCGCGGATCCGCGCATGAAGGCTCTCGACAACCTTGTTCTCATGCCCTGAATATGTGTGGATGAAATACCACTGCTTCATTCTGAAACCTTAAGCCCCTGCAATTTTGTTAACCACCCACGTGAGTGCTTCCAAAACGTAAACCCAGCCCTGATCGACCAGAAAAAGATAGATTGCAAAGAAGATCACGCTGATCACCACGATGATGGTCGTGTTCTTCACATCTTCCGATGACGGAAACGTCGTTCGATCGAGCTCCGCGCGAGTGTTTTTAATAAACTCGCCGACGCTCTCCTTCTTTTTCTTACCTTCTTCCATCGCTCCAACCGCTTGAGCCACTTTTATCTCCCGTGTACGACATGCTTTCTAGCCTGTCGCCATGAACAGACTGACAGTCAGTCTGTTTTACCAATGGCAGGGGTACCAGGACTCGAACCCGGACCTAAGGTTTTGGAGACCTCCATGCTAACCATTGACACCATACCCCTATTCCCATTTTGGATTTTGGATTTTGGATTTTGGATTCGCCGTGGTGATCGTCAAATCCGAAATCCGACATCCCAATTCCGAAATCGGGTTATTTATTTTCTTTGTGCAGCGTATGGCAGCGGCAACGACGACAGAACTTTTTGAACTCGAGCCTGTTCGGCGTGTTCTTCTTGTTCTTTGTCGTCACGTAGTTGCGCTCTTTGCACTCCGTGCACTGCAAAATAATGTTATCTCTCGGCATAATACTTCTCTTTACGTTCTGAGTCCCGCCTTAAGGCGGCAGCCGGCTAAAGCCGGGACTCTAAACCTTTATTCAACTACTTCAGAAACCGTGCCTGCTCCGACTGTTCTTCCGCCTTCGCGGATTGCGAACCGGAGTCCTTTTTCCATCGCGATCGGAGCGATCAATGTGATCTCCATCTGGATGTTGTCTCCGGGCATCACCATCTCGACTCCTGCCGGGAGGTTTGCAACACCGGTCACGTCCGT
>QHXR01000019.1 GCA_003223025.1 Acidobacteriota bacterium
AAGTCGAATAACTGCAATTGGTTACAGGATTGCTCTTTGAAAAACTGTAAATATGATTGTTGAAACAGCGTGTTTATGGGCGTTTTGTCGAAAATGTTGATGCTCAGAATCTGTAGAATTTCGTACATCGAAAGATTCAGGTTGAGTCTCTTTTTGACGATGGCCACGATGACATAGACGGTGACGGCGATCCAGACTTGGGTCTTGACAGCGTTTGGATCGTAGCCCCAGAAAGACTTGATCTTGAGATGCTGTTTGATCCATTTGAAGAAGAGTTCGATCTGCCATCGGTGTTTGTAAAGCCGGGCGATATCGAGCGGAGCAAGGTCGAAGTTGTTCGTCAGAAAGACGAAGGTTCGGTCTTGATCGGAATCGAAGAACTTTATTCTCCTCAAATGATCTGGATAGCGCATTGCCGGTATCGGATTGGTCAGTCGAATGATCTGGTCGCATCGAAGGCCGGTTTGTTTGTCGATCGCCGAAGAATACAATCGCTTGAACGCAAGGTTGTCCATTGCACGGATGACAAAGAAAGCCTTTGCTTGCTTGATGCGATAAAGACGTCCGAAGTCTTTGTATCCTCGGTCCATTACGTAGAAGCCGTCAGGCTCGAAATCAATCAGGTCCAACACGTTCACGTCGTGAACTCTTCCCTCGGATATATCGATAAAACAAGGGATCGAGTTCTTCAGGTCCAGTTGAACGTGCAGCTTGACCGCGGCTTTCGCTCTGCGAAATCTCGCCCAACTGTAAACGCTCAGACACAGATCGATGACCGTCGAGTCGATTGCAAATACGTTCTGCTTCAACTCGACATCGAGTTGCGAATCGGTTCCGTAAAGCCGTCTTGCTTCTTCTATCAGTGAGGCCGCGAAGTCAGCGTAAATCCGCCAGTCTCGCGTCTCGTTGGCTCTGGACAATGTGGTCTTTGCGACCTTTTGTCCGATGCCCATGTGATAGAGCTTCGATGCGTTCGAGTTCAGGCACAACACCGTGTCGCTCAGACTTTCTCGATGCGTCATCTGGCCAAAAGCCATGCACAAAAACTGCTTCCAACAGGTAAAGTGCCTCGCCCGCCAGTTGCCGTCGTACCGCTCGACACAACGATTGAACTCATTGTGATCAACGAACGCCATGATCTGAGAAAAAACGTATTTGCCGTCATTCATAAAAGGTAACCAAATGGCTGAACACCATATAATTACCCAAACGACTTTCAAATCGTTTAACTCAAAAACGGATGCTATCTCTTCTATTTACAGTATTTTCAAAGAACAAAATAATTGCTTAACGCAACGCTAGTGATGAGAAATGAGAAATGAGAAGTGATGTGCGAGGTCACGTTTGACGAAACGAGGCGCTTAATAATTCCAGTTTCCGGTTAGCATTATTCGGCATTAGTTTTCAGTGTCAGCCGTCCATGCTTTGGGCATCTCATTTCTCATTTCTCATTTCTCATTTCTCATTTTTCACTTTCCGCCTCTGCTGCCCGGCTTGTAGGCGACATCGCCACCGGCGCACAGCGGACAGGATTCAGGATCGTATGTAGGAACATCCATCTTTACGAGGGCGACTCTGGGAACGCCGACATCGGCAACGCCATTCGATCGGTCGATGATCGATGCGGCGGCAACGACGTCGCCACCGTTTTTCTCGAGAGCCGCGATGCATTCGCGAGTCGATCCGCCGGTCGTGATGACGTCTTCGACGACGAGGCTCTTTTCACCGGGTGCCAGCGTGAAACCGCGCCGCAGAGTCATGACTCCTTCCTGACGTTCGGTCCAGATGAACCTCTTGCCAAGAGCTTGAGCAACTGCGTAGCCGATAACGAGTCCGCCGATCGCCGGTGACGCAACGGTATCAATATCGAGATCGCGAAATTTATCAGCGATCGCGCGTCCGAAATGTTCGGCGTCGCTCGGCTTCTGAAGTGCGAGTGCGCATTGCAGGTAGTTCGGGGAATGAAGACCGCTCGACAGCAGAAAATGCCCATCGAGAAGCGCGTTGGTTTGTCTGAAGTGTTCGAGAACGTCGTACATTCGCCAGCTAGAAAAAAAGATTATGACAAAAAACTTACCGTTGTGCGACGCGCAATCGTTTACGCGTCATGACAAATAACTATAGAATGTTTTCAGATGTTGCCTTACCCGAATCTGATCTCCGACTCACTGCTCATAAATCTGACGATCGATTTTCTCACGTCGGTCGGCGGTAGCGCGTCTGCGGTCGCGGTTGTTGATTACACGATGAACATCAGCAATCCGAATCCGGCGCTCGCCAGGCTTCTGGTTGCGGACCTCGTCGCGCGTGACTCACGGCTCGCCATAAATGGCGACGACGTGACGCTTGTTGAAACTGACCATGATTCGATCGCGTTGTCAGATGCCGGATTCGTAGTATTCGATCTTGAGACGACCGGAGCCAAAACTCCGCCGTGTCGCGTGACGGAGATCGGAGCTTATCGCGTTCGAAACGGAAAGATCGTCGAAGAGTTTCACAGTCTCGTAAATCCTGAAACGCCGATACCGTTCTTTATCTCGATGCTGACGGGAATCACCGACGAGATGGTAAAGGACGCACCGAAGTTCAGCGAAGTCGCGGACGGGTTCCTGCGTTTTATCGGAGACTCGATCCTTGTCGCGCACAATGCAGGTTTTGATATGCGCTTCTTGAATCACGAAGTTGGACGGTTGTTCGAAGATTATCGTCTTCGAAATCCATCGCTGTGCACGGTCCAGCTTTCGCGCAGGCTTCTGCCCGACGTGGAGAATCACAAATTAAAAACGCTCGCCGAACATTACAGCGTTGCTTTGGTGAATCATCATCGCGCGAATGAGGACGCGTGGGCGACGGCCAAAATATTTATAAACTTGCTTGAGCAGTTACAGACGCAGCACGGAGTGAGCGATCTCGGTGGAGTCTGGGCTCTCAACTCGAAAAAGAATTATGTCAGAACAGGTAAAGTTACAACCGGAGAATTTGCAGAACCTGAATATCACGCCGACGCCGCGTGAAGAGATGGGATTATATCCGCTCGATACGTTCGCGTACGAGTTTGTCGGTCGTGAGATCTGGATCGAGTTTGAAATGCCGGAGTTCACGGCCATCTGTCCGTTCTCGGAATTTCCGGACTTCGCGATCATCCGTCTTAAGTACGTTCCCAATGAGCGATGCATCGAGCTCAAGAGTCTGAAGCTCTACATCAACTCGTTCCGTGAAGTGAAGGTCTTTCACGAACACGTCATCAACATCATCCTTGAAGATTTTGTAAACGCGTGCGATCCGTTAAAGGTCGAGCTGGAAGGCGATTTTCACGTTCGAGGGAATATCAAGACGGTTGTGCGGGCAAGTTACACGAAGTAGGACGCGAATTGAACGTCGAATCAGCTCATTAACCGCAGATGACGCGGATAACGCAGATCAAGGACACAGATAGTTTTGATCCATTTCATCTGCGTCATCTGCGGTTAATTGTTTGAATGTCCGGAAAGTTGCGATCAGTGCACGGTCGCGGTCATCACCCGCGGTTGCGATCGTGTGTGCTTTCGACAGGCAAGTTCGACGAGGCGGTCGATCTCGGTACGGAGAGCTCCTTCATCCGCCGAGCTCGAATTAATGATCTCGGAGATGATAAGAAATCTCGACTTGTCTAGAAGTGTCTGCTCTCTGAATGAAAGTTTTTTCTCGTGGCTTAGAAATGTGAGTTTCTTCAGTACGTCCGCTGCCTCGAAGACATCGCCGGACTGAAGCTGGTCTGCGAATCCGCGTGACCGTGTTTTCCAATCGCAGGACACCGGTTCGAAATCAGTTGAAAGTTTCTCGATCAACGAATCGCACTGGATCGGGCTGATGATCGGACGGATGCCGACACTTTCGGCATTTGCCGTCGGGACAAGGATCACAGAGTTATCGCTCAGAACACGAAGCGAGTAAAACTTCATCGAAGTCTCACCGATCATTTTCTTTGAGATCTGCTCTACTAAGCAAACACCCTGGCTTGGATACGAAACCTTCTGTCCGATGTTCAGCTCCATAGTGCCTTACTCCTTCGATAACCTCAGGAAAGCCCGTCTGAACAAGCCCGACCCCGATAGTTCGGGCGCATTCAAATTGTCATCAATGTATGACGCATTGTACCACGCGTCTTTGCGGGCTAACTAGCAATATTTTTATGAGGATTTAAAGAGGAAGCTCGACGGAAAACGTCGTTCCGCGCCCAAGTGTAGACGCGACAAAGACTTCGCCGCCGTGAAGACGGGCGAGATGCTTGACTATTGCAAGCCCCAGACCGGTGCCGCCGACGTTGCGTGTTCGGCCGCGATCGATCCTGTAAAACCGCTCGAATATACGCTGGAGATTTTCAGGAACGATCCCTTCGCCTGTATCGACGACCGAGATCATGCTTTTCTTCGACTCTTCTGAGAATACGACCGTCACGCTGCCGCCCTCGCGATTGAACTTTATCGCGTTGTCGACAAGGTTCGTGAGCATCTGCTCGATCCGCATCGAATCAGCTCGAACGATCGAATCGTTCGGAACATGATTGACGAGAGCGACACCACGCTCAAGCGCTTTGGAGGACAGTGCGGCAAAAATATCGTCGATGACGGGAGCAAGTCTGACGTCACGAACATCGATAAAAACATTTCCCGTTTCGATCAAGGAAAGCTCGGCGATATCAGAGATCAGGCCTTTCATCCGTTCGGCATTCCGACGAATGATACCCAGAAAGCGCTTATTGTTGTCGGGATCGTCGATCGCCCCGTCCTGAAGCGTTTCGACATAGGCGATGATCGACGTCAACGGTGTGCGAAGCTCGTGAGAAATATTCGATAAAAACTCCTGGCGGACTTTCTCGAGTCGTTCGATCTGTGTGATGTCGTAGAAGACTCCGATGGCGTGGCGAGTTCCATCGATCTCGACCGGTGCGATGTGAACATCGTAAGTCCGCTTTTCGACACCGTTAAATTCGATCCTGAGATCGGTCGCACGATCGTTGTTCAGCGTGCGCTGAAAGCCCTCGTGGAGATCGACGTCTCGAACGATTTCGGTCAGCCTTCGTTGATTGAGCGGTTCGGTACCTCGTGAGAAAGCATTTTGTGCAGGTGAATTGGCGGCGGTGATCCGCATGGCGGTGTCGACGACCAAAATGCTCTCGCGCGAAGCATTGAGAATTCCCTCGAGTATGCTTTGCGAAATATCGGATTTGGATAGCTGTTTTTCGATCGTCGAAAGCGCCATAGATCTACTTGAACTTATTAAAGCGGTATCCTACGCCGACGACGGTCTCGATGCACGTCCCGCACTCGTCCATCTTTTGTCGCAGCCTCCGGATGTGGACGTCCAGCGTTCGAGTGTCGCCGAAATAGCTATAGCCCCAAACGTTGTCGAGAAGCTGCTGGCGTGTCGCAACGCGGCCCGTATTTTTGATGAGATATTCGAGAAGAGTAAATTCTTTTCGAGTGAGTTTGACTCCTTCGCCGTCGCACATGACACGCATGTCGTTGAAGTCGACGGTCAACCGCGAATCACTGTACGTCGGAACAGAGTCTCGCTCGACGCGGCGGAGCACGGCGCGAACGCGAGCGGTAAGCTCTTTTACAGAAAACGGTTTGATGATGTAGTCGTCGGCTCCGACATCTAATCCGGATATCTTGTCCGCTTCAGCCGCTTTCGCGGTCAACATTATTATCGGTGTCGTCTCGGTGAGCGGCTCTCGACGCAGTCTGCGGCAGAGCTCCATCCCGCTCATTCCCGGCAGCATCAGATCGAGGATGATCAGCGACGGAGTCGTCTTTTCGTCCAGTGCGATCCGCAGGCCTTTCTCGCCGGACTCAGCGATCGTCGGGCGGAATCCTTCGCGTTTTAAATTGTAATGAAGGCTCTCGGCGATGTCGGCTTCATCTTCGACGATGAGAATGTTTTGCTGCATATGAACGTCCGCGTTGCCGAAAGTGTAGAGAGCCGAAATGAATGGTGTATTAACAGAAGGTTAACGAAGCATTAAATTGTCACATTTACTTTCGCTGGTCCCGTTTCTCGAGCTTCATCTCTTCCTTCGGACGGATGATCCGCCGCAATTCACCCAGGCCGCTATCGATCTCGTTCCAGTGCTCGATGTCGAGATCAATGATCGCAAGAGCCGCAGTCGGCATTTCCTCCGACTTGCCGGTCAGAAGTCGAATCAATCCCTCCATTCCCGGATTGTGTCCGACGATCATCGCGGATTCGAATCGATCATCGATCGACGACGCGACGAGTTGAAGCGTCCGTGCGCTTGCTTCGTAGATCCGCTCATCGAAGATAATGTCGACCGTCATGCGCGCGGCTTCTTTCACAAGTTGCGAAGTTTCCCGCGCTCGCACTGCGGGCGACGAAACGATGACGTCAGGTTCGAATCCGTTCGAGGCCATCGTCTCGCCCATGAACGGAGCCGTGGTCGTTCCGCGTTTATTCAGTGGGCGATCGAAATCTGAGAGTCCGGCCTCGTCCCAACTCGACTTCGCGTGCCTAAGAACGTAAAGGGTCTTCATTTGCTTGTCGAATGCATTGTTAATTACATCCCCATTCTGAAATTCGCCGAGAGTCTTGTCAAAAATCTAACCCACTTCGTGTAACAGAAGTGTTAACTCTTATAGACGAATCTCACATCGTGCCGCGTTACTTAACGAATACAAATAGTTGCACTTACACAGTCACGGTCATTGCGGCCAATTCACGGTAAAAAGACGGTCCGAACTGTTGACAGACAGTTTGTTCGGAATTAATCTCGCCCTAACTCGAAAGTTAGATTTCTGAAATGCCGCGATAGGTGCGGTAAGCAACGGTTCTCTCCCCGAAGACCAATGTGGCACCGCTATTGCTCTAAGATGTCTGTCTCATAACGTTACTGATTAGGAAGGATTAATTCTTATGCTGGACAATTCGAACAAATCGAATCGAACGTTAGATGAAATACTTGAGTCGCTCTCGGTGAAGGAAGAAACTTACGACACTTTTTATCAAACCCGCAGCCGGGAAGACTACGATCTTCTCCTCGATGCGGCCCTTGCCGGAAACCTCGAAGGTGTAATTTCCGTCGGGCACTCGGCAATCTACCGGGATAAGCTCAGGGTCACTCCGCCGAGCGAAGTCTCGAACTAATCCTCGAAATGCCACAATTTGAATATTGTCCACCGTTCGTGATTTTCAACGGCAGTATGACGAGTGTAAAACCAGTGATGGAAACTCACTCGCTTAAAGGAGCGCTCGAAGGTGTGCGAACGCGAGCGAACTGCAGACTCAGCGTATCGATTCTCGTGACAGAGGGCGATACTTCGACACTGGTGCCCGTAACCTTGGATGTCGCCGACCTCAAGGACATGCCCATCGAAGATGTCCGGCAGATGCTCGAACTTTGCGCGGAGCGACGCTTCAGATCGCTCCATGCTGAACCTCTCATTGCGGCCGCATCTTAGGCGCCCGCGTTTCCAATCAAAAGAAACGCAGCGTGTAACTCAGCCTCATTCCGCGTCCGATCTCCGGCGAAATATCTTTTATAAATGAGATGTGGTTATAGTACAGCCTGTTATTCAAGTTGAATGCGTTCACCGAAAAAATATTTGCGTAATGCTTTCGCGATACGACGTAGTTTCCACTCACGTTGAACGTGCCGTACCCCGCCGTCGGCGTCTCGTTGAGGAAGACTCGATCCTGATCTCCAACGGCGACAAACTCCGGCTTCACGCTGAAGTTTTTGTAATGAACATCCAATCCAACGCGCCCACGCATCGGAGAGATCCTCGGGAGCGGCGTTCCATTCGTTAGCTCCGCGTTTACATAATCGAATCCGAAAAGAACATTTAGATATTTGTTCGCAGTGACGTCCAGAGTTAGCTCTGTTCCGACGAAGCGACTATTTGCCTGAAGATAGTCGGCGATAAAGAATCCGCTATCTTTATCGATCTCGTCGGTCGGTGCGAGAAAAACGAAATTCTTAAAGTGGTAGTAATAAAAATTGGCTTCGGCGCGAACCAGTTTGTTCTGCTGCCGCAGCGAAAAATCCAAACCGTCACTTACTTCAGGTTTCAGATTTTGGTCGCCGACTTCGAAAAGCAGCGAACCGTCATGCGCTCCGTTGTTGTAAAGCTCATCGAGCGCCGGGGCTCGGAATCCGTGAGAATAATTTGCGACGAAAGCACCGCCTTTCCAAAGATCGAATCTAGAACCGATCGCTCCCGAGAATCCCGTGAAGCCGCGGTCGCGAAGATCCGGATTCGAAGGATCGTAACTATTGTTCTCAACCCGTCCGCCAAACTGCAGGTTCACGCGTTCCCACTTGAGCTCTTCCAAACCGAAGACCGAGAAATTATTTTGTCTCACGGGTCCGTCGATCAAAGTCTCAAGCCCGACGGTCGAGAAATATCGATGATAGGTTTCGAAACCGAATCGACCGGTAAGTATGCCTGCCTTCTTCTGCTCAAAAACACCGCGAACCGAACCGACGTTGTTTCGAAAAGTGGTCCCGACTTCGCTGTCTTCGAGCTCCTGGTGACGATAGTTGCTGAAGTCGACAGTGAATTTTATTCCGCTGATAAAAAGCGCCGGATCGTTGTATCCGAAATTGAATTTTATATCGTTACGCCAGAGTCGAAGGCTGCGGAACTCGGGATCTTCTTCGCGAAAGTCGAGCGGAATTCCGTAACGACTTTGATAGTAATTGAAGTTTGTCGTGAAGTACGCCTTCGTCCCGAAGTAGCCGCCGCCGACGCTTCCCGCGGCGTTACGTGTAAATGAATTGACGACCTTTCCGAAATCGCCTCCCGCCTTGTAATCACTCGTTCGTTGTCCGCTGGCGTTTCCCCATAACATCCATTGTCGAACTCCGTACTCGAGCCCGATGCTCGCCGCGCCTTGATTCGAGTTCGTCGCGCCGATGGTTGTAAGGTAGCCGTGAAAACCAGGATGTGCGCCTTCGTCATGTCCGCTGATCGTGTTGACGACGCCGCCGATCGCGTTGCTTCCGTAGAGAAGCGTCGCCGGACCTTTGACGACCTCGATCCGCTGCGCTCCAAAAATATCGACCGGCTCAGCATGATCGCCCGACTGTGACGCCAACGATCCGACGCTGACACCGTCCGTCGCGATCTTCACTCGATCACCATCGAATCCGCGGATGACGGGTCTCGAAGTTCCCGGACCCGATGAGCGCTTCGATACTCCGGCTTCATTGTTGAGAACATCCCCGAGACCGGCCGATGCTCTCGATGCGATCTCGCTTGAATCGACCGAGCTGACGGACTCGATCGCTTCGAACGTAAGTTGTTCGCTTCCGCTCGCCGTGACCGTCACTTGTTCGTTTACACCCGAGAGGCTCAACTCAAGAACGGTAGTGACTGTTGTACCGGCGGTGACGGTAACGGTTTTGGTCTCGTCTGCGAAACCCTCGAGGTGGGCATGCACGGTGTACGTGCCGGGCGGGACGTCGGTGAAAACGAAATTTCCATTGTCATCGGAATTAACGGTCCGCTTCAATTCCGCGATGAGAACCGAGGCTCCGTGGATGACCGAATTGTCGCCCTTAAAAATAACGTTCCCGGTTATCTTGCCCGTTGTCTGGGCCATTCCGGTGATCGAAAGCAAAAAGAAGAAAAATGTAATTAATGCGAAACTCTTCATAGCGAAAATACCTGATCAGACAGGTATCTGAATCTATACGGATGTACAGGCAATTAAGTATGAAAAGAAAGCCACTTTTTTCCGTCTGCTCTTACCTATAATCCATTGAGTAATTTGTCTATAATCGAGCAATCAAAACAGATCTGGAGGATTATTCTTAATGAAAAGTGAAACCTTGTCGTTCGATACGGCCAACAGAGCGACTTCGGGCTACGTCGCGCTGCCCGAAAATTCAACTCAGAAAGCAGTCATTGTTGTTCAGGAATATTGGGGCTTGAACGATCACATCAAAGACATCGCTGACCGATACGCCGACGAAGGTTTTATCGCCATCGCTCCCGATCTCTATCGCGGTAGAGTCGCAGCGAATCCGGATGAGGCGGGAAAGATGATGCAGGCGCTAAAGCTCGAAGACGGACTCGACATAATCAAGAATGCCGTCGAGACAGCGAGAGCCAAATACGATCTGTCGCATTTCGGGATCACCGGATTCTGTATGGGCGGGACGTATGCTCTGCGTGCTGCGTGCGAGCTCGAAGGCTTTAGCGCTGCCGCACCTTTCTACGGCGACATTCCGGAAGAGGACGTTTTGAAAAAACTGACGACGCCGACGATATTCGTTTCAGCGACGAAGGATGGTTGGATCAACGCAGATAAGGTCGCCGCGCTCGAAGACGCGACGGAAAGGTACGAGCTTCCGATCACTTCTATAAAGTACGAGGCCGATCATGCTTTTTTCAACAATACGCGGCCCGAGGTCTATAACGAGACGGCGGCGCGAGACGCATGGGCGCTGATCACGGGATTTTTTAGCGACAAACTTTAGCGAGATCACCGAGCGTGCTCGGCAAGTCCGCCCGGCAAGGAAGCTATAAAATCGGAAGACGTCGCACGTTGGCTCTTGCGAAGCTGTTTTCGCCGGTACATCTGCGAGTCAGCCTCGTGCATCGACGCTTCGAGGTCGGCCGCTGACGCGTAGTTGGTAAATCCCCATGACACGCCGACGCAAAGCGGCTCCGAAACATTTTCGATGAAGACGTGCTGCAGTAATTCCTCGAGACGCGCCATTCGTTCTTCGGCCATAGCCGCATCCATGCTGACCATGACGACGAAAAATTCATCGCCGCCCCATCGATAGATCAGATCTTCCGCTCGAATGAGCGCGCGGATCGACTTCACAACGCTTCGTATCACCTGGTCACCCGCAGCATGCCCAAAACAGTCGTTTATCGCTTTCAGATCGTCGATGTCAAAGAATCCCACGCAACCTGTCGAGGCGATGTCGCTCCCGTGTCGATTCACAAAACCGTAGAACGCATGACGATTGAACGCAGCGGTAAGTGAATCGGTCTGTACGAGGTGTTCTAACTGGCGCTTCGCGGATAACAGTTGCTCATTCGTGTTGCGGAAATCGTTGAGCATCTTTTCGAGAAGGATGATCACCATCCCGAATCCGAGAGCTGTCTGAAGGACGAGATCGACGATCGAATTGTATGCAAGAAAATCAGTCTGAAACGCCGTGTAGTTCCGCAGCGAGAAAATAATTGAATACGCAAAAAAATCTATCGTAAGTACGGCCAGTGAGATGTGCATCACTCGCCATCCGAAGCTCGTCTGCTTTGATTTTTCCAGGAAGTAAAAAGCAGCGGCGTAGAACGATGCCATGATCACGCAATGGCCGTTGAACATGTCGTTGAAATCGTATGCGAGGTGCGGAATGACGATCGCAACAATGACAAACGGGATGAAGAGCAGTTCGGTTCGCGGCTTTACTTCATATCCGGCGTCGAGACTTCGACAGCCTATAACCAGGAGAAAACCGAAGAGATATTCGCCCAGAAAGTAATACGTGAAAAGGAAGGACGCGAATTCTTCGTAGCTAAACGCCAGCCGCAAACAAATCAGCGCGAACGACAAGCTCAACCATGCCGTCGTCCAGTAGCGAAGGGCTGTGACCTTTAGCGAACGGCGCATGCACAACGATAGGATCGTGATCAGAACGACACCGTTCAATTGAATAATTAGACCGATCTTGGAATCCATTTCCTGAGTGGCGTTCGGGGGGTAAGATTTGCCGGGAGGTTGGAGGAGACTAAGAGAGGGCCAGTGGTAGGAATCGTTGGCTTTTCTATTCTAGGGTATCGTCGCGGATGGTGTCTATACTTTTTTCAAGAGACTATCGACCTCGTCGGGCCGCGGCAAAGCGGTTCTCGCACCGATGGCGCGACACTTCAATGCTGCGACCGCATTTGCGATTCGCGCGCTTTCCTGGATCGATTCACCCTTGAGCAATCCGTAAAGAAGGCCGACGCGAAACGAGTCTCCAGCCCCGGTCGTATCTTTACATCCGCCCGGAACCTCGAACCCCGGCGTCTCGATGAATTCAGCACCGCACAGCAGGATCGAGCCTCTCTCACCCAAGGTCATGCCGACGACGCCGGCTCCGAAGCGCTGCTGCAGATCCCGAAGCGCCGTGCGCTCATCTGATTTCGTTCCGAAGAGTTTTGCGGGAAAGTCAGCGGACGCGATGATCACATCTACAAGTCCGAGCAACTTCTCGATGTCTTCAAAAATATTATCGACATCGATCGAAAGGATCGTACCGCGCTCGCGGGCAGCCTCGGCTAACCGAATGCAGGCGCGTGCGTCATGCGGCGTGAAGTGAAGTACCTTTGTATTCCCGACGGCATTGAGCGGAGCTTCGTCAGGGGGGTAATGGAGTTTCTTGTCGCGTTGCCAGATCACCGTACGCTCGCCGTTGCGTTCGTCGATGATGATAAACGCGATCTGCGTTCGAGCTCCGTCGATCACCTCTGCATATTGTGTGTCGACGCCCTCGCGGCGCAGAGATTCGATCCCGATCTCACCCGCGTGATCATTTCCAAACCGGCCGATATAGGATGTCCGAAGGCCGAGCCGCTGCAATCCGACCATCGACGTCGCAACTTCTCCGCCGGCTGCCTCCACGTAATCGCTCAACTCAATTTTTGAATTGAACTCGGGATAGTGCGGCACCTGGATGAGAAAGTCGACAGCGTTGGTTCCGAAACCAACAGCGTCGAACTCGGTATCTTTCTTCAGCGTGAAAGGAAACTGCATCGGCGTGGATTGTAAAACGAAAAAAGAATCAATAAAATTTCAGAAACGCTCAGCCGCGATCTCTTGCGAACATCAGCAGGAACAATTAAGTTAGAGATAATCTTGTAAACGGATCTGTCTTAAGAAGCTCGATTTAATTTATTAGATTTTCGGAGAAAAGAACAAAATGCCGACATCGATTTGTCCCGAATGCGACGAAGAAGTTTACGTTGACGCCGAAACTGAACAGGGCGACCGAGTATCCTGCGATGAGTGCGGTGCGCAACTTGTTATCGTCGGTCTCGATCCCATCGAGATGGATGTTTACGAAGAAGCCGAGGTCGATCACAAGGACGACGAAGATCTAGAGGCTTACGATTATGAAAGCGACCGCTACTGAGACCTACCTTACTTTGCCGAATACTCCGTCCTGTTTTGCCTGATCGTATAACCGTTCCGCGACTGGATCGTCACTCTCCGAGGCTTGCCGGACCTTTTTGCTTCTTCATCAGGATAGACCGCTATCGCATACGACGCCGTAATGTCTTCGGCAAGAGCCTGAAACAGCGCATCGAAAGATTTATCCGTCGCGTAAAAACTTTTTCCGCCAGTCTTGCTTATAACGCCGCTCGCTTCAAGAGGAGTGAGGACCGGCCGTTTGTCGCCCTGCAGACGGGAGAACGATGGTAGGATCACCGAGTAAACACTCGTCTCTGCCGCGTTCGCGCGTTCGATAAGCGTATCCGGCGATACGACATCGCCAACCGGAAATCCATCACTGACGAGGATCACCGCACGCTTTGGCAGACGGCCTTTGATCGTCTTCGGCGACTTTCGCGCGATCAGTCTGACGGCGTCGTCGACGGCATCGTATGCGTGAGTCGATAATCCATCCTGATCTCGTAGCAGCCGATCGAATGATCGTTCGAGACGTTCCCGCTGATTCGTGAATTGTTGAAGCGTGCGAACATCCATCGCGAAACTGATGACGGCGAAGTACGCATCGTAATCGGCGAGACGGCTGATGAAGATCTGCATCGCGGATCGCAGTCGTCCGATCTCGGCTTCGGTCATGCTTCCCGAAACATCGAGAGCAAAAACTACGGTCAGCGGTCGTCCCTGTTCTGTCTTCTTTATCGGTTGAAAGAATTCGATCGGCCGCTCTACTCCATCTTCGAGCAATCTGAAATCTTCTCTTCTAAGATTAGGAACGAGTTTGCCGTTCTTGTCCGTCACGGTCACTTCGAATGAGACCAATTCAGTATCGATGCGAACGACATCGTCGCTGTCCTGAGCGGCCATCGCGCTCGCCATGATCACGACAATAGAAAGCAGCATCAACGCCCGGTGAAAAAATCCCGGCGGAGCCGACAAGTCATTCTGAACGAAGTCGGTCATTTTGCTAACTCAAACTGACAGCAGGAAAGCAGATCGAATCTGCTGTCGCATCGAAAAATCCAACGATTTCAATATTAAGTCTTTGGCATGACCGTTGTATAGGTCGTACGCGGCGGATAGGTCCAAGCTAAAAAGCCCGGATGTTTACCCAACTAGAAAGATTTTGCTCTCCCCGCCAACTTTACGAAGGATAGGAATGTCGAGTTCGCGAAACAATTCTTGGCAGTCAACAGTGATCTGGATGGCCTTGATATCGGTCGCCGGATCGGTGCTGGCGTTCTCGGTCGTTGAGGTGCTGATCTCGTTCAGATCGGCTGCCACCGCCGGAGTCGTGCTCGCCTCGATATTTATTTCGATCTTACTTAGCCGATACGAACCGACCATCGCTCGAACGACGGTTCAGGTTTCCTTCAAATGGATCTTCGCGTTTTGGGGGATCATCTGGCTTGGGCTCGCCGGCGGCATTGTGCTCGCAGCATTTTCTTCGATCGCGAACCTCGGTCTTTCGAAGTCGAATCGAAAGCGGTTGGCATCGGACGTTTCGATCGATGTCCTCTCGACATTCTTTTCTGCGATCGCGTTCTCTCTTTCGCTTTCATATTTCAACGATGCCGGCAAGCTTGAGATCGCCAGGTTGTCCGTCCCGAGTTCGGTGATCCTCGCTTTATGCGTCATGGTCGTCACGCAGTACGCCCAGAGCGGAGCGATGGCGTATCTGCTCAGGAACACCGAGTGCGGACCGCGTTACAAACTTACGACTTACAGCCTTTTCGTCGGGCCCGCGCTGACGAGCCTCGTGAGCCTCTTTGCGACGATCGCCTTCTTTGTCGTCTTCAATCACTTCGGGATCGAATTCGGACTCGTCGTTATTCCGGTTGCGATTCTCGGCGATCTCTTTTATAAGATCCACGTCCGCAGCCTCGAGCACCAGACGAAACTGATCAGCGAAGCCAGCCGGATACATCTCGCGACGGTGGAAGCTCTCGCGACGGCGATCGACGCTCGCGACCAGGTCGGTGTCGGTCATGTTCGACGGACTCAGATCTACGCCGTCGGAATGGGAAGTATTCTCGGCCTGAGCGAGGACGAGATAAACGCGCTTCGTACCGGTGCGATCCTACACGACATCGGCAAGCTTGCCGTGCCCGATCACATTCTCAGCAAGCCCGGACGTTTGACGCCGGCGGAGATGGAAAAGATAAAGACGCACTCGCTGGTCGGCGCTTCGATATTGGAGAAGGTCGGATTCCCGTATCCCGTCGTCCCGACGGTCAAATATCATCATGAATTCTGGGACGGATCCGGATATCCGGAAGGTCTTCTCGGCACGAACATCCCGCTGACCGCACGCATTCTTTCGATCGCCGATTGCTACGACACTCTTCGAGTCGCCCGTCCATATCGCACAGCCGTGCCGCGTGACCAGGCATGTAATTTTCTCCGCTCGCGATCGGGATCACAGTTCGATCCTCGACTCGTCGATGTGTTCCTGCGAAGTCTCAAGATCTTCGAGAACGAGGTGCAGGCTCAGCAGCTCGGCTATGAAAACGACCTCGATGCGGTAAGCGTTTCGGAATTCGTCGACATCGGTGCGAGCCCGAGTTACGTCGAGCAGATCAAGCAAGCAAACAGGGAAGTGTTCGCGCTCTACTCCCTTGCACGCGACTTCGGCTCCGAACTCGATCTTGAGGAAATACTCCCGCTCTTTACCGAAAAGGTCCGCGAGTTCATTCCATTCGATACGGCGGCGGTTTATCTTCTCGACGAGCTCGGCGAATCGGCGAAAGCCGCGTACGTAGACGGACTAAATAAGGCTGCACTAGCGGGGAAAATAGTGAAGATGGGCGAAGGCCCGACGGGCTACGTTCTACAGGAAGGAAAGCCCGCAGAATCTACGGACCCGGGTCTCGATTTCGCAGAGTCGCATGCCGAGCTGGAGTACACGTATCGAGCGATCGCATCGGTGCCGATCCTTGCCGAGGACAAGCTACTTGGCGTGATCTCGCTCTACTCGGGCGAAATGGGGCGTTATCAGGATGAGCATCTCAGGCTGCTCGAAACCGTTTCGCGAATTGCCGGCGATGCGATCTCGAAGTCGCTCGAACACGCGGTGACCGAGAACTATGCGCTTACGGATCCGATGACCGGACTTCCGAACGCACGAAGCTTGCAGATCCACTTCGACAAAGAAGTAAAGCGTGCGAGCCGCAACGAAGGCAGCTTCCAGGTTTTGGTGCTCGATCTCGACGGATTCAAATCCGTAAACGACACCCACGGTCACAAGGCCGGCGACAGGATGTTGAAAGAGGTCAGTGCGATCATTAAGTCGCAGTTACGCGAATACGATTTTCTTGCACGCTACGGCGGCGACGAGTTTGTCGCGATCGTGCCCGACACGGACAGCACGGATGTGATGGAGCTGGCGCGTCGCATCGAAGACGCGGTCAGTAATTTCTCGCTCCTCGTATCAGAGGACCAGGCGGCCACGGTCGGCGTCAGCGTCGGTACGGCATGTTATCCGATCCACGGCGAAGCGTTCGACCAGATCATAACGTCCGCCGATAAAGCGATGTATCTGACGAAGAGCTTCCACAGAAAGCGTGCGGCTGCGGTTGCCGAAGTCGGCGAATCGCCGGTCCGCCCGATCGTCCTGCCGGAAGAGATCAAAGAGTTCGCGACGATCTCGGGCGTGACGAAAGAAGGTTTGATATTGGAAGTCGATGAGACGCACATCGTCTCGTCGTCGGCCATCAATTAACAGGAAACGGTTTGGTGAGCCCGTTTCCTGTTTAGGGTTTGGCTTGTGCCGGTAACGTGAATCCACCGGCACGAGTCAAACCCTGACTCAAATTGAAAATCGAAATAGGGATCGCTTCAGGAAACGGATTGGTGAGCCCGCTTCCTGTATAGGGTCTGACTCGCGTCGGTTAAGTGAATCCGCCGGCCCGAGTCAGATCCTTTTTTATTTGCACTACTGCAGTTCTGTTTTCCCTTTCGCGGTACTTACAGTGATTCGCGAGGAACGAGCAGTCCTCGTGATCCGCAGAAATCAATTCATCCAACTGCAAGAGACCGTCTGAAAAGGCGGTCTTTAAATTGTCCCCTGGCTTTAGCTAGGGGACAAAAAGACCAAGAAAGGCTTTAGCCGAATCAAAAGAAAATATTTCCTTTTGGCTTCAGCCGGACTTAGCTAAAGCTCCAAGGATTCATTGATATTTTATTTTTGTTCGGCTGAAGCCTTTCTTGTTCCGCCGATCCCCTAGCTAAAGCCAGGGGCAATTTAAAAGAAAGCGGCTCCTTTCCGGAAAGCCAGACCTCGGGCAGATAACCAACGCGTGCAAGTTCTGCCAGAACTCGAGCATCGATCTTGTCGGTCTTTATCTTTGCCTGAGCAATGATCTTCGTCTTGATGGGATTCGAGACGATCACTTTTGCCTTCGAGTTGTCGCGGATGAGCCGTGCGATCGAGTTTGAGTTTGTCGTTACTTCGAGAGCTACGGTGTCGGTCTCACGAAGTTCTGCCGCGAGAGCAAGAAACTGTTCTCTGGTCGTTGCGAAACGTTTCGACAAGACCTGCTTGCCCGATGCATCGAGCACGCTGAGCTGAGTTTCGCGTTTGGCGAGATCCAGACCGAACCATCGCTCGGTCGGGAGTGCCGCGACCTCTTTTGATAAGAATGTCATCGCTTTTGTAGCTCCAAAGTCGTAACGTGAATTCCGATCTTCGGCATACATCGCCGGATGGCCGGGCGACAACTATTCATTCGAGCTCCGGTAACAACAAGCTCCACTCCGGTCCCTTCTTTTTGTCCGCGAGCGGAACTATACTTGGCTCACAAGGGCGCGTGCGGCAAGGACTCTCATTTACGACAGCAGGCTCCGGCAATAATGCCCTGGCCTATACGTGTAGCCGAGTCGACCCGCAGCGATACCCGCCTTCCGGCTTTGTTTCAAACCGAGCAAGGCGAGTCGTAAAGTCGCTGGCGTATCCATTGCCCAAGATCGAGAACAGCTTAACGCCGATGCCGATCCGAACAAAGCGACACGCGCCCAACTCCACTCACCGCGCCCATCCTTTTCATACCATTTACGACGCGAACTCGAACCTGCTGACAAAGACCGATGCTCGCTCGATCGCAACGACCTATAGTTATGACGCTCTCAACCGTGTAAATACTCGCTTCTACACGGACGAGCCTAGCGGTTCTGAAACTCCGGACGTCACCTACTACTACGACAATCTAACGAATGCTAAAGGCAAACTCTTAAGGGTCATGTCGAGCGTCTCGACAACGGAATACGCGAGCTTCGACATCCTAGGACGTGTGACGGCGAGCAAGCAGACAACGGACGGACAGGATTATGTGAATGGTTACGCCTACAATCTCTCGGGAGCGCTAATTGAGCAGACGTATCCGTCGGGAAGGGTTGTGAAGAACATTCTCGACGGCAATGGCGACTTGTCGGTTGTGCAGAGTAAGAAGAACTCGAGCTCGGGTTACTGGAATTACGCGAACAGCTTCACGTACAACTCCGCCGGTGCGGTGACGAGCATGCAGCTTGGGAACGGTCGCTGGGAATCCACGACATTCAACTCGCGGCTTCAACCAACGAAGATCGCGCTCGGAACCACACAAAGCGCGACGAATCTTCTTGATCTCGATTTCACATACGGAACGACTGGAAATAATGGGAACGTCCTGTCGCAGACGATCACGGTTCCGGGGCTCGCGCATCCGTTCATCCAAAATTATTCGTACGATTCACTGAACCGGCTTTCAAGTGCAGTCGAGACGAACAACTCGACGCAGACGTGGAAGCAGACGTTCACCTACGATCGCTACGGCAACCGGCGATTCGACGAAGTTAACACAACGGTGCCCGCCTCGTTCGAGACTCCTGAAGTGACAAATCCGAACATCGATTCGTCGAACAATCGGCTTTCATCAAGCGGATGGTCCTACGATCCGAGCGGAAACACGACCGACGATCCGTCGGCCCGGACGTTCGTCTACGACGCAGAAAATAAACAGGTGTCTGTCTCGGACCGCAACGGAACGATCGGCGAATATTTCTACGACGGCGACGGCAAACGTGTGAAGAAGGTCGTGCCTTCGACAGGCGAGACAACCATCTTCGTATACGACGCCGCCGGAAAACTTATCGCCGAATACTCGACCGTCGTCGCATCTTCAAACGACGCCAAGGTCGCATATCTGACGAGCGATCATCTCGGCTCACCTCGAATCAATACGGACGCGAACGGAACAATCACCGCGAGGCATGATTATCTTCCGTTTGGTGAGGAGGCCGTGAGTTCGCTGCGAACTAACGCACTAGGTTTTGCGGGGGACACGGTGAGGAAGCAGTTCTGCGGCTATGAGAGGGACAACGAGACTGACCTAGATTTTGTAGAGGCGAGAATGTATGTGAGTAGTCACGGCAGGTTTAGCTCGCCAGATCCGAGTTTGATTAAGAAGGATCGACTTATTGATCCCCAAAGGTTGAACCGTTATGTATACGTAAGAGATAATCCCCTGAAATATAAAGATGTAACTGGTGAGGACGTTGTTCTTGCCGCAAAAACTGACGGGGATAAGAAAACTATCAAAGATGCTCTTGCAGTGGTCGCGAAGACCAAATCAGGCCGTGAATTCTTGCAGAAGCTTGAGGACTCAAAAATTACGTATAACTTGGGTGTTAATGACGCAACAAAGATGAGAGACGGCACGCCAACCTATGGCCGCAACAAACTAGAAAACGATGGAACCGTAACAGTTCAAATAAATCCAAAGCAAATTGAGGCGGACAACAAGGAAAACGAATCAGCGCAGAAGGTTAATGACAACCTAATGGGAGCCGCCCCTCCGAAGCCCCTTCCGGTCCCGGACGCGCCTTCGGGGAAGACACCTGCAGATCGGAATGCCGTCGTGCTCGCGAATGAGCTGATCCAAGGAAACAACAGGGCCGAAAAGGGGGATCGGACAAATCAGACGGAAAGTGAAACTCAACAATCGATACCGCAAGCAACAGCAATTGTGAAAGATAAGGAAAAAGCGAAGGGTGACGCGACTAAGTTTGTTGACGATATCTTGAAGCCCAAGCAGCCCTGAATTCGATCGTGGTAGTTACGAGTTAAGGAGACCTTGATCATATGTCAAAACTTACGATTTGTTTTATCTGGATTCTTATTCTGTTAATGCCAATAGCTGGGTCACACCAAAAGGTTCAACGAAATTTATGGCCGATTGAGACTGGAGCAAAGTGTGGATACATAAACAAAAAAGGTGAAACCGTCATCGCTCCCACGTACGACCTTTGCTTGAACTTCTCCGACGGTATGGCGGGCGTTTCTATCGGAAGAAAATCGGGGTACATAAACGAAGCGGGACAACTGATCATTCCCATTGAATTTGAAGGCTTTTTCCCCGAATACTTTTTCGAAGGGCTTGCAACGGTAAAGGTTCGAAGCGATACGGGTAATCTATTGTACGGTTATGTCGATAAGCTGGGTGCTCTTAGGATGATTCCGGGCGCATCGAATATTTCATACTTTCACGAGGGACTTGCGGAAGTTCAAGTGAACGGAAAATCTGGTTTCATCGGCAAGGATTTGAAATTCGTTATTGAACCGAAATTCGATTTTGCCCGATCCTTTTCGGCCGGCCGGGCGTGGACGAGCGATAGGCTTGGAAATGAGACTTACATAGATGGAACCGGACAGATTGTTATCCGCAATTTTGGAAAGGATGGCAGTGACTTTTCGGAGGGCTTTGCTACATTCAGAAATGACTACATGGGCTACGGTTACATCGATGCTACTGGAAAGGTAATATTTAAGAGAACCTTCAGCTGGGCCGGCATATTTAAGGAAGGTTTGGCGTGTGTCAAGGATTACGACGGCAAATGGGGCTACATAGACAAGTCGGGAAAATACGCGATTTCTCCTAAGTTTGACGAGGCGGATGATTTTTCGCAAGACGGTAGTGCGACGGTAAGAGTGGGTGAGAAGTACGGCTTCATAAATCGGAATGGTGAGTTCATTATTGCTCCCCAATTCGACAAGGCTGAGTGGCTTGATGGACTGGGACTTGTCGAAATTGCGGGCATCAAAAAGTATGTAAACAGCAAGAATGTTGTAGTGTTTCAGTGGATGAACTAAGTTCCTACGGTCTTCTCGGTCTTAACGCCCTACTCGGACGAGTTCGAGGCCCTTTGGGTCATCACGTACAGCTCTGCCGGTGCGGTGACGAGCAGGCAGCTCGGAAACGGGCGGTGGGAATCGACGACATTCAACTCGCGTTTGCAGCCGACACAGATCGCATTGGGAACGACACAAAGCGCGACGAATTTTCTCGATCTCGATTTCACGTACGGCACGACTGGAAATAATGGGAACGTCCTGTCTCAGGCGATCACGGTTCCGGGGCTCGCGCATCCGTTCATCCAAAATTATTCGTACGATTCACTGAACCGGCTTTCAAGTGCAGTCGAGACGAACAACTCGACGCAGACGTGGAAGCAGACGTTCACCTACGATCGCTACGGCAACCGGCGATTCGACGAAGTTAACACAACGGTGCCCGCC